>NZ_JH947126.1:277222-1024955 GCF_000302595.1 Pedobacter arcticus A12 | reverse complement strand
GTTCTGTGAGAGGTTTAGGGGTGAAATCCCCCTTTGCCTACTCGACTAGGTGCTGACCTTCTTTTTCTTTCGTTCTGCACATAAAAAGCTATAAAAGTTGTCGATGTTGAAAATCTTATTGCCTTCTTTGAATTTCATTTACTACCTTTATTACTAAAATTTTTAGTTTATGAAAGTCGTTTCTTTTTTCGCTGGTGCTGGTGGTCTTGATTTAGGTTTTGAAAATGCTGGTTTCGATGTCATTTGGGCAAACGAATATGATAAAGAGATTTGGGAAACCTTTGAGAAAAATCATAAAAACACAGTTTTAGATAGAAGAAGTATTGTTGATATTCCTTCAAACGAAGTTCCTGATTGTGATGGAATTATTGGAGGTCCGCCTTGTCAAAGTTGGTCGGAAGCAGGTTCCAAAAGAGGAATTGCAGATAAAAGAGGTCAGCTTTTCTACGAATTCATGAGAATACTTGCTGATAAAAAACCAAAATTTTTCTTAGCTGAAAATGTATCTGGAATGCTCTTACCTGCGCACAAGGAAGCTTTAGCGAACATAAAACAGATGTTTCAAGAAATCGGTTACGATTTGTCTTTTCAATTGCTAAATGTTTCTGATTTTGGAGTTCCACAGGATAGGAAGAGAGTTTTTTTTATTGGATACAGAAAAGATTTAGGATTGAAATTCAGTTTTCCAGAACCTATGACAACAAATGATAAAATTACTTTACAAGATGTGATTTTTGATTTAAAGGATAATGTTCTACCTGCAAAAGAGGGGAATTATACAAATGGTGAGGATTGCGAAATTTCTAATCACGAATATATGATTGGGGGATTTTCTTCAATCTTTATGTCAAGAAACAGAGTTCGTTCTTGGGATGAAGTTTCTTACACAATTCAAGCTGGTGGTCGTCATGCACCAATACACCCACAAGCGCCAAAAATGAAGTTTATTGAGCAAAACTTGAGAGAATTTGTTAGAGGAAGTGAAGATTTATATCGTCGTTTGAGTGTTAGAGAATGTGCTAGAATTCAGACTTTTCCCGATACTTTTAAATTTTACTATAAAAGCGTAGTTGCTGGTTATAAAATGATTGGGAATGCTGTTCCTGTAAAAATGGGAGAGATTTTAGCCAATAGAATTTTAAAAGATTTAAAAGGATTGAAAGTCAAAAGTGACGTGAAAATGCAAAAAGTCATTACCAAAGTTAATGGTGGTGTTGTCCGTGAAAGAATGGTTGAAATAATAAATAATATTCCTGTAAATGCCTAAAGTTCCAAGTCAAACCATTAATGGGAAAGCATTTGAATATGCTTTGCTAAACCAATTTTTCGAGAGATTAGAGAAAATTACTCAGACGTCAATAGTTGATAATGCGCCATTTCAAACAGCTTTAAAATGTTTTGAAACTTTTGATGAAAAGGAGCAAGGTCAATACAAATTAGTCGCAAGTTTTGCGGTTAATTTCTTGCTGGATATTGAACCAAGATTGTCCAATGGAATAAGTGAAAAGGATATTTTACAATTAGAGATTGTTTCTGATAAAGAAGGTCAAGTTGGAGATGTTCGGGATGTTTTAGCAATTAGGTCGTTGCAAAAATGGGAAATTGGGATTTCTGCGAAAAACAATCATAGAGCAGTTAAACATTCTCGTTTGTCGAACGATATTAATTTTGGTCAAAAATGGTTAGGTTTTCCATGTAGTTCGGAATATTTTGCAGAGATAAAACCAATATTTGATAATTTAGCTGAATTAAGAACTGCGAGTAAAGCCACTCAAAAATGGAGTACGTTAGGCGATTACCACAGTTCGGTTTATATTCCAGTTCTGGACGCTTTCAAAAAGGAATTAGTTCGACTTGATAAAGAGAACCCAGGAATTGTTGCCGAGAGATTGGTGGAATATTTAATTGGCAACCAAGATTTTTATAAGATTATTAAGGGAAAAAGTAAAGTGGAAATTCAAGCTTATAATTTACACGGAACACTTAATTTACCTTTTGAAACTGTAAAACCAAAATTTAAAATACAACGCTTAAAATTACCAAATAGATTGATTGAAGTAGTTTACCAAGATAATTCTAAAACAACTTTGTTGGTTACTTTAAGTGAAGGTTGGCAAATTTCGTTCAGAATTCATAATGCAAGTTCTAGAATTGAACCGTCTTTAAAGTTCGATATTAATTTAGTGTCTGCACCACATTCATTGTTCGTAAATAAATTGTTTGTCGGTTAGTTTTCAAACGTTCGAGTTTGCATTGTTTGTTGTTCAGTAAGTTTGCACCTAACGTTTGGCGAATTTGTGTTGTAATGGCATAGAAAGCACAAACTTGTCTGCCCGTATAAATTTAGTTAATTGCGATGAAATAACGTAAAGCAGTTCAGCCATTATAATACAAATTTGTGGTTAGCTGTTGCCCTTATTTTTTTTGAATATGGACTTCTGAATATATTGTGAAATTATGTATGTTTCAAACCACAAGATTGATTAAGTCAAATACAGTATGAAAGTTTTTGAAATCATCTGCAGTTGCATTTTCACAAATCCATTTACAAAAGTTCTTCTTTTCATCTTTATTCACTTCACATATAGTATTCTCTGTAATTACTCCTCGCTTTGTTGTATGAACTTTTGTGATGTCAATGTATGCACATTTAACTGCAATTGCTTTTTTTACTATTGAATCTGGAAACAAATTTTCAATTCCTTTTGATATTAGATTTTGCGGTATTGTTTGAATTATTCGTTTATATACTATTCCAGTTTCCTCATCTTGCTTCTTCGTATCACAATCATATAAAAGCAATTTCTTTTGCGGAACAGTTTCCCAATTGTTGTCCTTATATATCTCCCAAATCTTATCAAGATTAGTATACCCCCCTCTTTGTCGTAATTCAATTTTTGCTAAAATATCCTGCTTATTGAGTAATTCTGATGCTTTAACTATAAATGTTATGTCATGTTCGCCTTCAACGAAAACAACTGGTTTGCTAAAAACTACCTGCTCAACCTTAGATTTAATTTCTCCTTTTGAATATGGAATACCATATCGTCTTGCAATTTCCAGATACTCGTCAGAAAGACCTTTAAGAAATTCTTGATATTCCTTACAATATTTTTTATCAACTAGGTCAGGTTGTTTATCAATACAGTAGAAATTGTAGTTAATGCGTTTCACTTTAGTGTGTTCTCTCTTCTTGCCAATAAATCCGAGGTAGCCACCGAAGTCCCATTCTTCATATTCTTCTAAGTGATTTCGTTTTCTGTCTTCTTTGCTGAAATAATCTTGCGTTTCTTTTTCTGCGTTGTCTTCAAAGGCTTTCAATGTTTTTTCATTCCAGTTACTAACAGAATTTTCAAGTTCATCTAATGAGACTTTTTCTTTAATATAATTGAAGTTTTGTAGCAGTTCTATGAAGTATGCGTCGATTGTTGTCTGATTTGAGGTGTTTATTATTTGTAAAATTTCATTTTCAAAATTTGGCAAACTATTTCTATATCCTTCTACTTTTGCTAAAAAGTAGTTTTCTGAATAAGGATATTTACCCTGTTGTGTGAGTATAAAATCATAAATATTCTCCCTGTTGTCGGTCAAGTCTAGAAGGTTATTTGTTGCAATATTTTTGAAAGGAAAAATTAGTTTCATTGTCTAAGTCATTTTTAATTTGGTTCAATATCCAGACTTCGTTTGGTAGGGTTACAGCTAACTTATATATATGTCCAACTCAATTGCACATATACAGCAGAAATCCGTTGTATATGTGTGACTTAATCAGCGCATATTTTTTTAAATATAAGAGATTATCCAAATCATTGAAAATATTTTTTGCTACTTGTAAATTTTTTACACTAGAAATAGATGCAGGTTTCTAGTTATTTTATTCAAATCTCTTACGCTTTATGTTTAAAGTCCTTTTTTGTAATTTAGCGAAGCGTTTCTTCGGATTAAAGAATGGTAAAGGATTCTCCATACTCTTTGCTTGCCGTGGTTTCGTTTAATGGAACTAGCGTTAATGAATGCTTATTATGAGCAGAGCGTTGTTCTTGTATCAATCAAGGAGTTGGTAAAAAGTAACTTGCGGATCTCTCCTGTCGTCGAGATGGCACCTTGGAAGAGTAGAGGTACAGGTGCAAACCGAATAAATTCCGTCAGACCTTTGTTAAATAAACGGGATTGAAGAGGATACCGGCCTCGTGGTTAATGCCTGTGGCGTATGAGCGGAAAGCCCGAATGCCTTTGTTGCTTGCATTACAGCACCTTTTCAAAAAAAAATAAATTTTGAGCTTGCTAGAAAAATGAACTTTTAATCTAGCCACCATTTTACGGTGGTGTTTTCCTTTCCAAAAAATAAAACCTCTCCAATTCTCGGCGTAAAAACATTTTGCGCTCCGTCTGTATTAGCGCTGAGCAATCTTTCAACGGGCTCGGTCCATGGGTGTACGGATAAAGTGAATTTTCCCCAATGGACTGGTAAAAGTGCGGCAGCATTTAAATCTTTACTGGCTTTTAAGGTTTGTTCGGGCATCATGTGGATTAAATTCCAGTATTTATTGTACTGCCCGCATTCTAAAATAGCTAAATCAAATGGGCCATGTTTCTCGCCGATTTCTTTAAAATGCGTGTCGTATCCAGAATCTCCACCAATGTAAATGTTGATTTGAGGTGTTTTAAGCGCAAAAGAACTCCAAAGCGTTTGTCCGCGTTTGAACTTTCGGCCCGAAAAATGGCGAGCTGGCAGACATGTGAATTCGAAACCGGCAACTAAGGCTGTCTCGTTCCAGTTAAGTGCGGTGATTTGTTCTGCGGGATATCCCCATAGTTTTAAATGTACATTAACGCCTTTGCCCGTAATGGTGTTTTTTACTTTAGGCCTGAGTTCGCAAACCGCCTTGTAATCCAGGTGATCGTAATGGTCATGGGTGATGACTAAAATATCAATTTCCGGAAAATCTGCGGGAGTATAGAGATAGCTCATTGAGTAGGGCTTCCCAAAAGAACCAAGAGGCGAAGCTTCGTGAAAAACAGGATCTACCAAAATACGTTTTCCATCCAAAATCATCAGGTAGGAAGAATGTCCAAACCAAACGATACAATTTTCTGAAAGTGCTAAACTTTTGAGGTCTGTTTTTACCACCTGTATGGCTTCGGCAGGATTCACGCTTTTTGGTCGCTTAAGCATCAGCGGAATCAGCTTTAGGTAAGTGCCGTTTTCCGTAAGCATAGGAGTGCTCGATTGGTTTTGGAAAGTTCCATCGCTAAAGTTGGGAAGCTCTTCAAAGTTTTGGGTGTTGGGCTTGGCGCCAAAAACTGCTTTGTTTAAAAAGCTTAAAATGATAAAAGCAATGATTGCAATTGCGAAGCTGGTATAGATTAACATCGTTTAAATCCCCGCATCTTTAGAAACGCCACCAGAAATCCCTTCTACCCAGTCGCTGTCTTTGTTGCCGTTTGCCAAAGCGCTTAATAAGCGGTTGTACACCAAATTTAATAAGGGTGCAGGCATTTCGGCATCTAATGCCATTTTGCTGGCTAGGCGAGCGTCTTTAAAGCCTAAGCTTGCCTTAAATCCTACGGGTTGGTATTGTTTCTTTGCAATTAGGCTTCCGTAGTTTTTATAGATAGGGGCATTAAATACGGTTTCGCCGAAGAAATTGGCAACCTGCTCTCTGTTTAAACCTTGCTTTTCTGCCAAGGTAAAGGCTTCGGCCATGGTTTCCATACTTGCCATAATCATAAAATTCCCCGTTAGCTTAACCACGTTTGCAGCGCCTGCATCTGTCCCGAAATCATAAACCGCTTGGCCCATCAATTCTAGAATAGGTTTTACTTTTTGTTTGATTGCATCATCGCCAGATGTACAGATAAATAGTTTAGCATCGGCCGCAGCATTTGGTCTTCCAAAGACAGGGGAGGAGAGGTAGTGTTGCTTTTTCTGTTGGTGTTTTTTATATAAATCTCGCGAGGTATCTGGAGAAATTGTGCTCATGCTTATATGGATTGCCTCACTTTCCATATTGTTTAAAAGGCCATCGTCGCCATCGCAGATTTGGTAGAGGATGTCGTCTTCAGAAAGCATGGTAATTACAATTTCTTGTCCGGTGCAAGCTTCTTTTATCGAGCTACAAACCTTAAAATTGCCAGTTAAGTTTTTGGCTTTTTCTATAGAACGATTGTAAACTTTAACTTGGTTTCCTGCATTTATTAAGTTTTGGGCCATCGGTAATCCCATATTCCCTAAACCGATAAAAGTTATTTTAAACATGAACTTTAAATTTATATGATTGTTGTATTTATACTGATTTTTAATATTTTATATTTTGACTTTCTTTATAGTTAATACGATTTTAACTTCAAAATAGCTCGTTAATCACTATGTTTTTTAACGATTTATCAAATATAACCAAATGACTTTATGTTTTGTTTCGACTTAAATCAAGCTAAACAAATCGTTAACTTTGGCGCTTATGAGTTTGTATCAAGAAGAGACCATCGTTGCATTAGCAACTCCAAACGGAATAGGAGCTATCGGCGTGATTAGATTATCTGGACCAGAGGCTATAAAGATCATTAATAAGGTTTTTAAGGGTAAAAATTTAGAACAGCAAGATAGTCATACCATTCATTTTGGAACGATTAGAGACCGCGAAAAGATTGTGGATGAGGTTTTGGTTTCCTTGTTTGTAGCGCCTAAGTCTTATACCAAAGAAAACGTGGTGGAGATCAGTTGCCATGGTTCAAAATATATTATTGATGCGATTATCAAACTTCTGATTAAACAGGGCGCAAGATTGGCGAAAGCAGGTGAGTTTACTTTAAGGGCTTTTTTAAATGGAGGTCTTGATTTGTCTCAGGCAGAGGCGGTTGCAGATTTGATTGCTTCAAATTCTAAAGCTTCACATCAGCTAGCTATGCAACAGATGCGTGGAGGTTTTTCTAACGAGCTGAAAGGGTTAAGAGAACAGCTGATTCACTTTGCATCGATGATAGAATTGGAGTTGGATTTCGGCGAAGAGGATGTGGAGTTTGCTAATCGTGATGATTTACGCAGGTTGATTGATAAGCTACACATTAATGTTTCTCATCTTATTCGCTCTTTTGATTTAGGCAATGTGATTAAAAACGGTGTGCCGGTGGTGATTGCTGGTAAGCCTAATGTTGGGAAATCCACACTTTTAAACGCCTTGCTAAATGAGGAAAGAGCCATCGTTTCTGATATTGCCGGAACAACGAGAGATACTGTTGAGGATGAAATAAATATCCAAGGAATTACTTTTAGATTTATTGATACCGCAGGGATTAGAGAGACGCAAGATATTATAGAAGCCAAAGGTGTAGAACGTACTTTTGAAAAAATTAAATCGTCGGCAATAGTTATTTATTTGTTTGATGCTGAAGAAACAGATGAAGTAGAATTAGCCCAGATATTGGCAGATTTAAAGACCGTAATCAATCAAAATAACAGTACGCTAATTGTGGTTGCCAACAAAGCTGATATCCATCCATTGGCAAATAGCACCGAAACTATTTTGCAGATTTCTGCGAAGGAGAAACAGAATTTGCAACAATTGGAAAGCGCTTTATTGGATGCCGTGAATTTAAACCTCCTGAATTCTGATGAAGTAATTGTGAGTAATATCCGTCATTTGGAAGCGCTTCAGAAAACGGAAGATGCTTTGAATCGGGTGATGGGCGGAATTGATAACCCAGTAACTTCAGACTTTTTAGCTTTGGATATTAAGCAGGCTTTGCATTATTTGGGTGAGATTGTTGGCGTGGTCACCACTGATGATTTATTGGATAACATATTTTCGAAGTTTTGCATCGGGAAATAAAAATAGAAACAATTAAACACTACAATTCATTTCGAAATACTTGTTCGGCCCTAGCAAATTCCCTGTTTTTCCACAGATAGATTTTTTTTGAGGACACGTGGATTTAATTTAGCAAAAGCACTAATTGTCGTCAAATCAGTAAAAAGTACCATAAATCAACCCAATAACACCGCTGTTGTCATACTTTTTGTAACTACTTTTGCCATATGAAAGCGAGCATTCCGGTTTTTGAATTGCATGAGATAGACGGAGCTAAAAGTGCCGATGTGATGATTGACCGCTTTGCAGATTACCTAAAGCGCAACCATCACTTGATTACCACGCATCGGCATTCCTTTTATCACCTTGTTTATTTCACAAAAGGAAGCGGTAGCCAGTTGATAGATTTTGAAAACTACCCCATCAATCCAGGCGTTATTTATTTTATGACCCCGGGCCAAGTGCACAATTGGGTCTTTGATACACCGCCAGATGGTTACATTTTAAATTTCGAACCCGATTTCTTCCATTCTTTTTTAGCCGATCCGGATTATCTTCAAAAGTTCAGCTTTTTAAACAGTGCTTTTGATACAGATTTATTTACGCTGGCAGGTGAAGAAGCAATGGAGGCAAAAAGAATTTTTGAAGCGGCTATTAAAGCTAAAACAGCAGAAAATCCCTATAGTGATGATTTATTGCGTTTACTTATTTTGGAGCTTTTTATTTTGGTAGGTAAATCCTGCGCTTCAAATGCCAATCAGCCTGTAAATTACAACCGCTTACTGTTGAATAATTTTAAAAAATTGTTAGAAACGCATTACAAGCAATATCAGTTTCCTAGAGATTATGCCAATTTACTTTATGTTACTCCCAATCATCTGAATGCGTTGTGTAAAGATCAATTGGGGGTTTCTGCAGGCCAACTGATTAGAAATAGGGTTTTGTTGGAAGCCAAAAGACTATTGGTAAATGCAGAATTTACAGTGCAACAAATTGCTGTTGATCTCGGCTTTAAAGATGCCTCGTATTTTGTGCGGTTTTTTAAGAAATACGAGCAGGAAACACCAGAAAAATTTAGAAAGAAAATTATATAGCATGGAAAATATACACCCCGTTCCACAACAAAACAGTATGCCCGAGTGGAAAGCATTTTTAGAAGCAAAATGTCCGCGTTGCAGGCATGGAGAGGTTTTTATGGGAGCAACTTATGCGCTAAATACCAAGAAAATGAATATGGTTTGCCCGGTGTGCAAGCTTAAATTTGAACGCGAGCCGGGCTATTTTTACGTAGCCATGTTTGCCAGTTACGCTATGAGCGTTGCCCAAATTGTTACTATTGGCGTAGCTGCTTATATTTTAGGTCTACCGGCAGAATATGATTACCTATGGCATTATTTATTATTGATTGGGATTGGTGTACTTGGTTTTTCGCCAATGAATTATCGGTATTCCAGAATGGCACTTTTATATTGGCTATCGCCAGGTTTAAATTACGACACTAAATGGGCAAGTTATGCTGTTCAGGAAAACGGAACTCTCTAAAAAATTACGCTATTGCAGGTAAAAAAAGACATACAGTTTAGTTTATACTGTCGCGGTAAGCAACTGATTGTTGATACTTATTTAAACGAGTTTGCTGATTTACGAGTTTTGATTATGGCGAAACTGCATTTAGATTTTTTTGGAGAATGCGGCGGCATGGGCAGATGTGTAACCTGCTTAGTTAACTTAAATTCAGATAAAGATGAAGAATTCGCTTGCCAAATTCCTATCAATTATAGCTTGCATAACTGTACAATTAAATTGATTGGAGACAGACTTGTTAAGTCCTAAATCTGGATTAATCTAAGCTATTTGTCAAAACCCAATACCTGTAACCGGTTATTAGTTTGTCGGTTTTGGTTAAATGGCTAACGTCTTTTTTGTATAAGCTAGGCAAAATCAATTTGTTAAGTTTATTAAGTAGTCGAAAAAAGGTTTTCATAATAGCGGTATTTCTTCAAAAATCATACCCACTTCAAAATTCCTTCCTTCTCTCCTTCAACATCCTCTAATAACTAATTCAAAATACCTCTTTTATACTCTCTAAAAAATAACGAACTTCATTTTTTTATATCCAGTCAAACAAATATGTCGAAAAACAATTCTGAGTACTCTTTTTGGAGCAAATACAAACATTTTGCAGGCAACGAGATCCTTCTCTATGTGATTATGGTATTCGGTATTTTATTAGGCATTATTATATTTAGCTAAGCGATTTTTAGCATCAAACCAAAAACAAATAAATGAAACTCAATTTAAAACGTCCGTTAGCTTTCTTTGATCTAGAGTCTACTGGTGTAAATGTTGCATCAGACAGAATCGTAGAGATATCTATCTTAAAAGCACTGCCAAACGGCGAAGAAGAAGTTAAAACACTTAAAATTAAACCCCTTATCCCAATTCCTCTAGAGTCGTCACTGATTCACGGTATTTACGATGAGGACGTAAAAGATGCGCCAACTTTTAAAGAGGTAGCGCAAGAAATTATTGAGTTTATTGGCGATGCGGATTTAGCAGGATATAATTCAAATAAATTTGATATCCCCATGCTGATGGAGGAATTTTTAAGAGTAGGGATCAATTTTGATATTGAGCACAGAAAATTTGTTGATGTGCAGAATATTTTCCATCAGATGGAACAACGTACTTTAAGAGCAGCGTATAAGTTCTATTGTGATAAAGATATTATAAATGCACACTCTGCCGAAGCAGATATTAGAGCTACTTACGAAGTGTTGTTGGCGCAGCTTGATAAATACGAAGGCAAAGAGTTTGAAGATAAAAAAGGAAATGTGAGCAAGCCTGTGGTTAATGATGTGGAAGGTTTGCATGCTTTTACAAACCTAAATAAACCAGTTGATTTTGCCGGAAGAATGGTTTTTAACGATGATGATGTAGCTTGTTTTAATTTCGGAAAGCATAAAGGAAAGCCCGTTACGCAGGTTTTTGAAGAAGAACCAAGCTATTATGCATGGATGATGAATGGTGATTTTCCACTTTATACCAAAAATAGGTTAGAGAAATTTTGGAAAGATCACCGCTCGCAAAAAAATGAAGCTAGGCAAGTTCAAAAACCTAAAGAACAAGCAAAACCAACCGCTCCAAAGCCCATCGCTCCCAAACCGGTACAGCAAAGCGAAGTTAAAAAAGAAAAACCAAGCGGACCAGCTAATGAGGATATGTTGCAGCAATTGGCAAATAAGTTTAAAAAAATATAGGTAATGGTTATACTTGAAAACGATTTTGTAAAAGCTACAATTAGTAGTAAAGGGGCGGAGATTCATTCATTGATAAATAAAGCCGACGGTACAGAATATATTTGGCAAGGTAATCCAGACGTTTGGGCTTTTCATGCACCTAATCTGTTTCCAGTTGTTGGTGGCTTAAAGGACAATACCTTAAACGTAGACGGAAAAGCTTTTACTTTAGGTCGCCACGGTTTTGCCCGACATGTAACCTACCGCAGGATAGAATCAACACCAATACAAGCAATCTTTGCTTATAGGTACGATGAGGAAACGCTAAAGGTTTATCCTTACAAATTCGAATTTCAGGTGATTTACCATTTAGAAGAAAAAAGTTTAAGAGTTTCTTACAAAGTGATTAATCTGGATTTGGGTAACATCTTTTTCTCTGTAGGAGGGCATCCAGCCTTTAATGTTCCATTTACCGAAGGTGAGAAGTTTGAAGATTATTACTTAGAATTTAGTACAGCCGAGGAGCTACATACGCATCAGTCTGGGAGCGACGGACTGCTAAGCGGTAAAACCAATTTAGTAACAACGGAACAAAAAAGATTGGCTTTAAGTAGAGATTTGTTTGTGAATGATGCACTAGTTTTTAAAAATATCCAGTCTAGAGCAGTGACGCTAAAAAGCAATAAAAGTGATAAACAAATAAAGGTAAGCTATCCTAATTTTAATTATTTAGGCATCTGGACCAAAGGAGACGCACCGTTTCTTTGTATCGAACCTTGGTTAGGCGTTTCGGATACTGCCGGCGAAGCAAAAGATATTTCAGAAAAAGAAGGAATCCAAAAATTAGGATACGGTCACGTTTTTGAAACAGATTTCTCTATTGAGGTGGGGTAGTAGTTAGTTAGTTAGTTAGTTAGTTAGTTAGTTAGTTAGTTAGTTAGTTAGGTTTTAGTTAGGTTTTAGTTTTTTTTCTCTCTCATAAAAACTTTCAAAATCAATCCATTTACGCATTAAATTTTCATATTTCCCTTTAGCAAATAGCTCCCTCTCCTTTGGAGAGGGTTGAGGTGAGGCTTTTTTTTTCGTACTTTTGCACCTCAAATAAAAACGCTCATTTGTATGAGTGTACGTTAAATATTTTTTACAACCTATAAATCATATTGTAGATGATTAAGATTACACTCCCTGATGGTTCAACAAGGGATTACGAAAAAGGAACCAATGCACACCAGGTGGCGTTGTCGATTTCCGAAGGTTTAGCTCGAAACGTTTTAGCGGCCGAAGTTAATGGAAAGGTAGTAGATTCATCAATGCCAATTAATGAAGATGCTAGCGTTAAACTGTTAACATGGAACGATACCGATGGTAAATCAACTTTCTGGCATTCATCTGCCCACTTATTGGCCGAAGCATTAGAAGCACTTTATCCAGGTACAAAATTTGGTATTGGGCCAGCAATTGAAACTGGTTTTTATTACGATGTAGATTTTGGCGACAGGGAGTTCTCTTCTGATGATTTTAAGAAAATTGAGGATAAATATTTAGAGTTAGCCAGAACCAAATCAGAATATGTAAAAGAAGCCGTAAGCAAAGCTGATGCAATTAAATATTTCGAAGAAAAAGGCGACGAGTATAAACTAGATTTGATCAAAGACCTAGAAGACGGAAAAATCACCTTTTACACTCAAGGTAATTTTACGGATTTATGCCGTGGTCCACATATCCCAAATACTGGCTTTATCAAAGCTGTAAAGCTGATGAACGTTGCCGGAGCTTATTGGCGAGGTGATGAAAGCAGAAAACAGTTGACTCGTATATATGGAGTAACTTTTCCTAAGCAAAGTGAGCTTACCGAATATCTTCACATGATTGAGGAAGCTAAAAAACGCGATCACCGTAAATTAGGTAAAGAACTAGAATTGTTCGCTTTTTCAGAAAAAGTTGGAATGGGTTTACCACTTTGGTTACCTAAAGGAACGGCCTTACGTGAGCGTTTGGTTAATTTTTTACAAAAAGCACAACAAAAAGCCGGTTACGAGCAAGTGATTACGCCACACATTGGGCATAAAAACTTATACGTTACTTCTGGTCACTATGATAAATACGGGGCAGACTCTTTTCAGCCGATAAAAACACCGCAAGAAGGAGAAGAGTTTTTCTTAAAACCGATGAACTGCCCGCACCATTGCGAGATTTATAAAACTAAGCCACGTTCTTATAAAGACTTGCCAATTAGGTTGGCCGAATTTGGTACAGTTTATAGATACGAGCAAAGCGGAGAATTACACGGTTTAACAAGGGTTAGAGGTTTTACTCAGGATGATGCGCATTTATTTTGTCGCCCAGATCAAGTTAAAGAGGAATTTAAAAAAGTAATTGATTTAGTTTTATATGTTTTTAAGGCTTTAGGTTTCGAGCATTACACTGCGCAGATTTCTTTGCGTGATCCAGAAAACAAATCGAAATATATTGGTAGTGATGAAAACTGGGAACTTGCTGAAGCAGCAATTATAGAAGCAGCCGCAGAAAAAGGTTTAAATACAGTTGTAGAATTAGGTGAAGCTGCTTTCTACGGACCAAAATTAGACTTTATGGTGAAGGATGCTTTAGGCAGAAAGTGGCAGTTAGGTACCATACAGGTAGATTATAACTTGCCAGAACGTTTTGAGCTGGAATATACTGGTAGCGATAATCAGAAACATCGCCCGGTAATGATTCACCGAGCACCGTTTGGTTCTTTGGAACGCTTTGTGGCTGTGCTGATTGAGCATTGCGCAGGTAACTTCCCATTATGGTTAACTCCAGAACAATTTATTGTGTTGCCCATCTCAGAAAAATATGAGGAATATGGAAAAAAAGTTTTAGAATCTCTTAATAATTCCGATATTCGCGGACTAATTGACTTTCGGGATGAGAAAATCGGACGGAAAATTAGGGATGCCGAAGTCAAAAAAATTCCTTTTATGTTGATTATAGGGGAGAAAGAGATGGAAGATGGTACGGTTTCTGTAAGAAAACATGGAGATGGCGATCAAGGGATTATGAGTATCGAAGAGTTTAGCAGTCATCTTCAAAAAGAAATTTTAGTTTAAATAATAAAGATGGAGGACAATCATTAGACCTAAATTAAATCCGAATAGAAGCAGAAGAACAACTGAGCCCGCTCATAATATCAATAAGCGTATTAGAGCAAGGGAAGTTAGGGTAGTAGGAGAGGATATAGAGCAGGGAGTTTACCCTATTGAAAAAGCATTGGCCATGGCAGATGAAATGGATCTTGACTTAGTTGAGATTTCGCCGAATGCCAATCCACCTGTATGTAAGATAGTAGACTATAACAAGTTTGTTTACGAGCAGAAGAAAAAGCTGAAAGAGATTAAATCTAACGCTAAGCAAACTGTTATTAAGGAGATTAGATTTGGTCCTAACACAAATGATCACGATTTTCAATTTAAATTGAAACATGCGGTATCTTTTTTAGAGAACGGAGAAAAAGTGAGAGCTTACGTTCACTTTAAAGGAAGAGCAATCGTTTATAAAGAACAGGGAGAAATTTTATTGTTAAAATTTGCTCAGGCTTTAGAAGACGTAGGAAAAGTAGAACTATTACCTAAATTAGAAGGTAAGCGTATGTTCTTAACAGTAGCGCCTAAAACGGGAAAAAATTAATATAAACAGGTTAAATTAACAAGCATTATTATGCCAAAAATGAAAACCAATTCTAGTGCAAAAAAGCGTTTTTCGCTTACTGGAACAGGTAAAATCAAAAGAAAGGATGCGTACAAAAGTCACATCCTAACAAAAAAGACCACAAAGCAAAAACGTAACCTTACTACCACCAGCTATGTATCAGATGGTGATTTAGGAAATGTTAGACGTATGCTTTGCATCGGAAAGTAATTAAATAATTAACCAGGGATTGGGTTTAAGTATCAGTTTAAATACTGGTCACCTCTTACCAAAAACAATTAAATTATGCCACGTTCGGTTAACGCAGTAGCGTCAAGAAGAAGAAGAAAAAAGGTCCTAAAATTAGCCAGAGGTTACTGGGGATCAAGAAGCAAGGTTTTTACCATTGCTAAAAATACTGTTGAAAAAGGTTTACAATACGCTTTCAGAGACAGAAAAGTTAAGAAAAGAGAATTTAGAGGATTATGGATACAACGTATCAACGCAGCAACGCGTGAACACGGAATGTCTTACTCTCAATTCATTGGAAAAGTTGCTGTTAAAAATATCGGTTTAAACAGAAAAGTTTTAGCTGATTTAGCAATGAACGATCCAAAAGCTTTCGCAGCTATTGTTGAGTTAGTAAAGTAAACAGAGAATACCGTTTTAGAAAAAAGGAGCTTAGCAATAAGCTTCTTTTTTGTTTTTATGAAAATCATATTCAAGATAAGAATTGCTTAGGTCAACTTGATATTCTGCCGTAGTAGTGAATTAAAGACGGGTAGGTCGTCATCTGTGAGTTCCTTTTACCAAAACCCTTTTTAATTAGAGAAATGGCTCTATCATCAGTTTCTAATTAAATGTTGCTTGTAAACAAGTTGCTCCTAAAGGCGTGTATTAAAATATTACAAACAAACTTGAACTTTCGTAGTCGATTCATCGTTATTAAGGAATTAATGTTTTATTTTAGATAACCAATTATTCACTCGTAAACATAACAACAGATGAAAAAGACACTCCTATTAATGGCGCTTTTTTTCGCCACAACCACAATTTATGCGCAATCTGCCGATGCCATTTTAGGCAAGTGGTTGAACAGCAGTGGCGAAGCTAATATTAACATTTACAAAACGGGCAACAAATACAATGGAAAGTTAGTGTGGCTTAAAACCCCTAATAACGAACAAGGTAAAGCAAAAACAGATGTCCACAACCCCGATGCTAACCTACGTGGAAGAGCATTGTTAGGTTTAGAGATGCTTAAAGGATTTAATTTTGACGATGGAGAGTGGGTAGACGGAAGTATTTACGATCCAAAGACAGGCAAAACTTATAGTTGCAAAATGACGCTCAAAGGTAACGACAAGCTGAGTGTGAGAGGGTATATCGGCATCTCATTAATAGGTAGAACCGATGTTTGGACGAGAGTGAAATAAAGAAATTCGAGATTTTAAATATAAATAAGCCTCAGCATTGTTTGAGGCTTATTTGTTTTTGGTTGCTTTTATAAATAAACCTTATGCTTGTTTTTAAGTCATACAGTGCTGACTTTACACACCATGTTTAAACCTTACCTAAAGGTAATTGTATTTTTTGTTTTTGTTTTGACGACTTCGCTTGTTTACGGGCAAGGTACTTCCAATAAGGGAAAAGATTTTTGGGTAGCGTATCAAAGTGTTTCCGATGACTTAAATTCAAGATTAACGTTGTTTCTAACCAGTAATAGTGATGCGGTGGTAAATATTTCTGCTGGTGGGCAAATCCTTGCACCTGTAAATATACTCGCAGGTCAAGCTATTCCAGTAGTTATTAATCCGAATACTTATACCAATAGTTATATTTCGGTGTCTGATGCGATTCAAGTTAATTCTGGAATACATATCACTTCGGATGTTGATATAATTGTTTATTGCCATATATCAATTCAATCAAGATCTGCTTCTTCATTGATTTTACCTGTAAAGGCCCTGGGAAATGAATATTATAGTATTTCTTATACCCAAAGTGCATCTACCAATACTAGGGAGGCAGTATCGGAGTTTTCGTTAATAGGGGTAGTGGACGGAACAGTGATAGATATTTTGCCAACTAAAAGCAGTCTAGGGAATACTCGTATAGCAAATATTCCTTTTCGAATTACCTTAAATAAAGGTGACGTTTATCAATATAAATCAACTCAAGATTTGACAGGGTCAAAAATCAAGACTGTTGGAGATTGTAAGCCCTTGGCGGTTTTTTCTGGGAGTACCTTTAATGCTTATTGTGAGCCAGGAAACAATAGGAATGCTGGTAGTGGAGATCCTTTATACCAACAATTATTTCCAACCTCTGCATGGGGGCGAAACTTCATAACGGCGCCATTTTATAATGCCCAAAATGGTTCTTCCGATATTATAAGAATTCAAGTAGCAAAGGATAATACTGTTATTTCTGTTAATGGCTCAACTACCAGCGTATTGGGTGTTCCATTAAACAATCCTTATACTGCTGGTTCAGTAATAACTTTTGGAGCCAAAATCCCTACAATTATTAACGCAGATGCTCCGATTTCAGTTGCGCAATTACAGGTAACACAGGCTTGTAATATAAACGGTACGCAATTTCCTGGCGATCCTGAACTGACCATTCTTAATCCAATTGAACAGACTTTAAAAGACATTACAGTGTTTTCTGCAGTTAAGAATCTAACTAATCCCCCAACTGCAATAACTTCACATTATCTCAACATCATCTTAAAAACTGCTGATATTCCTACATTAACTGTTGATGGGCTTGCTCCTACTGCAAACTACCAACAAATAGATAATACTTACAGTTTTATCACAATTGATGTAACAGCTTCATCAAATGTTAACCCGGCACATCGTATCCGATGCGATAATGGTTTTGTTGCAATTGCTTACGGTTATGGAAGTGTAGAGTCTTACGCTTATTTGGCCGGATCAGATTTAAAAAACTTGAATGCGGGTATCGAATTTTTTCCTGTTGGAGGAACAATGGAAGCAAGTTCTCTCTGTTTGGGAGAGGATTATAATGTTAAATTGAAACTTCCCTACAAAACGGATCAAATAGTTTGGGATTTTAATAACGGAGCTAAAAAGGAAACTTTATTAAATCCAAACTATACCGAAGAAACGGTTGACGGCAAAACTTCCTACTATTATGATTACAAAATATTGAGTGGTGATTTACAACATACTGGTAACTATGCTTTCAAAGCTACCGTATTAAACCCAGATCCTTCCGGCTGCGATGCAAATGAGGATGTTGTAGGCGACTTTGAAGTGTTTAATTTACCTACCGCAAAGTTTAGTGCGGATAAGCAACAAATCTGTGGTTCCGATTTGGTTACTTTTACAGATAAAAGCGAGGGCAAGGGTAAGCGTATCGTAAAATGGTTTTGGGATTTTGGCGACGGAAGTGCGATTGAACAAAGAACTGATGCTTTGCCTTTTACACATCAATACGTAAGTCCGGGAGATTATAATGTTAAACTATATGTAATAGGAGAAACAGACTGTGTTTCCAACGTAAATGATAATCTAATTATACATGTTGCTAAATCACCCGAAGCTAAATTTTCTCAAGACCCTGTAAACTGTGTAAGCCAAGCTATTAATTTTACTGATTTGTCTGTTCCAGATGAAGGGACAATCACATCTTGGGCTTGGGATTTTGGAGATGTTACTTCTATTTCGAATATCTCCACAGATAATAACTCTTCACATACATTTGACAAAACAGGGATTTATAACGTAAAATTAACAGTTACTACGGATTTAGGATGCAGTAATACCGTAACACAAGTAGTGACCATACATCCTTTACCAATAGTAGATTTTGAAACACCAGATATCTGTTTAAATGATGCTTCAGCCTTGTTTACCAATAAATCTACCATCGCTGATGGTTCTACATTAACCTATGTTTGGGATTTTGGAGATAGCAATGCTTCCGCAACAAATAATACGTCTACACTTCAAAATCCATCACATAGCTATACCGAAGCAAAAGTTTATCAGGTAAAATTAACCGCAACAAGTGCGAACGGTTGTGTAACAACCCTTACTAAGTCTTTCACGGTAAATGGAAGTGTACCAAAGGCCTCATTCACTGTTCAAAATAAAGCGCAATTATGCAGTGATCAAGAAGTAGTATTTGAAGACCATGCAACTGTTGATTTTGGTGAAATAACAAAAATTGAATGGTATTTCGATATCGATAACCACCCTAATGATCCGCTGTACAAGTTTATCGATAACAATCCAGCATCGAGGTTAGAACGACAGAATGGACCAAGACTTTATAAATACTTATATGGTTTAGGCAATAAAAGTGTTAAAGTATTGATGAAAGTGTTTTCTGGGGTTAGTTGTGTGAGCGAAATCACGCAGGTTATCAACCTTAAAGCAGTTCCTGATGTACTTTTTAGCACACTGCCAAATGTGTGCGCAGAGGTTGCTCCATTTGCGTTTACACAAGCTTCCGAAACTACGGGCATTAGTGGTGTTGGAAAATATTCTGGTGCTGGGATAAATGTGGATGGAGTTTTTTCACCAGCTAAAGCAGGAGTTGGAACACATTCGATTACCTACACATTTGTTGCTGATAACGGATGTTCGGGCACCGCAACTCAAAATGTTACGGTTCTTGCTACTCCCCACGTTGATGCAGGTAGTGATAAAACGGTTTTAACCGGTGGAGAGGTGGTTTTAGATGCAACTGCCAGTGGTGAAAATTTAACATATAAATGGATCCCGTCCACTGATTTAAGTCAAGATAATATTCTTAACCCCGTAGCGTCCCCTAAAAAAAGTACTGTTTATACATTGTTAACTACCAGCGATGAAGGATGTACTTTAGCCGATGATGTAGCTGTAATGGTTTTGCAGTTTCCAGAAATCCCAAACACTTTTACGCCAAATGGTGATGGTGTTAATGATACGTGGGCAATCAAATATTTGGATAGCTATCCAAGCTGTACCATTAAAATTTTTAATCGTTATGGTAAGGTAGTTTTCGAAAGTCAAAAATATATCCCTTGGGATGGTAAATTAAATGGCGATTATTTGCCCGAAGGAATGTATTATTATATAATTACCGCCAAAGATGGCGAGCTAAAATATACAGGATCTTTGTTGTTAGTAAAGTAATTTAAGGAAAAGAGTGATTTATATAAGCATAAACTATTGGTGCGTGAAATGAGAAGGTTTTTATATTTCATTTGTTTTTTTCTAGGCTGGGTTATAAGTGGCAACGCACAACAAAAACCACAATACACGCAGTATATTTTAAACAACTATATTATAAATCCGGCTTTATCAGGGATTGAGAGTTATATTGATGTTAAGGCAGCGACCAGGCAACAATGGGCTGGCTTAGAGAATGCCCCAAGAACTAGCTATTTCACCATACAGATGCCGATTGGTAATCCAGATGATTTTTCCAGTGCTACATCCTTTGGTATGGTCGGCGAAAACCCGTTGGGAAGAAGCTATAAGCCTGAATATATGGCTTCTGAACCTCATCATGGTGTAGGTTTTATGGTGGTTTCTGATAAAACAGGTCCATTAAGTAATACTACCGCTAATTTCACTTATGCTTATCATTTAGGCTTAGCATCAAAACTTAATTTAGCCATAGGAGTTGGGGTAGGTGCAAGCCGGATAAGTTTAAATACAACTGATATTAAGTTAGAGAATCCAAATGATCCTGCTATTGCTGATAAAGGGACCGTGAGTACGATAAAGCCCGATATTAGCTTTGGAGTTTGGCTGTATGCTGTTGATTATTTCGCAGGCGCATCTGTACAACAATTACTTCCGCAAGAGATCAATTTCTCGGATAGCTCAAATCCAAATGCAGGAAAAACGAAATCCCATGGTTTTGTTACAGCTGGTTTTCGGTTATGGTTGAGCGAAAATATTACTGTCATACCTTCGGTAATGCTTAAGTACGTAAATCCTGCTCCATTAAGTATCGACTTGAACGCAAAATTCGCTTTTAAGAATAAAATTTGGGTAGGAGGATCATACCGAGCAGGAGACGCAAGCTCAGCCATGTTAGGTTTCAATTTGGGCTCATTTTTAAATGTGAGCTATGCTTATGATTTTACAACCTCAGATTTGAATATAGTTTCAAGAGGGTCTCATGAAATTGTTTTGGGATTCACACTCAATAATCATTATCAGGTAACATCCCCACGAAATTTCTAAGCCATAAAAAAACAGGCTTCTTCATAAAGAAAACCTGCTATTTATTATTTAAAGCAATGACTTATGAATCTATGCTTGTTTAGTAAATTGAACGCTAGCGCTTAATTTAATATCATCACCCACTACAATTGCTCCAGCTTCTGTAACTGCACTCCAAGTTAAACCAAACTCCTTACGGCTAATTTTGCCTGTAAGTTCGAACCCAGCTTTTTGGTTAGCATAAAAATCGGTAGCTGTACCGCCAAATTCAACAGCAAACTTTATAGGCTTGGTAATGTCTTTAACCGTAATGTCTCCAGCTAAAATATAATCATCTCCAGTTTTCACAAAAGAGGTGGATTTAAACTTTATAGCAGGAAATTTTTCTGCATCAAAAAAATCTGCAGATTTCAAATGGTTATCTCTATCGGTTTGGTTGGTGTCTATGCTGTCCACAGCGATTGAAAAATCTATCTCTGCATTAGAGAAATCGTCTTGCGTAGTGTTTAAGCTTGCTTCGAAAGATTTAAAAGTACCGGTAACTGTTGATATTACTAAGTGTTTTACTTTGAACTGAATTTCTGAGTGGGTTGGGTCTAAAATCCATTTTTCTTGATTTGCCATGTCTTTTGGTTGTTTAATTTAACGTTCGTCAAATATATAAACAATTAGATGTTTAAACATCTAATTATAATTATTCTGTTAAAGAGATTACATTTCTGTGATTTTTCAATACGTCAATACCTTTTCGTGTGTTTTCAGCCTGTTTTTAAATGAAGGTTTAGATTTTGAAGAAAATGGGTTTCGATGTGGAGTAACAAAGAGTACCTGACTTAATTAATTCAAAAGTCAAAATTTGGAAACATTCATGATATACAGCGTAGCGAAAGCTACCAAACTTGTAATTTGCAAATTCTTAAAAAGAGAACTCGTTTACTGATAAATTGATGCAAAATCACAATCAAAAGCATAAAGAGATTAAAAAATCCCATCAGGGAATCGCAACTTTTTTGGCCTTCGCCCTCATTCCATTATCGGGTTTTGCTACCGATATTTACCTGCCTTCTTTACCGAACATGGCTAAGGATTTAAAGATCAGTGAGCTTCAAGTGCAGCTTACTTTAAGTTTTTTCCTAATTAGCTATGGGGTTTCACAACTTTTTATAGGTAGCGTTTTAGATAGTTTCGGGCGGTTTAAAATTAGTTTCTATTCTTTATTGGTACTGGCCTTATCGTGTATTTTAGTGGCAAATACGCATAATATCTATTTAATATATTTAATGCGAGTGGTACATGGAGTTGCGGTAAGCGCTATTGTGGTTGCCAAAAGGGCCTACTTTGTCGATCTGTTCGAGGGGAAAAAACTACAACATTATTTAAGTCTTTTTACCATCATTTGGTCTACGGGACCAATTGTTGCACCATTCGTTGGTGGCTATTTAGAGAAATCTTTTGGATGGGAATCTAACTTTTACTTTTTGGCCATTTTTGCGCTTGTATTTGCGCTTTTAGAATATATTTTCAGTGGCGAAACACTAAAGCATTTTCAGGAATTCCGCATCAAGAAAATCGCGAATATTTATAAAGAAATGATTTCTACAGCGAGCTTTACTTTTGGGATTGTAATGCTGGGTTTGGCGTATAGCATGGTTATGGTTTTTAACATGACTGGACCTTTTGTTATCCAGCACCACCTAAACTTATCTGTTGTTTACGCAGGCTACAGCTCTTTGATTTTGGGTTTGGCCTGGATGTTAGGTGGTTTTATTGGGAAATCAACCATTGATAAACCTTTTTTTAAACGTATTTCCTCCAATATATTGGTTCAACTGGTTTTTGTTTTCATCATGATTTTGAGCCTCAATTTTATCAATAATATCTACAGCTTGGTCGGTTTTGCATTTCTGATTCATGTTGGTGCTGGCTTTACCTTTAATAATTATTTTACTTATTGTTTGGCGAGGTTTCCAAAGAATGCAGGTATATCTGGCGGGTTAACCGGAGGTCTGGCATATGTACTGGTTTCTTTTTTAAGTTACTTTATCATCGAGATTTTTCCTGCCAAAGATGAAGCAAATCTAACATATAGCTATCTTTTACTGATTTTGGGCTCCTTAATTGTGATGGCGATTATCTATGTGCTCGATAAGAAAAAGAAAGGGGAATTAGACTTGGCAACCGATTAGTTTTGGGATGAACTTCAGCGTTAAGAAGCTGGTTCATCCTTCAAAAGATTGATAGCTAATAAAAAGTTGGAACGATTTAAAAAACTCGTTCCAACTTTTTAGTTTAAAGACCTAGTTCGCTGATGTTAATTCCTAAGGCATCGGCAACTCCTTTTCCATAATCCGGGTCTGCTTTAAAACAGTTGGAAATGTGGCGTTCTTGAATAAACTTTTCTGCACCACCAACTTCTGCAGCGGTGTTACTAAACAGTACTTGCTTTTGTGTCGCATTCATTAATCTGAAAAGATTACCGGGCTGTGTGTAGTAATCCTCATCTTCCCGATGGTCATAATGGAAAGCTGCACCTTCTAATTCTAAGGCAGGCTCTACGAATTGTTTTTGCTCTTGCCATTGTCCGTAACTGTTTGGTTCGTAATGGATGGTTGAGCCTTCGTTACCATCTACACGCATTGCTCCATCGCGATGTGGATTATGGAATGGACATTTTGGTTTATTTACCGGGATTTGGTAATGGTTTACACCTAATCTGTAACGTTGTGCATCGCCATAAGAAAACAAACGAGCCTGCAACATTCTATCCGGAGAAAAGCCTATTCCAGGAACAACATTTGCCGGATTAAAAGCTGCTTGTTCTACATCTGCGAAATAATTCTCTGGATTTCTGTTCAATTCCACCACGCCAACATCTATTAAAGGATAATCGCCATGTGGCCAAACTTTGGTTAAGTCGAAGGCATCAAAACGGTAGTTTTTAGCCTCTGCTTCTGGCATGATCTGAACTTTTAATCTCCATTTTGGGAAATTACCGGTTTTAATCGCTGTAAATAAATCTCTTTGATGGCTTTCTCTATCATTTCCAATGATAGCGGAAGCTTCAGCATTTGAAAGATTTTCAATCCCTTGTTCGGATTTGAAATGGAATTTTACCCAATAGCGCTCATTTGCCGCGTTGATGAAACTGAACGTATGGCTTCCAAAACCATGCATGTGTCTGTAAGTTTTTGGGATACCACGTTCACTCATTACAATGGTAACTTGGTGCAATGCCTCTGGCAATAATGTCCAGAAATCCCAATTGTGGTTTGCGCTGCGAAGATTGGTTTGCGGATCGCGTTTTACAGCTTTGTTAAGATCGGGGAATTTATAGGGGTCTTTTAAAAAGAATACTGGCGTGTTGTTTCCTGCCAAATCCCAGTTACCTTCTTCAGTATAAAATTTAACAGAGAACCCGCGGATATCTCTTTCTGCATCTGCAGCGCCACGTTCGCCCGCAACAGTAGAGAACCTTACAAATAGGTCGGTTTTTTTACCTATTTCAGAAAATATTTTTGCTTTGGTATATTTAGTAATGTCGTGTGTAACCGTAAAAGATCCAAAAGCGCCAGAACCTTTAGCATGCATTCTTCGTTCGGGAATTACTTCTCTATCAAAATGAGCTAGTTTTTCGAGGAACCAGAAGTCTTCTAGCAACATAGGTCCTCTTCTTCCAGCGGTTTTTACATTCTGATTTTCTGCGATCGGTCTGCCCGAAACCGAGGTGAGATTTTTCTTTTCTTCTTGCATAATGAATTTTTTACGGGTTGAATGCCTAAAGCATTTGTATAAATATACACTCAAGGGATGTCAATTCCTACTAGAAAAAGTACGATGCATAACTTAATTCTTAAAAAAGTTATACTTGGTATTCTTTACTTTACAATCGCGTGTACCACGATTTTTTGATTTTTATGAAAAAATAAAACCCACAAAAAAAGCAAGAATCTCTCAACTCTTGCTTTCCATAACACAAGGTCTTTTATCTTGTGTTTCACAATCTTGTGTCTTCCTTACTGTATCAGAAACTTAAAGTTCTGTACGTTTTTCAACGAGATTCCTGTTCCCCTAACAACCGCTCTTAAAGGGTCATCAGCAATGTGAACAGGAAGTTTGGTTTTAGAGCTCACTCGCTTATCTAAACCACGCAACAATGCACCACCACCGGTTAAGTAAATGCCAGTTTGGTAAATATCGGCAGAAAGTTCTGGAGGGGTAATCTCTAAAGCTTTCAAAATAGCTTCTTCAATTTTTGAGATAGATTTATCTAAACAATGTGCAATTTCTGTATAAGAAACGGTAATCTGCTTTGGTACGCCGGTCATCAAATCACGACCTTGAACTGCGAAATCAGCGGGAGCATCCGCCAATTCTGGCAAGGCTGAACCTACTTCAATTTTAATTCTTTCTGCAGTACGTTCCCCAATCATAATGTTATGTTGTCTGCGGATGTAATTCACAATATCAGAATCGAAATTATCTCCGGCAACACGGATAGATTGGTCGCAAACAATACCAGACAAAGCGATAACCGCAATCTCTGTTGTTCCACCACCTATATCAATAATCATGTTTCCCATTGGTTCTTCCACATCAATCCCGATACCTACTGCGGCAGCCATTGGCTCGTGAATTAAGTAAACCTCTTTTGCTCCTGCAATCTCTGCAGAGTCACGAACGGCTCTTTTTTCAACCTCGGTAATACCAGATGGGATACAGATTACCATACGTAAAGATGGGAAAAACCAGCCTTTACCGTTATTAATCATCTTTATCATCCCACGGATCATGTGTTCAGCAGCGTTGAAATCGGCAATTACACCATCTTTTAACGGACGAACAGTTTTGATGTTTTCGTGAGTTTTGCCTTCCATTTGCATGGCTTGGCGTCCTATTGCAATTACTTTGTTAGTCGTACGGTCAAAGGCAACGATAGACGGTTCATCTACCACTACTTTGTCGTTATGGATAATCAAGGTGTTGGCTGTACCTAAATCTATCGCTATTTCTTGTGTAAACCAGTTGAATAAACCCATGGGTGTTTTATTGCGGTTTTAGTATAAATGTGTGTGTAAAATATTGAGCACCAATTTTTTTAGCGCTCGCTAAGTTAGTAATATTAATGTTTAAAATGACGAACTCCGGTAGTTACCATTGCAATTCCTTTTTGGTTTGCCATATCAATAGAATCCTGATCTTTAATTGATCCACCTGGTTGTAAAACGGCAGTAATTCCTGCTTCAGAAGCTAATTCAACGCAGTCTGGAAAAGGAAAAAATGCATCCGAAGCCATCACAGCGCCTTTTAAATCAAAACCAAAACCTGCTGCTTTAACCACGGCTTGTCTTAAAGAATCAACTCTCGACGTTTGTCCAACGCCGCTTGCTATCAAAGTATTGTTCTTAGCGAAAACTATTGTGTTAGATTTGGTGTGTTTTACTACTTTGTTTGCAAAGTGTAAATCTTTTAATTCTTGTGCTGTTGGTTGTTTATCGGTAACAGATTTCATTAATTCTGGACCTTCAACTGTGTTGTCCTTATCCTGCTCAATTACGCCATTCAACAAAGTTTTGAAGAGTTTACCCGGCAATGCAACTTCTTTTCTTCTTAAAATTATTCTGTTCTTTTTAGAAGTAATTACTTTTTCCGCTTCCGCTGAGTAAGAAGGCGCAATTAAAACTTCGAAAAACAATTTGTTTATTTCTGTAGCTGTAGCTTCATCAATTTCGCCGTTGCAAATCAGCACACCACCAAAAGCAGAAACCGGATCACAAGCCAAAGCAACATTCCAAGCATCCAGTATCTGTGGACGACTAGCAATTCCGCAAGCATTGGTATGCTTTAGAATGGCGAAAGTAGGTTCTGTAAATTCATCAATTAAAGCAACTGCGGCATCAACATCTACCAAATTGTTGTAGGATAATTCTTTACCGTTCAATTTCTCGAACATGGCTTCTAAATCGCCATAGAAATAACCTTTTTGGTGTGGATTTTCGCCGTAGCGTAAAACTGATGATTTTTGTTCGCTTTGTTTGAACAAAGTAAGTGCATCATCACCTTGGTTAAACCAGTTGAAAATTGCAGTATCGTAATGAGAAGAAATATTGAACGCGTTACGGGCAAATACTTTACGTTGCGCTAAAGTAGTTTCTCCTTTTTGAGTTTCTAATAAGGTGTTTAATTCGGCATAATCATCTTTTGAAGCGATGATGATCACATCTTTATGGTTTTTAGCTGCTGCTCTGATTAAAGAAATGCCGCCAATGTCAATTTTTTCAATAATATCCTGTTCTGCTGCGCCTGATTTTACAGTTTCTTCAAACGGGTATAAGTCAACAATTACCAGATCAATTTCTGGAATCTCGTATTCAGCAATCTGACTCTGGTCGCCTTCATGACCTCTACGGGTTAAAATGCCACCAAAAACTTTGGGGTGTAAGGTTTTAACGCGACCGCCTAAAATAGAAGGGTAGGAGGTTAAATCTTCTACAGGAATTACTGGAACGCCTAAATCGGTGATAAACTTTTCGGTGCCTCCGGTAGAGTAAATATTAACGCCTAAAGCCTTTAATTGGTGAATAATAGGCTCTAAATTATCTTTGTAATAAACAGAAATTAGGGCATTTTTAATCTTTACGGGATGGCTCATGAAAATGAATTTATTTAAAGGCGCAAAGATAGAAAAATCAAAATTTTATTTGTAGCGAAGTGGTGTTTAAATTTTAGTTTTTTTAAATTGAATAAGAAATTGCGATTTTGATATTAAATATCGGCAAAAAAGGTATTTACAGAGCTTAGATGTTTATGCGTTATTTACAATAAAATCAACAGATTTTTGGCATTGCTAAGGAAAGTTGTATTCCGGTCTGTTACTATTCGGTTTTCATCTTTTTCAACAGGCTCTCTATAACTTTTGGGAAGTGTAAGTGCTCTAACTGTTGCACTTTAAACTTCATCATCTTTAAATCGTCGCCTTTGTCTATCTTAAATTTCGATTGGTGAATGACTTCACCTTCGTCAAACTCGCTATTAACAAAGTGGATGGTAATGCCAGACTCCGGTTCTTTGTCGGCCAAAACGGCTAGGTGAACATGTTCTCCATACATTCCTTTGCCTCCGTATTTTGGAAGTAGAGATGGGTGTATATTGATGATTTTGTTAGGAAAAGCCGTGAGAAGGTCTTTAGGGATTAACCATAAAAAGCCAGCTAAAACCACTAAATCGATATTTAAGTTTTTTAAGAGGTTAACAACTTTGTCTGTTTGATAAAACTCTTTACGATCAAAAATATGAGAAGGGATTTCGAAATTATCTGCCCTTTGTAAAACATAGGCATCTGGGTTGTTTGTTAAAATTAACACCACCTCGGCATCATTACTACGTTTAAAATGCTCCATTATCTTTTGGGCATTAGATCCAGATCCAGATGCGAAAATCGCTATACGTTTCTTCAAAATTAAAATGCTTTTGTTCTTTGCTCAAAGATAAAATTTTGAAGGCTTAAAGGAAATCATTTCGAACAAAATTGGGTAAAATATCGAATTGAATTTTGTTATCTGTTTAATTTATGGTTTAGTGTTTGCTTAAACAGGTTATCTGTTTAATTATAAAATATTTTACCATGGAAAATTTAGAAAATAAAAAAATAGCGATTTTAAGTGATAATGGTTTCGAACAATCAGAATTATTGGAGCCCCAAAAAGCGCTTTTAGACGCTGGCGCAACTGTACACGTTGTTTCTGCCCAAAGCGGAAAAATTAAAGCTTGGAATAAAGATAATTGGGGTGTAGAGGTAAACGTTGATGTAGATTTAGCGAATGCAAATCCTGATGAATATGACGGATTAATGGTTCCCGGAGGCGTGATGAATCCAGACAAAATGCGAGCTGATAAAAATTATGTAAACTTTGCCAAAGCCTTTTTTGAAGCTGGAAAACCGATTGCTGCTATTTGCCACGGTCCACAGTTATTAATTGAGACTGGCGCTTTAAAAGGACGCAAGATGACTTCATATCCCTCTATTAAAACAGATTTGATAAATGCCGGCGTAAGTTGGGAAGATAGCGAAGTGGTGGCTGATAAAGGTTTAGTAACCAGTAGGTCACCCAAAGATATTCCAGTTTTTAACAGGAAAATGATTGAGGAATTTAAAGAGGGAATTCACAAAGGACAAAAGACGTTATAGCTGATCAAACAAGAGAGAGATGCTTATTCTCTCTCTTTTATGGACTTAAGGCAAGCTGAGGTTTTTTATTTCCGTGGTGGCAGGTCATGCATTGTATAACAGCTACGCTTTCATTCCCTTCATGGTGTTTGAAATATTTTTTGTTGATCGTATTGGTCATCCTCATCATATCTCTAGCTACGTGTTTATATTCTTTTTCATCACTTGCAAAGTCGAGCTTTTTAGGGTCTTCTTTGGATTTTGCATGACAAAAATCACATTTCACACCTAAAGCTGTCTTAAAATTATCAGTTAATGCTTTCAAATCATCATTGTTGATATCTTTTGGTAAAATTTTTAGGTTTTTAGCCCTGTGATCGTCTTTTTGTAGGATGGGCGACATAGCGGCTAAACTTATAAAACCAACAATAGCTGTCAAAAAGAATATAGATTTCAATTGGTTTTGCATTTCATCTGATTTTAGGTAAAATACAAAGAAAAAAAAGGAACGAAAAAATTTCGGTGCAGAATTAATTGAGCATTGATGAAGTATGAGGGAACATGAGGTGCTCGTAAAGGTTTAAAAAGAAGTTTTTTTTTATACTAATCAGTTAAATACGCTCCACAGCCCTCTAAAGTTCTTTCTTTCTGATCTAGAACCCGTTTGAAATTGATAGCCACGGTGTAAGGAGATACTTTTCCAGACATTCCATTTGTACACATCTGCTGTTTTATGTAGATTTCTAATTTTAAAGTGTCGTTAACTACCCGGTATATTTTAGTATCGGTAGTGTTATCGAATTTTGGGGTTTTAACCACCAATGAGTCTTCGATTAAGTTTACAATAATTTGATCTGTAGAAATTTCTAATCCCCAAAAAGGTTCTGTTCCGGTTGCGCTAAAGAACATAGTCGTATCCTTTGATTGTTTGGTCGATTTTAGGGAATCATTTGATAAACTGCTGTTTAGAGATGTTTTATTTGTTGAATGTGTGCAGGCGATCTGTATAAGAAATATAGATATGAGTATTAAGTAAATAAGACTTTTCATTTCGAGGTATTTGGATTTGCAAGGCAAGTATGCATAGCAATTTTTATACCCTAAAAAGAAACATATCCAAATAATAGATAAGTGTGTAGAGAGTGAAAAGAGATATTAATTTGGAAATAGCTGTTTTTGGTTTGCTTGTTGCACCTGATTAAACAAATGAGCGAAAACTTCTTTATTGCTTATTTGTTGCAACTGTGGGATTAAAAGCAAGAGTTCTTGCTGGATCATGCGGTCTTCTTTTCCGTAATTCCATATCGGTGCAATAGTATCGGCAAACACTTTATCAAAACTTAGCTCTTCCAGTATAATGGCAACTTTTCCGTCGTTGGTACAGAGTGTTTTTTTTGGAAAATGTTGTAAGCGGTAAAGGTAAAGCTCAAATAAAGCCCGAATTGCAATAATAGCGGTTCCAGGATCATTGATTCCTGGGCTTAATGCTTTCATGGCAATTTCTGTCAACTGCCTAAAACCATAAAAATAATTAAGTTCTATAGACTCCGTATGGTTAATAAAAAATGAATCAGCAATCTCCTGTTGTTGTTCTTGAGTTAGCTCGTTATCGATTTTAGCTAAGGGATAACCTTTTAACACGTTAAAGCCAGGAGTAATTAGAACTTGGATAATTACATGGTACTTTTTACATAGCTTTATTAGACTAGCGGAATCGAAACCTTCATATATACCAGATTGTATCGCATAAATATAATTTTCGCTTATAAGTTCTACCTCAAAGTGTGGTTGTTCTGTTATTAGACTGTCAGTTTTTAAAACCTCGAAAGTGTTTCCAAAAATTCTACGGATAATTACCTCATATTTTACAGATTGGGTAATGTAATGTAGAAAATAGATGAACAGAAAAATATCGAAAATAGTGATTAGAATAAGCAGATAGGTGCTTAAAGATGGAATGTACAGGCCACTATCAATATCTCTGATGGTGCTTAACAGAAAAAAAGAATATACTATGGTGCCAATATAAATCCCTAATACAATCTGTTGAAAGCGGTTACCTATGAGTTTATCTAATACTCGGTTGCTCATTTGTGATGCTGCTTGGTTAAGCACAATCATCACCATAGAAAAACTGAATACAGCTAGCGATATAATTCCGGCAGCTATTGCTGATATAATACTTCTTGCGGTAGAAGCATCTTTGATGCTAAGCCAAGATAACTGTGCTTTTATGTTTTTTCCCTGAATGGAAAAATCAAAAGCGAGCATGAGCACCGCAACAATCAAAAATAAAATACCAATTAATGCCGGGTAAAAAGAAATACTATTGAGTATTTTTTCTGAGCGGTTGATAAACCAGTATTTTATTTTTTGGATCATTTACATCGGTTAAACAGTAGTTTCTTTTTTAGGAAACCACAAGAGTTGCTTTTCTGGAGTATGAAAAGTCCATGCCAAAACCCTACTTACTTTGTTGCCTTGCCCCATGGGTAACGTTTTTACTTCTACAGCTTCAACATCTTTAAGGTAAGCATATGCGTTTTTTAGATAAGCTTGATCTGAAATTAAGGTGGTAAACCACAGGCAAGATTTTGCAAATTCCTGACTTTGGTAAATCATGTCTTTTACAAATCTACCCTCGCCCCCATGACACCAAATTTCTTGGTGCTGACCACCAAAATTTCTTTTGGCTTCAAGAACTTCTTCTTCGTTTAAGTTATTCAGTTTTTTTAACGAAGCCGCTTGCGCTGCGCCAGATGTTGCGTAAAACGGAGGATTACACATACTAACATGTATGCGTTCTGTTTTTTCTAATGCCCCAGGGAAAATATTCTTAGCGTTCGGTTGCAACCTAAACTTAATTTTAGAGTCTAAACCTGGGTTTGAGTCTACAATCAATTTTGCAGATGCCAAAGCCATTTCATTAATGTCTGAGCCAATAAAACTCCAGCCATATTCGTGTGTTCCAATTAATGGGTAAACGCAGTTTGCACCTACACCAACATCTAAACATTTAATCTGTTTACCTGTTGGGATATTGCCTTCGTTACTTTTTGCAAGTAAATCTGCGATGTTGTGTATATAATCTGCCCTGCCAGGGATTGGTGGACATAAATAACCTTCTGGTATATCCCAGTTTTTTACCTCATAAAAATGAAGTAATAACGCTTTATTTAAAGCTTTTACAGCTTCTGGATCTGCAAAGTTTATAGTTTCGACTTCAAAATCATTGGTTTTTACAAAAGGAGCTAAATCTGGGCATGTAGCAATGAGCTCTTGCAAATTATATCTTCCGTGGTGTTTATTACGTGGGTGTAGTTTTGCTTTGGTTTTTGCCTTAGCATTTCTTTTTTGTTTTTTTTGAGCCATGAAGGTGTTTTGTATTACGGGCGCAATTTAACTATTTTATTTAGGCTTAATTTTAATTTTTAATATGAGGTTGGATTTTGGGGATGTTTGGTTTTGATTTTTTTGTGTTATTTTGTGGTGATGTCTGAATATCGATTAGATAGAACGAAGTTTAAAGCACAAACAGCCGAAGAGGCGTCTGATCATGCCAGTTATTATCAGAACCTGACTTGGCAGGAGCGATTGAAAGTTGCTCACTAATAAATAGTATTGCTTTTAATTTCCCGATTGACAGTCCGCCGAGAATGGATAAAACTAAGTTTAAAACTAGATCGAGGGAATAGAATGGGAAATGTTTTTAATGAAGAATATGAGGACCTTTTTTAGCCAGTTATTTGAATATAATCATCAATGCAACCAAAAGTTCGCTGAGCTTCTATCTGCTAATGAGGATAAACTAACAGACAAGTCTAAGAATTTATCCAGCCATTTAATAAGCGCTCACCAAATCTGGAATTCTCGGATTTTAGCGGATGAACGGCCTTTTGAGGTTTGGCAGATTCATCCTGTTTCTGCGTATAAAGATATTGACCAAATTAATTTTGAGCACAGTTTAAAGGTTGTGAGAGATTATGATTTCGATCTAATTATCAATTACAAAACCAGTTCTGGACTGGCGTTTGAAAATACTATCCGTGATATTTTATTCCACATTATTAATCACTCAACTTACCACAGAGCGCAAATAGCTATGCAGTTGAAAACTGTTGAAATTGAGCCTTTAAGTACTGATTGGATTATGTATAAGCGATGAAAACCCATTAGGCAAGAAGTTTTTCAAAGCTGATGAGGCAATCTCTCTTTATAGCAAAAGCCTAAGTTAAATAAACGGGATAACAACGGTTACCGGCCTTGCGCTTAATGCCGTGTGGTGGTAATAGGTGAAAGGGTAGGCGTATGAGTGGATAGCCCGACTGCCTTTGTTTATTGGCAGAGGTTTGGCTTTTCATAAAAACAAAAAAGGCTTCTGAGGTAAACCCAAAAGCCTTTTGTTTATAGTTCGATAAAATTATTTCTTATCTTTTTTTTCTCCAACAATATCAACAACTATTGGTGTAGCTACACAAATAGAAGAGTAAGTTCCAAAGATTACCCCGATTAATAATGCGAAAGAGAAACCTCTGATTACTTCGCCACCGAAAACAAATAATACCGCTAAAACGAATACTACGGTTAAAGCTGTAATTACGGTACGGCTCAAAGTACTGTTGATCGCGTCATTAATTACCACAGACATGTTGTCTGTTTTAGCATGGTGATTAGATAAATACTCTCTAACCCTATCAAATACTACCACGGTATCGTTAATGGAATAACCGATTACCGTTAATATGGCGGCAATAAATGCTTGATCAATATCTAAGGAGAATGGTAAAATTCCGTTAAATAAAGAGAAGAAAGATAGTACCAATAAAACGTCATGCGTTAATGCCACCAAAGCACCAACACTGTAAGACACTTTTCTGAAACGGATGAAGATATATAAGCCGATTGCTAAAATAGAGAAGCCTACCGCGTAGATTGCAGAGATTTTGATATCGTTTGCAATGGTTGGCCCCACTTTTTGCGAGCTTTCTATGGTAGATGGATTGTCGGTTACTTTTGTTAAACCTTCTTTTAATTTTGTTTCTACTAATTGATCAGCATTGTCTGCTTGGTTATCAATCATGTAAGGTGTAGTAATTCTTACTTGGTCTGCGCTACCGAAAGTTTTTACTTCAGAAGCTACGCCAAATACATCATTAACCGCTTCCCTAACCTTATCTGTAGTTACTGCTTTTTCAAACTTCACTACATAGGTTCTACCACCTTTAAAATCCACACCGTAAGAGAAACCTCTAACCAAGATTGATAGAATACCTAAAGTGATGAAAATACCAGAGATAGCATAGAAAATCTTACGTTTTCCTACAAAGTTATAATTGGCGTTTTTGAAAGTATGATCACTCCAAGGGTTTGAGAACTTAATAGGCATCTCTTTTTTCAACATCCATTCAAATATTAATCTAGAGATTAATATCGCTGTGAACAATGAAGTAACAATACCAATAATTAAAGTAGTTGCGAAACCTTGAATTGGACCAGAACCGAAAACGTATAAAATGATACCCGTTAACAAGGTGGTGATCTGCGAATCCAAGATAGATGGCATTGCATGCTTATATCCATCTGAAATTGCCAAACGTAAGGATTTGCCTAGGTTTAATTCTTCACGGATACGTTCGTAAATTAAAACGTTGGCATCAACTGCCATACCCAATGTTAAAACGATACCTGCGATACCTGGCAAGGTAAGTACTGCACCTAATGATGCTAATACGCCCATTAGGAAGAATACGTTTACGATTACCGCAACGTTTGCAACCGTACCAGCTCTATTGTAATAGAAAATCATGAAGATTAATACTACAATTAAACCCACAACTGCAGATGTTAAACCAGAACTGATTGCTTCGGCACCTAAAGATGGACCTACAACCGCTTCTTGAACAATTTTAGCTGGAGCTGGTAATTTACCCGCTTTTAATACGTTGGCTAAATCTTTTGTTTCGTCAACCGTAAAGTTTCCAGAAATTGAAGAGATACCATTAGGGATTTCGCCAGAAACACGCGGAGCAGTATAAACAGCATTATCTAAAACAATAGCTACACATTTATTATCGTCTTCGCTTTGTGGAGAGCCTGCAGCCGCAGCTGTAATTCTTTTCCACTCTCTAGCTCCATCGGTTTTCATTACCATTACAACTTCTGGATTTCCACGTTGGTCAAAATCCTCACGAGCGTTAGAAATTACGTCGCCTGCTAATGCTGGTTCGCCGTTTATTCCGGTAGCTTTAATTGCAAAAAGTTCGAAAACTTTATTTTCTGGGGAAGTAGATTTTACGCCCCAAAGTAATTTTAAGTTGTTGGGAATCAAACTTGCAATGTCTTCTTCTGCAAATAATTTATTGATTCCGGCTGTATCGCTTTCCAAGGCATAACCTACAGTTGGGCCAGGACGTAAGCCTTGTTGTCCGTTTTCACCTTGGTAAGTAGCTGGTGATAAAACTGCAAACAAAGGATTTGATTTTGCCAAAGCATCAACATTTGTTGAGTCTTTAGTTGTGCTGTCTTTTTTAGCGTTTAATAAAGCAGGTTTATCAGTTGCTTTAGCCACAGCTTGCGTAGTGTCTTTTGCTGCAACAGCTTTTTCTGTTTTAGGTTGTTTTGCTGCTAAAATATTGTTGATGTTCTGCAACAAAGGGAAAATTTCTGAGTTGTCGAAAGTTTCGTAGAACTCTAATTTTGCAGAACCTTGTAATAATTTACGTACTCTTTCTTTTTCTGTTACACCTGGTAGTTCAACCAAAATACGGTTAGAACCATCTTGTAACTGAATATTTGGCTGTGTTACACCAAACTTATCAATACGTGTTCTTAAAATATTGAAAGAGCGTTCAACTGCTGATGTAGCTTGTTTGTCTAAAAATGTTTTAACAGTTGCGTTTGATGCGTTTAATTTGATGTCGTCGGCATTTTCTTTGGTTGCAAAAAAGATAGCCAACTTGCCGTTAGGATTTAGTTTTTCGTATTCAGCAACAAAAAGAGGCACTAAACCTTCTTGTGAAGTAGCCAAGCGACTTTCTGCGTTTGCTAAAGCTTGGTTAAACTTCTCGTCAGTTGGGTTGTTTGCTAAACTTTTAATCAATGCAGATAATTCGATCTCCATTGTTACGTTCATACCGCCTTTTAAATCCAGACCCAAAGGAATCTCTTTTTGCTTAACATACTGGTAAGTATGTCCAAAAACAGGATAAACTGGTTGGTTAGAAACCGAATCAAGATATCTTCTTTCTTTTACAGGGTCTCCGTTAGCGTATTCTCTAGCATCGTTTTCTACTTTTTTGGTAACGAAAGTGAAAGAAAGCGAATATAAACATAGAAGTGTTAATACAATTGCTGCAAACTTAATAATTCCTTTTTGTTGCATTTTTTTTAAATGATTGGTGTAATTGCTGTTTTATTCAAGAGGGCAAAGCTAATTAAATTTTTAATTTATAAAATCCCTATTGGTTAATTTATTAGCTAATGTTTTTTTAGGATTAAAAAAGTATAATCATGAGCGTGTTTCTCATCTTTTTGATGCTCTTGTTTCCATGCCACTTGCCATTTTTGCGCATCTAAATTCGGGAAAAACGTGTCTGCACTAAAGCTTCCATCTACTTTAGTAAAATAAATCTGATCTGTTGATGCCAAAGCCTGTCGGTAAATTTCGCCACCGCCAATAACAAAATACTCGTCTTCGTTTTTACAAGCGTTAATTGCATTGCCGAGGTTGTCAAAAACTTCAACACCTTCAATTTTTAAATCTGCTTGGCGACTAATTACAATGTTTCTGCGATTTGGTAAAGGTTTTCCTACAGAATCAAAAGTTTTTCGACCCATAATTACGCTATGCCCAGAAGTAACTTTTTTAAAAAATTTAAGGTCGTTTGGCAGGTGCCATAGTAGCTGATTGTTTTTTCCTATTCCGTTTTCTTTGTCGGTAGCTACAATAAGTGATAAGCCTTTGAATTTCCCAAGAGGGACTTCATTGTCTTCGTTATTTTGCATGTTTGGTTTCGGTTTTTTTTGAACGAAGCCAAATATAGTATTTTTTGCCAAACGGTTAGGGTTGGTCTCCTGTAGCAATTGACCGCTAAAAATGCTTAATACGTTTTTTGAGGAGATTTTGGAGGTTTTAACAGGCTTTTCGTTATATCTTTTGGCAAAAAAGCCAAAAGGATGTCACTTCAATCCTTAACCCGTAAGAACAGGTGTTTTGAAATTCTCCTTTAGTGATTCAGTTTTGAATAGGGGGGATTTTGTGATAAAACTGAGCATTTACTTACAGCTTATTTCGATTTCGGTATAAACTTCATGCTTATTGAGTTTACACAATGGCGGGTGTTTTTTTCTGTTAAGCGCTCTCCTTCAAAAACATGCCCTAAATGTCCGCCACAATTGGCACAAACAATTTCGGTTCTTCGTCTATCGGCATCCAAAACCCTTTTTACCGCACCCGGAATTTCATCATCAAAACTGGGCCATCCACAATGCGATTCAAATTTATCATCCGAATGGTATAGTGGCGTATCACATTGCTTGCAAACATACGTTCCAGCATCTTTTAAATTGGTGTATTCTCCAATAAAAGGTCTTTCGGTTCCTTTATTTATGATTATGTATTCCTCTTCGGAGGTTAGTTTGTTGAGTTTCATGGTGGAAAATATTAAATTTTGATTGTTAACTATATTAAATTAAACGTTGCAGATGGACCACTATTGTTAAATCGATTAAATACCTGAATATTCTTAATGGGTTTTCAATACTAGGTGTTTCGTTTTTAATCGCTGATTAATTAATCCCGCGTAAAGTTCGTGTTTAGTGGCTTTTAAGAGGTTTTCTGGTGGATGATTTTTATAAATATTTTTTTTATTAATGCTGAGTTAAAAAAATCAATAATTAATCGTTGCAAGTCTAGTTAAATATACCTTATTTTGAGATAATCAAACCAAAATAATAAATAATGAAAAAACTATGTATTCTATTGTTGTCTGTTATGGTATCAGGCGCATCATTCGCTCAGGGTGGCGATTCAGGTTCTAAAGTTAAATTCGGCATTAAGGCTGGGGTTAATTTTGCAAGTATGACCTTTAGTTCTAGCGGGATATCCGTTAGTCCTGAATCTGTTACCTCATTCCATGTTGGTGGTTTGGTGGATTATTCTTTTTCAGAAAAACTAAGTCTTCAGCCCGGTTTAATGTTAAGCGGTAAAGGTTTTGAAATTGAAGGAGGAGGAATGGACATTTCAACAAACTTAATGTATCTTGAAGTACCTGTGAACGTTGTTTACAAAGTAGGGGGACTTTACTTTGGCGCTGGTCCGTACGCTGCTTTTGGATTATCTGGAAAAATTAAAGCCGAAGGTGAAGACGACGAGGATGTTAAATTTGGAAATGGAGACGATGAACTTAAAGGAACTGATTTTGGATTAAACTTTTTAGCTGGATACCAGTTAACAAACGGCCTAAATTTTGGTGCCGGTTATGGTTTAGGATTAAGTAACCTATCTAACGATGGTGACGCGAAAACTAAAAATAAAGTTTTTTCAATTTCTGTAGGCTTTTCTTTCTAAAGTCAAGAAAAACAAAGTTTAAGAGAAAGACCGACAGAATTTGTCGGTCTTTTTTTGTTCTATTCCTTCAGTATTTTTTGATACTCCCGTTGCAATTCTAGTAAACAGCTGGCACACAAGCAACCTTCATAATTTTCTGATACATATTGAACCTCGTTGAGGTTTAAAACCACCTTACTGCATTGGCACTGTGTAAAGTTGTTTGCTTTGCATTCTATTTTCAGTTGGCAACGCTCACAAATAATAACCTCATGTTTGGTGTATGCTGGGGTGCTCATTTAAGTTTTGGAAATTGCGTTTTCAAAACGTAAAGATAGTCCTTTTATGAAAAGAGAGCCTAGTTAACTAAAACTAAACTCTCTTTATGATGTTAATCTAATCGTTTTACGCACTACAGGATAAACATCCTTCTTCCATGCTACAGCTTTCTCCCTCTATTATTTCCGTAGCGTTTATTACGGGGTCAATTTCTTTTATCGCCTGACTTTGTACGCTAAATTTGATCGCCTGACTGGCTGCTTGCGTACGCAAATAGTACATGCCGGTTTTTAAGCCTTTTTTCCAAGCATAAAAATGCATTGAAGTTAGCTTAGATGCTGTAGGCGAATTAATGAATAGGTTTAAAGATTGCGACTGGCAGATGTAAGCACCTCTGTCTGCAGCCATATCAATAATGGTTCTCATTTTAATTTCCCAAACAGTTTTATAAAGCTCCTTGATATGCGCTGGGATATTTTCTATATTTTGAACAGAACCGTTAGCCAAAATGATCTGTTCTTTCATTTTGTTGTCCCACAAACCTAATTCTACCAAATCTTTTAGTAAATGTTTGTTTACAACCACAAACTCGCCACTTAATACCCTGCGAGAGTAGATATTAGAAGTATAAGGTTCAAAACATTCGTTGTTGCCTAAAATTTGAGAAGTAGAAGCAGTAGGCATTGGCGCTAATAACAGCGAGTTTCTGACACCGGTTTTAACAACTTGTTTGCGCAATTTATCCCAATCCCATCTTTTACTTGTTGGTTTTACATTCCACAAATCAAACTGAAACTTACCTTCTGATAGCGGTGAGCCTTTAAAAGTGTCATAAGCACCTTCTTTAATTGCCAAATCAGCAGAAGCTTGCATGGCAGAAAAATAAAGCGTTTCGAAAATATCAATATTCAATTGTTTGGCGCCTTCACTTTCAAACGGCATTTTCAGCAACATAAAAGCATCTGCCAAACCTTGCACACCTAAGCCAATTGGGCGGTGGCGGAAGTTGGAATACCTTGCCTCTTCAACCGGGTAATAATTATTGTCGATAATTCGGTTAAGGTTAATGGTAATCTGATAAGCAACTTCATAAAGTTTTTGATGGTTGAATTCGCCGTTTTCAATATACGATGGCAGAGAAACCGAAGCTAAATTACAAACCGCAACTTCCTCTGGTGAGGTATATTCCAAAATCTCGGTACATAGATTTGAACTTTTGATTGTACCTAAGTTTTTTTGATTCGATTTACTGTTGGCCGCATCCTTGTACAATAGGTAAGGCGTTCCAGTTTCAATCTGAGAATCCAAAATGGCAAACCATAGCTCTTGCGCTTTTATTGTTTTGCGGGCTTTTCCTTCAGCTTCGTACCTTGTGTATAGTTTTTCAAATTCATCGCCATAGCAATCTGCCAAACCCGGAGATTCGTGTGGGCAAAATAAACTCCATTCCCCATCTGCTTCTACGCGTTTCATAAATAAATCAGAAATCCAAAGTGCGTAAAACAAATCACGGGCTCTGTTTTCTTCTGCTCCGTGATTCTTTTTCAGATCTAAGAAGGCAAAAATATCTGCATGCCATGGTTCCAAATAAATCGCGAAAGCTCCTTTGCGTTTGCCTCCACCTTGGTCAACATATCTTGCGGTATCGTTAAAAACTTTTAGCATTGGTACAATACCATTGCTAGTTCCGTTTGTACCGCTAATGTATGAACCTGTGGCTCTAACATTATGAATGCTTAAACCAATTCCACCAGCACTTTGCGATATTTTTGCTGTTTGCATTAAGGTGCTGTAAATGCCTTCAATACTGTCATCTTTCATCGCTACCAAAAAGCAGCTCGACATTTGTGGCTTCGGTGTTGAAGCATTGAAAAGAGTAGGTGTTGCGTGGATAAACCATTTTTCGCTCATTAAAGTGTAAGTTTTAATTACACTTTCTAAATCGTTTTTATGAATGCCCACAGATACACGCATAAAAAGGTGTTGCGGGCGTTCGGCAATTTTACCGTCTATTTTTAAAAGATAGGACCGCTCTAGGGTTTTGAATCCAAAATAATCGAATGCAAAATCACGATCATAAATAATTGTACTATCTAAAAGATCTGCGTTATCTGCTATAATCTGCATCACATCATCCGCAATTAGCGAGGCATTTTTACCCGTTTTTTTATCGATGTAACCATGGAGCATTTTCATGGTTTCGGAGAATGATTTTACGGTATTTTTATGCAAATTAGAAACAGCAATACGTGAAGCCAGTAAAGCATAATCTGGATGGCGGGTAGTTAAGGAAGCAGCGGTTTCTGCAGCTAAACTACCCAGCTCAGAAGTAGTTACACCGTCGTATATTCCATCAATAACTTTTTTAGCTACTTCAGCAGCATCAATAAAATCCTGATGTAGGCTATAACTCAATTTCTCTATCCGAGAAGTTATTTTATCAAATTTTACGGTCTCTTTTCTACCGTCTCTTTTTATTACGAACATCTTGTTTTAGTTTTTTAGTATCGAGTAGTTAGTATCAAGTATCAAGATGATCTGCACAGTTTGTCAGCTAATTAAGTGTCTTGATACTTGCTACTTGTGTCTTGCTACTTATTAAAAATCTTCTTCCAAAGAAAAAGACTGACTTGCGGCATCGCCCAATACGCCACTTTTCTGGTAATCGCCAACGCGTTTTTCAAAGAAATTGGTTTTTCCCTGTAAGGAAATCATCTCCATAAAATCGAATGGATTGGTTGCATTGTAAATCAATGGATAGCCAAGCTCAGTAACCCATCTATCGGCAACAAACTCAATATACTGTTGCATTAAGCGAGCGTTCATGCCAATTAAATCAACTGGTAAAGCATCTGTAACAAACTCTTTTTCTATTTCTACCGCTTCTTTAATAATGTCGTAAACTTCGTCTTTACTCATTTTATTGGCTAGCATTCCGTAAAGCAAACAAGCAAATTCGCAGTGTAATCCTTCGTCTCTAGATATCAGTTCATTGCTAAAGGTTAAACCTGGCATTAAACCTCTTTTCTTTAACCAGAAAATAGAGCAGAAACTTCCGCTAAAAAAGATGCCTTCAACCGCTGCAAAAGCTACCAAACGTTGTGCAAAAGTTCCGTTTTCGATCCATTTTAAAGCCCAGTTAGCTTTTCGGGTAACGCATGGAACGGTATCAATAGCGTGTAATAAATGGTCTTTTTCTTTAGGATTTTTGATGTAGGTGTCGATGAGCAGAGCGTAGGTTTCTGAGTGGATGTTCTCCATCATAATCTGGAAACCGTAAAAACACCTGGCTTCTGGCACTTGAACTTCTCGCATAAAGTTGATAGCCAGGTTTTCGTTTACAATACCATCACTGGCTGCAAAAAATGCCAAAACATGGCCAATAAAATGCCGCTCGCCATCTGTTAAATTATCCCAGTCTTTTTGATCTGCAGATAAGTCAATTTCTTCGGCGGTCCAAAAACTAGCCTCGTGGCGTTTGTACATCTCCCAAATTGCGGGATAGTTGATCGGTAAAATAACAAAGCGGTCTTTGTTTTCTTTGAGTAATACTTCTTCCTGTTGCATGTTTAAGTTTTAAAAATTAACAAACAGGAATTGACAAAAGGGTAGGAACACTGCTCCGGATGCAGCAATCAGATGCTTTTATCAAAACCTTTTACGTGAAAGTCTTGAAAAACTCATTTGGCAGGTCTCCTGGCTCTTCCGTTTACAAAACATCTTCCCAATTGCGGTGTGCGCTCAGTGATATTTTATTTTGTAGATTTTTGATGCTATGTCCAAATACAGCAAAACAGAATTACAGTTGCATCGTCAGCCCGTGATTTTAACACGGTTCCCTTTTAATTTTGGCGTGTTAACACCCAAAACCGAAACAAGTATTTTAATAACTGTTACAAAACTAAGCTTAAAAAATGAAGCCTGCTTAATCAAGTTTTAAACAGGCTTTGTTGTTATCAACATTTGTGTGATTGGGCAAGAATGAGCGTGGTTTTAAGGTACCTCGTAGGTGATTTTGCAAGGTACTATCCCTTTGCTGTATAATCCAATTTCTTTTGCGGCAATAACAGATAGGTCAATGATTAGTCCTTTACCGAACGGACCTCTGTCGTTAATTACAACCGTTACAGACTTGTTGTTATTTAAATTGGTTACGGTAACCTCTGTGCCGAAGGGTAATGTTTTATGTGCGGCGGTAAATTTGTTTGCCCTATAAACTGCTCCACTAGTGGTCTTTCTGCCTTCAAACTTTTTTGCGTAATAGGTTGCTTTTCCGGTTTTTGAGATACTATCTACCGGCGCAGTAAGCGTTAAGATGTTTAATAATACAACAGTTAATAAACCCATTTTCGAATTTAGTTTTTTTTACCCGAAGTCTTTTATGTTTTTTAGAAATAAGTGTTTATAGCAGATTTACCCTTCTTTTATGTAGCTCGTTTTTTTGGAATTTGGCGTTGTATTCAAATACTTATCCTTTGAAAACTTTGAGAATCATCAAACGAAAATTTAGCGGATGATATTACGGTTCAATTATTTATTTTAAATTTGCACCTTTGAATTAAGTATTCCTTTGGAATACATTACCTGCTCTCTATGAAAAATAAGTTTACTTCCGTTAATTGGATAATTGGGTATCTTATTTTTGCTGTAGTTAGTTTTTCATCCTGCGAAGAAAAACATGCTAAGAAAGATGACAAACTCCATGACACTTTAAATATAGCCGATAGCCTGATTTTAGCTGCTGATAAAGCTAAAGCTCTAATGCTATTACAAACTGTAGATATAAATAATTACAGTAATAAGGCGCAGGTTGTAAATTATCAGGTTTTGTATGCAATTGCTGAAAAGAAACTAGCGCCAATACGCTCATCATTAGCGCAGAAAACATTGAAAATGTTTGACGATGAGTTGTTTAGAGATGAGCACCTGGATCTGTATTTTAAAACGCTAGTGCTTAACGGAGACGTTAGTTATGAAAATGGAAACCAGCTAACAGCACTAAATTTTTATGTGGAGGCTAAATCATTGCCTCTGGAAAAAGACTGCAAGAAAGGTTATTTATTTAGTCGTTTTGCGCAACTTTATTCAGATCAAAAAGATTATGTAAGAGCCGCCGAGTACAACCTAAAGTCTTATTATCTAACAAAGCATTGTCAGGAGCAGAAACTGTTAAGGGCTAGTTATTATAGACCCGAGATGTGTTTAAATAACGCTGGTTTCTTTTATTTTAAAAATAGGCAGTTAGATAGCGCTGCCAAATATTATAAACTGTTTGAAGAGCGAATAGCAGAAGTTGAAAAGGCTGGTGAAATCAACACAGATTACGCCAACCTAATGAGAGGTATTTTGTACGATAATTTAGGAGGCTTAAACTTAAAGCTTGGCAACCTGCCATTGGCAGAAGCCTATGTACAAAAGAGTTTAGCCATGAACAAAGATCCTAAGGGTGATATTTTAATTCCTCCGTATCTAAAATTGGCCGAGATTTATACCCTTAACGGGCAATATAATAAAGCACTGCTTGCTTTTAATAAAAGCAGATCATTGTTGGATATCAAGAATCAAAAACCAGATTTATATACGCTCTTGTGGTACAAAAAATACGCAGATTACTTTCATAGAAGCAACCAGCCCGATAGTGCTTTTTACTATCAAAAGTTATATTCCGATACCTCTGATTCTTTAGCATTAAAAAATGAAGAGATTTCTAATCTGGATGTTGCTAAGGAAATGAAGTCTATTGTGGAAAGACAGGAACTGACTAAACTCCGTCATAGCGACCAGGTTAGAAGGATTTATGTGGCCGGATTAATAGAGTTTTTAGTGTTGATTTTAATTATTATCACGTTAGTTTACCATAACCTAAGAAAAGTTAAAAGACTGCATCGAGAGTCTGTTAAGGATAATGAAGCAATTACCTCAGCGATTGATGAGCTGGAGCGGGCAAACAAAAATTATATTCGGATTATGCGGATAATGGCACATGATCTACGAAATCCATTATCAGGAATGTCAGGTTTAGCATCTGCGCTTTTAGATGATGACAACTTTGATGAAGAGAGCTCCAAAATGCTTAAGCTTATTGAAAGTACGGGCTTACATTCTATAGAGATGATTAATGAGTTGCTTAAAACGGGTTTAGCCAATGAAGATACCCCAATTGAAACTCAAAGTCTAGATTTGAAAGCTTTACTTTATGATTCGGTAGAACTGTTGCAGTTTAAAGCTAAGGAGAAGCAACAACAGATAATTTTTGAAAACCAAGAGCTAGATGAACCGGTTTTCTCAAAGGTGAACTATGAAAAAGTTTGGAGAGTTTTAAATAACCTGTTGGTAAATGCGATAAAATTTAGTTTGATTGGTGGCGTAATAAAAACTGGTATAAAAGAGTATAAAAGCAGTATTGTTATTTATGTTTCTGATAACGGGATTGGGATTGCTGATAAGGATAAAGAAAGTGTTTTTGACATGTTTACAGAGGCTAAAAGAACAGGTACAAGTGGCGAACAACCGTTCGGCTTAGGTTTGTCTATATCTAGAAAAATAATGGAAAAACACAGCGGTAAAATTTGGTTTGAAGGCAATGTTGATGTCGGTACTACATTTTTTATAGAGTTTCCAAAAAGTTAGGGTTTTATTAAAATCGATTTATCATACCCAGATACGGATAAAAAAATGTTACCCGTTATAGATTTAAGTCTTCCAAAAAACAAGTGTTAAATACTAATGAATCTTGAATTTAACGAACTGAGATTACATTTTACTCACAGAACCATCGCCTATTTTCTTGGTTGTAATAATGGGCTCTCCAACGTATTTCACAGCACCCGGACCAACTATTTTTGCGTCGATAGTTTTTGATGCATTGATGTAAGCAGTTCCAATTCCAGCAATTTTGACCTTCGTATTTTCTGCTTCTAACTTATCCGCGTTTACATCGCCAGAGCCAGCCATAGTTATATTTAACTCTCCAACTTTTCCTGCCAAAGCAATATTTCCAGACCCACTCAAGGTTACTTTTGCACTTTGCGTATCCATAGATGCGATGATTCTTCCCGAACCACTCAACTGGAAATCGGCACTCGCAGAACTCATTTCACCGTCTAAATCGATGCTTCCAGAGCCTGATTGTAGTAACGCGTCTAATTTTACAGCGGTAATGAACACTTTAACAGTATTCACAGCAACGTTCCAGTTGTTGATGTCACGCTTGGTGCGTATTTTTAGAATTCCGTTCTGCACTACCGTTTCAATTCGCTCCAAGTCATCATCAGAACCCTCAATACTCAAGCTTTCTTCGTCGCCCATTTTTACAAAAACCTCAACGGCTCCGGCGTTTGCAATGGAATGGAAGTTTTTAACGCTTCGGTTTTCTTGCGCATTTGCAGTGCCAGCACTCAAAATTGTAAAAAGAAATAAGATTGTAAAGACTGGAAAAAATTTGTTCATCTGTAAAGGTGTTTTTATATAAGACGCTGAAATTATGGAATAGTTGCTTTAGTTGTTCAAAATTTTTGTTTCGATGTAGAAATCTTTTTTGATTTCAACGTTTTTAACGTCGCTAATATTGTGAATTACAGACCATTCTGTGCTCGGATTTATCCAAGTCTGCTGCTTGTTATTTAAACGTAAAGGCATATTAAATTCAGCAAGGTTTGATAGCCATCTACATTCCACCTTATTTCCGGTTTGGCGTAACTCTAAAACGGGTATGTTTTTGAATTTAAGATATTGATTAAAAATTGGACTGAGGTTTAAACCCGTTTGAAGGTTAAAATATTCAATAATTTCATCTCCGGTACAGGTTTTCTTCCCGAATTTCTGATTCAATCCTATGAAGATAGAACGCCATTTTTTATCATCATCAATAATCTGACGGATGGTATGCAACATGTTTGCACCTTTATAATACATGTCGCCAGAACCTTCTTTGTTTACGCCGTAATTGCCAATAATTGGTTGGTCGTTTAAAATGTTTTTCCTTGATCCAATTACATATTCGGCACCAGCTTTTTTACCATACCAATATTCTGTAAACAAGCTCTCGGAATAATTGGTGAAGCTTTCATGCACCCACATATCGGCAATATCTTTTGCAGTGATATTGTTGCCAAACCATTCATGCCCGGATTCATGTACAATGATAAAATCCCATTTTAAACCCCAGCCTGTGCCAGATAAATCCGTTCCTAAATAGCCTTTTTTGTAACCATTTCCGTAAGCAATACCGCTTTGGTGCTCCATACCCAAATGTGGGGTTTCTATAAGTTTATAACCGTCCTTGTAAAAAGGATAAGCACCAAACCAGTATTCAAAAGCCGTTAACAAGCGTTTTACATCTGTAAACTGTTTTTTTGCTTTTGCCATATTTTGGGGCAATACGTAATAATCTAAACTTAAATCGCCTTTTAAACCTTTGTAGCGATCTTTAAAATGAGCATAATTGGTGGCGTTTATAGCAATGTTGTAATTGTTGATTGGGTTGGTAACTTTCCAATCGTAACGGGTGTAGCCATTTTTTAAATCGGTTTTACCTATCAAGCGCCCGTTAGAAACATCCATAATTTTGTTGGGTACGCTTATGCTGATTAAAGCGCTATCTACTTCGTCTGCTTGTTGGTCTTTGTTTGGATACCAAATACTAGCGCCCACACCTTGGCAGGCCGTTGCAATCCAATCTTCTCCTGTGTCGGTTTTAGCGAAAATAAAACCGCCGTCCCAAGGTGCTCTTTTCGCAACCGTTGGTTTCCCGAAGTAGTAAACCGTAAAACTGTCCTGTTTTCCTCTGGCTATTTCTTCATTAAAACTCAAAAAAACAGCATTAAATTCTCTTTTAAATACTAAAGGTTTACCATGGTAAATAACTTTTTCAATCTCCAAATTGGCAAATAAATCAAACTGAAGTTCTGTAAAGTTGGTGGTTGCAGTAAATTTGAAAAGGTTGCTTCCGCTGATAAATTTTTCTTGAGGGTTTACTTTGACGTTTAGGTGGTAATAGTTGATATCGTAACAGGTTCGGTAAGGCGAAGTTAAACTCCCTCGTAAGGTGTCTGCTCGGCTATAAGTTTGGTTACCATGAGTGACCTGTGCCTCAGCGCTCAGCGAAAGCAGTGTTAAACAAAAGAAAGCGTAGTAGCTGTATTTCATAGATTTCTATAATCGAAATTAGTAAATATCTTAAACCGGTTCAAAAAATCACCCCATCATTACAAAGCTTGTTAAGGCTTTCTAATCCAAAATTTTTAAAATAGATTTGAAGAATGGTACAAAAACCAAATATACGGACTGTAAAAGTAATGCGCTACGTAACTCCTTTAAGAGAAGGAGGGTCGATGCCGGCAATTGCCGAAGCTGATGACGATTTTTTGTATGTGCTTAAATTTAGAGGAGCGGGGCAAGGTACAAACGCGTTAATTTCTGAACTGATTGGTGGTGAAATTGCCAGGAAACTAGGATTAAGAATGCCAGAACTTGTATTTGCAACTTTGGATGAAGCGTTTGGAAGAACCGAGGCTGATGAGGAGATCCAGGATTTGCTAAAGTTTAGCACTGGTTTAAATCTGGCTTTGCACTATTTATCTGGCGCAATTACCTTTGATCCGGCGGTAAATGTGGTTGATGAAGGTATGGCTTCTACGATAGTTTGGTTGGATGCCTTGCTGATGAACATGGACCGCACCGCAAAAAACACCAATATGTTGATGTGGCATAAAGAACTTTGGTTGATTGACCATGGAGCTTCTTTATACTTTCACCACTCGTGGACAAACTGGAAAGAGCAGGCAAAGTCTCCGTTTTTATTGATTAAAGATCATGTTTTGTTAAAGCAGGCGAGTGATATTGCTTCTGTTGACCAAAAAGCGAAGCAATTATTAACAGCAGAGTTTTTGGAAGGCGTGGTTAGTCTGATCCCAGACGATTGGTTGAACGATAACTTTTTTGACACTCCACAAGAGTTTAGAGACGCTTACCTAACTTTTTTGACTACCCGTATCAACCACGCTAATAATTTCGTAAAAACCATTGAAGATGCAAGAACAGCACTTATTTGAGTACGCAATTATAAGGGTTGTGCCAAGGGTAGAACGCGAGGAGTTTATTAACGTGGGTGTAATTTTATTTTGCAAGCAACAGCACTTTTTAAAAGGAAAGTTTTTTTTAGATAAAAGTAAACTTTTGGCTTTAAGTCCCGATTTAGATATTGAAGAATTGGAAAAGAACCTTGATGCTTTCACAGCGATTTGCAACGGAAAAAATATAGGGTCAGTAATTGCCGATTTGGATCTACCATCGCGTTTTAGGTGGCTTACCGCAACTCGAAGTACAGTGATACAGACCTCTAAAGTTCATCCTGGTTTCTGTGCAGATGCAAATACAAAATTAGAAAGCATTTTTAGTCAGATGGTTTCATAAACTAAAACGACGTTTTTTTACACAAATTAAATAGAAAAGTTTTTAAATTTTGTTCGTCGTAAAAGACTTTAAAGTACCTTTGGTTCTGATGGATAAAGATTTCATAACAGCCTTGTATAAAAGGCAACAGAGTGCTCAGGCAATTCCAGCTAATGAGGAGATTGCTAAATGGGCTTTATCAATTATAGGTTTGCTTTTTCCCGAACTTTCTGATAAGATATATAATTCTGAAGAAGAGATAAGTAAAGAATTTGATCTTTTACAAGTTGAACTTAACAATCTTTTAGACGCTACCCAAGCTTGTAAAGATTGCCATAATGATGTAATTGCAGCAGAATTTATCAATAGCTTAAAAGATATTTACGCAACTTTAAAGAACGATATCGTAGCTTTAAACAGTGGTGATCCTGCTGCAAATAACGAGTTCGAAGTCATTCGTACCTATCCTGGCTTTTGGGCTATAGCATTTTATAGGATTGCAAATAAATTATTAAAGCTAAAGACCCCTTTAATCCCCAGGATTTTAACTGAATATGCGCACTCAAAAACCGGAATAGATATCCATCCAGGAGCGCAGATTGGCGATTTTTTATGTATCGACCATGGTACAGGGATTGTTATCGGTGAAACTGCTATTATAGGAAACAATGTTAAGCTTTACCAAGGTGTTACTTTGGGCGCCTTAAGCGTAAGCAAGATTTTGGCGGGAGTAAAGCGCCATCCAACGGTTGAAGATAATGTGGTTATCTATAGCGGTGCTACCATTTTAGGTGGCGAAACTGTGATTGGTACAAATAGCATAATCGGCGGAAACGTTTGGTTAACAAAGAGCGTTCCTGCAAATTCTACGGTTTACCACACACCGTCTATCAAGGTTATCGAAAACTCTAATTCTAACGCTTAATGAGCACAATTATAGATTTAGTGGGTAATACACCACTTGTTGAAATTCAAAAATTAAACACCAACCCAAATGTTAAAATTTACGCCAAGCTAGAAGGTAATAATCCAGGCGGGAGCGTGAAAGACAGGGCAGCTTTAAATATGATCCAAAGCGGGATTGAGCGTGGAGATATTAAACCTGGCGTTAAGCTGATTGAAGCAACTAGTGGAAATACAGGTATTGCTTTGGCGATGATAGCCCGTTTGTTTGATTTGGAGATTGAGCTGATTATGCCCAAAAATTCTACACGAGAGCGTACCCAAACCATGGAAGCTTTTGGTGCAAAAGTTATTTTGCTTGATGGCATTGAGGAATGTAGAGATTATGCGGAAGAAAAAGGAGCTTCCGGCGAATACTTTTTACTGAATCAATTTGCTAACGCAGATAATTATTTAGCGCACTATAAATCTACCGGACCAGAAATCTGGAAAGATACCAACCATAAAATTACCCATTTTGTAAGTTCTATGGGCACCACAGGTACCATTATGGGGACTTCGATGTATTTGAAAGAGCAAGATTCCGCTGTTCAAATTGTAGGCTGCCAACCTACGGAAGGTGCATCAATTCCAGGTATTAGACGTTGGCCAGAAGCATATCTGCCAAAGATTTTTGATGCCACTAGAGTAGATAGGGTGATGGATGTCTCGCAAGAAGATGCTACACAAACTGCTCGGGATTTAGCAAAGGTAGAAGGAATATTCGCGGGGATGAGTAGCGGTGGAGCTTGCTACGCAGCACTTGAATTGGCTAAAGAATTAAAAGAAGGCGTAATCGTTTTTATTGCTTGCGATAGAGGTGATCGTTATCTAAGCAGCGACTTGTTTGGGTAGGTTTTTAGTTAGTTAGTTAGTTAGTTAGTTAGTTAGTTAGTTAGTTAGTTAGTTAGTTTTTAGTTGAGCTTTCGTGAGTTGTCGGTTTTTAGACTTTATTCCAATAAACTCGCCGTCATGTCGATGATAGGAGATATCTCACTAGCAAGTCCTTCATTCTCGTTTTTACTTACTTAAGTTTCTACACCTGCTATTTTCTAAACAGATTTCAGAGGTGGTTATTTTCTAAACCATACAGCCTACTGTTCTATAAATAAAAATAAATACCATTTTGGTTTTTAGTTCAAAAAATACTTACATTGCAAAATAAAATAGTTTATTATGCGAAGGGAGCTCCAAGAATTTTCTTTAATGATTGATGAACAATTTGAGTTAGTAGAAAAAAGAACCAACAAATTTTTGGCTTTTTTAATCCGCTTATTCAAATAGCTTAATACTCATTTGTTGTAAACAGCTCAAACTCTTCAGCTGGAAGAAAAGTTATTGCCCTTAAATTCAAAATTCGCCGAGTTTAATGTGGGCTAGTGAAATTGCCAGCTGAAAATTGGCGTTCAGAACTTATTACATAAAACTTACGACCTTTCAACTTACTCACTTAGAACTTTAAACTCTGAACTTTAAACTATAAATTTGCCCTCTTAAATAAGATACAGTTTTGAGAAGAGAAAGAGAGCCACAAACTTTATACGGATTAACCGTACATGATATAGCCGAAGAAGGAAAAGGAGTAGCCCGAGCGGAAGATTTAGTGGTGTTTATAGAAAAAGCCATCCCCGGTGATGTGGTTGACGCAACAATCTATAAAAAGAAGAAAAAATTTGCTGAAGCAAGAATTGCCAATCTGATAACAGCGTCCCCAGAAAGAGTTGACCCATTTTGTGAGCATTTTGGCGTTTGTGGAGGTTGCAAGTGGCAACACATGGATTACCAAGCTCAGCTCAAATACAAACAAAAATCTGTTTTAGATGCCTTACAGCGGTTAGGTGGTTTAGACGTTGCACATGCAGAAGCAATTTTACCTTCTGCACAAGACAAATATTACCGTAACAAGTTAGAATACACTTTTTCTAACAAACGCTGGTTAACAGCGATGGATGATATTATTGAGGATGAAAGAGATAGAAATGCTTTAGGTTTTCACGTTCCCTTGCGTTTTGATAAAATTCTAAAAATTGATCATTGCTATTTACAGGCAGATCCATCAAACGAATTAAGAAATACCATTGCCGAATTTGCGATAGCAAATAACATTTCTTTTTACGATTTAAGAGCGCATGAAGGTGCTTTACGTAATTTGGTCATCCGTACTTCTTCAACGGGTGAGTTAATGGTTATCGTAATTTTTGCATATCCAGAAGAAGGACAGGTTGAGTTAATGATGGAATTCGTTAAAAATAAATTCCTTCAGGTTACTTCGCTGTTATACATCATCAACCAAAAGAAAAACGATACTTTTTCTGATCAGGAAGTGTTGCTTTACAACGGCAGAACATATATAGAGGAAGAAATGGAAGGTTTACGGTTCCGCATTGGTCCCAAATCTTTTTACCAAACCAATTCCTTACAAGCTTACGAATTGTATAAAATAACCAGAGATTTTGCTGATTTAAAAGGTGATGAACTCGTTTACGATTTATATACGGGAACAGGAACCATCGCCAACTTTGTTGCCAAATATGCCAAAAAAGTGGTAGGAGTAGAGTACGTTCCGGACGCGATTGTGGATGCAAAAATTAATTCGGAAGTGAACGGAATCAATAATACGGTTTTCTACGCTGGCGATATGAAAGACATTTTAAACAATGACTTTATCAACCAGAATGGGAAACCAGATGTGGTAATTACCGATCCACCGAGGGCAGGAATGCACCCAGATGTAGTAGAGCGCTTGATGGAGATGGAGGCTGATAAGATTGTTTACGTGAGTTGCAATGCAGCTACGCAGGCTCGTGATTTAATCCGCTTAAAGGAAAAATACGATTTGGTACGTATTAAACCGGTTGATATGTTTCCACATACGCAACATGTAGAAAATGTAGTGCTTTTAAAACTCAGAAAATAATGAATCCAGAAGAATTATTAGGTCAAGATGACGGACAACAAGCACCAGAGGAAAGTCCGCTTATTAGTTTAAAAAAAGATCTGGAATTTTATAAAGAAACCTTGCGTGAAGTGGCCGTAGAAATTATGGTCGAAGGACTTTCTGCTTATCCTATTTTTGTAGCGCACCAACATGAGGTTGCTTTGGGCGAGATGATTTTGGATAGGGGCGAACTTGGAACCAGTTGGAGCATTCAGGCTTCCACTTTAGAAGAGTTTGTTGAGAAGGGAATTATACAGCACTCCAAAAAAGAAATGTTTATCCAAAGCTTTAAACCCGCAGATGATTTTATGTGCGTTTTTACTATAGTTCCGGAAGGCGCAAATTTTGTTTACTATCCTTATAAGTGATTTCAGGCAAACGAGATGCAAATTTACCGTCATTCCGAACGAGGTACGAGGAGGAATCTGTAAGCGATGAAAACATAAACCCTTTTTTAACGCACAGACGGTAACTCTGGTCTTTGCTGAAGAACTTGGAGATCTCTCCTTTCGTCGAGATGACGAAACACCTAAACCAAAAAATCCCGACTAAATCGGGATTTTAAATTTAAAGATATATCCAAGCTTTCAGCCTTATACCTTAAACCTTCTGCCTAAAGAAACTACATATAAGCTCTTGCGTTACTTCCTTCTTTCCAGTTCATAAAAGCTCGGTTAACTACTTTGTTTCCGCCTGGGGTTGGGTAATTTCCAGAGAAATACCAATCTCCCAAATGATCTGGGCAAGCTTCGTGTAAACCTTCTAACGTTTGATAAATAACTTCAATTTTTGCACCTATCCCTTCTGGCGTAATAATCTGAGCAATTTTTGCTGAAATTTCTTCTGGACTAAAAGGAGCGTAAATCGCTTTTACGTGGTTAATTACGTCCTCTTTTGGTACATCCGCTTGTGCTCTGCATTTTTCGTAAACCTCTGTAATAACGTTTTCCATACCACGCTCTTTCAATAAAGATATGGCAGCATTAAATGCAACAAATTCGCCCATACGGCTCATATCTATTCCGTAACAATCCGGATAACGAATTTGGGGTGCAGAGGATACAATAATGATTTTAACAGGACCTAGGCGGTCAAAAATCCGTAAAATACTTTGTTTTAAAGTTGTTCCTCTAACAATGGAATCATCTAAAGCAACAATTGTATCAATGTCTCTACGAACTAAGCCGTAAGTAGTATCATAAACGTGAGCTACCATATCGCTACGGTCTGCATCCTGCGTAATGAAAGTGCGCATTTTTACGTCCTTGATTGCTAATTTTTCAACTCTTGGTGTTACTTTTAAAATACGATCTAGTTCTGCATCGGTCAAATTATCGCGACTGTTAGCCAGAGCGTTACGCTGTGTTTTTACGGTATGTTTATGTAAACCTTCTACCAAACCATAAAAAGCAACTTCTGCCGTGTTTGGAATGTAAGAGAAAACAGTGTTTTCGATATCGTAATCAACAGATTCTAAGATTGTTTCTGTTAACAGGTTGCCTAGTTGCTTACGCTCTTTGTAAATATCGGCATCGCTTCCTCTAGAGAAATAGATTCTTTCAAAAGAACATGCTTTTTTCTCTACCGGTTCTCTAAAAATTTCTTCTTTTACAGTGCCATCTTTTTTAATGATCATGGCATGTCCAGGTTTAATTTCTTTTACCTGACCAATTTTAATGTTAAAAGCAGTTTGTAAAGCCGGCCGTTCAGATGCTGCTACAAAAATCTCATCATCTTGATAATAAAAAGCTGGTCTGATACCTGCTGGATCACGCAATACAAAAGCATCACCATGCCCAAAAATACCGGCAATGGTATAGCCACCGTCCCAGGTTTTAGCAGATTTTTTTAGGATGTGGTTTACATCCATGTGGTTGCCTATAAGCTGAGAAATCTCGTTATTATCGTAACCTTCGCGTTTAAATTTGTCAAACAAAAACTGGTTTTCATCATCTAAAAAGTGACCAATTTTTTCAAGAACAGTAACCGTATCTGCTCTTTCTTTTGGATGCTGACCTAAATCATAAAGCTGTTGTAAAAGCTCGTCAACGTTGGTCATGTTAAAGTTGCCGGCAATTACCAAGTTTCTACTTTTCCAATTGTTTTGGCGTAAAAACGGATGGCAAGCCTCTACACTGTTTTTTCCGTGAGTTCCGTAGCGCAGATGCCCTAATAAAACCTCACCAGTAAAACTTACATTTTCTTTTAACCATTGTGCATCCTTTAATAAAGCAGGATCTTGCTCTTCAACGGCGGCAAACTTTTTCATCACGTATGAGAAAATATCCTGAACGGCATTTTTCTCCATAGAACGGTAACGGCTGATATAGCGGTTCCCGGGTTTTATATCTAGTTTTATGGTCGCAATGCCGGCACCATCCTGTCCGCGGTTGTGTTGCTTTTCCATCAACAGATACAGCTTGTTTAAGCCATAAAGTGACGTTCCATATTTTTCCTGATAATATTCTAAAGGCTTTAGTAATCTGATGAATGCTATTCCGCATTCGTGTTTGATTTGATCGCTCATTATAGAGTTTTAATGAAGCTCACAAAATTAGCACTTTCTAAGGTTTTGAGAAATATAAACAGTCATATCGTTCACATTTATTTGATTTTTTTTAGAGCGTTTGATTATAAGGTGATTACGAAGGGGCGTAATAAGAAATTCTGCTTACAAAATGTTTTGTTTTAGCCAAGGTTTCGGGTTAACGATGGAAGCGGATACCGGCCAAAAGCTTAAGGCCTGTGGCGTATGAGCGGACAGCGTGTTAAAACGCCCAAAAATTTATTTTTCTGTTAAGCATTTGACAATCTGCTTATTGGATATTTTTTAGCACATAAATAAGTTCGTACATGTTTACTTATCGGTGTTTTAAAGATACTGATGGACGTTTTCAAAAAATGGTCTTCTTATTGTAATGTAGTTCCAAAACAAAATAAGAAAACTATGAAAAATTTAAGAACAGGGATTGCAGTATTGGTTTCACCTTTGTTGATTATGGCTGCATGTAGTAACAAGGACTCGAAGTATAAAAACTTACAGACCGGTGAAAATGTATATATTATTAAGTCTGAAACTGGACAAGCGATTGACAGTGTAAGCGGTAAGCCAGTTGAGTTTTATGTTAATACGGAGACTAAGGACACCATATATGGAGAAACCGGTGTTGTTGTAAATAATAAGGTTATAAAAACTGCTGATGGTGTTTATAAGCTAGATGAAAGTAAGTTTAAGACTGACGTGGAAAAGCTTTTGGAAAGCGGTGACGACGTTAAAGTAAAAGTTGACGGTGATGAGATGAAGATTAAAACCGACGATAAAAAGATTAAGATTGACGGTGACGAAAAGAAAGTTAAGGATAGATAATTAAGGAATTATGAAAAGGATATTTTTAGGTATGGCGGTTGTAACCATGTTAGCAACTGCCTGCAATAACGGAAATAAACCGGATAGCAACGCCGATACTACCAATTTTAACTCGGAAGATGGAACTATAACGGTTGCTGAGCCGGTGGTTAGGGAGGGGGAATACGTAAATTTGGCTTCGGGCGAAAAGGTGACTATTGTTAAAGACCCAACTACCGGGATTGCGATTGACAGTAAAACGCAGATTCCTGTTCAGTTTTATTATGACCCCGTGACTTTGGACACCATGTACCAGAGCGGTATGGTAGTAAACAACTTGTTGATCAAAGAGGGTGAAGGGAAATACAAACTTGACGATATGAAAATTAAGGTTGACGGCGATAAAATAAAAATCAAAACTGATTCGACTAAGTTGAAGGTTGATGGTGAGGAAATGAAGATGAAAACCCCTGATGGGAAAATGAAAGTTGACGGTGAAGACGGTAAAATTAAAACCGATGAGACCAAGATAAAAGTAGAGGATGGTGATACGAAGGTTAAGCCAAGAAACTAGGAAAAAATAAGGTTATAAAGCAGTCTCATAATTTTGAGGCTGTTTTTTTTTGCCCCAAAATGTACTCGGTATATTTCTTGCAAATAACAGAAAAATCTACGAAATAACACGACCGTAATAGGAGTGTTAATTATATCAAAAATTGATGTCCAACCATTCAAATACTTTTTTGTAGGTTAATTCTCTTACTGGTTCTTTGGAGAGGAATAAGTCGTGTATGCCGTTTTCTATCTCGCAAATTGTAACTTTACCTTTAATTCTATTGGCATAATGGCGCATGTCATTTACGTTTAAAACGGCATCTCCTTCTTTTAATATCTCGGACCACTTTTTTTCGTAAACAGATTTACTGCTGTGCAATACAAGCATTGGTACATCTAATATTAAATTATTTTTAATGTTTTTCTGGGCGTTGTGTATTGCGTGGATAAAGCCCAGATTTACTTTTGGGATTTCGAACGGTTTCCAAGCTAAGGAATAGTTCCATTCGCCATATTTTTCGCTATGGAGACTATAGCCATATAAATTTGTAAATCCACTTGGGATCCGCAGGTTTGGAAAATATTTACCTAGAAATGAAAGTATAGGAATTCCTAATTTTCTTTCAATAAGGTTAAGGTTAAATTGGTAAAACGGACTGTTACAGATTACTCCGTGAAATAGGTCGCTGTTTAAATGTCTGCCTGCGTAATTGGTGATGATGAGTCCGCCGGTGGAATGCCCCATCAGAATTACTTCGCTGTTGTTTTCTGATTGGATGATTTGCAAAGCTTTGTTGAGTTCTTCATCATACTCCAATAATGAACGAACGTTGTTCAATTTTTGATGATTTAGGAGAGAGCGGCCGTATTTTCTTAAATCTAGTGCATAAAAATTGTAGCCCTTTGTACAAAATCGGTTTGCTATCTGGGCCTGAAAAAAATAATCATTAAAACCATGGATGTATAAGATAGCCTTGTTTGATGATTTTTGAGATTTTTTGCGCACTAAAGTAGCAGCGGCTTCGCCTTCATAATCGGGCAGTAGTGATAAAGTCAGCTGCTCAAAGCCATCACCCAGTACATCGGGAAAATAATCTATCTCGCTATTACTCATCGTTATTTCTTCTTTCATCTGATTAATTTTGAGTTTCGGGTATTACTCCGATACTTTTTTGTTTTTTTTGAGCAGCAGCAATCTTGAATTGGAGCAGTGCTACCATCGCCAAAAATGCCGCCAAAGTGATCAACACTAACATGTAAATCTCTGATTTAATAGCTGACAGATTGCCTCCATAAAAAGCAATTTTTCTGAAACCGCTTAGAAACTGCGTAAGTGGGATGTATTGTGCTATACTCGTGATGGCATCGGGGATTGCCAAGGTTGGCCAGGTGAACCCGCTCAGTACGAAGGCTGGCGTAGAAATCACCATTAAAAGTTCCGTAGCTTTTAATTGACTGGGGATAGCTATAGAAAAAAGCATACCTATACACATGGATGCCAAGCTTAATAAAACTACCAAAACCAACATCGGGAAATTGTAAATGGCTGCATCGATGTTGAAATAAGGGATAAAAAGGCTAACGAGCATCCACATGAAAGGAATCATGAGTAAAAACGGGGTAGATTTAAGCGCTATATGGTATAAAGACCATTTGCTTTCCTGCACCAAATCAGAAAAATAACCATCTTCAAAATCCCGAGCAAAAACCAAGGCCATGGCTAAAAATATAATCTGTTGCATAATGGCGGCAAGCAATCCCGGAAGCATAAAAGTTACGTAGTTTCCGGTAGAATTATAGAGTTTGTTGAAATTGATTTTAAAACTTTCATAAGCACCCGCGGCCTGGTTAGGATGCATTCCTTGTTTTTTTAATCCCTCTATTTCTATTCCGGCATTCATGGTCATCAATACCTGTTGAATATTATTGCTAGCCGTGTTTGCATTCAATATATTGGCCATGTTTAAATCCACCCGAACTTCCGGATGACGTTTTTGTAGGATATCCGCTTCAAAGTTGCTTGGAAAAGTAACAACTGCCGCATATTGTTCTAAGGGCATTTCCTCCATAATATTTCCTGGGCTGTACCTTAAGTTTTTCACCAATAAGCCTTCATTATCCTCAAAAGCATCAATAATTTTATCTGTGGTAGGGCTTTGGTCTTGGTCTACAATAACAATAGGCAGGTTTAACACCTTTGCTTGCTGATAAACATAGCCAAATAAAGCTCCATATAGGATTGGCGCCCCAAAAAATATAGCGAGCAAAACGTTATTTGAAAATATCCGCTTAAATTCTACGCTAAGTAATCGTATAAACTTTTCCATGCTTTTATTCTTTAATTAAGATGGTTGCGTTTGCATAAAGCAACTGGTTGTTACTTGAAGAAGTTGGAACCACCTTTAACTCGTAAATAGATTCTGACAGCTCGTATAAAGGCGCAGTACTTGTAATATCTGCATACTGCGCCAATTGCTTTATGGCTACAATTTTAGCACTAAACTCTTCTTTGGTGTGCGGGTTGATTAGTGTTAGCTGTTTGCCAACTTTAAAGTTGTAGATTTTTGATTCGGGTACTGTAAACCGGATGTAAACACTGTTTTTTTTATAACCGTTAAACAGTGTAAAGCCTGGCGAAAGCAATTCCCCCTCTTTTAGGCTGATTGTTTCTATAGACATATCTGCCGGAGCGATGATGTATTTTTCGTTGGCAGCAGAAACCACTTCTTCTTTGGCGCCCACGGCCCGGTCTAGCTGACCTTTTGCTTGTGCCAGCTGTTCTACTCTTGCGCCATTGGTCGATTCGGTACGCTTTGCTTCCAATGCGGCTACCTGTGCTTTTGCCATGCTCAGTTTCATTTTTACTTCGTCAAATTGTTGCTGGCTAATCAGCGAATCTTTATACATGGCCTGCATCCTATTAAAAGATTCTTTTGCAAAATCCAGTTGTGCCTTGGCCGAGTTGAGTTGTCCATCGATTTGATTGAGTTGATCCTTGGTTGCACCATTAGAAGCCATATCCAATTGACCTTTGGCAGCCTTAATGGCACCATCCGCTTGGGTCATCTTTGCATTTACTTCAGGTATATCAATAAAGGCAAGGGTATCTCCTTTTTTCACTTCCATACCTTCTTCTACGTAAATTTTACTGATTCTGCCTGCCAGCTTACTGCTGATAGAGATGGTTTCAAACTTCACCTTTCCCCTGTAAGCGGTAATCGGCTCACGGTTTCCACAAGCGCTTAAGCTGATACTTGCAATACCGATAATCAAAATATTTCTGAGTGTGTTCATTTGGTTTCTGTGTTTAGTTATAAAAAGATGTAAGTGTGCCATTGGCATAAAGCAGGTCTGTCAAAGCTCGGCGTTGACCAAAGAAAGACTCCTGTAATTTAAAATTCGCTTTTTCTAAATCGCTTAAAGCATCAAGCACATCGTTGATAGACGATAAGTTATTTTTAAATTGTTTGTTTACCATGTCATAGGTGGCCTTTGCCAAATCAATTTCCTTTTGAACTATTTTGGTGTTTTGAAGGGACGATTCGTAGTTCAGTTGTGCTTTTACAATGCTTAATGAAATCATTTCCTCAGCTTCTTCTATCTGTTCTCTATATTTCTGGCTCTCGGCCAACGATTTTTTACTTTTTAACTTCGATTGAAAACCATCAAACAAATTCCATTTAATACCTACACCTACAAACCATTTTGGATCTAACAACGATAGATCATCTTCTATGAACTCATAATGCCCCTTTAAAGCTACTTTGGGGATAAAGTTGCTTTTTTCCATTTTAGATTTATACAGGGATGCTTGTTCTGCTTGTTCTAATGCTTTAATCTCGTTGCGCTTATCAGTGTTGGGCAGCGAGGTAGTTGAAAAAGACTGCAATTGCGGCCTAAGCATGGTTAGATTTTCCCTGGTTTCGCCAGTAAGCTGGTGCAACAGCTCTATCAGCAAAGTTTTGTTATGATTGAACTCCAACTCTTTAGAAGCCAATTGCTGCTGTGCCAGTTCAATTTTTTTACGACTAATAGGCGTGGCCAAACCGTTTTCAATAGCTTTTTTGACGTAGTGTTCTTGCTCGGTTAGGTAGTTTTTGGAAGTATTTATCGCTTGTTCAGAGGCATATGCCAAGGCCAGTTGATCATAGGTCTCCATAATTTTTAAAGCGATTTTATCCTTTTCGGCGATTCCTAAATAACTCAAGGAAGCTTCTTTATACTTGCTTGCCTTAATGGCATTGCTTACTTCAAATCCACTAAACAAAACCCAGTCTACACCGACAGAGGATTTTAAAAGATTTTTGTTTTGGAGGTTAGGCACTTCTGTTAAGGGAATGCCTGTTGGAAACGGCGAGTTAAACGGAACTCCAACTGCTTCTTTAATCAGCAGTTTTTGTGTGCCAATCAATAAGTTCTGCGTTTCCTGATCAAAAGTAATGTCATCATTTAACCTCGTAAAACTCCCGTTAAGGGTCACTTTTGGCAATAAAACTGCCTTAGCTAAACTTTGGTCTATTTTTGCCTGTGCGGCATCTAAATTATTGATGTTTAAACTGCGGCTTTTGTCTAAACCTTTATTGATCAATTCTTTTAAAACGGGATCTAGCTGTTGAGCTGTAGATTTCATGGGATTGAGCCACGCTAAAGCGATGAAGAGGATACTGATTCGTTTGATACACATTGCAAATGATTTTAAAACTGAATTACAAATATCTTAAGGATATAAAGACTTCCTTTTGACCTATATCAAAAAGTAGGTGCGAGCAGGTTATTCTTTTCTAACCCGACTAAGCGTTTCTTGTGTCATCCCCAAATAAGAAGCAATATGACCAAGCGCTACCCGATGCGAAATGTTTGGGAATTCGGAGGTCATATAATCATAGCGCTCTTTTGCAGTTTGAAACTGAATGGCATTGAGCTTTTGGACAACTTTCGTGAGCATTTGCGTAACTAGCAGTCTAGCAAACTTTTCCATTTGGTGATACTTAGCTAATAATAATTCCATCTTTTCATAAGAGATACAATACAGCACAGATTCCTCTAAAATCTCCACATAATAATCACTGGGGCTTTGGTTAAAAAAGCTGTCGGCACTCGCCATAAATACATCCTCGCCAAAAAACCATTGGGTAATCTCTTTGCCGTCTTCTTTGAGGTAATAACTTCTTCCTATTCCTTTTTCTACAAAATATAGAGTCCTACAAACCTGTCCTTGTTTAACCAATAGTTTGTTTTTTTGAACCTGTTCTTTCTCAAAATGAGAGAGGATGTCGTTGAGTTCATCGTGTGAGAATGATACATAAGTTATTAGAAAGTCTGCTATATTCATTGTTTTAGATTGCAAGTACTCAAATTGGCTGTTCTGCTACAGAACCTTTAGTCAGCAAGTACCAATTTAAGTAAAGATATTGAAGGAAGATGAGGATTAACGGTTTTTCTCTGCCTGCTCTTTCCCGCTTCATCGGGAGGTTGCAGGTTTGAGAGATGGAGAAAAGGAGTTCTCCGTTGCCCTGAAAACTCCTTTTCTCTGCAACTGCCTAAAACAAAAAGTGTCTACAAGCTGTTTAAGTTTGTAACGTCAATAAACCCGGCGTTCTCGAAAAGAGAAACCCTGTTTAGTCTACGGAATTCTCCCCTTTATGCCAGTTAGGAATCTAATATTAACTAAGTTTTAAGGCTGATAAACCGAAATATGTATTTTGGTAACATTAATTTAACATGGAAGTGGAATTCTTACCCGATGTTTGTACCAAACAAAATTCAATATAAGGATGGAGCAGATTTATATCGTGATGTTGATTGCCTTAGGCGTTTTAGCCGTCGTAGATTTGATGGTTGGTGTAAGCAATGACGCGGTAAACTTCTTAAATTCTGCCATCGGCTCAAAAGCCATTTCTTTTAGGCTAACCATGATTGTTGCCAGTGTTGGCGTATTGGTTGGTGCCATGTTTTCTAGTGGGATGATGGAAATTGCCCGAAGCGGTATTTTTGTTCCCAGTATGTTCAGCTTTAACGATGTGATGATCATCTTTTTGGCAGTAATGGTAGCGGATATTGTATTGTTGGATATATTCAACTCCTTAGGCTTGCCCACCTCAACAACCGTTTCTATTATTTTCGAGCTGTTAGGAGCTTCGGTGTGTTTGGCTTTGTATAAAATATACACCACAGATGATACTTTTAACAATCTTGGCGCATATATAAATACGGCGAAAGCCTCGGCAATTGTCTATAGTATTTTGCTCTCCGTAATTTTATCTTTCTCTATCGGTAGTTTTGTTCAGTATATATCCAGATTGATTTTTACTTTTCATTATGAAAAGAAACTCAAATATTTTGGCGCTGTTTTCGGTGGTATTGCCATTACAGCCATCACTTTCTTTATTTTAATTAAAGGTTTAAAAGGTGTTTCCTTTATATCAAAAGCTCAATTTGAATGGATTGATAAACATCAGTTCTTGATTCTGGGGGTAAACTTTGTAGTCTTTGTTTTGCTTTCTCAGGCGCTGATTAGCTTTTTCAAGGTTAATATTTTGCGGGTTATCATCCTGATAGGAACTTTTGCTTTGGCACTTGCCTTTGCAGGGAACGATTTGGTAAACTTTATTGGAGTACCTATTGCTGCGTTTAATTCGTATGAGATTTTTGCGGGCAGTGGCGTTTCTGGTGATGATTTTATGATGGGTGGGTTGGCAAATGATAATATCGTTGCCCCATTTTATTTTTTATTAGCGGCCGGTGTAATTATGGTGATTACACTTTGGACCTCTAAAAAAGCGAGAAGCGTAATTGAAACGGGCGTAAACCTGTCTCGGCAAGGAGATGGTGTTGAAAAATTTACGCCAACTACCGTCTCTAGAGCTATTGTCCGTTTAGCGGTTTACATTGGCGGTGGAATGAATTACTTTTTGCCAAAGCGCTTACAGATTAAAATTGATAGAAGGTTTGAAAGTGTGAAAAAGCCAATTAAAAAGTCAGACGATGAGCCTGCTTTTGATATGGTGAGAGCTTCGGTAAACCTGATGGTTGCCAGTATCTTGATTTCTATTGGTACGTCGATGAAATTGCCTCTTTCTACAACCTATGTTACGTTTATGGTTGCCATGGGAACTTCATTTGCAGATAGAGCTTGGGACAGAGAAAGTGCAGTTTATAGAATTGCGGGCGTTTTTAAAGTAATAGGCGGTTGGTTTGTAACGGCAATCATCGCTTTTATTATGGCGCTTGTTGTTGCTTATATCTTGAAAATTGGAGAGGTTTTCGCTTTTGTTGGTTTGCTATCAATGCTTGGGATTATGCTTTATAAAAGTGCTAGAAAGCACAAACAAAAAGTCCAAGTTGAAACAGAAATCAAGAGTTTGCGTAGGGAAGACGTAGGAACGGTAAACGAGATGATCAAAGAAAGTTCTGCTCAAATTGCAAAAGTGTTCTTTAAAATTAGTGCTTTATATACAGATCTTATCGATAATCTAAGTCAGCATGATTTAGCCAAGTTAAAAAAGAACAAAAAAGACCAGAAAAAGCTAGAGAAAGAGATAGATGAATTAAAGAGCAATGTTTTTTACTTTGTTAAAAACTTGGACGATAACTCTGTGGAAGCCAGTAAATTTTACATCCTTATTTTGGGTTACCTGCAAGACATGGTTCAGTCTATCGACTTTATGACGGCAAACAGCTACGCTCACGTTCATAACAACCACAAGCAACTTAAGCTAAATCAGGTCACTGATCTTAAAACAATTGATACGCAATTGCAACAGTTATTACAATTGTTAGAGGATAGTTTTAAAACGGAAGCTTTTTATAAGATAGACCATATTTTGAGCGAAAAGGATGTGGTTTTAGATACCGTTTCTGAACTGATAACCAAACAGATCAAAAGAATTAGAACCACGGAAACTAGCCCAAAAAACAGTAAACTTTATTTTTCTTTATTGTTGGAAACCAATGATTTAGTTAAATCTGTGATGAACTTGTTGGAACTGTTTAAAGAGTTTAATAAGCTGAATAATAAGTAGGGGAGAAGAATTGATTTTGATGATTTAAGATTTGCCCGTAAATAACAAACGCAGGGTTCTCAAAAGCAGAAACCCTAAATCTCGTTATTTAAGCGACACCGTCATGTTGAACGACAGTGAAACATCTCACAAATAGGTAGCAAACGCTATGTGCAGACCTTGCAAATGAGACGTTTCGTTACCTCAACGTGACGAATTTTCCCTTAACTTAACGACATTGGAGAAACCCTGCTTGGACTTAAATATCTATTTGCTCAACCTTGTTTCAAGTATGCGCTGTATTCTTTTTCGATGAGCTTTAGTTTTGGCGAGATATACCGCTCGCAAAACACACCTTCTTTGTGTTTGTTGTAATAATTTAAGTGTTCTTCTGAATTTAATTTAAACTGACCGAACACAAGGGATTTCGTAATAATGGGTTCGTTAAAATCTGTTTGATAAGTTTCGCTGAGTTTTTGCGCTTCTTCAATTTCTCCATCGAAAACATAAACTGCAGAACGATATTTCTCCCGAAAGCTATGGTTTTTTGTGGATGCGTGGGTGTGTAAATGGATGCCGATTAAAACTTTGAGCGGAATAATTTCTGTGTCGAAGTGTACAATTACAGCTTCCGAAAAAGCATTATTTGGAGGGATAGAATTTATCCAACCTTGTTCTACTCTTTCTACGCCTTTTAAAGATTGAAAATAGGCTTCTGTACACCAATGACAACCGCCACCAAAACCGATTTTTTTGAGCATTGTTGTTTAATTGATTTTTAATTTCATGATGCTCATTTCAATGTTCCTTCTTCAGGGTCGCTGAAATGCTTTTAGGATGGAGAGGACTATGTCCGGTTTTCCAAAGCAAATTTCTAGACTGATAATATTGTTCTATCGATGATTTGAAAAGTCTATTTTTTATACCTGACACAGTCCTCTACTAAATATTTGGATTTAAGAGGTCGCTGACAAAGCGAACACTTAAACCAGTTTGAGAAATATTTTTAGTTGTTATTTTTATCTTCTTGATAAGCATAAGTTAAAAAATCAAGTATGCAAATGCACTTTCTAATATGTGTTGAATATGGGTGCTCTTTTTTTCCGAGCTCCTCCCAGTTTTTTTTCAAAAAAGTTAGTAAGACATTTGTATCGATTTTTTCTTGACTCAAATACGGTATACGTTGTATCGCGTGTATTTCAGAGCAGTCATCAATAAGATCGGATAAAGTATTATATTTTCTCACTAGCTTCATAGTTTTTGTTTTCATCGAATCTACTCGATAATCATCCATCGATATCGAGGCGGACCTAGATAATGTGAAATTTGTACCAGCATGTTGTTTTAAAGAATTGTCTTTATTTAAGTTCTTATATCCACGCTGATATTTAAAAAACGGTACGAAGGTGTTTTGATGCACTACCGATGGTAATAATTTTTCAACAATTTCCGAATAATTGTGTGAAGAAATTTGGTCGAATAGAATATCTTCCATCAAATCACCAGTTTTTAAACCAATAATTCCCTTATCTTCGAGTTTCGAAATATTACCAAACCCAACAACAACTTCTAAATTCTCGATTTTATCTAATTCGTCAATTCCGTTGACAAAAACTTTTCCCATAGGTTTTGAAGTTGTTACAAAATCGAAAACCATGCTTTGTAATTGACGTAGTGTCTTTACGGAAAGTGTTCTAGGTAGCTGGGATAAAACTTCCCAAACATCTATATAATCATGAACCTTAATTTTTATTAAAGGAATTGTGATTGAAGCCATTGTATAGGTAGAGTGTTCTAATGATGGTTCACATGGTTTTGTTTGCCATTCAACAAAGAACAATCTGTTTTTTAGTTTCTCAACATGAAATAAATCCTTATCCAAACACGAAATCAAATTTTTTATAATCAACTCTATATTATGGTCCGAGAGGGAATAACCTACAAACATAATTGGGTATTCTGCAAAGAGGGTCAAAAGCTTTGCGTTGAGATAGTGATTGCTTGCAATAAACTTATGGTAATCTGCAGTTGTTACAACAAGCGATTCTGGCTTTGATGTACATCCGTGGATTTTATAAAGTTCGCCAATTGCTCTTTGGTCAGCAAAAATAGCTTCCTTTTGCCCGATTTCAACTTGAAAATCCGTAAAGGTGTTTTGCATGAAATCATCCCAATTTGTTGTCAAAATACCACTGATAACCGCTGACGAGAGAATATCAATTTCACTTAGCAATTCTTCACTATGTTTTATCGACCTTTCGACAAAATTTGATAGCTCAATTTTAAAAGCTATTTCAGTATCTTGTCCAGCAATTTGCTGATGCTTTTCGCGACTAAGATTGTATTTTTCTGATTTCCACCAATATTCATGAAACTCTTCTGCTAACTTCGACGCAATTCGTAGCGGGTCATTAGAACACTTTGATGAATAATAACCAAACTTATAATCAAAACATTCCCGGTTATCTTCAACAAATGCCTCCAGTAAGTCCATCCATGTTGGGATTGAATAATATCTAATTGATATACCTGATCCAACAAATAAAAATGGAGGTCGTTGTGAATCAACTAAAATATCTCTAAGTTTTCTCTTGAATTCTTGTTTTGTAGACTTTACAATTTCTGTCATTAGAATTTTAATTATTAATAAAGGTTAGAGAAAACTTAACTTAGAAAATCATATCAGCAAAATCTTTTGAAAGTAATTCAAATTTAAGGAGATTCTAAATCAATTATTTTGCAATATATTTAATTTTTACGTTATGAAACGCTCGTTTTTCTTTTAGTTTCCGAAAAAATACTTTAGAATAAATTAGTAACTGCCCCAGAAATCCAAATCTCATCCCTCCAATTTTTTCTCTTATATTTGCGCAAATTTTAAACAAACCGTTTAAAATTAAAAACCGTTACATTTCATTAAGCAAGAAACAAAAACGGCTCTTCAAATTATGACAACATTACAAACAGAAATAGCCAAGAGACGTACTTTTGGAATTATTAGTCACCCCGATGCAGGAAAAACTACTTTAACAGAGAAGTTGCTTTTGTTTGGTGGTGCTATCCAAAAAGCGGGAACGGTTAAGCGAAATAAAGACGAAAAAACGGCAACCTCCGATTTTATGGAGATTGAAAAGCAACGTGGAATTTCCGTGGCGACTTCTGTAATGGGTTTCGAATATAAAAATGCCAAAATCAATATTTTGGATACGCCGGGTCACAAGGATTTCGCGGAAGATACTTACCGTACATTAACGGCTGTCGATTCGGTTATTTTAGTGGTGGATTGCGTAAAAGGGGTAGAGGAACAAACTAAAAAACTGATGCAGGTTTGTAGAATGCGCCATACGCCGGTTATTATTTTCATCAATAAAATGGACCGTGAAGGTAAAGACCCTTTCGATCTGTTGGAAGAATTAGAAAAAGAACTCAATATTTCTACCCGCCCGTTAAGTTGGCCAATCGGTATCGGACATTCATTCAAAGGTGTTTATCAGTTAAACAACAAAATTTTAAATCTTTTCGGTGCCAACAAAAAATCGATAGAAAAAGACCAAATCAGCATTGCAGATTTAGCAGATCCGCAGGTTGATCAATTGGTGGGTGATAGACTTGCTGCTAAATTGAGAGATGATGTGGAGTTGATTGAAACCGTTGCAGAACCGTTTGACAGAAGTTTATACTTAGCAGGTTATTTAGCTCCGGTATTTTTTGGAAGTGCCATTAATAATTTTGGTGTTCAGGAATTGTTGGAAACCTTTATTGAAATTGCGCCAACTCCTCAAGGTCGCGAAACAGACACCAGAAAAGTAGAAAGTTCTGAACCTAAGTTTACCGGATTTGTGTTTAAAATTCACGCCAATTTAGACCCAAACCATCGTGATAGAATTGCTTTTTGCCGGATTTGCTCTGGAACGTTCAAACGAAACACTTTTTATCATCATAACAGATTGAACAAAAAGCTAAAATTTGCTTCGCCAACCAGTTTTATGGCTGACAGTAAAAGTTTAGTTGAAGAAGCTTACCCGGGTGATGTAATTGGTTTATATGATTCTGGAAACTTTAAAATTGGCGATACTTTAACAGAGGGAGAAAGCTTGCAGTTTGTGGGTATTCCGAGTTTTTCGCCAGAAATTTTCAGAGAATTAGAAAATAATGATCCTTTTAAAACCAAACAACTGGAAAAAGGAATTCACCAGTTGAGTGATGAAGGTGTTGCGCAGCTGTTTATCCAAAATCCGGGAAACCGCAAGATTGTTGGTACAGTCGGAGAGTTGCAGTTTGAGGTTATTCAGTTCAGATTATTGAACGAATATGGCGCTGCCTGTACTTTCCGCCACATGAACATCACGAAGGCAAAATGGGTTTCCGCGACTTCTGAAGAGGAATTGAAGAAATTTATTTTAAGACATAGTTCAAAAATAGCTTACGATAAAGAAAGTAAACCGGTGTTTTTAGCAGGTTCTGCTTGGGATATTGAGTATGCTACCAAGCAGTATCCTGAAGTTAGTTTCCATGATACTTCTGAATGGAGTTTGATGGATAAGAAGTAAGATTTGGTTTGTTTGTTTGTTTGTTTGTTTGTTTGTTTGTTTGTTTGTTTGTTTGTTTGTTTGTTTCGCTGGGTGGATATACTGCGTTTAGGCTTCCACACATGCTTTCCGTCCCTCTTGAGCGGGACAAGCTCAAGTTCTTTTTTCCTTGATGAAAAAAGAACCAAAACCCGAGCGGAGCGAACACATGAAAGCCTATAAAAACAATAAATTAATTGAATAAAATCAAGGCTTCAGAATCTTTGTTCATTCCACCTCAATAAATCTTTGAGCGCAATCCAAGTCGTGGGAACGGCAGTGGTTTAACAAATTTTCTACACCATTTCTGCGGATTGCTGACGCCTGTGGTTTAACAAAGGAACTACAAAAGATTTATTCGGCTCCAATCCAAATATTCAGATGCCGGATTTCATAGTGGCTCTGCTAATCCAATACAAGAATAATTTTGAAAAATAGTTTAGAATAAAAGCACTACCATTCATAACCGATAAGTTCGCCCTTGGTCTTTGCGGTATTGATGAAGAACTAAAAGCACTTCCTTTGTAGCAAAGGGCGCAGGCGAGAGTTTTTTTGGTTACTTTTTTGCGGAAAAAAAAGTTACTAGCCTTTCCGGCGGCAATGAGCCGGGGAGATTTCAAAACAAAATTCTACTTTAATTAAAAAAAGACAAAAGTTAGTGCAAAAAAAACGCGGGGATTGCCACAGCGCCCATACACAGCCGACAGCTTTGCTTCGCAATGACGCAGTAAAAGCAAACGCAGGGTTCTCGAAAAGAGAAACCCTGCTTGGACTCGAAGATTTTAAAATAACGAGCTCTTAAAAGCACAACCCTTTCATAACCGATAAGTTCGCCCTTGGTCTTTGCGATATTGATGAAGAACTAAAAGCACTTCCTTTGTAGCAAAGGGCGCAGGCGAGAGTTTTTTTGGTTACTTTTTTGCGGAAAAAAAAGTTACTAGCCTTTCCGGCGGCAATGAGCCGGGGAGATTTCAAAACAAAATTCTACTTTAATTAAAAAAAGACAAAAGTTAGTGCAAAAAAAACGCGGGGATTGCCACAGCGCCCATACACAGCCGACAGCTTTGCTTCGCAATGACGCAGTAAAAGCAAACGCAGGGTTCTCGAAAAGAGAAACCCTGCTTGGACTCGAAGATTTTAAAATAACGAGCTCTTAAAAGCACAACCCTTTCATAACCGATAAGTTCGCCCTTGGTCTTTGCGATATTGATGAAGAACTAAAAGCACTTCCTTTGTAGCAAAGGGCGCAGGCGAGAGTTTTTTTGGTTACTTTTTTTGCGGAAAAAAAAGTCACTAGCTTTCCGGCGGCAATGAGCCGGGGAGATTATGATAGTTAATAAGAAATTTCTTAAAAGAATAAATTAAAAACAAACGCAGGGGTCTTCTGCGAAAGACCATGCTTGGACATAAGTTAGTGCATAAAAAAACGCGGGGATTGCCACAGCACCCTTACGCATTCCGGCGCTTCGCTTCGCCATGACGCGGTAACAAAGGAAGATTTTACTAAATTGCCCCGAAAGAAAAAAACAATTAATGCCCAAAGAATCCCATCCTCAAACCCACCGTTTCGTATTCGAAGATTTTAGTTTTGAGGATTTCTCTGAGCAACAGGTTTTAAAGTATTTAAAATCTGAAATAATAGCCTCCAATTTAAAAGTTCATCCCTTAAATATCCAAATAAATCAAGCTTCGTTCGAGATAGGGGATGGTAAAAAAGCAAGTCCGATTGTAACCTTGGTAAAAGGTGAGAAGCAATTGTTATTAAGCTGTGATTGCGGTTTTAATCATTCCGATCAGTTTTTGTGTGATTACCAAGCAAAGGCAATTTTAACCATCTGCAATAAACCAGAGTACCGAGTTTTCTTTTATAAAAAACAGCGCAACCAAATTTTTAAAGCAGAAGCTTCAGCTTACGGATTGGAAAACGAAGAAGATTTATCCATTTATTTTGAGCTGATTTTTGAAGACAATAGCTATTCCGTTAAAGCGAAAAATCCACAAATTGTTCCGCTAAATTCATTTGCTTTAAAAGCTTTGAAAACAAAACTTGCGGAAGTCGTCTCTCCTTTTTCTCCCCAAATCCAAAACTTTGATAAAACAAAAATCATCGTTTTAAAACAGCATAAATATTACCGTCACTTATGTATCGATTTTTACGAAGCCAATTTGACCAAGGATGGAAGTGTCAAAAATCCACTCGTTCCCCTAAATCCTTTAGATTTTATCTGGAACACCGACCGACCTGAAGAGATTAAGTTTTTTTCGGCTTTACAGAAGTTTGCAAATCCGGTTGAGCAACAAATCACCGCAACCGAATTGAAAGCCTTAAGAGCAATTGTTGAAAACCCAAACAATTATTGTGTTTTTCAACATCAGAATGGTAAAGCTGACCAAATAAGTGCAAGTATTTTAACCATGATAAATTTGCGTAAAGCCAACTTTGAAATTAAGATGGAGGTTTTACAAAACGGCGATTTCTATCACATCAATGCTAGTGTTTCAATCGGCGGAAAGCAATACGAATTAAGTGATATTCACCTACGCTACGATAGTTTTATTACACGTGGAAACGATTTTTACTTGGTGGAACATCCACAAAAATTGGCGGTTATCTCTTGGTTAAAACAGCATCCAGCCGGGATGCAGATTCATCAATCTAAGTACCTCAATTTTAAAAGGACGTTTTTGGAGAATATAGAAGACCAAGTTGATATCCATTATAAATACCTAAAAATAGCGTCGCAAGCGCAGCTCAAAAGCAACGGGTTTTTAGCGCCAACAGAGAAGATTATTTACCTGTCTGATTTTGGTGAACACGTAATGGTTATCCCCGTGATGCGCTATGGAGAAGCGGAAGTGCAGGTGCGGAGCAGAAAACAGGTCTATGGTTTAGGTAAAGGAAACAAAGAGTTTTTGGTGACTCGGGACGATGAAAAAGAAGTTGACTTTATCGCTTTGCTCACCAAGCAACACGCTTATTTTGCCGAGCAGTTGGAAAATGGCCTGCATTATTTTTACTTACACAAAAAGCATTTTTTAAATGAAGAATGGTTTTTAAATACGTTTGAAGAATGGCAAAATCGTGATATTACAATTTTAGGATTTAATGAATTGGAAAACAATGCTTTAAACTTAAATAAAGCTAAAATAACCATTAAAATTATCAGTGGTTTAAACTGGTTTAATGTCAACATAAAAGCTGGCTTTGGCGTAAAGAAAGCAAGTTTAAAGCATCTGCACAAAGCCATCAGAAATAAACACAAATACGTGAAACTAGATGATGGAACTTTGGGGATTTTACCTGAGGAGTGGATAAGTAAGTTTGCTGACTATTTTAATGTTGGCGAGGTGATTGATGAGGAAACGTTACAAATCCCAAAGATTAATTTTACTACTGTTGATGAATTGTTTGATGCGGAGATGCTGGATGAGAAAGCCAGCGAAGAACTTAAATATTACAAAAAGCAGTTTGTAGATTTTGATCGAATAGGCAAAGTGGAAGTGCCAAAAGGATTGCAAACTGAACTGCGTGATTACCAAAAACAAGGTTTAAACTGGCTCAATTTTTTGGATGAATTTAATTTTGGTGGGATTTTAGCGGATGACATGGGTTTGGGTAAAACCGTCCAGATTATCGCGTTTATCCTGTTGCAACAACAAAAATCAAAGCAAAACACCAACTTGCTCGTGTTGCCAACATCGCTTATTTTTAACTGGCAGGCCGAGTTTGAAAATTTTGCGCCCAATTTGAAAGTCCTTACGCTTTACGGAGATCAAAGACAAAAAAGCATTGATAATTTTGGTGACTATCAGGTGGTGATTACTACGTATGGAACGCTTTTGTCCGATGTCAATTTTCTAAAAAACTATCTATTCAACTATATCTTTTTAGATGAATCACAGGCGATTAAAAATCCCGAATCGCAAAGGTATAAAGCGGCGAGATTGCTACAATCCAGAAATAAAGTAGCCATCACCGGAACACCGATAGAAAATAATACTTACGATTTATACGGTCAGCTTTCTTTTGCTTGTCCGGGTTTATTAGGCAGTAAACGTTACTTTAAAGATATCTACGCCATGCCGATTGATATGTTTAAAGACGGTAAAAAGGCTTCGGCATTGCACCAAAAAGTAAAGCCGTTTATATTAAGACGTACCAAAAGCGAAGTGGATTTGCAACTTCCGGAAAAGACGGAAATGGTAATTTATTGCGAAATGGAAACCGAACAGCGACGAATTTACGAAGCTTATGAAAAAGAGTTCCGCGAATATATTTCGGCAATAACCAATGAAGAATTGCGAAGAGACAGCATGAATGTTTTAAAAGGTTTAACTCGATTAAGGCAGATTTGCAATTCTCCAAAACTGTTGAAAGGCGACCGTTTACCGGGAGATCAGTCCGTGAAAATCGATATGTTGATTTCACAAATTAAAGAGCACTCGCCGAATCACAAAATTTTAGTTTTCTCCCAATTTGTTGGGATGTTGGATTTGGTCAAAGCTCAACTAATGCAGGAAAATATTGCTTTCAGCTATTTAACCGGGCAAACGCAAAACAGAAAATCGGTAGTGGAGGGGTTTCAAACTGATGAAAGCATTAAAGTGTTTTTGGTAAGCTTAAAAGCAGGTGGTGTTGGCCTAAATTTAACGGAAGCAGATTATGTTTATTTGATTGACCCTTGGTGGAATCCGGCGGTTGAGAATCAGGCGATAGATCGGGTGCATCGTATCGGGCAAACCAAAAAAGTAGTTGCCATTCGCTTAATCTGCAACAATACCGTAGAAGAAAAAATGCTAGAATTGCAACAAAGAAAGAGGGAACTTTTCCAGAATGTGATTCCTTCTGATAACGAATTTGTTAGTGCGTTTTCGAAAGAAGAGCTGTTGAAGATTATTGGCTGAAAAAGCACAGTTGAATTTAACGATAAAATGACTGCTGCCAGTCTTAATTTGCGTAGGTTGTTCAAATGCAAAACATCCTAAATACTTACCACAAACATCTTCATAGTTGGAATTTTATGCGAACCATCAAATTTCTGATGGCTGTCACTCTTGGATTTGGAGCTATTGCAAATCAACAATATGTGCTACTTTTGTTAGCTGGTTTCTTTTTGTATCAATCAATATTTAACCTCAATTGTTTAGGTAAATAATACTTGTGCTGTGAATCCGAAAGCTAAAACCAAAACTTAGTTTGTTATTTGCTAATAACCATGTATAAATACGTTGAGATATTTTTAGGGTCATATTCTGGTTATTGGAACTACCTAACTGGAGAGATTTTAAACCCGAGCTGGCATAACTATTTTTACTGGTTGATCATGCTTTCTCTGGGGATTTGGCTTTTAGAAATCATTATCCCTTGGCGTAAAAACCAATCAGTTTTCCGTCAGGATTTTTGGATGGACGGTTTTTACATGTTTTTTAATTTTTTCCTATTCTCGTTAATTGCCTATAACGCCATCTCAAACATTGCTGTTGAGGCTTTTACTGATTTTTTAGGATTATTTGGAATAAAGAACATGGTGGCTATACAAGTTCACGAGCTTCCAAAGTGGGTACAGCTATTTGTTCTTTTTGTCGTCGCTGATTTTATCCATTGGAATGTCCACAGAATGTTGCACAGATATTCTTGGATGTGGGAATTTCATAAAGTCCATCACTCTGTAAAGGAAATGGGATTTGCTGCACATTTACGCTTTCATTGGATGGAATCGATTTTCTATAAAACAGCGCAATATATTCCTTTAGCGATGATTGGTTTTGGTCTTAAAGATTTTTTTATCGTCCATATTTTCGCTACGGCTATTGGACATTTGAACCATTCTAACCTAAATCTTTCATATGGCCCGTTTAAATATGTTTTAAACAACCCTAAGATGCACATCTGGCATCACGTGAAGAAATTACCGGCAGGCACTTATGGCGTTAATTATGGAATAAGTTTGAGCCTGTGGGATTATATCTTCAGAACCGTTTATATGCCCGAGAACGGAAGAGATATTGAGCTCGGGTTTGAAGGCGACGAAGATTTCCCGAAAAAATTGAAAGACCAACTAATTCATCCTTGGGAATCAAAAGAAAATAAATAGCGTTTTCATTCTCCGTTCAAAATTGTGAGGCGCTCAATCATTCGCTCCTACAAAATTACAAAGCCATTCCCTTCTTCTCTCATTCAAAATAGCCCGAGCATTCACTCATTCTATCCTTCATTTATTCAAAATTAATTTTCCCGCTCAACTAACATCTCCGCAAAGCTCAAAAGTGTTTTTTTATTTTCTATAGGAGTATCAATTTTCTCAAATGCATCTAAAGCTAGTTTTGCGTATTGTTGCATCACTTCTTCAGACAAGGTTCGGATATTTAAACGGTTGTACAACGTTTTAACCGCTTCCACTTTTTCTTCTGGAACAAAATCTTTTTTATTGATCCAAGCGGTTAAATTTATCAGGTCATCGCCTTGGGCCAGTTCTAAAGCTTTAATCAGTAAAAAGGTTTTTTTGTTTGACATGATATCGCCACCCACCTGTTTTCCAAACTTTTCTGGATCTCCATAAACGTCCAAAATATCATCCTGGAGCTGAAAGGCCAAACCTAAGTTTTCGCCAAACTGGTAAAGTAAGTTGGCATTTTGTGCAGAAGCATCGCCAATTAAAGCACCGATTTTTAACGCACCACCCAATAAAACCGCAGTTTTTAAGCGGATCATTTCCAAGTATTCTTCAATCGATACTTCTTTGCGTAATTCAAAGTTCATATCAATCTGCTGACCTTCGCAAACTTCTATTGCTGTTTTATTGAAAACTTCTAAAACGGCAGTCAAAATCTCAGGTTTAACCTGAATCATCAGCCGATAAGCTTTTACAAACATCACATCGCCCGATAGAATAGCAACAGAATTGCTCCACTTTTCGTGAACAGTTGGCTGTCCGCGACGAATCGGTGCATTGTCCATAATATCGTCATGCATCAAGGTGAAATTGTGGAACATTTCAATGGCCAAAGCCGGAGCCTTTGCATCTTCAATATCTCCCCCGAATAAATCAGTAGCCATCAAAACCAAAGCAGGCCTTAACCGTTTTCCACCTAAAGCCATTAAATAGGCAATAGGTTCGTATAATTCGTTTGGCGTTGTTGGATAATGTATTTCCTTAACTGCTGTGTCTATAATTTGTTGTAATTCTTTGATGCTATGCATTACGATTTTGATGTGTGCGTATTGGTGCGAAAATAGTGTTTTATTTTCCTTAAAAAACATGGAGGTTAGCTCTCATCTTTACTCTTTGTTCGTTATTCCTTACTCTCAAACAAGTATCTCTACTCCACAATCAAACTAAAGTCTATCTGTCTTTTCGCTAAATCAACACGTTTCACTTTAATTTTGACCTCGTCGCCAAGTTGGTAAGTGCGCTTTTTCTTTTGCCCAATGATGCAATAATTCTTCTCGTCTAAAACGTAAAAATCATCAGAAATGTCACGTAGCCTAATCATACCCTCGCATTTGTTTTCCTGGATTTCTACATACATTCCCCATTCGGTAACGCCAGAAATAATACCCATGTAAATTTGTCCGATATTATCTTCCAAGTATTCAGCTTGTTTGTATTTGATAGAAGCTCGTTCTGCATCAGCGGCTTTTTTCTCCATCTGCGAGGCATGCTGGCACATTTTTTCATAATGATCTGCATTTACACTATCGCCACCGGCTAAATAATACTCTAACAATCGGTGAACCATAATGTCGGGATAACGACGGATAGGAGAGGTGAAGTGGGTGTAAAAATCAAACGCCAAGCCATAATGACTACTGCTTTTTGTAGTATAAATGGCCTTCGCCATGGAACGTATAGCCAACTGCGTTAACACGTTCTGCTCTTTTGTCCCTTCCACATCAGCCATTAATTTATTCAGGCTTCTTGCGGTGTCTCTATCAGACTTAGTGGAGATTTTATGCCCGAATTTCGAGGCAAACACTGCAAAAGCAACTAAGCTATCTGGCTTTGGCGAATCATGCGCCCGGTAAACAAACGTATATTTATGTTTTCCTTTTCCTTTTTTAGCAATAAACTCCGCGACTTTCTTATTTGCCAAAAGCATAAAATCCTCAATCAGTTTGTGCGCATCTTTACGTTCTTTTACATAAACTCCGATAGGTTTTCCATGTTCATCAAGCTTAAACTTAACTTCTGTTGACTCAAAACTAATGGCGCCATGTTTAAATTTCTTATCTCTTAAAATATGTGCTAAATGGTTCAGTTTTAAAATTTCTTCGGCATAGTCACCGGCTTTATTCTCGATAATTTCCTGAACTTCTTCATAAGCGAATCTGTGGTCGCTATATATCACGGTTTTACCGAACCACTCGCCAACAATATTTGCGGTCTCGTCCATCTCAAAAACTGCAGAAAAGCACAGTTTTTCTTCTTTAGGGCGTAACGAACATAAATTATTTGATAAAACTTCAGGCAACATCGGGATCACTCGATCAACCAGGTAAACCGAAGTTCCACGGTCATAAGCTTCCTTATCCAAAATACTGTCCGGAATCAAATAATGCGAAACATCTGCAATGTGCACACCAACTTCGTAATTCCCGTTTTCTAAAGTTTTAAAAGAAATGGCATCATCAAAATCTTTGGCATCAAACGGATCGATGGTAAAAGTTAAGGTTTTTCTAAAATCACGTCGTTTAGCAATTTCTTCTGCTGTAATCTCGGGCGAAATTTCCTGAGCCTCTTTTTCAACTTCGTCTGGAAAAGCTAATGGAAAACCGTATTCTGCTAAAATAGCGTTCATTTCGGTGTTGTTCTCGCCTTGTTTTCCTAAAACACTCTTGATAATTCCTACAGGGTTTTTAGCGCCTGCTGGCCAATCTACAATTCTTGCTAAAGCTTTTACGCCGTTTCTTGCACCATTCAAATCCTCCAACGGGATAAAAATATCATGCAACATTTTACGGTCATCGGGGATAAAAAAAGCAAAATGCTGACTCAGTTTAACGATGCCGGTAAACTCCATTTTAACGCGTTCCAAAATTTCCACTACCTCGCCTTCCTTACGTTTTCCCTTACTACTTTCGTAAACGTGGATTTTTACTTTATCGCCGTGTAAGGCTGTTCTCACCTTTCTTGGTGCTATGTAAATATCTTTTTCAAGCTCATCGTCCGGAATTACAAATGCCGAACCATCGTTTGACATCGCTATTTTTCCTGTTAAAAACGCTTTTACCTCGTGTAGTTTATACTTCCCTTTGCCTATTTCTAAAAAAACGCCTTTTTCGGTTTGGCTTTCCAAAACTTCTAAAATTGTGGTCTTAGAATCTGGATCTATAATATTTAACTTATTTGCTATTTGGCGGTGGTTCATAGGCTTGTTGCCCGATTTTTCCAGTACGTTTGAGATTAACTCGGTTAAAATCTTTTTTATGGAATTTCCTTGGTGATTTGACATTGAGATAATTGTTATCTTATTTTAAAGCTCAAAATAGAGATTATGTTTTAATTTTTAGCTTTTATAAATCTTTTAATATTCGTTTAACATTTATTTTTTCTTAAGTTTTACCTGTAAAAAAGTTTTAATCTTCTAAAACTGATCCAATTTTTTATTTTAGCGATATCAATTTACAAAACCTATGTTAGAGAATATACAGAAAGCATTTCAACAGAGTATCGGTAATAAGCAGGTTGCATTATTTTGGTTAAAAAATGAGGAGATAAATGTTGGAATATGTAATTATGGAGCAAGAATAACGCACTTTATTGTTTCAAAAAAAAACATACCTGTTGACATTACGCTCGGCTTTAATTCATTAGAAGAATATATTTCCAAGCAGAACGAACTTTATTACGGAGTTACCGTTGGTCGATTTGCAAACCGTATAGAAGACGCGAAATTTACATTAAACGGTGAAAGATATCAGTTAGATGCCAACAATGGCGGTAACAGTTTGCACAGTGGAAACATCGCTTTTCACAACAAAGTTTGGGACGTAAAAGAAGTGAAAGAGAATAGCATAAAACTGGCAATATTAAGTCCGGATGGGGAAGGAGGTTTTCCTGGGGATTTAACCTGCGAGGTGAGCTTTACGCTTACAGATGATAACGAACTGATTGTTAATTATAGCGCTAAAACGGATAAGGATACCGTTATTAACCTAACAAATCACGCTTACTTCAATTTGAATGGGGAAGAAAGCGGGTCAATTTTAAACCACGAGATTTGCATTAATGCGGATGAGTTTTTGCCCATTAAGGAAAATTGTATCCCAAAAGGCGAGTTTGAAGATGTAGCAAATACACCCTTTGATTTTAGGGAAGGTAAAACAATAGAACAGGATATTCATTTGGAAAATGAACAGTTAAAGTTCGGTAACGGCTACGACCATTCTTTTGCCATTAATCAAACAGAGATTATGAATTTTGCCGCTTCCGCAAAGGGAGATCAAACAAGTTTAACGCTTGAAATTTATACCACAGAACCCGGGATGCAGTTTTATACCGGCAACTATTTAGCTGGTGATAAAGGAAAAAGGGGCACTTCTTACAGCGAAAGAACGGGCTTTTGCTTTGAAACACAACATCACCCAAACTCTCCAAATCAACAAAACTTCCCTTCAACGGTGTTGAAAGCTGGAGAGGAATTTAAATCGATAACAGTTTATAAAGTAAGCTAATCAAGTTTTTTATAACTTTCTTTTGGAAGACAGGTAACAAATCATAGGCTTACTTTATAAGTATTAGATACCTTGTTGTCATTTAAATTTTATAAATTTATTTACATGCGTAAATTTCTGGTTTATATAATCATATTCTTTTTTGGTTTTGCTGTGGATAAAGCGAATGCCCAGGTTCATCCTACGGATACAATTCCAGTTAAAATTAATTATGCATTCAAAGGCGATTCTGTGAGATTCACATCAGAACTACGCCCGCTTAGACCAATCGCTGGGGCGCCAGAACCATTTTACACGTATTTTTGGGAGTTTGGAGATGGAGCATTCTCTTTTCAAAAAGAGCCCCAGCATATTTATAAAACAAAAGGGATTTACCACCCACGTTTATTTGCAACTAACAACTACGATGATGGAAAACCACCGCCACGTCGCCCAGGAACCATCAATATTAAGCAAAACGCCAATCCAACCAAATTGGCTAATGCAACAAAATTTTTCAAAACCGACGAAAATTTAGCCTTAAAGACCAATAATATGCCAAAGCCCGACGAGGAAATGGTGTTGATTTTAGGCTATAAAATGGATTTTATGCTTGGCAGTTTACAAGGCAAAGGGAAAGTGGTTTTGTTTTACAACGATAAGGAATTTGCCAAGGATAATTTTTTGATAGATACCGTAAGGTTGCATCACGGTGAAAAGAAAACAGAAAACACGAATTTTCTACAGATGGCAAACCATTATATGCCTAGCCAAAAATATTATGCGCAAAACGGACCATCTAATGATTTGAATGCATTCGATTTGAAAAGTAAATCGGAATTGATAAAAGAGCGTGTTGCTAAGTACCGCAATATGGACGCTTGGACTTACGATAACCTTGGACAAGCGGAAGAACGTTTTATGTTTTTTAGCATGAAAACTACGCCCGAAATGCTAGCAGATACGAACGCGGTGGTTACTATTTCTGCCATGGTTATTCCAGATAACCCAACGGCAGACGTAAACGTTTACGATTTGGAATTACAGATTGTAGCCTCTCATGATCCAAATAAAATGATGTTGCGCAACCGTTCCATGAATTACCGTTTCATGGGCAAAAATAGACGGTTAAACTATAAAGTCCGCTTCCAAAATACGGGAAAAGGTCCAGCTAAAATGGTGAATGTTGGCGTAAAGATTCCAGAGAACTTAGATAAATCATCGATTAAAATTTTAGATACCAACCCTAAAGTTGCGTTACGAGATTCCAGCTACCTAACTGGCTCTGTTATGGATACCTTAACAAATAAGGATAGCGTGAATTTTGTCTTCAGAAATATTTACCTCAAAGGAATGCAACAAGACGGTGTAAACGATGCCGACTCTACCAAAGGCTTTGTGGAATACAGTATCAAATTTATTAAAAAACCAAAGAAAAAGCCTTTTGATAGTGGCGCCGCAATAATTTTTGATAAGAACGAGCCTATTTACACCAATCAATCAAAAGGGAAATTCCAACCTGGCATTTCACCGGGTGTAATCACGGGCTACGGAATGTTGGGTAGCAATAAAAATTTGAACGATTATGGCGATAAAAGCTATTCGTTGGGCTTTAGTATTTCACCATTTTCTCCGTACAGAAAATACCTACAAGCAGAAATTTATTTAGGGTATTATAATTATTCTAATGAGCTTAAGGGCACTACAAAACTCGACAGAGATACTGTAATTAATATAAATGATGTAAAAAGCAGTTATTTAATTACTGGTAGAGAGTTTTACCAGCAATCCAACCATTTAAATATAGATTTGGTGCCTCTGCAGTTGCGATACAATCTTAATTCTTTTGTCGGAATAGGGGCGGGAGGAATTCTTTCTTTAACTATTAATCAGCGCACTAACAACTATCAACGGTCATTTCTGGTGCAACGTAACAATCAGACAGGAGAGGTCAGTAATTTTACCGATCAAATTCTATTAGCTAAACAAAACTATAATTTTTCGGAGCTTGCAACTGCAGGTTTCGTAGATGTGCAAGTTGGCTTGGTACGTAAAGGTCCGGCTTTAGGTTTTAGGTATATCCATTCGTTTTCGGTAAAGGACGAAAGACTTTTTACTTACCTAAGCTGGAAATTTTAGCTACTTTTAGCTAAATATTTACCTGGTTTTGGCGAGAATTTCAATATTCATCTTCTGTATTTTTATAACTTTTTCCACAACTTTTGGACAAAATACTGATGCTGTATTTCAAAAGAAACTCAGTGTATTTAAGACCGAGGATAGTTTAGCAAAATGGATAGATAGCAGGGTCGATTTTGCTTTAATTCAACCGTCAGAACGATTGTTGTTTCTAATGCAAACCAATAAGTTAGCTTGGAGAGCACCAAAAACTCAACAAGAAAATGAATCGTGGTTGTTTTTACTGGTTAACCAAGGTTACTATCAACTTCAAAACGGTGATATACTGGCGTCTATTACTTGTTACGAGAACGCTTATGAATTCTCGGAAAAACATCCAACTGGTTTAGATATCGAAGAATACATTTTAAAGCCACTATCTAACAATTACACCCGTTTGGGCGATTATGAGCGAGCGATTTACATCCAAAAACGGAGTTTGAATCTGGCTCTAAAGCAAAACAAGTTAGACCTCGCAACCTCAGCCTATTGTAATTTATCTACTTCCTATCGCTCAAAAAACGACTTGAGAAATGCAGAGCAATCAGCATTAGCGGGTTTGAAAATAGCTGATAAAAAAAGTGCGATCTACGGTTTGCTGTTATCTAACATGGCCGATATCAGCAATGAGAATAAAGATTACGCTAAGGCCGAAGGTTTTGTTTCTACCGCGATTAGGCATTTAAAACTCCAGAAATTAAATAGCTCCACCGCATATTGGTTGCTGAGCGCTTATACGCTCGCTGGAGATATTCAGCTCAATCAAGAGAATTTAGAATCGGCCAAAAATTTTTATAAAAATGCACAAAAATTAATATACTCGCTTTTGGGTGGTGGGCGAAAAAGGGAACTTACTTATCTCATTAACCAATTAGGAAGCGTTTATTTAGTCCAAAAAGACTATCAGCAAGCACTTTCACAGTATAATCAAGCCTTGATTTACTTATTGCCAGAGTTTAAATTATTAAAACCCAACGATTTGCCAGATGAGCGTACGCTTTTCGGCGAAAATAAGCTACAGGCTGCTTTAATGGGTAAAGCCGAAGTGTTAGCGCGTTTAGGTGATAAAAAGCAGTCGTTACAGGCATCTATTTTAGCTTTTGCCGTTGCCGAAGAGCTGAGGAAAGAATACACATATGATGTTTCAAAGGAGCGACTTCAAGCAGAGTCCAAAGCTTTGGCAGAACTGGTTATTGAGAAATCGTATGAGTTATGGGTTAAGACTAAGGATGCTGTGTATGCTAACCATATCCTCATGTTTTCTGAGCAAACAAAGTCCCGAATTTTGTTTGATGAACTCAATGCAAGTCAGTCAAGCGATTCTAAAAGAAAGAAAAATCCGCTACAACAGCAAAAGATTAAAATCCAACAGCTTTTGTCGTACTATCAAAAACAAAAGCAAAGCAATTCAAATACTGTTATCTTAAAAAAAATAGCCGATCTAGAGTTTCAGCTTTCCAGCCTACAGAAACAATTGAATCAGAAAAACCCTAGTTTAACGCTTAAAGCCACGCAAATACTGCAAAAAATACCGGTAGAAAAGCAAGCAATTATTTTTTTCTGTGGAGATAGAAATAGCTATATGATTATTGCGAACCATCATAAAGTGAGTCAGGTTATTAAACTTGGAACTACTAAACAGCTTTCAGCCTCGGTTGGTCATTACTTAGAGAAGTACTTTTATAATGGCCCTGCAGAAATGATTAACAATCCTCAAGCTTTTTATAATGCGTCAAATAATATCCAAAAGCTACTATTTTCCCAAGTCAATATCAATAACCAAAAAGTATTACTTATAAAAGATGGAATTTTGAATTTTCTACCTTTTGAAAGTCTGATTACTGAATCTGGTGTGGCTAAAAACGTAGCACAATGGCCTTTTTTAATTAAGAAAGTTGAAATAAGTTATGGTTTCTCGCTAAGTTCTATCCCGTCAGTAAAGCGATCTAAAACAGCTTACAGATACCAATTTACAGGCATATTTTTATCGCGAACAGGGTCCTCAAAAAATGAAATCCCAGCGGTGGTTGCCGAATATGATGCGTTGAAGAGGTTTATTAAAGGAGATTTTTTTAAAAATGAGGATGCCACCGTTGATAATTTTAAACAGGCTATTAACCATTCTGATATTTTGCACCTTAGTAGTCATTCATATCTTACAGATAGCTTAAAAGAACCCGTTTTAGAGTTGTACCACGATAGATTTTATCTTTTGGAATTAGCGAGTCAACAAAAAGTACCAGAACTGGTCGTATTAAGTGCTTGTCAAACTGCTGATGGCGCTTATCTATCGGGTGAGGGCGTACTTAGTTTTTCTCGAGGTTTTATTGCTGCGGGTTCAAAAGGTGTGATTTCAAGCTTATGGAATGTAAATGATCAATCGGGAGCAGATTTGATGGTGAACTATTATCGAACTTTGTTACAACGAAAAACCACAGCAGGTACGTTGGCAAAAACCAAGTTACAATGGCTTAAACAAAAGCATAAAAATCAGATGGTATTATTGCCCTATTATTGGGATAGCTTGATTTATACCGGTGAAGATTTTGGGGTGACGATAGAAGAGCCTGGCCACTTTCTAGTTTATAGTGGTGTTTCTTTATCGATTTTACTTGGTATTGTAGTGTTTTTTTATCGTAAAAAACGATTAAACATTTCCCCAACCCGTGGCTAAAACATCCGCAAGGTGCATCGTTTTAATTTGAATATTATTTTTATCGATGTAAGCTTGTAGTTGTAATAAACAAGATGTGTCAGTTGAAATGATGATTTCTGCGCCCGTGTCTAAAGCGTTCTGAACCTTTTGTTCGGCCATAGCGGTAGAAATTCCATCAAATTTCACCGCGAAAGTTCCCCCAAATCCACAACAAACATCACTGTCTTTCATCTCTACCACTTCCAAACCTAAAACTTTAGAAAGCAACTTCCGAGGCTCTTCTTTTATGTTACATTCTCTTAATCCACTACATGAATCGTGGAAAACAGCTTTTCCCAGTAGCTCAGCCCCAAAATAATCCTTCTTTAATACATTGATTAGAAAATCAGATAGTTCGTAAATATGGCTTTGGATATTTCTACACTTGTTATGGATGGAGGTGTTAAAGAATAAATCGTTATAAGAATTTTTTACCATTCCAGTACAGGAAGCAGATGGAGAAACGATGTAATTCTGTTCAGAAAAATCATTCAGAAATTTACTGCCAACTTCCTTTGCATCGTCCCAAAAGCCCGCATTATAAGCCGGCTGACCACAACAAGTCTGTTCCGGATTATAAATTACATTACATCCTGCTTTTTGTAAAATCTTATAGGTGTTTTTTGCTGTTTCTGGGTAAAGCTGGTCAACAAAGCAAGGAATAAACAATTCTACATTCATAGTTGCGTTCTGATACTAAAATCCAAAATTAAAGAAATAAGATTTAAACTGGCATTTATCGTGTCAATTTTAACGTAAAGCGATAGGTTTAGTTTTTTACAGAAATTGCTGAGAATTTTTTGGAAATTAATATTCTAAAAATCAGTTGATTAAGCTAAATGTTAAATGATTAAGCATTTAAAGCTTATTTTTTGTAAAAATAAATTTGGAGCTAATGATAAAAAAGCTACATTTGCACTCCCAACGATGAATAATCGGGATGTAGCGTAGCCCGGTATCGCGCCTGCTTTGGGAGCAGGAGGCCGCAGGTTCGAATCCTGCCATCCCGACTTTTAGGCTACGAAAAGTCACTAAAACCCCTTAAATTGTATGATTTAAGGGGTTTTTTCATTTTTATCAAACCAATATATATCAATTAAAACCAATGTAAAGGTGTCCTATTCGGTGTCCTATTTTTATTCTCTATATTTGGACTTATAATATTTTAAATATCTGATATTCAATTATTTACTAGTTAATTTTGATTGGTTTTGTGGTTGTTTAATATAAACAGGGTGTCCTATTAAAAAGGGGCAACTTCAAAACCAATCATTTATAAACAAATTAAATGATATGAGTTCAAAACAAAATGTCCTAGGAATTATCCCTTTAACTAGAAAACCTAGAAAAATGCCTCAGAAGTGCTTTTACGGCTACTTGAATAATCATTCGGTGTCCTATTCGGCTACCTGTTTTTATTGCAGTTTTGGAATAGTAAATGACTGATAATTAGAGTTTTAATTAAAAAATTTTGACTGGTTTTAGATTTTTTTCCTTTATAATCAGTCATTTTAAGCTTCAAATGTTATGAATACACCACAAAATACCTTTGGAATGTTCTTTTTTATTAGAAAGAATAGAAAAGATAAAGAGGGCAAAGCGCCTATCTATGTTCGAATCACAGTAAATGGAAAACGCTCAGACATGGCGCTCAAACAAAACATATCTGAAATTAATTGGAATGCAAAGAGAGGAATTGCGAAAGGGACTAAACCAGAAATTGTCAAACTGAACAACTATCTAGAAGAATTTCGGTCTGGAATTGTTGCCACCTACCAGGAATTGGTATTGCAGAAAACCTTGATTACCGCTGAACTCGTTAAGAATAAATTTATCGGAGGGGATAAGCAGGAATTTACCATCCTTAAATTAATTGAGCTTCACAATCAGGAAGAAGGTAGCATTTTGGTTTGGGGTACAATGAAAAACTACTACACCACGCAGAAATACCTTAAAAAATTTCTGAAAGAGAAATACGGCACAAATGACAAATATCTTTCCGAACTGAATTATAAGTTTATTATGGATTTTGATTTTTTCCTTCGCCGGCTTAAAAATAAGCAAGGAAAAATCGCTTTGCAGAACAATGGCGTCATGAAACATTTAGAGCGATTTTTCAAGATGATTAATTTATCGCTAAAACATGAGTGGATAGAAAAAGACCCTTTCCATGCTTATAAATTGAAGTTTGAGAAAACCGAACGTGAATTTCTGACTAAACAAGAACTTAAGAGATTGGAAGAGCATACTTTTACACGTTCGAGCTTGCAGACTGTAAGAGATCTTTTTGTTTTCAGTTGTTACACAGGATTGGCGTATATAGATGTCTTTAATCTTTTGCCTTCAAATGTCGTAAACATAGAAGATGGCGAGCTATGGATAAAAACTTCCCGACAAAAAACCAGTACACCAGTAACTGTTCCTTTACTGCCTAAAGCTATCGACATTATCGAAAAATATAAGGAGCATCCTAAAGCACTCTCTGAAGGGAAACTATTGCCAACTTATTCCAACCAAAAACTGAACAGCTACCTCAAAGAAATTGCAACTGCTTGTGAAATCACCAAACCGCTTACATTTCATATTGCTCGGCATACTTTTGCGACAACCATAACGCTTACAAACGGAGTTCCTATTGAATCAATCAGTAAGATGCTTGGCCATACAAAATTGAGTACAACACAAATTTACGCTAAGGTTGTAGAAAGTAAACTTGGGAGCGATATGGCTTCTCTAAGAAAGATTTTAGGCTGAGATCAATGAGCCGATTAATAAAAATAATCGGCTCATCTTATCAATTTAAATTAGCATTCAACGCATAATTGCGGTAATTACCCACGATAATTACCGCATAAAATATGCATGGTTTTAAAAATGCGGTAATTAAATTTTATATTTACCGCATATTTGCAATGATTATGTACATACACTTTTTAAAACAGTGGCCAGATTTTCAATGGAACTCAGATGTTTTATCAGCAAAGCTTGGTAAAGTTAGACATCAACAAGGTAAAATTTTAGGGCAGGTCAAGGCTTTGGGGTTTAGGTTCCAAGAAGAGACGTTGTTATATACCCTAACTCAAGATGTCTTAAAATCCAGCGAAATTGAAGGAGAGCTATTGAACCCAGAACAAGTTAGGTCTTCAATTGCAAGACGGCTGGGAATAGAAGTTGCCGGAACCATACATGCTGAACGTAATGTGGAGGGTGTGGTAGAAATGATGTTGGATGCAACACAAAACTATACGGACGAGTTAACAGAAGAACGCCTGTTTGGTTGGCATGCCGCATTATTCCCTACTGGAAGAAGTGGAATGTACAAAATAAATGTTGGCGCTTGGCGAGAACACCCAATGCAAGTAACTTCTGGATATATGGGTAAAGAAATTGTCCATTTTGAAGCACCGGAAGCTAGTAGATTAGATAAGGAAATGCAAACCTTTCTAATGTGGTTAAATGGTAAAGAAGAAATGGATGCGGTAATTAAAGCGGCAATAGCACATCTGTGGTTTGTGACTATACACCCATTCGATGATGGTAATGGACGTACCGCCAGAGCCATTGCCGATCTACTACTGGCTCGAGCAGATCAAAGCTCCCAGCGTTTTTATTCAATGTCTGCCCAAATCCAAAAGGAGAGAAATAACTATTATTCAATTCTTGAAAGTACGCAAAAAGATGATTTAGACATTACCGCGTGGTTAGATTGGTTTTTAGATTGCCTTTACCATTCTATGGAAAGCACAGAAAAAACCATCGAAAAGGCATTAGAAAGAGCTAGGTTTTGGGAAGTACATCAGTCATTAGATTTTAACGCCAGACAGCAAAAAATGCTACAGGTTTTATTAGACGATTTCTTTGGGAAATTAAACGTTTCCAAATGGGCTAAAATGACAAAAACCTCAACAGATACTGCTTTGAGGGATATTCAAGATTTATTAAAAAAAGACATCCTCATACAAGAAGGTGCTGGAAGAAGTACCAGTTACAGGATAAAGGAAGATTTTTTAGGGAGATAATCGAAAACATTGGGAATAAAGATGGTTAATACCCGTAAAATATATATTTTAGAACGATCTATTGACCGGTAAAATATCTCAAGTGTTTTATTATCTCTGTTTCAATTCCTAAATCAAGTTTTTTATTGATCACTCTTTCATACGTAAAGAAAACTCAAAAGTCTTTACATATGCAATCCGGTATGTAAAGAAAATTGACTTTATAAATCATATTGATTTGACTTTTAGGTGTTCAATTTCTCAAGAATATTCACAACTTTTCTCATAAAAACGATTCAATATCCTGTCCATTTTTTAGCTAGGATAAACCCATCCATTCTTTTTAACTTTGTAAGAGCCAATTTTGGAGACCGTTTTTCTTTACGGGTTGGCTTTTAGAAAAGGAAAAAACAATCATAAAAAAACTTCACAACTCCGGTTGAGGTTGTGATGTTTATCCAAAAGCAGTTCCGAATTTTGAAGAAGATAACAGTTGATATGGATAGGAAATAAAAGCCTTTATGGCAAAAATTCAGTCCGCACTCAGCGCATTTTACGAACCTACAAAAACAATACTATGTCAGTAGAAATTCTAACCAAAGAAGACCTTTATCAGTTCAAAGCGGAACTGCTTACCGAGATCCACAAAATCATCAGACCCGGAAAATTTGAAGCACCTAAAGAATGGCTCAAGAGTTACGAAGTACGCAAGTTCTTGAATATTTCTCCCGGAACTTTGCAGACGCTTCGTGTAAACGGTACTTTAACTTTTACCAAAATTGGAGGTTCGCTTTATTACAAACGTGAAGACATCATCGGTTTATTGGAAGGCAATGGAGCATCTGAATAATTGCGCTTTGATTTTCCACAAACTATTTAGACGGACGGTCCTATTTTAAGGAGCAAGCGGAAGTTGGGCAGAGCCCTACTTTTCTTGCCCTAAGCTATCACTGAGGGGGTTGAAAGTATCCTCCGGGGATACTTTGCTGGCATTGCGCCTTGGAAACGGACAAAACAGTATACCGAGCGGTATATTCCATTAAGAAAAACAGATACCTACGAGAAATATTTATGAATGTAAAAACAATCAGATTTCCGTTGAAAACCGACGAGAAACTAAAGAAGATAGCGTTCAAACTGGGAAGAACCAAAGTAGATACCTTTATGCAGATGGTGGATTATTTCTACTCCTGCAAGAAAGACCCGAATGATATCAATGACGAACTGCTAAAGAACACTTTGCTGAAAAACCACAAAGATTATATCGGCTTTATCAAGACTCAGGAAAGCGAACTGTTGATTCCGATCAAACGGGATGCCGACCGGATGATCAAAGGTCTGCAACTTTTGACCAATCATTTTACGGAGGACATCTTGGTGCAGAATCGGAAAACGCAAGACCATCAACAACATCAAAAAAGCGAAAGTGAAGAAAACCGGAAGCTGATGATCAAAATCAGCCAGAGCATGAGCACCAAAGAAAATCTGAAATCACAGTTTCTGTATATCTTCAATAATTATGTTACGGCTAGAGATGCTTTTGGTATGATGACTTCGGCGAAAGATAAAGCGGAACTTTCTCAGACAACAATAGCCAATATAAAAATGCTTTGATATGCACATCAACATCACGACACAGGGAAGCAACAAGGGAAGTAGCGGTAGCTTGGTGCAATATCTGGAAAAGGAAAACAGAAAAGAGCTGAAAGATGCTCCTGAAAATTGGTTCAGTTCTCAACAGCAAACCACGGAAGCTTATGAAGTCAGGAGAGCATTGGACAACAATGTTTCTAAACTCGGTAAAGCAGATGCCAAATTTTTCTTGGTCAACATCAGTCCCAGTCAAAAAGAGATTCGGCATTTATTGGATAAATTTGGAGTGCAAGGTGCAAAAGCCGAGCTGAAGAAATATGCAGAAAAAGTAATGGATGAATATGCCAAAAACTTTAAACGTCCCGGAGTAGAAAGCAACCGCGATCTGCTTTGGTTTGGGAAGTTGGAGAATTTTAGGTATTTCAATCATACGGATAGAGAAGTAAAGAACGGAGAGCGCATACGCGGTGAAAAGAAAGACGGCGAGCAGATGCACATCCAGATCATCGTTAGCCGAAAAGATATTACCGATAAGATCAAGCTCAGCCCGATGAACACTTCCAGAGGAAAAAACGAAAATCATTCGCAGAAACTGGGTCAGTTTAACCGTGTTGCTTTCAAACAATGCGGTGAAGAATTGTTTGATAAAACATTCAGTTTTACTCGGGCGTTCAAAGAAACCGCAAGTTATGCGATGATCCAAAAGAATGGAAGTTTACAGCAGAAAGAAAAGCTAGATGTTCTAACAAAAGGAATTGCAATCAACCCCAACGCAAAATCACTTGCCTTTAAACTGGCTAAAGAAATTTCTATGGAAAGAAACCCAGCGTTTTTCAGCGATTTTTTCAAAACCAATTCACAGGAGGGTTTATTGGAAAGCTTGTTGAAAGTTGAGCCGGAAATGGAACAGAAGGAGTTTTATCAAAGTAAAAAGAAGAAGAAAAAATACCGCTCTCATCAGTCGTAAAATACCCCATCGGCAGAAGCCGGTTCTGTCATTCGTTCCGTAAACTCCACTTTTCCTTCACCCGCTTTTGCCTGCGCACAGGAAAACCTTCACTCCGTGCGTCCGTTCAGTGTTTTCCAAGAATTTATAAAGTTAATACTATCAAAATATCAATGAGCCATTTGGTTAGTTAAAGAAATAATCTTTGCAAACTATTGATATGTAGCAGAAATAAAAAGGTGTTCGATTAACCTACGAGCTAGCATAAGGGAAAGGTTCTGAAAATCAGGACTTCCTTTTTTTATGCCTTCTAATTACTGTTAATCAAAAGGATAGCATAAGTAAAAACATTGGTCTGAAGAGTTCTATATCGCATTTCCTCAAAACCCAATTTTCCGGGATCGATCGACTAAATTCTTAGGTTTCTTGCCACTTAGAACATCCTGTACATCATAAAAAAGACTTATTGGTTCATGTTGCCGATCTGCATATTTTAGATCTTTATATGCAGTTACGACAATTTTACCGCAACAAATTGGGTTTTTAATTAAACGACAGGGATTCCCCTTCTTATTAGCCATTTTCCTGATTTGGTCTAGAGCATAAACCCCGTTAGCGATTTCAAGGAACACCAATTTCATTAACTCCGCTTCCGACTTTTAGGTTTAATATACTTTTCACCTTGTGCTCTGAAGTTATATTAATATAACCTAATGGCGCAGTACTCATCCACCAGCTTTCTTTTTTTGCTCTTCGCATACCATTGAAAGTATTCAATGTTCTCCAATCATCTCCCACTTCCAGTGCTGCCAGATAAGAAGCAAGCATGATTTTATTTTCAGGTGCAGAAAGTTCTAAGGGTTGTTCTACAGCCTGAGGTTCAACTCCAAGACTTCTTAAGGTATTAATCAATTCATAGGCATTACCTGCATTTCGGCTGAAACGATCCCATTGGTAAAACAACGCTTGGCTTTCCTTTGGTCTTTCTCAGTTCGACTAGCAGCTTAATCCAGGATGGACGAAGAAAGTTTTAACAGAATGATCTTCATATATTACTTTATGAATTGCAAACCCGTTAATATTTATTAAGCGCTCCTGATTTTCTCTTCATGAATATCCCGTGTCGGCCTGTTCATCTGTACTTACCCTGCTATATAAATCTGCAGTCTTCATTCTTTAACTAATTGAGGAAAAAATATTACAGCCAAAAAAGCGGAACTGGCTAATGTGAATAGCTTAACCCTAAGCAACGAAACCAAAAGGAAGAACCTAACAAACCGGCAGTTCTTACAAAAAAGCCCATACTTATATGCATAAACGAAAATTGTCTGAAAAGCGGACAAGTAAAAAGAAATATTGGAATTTTTATACGTATTTTTCGGATTCTTAATCATAAAATTAAAAATTTTCAATTATCACTTTCCAATGAAAATTATTGCCGTCCGACCACTTAGGGGTTGTGATCCAAATTTCCTTAAGGTATTAAAAAGTAATAACCTTTATAGGTTTTACACTGAATATGAAATTGATTCCCACGATAATCTAACTTTTGAGCGAGAGTTAGTCCAAGACTTTTTTTTTAGTGAAAAAATCTCCGAGCAACTTACCGTAAACATTTCTGCAATTGTCGGGAAAAATGGTTCTGGAAAGAGCAGTTTGATTGAACTTATAATGAGGGCTATTAATAATATTGCCTTTTTGCATATGAAGTCTGACCATAGGCTCTTCTTTATTGCCAAGGTGAATCTTGATCTTTATTTTGAGACTGACGGTGAATTTTATAAATGTCGTCTTAAAGGAAGAGTGATAAACTTTTATAAAAAGAATAAAGACACGAAGAAGATCAATGAATCTGTTGAGAATTTTGATCTTCGTAATTTCTTCTACACCATTGCAGTCAATTATTCTCATTATGCATATAATTCGGGAGATTTTGCGAGTGAGGGCGACTGGCTAAGCGGGGTTTTTCATAAAAATGATGGATACCAAACACCCTTAGTACTTAATCCCTTTAGGGAATCAAATGACATTGCGATTGATAATGAAAAGCATTTAATAAAATCACGTCTTATTGCCAATCTAGCACTTGCGATGCAGAATAAGAACAAAGATATAAGGAAACTCTCCGACGGTGCTGAGGTTGAATTTATCAAGCTTAAAAAAAGGATTGGAATTGAGGGAATTCCAATCTATAGTACCACCGAGGAAAGAAAAGGCCCAGACGGGAAAATGGAATCGGTAGATGTAAAAGTTGCTGTCAGGGATATTTTCACAGAAGACGCGAAAGTCACTTTTCTAAAAAGGCTTGCGGTAATTTACGGGTTCGCATATGATGAAAATCCTAAGGCAAAATACAAAGAAGTTTATGATTACCTAATCTATAAAACAGTCCGCATAGCGATCAAATACTTTAAGAGGGAGCTTGTGTTTTTCGAAAAAGGCAAAAAATTTGATTCAACTAAACAGGATAAATGGATTAGTAATTTACTAAAAGAACCGAGTCATATCACACTGAAGCTTCGTCAAACGATAAACTTTCTAAATGAGGAACATTTCGGATATGAAGATCAAGATCTAGATTTAACAGATCTTGATAAAAAAATATTCGGGGTAAATGAAAATCGCAAGAAAAAAATTGAAACTATAGACCTGGTACCTCCACCAGTTTTTGAAGTTGAGATCTTCCTTAAAACTACTCGTGGAAAAAAGACTATCCCTTTCAGTTCATTAAGTTCTGGAGAAAAGCAACTTACCTACTCAACCAATTCACTATTATACCACCTGCTAAATATTGAATCGGTTTATTCAAATACCTCAAAAAGAACAGCCTACAGAAATGTAAATATTTTTTTAGAAGAGGTCGAACTATATGCTCACCCTGAAATGCAGAGAAAGTACGTCTCAACTATTCTCAGCGGAATCAAAAATCTTGGACTAAAGAAAATTCGGGGTATAAACATTTGTTTTCTTACCCATTCTCCATTTGTGCTCACTGATATTCCAGATTCAAACATTCTCTTCCTCACAGATAATGGAAATATGTTAGAAAAATCGAAATGTCCGAAAACATTCGGAGGAAACATTCATGATTTACTGGCAAATAGCTTCTTCCTAAAAGAAGGAACTATTGGCTCTTTTTCTCACGGAATCATTAACAAACTCATTGGCGAAATAAATAAACTGGATAAGGATGCGCTTAAGAAAGACAAAGACAAGCTGTTAAGCATAATCGAAATTATTGGTGAACCGTTCATCCGTATGAAGGTTCTGGATTTATTTCATTCAAAATTTTCCAAAGAAAATAGGATCTTTGAGCTCGAAGAAGAATTAAGGAGGCTTAAAAATGATTAATATATCTTACGCTGACAATAATGCTGAACAGCACTATCTGGCATTGAGCGATCAGCTGCAGGCAAGATTAAGAAATATTATTAAGTCCCGAAAGGTCACCATTAATAAAGTAAAGTATTCGGTTGACAATGTGCTATTGGTGTATTTAAAAAACCTTCAGACAGAGGCCAACCTTAAAGAACTTATAACAGCTAGACCTGAAAAGTTCCGCAGTATCATTAAGAAACTGCGAACAAGGATTCCGAATATTCTGGACAGCACATCTGATGCCAATAGGGTTTTGTACAACCTATTTATTAAAAGCAGTTATGACCATGAAAGCTTCAAAAAACTCGAATTCATCGAAAGAATCGGAATGGATACCTGCGCTTACTGCAACCGTACTTACACCTTTTCTCTCGAGAAAAAGAATAAAATAAAGCCTGAAATTGATCACTTTATGCCAAAAAGCAAATATCCATTTCTTGGCGTATCCTATTACAATCTTATTCCTAGTTGTCAGGTCTGTAATGGGTTAGATACAAAAAACCAGAATGACCCTAGAGCTTTCGGTGTACGCAATCCCTATGAAATAAAACACTCAGACTTTATATTTCGATATGAACTTAAAACAGGGAATGTTCTTAATACCCTTACTGACCCCGAAAGCATAACACTTTCCTTTTCTAAAAAAATAAACGGTAATCTTAAAATGTTCAAACTTCAGGAGCTGTATGATAAACACAGGGATCACGTAGTGGAACTGATTATTCTAAGTAAGTCAAAATATGTAGAAAATTACCGTAAATATTTAAGACAATATAAAAAGAAAGGTTTAAAATTCAGTGATAATGAAATTGACAGGATGATTATGGGTAATTATGTCTCGGAAAAAGAACTGCACAAAAGACCATTGGCAAAATTATACCATGATATAGGAAAACAATTAGGACTAATAGTGTAGCTATGATGACCAACGAACAGGGCACAGTGCTCCGCTAAGAGTAAAGCTCTTGAGCTAATATCTCAAAGCAATATTAAAAGATTTTGACAAAATTCATCCGAGTTCAGAAATGAGGGAGCTGAAATTACCAGTGAATTACTGGACAAATATCAGGGAAAGGAAGTTGTTAAGGTTAACTTGATTTAGATAATGTCTTATCTAGCTTTCGAAGCTAAATTACTTATATTCGCTATGTTTAAATTTAATAATGCCCACTTAATATCAATTTTCATTGTTGATTATTAGGTATTTAACTTATAATTCAATGTCATTAATTTACATTCATTTATCTGATATACATTTTGGTCAAGAGAAAGGTGGCGACGTCTATACTCATGATGACGTTAAGGAGCAATTATTGACTGACGCTCATGACTATGTTGGCAATTTTGAAACTAACAAAGCCACTGGTATAATTATTTCTGGAGACATTGCTTATGCAGGTAAAAATAACGAATATGATATTGCTGGTAAGTGGCTTGATAGGTTAACCGCCGCTGTTGGATGCCCACTCACAGCAGTCCAAGTCGTTCCTGGAAATCACGATGTAGATCGAGAAAAAATAACTCCAATAACCCAAAATATCATTGACGACATTATTTCAAATGGTGACGACGCACTAGATAAATATTTGGAAAAAGAAGCCGACAGAGATTTTCTTTACAAACAGTTTGAATCCTATCGAGAATTCGCGGAAGGATATGATTGTCCATTAGACACTGACGGTAAATTAACCAAACATCGAATTGTTGAAATTGCACCAGATAGAAGATTAAAATTCCTAGGTATGAACACAGCTTTGATTTGTTCTAGAAGCGAAATTGAAGAAGGTGGGTTGATTTTGGGAAAAAGGCAAAGAGTGATTCCGAATGAACCGGGACTTGAGACAATAGTTATTGCACACCATCCATTACACTGGTTACAGGATTCGGATGACGCAAGTAAATATATAAAAGCAAGAGCTAGAGTATTTATATCTGGACATGAGCATACTCCATCTCATGAATCTCTTCCCGTTGAAGATAATGGCAATCTATTAATGTTAGCTTCAGGTGCAGCAGTACCTCCTGCGCCTGAGACAGGATTTAATTTTAGTTACAATATTTTGGAATTAAGTTGGCAGGAAGAAACCGATTCGCTCGTTATTAAGATACACGGGCGGTGTTGGGATAACGATAAAAAACATTTTACTGCCGATAAAATAAATTTTTCTGATGGAGTACAAACCTATGTTTTGAATTGTCCAAACTTTAAAAAACTACCGTTAAATGTGGTTTCCCAACCGAATTTAAATGAAGAACGCGAAAAATCAAATGTATTTGAAACGTCGACTATGGAATTCTCCGTGGTTAATAAAACAGGAGGTGTTTTGGAAGAAAAAGAATTTCAATTAGTATTGCTAAAGTATTTTAGAGATTTATCAAGCTCTGAAAGATTAATTGTCTTAACCGAACTTAATGCAATTCCAGCAACCCAATCGGATAGATTGACACATTCTCTTGAGCGAATGATTTTTGACAAACTAGTCAGTGATGGAAAACTGCAAATGATACACGAAAAAATTAACGAAATCTTAAATAAAGCTTAAAACTATGGTAGATATTGCAAAACATATTAGAATTTTCATTACTAACCCAACCGATGAATACGTCTCAAAAAGAATTACTGCTATAAATGCAATTGAAGCTGTAATTAAGAAAAAAACTAATATATCGGACATATATGAATTCATTAATGGTCTACTGGATGCTTTAGAAACCCCTGACAAGCCGAATGATTTTGTAAATGCTGTATCCGTTCCAGCTTTGAAAAAAAGCAGTGCCGCCTTTGTTCCTGAAGAAGAATCTCTACAACTGCTTACATGTACCCTGTTAGCAACGGCGCAGTATTTAGAAAAGACTAAATCATTTGGGCAGAAGCCAACACCTGATTTCATTATGGCTGTTGCCTTTTGGAATGCGTTATCTTTTGCGCAACCACTGAAGGGAAAGGAAAAGTTAGAAACACTTCGGAAAGAACTTATTGCTGTTGCAACTAAAATAGCTACTGACATTTCACTCACCTCACGTGAACGCAAAGAGACAAAACTACGTTCACAAATTGTCCTTACCGAAAACACTTTTGCATCTGTAGTAAGTGGAACTGAAGCATCTTATGGCAAGCTTGTTGACGCTTTCCGTTTTAACGCTTACCTAGATAGGGAAGAAATAGATGTTCTATGGTGGGTGTTAGGAGGTTGGAGTGACATACTCGACCAACAATTGTCTACTTTAAATCCAGTTCAATCATCTGTAATTAGCAGTTTAGAAATTGGTAATTTATTGAAGCGCTTTCCATCAAAAGCCCATACATACATTGCTTGCAGAAATTGCGAATTAAATACTGAACTGAATGGTACTGAGATTAGAGAGCAACTAGAAGCACAAATTGATAAAATTATTTCTGCTCTTACTAAAAACGAAATTACCACATTTCCTAAGATTTTCCCAATTAGTTCATTGATAATTAGCAAGGATAAAGTTCCTGGACTTGCCACAAAAAGAACACTTCACGAGTGGGCAGCCCGTTTGTTAGTAGAATTCTCATTGACGAATATTAATAATTTTGCGGAATGATAGCTGGTGAACTTGAGAAAATTTGTAAAAAGGCGAACTGCACCTTCTCTCAAACAGGGCAATGTGTTTTTAATAATGATGCTTTAACTTGCCCTCAACGTTTAGAATCGATTGCCGATTTACCGATTGAAGAAATCAAGCTAGGAAAAATTGTACTTTCTGCTCCAGAAGAGATGGAGAGATTTTCTTCAAGTTTAACATTAACAACTAATGATACTCAAAAATTAACACGTAACCGATATTGCAAAGTTATTGGCATTCTTGGAGTACCAGGAACTGGAAAGACCGCAAGTCTAGTCAGTCTTTATTTGCTACTAGCACACAGTAAACTTGAAGGCTTTCAATTTTTAGACTCAAAATCAATAATGGCATTTGAAGAAATAAGTAGAGGTGCAAGGAGATGGAATCAAGGTCAACTTCCTGACCAATTAACTGCTCACACTAAACTTCAAGATGAAAGGATAGCTGGATACCTCCATCTACGCCTACAAAGATCGATTGATAACACAGCGATGGACTTGCTTTTAACAGATTTGCCAGGAGAATGGACAACTTCATTATTGGAAACCAATAGAGTAGATAGGTTAGAGTTTTTGAAAGCTGCCGATAGAATTTGGTTAACATTAAATGCGGAAGAACTCTCTGTGTTGAAAAAAAGGCAGCAAGTTGTACACCGAGCTTCACTTGTTATAAAACGGATTGTAGAGTATTTAGGTGGAAAAATGCCAGACGTCACAATTGTTGTCACACATTCTGACAAAACTGCATCAGTTGTAGAGCATTTATCTACTTTGCAAACATTAGCCAAAGGTTTCAATATAACTGTTCGAGAAATTGCTTCTTTTTCAGATAACGAGGGTAAGCCAGCCGGTTTTGGCATAAAGGAGTTAGTGGAAGACCTTTTAAATACGACAGAATTTACAAATTCCGAATTTTGGCCTTCTCAACCCTCAATGCCCGATGACAGACATATTTTAAAATTCATCATCAAAAATAACTAATGAAACAAAAATCGATTATTTTAGTTGGTGGCCCAGATTCTGGTAAATCTAATTATTTAGCCCGTTTATGGCTGGCTCTAGAAAGTCAAAACTTTGACCTTATTTCGGCTACCACACCGAATGATATAAGATATGTAGAAAGTATTGCTGAACATTTACTTCAAGGAGAATTTGTTCCTCGCACAGAACCTGAAGAGAAGAACCGCGAATTTCATGTTTCAGTTAAATCAAAAGATGAAAGTCTTTCAGCTGATATTGTAGTGCCGGATATTCTTGGTGAAATATGGGCAAAGGCCGTATCTACATTGGAAATTCCAGAGAAATGGCTTAAAACGCTAAAAAGTGCTGATTCTGCTATCTTATTTATTAGAGCACATTCTGAAAATAACATCACACCCTTAAATTGGGTTACATCGCAGGATTATTTAAAAATGGGTTATGGAGATAAAGAAAAAGATGACGCACTTCCGACTCAAATTGTCTTAATGGAACTATTAAGGTTTATCGATCAAAACATTAATAGAAAAAGCAATCCAAAACCCAAAGTCTCAATTATCATCACAGCTTGGGACTTGCTGGATGTTGAGGAAGCTAAAAAAGGGCCTGAGGAGTATTTGATGAATGAATTCCCGCTTTTCGCAGGCAGGCTTTCCGATATAGATAGTTTGGAAATTAAATTATTTGGAAGCAGTATTGTAGGTGGAGATTTGAAGGAGGATACATTTGTGAATTCATTCCTTGAGAAAGGAATCGATCAGACAGGCTATGTGGTGGAAAGAGATCATAACGGTAATTTGAAGCACAATAATGATGTGTGCCAACCAATAAGTTGGCTTTTGAGTTAATATTTATAATGTCTTATAATTTTCAAATACATAAATACAAAAACGGGCATCAATTAACTGCTTCATCAATTCAATTGGAAAGAATTGATCAAGATATGGTTGATAGGCTATCTGATATATCGGGACAACTAAGACCTGGAGAGACTTTTGATCCATATTTCACTTTCTACCCAGTACCCTCTGAGAATTTTTTTGTTGTCGCAAGAACATGGCAGGATTTATCTGCTCCTCGTGCAGGATGTGTTCTAACTAAGAGCATCATTTTTAAAATAGATGAATGGGAGACGGAAAATCTTGCACTTTTAGCCTTTAATTCACTAAGAGAGTCATCGTTAGATTTAAATCCCCCTTCGATTCATTCCCATCAACAAATCAAACCTATTCCACAGGTTACGAATGCCCCAATCGGTGAATTAACCGAAGCATTGTTTTTAGAACAACGCAAACCTATAGTTATTTTTGATTGCAAGGAGGTCGAGACTTTGGTCATTCGATTATATTCGGTGTTTTGGCCATCTCTAAAGCGAAGTTTTGCAACCTGTACTTATTCGTTAGCCCCTCGATCAATTTCAAATCGACCATTCGATTTACAATTTTCTACTAATAATATGCGGACACGCTTTAGCGACTGGGTTGGTAGACGAATTGATGGGGCAGTTGATAGCAGAAAAATTGCTAGACATCATTGGACAAATGATCTTGCGGCTCGCATTTTTCAAAGTGATCATCCCTCCGTGATTGACGAAAAAACTTCAGCGGTTTTCAACTTCGAAAGTTCTGGAAATGAAAATCTTTTAAGGATAAGTCTACTTTGGGAGGAGCTATACATACGTGCGACAAGAGATTCCTCACCACTGGCAATACTAGGTCTTCTAGACATTATCAATTCTCAACCAGGTCAAGCAAATGTTTTATACCAGACCTTAGAAACTATTATAAAGCGAAACGTTTCCACTGCATTAAATAACCTAGATAACCAAGAAGCTTGGCAGTTCTACTCTGGACTATTGTTAAAACATAAAAGCAAACTTATGGGTAGAGAAATGATGACTGAAGTACAACAAGCTATCAAGTCTCTGACAGTCTTAGATCCTAAAAGTGCCTTAAATTTCATTTCAGATTTTAGCCCATCAATTGAGCGAATTCCCGCATTGCTCTTTGCAGGAATTGGTGATGGTCTAGCTAAAGCACCTTTCATCCAAAAAATTATTTTTGATAAAAAAATATCTGATAAGCTAGGATTACTACTTTTAGCGACAAGCAGTGATTTTGCTGAATCAGTAATGACGAGATTTGAATATAGTTCTAACTCATTAAGTACAATAATTGAAAGATGCCTATCCCTGAGAGATGAAAAATCTGTTAGTAGAGCTATAAATAATTTATATCCGCATATTTCTTCATTCGCACATAAAAGTGTCGCTGAAACCCTCTTAAGAAATGCAAATTCTGAGCAACATCGTCATATTTTAAAAGCAATTGCAGAGAATACTTCATTTGAATATCGAGAATTTGATGATTTAATTTTAAAATCAGCTATAAGTTATGAGTCATTTTGGTTTCTACTGGATTTAATTATCGAAAACAACAGGGATGGAAAAAGCGATGAACTGTTAATTAAGCTTCTTTATGCCCATCCTGGAATGATAAGGAAGTTCTATTTCGATAATCGAATCCAATCTTCGACTAGAGAAAAAGTATGTGTAGAATTATTTAAAAATTTAAATAATGAAACTTTAATTGTTCTCGCTAAGGATAGCAAGTTATTCCTTGGGATTTGTGAAATATTGATTTCTAAAAAACACTTTGATAGAGTTAAACTAGCTGAATTGTTGTTTTTATCGGATATTTCTGAAGAATCGATTTTAGACATATTATCGCAATTTACGTCAAAAGCACTCAGCTCCATTGCTAGTGAAAGATTAGTAGATTTTTTAGTAAAGTGTTTTGACGATTATGAAAATGCAAACTCCTTAAAATCTATCCTAAGTAAGCTAGATCGTATCGTTGCAAACTCGCTTGTATTGATAGTTTTTGATTCTAATAAATCACTTTCAAGGCTTTCTTCAATTTTTGAATTGTTAATGACATCAGGTGTCGAAGTGAAATACAGCTTGATTGAACATGTCGACCTAGTTAGTGAGAAATTAGCTGATAAGTTACCGGGCAAACTCAACGTAAATATCGTTGGTTATTGGATTAGTCTAATGTATGCTTCAAAAGATGTTGAAAAACAAAGCAAAGCAGCGATCTACATACTTGGCTATGGATTTAATAAAAGTCAAGCAGATCCAACTGAATTAATTTTAGCTTCCTTTCCATTAACATACGAAATATTTCGACAAGGAAGAAATTTTGCTCAGAAACTGGCGTACTGGGTTTTTTCTGATTGGGACAAATGCAAAACACTAAGACACGATTTGATTGAAAGGTATCTTGAATCTAATTGGTCAAGATTAGGGTTAATCCAAATTGCGCAAAAGAGTGGGATTTTAAAAGAAACAGTTTCAATTTTAAGTGATACCAAAAAAGGGAAAAAGTTTTTAAGGCAGGCTAATGAAGAACTCAGAATTTCAAAAGTAAAACTTCCAAAGCCTATAATCAAAATGTTAAATAAATTTGAAAATGATTAGAAATGCTAATGCTTATTTAATATATTTTTGAAGGAAATTCTTAATTATAAAATTAGGAATTAGAAATGGCTTATTATCAAATGTTATTTCAATCTGCGATCCTTTAACAACATATGTACCTTTGAATTTACCCGCTGGTGAGACGAAGTCAAAATTTCCATTGCTTGTGTTACCTATGAATCGTCCCTTTAAGTATTTTGATTGCTCTATGCCAAACTTTAATATTTCGCTAATGTCTTCTTTAAATGGAATCAGTATCGTCATGTAATTAATTTTGTAACGTATTCGTCGTTTTGCTACTATTTAAAATATCAAGGTGTTAAAATTACTCATTTGAATAATTATATTGCAAATTTTGTATTGAATACGTGAATTGCATAGATAAGCAATTGCAACCAATACAATTTTTCAAATCGTTTATTATTTTGGGGCACTTATCGCTAGTTATATAATATAGACTACAATTCTCATCCAAAGGATTCAATTCACAGATTGGCAATATCACCCAACTCATAAAAAGTGCCACTATATTGATCAATAAATTCTTCCTTCAGCTAATAGTCTTCATCTCTATCACAAAATGAACAGAATTCATCACATAAGTTAGTAAACGTTTTAGGAAGGAACCCTAAGATGTTTTGATCTTTGGCCATTAATCGTTTCATAATCCGCAAAAATCCGAAATTGTTTCCTAAATCAATGCTGGACCTAGTACTCTAACTTACGGTCGCGCCATAACTATAATCATCCCAATCTAAAAAGAAATCTTCTTTTTTAGATGATCTAGATTTTATTTAACAGTTTTTGAGGATTCTTTATACCATTATTACGGCTACACCCGAGCATTTCAACCCATAGCCATCTTCAACTTTAACTGCCTCATATCTTCACTCAATTTGCTTTCCACGACTTTAGCATAAACCTGAGTGGTGCGAATAGATGTATGTCCCAGCATTTTACTTACCGACTCGATTGGTACGCCATTGCTGAGCAACAAAGGAACTAGCGGTGGGTTGGTGCAATATCTCGAGAAAGAAAACAGAAAGGAATTGAAAGATTCTTTAGAAGTTTGGTTCAGCTCAAAACAGAAAACCGCAGAAGCTTATGAAGTGAGAAGAGCATTAGACAACAACTTTTCTAAACTCGGTAAAAACGACACTAAGTTTTACCTTATCAACATCAGTCCCAGTCAAAAAGAAATTAGGCATCTGCTGGAAAATTTTGGAGAGCTAGAGGCAAAAGCTGAACTGAAAAGATACGCAGAAAGAGTAATGGATGAATATGCCAAAAACTTTAAACGTCCGGGAGTTGAAAGTAATGAAGATTTGCTGTGGTTTGGAAAATTAGAGAATTTCAGATATTTCAGTCATACAGATAAAGAGGTAAAGAACGGAGAGCGTAAACGTGGCGAAAAGAAAGATGGCGAGCAGATGCATATTCAGATTATTGTAAGCCGTAAGGATATCACGGATAGAATCAAACTTAGTCCACTGAATAATTCCAGAGGTAAAAACGAAAGTCATTCTCAAAAATTGGGGCAGTTTAATCGGGTTGCTTTTAAACAATGTGGCGAGGAGCTGTTTGATAAAGTGTTTGATTTTAAACGAGCGTTTAAAGAAACAGCGAGTTATGCTATCATTCAGAAGAACGGCAATTTGGAACAAAAGGAAAAACTCGACGTTTTGGAAAAAGGCGTTGAAATTAATCCACATGCGAAACCAATAGCTTTCCAACTAGCGAAACAAATCTCGATGGAAAAGAGTTTAAGCTTTATGAACGGCTTTTTCAAAAGCAATCCAAACGAAGGTTTACTGGAAAGTTTATTGAGGGTAGAACCGGAAGTGGAACAGAAGGAATTTTATAAGGGTAAGAAGAAAAAGAAATATCGGTCTCATAAATCGTAAACCGTGAGAGAAAAAACCCATCTGCAAAAGCAGGTTCTTTCATTCGTTCCGCAAGCTGCATTCATTCTTTCGCCCGCTTTTGCCTGCGAACAGGAAAAACTTCACTTCGTACCTCCGTTCAGTATTTCCTAAAAAGACATTCGCACACCTATGACGATATTAACTCTTGCAAATATAAATATTGTTCATTAAATTTGAATGTTCATGAATCATGAACATTGTAGAATTGTGAACATGAAAGAGCAGGAAACTTTACAAAAAGCTATTGAAAAGCTATCTCAGATAACAGATGCAAAAATTAAGAATAAAACTGTAGGGAATAGTTCTGAAGAATCACTTGAAATCGAGTTCAAAAACCACACAGAGACTTTTAGTATTCAGATTAGGAATGAGTTGAGAGCACACAATCTTCCTCTTTCTTTAAAGCGTGATAAAAAAGTCAGCATGCCGAGTTTATTGATTAGTCAATACATTCCTATGCCAATCAAACAGGAGCTAAAAAAAAAGAATGTAAATTATTTAGAAGTTGCCGGCAATTGTTTCATTAGCACACCAAAAATTTTCATCTACATCAACGACCAGCAGGTTACCGAAAGTCGAATTTCTACTGAAGGAAAATTATGGAAACCAGCAGGATTGAAATTTACATTTGCAATTTTAAGATTCCCAGATTTATTAAATAAATCTTACCGGATGATTGCTGATGAAGCAGGAATTGCTTTAGGGAATATTGGCGGACTTTTGAAAGAGCTGACTGTTGAAGGTTTTTTGAAAATTGGAAATACTAATGAGGATAAAAATTACTTTATTGAGAATCAAAACCGTTTGATAGAAAGATGGGCAGAAGCCTATAAATCAAATTTGCGTCCTAAACAACTAGTTGGGAATTTTCGGTTTTTGGATAAAGAAACAGTAAAAGCCTGGAAAGCTATACCAAAAGAAGATTTTAATTGGGGCGGAGAAAACGCTGGTGCATTATTAACCAAATTTCTACAACCGGAAAAGTTCACGATTTACACACTTGAAAATAGAGCTAAATTGATGAAGAGTTTAAAACTTGTGCCGGATATCGATGGCAATGTAGAAATCTTAACACAATTTTGGAAGAGTGAAGGTATAGATATAGGAGTTGTACCTCCGTTGTTGGCTTACGCCGATTTAATCACTAGTTTTGATAGCCGTAACCAAGAAACCGCCGATCGAATTAAAACACAGCACCTTGAATAAGTTATTATTAAGTCCAGTTTTTGTTGAAATGCTAAAGAACATGGAGGCTGTTTTTAAAGACTTTGGAATAGATTATTATTTGGTGGGTGCTGTAGCTAGGGATATTCACTTGTCGGCAGATATAGAAGCTGAGGCGTTAAGAAAAACTGAGGATATTGATATTGCCATAACAATTAATGATGCAGGTCAGTACAACGAATTAAAAAAAGCGTTGATCTCCACAGGAAATTTCACTGCTGATCCTACGGAAGCCATAAAGCTTTATTACAAAAGTGCAATTGAGCTCGATTTACTTCCTTTTGGCGCAATAGAAAGCATCAATAGAACAGTTAATCTGAAAGACCCAACCTTCATTTTGAACATGCCAGGTTTTAAGGAGATTTATCCTTTTGTCAATGACATTAAAGTAGAAAGCAACTTTACCGTCAAAGTGTGCACTATGGAAGGAATAATACTGCTAAAGTTACTTGCTAATAGCGACAGACCACAACGAACAAAAGATATTTCCGACATTGAGCATATCATAAACGTATATTTCGACTTATATTCAGGCAACATCTACGACGAGCATTTCGATATTATGGATTCATATAACAGCGATCAAAGCGATTATTTGCAATTGGTATGTAGTAGGGTAATCGGAAGAAAAATAAAACAATTATTAGAAGGTTCCGAACAGTTAAGTCAACGTATTGAGCAAATATTGGCGAAACGTCCAACAGCTTGGTGGCAAGCAATGCTGGATGGAATGAAAGATAATTTATAGCTCAATTAAATTTGCTTGTAATTCAGTAATAGATTATTTATTTTAGCATAAATGTTCATTGAAAATCAGATTAAATAACAATTAAAGAGTTCAAATTAGGTTAATAGGCAATAAAATAAAAGTGTCCTATTAGGCTTCCTAGTCTGGGTTTAATTGATGTATATATCTTATAATCAATAATTTAAGGAATTAGTTTGGCGTACTGCCATCCCGACTGAGACACAGTCTAAATGAGTACAAAACCCTCTAAATATCATAATTTAGAGGGTTTTCTGTTTTTTAACAGTCTATCTTAGTACATCATAATCTACCTGTCATGTGAACAATAGAGTGAACACTTTTAAATATTAGATTTGTTCACGGAAAACGGTTTAACTATCAGTAATACTGAATTTTACATAATAATTTTTAAACTGAAATGTATTCATATGAATCACTTTTTTGATTTTCCTGCGAACTGTTTTGAAAAATAAATTTAAAACAATCCATGTATTAAAAATTAAAAAAATGAGAACGAAAAACACATTCGGAATCCACTATGTACTTAGAAGTAGCCGTGGTGGAAAAGGAAAATCTGCAATCTATGTAAGAATTGTAGTCAACAAAACCCGTAGCGAAATGTCACTGAAGAGGTCGGTTGCGGTTGAAGAGTGGAATGAAGCAAAGGGAATGGCAAAGCCCAAAAACGATTCTTTAAAAGCACTCAATAGTTATTTGGAAGAAATTCGAAGTAAGCTAACATCTTCCTATCAAGAATTTGTATTGGAGAGCGAATTTGTAAATGCTGATGCAGTAAAGAACAGGTTCTTGGGAGTAGAAGAACAGAAACACACCCTGAACAGTCTGATGGACTACCATAACTTGCACATGATAGAAGTGTTGGCGATTGGTACAATGAAGAACTATTATACCACCGAAAAGTACCTCAAAGAGTTTGTTGCCAAGCAGTTCAAAAAAGAAGACTTATATCTTACAGAATTGAATTATGAGTTCATTACGCTTTTTGAATATTTTTTAAGAAAACACCAGCCCGTAGATCATCAAAAAGGAATGACTAATAATGGGGTAATGAAACATCTGGAGAGATTCCGGAAAGTGATAAGACTCGGCGTAAAAATGGAATGGCTGGATAAAGACCCTTTTGTGATGTTCAAATTGAAATTCAACAAAGTAGAGCGGGGTTTTCTAACAAAAGAGGAGCTGTTCGCTATTGAGGATAAAGAAATCAAAATTCCACGAATTCAGTTTGCCAGAGATGTTTTTGTTTTCAGTTGCTATACAGGAATGGCTTACATTGACGTAATGCAACTCACTCCGCATAACGTGATAAAAGGTATCGATGGAAACAAATGGATAAAAACGCTTCGCGAAAAACCGATACAGCCGTAAACGTTCCTTTACTTCCTAAAGCGTTAGCTATCGTAGAACAATACAAAAACCACCCACGGTCCGTCGCCCAGGGAACACTCTTTCCTGGAATTTCTAACCAAAAGCTCAACAGCTACCTAAAAGAGATTGGCGATATATGTGGTATCCACAAAAATTTAACTTTTCACTTGGCTCGTCATACTTTCGCAACCTCGGTTACGCTTTCCAATGGCGTACCTATCGAAACCGTAAGTAAAATGCTTGGGCATACCTCTATAAGAACTACCCAGATCTACGCAAAGGTGGTAGAACACAAAGTAAGCTTCGATATGGATGTACTTAAGAGCAAACTGGAAAATGATAAACACGAGATTTTAAGGAGGGCGTTATAATGAAAGCGTTAAAAACGGATAAATTATTCAATGCTGTAAGGGGTCTTATTGAAGAATCGAGAAGGTCTATTGCGAGGCAAGTAAATACTGCCATGGTGTTTACCTATTACCATATCGGAAAAATGATTGTTGAGGATGAACAGGATGGCGCAGAACGAGCCACTTACGCTAAGCAAACCCTAAAATTGTTGAGCACTAGCTTAACAAACGAATTTGGACGAGGTTATTCAGTAGATAACTTGGAATCGATGAGGCTGTTTTATATTGAATACGGAAATTCCGAGACGGTGTCTCGGATTTCTGAACTCCCTTTCAAGTTAAGCTGGTCTCACTATGTTCAACTTCTAAAAATTAAGGATAAAGCGGAACGATATTTCTACGAAGCTGAAAGTGATCAAAATAATTGGTCGGTAAGAGAACTCAAAAGACAATACAATTCTTCTTTGTATGAGGGGTTAGCATTAAGTAAAGACCACAATGAAATTATTGCAAGTTCACAGAAAGGTAGAATTTCAGAAAGCCCTATAGATACCTTGAAATCTCCATTTGTTTTAGAATTTTTGAATTTAAAAGAAGATTACCATTATTCTGAAAGCGATTTGGAAAAAGCCATCATTGATAAACTTGAACAGTTTATGCTTGAATTGGGCAAAGGCTTTTTATTTGAGAGCAGACAGAAAAGAATAACTTTAGATGGTGACCATTTTTACATTGACCTTTCCTTTTACAATCGTTTATTAAAATGTTTCGTTCTGATAGATTTGAAAATCGGCAAATTGACCCATCAGGATATTGGTCAGATGCAGATGTATGTGAACTACCATGACCGTAAAATTAAATCTCCAGATGAAAACCCGACTATTGGCATCATTCTTTGCAAACAGGAAAGCAAAACTGTTGTGGAGTTTACACTGCCGGAAAATAATGAACAGATTTTTGCGAGGGAATATAAGTTGTATTTACCGAGCAAGGAAGATTTGAAGAGGCAATTATTATAAAGTCCATAAGACACTCTTGTTTATAAGCGTTATAATTAACTCGATTATTTTTTATGGCACTTTAAGTCAACTAAAATAGATTTCAGGTTTTGTGTTATATTAGAGCTGGTTTTGGAAAGACCGTTGTTCTTAAAGGATCTATATGAAAAATGTATTCATTCTAATATTCCAGTATTAGGTCTTAAGGCTGATAAATTATATTCTAACACAAAAGAGGGGTTACAGCAAAGTTTGGGTAATTCAATGCCTGTCTACAGCTTTATTAAAGAGTGTAAATTGAATTTTCAAAAACTTGTAATACTAATTGATCAAATCTAATAATATCTTTTCAGGATTTCCCTAGTATTATCGGACAGTAAGAGCCACAAAATGAAATTGAAAATGAGCATTCGTTCCTTATAGCATTTTATTTACGTAAGGTTTATTTAAAGATTTAAATAAACTTATCTTTGATAGGTTGTATTGAGGAAAAGAATTTTCGTCTATTAAGTGAAAAAGAAATCTATACTTTAATGAATTCATTATTGAATGTAATTAATTCTATGGTCTTAATTACATCCAAAATGATAGTCAGTAATAAATAATTGATATTTTGTTAATGCCAAATTGGTTTCTTCGTTTTATTACAATAAATTGTTTAATTAGTGATCTTTTGAGAAGAAGGTACTTTTAGAGTGGCATGATTTCTAAATACGATAAAATTCGTCAATTATACATAGAACGTCTTTCGGGGATGTTTACAGAAGAAGATGAATTAGGTTTTCAAGAACTTTTAGAGTTAGATGCCAATGCCCGAAAAATTGTCCATGCATTAGAGGAAGAAAGTAATAACAGCCATATTAAAGATTTTCTGAAAGAGACAGATGAAGATGTTGCACTTGAGGAACTAAAACTTAAGTTGAAGCGAAATCAACGTCTTTCAAATTTAACGCCATGGCTAATCGCAGCTACAATAACTAGTGTAGTCGTGTTAACCGTATTATGGCACCCTAAACAAAATATAATACCTGGAAATAAAAATCAGGTTACTCATGATAAATCCGTAACTGTAAGCCTAAAGTTAAGCAATGGAACATCTGTAGAATTGTTAAATGATACTTCTAGTGATACTATTGCTATTGGCAAATTTAGGATTTTAACAAAAAAGAGTACTCTTGAAGGAACAGAAGGAGAAGTTTCCTCGGCCATGAATGTGCTCACTGTGCCAGCAAAGAAAGATTATAAAATTGTATTGTCGGATGGCACTCGGGTTTGGCTAAATTCGCAATCTACATTAACGTTTCCTTTTAAGTTTAAAGGAACTACGCGTGAAGTAACTGTAGAAGGTGAGGCATATTTTGAAGTTGCAAAAAATGCAGCCCATCCTTTTATTGTGCGTACAAAGCAAATAAGTATACGCGTTGTAGGTACATGCTTTAATGTAAATACTTATAATCCAAATCTTATTATAACATCCTTAGTGAAGGGTAAAGTGAATTTGAGTAGTCAGAAAGGTAAAACAATCTCATTAATATCCGGATATGAAGCGCAGTTTAATCCTGATAAAGGATTCGTTCTTCAGGAATTTAATCAGGAAAACGTACTTTCCTGGATAGATGGTATTTATTATTTACAGAACACTCCTCTTGGCAGCCTTAAAGAAGTAATATCTAGATGGTTTGATGTAGATGTCGTTTTCGACAATCCCGAATTAAAAGATTATCAAATTACCGGAATTTTAGAAAAGGGGCAACTATCTGACTTTTTAAAAGACCTGAAAACATCTGCAAAAATAGAATATAGTTATTCTGGAAATATTTTGCATATTAAATAGAATGTTCCTATTCCAGAATTAAAACCTTTCCTTTTCCAATCCTGAATTAATTCAGAAAATTCACACCTAGCCTTCACCCAATTGGTGTTTATTTGTGTAGTTAGCTTAACCAATTAGATATAAATATGCCAAAATTAAGTTTTACAGGCCGTAACTATTTTTACTTTTTTTCTACCCTGATAGGAATTGTTTTTTTTATGCTATTTAATGAAGCAGCTTTTTCACAAGAAAAGCCAGTTTTGCAAAAACTAAGTGTAAAAGGAACAAATATCACACTTCAGCAGGCTTTTCAACAGATTAAAAAAGAAACAGGATTAATTGTTTTCTATACCAATCTGGTTTTAAATGACAAAGAAAAAGTATCAGTTAATTTTAATAATGCTCCCTTAAATGAGGTTCTTAATTATTTGCTTAAAAATAAGAACATTAGTTACCAAATTAGAAGAGACAAAGTTATTGTATTAGAAAAAAAAGTATCTGTAGGAGGGGGCAGTGCTAGTAAAAGTTCTTTCATAGTAAAAGGAATCATTATAGATGTTAAAAATATTCCTTTACCCGGAGTGATTATAAAGCAGAAAAACGGTACCTCTACTGCTGTTTCGGATGCCAAAGGCAATTATTCTATTTCTGTATCTGGCCAGGATGCAAATTTAGAGTTTACCTATATGGGATTTGAAACACAGGAAATTGCAGTGAATGACCTAAAAAACATCAATGTTGTTCTTAAAGAGAAATTAACCGGATTGGATGAAATCGTGGTTATCGGATATGGAACTACAACCAAAAGAGATTTAACAGGTGCTGTAGGAACAGTGGTTATGAAAGACTTAGAGAAAGCTCCGGTAAGGTCTTTTGAAGAAGCTCTTGCTGGTCGAGTTGCCGGGGTAGAAGTGAGCTCTCCAGATGGTCAGCCCGGTTCAGCAAGTAGTATCGTTATTAGAGGAAATAACTCTATTACCCAAGACAACTCTCCTTTATATGTAATAGATGGTTTCCCTTTAGAGGATGTTGACAACAATACTTTAAACCCTGCGGATATTGAGTCTATAGAAATTTTGAAAGACGCTTCGGCAACGGCAATTTATGGAGCAAGAGGGGCCAATGGTGTAATCATAATTACTACTAAAAGAGGGAAAGTTGGTGAGCCAGTAATTAACTATAATGGCTACTATGGTGTGCAAAAAGTAATTAAGGAAATAAAGTTGATGGAGGCTTATGACTTTGTGAAATTACAGCGAGAGGTGAATAGTGCAGGTGCTATTAGTATCTATGGTCCTGTAGTTGATGATGATAGATATAAACTTTCGCCTGGTATAAATTGGCAGGATGAAGTTTTTAAGTCGGCCCCTATGCAAAATAATTATATAAGTATTAACGGTGGAACAAGCAAAACAAAATATTCTATTTCAGGATCCATACTTAACCAAGATGGTATTATTCTGAATACTGGTTTTAATCGTTACCAAGGAAGAGTGGTTTTGGATCAGGCTATCAATAACAAATTGAAAGTAGGGGTAAACTTAAATTATAGCGGAACAGATAGTTATGGTGTGTTAGCCAGTAGCAGTTTCGGAAACACCAGTTCATTAAGTATCATGTCTAGTATATGGGCTTATAGGCCAGTATCTGGTAATGTAAGCGACGAGGATTTATTGGAAGAATTAATTGATCCAAGTATAGAGGAAACTAGTGATTACCGTACAAATCCTAAGAAAACTGCTATAAATACATCGAATAAATTGGTGACAAATACCTTTTTTGCTAATCTCTTTGCAGAGTATATGATCACTAAAAACTTAAAACTCCGAATCACTGGTGGAGTAAACAAATCCGCCAGCCGTAGAGATGTATTTTATAATTCAAATACATATCAAGGCAGTTTATTTAGTGCAAGCTCTAAAGGAGGTCCCTATGGCTCAATTTCAACTGTGCAAACAGATAATTTTTTAAATGAGAATACTTTAACCTATTCAAAAGTTTTTAATAAAGTGCATCGCTTAAATTTAGTAGGAGGTTTTACCTATCAAAAAAGAAGTGGGAACATATTTGGAGCAACAGCATTTAGTGTGCCTAATGAGGAACTGGGTGTTTATGGATTAGACGAGGGAGTACTTAGCGCTCTTCAATCATCTCTAACAGAAAGTAAGCAGGCATCTTTTTTAGGAAGAGCAATGTATAACTATAAATCTAAATATTATGCTACTGCCAGTTTCCGTACTGATGGTTCTTCCCGTTTTGCTCTAGGTAACCAATGGAGTTATTTCCCTTCAGGGTCACTAGCATGGCGTTTTAGTGGTGAAGATTTTATGAAAAGCTTACCATTTGTTTACGATGCAAAACTAAGAGCAGGATATGGAGTAACCGGCAATAACAGGGTTACAGATTATGCGTTCCGAGCTATACAGGCCATGCCCACAAATGCGGCTTATGCTTTTAATAATGGAGTAACCCCAGGTAGCGTTCTTACGGCTTTATCTAATAATGATTTGAAATGGGAGAGTACAGGACAGTTTGATGCCGGATTGGATTTGGATCTTTTTAAAGGAAGGATCCAGTTTACTACAGATTTTTATATTAAAAAAACTTACGATTTATTATTGAATTCAGGTCTTCCGGGTAGCGTAGGGATATTAAGTACCTTTAAAAATATTGGCGAAGTACAAAATCGTGGATGGGAATTTAGTTTAACAACTGTTAATATTCAAAAGAAAGATTTTAAATGGAGTTCTAATTTTAATATATCATTTAATAAAAATAAAGTTATTGATCTTACAGAAAATCAGGAGGCAATAACGACCTCAGTTGGATGGGATAGTGGTTTTAAAATGCCCTTATACATTGCCAAAAAAGGAGATCCAATCGGTCGTTTCTATGGCTTCGTTTGGGAGGGTGTTTATCAAAAATCTGATTTTAACTACCTTCCTAATGGAACACCCTCACTTAAAGACGAAGTGGCAACAAATGGAGGTACCAGGGCTAGTATCCGACCCGGAGACGTGAAATATAAAGATTTAAATGGCGATGGTATTTTAAATAGTGATGATTATACCATGATTGGGAATCCTTACCCAATTCATACTGGTGGTTTTAGTAATAACTTCGAATACAAACAGTTCGATCTGAATGTTTTCTTCCAATGGTCTTATGGAAATGATGTTTTTAATGCTAATAGACTCTTTTTTGAAGGTTCCAGCGTGGCAAGATCGCATCAAAATCAATACGCGTCTTATATAGATCGTTGGAGCGAAACTAATCAGGAAAGTAAAAATTTCCGGGTAGGTGGACAAGGACCTTACGCTTATTCTTCCCGTGTAGTGGAAGACGGCTCTTACCTTCGTTTGAAAACTGTGTCATTAGGTTATAATTTACCTGTTAAGTATGCAAAATCTCTTAAAATAAGTGCACTTAGGGTTTATTCATCGGCGCAAAATATTTATACCTGGACAAATTATTCCGGTCAAGATCCCGAGGTTTCTACCAAGAACTCAGCATTAACAACAGGATTTGATTATTCTCCTTTTCCAAGAGCCTTAACATTTACTTTTGGCTTAAATGTTACATTATAAATAGGTCTGTCGTTTAATATATAAGAAATGAAACATATTAGTAAAACATTAGCAGTATTAATCCTTTTTATTATGGGTTCCTGCAAAGATATTTTAGAAACCACTCCTAAAGATTTTCTAGATCCTGAGGAATATTATACAAAGGAAGAACATATAAAATCGGCGCTTACAGGAGTATACGCTCCTTTAGGAACAGAGGCAATGTACCATCTAAATCTTATTGGGAGTCTTACCAATGCAAATGATGAAGTCTTAAGATCTGCTACTTCCGGAACCGGACTAACTGGAACGATGGTGTATAATTATTCCGCTTCTGATGCCGCAGTATCTGGTTTGTGGGATGCATGCTATCTGGGTATAAATAGAGCTAATACTTTACTTGCAAATATTGATAAACCTCAAATGGATGAAATATTAAGAGAACAATATAGAGGAGAAGCATTATTTCTTAGAGGATACTATTATTTTGTCTTGGTTGATAACTGGGGTGGTGTACCGCTTAGATTAATCCCTTCAAAATCCTCAGCTGTAAATGTAAATATGGCAAGGTCATCTGTAGGAGCAGTTTATGATCAGATTATAAAAGATATGACAGCAGCCGAGTCATTAGTTGCTAAAATTTCAACATTAGGATTTAGTGGTCGTATTTCTAAAACAGCTGTACAGGGTATATTAGCTCGTGTGAATCTAACTATGGCAGGATTTCCGCTAAAAGATGAAAGCAGATATGCTGAAGCTGCTAAATGGACCAGCAAGGTGATTAATAGTGGAGAACATGCATTAAATAATGATTATCGCCAAATATTTATTAATCATACAGCTGATATTTATGATATTAAAGAATGTATTTGGGAAATAGAAGCGTATGGGAACAACAATAATACCGGTGCATACCAAGAAGGTTCATGGCTGAGTACTTTTGGTCAGATTATTTCTACAGACCTTCAAAACCCGGGTTATGGTTACGGTGCTTTTTATGCAACTGCGAAACTTTACAATTTATATGATGCTACAGATTATAGACGCGACTGGTGCATATCTCCTTTCCGTTACAATGGTAGTGTAAAAGCTGCGGTAACCACATTGTACAATCGTTTCCCCGGAAAATGGCGTCGTGAATACGAACCGTCTCCAAAATCTAAAAACTTCGGTCCTACAAATATTCCAATGTTGCGCTATTCAGATATTCTTTTAATGAGAGCAGAAGCAATTACAGAAATGAAAAAGGCAGCGGACCCTTTAATGGTTGATACTGTTAATTTAGTAAGAAAAAGAGGTTACGGAACATTTCTTTTTGGAGATACCCTAAACAGAATTACAGTTACCAACCAAGGCGTTAACTATAGTGCTGGTAATATGCCTGTAATTACCATATCTGGCGGTGGAGGCACTGGAGCAGCTGCAGTAGCAGTTTTAACAGGTGATAAAATTTCTGCTATTAATATTACGAGTGGAGGAAAATTTTATACATCAGCACCCACTATAACTATTACAGTTCCAACTGGCGGAACAGGAAGTAATGCGCTTGCAACGGCTACTATAACCGCTGTTTCTCCCAATTTATCATCGGCAAAAACTGCATCATACACTACATTTATAGAGGCTATAAAAGAAGAACGAAGTCGCGAATTATGTTATGAAGTATTACGTAATCATGATCTTAAACGCTGGGGTATTTTTATTACGCGTATAAAAGAAGTTGCTAACGAAATAACAATAAGTAGCCCAACCATATACCCAGCTTCTTTTAAGTTTTTATCCCGGGCCGGAGATAATATAGATCAGAGACATCAGCTTTTTCCTATTCCGGCAAGCGAATTATCGTTAAATAAACTGGCAACCCAAAATCCAGGATGGTAGTATTAGATTAAATAAATTTGAGTGATATATGAAAAAAGTTAGTTTTATTTCAAAAGCATTAATTATGATTTTACAACGTAAGTCATTTATATTCATACTATTTGTTGCTATCTCTATGATTTGTGCATGTAGAGATACAGAAGTAAGTGAGCCTTCTTTTGCTATAGAGGCATCTGCAACTACAGTAAATGTAGGCGATAGTATCAATTTTAAATTTTCTGGACACCCAAACCTTATTACATTTTATTCAGGAGAACCTAATAAGGAATTTAAATACCGTAAAAGAGCAAGCATAGAAGACGGGAAAACAACTTTGGAGTTTTCTACTACTAATGCAGTAAAAACTACTCAAGCAAACGGATTTACAGTTTGGGTTTCAACTGATTTCACCGGAGTTAACTCTGCCGTAGCATTAAAGTCCGCTACATGGACAGATATAACAGCGAATATAAATTTGTCTACTGGTGCTAATGTTGTGCCTTCTGGTATAGTAGATTTAAACCAGTATGTTTCATCAACAGAGAGTAATAAACCCATTTTTATAGCATTCAGATATAATGTAGCGGCATCTGCCGGGCAGGGGACATGGGTAATTAAAAGTTTCAATATAAATAACACTACTCCTTCGAGGATTTTTGACCTTGCAAATATTGGAACAGCAGGTTGGGTTGCCACCAGTATTACTAATCCTAGTCTTAACTGGGTTATTGCACCTGCCGAACTTACCATTACTGGACGTGGCTCTGGTTGGGTAGCAACCGAAGATTGGGTGGTTACAAAACCACTTTATATCAATAGAATAGCTCCAGATACAGGTCTTACAATTAAAGATACGGCTTCGCCGGTAAATGATTTCCAGTATGCATTTGAAACACCGGGGACTTACAATGTAAGCTTTGTAGCTGCAAATGCAAATTCTAAAAATCTAAAAGAAACCGTTAAAGAAATAACCATTTTGGTTAATTAGTAATATTATTAAAAAAAAAGAAAACACAGATTATAATAATATGATCAGGTACTATTTGTTTTTTATTGCTTTATTAGCAGTAAACTCTAGCAACGCTCAAGAAGATAATTCATCAAATAAAGGATTATTAAATCTAATAAATGAAGATTTTAAAGATGCGGATGCTCAATATAAATTTTTTAAAACTCAGATTCCGCTAAATGAGTTACCTAGAACACTTGATGAAAAAGGTAAACTAGTAACTAGCGGGTCCGCCTGGTGGTGTAGCGGTTTTTACCCAGGGACATTGCTTTATTTATATGAAAATAGTAAAGATACTGTTTTATATAATGAAGCTATAAGAAGACTTAAGCTACTGGAAAAAGAACAATATAATAAAACCACACACGATCTTGGTTTTATGATGTATTGTAGCTTTGGCCATGCCAATCGTTTAAAGGCTAACGAAAAGTATAAACAAATTTTAATAAATAGCGCAAAATCTTTAAGTGATCGTTTCGACCCAAGAGTAGGCTGTATTCGCTCGTGGGATTCAAAAAAGTCATCAGAATTTTTAGTGATTATTGATAATATGATGAATCTTGAATTATTGTTTTATGCAACAAAAATAACTGGAGATTCTTCTTATTATAAAATTGCCGTTTCGCATGCTGATGTAACCATGAAAAATCATTTTCGCCCAGATTATAGCTCGTACCATTTGGTAGATTACAATCCAGAGACAGGAGAAACCAATGTTAAACGCACTCATCAGGGTGTTGCAGATGAGTCTTCATGGGCAAGAGGGCAGGGTTGGGCATTATATGGTTATACTACCATGTATCGTGAGACAAAAGATAAAAAGTACCTTGATTTCGCAAATAACATAGCCAACTTTATTTTAAATCATCCCAATTTGCCAGCAGATAAAATTCCTTATTGGGATTTTAATGCTCCAGAGGTTCCAAATGCACTAAGAGATGCTTCTGCTGGATCTTTAATAGCATCAGCATTAATAGAACTGGCAGGGTATAACAAAGGAAATGTCTCTAAGAAATATTTGGGAGTAGCTAGGCAAATTATAAAAACACTGTCAACTAAAGAATATAAAGCGGTAGTAGGTACAAATGGCGGTTTTTTATTAAAACATAGCGTAGGAAGCATGCCGCATAAATCTGAAATAGATGTTCCTTTAACCTATGCCGATTATTATTATACAGAGGCATTATTAAGGTATAAAAATCTAATAAAGTAATTAGTAAATCTTGAAGATGAAAATTATAAAAATGCTAATTCTGGCAGTTGTTTTTATGCTGACAGCAAGCAATAGCTTTGCACAACAGTTAAGCTTTAATGATGATATTAATACAGACTCTTTAAGAAAACGATGCTATGATTTTATAACAGGTGGAGCTTACACTTTAAAAGACCCCTTAATAAAATCTAAAATAGAATTGATAAGTCAAAATGCTTTAAATACATGGAAAAAAGGATTTGTAAGTGATACTTTGAACAGAAAAACCCTTTGGAAAGATTTGAAATTTGAAACATCTGCAGATATCACAACTTGTTATACCAGGCTACTTTCAATGACTACTGGTTTTACCATGCAAGGCACAGCGGTATATCAAGATGAAAACTTAAGAAATGACATTATTAATGCACTGGACTGGCTATATGCAAATAAATTTAACGAGCGTATGGCCATCCCTAAATCTGGAGGACATAATAATTGGTGGGATTATCGTATAGGTAGTCCTGATAGGTTATGCAACATCATGGTAATGATGTATGACAAGCTGAGTGTTAAGCAACGAGAGAATTATCTTAAGACCATAAGTTACAGTACACCAAGTGTAAGCAATTATACAGGTGCTAATTTATTGTGGGTAAGCAGAATTATCATATTGAATGGCATTCTTTCCGGAAACACCACAAAAATAAAATATGCTCGTGACGCAATAAAAGAGGTTTTTGAATATGTTAAAACGGGCGACGGTTTTTATAACGACGGATCTTTTATTCAGCATAACAAACATCCTTATGCAGGAGGGTATGGCGCAGCTTTATTAGGCTCGCTGGCCGAACTTATGTACCTCCTACCATCTATAAAAGCTGTTCCATCGAGTGAAAACGTTTACCACTGGGTTTACGACTCATTTGTTCCTCTGATTTATAAAGGAGGAATGATGAGTATGAGTATGGGACGTGAAATTTCCAGGAGTAATGTTTCTGAACATAGGAAAGGCCGTTCTGTTATAGAAGCAATGGTATTATTAGCAAATACAGCCCCTCCTCAGCATACAGCAAAAATAAAGTCGTTAGTGAAGACTTTCGTGATGGAAGATAACTCGGTTTCAAATTACTATTCTATATTATCTTCCATCACGATGATTAGGATGGTAAAAGCCATTGTTGAAGATAAAAGTATCCCTATTTTAAGCAATCAGCTTCTTTATAAACAGTTTGCTAATATGGATAGGGCAGTACAGCACACATTAAATTATGCTTTTGCGGTAAGCATGCATTCATCACGTATTTATAATTTTGAATCCATCAATGAAGAAAACCTTAAAGGATGGCACACTTCAGATGGGATGACTTACTTATATACCGCAGATCAAAAACAATTTGAAGATCATTTTTGGCCTACTATAAATTATCAGCGTTTACCAGGCACAACAATAGTAGATAACAGTAAAGCAGTTCAGAATAAGACAAATGGTATAGATTGGGTTGGTGGTGCCTCTATGCAAGATAAATACGGAGTTACAGGAATGCATCTAGCTCCTTTTGAAAGTTCTTTATCTGCTAAAAAATCATGGTTTATGTTTGATAACGAAATTGTTGCACTTGGTGCAGGCATCACTTATAAGGATAAACAAAATGTAGTGACTACTATCGAACAGCGTAGATTAAGTAAGAAGAACACGAATATTTTTACGATAAATGGGGAGGTGATGCCACAACTTTTTAATGTACATAAACGAAGCGGTATTCAATGGGCACATTTAGAAGGAAATGTTCCAGCTTCGGATGTTGGTTATTATTTCCCGGGTGGAGCAGAATTAAATATCGAAAGAAAGGTTCAAACAGGTTCATGGAAAGATTTAAGGCCTGTAAATTCTGATAAGGAAATAAATAATAATTATGTAACCCTCTGGAAAGACCATGGTAGCCCTGTAGAAGATACTAACAGCGCAGAAAATACGTACTCCTATGCGTTGTTACCCGGTTTTTCTCAGACTAGGGTAAAACAATATAACCGCAATCCCGAAATAGAAATTTTGGAAAATACTTCAAGTGTACAGGCTGTAAGAGACAATAAACTTAATTTATTAGCCGCCAATTTTTGGACAGATAGTATTCAAACTATAGCTATTGTAGGTGGACAACCTTATTTAACAGTTAATAAAAAGACCGCAGTAATGGTGTTAGAAGAATCAAATCGTATCATTATTTCTCTTTCAGACCCGACGATGAAAAATGAAAGTTATACGGAGTTAGAAATTCACTGTGACGCTTTAGAAGTACTTAAGAAAGATCCTCATATTACCATCAAACAAATTAGCCCTGTAATAAAATTATCTGTAGATATGAAAAACTTGCAGGGAAGAACTGTAGCGGTAGAGTTTTCAAAGAAAAAATAGGAAATATTTTATTCAGTATGTCTGGTGCTTTATCAATTTTAAATTAAGTTGTTTGAGCATTCACCCTCTTATTCCAGAATAGTGTATTCAGTATAAGCCATTTATAAGACCAAATAATTATGCTGGAAAAACGACGCAGCTTTATCAGACAAGCATCTTATTTAGCAACTTTATCTATGTTGATGCCTGCTATTCATGTACTTGCCCTTGAGAAGGGGAAAAAGAAAATTCTTTTAAGAAATTGTTGGCAAACTATAAATATCGGAGATATAGCCCATGTTTTTGGTATTATGGAACTGTTTATCAAATATATTCCTGATGTAGAAATCGTTCTTTGGCCGGTTCTAATAGATAATGGTGTTGAGGAATTAATTAAAAAAACATACCCTGAATTAAAGATTGTTAATGGTCGTTTTGATTTGGGTAAAGGAAAACCTGATACTATAGAGCTGCAAAAAGCTTTTGATGAGTGTCACCTTATGATTTACGGTTCTGGATGGTATTACGAGAAAAGTACCGATTTGAGATCGTGGTGGAAGACTACTAAAAAACCTTTTGGTGTTTATGGAGATACCGTTCAAGAGCTAAGTCCAGAACTACAGGACTTATTTAACCATGCCTCTTTTTTCTATTTCAGAGATACAGAGTCTCTAAAATATGTGAAAAGTTTGAATCTTAAATGCCCCGTACAGGAATTTGGTCCCGATTCTACCTTTGGGATAAATCTCCATAATGATAAAAAAGCAGAAGAATATCTCGAGTCGGTTGGACTTGAAAAAGGCAAATTTATTTGTGTAATTCCCCGGTTACGGTATACCCCTAACTGGAAAATGAAAGGTTATGTTCCTTCTGAAGAGGAGAAATGGAAGTATGAAGTTTCTTTAAAATATAAAGAAGCAGATGCTATTAAGCTAAGAGCAATTATAACTTCTTGGGTAGAAGAAACAGGATTGAAGGTACTTGCTTGCCCCGAAGTAGCTTTTCAGGTAGAGTTAGCAAAAGAAACTATTGTAGACCCTCTGTCTGATGAAATTAAGAAGAATGTAGTTTGGCGAGATAGTTTTTGGTTGACGGATGAAGCTGCATCAGTTTACGCTAGATCCAGAGCAGTAGTTAGCTTAGAAATTCACTCTACCATTATTGCTGTTGCAGAAAGAGTTCCGGCTATTCATATCAAGCACCCAACAGATACCCGTAAAGGCCAAATGTGGAGAGATATTGGATTAGCCGATTGGTATTTCGAAATTGACGAAACTCCCGCCTCCCAAATCATAAATAAAGTTTTGGAGATACACCATAATTACCCCCAGGCTTTAGCAAAGCTTGATAAAACCAGAGCTTATTTACAGCAAGTACAGAAAAACACCATGAGTACAATTGAAAATGTACTCATGAACAGCTAAATATTGGTACGCTTTTGATAAGGAGCGCTACTCTGCTTTTTTAAATTAAATTTTTTTATGAAAAGAATTCTACTTTTTGCAAGTTTTTGGCTTTCTTTTAGTTTTTTATATGGTCAGGGTATTTGGACAAAAGCAAGCAATAATTGGACATACGATTTAGGAACTAATACGGGTACAGGACTTTTAGGAGATTCCGGATATACCACCGATGCCATAAACACCACAACCAGTCCATCTGTACGGGGATTTATGCCTTATCCTCCATCAGGAAGTGTAAGCTTGGTAAACGTTGGCAGCGGTACAGGCAAATGGTATTTATTGGGTACTGCGTCTGCTCCAAAATTAAGATATGTCTCCTCCAGTGCAGGTAAAGTCTCTAAACTCTCTGCCTATAATATCGAAAACGCGACTTCCGTAGCCAGTTTTTTCTGTAAAATGGAGTTTAATGTTAATTCAGCAACAGCGCTGGATTGGAGGCTGGCTATCGGAAAAGGCACTACTCATATCAGAAATACAGCAGGCTTGCCTGCTGCTACATCTGTAACCAGTTTCCCTACAATTTTTTCAACGGTACGTTGGAATTTACTTACTGCCGGAACAAATTTAAATTTTACTTATACGCTAAAGACCAGTAATGATGCCACTGTAGTGATTGAGGTGCCAATTACTGGAATAACCTTTAGTAAAGGCAGTATCTATGATATGGAGTTTTATTATAATAATTCTTCCATCGTTCAGGATTATATAAGAGATTCAGTAACTTATTCTATACCAGCTCATTATTATCATATTTGGGCAAATGGAATAAGGTTGAGTGATGCTGTTTCGCATGATTTTCCGGGAATGCAGCTTGGAGAGAATCAGACATTAGACGGGATTGCTTTCCAAGGCGCTACCAGTACACCGGCCGGTTCATCAGAACTGTTATTGGGTAATCTTTCTATCAATCATGTAGAAAGTCCTTTAGGGTTTGACGAAGAAGAAGTAACTCCAGCAGATTCTATTTTACCCATAGTAGTTTTAGATTCTGCTAGAGTAAGTGTAATTTCCGCAATGATTCCTTTGCTTCCCAAAGGAATGGGAGAGCCTTATCACGAAAGGACAACATGGAATGCTTTGCTAGCCTCTGGAAAATTTCAGACACTGATAAACGAAGCGAATCTTGCGCTGACGCAACCCTTGCCGGCTATTACAGATTCCATTTATTTGGCTTATTGGACAGAAGGTGATTCGCAAACCGCCAAAACCATCATGGCTAAAAGACGCTATGTTTTAGCGGCACTTGTGTTTGCCGAGTGTTTTTATAATGATGGTACCTATATACCGGCCATTAACCAAGCGATCAATGATATTATTGGTCAAAAGTCATGGAATTTCCCCAGCGAAGACCGCTCAAAGCATAACTTTAATGGTACACGATATACAATTGCATTATGTGCGGCGGATTACGCACAAACTTTAGGACAGACTTATTATCTTTTAGATGATAAACTGGATACTTTAATGCGTCAGAAGATAAAAAATGCGCTGTATACCAGGATTTTTAATCCTACGATGAGTGCTATAAATACAGCTAATGCGTATGGCGAATTTGGTGATCTTAAAAGTGCAGGTAATCATAATCCGGTATGTATATCTGGAGTAGTAAGCGCCGCTTTAGCAGTTATACCTGCACCTATAGAGCGGGCAGCGTACGTAGCAATTGGCGAACGCTATTCCAACAACGGCGTTGCTGGATTTTTAAATGACGGGTATTGCACAGAAGGTCTTTCTTACTATAATTATGGCTTTGGGCGCTATATCATTTTAAGAGAACAGCTTTTGCAGGCAACCTCTGGTCACGTTGATTTATTCGACAGTCCAAAGATCAGGAAAATTGCAGAGTATGCGCCAAATAGTGAAATAATCAATAACGTTTACCCCACAATAGCCGATTGTACTATAGGCACCGGGCCGAGTTCTTCTTTACTATATTATGTAAATAAGAATTTAGGAATGGGTTTGAAGAGATATGATAGCTATACTTTTACAGGAAATACGAGTACTCAGCTTGTGGACATCATGTGGGGATTTCCAAATTCTGCATCATTAATTCCGGACACGGTAGCTTTATCTTCTCAGATAGGAATTCGTTCTTATTTTAATGTGGCAGGTGTGTTAACCTCAAGACCAGCAGCAAACACAACTTTAAACCTGGCTGCGGTTTTTAAAGGGGGAAACAATGATGAGGAGCATAACCATAATGATGTAGGGTCTTTTAGTGTGGTGTCCGGTTCTGAAATGATGATTGGCGATCCGGGCGCAATCCCTTATACTGCTAAAACTTTTAACTCCGAGCGATATACCTATAAAACTATCAATTCATACGGGCATCCGGTTCCTGTTGTTGCCGGGAAACTGCAAACCACATCAGCATTTGCCAAAGCAGTAGTGTTAGATACAGTTTTTGCCACTGCAGAAGATAAATTAGTGATGGATATTAAATCGGCTTACATGGTGCCACAATTGGTAAAGTTGGAAAGAACTTTTACATATAACCGTACCGATACTGGTTTCGTTTCTGTAAAAGATAACTTTGAATTTACCTCTGCCCAAACTTTTGAAACTGCATTAATCACAAGAGCGGTCTGGCAGTTAATTGCTCCAAACTGTATAGAATTACAAGGAACGAAAGAGAAAATCTATGTCTACATTGCTGTCCCGGGTGCTTTTACCATTACTCCGGAAGTAATCTCTGAAGAAGGAGGATTGCCATATACACGTTTAGGTATTGCTTTAAACATACCAATTCTTGCAGGGGAAATTACACTAACATTTCGCAAGCCAGGTTTCATTGCTGGCATCCCTGGAAATTGGTTACGGCCAACTACACAATGGAATTATAACTCGGGAACAAATTCAGGTGATGGGATATTAGGCGGTGCACCATTTACACAGGGAACTATAGTAAATACAACAACTTTTGGTGGTGTAAAGGGTTTTATGCCTTATCCGGAATCTGGAAGTGTGAGATTAGGTGGAATCACCGATGGTGCAGGAAAGGGTAAATGGTGGCTTACCGGAACAAACGAATGGTCGGCAATACGTTTTGCTTCTTCTAATAGCGGGAAAGTTGCCAAGTTAGCGATGTATGATATTGATGTAGCTACGGCGATAGCAAAAATAAGCTATAAACTCACATTTAATGATAGTACTACTACAGATGCAAACTGGCAATTCGCAATCGGCAAAACAGCAGGTACAACGCTTGCTGCGAACCAGATCAACGGTACAAGTGGTATTACTGGTTCTGGAACCGCCAGCCGTCCAGAGATATTTGCTGCTTTTAGGTGGTTGATGGCCTCCGCAGTATATACTTTTTCTTTCAGAGATAAAGCCAACGCTTCCGCAACCACCACTTTTATTGATATTAACTCTGGTTTTTTTAAGAAAGGCGGTACCTATAACATGGAATTTTATTGCAACAACTCTTCTGCATCCGAAAAATATATAAAAGGAGCAACAGAATACGCTGTTCCTGCAAGAAGTTATCATATTTGGGTAAATGATGAACAGCTGACCTACATCGGTTCTACAAATTTTCTGGCCAATGAGTTACCCGCAGATGAAGTAATTGATGGTTTTGTATTTACCAGTCAAACCAGTAAAACAGGAAATAGTAATAATATTTCTGCTGAAATGAGATTAAGTAATTTACAATTTGATGCTGCTCAAGATACACCGGTATTCCTCTTTAAAAACTTTTCTATCATAAGAGAAGACGAGAAAGTAAGTTTAAAATGGGAAGCAACCTCTGGAAAGCATGATGATGCTTATGAAATATTAAGAGCAGAGAATGCTTCTGCTGGCTTTCATCCCATTGGTGAAATAGATGCGGTAGCTGGCACTTCTGAAAGTTCTCAGTATATTTTTACAGATAAATATCCATTTAATGGGGCCAATTATTATAAGGTAAGACAGAAAGACGCGGACGGAATTTATACAGAATCAGAGGTGCTATCTATAAAAATGAGTGATTATAAAGACTTTTTTGTCTTTATGGATGCTACCGAACTTTTAAACGCTATGGTATTCTCTCAATCGGAAGGGACAGCTACTTTGAGGATAACAGATGTTTCTGGTAAAATTTTATTAGATAGGAATTATACGTTAATAACAGGTTATAATCAGTTTAATGTTGATTCGTCCTCTATTCCGAAAGGTGTGTATGTGGCAACTCTGTTAAAAGATAACAAACAGACAAGTATTAAATTTATAAAGTAATCGTACCAATTTCCATATGAAGCAATAGAAAGTCTGCTTTTTATCCATGTAGAGTCCACATTTTTATATTTAAACGTGGACTCTACATGGAAACATACTTATAAATATTTTAAAATATAAAGAAGTTGATATTTATGACCCGAGCTGCGTTTAAATTATTCTGAATAGCATTCACCCATTATAGGAGTTCCGGTGTATTCAGAATAATAATAACCAATAAAACCATTTATGAGGCAATTAACTACCCGCGTGGTAACTAAATTAATTGGAGTAGCAACCATTGCTTATTTTTCTGTTTGTAATGTTTCTGCACAAGAGACAAATAAAGCGCCGATTAATAAATATAGAATAAAGTCAACATATTCATTGGATCCAGCAAGGCTGAAAGAAATATCCGCCATGTTGCCTGAACAACCCAAAGGAATGGGCGAACCTGCATCCAATCGCTCTGCATGGGATAAATTATTAAATTCCGGTAAATTCGACAGGTTAATTGCAGATGCTGATGCTGCGATTTTAAGTCCGTTGCCAGAATTGACGCATGAAATTTACATGTCTTTCTTTAATTCAAACGATTCGGAAACTTCTAAAATGCTGGTCAGAAAAAGAATAGTGGTTTTTGGTGCCATGGTTTGGGCAGAGTGCCTGAAAAATGATGGTAAGTATATGCCCGGAATTGAGGCGGCTCTGGTAGATCTTATTAATCAGAAATCGTGGAATTTCCCGGCAGAAGATCGCAAGCTGACGAATTACAACGGAACATTATATACGATACATCTTAGTGCGTCATGCTATGCGCATGATATTGCGGAGGCGTTGTATCTATTGGGAGATAAAATCAAACCAGAATTAAGGAAAAAAGCGATGGAAGCACTTTATACAAAAGTACTTACACCAGCAATTACAGGTCATGATACAGGCAACGAACAGTTTGTTTCTTTAACTAATACAGATGGTAATCATAATACCGTTACAATCGCGGGAGTAACAGGTGCTGCGCTAGCCGTTATTCCTGATAAAAATGAGCGAGCTAAGTATGTTGCTATTGCAGAAAGATATATAAAAAACACGCTTGCAGGATTTCTGGATGATGGATACTGTACCGAGGGTTTAGGTTATTACAACTATGGTTTTAAGCATTATATTTTGCTTCGCGAAACCCTTTTACAAGCTACCAATAATAAAATAGATCTTTTTAATGATCCAAAAATAGACAAGATCGCACATTATGTCCCAAATATTGAGATCATGAATAATGTATTTCCAACCATTGGAGATTGCAAAATGAATGAAAAACCTATCAAATTTATGATGTATTATTTGAACCGTACACTTAATCTTGGGTTAAAAAATTATGGTGCCTATACTTTTGATGATAATTTTAATCCACCATTGCAAAACATTTATATGGCTTTTCCTACTGCGGCTACTTATTCCAACCCATCAGGAGATAAAAGTCATAAAACAGGAATCAGGTCTTATTTTGATAAAGCAGGTGTAATTACTGTACGCCCAGAAGAAGGTTCTTCTTGTAAATTAGGCGTTACTTTTAAAGGTGGTCATAATCAGGAATTGCATAATCATAACGATTTGGGTTCGTATACTTTAGTTGCAGATAAAGAATTGCTAAGCGGTGATCCTGGACTTGCTACCTATACCTCTAAAACTTTTACAGCAAAACGTTATACTATTAAAACCATTGCTTCTTACGGGCATCCAGTTCCGCTAGTTGCAGGAAAAGAGCAGTCTACAGGAGCTCAGTCAAAAGCCATTATTTTGAAAAATGATTTTACTGATAAAGAAGACCAGGTTGTAATGGATATTGCGTCTGCGTATGCTGTTCCAGAGCTTAAAAAATTATGTAGAAGCTTTACCTATAACCGGGAAAATGATGGATACCTCACAGTAGGAGACGAAGTTGAGTTTACTGAGTCTAAAGATTATGAAACTGTAATCATAACAAGAGCTAAATGGAAGCAAATAGGAAAAAACCAAATAGAACTTCAGGGGATAAAGGAAAAATTGATAGTTTCTATTCAATCATCTTCAGCTTATACAATAGTGTCCGAAACAATTACTGAGGCACCAAAACCCTATACAAGACTTGCCATAAGATTAAACGAGCCAGTAAAGTATGCAAAAATATCAGTGACTTACAAAAGGGTTAATTAACTTTTTTTTGAAATAGGTGTTAAATTTATTATGAAAAATAGAAGATTATTTTTAAAACAGGCATCGTATATGACAGTCTTGGGAATATTGGCTCCTGTTTTTCAGGCAATCGCTACAATAAATGGAGGTAAAAAGCAAAAGATATTGCTTCGTTCGGGATGGCAAACCATTAACATCGGAGACATTGCACATTCTTTTGGTATTATTGCTTTGATAGAAAAGTATATCCCGGAGGTCGAAATAGTGTTATGGCCAAATTTGTTGGATAGGGGTGTTGATGCCTTAATAAAAAAATATTTTCCCAAAGTGACTGTTCTGAGTAGTAAAACTTCTATTGATGGAAAGCGCTCTTTGGAATTACAAAAAGCTTTTGATGAATGTAACTTCATACTTCATAGTTCCGGCCCTTATGTAACCGCCAAAAAAAATTTGCAGGAATGGTGGGACGAAACAAAAAAGCCATTTGGTATATATGGCGTATCGTTAAATGAAGTAGATGGAGAATTACAGGAACTCATCAATCATGCATCATTCTTTTACTGCAGAGATACAGAATCCTTAAAGTATCTAAAAAACCTGAAATTAAGATGCCCAGTACAGAAGTTTGGTCCAGACTCTACATTTGCAATAAGTATCCATAATGCAGATAAAGCGGGAGCATATCTCAAATCTGTTGGTTTGAAAGAAAAGGAATTTATCTGTGTGATTCCACGTCTTAGATATACACCAAACTGGAAAATTAAAGGAAATATCCCCACCGAACTTGATATTTGGAAAGATAAAGTTTCCGAATTATACCGAAAAGAGGATGCCGAAAAGCTTAGGGAAGTAATCATTAAATGGGTAGAGAAAACAGGATTAAAAGTTCTTGTTTGTCCCGAAGTAATTTACCAGGTAGAATTTTCTAAAGAAACTTTAGTCGACCCTTTACCGGAAGATATTAAAAAGAACGTTGTTTGGAGAGATAGTTTCTGGCTTCCTGACGAAGCGTCTTCAGTATATGCCCAATCAAGAATCGTTATTGGTGTAGAACCTCATTCCCTTATAATGTCCATTGCTAATGGTGTACCAGCAATTCATATCAAACAGCCTTCAGATACAAGGAAAGGACAGATGTGGAGAGATATAGGTTTAGGCGAATGGTATTTTTTAATGGATGAAACGCCTGCATCCCAAATAACAGCTGTCGTATTAAATATTCATAATGATTATCCCGAAGCCATAAAGAAAGTAGAAAAATCGAGAGATTATGTTAGAAAGCTTCAAAAAGAACAAATGAGAGAAATCAAAAAGCTTTTATGAAATTAAAGATTTAATAAAAGTATGCGAGATAATCGACCATGTTATTATTGATAGTAAAATCATAAAAATGATCCGACCATTTGTTTTATGTTGTTGATTGTAAGCTTTATCACAGGTTGCAATCAAAAAAAGAGCAGTAGTTTCTATACCGTTACTTTGTTTTATTTACACGAAAACAGTGGCGATACGATATTGCACAATGAAGCTCTAAACAAGCTCGCGTTGCTAGAAAAAGAACAATACAACACAGGTACCCAAGATTTGGGATTTATGATGTATTGCAGTTTCGGTAACGCAATCAGATGTTATAAACAGGTATTAATTAATAGTGCAAAATCGTTAAGCTCTCGTTTCGATCCAAAAGTTGGGGCTATACGTTCATGGTAGCAGTGGTCGTAGTCCTTATGAAAATAGTCTTTCTTACGATAATAGGGGTAATTTACATATTTCATGGTGTTGGCGGGAAGGGGGGGAATGGTCTCGGAAGTAGGGATATATGCCATATTTACAGTCCCGATCAGGGTAATAACTGGTATAATTATAAAAATGAGAAGGTCGCCAGCGCAAGTACTAATAAAATTGTTGACACATTTACTCCCGGTATTCAACTTAAAATTCCTGACAGGACATGGGGACTGATGAACAGTCAGGCTCAGGTTTCTAACCGTGACGGTATATTCCATGTTGTAATGTATCATTTAAAAGAAAGAGGGAGCAGAACCGTCTTGGGCGAGATTAAAAAATTCAGCTTATTTTCACTACTATCAGGATAAAAAAGGCAAGTTGAAAGAATTTCAAATTCCGGCCATTGGTAATCGTCCTAAGTTGCTTGCAGATAGAAACAGTAATCTATATCTGATTTTTATAGAAAAAGATCCATTTGATAGAATTGTGAAATATTCGGGGGAAATTGAAAATTCTGCAAGTCACTAAAGAAAAGCAGTGGACAGACTGGAAAGAGGTTTATATTTTTGATGATGAATATTTTAATGAGCCTATGATTGACCAGAACAAGTGGGATAATGAACAAATCCTTCCTTACAGGATAAACCAGATGTATCTTCCGGAATATCTGTTGCTATTAAAGTAATAGATGACGGATTTAGTAACAGAAATAGGTAAGGAAGACCTACGCTATAAAAGCAAAAAACTATTATTAGGAATATCCTCTTTTCTAAATTTTTTTAAATCCAGTTGTGTGCTGGCTATTTAGGACTTCTGATTCATATCACATCGTATCTCTTTCAATTTTTAAATTAGAAATAAGCATGGCAGTTCACCCGTTGAGCTTGTTAAGGTGTATATATAAATATAAATCATATGCGATTACTAAGCGATGCTTATATGTCTCATGCTTAATAATTAAACGAATATAATATGAAATTGCAACCTCTATTACTATTAATTTTTATTGGCAAATTTGCCTTTGCCCAAACACAGGGTGTATGGACAAAACCTGTTACAACATGGAAATACGATTTAGGAGCTAATACCGGTACAGGAGTATTAAATTCAGGAATAGGCTATACTACCGAAACAACAGGTGGGAATAGAGTTTCAACTGCATCTTCTAATCAAGGTTTTTTACCTTATCCTCCATCAGGAAGTGCTATGCTTTCAAATATAGCAACACCACCTGTAGGTACAGGAGAATGGAGCTTAGAAAATTATTTGTCGTCTGCCTCTATAAAATTCATTTCTTCAAGGGCAGGTAGGGTAGCTAAGTTTTCACTATATAATATAGGTAATGCATCTCCAGTTAGTAGTTTTTTTTATAAGATATCTTTTGCTGATGCAAATGTAGATGTAATGGACTGGCGTTTTGGTATTGGATTAACAAATGGACGTGTTAATCAATTAAATAATACCACTGCTGGTATACCTGGAAATACATCTAAAACAAGTTTTCCTAATTTTTTCGCAACCTTAAGGTGGGCCGCAAAAGGTAGTGAAATTCCTTTTTCTTATTGTTACAGAGGAGTAGAAGCAGATGGGGAATCAGAAGGAAATACCTATGAGCGTAAACTTAATGGCGCCACTTTCTCAAAGGGGGGCACTTATAATATGGAGTTTTATTGCAATAATTCTTCAGGAGATCAACATTATCTAAGAAATAAAGTTGACTATGCTGTTCCAGCTAATTCCTTTCATATATGGGTTAATAGTGTGCAGTTGACAGCTAATGGGTCTCCGAATATTGGCAGCTATCAACTTGTTCCTAATCTTAAACTAGATGCTTTTGTATTTCAAGGCTCCACAAGTATACCAGCAAAAGCTGCTGTTTGTTATATAAGTGATTTCTTAGTTAACCAAGTTCAAAATCCACTGAAGTAATATGATTTTAGCTTTTTCGCAATTTATTAGGCTAAATAAATCCTTTTAATAATAATAATAATAATAATAATAATTAACCTTAATGAAATAATTATGAAAACAAAACTTTTACTTTTATTATTTATTACAGGTACAAGCTTTGCCAATGCACAAGGTGTATGGGAAAAGGCTTCAACCTCATGGGTGTATAACCTTGGTGCAGGAACAGGTAATGGCACAATAGACGGATCAGGGTATATAGGTACTGTTGCCACCACTTCAGCACCCCCTGCAACAGTAGGTTTCATGCCTATTCCACCTTCTGGAAAGGTGAAACTTTCGAACAAAACTACAGTAGATATAGGAGAAGGTGAATGGTATCTAAAAAATTATTTGTCAAAGCCCGCACTTAAATTTATTTCTTCAAGGAGTGGAAGGGTAGCTAAATTTTCTATGTATGAAATTGCCAATGCTACTCAAGTAGCCAGTTTTTTTTACAAGATCACTTTTGAAGAAAACAGTTCAATGACAGAGATGGATTGGCAATACGCTATAGGAAGAACTAACGGAGCTTCAAACCAGTTAAATAATGAGAATAGTGGTATCCCTGCCAACCCTTCAACGCAGTCTTTCCCAGATTTTTTCGCTACTGTTAGATGGCAGATACCAGTTGCGTCTCCTGCAAATTCAAATCCGGAATTTAGATACTGCTATAAAGGGTCAGGAGGAAACGGAGAAACAGCTGGAACCACATATGAACGAGTATTGAATGGTATCACCTTTTCTCAAGGTGTTAGTTACGATATGGAGTTTTATTGTAATAACTCTTCTGAGGTGCAAAAATATGTGCGTAATACAGTTACATATACATTGCCTTCTAATTCCATGCATATATGGGCAAACGGAACTCAATTAACTGCCAGTATAAGTGGTAGTTCAACAGCTAATATCCCAGGTTACAATTTAGAACGGGACAATAAATTAGACGCGTGTGTTTTTGTCGGGCAAAGAACGTCAATAAGCGGATCAACAAAGCACTCTACTAGCTATATTCAGAATATCGAGATAAACCATGTTCAAACTCCATTGCCAGTTTCTTTAAGATCATTCAACGGTACAAGTAAAGGATCATCAATATTGTTGAAATGGTCAACTGCATCAGAACAAAATAATGCAGGATTTGATGTACTAAAGAAAACAGAGACTTCAGATTTTAAAGTTATAGGTAATGTGGCAGGTGCAGGTAATTCAACAGAAATAAATACCTATTCATTTACCGATTTTAACCCTTCATCAGGTCCTAATTATTACCAGCTAAAACAAATTGATAATAATGGCGAATTCTCACTTTCTAATATAGTGGCTTTAAGTTCTTCTTTAGAAAATCAAGAGTTGAAAATCTATTTGAATAGTGAAGGAAAATTAATGGCATCCGTTTTTTCGAAAAAACTAATAAGTTCCTCTACTATTATCATAACTGATATATCTGGAAAAATACTATTAAATCTGAATACACCTTTGCAAGAAGGGTATAATACCCTCAGCTTAAATGTGAACAACTTGGTAAAAGGCATATATACTGCATCTTTAGTTACGTCAGAAAATAAATTGAGTACTAAATTTATACTGTAAATAGTATTTATACTGAACAGCCTTATTCCATATCGGCCATTTGATGAAAAAAATCATATTCATATTCTTATTTCCATTGCTATTATCTTCAACGGTAAAGGCAGATGATTATGATGTTTTATATGACAGACTATATGCCGATTATGTAGCACCTGTTCCTTTAGGAATGTTAGTTATTCAGGGATATATGGATAGCCAACAGACAAATGGAAGCTGGACAGATATAAACTACGATCAGCATACTTTTGTTGGTGGTTGGCAGCCTATTAAACATTGGGAAAGACTTGCAAGCATGGCATTGGCATTAAAAAAAACAAGTTATTCGTTTTATGGCAATGCTATCCTAAAAGGTAAAATTAAGGCAGGATTACTTTACTGGTATAATCGCACTCCTCAGCCCTATTCTAGTAACTGGTATGATAATGAAATAGCCATGCAGGATCATATCAACAAAATACTGATTTTAGTTAAAAATGATTTTAGCGGTGCAGATTGGGATTCTGTTATAAAAACAGGGTGTGATAAATATTTGTCATTTCCAACAAATTACCATCTTCGCACACTTACTAATGCTGTTTGGATAGCCCGCAATCTGATACATCACGGGGTGATAGAGAAAGATCAAGCAATTTTGCAGGAGGGGATAAACAAAATGGCAACACAACTAGCTATCCAGCCGGGGCATACAGAGGGAGTACAAAAAGATTACTCTTTCTTAGTGCATAGGTTACAAATGTATAATGGCGGGTATGGTAAATCCTTAATAAATACAATTAGTTACTATATGCACTTAATAAGGGGGCTTACATTGGTTGGCTTTAGCACCGAAAACGTAGTGCTGTTAAGTGATTTCTTATTGAATGGAGATCAGTGGATGACTTATGGACAGACGTATGATTTTAGTACGGTGGGACGAAATATTAGTCGTAGAAGCGATCAGGGAATATCGAGTTCGGGATTGAAATCCACGTTAATTAGGATGCAAAGCGTGGATCCTGAAAGAGTTGCGCAATACCAGTTAATGTACAATCACCTGAATAATCCTACCGGAACCATAACCGGTATCATGGGAAATAATTTTTTTTACCGAGCCGATTATATGACACATCGGAGGGAGAATCTTTTTATTGGCGTAAAAATGTGCTCAGCAAGAACGGTGGGAACGGAAGGACTAAATAGTGAAAATCTTTTAGCTTATTGGCTGCCGTTTGGCGCTACAACCATTATGAGGAATACGAATGAGTATTACGATATTTTTGGAGTTTGGGACTGGACAAAAATACCAGGTGTCACCAACCCTGCGGTGCCTGTGATATGGCCTTCAACAAGTGTTTATCATAGCCAGTCTACCAGTTTTGTAGGTGGTGTGTCTGATGGTATTAACGGTATTACTGCTATGCACTTGCAAAAAGACACTGTGATTGGTGGGGTAAATGTAGATATTGAAGCCAAAAAAACCAATTTTTTGTGGAATGGCGAGATGATTTGTCTGGGTGCAGGCATAAACTCTTCTTACAGTGGCGCATCCACTACCACAACCATAAATCAATCGTATTTAAAAACAGCTGTTCTAGTGGATAGCAATATCATCCCAAAGGAAGAAAATACCTATCCTAATGCGAGATGGGTACACCACGACAATACCGGTTATGTTTTTGCAAACAATACAGCTGTTCAAATGAAAACCAATATGCAAAGCGGTAACTGGTACACTATTAACAAAAACCAGGTAAATCAAACCGTAAGTGCAGATATTTTTAAACTATGGATAGATCATGGAAATGCACCATCTAACGCAAGCTATGAATATATAGTTTTACCAAACAAAAGTGTAGCAGAAACTAATGCTTATGCCACTAATATGCCTGTAACAATACATGCAAATACCGCTTCTTTGCAAGCAGTGAGTCATGTTTTGTTGAGGCAAGCGGGTATTGTTTTTTATAACCCAGGAAATATCACGATTGAGCCAGGACTTACCATTTCGGTAGATAAAGCATGTGTTCTGCTGGTAGATTACAGTAAACCAAAAGTAAAAGTCACTCTATCAGATCCAGCACAAATTCAAAGTTCAATACAAGTGTCGTTAAGTTATGCTGGTTCGGAGAGCGAGGTTCTTAACTTTATTATGCCTTTGGGTGATATGTTGGGCAGTAGTGTTTCTTTAGTTGCTTCAAAACCCAGATATGCGAAAGGTTTATGGGAGAAAACAGCGATTGAATGGGAGTATAATCTTGGTGCAAATACAGGTGCTGGGCAGGTAGGTAGTCTGGGTTTTACCGAGCTGGGAGGCTCCTCTATTACAAGCATGCCTTCTTCCCTAGGATTTATGCCTGTTCCATCATCCGGCAAAATACGAATTGCTAACAAAAACACCCCAACTCCCACAGGTGAGGGAGAGTGGCATTTGGTTAAATATGGAGCATCACCTGCACTAAAATTTGTTTCTTCGAAGGCGGGGAGAGTAGCCAAATTTTCTATGTTCGATATCGAAACTGCAACATCAGTGGCCAGTTTTTTTTACACTATTACTTTTGAACAAAACAGTTCTATGAAAGAAATGGACTGGCAGTTTGCTATAGGACGAACAGATGGAGTCAACCCCAATGGCGCAAACCAGTTGATTAATCAAAACAGTGGCGTTCCGGCCAATTCGTCTACTACAGGTTTTGCAGATTTTTTTGCCACTGTAAGATGGCAGATACCTGAAAATTCCCCTTTTAATTCTAATCCAGAATTCAGATACTGTTATAAAGGGTCAGGAATAGGAGAAGAGATTGCAGGAACAACCTATGAGCGGGTATTGAACGGTCTAAAGTTTACACAAGGTACAGCCTATAATATGGAGTTCTATTGCAATAACTCTGCGGAACAGCAAAACTATGTACGCGATGCTGTAACATATACAGTTGCTTCCAATGCTTTGCATATATGGGCCAACGGGATACCATTAACTACTGTTATAGGTGGAATTACAACAAACAATATACCTAGTTATAATTTAGCGGTTAATAATAAATTAGATGCTTGTGTTTTTATAGGTCAAAGGTCTTCAATAATTGGATCAACGAAACATGCTGTCGGTTATATCCAGAATATTATCATAAGACATGTCGAAGAACAAAGTATTATGCCCGTCTCTCTTCAATCTTTTAACATTACAGGCAATGGTTCTTCTATGTTGTTGAAATGGTCAACAGCATCAGAACAAAACAACTACGGATTTGGCGTGTTAAGAAAAGCAAAAGATTCGGAATTTGAAATTATCGGTGATGTACCGGGTGGAGGTGACTCTAAAGGGATTAAATTCTATTCTTTTACAGATTATAACCCTTTTCCTGGTGCTAATTATTATCAGTTAAAACAATTTGATAATAATGGGAAATATTTTTTGTCTAAGGTAATAGCTGCCAATGTGACTAACGCTAAAAATGAATTAAAGATACATGTTAATGCTGCTGAACAATTAGTTGTGTCTTTTTTTGCTAATGATCTCTCAACTTCATCATCAGCCATTTGTATAAATGATATGTATGGAAGATCTGTTTTAAGTGTGAATACTTCTTTAGTACAAGGTCACAATACGATACCGTTAAATATTAGTAATCTGATTAGGGGAGTTTATACAATTACATTAGCTACGGGAAAATACAGGTATAACTCCAAGTTTATTTATTAAAACAAATATTATCATTGTGCTAAAAAAGATACATTTAAAAAGTTGCATCATCTTAATTTTTTCTCTTTTAAACTTTGCTGCAAAAGCTCAGTTGAAATTACCAACCTATTTTAGTAATGATATGATACTACAAAGGGAACAAGTAGTGAAAATATGGGGTTGGAATGCTCCTTCACAAGAAGTAGCTATTAAATTTAATAATAAAGAATATAAGACAACAGCTTCAGTAGATAGTGTTTGGAGAATTAATCTCCCACTAATGAAAGCAGGAGGGCCTTATGATATCAATATAAGAAGTAATGGTAAAGAAGTGTCTTTTGTTAATGTTTACTTTGGCGATGTGTGGTTTTGTAGCGGACAGAGTAATATGAATTTTAAGGTAAAACTAGTTCAGAATCACGATAAAGAGATACAAGATGCAGAGTATCCTCAAATAAGACAATTAGATGTATCTCGGGTAACAGCTCTTAGCCCTCAGCTGAATCTTAAAAGCGCAAAATGGTCTATTGCTAATTCCAATACAATTGATGACTTTTCTGCCGTTGCGTGGTTTTTTGCAAAAGAATTATATAAAAAAGAGGGCATTCCTATTGGCATTATTCATTCCTCATGGGGAGGCTCTCCTATAGAAACTTTTATGAGTGTTGATGCGCTAAAAGATTTTCCATCAGCTCAAAAGAAAATAGCGGTTATCAGCCCCGATTATATAAATGGTATAAAGGCCCGTAATAAAGCATTAATTGCTGCGGCTCCTCCAGGAACTAAAAATCCGGAAGGATTTATAAATGTAGATAACCATTATCCAACCTTTGTTTATAATGCTATGATTGCTCCTTTTTTTTCAAATCCCATAAAAGGAGTCATATGGTATCAGGGAGAAAATAACATAGGCTTGAACTCTTGCTATACTTATGAGGAGATGTTGACTAATATGATTACTTCCTGGAGAACATCATGGCAAAATAGTAATCTGCCATTTTTAGTAGTACAATTGGCTAACTATGGGAAAGTTACCGAAAAGCCAGAATCTGCTGGATGGGCTGTTGTGCAGGAAGCACAATCTAATGTTTCTAAAAAATTAGATTATGTAGGTTTGGCAGTAACCAATGATATTGGAGATCCTAATGATATACATCCAACAAATAAACAAGATGTAGGCAAGCGCCTCGCTTATCAGGCTCGTAAAATTGCGTATAGACAAAAGAATTTAGTGGTGCAAGGTCCAATAGTTAGTAAAATACGTAAACTTAAAGATAGGTTTAAATTAAGTTATGAGAATGTTGGCAGTGGTTTAATGGCAAAAGATAGTGCCAACCAACTAAAAGGATTCGCCATTGCTGGGCAAGACAATGTATTTCACAGGGCAAATGCCTCGATAAAAGGTAATAAAGTAATCGTATGGAGTGAGGATGTATTACAACCTATAAATTTGCGCTATACATTTGAAAGTAGCCCTGCTGCAATTAATTTTTACAATAAAGAAGGCTTTCCTGCAGTCCCATTCCGTACAGATAAATTAAAAGATGCCTCTAAAAGTCGTTAACGAATAATACTTACATTACATGAATTTTTTTAAAATAAGCTGGGCAATATTGCTTTGTATTGCCATTTCAACGAGCTCTTTTGCACAGATCAATACCTCAACAGAAAAGAAAATAGACTCCTTAATCAGTTTAATGACTTTGCAGGAGAAAATAGGGATGATTCACGCCAGTGGTGCATTCACAAGCGGAGGAGTAAAACGTTTGGGCATACCAGAACTGGTAATGAGTGACGGGCCAAGTGGAGTAAGACGTGAAATTGGGAATTTTTGGGAATATTATCGAAAACCACGTCCGGGATATTTAGATTCATCTACCTATTTACCTGTTGGGATGTGTTTAGCGGCCACATGGAATCCTATTCTTGGTTATGCTTATGGAAAGGTTTTGGGCAGCGAAGCAAATTTTCGTGGCAAAGATGTTATACTAGGACCTAGTGTAAATATAATTCGCACACCTCTTAACGGAAGAAATTTTGAGTACCAGAGTGAGGACCCTTATTTATCAGGTAAAATATCTGTTGAATATATAAAGGGAGTACAAGATCAGGGAGTATCGGCATCTGTAAAACACTTTGCTGCAAATAACCAGGAAGTGGACAGGCGAACCATTAATGTTGAAATGAGTGAGCGGGCGTTACGTGAAATTTATCTGCCAGCGTTTAAAGCAGCAGTAGTGGAAGGTAATGTAAATACAGTAATGGGTGCTTATAATAAACTAAGAGGCCAGCATGCTTCGCATAACGAGTACTTAAACAACAAAATACTGAAGGGAGAATGGGGTTTTAAGGGTTTGGTAATGAGCGATTGGGAAGCAGCAAATAATACTTTAGAGGCATTACTTTATGGTTTAGATATAGAAATGGGAGTTGAAATTGACTTAGGTACAGATCCCACAAAATATAATAAATATGTACTAGCAGATACTTCTGTAGTGCCTTTGGTTAAAAGTGGGAAAGTGCCAGAGTCTGTAATAGATGATAAGGTGCGTAGGATTTTGCGGGTGATGTATAAAACCCGTGTTATAGAAGGAAACAGGCCTCAGGGAGCATACAATACACTAGAACATCAGCAGATAGCCTTAAAAGTAGCAGAAGAAGGAATTGTGTTATTGAAAAACACGAATAATATATTGCCATTAAACAAATCAAAAATTAAAAGTATCGCCGTAATTGGAGCAAATGCCGATAGAAAAAATGCACTTGGCGGAGGAAGTTCCCAGGTAAAAGCTTTTTATGAGATAACACCATTGCAAGGAATCAAAACCATTGCCAAAGATAAAATTGCGATTAACTTCACCGAGGGGTATCGAATAGAAAGAACGCCTACTGCAAATACAGATTCTTTAATAAAAGAAGCGGTAAAATTGGCTTCTTCTGCAGATGTAGCTATTGTATTTGGAGGTTGGACAAACAAAAATACAGATACAGATCGTTTGTTTTTAGATGCAGAAACTAATGATAAACCCAATATGGACATGCCATTTGGCCAGGATAAATTAATAGCAGCGGTTTTAAAAGCCAATCCCAAAACAATTATTGTCCTGTTAGGAGGAGGAGCTATAGATATTACACAGTGGGAAGAAAAAGCAAGTGGAATTATCGAGTCTTGGTATAGTGGTATGGAAGGTGGAAATGCACTTGCTAAAATAATTTTTGGAGAGGTAAACCCATCAGGGAAACTGCCTGTTACTTTTCCAAGGAAATTAGAAGATTCTCCGGCTCATAAACTAGGAGAATATCCGGGTAACGGCAATACGGTTCATTATAAAGATGATATTTATGTCGGCTATCGCTATTTTGATACCTATAAAGTAAAACCTCAGTTTGCTTTTGGGCATGGTTTATCCTATACCACTTTTAGATATAATAACATAAAAACAAGAAAGATCGCACCAGATAAAGTTGAGGTAACCATGTCTATAACTAATACAGGTAAAATAGCTGGTGCTGAAGTTGTACAATTATACATCAAAGATGAGAAATCTTCATTGCCACGCCCATATAAAGAACTAAAATCCTTTCAAAAGGTCTTTTTAAAAGATGGCGAGTCAAAACATCTTACATTTCTACTAAACAGCGATGCATTTAGTTATTATGATGATAGGAATGGTAAATGGGTTGTTGAACCTGGTATATTTGAATTATTAATAGGAAGTGCCTCTGATGATATCAGATTGAAACATAAGTTTAGTCTTTAAACGGGTTTATGAAAAAGAAAATCATAATTACCTTTCTCTTAATAATGTGCGTTCGGAACATGTTGATAGCTCAACCTAAAATTGTGCTTAAACTTGATGATATCGGTGTTGCTAATCACCTTTGTAAGGCTGGCCAGGTAATGGATTATTTATTGCAAAAGAGTATTAAAGCATCGTATGGGTTAATTGCCAATCGATTAGATGAAACAGCTTTTTCTACTTTAAGTAAATACATAAATGCCACAAATAGTAGGGATGAAAGAATGGTAGAATTATGGCATCATGGTTTTGATCATTCCAATAATAACCTCTCAAATAACAATAAGGAGTTTAGTGGTACAAGCTATGGATTTCAAAAAAAACATTTTAATGATGCCAATCAATTAATAATTAAAAAATTAGGAGTTCAGATGCATACTTTTGGTGCACCCTACAATGCAGCAGATAGTGTTACATTAAAGGTGATTTCAGAAAATTCAAATTATAAATTAATCTTTTTCCCAAGTTTAGATGTTGGCAAACATTTAAAAATAACAAGTTTAAATAATCGGGTTGATATGGAAAAAGGTGTGGGAAATCCTAACTACGAATATTTTGTATCAAACTATGAGAAAAATGTTGTTTACCAGCAGTCTTTTATGATTATACAAGGTCACCCCAATAACTGGACTATAGAACAATTTAACGAATTTACTAAAACTATAGACTTTCTTGTTTTAAAAGGATGTGAGTTTGTATTGCCATTTGAACTTGTGAAATAACCACAATAATTAATAAGAGTTTACTATTTTTGAAAGTTAAATTAAGATAACAGGTTATATGCAACAGGCAATAAATAGATCTTTTGATATACTTGAGTATTTAGCAATTGATCCGGAAATACCACGCAGTTTTAGTGATATAGCTATAAATGTTGGGTTAAATACAGGTACTTGCGCAAATATTATTAAAGCCATGGTTAAGCGTGGCTTTTTAGAGAAATTAGACGATAAGAAAGGTTACTTATTAGGTAAAAAGCTTTACCAGCTCACAAGTTTCGATGGTTATAAAAAAGATTTGATTCAAGTTGCTAAGCCACTTTTAGAAAAACTTACAGAAAAAATTAATGAAAATGCTTCTTTAGCTGTGCTTAAAGAAAGCTCAAGAATATTATTACATCAAACCAAAAGCAAGCAGGAGATTCAGGCGACTTCTTCAATAGATAAACCTGCTTATGAATCCTCAACAGGAAGGTTATTACTTGCAGTGCAAAAAGATGCCGAAATAGAAAAATATTTGCAGAATTGGGGATTACCTTCTTTACCTGTATGGAAAGAAGCTGCGACAAAAAGCGGCTTTTGGTCCCAAATAGAGAAGATAAGAAAAGATAACTATGTGATTCAGGAATCTCAGAATCAGATATCCGGCCTATCTGTCGCTGTTTTTCAAAAGGATAAAGTAATTGCTTCAATTTGCTTATATATGCCATCTTTTAGGTTGATTAATTTTGATAAAAGTTATCTTATTTCTGAATTACAAGAAACCGCCAAACTTATTTCCTCTTCTCTTTAGTTTCTTTGCACTAAAGATGTAATCATTTGGTTTTATAAACGATATAGGTTGAGTTTTTAAACCAAAAGGCAAATCGCATTTAGTCTCTCGACTCAATATTTTAAGCATTTTTTCTATGTTCAAGAAATAAATCCCTGTATACCTCTCATTTATTTATTCCCGAAAAATTGAATAAATAAATATTTGGAAAATTTAAATTTAAACGTAGCTTTGTATAGTAGAGCTTTACTTTATATAGTAAAGCAAATACTTCCAAATTATAAACTTCTTGTATTATAAATATAAGGTCCATGAAATTAAAAGGTAAAAGAGCACTAGTTACCGGCTCATCAAGAGGCATAGGTAAAGAGATTGCATTACAGCTTGCCAAAGAGGGTGTTATTGTGGCACTTCATTATTCTAACAATAAGATAGAAGCAGAGAAAGTTCTTCTTGAAATTAAAGAGTTAGGAGTAGAAGCTTTTCTATTTCAAGCTGATTTTAACGATCCTCAGGAAGCTATTAAATTAGGAAATGATGTTTGGGATAGCTTAGGTTCTATAGATTATCTAATTAATAATGCAGGAGTTTCTTATAAGACTCATTTTTTAGATGCTACTATAAAAGATATTGACTTTTTTACGAATATCAATTTTAAAAGCACTCTGCTATTAACTCAAACCATTACAAGGAAAATGGTTGAAACCAGCACTGAGGGAAGTGTATATTCCGTGACTTCAATTAATGGTATACAGCCAGGTATAGGGCTGAATATTTATGGCGCAACAAAAGGTGCTCTGGAAACATTGATGAAAGGGGTTGCTTTAGAATTGGCGCCACATAACATAAAAGTGAATACCATTGCTGCGGGGGCAATACAAACATCCATGAATGCGCCTGTCTGGAAAGACGATAATAAACTAAGATTAGTGAATGATAATATTCCTCTTGGTAGGTTGGGGCAAGCACAAGAAGTGGCATCTGTAATTGTAAGCCTCCTTTCTTCTGGTACTTATATGACAGGGGCAACCATTGTTGTAGATGGTGGCTGGATGCTTAACCAAGGCTATATTAATCCTCAAACTTATAATTTTAGTTAAATGAAACTGTCTTTTTTATTTTTCGGTAACAAGCCGGATGAGAAGTGGGCTTTGTGCAGGCAGATGGGAATAAAGTATGCGATTGCTAAGTTAGATCCAGAACTCACGGGAGACGCTGCCCCATGGGAGTTAAGTTCGATGAAAAGATCCTATGATATATTCAAAGAAAATGGATTTGAACTTATTGGTTTCGAAGGAGATCAGTTTGATATGAATCGTATAAAATTTGGATTAGAAGGCAGAGAAGAGGATGTCGAAAAATATTGTCTGATGTTAAAGAACATGGGCAAATTAGGTGTAAAACTGCTTTGTTATAATTTTATGGCAGGAATTGGCTGGTATAGAACCAACACTGCTTTAAAAGAAAGAGGTGACGCATTGGTTAGTGGCTTTAGTTTAGCAGACGCAGAAAAATTAAGTCCATCTAAACTAGTTTCTTTAAGCGAAGAGAAATTATGGGAAAACTATAAGTGGTTTTTAGAACATGTTTTGCCTGCTGCAGAAAAAGCAAACGTAAAAATGGCCCTTCACCCTGATGATCCCCCGGTATCTCCTTTAAGAGGAGTTTCCAGAATATTTATAAATGCTGCAAATATTCGCAAAGCTCTCACTTTGGTTGATAGCAATTCTCATGGTCTTACCTTTTGCCAAGGAACCTATACAACTATGGGAGAAAACGTAAAAAGTTTAATTCATGAGTTTGGAAGTCAACAAAAAATATTTTTTGTACATATACGTGACGTAGAGGGGAACGCTTCAGATTTCAAAGAAACATTTCATGATAATGGACCAACTAATATGGTTGATATGTTTAAGGCCTACCAAAATACAGGAATTGACGTACCTGTACGTTCAGACCATGTGCCTACCATGGCCGGCGAAAATAATGAGCAACATGGTTATGCGATGAAAGGCAACTTATTTGGAATTGGATATATGAAAGGTATTATGGAAACATTAGGGATACCCCAAGAATAAATAAAAAAATTGATAAGACTTTTACTATAAACCAAGTACAAGCAATCTACTAAACCAAAACTAACTTTTATAACAATAATTATGATCCTGCAAACCGATAGCGAGTTATTAAAACAATTGAAAAGTGGTAATTCAAAAGCTTATGACCAGATTTTTTTGAAATATTATAAAGTATTATGTGTGAATGCCTATTTTTTTTTAAAAGATTATCAGGCATCAAAAGACCTTGTTCAAATATTTTTTTTAGAAATATGGGAGAAAAAGTTGTACCTAAATTTAGAGGGCGAGATAAAAGGTTATTTATACAGATCTGTTCAAAATAGGTGTTTAAATAGTTTAAGAAAAGAAGAATCAGAGCAGAGAAAGAGAATAGGCTTTTATGAGATTTACTCAAATGAAGACCATACTTTAGATAATAATATAACTGAAAGTCTATACAATAGGTTAGCTAATGCATTGCAGCAATTACCTAAACAAAGACAGGTGGCTTTACAGATGGTTTATTTTGAAAAAAAGAAATATCAAGAAGCGGCAAATGTGATGGGTATAAGCATTAATTCTTTAAAAACACATTTAAAAATAGGTATTAAAAATTTGCGAGAACAGGTAGGAAGTTTCGAAAACGCTTAACCTGATTTATACTTTTTGGTGTATATATAATACTACTTGTATGCAATTGTAGATTAAATAATAAAGAATAGATGGTGCCAGATTCGGAACAAATTAAACTTACTGAAAAGGCTGTGTTCACCAATACAACAGTACCTAAATCTTATAAGTGGGAACTGCTGGTGTTGCTTTGGTTAGCATTCTTTTTTAATCAAGCAGATCGCCAAATATTTAGTGTTGTTATGCCACTAATACGTGAAGATCTTTCTTTAACTGATGCAGAATTGGGTTTAATTTCATCTGTTTTAGTTTGGACTTATGGTTTGCTTGTGCCTTTAGCTGGTTTTGTTGGAGATAAATTCTCCAAGAAAAAAATTATTGCATTTAGTCTTTTTATTTGGAGCACAGCAACATTGTTAACGGGTATCTGTACCACCTTAGTTCAGTTTATACTTTTAAGAGGTGTGGCAACTGGAGGCGGAGAAGCTTTTTATGCCCCGCCTGCAAATGCATTATTGAGCGATCATCATAAAAAAACGAGGTCTATAGCTTTATCAATTCATCAAACTTCGGTATATGCTGGTATTATTTTAAGTGGTTTTATAGCAGGTTTTATTGCAGAAAGATACGGTTGGCAAAAAGCTTTTTATTGCTTTGGTTTTTTAGGTGTTGCTTTAGCTGTGGTCATCTTTAAAAGATTGGCTAATGATATACCTATAGTAATAGTAAAAACACACCCTTTTAAAGAAACTCTCAAAGAAATTATAAAAAAACCTAGTGTTATTTTATTGACCCTCGGCTTCGCCTGTATGGTTTTTGTAAATGTGGGCTATTTAACGTGGATGCCATCTTTTTTAACAGAAAAATTTCATCTTTCTTTATCTAATGCCGGTTTTTCGTCGATGTTTTATCATCATATAGGCGCTTTAGGAGGTGTGATTTTAGGTGGTTCTGTTTCAGATAAACTTGCGTTTAAAAATCCGGTTTTTCGTTTAGTAATACAAGCTGTTGCCTTATTATGTGGAGCACCCTTTATTTACTTTTTAGGGATTGCCCAAACAGAAACGCTTATGTATGTATCGTTGTTCCTTTTCGGCTTTTTTAGAGGAATATATGACTCAAATATTTTCGCCTCTTTATATGAATTGGTAAAACCTCATATAAGATCATCAGCATCTGGAATTATGCTCATGTTTGCTTTTTTAACAGGTGCTTTTTCTCCGTATTTATTGGGTGTTTTAAAGCCAACGCTAGGTTTGGCAACAGGTATATCATGGTTATGGGTAAGCTATTTTTTAGGAGCAATATTTATTACAATTGCGGCAATGTTTTTCTTTAAAAAGGATAGAATTTATACGTACAGTTGAGATTTGATTAAGAGGAAGTGATAAAGTTAATAGAAAGAAAAATTGAGGAAGTTGCAGAAACAGAAAAGGAATTTGCTGAGCATTTGGGCATACAAAAAAAATATAAATATAATTAAGGAGTAAACTATTTAAAACAATTGTTATGAGTATAGACACGTATAAAAAGGAAGTGAGCATGATGAAGCTTGATAAGCTAACAGAAATGTTGGAAGGTGTAGAGGAAGTTGTTTTTCCTATCCCAGATAAGGAACTACTTAAGAGGTTTGAAAAGTTATATACTGGTGCTGTAAATGATGTTCTTAGAGAGCGCTGTTTAATTAATCAGGCTTTGCCAGGCCATATTGTCCCTCTTCGTGAATATCAAACTGTTGCTGGATTTGCTTTTACAGTGAAAAGTGCGCCCCATGTAAAAGTTAGAGGCGAAATGGAATATCGTACTGAAATGCTAGATGAAATGGGTGAAGATTCATTTGTAGTATGGGACACTTCTAATGATTCGCAAGCAACTTTATGGGGAGGAGTAATGACAGCAACCGCAAAAGGTAAAAAAGTAAAAGCGGCTTGTATAGATGGAGGAATTAGAGATACTCACCAGATTTTGGAAGCCGATTTTCCCATATTTTACAAATACAGAATTTCTAACGGTAGTTTAGGACGTTGTTTAATTACAAGCTATCAATCTACTTTACTAATTGGTACAGCGACTGTGAAGCCAGGAGACGTTGTTTTGGGAGACATAGACGGAGTACTGGTGATTCCTCGTGGGATAGCATACGAAGTACTACTTCGTTCTGAAGAAATCAAAGAGAATGAAGATAAGATTTTTGGTTGGGTACGCTCAGGAGAAACAATACATGAAATATCTGCAAAAGGTGGGTACTTTTAGAATGTATTGCTAATTAATCGAAATATAAATCCCGGTTTAATACCGGATTTATATTTCGATTTTTCCTCAGAAAGGCCCACAAAAATTTTTATTCTTACTGGTTAGACAAGTTTGTGTAATAATTTATTTTCAAATCTTGGAAATTGCTGACTCTAGTTTTTTGATTTTCAAATAGAATATCCCATCGGCAAAAGCTGGTTCCTCATTCGCTCTGCAAGCGCCACTTTTCCTTCACCCGCATTTGCCTTCGCACAGCAGAGTTCTTAGGTATTAATGATGATGGTGGAATGAATTTGCTGCATCTTTGCAAATATCACAATACAGAGATGGAAAATAAGTGTTTCTCTTAGGTATCTGTTTTTCTTTCAAGAATATACCGCTCGGTATACCGTTTTGTCCGTTTCCAAGGCTCAATACCAGCAAAGTATCCCCGGAGGATACTTTCAACCCCCTCAGTGATAGCTTAGGATAAGAAAAGTAGGGCCCTGCTCCAAATCTGCTTGCTCCTTAAAATAGGACCGTCCGTCTAAATAGTTTGTGGAAAATCAAAGCGAAATTATTCAGATGCTCCATTGCCTTCCAATAAGCTGATGATATCTTCGCGTTTGTAATAAAGCGAACCTCCAATTTTGGTAAAGGTTAAAGTTCCGTTTACACGAAGCGTCTGTAAGGTTCCGGGCGAAATGTTCAAGAACTTTCGTACTTCATAACTTTTGAGCCATTCTTTAGGTGCTTCAAATTTTCCGGGTCTGATGATTTTGTGGATCTCGTTAAGCAGTTCTGCTTTGAACTGATAAAGGTCGTCTTTGGTTAGAATTTCTACTGCCATAGTATTGCTTTTGTAGGTTTGTAAATAGGCTGAGTGGAAACGAAATTTTTGCCATGAAGGCTTTATTTCTAGTCCATCTCAACTGTTATCTTCTTCAAAATTCGGAACTGCTTTTGGATAAACATCACAACCTCAACCGTAGTTGTGATATTTTTTTTCAAGATTATTTTTCACGGTAGATAAAAAATAAGCACATCCGAATTGCGCTTTACAAAAATAAAAAGAATGTCAGAGAATATCCTGTCTAAAATATGGACTGGATATTTGATGGTTTTTAGTTGGCGTAATCTCTTTGGGAATACAGTTGAAAAAGTATCGATACAATGGGTTGTAACACACGCATTTTCTAAATAATATTTTTGAATCCTAAATTTATTTTTTATATATTTGAATGATATTTAACGCATTGATACTTTTAAATATAGTTTATGAATGATATTTCATACGTTTCAGATTATAGTGATTTAGCTATTCTGAAACAAGTTGGAGAATTTATTAAATCCAAGCGTATCGCCCAAAATCTTACGCAAGATGATTTAGCCGAAAAAGCAAGCATAAGCAGATCCACCCTAAGTTTGGCAGAACGTGGCGAAAGCATTGCCTTTTTAAACCTACTGAAAATTATGCGGGTACTTGATGCCTTATATGTTTTCGAACAGTTTAAGATCACGAAACAGATAAGTCCGATGCAGTTGGCAAAAGAAGATGAGAAGACCCGAAAACGAGCTTCAAAAAGTGAGGTAAAAACTGAAAAAGGATTAGAATGGTAACGACAGCTTTTATAAAATTATGGGGAGAAAGGATTGGTGCAGTAGCTTGGGATGAAGCTCAGGGATTAGGCTCTTTTGAATATGAAAAACGCTTTATTGCAAAAAAAATAGAGATAAGCCCGTTGAAGATGCCATTGTCTTCACGTATCTATTCTTTTCCAGAATTACGAGATACATCAACCTTCAAAGGATTGCCGGGATTGTTGGCAGATGCCCTGCCTGATAAATATGGAAAAGAATTAATCAATATATGGCTTGCCCGCAACGGACGTCCGGAAAATTCACTAAATCCAGTAGAACTTTTATGTTTTATCGGCACTCGAGGAATGGGCGCATTAGAATTTGAACCTTCTATCCTGAGCACCAAAGCCAGCTCTCAATCATTGGAGCTTTCTAGCTTGATTGACACTACAATGAAACTACCCGAAAGTAGAGCACAGTTTGAAGCCCATACAGACCGTGAAATGCAGGATGTCATTTTGGATGTGCTGAAAATGGGAACTTCAGCAGGTGGTGCCCGACCAAAAGCAATCATTGCTTATAATGATAAAACAGGGATGATCCGTTCGGGACAGACGTTACAGGAAAATGGATATGAACACTGGCTTTTAAAATTTGACGGCGTAAACGATTCACAATTTGGAGTAAGTTATGGTTATGGTCGGGTAGAAATGGCTTATTATAAAATAGCTAAAGATGCGGGAATTAAAATGATGGAAAGCCGTTTGATTGAGGAAGAAGGAAGGGCGCATTTTATGACCAGGCGTTTTGACAGAAAGAATGGCAATCAGAAACTGCATGTACAGACTTTCTGCGCCATACAGCATTATGATTTCAATAAGATTACCAGCTACAGTTATGAACAACTATTCCAAACGATGCGCCAGTTGAAACTTAGCTATGCCGATGCTGAGGAAATGTACCGTCGGATGGTTTTTAACGTACTCGCCCGCAACTGTGACGACCATACTAAAAACTTCGCTTTTATGATGGAACCCACAGGGAAATGGGAGTTAGCACCAGCGTACGATATTTGTTACGCATACCGACCTGATAGTGAATGGGTAAGCCAGCACAACCTAAGTATAAATGGCAAAAGAAAAGATTTTGTTAAAGCCGATCTGTTAACCATTGCAAAACAAAATTCAATACGTAATCCAGAGGGTGTAATCGCTGAAGTTTTAAATACGATAAGTAATTGGATGCACTATGCCGAAACTTATAAAGTAGAAGAAAAGCTAGCGAAAGCGATAGATAACACACTCATAAAATCGATATAAAGCCTATTGAATTTTCTTTACAAATTAGTATTCAATTTCCATGAGCCGATTAAAAAGATTAATCGGCTCATTATTTTTGATTATTTGAGCCGATTAAGAATGAAAGTCGGTCCGTTATCTATAGCGGGTAATTTTCAAATATTGGCGCAATTCACTTACCGATAGAACCGCTACGGGAAACCTCGATTACCTTTACGATAAAAACTCTTCTAAATATCTAAATACTTGGAAAACAAAGAACAAGTCATTTAAATGTATGACCTTCCTCACTCTTTTTATCCTCAATTTTACTCAAATTTGGAAAGGAGGAAAAATCTTATGAAAACTTTAGATATCCAATTTGTTCATCCTGTTCAAGGAAGAGTTCAGTTAAGAAATAAGGCGACGAAAACAGTTAAAAACTTCACTTTCATCAGTGATGAAAATTTCACTGTACACATAAAATCAAAGGATTTAGCCGACGGAAACTGGTCCGCGTCTTTAGAATGGAATCATGATAAGCAATTATTTTTGATCGAAAAGAATTTTAAAGTTATTAATGAGAAAGTCGTTCAGTCTGTATAAAATTGAAAGACAATACAAGACGTAAACGAATAATCGTTTACAGACCAAATAAAGCCAGTTCCAATCAATTCAATAACCTACAAAACAACTAATTATGGAAACCATGGTGCAAAAGCAATTATCCGCCGAACTACAAGAACTTTATCTTAAAAACAAAGAATGGCTTTCCGATATTTTGTTTTTGGACGAAGAAGTGCGGTTTTTTAGAAAGCTGTTTGATAAAGTCATCACCTTAGCTATTCATGAAAGAAAAATTGAAGGACTTTATCCCATAAATATAAGTTTGACTAAACTCAGTGAAAAGCGACAACTGCTGAAAGAGGTTATTGTCAAACATCAAGGTCTGCTGGCTTCGGCAATTAAAGACCAATCGGAAATAGGTATGGAATTACTAAATGAAAATGCTGAAATTTCCAAAGAAATAAAAAGCCTATTTGCAGAAGAGCGAGCAGTTCGCAAAAATCTGTATGCCTTAAGCGAAAATATTTTTGAAGAAGAAAATAAGCATCACTTGCTTTCCAAATAATAATTTTCAGATGAACGTTCAAATCATTCGCTTTGCATTTACTCTTTTCTTCGTCGCTTTTTCTTTCATCGGTTGCGGGCAAACGGCGGTAAATGAAAACTCAACAAATAAACTACAAGAAAGTTGGGAGCAGAGCCTAAAAGGAAGCTTTAGCGAGCAAGTTGAACTTACTTTTGATAGTTTAGAGATTGAAGAATTCTTTAAAATTTATCCGCAAATTGACAAAGTAAAAATAGATGTTGGTACTTTTTACAGAACTAGAGCATACGCTTATGCATGGTTTGAAAATGGCCTACCCATTGAACAAGCGGGTAATTTATATAACAGAATTATCAACCTAGAAGAAGAGGGGATTTATCAAACTATTCCTTACCGCAAAGAATTAGATTCTTTGTTTTATGCGGTCGATAAATATCAGAAGAAACCAAATATTTTGTTGGAACTGATGCTTACTGCCCAATACTTTGCGTTTTCTAAATTGAGTTGGGACGGCATGGACAAAGCTGTGAGCGAATCTTTGAAATGGCACCTCCCACGTAAAAAAGTGAATTACGAATATTATTTGGATAGCCTTTTAAAATACAAAGATTTAGACGCTAAAGAACCCGTTTATAGGCAATATGCTTTACTGAAAGACTATTTAAAAAAGTACAAAGCTTTAGAGCAACTAAACAATTGGAATACCATCCAAACTTCGGGTACCTTAATCCAAGGCGACACTTCAAACATTGTTACTGATGTAAAAAAGCGATTTTATTTATTAGGAGATTACAAGGGAGATACCACTGCTGTATTTGATGAAGAACTATATCAAGCTGTTGAAAGTTTTCAAAAAAGAAATGGTTTAAGTATTGATGGTAAAATAGGTCCAGAAACCATCCGTACCCTAAACATTCCTTTAAAAAGTAGGATTCGCCAAATTATAGTAAATATGGAACGAAATCGCTGGTTGCCTATTTCCACTTATCAGGATGTGCTCGCTGTAAATATTCCCGATTTTAAGCTTCATGTTTTTCATGCCGATACTTTGTTATGGAATTGTAATGTGGTAGTTGGTCAAACCAGCCATCCCACTACATTATTTTACGGAGAAGTAAAATATGTAGTTTTTAGACCTTATTGGAATATCCCTGAAAGTATTGTGAGAAATGAAATACTTCCGCATATCAGAAAAAAACCCAACTATATTTCTACTCACGATATGGAGATTACCGGCTATAGAAATGGTTTGCCAATTGTAAGGCAAAAACCTGGCGCCAACAATTCTTTAGGATTGGTAAAATTCCTTTTTCCAAACAGCTATAATACTTACCTGCATGATACGCCAGCTAAATCATTATTCGGGGAAACCTCCAGAGCTTTTAGTCATGGATGTATTCGCGTGGAACAACCAGTGAAACTTGCAAACTTCCTTCTTCGTAATGATGCTTCGTGGACGGCGGAGAAAATCAATTCGGCCATGAAAAGTGGAAATCAAAAATATGTAACGCTCAAAGATAAAGTGCCTGTGTTTATTGCCTACTTTACTGCATTTGTTGGGCAAGATAAAAAGCTGAATTTTAGAAAAGATATTTACGATTTGGATGAACGTTTGGCTGATATGATTTTAGACGATTCTGGAAAAGCTAAAGATTAATCCTTCTACTTATAATAGATCAACAAAATGGACGTGAATAATTTTGACGTACAAGGACTAAGTAAGGGTGCTGTGGAGAAGTCCAGATTAAAAAATGGCGCCAACAGTTTGTCATTTAGAAAGTCAAACGGATTTTTTGATGCCCTAAAAGGATTGACGAAAGAACCAATGGTCATTTTATTGCTGGTTACTTCCTGTATTTATTTTGCAAGCGAACAACCTGGAGATGGTGTTTTCCCTGCTTTAGCAATTGTGTTGGTTGCGGGAATCTCCCTTTATCAGGATTCTAGAAGTCGAAATGCGTTCGAAAAACTTAAAGACTATTCACAGCCTAAGTGTAAGGTAATTAGGGATGGGAAAGTGATAGAAATAAAAAGCTAGTGGTAGGCGACAGCTTGATGGTACAAGAAGGCAGTTCGATTACTGCAGATGGCATAATTATTCATTCTAATGATTTTTCCGCCAACGAAAGTATCCTTATGGGAGAATCGCTCTCCGTTTACAAAGACAAATCCTCAAAAGATAATTTAATTTTTCATGGTACAACTGTCGCCAGCGGATTGGCCATCGCCACAATAACAGCAATTGGTAACCAAACCCGGTTAGGCAAAATCGGCGAAAGCCTGGAATATGATATTTAAGAAACACCTGCTTTTTAAAAAAATATCAATAAAAATCCCACGAGTTTGATAATTGCAAACCAACATCAATTATACTCGAAATTATAATCCTATTTACTGAATTATAATACGTTACATTTATATACTTTCCTCTGTTCTCTCCAAACGATAAATTGAATACGTGAGCAATTAGCTATAAAACTTAAAGCAGTGCAAAACGAAAAAAAATCAGCCATGTCTAAAACAATAGATACGACAACCAATGATGAACAAACCGATATTCTTGAAGCAGCTGGATTAACGGGAGTATGCACAGACGAGCATCTGAACGTGATAAAGGCATTTGGAGATACCACCATTTACCTTAAAAACGACAATTTCAACTTTCAGCTTACGGAGCTATTACCGGATAATATTGCGTTAATTATAAAAGCTGCAGCCCATCAAACGCTGGAAAAGCAAGAGCCGATAGCGTTAAACGATTTAGATTTCAGCGGTGGAGATTTTGCAGAAAACTATTTTGTTAATGTTTTAATTAGTCCATTGCCTACTAAAAACAATACCCCGCAACTGCTTGTCCTTTTTAGTTCAAATAAAAAAAAGCATAAAAATAAATTCACTACCTCGTCAGGCGATCACAAAAAATTAAACATGAACTATCTGACTAGTTTGGAGCGTGAAATAGAAGACGCAAAAAACAAGTTAAATACGGCTTACGAATTGGTTAATTCTTCTAATGAAAATATCCAATCCTTTAATGAGGAACTGCAGTCTGCCAATGAGGAAATGCACAGTTCCAATGAAGAACTACAATCTGTGAACGAAGAATTGCAGACTATTAATAAGGAACAACAACAAACCAACGCCGAGCTAACCGAATCTAATAACGACTTAAATAATTATTTCCGTAGCAACACCAATGGGCAGCTATTTGTTGATCATAACCTGATGCTCAAAAGGTATTCAGCAGGTACTGTTAAGCATATTAATCTTCAAAAAAGCGACATTGGTAGACCATTTGGGGATATTACTACCAACATAAAGCTTGAAACACTTGTCGCAGATGTTAAGCAAGTCATGCTTGACGGGCAAATTATTGTAAAAGAAGCAGAATCTTCTGATGGCAAAATGTACCAAGTGATGACTATGCCCTACGTTTTAAAAGATACAGGCAAAACCGATGGTGCCATCATCAGCTTTTACGATATTACTGAATTTAAAAAACTACTTGCCGCATTAGACATCAGTAATAAAAGCTTGACAGATTCGGTAGCCATTATTGAATCGAGCCGTGAACAATTAACGGAATCTCTTGCAAAGGAAAAGCAGTTAAATGTGCTAAAAAGTCGCTTTGTTTCTATGGCATCTCATGAATTTAAAACCCCGCTTACCGCTATACAACTTTCGGCAGCATTAATCGGTAAAGTAGCTCTTGACTCCGACAATATTGCGTTAAAAAAATATGCTGAAACCATTAAAAATGCGGTCAAAAATTTAACGAACATTTTAAATGATTTTTTATCCGTGGAAATTTTGGAGACAGGCAAAATAAATCCAATCCTTAACACTTTGGATATGGTTGAATTTGCAGAAGAGATTGCTGAAGACATGGAATCGCTCACAAAGAAAGAGCAACAAATAACTTACAAGCATACCGGTGTGGATCGTATGGTTACTTTAAATTCGTCTATGCTTAAGAATGGTATTATTAATTTAATTAGTAATGCAATCAAATATTCGGGTCCAGAATCTTTAATTGAATTTTCTACCACAATTATTGCGGATGAGTTGACGATTGTAATCAAGGATAACGGGATGGGAATTCCAGACAAAGACCAGCTCCATTTATTTGAACCATTTTACAGAGCACAAAATATTGGAAATATACCCGGTACTGGCTTGGGCTTAAATATAGTGAGCAGGTACACGGCAATGATGAACGGCAAAATTAAGTTTGAAAGTAAACTGGGCGAAGGAACAACTTTTACGCTTGTTTTTCCGGTTAAACCAATTGATCAAATAGCTTAAATTAAACAGCATGAATAATATTGAAGATCCACAATATGTTATCGCAATTGGTGCATCTGCGGGAGGTTTAGAGGCAATTTCCACCTTTTTTGACTATACTCCGTTAGACTCCGTATCATACATTGTGATACAGCACCTCTCTGCTGATTTTAAAAGCCAGATGGTTCAAATACTTGCGCAACACAGTAAGTTAACCGTAATTGAAGCTATTGAAAATGTAGATATTAAAGCCAATACCGTTTACCTGATACCCAGCTCAAAATTTATGACTGTGGAAAAGGGTAGGCTTATCATGTCTGATAAAACCGACCAACCACGTCCTCACATGACCATTGATTGCTTTTTTGAATCCCTTGCAAAAGAACGCGGGGATAAAGCGATTGGTGTTATACTTTCTGGAACAGGTAAAGACGGCTCAAAAGGTATTGAAGCAATCAAGAATGCTGGCGGGCTGGTTTTAGTACAAGACCCAGATACAGCTAGTTTTAATGGAATGCCATTGGCAGCCATTGCCACAGGTTGTGTTGGTCAGGTTCTTTCGCCCAAGGCAATGCCCGAGTTTATTGATGAATATGTTAAAGATGGCTTAGCAGAATCAGCAGACGGCCAAACATCTGAGGAAATCAGTGAAGAAGCGTTAGAAAAAATATTTAACCTCATTAAAAAACAGTTGCCACTTGATTTTTCTGACTATAAACGCCCTACAATTATCCGTCGTATCAAGCGGAGAATGGTGCATCAGAACTTGAGGACCGTAGATTTATACTATGAGTTTTTGAAAAAAAACTCGGAAGAAATTAACTTGTTGGCTAATGATTTTTTGATTAATGTAAGCTCTTTTTTCAGGGATGCGGACGCTTTTAAAATTATTGAGGATACAGTTATTCCAAAAATTATTTCGCAAAACAATACGCAAGTACTAAAAGTTTGGGTGGCTGGCTGTGCTAACGGCGAGGAGGCGTATTCTATGGCGATTTTAATCAAAGAGTATTTAATTAAGCATCCTAAAAACATGGAGGTAAAGATTTTTGCCTCAGACATTAGTAAAGTAGCTCTTGATAAGGCTTCTAAAGGCATTTATCCGGAAAGTATTAAAAAAACGGTGTCTAAAGAAAGGCTTCAGCAGTTTTTTACAAAAGAAGACGATACTTATAAGGTAAAACACGAAATCAGGAAAATGCTGGTATTTGCCCAGCATGATCTCACTAAAAATCCGCCGTATTGCAATATAGATCTTATCAGTTGCCGTAACTTGTTGATTTACCTTAATTCAACTTTGCAACATAAGGTTTTTGCCATGCTCCATTTTGGATTAAAAGAAGGTGGCTATCTTTTTTTAGGACCGAGCGAAAGCACAACAGCAATTAAAGATGGATTTAATGAAGTTAGTGCAAAATGGAACATACTAAAGAGTAATAAAATTGGTAGAACTGTTAGGTTTGATGCATTTTCATCTAGCTTAATTGGCGATATTAAAACCACCAGAATAGAAGTTAGTAAGAAAGTAATTGCGCCAGTTTCTAAATCCGGTCTGCGTGATCAGGTTAACGCGGCGCTTGTAAAAGAGTGCAAGCTAAATGGTGTTTGTACCGATGAAAAATTATCCGTTGTAGAGTCGTTTGGTGACACCAAAAAATATTTAAAGAACATCAACTTCAACTACAACCTGCCCGATCTTTTGCCTGTGCATATTGCAATCTCAGTTAAAGCTTCCACCCACAAAGCGCTGCAATTAAATGAACGGGTTACGCTTAAAGGACTTAATTTAGAAGCTACCGCTGATGCAAAAACAAGCTTGCTGGATATTGTAATTAGTCCGTTTTTTATAACTGGTTCTGAAGAGCGTTTATTATTGATTTTATTTACAGATAGTGACGCTAAAACACCCGAAAATAATGTAATTTATGTGCAGGATATTAATGAAGTAACCAAAGAACACGTTGTTAGTTTAGAAGAAGAGGTTGCACAATTGAAACATGCGTTGGATGTAGCGCATGAAGGTATTGAATCTTCAAACGAGAGCATGCAGTCTTTTAATGAAGAATTGCAGTCTTCTAATGAGGAAATGCAGTCGGCCAATGAAGAAATGCAAAGTGCCAACGAGGAACTACAGTCGGTAAACGAGGAACTACAAACGGTTAACAAAGACCATCAGGGTACAATTGATAAACTAACGGATTTGAACGATGATTTAAACAATTATTTCAGAAGCAATACCAACGGACAACTGTTTGTTGATCAAAACTTGTTGCTTAAAAGGTATTCTCCAGGTGCTGTAAAACATATCAATATCCGCGAAAGCGATATTGGACGCCCACTGAGTAATATTACCACCAATATAAAATTTGAAACGCTAATTGAAGATGTAAAAAAAGTTATCCAAAACGGAGAAACGATTACGCAAGAGGCCGAAGCGATAGATGGCAATGTCTATCAGGTAATGACGATGCCCTATCTTAAAAGGAACAGTACAGACCCTGACGGTGCCATTATTAGTTTTTATGATATTACCGAGCTAAAAAAACTGCTTGGAGAGTTGGATATCAGCAATAAAAGCTTGGATGTTAGCAACCGTAATCTTGACGGAAGTAACCAAAGCCTTTTACGGATAAATGCGGATTTGAATAATTTTGTTTTTGGTGCTTCACACGATTTGAATGCACCAATTTTGAATATTGAAATGTTGTTGGGCATACTTAATGATAAATTGGACACCAAAGACCCAGAGGTGATGAAGCTTTCGGGAATGATGAATAAAGCAGTCACCAATTTTAAAACCATTATTGGTGATTTAGCTAAGGTCGGCCAAATCGAATCAGAAAACACCAGCGACGATTTCGAAAGTTTTCCAGCACTTTTTGAGGAAATTAAAAAGGTGCTATCTGAGAAAATTAGGCTTACCAAGGCTGTATTTAAAACTGATTTTCAACACGCTGAAGTTAGATTTGCAAAAAAAAATCTGAGAAGCGTGATGCTAAACTTAATTGGCAATGCACTCAAATTTATCAAGCCAAATCATGATACTGAAATCATTATCAGAACCGAAAAAATAGGTGATTTTATTATATTGACAGTAGAAGATAACGGTATCGGAATAGCTCAGAAGGATATAGAAAATATTTTTGACAAATATGTACGCGTAAGTGCAGATGTTGAAGGTACGGGAGTTGGGTTATACCTTATCCGTAAAATTATTAACGCATCTGGCGGTAAAGTTGAAGCAGCCTGCGAGCTAGGAAAGGGATGTACTTTTAAAGTTTTCTTTTTGATATAAAACATAGTTTTTTGATATATTGTTTAGTTAATTATTGATACCGTTGAGCAGTAGATTTAACAAATTAGAACTTTTTTAATTAATGCTTTTTAGGCGTTTGTAGTCGAAAGTTTCTTTGTTGTCGTGTTATTTCGAAGCATAAACACTGATTTTAAGCGTAAAGGTACTGAAGGTGATAGTTAGCGTATTTGCGCATTGCCCCTTTTTCTGTGCAATTGCTAAGCGAGGTTCAAGGCAAAGCGAAAAGGCGTTGTGGGAATCCCTAGGTTCTTTTGCACATTTTTTTTAAGGCAACGTTTTCCACCTGTGCTTAAAAAAGGGTTCTTTTTTCCTTGGCTAGTGATTCCAATCAGCCAGCTACGGAATCGGAATAAAGGTTAGTTGCTTAATTTAATAATATCAACAATGTCATAGAAGCTTTAACCTTATATTAAAACAATTCATGAAAAAGCTTATTATTTTTGATTTAGACGGCACATTAGCTAAAAGCAAATCTGCGATAGATATTGAAATGGCAGGTCATTTAAGCGCTTTGTTAAAAGTTGTACATGTTGCAATTATATCTGGTGGCGACTGGTCACAGTTTGAAAAGCAGATTTTAGATCATTTAACCAGAAAAGATTTGCAACGTAAACTCTCCATACTTCCCACGTGTGGCACTAAATTCTATCAATACAAAGAAAGTTGGCAACAATTGTATGCAGAGAATTTTACTGATACCGAAAAAACAAAAATCATAGATAAGTTAAACCAAGCGGTTAAAGACGCAGGACTGGATATCAAAAAAACTTGGGGAGAGCAGATTGAAGACCGTGGAAGCCAAATTACTTTTTCTGCATTGGGACAAAAAGCTCCGTTAGCGGAAAAAAAAGATTGGGACAGTGATTTTTCTAAACGGAAAAAGATTAAAAATACACTGGATAAATCTCTGCAACAATTTTCGATAACAATGGGCGGAACCACTTCCGTAGATATTACTAAAGCCGGCATTGATAAAGCTTACGGCATACATAAACTTGAGGAGGTTTTAGACATTAAAATTTCTGAAATGATTTTTATAGGCGATGCGCTGTTTGAGGGCGGAAACGATCATCCGGCAAAGAAAACTGGCGTAGCTTGTATCCAAGTTAGAGATTCCGAAGAAACTAAAAGAGTTATAGAGACGATGGTTGCTTGTTTAAATGGCAATTCAAAAAGAGAAAAAGCATGATCCCATTTAAATTAGAACGCATTTGTACCATCATGGAGCCTGAAGCTGGCAATGAAATGGAAGTTGAAGGTGTGCTTAACCCTGCGGTAACGCGTGGGCCGGATGGAGGTTTGTACCTTTTTCCGCGGTTGGTTGCGAAAAATAATTATTCCCGCATTGGAATAGCTAGGGTGAAGTTTGATAAAGACGGAGAACCAATTGGCGTAGAAAGGTTGGGCATTGCGTTACAGCCAGAAGCTGATTATGAAAAGCGAATAAATGGGGGAGGAGGATGCGAAGATGCAAGAGTTACTTTTGTAGAACCTTTGCAGGAATATATTATGACTTACACCGCTTTTGGTGCAAATGGTCCCCGGATCGCAGTCGCTAAATCAAAGGATTTGTTTACTTGGGAGCGTTTGGGGCTTGTGAAATACCAAGTTTATAAAGAAGTTGATTTTAACGGAATTAATAACAAAGATGCAAGCATTTTTCCTTCGGCAATTCCTAGTCCTAACGGTCACCCCTCTATAGGGATGTTGCATCGTCCGCTTTTTGCGGGTACAACGCCAGAAGAAACTTGCGAAGATCAAGGGAGGCAAATGGATTCGCACAAGGAAAGTATTTGGATTTCGTACTACAATATTGGGGAAGATAATACTTTTCAATACGCAAAATTCACTTCCAATCACCGTTTGGCACTCCCCGCAGAAGCTTGGGAGAATTTAAAAATTGGAGCGGGCTCCCCACCTTTATTAACTAAGCATGGTTGGCTGGTGGTTTATCATGGTGTACATGAACTACCTGATTCTACGGAAGCTAAACGTGATCTTTGCTATTCTGCTGGAGTAATGATTCTTTCAGAAAAAGATCCACAGAAAGTTATATATCGTTCGGTAAAGCCGATATTGATTCCGGAATTGCCAGAAGAAACCATCGGAACAATTGCAAATGTGGTATTCCCAACCGGCACAGACCGTCGTGATGATATTGCACAGCCTAACCGAATTGATGTTTATTATGGAATGGCTGACAACCGAATTGGTGTTGCTAAAATGGAGATTCCGGATGTGTTACCTTTGTGATAACATCTCATATTTTTAAAATACCGCGTTTTTAAAAAAAATGCAGTGCTAAAAACATTACATTCACACCAATAAATTAGAATTATGCTTCCAAAAGATTTACAAATAGAAAGGCTTGCAGCGCATAATAACGAACTTGAAAACTATTTCAGGAATACCATTATTCCGCAATTATTTATAGATGGAGATTTAATATTGAGGAAATTCACTCCTCCGGCGATGAAGCAATTCAGCCTGAAGTTGACTGATATTGGCAAATCTATTAGTGATATCAAAGATAATTTCCGCTTTCCGACCATTGTTGAAAATATTCAACAAGTAATTGATGATAAAGAAATACTTGAAAAGGAAATTCAAACCACCGATTTTAGATGGTTTCAGATGGATATTATTCCATACATAGAACAAAAAACTAAAAAAGCAAATGGCGTAATCATGACTTTTGTTGAGATTACGATACGTATTAAGGACTTAAAAGATCAGGAGAAGTTAATTTTAGATCATGAATTACTGCTGGATACTATTTCTCATGATATAAAAAGTCCGCTTACAAGTTTGATGTTAACGATTAGCCTATTGAAAAAGAACTCAATAGAAACATCAGAACAATATAAATCACTCTTTTATATTTTAGAAAATTCCGTAAAAAAAATGCAATCTGTAATAAATGAGCTAACAGATGCCGGAAAGCAAAAACAAAAATACAAAACACAAGAGGAGCTTTTAAGTTTCGAAAATATTTTAGAAGACGTTAGGCTTACACTTTCTAGTAATATCCAAGATTCTGGTGCAAAAATAACCTCCGAAGTAAACGTATCTGAAATCCTTTATTCTCGAAGAAAATTAAGAAGCATCGTTTATAACTTGGTAAATAATGCGATTAAATTTAAATCAACAGAGCGCAAACCAGAAATATTTATTAACACTACCAGAGAGAAAAATTACGTAGTGATTTCTGTAAAAGACAACGGTATTGGCATTGAAAAAGCTAACCGAGATGCCATATTTAAAAAATATAATAGAGTGGAAACGGATATTGAGGGTTCTGGAATTGGGTTGTATTTGGTAAAGGAAATAGTAAGCAGTTCAAAGGGCAAAATTATATTGAAAAGCAAAGTGGGGCAAGGATCAGAATTTAAAGTGTTTTTAAAACAATAATATAGGATAGAGGCAAGGTATGCCTTGCCTCTATCCTATATGTTAAAAATCCGATTTAACATCTTAAATAATTCTGGGTGCATCCGTTCAAATTTCTCAGGTTTCTCAAAAAAATATTCCGAAGCCACAGCTAAAAACTCAGCTTCGTTGGTTAAAGCATAAGGATTAATGTCAGATTTGCCATCTTCAATCCTCCGCATTTCTTGATGCATCATTTTTAACCACGGAACTGCATATTCATGTGCAAACAAGTTTTCTGGAACACCGTCCGTAGCGCCGTCTGATTTATCTAAAAGATGAATAAATTCATGAATGGCGGCATTTTCTTTTCCGGCCGAGCTTGAAAAACCTTTAGTTAGTGCTCCTCGCGAAAGCAACATTTGACCGTTCATATAACCTGTACCAACCATTCCCATTATATTTCGGCTTCCTCCTTCAAATTGGAAATCCTTGTCAAAAGTATCTGGATACAGAATTACGTTAGTTAGGTTTTTATATTTCCACTCGGGAAAGCCAAAAACTGGAATAATAGCGCTGGAAGCGATTAATGTCCGGTCTTTATCAGTGACGTCGGTACCAACGCCTTCAATCCGAACATCATTTAAAAACTCAAAGACTAGTGTTTCAAATCTACTTTTGCTATTTATATCCAACTTTTTATAAAAATCAACTTCTTGATTAAGTAGGTTTTTGTAGGAGAGCAAATCTGATTCTGTATTGACAACAGAAGGCTTTCCCTTACGAAATAAAAAATACCCGCCAGCAATAACAATCAAGGCAATAACAAAAAACATCATCAAGCTAATTTACTCACATTTTTCTTTCAAAAAGCTAGTTAAATGAGTTTCTAATAAGGTCAAATCGTAATTAAATTCTTCCTTGCTTTTTTCTATTGCTACTTCCTCATCCGTTACGGTCAAAGTAAATGCAACACCATCGATAATTTCTGGGAATGAGATATTTATAATATCCTGAACGTGAGCGTATTCAACAGTCAATCCCGAATCTATTTTAGCATCTATATAGGTTGCAAGTTCTTTTTTTAGCAGGTCGAAAAGTTCTGCTGCTGTTAATGGTTTCATGTTTTTAATGGTTGTCATATTTTTTATTTTTGTTTTTACTGATGTTTCTTCAAAAAATGAAAATTTAAATAAACACGCAACTCTGCGTCTCTACAACCTCTGTGGTTTTTAAAAAAAACAATGCCTTCTGTGGTTAAAAATCAGTGAACGCTGTGGTTAACCTTCGGCTCCGCTCATGCTTACAAAAGTCAAAGAATCAACTCTGCTTTAACGCCTCAAATCCCGAAACCACATCAAAAAGTTCTTCATCAATCATACTCTGCCTTAAACTTTGGAATTTCTTGTTTAAATTTTCTAATGTATCACTAATACTTTTTTCTGCTCTTTGCATTGCTTGCAATCTACTGGCATTTTCTGCGGCTAAAGATTCGGCGCAGGCCCTAAATACTGAAACAAACAAATAGGCATTGATGAGTGCATTCAAAGCATTTTTAGGACTACCCACCACTTCGGGAATGTTGTTGCTTGGCCATTTAGTCGCCATTAAATTATCCATCCATTTTTCATCCAGAGGTAGTAAACGCTGCATTACCGCTTGATAACCCGAACCACCCTTGGGGCGATTATGTATGATATAAAATTCTTTTACCTGTTTATTTTTATTTGCTGACTCAATTTCCAACAAAATGCTTTGTACAAGTGGAGTAATTGCATCAATTGAACTAGGAACTGGATGAGATTTGGTAATGTTATAGCCTGCAACCGATAAAAGTCCCTGAACGCGTTCGCCAATTACCCAGACTTCCAAATTGCTAGTAGAAGCGGGAAACGACTGTTGTAAATAATCTGCAATTAAATCGTTAAACTGCCCGACAAGCCCAAGGTCCGAACCAAAAACAATGGCGCAAACTTGATGCGATTTAGATGTTGATGAGATCGGTTTCTGAGCCATCTTTTTTACCTTTTCCGAAATCAAATAAGCTTTAATACCAAGTGTTACGGTATGGTTATAGTCTCCAAGTGAAGCCACCGCAGCTTCATATTGTGAAATATTGGAAGCTGCCATTGCCTTCATAGCTTTAACTACAGATTTAATGTCTTTTGCACCTTCCAATTTTCGGTTGAGGTTTTCTAAGGTATCCATCAGTCTGTTGTTTTTTTAGCTTGAGATTTTTCCTTAAACGGAAGAAGAATTTCAGTGGTAGTTTTTAAAATAATATCACGATTGACATCACTCAAGGGTTCATCGCCAAACAAACCTTTTAATATTTCACTAGGGAAACGTTCTATGTTTTGAAGAATCATCGCCTCTGCTTCCAAAATTTTATTAACTGAAATTTCATCAAAAAGGCCATTGCTTAAGGCTAATAAAATGACAATCTGTTCCGAAACTTCTAAAGGATGTAGCTCGTTCTGTTTAAGGCAAATCCTGATGCGCTCGCCATGGTCAATTACTTTCTTGGTGTTTTCGTCCAAGGTAGTACCAAAGCGATAGAAGTTTTCCAATTCTTCAAACTGCGCATATTGTAATTTTAAGTTAACGATGGATTTATATGCGGGAAGTTGCGCATTTGAGCCTACTCTTGAAACAGATTTTCCCACATCTACGGCAGGTAAATTTCCGGCTTCAAATAATTTTGGCGAGAGGTAAATTTGTCCATCGGTAATAGAAATTAAATTGGTGGGGATATAAGCTGATATGTTTTGCGCCTCGGTTTCAATAATGGGCAATGCCGTAAGCGAACCGCCTTTCAGTTTATCGCTAAGGTGAGTAGCTCTTTCCAATAACCTGGAGTGGATATAAAAAATATCCCCGGGAAAAGCCTCTCTACCTGGCGGCCGACGCAATAACAGCGAAAGCTCTCGATAAGCCCGGGCATGATGCGTTAAATCATCATACACAATGAGTACGTTACGGCCTTTTTCCATAAAGTGTTCGGCAATACTGGTGGCTGCGTAAGGTGCAATATATTTTAATCCCGGTGCACTATTTCCTTCAGCCACCATTACTATGGTATAATCCATTGCACCTTTTTCTTCGAGCTTAGCAATCACTTTTGCAACTGCAGCAGAACGTTGACCTATAGCGCAGTAAATACAGATAACGTCCTTTCCCTGCTGGTTAACAATGGTATCAATGGCAATTTGGGTTTTCCCGGTTTGCCTATCGCCCACAATCAGTTCTCGTTGTCCACGCCCAATTGGGATTAAAGCATCAATTACCTTGATACCGGTTTGCAAAGGCGAATTCACTGCGGTACGGTCCATAATGGCAGGCGATGGGCGCTCTATGGGTAATCTTTTTGAAGTTTTAATTTCGCTTTTACCATCAATGGCGATGCCCATTGGGTCGATAACTCTTCCAATTAAATGGTCACCCACCGGGATATCCATTACTCGTCCGGTACGCTCTACCTCGTCTCCGGCATTTAATAAAGTATCCTCGCCCAGCAGGATGACGCCAATCTCATCCTCATCCAAATTATAGGCAATGCCATATAGGTCATCCGAAAATTTCAACAATTCCTCAAAACCCGCTCCTTGAAGTCCAGAAACCTTCACAACGCCAGTTGCCACACTTTTTACATAGCCCACTTCACGAGGAGAAAAACCAAATACATGGTTTGTAATATCCTGATTAAGCTGATTAAAAGTATTGGAAATATTATTTTCTAAAGTTTTGGTCGGCATATCATCAGTTTTGCTCAGTTTCCTGAGTTTTAGCTAGGGGAGAGGTAAGGCTTTTTTCTAACGAAGTGATGTATTCCGAGAAACTCCACGAAAGTTTATAGCCATTGGAGGCCAATTCTATTCCGCTGATGGATTTGGGATGTGTTTCAAACTCGTAATCGCTGGTTTCGCCCAGTAAATCTGCAATGGCTACCTTAATGCTTTTTTGTTCTTTGCCGGATAATGCAAAAGCACTTTTAACTGATACCGGCTTGGAGTCAGAATGGAAAGCATCTGTAAACTTTGTTTTTTCTTTGGCACTTAGCGATTTTATCTTGCCAATAAATACCTGAACAGTTTGTTCCTCTAAGCTTGTAGAAGCTAATTGAGCAAGTGCTTTTTTAGCAATATACAAAACCTGTTGTTGAGTTTTTTGAACTATATCAGCGTTTAAGTTCTCTTGAAGTTCTTTACTAGCTTGCTCAATTTTAGTCTTTAGGTCTTCTGCGTCTTTTTGAGCTTTATCTAGGAGTTTTTGCCTTTCGCTTTCCGCATCAGCAGTAACCTGACCCATCATTTTCTTTTTATTGGCATCAAAAGCTTCATTTTTCTGTTTAAATTCCAGCTGTTCTTTTTTTGCCTCGGTCACTTTGCTTTTCGCATCCTCAAGCTCGGTAGCAATTTTAGTTTCTCGCTTTTCAACAGCATCTAAAATAGGTTTGTACAGGTATTTCTTCATCAGCCAAACCAGCACCAAAAAATTGATGAGCTGCGCAATGACTGTAAACCAATTAATTTCCATGAGCTACTATTTAGCGATGATGAAAGTCCAAAAAGGGTTAGCGAAAATCAGAATCATAGAAACCACAAAACAGTAGATCGCTGTAGATTCTATCATAGCCAAACCCACAAACAAAGTCCGGGTTATGGTTGGTGCTGCATCCGGTTGTTGTGCTATAGCGCTTAACGCGGTTGATACCGCTTTTCCCTCGCTTAATGCCGGAAACATACAGCCAATTCCAGTTGTTAATCCTGCAGTAATAATTGATACGACTGCTATTGATGATACATTATCCATTGTATTGATTTTTAATTATTTATACTTTAAACTCTTCACTTTAAACTCTTCACTTTAAACTCTTCACTTTAAACTCTTCACTTTAAACTTAACACTTACAACCTACTACTTTCTTCTTCTTCACGCTCTCCTGTACCGCCGCCGCGATATAAACCGTCGCCAAGATGCAAAATATATAAGCCTGCACCATGCCAGTCAGTAAGCCCAAAGCTTTCATTACAATGGGGATAAACAATGGCGAAATGCTTAATAAGATAGCGATGATCATTCCGCCACTCATGATGTTGCCAAATAATCTGATGGCCAACGCCAAGGTTCTTGATAGTTCACTAATGATATTAAACGGTAGCATAATAAAAGTTGGCTTTATATAAGTTTTTAGGTATGCAAAAAAACCAGTTTGCTGAATTCCGAAAAAGGGAACCGCCAAAAACACCGCTATCGCCAATGCTGCCGTTGTGGAAAGTGAGCCCGTTGGAGGTTCGTACCAAGGCAGAATAATCCAAAAATTACTTACCGCAATAAATAAAAATAGGGTTCCAATAAAACCGATGTATTTATTGGGATTGTCTAATCCCACTTCTTTAATCTGTTCGTTTATGGTGGTTACAATAATTTCTAAAATAGCCTGCCAGCGAGAAATGGTTTTCGTGGTTTTTAGTTTACTCGTAATAAGCATGGCGCCGATGACCATAAAAAGCATAATTACCCAGGTAGTGACGATGGTAAGGTTGATGGTAATGAAACCATTGCTCCAAAAAACGGTTTGATCTGGACTTAAATTCATGATTGTTTAGCTTTAGAGATAAGTAGCTTTTGATCATACTTCGCCGTTAACCATAAAACCAAAAACCGTGTTGCAATAAAGCTGGCTATGCAAACTAACAGACGCTGTATATTACCCTGTGCAACAAAGTAAAAACCGGTTAGCGTAATACCGATACGAATAATGGAACTGGCCGCTATCCATAAACCCATATAATTTTCTCCGATGGTTTTCTTAACCGTAATCCAAAGACCACCGAAAAATAAAATACCCAACCCAAATCCGCTTATTAATGCAACAATCATCTTTCTAAATATTAATGTTCTTTTATGATCCAATTCCAGGCTATAAAGCAACCGCATACCAAGCCTAACACTAAACCAGTTATGGTCCACGAAAACGTTTCGGGATAATTCTTATCTAACCAAATGCCACCAATAGCACCCAAAAAAGTAGGTGCAGTAATGGACCAGCCAACCATTCCAAACATTCCTAAACCAAACCATTCGCTTCTTTTTTTCTCGTTAAGTGCTTTTAATTTTCGTGTTTCTTTTTCTTTGATGATTCCACCAAAAACTTCGTCGATATCCTTGTTTGGTTTAATCATAGCTGTTAAATTTCTTGAGCTTAGCCAAAAAACCGGTTTCCAGTTTTGATACCATCTGATTCAGCTTTTCGTCATTCTCGTCGGTATTTTTAAACTCCTTTTTTATGGTTTCTGCCAATTCGCCCAAGGCTACGTTGCCAATAGCATTCCGCACAGAAACCAACACCTGCAATCCAGTTTTAACTAACAATCCTTCATCAACTGCCAAATAGTGTAGTTTATCAGTTTGGTAGGCAAAAATCCCCGGAACCAGTATGGCAACGCAATCCAATCTTTCTGGCAAAAAGCCAAAAGATCCTTCACTTGTTTCAGCTATTATATTTTTGACGTTTTTGAGTTCGGCAAAAACCTTGTAAGGCAATAATATCTTTAGCTCCATATTAAGATTGCTTAAGTGATTGAGCTTCTTCTTCCGGATGATTCTTATTGTTATTTTGCTGTGCTTCTACTGCTTTATCAATGTTGCCTATCATGTAAAAAGCATTCTCCGGCAAATCTTTAAACTCGTCAGCCAAAATCCGCTCGCAACCATCCAAAGCATCTTTTAAACTCACAACTTCGCCTTTTACCCCGCTAAACTGCTCGGTAGCGAAAAAAGGCTGTGTTAAAAAGCGCTCTAACCGCCTTGCCCGGTTCACTACCAATCTGTCTGCTGTGGATAGCTGTTCCATCCCCAACATAGAAATGATGTCTTTTAAATCTTCATACAATGACAAGGTTTGCCTAATCTGTTGGGCAAGTTGGTAATGGCGTTCGCCGATGATTCCGGGTGTGGCCATTTTTGAATTGGATTGCAGGAAATCTATGGACGGATAAAGTCCTTCACTAGCTCGTTCCCGTGATAGTACAATGGTTGCCGATAGGTGCGAAAAAGCGTGTACCGCAGCAGGGTCGGTTAAATCATCAGCGGGAACATATACCGCCTGAATGGAAGTAATTGCCCCCGTTTCCGTATTGGCGATGCGTTCTTGCAAAGCAGATAATTCGGTTTCTAAAGTTGGCTGATAGCCTAAACGTGAGGGCATTTGTCCCATTAAACCAGAAACTTCCATACCCGCCTGTATAAAACGGAAGATATTATCAATCAGTAATAAAACATCTTTATGTTCATCATCCCTAAAATATTCGGCCATAGTTAATGCCGCATTCCCTACACGAAATCTTGCTCCTGGAGGCTCGTTCATTTGCCCAAACATCATGATCATGTTATCCAGTAAACCAGCATCCTTCATGGTGTGATAAAGCTCATTGCCCTCCCGACAACGCTCGCCTATCCCGCAAAACATACTCACACCCTTATTTTTCCCCACCATGTTGTGGATCATTTCTGTAAGCAATACAGTTTTACCAACACCTGCACCGCCAAATAGACCGGCTTTTCCGCCACGTTCAAGCGGGATTAAAATATCAATGGCCTTAATGCCAGTTTCAAATACTTGCAACTGGGTAGAACGCTTGTTTAATGGAGGAGGAGCTTGGTGGATGTTTCTTTTTTCTCCCTCAACTAATGGCTTTAAATGATCAATCGTATTTCCAAAAACATCGAACATTCTACCTAGCGTTCTCTTTCCAACTGGTACTTTCAATTCTTGCCCGTTGGCTTCGATTTGCATCCCACGAGACAAGCCTTGAGTGGGCGTTAGCGCAATTCCTCGCACCGTTTTGTCATCCAATTGTGAAAGTACTTCTATTGCAATTTCTTGATGTTCGCCTGCATGCAACAACGCAAACACGGCCGGTAACGAATCTTCAAAGTACGCATCAATCACACTGCCTCGCACAGAAATAATTTTGCCGTAGTTTAAGGCTTTTGTCGGATGTTTTAAGACTGTCTTCGTGTTGTCTTTAATCATGTTAGAAGCGTCTATTTATTGTAATTTATTTGACTTGGCCTATTTCGAGTATTTTCTTTTTCTCGTGATATTCGTCTTCGCTAATCGCACCAGATGCAAACCTTTTTTGCAAAATCTCTAGTGCAGTTTCTTTTTGATGACGTTGGCCTGGGATTTTATAGGGTGTTGCAAATATCCAGAAGAGCATAATCATCCAAATGATCCACCAAATGAAATTCATACCGCCGTAGTTGTTGTAAAACATGGTTTTAATTTTTTTGTGAATTATAAGTCACGGTATTACCGCAATTGTCGTTATTACAAGGTCGGGTTTTGGTATTGATGATTATTGTAGAACTTTAACTAAAAGTTACATGATTCACACCTTTTAGGTCGGGTTTAAAAGGTTTTGCCACGTGAAAATCAAATACTAAGAATTACACAAATAGTTGAATTATTTCCATCAGTCAAACTTTTTTGACAATAAAAAGCGGTACTACTTACACGCTTAAACGGGCTTAAAGTATTAGTGACTGTTGTCACTATTTTAACCCGTGGCTATGTTATTGATTCATTTGATCAATAGAGAATTGTTTCTCTGATAAGCAAAATTAATCCACACATAAACAAGCCAACCCATTATGAAGTTATACATCAGGAACATGGTATGTATTCGATGCAAAATGATTGTGGAGCAAGAGCTTAAACGGCTTTTTTTGCATGGCATTATTGTAGAACTAGGCGAAATAGAAATATTGGAAAATGCCACAGCAGTTCAGCTAGAACAATTGAATACTGCTTTGCTTAAGTATGATTTAGAACTAATGGACTGTAGAAAAAGCATCCTGATAGAAAAAATAAAAAAGGTTATCGTTGAAATGGTGCATTACATTGATGATCCAGAAAAAATCAATTTTTCAAATTACCTCAGTAAAAAACTAAACCATAACTATACTTATCTGGCTAATCTGTTTTCTGAAACCGTTGGAATTACTATTGAGCAATATATCATTAGCCACAAAATTGAGCGAGTAAAGGAGTTGTTATTTTACGATGAACTTTCGCTTACCGAAATTTCTTACAAAATGCACTACAGCAGCGTTGCTCATTTATCAAATCAATTCAAAAAAACCACAGGTTTAACACCTTCTCACTTCAAGAAGTTCGGGACGCATCGATTTGAGGGGATTGTAACTCCTTAGTCTCAAAAATTTATTATTCAAATAGCCTGCTCATTACAAAGTATGAATTCTGTAAGTTATCGGTAGAATTCTGTAACGATTTAACCTTTGGGAATAGGGATTTTTGTAATTACATAGACTACCAAGATCATCTACAAAATTATCATTAAGCTCATTAAAATGTCTGTCATTTCAAGTGTACGTGATTTCCTCGACGAAACCGGTCAAATATCCAGGTTTGCTGGTCGCTTTTTTTCTCACGGTCTTAAACCGAAGTTTGAGATTAAAGAGCTTTTGGCGCAATGCTACGTCATCGGCTATAAGTCTTTCCCGTTAGTAGGACTTACAGGTTTTATCATGGGGCTAGTGCTTACCATGCAACTTCGGCCGTCTTTGGTAACTTATGGCGTACAATCTGAGTTGCCAGTTATGGTCGGAATAGCTATCGTAAGGGAAATAGGTCCAATTATTACGGCGCTCATATTTGCAGGCAAAATAGCGAGTAGCATAGGTGCAGAATTGGGATCAATGAAAGTTACAGAACAAATTGATTCTATGGAAGTGAGCGGAACCAACCCGTTTAAGTATTTGGTGGCTACCCGAGTAATTGCTACAAGCTTAATGCTCCCATTGCTTACCCTTCTTGCAGATGCGATTGCACTTTTCGGCGCTTATATCGGTGTCAACATTAAATCGGTAACCAATATTAAGTTTTTCTTTATTCAGGTTTTTGAAAGTTTAAGCTATAGCGACATCATACCCGCAGTGATTAAAACAGTATTTTTTGGCTTTGCAGTTGGTATCATTGGCTGTTATAAGGGTTTCAATTCTACCAAAGGCACTCAAGGCGTTGGCAGATCGGCAAATTCTGCGGTTGTACTTTCTTCCGTACTCATTTTTGTTTTGGATTTATTAACCGTTCAACTCACTAATCTCCTCGGTTTTAATTAAAGTATGGAAACGAAACCGAAAACAAATGAAGAAAACGAACCTGCGAAAAGCGAGTCGGTTATTGTAATGAAAAATCTTTACAAAGCTTTTGGCGATAATCAAATTTTAGAAGATTTTTCGCTGAGCGTTCAAAGAGAAGAAAGCGTGGTGGTGTTGGGAAAATCCGGTGCAGGAAAATCGGTATTGATCAAATGCATTATTGGACTTTTAACTCCCGATAAAGGAAGCATAGAAGTACTTGGTAAAGAAGTTACTGGGTTAGATGAGGACGGATTGGCGGAAGCCAGAAAAAAAATCGGTTTTCTGTTTCAGGCTAACGCAATCTATGATTCTATGACGGTTAGAGAGAACTTGGAATTTCCGTTACGCAGGCATTGGACAGATTTGGATGAACCGAAAGTGCTAAAAATGGTAGAGGAAGCGCTAGAAAACGTAGGGCTTGCGCATACCATGGATATGATGCCGGCAGAACTGTCTGGCGGAATGTTAAAACGGGTGGCATTAGCCAGAACGCTAATTTTAAAGCCCGAAATTATACTTTACGACGAACCAACAACAGGTCTTGATCCAATTACTTCCAAAGAAATTGATCAACTCATTCTTACTCTACAGAAGAAACTTAAAACATCGTCCATCGTGATTTCTCACGATATGAGCTGTGTAAAGACAATTGCTGACCGTGTAGTTATTCTGTTGGATGGTAAGTGCTATGCAGATGGTACTTATGAAGAACTCGAAAGTTCGGAAGATCCGAAAATCAATCAATTTTTTCAATCTCTTTTGGTTTGATTCCTCGAAGCTCTGCTTCGATTTATTTGTAATTTCGGTATGTGAGTGAATATATTCATAAGAAGCATAATGTATCAGTTTTATTATATCATTTTGTATGTCCGGCAAAATATAGGCGAGTGGTATTCAGTGAAGCGGTTGATATCAGTCTAAAAGAAATTTGTGTTGAGATTTCTAAACGGTATGATATAATTTTCATTGAAATTGGGACAGATAAAGACCATGTTCATTTTCTGATTCAGAGTGTACCTATTGAAAGTCCAACAAAAATAATTAGAACTGTAAAAAGTATCACAGCAAAAGAGATTTTCAAAAGACATCCTGAGGTTAAGCTGAAATTGTGGGGCGGAGAATTTTGGTCTAAAGGGTTTTATGTTAACACAGTTGGGAAACATGGAGATGAGAGTACAATTCAGAATTATGTAAAGTCTCAAGGAAAAGCAGAAGAATATAAAAAAATACACAGTCAACAGTTAGAAATGTTCTAATACCTCTGGGGCTCTGCCCCGAGGTAGTTTATTAAATATTATGGCAAAGACAGGAGGAAATAACATCAAACTAGGCCTATTTGTATTCGCAGGGTTGCTAGTGCTAGTTATCGCATTTTATATGATTGGAAATGGAAGCAATATACTTGGAAGAGACTTTGAACTAAAAGCTCGCTTTAATAACCTAAGTGGTTTAACGGAGGGCAATAATGTGCTTTTTTCGGGTATTCAAGCCGGTACGGTGAAAAAGATTGACATGGTTGGCGATACAATCATTGAAGTCACCATGCAGATTGATAGCAAAATACAGCCATTCATCAAAAAAAATGCAATGGCTGCCATTGGAACAGAGGGCTTAATGGGAAACAAGGTAATCAATATTGAACCAGCCCCACAAGCGAGTGCAAAGGTAACGGATGGAGATATGCTGCAAAGTAGCAAACTGGTAAGCACAGAGGAAATGATGAAGACCTTATCTAAAACTAATGATGATGTTGCTGCAATTGCCAAGGCCTTAAAAGAAACAGTTCTTAGTTTGGATACAAGCGAGCTATTCAGCTTACTGAACGATCCTGAAATTAGCAAAAGTTTAAAATCATCACTCAGTGAGATTAATAAAACTACAAAAAATGCCAATAACATGAGTTCTGGACTCAACACGATTGTTGAAGATATGAAAAAAGGTAAAGGAACTGCGGGGATGTTTTTGACAGATCCAGTTCTTGCCTCAAACCTTAAAAACGCAGTTGAAGATCTAAGGCTAACTAGTGGCAATGCAAAAAAAATCACGGCAAAACTATCGACCACGGTCGATGGATTGGATTACGATTTAAATAACGGTAAAGGACCGATACCTGCATTGTTACGTGATTCTAACATGACTCAAAATCTAAATAAAGGTCTTTACAATCTCCAAAAAGGAACTGGCGGTTTCAGTGATATTATGGAAGCCACAAAACACAGCTTTTTATTTCGTAGGTATTTTAAGAAACAGGAAAAGGACAAGACAACAACCATTAAGAAATAGGCCCTTTTGAGGGTTATTGTGGTAGTTCTGAAGATGTAATTTTCGGAATACATTCGTATGTCATTTAATTTATTTTTAAAGTAATTTCTTTATAAATTAAATAAGTCTATAATGACTAAAGTAATTTTGTATTATTAGTTTATTTATTACTATTGTTTAATTAATAATAAATAAATTGAAAATCATGAAAACATTATTATTGACAGCGGTTCTTGGTCTATACTTCGGCATAGTCTTTAGTCAAGAGGTTCAGGATACTTCCATAAGGGTTGATCATTATGGAAAAGTAGTAGAGCGAGTTCCACTTACTGCGGAAAGTCGTAATGGCATATTGGTGTTTGAATCTCCAGATCAGCTGTACAGACTATGGTTTGATATCAGGGTGGAAACAGACGGACAAATTTTTCTTGGTAAGCCATTAAATCCAATCGGTAATGGTGTTACAATCCGCCGAGCTCGTTTTGCTGTAAAAACCAATTTGGGAAAAAACTGGTATGGGGAGTTGGATTTGAATGTTTCTAACGGTGCGTTGCAACTGGAAGACGCTTATTTTAGTTATGATTTTTTAAATGGATTTAAAGTTAGAGTTGGAAATTACAAAGAGGGCTTTTCCATGTCAGAAACCACTTCTTCACGTTATCTTAAATTTATGGAAAGGGCGAATGTAGTTTCTACATTTGCTCCTTCTCGCCATCTGGGCTTAGAAACATCCTATAACGGAAAATTATTTTTGGTATCGGGTGCCGTTTTCTTTCAGGAAATTAAAGACTTAGAAACGCTTACTTATGTGGAAGACAACAATAAGGACTTCGGTCGGGATCAAGGTCTTTCGCTAACTGGAAAATTTGTTTTTCAACCGTTTGGTGCTAACCAGGATTATGGAGTGCATTTGGCCTACGGATATTCTTACAGACAGCCAAAAACTGATGTAAAACCTTCAGAATATACCAGTATTAGATACAGTACGCGTTCACTCAGCAAAATTAACCGTAAAAAATATTTAGATACCGATCTCATTTCGGATTATAAAAATCAGCTCATCAGCAATATTGAACTTGCTGGTTTTTACAAAGGTTTAAACTTTCAAGTGGAAGTACTTAATAACCAAACCAAAAGAGAAAATAATCAACAAACACTAAAGTTCGGTGGGTATTATGCACAAGCTGCTTATTTATTATTTGGTGGAAAACAAGTGTACGATAAATCAGCAGGCGAATTTACACAACCCGTTAAAGGTAAAAAATGGGGAGACGTTGAATTGGCTTTAAGGTATGATTACGTTGACCTAAATGATAAGGTCATATACGGAGGTTCTGCAGGATGCATTACAGCAGGCATTAACTTTTACACTTCTAGGAATGTAAAATTCATGCTCAACTATAGCAACATCAACCATGACCGGTATGCCAGTGGGAAAAATAAATTGTTTGTTGGATCTGATGTGAATGGTTTACTAACCAAAGACCCTACTAAAGTTGCTAATGGCAATGGTAAAGCAGGCGACGATTATAATCAGCTGGGAATTCGCTGTGAAATTAATTTTTAAACCATTTCTAAATTATAGAACCATGAAACTCAGCTATTTTTCAGTCATCAGCTTAATGCTGGTAATGTTTCTTACACCATCATGTGTAAAGGACGAAATTTATAACGGACCGGCATCAATAGATAAGGCGTCTATTTTGCCGGAAGCTCCAAAATCTACTGATGATGTTATTGTATCTGCTCAAGTCACAGATTTAAAAGGTATTACGTCCGTTACACTATTTTATAAAACAGCTGCCTCTGCGACGTTTCAACCTCTAGAGATGACAAAAGGCGACGGCTCTTTGTTTAGTGCAACCATCCCGGCCTTGGCTTTAAATACTAAGGTTGAGTATTACATTGAAGCAAAAAACGTTGGTGGCTTTCAAACGCTATCTCCTGCAGAAGCACCTGCAAAACTTGCCAGTTATACCGTCGGTGTATCAAGCGTAGTTAAAATTTTCATTAATGAAGCTTTTTCTGACGGCACTAAAGATGCCACCGACCCCGATTGGGCAGAGATTTATAATGCTTCAGATATTCCGGTTGATTTAAGCGGTTATGCTTTTTATGACGAAGGCATTAAATCGTCTGCCGGGGTAAAGCCTAAACGAATATTGAACGCTGGAACAATTATACCTGCAAAAGGATTTCTGGTTTTAAAAACCGAAAATACAGGAGGCGAGTATGCAGTTGAGTTTGGATTAGGAAGCTCTGGTGATGCAGTTTATTTGGAAAATACAGCTGGTGTTTTAGTTTCTTCTTTAGATTTTTTGACCATCAGTTTATCAGGAAAAAAATCATACGGACGTCAGCCAGATGGTTCTACAAACCTGGTTGTATTTACAGCGCCAACAAAAGGAACGTCTAATAATTAGCTTATTTACAGCTATTAACGCATAATATTAAAAGTATTAATTCAATATAATGGATACGAAAAAAGAAGAAACTGAGCCATCAGCACCAAGATTTGAGTTTAGGATATTTGGCCAAAACTTTGACCATTTCGCTAAACGAATGGCTCGGCTTTCTGTGCCTGTTCCAGAGAAGATTTGGGAAAGGCAGAGCGACGAAATTTATATTTTATCAAAAGCTAATGATAACAGTAGTGTGAAAATTAGGGATGGTAAAATCGATATTAAAAAATTGGTAAATACGCTGGAGGGCTTTGAGCAATGGGATCCAATTTTAAAAGCAACATTCCCTGTTAAAGCGGAATTATTGAGCAACACCATATTTCCAGCGTTTAACGTAAATTATCCGCAGCCAAACAAAGACGATTACAGCTATGAAGAGTTTATCGATTTAATCAAAACCTTTCCAGATTTGCTTGCGGTAAATATTCATAAACAGCGGTTTGCTTATATGGTGAATAATACTATTTGCGAGGTTGCAAAGGTGCTGATTAATGGTGCAGAACTTACTACGATGAGCTCGGAATCCACGGAAATCGAAGATATCAAAAAAACAATCAGTGATGTTGGACTGGAAGGAATAGAAAACGTAAATTATTTAAAAGCCTTAAAAAGGGTTGTTGGAATGGTAAAATAAACCGTTCATAAATTAAAAAATATGGCACAAGAAATAGAGAAAAAGTTTTTAGTGAATTCTGATGCTTTCAAGAAGGAAACTTTTGAAAACTCGCATATAATTCAGGGGTATTTATCTTCTGTTCCAGAAAGAGCAGTACGAATTAGAATCAGAGACCAGTCAGGCTTTATTACAATTAAAGGTATCGGAAACGAATCTGGAGCATCTCGTTTTGAGTGGGAGAAGGAAATCCCACTTGTTGAGGCCGAGGAGCTTATGAAGCTATGTGAACCTGGCGTAATTGATAAAACCCGCTACAAAGTAAAAGTAGAAGGTGGCACTTTTGAAGTCGATGAATTTCATGCAGAAAACGATGGGTTGATAATGGCTGAAATGGAAATGGCTAAGGAGGACGACCATTTTGACCGTCCAATTTGGTTGGGTAAAGAAGTAACCGGAGATACCAAATACTACAACGCAATGTTGATGAAATTACCTTTTTCTAAATGGTAACGTAATGGCTCAAAAAAAATCGGTGACAGATAAATTGGGAGAAGATGAAGTAGTTTTCGACCCGCTTGATATGAACAATTATCGGGTGGAGAAATTCAAAAAAATCGAGAAAGTCGGTTTTGAAAAATGGATGGAGATTGCCGGAGGACCATTAGCCATTTTAGTTTTTCTATTTATTTACTTTTTCGCCGATTTTTCTTTTTTAAGCCACATTAACCTAGAGGCACTGCGTAAAGGAGGCGAACAGCGCTTAAATGAACTTGGCGAAGCAAAGTTCATCAAAATCAACTACGCAATGTTGGCCATTTTTGCAGGGGCTATTGTTTTGTGGATTACAGAAGCAATTCCAAATTATCTCACATCACTGCTTGTGATATTATTGATGGTGTTAACAGGCGTAACATCTGAGCAGGTCGCGTATGCTCAACTGGGCCATCCGGTAATGTGGTTGAATATTCTCTCATTTATTTTAGCGAGTATGCTCGTCACTACGCACCTGGCAAAAAGGTTTGCGCTTTGGTTTGTAATCAAATTTGGGAAAAGTGCACAAGGAATTTTCTTTAGTTTTATTGTAATTAACCTGGTGCTTTCTGTTTTTGTTTCTGCTACCACCGCAAAAGCCACTATTTTATTACCCATTTTTATGGTTATCGCAGCTATCTACGGCGCAAATGATAACCATCGCAATAATTTTGGGAGAAATATTGTGTTGCAGAATCTGTTTCAAAACAATGTAGGAGCAAGTGGTTTTATTACCGGTTCTGGCGCAAACTTATTAGCAGGTTCTATGATTGCCGGTGCGTTGGGACAACGTTTTTTCGGGTTTCAGGAATGGTTTATTGCTGCATTTCCCTTGTGTGTAATCTTACTTTTGATGGGATGGTTTGTTGGGACAAAACTTGTTTTCCCGATGACTACGGAAGAACAAAAGCCACAGATTGAAGGAGGAATGGAGCGATTAAAAAAAGAATACGCAGCTTTAGGTAAGATGACCTTCAATGAATATAAGTCATTGGCGATTTTTGTTTCGGTACTTATTTTATGGGTAACAGATAAACAGCATGGGATTTCGCAGACAGCAGTCGCATTAATGGCGGCAATTATTGCATTGCTTCCAAAAATAGGGGTGGTTAAATGGAACGATGTTGATATTCCATGGCATTTGATGCTGTTTTCGGCGGGTGCTTATGCTTTAGGTGCAGGTTTGGATGCAACAAATCTTCCCGGTAGTATGATTGATTCCCTGTTCATTTACTTTAACATTACTGCGGCAACACCGTTTTGGATATTGTATTTAGGACTCACGTTCGCCATGCTTTTTAGTTCAATTATTTTTCAATCCAAAACCATGCGAACGCTGATTTTTATCCCAATTTCGATTGGTGTTGCGCAAAAGTTTGGCTATCCAGTGATGAGTTTGTCGTTTCCGCTAGCATTGCTGATTGAACATGTGTATGTGCTGCCTTTTAATAGTAAACCCGCAGCATTGCTTTACTCTACCAATCAATATAGCATCATTGATTCCGTTAAATTTGGCGTTCCAATGTTGTTTGTTACTTGGGTTATGATAATCGTTTGGGGAGAAACTGTTTTGCGGTTTTTGCACTACACGCCTAAAGGGGTTTTCTTTTAATGAATAATACATTTTTAGTTCCAACGAACACTTACAATAATCTCATTTCTTCTTCCGATGAACTGATAAGGAGCATTATAACCCAAAAATCGGAAGTTTCCGTAATATTCAATTCCACTGGCTTTCAAGGCACCCTCTAATTTAGTGGCGTACTTTTTAATGTCATCATCATCGGCATAACCACCAAATTTTATGGCTGCCACATATTCTTCAGCAGTTTTGTTGATGATTACAGATGGATCATTTGGTTTCGGTAAATCGTCTTTATTGTAGTCGGCGGGCATTACAAAACTCATCGAAGATTTAGAATTTTCAATATCCATGTGAACAGGAGAAGTCATGGCGATACTTTTATTTGCATCATTACCACCAAAAATGTACGAAGCCAATTTCTTAAAACCCGCACCCGAAAGCTCTTTGTAAGAACTTACATTCATAGATACCGTTGCCATTGTAGCCGAAGGATATAAACGGATTTCAAACTCTTTTTCTGTTTTTATAACCCGATACGGTTGTGTTTCTGTTTTTGCCATGGTGAAATAGAGTTGCGAAATAAAGAGTAGAGAAGTCAAAATTGCTGCCATGATTAATAATATTTTCATACTTATAATATAACCTCAATAGCGTTTCAATGTTTTAAGATGATGACAAACCGTGACTCATTATTTTGCCATCTTCCATGGTAATTGTCCTGTGTGTTTTGGCGGCGAAATCTAAATCGTGGGTTACAATCAATAAAGATTGATGGTATTCTTCTGCCAGTTCCTTAAAAATATTGAACACCACATCACTGTTCTTTTTGTCCAGATTACCGGTAGGTTCATCGCCCATAATAATCAAGGGTTCGTTGATTAATGCTCTAGCAATTGCAACACGCTGTTTTTGCCCGCCACTTAACTGGTTTGGATATTTAAGCGCTTCCTTTTCGATACCCAATATTTTCAATTTCTGATATGCATGGTGTTCCACTTCCTTTGGCGAAAGGTTTGCCAATTTTAGTCCTGGCAACATTACGTTTTGCAGGTTGTTAAATTCATTTAGCAAATAATGAAACTGAAACACAAAACCAATTTTTTCATTCCGAACCATCGCCAATTCTGCATCTTTTTTATTTGTCATGCTGATGCCGTCCAACAAAAGTTCGCCTTCATAATTGGTATCCATAGTTGATAAAATATAGAGCAAGGTTGATTTGCCACAACCAGATTTCCCAACTACAGAAACAAACTCGCCAGCGTTGATAGAAAAACTAATATCTGTGAGCACTTTTACTGTGAGCGGATCATGAAATGATTTGCTAATGCCAATGGCTTCGATAACTTTCTTCTCCATGGTTATTTGCCTCTAATGATATCTACCGGATCTATTTTACTTGCCTTTCTGGAAGGGAAATAGCCAGCTAAATACGTTGTGATTACAGAAAACACCGCTCCAATTAAGTAGAATTTTGGGTTATAATTGATAGGGTAGGTCTTTACAGTTGGCAAAGAAGCCGTATTGAAAGGAATTTGACCAATAACTGCAGAAAGTCCGAATCCAAAAACAAGCCCGAGTGCGCCACCAACCAAACCAATGGTTAGGGCAATGGTAATAAATATCGTATTTACATCTTTACCCGAAAAACCCGTTGCTTTTAAAATGGCTATCGAATCCATCTTTTCATAAATCATCATGTTTAAAATGTTGTAAATCCCAAATCCAGCAACAATCAACAAAGTAATTCCTACCGCGTAAGAAATCAGCGTTCGTATAGAACTTCCGGTTTTAAACTGTGAATTTGTCGTCTGTATATCCACCGCATCTGTTTCAAATAATTTTCCGTACTTTTTTGCAAGCGCTGGCGCTAAAGTCATGTCGTATAATTTAACCTGAATATCGGTAACGTAACTTGCGGGTTTCCCCAATATTTTTTGCGTAGTGGAAAGCGTAACATAGCCTTGGATTTTGTCCATCTCATCCATTCCTGATTGAAAAAAGCCGACAACTTTTAATGGGAATTGCGTTCCCTTACTGGTAGTAATTTGAATATTATCCCCTACTTGAACCAACATTTTTTTAGCGACACCAATTCCCAAGATGATGCTGTTGGGCGTGTTTTTTAAATCCATTGTTTTGCCATTTACTACATAATCCTGAAAAGTAAAAAGTTTATTTTCTGCATCAACATCAATCCCATCAATAACACCGGTTAAATTAATAGCGCCCACATTATAAAAAACAGGAACCGTATTTTTTGGTGCAACGCCTCGAACATTTGGGTCAGCTTTTAGCGCTTTGATAATGGCTTCACTGTTCCTGATTTCTAGCAGGTCATTTTTTGGTTTTACGTGGCTAATGAAGTTGTAAGCGCCAGCGTAAGCTTTGGATTTTGCAATGGGTTGAATTGAGGAAGCAGAAATTTCGTTGAAGAGCCTGATATGCGGAGTGCGGTTTAAAATCAAATTATCCAACAAATCATTTAAACCACCCATAAAACTGAGCAAAGTGATAAACATGGTAATGCTGAAAGTAACGCCAAACGCAGCAACCATGGTTTGCTTTAGCCTTGCCCTTAACAAAGCGAATGAAATTTCTGCAATCAGTTTAAATTTCATTGCTGGGGCAGAATTAATTCATCATTTACGTTTATCCCAGATAGAATTTCCACCATTTGGTAATCCTTCAAGCCCGTTTTAATACTGACTTGCTTTCCAGCTTTGTTGACTACCGTAGAGTCATTGAGCAGGTAGTTTCTTGGAATCAGCAGCGCATTATCTTTTGTTTTGATGACTACGTTGGCTTCAAAAGATATGTTTGGATACAAAGTAACTGGTGCTTTTACAAATTCTGCTTCTATGGTGAAAGTTTTGCTTTGCACATTCATAATCGGGTTAATCTTAGTAACCACGGCATTAAAAACAGAATCTTTGTAGCTATTTAAAACCACCAAAACCGGCATACCTAATTTTATGGATACGATATCGTATTCGTCAATCTGCATTTCTAATAGGTATTTGGCATCCTGCCCCACAGTTGCAATGGCTATTTGAGGACTAACAATTTCTCCTTTTGCGAGGTTCATCTTGTAAACTTTTCCTTTTACCTTACTTTTAACCAAGTAATCGCCAGTGTTTTTATTGCTGATGGATAGGTTGTTTTGTGCTTGCTTGGATTGAAAAGACACTTGCCTTTGTAGTTCTGCCAGTTTTTCTTTTGCAGAGCTGTAATTGTTTTCTGCATTTTGGTAGGCCAGTTCCCGCTGTTCTACTTGAACCTGCGTCCCTACGTTTTGCGCCCATAAGTTATTTTGTCTTTTGAGCATGGAAGCCTCATTGTCTTGTTGGCTCTTTGCTAAATTAACCAGCGACTTCGCTTCAGCTATTTTGCCGCTATTTAAGTTTTCAGAATTAAACTCGGCAGATAATTTAGCATTGTCTGATTGTAGTTTCTGGGCATCATTTACAATAGAAAGTATAGGCGAGCCAATTTCTACAGCAGTGCCTTCATCTGCAATAATTTCATCAACAATGCCATTGACTGTTGCATAAACTTGATACTGATTTTTACTCTTTATAACGCCAGAAGCATAAACAGATTCTGTGATGGATTGCTTTACAGGTTTTATGATGTCTTGTTTTTGCTGGCAAGCGCTGAACAAAATTACTAGAAATAGCAAAGCATTTAGCTGATGTTTTAAAATAGGGTTTATGCTTTTTGTCATTTCTTTTGTGTTATTACAATTCGTTTGCCTTGCTCTTTTCTTCGTAAATTGGCTGATTAAAAGCAGCTTTTAAACTGTGCTGAAAATTTTATTTTGATCAATTCAATTTAACCCAAATGTATTGCTTTTCAAGTTGATAGGAAGCTTTTTAGGTGGTTTTCGATTAAAATGTGATGAATGTCAATAATGTATTTCTTGCTGATTTTTAATTGAATGGCTTGTGCCTGAGAGTTCGGTAACAACCAATCCCTAATTACGTATCAATTTTCTTAATAGAGAAAGGTTCCGCGTTAGGGATAGAAATGAAAATCCTTTTTACCTTCGCCTCCGCTCAAGAAAAAAAAGATTGTAACGGATAGCCCGCCGCGACAGCCCCGAGCGATAGCCACTGGGAACGCCCAAATAAAAATATCACTAAAGTTATCTTTATGAGCTTACTAACAGTCCAATTTATTTACCAAAGGGTTTTTTCTGAGCAGTACAATTAAGCTGTCGATGCTCTGCTCTTTTCCTTTAATCTTCCATGATAATATAACGGTTTCCTTATCCCACCTTTGGGTAATCAAATCAAATTTTAACCCCGAATTGGCTATTGTATCTTCCAGAGTGTTTAAAACCTCGTCGCTTTTGATACACTCTACCCTCACTATTGTAAAATGATAGTTTTTGGATATTTTTTTATCGACATAAGGTAAAACCACAAGCGTAAACAGGATTAGAAATGCGGCATAGCCTGATGGGAAATAATAGCCTGCGCCAATGCCCATTGCTACCGCAGAAACTGCCCAGATAGTTGCAGCGGTGGTAATTCCGTTTACTCGATTCTCGTATTTAAAGATGACGCCGGCACCCAAAAAACCAATTCCAGTAACAATGTTGGCGGCAATTCTATCCATGCTGGCGGGCGCTCCCAACGTAACAGACATCAATGTGAAAACACAGGCGCCTATAGAAATCATAATGGTGGTACGGAAACCTGCATTCTTTCCTCTAAATTCTTGTTCTGCACCAACCAGGCCTCCCCAAAGTAATGCGAGGGAGAATCTTATGAGTATTTCTGTTGTTGAGATCATGGTTTTTTATAAATCTTAATTTTTATTTTCCATTTTATAAGTATCCCCCTTTGGAGGGGGCTAGGGGAGGTTAAGTTGTTTAGAAAAAATGAATCTTCTTTAAAACGTTAACATTTCTTTCTGATTCTCACCTGTCAAAAGGAATCTCTGTTCGACGGTTAATTTGGTTTGCTTTCTTATTTTGTGGCAAGGGCTTTTGCGCTCATTGCTTGCCTTCCCTCATGCCGGGAAATGGCAGAAACTTTTTTACAGAAAAAAGTATCCAAAAACTGCCGGCTGCGCCCTTTGCTACAAAGAGAGTGCTTTTACTTTATTCATCGGTACCGCAAAGGCCAAGGCCGAATTTAAGGTTAATTTAGGCCAGTGCTTGCGATTAGGTGTTTTGTAATATTTAAAGCTATCTTTCAGCATAAATCTTAACCCCTAAACCATTACTCCTTAAACCTTCTAAACAATTTATACAATTGTACGCAAAACAAAGGAAGCAAGCTTGCCAACAATGCAATTAGCCATGCTTTTATTGGAATAAATTCGAAATTAAGCGCAGTACGACTGGCTGGGAAAATGTAAACAATCAGAACAATAGAAAAACAAAGTAGCAGCGCAATCCATACAAATTTGTTTTTAGTGACTTCGTTTTTGAACATTCCGGAGTGTATTGATGACATATTGAAAACGTGGAATAGTTGCGAAAAAGCTAACGTGATAAACGCAACGTTGTTGATAATCATTGCATCTGCAACTACATAAACCCGGCAAAGAAATATGGACAATACAACGGACCCAGTCATCATTGCCGCGTAGATAATAATAACCAGCCAGTTTCTGTTCGAGACGATATCTAGTTTTGGATCTCTCGGTGGCCTTTGCATTACGGTTTGGTCGCCTTTACCTAGTCCCAATGCCAGTGCCGGAAAAACATCGGTAACCATATTTAGGAACAGAATCTGTAAAGGGAAGAGCATGGCTGCGGGTGCTATAAAACCTAAAAGCGTGACAATAAAAATCTCGCTGAGGTTACAGGAAACCAGGTAAATCACAAAGCGTTGAATGTTTTGGAAAATTTCTCGCCCGTGTTCTACCGCCTGCGAAATGGAAGTAAAAGAATCATCTTTAAGTACAATGCTAGCGGTTTCTTTTGCAACCTGTGTTCCTCTCAACCCCATTGCAATACCAACATCCGCTTTTTTGAGCGCTGGTGCATCGTTAACGCCATCGCCGGTCATCGCTACGATGTAACCAGCTTTTTGATAAATATCAACAATCTCCAATTTTTGTTTGGGTGTGGTTCTGGCAAATACTGAAGTGTTTAAAATCCTTTTCGTCCAATCTGCTTTTAATAAATCCGGTTTGGGTAGGTCGATTCCTGAGATTACATTTTCATCTTTTGCTTCTATTATTCCCACTTGTTTTGCGATATTCAAAGCGGTCATCGGATGGTCGCCGGTAATCATTACAATTTTTATCCCTGCTGATCGGCAATCACTTATTGCATCTTTAATATCCGCTCGGGGCGGATCTAAAAACCCGACCAACCCAACGTAAGTGAGGTTTTTAAGATAATCTTCGGCAGGTTTCTCAGAAGATGTAAGGTATGCAAAAGCGAGTACTCTTAATCCTGATGCAGAAAGCTTTTCAGCACTTTCAAGGATTTTTTTTCTTTGCTCTTCGCTCAAGTCCGTTACAGCTTCTCCTGATTGTATGTGGTTGCAAACAGCTAGTAGATTTTCTACAGCTCCTTTGGCTGAGACGGTAAAATCACTTCCATTTTTATGAAGCGTAGCCATCATCTTACTCTTAGAACTGAAAGGGATTTCGGAAATCCTTTTAAATTCATTGACCGCCGTTTTTGCGGGAAACCCTGCAGCATCCGCCAAAAGTAAAAGTGAAACTTCAACTGGGTCACCATAAGATTTTTGGTTATGTGCCGATGGATCTAACGGTGCGTTATTGCAAAGGCTACCAATCCTTACCAATAACTCGAAGTTCAATTGACTTTGTCCAATTTTTGCATCTTTAAACTCTAGCGTTCCGTTTTTTATAGAAACCCTAATTTCTTCAGTAGGGAAGGAGAGTACCTCCACATAAATCTTATTTTCCGTTAGCGTTCCCGTTTTATCGGTTAGGATTACATTTACCGAACCCAGCGTTTCTACCGACGAGAGTTTTTTTACGATGGAATTCTTTTTGGCCATCAGCAACATTCCATAAGCCAGCGCTACCGTAACCACAATTGGAAGCCCTTCGGGGAACGCAGCAACAGCTAACGCAATAGAAGTTTTTAAAATTTGTAACCACGGTCTTCCTTCAATAAAGCCAGAAACAGCGAATAAAGTAGTCATGACCAAAGTAATCCAAATCAGCTTTTTCGTCAGTCTGCTAATTTTAAGGTCTAGTGGCGTTTTCTTAGAGATTGAACTGCCCACCAATTCACTTATTTTTCCGAGTGCTGTTTCCTCCGCAATACCCGTAACAATTACTTTTGCATTTCCGTTAAGCACAGCCGTCCCTTTGTAAACCATATTTTGCGCATGGGCAGATTCTGTTTTTTCAGTTGGGATTTCGACAGCTTTGAAAACCGGAAAAGACTCTCCCGTAAGTGAAGATTCATCTACCTGAAGCGCATTTAAAAATACAATTCGTCCATCGCCAGAAACCATATCTCCAGCTTCAAGCAACAGCAGGTCACCAGGTACAAGATTTTCGGAAGGAATTTCAAGGGTTTTGCCATCTCTAACGACTTTGGAATAGCTGACATCCATTTCTCGTAGCGCTTTCATCGAACTCCGAGCCTGCAACTCCATAAAAAATCCGATGATGGCGTTAATCAAAATCACGATAAATATGGTAATGGCTTCGACGTTATTTTTAAAATATAAAGAAGCAAAGGCCGCCACAAAAAGAAGATAAACAATAGGACTATTGAATTGCTCTAAAGCCATGCGCCACAGGCTTTTTTGTTTTTGGCTTTTGTAGCTGTTGAGTCCGAAATGTTTGGTACGCTTTAATGCTTCAGCATCAGATATGCCTTCCGTTTTCGAAGTTGATAAGGTTTTTTCTAACGATTCAGCAGTTAAGGAATAAGCGTCTTTTATAGGATATTCAATTTCCATATGGTGTTTTCAGTGTTGATATCCTTTTATAATTTTTTTAATAGACCAATTTTAGAAAACTGGTAAACAACTGTTTTGAGCTGGATAAATAAGCAAAGGAACGTCGTTCGTAACCGCCATTTTTTTGCTTATACTACTGTTAAATAGGTCTTTGAAAAATGATTTATGTCGATGAACCAATACCAGCATTTCTATTTGTCCATTTTCAATCATCCAATTTAATCCATCAATAATGTCATCTTTTTTAACACCGCGGTAATAAACATTGGCATAATTTGCTTTCGCAGTTACCTGTTTCAAAAGTGAATCTACCTTTAACTGCAATTTGCTTTCATCGGTAGATTCATCAGCAATATGTGTCAGTAAAATAATCGCCTTAAATGCACTTGCTAAACTAGTTAATGAATGGATTTGAGCGATATCTGTTGTGCTTAAATCGGTGGCGAAAGCGATTTTGTTGATTTTTACAAACCTTTGATTTTCCGAAATAACTAGCAGGGGTAAAGTAGCATGATCCATTACCTCGTTTACATGGTTGCCTGTTAACCAACTTAATCCACTTTTCTCGTGACTTCCCAACACCAGCATTACTGTATTTGATTGGTCCAACTCTAGCATTTTTAAAAATGTGGCAAAATCAGCATCGTAGCATTCATACGCTATTTTTAGTTTAAAGTGCGTAGCTGTTGTGGTTGATACTTCTTTTTTTAATTCGTCAACAAGTTGTTCAAGCTGACGCATATTGTCCGCCTTCCAATCAACTCCGTTTTCTCTTGGCCAAACCATTTGGATACCCAGGGGGTTGATTGAAGGCGTTGAAAAAGAATGATACAGTTTAATATTAGCCTGAAGATGTTCCGCTAAATGCAATGCGTATATGGTGGCGTTTTCTGCAGTTTTAGAGAAATCTGTTAGTACAGCTATCGTTTTCATAATGTTATGGATCTGTGAAAAAGACAATTGTTTTATTAAAATTGCTTGAACTTTTTTCTGATTGCAAAGGATGCTATAAAATTGGACATCATTTACTCAATGAGTAGCTCATTATTTACAGCCAGCACACCCGGCCCATTCCACGCAATTTTTTCTGCTTCTTCTTTTTGATAGAGTGATTTTACTGTGCCCTTAAGTGATACTAAGTTGCCGTCCGCGGAAACACGTATGTTTTGATCATAGGTTGCCGAGTATCGTAAAAGCGCTTGCTCGATACTCAGTTTTTCAAGCTGAACAGGTGTTTCTGTCACCATTTTGAGGTTGTTGGTGAAAATTTTGACCCCTTTTACATTTCCAACCGATTTTTTAGCGTCTTCTTTTTGGAAGTTGTACTTTACATGGCCATCCAAAGTGACATGTCCGTTTTCTACTTTTATATCAATACAGTCAAGCGGAAGCCAATTTAATTTTAGATGATGTAGCACCTGATCAGCAACTTCTTCGTCTGTATCTTCCGACACGGAAGCGGTTTTCACTGTGATATGCTCTATAATTGCTTTTACCCCCACAATGCTTTTGGTAATGTTTTCTGCTTGAAGTTTTATCAAATAACTTTGAACAACTCCTGATAAGCTAACCAGACCATCATGGCTCTGTACAGTAATTTTTGCCGTTTTCAATAATGGATCCCATTTGAAAGCATCCTGAATATCTTTTTCCAAATCGAGGTCATTCTTCATGCAGTCTTCCTAAATTAGTGAATGATAAAGTTCAGCATATAGTTTAATGGCCCTGTTACGCAATTATGTAGTTAAGTTACATCTTTCACACTTTTGGATGCTGAAGAATTGTCTTCATCCTTGAATTTTTAAGCATCTAGAATAGTGTTCCTCAACTGCTCTTTGGGATTTAGTGATTGGTAATTGAATCATTTTCCATGGAAACATCATATTCTCCACGAGTTGCAGCTGCGTTACATTTAGCTCTGTGATATAATGCTTTTTGTGCTGTTACAACAGTTGCGTCATCGCCTTTCCAAATCTCCAAAGTGGGTTGTTGTAACGCTCTGCCAAATGAAAATGTAAGTTTCCACGGTACTTTAGATTTATATAATCTGTTCATTGCATTCAAATTGGCCGTTGCTTCTTCTGCTGATTGCCCGCCCGATAGAAATGCAATTCCCGGAACATTTGCAGGAACTGATTCTAGCAAACAATTTATCGTGGCTTCTGCGACCTCTTCAATGCTATGGTGTTTTTTGTTTTCCGATCCAGAAATTACCATATTCGGCTTCAAAATTATTCCTTCCAGTAATACTTTTTGTTGATGAAGTTGCGCAAATACGTGGTTGAGCACATCGGAAGTTACTTGCCGGCATTGGGCTAACGAATGGTCTCCCAACATCATTACCTCCGGCTCTACAATAGGCACCAAACCTACTTCCTGACACAAGGCTGCATATCGGGCTAAAGAATGTGCGTTCGCTTCAATGCAAGCGGAGCTAGGAATGCCATCGCCAATAGTTAAAACCGCCCGCCATTTAGCGAAACGAGCGCCCATTTCTTGGTATTCTACCAGTCGCTTACGTAAGCCGTCAAGCCCTTCCGTTACTTTCTCACCGGGAAACCCCGCCAATGGTTTAGCTCCTATATCCACCTTAATTCCGGGGACAATGCCTGCATCTATCAGAATTTTGATGAAAGGAGTACCATCTGCTTTTTGCTGTCTGCTAGTTTCATCAAACAAAATCGCTCCGCTTATGCTTTCATTAAGGCCGGGGGTGGTTATAAGTAGTTCACGGTATTTTCTCCGCATCTCTACTGTTTGCGGAATACCCAATTTAGCAAAGCGTTTATTACAGGTTACTATACTTTCATCCATCGCCAGTAATCCTTTATTATTTTCAAATAATTTGGTTACAGTAGCTATCAAAATTTGTTTATGCATTGCTAGGATTTTTTTTCATTTATTAGTCAAAATATCATTTTTTCCGTTCAATTGCCGTCCATTTCCAGTTTACTATCTCTGGCATATCTTCACCATGAACATCAATAAAATGTTTATGCTGAATCAGTTTATCCTTCATCATTTGTTTTAAATAGTCGCCTTTTGCACCTAAATTAGGCACACGATCTACTACATCCTGAACCAAATGAAACCTATCGATGTCGTTTTGCACTCTTATATCAAAAGGTGTGGTAATGGTTCCTTCTTCTTTATAACCTCTTACGTGAAGGTTGCGATTGGTTCTGCGATAAGTTAAGCGATGCACTAACCATGGATAACCATGGAAAGCAAAAACAATATGTTTGTCCTTGGTAAATAACGAATCATAATCCGCATCGCTTAAACCGTGTGGATGCTCGCTTGCAGATTGTAATTTCATCAAATCAACCACGTTAACCACACGAACTTTTAAATCAGGCAAATGTTCCCGAAGAATTGACACTGCTGCCATTACCTCTAAAGTAGGGGTGTCTCCACAGCTGGCCAAAATAACATCCGGTTCAGAATCCTGATCGTTGCTAGCCCATTTCCAAATTCCAATACCTTGTGTACAATGTATGATTGCGGCATCCATATTTAGCCATTGTGGCAGCGGATGTTTACCAGCAACCACCACATTCACATAATTTCTGCTTCGCAAACAATGATCAAAAACAGATAGTAAGCAATTAGCATCTGGCGGTAAATAAACCCTTACGATATCGGCTTTTTTATTGATAACATGATCTAAAAATCCAGGATCTTGATGGGTAAAACCATTATGATCTTGTTGCCACACGTGGGAAGCTAAAAGGTAGTTTAATGAAGCTATCGGACGTCTCCAAGGCAATTCTTTAGTTACTTTTAACCATTTAGCATGTTGACTGAACATCGAATCGACAATGCGGATAAAAGCCTCATAGCTATTAAAAAGACCATGCCTTCCGGTTAACAAATAGCCTTCTAGCCATCCTTGGCATTGGTGTTCGCTCAATTGCGAATCCATTATTCGCCCTGAAGGTGCTAAAAACTCATCATTTTCTTCTTCTTTTGCGTCCCATTGGCGGTTGCTCACTTCAAAAACAGCCCCTAATAAATTAGACAGTGTTTCATCCGGACCAAAAACACGAAAATTATTTCTGTTAAGCTTAACAATATCTCTTAAAAACTTCCCTAAAATTGGTGTATCGCCCAGCACTACTTCTCCTGGTGAAGGAATATCTACCGCATGAATTCTAAAATCGGGCATACAAAGGTTTTGTAATAAAACACCACCATTGGTATGTGGATTGGCACCCATGCGCTTGTCGCCTTTTGGTGCGAGCTCTTGCAATTCTGGAATTAACGTTCCGTTTTCATCAAATAATTCTTCTGGTTTGTAACTTCTCATCCAGCTTTCCAATTGTTTCAGATGATCTGGATGTTTTGGATCAACTAAAATAGGAACTTGGTGAGAACGGAAAGTCCCTTCATTGGGCAAACCATCCACTTCTTTTGGACCAGTCCATCCTTTTGGCGATTTTACTACAATCATAGGCCAACGCGGGCGGGTATTGTCGTTATGTGTTCTGGCATATTCCTGATGCGATTTGATGTTTTCGACAGCTTCGTCTAACACGCTAGCCATTAGTTGGTGCATTTTTTCGGGGTCATCGCCTTCCACAAAGTAGGGTGTCCAGCCACAGCCTTCTAAAAACTTTTCTAATTCCTCATGGTCTATTCTAGCAAGCAGTGTAGGATTGCTTATTTTATATCCGTTTAGGTGCAAAATTGGTAGTACTGCGCCATCCGTAATGGGGTTTAAAAATTTGTTAGAATGCCACGCAGTTGCCAATGGGCCAGTTTCGGCTTCGCCGTCTCCAATAACACAGGCTATAATTAATTCTGGATTATCAAAGGCTGCCCCAAAGGCATGACTTAACGAATAACCTAACTCGCCACCTTCATGTATCGAGCCAGGCGTAGTTGGCGCAACGTGACTTGAAATCCCGCCAGGGAACGAAAATTTAGTAAATAAATGTTTTAAGCCAGCTTCGTCTTGTGTAAACTCAGGATAAATTTCTGTCCATGTGCCTTCCAAATAAACATTCCCCACAATTGCAGGTCCGCCGTGACCTGGGCCTGCGACATAAAACATATCTAAATCGTATTTTTTGATTACACGATTTAAATGAACGTAGATAAAATTTTGTCCGGGAGTTGTACCCCAATGACCTACAACAAGTGGTTTTACATGAGCAAGTTTTAAAGGTTCTTTTAAAAGAGGGTTGTCATATAAATAGATTTGCCCTACGGAAAGATAATTAGCTGCTCGCCAATAGGCATTCATTTTTTGTAATAAATCGGGCGTTAGTGCTTCAAGCTCTTGATCAATTATTTCTACTTCCATGGGTATTTATTGTTTAATATTATATTTCAAAGTATCACAAACCAGTTGTGCTATCATTAATTCCTCATTAGTGTGCATCATATACACCGGTGTTCTACTTTTTTCTGTAGATATGATGGTGGTGTTATTCATATTATGCACTTCATCTAGTTCAATTCCCAGAAACTCCAAACCATCACAAATTTTACTTCTCACTTCTGGCGAATGCTCGCCAATTCCTCCTGAAAATATCAAGGTATCCAAGCCACCTAACACTGCGGTAAAAGCACCTATCCATTTGATGCATTGGTAGCAAAAAAAATCAACAGCCTCAGTTGCTCTTGAATCTTGTTGCTGAATTTTAAGTAGCTGTTGCATATCAGCGGTAGTCCCTGAAATAGCGAGTAACCCAGATTCATGGTTGACCATGTGGTTAAATTGGGCAGGACTCAACTTTTCGAATTGCTGTAAATACCATGCAACGCCTGGATCAAGATCTCCTGTCCGAGTGCTCATAGTTAAACCCGATGCAGGCGTAAAACCCATACTGGTATCTATACTTTTTCCATTTTTAATAGCGACCATACTTGCACCACTACCCAAGTGAGCCACGATTATTTTTCCTTTCGATTTTTCGGTACCTGCGATTCGTTCAAATTCTTGCAACAGATATGCGTAGGAAAGTCCGTGAAAACCATATCTTTTGATGCCTTTGTTACGATATTTTCTGGGGATAGGAACTAGCTTGGCAATTGCCGGCATGGAAGTATGGAAATACGTGTCAAAACAAGCAACCTGATCTACATCCGGATAACGCTTTCTAAACACTTCAATCAATTCAATTTCCGCAGGTAAATGTTCTGGGTCAAAAGCACTGATTGCTTTCAATTGCGCTAAAAATTCATCGGTAATTTTTTCAGGAGCCGTGTGCTTCATACCCTGCACTATTCGGTGACCTATCGCCGTTACTTTGATATACTCGGTTTCTTTTTGGAGCCAATTAAACAGCCATTCTGCAGCTTCGGTGTGGTTGGTTACGGGGATATCGATATGATGATTTTTAACTCCATTAGCGTGTGTGAAATGAAGTTGAGCTTGCCCACTCCAAATGCCTTCCATTTCGCCAGAAAGCAATTGATTAAGAGGTTCTTTTATTTCGTAAAGGGCGTATTTTATGCTCGATGAACCTCCATTTATGGTTAGCAAACAGTTTCGTGGCAAATTATCCATGGGTAGTTTGGGTTAGATTTAAGCCGAATTCTTTTAATTTTTCGACTGTAGATTTATAATCAATATGAGAGATGCCCTTCATTCCAAAACCTCTTCCAATCTCCACAAATAGGGGCTGGTTATCTATGTAAATGCTCTCACTTGGGTTTATTTGAGCGATATCTATTGCCAGACTAAAAATAGCTACATCTGGCTTTCGCAGATTCACAAAAGAAGAAGAAACAAAAAAGTCGACGAACTCATTCAGTTTAAAATTCTTTATTCGATATTCGTTGAGTTCTCTGGCTTCATTACTAATGACCCCGACTTTTAAACCGTATTTTTTCTTTAAATGGATGAAGAGTGAAATCATTTCAGGATGAGGAAGGGATTGTTGAAACATGAACGTTTTAAAGTCATCCAGTGAAAAATCTCTTTTTTGGTAAAAGACCACACGTTCTAAATATGTTGCCAATGTCATTTGACCAAGTTCGTAGGTTTCAAAATTGAGGCGATGGCGTTCCTCCATTTCATCGTAATTAAGCTTGAATTCTTTAGCCGCATCTTGCCGGGCGTAATGATCCCATCCGTCGGAAAGCAAAACACCTCCGATATCCAAAAATAAAGTTGTAATAGGATTTTTATTAACCATGAGATTTTTTTATTGAAATTGCTCTTTTGTGCCGACCGTTACCAAGTGTCAAAAGATATTAGATGTTTTGTGATATGTTTTTCATCTACTTATGAAAATGCAACAGGCTCTGCGTAACATTATAAAGGTGGGATTCTGCTTATGATAAGAATTACATAACTAGTTGAATATGTTACATGATTCACACCTTGGAAAAGGATTTTGAACTTGTTTTTGTAGTAATCTTTGGGTTATTTAAAGTACTTATTCAAAGATTAACGAGATAAATATTACACTTATAATGTAAACAAATTTGTTTATATTTGAATATGCAAATCGTAATGGATAAATATAAAGGTATACACCCTGGAATAGTATTGGAAAGAGAGTTGAAGAAAAGAAAACTTAAAAAAGCGCCTTTTGCAATCTCTCTAAAAGAATACCCACAGACCTTAAATGAAATCACGAAAGGGAGACGCGGTATTACGCCAGCTTTATCTCTAAAAATAGATAAAGCATTGGAGTTCGAAGAAGGAACTATGCTTGTTTTGCAGGCTTATTATGAGATAGGGAAAGAAAAATTGAAACTAGAAAATCGACCAAATCTTTCTCTGCTTAGAAACGCTCTTTTTTGGGATACTGATATAGAGAAAATAAATTGGAGTAAGCAATTTAAATCCGTTATAAAAAGAGTATTTGAACGAGGGAACGAAGGAGAAAAAAGCGAGATTATTCGATTTTACGGTATAGAAAAAGTGAAAGAAGTTACCGGAGATAATGATCAGAAAATTTCTTTAAAAATTCTTGATCACGTTAAAACTAGTTAACATGCTTTACTGGAATACGGTTGAAATACTTTTAAAAGAAACTTTGCTAGCCTTAATGCAGGCGGAGGAATTAAGCGAGTTTAGATTGGTCGGAGGTACGGCGATGAGTTTGTATCTGGGTCATAGAATGTCTGTAGATATTGATCTTTTTACAGATGCTAAATATGGGTCTATAAACTTCGAAGAGATTGACAAATTCCTTCAGAGAAGTTTCGCTTATGTGAAGGGAGATTTCGGAGGAAATCCTGGACTTGGTAAATCATATCTTGTTGGAAAATCTAGGGATGAAGTTGTGAAACTGGATTTATACTATTCGATGGATCCCTTTTTTCAAAATCCTGTTGAAGAAGAAGGTGTTAGAATGGCAAGTTTAGAAGAGATTATAGCCATGAAAGTGGATATTATTCAGAGAGGAGGGAGGAAGAAAGATTTTTGGGATTTACATGAAATGTTACCTCGTTATAATATCAGTCAAATGCTCGATCTTCATAAGCAAAGATTTGAATGGACTCATGATGAAAAGCTAATAAGAGAAAATTTCACGAATTTCGGAGAAGCAGAGGATGATTTGACTCCAATTTGTTTACGAGGAAAAGAATGGGCCTTCATAAAAGAGGATTTTGAAGATGCTCTAGCGAACTCTTCCGAGGAATAGGAGTTGCATTATAAAAATAGAATGGTTAAATTTGAACCAATAGCTATTAAACTTAATGTGAGTAAAACAGTGAGTAGCTATCGTAACGCTCAATCAACTTATTGATATATAAATATTTGCGGAAGGATTTAACCGTCCTGCCATCCCGACTGAAACACAGTCTAAATGAGTACAAAACCCTCTAAATATCATAATTTAGAGGGTTTTCTGTTTTTTAACAGTCTATAATAATCCTTTTTAATCCATCTCAACTGTAATTTTTTGCTTGAATTTGCAATCTAATCTCCAAATCATTACCTATTTATAACCTAACAAAGCATCAGCTTAAGTTCCCTTAACGACGAAAAGCATAATTCAGCAATCAAGTGGTGTTTATTTTTAAATTATTGAGTCTGCAAGCGTAAGCCGGTGTTCTATCTACTTTGTTGTATAGCGAATAATCAAACTTTCACATTTGCATCAATATTTTAAAAAAAACTATTTATGATTCTTAAAAAATTTAGGCATATTGGCTTTCTAGGGAAGTTAGTGATGATTTGCTTGTTTGCCCTTTTTGTGACCTCATGTAAAAAAGACCCAGTTAAGAAAGATACCGCAAGTGGTTTCAAAAATTTTATCCCACAAAAAGGCTACACTTACACTTATAAGTTTACCGGTGATGAGCTAGAAAACGCCACACTTGTAAAAACTGTTACTGGGAGTAAAGATTCTCTGGGTACTAAAGTTTACGAGCTACAGAGTACGTTTACCTATGAGGGTGAGGATTTACATTTTAAAAATAAAATTTATGACCTTGGTGGGTTTACCATTTCAACCTTTTATCAGTTCTCAGAATGGGATAAGTTTGTAAAGCTGCTTACAACCTCCGTTGAGGAAGGAGGAGGTCAGGTGCTAGAAAACAAAGTAACTGGTGTGCCATATAACCTGTCTATTAGTAACACACCAATAGTTGGTAGCGATTTAAAATTTACGGGTGGTCCCACACAGTTTTATTTCAAGGCATCTGTTGGAACTGATAACAATGCAATTATTGAAACTAAGCAAACAATTACCCGTCACGATGGAAAAGCAACCAGGAAAGAGACCATAGAAACACCAGCAGGGAAATTTAAGTGTACTGTATGGATTTACAATATTGACAGTAAAATCGAGAATTATTTAAACGGGAACTTAACCAATACAACTATCACCACAGATAAAATCGCAGTGTGGACTGCACCTGGGATCGGTGATGTGCTAACCATAACAGAGGGTTCTGACGGCGGTTTGAGTGAATTAACACTCTTTAAAATTAGTAAATAAAGCAAACTGTCTTTTCGTATTTGCAAACGGCATCGGTTAAAAACAGATGCCGTTTTTGTTTTTGCGATTATTCTTTACAATAGATTCGACTCTAAAATATTTATATAAAATTCTGTTTTACCGATGATACCTGCGTATTTTATAACTAGTCTAGTATCGATTGTTTCTCATTCAAAAAGGTTCAAAGTTCGATTCTTTTTTCAGCAAGGTTGTTACGGTTTTCTCCTCAATTACGTATTGCCTTTACCACTGTAACAATCTAAACGTCAAAGCATCTAACCTTAAGCCATCAGCTAAAAACTTTGGAAGTGGAAGACGTTTTTTTGAGCAACAATAAGTATAGCAGATGCACAACTAACCAATAGAAAATTATAATTTTAATCAATGAAAATAAAAACTTTAATCGTCGACGATGAGCCTTACGCTATCGAAGTAATTGCAAATTACGTTGAAAACTTCTCTGAGATTGAGGTAGTAGCAAAATGCAATAATGCTATTCAAGCTTTTAGTTTTTTACAAAAAAACCAGGTCGACTTAATTTTTTTAGATATTAATATGCCAGGCTTATCTGGGATAGATTTTTTGAGAAGTATGAAAAACCCGCCTAAAGTGATTTTTACTACCGCTTATCAAGATTATGCTCTTGAAGCTTTTGATTTAAACGTTGTAGATTATCTGTTAAAGCCCATTCCGTTCGACCGGTTTTTGAAAGCGATAGAAAAAGTGTTTGAGTTATTTAAACTGAAAGCAACTTCTAAAATTAGCATTGCAAATGAACCTTTACAGTTACCTAATGAAACCGTTCTGTATTTACGCGTAGATAGAAAAATGGTGAAGGTTAAAGTTGACGAGATTTACTGGGTTGAAAGCGCTAAAGATTATATTAAAGTGGCGTTAAAAGACAAGATTTTAGTCAGTAAACAGAAAATAAGTGTGTTGCAGGAACTGTTGCCCGATGATAAATTTTTGCGGATCCACCGTTCTTTTATGGTTTCGATAGATAAAATAGAAAGCTATAACTCTTACAGTATTGAGGTTTTAGGTAAAGAATTGCCTATCGGTAGAAACTACAAACTAGAAAGCCAGAGACAATTAAGAGTACTCAGCTAGGCTAGCATCAATTTAAATAAGTGTTTTTTGCTTTAATAAAGCTCTAATAGAAGCTAAGTGTGCAAACAGGACAATTGGCACCACAAATGTTGGAAGCCAGCTAAACGGGAAATTTGAGATCGCGATATTCGGTTGTTCAAATGCGAATCGCTGGATTGGTGAAGGTGTAGATAAAAGAGCGATAAAAATAATGTTTGTTAGTAGACCTAGGCACACGAAGTTCCAGATCAAAATCACATTTCGGTGAAGCATTTTTTTTGTTAACCCAAAATATGCGATAAAAGGTGCGGTTATTCCTGCAATAATATCAAAATTACGCCCTTCAAAAGTCATTAATTCTGGGACAGCTTTGTTCAAAAAAAGCCAGAATAATACTATCTCAACCGGTAGCCTAATAAGGTGTAAATACGTTAGCGTTTTTATCGATAAACTATCAATAAAGTCTCGTCCTTGAGCGGATAAGAATAATATGATAATGGTGACGATTGGAGGGAAGATTCCGAAAATCATTATTTTTGGTGGAAACAAATCCGTTTCTGCATTGTAAACTCCTTTTATGGTGAGTAAAGCATGAACAGCCAGCCATAGGCTCATCGCTATCGCAATATTCTTCCTTGAGCCAGAGTTTTTGATCGATAGCATAATGAATACAAAAGCCATTGCTGTCGTTAATGCAAATGTGATGGAGATATAGATTGGCAGGTTCTCTATCATTTCTTAAAGGTTTTGTTTAAAACACCGATGTTATTTGCTGACTTCAGTATTTAAGATAAATTTTTTAGGCAATTTCGGTTTTTTAAATGAGATTAAAATGATAGTGAAAATTGATACGAGGCTAATAATGCTATTCCCTAAAACGTAACCAATTCCGTAGCTATTTAGTGTTTCATTATATCTCAATACATTGATAACCTCTCTTGCACTTATGACGAGAACCAGGAAAAGAATAATTTTAAAGAAAACTTTCATATCTAATAAAAATTTATCCGCCTGGCCGAACACTGAAACTAAAACCGAGAGTGACCAGACGGAATAAATTTTATTTTGTTACGGTAACGGTTGTTGGTGTATAAATACCGAAGGTTATAGCTCCTATTAATCCATTTACAAAGCTATGCTGAATGTTTAGCGAATAATCTTTTGCATCGCCCACTAAAGTTTTTGCATCACTTACTGCAACTGGTGCTAACCCGTACACTACGTAGTGATTCCATTTTACAACTTTTTCATTGGTTTGAGGACCTTTTCCAACTACAGCTGTGTAAGAGTAGCAAGAAGACAATAGCGTTGTTGTGCATACTAGTCCAAAAAATACTTTTGTTAATTTCATTTTCATTCTGTTTTTTCAACAAGTTTAGGGCTTGTTAAAAAGGGTTGAAATTAGTGAGGTTGAATGATCGTATTTTGTCGACAGATGGACTTTTTTGAAGTTTAGACTGCAACTTATTCACTCAATCTTTTTTACCATTTTGAAATTTGTTAAGGCCACACCTTTTACTTTTACAGATTGTTCTTTTACAGCTAAAAATCCCACGTTTTCAAAAAAACTTTTTGCTGTTTTACTAACGTTGGCTGTTAATTCCTTTTGTAATTGCCGTTTCGCTTCTTTCTCAAGCTCAGCGTAAAGCAACTTGGCAATTCCCTTCCGTTGATAGTGGTGATGAATATAAAAAAGATCGATATAATTACCCTCGGCTAAGGTGCAAAACCCGGTGATTATTTCTCCATCCTGTGCGATGAATGCCATCTGATTGTTGAGGATGTCTTGCCACCGTTGGTCATCGTCAATCGCCGAAATCCAAGCCTCAATCTGTATACTGTTGTAATCCGATTTGCAAGTGTTTTCAATGGTGTTTATAACCAAGGTTTTTAGTTGTGTTACATCGTTACACCTACCTTGTCTGATCATCATCTTGTTAGCATTTTGGATTTTTATCAATGATAGTTAGCGATTGATCTATTTTTTCAAACGCTTGTAATGTAGTTGTGTAAGTCCTTTTTCAAATTGTTTTGTTGAAAGCAGTTCAAGCTGTTGCTCGGGCCTGCCGTCCTTAAAAAGCCTAATTCCGTCGCCCAACAAAATCGGAATAACGGAGATGATATACTCATCAATCAAATCGTTTTTTATCAGTTCGGTTGCGGTCTCTGCTCCACCATCGCAAAAAATAGTTTTTCCGTCTTTTAACTTAAGCAGTGTAACTAACGTTTTAATATTGCCTGTATAAAACTTTAAAGAACCATTGGTAGATTTAGGAGTTCTTGTGAGGATATAGCAGTCCTTATCAACGTGGGGGAAATCATAGCCCATGGATAATACTTTATCATAAGTTTTACGGCCAACAATCACGGTGTCTACAGTTTTAACAAAATCGGCATAACCATAATCTTGTCCTTCTTGTTCAACTAAGGAAAGAAAACTTAAGTCGTCATTTGTTTTCGCTATATAACCATCTAAACTTGTTGCGATGTATAAAATTAGTTTTCTGCTCAATTTTAAAAATATTTTATCGAGATAACCCGGTACAATTAATTATAAACACGTTTGTCAACCTTATTGTCTTTTGGATTTAAGTTTTTAAGGTAAGCGTATATCGCCTCCAAATCTTTGTTTTTCATCCCGGTATACATACTCCAAGGCATTGGCGTATTATTTACACTCAATCCAACAACTTCGGGCTGGTAAGTAGTATCGCTATACATTTTAAAACGCTGTACAAAAGCCTCTTTACTCCAATTTCCTATGCCATTTGTTTTATGCATGGTGATGTTGGGCGATGTTAAAGTACCGTCTGGGAACTTAAATTCCATACCACCACCAAACTCGGTACCTGCAATAACCTGCCCTTTATCTGTCTTGCTGTGGCAATCTACGCAACCGGCAACATTTACTAAATATGCCCCGTAACTTACGCTGTCTTTTTCGGCTGGAATCTTTTTAAATTGTGCCTTCCTAGGCAAAGTTTTATTAATCAGATTCACCGGAAAGTCGAGCTCAGTTTTGGGAATAACATTCGTAATAGGTGCAATAGATCTTAGGTAAGCAACTATACTTAATACGTCTTCCTTGTCCATTTTTCCAAATCTGGGATATGCCATCAGCGGGAAAAGTGCGCTACCATCCTTACTTTTTCCAGTGGTAATTGCTTTGATGATTTCGCCATCTGTCCAACCAGCTAATGTATGCGGAGTAATGTTTGGCGCATAGATTTTTCCCGGAAAACCCAGGTTTTCGTCAAACAATTCGCCACCACTTCCTAAAGTTCCGCTAACCATTGGGCCTGCGTATAAGTTCCAGTCTCTTTTGCTATGGCAATCCATACAAGCGGCCACATGGTTTGCTAAATATTCGCCTCTTTCTATACGTTGTGCTGTTGCTTCTACTTTAATAACTTCAGCATTTCCGGTATTGGGTAAAGTGGAGTTTACATAAATGCCACCTGCAAGTGCTAACAACACAATTACTGATAAAATAATTCCTATCGATTTTAAAATTTTCATTTTTAAAGATTTTATTTTCTTCAAAAGTGGGATAAAAAACAATAAATAGGAAATGCTGTCGACAAACGACAATATTGAGCGTACGAACGAATAATATTTATTGTTGCTATAGCCGATGTACAATTTTTAAAGATTAACTCCAATTGCATTTTCCTGCTAATTTTTGAGCCTGAGAAAATGAAATATAGAATCGATAAAGTGCATTACAGAGCTAATTATTGTGTTTTGGTCGATAAATTTTGTTATAAAAAGCCTAAAGACCTCCTTTTGCAAAATAATTTTATAAAACAATGAAAAAGAAAATTTTAACTTTCGCTTTTATCAGCGTTATGGCTTTCAGTGCATGCAAACACGATAAAGAAAAGCCATTACCAAACCTAACTAATTTTACGCTAGCCGAAAATTCTAAAATCAAATGGATAGGAAAAGCCGGCGACGGGCGTGTAAACGAGGGAAATATTAAAGTTTACGGAAGAATTGATGCTGAAATTTTTAAAACCAATGTTTTAGGGAATTTAAAACGTGGCGAGTTTGATGTTCCAATATCTTCAATTGATGTTACTAATCTACCTCCAGATCTTAAACCCGTTTTGGAACAGCATTTAAAAACAGCTGATTTCTTTTATGCAATCATGCATCCCAATGTAAAAATTGCAGTTATTTCTGCAAAGCATGTTAATCGTCAGATTTCTGACGATAAGTTTATGGTTGAAGCAGAAATGACCTTATTGGGGCACACACATCCGGTACAATTTCCGGCGGTTATTACGCTCGATGGAGATAATCTGAAGATAAAAGCCGATTTTGAGTTTGACAGAACCGTGTGGGGAATGAATTATCATGTAGATAATTCTTATCCGGATGCGGACCGAATTCTAAAGAATGTAGGCGTAAATTTAGAGCTTAAGGCTACAAGAAATTAATTTTAAAATAGGAGCGGTGAGGCCTGTAGATTTGATTATCTGTGGGCTTTTTTTGATGTTATGGAAGAAGCCAGTTTAAAACCCAAGGTAGAGAGGGAAATCGGTTTTTACACTGGCTTTTTGTTTAGATTTGATGCGTTAGAACTTGGGGTAAGTGGCTTTTAATGGTTTCAATTTGGTGAATGTGCCGAATGTTATGATTGATCAAAAAGCGAAAAGTATCACCCAATTTTAACTTTATAAGTGTTGTAATTGATATTGGAATTCTAATGCTATTCAAGTTTTTTGAACGGGATAATTCTATCAGTTTTAAAAGTTTGATTTGTTGGTTGATAAAGTTATCAATTACTGCTCGGTTTAAATCTGTATAAATTGGATCCTTATCTTTAAATGTTTTCATTTTAGATCCCGGTTTTGGCAACATGCTATTTGCAAAGTAGTTTCCTAAAAAGCCAGTATTAAAATCAGAACTCGGGATAGTGGTTGATTTTTGGATGTTTTTTTCTAAGGCTGGCAAATAAAAATCGCCATACAGATTAAGGTGTTCAATACATTCTAAAATACTCCATGAATTTTCTGATAAGCGGGAGTTTAAATAGCCCGTATCGAGTTCTTTGAGGTTTTCAACGGCATTCATGTTTTGCCTAGTTTGCTCTATAAGCGTTTGAATTAATTTTTCTGATTCCATAATTTTTTTTACAAAAATGGAAGATTAACATTTTCTAAATCTTGATTTGAATCATGATTTTTTTAACCGCGATAAAGTTTCTGCACTCATGCGCAAGTAGTTTGCGATATGCTTTTCGGGGATTTCTTGAAACAACTTAGGGCTTCGTTTCATAACGCTTTCATAACGTTTTTTTGGAGAACTCGTTAATAAATCAATCTCCCTTTCGTGTTGTTGTATAATTAGGTTTTCTAGTGTTTTAATCCATAATTCTTTTACCGTTTCATCTTTTAACAAAGCGTTAAATTGTACTTTATTAATAACCCTAACTACTGTTTTTTTAATGGCCTGTATAAATAAACCCGATGGCCGGTTGCTTAAAAATGAATCTAATGCGACAATCAGGTTTTCTTTATAGCCAAACCTGATTACTTGTTCATCATCATCATTCAAAACAAAGATACGTAGGCTACCGCTTTCAATAAAATAGATATTGGTATCAATACTTCCAGCTACTTTTAAATATTGGTTTCTGTTTACCGTAATCGTTTTCTCAGAAAGGGAGCGTAAGCTATCAATCATTGCCTAGTTAATTGTTTTTATATGATGAAATAATCTAAATTAGTATTTTAACCTAAAAATATGTTGTGTCATTTCTAAATATTCATCGAGCTAATGACTTGTTCTTCTGATACTTTGTTGTACAAGCAACTAAAACATCACCACAATATTTCTAATAAAAGTATTGAAAAAGTATTAGGAATTGCACAACAAAAAAAATACGCTAAGGGAGCTGTCGTTTTAAAAGAAGGGCAAATTTGTAAGAATATTTTATTTGTTGAAAAAGGATATTTAAAATCATCTTATAATAAAGACGGCGTAATTATAAACCTAAACTTTAGTTTTGAAGGGGAGTTTGCCACCAACCTAAAGAGTCTACGTTCTCAGTTAGGTTCTGATATTGTGATACAAGCAGGCGAAGATGCTTTAATTTATCAATTTGACAAAACCCAGCTGATTGATTTGTACGAATATTCGCCAGAAATTACCTTTTTTGGGAGAGAAGTTTTAGAGCAGATATTAATGGCGCAGGAAGAGCATAGCAATCTATTTAAGCTCTACTCGGCTACAGAACGCTATCATTACATTGCCAAACACCATCCTCAGTATTTACAACGCATCAGTTTAACGCAATTAGCTTCTTATTTAGGGTTAAGCCGTGAAACCTTAACTAGGATTAGAAAAAAGAACTAGCTTTTTATTTTGTGACTTTTGTCTCAGGTATCAGATTTTTAAAGCAATAATCTTTGTGCTGTGTTGGGATTCACTAACGCATCATAAATTTTATAAATGAGCACAAAAAGCAATATCGAAACCAATAAATCAATAGTGCGGGAGTTTATTGATGTAATCTGGAATAAAAATCGGTTAACGGACATTGAAAATTACTTAAGTGCAGATTATGTTGATCATTCCTTATTACCTACGCTATCCCCTAATAAAGAAGGTACCTTATTTTGGATTACAGCGACTGGTAAATCGTTTGAACACGAAACGATAATTGGCGATATGGTTTGTGAAGATGATAAAGTGATGCTCAAAATAACGATGAAGCTAAAGCATATAGGTGTTTGGCGGGATATAAAACCTACCCATTTAGAGTTTTCTATAAACGGTTTTCGTTTTTATAGAATGGAAGAAGGGAAAATAAAAGAACATTGGGCATTAATTGACGGCAACGCTATAGAAAATCAGTTAAAGAACACTAACAATAGCTGTAAAGTTGTTCAATAAGAAACTAACGCAATTGATACGCTATACTCTTTCATCCAAAAATTTTCATGTAAAATACAAACCGACAACTTGTTACTGCCGATGGAGGTGTTAAACTTGCTTTCTGTCTACGTTAGCTATTTGTTTGAATAGAATTTGTTTTTTTTGCGGAATAAATTTAAAATAGATATGAAAACATTAATCAGCACAAAATTATTTCCGATAGGGGTATTACTATTACTTGTTTTAGCGTGTAGTAAAGAGAAAATTTCGCCAAGTGGCAAACAGATAACTGTGACAAGAACCACTGGCGAATTTGATAAAGTAGGTGTTTCTGGAGCTTCAAAAGTGTATATATTGCCTGGCAGTACTTTTAAAATAGAAGTAAAGGGCTCAGAAAATTTGGTTTCAAAATTTATAACCAAGGTTGAAAATAGAGAACTCATATTAAAGTATAGCAAGGATGTTAATGTACAGTCTGACGATATTGAAGTTTATATCAACATGCCTAAAATTAATAGAGTAAGTACTTATGGAAGCGCAACTGTTGAACTCTCGGGCAATTTTGGTTCGCAAGAAATCTTTTTGGCCAACATAAGCGGTTCTGGAGATATTAAGTTCGACGGGATTTTAAAGGTCAATAATCTTGAAGCAGAAATTTACGGTTCAGGTAATTGCGATTTACAAAAAATAATCGCCAAAAACGCTAATGCAGAAACACGAGGCTCCGGAAGTATTACGACCACCGTAACAGATAAACTTGACGTAAAAATAGCTGGTAGCGGGAATGTGTATTATTACGGAAATCCTGTTTTAACCACAGAAATCTCTGGCTCGGGAAAAGCAGTTAAGAAGTAGGTAATACTAATATTTAAATTATTAAACCCTTACAAAAAATTGATCAATCAATTTTTTGTAAGGGTTTTTTATGATAACATAATCTTGCGTAATCGAGATTAATGGCTTTTAGTAATCAAATGCTTCAAAGTAATGCGAAACAGGGAAATAGATTTATGGATAATGTACCCAAAACAATCAGGATAATTACGCGGATGTAGAAACAGGAACCTCTAGCAATACAATAAAGATATCCTCCGCGTCGGTTATTTTTAATCTGTGTTTTTTGGGATATAGAATATCTAATCTTGTTTTAATGTTTTTTAAACCAATGTTACCGTGTTCGGGTTTTGTACCGCTTTCATTTTGAATAGTTGGTTTGTTGTTCGAAATCTTAAAAATGAAATGTCCTTCCTTTATCCTAGTTTCTATATTTATCCAAGAATCCTGTTTTAGCTTACTGGCGCCGTGTTTATAGGCATTTTCCACCAATGGAAGTAGCAATAATGGAACAATTTGATAGCTATTTAAATCGTTTTGGTTGTGCACATTTACTTCTAAACGTTGACCATATCTTATTTTTTCGAGCAAAATATATTCAGAAATGATATCCATTTCTTTTTTTAGATTGGTGGTAGCGGTGTTGCACTCGTAAAGCACATATCTTAAAATATTAGCAAGACCCATTACTACCGCTGGCGCATCATTTGATTTGGTGATGCTTAAAGCGTAAAGGTTATTAAGCGTGTTGAACAGAAAATGGGGGTGAATCTGCGCTTTAAGCAGACTCAATTTTATAGACTGATTTCTATTTCGATATACCAAGAAACCGATAAAAGTAATTAGAACAAGGAGTATAATAGCAGAGAAGCTGATCAGGATATAACGGTTTTTTTTGTAAAGTTCATTGTCTTTATTAGCGAGTAATAATTTTTGATCTGAGATTGCTTTTTCTTTAACAGATGATTGGTATTTAACATCAGTTTCGTGTATGGCTTTCTCAATAGATAAATTGTTGAGGGAGTCGCTATAACTGGTGTATTTCTTAAGGTAAAATAATGCTTTGGTATTGTTGCCTATTCCCTCTTGTATTTTAGATCCCAATTGCAGGCATTCCTTAATGTCGCTCGAATCCATTTTCTCAAACGCTTTGGCAATGTTTCTTTCGAAATAATATGCTGCACTTTCGAAGTTATTTAAACCACACAGCGTTTGCGCCATTGCCATTTCAACATGCAACCTCAAGTCGGGGTATGTTTTTTCTGTAAAGGGGTAATAGGCTGGTATTTTTTTTAATTCGATTAAAGAATTGTTAAACTGCTTCTTTTTATAATAAACATGGCTCAAAAACAAATAGATCTGCGCCGTTTGGAAAGGTTCTTTTTTTTTGTCGATGCTTAGTTCTGCCTGTTTTAAGTGTTTTAATGCAAGGTCGTCCTTCCCACTTAGCATCTCGCTAGCAGGCAAGGTTATTTTACTTTTCACGAGGTTTTTATTACCGCTTTTTCTAAGTAAATCATATCCTTTGGTTGAATAATAAAGTGCTTTTTTACCGTCTCTTAATTCAAAAAATATCTTAGATAAAAAAATATAATATTTCCCCTGTTCACTGTAGTTTGTTAAGTTTTCAGAAACTTTAAGTGCAGTGGTAACATTCTCGGTGGCTTGTTTTTGTTGTCCAAGTCTACTTTGAGCTAATGCCACCGAATAGTAAGATTCTGCTATTTCTTGCTTATCGTTAAACTGGTTGCTTAACACCAATATTTGTTGCGCCACTTGCAAAGCCAACTTATATTTGTTTTGTTTTATGAGTGCATCAAAATAAACTTTTAGGTATTGGCGATATTCTGGTTTTTTGGTTCGCACTGTTTCAGAAGATAACATCCTCTTGGCGGAAGCTAGTCGGACCATGGCCGAATCAGGCATATTATTTTTTAAATGCACTTTTGCTATCTCGAGTTCTTTGCTGAAAGGAATATGATTGGCTTGTAGTTGATCAATTATAGAATTGGCAGCTACCGTATAATTAATACTGAGATAAAAAGAGAGGAAAAGAAAAGCTTTCTTAATATTCATATCGGCAACGTTTCCTTAGTTAATGCAGGCACTTTATTAGGTTTTTTGTAATTGGAATCTAATATACAGCAGAAATATATAAAAACGTGGTTAATAGTAGATTAAGGAGATAGAAGGTTTGTTTTTGACGATAAACAACATTGATTTTTTTGACTAATGTTAGTTATAACAACAATATTGAAACGGAAATAAAAACCCGTAACAATGGAAAATAGCTAAAAATAAATGGAGCGTATGTGTGAGAAAGTAATTAATGAACAAGGTTGAAAATTGAAATAATAGCATAATTTATAATGATGAAAAACGTATTAGCAATTGTTGGTAGCGCAAGCTCAGCGTCTGCAAATCTTAAACTCGTAGAAAAAATAAAAACGTTGGCAGAAGGAAAACTAAGCATAACAGTTTTTAATAGTCTAAAATTACTACCCAGTTTTGATCCTGATCTTTCTGTGGACAATCCTCCTCAGTTAATCAAAGATTTTAGGTTAGCAGTAGAAAAAGCGGATGGAGTAATTATATGTTCGCCTGAATATGTTTTCAGTATCCCAAGCGGATTAAAAAATGCTATTGAATGGTGCATTTCTACAACCGTGTTCTCAAATAAGCCAGTTGGAATTATTACTGCTTCTGCAAGCGGAATTAAAGCGCATGAAGAATTACAATTAATTATGCAGACAGCAATGGCAACGCTGAGTAATGAAACCTCCTTGTTGATTCAAGGAATAAAAGGGAAGTTTGATGCTGATGGTGATTTGCAGGACGAATTAACTCTTAAAAAACTGAAGAAGTTTATTGATGATTTTGTGGGATTGTTGGCGTTAAAATAAATAAGGTTTGTAGTTAACCTTGTGTCTTAAAGTCATTCTGCTCAAAGTTAAATTTCGCTGTTGTTTTCAAGGGTGTAAACTACAAATTATCAGATAGTGTTTGTAGAGTAAAAAAATAATTTTTGTGCTCAACACAAAATGTTTGAAAAGCAGATACATTATCGAAATTAAAGCCGTCTGATTTTTTGTTTTAAACCGACAATTTGTACTTTTATTTTAAATAACACCTATGGAACCTACACTATTTCAGACTGTTTATAGTCATCCAATGTTTACTTCGCTCGACCTGCAAAAAACTGTTTCGCTACATCAAAAGGTTATTTTAAAAAAAAATGATTTCCTTTTGAAGGAAGGGAAAATTGCAAATGCATACTATCTGGTAGAATCAGGCTTAATCCGTTTTTATGTAAACGACTTTAACGGTAATGAGATTACCACGCAGTTTATTTGTGAAAACGAGATCGTGAACGAGGTGTCGTCTTTGTTTCAGCGTATTCCATCGGTGCAGAATATCCAAGCAGTTACAGATGCCATCGTTTGGAAAATTGAGTTCAATGATTTTCAGTATTTATACCACAGTATGGAATCTGTAAGAGAGTGGGGCCGTGAGTGGATGTCTGCTCAGCTTTTTCAAATTCAACAGCGTTCGATAGAAATGATTACGCAATCGGCTTCTTTTAGATACTTACAACTTATGGAGCAACGCCCACCAATTATCCAACAAGCACCTTTAAAGCAAATCGCATCGTATTTAGGAATTGCAGATACTTCGCTCAGTCGCATCCGTAAAGAATTGGTTTCTAGTTGATATTTCTTGACATAAGTTAAGTTTTTTTAACTGGTGTGTTTCTATTTTTGATAAACCAAATAAGCCAGAAATGAAAAACCTAAAAACGCTGTCGTTTTCAATTTTTATCGATTCGGATCGGGAAGGAGTATGGGATACACTTTGGAATCCTAGAACTTATGGAAAATGGACGAGCGTATTTTGTGAAGGTAATTATTACACCGGCGAGCTAAAACAAGGTAACACGATCAAATTTTTGAAGGAAGAACGAGAAGGGATGACCTCGTATATTCAGAAATTGGTTAAAAATGAGCAAATCGTTTTCGTTCACCAAAAGCAAATAAAAGATGGTATCGAAACCGATTTTGCTTGGCAAGGTGCAAGAGAGATTTATCATCTAAAAAAAGAAACCGATTCCAGCACAGAATTACAGGTTATTGTTGATGTGGCTTCAAACATGGAAGAATATTTTGCAGATGCTTTCCCTAAAAGCCTGACTTTGGTGAAACAACTTGCTGAACAAAAAATATAAACCTAAATCATAAAAAAATGAAAAATGTTAACCCAGTTTGTTGGTTCGAAATTTATGTAGACAATTTGCAGAGAGCTAAAAAATTTTACGAGCAAGTATTTGACCTTGAAATGCAAGATTTACCTTTTCCAGCATCAACTGAGATGCAAATGCTGGCTTTCCCAATGAATATGGAATCTAAAAATACGGCTTCAGGTGCATTGGTGAAAATGGATGGGATGAAAGCCGGCGGCAACAGTACAATAGTTTATTTTGAAAGAGAGGATTGTAGTATAGAAGAGAGCCGTGTGGTATCGGCAGGTGGGAAGATTCTAACGTCAAAAGAAAGCTTGGGCGAGTATGGTTTTATGGTGTTAATTTCTGATACAGAAGGAAATACGGTGGGGATTCATTCTTTAAAGTAATTTAGAAACTAAAATTTTGACAATCCAAACCTTCAGGAAATTAGCGCTTTCTTTACACATAAAGCAGAAGAGCCGTGTTCCGAGAAAACTCCTTTCGGAGTGCTGAAGGAACTAATTGATCAAGTAAGAAGCGTTAAGAGCGTTCATGGATGAAAATGATATTTAATTAAATAAAACTAAAAGAATGGCAACAGTAAACACTTATTTAACATTTGACGGAAATTGCGAGCAAGCATTTGAATTTTATAAATCTGCTTTTGGCGGAGAATTTAAAGACTTAACCCGCTTTGGCGAAATGCCTCCCCAAGAAGGAATACCTCCACTTTCTGAAGAATTAAAACAACGGTTAATGCATGTAAATCTCCCAATCAGTACAGAAACTACCTTGATGGGAAGTGATATTTTGCCGAACATGGGCACTAGTTTTAAAGTTGGGGATAATTTTTCAGTTTCGATAGGCGTAAATTCTAAGGAGGAAGCCGATAAATTATTTGCGGCGCTTTCAGCAGGTGGTAAAGTTACCATGCCTTTAGAAACTACTTTTTGGGGAGCTTATTTCGGTATGTGGGAAGATCGATTTGGGGTTAACTGGATGATTAATTATGATTTGCCGAAGTAGTTGCAGACTTTTCGGTTCGAATTTTTAAAGGTATGGTGGAGGTATTTAGTACAAACGTTAAGAATCATAAAGAAGCAGATTTTTTATTAAATCAGCTGTGCGAACTATTTCCTGTATATGAAATTAACTTTGATTTAGACGATTGCGATAACATCTTAAGGGTGAAATCGGATTTAGAGACTATTGAGGTGTTTAAGATTGTTGATTTACTGAATAACTTCGGCTTTAGCGTTCAAGTTCTTGTTGATACTACCGAGCTCTTCAGCTACAGATGTTTCCAATAACTGAATACCGCACTTACCTTATCAATAAATGGTAGGTAAATGGAAAAATTGGAATCAAAGATAAAACGATGGACCTAACCAACCATAATGAGCGTTAGAAAAAGATATGAGAAAACTTATCGCAGGAATAAATATGACGCTTGATGGGGTTTGTGACCATACCGCAGTTGATGCAGACGGTGAATTACATCAGCATTACGCAGACTTATTGAAGAATGCCGACGTGGTGTTATATGGAAGGATAACCTACCAATTGATGGAGTTTTGGAGAACCTTGGCAGAGCACCCTTCGGGCGAAAAATCAATGGATGATTTCGCGATAGTAATGGACAATATTCCCAAAGTGGTGTTTTCTCGTACGCTTAAAAAGGTAGATTGGAAAAGTGCAAAGTTGGCAAACCAAGATCTTGAAGAAACCGTTTTAGCGCTCAAAAAGCAATCGGGTAAGCCTATTTTGGTAGGCTGCCGGAGCTTAATTATACAGTTGATTGAACTTGATTTAATTGATGAATTTCAACTTTGCATTCACCCTGTTGTAGCAGGAAGCGGTTTGTCTTTGTTTGAAAACATAAGCAGGAGGGCTATCTTTAAACTTATAAAAACAAAAACGCTAAGTAGCGGTGCTATAATAATTTACTATAAACCAACCATAAAATGAAAAGTTCAATCAAACACAAAATCTTATTTCTATTCTCCTTGTTATTTGGGCTAATGTTTATCAACGCTGGTCTAAATAAGTTCCTTAACTACATGCCAATGCCAGAAAATTTATCAGAAAAAATGCGCCGAGCAGTAGCTGCCTTTAACGAAATTGGGTGGGTAATGCCACTTGTTGGTGTAGCTGAAATTGTTGGAGGATTATTAATAATTATTCCAAAAACCAGAGCGCTGGGTGCGTTGATAATTTTACCTGTAATGTTCGGTATTACATTGACCAATATCGTCCAAGACAGTAGCGGTCTTCCACTTGTAGTTGTTTTATGGGCTATTTTAATTTGGATAATGGTTAATAATCGTAGAAAGTATTTGCCTTTGGTGGGCTAAGCTAATGATGGCAATATCCAGATGGTATTTAAAGAATTGTAAACTAAATTTATTTGCATAATATCTTTAGAAAACTCAGTTTCAATTATGAAACACCACAAAAATAAATCAGACGAAATTATACTGAAACCCGACGAAGGCAGAGTTTACAACTGCGGAACAATGACGGCAATTTTTAAAGCAGATGAAAACGAAACCGATGAGAGATACAGCGTTTCCGAATGGTGGTTAGCGCCTAACTCCCAAGGACCCGGTGTGCACAAACATGCAGAAAACGCCGAGGTGTTTTATATTTTGGAAGGTATTACCTCATTTCTTGTTGGCGAAAAATGGATTGATGCAGAAAAAGGGACATTTCTCCGGATTCCTGCCAATACAATTCACGATTTTGCCAACAGAACCACTGAGAAAACAGGCGTATTAAACTTTTTTATTCCCGGCGGTTTTGAAAAAGATATGCCTGCAATCGTAAAATGGTTTGGAGACCATCCTCAACAAAACAAACGTGGATATTGAGAACTTGAACTTTATAAGAGATTTATAACAACATAAAAATTAAATGAAGATTGAAACTCATAGAATAAATAATATAGAGGTTGCAGAAGTAATTTCGGATGACATGATTATCAATAAATCTGAAGATGGAATTGACTTATTGGGAAATTTATACTATCAGGGATTTGATGAAATTTTAATTTATGAAAAAAACATTACGCCCGATTTTTTTGATCTTAAAACTGGAATTGCAGGAGAAGTGCTCCAGAAATTTTCCACTTATCGTGTTCGCTTAGCAATCGTTGGCGACTTCTCTAAATACACCAGTGAAAGCTTGCATCAGTTTGTCTATGAAAGTAATAAAGCCAAACATATTAATTTCATGGTCTCTAAGGAAGAAGCACTAAAAGTTCTTTCCAGCAGATGATTGAAGCTAATTGCCTTAATTTATATGGACAGTTTAACTACAAATAATTTAGCTGTTCGAGATGTTCCGCAGGGCATGTCGAACTTAAAGATGAAAGGGATTTGTAATCCCCTTTTCGTCTCTAGGTAAGTAAATATTTCCATTTTTCTGTTTGATATGTTCCGCAGGGCATCTCAAACTCGAAAACGGTTTATAATCCCCTTAGCTGTTCGATATGTTCCGCAGGGCATGTCGAACTTAAAGATGAAAGGGATTTGTAATCCCCTTTTCGTCTCTAGGTAAGTAAATATTTCCATTTTTGCTGTCTGATATGTTCCGCAGGGTATCTCAACCTCGAAAACGGTTTATAATCCCCTTAGCTGTTCGATATGTTCCGCAGGGCATGTCGAACTTAAAGATGAAAGGGATTTGTAATCCCCTTTTCGTCTCTAGGTAAGTAAATATTTCCATTTTTGCTGTCTGATATGTTCCGCAGGGTATCTCAACCTCGAAAACGGTTTATAATCCCCTTAGCTGTTCGATATGTTCCGCAGGGCATGTCGAACTTAAAGATGAAAGGGATTTGTAATCCCCTTTTCGTCTCTAGGTAAGTAAATATTTCCATTTTTGCTGTTTGATATGTTCCGCAGGGCATGTCGAACTTAAAGATGAAAGGGATTTGTAATCCCCTTTTCGTCTCTAGGTAAGTAAATATTTCCATTTTTGCTGTTTGATATGTTCCGCAGGGTATCTCAACCTCGAAAACGGTTTATAATCCCCGTTGTTTAATTTGTAGAATAAGCTTAAAAATCCAATATTTATAAATGGCTTTAACTTATAGAATTTACGACCAGAAAGGAGTTTATTTTATTACCTGTACAATAAACCAATGGGTAGATGTTTTTACTCGAAAAGCTATATTGATATTCTGCTAGAAAGTTTGAGGTATTGTCAGCAAAATAAAGGACTGGAAATATTTTCGTGGGTAGTAATGACGAATCATATCCACTTAATCATCAGCACTAAAAAAGATAATCTCAGTGATATTATCAGAGATTTTAAAAAGTTCACCGCTTCTCAAATTACCGTAGCGATTAAAAACAACGAAAAGGAGAGCAGAAAAAATTGGCTGTTATGGCTTCTGAAGAAAGATGAATCTGTTTTGTTTTGGCAGGAAGGTTATTATGCCGAAGAAATTAGAGAACTAGATTTTTTTAATGTCAAGCAAGATTATATTCATTTTAATCCGGTTCGAGCAGGCTTGGTGGAGAAAGAGGAGGAATATTTATATAGTAGCTGTGGAACAGTTTATGGTGTGAGGGAGGGCTTGTTGGAGTTGAGTAGATTTGCTTAGCGTGGTGGATTGCAAATCCACATTATTTATGAGTTCGACATGCCCTGCGGAACATGTCGAACAGCTGGATGTTCAATTTGGCACTAAACCCGCTTTTTTGCAAAACCCCTGTTAGTAGTTCGGCTATATTGTCGCCAATATTTCCATTGTCTTTTTTTCTTTGTCTGATATTGTTTTTAAAATATCTGATGCTTGTTGAATAAATTTAAAGTCTTTCGTTTGGCTTACTTTCTCAAATAGTTGAGAAACCGAAGTCCAAAGTGCTGCAATTTCTACAAATGCTTCGTGTCCTGTTTTTAGTTTGTCAAGTTTAAGCAAGTCGTAGCTTTCTATTAAAAAGTCTCGGTACAAGTTTCTAAATAATGCTCCACCTGTTCCTGCTTTTTCCATAAGCATTGCAGATGTCTTGAACTCATTTTCAATGTCGTTACTTGTTTTGAACCATTTAACTATTTCGGTGCTTGTTTTTAAAACTCCTTTGTACCCAATATTTGTAATTGGTGGATTAATATATTCAGTTGCATTATTTCTAATTGCTGAAATAATTGCAGTTTTCAAGTCAAACATTTTGTTTGTTTTACTCAATGTATAATACAAATTTTTTGATGACATCGGACCTTTTTCTGCTCTTGCCAAAGCCAAACTTTTCAAACTTGTTTGTACTTGTCCACCTTGTTGTTTTGTGTCCACCAAAAAAGCATTTTCGTTGTCATAGCCGTAAAGTGCTGTATAATGTCCTGCAAAATGAAAAGGTCTTGAAAAATATTGTAAATAAAAACAGTCTAATTTTAAGCCGACTGCTTGACCGCTGTCAATAAGTTTCTTTACATTGTCCCAAGCTTTTTGAGTTGAAGCTGTTTCTTTTACTGTAAATTCAAGATTTAGATTTCTTGCAATATTTTCAGTTAAAACATCTGGTTTTACTCGTCCACCAATGAAAGGAAAATTCATTGATTTCATATTCCAAAATATAAATCCAAGACCTTCGCCCAAACCAAAAAGCATTGGTTCAGAAAGTTCAATGTCAAGTTGTCGCAACAAAGTTCCTGTCGCAGTTGTTTCGCAATGTTGTCCGTCAAATGGTTTAATTTTCTCTATTTTCATTGTCTACTGTGATGTTATTTTAGCGGACCGCTAACTTACATATATCTGCAATTCAATTGCACAAACACAACAGCCGTTGATTGTATATGTACAATTTGTTAACAGTGATAATTTTCCAATTTAGAAAATTAATTTAACTAACCACTCGGGAAAATAGCTATAATACCCCAAACTCAAATCCCTCATCCCTCCAAACCTCCAACACTTTAGGCAAAACAAACTCCAACCTATCCCAAGCCTTCAAACTATCATGAAAAACAACTACAGATCCATTTTCTGTGTAGTTTAAAACGTTCCGTAAACATTTCTCAGGCTTTAAACTCGGGTCGAAATCACCACTTAAAACATCCCACATGATGATGGAGATGTGAGGCTTTATAGAGGTCTGAGGCTTAGGGTTTAAGGTGTAAGGGCTCTGCAAATCATCTTGATACTTGATACTTGATTCTTGAATCTGCAAATCATCTTGATACTTGATACTTGATTCTTGACCCTTCAAATCATCTTGATACTCGATACTAGCTACTTGATACCCATTATTCAAAATTTTCTCAATCTGCGATTTCTTAATCCTCCCGTAAGGTGGGCGAAATAAATTTGTCTGCGTTAGTTCCTGGCATTTTAAAAAGTTTGCCAAATACGTTTCATCATCGGTTTTCCAACCTTTTAAGTGGTTAAAAGTATGGTTGCCAATGGTATGTCCATCGGCTTTAAGCTGTTCAAAAATTTCGGGATGTTTTGTAATGTTATCGCCAATGCAAAAAAAGGTAGCTTTGGCATTAAAGTTTTTTAGGGTTTTTATTACCCAAGGTGTAACAATAGGGATGGGGCCGTCGTCAAACGTTAAATAAATTACCTTTTCGGCTCTGCTTTTGTTCCAGATAAGCTGTTTGGGGTAAAACTTTTTGAGTAAGTAAGGGGTTTTTGTTAAAAAGAACATTAAGAGCCTGTTTAAATTTATATTTTAAAATTGTTTAGAGGTTATTTTTGAGTGAAACAAGGCAAATTTTGGAGAGATAGCCGGAAGCTATCTTGAAGAATTTAACGCAGTTGTAGCCAAAAAGAATCATAAACAAATTATTAGATGAATTTTAAACATGCTCTTCCCAACTAAAGTAGCTATAAATTTAGAATTGCAGATAATTTAACCAAATGAAATACAGTAAATTAAAATTGCCACTGTTTGTACTGTTGGCTATTTCTGTTGCCACAAACGTTTTTGCACAAGGCGGTGAGACTGTCACGCTAAAGCAGGCGGTGGATATTGCCTTGCAGAACAACCTGCAGATTAAGCAAGCGCAGTTTCAGTCTGCCATTACCGATGAAAATTTAAAGCAATCTAAATTTGAGCTCTATCCAAGTTTAAACAGCTCGTTTTCTGCAAACAAGCGTTTCGGTTTGTATTTTGATCAAACCTCTGGAGGAATAACTAGCGAAAGTAGCAATACCGCTAGCGGGAATTTATCCACAGACATCAATTTATTCAGCGGTTTTCGACTGCAAAATCAAATTTTACAGAACAAAGCATTGTTGGCATCTGATCAAAGCAATGTAGAGAAAGTGAAAAACGACCTTTCGCTTTCTGTGGTGAATACCTATTTACAGATCTTAAACAATCAGGATTTAACTAAAGCCAGCGAGCAACAATTATCGCTGTCTCAGCAACAGTTGGGTGTGGCGCAAAAGAATTTTAAGGTTGGTAATAACACCCAAGCAGATCTTTCCCAAGCTCAGGCTCAAGTTGCCAATAATGAGCTAAGTTTAACCAATGCGCAAAATGCCTTTGAACTTTCTATGCTTAACCTAAAGCAATTGATGGAAATGGATCCTGAGCGTAACATTACGTTACAAGTGCCGGTAATTGAAAATTTAGAAACCATGGAAAGTAAGTACAGCGGTTATGAGGTTTACAGCAAAGCCGTGACCAATTATCCCGATATTAAGGCTGCGGAATATAGTACCAAGGCTTCTGAATTTGGTGTTAAAATTGCAAAAGGTGGTTTGTATCCTACGCTAAGCTTTGGCGGTCAGCTTTACAACAGCTATTCGAGTAATGCTTATGATCGGGCTATTGGAACTGGCGGTCAAGTGATCAGTACTAAAATTCCGTTTAGCGAACAGCTGAACCGAAATTTTGGACAAGCTTTGGGTTTCAACTTATCGATTCCAATTTTTAATAATTACCGCTCTCGCTCTAGTTATAATATAGCTAAAATCCGTTTCGAAAATGCAAAAGCAAGCGAGCAGTTGGTGAAAAACAACCTCAACAAAGTTGTTAATCAAGCGGTGCAGGATTTAAAATCTGCTATAAAAAGTTATAGCGCCACACAGAGTGCATTTAACTCATCGAAAGATGCATTCAACGCCATTAAACAGCGTTATGATGTGGGTTTAGCAAACGTAATTGAGCTCAATACCTCGCAAACAAATTACAACAAAGCCGAGTTTGATTTTATACAGGCAAAATACAATGTTATCTTCCGAAAAAAAGTGATAGACTTTTATTTGGGCAACCCTTTAACCTTATAAGCTAAAAATTAAGAATACAAGAATATGAATAAGACACTTAGAAACGTACTGATTATAGCCGCTGTTTTGGTTGTGATTGTAGTAGTGGCAAATAAAATGGGCTGGATTGGTAAAGGCAAAACCACACAGGTTGCGGTAACTAAAGTCGAAAAAAAGAATATCGTAGAAACGGTTTCTGCCAGTGGTAAAATACAGCCAGAGGTTGAAGTAAAGCTGAGCCCAGAAGTATCGGGAGAAATTGTGGAGCTGAATGTTAAAGAAGGTGATCTGGTTAAAAAAGGGCAATTGCTTTGTAAAATAAAACCAGATATCTTGGTTTCGGGTTACGAGCGTAGTGTAGCATCTTACAATGCGCAAAAAGCCTCTGTAGCGGGTAGCCAACAACAGTTGATACAGTCGGAAGCTAGTTTTAAAAACATTGAAGCCAAATATCGTAGAACAGAAAAGCTTTATAAAGACAAGGTTGTTTCGGCATCTGAATTTGATGCAGCAAGGGCCGAATACTTATCAGCGAAAGCGAGTTTAGAGTCTGCAAAGCAAAGCGTAGTAGGCGCAAAGTTTGGTTTAGAGCAATCTGGAGCGGCCGTGAAAGAAGCTGGTGATAATTTGGCCCGTACCAATATATATGCGCCAGTTGATGGTGTAGTATCTAAACTTTTGGTAGAAAAAGGCGAACGTGTGGTTGGTACAGCGCAAATGAGCGGTACCGAAATTATGACCATTGCCAACCTAAACAGTATGGAAGTTAATGTGGATGTAAATGAGAACGATATTAACCGTGTAAGTTTGGGTGATACCGCACTAATTGAGGTTGACGCATTTTTGGATAAGAAGTTTAAAGGCATTGTAACGGAGATTGCGAGTTCGGCGAATGTGGTGGGTACCGGAACAGACGAGGTTACAAATTTTAGGGTGAAGGTTCGGATTTTAGCTGAGTCGTACAGTAAATTGAGTAACAAGGGGCAAACTAACTCTCCGTTTAAACCAGGTTTATCTGCTACGGTTGATATCCAAACAGAAAAAACAATGGGTATTGTGGTGCCAATTCAATCTGTAACGGTACGCGAAGAAGAAAAGCCGGAAGAAAACAACGTTGATAAACCTAAAGACGAATCTGAGAATACTAAAAAAGGAAAATCAAAGGCTAAGGAGTACGTTTTTGTAGTGGAGAACGGTAAAACCAAGCAGGTAGAGGTTAAAACTGGAATTCAGGACGACCAGAATATTTTGATTTTGTCGGGATTAAAAGTTGGACAACAGGTGGTAAGCGCACCTTATGCGGCTATTTCTAAAGATTTAAAAGATAAAATGGATGTGGAAGTTGTAGAGAAGAGCAAGCTTTTTATGGGCGATAAGAAATAGAATTCTTTATAAGAGAGTTTAGCCCGATAGAATTTTTTTCTATCGGGCTTTTTATTGTTAGCGATTTTTTAAATCGGCTTTTACTTTCACATCAAAAAAAGAAATTAGCACTTCCTAATTGAAAAAGGCACTCCTAAACGTTTTAATCAACATGTTGATTCGTGTACGCAGACGATGGGGGTATTTATTTAAATTATTGTAAATAATAGCTTATTATTGTAATTCATAAACTGATTAAAAACCAATTATAATTCTCGAAAACAATGCTTCTTCTAAAACGATTAATGTACTGTTTATTAATTACCATGCTATTTACGCTGGTTGCCCAAGCGGAAGTTAAACTTCCAAAACTGGTAAGCAGTGGAATGGTACTGCAACGCGATCAAAACATTAAAATTTGGGGCTGGGCAAAGCCAGGCGAAGCAATTGCTGTAAGTTTTAAGCACAAAATCTACAAAACTAAAACCCAAGCAGATGGTAAGTGGTTGTTAACAATTAAACCTCAACAAGCTGGCGGTCCGTTTAAAATGTTGATTAATAATATTGAGCTAGATGATGTATGGGTTGGAGATGTTTGGTTATGCTCTGGGCAGTCAAACATGGAAGCTTTAATGAGTAGGCCAAACATTAAAGCCAATTATCCCGATGTTATTGAAAACAGCAGAAATCCTATGATTAGGCAGTTTACAGTGCAAAGAAATATGGCTTTTAATCCACTAGAGGACGTTACAACAGAGAAAGGTTGGATTAGCGCAAATCCAGAGACTGTTCTGAATTTTTCTGCTGTTGCATATTTTTTTGCCAAAGATTTATATGAGAAGTACAAAATTCCAATCGGGATTATCCATTCAAGCGTAGGTGGAACACCCATACAGTCTTGGGTAGATAGCGAGTCTTTAACCAGTTTTCCTGATTATAGAAAGGTTTCCGATCCTTTAAAAGACACTGCCGAAGTATCTCGGGTATTAACGGATCACCACCTAAAAACTATCGCCTGGCATAAATCTGCCGAAGAAGATGATTTAGGCATCCGTGAAAACTGGGCAAAAACGCCTTATGCTAAAGATGCACAATGGAAAGAGATGACCGGCTTAGATCAGTTCATCAAGCAGTTTTTAGGATTAAAGTACGGTGTAATGTGGTTTAAAACCGAGGTAGAAATACCAGCTTCATTGGCGGGGAAATCTGCAAATTTAATATTAGGAACCATGTCCACCTTAGATGAAACTTACATTAATGGTCAAAAGGTTGGTGGCATCAACAGTAGCTATAGCGATCGTGATTATGTAGTTAACGCCGGCATTTTAAAATCCGGAAAAAACACGATTACCATTAGGCTCATGAGTAATGCCAACGGCTTCAGTTTTCATCCAAAAAATATTTATCAATTAAAATTTAAAGACGATTCAATAGCCTTAAATAAGCCTTGGCAATTTAGATTTGGTATTCAAAAAACGTACTTGGCGGATGGCAATGGTTTATCGTTCCGTACGCCAACGGCATTTTATTATAGCATGATTAAACCTGTTGCTAACTATAATATTAAGGGTTTTGTGTGGTACCAAGGCGAAAGTAACGTTGCAAGGGCTTACGAGTATCAAGAGATTTTTACTTCTTTAATTAAATTGTGGCGGAAAGACTGGCAACAAGAAAAACTTCCGTTTTTGTATGTTCAGCTGGCAAATTATTTACCACCAAACGCGAAACCCGAGATTAGCAATTTTGCGCTGTTGCGGGAAGCACAGCTAAAAACATTAACTGTTCCTAACACCGCCATGGTTGTTATTCATGATCTTGGCGAGAAAAACAATATCCATCCGGCTAATAAGCGAGATGTAGGGAAACGCCTTGCTTTGGCTGCGCAAAAGCTTGCTTACCATGAAAACGTGGTGTTTTCTGGGCCTATTTACAAATCAATGAAGGTGGTAGGCGATAAAGTTTATGTTTCTTTTGACCACATAGGTACGGGATTAAAAAACTTAGGAAATCAACTTAACCAGTTTAGCATATCTGCTGATGGGAAAAACTTTGTACCCGCACAGGCTAGCATAGTGAGCGAACAAGTTGTGGTTTGGAATCCGTCAATTAAAAATCCACAAGCTGTCCGTTACGCTTGGGCAGATGATCCAGAAGGTGCCAATTTATACAATCAGGAAGGTTTGCCAGCCTCAGGTTTTAAAAGTAACTAATCAATATACATTTTAACATTTACCAAATGAATTTTAAAAAAACGTTATTTACACTGGTGCTAACTGGCTTTTACTTAGCTAATTATGCGCAAAGTTTTAAGGTTGATCAAAATTTAATCTCCACACCTTTAACAGATAGTACAGATTTTTCTTTGCTTAACTCAAGGTTGGGTAGCAGGTTTACATTCTCGTTGTTAAATGAGAAACAGAGTATGCAAACTAGTAGTTTGGGTTTTGATATGGATGACCAGACTGGTTTATTGATCGGTTTAACGGTAGATAAAAAGCTTTACTGTTTTAGAACGACCAAACTACCCAGAAATGCGAGCTATCTTAAAAACCAGCAGTTGAAATTTGGACCAACTTCCATGGAAATCACAGGCGAAACGCCAGAGGGAATCAAAGTTAATTTCACCCTGATATCCTCTTTTACACCTTCTAAAGATTTGAAAGATAGTGTGGCGATAAAAACCCAAATATTTCCGGGTTTTTATATGCAGGTGAATGTAGACAACTCAAGCGCTGCAAACAAAAGCTGTAAACTTCAGATTGGATTGGCAAAAACACCGGTAAAGAGCTTCAATTATATGGCGCTCGAGCCTACCAAGCCAGAAAATACTGATCAAAGTATGCTGTTTAGAGATATGGCACATTTAAATGCGAAGCTAGCTTTAAAAGCAATTAAAACTCCTGCCAAAGGTGTGTTTACCGAAAACGGTTTTGGAGGTTTATATTACGAGTTTAACTTGCCGAAAAAAGCAAGAAAGGAGTTTACACAGATTTATGCTACCTATAATGACAGTACGGTTATTGAAGACCGACGTATAAACTTACCGCTTAAGTTTTACTATACGCAATACTGGAAAAACATTGCCGAGGTTGTAAAATATGCCGAAGATAATGCTACGCAAAACATCAGCCTGACGCAAAAATTTGAAAACAGTTTGATGAACAACACCTTAAACGCTCAGGAAAAATGGGTTTTGGCATTATCGTTTCATACAGATCTGGCAAATACTTTTTTCTTGATCGATAAAAATAAGCAACCTAGTTTTTATGTTTCGGAAGGTAGGTTTAAACATTTAAGCACTGTAGACGTTGCACACGAAACAGAAGTAAGTGCTGTTTTTGCTCCTTGGCGTTTAAAACTGCAACTGGCACAATGGACACATTACATCGCTCGGGCAGAATTAACGGTAGCAGCAAATCCGGTTCAGAACAAACCCGCTTATCAGCAAGGAATGACGGCTGCAGAATATGGTCCGTATTTATACCATGACGTTGGTGATTTGCCTTTTGTAAGTGAAACTGCCAATTACGATTACGGTCCGCATATGGCGGTAGAAGAGAATACTTCGTTTGTGTTGCTATTGTACTGGTACTGGAAAATTAGTGGCGATGATAGCTTCGTGAGGTCAATGCTAGGTACAGTTGATGTTTTGATGCAATCTGTAATGAACAGAGACACAAATGGTAATGGGATAGCCGATAAAGCTTACGGTTGGACAACTTACGATGCTAACGAGGCTTTGAAGCTTTCGCCGGATAATACTTTTTTAGGAGCCAAACAGTTTAGCGCTTATGTGGTAGCGGCAGAAATGTTTAGGGCGTTATCTAACAAAGAAAAAGCAAAAACAATTGATGCAACCGCTGTTGGTGTTGTTGATGGGGAAGGTGTTGGCTATAAAAAAGCTGGTGTTGCAGTAAATAACGAATCGTTAAGAGAGAAGCAGGCAAACCGTTTAGAAAGCGAAGCGAAAACGATTCTTGCAACTTTAAAAGCAGCGCAAAGTAAATATGGTTTTATCCCAGTGAGTTTGGATGAAGCTTTTCCTAAGTGGAAACAACGTTCGGTGGTTATTGGCGAAGGTTTGTTTTTACCCGGATTAGCTGGATCAAAAGCACCATTATTAGGTGAGCTGGCAGCAGTGTTGAAGAAAGATTATGCCACAACTTATGCACAAAGCATTACCGATTATGGCATTAAATTAACTACTGATGAAGGTACTACGTGGTTTAGCAAAACCATTGTCGCCGATGTTGTTGCCGACCAATGGTACGGTATTAAACATTCATCTGCGTCTTATGTCTACAATTGGAACAAAAATAGTCCGTACGCTTATAACGACGGTTTGCTTAAAAAGGATGATGTGTGGATTGGTTACTGGTATCCGCGGGGGATTTCTTCGTTAGGTTATTGGTTATTGCGGAAGTAGGGAGCCTCACCCCCGGCCCCTCTCCGAAGGAGAGGGGCCGGGGGTGAGGAAATGTTTAGTGGTTTTTCTCTTTAGACCGTCATATCGAGGCTTAATATATTTCATATAAACCAATATGGAATGACGTTACTTATTTGTTGGTAATTTTTTTTGTTTTCGCCATTGAGATTAATACCTCTCGACAATAAGCCTCGTAGAGGCTACCGCTTTGTAAGAGTCCACATATGACAGGAAATGCTACGTAGGGGCTACCTAGTCCACTTTGTAGATAAAAGACTGCAAAGGGTAGCTCCTACGGAGCAAAGCACCTATATAGTAGCTAGAGGTTACAAAGCGGTAGCTCCTAACGGAGCAGGTGTGTTCTTTAAGCGTTTTTGTCCGAGTAAGGTTTCTGTTTCGAGAACCCTGCTTTAACAAGTACAAACTGTTATTTTAAGCTAGCGTATCGTTTTTCTAAAAGGTTTTTCATAAACATATTTGCATCCCATAAAGAACTCACATCCTGTTTACTAAATGGTAACTGTGGCATGTAGGGAAATGGACCAAATTCGCAGGTGATGGTCAGTGTCTCTGATTTTTTAACTAGGTGATGCTGTACAATCGCATCCCACCAAACACAATGGAAATCGATCGCTTCCTGCCATTCGGGAGCGGCGGGGTTATTGACCTGAGGACCTCCCGGAAAACCCACCCGAGCATGAAAATGATTGCTCCGGCTAATGGCTACATCTAAAATCTCTTTTTGGTCCTGTAAGTACGATTCTGCGACGCAACACCAATGAGAAAAATCGGCGGTTAAGCGTAAATTGGGGTGCTGTTCTAAATATGGAGCAGTAGCCGATGTACAAAAACTGAACTTGCCACGATGCGTTTCATGTAGGATGTTGATACCAGTTTGTTCACTTACGGCAGTTGCAATGTCAATCAATTTACTGTTCTGTTCAAAAGGAAAAAAGTCTTTACCCGTTTGCGAATTAATGAAAATCGGTTTCGCCGACGCTAACTGTAATAGCCTGGTTTCGTATTGCTTGCAGTGCTCCTCAAAATCAGCAGTAGCGGTTTCAAAATGTTGTCCAATCCATGCTAAACCATTGTTTCGGAACGCATCAAACATCTCTGTCTGCTCACTTTTGCCGGTTGGTAAGCCAGCCTCAACGCCATGGTAGCCAGCTTTTTTAGCTTTCAAAGCAAAATCAGCCCATGTTAAATCTCGGTTTCCCCACCGAGGGATAAAAAAAATGATATTCATGTTTTATTAGTTTGGATTTAGGTATTGTTGCTGATATTCTTTGGGGGTTTTGCCATTTGTTCTTTTAAATAAACGGTTAAAATAAGATGGATTATTAAAACCCGATTCAAATGCAACTTGTGCAATGGTTAAATCGCCTTTAAGGAGTAATCCCGAGGCGTTTCCTAGCCTAATTTCATTCATAAAATCTTTAAAGGTTTTGCCCGTTTTCTTTTTGAAATATCTACAGAACGCAGCGGTATTCATATTACATTTTAGAGCGATGTCTTTTACGCTTAAATCGCTTTTGAAATTGTTTAATACATAATTATAAACTGCATCTATTTTTTCGATATCATTGCTTTTGTATTGATGCGCAAAACCAATGCTGCATAAAAAGGTGTATTGCTTTTGCGTGGCGATGGTTAGCAGAATGTTTGTTAAAGCAACAATCCTTTCGCCTTCGTCAAGTGTTAAAAAATGAATCAATTGCTGAGGCAACAATAAATTGCTTTTTGTATTCACTGCAATTCCTCGCTTAGCGTCATTTAATAAATCCAACACCGGTTTCATCGGCGGAATTTTAAGAAATTCGCTACCCGCATAATCAGGGTTAAACCTGATGATGATTGCCTCGGCGCCGTCACCGTCTGTGTTTTGATAATAACTTTGATGGTTGCGCCAATAATGAGGTAAACGTGAACCTAAAAGTATGATTTCCCCGGGTTTGAACTCCGAAATATGATCGCCAATGAATTTTGTGCCTTCGCTTTTGATAATAAAAGTAAGTTCCAGCTCATCATGAAAATGCCAAGGATTTGCAAAATAGCTCACCTTTTCTCGTCGAGCATCAATATAAAACTTACTATAAGCCGGTACCTTTAAATGAACTGGTTTCATTGAACAAAAGTTACTAATTTTTTTGTATAAATGATTATAAGGGCAAAATTTGTTTTATAGTTGGCAAAATTAGAGCTAAGTACTCCTGAGTTTTTGAATTAGCTTCGTAATAACCAATTCACCTAAATCCGTTTTTCGGAAAATCTTTCTGTTTTAAATAAATATGAAAATCTCTTATGCTTGGAAAATCTGTATCCTACTCTTTTTTAGTACAACCATCAACTATTTGGACAGACATGTACTCAGTATTCTGGCACCCGAATTACAGCACTTGTATAATTGGAGCGAGGTAGAATATAGCTATATCGTTACCTCATTTCAGGTTTCTTATGGCTTGGGCGTGGTATTGACAGGTAAATTGCTGGATAAGTTTGGCACCAAGTGGATATTTGCAATCGGTGTTGCTTTATGGAGCGCAGCGGGAATGGCACATGCGTTTGCAAAAGGCGCTGTAGGTTTTGGGCTTGCCCGTTTTAGCTTGGGTTTAGGAGAATCTGTCAACTTTCCGGCAAGCGTTAAAACCGTCGCCGAATTATTTCCCCCATCGCAAAAAGCATTTGCAACTGGTTTTTTTAATGCCGGTTCTAACATAGGAGCTATTGTAGCGCCTTTATTAATTCCATTTATTGCCTACAGATTTGGTTGGCAATGGGCTTTTATTTTAATAGGAGCGCTCGGTTTTATATGGTTGTTCTTTTGGTTATTGATTTATAAAAAGCCAGAACTGCCACTGATTGTTCATGAACAGGTAATTGTGAATGAACAAGTAGCTGTAAAAAGCTCTAAAACTTGGAAACAGGTGGTATTAAAAAGAGAAGTTTTAACCATTTGTTTGGTAAGATTTATCTCTGACCCAACTTGGTGGTTTTTATTGTACTGGCTACCAAAATTTTTGAACGAGACAAAAGCCGTCAGTACTTCATCTTTAGGTTGGCCCTTGGTTGCTGTTTATTTGATGGCAGATGTGGGTAGTTTGGCTGGTGGAACTTATTCTTCGTACTTGATAAAAATAGGGAAAGGGATTTACGCAGCCCGGAAACAGGCACTTTTGGTATGTGCTTTAATGGCATTATTACTTTGCGGCGTTGGTTTTACAGACGATTTATGGACGGCCGTAATACTAATTGGCTTAGGTGCGGCGGCGCATTGTGGCTGGACCGCAAACATCTTCGCCACCATTACAGATCTTTTTCCATCAGATGAGGTGGGCACCGTAATGGGCGTAGCAACACTTTCTGCGGTAAGCGGAGGTATTGTATTATCACTTTTAACCGGAAGGATTTTAGAATTCACCGGTGGCTACGGTGGTATATTTATGATGGTGGGCTGTACCTATCTACTTGGCTATTTCTTACTTACTCGTTTAATACCCGAAATAAAAACAAATCAAACTCAAGAAAATGGATTATAAAAAACTAAGTAAAGCAGACAAAGATCTTTTTGATAAAGATGGTTATGTACTGATTAAAGGCATGCTGAAATCGCAAGAAGTTAAAAAACTGTACGACATTGCCATCCACGATGAAGTGATTAGTCATAAATCATTTGATAGGGGAGATGCCAACGGTTTAAGAACTAAACTTGCATTATGGTACTCTTTGGGCGATGATGCTTATAGTTTGTTAGCTCGAAGCGAACGAATTGTAGCAGGTGTCGAACTTTTGTTAGCCGGTAAACCTGCACATTTTCATTCTAAACTGATGCAAAAAGAACCAAAAGTTGGTGGCGCTTGGGAGTGGCATCAGGATTATGGTTATTGGTACCGCGATGGCTTTTTATACCCACAGATGCTGAGCGTACTTACAGCATTAAGTCCGTCCACTAAAGAAAATGGCTGCCTGCAAGTGCTAAAAGGATCTCATTTATTGGGCAGAATAGAACATGGTTTTAGTGGAGAACAAGTTGGTGCAAACCAAGAACGGATAGATGTATTGATGGAGCAATTAGAACTGGTTTATGTAGAAATGGAGGCAGGTGATACTTTGTTTTTCCATAGCAATACCTTACACCGCTCTGATGCTAATTTAAGTGATGCACCAAGATGGTCGTTAATTTCTGCGTATAATTTAATCAGCAACAAACCTTATAAAGGCAATTACCCATCTGCAACCGAAGCTATTGATATGGTAAATGATGATGTGTTGATGCAATCTAACAGCGAAGGAATACAGGAAGATGCAAACTTTTTAATTAAGTAACTAGTATCATATCAAGTATGTTGTGTCAGGCTGAGCCGAGTCGAAGCCTCTGCGAATGACTTTTCGACTCCGCTCAGGGTGACAATCGAACCGACATTTTAAGGTTGACATGACACTAGCTCCTTTTTTTGTTAATATCCACTATAAAATTAGGCGAGTGTAACTTTATTTTACTCGTCTAATTTTTCTTCTTTTGGTCATTCAACTACGCCACAAACTCTACTCCCTCAGCTCGTCTTCATTTTGATTTTCTTTTTCAGCTTTCGTTAATCTTGAGCAATAAATTACAAGGCAGGCTTTTATTCGCAACGGCTTGATAATCGGCAACTAAAATCATTTTTATCGTTGTTTTTAAATTTAATTTTCACTATCTTTTATCGAATAGTTTAATACTTTTACAGACAATAACAGAGTGTGGAGAAATGAAAACAAATATGCTAACTGGCGTAAAGGAAATTGCGAGACGAGCAAAAGTTTCTACCGGTACTGTTGACCGAGTTATACACGGTAGAAAAGGTGTTTCTGAAGAGACAAAAAATAAGATATTGGTAATAATGAAAGAGCTGGATTACCAGCCCAACATTTTAGCTCGGCGCTTAGCCTCGAAAAAAGTTTTACATTTTGCAAGTCTAATTCCAGCAGTATCATCCGAGACAGAGTTTTGGAAAGCACCGATTAAAGGTATTGAGTTTGCCGAAGCAGAAATTAGGCAGTTTGGAATTGTAGTGGATAAATACTTTTACGATCAAAACGATAAAGAATCTTTTGTAAAGCAGTCTAAAGAAATTTTAAAAAACAATATTGATGGGATACTGGTAGCGCCCATTTTTATGGATGAATGCTTAGCGTTTTCCAAGGAATGTAGCCAAGCAAAGGTTCCACAGGTTTTTATAAATTCAGATATTCCTTATGATTCGCGGCTAAGTTATATAGGTCCAGATTTATTCCAGAGTGGGCATTTGAGTGCGCACATGATCAATTATCTGGTAAAAAAAGGCGATAAAATTTTGATTGTTAACATCTCTAAAGAAATTGACAGTTATCACCACTTATTAAGAAAAGAAGAAGGTTTTATTTCTTATTTTAAAGATCATGAGAAGAAGGTAAATATTATTAAAACAGATATTACCACGCAAACAGACTATAGATCTGTAGAGGCCAAGCTTAAAGAGGTTTTTTCTGAGCATAGCGATATAAAAGCAATTTTTGTAACTAATTCGAGGGTATTTTCTGTTGCCCAATATATAGAGAAGTATAACCTTAATCATTTATTTTTAGTAGGTTACGATTTTTTAACAGAAAGCATAGCACAGTTAAAAAGAGGAACGATAGACTTTTTAATATGTCAGAAACCACAAGAACAAGGTTATAAAGGTATTATGGCATTGTATCAGAGCGTTGTACTAAATACACATGTAGAAGCGACGCATTTTATGCCTATAGATATCATTACCAAAGAGAATTATAAATCGTACAGCAATTAAAAACCAGTGTCGTGTCAAGTATGTTGTGTCAGGCTGAGCGGAGTCGAAGCCTTTGCGAATGACCCTTCGACTCCGCTCAGGGTGACAACCGAACCGACATGTTAAGGTTGACACGGACACTAGCTTAAATTAAAAAGACAAGCCTATTCCGACTTGTCCTTTTGTTTTCGAGCCTTTTGTATCGCCTTATTGTTTTGTAAGCTTTTTGTATCTTAACAATGCTTCTAAATAATAGTAATCTGCATAAACCAAAGGCGTATTGATCTCAGAATTCCCAGGTTTGTGCCCAACCGAATGTTTCAAAATAAAGTTGTTGTTTTCGTTTAGTTTAGCGGTATAAGCCGGTGACGCCAAGCTAACCAACATCTGTTCTGCGGTAGAAAAGTATAGCTTTTTGTTTTCTGCTTTTGTAAAAGTGCTTAGCTCCAATAGCGATGATGCAAAAATTGCGGCTGCAGAGGCATCTCTTTCTTCGTTAGGGATTTTTGGTGCGTCAAAATCCCAATAAGGCACTTTATCTTTAGGCATGTTTGGGTGATTGATAACAAACTTTGCTATACCTTCTGCCTGAGCCAGATATTTCTTGTTTTTCGTTTCTCTATACATCATCGTGTAACCATATAAAGCCCAAGCTTGTCCACGGGCCCACGCAGAAGAATCTGCAGCACCTTGATGCGTTTTCTTTCTAAAAACTTTTGTTCCGGGTAAATAGCAAACTACATGGTAACTGCTAAAATCATCTCTGAAATGATGCTTTAAAGTGTTGTCTGCATGTGTTATGGCAATATCGCGTAGCTTATTGTTTTTAGATTCTTTAGCTGCCCAAAACAAAAATTCTAAGTTCATCATGTTATCAATAATCACCGGATACTCGCAGTCGGCATGCTTATCCCAAGATTTGATTACACCATATTTTGGATCAAACCTGGTGGCTAAAGAGTTTGCGCCCGTAACCATTGGTTCTATATAGTCTTTGTTTTTTGTAAGGCGGTAACCATTTCCGTAGGGGCAATAAAGCATAAAACCCAAATCATGAGTACGGGTATTGTATTTTTCTTTATCCAATGCTTTGGTCCATTTATCGGCAGCGGTTTTCCATTTGTCTTCGCCGGTAAATTCATATAAATACCATAGTGAACCACCGAAAAATCCACTACACCACCATTCTGAGGTTCTATTATCGGGCGATCCGTCTTTTTTAGTAGATTGTGGAAACTTCCTAATGTCTGGGTGGCTGGCCAACATATTTTCATACTGTTTGGTAGCAAAAGCGAATTCCTTCTTCACATTTACCAAAGGTTTTTGGGCCATTGCACTAACCATAGTGCTTGCCAACAAAAGGGAAAGGGCAATTTTTTTAATGATCATATTTTCTGTTTTCTTATAGGTTTTAATTTAATTCAGTTTGATACTTACCGTAGCTCCTTTTTGATTGCCTTGTGGTAAAGTTACCGATATCGGTTCCGTTACTTTGAGCATTTCAGAGCTGAAAGTTAGCTTTAAATCTGTTAATGTTTGCGTAGGATCTGCAATATATATGGTTGGTTGCTCAGAATCAATGTCTTTGATTAATAATACACAAGCTTGATCTACGGAAATAGCTATTTTCTGATTTTGTAATTTACCCGCTTGGTAAAATACAATCTGCATCATGTTTAGGTTCTCGTTTTTTACAGCCTGCATGGTTTCATCATTCGCTAATATTTGCACTGCACTCTTCGGCTGGTTTTGCATATCTTTTTCGCTTACGCCGGGTTTCACGATATAAGCATAAGATTGCTTAACAGGATCTGTACCGTGGTTAAACCAGAGCTTAAATACATCTCCTTTTACTGCATCCGTTGATCTGTTGGTGTTTATTTTAGCCCAACTACCTTTTTGTGTCTGTTTGCTTAGCTCCACGTTTCCTTGGCTTGGGAAATAATAACCAATGCTATCATGCCATACCCATTGTAAATTATTGGTAGATAGTTTTTTATTGACGGTGCTTAATTTGCCGTTTGCAAAAGCTTTTACCGCACCTTTTGCCCATGCCTGATTTACCGTTGTGGTAATGGATTCTTTAGCAAAACTATTGATATCTGCGCCAAGGCATACCACTTCATCATCAAAGAAAAACCACGCTTTTTTTGCCCTAACCTCATTGTAGTTTAGTTGATAAACAGAAGCTCCATAAACGCCGTCAGAAACTCCCCCAACAAAAGGACTTAAGCCTCTTTCTCCCCATTCGATGGTCATTTTTTGATCAACTGGATAATCTCGGCTAGTAATTCCCGGAATTTTATCCCATTCCCAAATGGGCATAATGTTGAAATACTCTGAACCACTTCTTTGAATATTTGTAGAGCCGTCTGGTAAAAACTTAGCTAACAGGTTTTCATTGTTTCCTTGTTCGGCCCTAATGGTACGTTTAGAAACCGACCTTACGTTGAACGAATAAGCTGGTCGTAAGTGTAGCGTATAATCGCCTTTCCAAAAGTGCGTGTGTAAGGGTTCTATTTTAAACGATGGAGCTTGTTTCTCCGAAATGCGCTGTTGCGCTTCTTCTAGTTTTTCTGTGTTTTTCTGGCTAACTTTTTTTGCTAATGTGAGCAAAGCATGACCGTTTTTTTGTTCGCTGATATTTTTTTTGTCTAAAACATCATTCCGCGAAATTCCTCGGCCTTCAGTATTAAAATCGATATATCTGCCTCTAATTGTTTTCAAAAACGTATCAACAAGATAGTGGTCCAGTATTTTTACTTTTTCTGCGGATAGGGCATAGGAAGTACCCAATAACCAAGAAGCAACTTTGTATTCGCCGTTTAAAAAAACCTGTCCGTAACTGGCTATCTGTAACTGTGGGCCATGCTGTAAATAAGAATAATCGCTTTGTAAACCTTGCTTATTAGCTAAAGTAATGGGTAAAAATGCTTGGTGAACGGCAGAATCCATTAAAGCCTTATCTCTGGTTACACAAGCTCGGTAAATCATGTGTATGGCGATGTCTAATTTGTTGGCGCCAACTGCTTTTACCACATTTCCTTGGCTCATCTGTGTCAATAAGGAATCTTGCAGAGTTTTTGGGAGAATGTTTGTGTTTTTTAAAAGCATCAATATTTCGCCAATATTAGTAGGCGACGCAATTTCGCCTTGGAACCAGTTGGTGCTGGTTGGATCAACTTTTAACCAGTAACGTAAGGCATTAACCGTTTGATCGGCTAATTGAACGTTTTCAATATTTTCATTTAGCGCTACTGCAAACTGCTTAATTCGGTTTAAATGGATGAGCGGAGCCCAACCAGTGCCAGCCGTGGATGAATAATCAATAGTTGACCAGCTTCCGTTAGCCTTTAAAGAGGTACTATTTGTTTTTACATCCTGATCAAGTTTTGCGGTGTTAATTTCCTCTTTTAGGTATTGAGTTATTCTAGTCTCAATGGTTTGAAATTCATCCTGACTGTAGCCCACAATGCTTATCAGGCATAGCGAAGCTAGGGCAACATAAAATTTGTACAAAAACTTGTTCATTTAGTTTGAAAAATAGTAACCTCAATTATATAGCTTTTTATTGGGTAAGCTTGACATTATAAAGGTTAATTTACCTCCAGCTGTTATTTCGCTGTGGCTGATGTAAGAACGATTTAATGATTTTCCGTTTAGTAGTACTGCTTTCACGTAAACGTTTTTAGGCGATTGGTTTTTAGCTTCTACAATAAATTGCTTTCCGTTTTCGAGGTTAAGTTTAGCGTTTAGCACTGATGGACTGCCTAAATCATATCGGTCAGAAGCTGGTGCTATCGGATAAAAACCCAATGATGACATCATGTACCAAGCGCTCATCTGTCCGCAATCATCATTTCCACCCAAGCCATCAGGGCCGTTGTGGTATTGCTTTTCTAAAATCATGCGTACCGTTTTTTGTGTTTTCCAAGGTTGCGAAGTGTAGTTGTACAAATACGCAACATGATGTGCGGGTTCGTTTCCGTGTACATAATTCCCAATGATGCCTTCTCTGGTTATATCCTCTGTATGGGCAAAAAATGCATCGGGCAAATCCATGGTAAACAATGAATCTAAATGAGGAATAAATTTTTTATCACCGCCCATTACTTTGATCATTTCGCTTGGGTTTTGCGGAACGTACAGACTATAATTCCATGCGTTACCTTCAATAAAACCTTGCCCTTCTGTTTCTAAAACATCAAAATCTTTTCTGAATGTACCATCAGATAAACGGGGACGCATAAAACCGATAGATGCATCATAAACATTTCGCCAGTTTTCTGAACGTTTGATAAAGGTATCGTAAACCTTGGTGTTTCCAATTTTCTTTGCCAATTGCGCAATACACCAATCATCATAAGCGTATTCTAAAGTGTTAGATACGGCTGTTCGGTTTTTATCAAACGGAACATATCCTTTGTCAATATAATCGCCAATGCCTTCGTAATTGCGCTGGTTGGCGGTAGTTACGCAAGCTTCCAAAGCTTTATTTACATCGCCAGTGAAATTGCCTTTAATAATAGCATCTGCAATTACAGATACGCTATGGTAGCCACTCATGCACCAAGTATCATTTGCCGAGTTAGACCAAACCGGTAGCATAGGCAAGGGACTTTGATCAAAATGGGCCAGCATGGATTTCACCATGTCACTATTTCTTTTTGGTTGTATAATGTTAAAAAGTGGATGTAGGGTTCTGTAGGTATCCCATAAAGAAAATGTAGTGTAATTGGTGAAATCTTTTGCTTGGTGTACTTGCTGGTCAAGCCCTTTATAGTCGCCATTGGTATCCATATAAACGGTTGGGCTTAAAAAAGCGTGGTACATGGCCGTGTAAAAATTGATAGCCTCTTCTGGTTTTTTGGTTTGCACTTCGATACGCTGTAATTCTTTGTTCCAAGCTTGCTGACCTTGTTGCTTAACGCGGTCAAAATCCCAACCCGGTATTTCGGCTTGCGTATTCATCAAAGCATTATCACTACTCACAGGCGATATGGCAAATTTGATTTTGATTTTTTCTGCATCTTCTGTATCAAAATTAAAATGCATTCTAAGCTGTTTTGTTGCCAGTTGCGAGAAGTTTTTGGTTTGATCGATTTTTGCCCAAAAACCTTTGTAAACTTCTTTTGGAGTGAAATCTTTAGCACCGTAAGATTTAAATGGTTTAGAAAAAGACATGGCAAAATATACGGTACGCTGTTTTGCCCATCCGCTTGTTTGCCTGTAACCAACAACCAAAGAATCATTCACAACCTTAACAAAGGTCCAAACGTTTTTATTGTCGTAGTTGTAAATGCCATGCATTAAATCTAAAATAATATTGGCTTCCTTTGATTTTGGGAAGGTATATTGGTGAAAACCTACTCTTGTAGAAGTAGTTAATTCTGCCAAAATATTATCATCATCTAATTTTACTTTGTAGTAATTTGCTTCAGAAACCTCATTTGCATGGCTATATCTTGAACGGTAACCATTCTCTGGATTGTTAGCCGTTCCCGGATTAAGCTGAACCTTGCCTACCGTTGGCATAATTAAAAAGTCGCCCAAGTCTGAGTGACCTGTACCGCTGTAATGGGTATGACTAAAGCCTACAATTGTTGGGTCATCGTACTGATAGCCAGCGCAGTATTTATACATATCTTTATTGTACTTTCCGTTTTCTTCGTAAGAAAGCGTATCCGTATCTGGGCTTAACTGTACCGAACCAAAAGGTACGGTAGCGCCCGGAAAAGTATGTCCCATTTTTTGGGTACCAATAATAGGTTTGATGTATTTATATAATTCGGTTTTATTTTGAGCATTTACAAAATAAGCCGTTTGCCCTATTAAAGCGGTAATCAATAAACATTTACTGAGCTGTTTCATTACGATAGATTTTTAAATTGTAGGCTTTAGCTATTGAATTTAATCAACCTTAATGTTGGTCGATTTTTGTGTGTACAATAGTTTTTTCTGATCTATTTGTTTAAAAGTTACTTTTTTCAATTGCGCACCGTGTACATCGTCCATTATAATTGGCAATCTGTAATCTTTCTTTTCTGCAGTTAAATGGATATTAGAAAAATTGATGTTTTTCGCATGTCTAACATAAATTCCCCAAGCAGGTATTTCTTTAAACTGAGAAAACTCTGGGTATTGTGCTGGTTGTTCTGGGATGCTATCCAATTTATCTAAAGGAACATAAGCAATAAATTTACTTCCACGACCAGGGTAGGAAACCTCAAAATTTGTGAAAGTTACATCGTTAATGTATTGGCCAGGTAAACCAGCAATAATGATAGGGGAGATATTTCTCGGCATGTCCTCAATTGGTCCTTCGTAATCATAACCTGCATCGGCTTTTTCAAAAGGCACATCTGCTACCACGTTTTTAATGGAAATCCGGTCCATCGTTGATTTTTTACCAGCAACTCTTTCTCCTAATCTTAGGTAAATAACGTTTCCAGTATTGATGCTCTTTAAACCATCGATAACGATATCTTCTAAAAAGCCACCATCAACACTCTGTAAAGCAATGGCCGAGCGGTAAGTGTTGTAAACCGTATTATTAATGGCTTTGATGTTTCTGAAACCACCTTTACCAGCAGTACCCAGTTTTATACCGTTTGCGCTGGTACGCACAATGTTGTTTTCGATGAGGATGTTGTTGCAATAGTAACCTTCCGTATGTGATTTTAAGCAAATGCCATCATCTGCCGCATCAATATTGTTGTTGGTAATTACTACGTTGTCGCAATCTACAATATCAATTCCATCGCTATTCCAAAAGGCAACGTTGTTTACCGTAATACCATCAATAACCATGTTTTTACAACGTTCATAGGTTTGTAACCAACAAGCCGAGTTTTGTAAAATAAGATCTTTAATAGTTACGTTGGTACAGTTGTAAAAATAAATAATCATTGGTCTAATGGATTCTCGGGTACGGTCGTATTTTAGAATATCTTCAATCAAACCGTCATTTGCATAAGCAATGGAGTTATTGGCCAAAGCTCTTCCTTGTCCGTCAATCATTCCCTTACCGGTGATACCTACGTTTTCTAAATCGCGGGCATGGATAAGCGCAGTTTGTCCAATTCTATCGTAATCAAAGGGGTTGGTTGAACCTAATAAAACCGCACCTTCTTCTAATTGTAAGGTTACGTTAGATTTAAGATGAATAGAGCCAGTTAAATATCTTCCAACGTGGAAAACCAATCTACCACCGCCATTTTTATGGATATAATCTATGGCAAATTGAATAGAACGAGTATTTAACGTAGTTCCGTCATGTTTGATATGGAAAAAAGATGCTTTATAATCTTTCGCAGATACAGCTACTGACTGTATCAAGATTAATAACATTAAAATCATTTTCTTTTGATGCTTCATGTTCGTTGTGTTTAGTTTAAAATAAATAGATTGGGCCTAATAAACCCATAGATTGAAGTGGTTGTGCTTTTCTTTTGTTATTCGACCAATATTGCGCTGTTTCGTTTTCTGTTAAGGATTTCATGTAATTCAGCATAACGGTAGTCACCTTAATCTCGATGGTGTTTTCGCCGGTTTTTAACAACTTTTCAATGTTGTAGGCTCTTCTGCCGTACCAAGTAGTGCCTAAGTTTTTACCGTTGATGATGAGCTCTGCAATGCCCCAAACCTTACCTAAATCCAGATAATGGGTGCTTGCTGGCATAGCTGTGTTTAAAGTGGTTTTATAAGAAACCGTTCCGGAAAAATCAATAAGCTCTGGTAAATCTTTTAAATCTACAAGTTGGCTCATTTCTTTGCTTTTCACCGAACCGTTCATGTGTTTAAAATCTACTTTCCAAGTTTTTGCTAAAGGTTTTGTATTTGCTACCACCTCTGGAATGGGTTTCCATATTTCTCCGATTTTATCGTTGTTAAAAACGATAATTCGTGAATCAGCCGGATATAGTTTAATATTTAGCGATCCGTTTTTAAGGTCTAATTTGAATTTGGTTCCGCGGGCTGCATCCCAAATCCAAGCTTGTTTTTTAGCGCTAATCTCTGATAGAAAAGTTACATCTAAATCAATGGTTTTATGAGCGCTTGCATTGTTGAACAAAAAGATTTCCGAATCTTTAGTTTGGTACCTCACCTGCGTTACAAAAGTGTTTGGTTTTGCAATTTTTACATAAGGGGTAATGCTGTATTTTGTTTGGATAGCCTTGTACCAATCGTTAAAATTGACCTCTGGCTTTTCTAATAAAATGAATTGTTTTGGAAAGGTTTTTAGTTTACTGATCCAGTTTTTTACTTCTACATCTTTTTGTTGATGATTAAACCAACCTAAAGATTGTTCTGGAAATGATTCGATACAGAATATCCTACCGCCATTTTTTACAAAATCGTAAAGTTTTTTTGCTGTTTTTGGTTCTATACTTTTAACTGCAATTAAAAACAGGGTATGGTATTTTCTGGAACCATAAGTCATCCAACCTTTTTTGAACTGCATATCAGCAATTACCTGTTCCGATACATAATCACAGGCGTTTCCGTTCTGGTGGATAGATTCCCAAATCAGACTTTGGTAGGGTGGCGTAACCCGTGATGGAAAAGGTTCCATTTGTGCACCAACGGTTGACCACATGTCGCCCGTAGGAGCTAAAATCGCAATATCTGCAAACATGGTGGCTTGCTGTAATAGTGCCGACTGCCTGGCCCGATAATCCGTATAGTTGTTAAAATACGGCCACATGGTATTCTGCTCATTAAAGTATCCACCGTAGGTTATCCAACCTGGAAAAGCCGCCGCTGGTGGAGAGTAATTAAAGCCGTGAAAAATGGGATGAGTTACACCAGAAATGGTACTTTGATCACCTGCTATTTTAAAGATTTCTAATGACTCGTTAAATACCATGTCGGTATTTGTCAATTCTTCTGAACTGATGAGTTTTTTGTCTTTTAAATGTGCTGCAGACGAAACATATTTGTTGATCATCGTATTTCCACGACCTAAATGCCATGGATATTTGGTAAAATCAGCTTCGGATATTTCTTCGCCAACGCCATATTTTAACCAAGTTTCGCATTCTGGTATATCTACCTCAAAACTGCCTTCCAATGGAAACCAACCTCTACCGTAACTTTGCGCTCTTGATTTTATTTTGTTTTTTGTACACCATTGGGTGTAAGTTTTTACAAAACGTTCTCTAAAGAGTTCGGCCTTGGTATATTCAAAATCATACCGCATCCGGTCCAGCTTTTCTTGCATTTCTGGACCAAAATTTACCGTATAATTTAAATCAACGGTATTGCCCATTCTGCCAGTTTTAAACAAAATAAAGGGTAGGTAAGGATACAAATCGTAGCCTCGTCTTTTCTCAAATTCCGCCATCATATCGCTGGTCCAATTTGCTCCCTCCATCTCCAAACTATCCACAAAAAACGAACGGATATCTGGTGCAAGTGGTCCAATTCTGTTTTGAATAGTATCGCTTATTTTGTTTAAATATTTACTGACTGCCTTTTCGTTATAGTGGTTAAGTACAGGGCCTCTTCCGCCTGGTGCACCTTGTATCACACGCATAAAGCCATCAATTTTTACAAGGGCATATATGGCAAATTTTCCTTTTGGCAAGTCGACTTTTAACACATCATCCTTCACTTGCTCTTTTAAATTGATAGCTTGGTCAAGGTTTATTAAAGGATCTGGAACTAGTTTTAGTTCTAAAATTTCCATTTTACGCCCGGTATAAGGGCTTAAGGTTGCGGGGTCTGCTTCTTTTAAAAGATCAAAAACGGAGAATTCTGTTTTTATTGGTCCTTCCAGTTTTTTGATAGCAACTACAACCACTTGCGCTCTTTCTTCACCCTCTAAAAACTCGGCACCAAAAGGAAAGCCTGTGCCCGCTAAAAGATCGCAGGTCATGTCTAGTTTTTTGGCTTCCGCCAAGGTGAATTTTAAAAGGTCAATCCATTCATCACTTAACCATTCAACAGAAGCAATGCCCATATCGTCTGTATTGGACGGAAAAGAAATTGGGTTGATTTCTACACCGCCGATACCTGCGTCTTTCAATAATTTAAGTTCGCGGGCCAATTCAGATTTTTCAATTTTATTGCCGTTCCACCACCATCTCACAAACGGACGATAATTGCTTCCCGGGTTTTTAAAAAGCTGGTACAAATCATCGTCGCCATCTTTTATCAACGTTGCTACAATTGATTTAGAGAAAGCGTTGCTGTTTAGCGTGAATAGGCCAGCAGCAGATAAAATAGCACTTTGCTGTAAAAATGATTTTCTTTTCATAGTTTTTATTGTGCGTACCGATCTCCTAAAAAATCTTTCATCCATAAATTTACTCGCCACTGTTCGTCTCTTAAAGAGGATGTTCTGTTACCTTTTGTTAAATAGGGGGTAGGTCCAAATTCTGGTGTAATGGTAATAGGCGTATTGGTTTTTCTCATTCGAGCAACCCATTTATCCCAAATTTGAAGATGAGCTTCTAAAGCTTCAGCATATTCTGGTAAAGCAGGATCCCAAACTTGCGGACCTTGCGTATGTCCAACACGGGCGTGAATATGCTTTGCATGTGCTATAGCTTTGTTTACGGCAGGTTGTTGGTCTTCTAAATAGCTTTCGGAAACGCAAAACCAGTGAGAAACATCCAATGTTAGTTTCAGATTTGTGTGTTTATCTAGCACAGGAGCTACAGTATGCGCCGCAAATGACCATTTGTTTCTGTGGGTTTCCTGATAAATAGGCGTTTTAAATTCAAGTTCCAGCTGATCACAAATAGCTAAACACTGTTTAATTTGAGGATAGTCGAAAAACTCTCTACCAGTTTGCGCACTTACAAAAATCGGCGATTTATACTCATCTCTAATTGTTAACAATCTACGTAGATCTTGCTTGAGGTTTTCTAGATATTGCTCAAAGGTATGGTAAGGTTTTGTTACCGCCATTACTATCGCATAATCTAAATCATAGTATTCTAATAAACCTAATACCTCTTTATAATCGGTTTTTTCTGCAAACGGAAACCACTCAATGCCAGCATAGTTTGCTTTTTTTACTTGCTTTAAAAAAGTATCCCAAGAAATGGTCTCAAATCCCCAACGCGGGCAAAAGAATTTCACTGCGAAGCTCATATTTTTATGCTTTATAAATTAAAGGATTTTGTTCCTCGTTGTTTAATAAATCCCCAACTTTTATTGTTTTCAAATAGGCATCTGGTAATATGTTAGGTTCGCCGTTGAAAACATTTCCGTCTGGCATGTAAGCACAGGTCATAGCTCTTCTGTTTCCACAGCTCATGTTTGCGCCGGCACCATGTATGGTTAAGCCATTATGGAAAGAACAACTACCAGCTTTCATATTTGCAGAAACCGATGCCACTTGCGCAAATTGAGGATAAGCTTCAAAGATACCATCCATGTTTTTCCCTATTCCTTTATTTTCGAAAGTGGTTTCTTTAAATGAGGCGGGGATGAAATATAGACACCCGTTTTCTAAAGTGGCATCATCTAGTGCTACCCAAATAGATAATGCTCTTCTATCAGAAAAAGACCAAAACGGCGTGTCTAAATGCCACGAAGTTGGGTTTGCCCATGGTTTTTTAAACAGTGCTTGGTCATGCCATATTCTAATGCCATCTGCGCCAGAAAGCTGTGCTGCCATTTTACCAATCCTTTCATCAAGCATAATGTCTTTCACCTTATCGTTGGTTTGCCATAGATTAAGGAGCTGATCAAAAACTTTAGAAAAGTATTCTGAATCTTTGTTAATGCCATCATCCATCCCTACTACGGCATCTTTTCCTGGCATTTTTAGTCCTTTTCTTTCTGCTATAGCTTCCGTAACTGCTTCACGCCATTTCGCCAATTCTTCTGGAGAGAGGAAATCTTCAATGACAATAAATCCATTGGTCTGGAAAAATTGTATCTGTTCTGTAGTTAGTTCACATTTCATTTCTTGAGCTTATTTTGGGTTATTGGAATATGGTTTTTTATGCTGTTTAGAATCTATAAAGTGATTTTTGTACTGCTTTGATCATCTAAGAATAGGGTGGCATTTGGATGATTTCTTAAATGTGTTGAAGGAAACTTATCACTTACACCTTCGACTAAGGTGTGGTACACTGCCTGTGCTTTTTTATCAGTTGGTACGGTACAAACAGCATACGGTGCTTTTAGTAGTGCAGGCAAAGTAAGTGTAAGTGCATGTGTAGGTACTTGGTTAATATTACTGAAACAACCATCGTTTACCTGTTGGTTGCGGCATTGTTCGTCTAAATCAACTCGTTTAACTAAAAAAGGATCGTTCAAATCTGCTACATGAGGATCGTTAAATGCCAGATGGGTGTTTTCTCCGATACCTAAGCATACAATATCTGTTGGAAACTGGGTTAATAAGTCGCTGTAGCGTACACATTCTGTTTTATAGTCTGTGGCGTTTCCGTTGATGTAATTAACGCTGTTAAAAGGTACTTTGGTAAATAAATGCGCTTTTAAAAAGTTCCCAAAACCTTGTGGTGCATCTGCATCTAGGTTTAAATACTCATCCATGTGGAAGGCATTTATCTTATTCCAAGCAACATTTTTTTGAACCAATGCGCTGAAGAAATCATTTTGAGATGGCGCTGCGCCAAAAATGATATTTACAAATTCTTGCTTGCTTAAAAGTTCGTTTATTTTTTCGCTAACCACGGTAGCCACAGCTTCGCCCATCAAAGTTCTATTTTCAAAAACTTTTACCGTTAAATTGTCTTTTTTAAATTCTTTCATTTTAATGTTATTTACCCAAAATCTTGGGATACGTAAACTGTTTTTCCGTTGATTATTGTAGTTTTTATATTGATGTTCTCATCAAAAATCAATACATCTGCATCTTTACCTGCCGTTAAAGTCCCTTTTGTACTTTCAATGCCCATTATTGTAGCCGGCGTTTTAGATAACATTCTTACGGCTTCTACCAAAGGTATATCGGCCATTTGAACCATCGTTCTTACCAGCCTGTCTGTGGTGGCAACGCTGCCGGCGAAAGATGATCTATCGGCCATTTTAGCCACACCATTCTCTACAATAACTTTAAATCCGGTTTCTTTATGTCCAAGTACACTATCGCCTTCGGGCATTCCGGCCGCCCGCATAGCATCGGTAATTAGCGCAATACGATCGGCACCCTTAATTTTATAAGTCATTTTTAATAAGGGCGGAGGAACATGAATGCCGTCGCCAATAATTTCTACATCCATCACATCGATGATAAATGCGCTCTCAATTACACCTGCAAAACGGTAAGTATTACGCCTAGAGATTGTAGACATTGCCGAAAAAAGGTGAGTTGCTAAAGTGTACCCATTTTCAACGGCTTCTAAAACTTCCTCATAAATGGCATCGGTATGTGCAATAGCGGCAACAATTCCGTGAGTTCTCAGGTATTTACCCAGTTCAATGGCGCCCGGTAATTCGGGGGCAACGCTCCAGCGTTTTATAATACCTTTACCGTAGGCAATTACCTCTTTGTATTCTTCCACATCGGGGTTTCTGATATACTTAGGGTCTTGGGCACCGCTCTGGCTAAGGGCAAAATATGGGCCTTCAAGGTGTAAACCAATAAATTGAGCGCCGTTTGTATTTTTAGATTGTACGCTTTTGTACAAATCAATTGATTTTAATAAGTCTTCTTTTGAACAGGTAAGCGTGGTTGGCGACATTGCAGTAGTGCCGTAAGTTGCGTGGATTTCTGCAATACCTAAGTAAGCTTCTTCGGTTGCGTCCATAAAATCATGCCCGCCACCACCGTGGATATGGATATCAATAAAACCAGGAGAAACATAATTTCCTTTGGCATCGATTATTTCGTAATCTGTAGTTTCAACATCAACCTCGCTAACAAGTTCTATTTTTTCGCCATTGATCAATAGCACACCGTTATTTATTATGCGGTAGGGGGTGATGATACGGCCGTTAATTATCTTAATCTTTTTCATGTTTGGCTTTTTACAATTGCTAATTGTATTTTAAACTTGTTGTTTCAGTTTTTGAGGTTAGTTGTTTAATTAAAATGGAGTGATCCAAAAAATGCTGGTAAATGAAAATCAGGAGCTTCAGCATCAATTTTATTCCACGCGTAAAAGTGTTTTTGGGGCAAATCATCTCCACATTTAAAAAAGTTTCCGAAGCAGGTTTGTTGGTGTAGCGTTTTTAAAGAGCTATACTCGAATGCCTCGATTGGAATTGTTAAACTGATTTGCCATAAATATTTTGTAAGGCTGTTAGCAGGTGAGGTTCTAATTTCTATATGTGTTTTAATTCTATTTATAGCTTCTTCTGTTAAGGATATTCTATTAGCTCGTTTTTCTCCATAAGCCATTCGGATAATTCCGACGCAGTTGACTTCTAGGTTGTAGTATCCTTTTTCGGAGCCAAAAGACACAAAAAACTCTACACAGTTGTCTTTATTAACAGGTCCGTTTGTTTCATAAGTATTTACTTTAATTACGTCTTCGGCAACTTCATATTTTAAAAAAATGGCCTTACCGTTATGCGCAATGCTAAAGCTGGTTTGGCAGTTTATTTCATGGTTACCCCAAGGTTGATAATCGATATTGTTTTTTGGAAAAGTAGCTAGTAAGGATGCCACCTCTTCCACATTGGAATTAGTATTCACTTCATCTGTTAAAGGAATAAGTAATGTTTTCATTAGGTAAGCGTGTGAGTGAGCTTTGATTTTTGTTTACTATTTAAATTTTGAGATATCCCCGTCTGTTGTTTTTTACTTTTTTATTTGACTGAGATTGTGATTGATGGCTAACCAAAAATTGAGGGCTAATCATTCAATTCAATAAGATGATTTATTTTTGATTTTTAATAAAGAAGTAATTTGCACACTCGCTTTATTAAGAGAAAGCCATTTCAATATGATCTGGCTTTCTCTGTAATCTTTTTTTAGGCTCTAAAAACCAGGGTTATTTGGTAATAAATTTGGATTTAGGGTAGTTTCTGCCAAAGGTATTGGGAATAATAAATACTTATCAGCAACTGTTCTGTTAAATGCAACTTGTTGTCTTGCTTGGTATCTTCCTAATCTTAACAGATCAAAACGTCTGTGGCCTTCTAAGCTCAGTTCCCAAGCTCTTTCTTGTACTAAAGCGTCAATAAATGCGTCTTTGCTCCCAAGAGCAGCTAGCGTTAACGGTAAAGGAAGAAGTCCAGCTCGTAATCTTACCGCGTTGATACCAGCAAGTTTGTTAGGATCAGCTTCGTTTATTTCATTTAAAGCTTCAGATTGCAACAATAAAATATCGGCATATCTAGTGATCAAAACATTGTTTCTTGCGTTATTAGTTTGTCTTAATGGATCTGCAAATTTAGAGTAATAAGCATACTGGTCACTTGGTGCTACTTTCTTCATTGTTAAGTCTTTCCTTATATCTCCAGGTAAAAACGACTGTTCGAAAGATTTTTCAACAACAAAAGATGCGGTGCCTGTTAAACTACTAGGTAAGTTCATCCGTACAACAATATTTCCAACACTTGGAGGTAAGTCAAACTGAACAGAAAAGATATGCTCTTTGTTGTTCTCTTTGTTAACATCAAATACATCTGCGTAAGGAACCAAGCCATATACACCGCCCGAGTTAATTACTTTATTAGCTGCGGTTAATGAATTTGTATAATCACTGGCTTCCTTTGCAGTTGTTGTTGCTTTAGTTAAATAAACTTTTGCCAGCAATGCAGATGCTGCACCAGTTGATACTCTACCTTTTGCAGCTGCAGGAATTAGATTTTCTGCAAGACAATTGGCTTCCGCATATTTTAAATCTTCGATAATTTTTGCATAAATTTCTGCAATTGGAGTTCTACTTGGTTTTAAGCTACTTAAATCTGTTGTTGGACTTAAGATTAATGGAACACTCCCAAAACTTCTTACCAAATCAAAATAACCCATAGCTCTTAAAAAGGTAGCGTTACCAACAATGTTGTTCCGCTTGGCAACATCCATTTGGATATTAGGTACATTTTTAATGATATCATTAGCTCTATTAATTAATAGGTAAGAGCTATTCCACCAATTGCCAATTTCGCCGTTATTCTCGTCAAAAGTTTGGTTATACAAATTGTCACGATCAGCTAACGTTGCGTTTACTCTCAACAAATCTCCGCTTAATTCAGTAACCAACCAACTTGTTCTTCCGAAATAGGTTTGAGGTTGAAGAGCTCCAAAAGCACCGTTTAGTGCCGCGTTAGCGTCTCCTTCTGTTTTATAAAAATTGGCATTACCAATAAAGTCATAAGGTTTCTCTTCTAAAAACTTTTCACAAGAGATCATGGTTATGGACATCAGTCCGGCCATTGCTACAATATATTTTTTCATGTGTTTACTATTTAAAATCCAACTTTTAGACCTACAATAAATGTTCTCACGTTTGGATACGCATTATAATCTGTATTCAAACTTAAGTTGCTAGAACCGAAAGAATTAACTTCTGGGTCAAAGCCTGTGTAATCAGTAAAAGTATATAGGTTCTGTGCTGTAAAGTAAATGCTTGACGATTTTACAGTTTTCATCATTGATTTTAAAACCGGGATCTTATAAGATAAGGAAACTGTTTTTATCCTCAAGAAACTTGCATCTTCTACAACTTCACTGGTTACTCCAGTAGTTCTTCTCACAGTACTGTTTACTTTTGGAAGCGTATTGCTTGTGCCTGGACCACTCCAGCTATTTGTTACACTTTTCAGTTTATTTGTATTCGTTATACCTGACTCAATTTCGTATCTGTTTAGGTTAAGCACATTTACGCCTTGCACTCCTTGAAGAAATACATTTAAATTAAATCCTTTGAAGCTGAAATTGTTGGTTAAACCGTAGATAAAATCTGGCTGTGCTTTTCCAATAATTGTTCTATCTGCAGCATTGATGGTTTTATCATCATTTGTATCGTTATAGCGTGGGTCTCCTGGTTTTACAGCATTAGTAATTTGACTATCTGTAATTTCTTGTTGAGTTTGCCAAATACCTAGGAAGGTATAACCATAAAAAGACCCGATTGGCTCGCCAATACGTAACACGTTACTACCTGGGTTTGCGCCAGGGAAAACACTAGTACTCAAATCTCCAACAAAACGCTGATATTCTCCATTTAAATTGGTGACTTTGTTTTTGTTAAAAGAGATGTTAGCATTTGTGCTCCATTGGAAGTCTTTACCGTTAAAGTTAACCGTACTTAAACCAAGTTCTATACCTTTATTTTCTACACTACCGGCATTTATTAACGTTGTTGAATAACCTGTACTTCTAGGGATAGATACCTCTAATAGCAAATCGCTGGTTTTTTTCTGATAATAATCTAAAGTTAAGTTTACACGGTTTTGAAAAAACGCAGCATCTAATCCTATATCTAAAGAAGCGGTAGATTCCCAAGATAAATCTTGATTAGATATATTATCGGCAGCAATACCAGTTAACCTTGTAGCTCCAGCAGTGTATCTTTTATCAGAATACCTACCTAATGAAGAGTAAGGGTTAATTTCCTGGTTTCCGGTGATACCATAACTTGTACGTAATTTTAAATCGCTGATGAAGCTGATGTCTTTCATGAAATCTTCTTCAATAACTCTCCATGCAACCGCAGCAGAAGGGAAATAACCCCACTTGTTGTTAGCTCCAAAAACAGAAGATCCATCTGCTCTCATGGTGAAAGTAAATAAATACTTTTCCATTAAGCTATAGTTTGCTCTTCCAAAATAAGAAGCTAAACTTTTTCTAGATCTTGCTGACGAAGGGGTTTGAAGGGTAGAACCGATACCAATATTGTCGGAACCTAAGATATTTGTAAAGAAACCTCTATTAGACGTGTCGAAATTGGTGTTATCAAATTGCTGAACAGATAAACCTGCTAATAAGGTAAGTACATGATCTTTACTAAATGTCTTATCGTAGGTTAAAAAATTCTCATTGATCCAGCTGTATCTGTTTCCGGCAGCTCTAGTAGCAGTTCCCTGTCCCGACGCTAAGAAAAGATCAGTTGGTAAATAGAAGTCACGTGTGTTGTAAGCTAAATCAACACCACCATTCACTCTTAATTTCAAGCCTTTTATAAATTCATACTCGCCAAAAGCATTCATTAAACTTCTTAGCGTTGCGAATTTATTGTTTACTCTTTGTGCGTAAGCAACGGGGTTACCTATATTGTTATCTGCATAAGGAGCTGGGCCGTTTTGAAAAGTGTATTGACCTGTAACGGGGTCAATAACTGGTATTGCCGGATTAGATCTTAAGGCATCTAAAATCACACTACCTGCACTACCGCCAGGAGTATTTACCAAAGCTCTGTCTTCATCAGTACGAGAAGTTTGGGTATTAAATCCCATTTTAATCTTGTTACTGATTTTTTTATCTAAGCTATACCTTACGGTTGCTCTTTTAAAACCAGAGTTAAGTACTACACCCTCTTGGTTCATGTAATTAAGGCTTAAGCTCTGTTGCGTATCGGTATTTCCGCCCGAAATGCTCAGCTGATAATTACTAATTGGTGCTGAGCGTAAAAGTGCATCTTGCCAATCTGTTCCAGTGCCCAAAGCTGCAATTTGGGCAGTTGTATAAGCTGGCGCTGTTGTACTGCCTGTTTCTGCATTATTCAACCTAACTACCTCATTTAAATATGTTGCATATTCGGTAGCATTCATCATGTCGTAAGTTTTACTTACTCCCTGTACACCATGATAAGCCTCAAAATTGATGTTTGTTTGTCCAGCTTTTCCTTTTTTTGTGGTTACAATAACAACTCCATTTGCACCTCTACTACCATAAATAGCTGTAGCAGATGCATCTTTTAAAACATCGATAGACTCAATGTCGTTTGGGTTGATTGAGTTAAGATCTCCAGCACCTGGGAAACCATCTATTACAAATAACGGTTCGTTACCAGCAGTAATGGAGTTTGTTCCTCTAATACGGATAGAAACATTTCCACCGGGTTCTGAGTTAGTCTGAGTTACTTGTACACCACTCATCCTTCCTTGTAAAATTTGATCAGCTCTGGTAACAGGTACGTTTTCTATATCTTTCATAGATACTGACCCAACAGCTCCGGTTACGTCTCTCTTCTTCTGAGTGCCATAACCTACAACCACTACTTCATCAATTTTGTATTTATCAAAATCCATTGCCATGGTAACATTAATTACAGACTTATTGCTGATATTAATGCTTTGAGAAATGTATCCTACATAAGTGAATACCAATGTAGACCCCTCTGGTGCAGTGATTTGGAAGTCTCCAGACATATTAGTTCCAGCACTGGTTTTGCTGCCCTTAACCGTAACAGAAACACCTTGAAGTGCACCGCCACCGTCGCCAGTTACTTTTCCTTTAATTACTACATCCTTAGCTAAAAAAGTTTTACTAGCTGTAATACTAAAACCTGAGTTAACCTCAATACTGTTGGTTTTTGTTGCTTTGACAAATTTCTCTGTAGCAGCATCTACATTAGACGAAAACATTAATACAGAAGCACATAATAGGGTGTGCTTTGGATTAATAGCCCGGTAAAAGCTCAAAAAAGAAGATGTACTTTGTGATAGTTTTTTTTTCATTCTTTTGCGTTTAAAATTTTTAATGATTTGCAGGAATTGTTAATTCCTGAGTTAACATTTAAAGAGTGGATAAAAGATGCCCTAGGCTTTTTTATCTTTCTGGTAATTTTAAGTTTTTTTAGAATTCATGTAATCGTTAGTTTTTAGTTTGTAATGGTTATGTTGGTTATTCTTAATTTTCCTCCCGTTTATTAATGTGTTTCGCTATTGAGTTACATTGTCAGTTTTTGACTTTTAATGTTGGTAGCCAATTTTTAATTAAATGACCATAAAAGGCGTAAAAAATTAAATACAGGTAGCATGGAAACAAAATCCAATAGGCGGTTCTTACATCATATAGGTCAGCAACGTATCCGTAAATCAGCGGGAAAATTGCACTTCCACAAAGTGCCATGATGAGCATAGAAGCACCAACTTTTGTAAATCGGCCTAAATTATTGAGTGCCAATGGCCATATGCCGGCCCATACCAATGAATTAGCTAAGCCAAGCGCCACGATAAACCAGATAGAAATATCAATGCGATGTCCTAAAATGGTGTAGTCGCCGTGTATATAGATAATGCAGAGCGTAAGCGCCAGGCCTAAAAGGGTACATATTCTTAATATGTTAACCTGAGAGATGTATTTAGGCATTAATACGATACCTAAGCCATAACCCATAATTGTTGCGAACAATGCATACGATGGGAAAACTTTAGCTTCCATAATGGGCATGCCCATGCTATTTGCGTAACCTATAACTGTATCAATCGCGATTACCTGGGTGCCCACATGAAAAAATATGGCTAGCACACCTAATACTAAGTAGGGGAATTGGAAAGCATTTTTCTTATCAAGATTTAAAGTAGATAGCTCTTCTGTTTCTTGCTCGGTATCAATTTCAGGCAGGGGCGAAAAACGCACCAATGAGCCAAGGATAGTCAGAACCACCCCTAATACTCCATAAGGAACAATTACACGTCTAATCAGTTCGTCTAAAACACCGCTCCGCTCAATCTCAGTCATCAAGGGCAGTTGCTTTAACATTTCGTTATCGCTGACTTTAAAAATAACTGATGCAAATATTAGAGGTGCCAAAATACCTGCTCCCTTATTACAGATACCCATGAAACTAATGCGTTTGGCGGCTTTTTCTGGCGCACCTAGAATTGTGATATAGGGATTAGCTGCAGTTTGTAGTATGGCCAAGCCAGAACCAATAGTAAATAAGCCTATTAAAAATATCTCATAAGTTCTGGTTAAGGCTGCCGGTATAAAAATAAATACCCCAACTGCCATTAGCCACAAACCGTACATAATCCCTTTTTTAAAACCCACTTTTTTTAGTAAGTAGGATGAAGGAAATGATACCACGAAATAGGAAATGTAAAAAGCGAAGGCAACTAAGTATGATTGAAAGTTAGTTAGCTCACAAGCTATTTTAAAATAGGGGATGAGGATGGCATTGATCCAGGTGATGAAACCAAATACAAAAAACAGCCCACCCAAGATAAACATGGAGATTGTTGTTTCTCTAGAACTAAGCGAATTTACGTGTACTGAGTTGATTTGTGCTTTGTTTTTGTCTTTTAGCATACCTATGAATATATGTGTTTAATGTAAATAGAAATGCTTCGTGAGCGTACACGTAAATAAGTTGAAATTGTATCTGTAGCTTTCTTAAGTGGCATTAAAGGTTGTTAAGTAATAAGGTTATAACTAGGTCTTTTATTTCACGTCTTGACCGTGAGCGTACACGAATATATGAATTTTTCATTCAAAACAATTTTTTTTGTGATTATTTTTTTATCAGTGCAATACACTTGATCAAAATTGGGAGCAATAGCTGTCGCGTTGTTGAATGGCGTTAGCCTACTTTGTTTTGAGAATAGATTATAATGGTGAAAAGTTATTTTATAGGTTTAAAAATTGATTAATTTAAAGAAGGCGTTTTTGGTTTGGTCAAATACACAAAGCTTTGATTATATTTAATTTTTCAATGGTTAGCTTATGAATAGGTACTTAAAAGGCATTTTCTTATACATCTTTGTTTTTTCTGCTTCAGTAGCCTTAGCGCAACAAAAGGCACAAGAGACAGATTCTTTACATAATGACTCTATTCATGTTACTGAGAGTATTTTAATACGGCAGCAACAACAGGGGCATTTAGATTCTTTACTGAAACTTCAAATACAGGAGGAGTTGAAAGGTGTGGTAGGCAATCAGGCAAAAACAGAAGAGCTAAGAGCAAGGCTTATAGCTATTAATAAGGCCGATTCTGTAAGACGCTTACAGCAGAAGAAAAAAATTGATGAATTAAAAAAGGATAATAAGGGCTACCCAGTGGTTTTGCTTAATGATACTTTGTTTAATGTTTTTGTACGGGTAGGCTCTTTTAAGGCTAAAGACCGGGCAGAATCTATTTCAAAAAAAATAGAAACCCTTTATCAGGATCCGTTTTTTAAAGCTGATTCGTTAAAAGTACTTCAGAACGAAGAAAGCGTTGATATCATTTATAATAAAGAGCTGGTTGTAATGTCTATCAGTGATTTAGATGCGCTTTGGTTTGATAAAACACCTTTAATAGTGGCCACGGAATACCTAAACACAATTAAAAGCCAAATCGTTTTAAAGAAAAAGGAAAACAGTGTTATCAATTGGGTTAAGAAGATTGCAATTGCTTTGGCCATAATTTTAGGGCTGACTTTATTAATTAGTATCGTCAATAAACTATTTAAAAAAGGAGAGAATTATTTCGAAATTAAGAACCAACAGCTTTTTGAGTTTTTGACCAGTAAGCAAATCAAAATCTTTTCGCCAGACCAAATCAAGTCGTTTATTTTAAAAGCTTATAATACGGTGCGCATTTTGGTGGTGATTTTGATAATCTACCTCTCTCTGCCCTTACTGTTTAGTATTTTTCCACAAACAAAAAACTTAACCGGCCAGCTTATTCAATGGATTTTAACGCCATTATTTACTTCTTTAAATGCTATCGTTGGTTTTTTACCAAATCTAATTACCATCATTGTTATCTATTTTATATTTAAATATGCTATTAAAGCCCTTCGATACTTTGTGGTAGAGATTAGTAGAGGCAATATTCAGATTTCCGGTTTTCATCAGGATTGGGCCAATCCAACTTTTAATATTTTAAAAGTTGTACTCTATGCTTTTATGTTAGTAATCATCTGGCCGTATTTGCCAGGTTCAGATTCTGCAGCTTTTCAGGGGGTTTCCGTTTTTTTGGGTATTCTTATTTCTTTAGGATCATCAAGCGCCATTACCAATATGGTAGCAGGTTTGGTAATAACTTACATGCGCCCATTTAAAATAGGGGATAGGGTTAAAATAGGCGAACATGTTGGAGATGTTGTAGAGAAAACCATGCTAGTAACTCGAATAAAAACCATTAAAAACGAGGATATTACCGTTCCTAATTCGGCAGTGCTTTCGGGCAGTACCATTAATTATTCGGCAAATTGTAACAAAGAGGCATCACCCGGTTTAATTGTTCATACCACCATTACCATTGGTTATGATGTACCTTGGAAAACACTTTATGAAGTTTTGATTAAAGCAGCACTGAAAACAGATTTGGTAGAACAAACACCTAGTCCATTTGTATTGCAAACAGGTTTAGAAGATTTTTACGTTGCTTATCAGATTAATGCCTATACTAAACATGCCAGCAAACAAGCGCTCATTTATTCAAGCCTTCATCAAAACATACAAGATGCATGTAACGAGGCTGGTATTGAGATTATGTCGCCACATTACAGAGCAGCGAGGGATGGAAGCACTACCACAATACCAGAAAGCTATTTGCCTAAAGATTATCAGGCGCCACCTTTCAATGTGAAAATACAGGGGCAAGGCAAAACTGATTAGCGGTTCGGTTTTTGTCATAAATTTGGAAAATAGAAAATGGAAGCAGCAAAGAAAAGAATCGATTACAGGTGGATAATTATCCTGATTTTATTGGTGGTTGGTGTAGGTACGTATTTTTACCAGCAATATCGCTTAGGGCAGGTTAAGAAGTATTTAATTATAGAGGCCGATTCTGCCTTGGTAAATCAAAATAGAGCGATGTTGAAAATGAGCGCCAAACCTTTAGTTTGGGCAGTTAGAAGTGAGATGCTGCGAAATAACTTAGATGAGATCAACGTTTTTAATACCGATTTGGTGAAAGAAAAAAACGTAATGGAAGTAACCTTGTTAAATGCTGTTGGGAAGATTATAAATTCTACTGATAAAAAACTAGAAGGAACTATGGCACAAGATGTATACATGAGCTATTTAAAAACAGATAGTGTAGAAGTACTTACTTTAAGCGATTCAACAGCTAGACTGGTTGCGCCGGTAATGGGTTATCAAAGTAAATTGGGTGTGATAATTCTAAACTACCGAATAGCGAGGCTTAAGCATAATTAAGAAGCTTAAACTACTTCTGCAACTACAAATGTGCTTCCGCCCACAAATATTAAATCATCACGTTGGGCATCGGCTTTAGCTTTTGATAAGGCCGTATCAATATCAGGAAAAGCTTCTCCGTTTAAACCAAATTGAGAAGCTTCTTTTTTTAATTCCTCTGTAGATTTTGCTCTTTCAATTTTTGGCGAACAGAAATAATAGATAGCATTTTTTGGTAAAAGCTCCAATATTTTAGAAATTTCCTTGTCCTTTACCATTCCAATAACAATCCGCAACTGTTTATGCGAGGTTAAAGATATATTATACAGTACTTCTTTGATACCGTCTTCATTATGGCCTGTATCACAAATAACCAAAGGGTTTTCTTGTAAGGTTTGCCATCTTCCCATTAAGCCGGTAAGGTTTTTTACTTCGCTTAAAGCGGAGATCAACGTGTTATTGGAAATATCAAAACCTTGTCTTTTAAGCGCCTGAACTGCTGATAGTACGGTTTTTACATTTTTAACCTGGTAAGTGCCGGTTAAATCTAATTTTAGGTCGAAACTATCTTCTTTACCATGAACGGTGATTTCTCTTTTTCCATCAATTAGCTCACTATCATCATAACACCACTCATTGCTGGCAAAAGTTAGGGACGAGTTGTTTTCCTTCGCTTTGTTTTCAAACACCATCGCTATTTCTGGCTGATGTTCTCCTACAATTACAGGTGTTGCTGGTTTAATAATACCAGCTTTTTCGCCAGCAATCTCTGTTAAAGTATTTCCTAGCAAATTCATATGGTCGAAACCGATATTGGTAATTACAGAAAGTAGTGGTGAAATAACATTGGTGGAGTCTAGTCTTCCGCCTAAACCAACCTCTATTACTGCAATATCAACTTTATGTTTGGCAAAATGCTCAAAAGCCATTGCTACTGTTGCTTCAAAAAACGATGGTGAAAGTGCTTCAATAAAGTCTTGGTTTGATTTCACAAAGTCGGTTACTTCGTTTTCAGAAATCATCTCGCCGTTAATTTTAATGCGCTCCCTAAAATCTTTTAAATGTGGCGAAGTATATAAGCCAGTTTTATAACCTGCTTTTTGCAGAATAGCTGCTAACATGTGCGATGTTGAACCTTTTCCGTTAGTACCGGCAATATGTATAGTTTTAAACTTTTTTTCTGGATTTTTTAGATGTTTGCAGAATGCAATGGTATTGTCTAAATCCGCTTTGTATGCAATCGCACCAACTCTTGTAAACATGGGAAGTTTAGCGTAAAGGTAATCAAGCGTTTGGTGGTAATTCATTTTGGGAAATGATTTAATTTTGAATAGATGAGAAAATCTTTAATGAGAGCAAGAATATTTGCGGACAGCGGACTTCCGACTTAGCCACTCTGCACATCCAAAACCTTATTTCACTTTAAAGTTAAAAACGATTGTTCCGTTTTGATTCTCTGGAGCTTTGTCTAAAGTGTTAAACCGAGAACCCAAAGCGGCTTTCTCACATTTCTCTACAAGAGATGGGGTCGTTAATGAACTACCTCTTCCAGGGCCAGTTGCACTTATTACAATGCCGTTTCTATCTACAACAATATCGATAACGATAAAGCCTCGTTGTTGACCTGAATCATCGATAGCAGGACGACTAACAAACCTCCGACTTTTCAAATCTAAAGCAACACCGCCATTTCCAGAACCGGTACCATCATAATTACTTGCTAAAGGATCGCCCTCAGGCTTTCCTTGGTTACCTGCAACATTTCCTGTTCCATCGCCAGTTCCCGTTCCTTTATTTTTATTGCCTTTATAAAGGGCGTTTTGATTAATTACAGGAGTTGCCGGTTTGTCTTCCGTTTTTTGAGTGGGAGCAGTCTTTGTAGTGTTAGTTTTGGTGTTTAAACTCACAGCATCAGAGTTGTCATCCGTTACAATATTATTGTCTGTGTTGGCCGAATTTGTGTTTTGAGTAACCGTTTCATCTGGGGTAATTTTATCAGGAGCTTTGCCATTTGCATTTGGGTCAACAGAAGGTTCTTCAACACTCATGTAATCATTGCCCATACCTTCGTCAGAAGTTCCGTAGTTTACAATAATACCACCGATACCAACTTCTTCTGGCGCTTGCGCCTTACTCACAATATAAAAGATGCTCAACAATAAAAAAACCACCAATAAGCCAACAGAAATAGCGATAGCTTTCGGGTAATTATTGTCGGGAGTGTTCTTTAATATGGATATCATTTTTGTGGCTCAGTGGCTAGCACCAGTTTAATTTTAAGCTTATTTGCAATATCTGTAAGGCTTACTACATTTTGTATCGCAATGCTGTTATCCGCATAAAGTATAACGGTTAAATCGGGATTCGCTTGTTGAAAAGTTGCTATTTTTTGCTCTAATCCTGCAAAAGGAACTTGCTCTTTTTCTACAAAATATTGTAAATCTTTGGTGATAGATACGTTGATTGTTTTTTGTGGCGAAGCTTGTCCAGAGCTAGAGCGGGGCAAAAATAATTTTACCACATTTGGATTTACCACTGCGGATGCCAAAAGGAAAAACAGCAATAAAAAAAACATAATATCGTTCAACGCAGAAGTATGAACTTCTACGTGTGGTCTTTGTCTTTTTCTTAGATTCATCGGCCTGGCTCTTCTAATAAATCAATAAATTCGATAGAATCTGTTTCCATTTTTAATACCACTTTATCAACCATTGCCACTAAAATATTGTACAAAACGTAAGCAATGATACCGATGATTAATCCGGTGGCAGAAGAAATCATTTTCACGTATAATCCACCAGAAATGGTTCCAATTTCAATCACGCCTTTTACAGATACATCATGAAAAATAGTAATTACCCCAATAATTGTTCCCACGAAACCTAACATAGGAGCAATACCAGCAATAACACCTAAAATCCCTAAGTTTTTCTCCAGTTTGGAAACCTCCAAACGACCAATGTTTTCGATAGCGCCTTCAATATCTTTAATAGGGCGACCAATTCTTAACAAACCTTTTTGTAACATACGCCCAAGTGGGGTGTTGCTACTTTTACAAATCGCTATTGCCGAATCTAAATTACCTGTTTTGATACTTGAACGTACCTGCATTGTTAATTGCGATTCGTCTCTATTTGCTTTTCTAATGGTTAAGTAACGTTCAAAGAAAATAACTAAGCCTAATAATGCCAAAATTGCCAGCGGTATCATTACCCAGCCACCTTTTGTTAGCAATTCAAATAAACTTAATTCTTGGTTGGGGCTAGCTTGTAATGCAGAAACAGCGTTTGTTGCGGTGTCTGTTAATGGTTGTAGGGTGTCTTGTAAAAACATATTTTATTTTAATATTTTAATCGCTTTTTTAAATGCTTCTGGGTTTAACTCTTCTCTTACTCTTGCTTCTTCTTTTATTGCATCGGCCTCATTGTATAATGTTGCACAACTAATCTTAATCATTGGTCCGTCTGCGTCCTCCACAATGTGTGCATCAATTCCATTTGCCTTTAACTGGCTCACTCTTTTAACGGCATCTTCGCGTCTTGTGTATAATCCGATAATAATTTCGTACTTAATATCTCCTTTTTTCGGCAAAAACTTAGGTTTTACCGAAACATTGGTAGAATCTTTAACTTTTTCAACCTCAAAACCTTCTGCTTTGAGTTTTGATTCAATATCATCACCATGGTAAATCGAATCTGCTTTTTGTAACGCGATGGCGCCCGAACTTTCCTTTTGTGGCTCGACCGGCGCTATTGGCGTAGCACTGGGCTTTGAGATAGTGTAATTCTGAATCTGCGTAACTAATTTCTTATAAATATCTGGCTTTGCAAAGTATAAAGCAATTACGCCAGCTAATATTACTACCGCAATAATACCCATTGTAATGGCAACAACGCCTCGGCGTGGCTCTTGTTCAAAAAGTTCATCTGGTATTGAGGTGTTTAACGCTTGTTGCGCCAAACTATAGGTCTCGGTTTCTACGCCAACTAATTTAGCCGATAAGGTGTCAACCGCCGGTAAACCAAAAAATGCTTTGTTTAGGTTTGTTTCTGTTTCTGATGTTAGGCTAATTTGCCCGCCGTTATCTTTTAAAATACCAATGCCTTTCAGGTTAACCTCGTTATTTTTGAGTGCAAGTTTTATTTCTCTGATATATTCGTCTAAAATTGCATAGGCGGCAGTCAATGAAGTTTCTTTGCGCTGACTGATGAGGTGCACCAACTTATCGTCATGCATGTAATCAGCAGTATAAACAACTTCTCCACTTGGCGGAAAGTATGTTTTAGTAGCGTCGTCATAATAGCCGGGCTTGCGTTTTTTTAAAAACTTGCCCAAACCAGGTACGGTAACCTGATCTTTGTCTGTTATAAGTTCTACTAAATAGTTTGAAATCTCCATCAATTTGTAAAAGTAGTTTTTTTAAGTGTAGTCACCTAAAAAATTCTAAAAGCCATAGCTAACTCCGCCCAATATATTTATCCCGTAATTATTATAGTAGGGAAGGCGCTGGTATTCGTTTCCTAAAATGTTATTTACTCTAAAAAACGCAGAAATCTGTTTGTTGTATTGGTAATCTGCACCTACGCTAATATCGGCGAAAGCTTTAATTGCTTTAGCGGTGTAAGTAGGGTTGGGGAAATTACTTGGGATGTCAAAAATTTTAGCTTTGGTTTCGCCTTGGAACAATAAATCTCCAGAAATCTTCACTTTATCTACAATTTTAAACGAAGCGGTAGATTGTAATGTGAAACCCGGACGTAACCAAGCGTAGTCTTCCTTGCTGTTATCATACTGCTTAATGGCAATTTTACTATCTAAATTAAAAGCATCAGAGAAACTGATGTTCAATTCACCATCAAAGCCAATAACTTTGGTGTTGCCAGTCATGTATGCAACGTTAAACTTGTTTCTTTCGGTACTATCGTTTACAAAGTACGATAGATCGCCAATTGTTTTATAGCTGACCATTGCTTTATAACCAATATTTGGTGCAAAAGTTCCTCTAATACCACCAGAGACGTAAAATTTTTCAACCGTGTTTTTTAACAATACGTTTTGATTGATGTATGGATTTACGTCTGATAAACCTTTTAAAGTGGTTTTTTCTACGTTGCCACCGAAATTACCAAAGATGGTTAGGTAGTTTTTGATCAACATAAAATCTAAACTAGCAGCTGGAAAAATATGGATACGTTGATTGCCACCAAACTCATTTACATAATTAATTCCGCCCGTTAATTTTAAAACTTCCGTTTGTATTTTGATGTACGGATTTAGCTTAAATATATTGTTGTTGAAGCTGTAGGCCGAGTCTTTACTGGTGGTGATATCAACTACGGCGTTTGTACCTACATGGAATTTGTTTAAATCTTTACCTAAGCCACCAGAAATAATTACTGCGTTTTCTTTAGCTTTAAAAGCATTGTTGAAAATATACGCACTCGCTTTTGCAGCATAGCTGAAGCTGGTTTCGTCATCCGCGTCGGTTCTGTTAAACAATAAACCTTCGGCATTAAAATAATTGAAACGTTGCTTTGCAGGATTTAGGTTTGTAAAAGATCCCATTTGGTCGGTGCCGTAAAAATAAGTTCCTAATCTATCATAACCTAGTTTACCTTCCAGCACCATTTCATCTCCAATACTACGTCCGTAGCCACTTAAAGATTGCTTGCTTATTTTCTGTTGATTTTCTTTACCGCTCATAGATAAGTGGTTAAAGTTAAAGCCAGCCTGTAAAGCAGGATCTTGTCCGGTTGCCAAGTTAAGTTGCGCTAACCCCGTTCCAAGGTTTCCAAAGGCTAATTTCGCGAAATTATTCTGACGCTGCTCTGCGATTTCTTTAGCTAATTTTTGCGCTTCCAGCTCCCTAATGCCACTGTTGAGTTCTAAACGTTTATCTATTAAATCGTATTTAACTTGTGGGTTAAAAGGCTTTGTATCACTTAAATTAGGACTTCTTCTAATCTTTACGGCATCTGCCAAAACAGGTTTGTATGACCGAACTACTTCAACCTCTTCTGTAACTGCGTTTCTTTTGCTGGTATCCTGTTTAGTGGTTTCAGTTGCTTTCTCTTTTGTGACTACCGGTTTTGCCGGTTCTTTGGTTTTATCTGGCGTTTGTGCGGATACATTAATCGCAAATAAGCTGAAGAAAACAAAAGCGCTGATATAGGGTGTTTTATTATTCATGGTTTTATTTGCTGTTGATTGCGTCTAATTTTTTCTTTGCCGTTTCTAAAATTTCGTCTTTACCATCATAATTTTCGATGATACTTTTTAAGGTAGCAATTGCTTGTACTTTATCTTTCAGAGCTGTATAGTTGTCAGATAATAAAATAAAGCTTTTTGCGCCCCAGTAATCATAACTTGGCATATCGTTAATTAACTGGAAACAGGTTTTTTGAGATGCTTTATAATCTTTCTTAAGGTATTGAATCTCTGCAATATTGTATAATGCCTCTGCACCTGCAATAGTCTTGGTTGCTTTTACAACACCTTCAAATTCTTTTTTTGCTTTTGCAGTATCAGCAAGTAATAATTGCGCTTTACCTGCGTATAATCCGGCTTTGTTACGGTCTTCTTCTGATGATTTTTCGTAATTTTTTACCAAATCAACATATAGTAAAGTTTGATCTGGTACGTTAATGCCGGCATAGGCAATCATTAAATTATTGATCGCGAAATTATAGTTGGCTTTATACTCAGATGCTATTTCCAGTTTTTTTAGGTGGACAATAGCTTCATTGTATTGCTTGTTGTTCAAATAAATTTTAGAAATACTGATGAGCGCCCGTTCGGTATATTCGCTGGTCCAGTCGTTTAAAATGTACTCGTAGTCTATAATCGCGGGTGCAAACTTTCCTAAGTTTTTAAAACTTTCTGCCCTAATAAATTTGGCTTGTTTATCTTGGATTGCTTTCGGGAATTTATCAAAATATGCATTTACTGATTCTACAGCGGCTTCCCAGTTTCCTTTTAAGTATTGCGTATTTGCCGCCTGGAACATGATATTGTCTTGTTCTGAAGTGCTGTAGTTTCCGATAGAAGTGGTGTTTGCATAATTGATAAAGTCTGTAGCATTACCCATATCCAAATATATCTTTTGGATAATTTTTAATGATTGTTGTGCTTCATCGGTTGATTTATATTCGCTAATAACTCTTTTAAATGTTTCTAGTGCAACCTGGTCGTTTTTCTGGTCGTAGTTCACCAAACCGATAGTGACCAAAGCCCGTGGCACATAAGAACTTCTTGGATACTTTTGGATAAAACTAGTTAAATCTGTTTTCGCTTTATCACCCTGGCCAATTAAAAAATAAGTATAAGGGATTTCAAAACCTGCATCATCAGAATAGTTTGAATTCGGGAACTTTGCCAATAATGAGTATAAGGTCGCAATCTTAACTTCTGGCTGATTTTGTAAACCTTCTATAATACCACGTTGAAATAAGGCATAATCCTCGCTGCTTCCGCGTTGTTCAATTATGCGGTTATAATAACCTAAAGCAGCGCCATAGTTTTTAGAGCCAAAATAAGCGTCAGCCAATCTTAACGTAGCATCTTTAATTGTTTTAGGGTCTTTCTCGTTTCCGTTTAAGAAGCGAGCAAGGTATGTTGCAGCTTTAGGATAATTTTCTCCTTCTAAAGCTGCGTAACCCAAGGCATAATTAGCGTAATTATATAAATCTGTCTTTTTAGAAGCATTCATCCCTAAAAAGGTCTCGAAGTAGCTTACAGACTCACTATATTTTCTTACCTCATACATTGCTTCGGCACACCAATAAGTAGATAATGCGTAAACCTCTTTATCTATTGGGTAATTATTTGAACGTAAAAATAAACCTATAGAATTTTCAAAAGCCCGTTCGTTATAAAATTCTAAAGCTCTGTAATAGGTTACTTTTTGGTAAGCCTCTTTGGCGTCTGGTGTTTTATCTTCAATACCTTCCAAAATATCAATTGCATCTCGGTAGTTTTTTGTGCTAAGTAAAACTTTTGCTAATAAGGTTTTTGCTTCATTTAGATGTTTTGAGCGGGGATATTTTTTTAGATATTCTTGCGCAGCGTCTAAAGCGATAGTGTGGAACTGCAGTTCATAAGACAGTTTGGCGAAGTTAAATAAAGCTTCCTCTTCAATTTGTTTGTCGAAATCCAGTTTAGAGCTAAACTGGAAAGCATTTCTTGCGCCTTGTTTGTTTTTGGTAGTTAAATAAGCATCACCTAAAGTGTATAAACCGGCCTGACTGTAAGCGGTTTTGTCGTTAATTAATTTACCCAACTGCTCAACAGCTTGATTGTATTTTTTTAATTTATAGTAAGTGTAGCCAATTTGGTAGCTGTCTTGGTTGTTCTGTGTTTTACCCAAATCCTGTTTCATGAAACGCTCATAATAGGATAAGGCATTCGGGTAATCGGCTTTAGCAAAATAAGATGCAGCAATAATGCGCAACATTTCAGTTTCTTTTAACTGCTTTGTGTTTTCCACGATTGGAACGGCATAGGCCAAAACATCTTCATACCTTTTATCTAAAAAATAAATTGCAGAGATATAATAAGGGTAGCTGGCTTCGTAAGCTTTCGAGTTCTTTAATTTTTCGAAGTTTTTTAAGGCCAGAGCGTATTCTTTATCTACATAAGCGATATAAGCATAATAATAGGTGGCTTGTTCCGAATATTTCGATTGCTCATCTTTTACCAAACCAAAGAGTGGTTTTGCGCTTGCGTAATCTTTCGTTTCGAAATAAGCATAAGCAGTTTTAAATTTATACTCGGTATCTTCTTTACCGGTTAAATCTATGGAACTAACTTTTGTGAACCAATCTAAAGCTTCTTGGTACGCACCTTGGCTAAAATAATATTTACCGACCTGAAAAAAAGCTTGTTTAGCTTTTGGGCTTTCCGGATGGTTTTTAATGAAACGCTTAAAAAGTTGTTCAGCATCATCATTATCTAATGCCAAAGCACAATACGCTCTATAATATTCGCTGTTGATTTTCAAGTTGCTTATTTCCGAATTTCTTACGGATTGTGGCGTTTCAATATTTTTTGTCTTTTCTACCTCGTAAAAAACAGAAGAAGCTGCCGCATACTTTTCTTGCGAAAGCAACTCCATTGCCATTTTATACTTTTCGTTAACCTGAAAATAGGCGGGCAATTGAGCGAAAATTACACCCGAAATAAAAAACAATGGAAATAATATAAGTGTTATTTTACGCATAATGTCTTTAAAATGAATCTCATAAATTTAACGTTTACATTCTTTAACGGCTAAGTTATTAACCAACACGTGTTAATAAAGGCCACAATAGAACGCAAATTATCCATGAATAATATGGTGAAATTTGAATTTTTGGGTTTTTGATGGTGTTATGTTTGGCTCGCCAACAGGTAAAGTACTGCCATTCTAACCGCAACACCGTTCTCCACTTGGTTTAAAATAATGGACTGTTTGCTATCGGCAACATCACTACTGATCTCTACGCCACGGTTTATTGGGCCTGGGTGCATCACGATGATTTCCTTATCTAAAGAATCTAAAATCTTTTTATCCAAACCGTACATCATGGTATATTCCCGTAAGGATGGGAAATATTTAATGTCCTGCCTTTCCAATTGTATTCTTAACATGTTGGCAACATCGCACCAGTTTAGTGCTTTGCGCAGATCGTGTTCAACTTTTACACCTAACGTTTGTATATATTTTGGGATTAATGTAGTTGGGCCACAAACCATTACTTCTGCACCTAGCTTTTGCAAGCAAAGAATATTTGATAGCGCAACCCTTGAGTGTAAAATATCACCCACAATTACCACTTTTTTGCCTGCAACTTCGCCCAGTTTTTCTCTGATAGAAAAAGCATCTAACAAGGCTTGGGTGGGGTGTTCATGAGCGCCATCTCCAGCATTCACAATTTGTGCATTAATATGTTTACTTAAGAAAACACCTGCTCCGGGGTAGGGGTGTCTCATTACCACCATATCCACTTTCATGGATAAAATATTATTTACCGTATCTATTAAGGTTTCGCCTTTGCTCACCGATGAACTTGATGCAGCAAAATTTACCACATCTGCCGAAAGGCGTTTCTGCGCCAGTTCAAAAGATAGTTTGGTACGGGTAGAGTTTTCGAAAAATATGTTGGCAATGGTGATATCTCTTAAAGAAGGTACTTTTTTGATCGGGCGATTAATTACATCCTTAAAGGTATCTGCAGTTTCTAAAATCAGATTGATATCCTGAGTGGTTAAATCTTTAATCCCTAAAAGGTGCTTACTGCTTAATCTTTGTGCTATTTCTGCCATATTTTAAACGCTTTCAGATACTAAAACAATTTTGTCTTCTCCGTCTGTTTCTTCCCAGCTTACCACTACTTTTTGCGACGACATGGAGTCTACTTTAATGCCGATATAATTTGGTTCAATGGGTAAATGTCTGCTATAGCGCCTATCTACCAAAACCAAAAGCTCTACTTTTTCTGGTCTGCCGAAAGCTAAAATTGCATCCATTGCCGCTCTAATGGTACGGCCAGTCCATAAAACATCGTCGATTAAAATTACTTTTTTGCCTTCTATAATGAAATCGATTTCGGTACTGCTTGGTACCAATGGATGGTCGCCACGTCTAAAATCATCGCGGTAAAACGTGATGTCTAAAATACCGCTTTTGATATGCGCATTTGGGATAATCTGTTTTAATTCTCCCGCAATTCTTTTGGATAAAGAGATGCCTCTGGGCTGTATGCCAAGTATTACTGAATTAGAAAAATCATTATGATTTTCTATCAATTGGTGGCAAAGCCGTTGTAGGGTGATTTGGAATTTCTGACCGTCAAGAAGTGTTAAATTTTGCATCAGCTCGTGTGGTTTGGGCAAAAATAGCAAAATTTGGTAACACTAGTGTAGGAATTGATTTTTTTGATTGGCGTAGGAGTAACGGTAGTTGCGAGTGTGTGGGACTTGCTGATAATTTTCAGGTCTTTCAGTAAAATAATGAATTTAGCAAAGTTAAAAGATGTTGTAAATTGGTTTCTATGTGTCTGTTTTTCTGATAATATCTGTGATGATCTGATCAAACTCGATAGCAACCTTTTCAAGATGTTTGCATATCTCGTCTTTCTCTTCTGGTGATCCAGAGTGGCTCAGAAATAAATCAGTTAAACCCATGATTTTCGCCAACGGCGCCCTTACTACGTGAGACTGGATGTAGGAAATCTCATTCAATTTTTTGTTTTGTTCTTCTATGGTTTTTATGTGTTTTGATTGTTGATCAACCAGCTTTTTTAACGCAATTTCGTTGTTTACGATACTTTGCTCCTTAAGCTTGGTTTCGGTAATATCTAAACAAGCACCGATCATTTTTTGAGGATTTCCGTTTAAATCGCATTTTACGCAACCCCAGGATCTTAGGTATCTAATTTCTCCGCTAGGGCGGATAATGCGCTCTTCAAAAATCACGTCTTTTTTTGTTTTTAAGGCATTACCAATAATCGAAGCGATTTTACTTCGATCTTCCGGATGTAGCATCTCTTGGTAGCCTTCAAATGTTGCTTTGAACTGGAACTGATTTCGCCCGTAAATTTTGTATAATGTATTAGACCAGGTGACGCTATTTGTTGCAATATCCCATACCCAATTTCCAAAGCTTGCTAATTCCTGTGCCTGCTTCATTACAAACAGCGCTTCTTGAGCTGGGTCAATAGCAGTTTGGGATTGTTGAATTTCGGGATCGAATGTTTGTAAAGGTTCTGGCATTGTGTATAGTTCTAGTAATCATAAACTAATGTTCGAGATTAAAAACCTAAATAGCATGCTTTTGACTAAGCAGTACTTATTAAACCTTCTTTACACCAAAAACCTTGCCATTTGTTGCGTCAAAGAAAATAATATAAACTTTATGGATATAGAGTTGTTTTGCTGGTTTAAAAAGGCGGTTCGTCATCTTCCACATCCCAGTTTTTTGGTTTCAGCGTAATGCTTTCAAACTGTGTAGAAGGGGCTAAACTTGAGAATGGATCTGCGCCTGAGTTTTCCGAAGCACTAATGCCACCAAAATTATCTTCTAAATCGGTAAATTTAACGTACTTACCAATAAATCTTAATGGTACGGTACAGGTTTCACCATTTCTGTGTTTTGCAATAATTACTTCACCCACACCAGCAGTTGGGTTTCCGTTCTCATCTTGGTCTAACCCGTAATATTCTGGACGGTATAAGAAAAGCACCATATCCGCATCCTGCTCAATCGCACCAGATTCCCTTAAATCGGATAACATTGGTTTTTTTGAGCCACCCGGACGGTTTTCTACCGCTCTACTCAACTGTGAAAGTGCAATCACCGGAACGCTAAGTTCTTTTGCAACCTGTTTTAGCGCTCTAGAAATACTGGATATTTCCTGCTCACGGTTACCACCACCGCCACCACCTTTTCCGTCAGACTTACCTTGCATCAACTGCAGATAATCGATAATGATCATCTGAATATCGTATTGTGCTTTTAGTCTTCTGCATTTAGCCCTAAACTCGAAAACGTTTAACGCTGGCGTATCATCAATAATTAAAGGTGCTTCACTTAATTTTCCAATTTTAGAAGTCATCTGTTGCCATTCCCAAGGCTCTAACTGACCTTTTCTTATTTTTTCCTGCTCAATTTCGGCTTCACCAGAAATTAAACGATTGGTTAACTGTACGGATGACATCTCTAATGAGAAAACCACCACCGGTTTGTTAAACTGAACAGCTGCATTTCTGGCACAGGTTAAAACGAAAGCGGTTTTTCCCATCGCCGGACGGGCAGCAATAATAATTAAATCAGATTTTTGCCAGCCATTTGTTACTCGGTCTAAGGCAGTAAAACCAGATGGAACACCTGTTAACGTATCATCTTTACCTCGCAGAGATTCCAGTATTTTCAAGGATTCCTTTATAATATCATCCATCTTGCGAGAATCTCTCCTTAAATTGTTTTGGGCAATATCAAAAAGGTTTTTCTCTGCATAATCCAGCAACTCAAAAACATCGCTACTGTCTTCGTATGATTGATTGATGATGTCGGTTGAAATCCTGATCAGCTCTCTCTGAATAAATTTCTGAGATATGATACGGGCATGAAATTCTATATTGGCTGCCGAGGCAACCCTGTTTGTTAATTCGGTAATGTAAAATGCGCCACCAATAATTTCTAATTCACCTTGTTGGCGTAGCTGAGAACAAACTGTTAAAATATCCACTGGCGACGATGCGGTAAACAAAGTTTGTATCGCCTGGAAAATCTTTTGGTGAGCATCTTTATAAAAAACCTCAGGCTTTAAAATATCAATAACGGTTGAAAGCGCATCTTTTTCTAACATCAGTGCACCCAAAACTGCTTCTTCTAAATCTAAAGCCTGTGGCGGAAGTTTCCCTAAACCAGAAACCATACTGCTTAGTCTGCTTCTATTATCTTTAGAAAATCCGGTTTTTTTGTTTTCAACTTCAGAACTCATAACTACAAAAATATGCAAAAAAAGATGACTAATTCCAAGAGTTTTAAACAGAATTTTAAGACTTGATTTTTCAACCTCGGCTACAAGGGTTTATCAGGCTTATTATCAACAGCTAATGTTTAAAAACTCGAGTACAATAAAATATTTACTATTATATAGAGCTTGAAGGGCGTGTTGATAAAAAAGCGAGTTGTTAATAAACCCCAGATTCTGGTAAAACCATGTGATTTTTTTAACCAATGACAGAGTTTTTGGCTAAATTGCGCCCGTATGAATGAAAGAAGATTTAAAAGCGAGCCGAAGGAGATGAACCAAATGGTTTTTGGAATTAGGGCAGTGATAGAAGCCATTAATTCTGGAAAAGATATTGAATCGTTGTTTTTACAGCGTGGTTTGAGTGGAGACTTAATGTCGGAATTGAAAGCTGCGTTAAGAGGTCAAGATATTCCATCGCAGTTGGTACCGGTTGAAAAACTGAACCGCATCACGGCTAAAAACCACCAAGGTGCTATTGCTTTTATTTCGCCAATTACGTATCAAAAAATAGAAAATATTATTCCGGATGTTTACGAACGTGGCGAAGTTCCGTTGATTTTAATTTTGGATGGCGTAACCGATGTTCGGAATTTTGGTGCGATTGCTCGTACTGCCGAATGTACTGGCGTTCATGCGATTGTTGTTCCTAAAAAAGGTGCTGCTCAAATTAATCCCGATGCTGTAAAAACATCGGCTGGTGCTTTATATAAAATTCCAATTTGTCGCCACGATAGTTTGTTGCAAACCATGAGGTTTTTAAAGGACTCGGGTTTGCAGATTGTTTCCTGTACCGAAAAAACCGACGATTTGATTTATAAGCCAGATTATACGGCGCCAACAGCAATTATTATGGGGGCGGAGGATGAAGGAATAAGTTTTGAACTGATTCGTAACTCCGATTATTTGACTAAAATACCAATGGCGGGTGAAATTGCTTCTTTAAATGTTTCGGTTTCTGCAGGAGTTATTTTATATGAAGCAGTTAGGCAACGGATTGGATAGTTAGTTAGTTAGTTAGTTAGTTAGTTAGTTAGTTAGTTAGTTAGTTAGTTAGTTAGTTTTTAGTTAGTTAGGTGGCTATGTGGTTTGTTGTTTAGAATTTAGTGAGTTCGTAGTCAATAGTGAATAGTCAATAGGAATAATAGGCAATCAGAATCATATTAATCATATACTAAAAGGAGTCCGTTGGTCATTCCCGGTAGCAGGTAGCTCCCTCTCCTTCGGAGAGGGTTGGGGTGAGGCTTCATTCAAAATTAAAAAATGCATAACGAAAAACCTGATCCAAATTTTTATAAAGTCACCGATAAGGATATTCTTTTTGAGGATAACCATTTGATTGCTGTTTATAAAAAAGCTGGCTGGATTGTACAGGTTGATGATACCAATGATCCATCTTTGGATGAAATGGTAAAAACCTACATTGCCGAGAAATATAATAAGCCAAATGGTGCATTTTTAGGCGTGGTTCATCGTTTAGATAGGCCAGTGAGCGGTGTGATTTTATTCGCCAAAACTTCGAAAGCTTTGGACCGGATCAACAAAATGTTTAAAGAACGGGAAATGCACAAAACCTATTGGGCTGTTGTAAGGCAAAAACCCAGCATGATGGAAGGTAATCTGGTGCATTGGTTGGTCAAAAACCCAAAGAAAAACATTACTACTGCTTACAATACAGAGGTAAAAGGCAGCCAAAGAGCCGAGCTTAATTTTAAAGTTTTAGGCTTTTTAAACGATTATTATTTAATAGAGGTTGATCCAATTACTGGTCGTCCGCACCAGATTAGGGCACAGTTGGCAACTTTAGGAAGTCCGATAGTTGGTGATAATAAATACGGTTATCCACGCGGAAGCCGTAAAAAATCTATCTGTTTACACGCCAGGAAATTGGAGTTTATACATCCGGTTAAACAAGAACCTGTAAAGGTTTTTGCACCGCTTCCAAAAGATGGTTTTTGGGATAAATTTGAAGATTTTAAAGGCTCTTGATTCATTTAGCGGAAAAAGTGGCAATTAAAAAATTTCAAATGTCTCGTCCTGAAATAGCGTTACAGTTTTTACAAGAATAATAATTTTAAATAGCATTGTGGTTTTCCACGATGCTATTTTTTGTTTTATACGTTCTGATTCTAACAGTTCTTTGTCTGTGCATCTGATCTGGAGTATTCATGAAACAACTCCAATGTGGTCTTTCCCCATTGTAAATATCGATTGATTGGGCAATCAGTTTTTTCATCAATTGTATGTCAGTTATCTGAATTCCACGAATAAATTCCTGTTTCAGTATCCCATTGATCCGTTCAGCGGCTGCATTTTGATAGGGGTCGTATCTTTCCGTCATGCTGCACAGAATTCGGCTGTCAGCCAATAGTCCCTGATACTCATCGCAGCAATATTGCAGTCCCCTGTCAGAGTGATGTATCAGCTCTTCATCTTTGAATCTGCGGTTTTTCAGGGCGTGTTTAATTGCACAGACCGCTCCGGTGGCATGAAGACTTTCTGAAACGTCATGCCCCATAATCCTCTTGGAATAGAGATCTGTTACAAGGGACAGGTACATCGGGTTCTTTCTTGTCCCGATGTAGGTAATGTCTGATACCCAGACCTGTTCGGGTCTGTCCACCCTGAGATGTTCAACCAAATTTTTATGCTTACGGAATCTGTGATGGGAATCTGTAGTGATGTGATATTGCCTTTTGGGAACAATGTCCAGATGGTTGGCTTTCATTATCCTGAAAAGTTTATCCCTTCCGATTCCTAGGTTCTGTAACTCTGGACAAAGCATATGGTAGAGTTTCCGGGTGCCTAGCCTGGGCATACGCATGCGCACTTCCAGCACCAGTGCTGTTACTTTTTGGGCAACAGTTCTTTTGTTATTCAGTGAATTTATAGCCCGGTAATAAAGTTGTCTGTTCATCCCAAGCAATCTACAGACGCCGCTCAACGATTCTTTTTGTTCTGACTTGAACCGCTGGACTGTTTGGGTAAGTACTTTTTTCTGATGGGGATATTGAATTCTTCTTCCGCAATATCTATCATCATATCAAAGAAGATGGCTTTCTTATCCGTGAAATCAAGCTTTTTCTCCAGTTCGGCTTTCTGCTTCTCTAGCAGTTTTACTTTCTGCTCCAGTTCTAGGAGTTTCTGTTCGGGGCTTTTTGACATAGTCTGAGGGGTCCTGTTTTCCCAATCAAAGTTACCATGTTTTCTCAGCCAATTACTAATTGTGGCATCTCCCTGAATACCGTATTTGCGTTGAGCTTCCTTTTTCCCTAAAAGCCCACGTTCGATCTCCTCAATCACCTTCAGCTTAAAAGAAAAACTGTAATCTTTCGAACTTCTTCTAACATGTTCATTCTCTGCTTCTTCTTTCATAACATTACTTTTTGTGTAACGCTATTTCAGGACGGGACAAAAGCTAAAACAAAAAAGCTTCCCGAGATGTGTCGGGAAGCTTTTTTGTTTACCATCCAAAATCGATTGGCTTTTTAATATCGGGGTGCAAGCTTTGGTTTACCGGACAAGTTAAAGCTGCGTTTTCTAAAATTTTCTTCTGCTTATCGCTATAACTGTCTTTATTCGGGAAATTAAACTTTACATGTATTTCCGTTATTCTACGTGGCTCTGTCCCCATAACTTTAGTAACCTCCGCACTGGCGCCGTCAATGTTGATGTCATGCGTACCGGCAGCAATTCCCATAATTGTAAACATACATGCTGCTAATGATGTTGCCATTAAATCAGTCGGAGAAAAAGCTTCACCTTTTCCTTGGTTATCAATCGGTGCATCTGTAATAATATCGGTTGATGATTGTAAATGTGTTGCAGTAGTTCTTAAACCACCGTTGTATAATACTTTAGAAGTAGCCATAAAATTCGTTTTTGTTTCAAATGTAATGTAAAATTTATTTTGCGTTGATCTACAATAGCGAATATCCCTTATTTGGGACAATTTGTTTTAAGTTTTAATTCTAATTAGCTTCCTGAAAAGGAATTATTTTTTGCGCTGTTATAGAATAAGATGTTAATTTATAGTGTGTTATGCTTTTTGTTTGCCATTTCTGATTTTGTGGATTTCAAATTGATTAACAAAACTCGAGAATTTTTCCAGTTCTTGTTAGATATATGACTATCGCTATCGTATTAGGGTTATTAGTTTTAGCAATCATATTGTTTGCTATAGAGATTTTTACTGTTGACGTTATTACCATTTTTATATTAATTGTACTTTGTTTAACAAGTATAATTACACCTAAAGAGGCTTTCGATGGCTTTTCTAGTGATTTTATCATTATTCTTGCGGCCATATTTGTTATGGTAGGTGCTTTAAGAAAAACCGGCGTAATAGATACGTTTATAGCTCGCTTGGTGAATATTAAAAAACAGCCACCAAAATTGATTTTGTTTTTGGTAATGATGTTCTCCGCCTTAACGTCGGGGTTTATGAATAACACTACCATTACGGCGCTGATGCTAAATCCAACCATCGGCCTGTCAAAGATATCGGGGATTGCACCCTCAAAAATTCTAATGCCGCTTGCTTTTGCATCTATATTAGGAGGTACATGTACGCTTATCGGTACTTCTACAAATGTGGCTGTAAGTGGCTATCTGGTTGCGCAAGGCTTACCCCGAATTGGTATGTTTGATTTTTTACCCATCGGTTTAATACTGTTAGGAGTTGGCATGTTGTATATGATGACTTTAGGCCAGTTATTATTACCGGTAAACTCAAAAGAAACTTTAGAAGATGATTATGCCGTTAGAAGTTATTTGAGCGAAGCTGTAATTGCAGATGATTCTAATTTGATCGGGCAAAAGGTGGTTGAATCGGATATTTCGAAGCAGGGATTTACCATTGTTTCCATCATCCGAAATAGGTACAACTTTATCCCAACTAGCTTTACCAAATTATTGGCCGGAGACGAGATTTTGATCAAAGGCAACGTAGATGATTTATTAAAGATTAAGGATTTAAAAGGTGTCGATATTAAGGCAGATCTGTTGGATTTAAATAACGAAGAAACTGACCTGCATTTAGCAGAATTAATGGTTATTGATGGTTCTGATACCTTGAAAGGTACGGTGGAAAGTGTCAATTTTAGAACCCGTTATGGTTTAGGTATTTTAGCAATACACCGAAAAGGTAAAACGATACGAGAGAAAATTGGTAAAATTAGACTGAAGGTTGGTGATTTATTATTGGTGCAAGGTGAAAAAGACAGTATTGATCTGATAAGAAGCAAGGAGAACGATTTTATCATTTTAGAGGACTACAAGCCTAATTTAAACCTTAAAAGGAAAGGCGTATTTACCTTGTTGTTTTTTGTGCTTTCTATTCTTTTGGGTACAACTGGAATTGTGCCACTTTCGGTAGGGTTTTTAATTGGGGCATTGCTTACCGTGGCATTTAGGTGTATTAACCCCGATGAGATCTATGATGATATTGATTGGCGTTTATTGATTTTAATCGGTGGTATGAGCGCTTTTGGAGTAGCAATGACGAAAACCGGAGCAGATAAATTTGTGGCAGAACACATTGTTAGGATATTTGAACCTTTTGGAGTTTACGGGTTGTTAGGAGGTTTTGTGTTTCTCACTGTTTTGCTAACCCAACCATTAAGTAATGCGGCCGCTGCGTTGGTCGTATTGCCGATTGGCCTGCAAACTGCGCATCAGTTACACTTAAACCCTTTAACTTTTGCCATTGGAATTATGCTTTCGGCATCAGTGTCGATGCTTACGCCATTTGAACCCTCTTGTATATTGGTTTACGGCCCGGGTAAATATAAATTTTTCGATTTCGTAAAAGTAGGAGGAATTTTAACAATAATTATGATGGTGATATTGGTTATGGTGATTCCTTATTTTTACCCTTTTAAAGCCTAGCAGATTACCAGCATGACCATAGAAGAAAAAATCCAGCAATCAGAAACAAGAATATTCAAAGCAGTATTCCCTAATAGCACAAACCATTACGATACGCTTTTTGGCGGAACCGCAATGGCTTTAATGGATGAGGTTGCATTTATAACAGCTACACGTTTTTGTCGTCAGAAATTGGTTACCGTAAGTAGCGATAAAATTGACTTTAAAAAACCTATTCCGGCAGGTACAATTGTTGAGCTCATTGGGCGAGTTTCTCATATTGGAAATACGAGCTTGAAAGTACAGGTACAGATTTTTATTGAGCAGATGTACAGTGAAGGGAGAGAAAAAGCGGTTATCGGAGAGTTTACATTAGTGGTGATTGATGAAAGCAAAAACAAGAGGAAGATTGCATTAGACTAATCCTATTCCGTTTTTGGAACGAAGATTAGATTTTAGATCTAACAAAAATGGCCGCAACTGATGTTTCGGCCATTTTTTATAAAAATTGTTTTACACTATTTAATGAATTTTAAACTGGTTGATTTTCCTGCACTTTTTAAGTTAATAAAATAAGCGCCCGGGGTTAAAGCCTTATTAAAAACAACTTCATTGTAGCCTTTGTTTAAAGCTAAGATTTTACTGTCTAGCTTTCTGCCGTTCATGTCAAATAATGCAATTTCGCCATCAGTTTGGTTAGGAGAATTAATGTTTATTGTAACCGTACTATTTGAAGCGTAAGCGGATAATCTAATGTCTTCAATTTTTGCATTAGCCGAAATTACATTCGAAACAGTTTTAGTGCCGTTAAAGTCTGTTTGTTGCAACTGGTAATAGTTTGCACCGGCGTAAGGATTTTCATCCACAAAAGAATAAGATTTTTCTCTATCAGAATTTCCTGCGCCATCCAATTTAGTTATTGCCTTAAAATTATTGCCTTCCGCAGATTTTAAGACCTCAAACTTTTGATTTTCTTTTTCTGATGCAGTAGCCCAGTTTAGCAAAATAGTTTTATCAACCTGTTTTGCGGTGAATGATGTTAGAGATATTGGCAAAGTACCATTGGTGGCAAAGCTCAATAAAGCAGGCGCTGTTTGAAAGTTATTAGTGGCATCTTTGGCTACCAAATAAACATCGTAATTGGTTGCTGCAGTTAAGCCTGTGATATCGGTGGTGTAATCTGTATTTGCGGTTGGATGGTTAATTGTGCCTTTTAAAGTTACATTTGCATCTGAAGCATCAGTTCCCGCTACAACTTGTGCCGTGTTAGGTGCTGTTGCGCCACTAGGAAAAATTACATAATAGCCTGTGCCTATTTCATCTAAATTGCTTGATAAATCAACACTGTTAAGGCCAATGTTACTGGTCTTTGGGTAAGTTGCCGTAAATAATGGAGGTGTAACATCAATAGATTGTATGTTGATATTGTCAAAATCTATGGTTGCGGTACCACCAGTAAATGCAAATTTTAAGTCGCTTAGGGTTTGCGTTGGTGTTGTGGCGGCTACATCGTTTAAAACCCTAGTTGTGCCAATAAACAAGTCCCAACTATCGTTAGCAACGGTTTCTGTGCCTGTGCCACTTGGTGGGGTGTAAGTGTAACTGTTGCCCGAATTATTAACTACCCATGTTACATTTTGGTTACCTGTAAAAGCACTACTATTGTTTCCGCCTCCAATATCTCTAAGGCTAAACTCGCCGGTGGTTGCGCTTATGTTTATCCCGATTCTAGAGTGTACATCGCCATTAGTCTCGGCACTGTTTGCAGTACCAAAGCCAGATCCAATTTGCAATACCGCCACGTTAGTTGTTGCAGCGCTGTTGCCAGCTACCTCCATATCAAATTTATAAACCACAACTTTTGGGCTAGGGTTAAAATCAGCGGTTCTAGAAAAAGAACCTGAATTGGCAGTCCTCGCATATCTCAATTTACCAGCGTTTATGCTAATTGTAACCCCGCCGCCTGATGCACTAATTGCATTAAATTGCGATGACGTTGGACTACTAGCACTTACATAACTAGAAACAGTGTTTGAACTGTTAAAGTCTTGCGAGAAAATAGTGGTTTGTGCCTTCGCCTCAGCGAAACAAAACAACCCAATCCCCAATAGTAATAATTTTTTCATAAGATAATTTTTAAAGTTAAAACCTAAATATACTGATTATAGTACTTTATGAAAAAAAAACTACTGTAAATTAATCACATTTACGATGTGGTTAATAACGCGGTTTTAAATTTAAAAATTGCTTAACGTTATCTTAATCTATCTGCAGATTTCACCAATTTATCATCCCTTAAAATTCCTTTTCCTGCCAAAACCAAAAACAGAATAGCAACAGAAGTTAAGCCAGCGCCAATGCTATAATCGCTAATTTCTAATGTTTTACCGGCTGCACCTTTAATCGTTTGGGCTAACCAAAAGCTAAAACCTATTACTAAAAAAACGTTTAGGTAAACCAAAGTTGCTTGGCGTTTACGGTTTTTAAACAAGAAAATTAATACAATAGGTATAGCACCTAAAATAGCGGTAGCAATGGTTAGTAAAGTAAAAGATTCTGTTTGTACCAGTTGGTTGTTGATAAGCTCATAAACGCCACTCACCATTATTTTTTTAGCGCCAAAAGCCGAGAAAATATTCACCACCGGAAAAAGAAATAAAGCATAAATAGCTAGTGAAGCTAAAAAAAGATAAATAGTCTGAATTCTCTGTATCATGTTGTTTATGGTTTGATTTAACACTGTTAAGTAATTAGCAAAGTTAAAACAACAATCTTATTCTTTGATAAATTATTTAAGCGTTAAATTTGTGCGGTGCAACAAACAAAAAGACATTTTATAAGTTTATCCTACAAAGGTACTGCGTATCACGGTTGGCAAACACAGCCAAATGCACTTGCAGTACAAGAAGTATTAGAGAAAGCGTTAAAAGTGTTTTTTAGGACAGACGTAGAGACTTTGGGCTGTGGCAGAACAGACAGTGGTGTGCATGCAAGCCAGTTTTTCGCACACCTGGACCTGCCTTCGGAAATAGAGATTGTACAAGAGAAGTTTTTGAAATCCATCAATTCACTTTTACCAAGCGATATCGCAGTTTCAGAATTATTTGAGGTGAAAAACGATTCTCACGCAAGATTTGATGCTACTTTAAGAGCTTATCAATATCATATTCATTTTAAAAAAAATCCTTTTAAAACGGATACCAGCTGGTTGATCAAAGATGAATTAGATTTGCCAGCGATGCAAAAAGCCGCGTCGATTATTAAGGAGTACGAAGATTTCGGTGCTTTCTGTAAGTCAAATGCAGATAACTTTACCAATATCTGCCATATCCAAAAATCGGAATGGGAAGTAATTCAAAATGGTTTAATTTACCATGTAAGTGCAAACCGATTTTTACGGAACATGGTGCGGGCAATCGTTGGCACTTTGGTAGATGTGGGGAAAGGGAAAATCCCAGCAGATGCCATGCATCAAATCATTCAAAGTCAAAATAGATCTGTTGCTGGTGCTTCTGTGCCAGCCTGTGGTCTGTTTTTGACCCAAATTAATTATCCATATTTCAATAATTTATAAATGGCAAGTAACATTACTGGAAAAACTTACGATTGGGGTCTGCTAAAAAGAGTTTTCGCTTATGCAACACCCTATAAATCTACGTTTTTCTGGTCCATATTTTTAACCCTCGCTTTGGCCGCTTTGGCGCCGGTTAGGCCTTACCTTATACAGCTCACTTTAGATAAATACGTTTTTTTTAACGATACCACGGGCTTGCTGAACATGACTTTGCTGATGATCGGCTTGCTACTTTTGCAAACCTTTGTTCAATATTTTCAAACTTTGCTCACCAATACTTTAGGGCAGTCGGTAATTAAAGATCTACGTATTGATATCTTTAACCACATCACCAAACTACGTTTAAAATATTTTGATAAAACACCTATTGGCCAGTTGATTACACGTACAGTTTCTGATTTGGAAACCATTGCAGATATCTTTAGTCAGGGTTTGATTTCTATTATTGGTGATAGCTTGCAGGTAGTTACTATCATTGCAGTTATGCTATATGCCGATTGGCGCTTAACGCTGATTGTTTTGTTGCCAATGCCGTTTTTAATGATAGCAACCTACATTTTTAAAGAAGCTATAAAATCTGCCTTTCAGGATGTACGGACACAGGTTTCTAACCTCAACACGTTTTTACAGGAACATATCAGCGGTGTAAGTATCATCCAGTATTTTGCAAGGGAAGACCAAGAGTACAATAAGTTTTACAAAATAAATGCAGAGCACCGCGATGCGCATATCCGTTCCAATTGGCATTATTCAATATTTTTTCCCGTAGTCGAGTTAATTGTTGCCCTTTCTTTAGGATTGTTGGTTTGGTATGGCTCAAAAAGTATTTTAACAAATCAGGTATCACCTGGTGTCGTGGTTTCTTTTATCATGTACATCAACATGTTGTTTAGGCCAATTCGAGAACTTGCCGATAAATTCAACACACTACAGATGGGCATGGTTGGTGCCGATCGGATTTTTAATGTTTTAGATACCGATGAGAGAACGACAAACAACGGAAAAGTTGTTTTGCCAGCGATGAAAGGTGAGATTAAATTTTCGAACGTCTGGTTTTCTTACAAGCAGACGGATGAAATGCCGAATGATGAAGAGTGGATATTGAAAAATATTTCTTTTAGTTTGAAAGAAGGAGAAACATTGGCACTGGTAGGTGCAACGGGTGCTGGTAAGTCGTCAACAATCAATATTTTAAACCGTTTTTATGAAATAAGTAAAGGAGAAGTAACCATTGATGGTATTGATATCAAAGACTTTGATTTGAATTACCTTCGCTCGCAGATTGCAACAGTTTTACAGGATGTTTTTCTTTTTTCGGATACGATAGCGCATAACATCAGCTTAAATAATCCAGATATTACGTTAGAGCAGATTATAGCAGCAGCAAAAGATGTTGGTGCACATGATTTTATTATGCGATTACCTGGCGGTTATCAGTACGATGTGCAGGAACGTGGTGCAACATTATCAGTAGGGCAAGCACAACTTGTTTCTTTTATTAGGGCGCTGGTGCATCAACCAAAGATTTTGGTTTTAGATGAAGCAACTTCTTCTGTTGATACAGAAACCGAGCACCTGATTCAAATAGCTATCGATAAAATGATGCAGGGAAGAACCGCTATCGTTATTGCTCACCGTTTATCTACCATTCAAAAAGCCGATAAAATTATTGTCTTAGATAAAGGAGAAATTATGGAAATGGGAACGCACCAAGAATTATTGCGATTGAACGGTTACTATAAACGTTTGTACGATCTGCAGTTTAGCTCTGCTGGGATTAAAACGGAGTAGGAATAATCGGCTTATTCGTATCTAAAACCATCATATCTTAAATAGAACCATATAAACTTCAAGTTTCATATCTATTGAGAACTGCAACCATAACTGGGGTCGGTTCTGCTCAGCAGGACATGCAGAGGTATTCCATATGGACAGATCGAAATAAAAAGCAGAAAACCAAAGTGTCTAAACCCGGTTGAAACGATATCCTTTTTTGTGTCCTTTGGCGATGGGGTGGGCGGTACAAAAAAGATTTAGCGGAAGACGGGACTGTCGTTTTTTAATTGCATTGCAGCACCTTTTCAAAAATTATCTAGTCAATTGTTAATAATCTTTCCTGTTTAGCGTACAAAAGCGTAAAAAATAGCCGATAACACTAAAATTAGCCAAATTAAATCGCGGTTTTTTGTCGCAATCCTTTGAGATTCTTGTTGATTCTGTTAGCTTTGCTTAACATAAAAAACAACCATGAGTGTACTTGTAAATAAAGATTCAAAAGTTATAGTTCAGGGTTTCACCGGTAATGAGGGTACGTATCATGCAACCCAAATGATCGAGTACGGAACCAACGTTGTAGGTGGTGTTACGCCGGGTAAAGGTGGTCAAACTCATCTAGATAAACCAGTTTTTAACACTGTTGCAGAAGCAGTACAGAAAGCCGGTGCTAATGTTTCCATTATTTTTGTACCCCCTGCGTTTGCCGCTGATGCAATTATGGAAGCTGCTGAGGCTGGTATTAAAGTGATTGTTTGTATTACTGAAGGTATCCCAACTAAGGATATGATTCAGGTTAAAGAATATATTTCTGACAGAGATTGCCGTTTAATTGGTCCTAACTGCCCAGGAATTATAACTGCAGATGAAGCTAAAATTGGTATTATGCCAGGTTTCATCTTCAAAAAAGGTAATATTGGTGTGGTTTCAAAATCTGGAACTTTAACTTACGAAGCGGTTGACCAAGTTGTTAAAGCTGGTATGGGAATTACTACTGCAATTGGTATTGGTGGTGACCCAATTATTGGAACACCGACTAAAGAAGCTGTTGAATTGTTAATGAACGACCCTGAAACTCATGGAATTATTATGATTGGTGAGATTGGTGGTAGCATGGAAGCAGAAGCTGCTATGTGGATTAAGGAACATGGTACTAAGCCAGTTGTTGGCTTTATTGCTGGCCAAACTGCGCCTCCGGGACGTAGAATGGGTCATGCAGGTGCAATTGTTGGTGGTGCTGATGATACTGCTGCAGCTAAAATGAAAATCATGAGAGAGTGTGGAATTACTGTTGTAGAATCTCCTGCCGAAATTGGCGCTGCAATGGCGAAATTGATGAAGAAATAAGGTTTTCTATTATAGAATTAGAAAGGCTGGAATTTAATTCCGGCCTTTTTTGTAGCTAAAAATATCTGAATAGGAAGTGTGCAATTAATATCCCACTAAAATTTTGGACAAAAAAAGACTGCCTTCGTATTGAAAGCAGTCTTCTATTGTGTTTTTTGATTTAGCTTAAAATGCGTAACCTACCGTGAAAGACCAAAGTCTGTTGTTCTTTTCGATATTAGTATTGCTTGTGCTTGTTGGTGTTAGGTTGGTTAAACCAAATCCGTAACCCGCTCCAAAGTTTAAGCCAGAGCTTAATTGGTATCCAGCTAATACGTTAAAACCAAAATCTAAAGCTTTAAGATCGTCTCCTGAATCGTTACCAAATTTTAAATCATTTTCAGATTCAACACCCAAAATTGTGGATTTCTTTTGTCCTGCAATATTAAAACCTGCGTACGGTCCGCCACCTAAATAGAAATGACCAGGACCAGCGGGTAGGTTTACCAATAAGTTAACCGGAACCTCAATTGCTAATACATTATCTTCTATTTTATCATCACCATTCTCATAATACTTAGCGCCTTTTCCTTGTAAGGATAAGCCTGGTTGAACAGAGAAATACGATCCTACAGGAATATCTGCATAACCTGTTAAATTGAAGTTAACCGTCGTTTTTGTTTCTGTAGATGTGTTTTGGTCATCATTTACATACTTATACTTCGGTAGATTTACGCCACCTTTTAATCCAAAACGTGTTGTTGTTGCTGTATTGGTTGTTTGTGCAAACGTAGCGCCACCAAATACCAAGGCTGCAGCTACTAAGAATAATCTTTTCATAATTTTTTTAATTGTTTTTATGCCTTGTTCAATGAACAGACCAAAAAGATTATTCGTAATGTTTGAGGTAGTAAGCGCTTGCAATGCAGTGTTTTATACAAGGTATTTAAACTGACTTCGTAATGTTTTTTATTTTGGAATATTGTATGCAAACATATACAGTTGCAGTCTTTACAGTTCAGTATTATAATGATTTATTATTAGCGGATGTTAGGGAAGCCACGAAAGCTCTACCTGCTGGAGTGATGGTGGCGGTAATTTTACTTTCATCCCAATTTATTTTCACATAGCCCAAACGTTCTAGTTCTTCGTATTCGGCTTGCATTCCTCCTAAAATAGACGAATGTTGTTGCTGCTCAATAATTTTCATAATTGATTCTAGTTCTAACCTTTCCATAATCTTAAATTTTATTGATTGATAATGTTATGGATAGGGCAAACTTTGCGCCGTAGCAGAAATACCGTGTTTGAAAATAGTCTTTTGTCGAAAGCAATAGATAAAAGATTGCTGTTTTTTTGATGTGAAAGGATAAGCTGGTGTTATTTCGTCCAAGCAATATCCTTTACAATTTTGTGGTTTTTGAGTTCGTTTATAATCTCTACAACACCGCTTTCGCTGATATTATCTAGCTGGAGCGTAAAAACTAAATCATCGTTCTCGCGTTCGAAATTGAAGTTTCTAATTTCTAAGTCTTTATTGTTTAATAAATGATGCAACAATTCTGTACTATCTGTTTTGGCGTCAGCTATTATTTTTAATGTGCGCTGTTTAAATCTTTTTGCGTAAATCTGCTCTATAGGTGCCAAAACAAAAAGAATAATTAGGGCGATGAAAGTTGTTGCGCCCGCAGCAAAATACATTCCGCCACCTGTTGCCAAACCAATCGCAGCAACGGTCCATAAACCAGATGCAGTAGTCAAACCTCTAATTGTTCCTTGTTTGATAAACAAAATTGTTCCTGCTCCAATAAAGCCTATTCCGCTGATTACCTGCGCCGCAACCCTAGATGGGTCTAACTCCACATGGGGAGTTCCTAAAACATCAGAAAAGCCAAATGCCGAAACCATCATAATCAAACATGAACCTACGCAAACCATCATGTGCGTTCGCATTCCTGCGGCCCAGTCTTTTCGCTCTCTTTCTAAGCCAATCAGTGCTCCAAAAAGAGAAGCTAGGAATAAACGAATCAATATTTCGGACCAAACTAATGTCATGTGGAGGGTTTAAGTTATTCTATACAAAGCTAAGATTTGTATATTTTAATATCTTGTTTTTTTATGGAAATTTCGGAACAATTGCGAGGTTTAGGGCTTGGCCATTGTCTGGTTTTAATTATCAAATCCACGTGAGGTAGGTCTCAAAGTATTTTTGAAAGAAGGGAGAGATTTTGTAAACCTCACGAAGCTTTTAAACTTCGTAAGGTTTGATTAGATATGTGATTTTAAACTGTTAACAACCCTCTGGTCCACAACCGCAAGAAGAAGGTTGAGGTTTTTCCGCATAAACTGTGATGCTGAAAATTCCCGTGTTACCTGATTTGAAATTATTTAATTCTTCTTCGTTAAGGTAGTTTTTCAAAATGTCATTCGGAATCTCAATAGCTTTTTCTTTTTGGATGACAATATTTGAAAAGCCATTGTTTTTAATTAATTCTAAATAAGTAGCTTTTTGAATTGCTCCTGAGATACAACCCGCGTACATTTCTGCATCGTTCTTCAGAGCATCAGGTAAATTGCCTACCAACACCACATCCGAAATACTGAAGTGCCCCCCAGGTTTTAATACCCGGAACATATCTTTAAATACACCGTCTTTATTTGGAACCAGATTCAAAACACAATTACTCACAATTACATCAGCAACATTTGCTGAAACAGGAATATTTTCGATATCGCCTTGCCTAAATTCAACATTTGAAAACCCTAGTTTCACGGCATTTGCTTTCGCTTTTTCAAGCATAGCTGGCGTAAAGTCAATTCCAATTACACGTCCGTCTTCACCAGTCTGTTCTCTTGCCACAAAGCAATCATTTCCTGCACCACTCCCTAAATCAATTACCGTATCGCCAAGTTTAATTTTAGCAAACTGAGTGGGTAAGCCACAACCTAAGCCTAAATCGGCATCAGGATTATAGCCTCCTAAGTCGGTATATTCTTCACTCATGATATTATAAACCTCTGTTGAGCAACCACCAGCACCACAACATGATGATTGGTTTGCTTCCTTGTCTTGTAAAGCAATTTCACTGTACTTCTGCTTTACCAGTTCTTTTATTTTATCTGAATTTTCCATTTTATGGTTATTTAGTGTGCTATGTTGTATACTAGTTTAATTTTCACAGTCTTAAGCCATCAGCTTTCTGCAATTAACAGCAATTGTTTTTACGTTCTAGGTTTATGGAGATTTGTGCAAAATAATCTTGCAATTTTTCTATCGTTTTTTCTTCGATACAGTAACAAATTGAATTTCCTTCGATACTTCCTTTGATGAGTCCAGCGTTTTTGAGTTCCTTTAAATGTTGAGAAACCGTAGGTTGCGCAAGTGGCAGTTCGTTTACAATATCACCACAAATGCAGGTATCCACTTTTATTAAATATTCTACTATTGCCACCCTTGCAGGATGGCCCAACGCTTTCGCAATTTTTGCAATTTCGTTCTGTTTTTCTGTAAAGTGTTCCGTTTTTGTTGCCCCCATATCAATAGTGTTATTGCAATATTACGATAATGATTTGGAAAGAAGAATGATGCTGATCAAATTTTACGTAAAATAAACGATGTCTAATATTTTGAATACCCTATCCCGATTGTGTAATTTAAGAACAGCTTCTTCGCCCACTTTTTTATCAATCAGTATTCTGGCAACGGGAGAGATAAATGAGATTTTTCCTTTTGCAATATCAGCTTCATCCACACCAACAATCTGGTAGGTTTGTGGTTTCTTTTCATCATTTACTTTCAAAGTGACAGTAGCTCCAAACCGTATTTTATCTTGTGGTTGCTCCGCTAGATCAATAACCTTTGCTGTCATTATTCTATTGCTCAGCAAATTTAGTTTTGCGTTTAGGTAGTTGCCAGCTATTCGAAGTTCATTTTCGTTTTCATTTGTTAGCTTACTTCGCTCGTTGGTTAATTTTTCTTTTTCTGCTAAAAGTTCTGTTAAGCCATTTGGCGTTACGTAATTGGTGATTCCGTTTGGCAAATCCGCCCGAGGTGGAACGATTGGAATCTCTTCTTGATCATCTTCTTTTACAAATCCTCTGCTCATGATTAAATTTTTCGGGTTCGCATTGTTTCTCGTTAATAAATGAAAAACTATGCGAATAGTGTACCTAAAATAAATCGAGATTAAAATAAGTCTCCCTCAAATACTAAAAAAGCTTCCGGTTAAGCTTTCTGTAAAAACTGGCGCAACACATATTGCAAAATACCTCCGTTGCGGTAATATTCAATTTCTATGTTTGAATCTAGCCTGGCAATCGCAGAAAATTTGAGTTCTTTTCCATTGTTATCGGTGGCAACAATTTCCAGTTCTTTAAGCGGTTTAATATCGTTTGCAATTCCTGTGATGGTAAAAGTTTCTTTTCCGGTTAAACCGAGAGTGCTGGCTGTTTCACCAGCTTTGTATTGAAGTGGCAAAACACCTAAGCCTACCAAATTGCTCCGGTGTATGCGTTCGTAACTTTCGGCTAATACAGCTTTTATCCCCAGTAAAAAGGTTCCTTTTGCTGCCCAGTCTCTGGATGAGCCGCTTCCGTATTCTTTGCCAGCCAATACCATTAACGGAATTTGCGCTTCTTTATATTTCTGTGCAGCATCATAAACGCCAAGTTCTTCTCCGGTAGGTAGAAACTTGGTGAATCCACCTTCATTATTGGCTAACTTATTTTTAATGCGGACGTTGGCGAAAGTTCCACGAACCATCACTTCATCGTTTCCACGGCGTGAACCATACGAATTAAAGTTTTCTTGAGAAACTCCTTTTGATAGTAAATATTTCCCAGAAGCAGATGTTTCACTAAATGCGCCAGCGGGAGAGATATGGTCGGTAGTTACGCTATCGCCTAATACCAGTAAAGCGTTTGCGTTTTTAATATCGCTGAGCTGCTCCGGCTCTTCGGAAATACCATGGAAAAAAGGGATCTCTTTTATATACGTAGAATCCGAATTCCAATCGTATAATTTACCTTTTGGCACTTCCAGATTTCTCCAAATTTCATTTCCCTCGAAAATGGTATCGTAGTTTTTTGCAAAATCGGTAGGGGAGAGCACTCGGCTCAAAACCTCATTAATCTCATCATCGCTGGGCCAAATATCCTTTAGAAACACAGGTTCCAAATTGGAATCAAAGCTAAGTGGTTCGTTGATCAAGTCGATGTCAACTCGCCCGGCAAGGGCATAAGCAACTACCAACATTGGCGACATTAAAAAATTCATTTTTACCTGTGGATGAATCCTCGCTTCGAAATTCCGGTTTCCAGATAATACGGAAGCAACAATTAAGTTTTCATCTTCTACCGCTTTCGCGATATGTGGTGGCAAAGGTCCGGAGTTGCCAATGCAGGAAGTACAGCCATAACCCACCAAGTGGAACTGCAATGCTTCCAAATCCTTCAATAAATCTGCTTTTTCTAAATAATCTGTAACCACTTTTGAACCCGGAGCGAGTGATGTTTTTACCCAAGGTTTTACGTCAATTCCTTTTTCACGAGCTTTTTTAGCGACCATGCCGGCGCCAACCATTACAAATGGGTTGGAAGTGTTAGTACAAGATGTTATGGCGGCAATGGCGACAGCGCCATCCGAAAGCATAAACTTTTCATCGCCTCGTGTGATCCAAACGGTTTTTAATCCATCTTTTTCTTTGGTTTCCATCTCTGTGTCTTCGATTCCTACGGATTTTTTAGTTTTGGAAACTGGTAAATCGCCACCTTCATTATCAAACCTAATGATAGATTTTTCGATGTCTCTGTCTTTTTGAGAGATGTATTGGCGATCAAAAGATTCTGCCAATAAATCGATGAATTTATTTTTAAAGTCCTTTAACAGGATTTTATCTTGCGGTCTTTTTGGTCCTGCAACGGTGGGTTCTATTGTGGATAGGTCTAGCTCCAGCACATCCGTGTAAACGATTTTATCTTCGTTTTCTCTCCATAGCATATTGGTTTTGCAATAGGTTTCTACCAAATTAATTTGTTCGGCAGAACGGTTGCTTTTACGCATATACTCCAAAGTTTTATCATCAATAGGGAAGTAAGTGATGGTGCTTCCAAACTCTGGCGACATGTTGCCGATAGTTGCCCTGTCTGGTACAGAAAGGTTAGCTACGCCCGAACCAAATACTTCTACAAACTTTCCAACTACACCCAACTTCCTTAATAAATTGGCAATGGTCAACACTAAATCCGTAGCGGTTGACCCTAAAGGAAGTTTACCAGTTAGTTTTAACCCAATCACTTCTGGCATGATGAAATACAAAGGCTGACCAAGAATAGCCGCTTCGGCTTCAATACCGCCAACACCCCAGGCAACCACACCAATTCCATTGACCATTGGTGTGTGGCTATCTGTCCCCACCAAAGTATCTGGAAAAACTTCTCCATTACGTTCAATTACGCCTTTTGAAAGATACTCGAGGTTTACTTGGTGGCAGATTCCCATGCCGGGAGGCACAACGCTGAAGTTATCAAACGAGTTTTGAGCCCATTTTAAAAACTGATACCGCTCTTGGTTTCTGCCGTACTCTTTATCAATATTGCGTTCGTAAGCATATTCTGTCCCGAAATAATCCACCTGTACAGAATGATCGATGACCAAATCTACGGGTACTAATGGGTTAATGGTATTTGGGTCTTTCCCTTTTCTGGCTACCTCTTCACGTAAAGCTGCAATATCTACCACCGCCGGAACGCCTGTAAAGTCCTGCATTAAAACACGGGCGGGTTTAAACGGAATATCCTTGTCAGAGCCTTCGGGTTTCCAGTGTAAAATGGTTTCTATGTTTTCTTTGGTAACAGCAAAATCATCAAAATTTCGTAAAGCGTTTTCTAACAGTATTCGGATAGAGAAAGGGAGTTTTTCAATATTAAATCCTTGTTTTTGAAGTTCAGGCAAACTGTAATAGCCCACTTCTTTACCGTTAATGTTTAGGTTTTTTTTAATGTTGAAGATATCTGTTGCCATAATGCTATTTTTAAGGATTGGGTAATCCGTTGATGAAGGAATTTATCAAAACGCACATGGATGATGCCAAAACAGAAATTTTTGAAATTGCTTAGCAGATCAGCATGCGTCACTCAAGATACCAAATTTTGGGCGAAAAGTTAAGAGAATAGAGAATTGGAAATGGCTTTACAGAGGAATTCTCTGGATTGTTGATCATCGCCTTTAAAGTTTACCAAGATTTTCGTACAGGAAGCCAGAAATTTTAAAATACAAAATGGCTCGAACATCATCTGTTCGAGCCATATTTTTTTAGTGATTGCTAGTTTTTAATGATTTGTTTACTTACTGTTTTTTCCTGACCTTCTAGTTTTAGCATATAAATAGCACTTGCTAAATTGCTCATGTCAAATTCTAGATCGCCTTGCAGGTGGTTTATGGTCTTCTTCCGAAGCGTTTTTCCGGATAAATCGACCAAACTAGCAGTAGTAAATTTCCCTTTAGCAAAGCTTATTTTTACCACATCATTAGTTGGGTTTGGGTAAACAGCTATTTCAGTTTCGGAAGACAGGCTTGCCTTAACTGTTCTGATGCCAAGCTCTTTTCTTGTTCCATCTAAATCTGATTGAACCAGCTTATAGTAATTATTTCCAGCTTGGGGGTATTTGTCTAAGAAGCTGTATTGGTTGCGTTGATTGCTCGTTCCGTTTCCTTTTATCGTTTCTAAAACAATAAAACTTAGTCCATCTACTGAGCGTAAAACTTCGAAGTAATCATTTTTTGTTTCAGAAAAGGTATCCCAGTTTAAAAGTACTGTTCCGTTTGACTGTAGTTTTGCGGTATAATTATTCAACGCTACCGACAAAATATCTGCTCTGGTTACGCTAACCGTGTACGTTTTTAGAGTGCCACCGTCTTGGGCAGTAACGTTCACTTCTATGGTATTTGAACCTACGTTCAATGGCAACGAGCTGGAAGATGCACCACTTGTTAAAATGGTATATGTACCGCCGTTTACTCTTGCTTCTATCAGGGCATCAGATTGTGATACAGTCGGGTTTACCTTAATGCCACTTACCTCATTCGGTACATTTGCAGAATACGAAGTAGTTGAGGAACCGAAAGTTGGACTCAATGTTCCTGAGCTAATTGTCAATGCTGATAGATTTGCATCGCTACTTGGCGCTCTATTTACAATAACTGTGTAGGTTTTGGTAGTTGTACCGTCTTGGGTTTTTACCACTGTTTTGATCTCGTTGGTGCCGTAAGCCGTTCCTTGGTTATTAATTGCGTAAGCCCTAGTGTAATACGTGGTGTTAGGAGTTAATCCAGTTATACTTTTTGAAAACGAACCAAGGTTGTCGCCAATTTTGACTTTTGTATTTGCAGTTGTTGGATTGATGCCTGTTGCATAAACAATACCTCGTTCAGTCACTAAAGTTTCACCATCATCGGTTACTTGGCCACCAAGTGTAACACTGGTAGTAGCTATTAATGTTGGAACGTTGGTAATTAGTGTTGGAGGATATGTTGGTATTAGCTTTAATTCAAATTCAGCAACTTGGCTTGATGAGTTGTTGTCATTCTCTATGTTTTTTGTGAACAATACACGGACATACCTGGCCGTAACATTACCCGTTAGTGTCATAGATGACTGATTTCCTAAGTTGTTAATTACTTTAGCCTCTGGATAAGCAATGGTTGTGTAGGTTACACCATTGGTACTTGTTTGCAATTCATAATCGGCGTTGCGGGGAAAGCTAGATTTTACTATCCACCTATTAAAAGAGGTTGCTACGCCTAGGTCCACCGCATACCACCTCGGGAAAGGGGCTCCGTCTTGACTATACCAGAGCGTGGAAATACTTCCATCATTTCCGTTTGCTGCAGGGTAGGAGCCAGATAAAACGCTATCGCTCGTAGCTGGTGTCTATAGCGCTAGGTTGGTGATAAGAAACATCGCAAGTGAGGGTAGGAAAAAAGACGATGCAAAAATCGTGAAGGTTAAAAAAGCTTTCTTTAAAGTTTTTGACAATCTAGACTTACCGATTTGAGACTTCGCTGTCTTTTTGATGTTGAGCAATGTAGTTTGTAGGTGGTTGTTTTTTTTCATGGTTTGATGGTTGATTAAGCTAATAAATGAATTGATCTGCTATTTGAATGTTAGTTGGTTTTATTGTATTGTATTTAAAAGAGATAGGCCGTGTTCTGTAATGCGTAGAACTAAGTAGCCTTATATTTCGAGGTTAAGCGGAATTGGTATTTACACCAAGTCCTGCGAAGTAAAAGTGTTTGTAAAATGCGTAAATATTAACTTTGATCAAGGGATGGTTGCAATTGTTTCTACTTATGCAGTCAAACGGAGGAAGAGTGAGAAGCTTGGTGATGAAGCTGTAAATAATTTTGCTTTCGCAAAGTGAGAGGTTATAAAATAAACCTAAAGGTACTTGCAATAAATTTTTCAAATGGGATGATTTCATAATAAATTAGTTAATGGTGTAGGTACACTTTTTAGCATGATTAATTAGAAAAACTATCTTATGGTCAAGAGCAAGAGGTTGTTTTTTTAATTTTTTTAATTGTGTTTGATTAGGATTGCGAAGATACGTATACGCACACGATTTATTAAACGTTACTGATAAATCGTCTTATTTTTTGTTTTTTTATTGATGCTAATGGAGCTTGTATCAGCTATTGCCGGTGTTTTGTATATTATGGATAACGAAAGATAATTGAAACCGTGGGCTGGTTTTTAGGTGGATTGCAAATCCAATTTATTTTTGAGTTGGACATGCCCTGCGGAACATGACTGACCGTTGGGGTGAATTTCATCTAATCCCAACTTATAGTTCATCATATTCCATGTTATATTTATCCAAAACAGCTCGTTATTCGGTTGAGAACGTTATAACCTAAATTATTTTTGGTGGTATATTAATTTGGCTCTTCTCCTTTTTTATTTTTTAACTGTAATGCAGATTTAGCATTTAACGAAGAAACTACTTTTTTTCCTGTTCTTGCTTCCAACTCCTTTCTTGCAACTTTGGCTACGTTTCCACCTTGCTTGGCTACTTTTTTACTATCTTCAAATGTTTCTGGATTTATCGCCACTGAAATGTCTTTGGTAGAAGCTTCTGCAAGCATATTTAAAATCAGCTCGGTATTAGTCATATTGTCTCTTAGAAGCTGTCTAAAAACGACTCAATAATATATATTAAGAATTTTCGTGTCGAGGCAACGAGACATCTCACATTCAGGTTGCCATGCGATGCGTATAAGTCTTTCGAGTGAGATGTTTCACTCCGTTCAACATGAACTGTGGTGGGCGCTCTTTTCCTCAAAACGAAACCTATAAAAGAAATTGCAATATAATTTTAGACAGCTTCTTAGATTTTCTTTCTTCAAACCTTTCAATACTTTGTATTCTTTTGTGCTTTTATCGCTCCAAGATTTGGTTATAATGTCTGTAAGCGTTGCAAACTGAACGCCTTCTTTTAAACCTCTCTTTTTCCATTCGTCGGTCAATTCTTTTCGTATTTCAATACTTTTAAGTCTTTGGTTAATCCAGCTTTCCGAATAGCCCAGTTGTAAGTATTGTTCCAAAGCCCTGTCAATGCCTAGTTCTGGATCTTGCATTTCGTCCAATCTTTCGGAAGCCACTTGTGACAACCAAAGTTTAAAAGGCTCTGCTTTGGGTGATGGAATTGACTGAATGAGGCGGAAAAGTTATTCAGTGCCTGCAAGTCAGTTTTATAAAACTTCCCATCGGTAGATTGCATTTTCAGTTGGTTACAGTTTGTAACCAACTGACTTCCATCTCTCTTTAATCGGTTTTATAAAACTTTCCAATAATTATTCGGATTGGGGCTATCCGTTAAAATACCTACTACATCCACAATTGATATGTGCCATTTCTCTTTCTCGTTATCCCATAATGAGCGAACTTTTTTTTCTTCAAATATTTTTATGGTGTTTTCTTTTTCCATTGGGTAGGCATTATTAATTTGAATTGAGGTGTAATTTATCTGTTAAGTTCGGTTTATGAGGGGATTTATATTGTTTTTTAATGCCGGACAAAGTCCTCTTTTTTTAACAGTGTATTGCATCCATTTTATATATAAGTTCGACATACGCTACGCTAACATGTCGAACAGCTGGAGCATGTTCAAAGAAATCTTAAATTTAATTTGGATTAAATTCTGCTCTCAATTTGGCTAATTGAATTTGTAGTTTACCTATAGAATTAATCTTTTCCCCTTTGTTGAATGTGATTTGATGCGATAGTTTTCCTTTTTCTATTGATATCCATTCATCACAACCGTCAACACAAACGTTGCATGTTTTATAATCGAGCTTTACAAAGTCAGCCATATTTACGGCGCTTGATATTTCGGTCCATTCAGCATCTGAAATTGCTCTTGTTTTAGTGATTTGAGCTTGTGAAGATTTCCTTGGGACGTAATAAATATACTTTACAGCTTTTTGCGTTACTTCCATAGAATCTTGCCCGGAACCCCAACCGCAAATGAATCCTGTTTTAATCACCAGATCAGAATTATCAGTCTGTTCTGTTTGAACTGTTTTGCAGGCGGAAGCCATCAAAAAACTAGCTATTATTAATATTAAATACGCTCTCATCGTTTTTGAATTTATTGGAAGATTCAATGAATATAATCAAATACAGCTAGGAAATTGGTTTTGCTTTTATTTTCATGAGTTGCTTATCTTGCAGTTTCGCTAAAAACAATACCATGCATATTGCGCCAATCATTGCGTAAAGCATGTCAGATTGCGTATCCCAAACATAACCTTGAGTGCCGAGGAATGACTCTGCCGACTCGCCAGATACAATAGCAATAAGCCATTCTAAAAATTCATACAAAACACTTATTGTAACGCAGGTACAAATTGTGAAAAAAGCTAACCAAGATCTTTCCTTAACGATGTGTTTCCTAATAAATAATTCTCGAGCAATCATAGCTGGCACAAACCCTTGTATAAAATGCCCTACTTTGTCGTAGTTGTTTCTGTTTTGATCAAGTGCTTCTTTAATCCAGTCGAATAAAGGGACTTTAGCGTACGTGTAATGCCCGCCTATAAATAGAATATAGCAGTGTATTAATATGAAAACATAGGTTAAGTAAGAAAATTGGAAGCTTTTAAATGTAAAAATTAGGATCACTAGACCAATTATGGCCGGAAATACTTCCATCAGCCAAGTGAGATAAACATGAGGGTTTATTGCGGAACTTAAAAGCCCTACAAAAAAGAAGATGATGAGAATATAGTGTTTTTTCATGTTCCTTATTAAATCGTTATGGATTGTTCAGAATGTTTTAATCCAACTCAATTTAAGAATTCTACTTTAATCTGGGTTGTTATCTTTTTTATTATTTTAATTTATCTGTAAAGTCAGCTGACACGGTAATTTACATCATTTTTTTAATTCCTGGCACAGTCCTCTGTTTGCCTGTAAAGATTTATGAGACCGCTAAAAAGCGACCTCTTACCAGTTTTAATCAGTGATTTGGCGACTTAGCGCAAAGTTTAGCATTTTATTTATAATAATCATTTGTTGCATAATAGCAACTGAATCGCTTTTTGGTTTATAAGGACATTTATTTAAACTCAAATTTTAATTCGCTGTTGAAATTAAATGATAAGCACAAGCCCAGTGTCCCTAAGCCGGATAGCAACGGAAAACCCACAGCGAGTGAAACGAAGCGAGGATTTGCAGTGAATAGCCGGGACAGGCTTTATAAAACAGAAAAGCCTGAGTTCTTTCTAATAAAAAACTCAGGCTTAAGCATGGAAATATTTTGGGTTTAAAATCGATACCCTAAAACGTAATAGTTTTCTAAAGAGCTGATTTTTTGTTTAGCGTTATCAAAGCTGTTTCTGCCTGTTGTGTGAATTTTGGTAAGGTTAGCCCAGCCAGCCTTTAAACTACCTTGAAAAAACAGGTGACGGTTAAAGAAAAATTTACCACCTACTTTTGCAGATACGCCATAGCCTGCAAAATTCCAAAAGTGGTTTGCGCCAACTCCAAACAAATGTGCATCTGTACGTGGAATATGAAAACCTGCGCCAAGGCCTGTTTCTATATTAAATGATTGTTTGTGGTTTTTTGCCACCCAAACATCGTCGTAGCGTTCAATTTCGGCACTTACATAATTGAAACCATCTGTGTGTTCATAAGTAAGCATGTCGGTATCTACTGCTAAATCATCGTTGTTATAAACGCCCACATATTTTGCCGGTACAATAATAGGATTTGCCGGATCGGAAATGGACGCACCAATATAGCCATCAACTTTTACAGTTTGGGGGATTTGTGCAACGTATTTCATGTGGTCCCAACCGATGGACACGGTATAATTATCTTTAAAATAATAACCAAAGTGAAAATTGAACTGTGGAATGGTGATTTCTAAAGGGTTGATATAAGTTAAATCAAGTTTTGTAGGTCGGTGTTTTGCAACAACATCTTTTAACGTAAAATCGTAGTTGGGCCCGTAGAATCGAATATCGCTGTTGCCATACCAAGAAAAGTTGTAGCCCCAATGCACATATATTTTGCCTTTGTTACTGTAGTTTCTGGTATTGTTTAATTTGAAGATACTTTTTGCGGGAGTGTTTGCTACCGCTTGTTGTGGTTGATCTTGAGCTGCAACTTGTAATGACGTGAAAGCTAAGAAACTTGTAAATAATACGCCGAGCGTGTAATTATTTTTCATGAATTGAAATTGTTCAAAATCAAAATAAGCAGTCTTTTTGGGTTAAAGGACTGCTTATTTGAGTGATTGTAATAATATATTTATTATTAAGCTATGATGTTTTTACGGATGATATTAAGTGCGGCACCTGCTTTAAACCACTCAATTTGCTGAGCGTTGTAAGTGTGGTTTACATTAAATTTATCAACACTTCCATCAGCATGGTTCAATACAATTTCCAAAGGTTTGCCCGGAGTAAATGTGGTTAAGCCATTGATGTCGATGTTGTCATCTTCTTGGATTTTATCGTAATCTGCAGTGTCAACAAAAGTTAAACCTAACATTCCTTGTTTCTTTAGGTTTGTTTCGTGGATACGAGCAAATGATTTTACCAATACCGCTCTAACACCTAAGAAACGTGGCTCCATTGCAGCGTGTTCTCTGGAAGAACCTTCGCCGTAATTTTCATCGCCCACTACAATACTTCCAATCCCTGCTGCTTTGTATTCTCGTTGTGTAGCTGGAACTGGTCCGTATTCGCCGGTTAATTGGTTTTTAACGTTGTCTGTTTTCTCGTTATAGAAATTGATAGCACCAATTAACATGTTGTTTGAAATGTTATCTAAGTGACCACGGAATTTTAACCAAGGACCTGCCATAGAAATATGGTCAGTAGTACATTTTCCTTTTGCTTTGATCAACAGTTTTAAACCTTTAAGGTCTGTACCTTCCCATTCTTTGAAAGGCTCTAGCAATTGTAAACGATGTGAAGTAGGAGATACAATCACCTCAACGCCTGAGCCGTCTGCTGCTGGAGCTTGGTAGCCTGCATCTTCTACCGCGAAACCTTTTGTAGGTAATTCATCGCCGTAAGGTGCATCTAACATTACTTGTTCGCCTTTTGCGTTGGTTAAAGTATCTGTTAGTGGATTAAAATCTAAACGTCCTGAAATTGCGATTGCTGCAACCATTTCTGGAGAAGCTACAAATGCACAAGTGTTTGGATTTCCATCTGCTCTTTTAGCAAAGTTTCTATTGAAAGAGTGAACAATGGTGTTTCTTTCTTGCCTTTCAGCACCAACTCTGTCCCACATACCAATACATGGACCGCAGGCGTTGGTGAAAATTGTAGCGTCTAATTCTTCGAAAGTTTGTAATAGACCATCTCTGTGTGCTGTGTAGCGTACCTGCTCAGAGCCTGGGTTAATCCCGAAAGAAGATTTAGTGCCTAATTGTTTTTCAATAGCCTGACGGGCGATTGAAGCTGCTCTTGATAAATCTTCGTAAGATGAGTTTGTACAAGAACCAATTAATCCCCACTCAACTGTTAAAGGCCAATCGTTAGCTGCAGCCGCGTCTTTCATTTTAGAAACTGGTGTTGCCAAATCTGGTGTAAACGGACCGTTTAAATGTGGTTCTAATGTTGAAAGATTAATTTCAATTACTTCGTCAAAATATTGTTCCGGATTTGCATAAACTTCTGCATCGGCGGTTAAATGTTCTTTAACTCTGTTTGCAGCATCAGCAACATCATTACGTCCAGTTGAACGTAAATAACGCTCCATTGACTCATCGTAACCGAAAGTTGAAGTGGTTGCGCCAATTTCTGCACCCATGTTACAAATGGTTCCTTTTCCAGTACATGACATGGAAGTTGCACCTTCACCAAAATATTCAACAATTGCTCCGGTTCCACCTTTTACAGTTAAAATACCTGCAACTTTTAAAATCACATCTTTTGGAGCTGTCCAGCCGCTAAGTTTTCCAGTTAATTTGATGCCAATTAGTTTTGGGAATTTTAGCTCCCAAGGTAAGCCTGCCATTACATCACAAGCATCTGCACCACCTACACCAATTGCTAACATACCTAAACCACCGGCGTTAACCGTGTGAGAATCTGTACCAATCATCATTCCGCCTGGGAATGCGTAGTTTTCTAAAACTACTTGGTGAATAATACCAGCACCTGGTTTCCAAAAACCGATACCGTATTTATTTGAAACAGAACCTAAGAAATCAAAAACTTCTTTACTTTCTGTATTTGCTTTGTTTAAATCTGTTTCTGCACCAACTTTAGCTTGAATTAAGTGATCGCAATGTGCTGTTGAAGGCACAGCAACTTTAGACCTACCAGCTTGCATAAACTGCAATAAAGCCATTTGTGCAGTTGCATCTTGCATAGCTACGCGGTCTGGCGCAAAATCAACGTAAGAGTTTCCTCTTTCGTAGGTTTGTGTTGCTTCGCCGTCCCAAAGGTGAGCGTATAATATTTTTTCTGTAAGGGTTAAAGGTTTGCCAACAACTTTACGAGCTGCTTCTACACGGCTTGCAAAATTTGCGTATACCTTTTCAATCATGTCTATGTCAAATGCCATTTTCTGAATTGGTTTTCTTGTATCTTAAATTCGGATGCTAATTTATAAAAAATTGTGTTTATGTATGTTAGTTTTATGTAATAGGACAATAATTTGGAAGGTTTCTAATTAGAATAAAGAGTCAAGACACAAGAATCAAGATAAATTGTTCTTAATTAGAATCAAGAGCCAAGATATAAGAGCCAAGACAACCTGATCTTAGTATTAAAATTGATTTTCTATGATTAAACAATTTGCAAAGCATTCAACTTTCAATTCTTCTCAGCTCCAAAATTTTCTATATTAGAAGAACGAGTCAATGCACAAGAATTAAGATAATTTGTTCTTATTTAGAATCAAGAGCCAAGACATAAGAGCCAAGACAACCTGATCTTAGTATTAAAATTGATTTTCTATGATTAAACAATTTGCAAAGCATTCAACTTTCAATTCTTCTCAGCTCCAAAATTTTCTATATTAGAAGAACGAGTCAATGCACAAGAATTAAGATAATTTGTTCTTATTTAGAATCAAGAGCCAAGACATAAGAGCCAAGACAACCTGATCTTAGTATTAAAATTGATTTTCTATGATTAAACAATTTGCAAAGCATTCAACTTTCAATTCTTCTCAGCTCCAAAATTTTCTATATTAGAAGAACGAGTCAATGCACAAGAATTAAGATAATTTGTTCTTATTTAGAATCAAGAGCCAAGACATAAGAGCCAAGACAACCTGATCTTAGTATTAAAATTGATTTTCTATGATTAAACAATTTGCAAAGCATTCAACTTTCAATTCTTCTCAGCTCCAAAATTTTCTATATTAGAAGAAAGAGTCAAGGCACAAGAATCAAGATAAATTGTTCTTATTTAAAGACGTCTCTTCTTTTAAATTGTTGTGGACATAAATCAAGGCAGTATCACCCTAGGTAAAGGTTAAAGTAGGCATCGGAATGCTACGGTTAGCGACTATGGCTCTTTTTGATTTACCGCCATAAGTTACTGTGGTATCTGGAACATATAAATCATTCCTGTAATTATCTTTTTTATCATTTTTCTTAATATTTCCCAGATTATAGAATAAAGACTTATATCTTATCCAGAGGTTTTCGCTCGTTTGACTCCACTGCCTTAAACTCCCTAGGGGATTGCCCGGTAACTGCTTTAAACTGATTAGAAAGGTGCGAATTACTGCTGTAGCCCATTTTCCAAGCAATTTCATTAAGGTTGAGTTCTCCGTATTGAAGCAGTTCTTTTACTTTCTCAATTTTTTGTTGGATGATAAACTTTTCTACGGTAATGCCTTCACTATCCGAAAACAAACGACTTAAATAGCTGTAATCTTTATGCAAACGCTCGGTAAGTGCTTGGCTAAAGTTGACATGTAACTCTGGCAAATCTGTATGGTGTATAAGTTCTATAATTACATTACGCATACGCTCAATCAGTTTGTCTTTATCCTTTTCCATCAACTCAAATCCGAGTATATTGAGCGAAGAAGCAATTTCACTTAACTTACTTTCTGAAGGATCAGGAGAAACAACTGCCGTACCCAAAGAAATTTCCGCGACTTGTAAATCCATGTGCTCTAATTGTTGCTTAACAACAAGAATGCAACGATCACAAACCATGTTTTTTATATTTAATAACATTTTATTTTTAAGATAATTAGCGTGAAATAAGCAATGATAAAAACAACCTAATCAATTTGTTATGGCGGAAACGAATCGTTCGTAAGCATAATCTAATTTACAGGAAAATCGTTTAAACAAAGCAAACATCAAGCCGAATGCCGACATGATGTTTGCTGAAAAATTGGGTTTAACTATAGCGTTTCTGCCGTGTAGCCCGCGTCTTTAAGGGTGTCAATAACTTTTTGACTTTCTAGCCCGGTTCCACTCTCTACAGTTAATACCTTATCTGGATTTTGCGTGTCAACTTCCCATTTATCAACGCCTGATAAGTTGTTTAAGTGAGGAGTTACCGCATTTATACATCCGCCACATTTAATATTGGTTTTAAATTTTAATGTTTCCATGATTTTTTGTTTTATTGATTGTTAAATTAATTTAGAAAATTTTAATCTCAGACTGTTGCTCACTACAGATACAGAACTTAGCGCCATCGCCGCTCCGGCAATCATCGGGTTCAATAAAAATCCATTTATCGGATACAAAATTCCCGCTGCAATAGGGATACCGATTAAGTTATAAATGAATGCCCAAAATAAGTTTTGCCTGATGGTACGCACTGTCAGTCGCGATAAGCGTATTGCTTTTGGCACCTGCATCAAATCTGAAGATACCAATGTGATTTTTGCAACGTCAATCGCTATATCAGAACCTTTTCCCATCGCAATGGAAACATCAGCCTGTGCCAACGCCTGGCTGTCATTAATTCCGTCGCCAATCATGGCGACTACTTTACCTTGCTTTTGTAGCTCTTGAACAAAATCTGCCTTGTCAGATGGCAATACTTCTGCTTTGAAATTGGTAATTCCAACTTGCTTAGCAACCGCAGCTGCAGTTTGCTGATTGTCGCCGGTAAGCATATACACCGCAATGCCTTGGTGTAATAGTTCTTGTACAGCTTTTGCAGAACCTTCCTTAATTTGATCAGCAATGGCAACAATGGAGATCACTTGGGTTTGATTTGTAAAGTAGATAACCGTTTTAGCCTGTTGCTGTAAAGCATTTACTTTGTTTTGTAGATCCTCGGGTACAACAATTTGCAGGTCTTTCAAAATTTTATGACTGCCCGCCCAATAAGTTTGACCATCGTAAGCGGCTTTCACACCTTTGCCAGTCAAACTTTCGAACTCGCTTACTTGTAGCGTAGCATTGCTTTCAGCTTTCAAATGTTTAACAATAGCTTCCGCAAGCGGATGTTCGGATTGCTGTTCCAAGCTGAAAAATATCTTTTTCAGCATTTGCTGGTTATTTTGCGAATCTCCCAACCAGATCAGTTCTGTTACTTCGGGCGTACCTTTGGTAAGTGTTCCTGTTTTATCCAGCACCACTGCATTTACTTTATGCCCCGATTCCAATGCTTCCGCATCTTTAATTAGGATCCCGTTTTCTGCACCTTTACCAATACCTACCATAATTGCGGTAGGTGTTGCAAGTCCTAAGGCACATGGGCAGGCAATTACTAACACGGTTACCATTGCTAACATGCCATGGGTAAAAGCATTTTCACTACCAACTAGCACCCAAGTCAACAGCGTAAGCAAAGCAATCGCCATTACTACAGGTACAAATATTCCAGCAATTTTATCTACCAGTTTTTGTACCGGCGCTTTTGAGCCTTGCGCATCCTGCACCATTTTAATAATCTGCGCCAGCATTGTTTCTCCACCCACTTTTTCGGCGGTAAAACGGAAGCTTCCTTTTTGATTGATGGTGCCTGCAAAAACTTTGTCGCCTTTATTTTTCGCGACCGCCACAGGTTCTCCGGAAATCATGCTTTCGTCCACGTAAGAACTTCCCTGATAAACTTCCCCGTCAACGGGGATTTTTTCTCCGGAGCGTACCAATAGCTGATCATTGATATGAACATCCGAAATCGGTATTTCTTTTTCGCCAGCTTCAGTAATTATAAGCACTGTTTTAGGTTGCAGGCCGATCAGTTTTTTGATGGCAGAAGAGGTGTTGGATTTTGCCCGCTCTTCCAATAGCTTGCCCAGCATAATAAAAACGATTACCACGGCGGCAGCTTCAAAATAAACATGTGGATGCAAACCACGGCGATGCCAAAATTCAGGGTTTAAAGTATTAAACACACTGAATAAATAGGCAATCCCCGTACTCAAAGCAACTAAAGTGTCCATATTGGCTCTTCCGTGACGGGCTTGCTTAAACGCACCAATAAAAAAGCTTTTCCCAAAAACAAACAAAACAGGCGTGGTTAAAGCCCACATATAATAGTTCCCCCACTTCATATCCATGAAAAACATACCTATGATGACTACGGGTAAAGTTAAAATCGCTGCTGCGATGATGCGTTTTTTGAGTGTCTGGTAATTGTTGCGTTGTACTTCTTCCTGTTTTTCTTTACCGCTTTCTGTATCCAATATCAAATCATAACCAATACCCTGAAGCACTTTTTGAAAATCGGATGGCTGTATTTGGTCGGGATGGTAAGAAACTTTAACGGATTGGGTGGCGTAGTTCACTGATGCTTTATCAACACCACTTTGTGAACCGATCATACTTTCTACGCTGCTTGCACAGGCAGCACATGTCATGCCTAATACAGGGATGGAGATCGTTTCTATATTTTCTGTTTTGTCCATTTCGCTTTGTTTGTTATACAAAGATAGGGCAGACAGTCACCCGCATTCTTACAGGATTTCGATAAAAAGATGTATGATTTGGTGTATACTCATTTCAAAACTGGGCGCTCCCTCAGTCTAAGTACCGGCGTAAATACGAATGGAAATCTATAATCGTAAATTAAAACAGCAAATGGATAGACAGTTCACGAGAGGGAAGTCTATCCTTCATTCACTCTATTAAACTTAACTCCCAGTCCAGTCGATTCCCTTTTTTAACAATGCCATAGTTTTAGCTTCGGCGCTGTCTGGCAACGCTTTATAATCATAGACCCAAGAAGCCATTGGTGGCATACTCATTAGAATAGATTCGATGCGTCCATCGGTTTGTAAACCGAATTTTGTACCAGAATCGTAAACCAAATTAAATTCTGCATAACGGCTTCTGCGCTGAAACTGCCATTGCTTTTCTTCTAAAGTAAAATGCTTTTCGCGAGTGTTTTTGACAAGCTGGGTGTAAATGGGCACAAAAGAGTTGCCAACGTTTTTAGAAAATTCAAAAATTTGCTCCCAGCTGATGCCGGTTGATTCTGGTGTTAAACGATCATAAAATATACCGCCGATACCACGAGTTTCCTCTCTGTGTTTGATATAAAAATAGTCATCTGCCCAGGTTTTGAATTTTGGGTAAAAATTTGGGTCAGAGCGATCGCAAGTGTTTTTGATAAACTGATGAAATCCTTTTGCATCATCCTCAATAACGTAGTGCGGTGTAACATCTATACCGCCACCAAACCAACGGAGCGTTTCGTTTCCGTTGCCTTGCATTTCAAAATAACGGATGTTCATGTGAATAATAGGCACCCAAGGGTTATGCGGATGTAAAACAATAGAAACTCCGGTTGCAAAGAAATCTTCTTGATCTGTTTTAAAGGATTTTTTTACCGCGTCCGGTAATTTCCCATACACTGCAGAGAAGTTTACACCACCTTTTTCAATCAGCGCACCATTCTGGATAACTTTACTTTCACCACCGCCACCACCCGGGCGTTCCCAAATTTCAGTTTCGAAAAGTGCTCCGCCATCTAAAGCAGTGAGTTTTTCTACAATATCGTGTTGGATAGCTTTGAAGTCGTTTGCGATTGTGTTTTTATCAAGCATTAGCTGGTCGTTAACTTTAATTTATCTCTGTAAGCGGTTAGTAATTTCGTTTTTGAGATGAAACCGATGAAAATTCCATTCTCAAAAGCAGGCAAATTCCATAAATCGGCCGCGTCGAATTTGGCAATAATCTCATCAACACCTTCATCCATGTTTACCCGGTACTTGGTAGTCAAAATCAATTCCTTTACAGTAAGTGTTTGTTGCAGTTCAGGATCTAGAAGCACTTTGCGTACTTTATCAAAAACTATAAATCCTTGGTATTTCTCTTCTCTATCTTTACAAACAATGATATTACGCGTAGACTGCCTTAAAACCATAATAAGTTCGGTTAAACTGCTGTCGTCGTAAATTGTTTCGTAGTCTTTATCTACCACCTCGTGAGACTTAATTAAACCTAAAATATTTTGGTCGTAATCTTCGGTAAAAATTTTCTTTTCGGCAGCTAAGTGCTTTAAGTCCATGGAATAAGGCTCAAAAACCTTTGCAATGGCGTATGAGGTGCAAGAAACGAGCATCAAAGGAATCATCAGGTTATAACCGCCTGTGGCTTCGGCAATGAGGAAAATCCCTGTTAGAGGTGCGTACATTACGCCACTTAAAATACCGCACATGCCCACTAAAGTAAAGTTGCTGACAGGCAAATTAACAAACTTCAGTTTATTGAGGATACTGGCGAAAAAGAACCCTAAGAACGCACCATTAAATAAAGATGGCGCAAAATTGCCGCCACTGCCGCCACTGGCTAAGGTAATGGAAGTTGCAAATACTTTTGTTAAAAAAATAAGGCCTACAAAAATAATCATGGGCCAATCGCCATAGCCATCTATATTAAAAAAACTCCCTTTCAATATCTCTTCGGGGTGTGCCGATGCTAATGATTTTACGCTTCCGTAGCCTTCGCCAAAAAGAGGAGGGAAGGCGAAACATAAAACGGCGATGATTAAACCACCTAATAGCGCTTTTGAATAGTTATTCCATTTTAATTGGTGGGAGAAAAAATGTTCGACCCTGTTGGTGCACTTGGCGTAATACACAGAAACTAAACCACAAAAAACACCGAGTACCAGGTAATAGGGGACGTTTGCGTGATTGAATTCTTGTAAACTGTTAAAGTTGATGAGGATCTCATCGTTTAAAATTATTTTGGAGATGAGCGCACCGCAAACGGCAGCTACAATAAGGGGAATAAAATCAGAAAAAACTACGCCAACTAAAATTACTTCAATGGCAAACATTACCCCTGTAATAGGTGCATCAAAAACTGCTGCTATACCCGCTGCGGCGCCACAAGCTAGTAAAAGAATCCTTTCGCGGTAGCTAAGCCGATAAGTACGGGCAAAGTTTGAACCGATAGCTGCGCCGGTTACCGCAATTGGTCCTTCTAACCCGGCCGAACCACCAAAACCAACAGTAAGTCCGCTGGCAATCATTTGCGAATACATTTTTGAGCGGGCCGCTACACCGGATCTTTGAGAAATATCGGTCAGGATTTTTGAAACGCCCTTTCCATCTCTACCGTGTAGAAAAGTTTTGACCACCCAAACAGTGAGTAAAATACCAATAGCAGGTAAAAAAAGGTTAAGAAAAGGGTATTCGAAAACTTCAAGCTGATGATCTATCAGCAAGTGGATATTGTGGACAACAATCTTTAAGAAAACGGCAGCTAATCCGGCAGACAATCCAACTAAAACTCCCGATAAAATTAAAAACTGACTTCTGCTTAAATGACTATAAACAAATTTTAATACAAGCTGGTGATGCCTGAAATATTTCATTCTTTATATTATTCCTCTACATAATTTAAATCCTTGCCATAAGTTTCCTCGAGATTATAAACCGCTAAAAAAGCTATGATAAGCGTAGAAATACCTACAATTAATGCCGAATTAATGATGCCGAACGGAGATTTAAGCCACTCGAAACTGAGCGTGATCAATACCAAAGATCCTCTAATGAAATTGGGTACAGTGGTAGTAACCGTGGAACGCAAATTGGTTCCAAATTGCTCTGCTGCAATAGTAACAAAAATAACCCAAAAACCAGTAGAAATCCCTAAAAGAACGCAGATGATGCGGTATGTTTTAATATCCATCCCGGTTGAGAATAGGAAAAGTAGAATACTGCATAAGGTAGCAAACAGAAAAATGACTACGATTTTTTTTCTTGTTTTGAAAATCTGACTTAAAAAGCCTGTAATTAAATCGCCAATGGAAATTCCCAAATAGGTGAATAGAATACCTTCCCCTGCTGATAGTTTTTCCGTAGCGCCTAAAGCCTTACCAAACTCAGGTGCAAAAGTGATTAAAATACCCACTACAAACCATGTTGGCAAGGCAATCAGGGTACAGTTAACATACTTTTTAAACCTTCCCCAGTTGTTGAACAACATGAGAATATTTCCTTTGGAAATGTTTTTATGTTCCATGTTTTGATAAAGTCCCGATTCCATAACGCCTAATCTCAGCACTAAAAGTACCAAACCCATTCCGCCACCAATAAAATAAGCAGTATGCCAAGCAAATTTATCTCCCACTAAACCTGCAACAACAGCTCCCATTAAACCCACTGCTGCAACAATCATAGTTCCGTAGCCTCTGTTTTTTGTGCTCATTGTTTCTGCAACTAGCGTAATACCAGCACCTAACTCGCCAGCTAAACCCACGCCAGCAATAAATCTGACCACTGCGTAGGTATTTATATCCGTTACAAATCCGTTAGCGATATTGGCTAGGGAATACATTAGTATCGACCCAAAAAGAACCTTTAACCGTCCGAGTTTATCACCTAAGATCCCCCATATTATACCACCAATCAACATCCCAATCATTTGAGCGTTCATCAATTTTACGCCTACACTTAACAAATCAGCTTCGGCAACACCGATGCTTTTAAGGCTTTGGACCCTAATTACAGAGAATAAAACCAAATCGTAGATGTCGACAAAGTAACCTAAGGATGCCACAATGATTAATAGAATGATATTCTTTCTTGGGTTCATTTTTTAATGTTTGAGGAAACTAAGTTAAAATTTTATGCTTAACTGTAATTGGTTTTTTTAAGTAAAAGATTGGGTGGTAAGTTAACTGCATTAACGGTAAGTCAGCTTGTTATGATTGCGTTGTAAAAAATCGGAAAGCTCTTTAATTTCGTACTTTTTACCGAAAACATTTTAAAGGTTTTATGGTTATAATAATTATGGACAATACAAACTATCATTATGAGACAAAGATTTTAAAAGGCAGCAATGTTTTGGAGAATCTTTGTGATGAGTGTTTGTTTTTTGGAAATAAGGTGCTCGTGGTTTTTTCAGAGAATGCAATTAAACAGTCGGGTTTGTACGCAAGGGTTGTTTCACTGCTAAATATTAATGGTATTGAGCATATAACCTACGAGTGCGCCGGTAATAATTATACTAGTGAGGATATCAACAGTGCTATTGAGTTGGGGAAAAAGGAAAATGTGCAAATGATACTTTCCATTGGAGACGAAGAACTTACTTATTTTACAAAGGTTGTTGCACATGATTTCCATGGCGCTGATTTGGGCATTGCTAAGCAAAAGAAACATTTACCAATTATCAATATTTCTTCGCTTTTAAAAAGTAATAAAAAGTCTGATTTCGATTTTCTAGTTTTTACAGCCTGTTATGCTGCTATAAAGCCAGTAGCCCAATTTTTAGATTACGATATCTAACAAAAAAAAATCCTACCAAAGTTGGAAGGATTTTCTATCGTATTTTATAAACCGAACTGGCGGATATTTTATTTAATAAATGCTGTTAGTCTTTTGAGTTTGATCTTATGAGCGCTTAGATTTTTCTCTGTAATCTGGCATTGAGTTAGCAAGTAATACAATACCAACGCCACCAACAGCTAACCCTCCAAAAAATATCGCAGCGGCTGCGTGTGTTCCTGCGTCAGAATCTGCCGGATTGAAAGAGTGTGCATTAGTTAAAACTACTGAACCTACTACTATTAAAACTCCAATAATTAGGATAAGGGTACCAATATTTTTTTTCATATCATTATTTTGTGTGGCAAATATAATGATAAATAGTTATCGGTTTAAATTATCTTATTTTTTTAGTTTGTTAAGCTACGAGGTTGCTAGAGTATCACACTATTGTTTATAATACCATATATTCTTTTACGATAGAAAAACGATTTTTTATTTGGTTTGTTGAAATAAAATTGGAAAAAAATTTATTTTTATCGAATAAATTAAATCTACAAATGAGTAGCTCACAAGTCGGGGAACAACGTTTTGGAGTTTCAATTATATCTAAGATTATCTACGGATTTTTTGCTTTTGTATTATTTACCTTTTCGGGATTAAGTATCGTTAATGGAGTAGCCGTAAGTGGTACTTATATGTGGTTGTTGCCAGTATGTGGTGTTTTAATAGGCGTTTTACTTGTAGTATCTTTTCAAATCAGAAAGGTTATTATAAGCGAAGACAGTATTTTATATAAAGGTCTATTTTCGAGTAGATAATTTTTAATTGCTGATATTAAAGGATATCGGTTGTTTCCTAAGATGATAAAAGTAGTTCCTTACCAAGGCTCTACGATGACTATTTTATCTTATTTTGAGTTTAGTCAAGGTAGTTTGATTGTAAATTGGTTAAACGAAAATTTTCGAGATTTAGATGCCTTGGATTTGGAGATGGGAATTCAAAATTTTTTAAAAGATGAAACTTATGGTTTATTAGAAGATGGGCTAAAAGCAAAACTTAAAACGGCTAAGGAGTTGGCACTCGCCTATAATATTTGGGGAGGAGTTTTTGGGTTTATTTTGCTTTTTTTTAAACAGCAATTTGCATATGTAGCGTTATTGATTTTTCCATTATTAGGCATTGTCTTATTATACTGTTTCGACTTGATTAAATTTTTATCAAATAATAAGCGGAGTATTTACCCGCAAATATTGATTGGCTTTGCTTTGCCGTGTACTATGTTGCTTATTAAAACAACTGATTTTAATTTATTAAATTATGATGAGCTTTGGATACCGTTAATAGTTTTTTGTAGTTTGGTGTTTTTTCTACTTTATTTTAGAGGTATAAATAGATCAGTCCCATCTGTACTAGGCCAATCTGTAATCATGTTAATTGTGGTAATTGTTTATGGCTTTGGCTGTATTAGAACCGTTAATTGTGTATTGGATAAGTCAGAACAGTCACTTTTTAAGGTTGCTGTTTTAGATAAACATGTTACGCGGGGTAAAAGTACAAGCCATTATCTGCAATTAAATAAATGGGGACCACAACAAAAAATAAATAATGAAAAGGTTTCCCGTAGAATGTTTAACAATATATATACTGGAGATTTTGTAACGGTGAGACTGAAGCAGGGTTATTTACACGCTCCTTGGTACATAGTATTAAGAAACGATTAAGAAGAGGACATATTTTAATATTTACTCACTCCTTCAAATTCAATCCTTCTCTCATTAAAACTAATGCCCTCCCCAAAAGAATCCGGCCAAGGCAATGCTCATCCCTAATAAAACAGCAATGGTTTTTTTAACAGAAAACTTATGGTCAACGCTAGATTCAAATAAAATAGTGGTTGAGATATGTAAGAAAATACCAATCACAATTCCCATAATGTAAGGATAGTAACTTCCTAAACTCTGCACATCTCCTTTGCTTAATGCATAGCTAAAAATGTAACCCAAAGGCGACATAGCTGCGAAAACGATCAGTAAGACCGAAACAGAACTTTTTTTGATATGGCTTGCCAATAATACGCTTCCTAAAGCAAAGGCAGCGGGGATATGGTGAATGGCAATTCCGTAAACCAGTTGTTCGTTATGTTTTGCTGTTAGCGGCATCCCCTCTAAAAATGCGTGTAAACATAAGCTTAGCATAATACCCCAAGGAAAGCTCTTTTGGTGACTATGTACATGGATATGTCCGTGTTCAATGCCTTGCGAAAACTGCTCTAAAAGAATCTGCAACACAAATCCTCCTAAAATAAATAAGCCAATTAAATGCGTATGATCGCTCTCGTAAACATCGGGTAATAAATGTAGAACCGTAATGGCAAAAAGAAATGCACCACTAAAAGATAATATAAGTTTAAGCGCATTGTTGCTGTTTTTTTTAACTACAAAAATCGCAAAACCGCCTAGTAATGCGCAAAGGCTCAATAATGATATAATGAAGTAACTCATTTTATGCTTTAAAAGGAACGTATTTTAAAAATATTTTTGCTACTAGATAGCCTATAGCCGAGCCAAATAAGGCGCCAACCATAACGTCGATTGGGAAATGCACACCCACATAAACTTGTGCAAAGCATATAATAGCGGCCCAAAAAATGGCGATGGCTGTGATGTATTTCCATTTCTTCCGGAAAATAACAACCAAAAATATGGCAATAGAAAAATGGTCTGAAGCATGTGTAGACGGGAAACTTTTTCCCGAACCACAAGGCACTCGCGATAGCACAACTGGCTGAAAAGCAACTTCATTACAGGGTCTGTCTCGTTTAAAAATGGGTTTTATAATGCTGGCGCTACCAAAATCGGCAATGCCAACAGTAGCCGCTAAAAATATAACGAAATATAAACCTTTGACTTTATAAGCTTTTATCGCAAAAAATATGATACCGATATATAGAGGAATCCAAGTATATTTATTACGCATGATAGGCATCAACCAATCAAAAAAAGCATTACCTAACCCTGTGTTTATGGCTTGAAATAGCTGATGGTCAAGCCTGATGATTTCTTCAAGCATCTGTTTTTTTACAAATAAAAATTAATCGATCTGATTTGTTGATGTCGAAAGTATTTAAGTTATAATCCCCAAAAGTATGGATAATCTGTAAACCGGCGGCACTGAAAAGTCGCTCAAAATCCGGAGTTTTAAAATCTTTCACTTCTTCTTTAAAAGCGAAATGTTTATTACGGTGCTCAAAATCAATGGTTTTCACGATATTACCACCAATAACCTGTCTGCTGATATGGAACTCAATGCCGTCAACTTCCTTTGTTTCTTTGGTGACTAAATGGTTAATTATTTTCTGACTGTTCATATAGTCAAAAACTAACAATCCATCTTTTTTCAAAGCTTTTTTAAATGATTTTAGGGCGTTTATATGGTCTTTATCTGTTTCAAAGTAACCGAAACTGGTAAAAATGTTAAAAACGAAATCAAAATAGCGGATATAGAAAGGCTGGCGCATGTCATGCACATAGAAATGGAGGTTTTTATTCTCAAACTGTTGTGCAAACTTAATGCTGCTAAAAGAGAGGTCTATACCAGTAACCTCGAAACCTTTTTTGTTTAAATAAATTGCATGTCGACCCCTTCCACAAGCGATATCCAACATTCGGCTACCAGCTTTAGGCTTTAAAAAACCACATAAATTATCTATGAAAAGCTCAGCTTCCTCATCGTCTCTTTTTTTGTAAAGAATGTGATAATAAGGAGAATTAAACCAATTTTGGAACCATTTTTTAGGCATGAGCTTTATCTAACAATGATGTGCAAATATATAAATTACCTTTTTAAGGTGTTGTTTAAAATAAGATGAATTAACCCATTTTATATTTTTAATTTTACCACATTCGAAAATTAACGACGACAAAGTGACTTTAATAAAATCAATCTCTGGAATAAGAGGAACAATTGGCGGTAAAGCAGGCGACGCTTTAACACCAACGGATATTGTGAAATTTACCACGGCTTTTGGTATATGGGTAATGGCACAAACTGGAAAAAAGAAAATCGTAGTAGGTCGTGATGCTCGTATTTCGGGCGAAATGGTGCGCAATTTAGTAGTGGGCACATTACAGGGAATAGGCATTGATGTGGTTGATGTGGGTTTGTCTACCACGCCAACGGTTGAGATTGCTGTTCCTTTAGAAAACGCTGGTGGTGGAATTATCATTACCGCTAGTCATAATCCAAAACAATGGAACGCTTTAAAATTACTAAACCATAATGGCGAATTTATTAATGATGAAGACGGTAAAAAGGTTTTAGAAATTGCAGAAGATACGGATATTACTTTTGCCGAAGTGGATGATTTAGGGAAAGTGAGGCAAGATGAAACTTATATGCAAAAACACATCGACCAGATTTTGGCTTTGCCTTTGGTGGATGTTGAAGCCATCAAAAATGCTGATTTTAAAGTAGCCATTGATTGCGTAAATTCATCTGGAGGTATATTTGTCCCTGCTTTACTGAAAGCTTTAGGTGTAAAAACTATCTTCGAGTTGTACTGCAAGCCAGACGGGGATTTTCCGCACAACCCAGAACCTTTACCAGAAAATTTGACGGCTTTAGCAAAAGAGGTAACTGCAAAAAATGCTGATTTAGGTATTGCCGTTGACCCAGATGTAGACCGACTTTGCTTTGTGTGCGAAGATGGAAACGTTTTTGGCGAGGAATATACTTTGGTGGCTGTGGCGGATTATATCCTAAAAAATAAAAAGGGAAATACGGTTTCTAACCTTTCATCTACAAGAGCGCTACGCGATGTTACCGAAAAGGCTGGTGGCGAATATCACGCTTCTGCAGTAGGAGAGGTGAACGTAGTAAACCTAATGAAAGCAAAAAATGCTGTAATTGGTGGTGAAGGAAATGGTGGGGTAATTTATCCAGAATTGCATTACGGAAGAGATGCTTTGGTAGGGATTGCTTTATTTTTAACGCATTTGGCTAAATTTGGCGGTACAATTTCTAAATTGAGAGCTAGTTATCCATCATATTTTATCTCTAAGAACAAAATCACATTAACGCCAGAAATGGATATCGATAATTTGTTGTTGAAGGTGGAAGAGAAATATAAAGCGCAACCACACAGTACTATTGATGGTTTAAAAATTGAATTTGATAAACAGTGGGTGCATTTAAGAAGATCAAACACAGAACCTATTATCAGAATTTATTCTGAGGCAAGTTCCGAAACGGCCGCGGAGAGTTTGGCGAATAAGATAATTGCGGATATAAAAGAGATTTTAAAAAGTCAAAAGTAGAAAGTGAAAAGTAGAAAGATTTTAACGCTCTTCACTTCAAAATTCTATCATTATTAAAACCATGAAAATTTACCTCGATAACGCAGCAACAACGCCCATTGATAAAGAAGTATTAAAAGTGATGGTAGAGGTGATGGATAACTATTATGGCAATCCATCATCTATTCATTCGCATGGGCGAGAAGTACGGACCTTGGTAGAAAAAGCCCGTAAGTCTGTTGCTACGTTGTTGAAAACTGCACCATCAAATATCTTTTTCACTTCTGGCGGAACAGAAGCGGATAATACTGCAATTCGGTCTGCTGTCCGAGATTTCGAACTAACTCATGCCATCACTTCAAAAATAGAGCATCATGCTGTTTTGCATACCTTAGAGATGCTTGAAAATACTGGAGTTATAAAATTGAGTTATGTTAATGTTGATGAAAAAGGTAATATCGATTATGCACATCTGGAAGAATTATTGACTGCAAATGAACGGAGTTTGGTTTCTTTAATGCATGCTAATAACGAACTTGGAACGCTAACAGATATTGAAAGTGTGGGTGAGGTCTGCGAAAAATATAATGCTATTTTTCATACAGATACGGTACAAACGATGGGGCATTATCCGCATGATTTAAGCACCTTAAAAGCGCATTTTGTGGTTTGCTCTGCTCATAAATTGCATGGGCCAAAAGGTGTAGGTTTTTTATTTGTAAATCCAGCTGTTAAGATAAAACCATTGCTATACGGTGGCGCACAGGAACGTAATATGCGTGGCGGAACAGAAAATGTTTATGGCATTGTTGGTTTAGCAAAAGCTTTAGAATTAGCTTACGCTGATATGGATTTACATAAAAACCACATCCAAGATTTAAAGAATTATATGAAAGAAGCTTTGCAAAAAGCAATTCCAACGATAGATTTTAATGGAGAAACAGATGCTGATAAAAGTTTATACACCGTGTTGAATGTCCGTTTTCCAAAAATGGATATGGCAGATATGCTTTTATTTAATTTGGATATCAATGGGATTTCGGCATCGGGCGGGAGTGCCTGTTCATCCGGTTCAAACATTGGTTCACACGTGTTGACTGCAATTGGTGGCAATCCAGGTCATCCGTCAATACGGTTTTCTTTCTCAAAGTTTAATACCAAAGAAGAAATAGATTATACGGTAGAAAAAGTAAAAGAGGTTTTTGCGAAAGCAAGTCTGTCTTAGAAGTAAGAATCAATATCCAAGAACCAAGAGGCTAAAAAACTCGAAAGCATTTAATCCTTCACTCATTCAAAATTTAATCATTATTAAGAAACTTGAAAAGTATCCTATCATTCAATCCTTCAAAATTAATTAGCTCCTTCCATCATTAATCCTCCTTGGCAACATATTTGTTTTAACATATTTATATTCTATTTATCAAAACTAAAAAGAGAAACCATGAAAAGCCCAGCAGAAAGAATGAACGATTTTAAAGAAGAGTTGGAAGAGAAAAATCCGATTAAAAAAGAGGATTTAGGTGCGCCAACTAATGCAGAAGAAATACCAGAGAAAAAAGGTTCGTATTCTGAGACTTCAGCTGACAAAGCTCGTGTTAATAAAGGTGCTATCGGGATTGATAGAGATGCCGGTCAGATGTAAGTCTTTCAACCAAAATATTTAGGCGAATTCTGAAAGGACTTCGCTTTTTTTGTGGGTTGTTTTTTGTAATTTAGGTCTTAGAAAGAATGCCCCAACCTGTCCTTAGTTTAAGCGAAGCGTCTCGAAGGATTGAATAATAGATAGAAGTCTCTGACTCCCGATTTTACAAGAATTTAAAACCGAGAGTAAATTTAGCACTACTTTAAAAGCATGAACACAACACCCGAACATAACCAGCGAGTAGCAAAAATGACATTTGCATTGGTGTATTCACTCCTTGTGAAAAAAGTAGAGCGAAAAGGAAGAACCGAAGAAGAATTGCAACAAGTTATAAAATGGCTTACCGGTTTTACAAAGGAAAAAATCAACGAACTTATTGAAAAGGAAGCAACTTATGAGGAATTTTTTAGTACTGCCAAATTAAACCCAAATGCGCACCTCATTAGCGGGACAATCTGTGGTTATCGGATTGAAGAAATAGAAAATCCTTTGACAAGGCAGGTAAGGTATTTAGATAAATTGGTGGATGAGTTGGCGAAAGGCCAAAAAATGGAAAAAATTTTAAGGGTTGGATAAAAACGAAATGTTGAAAATAACCATAACAAAAGTCACCAATCCCGAAGACCTCCAAAAAGTCTTCGCCATCCGCAAAACAGTTTTTGTGGAAGAGCAAAACTGCCCTCCCGAATTGGAATGGGAAAACGAAGATGTTTCCATCCATTTTTTAGCGAAATATAATAACGAAGATGCTGGTGCTTGCCGGTGGCGCAAAATAGAAAAAGGGTATAAATTAGAACGTTTTGCTGTTTTAAAAGAATTTCGAGGAAAAGGAATTGCGCAAGAAATGATTAAAACAATCCTGAACGATTTACCCAAAGAAGCACATTATATTTACCTACATGCTCAATTAACCGCAGTTCCTTTATATCAAAAAATGGGGTTTGTTGCTGAAGGAAGCCAGTTTGAAGAAGCGGGCATTCAGCATTATAAAATGGTTTTTAAAGCCTAGCCCACTCGTTGGTAAATGCGGTTATGTCCTACGTTTAAAATATTTTTAAATATGGTAGCGTCAATCTCCTCACAAGCTTTAGAAACTTCCACAATACCTTTAAAAAACTTGGTTCCCGGGTTAAAATTCGAAGCATCATCCATTACCAAATAGCCGTTCGGCTTAATAATTTTTGCATAATTATCCAAATCTTCTTTGCAAACTTTATAGCTGTGGTCTCCGTCTATATAAACAATATCGAACTTTTGATTTTGCACCTGCGACGAAATATTTTCATCATTTGAATACCCTTTAATCAAGTTTACCTCTCTTAAATCCAAACCAGAATTATCAAACATCTTTTGTATGTGCCCAATAAAATCTTCTTGGATATGAATGTTACCATCAGCAAAATCCCTACGGATAGAAGGAACCACGTAAGAAAGCAGTTTCCTGATGTAATAATTTCTGAACAAGCTGTTATTTGGGTAATTGCCTTCTAAGGGAGAAATCCCTGTAATCTTTGCTTTTAACCCTATTTCTTTGGCAATTAAGGCCCATAAAGAAATCACCTGACCTTTAAAAATCCCAATTTCTAAACAGGTTATTTCTTCCTTTTTCTCTTTTAAATCTTGCAATAAAAGATACCACATATGGTGAAAAGAGCGGTCGCCAAATCCAGCTTGCTTTTCTTCCACATAATCTCTGTGATTCTTTAAAAACGGATTTTTATTTACTTCATCTCTAAAATGTTCCCACACAAAATCATTGGTTTCAGCAGTGTTTGTGTAAGTCTCTACATAATGCTTTAAAGTTTCCATGGTTGGGGCAACAAGAAGTATTAATTTAAATATGGCGAAAGATAAAAAGAAAATTGTTTTAGAACGTAAATACTTTTAGCTAAAAAATCGTGAAATTGCGTGAAAGTCGTCAACGTTTATACGTAGTAAATTATTTGTATTGAAACTAGTTGTATTATTATCCGTTTTTTTATTGGTGTGCGGAGGTTGTTTTATATTTTACAACGACCCTGCTTATGCTGTTTCCGGACGTTTAGCGCTTGCTGCAATGTTTTTGTTTTCGGGTGTTTTACATGTGAAATACCGTGATGGTATTTATCTAACCTATCCAGATTTTTTGTCGCAGATCAATAAAATTAAATTGGTTTTTGCTGTAGGCGATCTGCAGTTTGCAATAGCGGCTGGATTGGTGTTTGCAGACGTTGCCAGAGTTATTGTTCCCCTAATTCTAATTTATCTCATTTTGGGCTTGGTTACCCAGGTGAATGCGGGCGTCAAAAACATCAGCGTGAAGCGAGGCAATTATACCGGTAAAGGAATTGCTTATCTGTTCTTTAAAATTCCGGAACAGCTTATTATTATCGGCTGGACTTATTATTTCGTTCTAGTTTGTTGTTGAGATTATAGATAGCGTATAATTTTTGGGCGTTTTAACACGCTGTCCGCTCATACGCCACAGGCCTTAAGCTTTTGGCCGGTATCCGCTTTCATCGTTAACGCAAAATGCTCTTCGTCAAAAAATAAAGCTAAAGAACCAATTTTATTAAACAATAAAAGGTTTAACCTGTTCAATGGCAAAAGCCAGTTGTTCTTCTTGGGTTAAATTGGTGTTATCTAAAATAATAGCATCTTCGGCTCTAACCAGTGGACTTTCTTCTCGGGTAGTGTCCAAAAAATCGCGGTGAGCCAGGTTGTCAAAAATCTCTTCTAAACTTACGTTTTCACCTTTAGCAATTAGCTCGTTATAACGTCTTTCAGCTCTGATTTTAGGGTCGGCAGTCATAAAAAGCTTAACCTGCGCATCCGGGAAAACCGTAGTTCCAATATCACGCCCGTCCATAATCATATTCTTGGATTTTCCCATTTTCTGTTGCTTGCGCACCATCGCCTTACGCACTTCTTTAATAGACGCTATTAAGCTAACGTTTTCAGAAACCGGCATCTGTCTAATTTCTTCCGAAACTTCCTCGCCATTCAATAAAATATGCGATTCATAGTCTCTCGAATGGAAATTTAAATCAATATGCTCTAACGCATCAACAATTAAATCATGATTTTTTAAGTCGGTATTGTTCCTTAAAAAATATAAGGTTACCGCCCTGTACATGGCGCCACTATCTACATAAATAAAGTGGAGCTTTTTAGCTAATGCCTTTGCAAGTGTGCTTTTTCCACAAGAAGAATAGCCGTCAATAGCGACCACGATATTATTAACCATTGCCGTAAATATAAATAATTTTGAGAGAAGGGTCGAATTTTGAATGAGTGAATGATAGTAGGATTGAATGCTTGGCCAGTGTGATAATAATGGGTGAATGAAGAATTGGATGAAAAGGTTAATTTTTGATTGCTAAGAAAAAATAATCTTGATTATTGTGTCTTGCTTCTTGATACTAAGGAGAGAATGCTTTTCAAGTCTAAGATAATTTGCCATGGACTATCGACAATCAACTATTTAGCAAAATTCAAAAAACTTGGGTTTAGCGTTAGTGAGAAATAATTGTTGCTACCAGCGAGGTTTAAAGTTGAATGTGCATAACCTAAACTTAGTTTTTTAAGGTGAAGAGAAAATCCAAATGAAAGACCCGACAAGCCATTTAAACCACTAATGCTTAGTTCTTTGCTTTGCTGTAAGTTGTAGCCTGCTTGTAAATTGAATGCTGGCGACAGTAGAATTTCTGCACCCAAAATAAAGTGACGACTTAGCTTATTTGTAAAATTAGCGCCCTTATCTTTTGGTTCTCCGGTTATTAAATCAGTGTCGTCACCTGTATTTGGGTTGTAATAATTTAGATTGAACTGCTGTAGATTATTATAGGTTATGTGATACCTGAAAGGGGCGAAGCGCAATTTTTTTGATAAGGAAACAGCAATCTGGAACGGAAGATTCTCTCTCTGTTGATCAAAAGCGTTAAGCTGATAGCCTATGTTTTTAAAAACAATACCAGTAGCTAAATTGCGGGTTGTATCTTTATAAGTCACCGCTAAATCGGTTGCAATGGCCGAAGAATTATAGATGTCATAAGAGCCATAAATCACTTTTGCATTGGCGCCATAATAGATTTTGTTTTTCCAGTTTTTGGCGTAACCTACGTTCAATAAATAATCTCCTGCAGTAAAGTTTGCGCCAGTTGGGGTTGCGGTAGCGTCATATTCGTCAAAACTGCCGTAGTTAATGAACGTTAAACCCAAAGATAAGGTTTGGGTAGTTTTAACTTTTAGTGCATATTGTATATTCCCAAAATTAATGTCAGAAACGTAGTTGCTATAATTTAGCGATAAAGAATTTTGGTGCAAATTTGAAAGTAAAGAGGGGTTTGCAAAGGTTTCATCAAAATCGGCCTCAGTTTGCATGGGATATGCATTACCTAAAGCGGCTACTTTTGCCGAATTAGGCAAGTTTAAAAAACGAAAAACTCCTTTTCCTCCAGTTTGCGCATCGCATACATGATAAGCCGAAAATATCGTACAAAAAAGCAAGAAGAGGATCTTTTTAAACATGATATGGCTAATTTAGCTTTAATTATGAAATTTAATAAAGAGCTTTTGCAAAAGGAGTTTAGTTTTAAAACTTCTAGAAGTGGTGGCAAAGGCGGACAAAACGTGAATAAGGTTGAAACTAAAGTAGAACTACTTTGGAAACTGGATGCGAGTGTGGTTTTTTCTGAGGCCGAGCTAAGCAGAATTAAACTGAAACTAGCCAACCGCATCAACAACGATGGTGTTTTTTCTGTAACTGCAGAGGAAGATCGATCGCAGCTGCGCAATAAGGAAATTGCGCTTAGTAAAGCCTTTTATATGATTGATCATAGCTTAATGGTAGAAAAACCTAGAAAAAAGTCTAAACCAAGCTTTGCTTCTGTGCAAAAACGTTTGGATAATAAAAGAAAACAAGCGCTCAAAAAGATCAACCGAAACAGCAACAACGATTATTAAAAGCGGTAATAAAATGCTACAGAACCATATTGTTCTGATTTTGTAGCACTCGCCAGCTCTTTACTTTTAAAAATAACAGATAAGTCAACCGTAAATCTTTTGTTTGCATAAGAAGCGCCAATCTGTTGCGAAAACACGAAAGGTATTGGCTTGTAGGTTACCGGACCTTTATCTTTTACAAATAAGCCACCTTGTATGGTTGCATTATAAGCAACATAGGTTAAAGCTGGTTTTAAAAAAAAGTAAAACTCTTGTTTTTTTAATCCCGTTTGGACTTTTGTAGCAATATTGCTTTGTGTTGCCACTGAATGGTAAAAAGGGTTAATGCTCCCTGTCCGGAATAAAATGCCAGCATCTAAACCTGTAAAAGTATTTCCTAAACTTACATTTATGGGTAAAGAAAAATCGAGATTTTTATTCTTGTTCCTGAATAAAAAATACTGCAAGTTCAGCTTTAGGTTTACTCCAAACTCGTCATTCACTTGGTACTGCCAGCCAGAAATATCGTAAAATCCAACAAAATCATGTAATACTGTTTGTACCTCTTTACCTAAAGCAGCGGGGCCAATTGTGCCCATTTGAATTGCTAATTTTAAGATGTTTTCATTTGGTTTTAGCCATTGTAAGCTACCGCCAGCGTACAAATAGGAAGCAAACGGGCGATCTACATTTTCAATTTCTGTAATCTGGCCACTTCGGGCATTGTACATTTCATGCCCTAAATTTAAGCTCCAAATCTTCTTGGTTGTACTGTCGTTTTTGTTCTCGATGGCTCTTCTGAAATGGATAAAAAGTCCGTTTGTGTAATATCGATCTTGCTTGGTGCCCAAATAAGCGTCGTTATCTGATCTAAAGCCCAACTCATTCTGATAAATTTTTTCTTGAGAAAAACTTTGAAGAGTTAGTAAAATAAAGGCAAAAAAACTGAGAATAAAGCGCATAAAAAAAGCCGAAAACAATCGGCTTTAAAAATAAACATTTATTAATGGTTTAGCTACTAACTTACCGGTTCTGGTTTTTTATCATCACGGTAAACAATATTCAAAGCATTTTTAACCTTATTAGGCATCAAAGCAAGTTTTACCACGTCTAACATATCCGTAACGTAATGGAAATCCATATCCTTAATATAATCGGCTTTAATTTCTAAAATATCTTTTTGGTTTGATTTACATAGAATAACTTCTTTAATATTTGCTCTTTTTGCAGCTAAAATCTTCTCTTTAATTCCGCCAACAGGCAAAACTTTTCCTCGCAAGGTAATCTCGCCAGTCATGGCTAAATTTTGTTTCACTTGTTTTTGCGTAAACGCCGATGTTAAAGCAGTTAACATGGTAACACCCGCAGATGGTCCATCTTTAGGAGTTGCACCAGCGGGAACGTGGATATGTAAATCCCACTGATCAAAAATGCGGAAATCAATACCTAAATCTTCTGCATGTGCTCTAATATAGGCCAAAGCAATTACCGCAGATTCTTTCATCACATCACCCAAATTTCCAGTCAGGGTCATTTTTCCCTTTCCAGGACTTAAACTAGCCTCTATAAATAAAATATCGCCACCTACAGAAGTCCAAGCTAAACCGGTTACTACACCTGCAACATGGTTATTCTCATAAGCATCTTTATCAAAGTAAGCTGCACCAAGCGCTTTTTGAACATCATCATAAGAGAAATTGGTATTATATTCCTCTTCCATAGCAATTTTGGTTGCAGCGCTCCGCACTACAGAACCCAATGTTTTCTCCAAGCTACGCACACCAGATTCGCGGGTATAGTCTTCAATTATTTTTTCGATAATTGTTGGCTTCAATGCAATATCCTTCGCTTTTAAACCATGTGTCTCTTTTTGTTTGGGTAACAAATGCTTTTTAGCAATTTCAACTTTCTCCTCAATGGTGTAGCCGTTTACCTCAATAATCTCCATTCTGTCTAGCAATGCGGGTTGAATGCTACTTAATGAGTTTGCTGTAGCAATAAACATCACGCTAGAAAGGTCATAATCCAACTCTACAAAGTTATCCGCGAAAGCGTTATTCTGTTCTGGATCTAAAACCTCCAATAGGGCAGAAGACGGATCGCCTCTAAAATCGTTTCCTACCTTATCAATCTCATCCAAAACGAAAACAGGATTTGATGAACCAGCTTTTTTTAGCGATTGAATTACCCGCCCTGGCATTGCACCAATGTAAGTTTTACGGTGTCCTCGGATTTCGGCTTCGTCTCTAATTCCACCTAAGGCCATACGAACATATTTACGACCCAAAGCTTTCGCAATTGATTTTCCTAAAGAAGTTTTACCAACTCCGGGAGGGCCAACTAAGCACAAAATTGGTGCTTTCATATTGTGTTTTAGCTTTAAAACTGCTAAATACTCAATAATACGTTTTTTAACCTTATCTAAACCGTAATGGTCTTTATCTAATATTTTTTGTGCTCGTTTTAAGTCAAAATTATCCTTGGTAAAAGTGCCCCAAGGTAAATCCAAAAGTACTTCTACGTAATTGATCTGTACAGAATAATCGGCTGCAGCCGGATTCATCCTGGCTAATTTATCAAGCTCTTTATTAAAATGAATATCAGTTTCTTTGCTCCAGCGCTTCTTTCTGCCTTTCATCCTTAAATCATCAACTTCCATGTCTGGAGAGTTGCCACCCAACTCTTCTTGTATAGTTTTCAATTGCTGATTCAAAAAATAATCACGCTGTTGTTTGTCTAAATCAACTTTTACTTTGCTTTGGATTTGGTTTTTAAGTTCTAGCATTTGTAATTCCATGCTCAAATGACTTAAAACCATTGTGGCTCGTTCACGCAGATTTGCCACTTCCAACATCAGTTGCTTTTCAGCCACGCTGGCGTTCATATTTGATGATATAAAATTGATCAAAAACGGAACGCTGTCAATGTTCTTGATTGCAATAGCTGCCTCTGACGGGATATTTGGCGAAAACTGGATGATTTGCATGGCAAGTTCCTTAACAGAAGAAACCATGGCTTTAAACTCTTTATCGGATTTTGGGCGTATTTCTTCGAATTTTTCTACGCTAGCCTTTAAATATGGCTCTGTTTGTGTTTGCTCGCCTAATTTAAACCTGTTTTTTCCCTGAATAATTACTGTAGTATTTCCATCGGGCATCTGCAACATTTTTACAATAATTGCAACCGTTCCAATTTTATTTAACTCGTCAAAAGTAGGATCTTCAATGTTTACATCTTTTTGGGCAACAACCCCAATTATTTTATCTCCTTTATAGGCATCTTTAATCAGTTTAATAGATTTATCTCTACCAACGGTGATTGGGATAACTACGCCCGGAAAAAGAACCGTGTTTCTTAAAGGTAAAATAGAAAGGATTTCTGGTGTTTGCTCATTATTCATTTCTTCCTCATCTTCTGGAGACATTAAGGGAAAAAACTCAGTATCTTCATTTATAAGAGGTGATGCGTGATGGAAATCGAACTGATCAAAATTGCTCATGTATTTTTTTTATGATGAAACGCCAAATTGACAGGTTAAACTGCAATTTAAGCTATAACGATATAGTGAACTATAATTTACAAGCTTTATGCCAATGAACTTTAAAAGTTTTTTTTAAGAAAAATGTATCAAAGTAGCGTTTTTTAACAAAAAAAAGTGAAATTACGTCAGTACCAATTATGCGAAATATTTCCCGCACAAATACGTTATTAATTTATTAATTTATTTTTGATAGGGGAGTATTGCCGAAAGATGAAAACACAATTTATTTTAGTTTTAACTGGAATTTCTTTAATTACGAATATTGCCGTTGCGCAAACACCGTTTGAACGTTTAGGACAAAAGGCCATGACAGCAGGTGAATTTACTACTGCAGCTGGTTATTTTGAGAAAGCCTATGCCAACGACCGTAGTAATATGAACGCGTTATGGTTAATGGGTTACTCCAATTACCATGCGGCAGAATATAGGAAATGTATTGAGGCGTTTGACCGATTGATCGCTATGAAGCCGACCGAAACAGCAGCCTATTATTATCGTGGCAAGGCAAAAGTGTTGTTTTCTGCCACTTTTAAGGAAGCTAAATCACCAGAACACGAGCGGTTAATCTGTGGTGCTATCAAAGATTTTTCGTCTGCTTTGGATTTAACCCCGAATGATTATAAACTATATCAGAACCGAGGACTAGCTTATCAAGATTATGCTTTGTACAAAAGCCAACGTATCCCAGATGTTTATAGTAAGTCTATCGCGATAAGTGCTTGTAATTCTTCCATTGCAGATTTTCAAAAGGTTTTAGAAGAATCTGGGTACCGAAGGGATATTATGGCACAAATTGAGAGATCAAAACAACTTTTGTCAGACATTCGGTAAAACAATTTTACTTAATAGAGATGGTTTTGATATTCATAAATTCCAATAAACCATTTAATCCGAGTTCTCTGCCATAACCAGATTGTTTAATACCTCCAAAAGGTAATCTCGGGTCAGATTTTACGCCCTGATTTACAAACACACTTCCAGCTTGAAGTTGATTTCTAGCAATCTCATTTCCCTTGGTTTCATCTTTTGTAAAAACTGCTCCACCCAAGCCAAAGACCGAGTCGTTTGCAATGTTGATGGCTTCATCTATAGTATCGGCGGATATTATCACTGCTACTGGTCCAAATAGTTCTTCGTCAAAAGCGGGCATTCCTTTTTTTACATTAGTAAGGATGCTTGCCGGATAAAAAGCACCTTCGCCAACTGGTATTTCGCCACCTAAAATACATTTTGCACCTAAGGATATGGACTTTCTCACTTGCTCATGCAAATCGTCTCGTAATTGTTTATTCGCCATTGGACCCAAATCTGTATTTTCATCAAAAGGATCGCCCGTTTTTTTAGCTTTTATTTTGGTTAATAATAATTGCGTAAACTCTTCTAAAACAGATTCAATAACGATAAAACGCTTTGCAGCAATACAGCTTTGGCCGTTATTGATAAGCCTAGCGTTAACACAAGCTTCTGCAGCCATTTCTAAATCTGCATCTTCCAAGATAAGATATGCATCGCTTCCGCCAAGTTCTAATACACATTTTTTTAAAACTGAGCCTGCTTTTTCTGCTACTTTTTTGCCTGCCTCTGTACTGCCGGTTAAGGTAACCGCTTTAATTATCGGATGCTCAATAATTTGGTTTACATTTTTTCCTGCTACCAGTAAAGTGCTAAAAACGTTTTCAGGGAATCCAGCCTCTAGCACCAATTCTTCTATTAAAAGTGCACAGCCCGAAACGTTAGATGCATGTTTTAAAACACCACAGTTACCTGCCATTAAGTTTGGCGCCAAAAACCTAAACACCTGCCAAAATGGGAAGTTCCAAGGCATTACAGCTAGAATAACCCCTATAGGTTGATAGCTTATGTAGCTTTTGTTGGCATCTGTTTTAACAATTTTATCTTTTAAAAAGGTTTCGGTATTTTCTGCATAATACTCGCATACCGAAGCGCACTTTTCAAGCTCAGCAATACTTTCTTTTAATGGTTTACCCATCTCTAACGTCATTACTCTTGCCAGGTCTTCCTTTTTTGATTTTAAAACCGTTGCAAGCTTTAGCATCAACGCTGCCTTATCCGCGTAACTTACTTTACGCCACTTTTCCCAAGCTTTTTCTGTTGCGGTTATTTTTTGTTGTATTTCTTGTTTGGAAAGCTCTATATAAGTTTGGATTAGCGTATCGGTTGCGGGGTTAATGCTTTTGATTATCATTTTTATCAATTTATTTTCAGATACAAATTAATTTTATTGTCTTGAACTCTATATTTGTTAAATATGAGATTACAGAGAAGGGTACAATTTTTATACCGAAAAGCGCATTTACCTACGATACTTAAAGAGACCACATTAATTCTTTTGGGTATCACTTCTGCTGCTTTTGGACTGAAAAGTTTTTTATTACCGAACAATTTTTTAGATGGCGGTACCATGGGTATTTCCTTGTTATTGAATATAAAAACGGGTATTAGTTTAAGTTTAATCGTAATCGTAGTAAATTTTCCATTTGTTTTATTGGGGATGAAACAGATTTCCAAGAATTTTGCAATAAAAACGGTACTTGCAATTGCGGGTTTAGCTTTAATGCTTTCTTTTGATTTTTTCCCGATTGTTACTTCAGATAAGTTACTAATTGCCGTGTTCGGAGGTTTCTTTTTGGGCGCAGGTGTTGGTTTAAGCATTAGGGGAGGAGCAGTTATTGATGGGACCGAGGTTTTAGCCCTATTTATCTCCAAAAACGTGAGTTTAAGTGTGGGTGATATTATTTTGCTGTTCAATATTTTGATTTTTTGCGTTGCAGCTTGGGTTTTAAATATAGAAACAGCACTTTATGCTATTCTAACCTATCTCTCTGCATCTAAAACGGTCGATTTTATAATTCACGGTGTGGAAGAATATATCGGAGTTACTATAATATCTTCAAAAAATGAGCAAATACGACAGGCTATTACCAAAATTTTAGGAAGAGCGGTAACAATTTATAAAGGGGAAAGAGGCTATACAAAAAATCTAAGTCCTGATGAAGTTGATATGAAAATTGTGTTTACTGTAGTTACAAGATTAGAGGTAACCAAACTTAGGAATATGGTAAGGAGCATAGATAAGCAAGCTTTTATTGTAATGCATACAGTAGATGATACTTACGGAGGTATGGTGAAGCAACGCCCGTTACAGAGTTAGGTTAGTTGATTAGCCGTTGATTCTGATTCATGAAGCAGTCGCGGAAGGTTATACGCTTTTGTTTCGAGAGGTTGAAATGTTTTAAATTAGATGGGATAGGAATAGCTGAATTTGCCTTAGCACTGATTCGACAGCAATTCTAAAACCTTCGTTACATCTTCAGGGCTATCAATTGCCAAGCTTTCCGTTTCGGTGATGGCAACTTTAATTTTACAGCCATTTTCAATCCAACGAAGTTGCTCCAGTTTTTCAGAAGATTCTAGGTTGCCTAACTTCATGCCGGCGATAATACCCAACGTGGTAGTGCGGTAACCGTAAATGCCAATGTGCTTATAAAAAGTGTGTTTGGATAAATAATTTTCTTGAGCAACATCTTTCAAATACGGGATCACCTGGCGACTAAAATAAATCGCTTCTGACCGGTTGTTGATGATGACCTTTGGTGTATTGAAGTTAAATAGCTCTTCTGGAGTGCTTATTTTTTTGATCAGCGTTGCTAAATCAGTAGAAATATCGTTAAAACAGCTTGCCAATAAATTGATTTGCTTTGGGTCAATTAGCGGTTCATCGCCCTGTATGTTGATGATTGCATCATAACCTGTCATTTTTACACAAACCTCTGCACACCGATCTGTCCCGCTTTGGTGCTGGTCTGACGTCATGATTACATTTCCGTTGAAAAGCTTTACTGCGTTAAAAATTTCCGGGCTATCTGTTGCAACTACAACTTCCGCCAAAGACGATGCTTTTTTTGCCTGTTCATAAACCCTACGTATCATACTTTTACCTGCCAAATCTATCAGCGGTTTTCCCGGAAAACGGGTAGAGGCGAACCTAGCTGGGATGATACCTAAAATTTTCATAGGGAGTGTTATTTAAAAAGTCCGTTAATTTCTCGTTCAACGCTTTCTATAATAAAAGCCAAGTCGTCGGGATTGTTGGTGAAATCTAGTTTGTCTTTATCTAAAATCAATAAATTACCTTCTTTATAGCCTTTTATCCAGCGGTCGTATTTTTCGTTCAGTTTCTGTAAATAATCAATTCTTATTCCCGCTTCGTATTCTCTGCCACGGCGTTGAATGTTTTCTACCAATGTCGGTACAGATGCTTTTAAGTAGATCAACAAATCTGGCGGATTGATAAAAGAGGTCATACTACTGAAAATTGAGCGATAATTGTCATGATCTCTAGTGGTCATTAAGCCCATATCATGTAAGTTTTCCGCAAAAATGTAGGCGTCCTCGTAAATAGTTCGATCCTGTACAATAGTTTTAGAACCCTTTTGGATCTCTTTAATTTGTTGAAACCTGCTGTTTAAAAAATAGATCTGTAGGTTAAAACTCCATCTTTTCATATCACTATAAAAATCTTCGAGGTAAGGATTGTTATCAACGGCTTCATACATTGCCTCCCATCCGTAATTTTTCGCTAACAATTCTGTTAAGGTAGTTTTACCAGCACCAATGTTACCTACTATAGCTATATGCATAAAATGATTTTTTAAAATGGTTTTAATTTTATTAAGCTACTAAAAATTTCTAAAACCAATAATTTCTCTTACTTCTTTAATGGTTTTTTGTGCACTTTCTCTGGCCTTTGCAGCACCATGCTTTGCAACTTGGCGTAATAATACAGTATCTGCAGATATATGCTCAATTTTCTCGCGGATTGGTTGCGTTGCAATGATCATATCCTCAGCCAAAGCCTTCTTAAAATCGCCGTATCTAATTTGAGCTTTATTATACAACTCTTCAAAATGTGATAAAGTATCAGTAGAGGAAACCACTCTCATCAGGTCAAACAAGTTTTGTACTTCCTGTGGCTTTTCTTGGTTGTCTTGTGTAGGTCCGCCATCCGTAACGGCCTTCATTACTTTTTTTCTGATAATTTCTGGACTGTCTGATAGGTAAACAGCATTCATTTCACCTTCCGATTTTCCCATTTTTCCTTTGCCATCTAACCCGGGGATTTTAACCAAATCTTTGGAATAATTAAACGCAAAAGGTTCTTTAAAGTAGTCTGTTTGATACAAATTGTTAAAGCGGTTACCAAACGTCCGGGTCATTTCTAAATGCTGTTCCTGATCTTTACCTACGGGCACTTTAGTAGCATGGTGAATTAAAATATCCGCAGCCATTAAAACGGGGTAGGTTAGCAAACCTGCATTTACATTATTTGGATTTGCTCTAATTTTATCTTTAAAAGAAGCGCCTCGCTCTAATTCGCCCAAATAAGCATTCATATTCATGTATAAATACAGTTCAGCGATTTCTGGAACATCAGATTGGATGTACAAAGTGCTTTTTTCTGGATCCAGACCGGCAGCTAAGTATTCAACTAAAACCTGTTTAATGTTACCGTGTAAGTCACTTGGCGTTGGGTGGGTAGTTAATGAATGATAATCAGCAATAAAGAAAAAGCAGTTATGTTCATTTTGCATCTGCACAAAATTTCGCACTGCACCATAATAATTTCCAAGGTGTAACTTACCTGTAGATCTAATTCCGCTAACAACAGTTTCCATAATGCGACGAAAGTACAGAAAATTTATAATTTTGAGAGCGATGAGACAAATTTTAAGGCAGATGATGAGGTACTGGCACCTAGCAATGGTAGCTGTGATTTTTGTACTGACTTTCCCATTTGTTTATTTTCTTTCGAGACGAAAAAACACCTATCCGCAGCTTAATTTTTTTAGAAAAATATGTGCATTTATCCCGTCGATGTTAACAGGTGTTTTTTACAAAATTGATTACGAGGAAGTTATAGATTGGAACAAAACTTATATCATTTGTCCAAATCACGCTTCAAATCTTGATATTTTTGCCATGAGCTTAGTTGCTAAAGGCAATTTCTTTTTTTTAGGAAAAGAATCATTGCTTAAAAATCCAGTAACCCGAATTTTTTTTCAAACGATAGATATCCCCGTTAACAGAGAAAGTAAAATGTCGTCTTTTAGAGCGTTTAAAAAAGCATCAGAAAGAATTTTAGAAGGAATGTCACCTGTGATTTTTCCAGAGGGAAAGATTGGGGATGAGTATCCACCTGTTTTGCATGAGTTTAAAAACGGGCCATTTCGCTTGGCAATCGAACATCAGATTCCAATAATTCCGGTAACTTTAAAAGATAATTGGAAAATTTGGTGGGATGATGGGATAAAATATGGATGCAAGCCCGGAGTTTCGCATATTTGCGTACACAAACCCATTGATGTCTCTGGTTTCGGTATTAAAGATGATGAACTTTTAAGAGATTTGGTTTTTGAAAAGATAAAATCGAAGTTGGACTATGAGGTTTAAGTCCGCAGCCAGGGGTCGGTAGCCCGAGGTCTGGGATGATAGCTAGTACGTGTTAAGTATTTGCGACAACAAATATTTTTGGATTGGATAGTGGTTTTTGAAGAGTAATTTAAAAAAACGAGTCAAACTCTGTGGACCACGGACTCTTTAAAATAGAACAATGAAAATAGATAAAGAAACGGTAGATAAAATAGCTCATTTAGCTAGGTTAGAATTAACGGAAGCAGAGAAAGACAGGTCGATTGAAGAATTAAGTGAGATTTTGAGCTTTATGGAAAAGCTGAATGAATTGGATACTTCTGGCGTTAAACCTTTAATTTACATGAACGAGGCTGTAAACGTTTTGCGCCCCGACGTTGTAATTCAAGAACTTACTCGTGACGAAGCGCTGAAAAACGCACCTTTAAGAAACGAGGAGTACATCAAAGTTTCAAAAGTAATTCAGAAATAGTTATTGCTTTAGCGTAACAAAATCGGTTTCTAACCGTCTGAATAGAAAAGGAAAAATGCAACCATTAATTACGATTACAGATTTAGGGCGTAAGTACGTTATAGGTGCTGAGGTTATCCATGCCCTAAAATCTGTTTCTTTAACTATAAATAAAGGAGAGTTTGTTGCTTTAATGGGGCCTTCAGGTTCAGGAAAATCTACTTTGATGAACTTGTTAGGCTGTTTAGATACACCTACCAAAGGCGAGTATGTTTTGAATGGCATTAATGTTAGCCAGATGACAGATAGCGAGCTAGCGGAAGTTAGAAACAAAGAAATTGGTTTCGTTTTTCAAACTTTTAACTTATTACCGCGTTCTTCCGCACAAGATAATGTGGCCTTGCCTTTAATTTATGCAGGCATCAAAAGAAAAGAACGCGATGAAAGAGCAATTCAAGCTTTAGAAAACGTTGGACTCGGAAATAGGGTACACCACAAGCCTAACGAACTTTCTGGAGGACAGCGACAAAGGGTGGCCGTTGCCAGAGCTTTGATCAACAATCCGTCTATTATCTTGGCCGATGAACCCACAGGGAACTTGGATACCAAGACTTCTATAGAAATTATGGGTTTAATCGAGGATATTCATGCCAAAGGAAATACGATTATTATTGTAACCCACGAAGAAGATATTGCACAACACGCTCACCGGATTGTAAGAATGAGAGATGGGCTTATTGAAGAAGATTATCAGAACACAGATATAAGGACGGTGCATTCAAAAATGCAGAATTTATAGATTTCGATGTATCCGACAAAAAGGTGAGTTTTTTTAGCTTACCTTTTTTTGTTGAACAATTTTTCGATTATCTTGTTAGCATTGTTGTTAATCTGTTTAGAGCAGAAAAGGAATCAATCATTTTATGAAAATATATACTAAAACAGGCGATAAAGGATACACTTCTTTAATAGGGGGTACAAGAGTGCCAAAACATCATTTACGAATAGAAAGTTACGGAACAGTGGATGAACTTAATTCGTACATCGGTTTGATAAAAGATCAAGATATTTTAGCGGAGGATAAAGAAATTTTGAAAGAAATCCAAGATAGGTTGTTTACGGTAGGTTCAACTTTAGCATCCGACCCAGAAAAATCAAGAATGAAAATCCCTGATTTATTAGAGACTGATATTGAATTGCTTGAAAAGCAGATGGATGAGATGAATACTTTTCTATCACCTTTAAAACACTTCATTTTACCTGGAGGTAACACAACCGCATCTTATTGCCACGTTGCAAGGTGTGTGTGCAGACGAGCGGAAAGACTAGCTGTACACTTGGCAGAATCAGAGTTTGTAGATGAAAAGGTAATTATTTATTTAAACCGTTTGTCTGATTATTTATTTACTTTAAGCCGGAAGGTAGTTTTTAACAATAAAAACGAGGAGAATACCTGGATTCCGAGGATTTAAAGAATGTTGATAACTTTTTTAGTAAACCTTAAATTTTAATTTAGTTTTGCAAATCATTAAAACACAAATTCTAAGATTATGTATTGGACATTAGAATTAGCATCACATCTTGAAGATGCTCCTTGGCCAGCAACCAAAGACGAATTAATTGATTACGGAATTCGCTCTGGTGCACCGGTAGAAGTTATAGAAAACTTACAAGCACTGGAAGATGACGGTGAGCCTTATGAAAACATTGAAGAAATTTGGCCAGATTATCCAACCAAGGATGACTTCTTCTTTAACGAAGATGAATACTAAAAAGAAAGACTCAAATATTTGAGTCTTTTTTTTGTATTAAATTTTATACAACTCATTTTTAGTCAACCTTACCTAAAAAGCGGTTTAAGGTTGTTTTTGTCTGATTTATGTCAATTGGTCTACTTTTAGATAAGTTCTAACATATATATTATTGTTAAACCTTATAAAAAAAATCGATCATGGGAAATTTACTTTATTTAATTGCAGTTGTTTTAATTATAATTTGGATTTTAGGAGCTTTTGTATCTCCTTTTGGAGGAGGCTTAATCCACATTCTTTTAGTTATTGCAATTATAGCAATCTTATTAAGAGTAATAAGAGGCGCTTAGTCAGATTAATTAATTCGGACATAGAAAGCAAAATACCAATGGTGTTTTGCTTTTTATATTTATGATTTATAAATATAAATTGTAAATTCGTATAGACTAAAGCGATTGTTATGATAACTTTTACCAGTACACTTCCCGATGATTTAATGAAAATGCTTTCCGATAAGGCAAAAGCGTTAAAGCTTCCTAAAAATAAGCTGATAGAAAAAGCATTGGAAATTTATTTAGATCAGCTTAATAAAGCAGAATATGTAAAATCATACAGGAATGCCGGAGATGACGATGATATTTTGGTTATGGCAGAAGAAGGCATGGAAGAATATTTTAAACAGCTTAAAGATTGAAACAGGGGGAAATCTGGTATGCCAGTTTAGATCCAACAAAGGGAAGTGAACAAGCCGGTTACCGTCCGGTTGTGATTCTGAGTGGCAACATGCTCAACCAGCACCTGCAAGTTGTAATTACTGCGCCCCTTACTACCAAAATTAAAAATTATAGAGGGAATCCTATTATACCTCCTGGTGCAGATAATGGTTTGCAAGAGGTTTCGGAGTTGATGATTTTTCATATCCGTTCAATATCTAAAGACCGCCTGGTTAAACGAGCTGGAAAAATAGATAAAAAAGAACTTGAATTGGCAATCGCTACTTTAAATGATATCCTGCGATATTAATCTTGCATTTTCAAGATGGTTTCTGCCAGTTTTAAATCTTCTTTAAACGTAATTTTAAAGTTAAACTCGTCGCCTTTTTCTAGGTTGATTCGGAAGCCTGCTTTGTCTACAACAGAAGCATCATCAGTGAAAAAAGGATCAAAATTTTGTTGATATGCAGCGGTTAGCTGCTCAATCTGGAATGTTTGCGGGGTTTGTACCAAATAGATTTCGCTGCGTTGTAAAGCTTCTGATTTTCCATTTTTGAGTTTACGTACAGAATCTTTTGCCGGTACAGCTGCGATAGCGTTCCCTCTTTCTATTGCTGTTTGAAAACAATTGTTAATGGTGTTTTGCGAAACTAATGGACGAACAGCATCATGTATAGCTACAATAGAATTTTTTTGCTGGATTAAACTTATTCCGTTTTTTACGGAATTAAATCTTTCTGCTCCTCCAAAAATAATTTGATGAGGAATATCGAAATTATGTTTCTTTTTCAGCTCTGCCCAGCGTTCTAGGTGGGTCGAAGCCAAAACTAGAATAATATGAGGATGGTGTTTGTTTTGCTGAAATGCAGTAATGGTGTGCATTAGAACAGGTTTCCCGTTCAGTTCTAAAAACTGTTTCGGGATGTCGCTACCCATTCTGGTTCCGCTACCGCCGGCAACTATAATTGCATAAAAAGAATGATTACTCATACAAAAGCGATTAAGCAAAAAAGACCGAAATTTTCGGTCTTTTTTTTGTTTTTTAGATGATCAACATGGCATCGCCATAGCTGTAAAATCTGTATTTTTCTTTTACTGCTTCTTCGTACGCTTTCATCACATAATCGTAACCTCCAAATGCAGCAACCATCATCAATAATGTTGATTCTGGCGTATGGAAATTAGTAATCATGCTGTTTGCTATACTAAACTCGTAAGGAGGGAAAATGAACTTAGAAGTCCAATCATTGATTGGTTTTAACATGTGGTTTGCAGAAACAGCAGATTCAATGGTTCTCATTGCTGTTGTACCTACTGCACAAACTCTTCTTTTTTCTTCGTTTGCTTTGTTTACGATATTCGCGGCTGATTGCTCAATAATAATCTGCTCAGAGTCCATTTTGTGTTTGGTCAAATCTTCAACCTCTACCTGGCGGAAGGTTCCTAAACCAACGTGTAATGTTACTTCTGCAAATTCAACACCTTTTAACTCTAATCTTTTTAATAGCTCGCGGCTAAAGTGTAAACCTGCAGTTGGCGCAGCAACGGCACCTTCATTTTTAGCAAAAATGGTTTGGTAGCGTTCTTTATCTTCTGCGGTAGGTTTGCGGTTAATGTATTTTGGAAGTGGAGTTTCGCCTAAGATTTCAATGTTTTGTCTGAACTCTTCATCTGTTCCGTCGAAAAGGAAACGGATGGTACGGCCTCTTGATGTGGTATTGTCAACTACTTCTGCAACTAATAAATCATCGTCGCCAAAATAAAGTTTATTGCCTACTCTGATTTTACGAGCTGGATCAACCAAAACATCCCATAACCTAAGTTCTTTGTTTAATTCTCTTAACAAGAAAACTTCGATGGTAGCACCCGTTTTTTCCTTGTTTCCATATAACCGGGCAGGGAAAACTTTGGTGTTGTTTAAGATCATCACATCTTTCTCTTCAAAATAGCCAAGAACGTCTTTGAAAATCTTGTGTTCTATTTTACCTGTTTTTTTGTCTAAAACCATTAAACGTGATTCGTCACGACTTTCAGATGGTGTATGGGCGATTAGAGACTCTGGTAAATTGAATTTAAACTGTGATAACTTCATATATTAAACAATAATTTGGAGCGCAAATTTAAGAAAAATATCTTCAAATATTTAATTAGTTGTTATAATGGTATTTAGGTGACTTTTGGGGTGTTTATGAGCTTGAGATAACCACAGCGTGAACTGAGTTTTTTACAGAAAGTATAGCGGTTTTTGGGTTATGAAAAGATGGTTTTTTTTAACCACTGAGGACGTGGAGAGCACAGAGCTGGGGGGGAGGGTTCTTTGTGGTGTTATCACCAACCAATTCGAAGTTGTTTTTTTTAACCACGGAGGACGCGGAGAGCACAGAGCTGGGGGCTTTTTTTCTTTTCCTTTTTCCTTTGAAGTTGGTTTTTTATAATTGTTTATTGGTTACAGAGAAATTAAAACGATGCGCTTTCGGTTCATCTGGAGCTTTTTTTTCTTAAGCTTGGTGTTTTTATCAGCTACGAAACTCGGATTTATTTAATGGTTAATTTTTTGATAGGGGGATTTGCATTAACGATTGTAGCATTATCCTTTTTTTGTGGTTGTGGGCTGAGTTGAGGGGTGAAAAAAGATATAGCGAAAAGCGTGACCAGCTTTTTCTGCTGGAAATGCCCCAATACTTTTGATAAATGTTAAATACTTTTTTGCTTAAAAATAATTACGGATATTGTAACTATTCTTTGCAAAAAGCGTCAAACCAATAATATGCTATTTTTAAAACTCTTCAAAGAAAGCTTTATTTTTGCTTTTGATGCACTTCGGCAAAACCGAACACGCACATTTCTTTCGTTATTAGGTATTACAATTGGCATTTTTACCATTATTACAGTTTTTGCTGCAGTAGATACGTTTAGAGGCAATCTGCAAACAAGCGTAGATAAGTTGGGGAGTAAAACGGTTTATATACAGAAATGGCCTTGGGGCGGTTTTGGAGATTACCCTTGGTGGAAATATATGCAACGGCCAGAACCAACGTTGAGAGATTATGAAGCTTTAAAAGGGCGGGTGACTACGGTGCAAGGTATATCTTATCAGATTAGTTTGCCAAACCGTACCTTAAAATACCGGAGCAATAGTATTGAGGGCGCACAAATTTCTGCGGCTTCACATGATTATGATAAAACCTCAAATTTTGATTTATCTGAGGGAAGGTATTTTACTGATAATGAATCTAAAAGTGGATCGCCGGTTTGTTTGATAGGTGCAGATTTGGCTGAGGGGCTTTTTCCAAACCAGGTTGCTACGGGTAAAGCCGTAAAAGTAATGGGGCGTAACGTGACTGTTATAGGTGTTTTTTTACGCGAAGGGGAGGACTTATTGGGGACTTCGTCTGATAAAACCTTGTTGATTCCGTTAAATTTTGCCAAGAATTTAGTTGATGTACAAAGCGAAAGATACGGTCCGCAGATTACTGTAAGAGGGAAAGAAATTTATAGCGTAGCGGATGTAGAAAGTGAATTAAGAGGTTTAATGCGGTCGATTAGACGAATTAGACCTGTTGATGAGGATAATTTTGCACTGAACAAAACCACTGTTTTATCCGATCAATTAGATCAGCTTTTTGGCATTGTTGATGTTGCCGGTTGGATTATTGGTGGTTTTTCCATTTTGGTGGGTGGTTTTGGTATTGCCAATATTATGTTCGTATCTGTAAAAGAACGGACCAATATCATAGGGATCCAAAAATCTTTGGGTGCTAAGAATTACTTTATTTTAATGCAGTTTTTATTTGAAGCCATTGCGCTATGTATTATTGGCGGGTTGATAGGTTTAGCGATTGTTTATTTGGGGACATTGATTGCGACTTATGGTTTTGATTTAAAGATTGTTTTAGACGCTGGCAACGTTGTTAGGGGAATAAGTATTTCTGTAATCATTGGTGTGATTTCCGGGTTTTGGCCTGCTTTTTCGGCAGCGAGACTAGATCCTGTAGAAGCGATACGATCGAAATAGTATAAGGGTAGCATCCACAACCTTCCACGTTTAATAAGATCTATAAATTTTGCAAGAGAAAATAATATCAAAAAATAGCTGTTTTTTTGTTGTCTCAGGCGGTTTTCGGCGGTATGTTCCATGATGTAACTTTTCGTTTCTTCTTTTATTTGGATTTAATCTAAATAATATTTTACATTTGTGACCATACTCACAAAATTTAAATATGAAAAAAACTATAGTTGCAGCATTCTCGGTTGCTCTAATATTTGGGGCCTGTAAAAAATCAGACAACGCAGGTAAAGGTCTCTCGGCAGACCAACAATCTCAAATTGTTCAAAATTATTCAGCTATTTTATATGCAGGTTACCAGGATTCTTATGATGCTGCTGTTAATATGCAAACCAAGATACAGGCGTTTTTAGCTGCGCCGTCTGAGCAAAAACTGACTGATGCGAAAAACGCTTGGCTAGCCGCTCGCGAACCTTATATGCAAACAGAATTTGCCCGTTTTTATGGTGGTCCAATTGATGAAGACAACGGCGATGGTTTATTGAACTCTTGGCCTTTAGACGAAGGTTATATAGATTACTTAGCAGGAGACTCTCACAGTCATTCGGCTTATCCCACTTTCAATACAAGTTTTGGGATTATCAACAAGAAAACAACGTATCCAACAATCGATATCGACTTTTTGGTAAATAACAATCAGCCAGACGGTGGTACGGTAAATGGCAATGGCGATGATGTTTCGGTTTCTGCGGGTTACCACGCTATTGAATTCTTATTGTGGGGACAAGACAATACGCCTGCCGCTGACAAAAAAGCTGGTCAAAGATCATATAAAGATTATTTGATAACTGCAGAAGCGACTGCGCCAAACGGAGATAGAAGAGCCACTTATTTAACGGCAGTAACACAACTTTTAGTAAATAATTTAAAAACTTTGGTTGATGAATGGAAGCCTAATACCAATAATTACAGAAAAACTTTTGAAAGCAATAATGCTGCGGCAATTGCAAATATGTTTAATGGTATTGGAAGGTTGGCAAAAGGAGAGTTAGCTGGCGAAAGAATGTTTGTGCCATTAACTTTAAATGCTCAGGAGCAAGAACATTCATGTTTTAGCGATAATACACACCGAGATTTAGTGCTGGATATGCAAGGAATGGTAAATGCTTACACCGGAAAATATACCCGTACAAACGGAACGGTAATTAGTGGTTTGGGTATAAGTGATTATGTAAAATCATTTAATGAAACCGATGACGCTAAAATGAGGACATTACTTACCAAAGCCCAAGCTAGCTTAAAAGTTATTAACGACAATAAGCCGTTTGATTTATTGATACAAGCGGGTAATGCGTCTGGAAATCAAATTGTAAATACCGCTGTGCTTGATGTAAGTGCCGTTGCAGATTGGGTTTCGCAAATTGCGAAAGATTTAAAATTAAGTCAGGTAAATATACCTGATGAGAATTAATTACAATATATATAACAACGGGAGCAACGGTAAAACTTTACCGTTGTTTTTGTGTTTTTAAATATTTGTGTACAATACACAGCTATTTATCGCAAATTTGCACCCTAAAATAATAAAGTAAATTTAAAAGCTTGAAACCATTCAGTAATAAGAGTTTAGTAGTTTTTATCATTTTCGCTTTTATTGTAGTTAGCATTTATCTGCCTGCCTGCAAAAAAGACAGTAGCGCAGACGATTTAATCCAAAAAAACGAAGCGTTACAGGGCGGAGAAAACGGAACTATTAACATGCAAAATAGTAACTCGTTTGCACAGCCTATCCCATCAATGTTAACTGCCGATGTTTTAAACTTTAAAGTTGGACGTTCCTTTTTTCATACCAGTTGGGTTACAGCGCCCGCATCTACAAATGCAGTTGACGGTGTTGGACCTTTATTTAACGCAATTTCTTGTAATAGTTGCCATATAGAAGATGGTAGGGGGCGTACGCCTTTTTCTTCCGATGAGCAGTTAAGTTCTGTTTTAATCCGCTTAAGCATAGCGGGAAATGATGAGCATGGCGGTCCTAAACCAGTGCCAGATTTAGGTTTACAGTTTAGAAACAGGTCTACCATAAATGCTGAGCCAGATGGAAATGTTTTTGTAGACTATACTGATAAAGTTATTGCTTACGCCGATGGAACCAGCGTTACCCTGCGAGTTCCTAAATATAGGTTTGAGAATTTAAGAGGCGGACACCCAATTAACTTTCTGTTTTCGCCACGTATTGCACCACAGGTTGTTGGGATGGGCTTATTAGAAGCGATTTCTGAAAGCACCATTCTTTCTTTTGTAGATGAAAATGATAAAAACAAAGATGGGATTTCGGGCAGGGCAAATTATGTTTGGGATTATGAAAATAATAAAACTGTTCTAGGTCGTTTTGGCTGGAAAGCCAACGAGCCAAGTGTGCGCCAGCAAGTTGCGGGTGCGTTAAGTGGTGATATGGGCATTACATCGCCAATATTCACAAAAGAAAACCTTTCCGGAAAACAGTTTGATCTGTATGGAGGTTTGGCAACCGGAAGTAATGCACCTGGCGAGGTGGAATTGCCCGAGCCTTTTTTTACACATACAGTTTTTTATACCGAAGCTTTAGCCGTTCCACAGCGTAGAAACTGGACAGATGCAACCGTGAAAAGGGGAAAGCAACTATTTTTGGATATTTCTTGCGGTAAATGCCATATCCCTCAGATAAAGACCAGCAATTTTGCAAAACTGCCTTTGTTGTCTAATCAAATAATTCATCCTTATACCGATTTGTTATTACATGATATGGGAATAGATTTGGCAGATAATCGTCCGGATTATTTAGCAACCGGAACAGAATGGCGTACACCACCATTATGGGGAATTGGTTTGGCTAATTTAGTTAATAAAACCCAAGGTTTATTTTTGATGCATGATGGTAGAGCCAGGTCTATTGAAGAAGCAATTTTATGGCATGGAGGAGAAGCAGATAATTCTAAAAAGGCTTTTATGAAGCTCTCTGCAACAGACCGTGATGCAGTAATTAAATTTGTTAATGATTTATAAAAGTAGAATGATAAAAGTGAAAAGTAAGTTTGTTGCCATATTTTGGATGATGTTGATTTTGGTGGCCTGCTCTAAAAGTCCAAAGAATAATAACGAAAACCTGTTTGGTACTTATGATCAGGCGGTAATGTTAGAAAATATAGCGAATCAGATTTTGCTTTCCGATATAACTTCATTCCAAGGAAACACCAAAGAAAACTTGGTAATCGTTGAAAACTTTACGGGCAATCCAACGTTTGCAACTTTAAAAGCAGCACAAGATTATTTTAAGATCTTATCACAAAACTGGGCTAAAGTAGCACCTTTCAATTTTGGACCCATGCAAACTGAGCTAATCGCAGCCAATATTGATACTTGGCCTGCAAAGCCCGTAAAAATGGAGACAGCAGTTGCCAATCAAATAGGTGCTACGGGTGTTGGGGCCGATACTAAAGGTTTAAAAGGATTGGAATATCTTTTATTCGATAAAAATGGAGATGCTGAGGTGCTAGTTAAATATACCACCGCAACAGACGCTGTTGCTAGAAAGGCTTTTTTAAATAGTGTATCTACTGAATTAGTGGCGCAAGCAACTAACCTAAATAACGCTTGGACAAAGGGTTATTTTACTTCATTTATCAATGCTAAGGGGAATGATGTAAGTAGTTCTTTAAGCCAAACAGTAAATGGCATTGCACTTTATTTAGATGAAATAAAAAACATGAAAGTGGCCAACCCAATTGGTATTGGAGTGAAGGTGAACGACAATAAATCGCACCCAGACATTATTGAATATACACTTGCAGAGCAGTCTTTGGAAGTTATGCGAGCAAATGTTTTAGTAATGAAAAGCGTTTTCAATGGCGGTTCGGGGCAGGGGATAGATGACTTACTGGACTATGTAAAAGCACAGAAAGATGGTAAAAATCTTTCTGTGGTAGTGGGTGCTCAGTTTGACGAGGTGATTGCCAAAATAGATGCCGTCAATTCTCCGTATGCTAGCGCCGTAAATAATAATAAACAACAAGTACAAGATGTTTTCAACTCCTTAAAAACCTTAATTGCTTATTTAAAAGTAGATGTTGCAAACAATTTAGGGGTCACCATCACTTTTTCTGATACAGATGGCGACTAAAATTTAAGGTGGAAAAAGCATCGGTTAAAACCTCGGGTTATTACTTTTCAGCTTTAAAAAATAAACTGAGCGAACCTATTGACGCCGCATCGTTGGCATTTTTTAGGATACTGTTTGGTTGTATCATGCTTTTTAGTCAGGTCCGCTTTTTATCAAAAGGTTGGGTCGATCTGTTTTACATTCAGCCTAAATTCTTTTTTAAATATTTTGGGTTTCATTGGGTGCAAGCATTGCCTGGCAATTGGATGTATTTACCTTGGGTATTGATGGTCATCAGTTTGGTATTTATTATTGTTGGTAAATATTATCGTTTTGCAATCGTCGTATTTTTCTTTCTTTTCTCTTACACCGAATTGCTGGATTTAAGCAACTACTTGAACCATTACTATCTAATTACGCTATTGGCTTTCGCCATGATTTTTTTGCCCATGAACGTAAGCTTTAGTTTAGATGCTAAAAAATGGCAACAGCCGGCAACCGTTCCTCGTTGGACATTATCTATATTACGACTGCAAATAGGTTTAGTTTATTTTTTTGCTGGTGTTTCTAAAATTAAGTACGATTGGTTAATTATGGCACAACCTTTAAAAACATGGTTGTTAACTTGCCAAAATATCCCTTGGGTAGGCAAATTTTTGTCGATGCCTTTTACCGCGTATGTTTTTAGTTGGGGAGGAATGTTTTTTGATATCAGCGCCCCGTTTCTATTGCTCAATAAAAAAACCCGACCATTTGAATACGCTTTAATTGTGTTTTTTCATTTAGTGACTTTTTGGTTGTTTTATATCGGTGTTTTTCCGATCGTGATGATTGGCGTAGCTTTGGTGTTTTTTTCTTCGGCTTTTCACAGACGGTTTTTAGAAAAATATTTCTTCTGGCTACAGCCAAAACACAATCCAGAAAAAGCGGTTTACACATTTACTGGGCATAAAGAAGTATTCAGTGGCTTATTTATTGTCTACTTTTTATGGCAATTTTTAATGCCTTTACGTTATTTGATGTATAAAGGAAACGTAATGTGGACAGAACAGGGTTACCGTTACGCTTGGAATGTAATGCTGATGGAAAAAGATGCAGTTATCTATTTTTATGTGGAGGATAAGGAAACGGGCGAGCGATTTATTGAATACCCAAAAAAATATCTAACGCCTTTGCAAGAACGGATGATGAGTACACAGCCAGATATGATTTTACAGTATGCGCACTTTTTGGCAGCAAAGTATCAAGATCAACTGAAGCATTCTGTAGCAGTGTATGCAGATGCTTACGCATCATTAAATGCTAAAGCCGGTCAAACTTTTATTGATCCAGATATAGATTTAGCAAATCAAAAAGATAGCTTTGCACCCAAATATTGGATAATGCCAGAATCAACAGATCATGAATTCCAAAAATAGATTGATTTATAAAAGTTTTGCTGTACTTCTTTTTAGCTTTTTTTTAGCGTTAGATGCAATTGCACAACAAATACCAGTAAGCATCTTTGCCAAAGATTCTATAAGTAAGCAAGCCATTCCTTTTGCGAGATTATACCTTAATGGCGATAGAAACTACACCAGTGATATCAACGGCGTTTTTAGTTTAGGTATTGAGAGAGGGAAATATAAAGGAATTATTTCTGCAGATGGTTATAAAACGCAAGCGTTTAGTTGGGATATTGTTGCAAATGAAGGTAGTCGGACTTTTTTATTGCAAGAATCTATATACCAGTTAGATGGTGTAACCGTCAAAGGTGTAAAAGATCCTTTTAGTGTTACTTCACAAACAAAAACAAAAGGTACTACCATATACGAAGGAAAAAAAAACGAACTCATTTTACTCAGTTCAAAACCAGCCAATACAGCAATTAACAGCACTAGGCAAATTTACGCCAAAATAGCAGGTGTAAATATCATCGAAAATGATGATGCAGGGGTTCAGTTGAGTATTGGTACCAGAGGATTAAATCCAAACAGAACTACAGCGTTCAACTCCCGCCAAAACGGATATGATATTAGTGCAGACCCCATTGGTTATCCCGAAAACTATTATACACCGCCAACAGATGGCGTGGAAAGCATTGAAATTATTAGAGGGGCAGCAGGCTTACAGTTTGGGACCCAGTTTGGCGGTTTGCTAAACTTTAACATGAAAAAAGGTTCAACAAGCAAACCTTTTGAGCTGGTGACTAAGCAAACGGCAGGTAGTTACGGTTTTTTTAACTCTTTCAATAGCATCGGCGGGCAGCAGAAAAATCTGAATTATTACGGTTTTTATAATTATAAACGCAGTGACGGTTGGCGAAAAAATACAGGTTTTGATATTCATAACGGTTACGCTTCGCTTCAATACGCACTCTCTAAAAAACTGACTTTAGGTTTTGATTATACTTTTATGGATTATCAGATGAAACAGCCTGGAGGGTTAACAGATATTCAATTTAAGCAAGATGCAAGGCAATCTACGCGTAGTAGAAACTGGTTTGCTGCAAACTGGAATATCCCAGCGTTGAGTTTAGATTATACCATAGACAGCAACAATTTTTTAAGTGTTAAAACCTATGCGTTAATTGCAACACGTAAAAATGTGGGTAATTTAAATCCAATTATCTTTCCAGATGATGCTTCGCAACCTCGTATTGTAATGAACGACGAATACCGAAACTATTTTGTAGAATCGCGATATATCCACCATTATCAATTGGTTGAAAATTTAAAATCTTCTTTGGTTGGTGGCCTGCGTTTTTACCACGGAAACACACACCGTATCCAAGGTTATAACTACACAGGTTCTAATGCTGATTTTACCACCAGAAACGGTGATGAATTGCAGATAGATTATCGTTTTCCATCATATAATTTAGCCGCCTTTGCCGAGAATATTTTTCAGGTAACGGATAAATTTTCTGTAACTCCCGGTGTGCGTTTCGAATTTTTAGAAACCAATGCTAAAGGTTATACAAGGCCAGACACCTCGATAACACAACAAGTATTCGGTAATGAAAGCGTAAATCGATCATTCCCGTTATTTGGTTTGGGCCTGGCCTATCAGATAACAAACAAAACAAACGCGTATGCCAATTTTTCACAGAATTTTAGCCCTGTGAATTTTAGTGATATCGTAATTATACAGCCTGCCACTCGGATAGATCCTAACCTAAAAGATGTAAAAGGGTATAACGTAGACTTAGGCTATCGCGGACGGTTTGGTAACCTTGTGAATTTCGATGTAAGCGGATTTTATATGCTCTACAAAAATAGGGTTGGGACACTCTTACAGAGCGATGGCGGTGGCGAGATTTATCAGTACAAAACAAATATTAGTGATTCCCGAAGCTTTGGAACAGAGCTTTACGCAGAAATTAATTTGTTACATCTTATCCCCAGTTTAAAATACACCGAAGATAAAGTTTCTATTTATGGATCAGTGGCGTATACAAACGCGAGTTATATCAACATCCCGGCCGATAGAAAGCAGTTTGAAGGTAAGCAAGTAGAATATGCAGCACCTTGGATTGATCGTTTCGGTATCGACTATTTATTCGGAGCGCTGAGTGGTACCATCCAGTATTCGTATACAGATGCACAGTTTTCTGATGCCACAAATGCATTTTCATCTAGCGATGGGAGCGTGGGATTAATCCCAGCTTATCATGCTTTTGATTTTACTACGAGTTATAAGTTTAAGAAGTGGAAACTTTCCATGTCTATAAATAATTTTACAGATGAGAAGTACTTTACAAGAAGAGCGATTGGATTTCCAGGTCCAGGTATAATCTCTTCAGAAGGAAGAGCAATTTATGGGACTTTGCAATTTACGTTTTAATATCAGCTAGTTAGTAGGTTTTTTTTGAGGGATTGACGGTTGTTCAGCGTAGAGTATAACATTGTACTTTGAATGGTTCTCCGGTTGCGCGTCACGAAACTTAGAGAACTAGGTTGATAGTAGTCAAAATAGCTAAAGAATTTGCGCAACCAATCGCTTATAAATAAACTCTACCAAACGTTTATTGATTTCTTGTCGGTTTGCGAGGTAAAAATCCATTTCTGGTTTTGTGAACAATCCGTTTAAAACGCCAATGAGTTCCTTTTTAAAAGGTATATCTTTTTTTAAACTTTGATAAAAAAGGTCTTTTTTAATGGTTTCATCACGTGTAGCGAAACTTTTGTATTTCTTTTCTAAGAAGTGGATAGAAAGCTGAACTAAAATATCGTTCTGGAATTTTAATACTTGTCTAAGCACTTCCTGAAACCGATCTAAAGGTTGATGAATTTCTCCGAAATCAATCTGAGGTCTTATTTGCTGGATGTTTAAATCTCTATCTTCCATAATGGATAAACCACTTGTTTATTTAAATGTTTTAATGACTGAGATTTTGTTAGCGATGTTTCCTTTTAGCTTGGATGATATAAAACCTAAATTCATCATAAAACAGACTGATCAACAGAACTGCGGCCGCAAAAATTAGCGTATTTAGTTCCATATTTAGTTTTGAGTACAGAAAACCACCTATTAAACCACCACCAAAGAAGAATGAGATAATGTAAAGACGAAGTTTAATGGCCGACTTTAATTTGCTTCTTTGGAGCGCAGTGTTGTAGAAAAACAGATGGGAGAGGTCGATTCCCAAATCGGTGAAAAGTCCAGTAAGGTGTGTGGTTCTTACCGTAGCATTCGAAATTTTAGTAACATAAGCGTTCTGTAGACCCATTGCAAAAAGTAATAAACAGGCAATTAAGTTTGGATATTTCAATTGAACAAAACTGCCAAGAACTGCAACTGAAATTAATATGATACATTCGATTAGGGTTGGTAAAACAAAAACGTTGAGTTTTTGATTTTCTTTAAATGTTTCAATTAGGATACTGGATGAAAATGAGCCTGCCAAAAACGAGAATATGTAAAGAAAATAAACGGTTCCTTTCCAAAATTCAAAATGGGCAACGTCATAAATAAAAAGTGCAAAATGTCCGGTTACGTTAGTGGTGAGCTGTGTTATTGCTAAAAATCCAACGACATTCACTATTCCCGCAACGAAAGATAGAACCGCTGCAATTTGTAGGTTATGTTTTAAAGTTCGGTGTTTACCTTGATGCCTAAACATTTTTGAGCAATTAAATCACCATTGTTTTTAACTTTAATAGGTGCTACTTCGGAAGTAAAGGTATCGAAAATCAAGAGCTTTGTGTTGTAGTTTTTTGAATGATTTCTTGGCATAATTTTTCGGCCCAGACAGGGTTTCTGTAAAAATTGTGACCTTCGTTTTTAATCAATTGTTTTTTTAAGGCCAGTGTTTTAAACCATTCGTTATTAGGTTTATAAATATCGTTTTCTCCGAAAAATAGATTGATTTTTCCGTTTGGTTTCGTTGTTTCTTTTCTTAAACGTGTAGAAGAAACAGCAAATATATGATTCGTCATTTTATGGTTTAACAACGCCTTCCAGGCGATGTAACCACCAACGCTAAACCCTAACACGATGGATAGCTCTGGCTCCAGTTTATATAGGTTTTCAACTGCTTTGTCTATTCCACCGTTGTTGAATTGCTGGTGCAAATTATCCTCGGTGTAGTTTAAAGTGTCAATATCGCCTAATTCACAAGAATCGTAGTAGCTTATTTCAAAGTGCTTTTTCAGAATAGTGATATAATAAGCAGTCCATTCAAAATTTGCTTTCCCCCATAAATCGGAGAGGATGATGAGTTTTGGTTTCAATCGTTTTTATTGTAAAAGGTGCGTTCTTGCCAAAAGCTCTATTTTGAGTTTATGGCGTGGTTTTATTTTCAATAGTAGCTACACTAGTTTTTCTAAATTACGATTTTTTTATAATTGACGCTTTTTTACGAGTTTTTTGAATGGGCTTGTTTGATAAAACAGATTAGTATTATTTGTCTGTTCAAAATGTTTTGTGCCTTTGGTCTATTCATGAATTATTTAGCACTTGCTTAATGTGTTTTTTGAAAAGAGGGGTAATAGGATAAGGCTTTCAAATTGTTATCAACTACGTGTTTTGAATAAAAGCAAAAAATCATATTTGGAAAGTGCTTTTATGTGAAGCATAAGAGCACTCGCTTTTTACTCCGCTACTAGCTTCAAGTTTTTATCCCCGTTTATTAATCCGTAAATTCGCCACTTGTTAGCGATTAGTGAATATGATTGATTTGAAAAACTGGATAGAAAAATTATTATCCAACTACGATGTGTTAAAAATAGCGGTACCCTATGTATCCATGCTGATTTTACTCGTCCTTACGTTCTTGCTTGTTTATTTCCTTAGAGAAGTTACCCGCCAAGTATTGTTAAACGTAGTAGGGCGGTTTATCAGAAAAACACCCACCCGTTGGGATGATCTGTTGATTAAACATAAGCTTTTTCCAGCATTGGCTTCATTAGTATCTGTAATGATATTGAGCGTTACAATACCCACCATATTTGAGGATTTTCCTCGTTTGCAACCAATTTTAGAGAAGCTTGTTGAAGTTTATTTTCTTTTCGTAATCCTCCGGATCATCGTTGTATTTATGAAAGGATCAGAGGAATACCTTTCGGACGCTGAATTTTTTATGGATAAGCCGATTGCTAGTTATTTCCAGCTTGGCCGATTAATCCTGTATGTTACTTTGTTTATTTTAGGATTATCTATTCTTTTAGGTAAATCACCTTTTTACTTTTTGGGTGCCTTTGGGGCGATGACGGCGGTTTTATTATTGGTTTTTAAAGATACCATTCTGGGTTTGGTAGCCAGTATCCAAATTTCTACCAATGATATGATTAGGGTAGGAGATTGGGTAGAAATGCCTAAATACAATGCGGATGGCGACGTAATAGCCATCAACCTAAACACCGTAAAAATTATAAACTGGGATAAAACCATTACCACGGTACCTACCTATTATTTTATTACAGATAGTTTTAAAAACTGGAGAGGGATGCAACAAAGTGGAGGCCGTAGAATAAAACGGACCATTAACATCAACACTTCCAGTATCCGTTTCGTAGATGAAGAGATGCGAGAAGCATTTAAAAAATTTCACCTCATCAGTGATTTCATAAGTAACCGACAATCGGAAATTGAAAATTACAATGTAACCAATACTTTTGATACCACTACCCTAATCAACGGAAGACGGATGACAAATATTGGTGTTTTTAGAATTTATGTGGAGTCTTATCTAAAAAGTCATCAAGGAATAAACCAAAATATGACCTTGCTTGTTCGTCAACTAGAAGCCACACATTTAGGTTTGCCTATCGAGATTTATTGCTTTACAAAATCTGTAAAATGGGCCGAATACGAGGAAGTACAATCAAATATTTTTGATCATCTTTTTGCTGCAGCACATTATTTTCAGCTAGATATTTTTCAATCGCCGAGTGGTTTGGATTTCTCTAGAACATTGGGAAGCGCAAATCAATCTATTGAGGTTTAAATGGCAGTCACTCTTAGCCAAGTCGAAGGAGAGCGTAGGGCTTATACTTCGACCAGCACTTGTGAAAAATTATGGGTTCCGATAAGGAACAAATTCTGTTTACAGCTTTTAGTAAAGAAAATTAATAACGTTATCTCAACCCATCAATGCTGGTCGCTGTGTAATCTCGTGGTAACAAATTCTGTTGGGTGCAAAATAATGTAAAACCATGCTTTTTCTGGTTTTTGCTTTGTTCAAATGTGGTTCTCCGCCATGAAAAAGATTTGCATGCCATATCAACACGTCGCCGGCCTTGGCAGTAAAAACTTGTTTTTTTTGGGAATATTCCTGCAACTTTTCCTCAATCATAGCTTCGTAAGCCGAATACGTTTTACTGCCTAGAAGAAACGCATTGCCTTCGTTATTATAATCCTGGTTTAAATAATAAGGTAATTTATGACTTCCGGGAAAATATTGTAGCGGTCCGTTATCCAATTCTATATCTTCCAAAGCAATCCAAACCCCCAAAAGCCCGCCTAAGGGAAAAGTGGTCATGTGAATACTGTCTGAATGCGTATGCTGCTCACTCCCCATTTTAAAGTTAATGCTTTGAAATAACTTCACTTCCTCACCCATTATTGATGATAGCAGTGCTAAAAGGTTCTCATCTTCTCCTATGCTTTTCAAAAAGTTTGATTGGTGGATAGCAAACATAATTTTATTTGCATTATTAAAACTCACTTTCTTTTGTGCAAGCAAGTTCTCAATTTCGGTATTGATAGCGTTAATTGTGTCTTTAGGTAAATGTTGATTTAAAATTGCATAACCCTCTTGCTCAAAGCCAAGCAGACTTTGTTGGGAACGCTCATCTATATTTTTGAAAAGCTTAGTGTCCGCTAAGTTACATACAGCGCCCGATTCGTTAAGAAGGTTTTTGTCAAGATTCTTAAAGTCTTTGCTTGAAATTGGAGAAAAGTAAAACTTCTTTAAACCTAGTTTTTTATACAGCTTTAGGTTATGAGTCAGCTTTCTCTTATTGAAAATATTGTAGAGGATGTAAGTTAACTTTAGTTTTCTAAGCATTTAATGTCGTCTTTTTTTTAAAACAGTTAAAAACCTGTTAGGTAATTTTGTTCTTTTGCTGAATCAGCAAGTTCTAACTGCCCATTCATAATTTAAAACATCCTCCTAAACCCCATTACTTTTTTTTGATAATAGCTACTTAAGGCACTCACTCCAACGCCGTTCATTTTACCTGCACTGGCATGTATAAAACTTACCGGACTCCCCTTGGTAGAAACTACAATCCCAACTTGATAAACCACTTTTTTAACGCTATCCGTTTTAGAAAACAGCACAATATCTCCCTCCATAACTTCGGATGGTACAACGTTTTCGCCCACGGTAATAAACGCAGGAGCATATTTAGGCAGTTTAATGTCAAAATGATTGAAAACAAAATTTACAAAGCCCGAATTGTCAAAACCTTTCTCGGGTGTATTAGCGCCATAAACGTAAGGTTTACCAATCATGCTTTTTGCATAATCCGTTAAGGCGGTAACTTTTGGGTTTGCGGCACCAGTAGGTTTTTCAATAGGTTTAGCTGCTGTTGCAATAGTATCGGGCTGTTTTGTAAGTGCTAAACTGTCTGTCTTTTTTTTAGAAACGCTATCCAAATTTATAATGGGGGCTGGCTTGCTGGTGTCGCGTTGTACTACAATGTACCTAACTCCAGTGTCAATAACGCTTCTACTGGCAGTAATAATATTAGTTCTGTTTGGGATATAATCACAGGTGGCTACACTAAAAAGCAAAAGAACAATCGTAAATATGCCGAGTAAATTTTTCTTCATCAAATTGGATATTTGCCTTTTTAGGCTTCGGTTTTAAAATTACGAAGGTTAAATTAATAAACCGTATCAAATTTCTAATTTTGTCCCGTAGCACCTAAAAATTTTTATCTTTGCCCATGCAAGAGAAAATCCTTATCCTCGATTTTGGTTCTCAGTACACTCAATTGATAGCAAGAAGAGTGCGTGAACTAAATGTTTATTGTGAAATCCACCCATTCAATAAAATTCCAGAAATAGATGAATTTACCAAAGGTGTAATTCTTTCGGGCAGTCCTTCTTCTGTTCGTCAGGAAGGTGCGCCACAAGTAGATTTTCAACAGTTTCATAAAAAACTACCTTTATTAGGTGTTTGTTATGGAGCGCAATATATTGCACAACATTCTGGCGGACAGGTTGTTCCTTCGGAAATTAGAGAATATGGTAGAGCAAATCTCGAATATGTTCATACCAACAACGCTTTGATGAAAGATATGCCTGCGCATTCGCAAGTATGGATGTCTCATGGCGATACCATTAAAGATATTCCCGCAGATTTTGAAATTATAGCCAGTACAGAATCTGTAAAAGTGGCTGCTTATCAAATTAAAGGCACCCAAACTTACGGTATCCAGTTTCATCCAGAAGTTACCCATTCAACAGACGGGAGTCAACTATTGAAAAACTTCCTTTTGGATATCTGCGGTTGCACACAAGATTGGACTCCTTTCGCTTTCGCTGAAGAAACCATTGCAGCTTTAAAAGAACAGTTGAATGATGATAAAGTAGTTTTAGGCTTATCTGGCGGAGTAGATTCGTCTGTAGCCGCTTTAATTTTGCATGAGGCAGTAGGCAAAAACTTACATTGTGTTTTTGTTGATAACGGTTTGTTGCGTAAACACGAGTTCGAATCGGTTTTAGATTCTTACAAAGAACTAGGCTTAAACGTAAAAGGCGTAGATGCAAAACAAAAATTTTACGATGCTTTAGCCGGATTAACAGATCCAGAATTAAAAAGGAAAGCTATTGGTAGGGTTTTTATCGAAGTTTTTGATGAAGAAGCCAACCAAATTTCTGATGTAAAATGGTTAGCACAAGGTACCATATATCCAGATGTAATTGAGTCTGTTTCTGTAAACGGAGGTCCGTCTGCAACTATAAAATCTCACCATAACGTAGGTGGTTTACCTGACTTTATGAAACTTAAAGTTGTTGAACCGTTAAAATCTTTGTTTAAAGACGAAGTGCGTAGGGTAGGAAAGGCTTTAGGTTTGCCTGCGGATATTTTAAATCGCCACCCATTTCCTGGCCCAGGTTTAGGAATCCGTATTTTGGGCGATGTTACACCAGAAAAGGTACAGATTTTGCAAGATGCAGATTACATCTACATCAAAAATTTAAAAGAATCTGGCTGGTATGATAAAGTTTGGCAGGCAGGAACTATTTATTTACCGATACAGTCGGTTGGTGTAATGGGCGACGAACGTACTTATGAGAACGTTGTTGCGTTAAGAGCGGTAGGTTCTGTGGACGGGATGACAGCCGATTGGAGTCATTTACCCTATGAACTATTGGCGAAAATCTCTAACGAGATCATCAATAATGTAAAAGGAATAAATAGAGTAGTGTATGATATCAGTTCAAAACCACCAGCAACAATTGAGTGGGAATAAAAGCCTCACCCCAACCCTCTCCGAAGGAGAGGGGGCTACCTGCTAACGGTAATGACTAGTTGTATCCTTATACTAATGACTACTGAACTAAATGAACTCTTTACGAACTAACGGCAGAATGTTTTGCCAACTCACTACTCACTACTCACTACTCAATAAATGAACTAATGACTAAATAAACCAATGACTTTAAAATCCGCTACTTATTGCTTTTTACTTTCAGCTTTTTACTTTGTCTCCGCCTGTTCCCCCAAAACTGTTCCCGTTGTTAAAAAGCCAGAAATACCAAAAGTCGAAGAAAAAACTAAAGAGAACAACACCAAAAAAGAGCAACCTATAAAGAAAATCAAGGAAAAGCCAGAAATGGTAATTTCCTTGATTTTACCTTTTGAGTTAAAGTCTATAAATTATAGAACGGCAGAAGTTGCTGATTTACGAAAAGCGGAGATTGCCATTGATTTTTATCAGGGTTTTAAAATGGCTTTAGATTCGGTTGCCAACCAAAATAGCAATGTAGATTTTAAGTTGCAGGTTTTTGATTCGAACGATAATCCTACGGCATTGGGTGCATTAGCCATGAAACCCGCTATTAAGAACTCCGATTTAATTATAGGTCCGGTATTTCCTAATGGCATAAAAGCTTTCTCGGTTTACAGTAAAAATATGGAAAAACCAATGGTTTCACCGTTGGCAGCATCAGACCCAGAATTGTTTCACAACCCTTACCTTATTACCGTAAATAATTCTTTAGATCAACATGCTTATAAAGCTGCCCGATTTATCAAAAGCGATTTAAAACCTAAAAAAGTTTTATTGATAAGAAGTGGCCAAGCCGATGAATACAAATACGCTATCCCCTTTAAAAAAGGAATGGACAGTTTAGCAAAAGGTATCTCCGTTTCAGAGCTTGGTATCAAGGCCATTGGTTACGAAAACGTTTATAAACACCTTAACCCAGCCGGTTTAAACGTAATTGTGTTGCCCTCCACCGACCGAGTTTTTCTGTTAACTATTTTCAAAGAATTAGAAAAAGCCAGCCGTAATTTTCAAATAGCGGTAATTGGTCATCCCGGTTGGGAAAAAGCTACGTTTTTGGATTTTCAGCAAATGGAGCGTATCAATGCTTACCTTACATCGTCTTACCAGATTGATTATCAATCGAATCGTGGTAAATCTTTCGTGAATTATTATCGTTCCAAATTTTCTTTAGAACCTAGCGAATATGCGTTTAAAGGTTTTGATATTGGTTACTATTTTGCTACGCTGATGAACAAAAAACAGCACCAGTTTATGGATGGTTTATTGAATAACAGTTTCGATGGTATTCATAACGATTTCCATTTTAAAAAGGATAGTAAAACAGGCTATTATAACAGCAGTTTAATGATGCTGAAATACGAGAACGCACAATTAATAAAAGTAGATTAAGATGAAAGCATTTCATCAATTAGCAACTGTAGAGACCATTCTAAATCAGTTTGCATTTGACCAGCCCTTATATCGTTTTTTAGCAACATACTATCGGCAAAATAAGCAGATGGGCTCTAAAGATAGGCGGGTTGCCAGCCATTTAATCTATAACTATTTCCGTTTAGGTAAGGCTTTACCCAATGAAACTTTAGCCGATAGACTTTCTGTTGCCGAGTTTTTGTGCAACACAGAAACCAATTCTTTTATCGCCTATTATAAGCCAGAATTTGAGGAATTTATCCACTTAGGTCTGGATGATAAATTAGAACTGCTGAAAAATAAATTCCCGGATTTCAATCTGTCAGATGTTTTTCCGTTCAATAATAAATTGGATGATGCAGTTGATAAACAACGTTTTTATAAATCGTTTTTTGTTCAGCCAGATTTGTATATCCGTATGCAAAGAGGCAAAGAAAAGCAAATAACGAACTTGTTAAGAAGTGCCTCTTTAGTTTTCGATCAAGTAAATGATCAAACTTTAGCGTTGCCCAACGGTACAAAGCTAGATCAGGCAATTACCGATCAGGGAATTTATGAGGTACAGGATGTTTCATCGCAAAAAGTAGGCAAATTTTTTAAACCCAATAAATGGGAAAAATGGTGGGATTGCTGTGCCGCTTCGGGCGGAAAGTCTTTGCTTTTGCATGATGAAGAACCTACTGTAAAACTATTGGTTTCCGATAACCGGGAGTCAATTTTAGAAAATTTGAGAGAGCGTTTTTTCTTTGCCGGAATTAAAGGTTATCAACGTAAAGTATTGGATTTAACCCAAAACCAAGATCTGTTATTACATGATTACGAATTTGACGGGGTTATTTTAGATGCGCCTTGTAGCGGTTCAGGCACTTGGGGCCGAACTCCAGAGATGATCACCTCGTTTACCGAAAGCAAACTTAAATTTTACACGGAGTTACAAAGAAAAATTGCCACCAATGTGTTGAAGTATTTAAAGGTTGGAAAGCCGTTAATTTATATTACCTGCTCTGTTTTTAAATCAGAAAACGAAGAACAGGTAACTTGGTTATGCAATAGTTTTAACCTGAAGGTGGAAGAGCAAAAATTAATTGAAGGCTATCAAGCTAAAGCAGATACACTATTTGTTGCTAGATTGATCAAACAATAATTTGAAACAATTCCGTGGTTTCATTGTTATAAAATTTAACTGATTAAAAACCACACCGTAAATAATTGCGTAAGTGGGTAAAACATTCAAAACTAATAACATGAAAAAGACATTTTTAAGCTTGGTAATGGTAGCTGCTTTAATTGGCGCCACATTTACAGCTTGTAACAGTAACAAAACAGCAGACCAGAACGCAGACACTATGGCGATGGACAGTATGGCAGTTGATTCTATGGCTATGGAAACAGAAGGCGTTATGGTTGGTGGCGCAATGATGGTTCCATCTAAGAACATTGTTGAAAATGCTGCAGGCTCTAGCGAACACACAACTTTAGTAGCGGCCGTTAAAGCTGCTGATCTTGCCGAAACTTTAAGCGGAGCAGGGCCATTTACAGTTTTTGCACCAACTAACGCTGCGTTTGATGCTTTGCCGGCTGGTACTGTTGAAGGTTTATTAAAACCAGAAAACAAAAGTAAATTGGCTAAAATTTTAACTTACCACGTTGTTACAGGCGCTTTAAAAGCAGCTGACTTAACAGACGGTATGGAATTAACTACAGTTGAAGGTGAAAAACTAAAAGTTTCAATTAAAGATGGTGTTGTAATGGTAGGTAATGCCAAAGTAACTACAGCTGATGTTGTTTCTAGTAACGGTGTTACTCATGTGATTGATGCGGTTTTAATGCCGAAAATGTAAAATACTAAGATCTTGATTGATTGATTGATTGATTGATTGATTGATTGATTGATTGATTGATTGATTGATTGATTGATTGATTGATTTTTTCAAAACCCTATTCGGCAACGAATGGGGTTTTGCTTTTTTTCAACCAATGCGGTCATCCCGAACCAGGTACGAGGGTAATCTGTAGGGTGAGCCAAACGAATGCAGGGGGGCTTGGAGATAGAGTTGTTGGTTGGAGATGATGCACTCTGTTAACCCATCTGAACCCGAGTACCTAAGCCGGATTGAAGCGACATCTTTTTTGTTGCCCTAAAAATTTACATAAAAACAAACAAAAAAATACAGCGGAAAGCCGGGGACTGTCTGTTGTTGAAAACTACCAATTGACTTCTTTCAAAAAAGAAATTTCGCCAATTTTCATTTGGTCGAGATTGAATAGCCTAAAAAAGTGAGAGACAAACCATTTCTCAGATTTTAGTCCTTAAAAACAAGTAATTATAGCGCACCCTATAGGCCTCAAATTTTATCCCTCAATCTAAAATCTCCCCTAAAACATTGGGTAAAAAATTATCAACACAGCTGGTCTATTTGCCTTAAATTGTTAACTTCGCAAAACACTTTTTTTAAAATTGTTGCAATTTAGATTTTAAAACAGAACATGGCTGAAGAAACGGATCAGAACGAAGGACAACACGACAAAATCATTAAAATTAATATTGAGGAGGAGATGAAATCGGCGTATATCGATTATTCGATGTCGGTTATTGTTTCCAGAGCTTTACCAGATGTAAGAGACGGTTTAAAACCCGTTCACCGCAGGGTACTTTACGGTATGCTTGATTTAGGTTTGGCAAGTAATAAGCCTTATAAGAAATCTGCCCGTATTGTGGGGGAGGTTTTAGGAAAGTACCACCCACACGGTGATAGTTCCGTTTACGACACCATGGTGCGTATGGCACAAACTTGGTCTCTGCGCTATCCTTTGGTGGATGGGCAAGGTAACTTTGGTTCTATTGATGGTGATTCGCCCGCAGCAATGCGTTATACCGAAGCCCGTTTCAAGAAAATGGCCGAGGAAATGTTGGCAGATATCAACAAAGATACCATCGATTACCGCTTAAACTTTGATGATTCCTTGCAGGAGCCAACCGTTTTACCGTCCAAATTCCCTAACCTTTTGGTTAATGGAGGGTCTGGTATTGCGGTAGGTATGGCTACCAATATGGCGCCACATAACCTTACAGAGGTAATTGACGGGATTGTAGCTTATATTGAAAATACAGAAATTACCATTCCAGAGTTGATGGAGTTTATTAAAGCTCCAGATTTTCCTACAGGCGGTATCATTTACGGTTACGAAGGCGTTAAAGATGCTTTTGAAACAGGTAGAGGCCGTGTGATGATGCGTGGTGTTGCCGAAATTGAGACTTTACCAAACGACAGAGAACGTATTATTGTGAGCGAGATACCTTATCAGGTAAATAAAGCCATGATGATTGAGCGGACTGCTGAATTGGTAAATGAGAAGAAAATTGAAGGAATTTCTGAGATCAGAGATGAGTCTGATAGAGAGGGAATGCGTATCGTTTACGAAATCAAACGTGATGGGAACGCAGCTATTGTTTTAAACAACCTGTACAAGCATACCGCTTTACAAACTTCTTTTAGTGTAAACAACATTGCGTTGGTTAAAGGCCGACCAATGATGCTGAACCTGAAAGATTGTATCCGCCATTTTGTGGATCACCGCCATGAGGTTGTTGTTAGAAGAACGCAGTTTGAATTAACAGAGGCTCAGAAAAGAGCACATATTTTAGAAGGTTATTTAATTGCTTTAGATCATTTAGATGAAGTAATTAAGTTAATTAGAGCTTCCCAAACACCTGAAGAAGCTCGTGAAGGCTTAATGGCTCAGTTTGCTTTGTCTGATTTACAGGCGAGAGCTATTTTGGACATGACGCTCCGTCGTTTAACTGGTCTGGAAAGAGACAAGATTAAAGACGAATATGATGAGTTGATGAAAACCATCGATTACTTAAAATCAATTTTAGCTGATGAAGGTTTGCGTATGCAGATCATCAAAGACGAATTGGCGGAAATGAAAGAAAAGTACGGTGATGAGCGTAGAACTCAAATTGTACACTCGGCTGCAGAGATGATGACCGAAGATTTCATTGAAGATGAAGAAGTAGTAATTACAATTTCTAGAGAAGGTTATATCAAAAGAACTCCTTTAACAGAATACCGCACACAAGGACGTGGAGGTAAAGGAAGTTTAGGATCTAATTCCAGAGATAATGATTTTATCGAATACATCTTTGTTGCATCAAACCATAATTACCTATTGTTCTTTACGGATAAAGGAAAATGCCATTGGTTAAGAGTATTTGAAATTCCGGAAGGCTCACGTACCAGTAAAGGTAGAGCAATACAAAATATCATTAACGTTGATAAAGATGAGCGCATAAGAGCGTACATTAAAGTGGTAAACCTGAAAGATCAGGATTACTTAGAAAACAACTTTATTATCATGTGTACCAAAAAAGGTACCATTAAGAAAACAAGTTTACAGGCTTACAGTCGTCCACGTTCAAATGGAATTAACGCCATTAACATTAACGATGATGATGAACTATTAGAAGCGAACCTAACTTCGGGATCATCAGAAATTGTGATGGCTTTACGTTCTGGTAGAGCGATTAGATTCAACGAATCTACGGTTAGACCAATGGGACGTACCGCAACTGGTGTTCGTGGAATTAGGTTAGCACATGATAAAGATGAAGTTGTGGGTATGGTGAGTATCGAAAATTCTGAAAGCACTATTTTAGTGGTATCTGAAAAAGGTTACGGAAAACGTACCGATATTGAAGATTACCGTGTAACAAATAGAGGTGGAAAAGGTGTTAAAACCATTAACGTAACCGAGAAAACCGGACAATTAGTTTCTATTAAAGACGTTACAGATACTGATGACTTGATGATCATTAACCGCTCTGGAATTGTGATTAGAATCGCCATGAGTCACTTAAGAGTGATGGGTAGGGCTACGCAAGGCGTTAGGTTGATTACCCTTAAAGGTGAAGATTCTATCGCATCTGTGGCTAAAGTTCAGCATGATGAGGAAGAGGAAACAGAAGCAGTAGTTATTGATGAAACAGATGTAGCAGAAGGTGGTACAGATGAAGTTGAAGATGACGAAGCAGACGATGTTGCGGGCGATGACGAAACAGAAGAAGATAAAAACGAAGATTAAATAAATAATAAACAGAAAAAAGTTCAGAGATGAAAAAGACAATTTTAAGCATGCTGCTTGTTTCCTTCTTTTTTGCAGCTAATGCCCAAAAGAGCGAAATTAGTGCAGCAAAAAATAATTATGCCCTTTATGAAGTTGGTATGCAAACCAAAACTCCAATGAAGAAACAATTGGAGACTTTAAAACTGGCAAAGGAATCTACAGATAAAGCCGTTGAAAACTCAAAAACAGCGAATAATGCAGAACTTTGGGCTTATAGGTCGTTGATATTGTCTTCAATATCTGTTACAGATACGGTAAACAAAGCCAATGCAAGTTCTGCTTTTGATTCAGCACAGGAAGCAATCACGAAAGCGAAAACATTGGACGGAAAAAAAGAGTATGCTAAAATTACCGAAAGTGCAGAAAAGAACCTTTCGATTATGATGCAAAATAGAGGTGTTGCCGCTTTCAACAAAAAGGACTATAAAGAAGCTTATAAATCTTTCAAGTTTATTGCCGACGTAATGCCAGAGGATTCGTTGTTTAATATGTACACTGCAATTGCTGCAAACAGCTCGCAAATGTATGATGAGGCAATTAAGTACTACAAGCAAACCATCAAATTAAATCCAAAAAACCCAGGATTATACCAGGAACTGGAACGCGTTTATATTGCTAAAGCAGATACTGCAGGCGCACTTAAAGTGATTGAAGAAGGTAGAGCTTTGCATCCAGAAAACATGAATCTGATTTTTGATGAGCTTAACATCTATTTAAATAGAGGAGAAACTTCAAAGCAGATTTCGAAAATTGAGAACGCAATAGCGAAAGATCCAAAGAACAAGACTTTACTCTTTGTTGCGGGGATTGCCTACTCTGCTAATAAGCAAAGCGATAAGTCTATAGAAGCTTACAAAAAAGCGTTAGAAATTGATCCAGCTTATACAGACGCTATTTATAACCTAGCCGTTATTTACATCAATAAGGGTAATGATTATATTACTGCTGCAAATAAATTGCCTCAAAACAAGGCTTCAGATGCTAAGTACAACGATTTAAAAAAGAAATTTGAAACAGAGTTGTCAAACGCAATGCCTTTATTAGAAAAAGCTAGAGAGCTAAATCCTAAAGATGTAAACACATTAACTACCTTAAGAGAGGTTTATATTAAGTTAGGTAAGTTGGACAAAGCAACGGAGGTTAAAAAGACTTTAGATCAAATGTAATATTTGCTTTCGCAGATTAGAAAACATCAATATGAAAGCTCTGCTAGATTTATTTCTAGCGGAGCTTTTTGTTTTTTCGCCATGCTGACGGTTGGAAGCATCTCGCAAGTAAAGTTAACCGGACGAATGTAAGCGCTTATAATAACTAAGTTCGGGTATTAATTTTTCGAAGATCAATAGAAATGGGCTTTAGCCCAATGCAGTTAAGTTAAGGCGGGCGTCATGTTGAACGATAGTGAAACATCTCACAAATAGGTGTCCTGTTAGCATGGAAACCCTGAAAGTGAGATGTCTTGTATCCTCGACCTGACGGCCTGAAGAGAAAAACCGTTTAAATAATGACATTGGGCTTCATCCCGTTTTAAATGGATAGTTTTCATCGGGCTTTAGCCAAAAAATCAATTGTACAGATTACGATGCGCTAAAGCTCAACGCAAATTAAATCTTTAAGTCTAGGATCTAAAAGCATTCTTTTTAGGTGGTACTACTAGTTTGATGCTCCTTTTAGATAAATCTAAACTCGCATTTAACTCAAAACCAATCAATAAAATCAGGGAGTTGAGGTAAAGCCAAATCATAACCACCAGTAATGTTCCAATAGAGCCGTAAAGCTTGTTGTAAGTTCCAAAATTGTTGATGTAAAATGTGAAACCGAAGGAAGTGAGGACTGCCAAAACAGTAGCCAACAAAGATCCTGCGCTAAAAAATTTCCATTTTTTTGAATTTGCTGGGCCGTATCTGTACAACAAAGAGGTGGTAACAAAATAAACGATTATAATAATCGCCCAACGGCTAATCATAATCAAATAAATCCAAAAAGCACCGTCGGCAAAGTGAAGTTCGTTGCGTACAAACGTAATTACAAATTCGCCGATTACCATTACAGAAACGCCAATAATTAAAGAAAAAGCGGTGAGTAAGGTGAGGTTTAACGCGACGTACCTTTGTTTAAGAAAAGTACGGGTTTCTACAATTAACGACGATTTATTGAAAGCCTGCATCAATGTATTGATTCCGTTGGTTGCAAAAACCAAAGCCAATATAAAACCTAAGGAGAGCAATTTACCATTCTGGTTTTTTACGATATCCTCCAAAGTAGATTCAAAAGCCAAATAAGCATTCTCTGGCAAAAGCAAGGCAATAATTGCCATCAGCTGGTTTTGGAAATTGCTGATGGGAATGTAAGGGATTAAAGTGAAAAGGAAAATAATGGACGGAAAAAGCGCCATCATAAAGTTGTAGGCCAGCGATGAAGCTTTATTTAATAAAGAGTCCTTTTGTATCTCCTGAAAAAAGAAAACGGCAACGGTGTATAAGGGGAGCGGACTAAAACCAGGTAGTACAATATGTTTTGACCATGCTATAAAAGTACGGTAAAACCTAAAGCGTAAAAGGAACTTGTGTAGCCACTGCATCAATCTAATTTATGAAAAATAACTTTCAATAGCGTTCATGAAGTTTTTAGGTGCCATACATGGCTTGTTCTTTTCAATATTTACGAATACCAAGGTGGTTTCTCCCAAATTAATCAACACTTCGTTTTCGTTGTAAAGCTCATACTTAAAAACAATTCTGGCTCTTGGTTTTTCGTCTATAATCACCTTGATCCTGATTAAATCATCGTAAAGCGCAGGCTTAATGTATTTGCATTTTAATTCTAAAACAGGCATCATCACGCCGGCTTCTTCCATAGACCTGTAAGACATGCCCAAACTTCTCAGCATTTCGGTACGGGCAACTTCATACATGGTAGCATAATTACCATAGTACATATAACCCATTTGGTCGGTATCGGCATATCTAATCCTAATTTTTGTTTCGAAGCTAAACATGCTATTTCTTTATATTTCTTTGATTTAAGGCTTGCTGAAATCTCCGGGCATTTACTAAATGTGCTGATAAAGTTGAAGCAAAGTTATGATAGCCAGAGAAATCTTCCTTAGCACACATGTAAATATAATCGTGGGTTTTAGGGCTCAAAACAGCGTCTATAGCTTTTATAGAAGGCATGGTGATTGGTCCTGGAGGTAAACCTTTATTTCTATAAGTATTATAGGGTGAATCTTTAGTTAAATGCCTGTTTAAAACCCTACGGATGGTGAAATCGTTATTAGCGAAAATCACAGTTGGATCTGCTTCTAATTTAATGCCCTTGTGCAAACGGTTTAAATACAAACCCGCGATGGTTGGCATTTCGTTATCCATCAGCGCTTCGCTATCTACAATGGAAGCCAGAATAGTAATTTCCTGCGGACTAAGATTTAACGCCCCAGCTTTTTGTAAGCGTTCTGCATTCCAGAATTTTGTATATTCTTTGTTCATCCTTTCAAAGAAATCCTTAGCGCTCAAGTCCCAATACATTTCGTAAGAATTTGGGATAAACATTGTGTAAATGTTGTCTGTATTAAAACCGTAAGTTTTTACATAAGCGCCCGAATCTAAAAGGTTAATCAATGATAAAGAATCAAACTCCAGTTTTTTTGACACCATAGCCACCAAACTGGTTTTTAAACGAACGTTTCTGAAAGCAATTTTCACTGCTTCTTGGTTCCCCGCAATTAGCATGTTCAGCACCTCACGGTTGTTCATTCCCTTTTTAAAAGGATATTTTCCCGATTTGATTTTGGAACTGTACGCTCTGTCTTTTGCTAAACTGTAAAACGTACTGCTATCAATCAGTAAGTTGTTTTTTGCAATAGAATCTTTTACTTGCTGAAATGAAGCATCTGTTGGGATGTATAAGTAAGTCTTTTGCTCAACGTTGGTGTTATCTTTTAAATACTTTTTGTAAAGCTTGGGGATAATTGCCAAGCCTGTAACTACTAAAATGAGCAGTAATATGATCGCAACGGTGCTTCCTTTTGTTAATTTATTAGCCATTAGATGTATAAATGTGTTTTATAAGTCGGATGTAATTCTTTGTAATTTCAACAAGCCACCAATTAGGTTTCTTGTATTTAAATAGCCAGCATTTACCAAAATTTGTTTTGCAGTTTTGCTTCTTAAACCTCTTTGGCAGATCACAATGATGGGTTGCGCTGTGTCTAATTCCAAATCTTCATCAGCAATTAATTGCGGTAGTTGCCCTAAAGGAATGTTTTTGCCACCCACATTGAAAGTATGGAATTCTAAATTTTCTCTAACATCTATCAGCTGTACATAAAGCGGATGTTTGATCAGTTCGGCAAATTCTTCAACTTCTATATCTTGCATTTTTAATCGTTTGATAATACCAAGTTAATTTTTGTACCAATACTAATTTTATTTAAAGAGTCTGGCGTGTAAGATGGGTATTGATGCTTGATGATGGCGTTTGAAGAGTCTCTAACCACGCCCTCATAACTCAATTCACCCACAGATAAGGAAGCTCCTTTGATTGAAAACATAGCCTCACTAAGCGTTAAACCTACTAAATTCGGTAGTTCCACTTCGCTTGCGCCAAATCCATCGCCCAATACCAAATCAATTCTTGATCCTTTCGGTATTTTTTGTCCAACCCTAAGTTTTTGACCTGCATATGAAAAAGATAAAACTGCATCTTTAGCAATGTCAGACTGGTAAGTGGTATCGCCCAATTTTAATCCATAATTGGTAAGCATTGCCCTAACTTCAATAAAAGTTTTATCTGTAATATCAGGAAAAACCACATCAGGTGTTTGCGAGCTAACAATCGTTAAATAAATCATACGGTTGTCTTTTACATTTGTACCTGCATCTGGGTCTTGTTCGGTTACCAAGCCTGCTGGTTTGTCTAATATAAAAACCGAATCTACCTGATACCTAAAACCTTCTTGTTCTAAAATTTCAACGGCCTTTTCGATATTTAAGCCTTTAAAATTTGGAACAGGTCTGCCTTCGCCGTGGCGAGTATAAAACCTTAAACTTATAAAAAGGGTAAAAACGAGTACCACAATCACCGTAAAGGCGATGATTGCCTGTTTTCTAAATTCTGGACTAGCTAAATATTTAAAAAATCTACTCATTTAAGGGCTTTGTTTATTTTTTCAAACTTAGCCAAAATTAAAGAATTTGACCGAATTAAATGTGTTAATAAGCGTTACTTTAAACATTAAATTTATATTTGAACGGTAAATTAAACGTTTAATTTTTGGGGATGTTTTTCACTCAACAAAATATTTATTAGCAACCAAAACATATTTAAATAGCTCAAAAAATGAAAAAGAACATAGCCTTATTGGCGGGAGGTTACACAGGCGAATCCGTAGTTTCTTTAAACAGTGCACAGCAAATTGAATCGGTGTTAGATTATGATTTGTACAACGTTTACAAAATTATATTTACACAGGAGGAATGGTATTACCAGGCAGAAAACGGAGAGAAATCTATTATCGATAAAAATGATTTTAGCATTGTTACCGCATCCGGAAAAATAACTTTTGATATCGTGTTTATCATCATTCATGGTTCGCCAGGCGAGGACGGTAAACTACAAGGTTATTTTGATCTATTGAAAATTCCTTATACCACTTGCGATGCCACAACATCGGCACTTACGATGAATAAAGGTTATACCAAAGCGGTCGTTTCTGGTATCAGTAACTTAAATGTCGCTTCTTCTTTACAGCTTTTTACCAATAATTTAACCATTGAACAAGAGATTCAAAGCCAGCTAAAACTACCTCTTTTTATCAAGCCCAACAACGGCGGTAGTAGTATTGGCATGTCTAGAGTGAATAAATGGGAGGATTTAAAAGGCGCATTGGATAAAGCTTTCGCAGAGGATTCGCAGATTTTGGTAGAGGAGTTTATAAACGGTAGGGAGTTTACTGTCGGGATTTATAAAGCGAAGGGCGAAGTAGTTGTTTTGCCGGTGACGGAGATTAAGTCATCTAAAGAATTTTTTGATTACGAAGCAAAGTACACAAAAGGCGTTACCGAAGAAATTACACCAGCTGATCTTTCAGCTGAGCAAACTGAGAAAATAAGCGAAATTGTAAGAAACGTTTTTGCAAAACTGAATTGTAAAGGAGTGGTTAGGGTAGATTTTATTTTACAGGATTTTACCGATGATTTCTACTTTATTGAGATAAATACCGTTCCTGGGCAATCGGCAGCAAGTTTAATTCCACAACAGGTAAAAGCAACCGGAATGACAATGACAGAGTTTTATAGTTTATTGATTGAGGATGCGTTGGTAGGTGGTTAGGTCGTCTTTTGTTAGATGGTTAGTTTTTAGTTAGTTAGTTTTTAGTTGGTTTTTAGTTAGTTAAGTGGTTAGTCGTTAGTAGAAAGAGTTCATTAGTGAACGGTCAATACTGAGTTATTCATTCACTCCTCCAAAATTCTACTCTTTAATCATTAGGAATTAGTCAGTAATGAACAATCAGCAGTGAGTTCTTCATTCACCCCTTCAAAATTAATTTATTCATTACCGTTAGCAAGTAGCTCCCTCTCCTTCGGATAGGGCTGGGGTGAGGCTTTTCAAATACTATAAAGCCTCACCATTTCCTCGCTAACTTCTACACCTTTTCCGGTTTTTAAGTCAATCATTACAAAATCAAACCAGCCACTTGTGCTGGTTTTTTTTGTTTTAAGATTGATGATGTCAAAAGTAACGCGACAACCTTTTCTGTTAATTTCAATGATGCCTGTTTCTACCGAAAAATGATCACCCAAACCTAAAGGTCTTTTGTAATCTATCTGAACGCTTTTTACCACCCATCCGTAGCCCATCCCTAAAAACTCTTCCATAGACATGCCGTAAAAAAGCTCCATCTGCTCATAACGGGCTGCCAAAACATAATCTAAATAAATACTATTGTGCACATGGTTAAACATGTCAATATCATCCGGACGAACTTTATGGTTGGTGGTAAATCTGGAATATTTTTTGTCGGTCATTTTTTATTTCAATTTATATTTTCATAAACACTTCGGCGCTCCCCACACTTTGTTTTCTTACGCTTCTCTTTCCGCCGTTTCTTCTCCTACGCTTCCTTCTCCTTCGGAGAAGGACTGAGGATGAGGCTCTTTCTTCAGTATGATAGTAATGCCACTTCTTAAAGTAGGGGGAATAATGTTTTTAAACGTTCTGTATATTCTCGAGATGGTAGATGGATACTCAAAATATTCGTCCAAAATCAGTTTTTCTACTGTAAAACCGCTTTGTGCTGCCAATTGTTTGAGTTCTTTTGCGGTATACTCCCGATAATGACCTGGATTTTTTAGGTTTTCTCTAGGGATTTCAAACGGATTTTTTCCTGTCAGAAATGAAAGTCTTTTCCGCAATGAAACAGCATTTGGCGTTTGTATAAGTAAATAACCATCAGCGTTTAGCATTTGAGAAAGTTGCTGAATTAGGCATTTTGGAGAGGTGTAAAGATGTTCAATTACTTCGGCACAAACAATCAGGTCAAATTTCTGATGGAGCATTTTTGCATCTAAAAAGTTTAAATCCTGCTGGATAAAATTTGCCTGTTTGAAAATATTAGGACTGGCTAAATGTCCGCCCAAACTTTCCGTTGCATTAAAGCCCATTATGGAAAGCTTTTCATTGAATCTGGCGAATAATAATTCGCTCAAAAAAGACGGACCAATATCCAATACCGAACTAAAATTTTTATTGTTTGACCAGTTTAAAATAATCTCAAATCTTTTTGCATGTATTTCTAAATAGAGTTTTTGTTCCTCATTTAAATCATTCAATTTTTGAAAATAAGAACGTATTTGACTCTTTGTCATCAGAAAGCAGAAGTTTAAAACTGTGACGAAATTAAAAAATAATTGCTTAGGATAGGCTATCTCATAACAGTTGATTTTTTAATGGTGTTAAATTTATACCGTAAGTTGTTTTGAGTTACAGGTTAAATAATTAATACCATTATTAAGTATTTGGCTTTTTTTGCTTTTCGATATTTTTAAAAATAAATTAAACTTTTAGATTAGTTTTGAGTATAAAGGTTAAAAAGGTTTGTGTTATGAAGATTAGAATTTTAACATTGTTTTTATTGGTGTCTGGATTTTGTTTTGCCCAGGAAAAAAATGGGGGTCAAAAAGATAAGTCAGGCGATGAATCAAGTGTTAAAACTTCTGCGTTGTACGATGCGGCTTCTAAAAAAATGGACAAGCAAGATTTTAAGGGGGCACTAGAAGATTTAAATAGTTTGTTAGACATAAATCCATCTTTAAGCTTTGCAAGATATAATTTAGCGCATGTTTATTACGAGTTGGGTGACTTTAAGGTTGCACAGGAAAACTATTTGATTTTGTTGAAAGATAATCCGTCAAATATCGACGCTTTATTTAATATAAGTATTATCAGAAGTTTGCTAAATGATGATGAAAGTGCATTAGAGACCTTTGCATCGTTGATAAAAGTCCAAAATAAGAATGCTAAAAATTACCTGAATAGAGGTTTAGTTTATCATAAAATTGGCAAGTTTGAATTGGCGAGGCAAGATTGGCAATCGGCAGCGGATTTGGGAAGTAAAGAAGGGGCTGATTTATTAAAACAATTTCCAAAATAATTTCTAATTGCTCCAAGTGATTATTGTAAACTCAATAGTTTAATGACTTATTAATTGAGTTAAAAAAAAATTCTATTGGAACTTTTTTTTGCTTTAGTTTCTAAGATCAGAGGAATCAATTTCAGTTAAAGTGAACTTTCTGCGCATGGTCTAGGAAAAGGGCTCGGGTAGCTTAAAAAAGCAGCCTATCTTACATAAAAACCATGTGATTTCGTGGCTTTTTATCCACCAAAATTGGGCAGTCAACAAATATATTTGGTGTAATAATAAATAACGCTTGGCGGCGATCTACTTACAAGCTTTTCCTTTAGCGATCGCAAAAGAATTATTAGCTTTAAGCTTTATTCAAATATGATATACCGACTGTTTTACTACCTCATAAAACTCACCTGTTTCTTCTATTTTAAAAAAACACGAATATACCACCCCGAAAATTTCGACTTTAAAAATCCTTTAATTATCTGCGCAAACCATGGTAATTCTTTTATGGATGCCATATTGATTGCAATAAATAGCAAACGCACCTTACATTTTTTGGTCAGAGCCGATGTGTTCGATACACCTTTTAAGCGATGGTTTTTTGGTAGATTGAATATGATGCCGATTTATAGGATTAGGGATGGGAGGGAGGCTTTGAAAAACAACGATAGTATTTTTCTGAAATGCAGGAAAATATTGGAAAACAATGGTGCCATTGTGATTTTTCCGGAAGGGAACTGCATTGTAGAAAAGAGATTACGGGCTTTTAAAACAGGTTTTGTCCATTTGGCTTTTAATTCTTCCCTACCTAATTTACAGGTTATGCCAGTTGCCATAAACTATAGCCAACCCACGGAATTTAATACGGATGTGAGTTTGAGTTTTTTAAAGCCCATTTCCGTAGAAGAAATCAAGCGCTCAACTGGTGAGAATGAATTTGATTTTAATAAGCTACTGATGAAGAAAACTCACGATGCTTTAAGGCAACACATGGTTTATATTCCAGATGAAACGGATGATACTTTTTTTGAAAGCGTACTACTCATGCAAAGAAATTCGGTTGTTTTAACGGATATTGAATTTGTAAGCAAACAAGTAAAATTGAGCGAAAGGTTAAGTCAACTCAAAATCAATAATGCGTTAAAGTTTGAAAATTTGAAAAACCGAACGGAGGCGTATTTTGAGCTATTGAAAAGCGAAAGATTAACAGATGAAGCTATTATAGCAAAACAAATCCCTATCTTAAAAATCATATTACTTTTCCCTTTTTATATTTCTGGATTTTTTTTAAACAGCTTACCAGTTGTTTTTCTAGAAAACATTGTAAATACAAAAATTAGGGAGGAGCAGTTTAAAAGTTCAGTAAGGATGGTTTTGTCTTTGTTTATATATCTCATTTATATTTTAACGGTTAGTGCGCTGTTGAATTTGGCTTTCCAGAACTATCTGCTTACGCTCATAATTGTGCTAAGCTTAATGTACTGCTATTACCATATTTTTTCGGATTTTAATTTGTTTGAAAAGCAAAAGCGTAAACTAACCCAGCAAACGCAGGTCGATAAACTAAAAGAAACTAGGGGGCAAATTGTATCGGAATTTAGTCTTTAACCCTCGCTAAAGCCAATAGTTTAACCAGCCAATCGGGAAGGTTTTTGTCTGGATTTCTCTTTTTCATATTCAAATAGATACCCAGTTTTTTTAAGATGGGCACTTTGTGCGTTTCTACAAACTCGATCAAAGTACCATCTGGATCTTCAATATAAGAGAAATGCCCAGCCGCTTTACCCATTCCAAAGCTGTCCCCGCTATCAACCGTAAAATTAAACCCAGCATCTGCACATTCCTGCTTCAGCAAATTCATTCCTATTACATCAAAGCAAACATGGATAAAGCCTAAATCGCCCCAATACCTGTTTTTGTAAACCTTTACGCCTTGTTTATCAATTCTTTCAATCAGTTCAATTTCTGTAGCGCCAAAAAGCTTACTAAAACCGCCAGATTTAGCTTCCGAATGTCGCAGTAAAACTCTTCTAAATTCTGTTTTGCCACCATTAATTTGAGCTAAATCTTCAAAAGTCGCTGTATTATCATGAACGATCTCGTTGTAGCCTAAAATGTCTTTATACAGTTTTAATGAGGCATCCAAGTCAGAAACTCCGATAGCCAATCCGCAAACGCCACCAGTAAGATTCTGGTCACGGTTAAACCAATCCTCACTGCCTATAATTTCAAATAAATTTTGATATGGATCTGCTACGTAAAAATGCAGTTTCCCTTCTGGGGATTTTACCAGATTACTTTTAAGGTTTAGATTTTCTGATTTAAAAAACTCGTAGGTTTTTGCAACGTCTTTTGCTTTAATTTTAATAATGTTGATGCCATAATCTCCCAGTTTTAGTTCCACAGCAGATTTAGCTGGCTTGCGGTTTGTAAATTGCCAAAGCTCAAAACCTGCACCGCCCTGCATATTCATCGCTAAAATAGCATGTCGTTTATGGACTTTGTTACCTGTATATTTTGTCATCAAAGTGGCTTCGGCTAAATCTTCAAAAACGGGAACATCCATTTTAAAATACTTACGGTACCACTTCCATGCTTCCTGAATGTCTCCGCATCCTATTCCAACCTGCTGTATGCCACAAATCTTTTTTCTCATAAACTAGTATTTCATTTCGCTGTTGGGATGGTTCAATAGCTTTTTATAAACCCGGATAATCCAATTGTGATCCACCTTTGCGTAGTACATTACAAATGCAAGTAGGTTTGCCAAATTGACTTTTAAATAGCTGTTGTAATCATACTTGCGGGCAGACACGATTACATTTTTAGGGATAATCTTAAATTTCTCTATTTTCCTCGCTCTAGTAATGATATCGTAATCTTCCATTATTTTATGGAGCTCGCAGTAGCCATTTAATTTGGCAAACAGATTTTTAGTAATAAACAGAGACTGGTCTCCACCTCTGCACATTAGCCGATCAAACCGAGTACAATAAGCATTAAACTTTAGTATTTGTTTATCTGAATCAAATTGAAAGCGATAACAGCCAATCGAGAAACCTTCGTTAATCGCATTTTCAATATCTTCTAAATAGGTGGTGGGTGGTAAGGTGTCCGCATGGACAAAATACAATACACTACCTTTGCTTTTGCTGGCACCGTAATTTAATTGTTGTGCCCGACCTTTCTTTGGCGATGTGTAAAATGCTATATTTAAAGCACTTGCTTGCTCTTCGGTGTTGTCGGTACTTCCGCCGTCACAAACAATGATTTCTACATTTTTGTGGGCAGGTTTTTGTAACTGATGGATGAGCTTTTGAATGTTAGCACCCTCGTTATAGGTTGGGATAATTATACTTAATAACATTGTTGAATCTGTGCTCATCTATCGCTCAAAAAAAAAGGAATAAAAACCAAGTTAAAATAAATTACGTTGCTTTAAGCAAATGAGATTTATACAAATAAAAAAATCAATGAAAATATTAGCCCTTTTACTGATTGTTACCAGCTTAGGTAGCTGTGGCATTAAAAGACCAAAAGAAAGTGATAAGCCTATTGAAACTACAAAGTATAACAAGCTTTCAGAAGATTTAGTTAATAATTTAAAAACCAACAAAAGCGTAACTGCTATACAAAGTATGCTTGCAAAGGTAGATGAAGCTGAATTAAACGAAACCTTAAAGCTTGATGAACAACGCAAAGCGTTCTGGCTAAATGTTTACAACGGTTATATTATCGATATTTTAAAAAAGGATAAAGACCAGTTTAAGGATAGGGGGACGTTTTTTACAAAAAAGCAGATTACCATCGCAGGTAATACATTGAGCTTTGATGATATTGAAAACGGTATGATCAGAAAATCGCAATATAAATTTGGCTTGGGCTACGTTGGAAAAATTTTTCCGCCAAGTTTTGAACGTCGTCTTTGTGTTAAACACCGCGATTATAGAATTCACTTTGCGATCAATTGTGGTGCAAAAAGTTGTCCTCCAGTACGCGTTTACAAAGCGAAAACGGTTAACAGTCAGTTGCAAAACGCAGCGAAGTCTTATTTGACTACGCACACAAAATATGATAAAAACAAGAACGCGGTTAGCACCTCTACGCTCACCAGTTGGTTTAGAGGGGATTTTGGTGGGAAATCTGGAACCAAGGAAATTTTGAAAGCATTTCAATTAATTCCAGAAGATAGCAATCCGTCGATAGATTACGGTACTTATGATTGGACTTTGGATATCCACAACTTTGCTGATTAATTGTTTGAATAATAAATAAATAAGCTTACATTTGCGACCTGTTAAAAAATAAATTTTAACAACTTTAATATTATTCAAGAATGTATTTAAGTACAGAAAAGAAGAAAGAAATCTTCGCACAACACGGAGAAGTAGCAACAAACACAGGTTCTGCTGAAGGTCAGGTAGCATTATTCACTTACAGAATTGCGCATTTAACTGGTCACTTAAAGAAAAACAAAAAAGATTTTTCTACACAATTAGCACTACAAAAACTAGTTGGTAAAAGAAGAGCTTTATTAGCTTACCTTTTCAAAAAAGATATTAACAGATACAGAGCGATTATCAAAGCTTTAGGTTTAAGAGATATCATTAAGTCTATCTAATTTTAGATTTTCTTTACAAAGAGCCATTCCGTTTTTCGGGATGGCTTTTTTGTTTTATATTCATTTTATGAATGTTGGTGGCGGTTGAAAGCTAAAAGCCAATAACAGTATGCAGTAAATCGCTGGCAAATATTGAAGCATAACTGGTTGTCATAATCGTAACGATTTATTTTTATTTCTCTTTTGGGTATCCCCCAAACCATAAGATGTTTAACTTTACCTTATGTGGTACAATAATATTTTAGAAACAATCGGTAATACACCTTTGGTAAAGCTTAATAAGTTGGTGGAAGGTGTTGACGCCACCATTCTGGCTAAAATAGAAACCTTTAACCCAGGGAACTCAATAAAAGACCGTATGGCAATCAAAATGATTGAGGTTGCCGAAAAAGAAGGAAAACTTAAGCCTGGTGGAACGATCATTGAAGGTACTTCCGGGAATACCGGGATGGGTTTAGCGATTGCTGCCGTAATAAAAGGCTACAAATGTATTTTTACCACCACCGATAAACAATCCAAAGAAAAAATGGATGCTTTAAGAGCTTTTGGAGCAGAGGTAATTGTTTGCCCCACAGATGTAGATCCAGAAGACCCGAGGTCGTATTATTCTGTTTCTACACGTTTAGAGCAAGAGAATCCGAATTCTTGGAAACCTAATCAATACGATAATCCAGCGAATTCTTTAGCCCATTATGAGCAGACAGGTCCCGAAATCTGGACACAAACAGAAGGGAAGATTACCCATTTGGTGGTAGGAGTAGGTACAGGTGGAACAATTTCGGGAACCGCTAAATACCTAAAAGAACAAAATCCAGCTATTAAAATCTGGGGCATCGATACTTATGGTTCCGTATTTAAAAAGTACAAAGAAACCGGGATTTTAGATAAAAAAGAAATATACCCATATATTACGGAGGGCATCGGGGAAGATTTTTTACCCAAAAACGTAAACTTTGACCTGATAGATCGGTTTGAGAAAGTAACCGATAAAGATGCCGCATTAATGACTCGTGAGATTGCTCGCAAAGAAGGGATTTTTGTGGGTAACTCCGCTGGGGCTGCCATTGCTGGATTATTACAGCTTAAAAGCGAATTGAAAAAAGACGACGTGGTTGTGGTTATTTTTCATGACCATGGTACACGTTACATGGGTAAAATGTTTAACGATGATTGGTTGCGTGAGCGTGGTTTTTTAGAAGACAACAAACTCACAGCTAAGTCTATTTTAACAAAGCGTAAGCCCCAAGAGATGATTGCGATTGATAGTGAGAAAACAGTGCTGGAAGCGATCAATATTATGAAAGCCCTGCATGTTTCCCAAATTCCCGTTATGCAAAAAGGGATGATTGTAGGTAAAATTACCGAAACGGATGTACTAAATGCCTTGTTAGAAAACCCATCAGTAAAATCCGCAAAAGTAGTAAGCATCCAAACCAATCCTTTTCCATTCGTTGATCTAAACGCCTCTATCGACAAAATATCGGGTTTAATCAATAAAGACAATTGTGCGGTGCTGGTGGAGGATGTTACTGGTAAAATTGAGATTATTACGCAGTACGATATTATTAATGCGATTTCTGGATAAATACTTGTCGAAATTCTTCCTATAAATCTATCTTGATTATTAGTGAAATAACTTAAAAAGGCTGAAATTTCTTTCAGCCTTTTCTTTTAAAGTTCTTTTCTTAATCTAGCAACAGGAATGCCCAGTTGCTCTCGGTATTTAGCGACCGTTCGCCGGGCAATGTTATAACCTTTATCTCGCAATATTTCGGTTAATTTTTCATCGGCCAAAGGTTTGTGTTTGTCTTCTTTGCCAATACATTCCTCCAAAATCATTTTAACCTCTTTATTAGAAACTTCTTCTCCGCTGTCGGTCTGTATCGCTTCAGAGAAAAAAGATTTTAATAAGAATGTACCAAATTCTGTTTGTACGTATTTAGAGTTAGCCACCCTTGATACTGTTGAAATATCCATCCCAATACGGTCAGCGATATCTTTTAAAATCATTGGTCTAAGATTGCGCTCATCACCATCAGACAAAAAGAACTCGTATTGGTAGTTCATAATTGCATTCATTGTTTTTAACAATGTTTGCTGTCTTTGTTTAATGGCGTCAATAAACCACTTTGCCGAATCTAATTTCTGTTTTACAAATTGTACCGCCTCTTTTAATTTCTTGTCCTTGTCTGATGTTTTTTCATAGTGCTGAAACATCTCCTGGTATGATTTGCTGACCCTTAACTCCGGTGCGTTTTTTGAGTTTAGCGTCAGAATCAAAACACCTTCATTCTTGGCGATGTGAAAATCAGGAATAACCTGCATCTGTTTCACATTAGATGCGCCAGAATCACCTGGTTTAGGGTTAAGCTTTAAAATTTCACCTACAATTTCTTTTAACTCATCAGAATTGATGCCTAACGATTTTTCTAATTTATCGTAATGCTTTTTTGTAAATTCATCTAAGTGGTCTTCAACAACTGCTATTGCTTTTTTAATAGTTGGGTTGCTGCTGTCTTTTTTTCGTAACTGAATCAACAAGCATTCTTGCAGGTCTCTTGCACCAATACCTGCCGGATCAAAAGTTTGGATCACCTTCAGCATTTCTTCAACTTCATCTTCTTCTGCAAAAATGTTCTGAGAAAATGCCAAGTCGTCAATTAACGATGGTACCGCTCTGCGTAAATAACCATCATCATCTAAACTGCCAATTACTTGTTGGGCAATCATGTATTCTTTGTCTTCTAAATTCACCAAGTCTAATTGCGCTTGTAAATTCTCGAAAAATGTATTTGTTACTGCGTACGGAAGTTCTTTTTTGTCGTCTTCATCGTCATTATTATCATATCTGCTCCCGTAGTCATTAATGTTGTCGTCCTGTAAATAATCATCAACATTAAACTCATCGGTCATCTCATCCTTGCTTTCGGTTCTAACATCATCGTCAGGGTCTTTATCAGGATATTCCTCCACAGGCTCATTCATGTCGGCAAGACTTAGGTCTTCCAGCGCCGGATTTTCCTCCAATTCTTCTTTAATCCGACTGTCTAATGATACGGTTGGAACTTGCAACAGTTTGATGAACTGTATTTGCTGTGGCGAAAGTTTTTGTAAAAGTTTTTGTTGAAGGTTCTGTTTTAGCATGTATAAATGTAAGTTAAATCCAAAGTTAAAAAAAGCTAGAGCATTGGCGTTATCAATTTTCAAACCAATTTTCTTAAAAATAATTAATTTTTTTTAACATTTAATATTTCAATTTATTAACTTGGATATTCTAAAAAATATAAAATTATGGGATTTGTAAAAGAGTTTAAAGAATTCGCCGTAAAAGGGAATGTGGTAGATTTGGCTGTTGCAGTTGTTATTGGAGCAGCTTTTAGTAAAATAATTAACTCATTTATTGAGGATATTGTTACGCCATTATTGCTAAAGCCAGCTTTAGATGCTGCACATTTAACAAATATTGAAGAACTCACTATTTTTGGAACGGTTAAATACGGTAGCTTTTTATCAGCAATAATCAGTTTTGTAATTGTTGCTTTAGTGTTGTTTATGCTTATCAAAGGCATTAACTCGTTAAAAAAGAAAGAAGTTGCTGCGCCAGTTGCGCCACCAGCTCCAACCAAAGAAGAAGTGTTACTTGCAGAAATCAGAGATTTATTGAAAAACAAGTAAGCTGGTTGATCTTTAGCAATGATTAAATAAAGATTGATTTTTTTATTTAATCATTGCTTTTTTAAAATAACAACCCTATATTTGCACTCTTGATTTTAAAAGAGAGATTTACAATATAACATCATGAAAAGAACATTCCAGCCTTCTCAAAGAAAAAGAAGAAATAAACACGGATTCAGAGAAAGAATGTCTACTGCTAACGGTAGAAGAGTATTAGCTTCTAGAAGAGCAAAAGGCAGAAAAAGACTAACCGTATCAGACGAACGTCGTCATAAAGCATAATTTTGATTGCTTTTAATTATCAATAATTTGATAGTTAGCCGGTGTTTAAAGATTTAAAAGTCGGTAATGGCATCCAAAATATACAATTTTCAAAAAGAAGAACGGTTATATAGTAAAAAACTCTTAGATGAGCTTTTTAAAAACGGTTCTTCTTTTTTATTATACCCTTATCGGGTTACTTGGCTAAGGTCTCCAAACCTAGATCAGCTTTTTCCTGCGCAAGTAGTTATCGCTGTGCCCAAGAAAAGATTTAAACGTAGCGTTGATCGTAATTTAATCAGAAGGCGCATCAAAGAAGCTTATCGTTTAAATAAAGAACAACACTTTTATCAAGCACTTGTAGCCCACAACACCAAACTTGTTTTAGCAATAAACTATGTTGGTAACCAGGCGCATGATTCTTCTTTTCTTGAGAAAAAATTAAACCTTATGTTTGTTGAATGTTTAAATCAGGTAATCAAATGATACGCCTTTTTCAACAGCTTATTGGTTTTTTGTTTTTAGCGATCATCAAGATTTATCAATACGCTATTTCTCCACTTTTAGGTAGTTCATGTAGGTTTACGCCCACTTGTTCTCAGTACGGAATAGAAGCCATCAAAAAACATGGTGCTTTTAAAGGTGGTTGGCTAACGCTTAAACGAATTGGCAGGTGCCATCCATGGGGAAGTCACGGCCATGATCCTGTTCCTTAAGAAGTGAAAAGTAGAAAGTGAAAAGTAGAAAGTAAAAAGTAAAAAGTTGAAAGTGAAAAGGAAAAAACTGAAAGCGAAAACTTTTATACAGGATAAATTAACTGTTAGATTTTATATCATCATAAAATGTCTTTAATACTTCAAATAGAAACGGCTACACAAACTTGTTCTGTTGCACTTGCCCAAAACGGCGAATTGCTAAACGTTATCGAAAAAACGGATAGAAATATTCACGCATCAAATATTACTTTGTTTATTGAAGAGGTTTTAAAGCAGAGCAATAAATCCTTTAAAGATTTGGACGCCATTGCGGTGAGTATGGGGCCTGGTTCTTACACAGGTTTAAGAATTGGGGTGTCCACTGCTAAAGGTCTGTGTTATGCACTTGATATCCCTTTGATCGCCATCAATACTTTACAAGCCATGACAAGTGGTTTTAAAAGCAAGTGCTTTTCTGTACAGGCAAACACCCTTTTTTGTCCAATGATTGATGCTCGTAGGATGGAAGTTTACTGTAGTGTTTTTGACGATAATTTGAATGTGATACTGCATACGGAAGCTAAAATTATAGATGAAACTAGCTTTAATGACGTGTTGAATAACCACATTGTGTATTTCTTTGGAGATGGTGCTGAAAAATGCGAAGAAATGCTTGGCTTGCACTTGAACGCAAGGGTAATGGGCGATTATCAAAATTCTGCAAAAGATCTTACTTTGCCAGCCCTAGAAAAATTCGAAAATAAAGATTTTGTTGATGTGGCTTATTTTGAGCCTTTTTATCTAAAAGAATTTATAGCTGGGAAAAAGAAAGATTAACGTCTGCGGTTTCTCTTGTTATTTTTATTCCAATTTTTATCGATTTGCTTATTCTTCTTCTGAAGTTTTTTACGTTCCTTTTTGCTTAACCTTACAACGTAGCCCGTTTCTTTATCATTTAAACCGGGTATTTCTTCAGCAGTTCCGATATTTTGCATTTTGGGACCAAACTTCACGTTTATGCCGATGTAAAAACTTGCTCTGGGATTGCTTTTTCCAATATTCTCATTTTTGGTGAGGTAAGATTTAGCTAAATAGTAAGTTGGGAAAACCTGTTCGCTACCCGTGTAAAATTCCATATTAGACGATTTTACCATTATTTGGGAGCCTAAGTTGAGTTTGCTTTGTAAATCGTAAATGGGACTTAAACTAAATACAAAACTGTTTTTCTGGAAGTTATTGACCACCGCAATTTGCCCTTGCGGGTTAAAAGTGCTTTTCGAAAATATGAATACAGGTTTATAAAAACCAAACTGTTTTGATGCTGCAAATTCTATTTTGGTGTCTATTTTACTATTGAAAGGCTTGTTTATTTCGTGGGCCTTTGAGTCTGCGATTATAGGATCTAATACTTGCGATATAGCATTATTACCAGATGGATTTAGTATGGTTGTATTGGTATTAAAGCTATATTTAGAAGTGCTTTTTCCCCAATGTATAAAACCCATATCCTTTAGGTTTACGGTGAAATAAAAACCGGATGGTGTTTGATAAGATGTTGCTAAACTTGCTGCCACACCTATATTCTTCAAATTAGGGAGCAATTTTGTTAATGATAAGCTGTTAAAGCCAAAGCTGGAAATATAATTGCCCGTAACGCTGGCGTTGTACGAGCCGTTTTGGTTGACGGTAAGTTGAGAAGCATATACATTTGCTTTATTGTAAGTTAAGCCGTTCAGCAAGCTTAATTTACCGCCAAATGCCCAACGTTTATCGTAGTTTTCTCGGTATGTCAAGCCAAGTTGCCAATAAGTTTGATTGTATCCGTTACCGTTGAACGGGTTTTGGTAAGTTGTCTTTGAAAATTTTCTATAATCATCAATAAACGAGATGATTTCGTTTGTAATATTGGCTAAACCTTCTTCTCTTAGTTGTAAAGAAAAACCCAACTCTCTATTGTAATTTCGGGTTTTAAAAATGCGGTAATTAACCAAGTAAATATTAGAATTTAGGTTAAGTTGGTTTATTTTTGCGTTACCCAAATCAGTAAAACTGCTTTCAGAAACCACTCTTGTAAAAAGGAATTTTTTAAATGATTTTTCTTCGTCGCCTTTAAAGCTTAAAAATCCATTTAAATGAGGTAATAAAGTAACAGCGTATTTTCTACTGAAATCCTTTTCAAAACTCTGCTGAACGGGATTTTCAAAACTATCATACTGGGTGCCGCTGTGGTTAAGCGAAATATTTTGGGAAAATAGGAGTAAAGGAGAAAGAAAAACGATAATCAAACCAGTTATTTTCTTCATCCCTAAATTTATCGTATTAATCCGGAAGATTGAAATTTTTAGGTGATAAATTAAAATTTCAATGCGGTGCTGTCAATTTGTGGTAAAAGCTCCTCACGCTCTGGCGTATGGTTCATATAAAGATTGGTGTAAAATTTATCCTTATCTGCACTAAATTGAATTGCAAAACCGTAAAGATCTTTCCAGTTAAAATTATCACTTCTAAAATCTTTGTAGGCGGGCTTGCTTAAAAAAGAGCGGAAAATAGCTTTTGAGTTACCGTTATGGATAAAATAGAATATGTTTCCTTGATTCGATAAGTATTGCTGGAAATCAATATTTTTATCTGTTAAACCGATTAACCTTTGTGCCTTATAGTTCGCTACAAATCGAGTTAAAGCAACAGTACTATTTGCCACGATTAAATGATTTTCGATGGTGGTGTAATAAGGTCGTTTAAATTGTTTAAACGGATCTCCAAAGTAGTTGTATAAGATAAAAGAATCGTCAAAATGTCTAATATCGGCAGATACTTCAGAACTTATTGTAGATAACAAAAACGACAGACGGTTGGTATTTGTAGTTTTGATAATCCCAATATTATCTCCAGATGCAAGCTGGAAAACGCCAAACTCTTTACCAAATACGGGGATAATTTCTTTGTCCAGGTTAATGGCATGTTTAATGGAAATATTTGAAATCTGGGTATTCAACCCCTCAAATTCTTTTTGATAGATTAATAGTTCTTTTAATCCGTCTTTGAACTTTTTATAGTCCGATACATAATACAAAGCGTAATTAGCTACGTCTAAAGGTAAGCGCTTAGCCAAGGTTATTACGCCAGGTTGCTGGTCTAAAAATAAGTTAAAGTAGTTTTTTGCTTTTAGATTTGGGTTGGTGATTCCACTAAACATAAAAGCATTTTTCTGATAGTTGATATTTAAGGATGCAGATGCATCAAACGATTTTAGAAAGTAGGTTTCGTAAGGGTTTTTCCGGGCCGAAAAATGATTGGCGAAGTCACGAATTTTTGAAAAGTTTAGGTAAAGGTTGGCAATAGAGTTTTTATTTCTTTGTGCACTAAAATCAACATTAAAGCTTGTGTTCTCTGTACCTTTTTCAATCTGTGCAATGCTTTTTTTAACCAGTTTCTCTTCAAAACTACCAACCACTAAATTTTTGTAAACAAAAAAACTAAATGCAGACTTATTGCTAAAAGCCAATTGGTAAATGGTGTTTTCTTTTTCTGGATTTTGACTGATCTTGTATTTTGTTTTTAGGATCTGCAAAATTTCTGCTTCACTTGCATTTTGGTTGGCAATTGGTGCAACAATTAATAGGTCTGCAAGGTATTGTCCGGTTGGGTGTATAGAAAAAAACAGGTCGCTTTGTGTAAACGCTTCGCTAATGGCTGCGTCATCTACAAAAATCTGCTTAAGTACTTTTAGGTGAGTGAGGTTATTTTTACCTAAAATATCATCGAAAAGCATAAAATCTTTAAATATATCGTAAAAATAAGCTTCGTTTTTATATTCGAATATGATGGAAGCATCATTAGGTATAACATTGAAAATTTGTTCGTTCGATATATTTGATGAATTTATTTTTTTAAAATACAGCCAGGTAACGGCTAAAATTCCTAAGCAAAGTGCACTTATTATTATAATTATCTTCTTCATTTCACAAAATCCTAAGCTACAAAAATAGATTTTTACCGCAAAGGCTGGAAATTGCTTTCATCTTTATTAAATTAGCAGAACCATCACAACGAAATGAATAAGAGAATAATTATTACAGCAGCGATTTTTGGCGTTCTAGCAGTCATTTTAGGGGCTTTTGGAGCTCACGTGGTTAAAAGTATGATTTCTGCAAGCCAGCTAGAAACTTGGCATACTGCGGTACAATATCACTTTTTCCACACTTTGGCCTTGCTTTTTTTATCAACTTTTGCCAGATTTAAGAATAGCCTCATCAATATTTCGTCCTATTGTTTCATTTTTGGGATCATCTTTTTTTCTGGGTCACTTTATCTGATAGCGTTAAAAGATGTACTTGCTATAAATACAAAATTTATAGGTCCAGTAACTCCTTTTGGTGGTTTGCTATTCATTTTTGGATGGATAGGTTTATTGCTTGCGGCTATAAAAGATAAGTAGATGTTAGATTTTGAGGTTGATGATGAATTTCAACAAACCCTATTTGTTGAGGTTGTGCTGCCGTTGGCAATTCCGGGGACTTATACTTACCGTGTTCCAAAACACCTTAATGAGCGTGTAGAAAAGGGCAGACGAGTGGTGGTGCAATTCGGGAAAAGTAAAATTTATACCGCTATAATTTTTGCAATCGGCACCAAAGCACCTATCAAATATGAGGCGAAATATCTTTTAGATATTTTAGACGAGAACCCGATTGTGACTAATGCGCAATTGCAGTTATGGCGCTGGCTTTCTGATTATTATTTGTGCACCTTGGGCGAAGTTATGGCTGCCGCTTTACCATCAGCGTTGAAACTGGCCAGTGAAACCCGTGTGGTGTTAAACCCTCAACATACTTTTGATAAAAATTTACTGAACGATAGGGAGTTTTTGATTTTGGATGCCTTGGAGCTTAAACAAGAGCTTAGCATTACAGAAATCACCAAAATTCTTGCCCAAAAATCTGTTTTTCCAATTCTGAAATCACTGTTGGATAAAAAGGTGGTTTTTATTTTGGAAGAGATTGAAGAAAAATTTCAGCCCAAAAAAATAGCGATTGTTAGTTTACATGAAAACTATCAGGATAAAGAAAATCTAAAATATCTTTTTAATGAATTAGAGAAAGCACCAAAACAAGTTGATGCCTTGCTTGCATTTTTAAAACTGTCCAAAGATCAATCAGAAGTTAAAAAAGCCGAATTGATGGAAGCTTCTGGCGTTAGTTCAGCAATATTAAAAACTTTGGTAGATAAGGGCGTTTTTTTAATTGATCGAAAAATAATCAGCAGATTTTCTTCAGAAGATTTAGCGGTTATTTCTGATTTTACTTTGAGTGATGAACAACAGCAAGCCTTAACCGAGCTCAACTTGTCTTTTGAGGAGAAACCCGTTGTTTTGCTTCACGGCGTAACTTCTGCGGGTAAAACGCAGATATATATCCGACTTATTGAAGCGTACCTTGCTAAAGATAAACAGATTTTATATCTGCTTCCGGAGATTGCGTTGACCGGGCAGATGATCGACCGTTTAAAGGTTTATTTTAAAGATCAGATTATTGTTTACCATAGTAAATTCAACGATAATGAACGGGCAGAGATCTGGCAAAAAGTTTTAAATAAGGAAGTCAAGATTGTATTAGGAGCAAGGTCTGCTGTGTTTTTGCCTTTCGCTGATTTGGGATTTATCATTATTGATGAAGAGCATGAAGCCAGTTTTAAGCAGTTTGAACCAGCGCCAAGGTACCATGCCCGAGATGCCGCAATTGTGCTGGCCAATATAACCCATGCTAAGGTTTTATTAGGCTCTGCCACGCCATCTTTAGAAACTTATTTTAATGCTTTAAATGAGAAATATGGCTTAGTAAAACTGAGCACTCGCTATGGAGGCGTTAAAATGCCAGAAATAGAAGTGGTAAGCATATCGGAAGAGCGAAACAGAAAGTTGATCAAAGAAAACTTTACCAGCGTTTTGCTGGATAAAATAAACGAGACTCTTGCTTTAAAAGAACAGGTTATCCTGTTTCAGAACAGGAGAGGCTATGTACCTATACTCATCTGTAAAACTTGTGGAAATACACCCAAATGTATCAACTGTGATGTAAGTTTAACTTACCATAAAGCGGGTGGTAAATTGCACTGCCATTATTGCGGTTATAAAGAGGATAATATTACCGAATGCCCAGCCTGTGCTTCAAAACATATCGAATACAAAGGTTTAGGCACAGAAAAGATTGAGGATGATCTGAAAGTTATTTTGCCAGATGTGAGTATCGCTCGGATGGATTATGATACTACCAGAAATAAAAACGCCCATCAGGTGATTTTAAATGATTTTGAGGAACGGAAAATATCCATTCTTGTTGGTACGCAAATGGTTGCGAAGGGTTTGGATTTTGAAAACATTACGCTTATCGGTATCATCAATGCGGATAGTATCATTCAGTTTCCGGATTTTAGAGCTTATGAGCGTAGTTTTCAGTTGTTGTCACAAGTTGCGGGACGGGCAGGTAGGCGGAGCAAACAGGGTAAGGTTATTATCCAAACTTACGATACCAAGCACCGTGTGATACAGCAGGTAGTTGATAATGATTATGAAGGGATGTATCGGGAGGAAATGATTGAACGGTTACAGTTCAAGTATCCGCCATTTTTTAAAATTATACAGCTCAATATCAAACATAAAGATTTAGGTGTATTGCTACGCATCTCAGAAAGCTTTGCTAAGTTGTTGCGCCACCATTTAGGTGATATGGTTTTAGGTCCACACAGTCCTTTAGTGGCAAGAGTGCGTAATTATTATATCCAAACCATTACCATAAAAATCGACTGGAAAAGCCAATCCTTGATTAAAATAAAAAACCTGCTGAAAGAGCAGGTTAGTGTTTTTGAAGCCTCAAAAGATAATAAAGGAGTTTTTGTGGTTATTGATGTTGATCCTTATTAATCTGTGCCGAAATTAAACTGTAAGCTTAGTTGGGCCAAAGGTCTTGAATTATATTGCCACCTGTCAAAGTTATTGCTTGAAATCATCATATTGGTATCCGTTGTTTTTATTTCCTTATCGTAGGTTTTTATAAAATCAAAACCAGCTTCTGCGCTAAGCGTTAAAGCCCTAATAATATTAAACTTTAGACCAATAAACGGGTTTACAGTTATAGCATTCTTTTCTATATTTACATTATACCGGAAGGTAGAGCTTGTTTTGTCGGTAGAAATCCCATCAAATGTCGCTTTTTTGAAACCTAAATCTAATCCGTAAAAAGGCTGTAACCTGCTGTAAGAAATGCTACGTTCAAAACCTATTTTTAAATCTAATGAGTTGTACTTGCCTTCAACAATTTCGCAGTTTGAGCACTCGTTTATGAAAGTGTAATCAGTTTTCTTAAACGTTTGTGCAGAGAATCGGTAAGAAATCTGATTATCATTGATTTTTAGCATTAAGCCGTTAAGCCCCGAGGTATAAAATGTGGCGTTGTCTCTAACCTCGTTAAGTAGTTTTGGCTGCTCATCTACAGATAATAATTTAAATCCTAGCGAATAATTAGAGTCGCTTTGAGATTGAGCGAAACCGGTAACAGCAGAGGCTAATAAAAAAATAAGTAAGGATAGCTTTTTCATTGATTGAATTTCTGCAAAATTAGAGATTATTTTCCTCTTCCTTGTATAATAATCACAATTGTATAAACCATTATTTTAAAGTCTAAAGCAAGAGATCTGTTTTGTATATAAATAATATCAAACGTTAAACGTTTGATCATCTGGTCTATGTTTTCGGCGTAGCCAAACTTTACTTGCCCCCAAGAGGTTATTCCTGGTAATACTTTTTGTAAATGATGATAGTGGGGTGCTTTTTCTAAAATCTGATTGATGTAAAATTGCCTTTCTGGCCTGGGGCCAACAATGGACATTTCACCTTTTAAAACATTAAAAAACTGTGGCAACTCATCTAACCTAACTCTCCGTAGTATAAGCCCCGTTTTGGTAATCCGTTGATCATCGTAGCTAGAAAGTGCTGGCCCGTTTTCTTCTGCATCTTGCACCATGGTTCTAAATTTATGGATTTTAAAAGGTTTACCGTTTTTACCAATTCTTTCTTGCGAGTAAAGTATTGATCCGTTGCTGGTGAATTTTATCAGTAGCGCTATTAAAAGATAAAGGGGACTTAACGCCACTAATATAATGATGCTCAAAAAGTAATCTAAAAAAGTTTTAACAATGCGTTGCCAAAAAGGCATAAATTGTTTGTGTAGGGTGATTAAGGGGATAGAGAAAAGATAATTTATTTTTACTGAGCCAGAAACGATGTCGTACACATCCGGTATAATATGTACTGTAACCTCGCATGTCTCTAGTTGGTCTAATAAGGATTTTAAAAGTAGGTGTTGCGAAGTTTCAATAGCAACAATTACTTCCTGAATTTGGTTTTCTTTAATTACATTTTGTATTGAACTGCCATTTCCAAGTTCGGTAAGATTAAGCTGATGATTGCTTACTGTTGTTTTATCGATATCAAAGAAGCCGACGATATTAAAACCAAGTGATTTTTTTTGCTGATTAATTTCGTCGATAATGTTTTTTGCATTTGCTTTATTGCCGATAATTAAAGTATTGAAACCAATGATTTTCTTTTGTATAAGCTTTTTAATGATGCTTAGGTAGCCCAGCCTAAGTACAGCCATCAGAAAAAAATGCAGACCTACAATTTTAAGAACATAGGGTACATCAGTTGAAACTCTATTGTTCTGATAAAAGAAGTAACTGTAGATTAATAAACCAATGGCAATAATAAGCGATTGATTTAACGTGGTAACCAACTCTTTATATCTTGATTTTCTTTTAGTATCGGTAAAAACACCAGACATTAAATACAGCAAGTTTAATGCTGTTGAATAAATCAGATAATTTACAAAAGATAAAGGATGGGTAAGTTTAAAACTTAGGGCTAAATAAATAAAAAAAAGACTTCCCGCCACATTCAAAACTATGTAACTGAGTGTTGTTTTTTTTATCATTAAAATTAATGGTCTGTTATTCAATAAGTATGGGTGTTATTGGATGTAAAACTAATAAAATACGCCAAATATCGGTTAGAGATTATACTTTTGTACTTAAATGGCTTACAAATATATTGACAATTACAGGGAAAGAGGAGCGAGGAAAAAACTGGTGCTTGAATTACAGAAAAAAGGTATTTCTGATAAAAAAGTACTTGAAGCGATAGGGAATGTAAAACGTCATTATTTCTTCGATGAAACTTTTTGGGCTCAAGCGTACTTGGATAAAGCCTTTCCGATTGGAGAGGGGCAAACAATTTCAAATCCGTACACCGTTGCCTATCAAACAGAACTCCTTCATATTCAAAAAGGTGATAAGATTTTGGAAATAGGAACAGGCTGTGGCTATCAAACCTGTGTTTTGTTAGAGTTGGGTGCTAAAGTTTACACGATTGAACGCCAAGAGAAGCTGTTTAACAGAACTATTCAGGTTTTGCCACATCTTGGCTATAAGCCAAATTTCTTTTTAGGCGACGGTTCTAAAGGTATAGCAGATCATGCACCCTATGATAAAATTATTGTAACTGCTGGTGCACCTTTGGTTCCACAGGTATTGCTTCGCCAGCTTAAGATTGGTGGTATATTGGTAATTCCGGTAGGCGATGAGAAAGAACAGAAAATGGTGACGGTAATTAGGGTGGGAGAAAATGATTTCGACAAAATTGTACTCGATACCTTTAGGTTTGTTCCTTTGCTAGGCGATCAGGCTTGGTAGGAGGCCTCACCCCAACCCTCTCCGAAGGAGAGGGAGTTACCTGCTAACGGTAATGACTAATGAACTTATTAATAACCCAATGAAAAAATAGCCACTATGCACATCCTTTGCTCCCCCTCTCCTTCGGAGAGGGGGTTGGGGGGTGAGGCTTTCTATAACTAAAAATTCTTCATCGCTTTATCCATTTCTCTTTTAACGTCACGTTCTTTTAAAGAATCACGTTTATCAAAAGCTTTTTTACCTTGTGCTAAAGCGATTTCCATTTTGGCGAAACCCCTGTCGCTGATAAATATCTTCAAAGGGATTATGGTTAAGCCTTTATCTTCGCCTTTGATCAATAGCTTTTTGATCTCTTTTTTTGTGAGGAGCAGTTTTCGGTCTCTTTTTGCTTCGTGGTTGTAAAAAGAACCGTGGGAGTATTCAGATATATGTAGGTTTCTGATGTAGAGTTCGTTATTGATGAAAGTGCAAAAGGAATCACTGATGTTGGCTTTTCCTTCTCTGATAGACTTAATCTCTGTCCCTAATAACTTTATTCCAGCAACAAAAGTTTCTAAAAGGTTGTATTCGAACCTTGCTTTTTTGTTTCTGATGTTGATATCTGATGCCATGTTTTTCAATTCCTAATCAGCAAAGATAAAAGATATAATTAACGATGCTAGCTTGTTCTGGCTCAATAATCAAATTATAAGCCGTAAGATTTTTAACCCAACAATGATGTTTTCAGTGTGCTGTTTCGATATGCTAACGTGAATTTTGTATGCAATCAATTGATTATCAGTTTATTTGTAATAAAATACGCCAAAGTAATGCAAATTAAGTCTGTTTTCAATCACTCTAGCCCAAGCACAGCCTGAAGTGGACCTTATTCTTCGACCTTAGAACTTTGCAGTACAGATGAAGAGCGTAAAAGTACTTGCTTCGTAGCAAAGGGCGTAGTCGAGGGTTTATTCATTTAGTTTATTGTTTTTTTATTGGCTTTCATGTGTTCGCTCCGCTCGGGTTTTGTTTACTTTTTTGCTGAAAAAATTGCGAAGCACTCTTGAATGCCGAACAAAGAAATAAACAAATAATGAAAAAAATAAATGCCGATGCCCGGGGTGAGGGCAGGCGAGGTTGTGTTGAAAAGGCATTAGTGATGGAATTCCCGTTCGACAAGACCCAAAACTCAGGTTATACTACATGCTTGGAAAACAAAAAAAGCATCCATCAAATGATGAATGCTTTTTTGTAGAGGTTGTATTTTATTAACCCAAATAGGATTTCAAAATTTTACTTCTTGATGTGTGACGCAACCTTTGTAATGCTTTGTCTTTAATCTGACGAACACGTTCGCGGGTTAAGTTGAATTTTTCTCCAATTTCTTCTAATGAAAGTGGATGATTAGTGCTTAATCCGAAGAATAAAACGATAATTTCTCTTTCTCTTTCTGTTAAAGTAGATAAAGAACGCTTGATTTCTTCTGATAAAGACTCGTCGATTAGATTACTGTCGGTGTTTGGATTATCATTTTCCAAAACATCTAACAATGTGTTTTCTTCTCCCTGTACAAAAGGAGCATCCATAGAAACGTGACGGCCAGAGTTACTCAATGTGTCTGAGATTTTCTCAACAGTGGTTTCTAAAGTGTCTGCCAGTTCTTCTGGAGATGGTTCTCTTTCAAATTCCTGCTCTAGTCTGGAGAAAGCTTTACTAATTTTACTTAAAGAACCTACTTGGTTTAGCGGCAAACGTACGATACGTGATTGTTCCGCGATGGCTTGTAAAATTGATTGGCGAATCCACCAAACAGCATAGGAAATGAATTTGAAACCTTTGGTTTCATCAAATCTTTTTGCGGCTTTGATTAAGCCTAAGTTACCTTCATTGATTAAATCGCCCAAGGTAAGGCCTTGATTTTGGTATTGTTTTGCTACGGAAACAACGAAACGTAAATTTGTTTTAGTCAAACGTTCAAGAGCGGCTTGATCACCTTCTCTGATTTTTTGTGCCAGGATAACTTCCTCTTCGGCGGTAATTAGATCAACCTTGCCAATTTCGTGAAGGTATTTGTCTAACGACTGTGATTCACGGTTGGTGATGGATTGAGTAATCTTGAGTTGTCTCATTTAAACTAATTAATTGCGCTATTCTTAAAACTAAAAGTCTGCAAAGTTAAGAAACTTTGTATCATTTAACGTTAATTGTATGAAAATGTTGGGATTATTTGATTTTATTTTTGTACAACAATTCGGGTGTCACCCTACAAAAATCAAGCCATTGAAAGGTTGTCAGCATATTGTTGCGTCATTTAACAATGTTTAAACATTAAGTTTTCAAATCATGACTTTAACCAGCCAATCATGACAAAATTTACAAAAAAATAAACTCAACCCTAGTTTCGTATGGAGAAATTGGTTGGGGTGATAAACTATCGCAACCAAAAAAGAGATTGAGAATAGTGGAATATTTGTTTACCCCTGTTGTGATTTAAAACGGTACCTCCTTAGATACTGGCAATTGCAAATGTTTTATCTAATCTTATCCCTTTTTCTGTTGATTGTAAAGTGCAGCATTCATGTATTGGGTCATGCTCTAAAATAAGAATATAGTTGTTTTCCGTTGCTTCCTTTAAAAAGACAGATTTTTCGTTTAAAGTCTTTATCGGGAACATATCATACGACATGACATAGGGTAGGGGGATATGACCGATTGATGGCAAAAGGTCTGCCATATAGACCCACGTTTTACCTTTGTAATCAATCTGCGGAAGCATCATGGCGTCAGTATGTCCGTAAGCGAACCTAACTTTGATATTCTTACTGAACTGGATGCCATCTATCGCTTCAATAAATTTTAATTGCCCGCTTTCTTGAATGGGTAAAATGTTTTCTTTTAAAAAGGATGCTTTTTCCCTAGCATTCGGATTTACCGCCCAGTCCCAATGTTGTTTGTTACTCCAGTAAGTTGCATTTTTGAAAGCTGGTTTTAGCTCTCCATTTTCGCGGATTACTGCACCACCCACGTGATCAAAATGGAGATGGGTTAAAAAGACATCCGTAATATCATCTTTGGTAAAACCTAAACTAGCTAATGATTTTTCTAAAGTATCATCGCCATGCAGATAATAATGCTTGAAAAATTTCTCGTCCTGCTTATCGCCGATGCCAGTGTCTATTAGAATCAACCGACCTTCATCTTCAATTAACAAACAGCGTAAAGCCCACGTACAAAGGTTGTTTTCATCTGCGGGATTGGTTTTTTGCCAAATAACTTTGGGCACAACGCCAAACATAGCGCCACCATCTAATTTAAAAAAGCCGGTATTTATTGCGTGGAGTTTCATGATTTTAGGTGGTTAGGTTTTAGTTGGTTAGGTTTTTAGGTGGTTAGGTTGTTAGGATTTGCTGAATGGTAAATAGTTAAGTGGTTCATTAGTCGTTAGGATTTGCGTAATGGCTAGTTAAGTCGTTGGTGCATTCGGTATTAGTGTTTACTTTAACTCAGTTTTAACAATTGCAAAAAATTAGGGGTACGATAAACACGCCGTCATGTTGAGTGAAACGAAACATCTCACAAGTAGGTATTCAGAGCGCATGGCTACTTTGCTTGCGAGATATCTCACTTCGTTCGACATGACGGTGTGGGAGTTTCTCATAAACCAAGTTAAAAAAAAAGACTTGCGATGTTTAGTTTTCGCAAGTCTGATTTTTATTTTTAGCTGGAATTTGCATTAACGATAGCAACGGATACCGGCCATGTGGCTAATGCCTGAGGGCGTATGAGTGGATAGCGTGTTAAAATGCCCAAGTTAAAAAATAATTATTGAGGTGTTTTATCCGACTTCGTAAAGCCTAACCACCTAACAAACAAACCACCGAACTAACTAACTAACTAACCACCGAACTAACTAACTAACTAACTAACTAACTAACTAACTAACCAACTACAAATGTATCACCTCTCCGTAAGCATCAGCAGCAGCTTCCATTACGGCTTCGCTCATGGTTGGGTGTGGGTGTACAGCTTTAATCAATTCCATCCCCGTAGTTTCCAATTTGCGGGCAACTACCAGTTCGGCAATCATTTCGGTAACGTTGTTGCCAATCATGTGTGCGCCTAAAAGTTCGCCGTATTTAGCATCAAAAATTAGTTTTACAAAACCGTCTTTTGCGCCAGAAGCACTTGCTTTACCGGACGCTGAGAATGGAAACTTACCAATTTTAAGCTCGTAACCTGCTTCTTTTGCTTTTTTCTCTGTCATACCAACAGAGGCAATTTCTGGGGAGCAATAAGTACAGCCTGGAATGTTACCATAATTTAACGGCTCTGGGTGGTGACCAGCAATTTTTTCAACACAGATAATTCCTTCGGCAGATGCTACGTGGGCTAAAGCCTGACCAGCAACAATATCGCCGATTGCATATACTCCGTTTATATTTGTTTTGTAGAAATCGTCTGTAACCACGCGGCCTTTATCTACTTTTACTCCTACTTCTTCTAAGCCAATACCTTCTAAATTTGGGGTATAACCTACGGCAGATAAAACGATTTCGGCTTCTAAAACCTTTTCCCCAGCTTCTGTTTTAACAGTTACTTTGCAAAGATCTCCACTTGCATCAATTTTTTCAACAGATGATTTGGTTAAAATATCGATACCTACTTTTTTGAAAGAACGATTTAGTTGTTTTGATACATCTTCATCCTCAACCGGAACAATGTTATCCATAAACTCTACGATGGTTACCTTAGTGCCCATAGTTGCATAGAAATAAGCAAACTCAACACCGATAGCGCCAGAACCCATTACAATTAGGCTTTTGGGTTGCTTAGGCAAAGTCATTGCTTCGCGGTAGCCAATTACTTTTTTGCCATCTTGTTTGATGTGGGGCAATTCGCGTGAGCGTCCACCAGTAGCTAAAATAGTGCTTGTTGCAGTATATTCTTTAGTAGTTCCGTCTGTAGCTTTTACTTCAACTTTACCACCAGCTTTAATTTTTCCGAAACCATTGATAACATCAATTTTGTTTTTCTTCATCAAAAACTGAATTCCTTTGCTCATGCCATCAGCAACACTTCTACTCCTTTTAACAACAGCGTCAAAATCTGCAGAAGCTTCACCTACATTAATTCCATAGTCGGCAGCGTGGTTGATGTATTCGAAAACCTGAGCACTTTTTAGCAATGCTTTTGTTGGGATACAGCCCCAGTTTAAGCATATACCACCCAAAGATTCTTTTTCTACGATAGCAGTTTTTAATCCTAATTGTGCGGCTCTGATTGCAGCAACATAACCACCCGGGCCGCTGCCAATAACTATTAAATCATAATTCATATCAAAAAATTGAATTGTCGTTTTTGTGTGGGGCAAATCTAAACATTTTAAGATTTTAAAAAAAAGATACTCGTCAAGTTTGTATTCAATAGTTGTTGCGAGTGTTATAGCATAATAAAAACTGCCGATGGTGTATAAAAGTTACAATGTTTATAATTATTTAATATACTGAGGCAGTAATATGTAAGGAATAGTTGAGACCTTTGTAGGAACTAAAATAACTAAAATATGAGACAAAAATTACGTAAAAAATTAGCACTCTCACTAATGACGTTGTTATTAACAACGTTTACGGTGTTTGCACAGGTTACCACTAGTAGTTTAGGTGGTTTGGTTAAAGATGCAAAAGGTGATGTTTTGCCAGGAGCAACGGTAAAGGCAGTCCATACGCCAACGGGTACAAACTATACTACTATTACTAACGTTGATGGCAGATTTAATATTTCTAATATGCGTGTTGGCGGCCCTTATAAGATATTGGTTTCGTTCATTGGTTTGAAAGGTTATGAGTTATCTAATGTGAATTTGAAATTAGGTAACGCAGAAGTATTGAGTGTTACTTTGGCCGATGAAGGCAGAGAACTTCAAGGCGTTACAGTTGTTGGACTTCGCGATAATGTTTTAAACAGCAAAAGAACAGGTGCTGCAACAAATATTTCAAGAGAGCAAATAGAAAACTTGCCTACTTTGAGTAGATCTCTTCAAGATTTCACAAGGTTAACACCACAAGCAAACGGAAACTCTTTCGGTGGCGCAAATAATAAGTTCAATAACATTACAATAGACGGTGCAGTAAACAATGATGTTTTTGGACTGTCTTCAAGCGGAACCCCAGGTGGTCCGGCAGGAACTCAACCAATTTCGCTTGATGCTATTCAAGAAATTCAAGTGGTGATTGCACCTTACGATGTAACTTCTGGTAATTTTACCGGAGCAGGAATTAATGCGGTAACTAGATCAGGAACAAATACTACAGAGGGTTCTGTTTATTTTTTTGGTAGAAATGAAAACACTACTGGTAAAAACATTTTAACTGGTGCTAAGTCTGCTCCTTTTACTAATAACCAATACGGATTTAGATTAGGTGGACCAATTTTGAAAGATAAATTGTTCTTCTTTGTAAACGCCGAATTAGGTAGAAGAACAGCACCGCTGTCTAACAATGCTGGCGAGGCTGGAGCCGCGATGACTTTAGCTACAGCTCAAAGTATTGCAAATTTCACGCAACAGACTTACGGCTATGATGTAGGTAATTTTACCAGCATCGATGCTGCGACGGAAAACGATAAGATTTTTACAAAGTTAGATTGGAATATTAACGATAAGAACCAATTAACTGCCAGATATAACTATATCGACGCTTTTGATGATAACATTAGCAGATCAGGTACATTTTTTAGATTTGGTAACAATGGTTATAAATTCACTAACAAACAACACGTGGGCGTTGCGGAATTGAGAACCAAAATCTCAGACAGAATGTCAAACAATCTTATTTTAGGATATACCAGAGTAAGAGATGCGAGAGAGATTGCTGGGGGATTGTTTCCTCAAATCACGATACTTAATTTAGAGGGTGTTTCGGGTTCTAGTGCAGAGCTGGGTTCTCAAAGAAGTTCGACAGCGAATCAATTAGATCAGGATATTTTTGAATTTACCGACAATTTCAAGCTAAACTTAGGGAAGCATAACCTTACTTTTGGTACGCACAATGAATTCTTTTCTTTCAGAAATTTATTCATTAATAATGCTAACGGAAGATGGGATTACAATAGTGTAGCGGATTATCTAGCAGGGAAACCTAGTAGAGTTAGAGCAACATACTCTCGAATAGCAGGAGACCCACTTCCAGCTGCAGAATTTAGCGCAGCTCAGTTAGCGTTTTATGCTCAGGATGATTTTGAAGTTCTTGCAGGATTAAAATTAACGGCTGGCTTAAGGGTAGACTTACCTATATTTGGAGATGCCCCTCTAAGAAATACTTTGGTTGAAACCTCTTTTCCAGGTTATAGAACGGATATGACACCGAAAAGTAAACCATTGTTTGCACCAAGATTAGGTTTTAATTACGATATTAAAGGAGATAGAAGTGTTCAATTGAGAGGTGGAACCGGAATTTTCACAGGTAGGGTTCCTTTCGTTTGGTTGTCTAATCAATACGGTAACAGTGGGGTTTTATTTGGTACGGTTGATAGAAAAACTTCTACCGGAAATCCTTTAACATTTGTGCCAGATGCAAATAATCAACAATCAGCTGGTGCAGGTTCTAACAAAGCAGAAGTAAATTTAATCACTGAAGATTTTAAAATACCTCAAGTGTTTAGAAGTAACTTGGCTTTAGATTTTAAATTACCTTTTGGTGTAACAGGTACTTTGGAAGGTATTTATTCTAAAACTATTAATAACGTTTTATATACTGATATCAACTTAGCACCAAACACAACTTCAGCTAGGTTAAATCCACTGCTTTCTAATAATGCGGATAATAGATTAGTTTACGGTGCAAAGGTCGACGGTACAAACTTTACAAATGCGATTTTGTTAGATAACACAAGCAAAGGCTACACCTATAATTTAACGGCTCAATTGCAAAAGAATTTCGGTAATGGAGTTTCTGCAAGTTTTGCATACACTAACACAGAAGCGAAATCTCTAAATGATGGTACAAGTAGTACTGCTCTCTCTAACTGGGAGTTCCTTCAGGTAGTAAATGATCCAAACAACCCTCGATTGGCTACTTCGTCTTTCCAGACAAGGCACAGGTTAGTTGGATCTTTAAATTATAAAATTAGCTATGGTAAGGATAAGGCTTTCGGAACTGGAATCTCTGTGTTTTACGCAGGTTTCTCTGGAACACCATTCACCTATTTATACAATGGAGATTTAAACGGCGATGGTCACTTTAGCAACGATCTGTTTTATGTTCCACGGACCCAAAGCGAGATCAAGTTACTCCCACTAGGTAGTGGTGCATCTCAAGTAAGTGCTGCTGATCAATGGACTGCGTTAAATGCATTTATTGAGTCTGATCCATACTTAAAAACAATTAGAGGGGAATATACTGAAAGAAATGGTGCAGGAACTCCTTGGCAACACCAGTTTGACGCTAGAATAACTCAAGATTTGGGTGCGATTTTAAAAGGTACTAAAAACAGATTACAGTTAACGTTTGATGTTTTTAACGTAGGAAACCTTATCAATAAAGATTGGGGACGTTCATACTTTGTTTCAAACCAAGCTTTGACGTTGGTTACTTATGTCTCAAACGCTAATCCAGCCAATGCCGGATTTACTTTTAGAGCGCCATCAAATGGAAAAGGCTATCAAGAAGCTGCTTTTGACTCCACTTGGTCGGGTCAATTCGGAATAAGATATATCTTTAACTAATTACAATTCAATTTAATTACAGAAGCCACCTTGTTAAAGGTGGCTTTTTTTGTTGCCATGGAAATGACAGTATAAGAAAACTACAGCTAATTAAACGGTTGAAATTGAAACCTCTTGTTGATAGGATATTCGACTGTGTAGGTGTTTAAAGTCACTGAGTTTGTATTTACAAAGCGCTATAAGCTACATTGTTTAAATCTATTGCTTATTAGTTGATGATGAAGGATAGCTTAGGTATTATTTCTTTTTAAGGAAAATCAGCTGAAGCAAAAAAGACGTTGCTTTTAAACAACGTCTTTATAAATTCAGTTAGTTCAACTGGCTTTCCGGGATAATGTAATTCTCGGATTTGCTAAACTGCCACCAGAACATATTTCTAGGTTTTTCTTTGTTTCCAATCTCATTCATGGTAGAAACATCAAACAATCTCCCGTTTACCATTGTGTATCGTATTTTTTCTGAGTTTCTGATATCATCCAAAGGGTTGGCATTTAGTACGATTAAATCGGCCAATTTCCCCTGTTTTAACGATCCAATCTCTTTGTCCATTCCTAAATAAGCGGCGCCATTAATAGTTGCGGCTTTAATACAGTCTATAGGTTTCATTCCGCCTTGAGCTAGCATCCAGAGTTCCCAATGTGCGCCTAAACCTTGTAGTTGCCCATGGCTTCCCAAATTAATTTTGGTGCCACCTTTTGCCAGTTCATTTACTGCTCGTGAAGCATCAATGTGCCCATAATCGCCATATTCGGCTGTGGTTCTTCTTCTGCTACGTTCATCAATAATCGATTTTGGCGTAAATGTCAAAAGCTTCTCGTTTTCCCAAACATTTGTTCTATCGTACCAATAGTTTTCTCCCCACTGGGTGCCGTAAGCAACAATAAGAGTGGGTGTGTATCCGGTTTTACTTGCGTTCCAAAATGTGTTTACGTCTTTGTAAAGCGGGAAAACCGGTACATTATGTTCTATACCTGTATGTCCATCAGCAATCATACTCATATTGGTGAAAAACGTAGAACCACCTTCTGGCACTACTTCCATATTAAGTTCTCTGGCGGCCTGTATAATTTGTTGTCTTTGTTCACGCCGGGGTTGATTGTAAGATTTTACCGAGAAAGCGCCAACAGCTTTTAATCTCCGTAGATGAGATCTGGCATCGTCTAAACTGTTTATCTCTGCTTTAAAATCGCCGTCTGCGCCATATAAAATAGTGCCAGTTGAATATATCCGTGGCCCCACCATTCGGCCCGCTTTGATCATTTCAGCCTGGCTAAAAACCATTGCTGTATTGCTAGACGGATCATGCGAGGTAGTTACCCCATAAGCTAAATTGACATAATAAGGCCAGTCCTGTTTTGGAGAAATCCCATCGGGGCTGGTAGGGATATGGGCATGCACATCTACAATACCGGGCATAATTGTTTTACCTGTTACATCGTAAACTATTGCATCTCCAGGAATTTGGATTGCATCTTCTTTCCCAATCTGCTCAATTTTATTCTCGTTGACCACAATGATACCGCGTTCAATTACGTCCTCGCCATCCATCGTTATAATTCTTGCTCCTTTAAAAGCAATTCGGCCTTGGGGTTTATCGGTTGCCAATTTTAGCCCCACGTTAATTCCACTGGTATCAACAGGTTCTTTTTTCGACTTGTCGTCTGTATCTACAACAAAACTAAATGCGTCTTTTAGAGGTTTAGAAAAGTATTCGGAACCTAAAGTCCAGTGTATAATTCTGCTATCTGCACTCCAATGTATGTCTGTGCCGGCGTCTTTTGTCAACTTTTTTAAAGGAAGCGCTTTGTTGGCAGATGACAGTTCTAAGGTTGCGCCAGTGCTAACCATTGGGGTTATGTAAACATTAAATAGCTCGTTGAATGCCAGCCATTGCCCATCCGGGCTTGGGATAAAGCTAGTGCTGTAAGTAGAGCTATAAAGTGTTTTTTCATCCTTTCCGTTTAAATCACAGCTGTTAAAAGTCTTTTTGCCGTTTGCAGCTGATTGATAAAAGATCCGATCGTCTTGATTATTAAAGGTTGGGTTTGTTCCTTTGTTTATGATGAGTTTTGGCGTTCCCTTTTCTGGCGCTATGGTGTAGATACCTGGGTTTTTTCCGTAAGAGAAACCTAATGTTTCGTTTCCACTACCTTTTCTGTAAACAATTAAGTCTCCTTTGCGGTTAAACTTTGGGGAGTAATAGAGACCTCTTTCCGTAGTTACTGGGTTTAGTTTTTTACCTTTAAAATCATATTTCATTACTGCGCCACGCAACTCATCATTCCAAGTTGTAAACACTAAAGATTTTCCATCGGGGCTAAAATTGGGTTCAAATTCCCAGTCGGTGCCCTGCGTTAACCTTACTGGTTCTCCGTTTGGCAAATCTTTGATGTATAAATAGCCTGCAGCGTTAAAAACCACTTTTTCGCCATCGGGCGAAGTGGTGAGGTGCCGTATCATTTTAACATCAAAATTATTTTTGAAAACAGGTTGATCAAAATGCAAAGCCTCTGTTATGGTTTGTTTCACATTTACCGAAAAAGGAATTTCCTCCGCAAGAAAAGTGATGGTATCTACCTTTCTAATCTTTCCCTTGGCGTAAAACACAATCGTTCTGCTATCGGGCAACCAATTAAAGTTTGGATAAATACCAAATATCGCCCAGGTTTCTTGCTGATCTTTTGATAGCTCGGTGTACATTGGCTTTTCTTCTCCAGTGTTTAAATCCTGTACATATAATACAGATTTTAAACGATCTCTTTTAACATAAGCCATCTGCAAACCATCAGGCGAAACCTGCGGGCGCACTGCACCACCAGAACCTCCGGCTACTTTTTCAAAAACACCAGTATTTAAATCAAGCTTTTTAATGGCGTAAATTTCTCCGTTTGGGTCTTTGTTGTATTGAAAATATGGACCGTTACTAACATCTTCACTAAAATATACCGATCTGCCATCGGGTGATACCCAAGGTTCTCCCAAATCCTGTTGATCATTCTTTTTTGTGGTGAGCTGTATCCCCTCAAAACCACCAGAAAAATGGTACATCCAAAGCTCACCAGCACCTAAAGACCTACTGGCGGTGAAATGCTTTCTGGCAATAAGATATTTGCTGTCGGGAGTCCAAACCGCATTATTCAACAGTCTAAATTTTTCTTTAGTAACTGCCCGTTGGTTGCTACCGTCGGTATTCATTACCCAGATATTATCTGCGCCATCTTTATCGCTGGTATAAGAAATGTATTTTCCGTCTGGCGAGAACCGAGGCTGTACTTCAAAGGCCATTCCTCCCGAAAGTAGGGTGGCTTTTCCACCCGTAATAGGCATTTTGTAAATATCTCCCAATAAGTCAAATACAATCATTTTCCCATCTGCACTAACGTCTAAATTCATGTAAGTACCTTCGTCTGTAGTGAAATTGATAGTTTTACTGGGGCCAAATGGCTTCTCTACATTCCATTTGTTTTCTTTTTCTTGTGCGATAAGGCTAATTGATAACATCAGGAAGAGCGATGTAAGGAGAATTATATTTTTCATTCCAATGATTTAAAAGCCTGCAATTTATGAATTTTAAAGTTTGAAGGCTTAACGTATATTTATCTATCTGTTTTTTACACTGATTTTGTAGGCAATAAGCATACTAAAGATTTATTGTAAAATAACTGAACGCCAAAAAATGATAAATATTCGCTTTCTTTGTTTTAAAGCATAAATACGTTGACTAAAGATATTTTAAAGCAGTTTTGGGGTTATGATGAATTTAGACCTTTACAGGAAGAAATCATTGATGCTGTACTTGCCGGAAAAGATACTTTAGCCTTATTGCCAACTGGTGGAGGGAAGTCAATCTGTTTTCAAGTGCCGGCGATGGCGATGGAAGGTATCTGCATTGTTATTTCTCCGCTGATTGCGTTGATGAAAGACCAGGTCGAGAATTTACAGCATCGTGGAATTAATGCCGTGGCGATTGTTTCTGGAATGGGCAAACGTGAGATTGATATTGCTTTGGATAATTGTGTTTACGGACCGGTTAAGTTCTTGTACCTGTCGCCAGAAAGGCTACTTTCTGATTTGGTACGCGAACGGGTAAAATACATGAAAGTGAATTTACTAGCTGTTGATGAAGCACATTGTATTTCGCAATGGGGTTATGATTTTCGTCCGCCATACCTGCATATTAAAGATTTTAGAGCAATCCATCCCGGTGTACCGGTTTTAGCATTAACCGCATCGGCAACGGAGAAGGTACAGCTGGATATTGTAGAGAAGCTAGAATTTAAAGAGAAAAATATCTTCAGAAAAAGTTTCGAGCGTAAGAACCTGAGCTACTCCGTTATCAATCAAGAAAATAAGTTACAAAAGCTTTTAGATGTTTGTAATGGTGTAGTAGGGAGTGGTATTTTGTATGTAAGAACTCGAAAAGATACCGTAGAGCTTGCAAAATATCTGAATCAGCATAAAATACCTGCGCAATATTACCATGCAGGTTTAGATTTGGATGAACGATCGGAAAAGCAAAGCGCTTGGTTAAATGATAAGGTAAAGGTAATGGTTGCTACTAACGCTTTTGGAATGGGTATTGACAAACCAAATGTTCGCTTTGTGGTGCATTATGAAATCCCGGAAAGTTTAGAAGCGTATTACCAAGAAGCGGGGAGGGCAGGCCGAGATGAACGTAAAGCTTATGCTGTTGTGCTGTTTCAACCCCGCGACCGGATTAGTTTTGAAAAGCGCTATGAGCAAAATTTCCCATCGCCAGACGGAATCAAAAGAATTTATCACTTCATCAGTAATTACCTGCAAATACCTTTTGAATCGGGAGAAGGGATTACTTACGAATTTAACCTCGCAGATTTTTGTTCTAAATTTCAGTTAGATGTGGTGAGCACCATTAGTGCAATCAAGTTTTTAGAACATGACGATTATTTTGTACTGAATGAAAGTGCTTTAATGCTTTCGCGGATTCAATTTCTGGTAAACGGGGAAGATTTATATCGTTTCCAAGTTGAGAATTCGAAATTCGACGGTTTTATTAAATCGGTTTTGCGAGCTTACGGTGGTGCTTTCGACCAGTTTGTCAATATCAAAGAAATGGATATTGCTAAAAAGAATAACCTTTCAAAAGCGATGACTATTAGGTACTTGCAAGAGTTAGATAAGTTAGAAATCATCAGCTATCAGCAACAAACCAACCAACCTCTGTTGACCTTTATAAAGCCACGTTTTAAAACCGAGGATTTACTGATCGATAGGCAGTACTTAGCTGAACGTAAACAAAATTACCATCAGAAAATGCTGAGTACCTTGGCCTTTGTAGAACAGGAGAAATGTAGAAGCATGCAGATTTTGGAATATTTTGACGAAACCGATGCTAAGAAATGTGGAATCTGTGATGTTTGTTTGGCAGAAAAGAGGAGTGAGATTGGGGATTTGGAATCGCAAATGACTGCTAATGTTTTAAACCATTTAAAAAGCCAAAAATCAGATACTAGACAATTACTGTCGGCAATTAAAAAAGGAAACGAGAAAGAAAAGCTAAGTCTAATTAGAACTTTGCTAGACGCAGGCGTAATTAAAAAGAACGAAAACACCTATCATCTTTAACTACACTTTTTGTAAGGAGTGGTAGTAATAAAGCTTGTAAATAGCTATCAGTAGTGTTGATCCAATCGGGAGGTTCAAACACAATAATTCTCTTGCTTTTGCTAGTATTTCCGTTTGTTTGATGGATAACAAGAATGTGAGTCTGAATTTTTTTAGCTTACGATAAAATGCAGAGATGCGCACCTCTTTTTCCAACTGTCCATCTTTTCTACGATCGATTAGCTTTTTTAGGTTTAGCAAAGCCTGCTCTGTATCTGAAATAAACTCATGGTTACTTTTTAGTTGAATATGCTGAACCGGATTATTAATTCTGATTAGCTCTAAACCCAACCGTTTTGCATCCCAACCAAAAATCACGTCTTCGTAGCCATAGCCTTTAATCTCTTCATCGAAAGTTATTTTGGAGAAGATTGATTTTGGAACTAAAAAATTATTAGACTGAAATTGTGCTTCGGCAAGCTGTTCTACTTGCGTACCATATTTGTAGTGAAGAAAATATTCAGGTTTGGGTACCTTGTTATCATAAACCCTTCCGCCGGAAACAATTCTATCACCACAACAATCCAAATATCTAGTGATGAAATGATCGGTTATAATTGCTGCATCGCCATCCAAAAAAAGCAAATAAGGGTATTGAGCTTGTTTTGCTAAAAAATTTCTAATCGCAGCTCGGCCAATGTTTTCCTTTAAAAAAAATATTTTGAATCCTGGCTTAGTGAGGCTTTTTAGATAGGTTTTTGAGATTGGTCTAGACGCATCATCCACAATTAGAATCTCGAAAATAATTTCAGCGTTCTTACATTGCGTAAATAGGCTTTCAAATAGATGAGGGTTTACGAAATTATAATGGGGGATACAAATGCTTAGCATAGGCTAATTGGGAGTTTGTCTAAAAACAAAAAAACCTAACTTAATAAGTCAGGCTTTTGTTTTTTGGAAGATGGTATAAAATACTACTATCCGTTTTTCTTAGCGGTAACTTCGTTACGAATGTCTTGTGCTAAAACCTTAGTTTGTTGCATAGCGTTACGTAATCTTGTTCCTGCAGCTTTGTTTCCTTTGTCAAAAAAAGCTACTGCATCTGCTTCTGCTGCACCGATAAGTGCTTTTAGTTCATTAAATTTGTCCATTTTTTATATTTATTTGATGATTAATTATTCGTTTAAAACGAAGATATTTATTTTTTATCATAATATGCAAATACTTTGCGAATTAAATGCGACTATTTTTTAATTATTTTCATCTTCGCTAGTCTTTTTTGGCTTGTCTTTAACAATATATAGGTCTTCAGGTAGCTTCACGGGCTGTATTTTCTTTCCTTGCTTCTGTTCTAACCGGCGTATTTGACTAAGTTCTAAGTCGGTGCAAAAGGTAATTGCAAGTTGCTCCTTTTGCGCTTCTGTACGTAATAGAACGCGTTGAGTGTAGGTTAGCGTATCTTCGGGTATGTCAAAATTAATAACACAAGGAAAATCCGAAACATCTAAATCATCAACATCCTCATTCGCAATAACCAATATCCGACTTTTAGGCGATAATTTAAAATCAATAAGTTGACTAAAAGTATTTTCGGTAAAATGAGCAGGCAGATAAACCGCCGTTTCATCTTTAAAATCTTTAGCCAGGTTTTTATAAACCGTTTCTGCCGTAAAGCGGGTGTTTGTAAAAATCAGAACCTTATCAAATACATCTTTATCCTCCATTAATAATTGTATAAGATAAAGCTTTGTGCCAAAGTTGGGTACATGATAAAGCAATTGTTCAACCGTATTCATTTGGTTGTCTCCTAAATCTTCTACCTCAATAACATTCGCTAAAGGAATAAATCCATTATAAAGCTTTTCTAACCTTTCGTGAGAAACAGCAGAGCAAACCAAGAACTGTGATTTTTTAATTCCTCTAACCAGTTCAGTAGTTGGTAAAACCAAACCTTTTTTGATAATCAGGTCAGCATCATCTATTACAAAAAGCAATATTTTATTTAGGTTTAAACCGAGTTTTAAATAGGCGGCCCTAGCTCTGTCTGGTGTAGCAACAATAATATCTACGCCATCAGTAAGCTCTAAAACTTGTTGATCTAAACTGCTTCCATCTGCAAAAAGACCTAAAAAGCGTAAATCTCTGTTTCTGTTTAAGGTATGGAATTGGTCTAAAACCTCTTCTCCGGTTTCAATATCCGGCACTAGGTAAAGAACGCGTGGGGCTATTTCTTCGGTATAAGTGATTTTATTTAAGGATGCTAATACGCAAGTTGTTGTTTTACCACAACCATCAGGGCCAATAGCAACAATATCTTGTCCGCCATGTAATCTCGGGAATAAAATAGCTTGTAGTTCGGTAGGACTCAAATATCCGTTGTTGGTCATTGAGGTAAGCAATTGCTTACTTAATTTTAATTTATCTAATGTGCCCATATATTTGCAAAAGTACGGTTTTTGTTGGTTTTGGGCTCGGAAATTATTTATACCATCAATTGCATGCAGATTAAGCGGAAGGCAATTGAAATGTTGATTAGAATGGATTATGTGAAGAGCGAAAGACGAGATTCGAACTCGCGACCCCAACCTTGGCAAGGTTGGGGTCTACCAACTGAGCTACTTTCGCTTATGAAAATTAGCAGAATAAATTTTGCTAATTATATTTTTAAAGAAGTCTTTCTATATAAATCCTGCTTTTCTTAGATTTAATATCCAGCTCTCTTTGATTTGCTTTTAACTTATTTTCAAAAACTTCAGAATAAACTAATCACCAAGGTCAATTATTCTTTGTTGCTTTAACCATACCCGAATTATGTCTCTTTAACCTTTCGATCAAATCTTGCGTGTGTCCGATATAGAACCTGCCTGACTTTTCCGATTGCAATATATAGGCAAAAAACTGCATTTCGTTAAAATAAAAAACCTCTCACGGGCATGTGAGAGGTTTGTACTCAGAGCGGGAATCGAACCCGCACTCCCTTAACGGGAACAGGATTTTAAGTCCTGCGTGTCTACCAGTTCCACCATCTGAGCAAGCATGTAAGCTTGATAGAAACTTTAAAGTTTCTAGAGCGAAAGACGAGATTCGAACTCGCGACCCCAACCTTGGCAAGGTTGTGCTCTACCAACTGAGCTACTTTCGCATATTTTAAAGAACTTTGTTTCCCTTGCGGGTTGCAAATATAGACAGAAAAATATTCTTTGCAATAACCCACGTTAAATAAATTCAAAGTTTTTTATAATTCGTTAGTTTTCAATGTATAAAAAACCAAATCGGGTTCAAAACCTCTGCTTATTGCATACTGGCTGAGTTTATAATTGAGTTTATATGCTTGTTTTTCTTTGATAGAAGGTCGTTTTTTGTCTAGTAAATCTTTTAATTTTTCTAAATATTCATCTTCATCCAAATTTTTTAGAGCTTTTTTTATCAGCGGAGCAGATACCTGTTTAAATTTCAAGCCATCAGCAATTTTCCTTCGTCCCCAGCTTTTGATTCTTAATTTTCCCTTAGCATAGGCTGTTGCAAAACGTTCCTCATTCAAAAAATTAGTTTCAATTAAAGTTGTAATCACATTTTCTAACTCCAAACCTCTCGCTCCTAATGAAATCAGTTTTCCACGAACCTCGTACTGGCTCCTTTCTTGGTAAGCGCAATAAGCTTCAGCTTTTTTTAGCGCAGATTGATAGCTAATAGACTCTTGTTTCTTTTCTTCCATGAATGATAAAATTAGTGATATTCGCGAATAATCATCAACTTTGCGAAATATGTCGCAGTTTTCTTTTACAGCCAAAGAACTATCAGAAATAGTGGGTTTTAAGTCCTTACTTAACAATCCGCAGCAAATTATTCAACACTTGCTAACCGATAGTAGGAAAATAACCGACGCAAGGAACTCTGTTTTTTTTACATTAAAAGGCACAAAAGACGCACATCAATATATTAATGCCCTTTATAAACTAGGTGTAAATAGTTTTATTTTAACCGATCTAGATTTTAATACCGAGACCTATACCAACGCTAATTTTATTTGGGTAAAAGATGCTACCGCCGCAATGCAGCAAATTGTTGCGGTGCACCGAGAAAAATTCGACTATCCTGTTATAGGTATTACAGGAAGTAACGGAAAAACAATTGTTAAAGAATGGCTTTATCAGCTTTTGGCTCCAGATTATGATATTGTAAGAAGTCCTAAAAGCTATAACTCGCAGATTGGCGTACCACTGTCGGTTTGGCACATGAGCGATGATTATAATTTGGGAATTTTTGAAGCAGGTATTTCTGTTGTTGACGAAATGAAAAATTTGGAGCGGGTAATTAGGCCCGATATCGGGATTTTGACCAATATAGCTACAGCACATGATGAAGGTTTTGAAAGTAGAACGCAGAAATTGCAGGAAAAGCTATCTCTTTTCGACCATGCAAAAGTTGTAATTAGCAATAGCCAATACGTATTAACGCTTCCAAAAGATAAAATAGTATTTACTTGGAGTATAGCACAAGATGCAGATTTAAAGGTTAATGAAATTATACGTGATGGCGCCAAAGCAACCATTTCTGCCATCTATCAACAAAATAATATTGAAATTATAATTCCATTTAGCAACCAAGTGTCCGTAGAGAATGCGATAATATGCTGGGCTACCTTGCTTTATTTAGGGATAGAACAGGAAGTTATTGCCAAGAGAATGGAAAAACTTTTACCTGTTAAAATGCGTTTAGAACTTAAAAATGGGATTAATCAGTCAGCCGTGATTGATGATTCTTATAATTCCGATTTTTCTTCTTTAGATATTGCAATAGATTTTCTGAACCAGCAGAACCAGCATCCCAAAAAAACACTTATCCTGTCAGATATTTATCAGTCTGGTAAATCTGCTAAAGAACTTTATCAAGATGTTGCAAATCTTCTCGAAAATAAAGGTGTAAACAGGTTTATAGGTATTGGCCCAGAGCTTAGTTTGTATGGCAATCTATTTCCAGCGGGGAGCTTGTTTTACAACAGTACACACGAGTTTATAGCGCAGTTTAATAGTGAGGATTTTAAAAATGAAACCATATTACTAAAAGGTGCTCGGGATTTTGAGTTCGAAAGAATTAGTAAAATGTTAACACAAAAAGTGCATGACACGGTTTTGGAGATTAATTTAAACGCTATAGTCCATAACCTAAAACACTATAAGGCGAAGCTGAAACCTGGTGTAAAATTGATGGCAATGGTTAAGGCTTTTGCTTATGGAAGTGGGAGCGATGAGATTGCCAACTTATTGCAGCATCACCGTGTAGATTATTTGGCCGTAGCTTACGCTGATGAAGGAGTTGCTTTGAGGCAGGCAGGTATAAATATTCCAATAATGGTGTTGAGCCCTGAGGTTTCCTCCTTCGAAGCAATTTTTGATTACAATTTAGAGCCTGAATTATATTCGCTGAGAGTTTTGCAGGCTTTTGCTACTTTTTTAAGTGATAAAAAAGTAAATAACTACCCTGTACACATCAAATTAGATACTGGGATGCACCGGTTGGGATTTGAAAAGGAAACGGTCAATGAACTGGCGACTATGCTTAATGCACAAGCCGTTTTAAAAGTAAAGTCTGTTTTCTCGCATTTGGTTGCTAGCGACAGTGATCTACATCGTGATTTTACGCTACAGCAGATTGCTGATTTTGAAGCGATGACGAAGATTTTGGAAGATTGCCTTTCCTATACTTTTTTGCGCCATATTTCGAATACATCGGGTATTAGTAAATGGCCAGAAGCGCAGTTTGATATGGTAAGGTTAGGTATTGGCCTTTACGGAATTGAAAGTGTGGAGGAAGAAAAACCATTGTTGACGAACGTAGCGAGTTTGAAAACTACAATATCGCAAATTAAAACTTTGAAAAAAGGAGAAACGGTTGGCTACGGAAGGAGTGGTATAATGGCTCATGATGGTAAAACAGCAACGGTGAAAATCGGTTATGCCGATGGTTACCCCAGAGCTTTGGGTAATGGAAAAGGTACTATGTTGGTGAATAATCAGTTGGTTCCAACCATCGGAAACATATGTATGGATATGACCATGCTGGATATTACAGGCATTGATGTAAGCGAAGGAGATGAAGCAGTTGTTTTTGGGGGTGGATTAACTGTTTACGAACTTGCCAAGCAATTGAATACTATTCCTTACGAAGTGGTCACCAACATTTCGCAACGTGTAAAAAGGGTGTACTTTTACGAATAATTATGAAACGGATTTTTAGAGCCTTATTAAGGTATTTTATAAAAGGTTTATTGGTGGTTCTACCTTTGGGAGCTGCATTTTTTCTTTTGTTTTGGGCGTTTTCTTCTGTGGACGATGCACTTAATTTAAGTGAATGGATTTTTGTGGACCCTACAACTGGGAAACCATTGTACATACCAGGTTTAGGGTTGCTCTCTGTAATTTTGGTAATCTTAGTTGCAGGTTTTGTAGCAACTTATTTGATTACCGAACCTATTTATAATTGGTTTAGTAAATGGCTAAACAAACTTCCGATTTTTAAGTTTATTTATTCATCTATTAAAGATTTAACCGAGGCATTTGTTGGGGATGATAAAAAGCTGAACGAACCTGTATTGGTGGAAGATAGCCATGGTTTTAAAAGAATAGGGTTTTTAACCCAGAAAGATTTAACTGTTATAGGTTTAAAAGGGGATGTTGCGGTTTATTTTCCGTGGTCGTATTCTTTTGCTGGGCAAGTACTTATTGTAAAAGCAGAGCAGGTGAAACCTTTAAAAATGACATCTGCCCAAGCTATGAAGTTTATCGTTTCTGGCGGAGTAAGTTCTATACATTAGTTTTTAGTTAGTTAGTTAGTTAGTTAGTTAGTTAGTTAGTTAGTTAGTTAGTTAGTTATCTTGTATTTAATAAAGCCTGTGGAAATCCCAAACCTTACAAAAGGATAATGATCGCCGAAATAAATATTGTAGGGATCTTCGCCGTAATAGCCTGCGGTAGCCATTAGAAATACATTATGCATAAAAGGTAAGCTGTAATTTGCGGTAAGTTCCACATTTAGCCTTTTTTGGATGTCGGTAATTGTGCTGTTGTTTATCTTGTTTACGGCGTAAGAGAATTGGGCGTTCAATCGTAAAAACTCTTTTTCCAAACTCTTTCTTGCACTACTTCCCGAACTGGTTTTTTCCCATCTATCGCTTTTTTCATTGTTGTAAAAAGCATATTTCCTAAAAGAGAAATCATATAATAATCTTGTGAAGCCATATTCGCCCTCTAGTGCTTTTTCGTAAGAAAACCATTTATGCCATTCTAATCCCAATTTATGGTTGTAGGAGTTATAACTCTCTCCATTTTGATGATCCTCAAATTTCCCGAAGCGATAGCTGGATGTTAGGTAGTTGGTGCTGAAATTACCATTGTAAGTATTTATGGTTCCATCGGGATTTATTGCGCTGGCATCCTGTCCGTTTGAGTGATGGGTAAAGGTTAATTCGGCGTATTTGTAATTCTGTTCGTCGCTATTTAAACGGATAAATGCGGTTCCTCCTAGTTTAAAGCTTGGTGTTCTAACTCCCGCAGAATTTTCATTTCTAACCCGAACAGTAAAGTCGGGTATTAAAGCAAAAGCGACTGGCAAAGTTCTTGCACCTAATATCATGTAGGTAGTGGTTAGTTTTCCGGATAAAAGATATTTAGACGGCGCACCGATTTCTGAAAACGGAGAGGTGTAAGAAAGTTCGCTGTTTTCTTTATAGCGTTCGATAAATTGTTGATTAGCTTCTTGATCGCTTTGTGCAAAAAGCGTTAAATTAATTGCGGAAATTATGATTAGGATAAATATTATTTTCATCGATTTAGTAACGAAAGAATCTAAGTTTTAGATTTTTTCTTAAAAAAAAAATGAAAATATTTTCAAATCAAAAAGAAAATTATTACATTTGGGTATGAAAAACTACGAGATTTTGGACGATGATGATCGCAGGCTATCTATGGTTGCAGAAGCGCTTGCGCCTTATCAAACCTATTTTGAGTCTCCAATCAATAGGTTACAAGTAATTAAAGGTGGTTTGTCTTCAAAATCATTAAATGATCTGCTCCAGATAAGTGGTACTACTCGCTTTGATATGGCCAAAAACTTAGATTTAACAGAGCCAACCCTACGTAAGCATTTAAGTAACCCAAAAGAGTTAAGTACTAGTTTAAGTGAGCATGTTCTGTTTTTATTAGAGCTATATGATAAAGGTATAGATACTTTTGGTTCTGTAGATGAGTTTAAAAATTGGTTGCCACAACATAATATAGGTATTGATGCAAAACCAAATGATTTATTAGACTCTATCACTGGTATCAATATAGTTATGAATGAGCTAAATCGTATTGATCACGGTATTTTGGCTTAAAGTAAAGTTGGAAGTACAAAGTAAAAAGTCAAAAGACTTATATTGTGTTCAGCTAACTATTCCTTGCTTTAAGCTTTCGGCTTTAAGTTTTTGTCTCCAAAAATGTTAGTTTACAGAATCACTCAAACAAAATTTGCTTCTTTATTATTTGCGCCCGGTTTTGCGGGTAGGTGGAATAGTGAAAATGAGCGGATGATTTATACTGCCGGTTCAGCTTCACTGGCTTGTTTAGAAGTTTTGGCGCATAAAAGTGGTTCTGCTTTAAATTCTGGTAAATTTTCTATGGCGATGATTGAGTTTCCGGAGGATTTAGTGGTAGAAGAAATTAAACTGTCGGGATTACAAAGGTTAAATGCGGAATGGTTTAAGGTTCTGCATTATCCGATCACGCAGAAACTGGGGAATAAATGGCTTTCGGAAACGAGTTCGATGATTTTAAAAGTTCCGTCGGCAATTGTCGATAGAGAATATAATTATCTGTTGAATCCGGCCCATCCGGATTTTTCTAAAATAAAAGTTCTGGATATTACTGCTTTCAATTTTGATTCGCGGTTGAAGTTGGATATTTAGGGATGTTTTTTAGCCCTGATAGTAGTGGATACCGGCTTGTGGCTAAGGCCTGCGGGCGTATGAACGGATAGCAGGATTAGCGTCTTCAAATATCCTTTGCACTAAATAATAAATTAAAGCTTGATTCAATGCTTATATTTGCACCCGATGAAATTTAGTAAATACCACATTGTTCCCGAATTAAAGAAAAGTTTAGACGACTTAGGTTTTAAAAAACCGACTGATATTCAGTTTAAATCTATTCCACAGATTCTTTCGGGGCAGGATATTTTAGCCATAGCACAAACTGGTACGGGGAAAACTGCTGCTTTTGCAATTCCGCTGATTAGTATGCTGCATTATAACAAACGCCGAGAGCCAGAGCAAAATGTAAAAGCTGTGGTAATGGTGCCAACGCGTGAGCTGGCGATACAGATTGAACAGGTTTTTAATGAACTTGGACAATATACGGACGTGGAAACTATTTCTTTGATAGGCGGGGTTGATATTGATCCACAGATAGAAAAACTGCGCAAAGGGGTTGATGTGTTGATTGCTACTCCTGGTAGAATTTCTGATTTGGTGCATAAAGGGCATTTGAACTTGAAAAAGATTGACTTTTTGGTGCTTGACGAGGCTGACCATATGTTGAATAGAGGTTTTTACGATGATATTAAACATCTGCTTCAGTTTTTACCACGTCGCCGACAGACCATGTTTTTTTCGGCAACGATTGATGAAAACATCAAAGATTTAGCTTACGCTTTAGTAAACAAACCAGTTAGGATTCAGATTTCGCCAAAAGACCCAGTTTCTAAAAATGTAGACCATGCGGTGGCTTATGTTGAAATGGATGATAAGCGTTTCTTTTTAGAGCGGGTTATCAAAGAGAATCAGGATAAAAAGATTTTAGTTTTTGTGAGAACAAAAGTACGGGCAGAGCGGGTTTTTAAAGCCATGGAACGCGTAAACATTGTTACCACAACATTACATGGGGATAAGGAACAAGAAGAACGCTTTAAAGTACTACAGGATTTTAGAGAGGGGAAAATAAAGATTTTAATTGCAACAGACGTAAGCGCCCGCGGCTTAGATGTAAAAGGGGTGGAGTATGTGGTGAATTATGATTTGCCAGATGTTGCCGAGAATTATGTGCACAGGGTAGGGCGTACCGGTAGAGGAAACAATAGAGGAAATGCGGTTTCTTTTTGTAGTGAGGAGGAAAAACCAATTTTAGCAGAGATTGAAACTTATTTGACGCAACCTATTAAGGTAATGAGCATTAAGAAAACCGAATACGAGGAAACTTTGGCTGTTTCTGAAGGTCACTTAAATGATTGGAAATCTTTGATTGCGGATAACGAGGCAGCCGAGAAAAAGTTCAAGAAAAAGAAGAAAAAATAAATTTATTTTTTGATTATCAACAGGTTAAGATATAAAGACATTTGGTTTTTTAGAATCTGTTAAAAATTGATACCTTTGCGCCGGGTTAGTCATCTACGACCAGCTCCTTCTGAACTCCCCCAGGGTGGGAACGCAGCAAGGGTAAGAAGTTGTAGCGGTGCGATAGAAACGACTAGCCCATTTTTTTTCTCTCCAATTTCCAGTAGGTTTTCTCATTAAAATTTTCTTGTTTATCAACCGAGTTGTTTTGTTGAACAAATGTGTGATTCATGTCTAAATTCAAAATATTAGGTCGGTTTTAACAAAGAACTTGATATATTTGAAGATTGAATCGATTTTTTGGTTTTATACCAGCTGTCGATTTAATTATTAAAAAGAAAAACTAAAATAATATGAAATTTTTTATTGATACCGCAAACTTAGCTCAGATTAAAGAAGCCCAAGATTTAGGTGTGTTGGACGGTGTAACTACCAATCCAAGTTTAATGGCTAAAGAAGGCATTACTGGAGACAAAAACGTATTGCAACATTACAGAGATATTTGTGCAATTGTTGATGATAACGTAAGTGCAGAAGTTATTTCTACAGATTTTGAAGGAATGGTTAAAGAAGGTGAAGCTTTAGCTGCACTTGATGATAAAATTGTTGTTAAAATTCCGATGGTTAAAGACGGGATTAAGGCTTTGAAGTACTTTAGCGATAAAGGAATTAGAACAAATTGTACTTTGATTTTTTCTGCTGGTCAAGCATTGTTAGCCGCTAAGGCAGGTGCAACATATGTTTCTCCATTTTTAGGTCGTTTAGATGATATAGGTGCTGATAGCTTTGGACTTATCGAAGATATCCGTTTGATTTTTGATAACTATGGTTATGAAACTCAGATCTTAGCAGCTTCTATCCGTAACTCTGTTCATATTGTAGAATGTGCTAAAATAGGCGCTGATGTGATGACTGGTCCATTAAGCTCTATCTTGGGATTGTTGAAGCATCCATTAACTGATAGCGGTTTAGCGCAGTTTTTAGCAGATCATGCTAAAGCAGCTGGTAAATAATCGTTATTTATTGATAATATTTAGAAGCCACCTTTTTGGTGGCTTTTTTTGTTGGAACGGATTTGAGTATGTAGTTATAGCTGTCAGTATTTGATGAAAGTTAGTATCAATTTGGCATCAATTTTTGAAAATCGACACTTTAATGCGCTTTATTTGACCGTAAATGCTATGTTTTGTATTTAAGAGAGATAGTTCATTAAGAATCGTAACCAATTGGCTTAAAAACAGTTAAGCTCCAAACGGGGAGAATGGAGCTTAAACTAACCAATTATAAACCTAAATTAAACGATAGGAACTTTAATAAAGCAATGAGGTATTCCTCTAATTGCTTGGTGTAAAGGTAACACTAAGTATGATTTGTCTTGTCATGAAACTGTCATGTATTTATTAAAAATTATAAAGATGTTTATTGTTTTTTAATTATTTTAAAAACTACTTTTTCTCTTTTTTGTAGAGATAGGTAGAACGTATGAATTCTAGTGAAATTATTTTCCGTTACTTAAGTTAAATTATTAATTTAGAAATCTTTTTAACTTATAAATGGGTAAGATAGTCTCCGTATTGGTTGTGCTCGTAATGGTGATTTTACCTTCGTTTAAGCCGATCTTCGAACCCAAACCTTTAAAAAAATACCATTTACCAGCAGGTTTAACATCTGCAGATTATTTACCCAGTACCTTAATTGTTAAATTCAAAAATGTAAGCCTAGGTAAATCCACACTTAGCGTGGGTAGTAGGCAGTTTAACGGCACCACTGCTGTTACAATAACTTCAATAAACCCTATTTATCAATTTAAAGGGGCTACTTTGCAAACCCTTGCTGAGCAAAAAAGTATCGACAATGCTGGACTAAACAGAATTTACCAAGTTAAATATAACAGTTCATTGCCTATTGAAAAAGTGGTAGACGAACTACAGAAAGATGCTTCGGTTGAATATGTAGAACCTAGTTTTGTTTATTATACTTTCGATACCCCTAACGATCCAGATTTTTTGGATGGCAAGCAGAGTTACCTCGATCAAGTTAAAGCTCCCGAGGCTTGGACTATCCAGCCGAATGCAAATAAAGTAGTTATTGCTATTGTAGACTCAGGCTCTGATTTACAGCATGCGGATTTGGCGGGCAATATTTACTTAAACTCAAGTGATCCAGTTAATGGTATTGACGACGATGGCGACGGCTATATTGACAATTATATGGGTTGGGATTTTGTAGGAGCTACAGCAAGTAAAATTGTAGCAGATAATAACCCAGATATACCCGCCGATTCTCTGGATCATGGTGTACATGTTAGCGGATTGGCATCTGCTGTTTCTAATAACGGACTTGGCATAGCTAGTATTGCCGAAAATGCCAAACTAATGATTATAAAGGTTGGGGCTGATGATAACTCCAGAGCCATATATAAAGGTTATGAAGGTATTATTTATGCCGCAAATCATGGTGCTAAAATTATCAATTGTTCTTGGGGTGGACCCGGAGGAGGTGCATATGGGCAGGATGTAGTTAATTATGTAGTGAGCAAAGGTTGCTTGGTGGTTGCAGCAGCAGGTAACAGTAAAACTAACGAGCCTATTTATCCGGCTGCATATTCCGGTGCATTTGCCGTAGCCAATGTAACGAGTGATGATGTAAAAGCTAGCTCATCTAGTTTTGGTTACCATGTAGCAATTGCGGCCCCCGGTACGGGTATTTATAGTACAACCAATGGCAATAACTATGGTTATAAAAGTGGAACATCTATGGCTGCGCCAATTGTTTCTAGTGCAGCGGCATTGGTGTTGGCGAAAAATCCTTTGTTAACCGGATTGCAAGCGGGTGAGATTTTACGTATTACCGCAGATGATATATATATCAATAAAGTCGGAAATGAGCTGTACACTAATCAGTTAGGTAGTGGAAGACTGAATGTTTTTAAAGCTGTTAGTGCCAGTTCAAGTCCATCCATTAGATATCAGAAAATTACTATTGATGATGGTTCCAGTGGTGCTTTGTCAGCGGGAGATACGGTGAGTTACTATTTTGAACTGAAAAATATATTATTGGCTACAAATAACTTAGAAGTTAGCTTGAGCACTGATAATCCAAATATTAAAATTGTTACGGGACTGAAAAATGTTGGAGCGTTTAATGCCTTAGAAACCAAGAGTGTTGGACCTTTTAAGGTGGTGGTAAATGCAAATACCCCCGAAAACACCAATATTTTATTCAAACTTAATTATAGTAATCCCTTGTCAAATTATAACGCCAAGGAATTTTTTACAAGTACGGTAAATCTTGATTATCAAAATATTACGGTTAACCAGCTGTATACCACCATCTCCAGTAATGGGCGTATAGGCTATAGTGGAGCTAATGCACATGATGGGCTAGGGGTGCTTTATAAAGATTTTTCCATGCTTTATGAAGGTGCATTGATGATTGGCGTTTCACCTACGCAAGTATCAAATAATGCCAGATCTGCAAATGGAGAAACCGACGAAGATTTTTTTAAGGTAAAAGGTGTAGCTCGCGTTCAAGATGCTATGGTGGCTTATGAAGGGATTTCCACTTTTAACGACAGCAAGAGTGTTTCACCAATTGGTTTGTTAGTAAATCACAAGCAGATTGCTTACAAAAATGCACCAGACGACAAGTTTGTGGTGGTAGAATATGAAGTCACCAACACCACTAACCTGCCTTTGAATAATGTGTATATAGGTTTGTTTGCTGATTGGGATATTGATGAAAGTTCAAAGAATTTTTTAGCCTACGATGAAGAAAAACGTCTTAGTTATGCATATGCAAGTACTCCTTTAACACCTTATGCTGGCATTCAAGTACTGAGTACAAATGTGAAACCTCTATTTTACCCGCTATCTTATCAGTTAGGGAGTGATCCCTTATACGATGGGAATTTTTCTACAACCGAAAAATACCATACCTTATCAAGCGGTATAAAAGCAACGAACTTAGGCACTGGTGATGGTTTGGATATCATGTGTGTGATTGGCGCCGGACCTTATATTATTGCGCCAGGCAAAAGTGTAAAAATAGCATTTGCCGTAATTGTTGGAGACGATTTAGCAGATATACAGAAATCGGCGATGGCCGCCAGCGAGAAATATACAAAAAGCTTAAAAGTTGTGGAGAGCGAATTCAAAATGTCTCAGAACTATCCAAACCCCGCGAAAAAACTAAGCAGCGTTGATCTAAATATTCCAGATAACGGTTTTACAAGTTTAGAGGTTTTTGATTATTTAGGTAGAAAGGTGAAAGATGTGTTAGCTAAGGATTTGAAACAAGGAGTTTATACGACTTCTATAGATTTAAGTGGTTTAAAAACAGGTGTTTATTTTTATAGGTGTACTTTTAAAGGACAACAAAAGGTGCATAAAATGATTGTGGTGGAATAGCTTTAATCGAGGTTGAAACACAGCCTACACCTAGGTTCATAGTTTTCTTTTTCTCCCAATAAAAACTGACTTTTATTTTCGGTTAATCGATAACTGAACAATGCAGAGCCACCACACCTAACGCATACCGCATGTACTTTGGTTACCTCTTCTGCAATGGCCATTAATGCTGGGATGGGCCCAAAAGGTTTTCCTTCAAAGTCCATATCTAATCCTGCTATAATTACACGGACACCTTTATTTGCCAATTTCACACAAACATCTGGCAATTCATCGTCAAAAAACTGTGCTTCGTCTATCCCTACGATTTGTGTGTTGCTACCGTAAAGTAATATCGCTGATGAATGATCAACAGGGGTTGAAGCAATAGAATTTAAATCATGAGAAACTACGGCTGTTTCATCATAACGTGTATCTGTTTTGGGTTTAAAAATCTCTACCTGAAGTTTTGCAATTTGGGCTCTTTTTAACCGTCTAATTAGCTCTTCAGTTTTTCCAGAAAACATTGACCCACAGATTATCTCAATACTTCCACCCAAATCAAATTTCCTTTTAAACCTATCGTCATTAAACATAATTGACCCAATTGCTGTAAACGTTTCGGCTAATATCAGAATTATATGTTATTTTTGATAGCGTTTTACCAACATAAATACCCAAAAAATACGTTTCTAGTATCATGATGAATAAGTCACAGATTTTAAAAAAAATCGGAAATATTATAGAAGAATTAGGCGAACAGCAACAATATTTAGCTAGTACCAATAAAATCAATTTGTTAGAGCTAGAGCTTTTTACCGCTAATGCTGATTTTTTGATTGATCATATAGAGATTTTAAAAAAACTTAACGATCAAAGATTTGAAATTGAAGCGCATAGTCAGCCAATATCAGAACGGCAACCACCCATAATTCGAGCGCCAGAGCCCGAAATAGCGCAGAAACCAGTGGAAATTCCGGTAGAGGAAGAGAAGGAAAGGAAATTTAGTTTTTCTTTTGATGACGAACCTACAGAGATGGTGTTCGATTTTGAGAAAAAAATAGCCGTTGAAGAAGTTTTTGATAGACCATTGAATAACGATGAACGTCGTTTGTTGGAAGAAAAGTCAAGGGCGCCAATGGCAACGCCAGAAGAGTTTATCGTTTTAGATGATACTGAAAACCAATTTACAGGTAATGATTTAGAAGAAGATATTGAACCATTTTTGATGGTTAAACAAGAGGAAACAGTAAGCACTGCTAATTCTAATGATATACTGACCAATGTTATCGATAAAGATGTTGAAATACCAGTAAAAGAGGAAGAAAAAGGTGAGCCTATAAAGGAACAGAAATTAGTTGAGAGAGAGCAAGAGCCTGTGGCATCATCTGCACAAAAGCAACCAAGCGCTTTTGATCAACAAGCATCAGCACCCACAAACGTTAGCGCTCCTTCTCTGGTTAAAGAAGACAGACCTTTAACTTTAAATGAGATGCTATCTGCAAAGCTAAACCAAGGCAACGGGCAGCAACGCCAAACAAAAAAGCTCGACGATCTGAAGACGGCGATAAGCATTAACGATAAAATGGTTTTTATAAAAGAACTTTTTAATGGTTATAACTTGGCTTATAGCGAGGCTATAGAGATTGTGAACAGATTTGAGAGTTTTGAAGCAGCAGATAATTTTCTTCAAAAGAACTATTCACTTAAAAACGATTGGGAAAGTAAGCAAATAACAGTTGCTCGTTTTTACGAATATCTGCACAAAAAATTTGTAATGTAAAAAGTATTGTTTTTTACCTGTTGGTTTTTGTGTTTATAGATAGATTTTTTAAATGCCTCCTCAAAAAAAAGTTGTACCGAAGAAAGTAGCTGTAAAGAAAAGAACTTATGCGCCCCGGAAGCCAAAACCAAAGAAAGGCAGTTCCGTAAAAATTAAGTTTGTCATTATTCTAATAGTAGCACTGGTTTTATCTCCATTTTACTATGGGAGAGTTCTTAAAACTGCGGTGTCTACAAGCAGGTGGTTTAGGGATTTATTTGTTTTTGATGAATACCCACATTACGAGCAATTTGGAATTCGGATTCCTCGTAAATATTACCTCCACGGTATCGATGTTTCTTATTACCAAGGTAAAATTGATTGGGAAAAAGTTGCTAAAGTAGATTATAACGGAATCAAAGTTTCTTTTGCATTTATTAAAGCTACCGAAGGGATTACCTTGGTAGATTCGTACTTTCAGCGGAACTGGCGAGAGACGAAAAATGCAGGGGTAATTCGTGGTGCGTACCATTATTTTAAGCCCAATAAGTCTGGTTTGTGGCAGGCCCGTTTTTTCTTACAAACTGTAAAAATGGAGGCAGGTGATTTACCTCCAGTAATCGATATTGAAGAGGATTCCGGCTTAAGTAGAAATGAACTGATTCCTAATATTCAGGATTTTTTAAACGAGGTAGAGCAAAAAACCAAGGTTAAACCAATTATATATACAGGTTATCAGTTCTATAAAGATCATTTAAAAGGCGAGTTTGATGATTATCCTTTATGGATTGCGCATTATTATCAGCCAAAGCTAAAATTGAACAAGCAAACACATTGGGATTTTTGGCAACATGCGGATAACGCCAGAATTGATGGCATCAAACACAAAGTTGATATGAATGTCTTTAGTGGAGTAGAGGAAGATTTAAGTGCGCTGCTGATTCAAAACGTAAACCTTTAATTGGATGAAGTTTTTTCAGGAATTATTAAGATTAGAGCAAAAACGCCGAGGTTTTCATATTATAACCGGAAGGATTGAAGCTTGTTTGCCCCAAATTTTAGAAATTAAAGTAGGAATGTTGCAGGTTTTTATTCAACATACCTCAGCATCTTTATGCATCAATGAAAATGCTGACCCAACGGTTCGGCAAGATTTTGAAATGTTTTTTAATAAAACAGTAAAGGAAAATGACCCAGATTATAAGCATGATTATGAAGGGCCTGACGATATGCCAGCACATTTAAAAAGTGCTTTACTCGGCAGTTCTGTAACAATCCCTGTTCGTAATGGGAAATTGACCTTAGGAACTTGGCAGGGAATTTATCTGTGTGAGCATAGGGATTTCGGTGGCAATAGAAATTTGGTGGTTACGGCCTGGGGAGTTGGGTTTTAAAATACTTTTCGTTGTGGCTTTTTGTTTCTAGATACAAGGAGTGTAATGAGCTTATAATCTGCAGCAAAAGGGGGTGTTTCTTTTTTGAAGTAGAAGCTGTGTTTACTCGATTTAAGCAAACTGTTTGTGTAGCACATGAGAACTTTCATAGTCTGCATAAAAAAAAGTATTGGGAAACTGTAAGTACAGTTGGGGTAATTTATTTATAGAAAAATATTACTTTGCAGTGCATAATGTAATTGTCGCTCTCTATTGCTATGGATTTAATTGGTTTTTTGCATGTATTTACGATTACTAATAAATTGTTGCTTTTTTTATTGTTCTTTTTTAGAAGAAACAATTCTTTGGCTAACAAGATGCTTGCTTGGCTGATCTTACTTCCAGCATTTCCTGTAATGGCGAATTATCTATTTTATACAAAAGGTGTTTTTTGTTTTCCATTCTCTTTATTCTTGTCGCAAGCCATTTTTAGTTTCTTTGGGCCAATCTATTTGCTTTATTGTAAGGAAATGATGGGAATACCCTTTAAGGGTAACAGAAAACAACTTCTTCATTTGCTTCCTTGTATTTTGGTGCTTCTGTTATGGATTAACTATGCAGTTTCTGGAGAAATAAGTCAACATAAATTCGTTGAGGGTTTTCTTTTGGGTGGGGAAATGACTTTTGCAATGGTTATTGCATCAGGAGGGGCAACCTTAATCGTGTTTATATACATTTTGGTGTCAGCGCATTTGGTTCATAAAAGAATAAAGATTTCTAAAGATATTTTTACTAATCTCGAAACTTTAAAAATAAATTACATACGAGAATTTATTTGGGTAATGATTATTGAAATTATCGTTCTAGCTATTGCTTACTCATTTACCCCTGTACTGTATGTCGATTTAGTTTGGGTTCCAATTTTAGGTAACACAATGTATTTCTATATTATCTATAAGAGTTATAATTATGGGATGCTATTTTCGGAGAAAGACTATAAGGTTTATAAAGACCTGTATGAGCCCCTTAATCTGTACATAGAAGAATCTGAATCAAATAAATATTTAAAATCTGCACTGTCATCAACGCAAATGGATGGATATGCAGCATTATTGAAAGAAGGTTTTGAAGGAAAGCATTGGCACCTTGATCCTGAATTAAACCTAAATACGCTTTCAGCAAAAAGTGATATTCCTACGCATTATATTTCACAGATAATTAATCAAAAGTTCAAAAAGAACTTTTTTGATTACGTAAATTTTTATCGCGTTGAAGCCTTTAAGATAATGCTTAAAGATCCTGCTTTTGCACATATCAAACTTGAAGAGTTGGCTTATATGTGTGGCTTTAATTCAAAGGCTACCTTTCAACGAGCTTTTAAAAAGCATGCGGGAATGACTCCCTCTCAATACCAGAATAGTGAGATAACATCTTCCTTAGCAGGGAATTAATTAAACCATATTTTTTTGTTTTTTGTTGGCTCATCCGATAAGATGAGCCTTTTTTATGCCTTTACCTCGTTACGTTTGCATTATTGTTTGATTAATCAACAATAGAAACCATTCGAGTTTAAGTAAAAAACAATTATGAAATCTAAACTATTCAAGATAGTAATCCTGCTCTTAGCAATTTTTGTGTCGTCCTGCTCCAAAAAAGATGATTCCAAACCAGATCCTATTACGCCGCCCGGTGCGGTTACGATAACCAGCATCAGCCCGGATTATGGCAAAGCCGGAACAGAAATCATCATTAGCGGAACAAATTTCGGTGCTACAGTAGCGGCGAATACCGTTACCCTAGGCGGGAAAGTGGCTACCGTAACAGCGGCAACTGCTACCCAACTTAAAATAACTGCCCCAGCTGACGCCACACACGGAACCATTGAAGTAAAAGTGGGCACAGCCACTGCAACCAGTGCAATGTATTATTACGAACCCGAAGTCACTTCGCTAAGTACCACATCTGGTAAAGCGGGTGATGTGCTTGTTATTACAGGAAAACATTTCGGCACAACAGCGACCGATTTTGAAGTGAAATTTAATGGTAAAGTTGCGGAGATTACTGCGACAACCGCAACTACGCTGACGGTGAAAGTTCCGTTAGATGCTGTTACTGGTGTAATTACTGTAGCTCGTAAAACAAAGGCGCCAGTAAAGGGACCTAATTTTACAATAAGTAGCAGTGGAGGTGGAACGGGAACAACCACTGGCTTTACGATTATCGACGGTTCTGTAACAATAACTAACCTTGTGAAATCTAGTGGTGCTTACGGGGAGATCAAGTGCATGACCGTTGATGAGGAAAGAAATGTTATTTATGCAGGTACCAAAGACCAAATTATAAAAATCGATTTGGCTACAAATGCAGTTTCTACCGTAATTGCTAACTCTTCCTTCAAAACTATCTCTGGTAGCCTTAGCTCAGACCTTTCTGCTATGGATGTGGATGCAAATGGAAAGCTTTACGTATCGGTTACCTTTATAGGGACAGAGCCTGCTACGGGTAGTAATATTTTCGTTATTGACCCTGTTGCCAAAACAGCTAAGCTGGCAGGAAACCGTTTCGTTGGTGTTTCCATTCCTGGACTATATCCTACTTTTGCTTTAAATGCGCCATTCCAGGTGATGGGCAACGGCGAGATCATTGCATTCGATGAAAGCGGTAGAGAGCTGTGCAAGTTCTCTGCCGATTTAAGTGTTCGTACAGTAATTTATACTTTGCCTATAGCACTAGAGGCTTTTACGCAATTAATTGAAGTTAATGCAACCACCGTTCGTATTGTACTAACAGGAATAGGGGAGAAATATTATTACGACTATTCAACAACATCTGGCTTGGGTACGAAAACAAATTTCGCCGAACCAACGGGCTTTGCAATGATCTCACAAACTATAGGAGGCACAAATAAATATGGCGTTGCAGGCGAAGCAATTACCAGCGATCCTACTTTTCAGAATAAAAAGACTTATACCATTGGAAGGTTAAATACTGCACAAACAAGCTGGGATAAAAAGGGGGCATTCATCATCGAAAGCTTTAGCGCAGCTGGGGCATTGAAATTCTACAATGTTATTGGTCTTAACGGAAAAAATTATTTCTATGCAGATAAGAATGGTAATATGTATGCGCATATTTCAGGAAGCGCAGACAGTACAGGTATCTATAAACTCTCTTTGAATTAACAACTAAATTCATTTTAAGTTTAATCTAAAGAATTCCTCGAGGTTCTACCTCGGGGTTTATTTATTTATTTATTTATTCAAAAAAAACAATGATGAAAAAGCTGATTTTAATACCAACAATTATACTGATGATGTTTTCGGTTTTAACAGTTTCTTGCGATAAAAAAGACGACAGCGCCCCGAAGGAGGAAGAAGGCACAAATCCGAAAGAAAAATCTAAATTCACCACTTTTAAGTTTGCTTCTACTAAAAAGGACTGCGGAATTACTGATGGGTATGCCAATCAACAACATGTATTGCCAGAACTTATTCATTTAGGTACCGACAAATGTAATGGCGAAACATACCGACCTACCATAACACTCACATTTGGTGAAAAACCAATACCAGGTACCTACCGCCTAGTAGCAGAAAAACCTAGTGCTAAAGAATTTATCATCGAATCGGTACAGTACAATTATACCAGTTGGGATGGTACAGCCGGAACCGTTGTGGTTACCGTAAATGCCGAAGACGCTACTAAAGTAGATATCGAGCTTAAATCAATTACCATGAAAAACCGAACAGCAAATGACCCTAAAAATCCAGCTACTGATACGCTTACTGGCTTTATAATCAAAATTTAAACAATTAATCAACAAATAATTGAACCATTATCATTTAAAAACAAGAAATTATGAAAAGACTAATAATACTTACCCTACTGATTTGTATATCAGTGTTTACTTCTCAATCGCAAACTTTGGGAGAGTTTGATGTGAAAACTTCCGAAATGGGGAAAGGGAAACTTCAAAAGGCGCCCAAAAAAGTTTATATAGCCAGTTTTAATGTATATCTCGAAGTTTATAAAGAAGCCATAGATTTTAAACAAGGTGGCAGTATGTTGGGTGGTGGTCAAACAAGTAACGCTACCGCAAGAGCCGCAGTTGGTCTTGGTGGCATTGATGGTAATGATATCCAACAGAAAGCCAATCAACTTTATAATGAGTTTGTTGCTGATTTGAAAAAGGGGGGGCTGGAGATTATCTCGCCAGATGTGGCAGGGAAAATCTCAGCTTATGAGGATTGGGAACGGGCAAGCGGTCCTTTCGTAGGAGACTCTGGAATTCCAGGATTATTAGTTAGTATACCGGCCGGGCATTCCCAGTACTTCAGAGGAATGAAGGCTAACGGAAAGGTGAAAAAAAGCATGTTTGATGATAATATGATGCCTGCCAAACTGAGCAGTCAATTAGACGACGCCATTATAGCAAACGTAAATTTCTATTTTATGTTTGCAGAAGAAGGAAGTGATATGTTTAAAGGAAATTCTGCGAAGGTTAAAATACTTACTAACCTGAGAATGGTTGGTGATTTTACGGTACAGGCACCTAACGATAAGGGAATTATTAAAGGACAGCAAACTTTTAACAGAGTGAGTAGTGGTGTAATCTTTAATCAGGGAAAAGTGGGCTTAGGTAGCCCAGTAGCTTTCGCAACCAATCTTAAAAAGCCTTTAGAAGTGGATGGTGTAATTAAAAAAGAAAAAGTGGTTGCCTTTCAAAAACAGGGTAGCTCTACGTCCACATCTTTTAAGAGTATAAGTTTAATGGATACTGCAGATAAGTTTTCAAAGACAACAAACTGGATTGAGGTAGATAGTAAAAAATATGCTAACGGACTTTACATGGCTGCGAAAAAGATGTTGGATAGTGGTACGCAATCTTTAGTCAGCAGTTTAAAATAGTAATATCACAACCTTAAATATTCCATCATAAGAGGCTGTTTAGGCAGATCGTGGATAAAAAAACCATTCTAAAAGATGGTTTTTTTTCTTTTTTAATCCGTCTGAATCAAATCAGTATTCAAGAATTTAAAGTGGTGTTTGATAGCATTTATAATTTATGGGCAACTTGGCTAAAGCATACGTTGAATTACAGCTATGCAATAAACTAAAGACCCTGAATTTTTAACTAATTCAGGGTCTTTGTATAAATGCTATTCAAAATTATTTATGGAGTAGCTACTGCATCTCCGCTTAAATAATAACGTTTAAGACCACCAGCTGTTACAACATTTACAAAGGCTGTGCCTCCGCTTGGAAGTGTGAAAATAGGAGCTCCGTAACTTCCTGTATCTTTAGAATAAAATTTAGTACTATTTAAGGTGTTACTGGAAAACGGATGGTCAGAATAATTGACAATAGTGCAGTGAAATCCATCAGGTAAATCCTCTGGGAAATTAGGTAGTTCTCCATTTTGAGTATATATAATTGATCCAGAAGAATTGGTGTTGGATAAATTAGCAGTTGATGCCTCATAAGTATTAGAAATAATTGGCGTGTTGATTATACCTCCGGCATTAATTGTTGCTGAAGTATTAATTTTCGTAACATCACTATTCCCTAGTTGGATGGTGTTACTTTCTGAAACAATAGCCTCATATCCAATTGATGTAGCGTTGGATAATTCTCCGTCGCTACTATTCGCATTTCTCCCAATAAATGTGTTTCCACTTCCAGTTGTTATATTCGTTCCGCCTGAAGCACCTATTGCTGTATTCGAATCGCCCGACGAATTGATTAACGATTGAGCACCAACAGATGTGTTTCCTTGTCCGGTAGTTACTGACATCATCGCCTCAGCACCAACGGAAGTATTTTGTTGTCCTGTTGTTATCCCACTAGAATTGAAAAAGCCTACACTCGTATTATTGTCAAAAGAAGTTCCCTCATAGTTTCTTAAAGCACCTACGCCAACTGCAGTATTTCTCGAGCCAGTTCCCGTTCCCAAAGCGTCTCTCCCTAAAGCTATATTTTCTTCGTTATTACCGATACCTCGCCCAATTCTATTGCTATTGATTGTAATGTCAGATTCTAAAGAAGCCGCGGAGAGGTAAGTATTCTCATCTACGCTACCGTCTGCTTTTAAAAACTGAGAAGATGTTCCCTCGGGAGTTTTAAATTTTGAAGAGATGGTATAGCCGCTAGATTTAATGTTTCCTAATATGTCTAATTTTTCGCTTGCTGAAGTTTTTCCTAAAGCCAAGTTCCCGTTAGCATCAAATGCCGATAATCCAGTATCATCAATATCTCGGAGTTCTAAAAGGTTTCCAGTTTGCGATGCTTGTCCTTTTATAATTAAACCAATACTTCCAGCCTGTTGGTTTGGAACGATGACAGAAAAATCTGTGTTTTCTCCAATATTTACGGGCGTATAATCCACCACATCACTTTGCTTGTTTCCAACCAATTGTAAGCCATGCCAAGATGATACTACCGACTGTCCACCGTCTACAGGAATAAGAGATAAGTCAGTGCCCAATATAAACTTAGCACCTGTCAAACTACCGCTGAAATTAGCATTAACTCCACCTAAATCACCGGTAAAATTTGGTGATTCAACTGGGGCTTTTAAATCGAGGGCAGCTGTGTTAGCAATAACATCTGGATTTGCAGAAACCAAGTCATCAGAATAACCAATTTTAGCAGTATTGGCAATGATTGCTTCTGTTTGCTCAGTTGTTATTCCGGTTTTAGCAGTATTGGCAATGATTGCTTCTGCTTGCTCAGTTGTTATCCCCGTTTTAGCAGTATTGGCAATGATTGCTTCTGTTTGCTCAGTTGTTATTCCGGTTTTAGCAGTATTGGCAATGATTGCTTCTGCTTGCTCAGTTGTTATCCCCGTTTTAGCAGTATTGGCAATGATTGCTTCTGTTTGCTCAGTTGTTATTCCGGTTTTAGCAGTATTGGCAATGATTGCTTCTGTTTGCTCAGTTGTTATCCCTGTTTTAGCGGTATTAGCGAGTATGGCTTCTGCTTGCTCAGTTGTTATTCCAGTTTTAGCGGTATTAGCGAGTATGGCTTCTGTTTGCGCAGATGTAATCCCAGTTTTAGCAGTATTAGCAACAACATCTGCATTTGCGGAAACTAGAGCGTCAGTATATCCAACTTTGGCTGTGTTCGCTATAATTGCGCTTGCTTGCGCAGATGTAATCCCAGTTTTAGCAGTATTAGCAACAACATCTGCATTTGCGGAAACTAGAGCGTCAGTATATCCAACTTTGGCTGTGTTCGCTATAATTGCGCTTGCTTGCGCAGATGTAATCCCAATTTTAGCAGTATTAGCAACAACATCTGCATTTGCCGAAACCAGTTCGTCAGTATATCCAACTTTGGCTGTGTTCGCTATAATTGCGCTTGCTTGCGCAGATGTAATCCCAATTTTAGCAGTATTAGCAACAACATCTGCATTTGCGGAAACTAGAGCGTCAGTATATCCAACTTTGGCTGTGTTCGCTATAATTGCGCTTGCTTGCGCAGATGTAATCCCAGTTTTAGCAGTATTAGCAACAACATCTGCATTTGCGGAAACTAGAGCGTCAGTATATCCAACTTTGGCTGTGTTCGCTATAATTGCGCTTGCTTGCGCAGATGTAATCCCAATTTTAGCAGTATTAGCAACAACATCTGCATTTGCCGAAACCAGTTCGTCAGTATATCCAACTTTGGCTGTGTTCGCTATAATTGCACTTGCTTGCGCAGATGTAATCCCAATTTTAGCAGTATTAGCAACAACATCTGCATTTGCCGAACCCAGTTCGTCAGTATATCCAACTTTGGCTGTGTTCGTTATAATTGCTTCTGCTTGCGCAGATGTAATCCCAACTTTGGCTGTGTTAGCTATAATAGCATTCGCTTGTGCAGATGTAATCCCAACTTTGGTAGTATTAGCAACCACGTCTGGATTCGCAGAAACCAAATCTTCGGAGTATCCAACTTTTGCTGTATTATTTGCTATCGCGGTTTTAACTATTGCTAAGTCTGCAGTTAAATTGGAAGCAGTTTTCGCATAAGAACTCAACATCGCAGTGGTGTCGGCAATGTTCAATTTGATGTTTAATGCGGTTTGTGTTGCTAAACTAATTGGCTTATCGGTATCACTGGTGTTGTTCACATTCCCCAAACCAACTTTAGTAGCGCTAATTCCACTTGATAATTTTGCGTCAGTGATAGCGCCATCTTGTATTTTTATGGTCGAAACTGCATTATTAGAGATAATAGGATTATTAGCGCTAGAGCCTATTCCGTCCAAATCTCCAGCTAATTGTATTGTCCCTTTGTTTGTTTTACTGGCCTCGCTAATAGTTGTGTTAGCTGCAAAAAGCGCATAAGGAACAGCAGTAAAAGGTTGGTTGCTTATTTCTGTAAAAGCATTACAGGCACCTTCAATATCTACACTTACAATCAGATTTTTAGTCGTGGCATTCCAATTTATTTTATCAAAAGTACTTGCGTAACCACCAACCTGGGTTCCTTTTCCGATAATTAAATTCACCAGCCCATAAACATCTGTTGTAATTTTGCTGGTTTCTTGATATTCCACTATAGCATTGGCATCTACAATTTTAAACATCATGCAGATCTGTTTGTTGGCTAGCGGAATGCTTGTTGTACTGCCCGCATTCTTACTTATCGGGTTGATAATTACAGCTTGGTAAGTAATCCCGTTGGTTTGTGCGTAAAGTTGAACATTCGCGAAAAGGAAAAAAAAGAGTATGATTTTTTTCATAGAAAACGATTAAAAAATTTGGGTGTATAGAAATTGAAAATTTTAAATTCGCAATAAAGAGCTGGAATATTGATAATCTTTTGCTGATAATTTTACGATATAGTTTTGAGGAATGAGCTCACCAAAATCAACCGTCAATAAAAAATTTGGGGCTGGGAATTTTTTTTGATAGACAACGTTTCCAACTGGGTTTAATAAAATTACCATTATTTCCGAAATAATAGCTTCCGAAAATTTAAAGTTGACAAGGTTTTTAAATGGTTTTGGAAATACGTCAGTTGTCATTTGATTAAGCACAACAATTGGGGAATATAGGGATTGCAAATTCTGTTGATACCCCTGTTGTATGGTATAAACACCTGCTCCTAAACCACCAGTAATTCCTTGTTGACCGATCGATTGGCTTATGAAAAGTCCCGATGGCAACGTAATGGAAGTGCCTTGTGAGGATAGAACAGACCTTTGAACAGACTGAGGAAAAGCAGTTTGAGTAATTGAGATAAAAAGTATGAGTAAAATTAATTTCATATAAGTGAAGTTGAATCTATTATAAACTACTCTTACGTAAGGTTTGTATGTTTAGTTGCTAAAAAGGGATCAAAATTTGGTTAATTTCAATCTCTTTTGGTTTGATTCCTCGAAGCTCTGCTTCGATTTTTTTGTAATTTCGGTATGTGAGCGAATATATTCATAAGAAGCATAATGTATCAGTTTTATTATATCATTTTGTATGTCCGGCAAAATATAGGCGAGTGGTATTCAGTGAAGCGGTTGATATCAGTCTAAAAGAAATTTGTGTTGAGATTTCTAAACGGTATGATATAATTTTCATTGAAATTGGGACAGATAAAGACCATGTTCATTTTCTGATTCAGAGTGTACCTATTGAAAGTCCAACAAAAATAATTAGAACTGTAAAAAGTATCACAGCAAAAGAGATTTTCAAAAGACATCCTGAGGTTAAGCTGAAATTGTGGGGCGGAGAATTTTGGTCTAAAGGGTTTTATGTTAACACAGTTGGGAAACATGGAGATGAGAGTACAATTCAGAATTATGTAAAGTCTCAAGGAAAAGCAGAAGAATATAAAAAAATACACAGTCAACAGTTAGAAATGTTCTAATACCTCTGGGGCTCTGCCCCGAGGTAGTTTATTTTTTGCGTAGTAGCATTACATACGTTTGTTAAAGCCACCTTTTTAATTTATTAGAAGTAAGTAGGTGCTCGAGAGGGTGTAGGTGTTGTAAACAAATATTCGCAATGTAGCTTTGGTTTGTGGAGTTAATCAGTAAAGAATGATTTTGCAGTAAGCGTTAAAGAGCTGTTAATTAGTACGAGTTAACTAATTTTTTCTCCACTTTCTTTCTAATTTACTTACAAACAAAGTAAGTTCCTGGGTGAAAATATCGAGTTTTAATGCCGAGTCTTTGACGTGATCCATAATTTTGATTATTTCACTGTAAGGTTGTTTTTTTTCCAAAAGTGCTACTAATCCTAGGATGTTTGTTACTGGTTGCCTAACTTTATGTGAGGTCATAAAAGTTACTTTTTCCAAGTCTTTGATATGGTTTCTTAAATAAGTTTCAACTTTTTCAAGTTCCTTATTGGAGGATTCGAGTTCTACCGCTCTTTTTTCTTTTTCCCGGTTTTGAAAAGCTAGTTCTGTATTTGCAATAGCCAATTCCTTAGCCCTATTTTCTTTTTCTTTATTTTGAAACGCTAGCTCCTTGTTTGCAATAATCAATTCAGCAGCTCTGTTTTCTTTTTCTTGATTTTGATAAGCTAACTCTTTATTCGCGATAACGAGCTCATTCGCTCTTTTTTCTTTTTCGGTGTTTTGAAACTCCAGCTCTGCGTTTGCAATAACTAATTCTTCGGCTCTTTTTTCTTTGTATATGTTTTCGAGAATTAATTTTTCATTAGCTATTGCCAATTCTGCCGCCCGTTTTTCTCGCTCTTCATTTTGAAAAAAGAGTTCAGCGTTTGCAATCAATAATTCTCCTTCTCGCTTTTTCTTTTCCCTTTTTTGTTGCTGAATCTGTTCGCTTGCGATGGCTAATTCTAATGATTTTTTCTGTCTTTCATGGTTTTGAAAGGCAAGTTCGGGAGTGGTAATTGTGATTGTATTAGTAGAGGAATTTGGGTTTTTCATTTTGACGTAGACAAATTTCATAAATAATGAAACAAACTATATCAACATTTCAATCACACTCGGAGTTTGCGATTTCAATATACGGATAAATTGTAATTTTCGTTATAATTTAAATATTTTTCCCTCTCATCGCCTGTGAAACCGCCTCGTCCATTAAGCGCTCTGCAAATGGACGCGTATATTCGTTCAAGGCATCAATTGCACTCAAGATTTCGTCTTTATTGGTGTTTTTTATGGCTACTTTTAGTTTAGTGACTAACTCTTTGGTGTGGCTAGTTTCTTCTTGGTTTAAAAAGCTTCCGTTCTTATTCAGAAACCGCTCAACTGTGTACACCATTTGATCGCCTTCAGTTTTCGCTTCCACAACCATTCTCTGAGAAACGTCATCTTTAGCATATGTAACAGCATCTAAAAGCATTTGCTCCACCTCTTCATCTTTTAAACCATAAGTTGGTTTTACATCAACTTCCTGTTTTACGCCAGAGCGTAATTCTACTGCTTGAATTCTTAATATACCATCTGCGTTAAGCAAAAAGTTAATATCTACTTTAGGTAAGCCTGCTGGCATAGAAGGAATTCCTTTCAATTCAAACTCGGCTAGTTTACGGTTCTCTTTTACCAAATCCCTTTCACCTTGATAAACCGCGATTTTCATATTTACCTGCCCGTCAATAGAGGTTGTATATTGTCTGCCTGCTTTTGTGGGTACTTTTGAATTTCTTGGGATAATTGTATCCATTAAACCACCCATTGTTTCAATCCCTAAAGAAAGAGGAGTGACATCCAACAACAAGATGTCTTTTCTGTTTCCAGATAAAACATCGGCTTGTAAAGCAGCACCTAAAGCAACTACTTCATCTGGATTTATAGAGTCGTTGACAGGTTTTTCAAAAAATGCAGAAACTTCTTTTTTAACCAAGTCAGTGCGAGTAGAACCTCCAACCATCACTATTTCATCAATATCCGAAGCAGTTAATTCTGCATCTTTCAATGCGTTTTTACAGGCTGATATGGTTTCCTGTACTTTATCGTTGATTAAACTTTCAAAAGTTTGTTTATCGATGGTGCAAAAAATATCACCAATTTTTTCATTGAATAAATTCTGATGGGAAAGTGCTTTTTTAGCTTCCTCAGCTTTTAAGCGAAGTTCCTGCATCGGGATTTCTCCAGAAAGATTGTTCTGCGCAATCCAATAGTCAACTATGGCTCGGTCAAAATCATCGCCACCTAAAAATGTGTTTCCGTTAGTCGCTAAAACTTCAAAAATTCCGTTTTCTATTTTTAAGATAGAAACATCAAAAGTTCCACCTCCTAAATCGTAAACAGCGATGGTTTTTTGTTCATCGGGGTTTAAGCCAATTCCGTACGCTAAAGAAGCGGCTGTTGGTTCGTTTACAATACGTAGAACATCTAAACCTGCTAGTTTACCCGCATCTCTGGTCGCTTGGCGTTGCGAATCGTTAAAATAAGCCGGTACGGTAATTACTGCTCTGTTAACATTTGTTTTTAAAGCATGCTCTGCTCTGGCTTTCAATTCTTTTAATATCAGTGCAGAAAGTTCAATTGGTGTATAAAAAGTATCTCCAACTTTAATCTTTACCAGACTTTCATCGTTTGCATCATCGATAATTCTATAAGAAAAATAGGCTTCATGCGATTGTAGATCTTGATATGAGCGTCCTAATAATCGTTTTACAGAAAAAATAGTATGCTGTGGATCTTGAATTAGAAAGTCTCTGGCCTCATTACCAACTACCACCTCGCCATTAGCGTCAAAATGCACTACAGATGGTACTAAAACACCTTTACCGGTATCGTTGATTACCTTTGCATTTCCGTTAGGATCAATAAAAGCTACTAAAGAGTTTGTGGTGCCTAAATCAATACCTACTATGATATCTTCTTTTTGTATAGAACCCGTTGTCAGGTTTATCGAAACTTTTGCCATAATCTTTCTGTAATGGCAAATGTAAGATGTTTTGATAGATTGCGTGTTAAAAAAATGTCATTGATTAATAATGAGTGGAGGATAGCGTTTTGAATGATTGAATGATTGAGTTTTGAGTAAATAATGATTAAGGGATTGAATTTTGAATGAGAGAACTACTGAATACTCGAAGTCGAAATCTGTCTTCAGGATAATTTGTCCTGGCTCTTACTCTTATGTCATGGTTCATTATACTCTTTAAAAGAAATTGTACATTAATTTGACACTAAGTGCCAGAAATCTTTTCATTTGAAAACTTTAGTACTTAACTTGTGCTCATTATTTAATCAACAACATAAAATCGAAATAAATCATGAAAATTTCCGTAATTGGAGCGGGTGCCGTTGGAGCTTCCTGTGCTGATAACATCTCTAGAAGAGAGTTATCGGAAGAATTAATTTTGTTAGACATCAAAGAAGGTTTTGCTGAAGGTAAGGCTATTGATATGATGCAAACGGCTGCTTACAATGGCTTCGATACAAAAATTAAAGGAGTTACTAACGACTACGCTGCAACTGCGGATTCTGAAGTGGTTGTGATTACATCTGGTATTCCTCGTAAACCAGGGATGACCCGTGAAGAGTTAATCGGCACAAATGCTGGCATCGTTAAATCGGTAACAGAAAACGTGTTGAAGTACTCTCCAAACACTATTATCATTGTGGTTGCTAACCCAATGGATACCATGAACTATTTAACTTTAAAAAGCTCTGGTTTACCTAAAGAAAAAATTATTGGTATGGGCGGTGCTTTAGATTCTGCTCGTTTCAAATATTACTTAAGTCAAGAATTAAACTGTTCTCCGGCAGATTTAAACTCGGTAGTTATTGGTGGTCATGGTGATACTACGATGATTCCTTTAATTCATCATGCTACTTGGAACAGCGTTCCGGTAACTCAGTTATTAAGTAAAGAACAACAAGATAAAGTAGTTGCCGCAACAATGGTGGGTGGTGCAACCTTAACTAAACTGATTGGTACTTCTGCTTGGTTTGCGCCAGGTGCTGGAACAGCTTTTATGGTTGAGTCAATTGTACGTGATCAGAAAAAACTGATTTCTTGTGGTGTTGCTTTAGATGGAGAGTACGGACAAAAAGATATTTCATTGGTGGTTCCGGTTATTTTGGGTAAAAATGGCTGGGAGAAAATCCTTGACTTTAAACTAAGTGCCGATGAGCAAGCGCAATTCAACAAAAGTGCTGATGCTGTTAGAACAATGAATAACGTGTTGGATTTATAGTCTCACCCTAAATCCCTCTCCGAAGGAGAGGGATTTTTCTTATTTTACGGAAAACTAGGGCGACAAATTTATTTTAACAAATAGTCAATATTGAATATCAACAATGAAAGTGGCCCCCTCTCCTTCGGAGAGGGTTGGGGTGAGGCTTTTTCTCTTCCCCTCGAACTCATAGACTTACAGGGCGACGGATTCCACCTTTTGGTGGATTTGTTGGTTTTTGGACAAACCTTTAAGGCTGTTTTAGATACAGGTGCTTCCAAATCTGCTTTTGATATGGAGATTGTTTCTGGCTTAGCGCCAGAAGATCAAATTATCCATGTACCAGATCATCATGCAATTGGTTTAGGCACAACTACCATGGAGCGTTATTATGTGATTTGCCCCGAGTTAAAATTGGGCGATTTGGTTATTAAAGATTATGAAGCACCGGTTTTTGATTTAGCTGCAATCAAATTTGCTTACGAAAAACTAGAATTACCGCCAGTTATAGGTGTTTTAGGTGGCGATATCTTAAAAGACTATAACGCCGTTATTGATTATAAAAAGCTGACTTTAACGTTAAGAGCCTAATGCTTTAATTGTAAAACTGGATTTATGAAAGCAGATATACGTACAGAAGAGGATATCAAATTACTGGTAGATCGGTTTTACACAAAAGTGATTGACGATAAAACCTTAGGCTATATTTTTAACGATGTTGCAAAAGTAAACTGGGAAAAGCATTTGCCAATTATGTACGGATTTTGGAGTGCTAATTTATTAGGAACCACAGCGTATAAAGGTTATTTGATTGATGCACATTTTAAATTGAATGATAAAATTTCGTTAACCGAAGCGCATTTCAACGGCTGGAAACTATTATTTAACGAGACTGTTAATGAGCTTTTTGCGGGAGAAGTAGCAGAGCTGGCAAAAGGTAGAGCAAAAACTATTGCCGATTTAATGCTTTATAAAATTATTACTCAGGCACAAACGAAAAAACCAGAATAAATCTGGTTTTCTTATTTTTAAAAGTTAGGTTTCAATACGTATTTCTCGTAAAACCTAAATATATGTTCGGCTGCTTCTTCGGCAGTATCAACCAGCCTAAATAAATTCAAATCTTCAGGGTTAATATTGTGTTCCGATTCTAGCATCGTAGTTTTAATCCAATCAATTAAACCTTTCCAATAATCTACACCTACCAATACAATAGGGAAACGGGCAATTTTGCCAGTCTGTATTAAAGTCATTGCTTCAAAAAGTTCGTCCATGGTACCAAAACCTCCAGGCAATACAATGTAGCCTTGGGAGTATTTCATAAACATTACCTTCCTCACAAAAAAGTAATCGAAATCCAGAATTTTATCTCTGTCGATATATCGGTTATTGAACTGCTCAAAAGGCAGTTCGATGTTTATACCTACAGATTTTCCGCCGGCTTCGTAAGCGCCTTTATTGCCAGCTTCCATTATGCCTGGACCACCACCGGTAATCACACCGTAACCTCTCTCAGTCAATCTACGCCCTATTTCTACGGCAGTTTGATAATATTTATTTTCGTTTTTTGTACGGGCAGAACCAAAAATGGAAACACAAGGGCCAATTTTAGCTAATTTTTCAAAACCATCAACAAACTCGGCCATGATTTTGAAAATCTGCCAGGAATCTGTTACTTTAATCTCTTGCCACGTTTTATTTTCAAACGCACTTCTTATTTTATCGTCACCAGTCATATTTTATATCAATTAAGCAATTTGAGCTTTTTTATTCGAAATAAATAGTAAACCTACAAAGGTTATTAAACCATTTACCAAAATCAGTTCATTATCAAACACATAGCCGGCCATTAATGTTTGCGAGTTGAGGTTTAAAAAGTAACAGATAGCGGGAGAGAGCAAGCATATTATTGGAACCAGTTTGTCGTGTACGCCTCTTTGTTTCATAAGCAACCCGAAAGCGTAAAGCCCCAATAACGGGCCGTAGGTATAAGAGGCAACGGTAAATATAGCGCCAACAACAGCTTTGTTGTTTACTTCATTAAACAAAATAACTGTTAAAAACATCAATAAAGAAAAGCCCACATGTACCCAATGCCTTTGGTTGATGCTTTTTTTGGAATTTATATCTTCTTTTTTATTGAAACCCAAAAAGTCAACACAAAAAGAGGTGGTTAATGCCGTTAAAGCAGAGTCTGTAGTAGCGAACGTTGCCGCCGTTAAACCTAACATAAATACGATGGCTGGCACAACACTCAAATGGTTTAAAGCAATTTCCGGAAAAAGAAAATCTGTACGTATTGCACCATGTGAATCTGTTGGGATAGCGATTCCATTTTTTTGTGCATAAACGTAAAGCAATGCTCCAACACTTAAAAAAAACAGGTTGATGATTACAAAAATCCCCGTAAAGGTGAACATGTTTTTTTGTGCTTCGCCGATGTTTTTACAGCTTAGGTTTTTCTGCATTAAATCTTGGTCTAGTCCAATCATGGCAATGGTAACAAACATGCCACCAATTAACTGTTTGCTTATATGAAACCTATTGGTCATAAAATCGTCTACAAAAAACATCTTGGAATAACCACTGTTTTTTATCGTTTCAAAAGCCTCAACAACACCTAAGTTTAAGCTGTCGCAGGTAAAATAGATGGTTAAAATCACAGATAAAACTAAAAAAGAAGTTTGTAAAGTATCTGTGATGATGATTGTTTTTAAACCTCCTCTAAAGGTGTAGAGCCAAATCAGCGTAAGCGAAATTAAAACGGTTGCAAAAAATGGAATACCATAACTGTCAAAAACGAATTTTTGCAGTACAATAACTACCAGATACAGCCGAAAAGCCGAGCCAATTGTACGGCTCGCCAAAAATATCCCAGCGGCAGTTTTATAGCTCACGGTGCCAAGTCTTTGTTCAATATAGCCGTAAATGGAAGTTAAATTCAGTCTGTAATAGAGTGGGAGCAACACGGTGGCAACGATAACAAAACCAAGGGCATTCCCCAGCACAAACTGGAAATACTCGAACTGATGCCCTGCCAAGGAGCCAACCTGCCCAGGTACGGATATAAAAGTTACGCCACTTAAAGCCGTTCCAATCATGCCGAAAGCCACCAGATACCATTTCGAGTTTCTGTTGGCAATAAAAAAAGCCGAATTATCCGATGATTTTTTAGACGTTAAAAACGCTACAAAAATTAGGACTAAAAAATATCCGATAATAAAGGATAACAAAATATTTGGAGACATAGTGGTCAGTATTTATTGACAGGTTAATGCTTAAAAAGCAATCGCTAATTAGCATTTAATTTTTAATTTAGCAAAATGAATTTTTCCTCTAAATTATTAGAGAACGCCGTTTCAGAATTCGGAAAACTGCCCGGTATCGGACAAAAAACAGCTTTACGCTTGGTTTTACATCTGTTAAACCAGGAAAATAGCGAGGTTAGCAAATTTACTGAAAGTTTAACACTGCTTAAAAACAACATTAAGTTTTGCAAAAAATGCCATCATATTTCCGATTCCGAATATTGCGAGATATGCACTTCCAATAAAAGAAACCAGAATATTGTTTGTGTTGTGGAGGATAGCAGGGATGTAATGGCCATCGAAAATACCAATCAATATCATGGTTTATACCATGTTTTAAATGGATTAATTTCGCCAATGGATGGTGTTGGACCTAGTGATTTAACCATAAACCAATTGGTAGAAAGAGTTGGGAAAGAAGAAGTAGAGGAAGTGATTTTTGCTTTAAGTGCCACAATGGAAGGTGATACTACCATTTTTTACCTCAACAAAAAGCTACAGCCATCGAATATAAAAATCAGCACTTTGGCCAGAGGAATTGCTTTTGGTGGCGAGATTGAATATGCCGATGAACTCACTTTGGGTAGGTCGATTACAACCAGAGTTCCGTACGAAAACTCGCTTAGTAAATAACCTGTGAAGCTGTCAATCATAATTGTGAGCTATAACGTTAAAGATTTGCTTAAACAAGCGATAGATTCTTTATTTGTGGCTTCTGCAACTATTGATACGGAGTTTTTTGTGGTAGATAATGCATCTAAAGACGGAACTGTAGATTTTGTAAAGCAGGCGTACCCAACAATCAATTTAATAGCAAACACAAAAAATTTAGGTTTCTCTGTTGCAAATAACCAAGCACTATCGCGAGCAAAAGGTGAGTATGTATTGGTTATAAACCCCGATACAATCACACAACCCAACACTTTACTTAAAGCGATTGATTTTTTAGATTCACATGCTGATGCTGGAAGTTTAGGCGTACGGATACTTGACGGTAACGGCAAGTTTCTTCCAGAATCCAAACGGGGACTGCCAACACCATGGGTCTCCTTCTGTAAACTATCAGGTCTTTATCGATTGTTTCCAAAATCAAAGATGTTTAACCGTTATTATATGGGCTGGGTTAATGAATTTAAAACCCAGGAAGTAGCTGTTTTGACCGGTGCATTTATGCTGTTGCGGAAAAATGTATTAGAAAAAATCGGTTTGTTTGATGAGCATTTTTTCATGTACGGAGAAGATGTTGATTTATCTTACAGGCTAACTTTAGCCGGTTATAAAAACTATTATTTCCCAGAAGTTTACATTACGCATTTTAAAGGCCAAAGTACTCATAAACTGAGTGTGCGATATATTAAGAGCTTTTACGGCTCAATGTTTATCTTTGCAAAAAAGTATTTTTTAAAATTTTAATATGAGTTTAAAAGGTAAAGTTGTTGTAATTACCGGTGCATCAAGTGGTATTGGCGAATCTTGCGCTTATGAATTTGCTAAAAGAGGCGCACATGTAGTTCTCGCTGCCCGTCAATATGTGAAGCTTTGCGAAATTACCCAACAGATTCATAATCAATATGGCGTAAAAACTTTAGCTGTACAAACAGACGTGAGCGTTGAGGAAGATTGTAAGCATTTAATGCTACAAACCGTTTCTGCTTTTGGCGGGATTGATATTTTAATAAATAACGCAGGTATTTCTATGCGGGCTTTGTTTAAAGATCTGGATTTAGAAGTACTGAAAAAAGTAATGGATATTAACTTTTGGGGTACAATTTATTGCACCAAATATGCGCTTAATGAACTTTTAAATAGGGGAGGATCTGTAGTTGGCGTTTCGTCAATCGCTGGTTTTAAGGGGTTGCCAGGTCGTACAGGTTATTCGGCTTCTAAATTTGCGATAAATGGCTTTTTTGAATCGTTGAGAACGGAAAACCTAAAAAACAATTTACATGTAATGGTTGCTTGCCCAGGGTTTACGGCTTCCAACATCCGTAATGTTGCGCTGAATGATAGCGCACAGCCTCAGGGAGAAACGTCTATGGATGAGGGCAAAATGATGAGTAGTGACGAGGTGGCTAAACGCATTGTAGATGGTGTTGAGGCAAGAAAACGTTTGTTAGTGATGACCGGACAAGGAAAATTGACGGTAACACTTCAAAAATTTATCCCTGCATTTTTAGATAAGTTGGTTTATAACCATTTTAAAAAGGAGAAAGATCCTTTGATTAGATAATGTTTATCGCTTGTCTGTCTGTAGAATTAAGCGAAGCGTTCTACAGATTTTACGAATAGATTACAGTCTCCAGACTCTTTTTGAATTTGCATAACAAATAAGCAAAATCTGTTTCTATCTAGTTTAACGTCATTCAAAAAACCAAACCTTAATCAAATTTCGTAAACTAGGTATGGCATAATTATGGGTTAACGTGTTAACGCTGTGTTTAAATTAAATAAGCTACCATACATCAATAAAAATGAAATTCTTCGCTATATTTTCCACTTTACTACTCGTTACCATTTTGTGCTTTTCAAAAGTTAAAAAAGAAAAAGACATCGCTTACGCTGATAAAGGAACAGCTAACCTTTTAGATATTTACCATCAGAGAAATATAAAAACCCAGCAAGATGTCATCATTTTTATTCACGGAGGATCCTGGAATAGCGGTAAAAAAGATACTTATTGGTTTTTAGGAAGAGCCTTTGCCCGAAAAGGAAAAGTTGCCGTTATCATAAATTATCCACTTTCTCCAGATGCAAAATACCAAGAAATGGCATTTGATTGCGCCAGAGCAGTAACGTGGGTAAAGCAGAACATCGCTAAGTACGGCGGTAATCCCGATCGTATTTTTGTAATGGGACATTCTGCCGGCGGGCATTTGGCAGCGTTAATTGATGCTGATCCAACGTATTTCGGTAAATTGGGTTCCCCAAATCCTATAAAAGGAGTGATTTTAAACGATCCATTTGGGTTGGATATTCACCAATATTTGGAACATCAAATTAATACCGATGATGCGTATATTCCTGGTTTTTTAAAGGTTTTTACTAGTGAGCCGGCAACCTGGCAGAAAGCTTCGCCCTATAATAACATCGCCAACATCAGAAATCCATATTTGATGTTTATGGGCGGAAAAACTTTTGAGTCCATCAAACTGCAGACACCTACTTTCCGCGATGAAATGCTGAAACAGGGTAAAATAGTAAGCTTGGAAGAGATTAAAGGAAAAAAGCACATCGGCATGATTACGCAAATGATTTTTGGGTGTAACCAGCTTTACGATAAGATTATTCGGTTTATGGATAAAACTTAGATAAGAGGTATAAACTAGCGAATTTGTTTTTTGAATTTAATGCTTTGATCCTATAAACTCTTGTTTTAATCAATGATGGTTTAATTCCAAGATGCTCTGCATCCAGGAAAAATAAATTCCGGTTTGATATCCCGATAGCCTTACTTCGGGGTTATTCATTAAATAAATTTTTTATTACCTATTAGAAGCAAGCTTCCAAGAAAATCCCGAAAAACCAATACAATATAAAAATTGCAATAAATATAAATGCGAAAGTAACAATCTCTCCAGCAACTAGTTTGCCTTTTTCAACGATTTTCATTTTATTATGAATAAGTTCCATGACTATTGTATTTAAAATTTTAAATAGATATACAATCGAAATACCATATCGTTTACACGTGTGTTAAGTAGTTGTTAATCAGATTTATGTATTCATTTATGGTGTTTCTATTTTTTGTTACCTTTCCATTTTGATAGGATATCTTTCCATTTTGAAAGTATGAAATTGGAAGGTTAGCCAATAAATCGACTTTCCATAACTTCCCAGTATAACCATTATACATAGGCTGGCAGGATAGTATTTTAGACTGAAGAGTATAATAATTTCGCTTTTAATTTTTTAGATATTTAAAAAATCGCCATATTTGCTACACAGAAAATGATAAGAATAAATATAAATACAATTTGGTGGTGGCATTACGAAAATTCGTAGGGCAAACCATATTTTATATTTTTAAATAGATACATAAGAGGGTTGCCAGGTGGTGACCCTTTTTTTATGATATAAATCAAGAAAATGAAAGCGATTTTAAATCACTTATTTGAACATAAAACATTCAGCCAAGCAGAATCTAAAGAAATTCTGACTAATATATCATCAGGTAAATACAACACGTCGCAAATGGCTGCTTTTATGACGGCTTATTGCATGCGGAATATCACCGTAGAAGAACTTCAGGGTTTCCGAGAAGCCATGTTAGAACTTTGTTTACCTATCAGCTTAAACTCAGACTTTAATTTGGTGGATTTATGCGGAACTGGTGGCGATGGAAAAGATACTTTTAACATTTCTACTCTGGCATCTTTTGTAGTAGCAGGAGCTGGATATCATGTAGCCAAACATGGTAATTATGGCGTTTCCTCCGGTTGTGGTTCATCCAACGTAATGGAGTTTTTGGGCTATACTTTTACGAATAACGAAGGTTTATTGAAGCAATCTTTGGATAAAGCAGGGATTTGCTTTTTACATGCACCGCTTTTTCATCCGGCGATGAAAAATGTTGCTCCAATTCGTAGAGAGTTGGGCGTAAAAACGTTCTTCAATATGTTAGGTCCAATGTCTAACCCGGCAAATCCACAAAACCAATTGGTGGGTGTTTTTAGTTTAGAGCTTGCAAGGCTTTACGCATATTTATACCAAAACTCTAATAGTAATTATACCATTCTTCACGCTTTAGAAGGTTATGATGAGGTTTCACTGACTTGTAATTTCAAAACTTTCTCTAACAAAGGCGAAAAAATGAATGATTTGAAGCTTTTAGGTTTCGAGAAGATTGATGCTGACACGATTAAAGGTGGGTCAACGGTTGAAGATTCTGCAAAAATATTTATGGAAGTTTTAGATAATAAAGCAACCGTTAACCAAAATAACGTGGTACTCTGTAACGCCGCACTGGCTATCCAAACCATTAATCCGGATAAATCCTTTGCAGATTGTTTTTACGAAGCTGAACAATCGCTTCTATCTGGCAAAGCGAAGTCGTCTTTTACTTCTTTATTACAGGTAAAATAATGAGCGATTTAAAAATTAAAGTATGTGGGATGAAAATCCCCGAAAATATAAAAGCGGTTTCTGATTTAAAACCGAACTTAATGGGTTTTATATTTTATCCGCCATCCAAAAGATTTATAGGATTGGAGCTGGAAAGAAATCACCTAAACGCTGTCGATAAAGAAATTATTAAAACCGCGGTTTTTGTCAACGCTACAATTGATGAAGTAATCGAGTTTGCCAAGGTTTATGGAATGCAAGCCATCCAGCTTCAAGGAAGTGAAAGTCCGGAATTTTGCCAACAGGTAAAAGACGCAGGTTTTTTTACAATAAAAGCTTTTGGTGTAGACGATGCTTTTGATTTTAGTATTTTAAACCCTTACCAAAACAACGTTGACTTATTTTTGTTCGATACAAAAACTGAGCAACACGGCGGAAGTGGAAGGACTTTCCGATGGCAACTCTTGGAGAATTATCAACTAGAAAAACCGTTTATGCTGAGCGGAGGAATTAGCTTAGAAAACCTCGACGAAGTTTTAACTTTAAACCATCCGCAGTTTTATGGAATTGACATAAATTCGAAGTTCGAGATTGAACCCGGATTAAAAGATATGGAGAAGCTGGAAACAGCATTTAAAAAATTAAAAAGATAGAAAATGAATTATAGAATTGATGATAGAGGATATTATGGAGATTTCGGAGGTGCATACATTCCCGAAATGCTATATCCTAACGTGGAGGAATTAAGAACCAAATATTTGGATATTATTGCCCTTCCTGAATTTAAAGCAGAGTTTGATTCTTTGATGAAAGATTACGTGGGTCGCCCTTCGCCTTTGTTTTTAGCACAACGCTTATCAGAAAAATACGGAGCGCAAATTTATCTGAAACGTGAAGATTTAAACCATACCGGTGCACATAAAATCAACAACACCATTGGTCAAATTATCCTCGCAGAAAAACTAGGTAAAAAGCGAATTATTGCCGAAACTGGCGCTGGTCAGCATGGTGTAGCAACGGCAACAGTTTGTGCGCTTAAAGGTTTGGAATGCGTGGTTTACATGGGCGAGGTGGATATTGAGCGCCAAGCGCCAAATGTTGCTCGTATGAAAATGATGGGCGCAAAGGTTGTTCCGGCAACTTCTGGAAGTAAAACGCTAAAAGATGCCACCAACGAAGCCATGCGAGACTGGATCAATAATCCAGAAGATACCCATTACATCATTGGGTCTGTGGTTGGTCCACATCCTTATCCAGAAATGGTTTCTAAGTTTCAATCCATCATATCTGAAGAAACAAAAAAGCAATTGATTGAGCATACCGGTAACGACCAACCAAATTATGTGTTGGCTTGTGTAGGCGGTGGAAGTAATGCAATGGGAATGTTTTATCATTTCTTGGATGATGAAAATGTAAAACTAATTGCTGCTGAAGCTGCGGGTTTGGGTGTGAATTCTGGACATTCCGCTGCGACTTCCGCTTTAGGTAAAGAAGGTGTTCTGCATGGTTCACGTACCATTTTAATGCAGACTAATGATGGGCAGGTAGTAGAGCCATATTCGATTTCCGCAGGTTTGGATTATCCTGGCATCGGTCCTCAACATGCGCATTTACATAAAGTTAAAAGAGTGGAATATGTGAGTATTACGGATGACGAGGCAATGCAAGCAAGTTTGTTATTGGCTAAAATGGAAGGGATTATTCCAGCCATTGAATCAGCTCATGCGTTGGCACAATTAGAGAAAATGACTTTTAAAAAGGATGATGTAGTAGTGGTTTGCCTTTCCGGAAGGGGAGATAAAGACCTGGACACTTTTATGAAATATTTTAACCTTTAATGAATTTGAAGAATAAGGATGAAAAGATTAAAGAACAAAGATTAATTTTTCACCAGTCTTTGTCCCTTTTGTCATTATTCCTTGCTCTTAAAAAATAAAAACAATGAACAGACTAAAAAAACTCTTCACAGAGAAGAAAGAAAATATACTATCCATTTATTATACAGCTGGTTATCCGGAAATAGGAGCGACTTTGAAGATTGCTCAGGCTTTAGAAAAAGCTGGAGCTGATTTTTTAGAAATCGGTTTTCCGTATTCAGATCCTGTGGCCGATGGACCAACCATACAGCATAGCTCACAGGTATCTATCGAAAACGGAATGACTTTAAAAGTGCTTTTTCAGCAATTGAAAGATTTACGTCCGCAGGTTAGTATTCCGATTTTATTGATGGGTTACGTGAACCCCATGTTACAATATGGGGTAGCAAATTTTTGTAAAGATGTAGCAGAAGCTGGTGTAGATGGAATTATTGTTCCGGATTTGCCTTTGTACGAATATGAAGAATTGTATAAAGATGAGTTCATTAAAAACGGACTGAGCAATATCTTTTTGGTTACTCCAAATACTTCCGAAGAACGTATCCGTAAAATTGATGAGCTTTCAACTGGTTTTATTTACCTTTTATCTTCTTCTGCAACTACCGGAAAAGATTTAGATCAATCAGATAAAATAAGTAAATACTACGAAAGGGTAAAAGCAATGAACCTCAAAAATCCTTTAATTATAGGTTTCGGGATTTCTGATAAAGCCAGTTTTGATAGAGCCAACAAATACGTTGATGGTGCAATTATGGGAACTGCTTTTGTGAAAACTATCGGAAATAAGGAAGATTATCTTTCGCACATTCCAGAATTTATAGGTAAGATAAAGGGAGTTTAATCCCTTTATCTTGTTAATTCCAGTTTTCCAAGCACTAACCTTGTTTGTGAGACCTCTAGTGTTCCTCGAGATGACGAATGGGAATGAGTGAGAACGCGTGAACAAAAAATCGCGTCATATCAAGGATAGCGATACCTCACTCGCAAGTTTTCGTAGCCATAATAAAAGGCGTTTCGTTTATACAAACTTATACAGGTTTCATCTACTTCAAAATTAAGCTTTCTAAGCAAAGAATACTTTCCACGGAACCCCTTGAAAAATTACATTACTACTCTTTTGCGTTTTTTTCCAAGGTAGCTCAAAACCACATAACCTAAAACCCCAGCACTTATAGAAGCAATAAGAATAGAAAATTTTGCTTGTGTTTGATGTTCTACATCGTTGAAAGAAAGTAAAGCGATAAATATCGACATCGTAAAACCAATACCTCCCAACAAGCCTAAACCTGCAATTTGCGACCATTTAGTTTGTTCGGGTAATTTGCTCAATTTAAGTTTTACAGATAGCCATGAGAAAGATAAAATGCCTAACGGTTTTCCCAGCACTAAGCCACAAATAATAGCAACACTTACTCCAGAAGTGATATTTGAAACCATCTCTGATTCGAATTTGATGTTTGTATTTGCGATTGCAAAAATAGGCATAATTAAAAAGTTGACAGGCTTAACAAGCATGTGTTCTAAGCGCTCTAAGGGAGATGCTTTTGCTGTGTCGTTTGTTGGAAGTGTTAAGGCGGTTAAAACACCGGCAATGGTTGCATGAACCCCAGAATGATGAATGAAATACCACATCACTATTCCTGGAATGATATAGAAATAGATTTTCTTTACACCGAAATAATTGAAAGCAATCAATATAGCGAATACAATTCCAGCATAGCCTAAATAGGCTAAATGCATTTCTTTAGAATAGAAAACCGCAATTACCAATATGGCGCCTAAATCATCAACAATAGCTAAGGCTGTTAAAAATATTTTTAATGAGTTTGGTACTTTGCTTCCCAAAATTGAAAGAACAGCAATTGCAAACGCAATATCCGTAGCCATTGGTATGCCCCAGCCGTGTCCAGTTTCTGGACTATGGTCAATCGCGAAGTAAATTAATGCAGGCACTAACATTCCTCCTAAAGCGGCCATAATAGGTAAACTAGCTTGTTTAATGCTAGAAAGTTCACCTTCCACTAGCTCTCTTTTGATTTCTAAACCAACCATTAAAAAGAAAATTGCCATTAAACCATCGTTAATCCATAGAATAACAGGATATTTTAAGTCGATAGTACTGTTTTCGAAGCCTAGGTTAAGGGCTAAAAAATCGGAAAAGCTTTGACCAAGTGACGAATTCGCAATAATTAAACTTAGCACTACGCAGACCATGAGTATTACACCGCCGGTAGATTCTGATTGGAAAAAACTTTTAAAAGGTTTTAAATTGATAATGTTTGCCATATCTGCTAAAATAAGAAATAGGCTTAGAAAAACTGTTAGAATTAGCTTAAAAAAATAGCTTAGGTTGTATTTTTTTTGATGGTTATTGCTGTCCGTTTTGACCAGCTAAGTTTTAAAGATAGTCCTCTAACACACCTTTTCCTTCTCTAATAATTTCAAAATCGCCTGATGTACAGTCGATCACGGTAGATGCCTGATTGTCGCCATAGCCACCATCGATCACCAAATCTACTTTGTCTTCGTATTTCTCATGTATCAATTCTGGATCTGTGGTGTATTCCAGAATCTCATCTTCATCTCTAATAGAAGTGGATAAAATAGGATTGCCCAACATTTTTACGATTTGGCGGGCTATATTATTATCAGGAACACGGATACCAACGGTTTTCTTTTTACTTGATAATAGCTTAGGAACATGACCGTTTGCATTAAAGATGAATGTAAACGGTCCAGGCAGAGCCTTTTTTAAAACTCGGAAAGTAGGATTATCAATCGGTTTTATAAAATCGGCTATGTGACTTAAATCGTGACAGATGAAAGAAAAATTTGCCTTATCTGGTTTAATCCCACGTAGTTTTGCGATTTTTTCGATGGCTTTATGATTGGTGATATCACAGCCCAAACCATAAACGGTGTCTGTAGGGTAAATAATAATACCGCCTTTTCTTAAAACATCTACCACCTGTTCTAAAACTTTTTCGTTGGGGTTTTCTTCGTACAGGCGGATTAACATTGCTTAATTTAATATGGGTTAAAGTTATGGATTTTTAATTGCGTTTAGTTATCTGTTTTTTTATTAGTAAAAATAATATTCGTGTGTTATTGTATATAATTTGATACAGTAAAATCTGTGTTTAAAAGCAGTAAAACATGTTTTTGACTTAATATCGACGGAAGTTACGTATTTGGCACTTAATTGGTATTTGACTTTTAAACCAATAAAAATAAATATTATGAAAACCACCTCAACTCAAAACATCAAGAATTTATTGTCAAATTTTGATATGCAATTGGTGAATATTTTAAAAGAAGATTTACGTAGGCAACAGCAAAAAGTAAATACTACGCTTATAAACATGGCAACTAGGACTTACGATAATCAATTACTTGCTATTGTAAAAGCCGATATCCAAAAGTTAAAACAAGCAATCAATAATACGCAGAATGATTTAGCACAAGCTGGATAGTTTTTATCAAGCTGTATCTTAAAATATATTTGCCAGATTAATTAGTTTAAAAATCCGTTAATTTGGATATGCTTAGCACTATTTTGCCTACAAAAGGAACCTTGTTAATATCAGAACCATTTATGGCTGATCCTAATTTTAAACGCACTGTAGTTTTGGTTACTGAAAACAATGGAGAAGGAACAGTTGGTTATGTACTTAATCAAAAAAGTGATTTGCTATTGAAAGATGTTATTTCGGAATGTTGGGATGCAAATATGCATATTTTTATAGGGGGACCGGTGGCAAACGATACTTTACATTTTGTACATACGGTGCCAGAAAAGATAAGTGGCGGTGCTAATTTAGGAAATGGTTTGTTTTGGGGAGGCGATTTTGAGGAATTAAAATCGCAGATAAATGCCTATAACATTAAAGAAGAGGAAGTGAAGTTTTTCATCGGTTATTCTGGCTGGTCAAAAGATCAATTAACTAACGAATTGGAAATGAACGCCTGGATTGTTTCTAACAGCTTTGATACTGCAATGGTTTTAGACGTTTCTGATATCGATATCTGGAAAGAGGCAGTATTGAATATGGGCGTAAAATACGCCCACATTACAAATTTCCCTCAAGATCCTACGCTTAATTAAAATACAGAAGGATATCCCTCTGATTTTAAACTTTCGGCAGACTCTTCTACTTTTACTTTAAGATCTTGTTTGAATGCAATAACATTTTTAGCGATTTTCTCATCGGCTATAGCTAATATTTGAGCTGCTAATATTCCTGCATTTTTAGCCGCGTTTAAGGCAACTGTTGCAACCGGAATTCCATTGGGCATCTGCAAAATAGACAATACCGAATCCCAACCATCAATAGAATTACTTGACTTTACCGGTACCCCAATTACAGGTAACGATGTGATTGATGCAACCATCCCTGGTAAATGCGCTGCGCCACCAGCACCCGCAATAATCACCTTTATACCTCTGTCAACAGCTGTTTTAGCGTATTCGAACATTCTTTCTGGCGTACGGTGCGCCGAAACAACAGTAAGTTCAAAATCTACTCCTAAGGTTTTAAGTACGTCTGCAGCTTCGGCCATGATATTTAAATCAGACTTGCTACCCATGATGATACCTACTTTTGCTGTGCTCATATTATGCTTTTACTTTTATAGTTTCTTTAATATATTTTGCAGTTTCAATGGCTTTTTGACGGTCTTCGTTAATGATGGTTACATGGCCCATTTTACGGAACGGTTTGGTGTATTTTTTCCCGTAAAGATGAACGTAAACACCTTCGTGTTTTAAAATCTCTTCTAAACCTTCGTATTCTGCAATACCATTATGCCCATTTTCTCCTAATAAGTTCAACATAATCGCGTTAGCAATAGCTTTTGTACTCCCTAAAGGAAGGTTGAAAATTGCTCTCAAATGCTGATCGAACTGAGATGTGTAATTGCCTTCTATAGTTTGATGCCCGCTATTGTGTGGACGTGGAGCCAATTCGTTAACTAAAATCTGAAGATCTGGAGTTAAAAACATCTCCACAGCTAAAATGCCCACCATATTTAGTCCCGAAGCAATATTTTTAGCAATTTCTTCTGCTCTTTGCTGAATCTCGAAACTGTAGGTAGATGGAGAAATTAAAAACTCAACTAGGTTAGCTTCGGGGTTAAAATCCATTTCCACCATCGGGAAGGTTTTCATTTCGCCATTGGCATTTCTTGCGACAATTACAGCAATTTCTTTTTCGAAATCGACCAAGTTTTCTGCCAGCGATGGTTGGTCAAATGCTTCCTCTAAATCTTTTTCGTTAGCAATTCTTTTAACACCTTTGCCATCGTAGCCGTCTTTTCTTAGTTTTTGTATAAACGGAAAACTAATATTTGCCTCTGCTAGCTGTTCTTTAGAATTAAATAGTTGAAAAGCTGAAGTTGGAATATCGTTTTCTTTAAAAAATTGTTTTTGTAATCCTTTATCCTGAATTAATCGAATAATACGCGGTTGTGGGTAGATTGTAACACCTTGTTTTTCTAGTTCTTCTAGTGCTTCGATATTAACTTTTTCAATTTCTATCGTAAGTAAATCAAGGTTTTTACCGAAATTGTAAACCGTTTCATAATCGCTTAAAGAGCCAATTTCGAAGTAATCGCAAATGTTTTTACAAGGTGCATCAGCATCTGGATCTAAAACGCTTACCGAAATATTGTAGTTAATGGTTTCCTGAATCAGCATTCGTCCCAATTGTCCGCCGCCTAATATTCCTAATCGGGTTTGTGATATTGATTTCATTTTATGTTTGTATGATTTTTTGTAATGATAAAAGCTTAAATATTAGCTAAAACTTCTTTTTCAATTAGCTTTTGTAATTCCAAGATTCCGCCAATTAATGCTTCTGGGCGAGGGGGACAACCTTGTACGTAGATATCAACAGGGATAATCCGGTCAACACCTTTAACTACATGATAACCATGTTCCCAATATGGGCCACCGCAGTTAGAACACGATCCCATCGAAATCACATATTTAGGTTCTGGCATTTGTTCGTATAGCTTCTTGATACGTTCGGCCATTTTAAAAGTCACCGTTCCGGCGATAATAATAACATCTGCTTGCCGTGGCGAAGGCCTAGGGAAAACGCCAAACCTGTCTAAATCAAAGTTCGAAGCCATGGAACCCATCATTTCGATGGCACAGCATGCTAAACCGAAACTTAACGGCCATAAGGAAGATAACCTTGCCCAATTCATTAAATCATCAAGCTTAGTCACTACAATTCCGGTGTTTTCTAATTGTTTTTCTAAACTCATGCTTTTTTAAATCTTGGCGTAAACTTGGGTTTAGCAACCACACCTTTTGGTTGATCTTCCACAGTTACTACTTGTTTATTTTGAAAAGGAATGTATTTTTCCTGATTGATTTTAGCGTACGCACTTAATGGGATAGCGGTGTGAACAGTAGGCGTGATGCTATTAGGTTTTATCCAATCCAAATCTTTTTTACGCCATACATAAACTAAACCTAATATCAGTACACTTAAAAAAGCTAACATTTCTGTGAATGCTAACCAGCCCCAGCGTCCGTCTATCGCAATTAATTGCTTATCTGCAAAAATGGTTGCCCATGGAAAAACGAAAATCATCTCTACATCAAACAGTAAAAAGATTAGTGCAATTACATAGAAGCGACTGTTGAATTGAATCCAAGAACTTCCGGTTGGCTCTTCGCCACATTCGTATGAGCTGTTTTTTTCTGGATTAGGATGATGTGGTGCAATTAATTTGTTAACCGCAAATGCCCCGCCAACAGCCAATAAGCCAGTAATCAAAAAGATTAAGACTTTGCCAAATTCGGTAATACTGGAGACTTCTTCCATATCAGACAAAGTTAATTAATGAGCGCATATTTTTAGCAAATATTACAGATATGATTTTAAAATGCCATTTTTGGAGTATGAATTACGACGCGGTTATTATTGGTGGTGGTGCTTGTGGGTTAATGTGTGCGGTACAGGCTGGTTATTTAGGTAAACGCACCTTAGTTTTGGAAAAGAATAACCAAGTTGGTGCTAAAATTTTGATTTCTGGTGGCGGGCGTTGTAATTACACTAACCTTTATACCGAACCAAAGAATTTTATCTCTGCAAACCAACATTTCGCAAAATCGGCCTTGTCACAGTGGACGGTGGACGATTCTGTTTCATTTTTTGAAACTTATGGCATTACTGGGCAAGAGAAAACTTTAGGTCAGCTATTCCCAACCTCCAATAAAGCAAAAGACATTGTAAATATATTTACCGATTTATGCGAACAACTGGATCAAACTATTTCCTTAGATAGCGACGTTAAATCGGTTAAACAAATAGAAAGCGGTTTTGGTATTACGTTCGAGAAAAACGGGAAAATCCAAACGGTTTCGGCCAAAAGTATAGTAATGGCAAGTGGTGGTTTACCCATTGCAAAAATGGGAGCCACGGATTTTGCGTTAAAGGTGGCGCAAAATTTCGGTTTGAAAATAGAGAAAACTGCCCCTGCTTTAGTCCCTTTAACTGTAACTGGGAAAGAGGAAGCCTTTTTTGCTGGCTTATCTGGGAATGCTATTTTCTCTAACGTGATTTTGCCTCACATTAGTTTTGAAGAAAATATTCTTTTTACACATTGGGGATTGAGTGGACCAGCTATTTTGCAGATATCGTCTTATTGGAAGCCTGGAGATAGTATCGTTATTGATTTATTGCCTCAACAGAATATTGTGGATTTAATTGAAGAGGAGCGGAGCATCAACGGAAAAAAACAGCTTTCCACTTTTTTGAGTAATTTTTATACCCGCAAATTTGTAGATGCTATTGCAGATTTTATTCCGACGCCAAAAAATCTGGCATCTTTGAGTAAAGATGATTTTACAACTATTGAGAACTTTATCCATCATTTCAAAGTGAAGCCTGCGGGCGATAAAGGTTACGATAAAGCGGAGGTGATGCGAGGAGGTGTTTCTACGGACGAACTTTCCTCAAAAACTTTAGAAGCTAAAAAAGTGCCCGGTTTGTTTTTTGGTGGCGAATGTGTGGATGTTACAGGCTGGCTGGGTGGCTATAACTTCCAATGGGCTTGGGCTTCGGGTTTTGTTATTGCGCAAAATATTTAGATTTTGAATAAGAGTAAAGAAGCCTGTAAGGCTGTTATACTAGATTCTCACGACTTGCCACTTGATACTTAATACTCGTTACTTACTACTCACTACTCACTACTTAATACTTAATACTTAATACTTACTACTTACTACTCACTACTTAATACTCGCTACTTAATACTCTAAACAATTCCCATTCGGTTCGAATCTAGCTTAATCAATATAAAAAGTAGGATGGTAAAGCTTAGCAAAGACGAGCCGCCATAACTTACAAAAGGCAAAGGAATACCAATTACGGGCATTAAGCCAACCGTCATCGCGATGTTTACAAAGAAGTGGCAAAATATAATACAGGCAACGGCATAGCCATAAATTCTGCTAAATGGCGAACGTTGCCGTTCTGCCAAGTGGATAATCCGCATCAGCAGAAATAAGTAGAGCCCAACCACCACAAAACTGCCAGCAAAACCCCATTCCTCGCCCACGGTACAAAATATAAAGTCGGTACTTTGTTCTGGTACAAAGTTGAATTTGGTTTGTGTTCCCTGCAGATATCCTTTTCCCCATAACCCGCCCGAACCAATGGCGATTTTAGACTGATTTACGTTGTAACCAGCGCCTCGAGGATCTTTTACCAAACCAAGTAACAGCTCAATCCTAACTTTTTGATGTGGTTTTAAAATGTTGTTGTAAACAAAATCAACACTGAAAATAAAAAGTAGGCACAGGATAAATCCTCCCACGAAAGTGGCAATTAAAGACCTGTACCGGCGGTAATTATAAATCAAGATTGCTAAAACAAAAACTAAACCTAAAATGATGTAGAGCTTTGAATATAAAAGGGTTAAGATGAATAAAAGAACCATCATTACACCCGCAACTAAATATAATGGCGATAAACCTTCTCGGTATAAAACAAAAATTAGAGATATAAATACCAAAGCTGAACCAGCATCTGGTTGCATGATAATTAGAATAACAGGTACGCCTAATATGGCTAGCGTAGGAAGTAAAGTGCGGAATTCGGTAAGCTTGGCATTGTTTACGCTTAAATGCCGAGCTAAAAGCAGGGAGGTTGCCCACTTTGCAAACTCCGAAGGTTGTAACCTAAAACTGCCTATCGGGATCCAAGCTTGGTTTCCACCTACATTTCTGCCCACAATTAAAACGAGTATCAATAAAAAAATGGTGATTCCGTAAAAAACGGGAGAGAAGGCAAACATAAATTTGCTATCGAGCAATAGAATAACTGCACCTACAATAATGGCAACAATGATGAAAATGAGCTGTTTACCAGAGTTATTCGCAAGGGTAATAAGCGCTTCGTCTTCATTATACACTGCGGCATGAATGCTAAACCACCCAATGGCCAATAAACACAGGTATAATACGATGGTTAAAAAATCTACGTTGAAGAAAAAGTTTCTGTTCTGGTTGTTCATTTTCTTTACAATGATTTTTTATTTTCTGGTAATGTTGCAGGTTGTACAAGGATACGGTTGCTTTTAGTGGTGTCTGGTTTTACACCCGGACGTACGTAAAGTTTCTTTTGCCCCGGTAAAAGGTTTGCATGTACCAACCTATCGGTATAATATTTTGGCCTGCTGATTGAATCTCTCAAATATTTTTCAATGATTAAACTGGCAATAGGAGCAGACCATGTAGAACCATAGCCAGCATTTTCTACTACTACAGCGATTGCGATTTTTGGGTTTATCCTCGGTGCAAATGCTATAAAAACCGAGTGGTTTTCTCCATGGGGGTTTTGTACAGTTCCTGTTTTTCCACAAACCTCAATGTCGTTGATTCTGGCATTATAAGCCGTTCCGTTAGGTACGTTAACCACACGGCTCATCCCTTCAATAACTGCGTCAAAATATTTTGTATCTACACCTGCAGAATTCTTTTTGGTATATTCTTCTTTAATAATCTGTTTGTCGCCAATTGCTTTAATCAAATGGGGTTTGTAATAAAACCCTCGATTTGCTATAATAGCAGTTACGTTTGCCATCTGTAGCGGTGTAATCCCCAGCTCTCCTTGCCCGATAGATAAGGAAATATTGAACGCCGATGTCCATTTATCGTTTCCAAACGATTTGGTGTAATAATCTGATGTTGGTATTAAACCTTTTCGCTCTGCTGGTAAATCAATGTCTAAGGTAGCGCCAATCCCAAATTTCATTACAGCTTCTCGCCATCTTTTATAAGCATTAACAGGTTTAGCACCGGTTTGGTCAATCATACGAGCGTAAGTGTAGCCATAATAGGTGTTACACGAAGTTTCTATAGATTGTGCTAGGTTTATGGTTCCATGTACGTGGGTACAGCCCATAAAACCTCGTCGGCCATAACGATAACCGCCGGGGCAATTATAATAAGTATTGGAACTAATTAGGCCAAACTGTTGTGCAACTAAAGCATTAATTACTTTAAATATAGAACCTGGTGGATATTCTGCTTGGATTGGGCGGATAAACATGGGTTTGAAAGGGTCTTTCAATAATTTCATATAATTATTTCCCCTTTGCCTGCCCACCATAATGTTTGGATTGTAGCCTGGACTACTTATTGAAGCTAAAATCTCTCCGGTTGCGGGCTCAATGGCTACCACACTACCAATTTTATTCTGCATCAGCATTTCGCCGTACATCTGTAGTTTTTTATCTAAAGATGAGATTAGTTTTTCTCCAGAAACGGCAGTGGTATCGTATTTTCCATCAAAAAAACTGCCTTGTTCACGGTTGTGTACATCAACCATGATATTACGTACACCGCGTTGGCCTCTAAGTAGTTCTTCGTATGATTTTTCTATTCCGGTTTTACCGATATAATCTCCCTGACTATAAAAGCCATCGAATTTTTCTATCTCTCTTTCGTTTACCTCACCTATGTAACCTAAAAACTGCGCAGAGGTGGAATCGGGGTAAAACCTTACCGACCTGTTTTGTACATAGAAACCTGGGAATTCGAAAAGTTTTTCTTGAAAAGCTGCGTAAGTTAAAGCAGACAATTGTTTCTGAAATAAAGATGCTCGGTATAAAGAGTAGTTCTTTGCTTTTTTGAAAGCTTTATCGAAGTCTGACTTATCGATTTTAATGAGCTTACAAAATTCAAGGGTATCCATTTCCTTTACTTGTCCTGGGATAACCATTAAATCGTACACCGGTTCATTTTGTACCAGGATTTTATGATTTCTATCTAAAATAACTCCACGAGCTGGGTAAATGATGAGTTTGCGGAGTACGTTGTTATCAGCAGATAGTTTATAAGAATCATCAACAACCTGAATGTAGTACAGTTTGCCCAATAAAATTAGGGCGACAAGTATAAAGATGCCTTGAATAATGTATCTACGCTTAAAAAAACTGTTCATTTACGTTGTTTCTTTCTAAAGAATAATAGCTCAGCTATAAAAATCAAAGTTAAGGTAAATAAAGAACTGAGGAATACCCTGCTTATTGTAGCCGGAATTTCTGAAAAACGAAATACTTCAAAATTTAAAAGAAAGAAATGGTGAACAAAGGTTAAAACCAATGCATAAAAGAAAAACCAACGAAAGCCCATTATAGCCAAAGTAGGCTCTGGGTCACTTTCGTAATTGTCTTTTTGCACCGTTATGCTGGTAATAGATACCCTTACAAATGCAGTAATTACACAAGAAGCGGCGTGTAAACCAACCGTGTCGTTGAAAATATCGATGTTTAATCCAATCAAAAAAGAAAGGAAGAACAATAGCCAGTTTGGAGTTTCGAAAGGTAATAAAAGAATAAAAAGAATGTACAGGTAAGGAGTATTTAACCCAAATAAAACGGTGTTTTTAAGTAGAAAAACCTGAATCAATACCAATAAAATGTACCGGATGATATTTTTGATGATACTATTCATTTAAGCTCTCCTTATTTGCCTGCTCTAATACTTCCTGCTCTGTTTGAAAGTTGTTTTTTATCACGTAAACGTATTGTAATGCGTAAAAGTTAGTCGCCAGTTTTACCGAAATATCTAAAAAGCTTCCGCCACCTTTAACACCCGATTTCAAAACAGTTCCAATTAATATTCCTTTTGGAAAAATAACACCTAAACCAGATGTAATCACTCTCGCTTTAGGTTTTAAATCTAATTGGTTAGGTATGTCAGTTAGTGTTACAGTGCTAGGATCTTTTCCTTCCCAAATCAGGGGCCCAAAATATGGTGTACCTTCAATTGACGAAGTAATTCGGGTATCCTCATGTAAAATAGACTGGATAGACGCGAAATTCTCTGATACATTCCAAACAATACCTACAACGCCACTGGGGCCAATAACACCCATTCCCTTTTTAATACCCTCTCTAGAACCACGGTTTATCGTGATGTAATTATTTCTCGAGGTGATGGATTTATTGATGACCTCGGCTAAAATATACTCATATTTTACGCGATGCACTGTGTCGGTTACCAGCTTGGTGACGATGCTATCATCTAAAAAAGAAGATTTAAGCTGATTTCTTAACCTAATATTCTCTTGTGCAAGGCTATCGTTAACCAAATTAAGATCTAGGTATTTATTTACGGAATTAACTTCCTGGTAAATACTGCCCACAATCTGATTGGAGGTATTAAAAGTACTTGCTCGTTGAAAATCGTTATTACGAATAAGTAATATAAACGAAATGGTTAAATAGATAATTAGAAAGAAAAAAGCGTTGTATTTGTTAATGAACCTCCAAAGATTTAACATAGTTTTTTGCTAAATATGATATTAGTAAGAAGGTTTTAAAACGTTATAAATACTAAGCAAATTGCAATTATGGATTAGTTTATGGTGGCTTTTATTGCGAAGCATCGTAATATTATGTGTGTTGGCGTGTAATCATCTCCATAAAAATAAGCGTTTATATCGATGTGTTCAAAGATATGAAAATACATATGATTAGAAAAATGCAAGAATTGGTTTGATTCAATTTCTTACCCTAAACTACCTGTTTTTCTTTTTTTGCACCCAATAAACCCACACTCATAATAATGCTGGTGGCTAAAATCATGAGAAATAATAGCCCGGTTTCAACACCATTGATTCGCATTTCTTTCGGTAAGTTATAAAATAACAATATGCTAATTAAGCCCCTTGGCGTGATGAATAACGTTGGACTTATTGGCATTTTGGCTACAAATTTTAAATATAGTAGGCGTATTAGATAGGTAGCTACTAAAATTAATAAGCCATACTGTAGTAAAGTGATGTCTTGAAATTGATCAATTACAATGGTAAAACCGAATATTACAAAAAAGAATGTCCGCATTAAAAACGCACTTTCTGCAGATAATTGGTGCAGTTGCACTAGATCTTTAGAGAGATTAGGATAGATAAAGTATTTTCTAAAAATTGGTATCCTGATCTCGTCAGAGTTATTTAAAAACAAGCCAAATGCTAAAACAATAATCAGTGCAGAAAGATGGTAACTTTGCCCAATTGCGTACACCAATATCAAAATAGAGATAATTAGGAAGAATTTTATGTTGTGGCTTATTTTACCAATTAGGTAAAGCAATAGCAAACAAGAAACGGAAGCAAATAGAAAAATCATCACCAATTCCGCTCCTAATGATGCAAATGCCGAGACGTGAAAACTGTCGTTGCTTATCGCAAAATTGAATAAAATAATTCCAGCTATATCAGAAAAGGAAGACTCGTAAATCACAAATTCTCGATCCTTTCTGTTAATATTGGCGGCGGACGGTATGGCTATTGCAGAACTAATTACACTAAAAGGAATTGCATTTACGAAGCATAAGTAATAGGTGTTCCCAGTAAGTTCGTGTAAAATAAAGGTAATTGCTACGGTTGTTAAAAGCAATATTGTAACGGCAGAGAATAAGGTTTTTTTAATCAGTTTATTTTTTTCCTTATCGTACTTTAAATCTAAGGCACCCTCAAAAACGATCAATATCAGCCCGACAGTACCCAATGTAGGTAAGATTGTTAAAAAATCAAATGTTTCAATTTTGAAATAGGTAACAACCTGTTTTAACCCGATACCCAAAAAAAGCAAAAGTAAAACCGATGGTACTTTAGTTTTTTTAGCAATCATATCAAAAAGATATGAGAAAATAACTAATCCACTAAGTATAATGAGTATGGTATATGTCGTCATAAATTAAGCAAACCTTTAATGGATAAATATAAATGAATTTTGTGATTATGGATTAGTTTTTAGTAGAAACCGCTCTGTGTAGCATTATTTTGATGTTTAGTAATTAATAATTAAATTATTTTCTTAAATTTGAAGACTTTCATGCCTGAGTATTCAGTAAGGCATCTTTCTTTTAATAATAATCGATTTATTGTTTGGATGTGCACTCGAAGCAGTTTTTAGCTGATTTTGTTTTTATGTCGATGGAAATAGAATAGCAGTGTGTTGGAATAACGATAGCGGTTTTAAAATGTAAAAAATGGAATTTAGAATTATAGATAAAACCAGCGGAGAAGACAAAATCTTCACCAATGATAGGATTGCTGGCTTTTTAGAGCTTCACTTAGAACATTATGGTGATAAAAAAGAGGATATATTAAAATGTATTGCTTATGTGTTTAACAAAGGTGGATTTATCGCGGTAGCCATTGAAGATCATGCACTTATTGGCGCAACTGTTTTAAATGAGACAGGTATGGATGGCTATATTCCAGAAAATATTTTGGTTTACATAGCGGTTGATGCCAGCCAAAGAGGTAAAGGTGTTGGGAAACTGTTGATGCAAAAAGCCTTAGACCATGCAAAAGGGAGTGTCGCATTACATGTAGAGGCAGATAACCCAGCTAAAAAACTTTACGAGCGTTTAGGTTTTACCAATAAGTATTTAGAAATGCGCTTGCAACGTTAGAAAATCGTAAGAACGTTTATATAGTAGGTTCTATAAAAATCACTTTACCTAAAAAAGTCTTTCTTGTAAAATTGACTGGTTGCGTATGTGGTTGAAAAATCTTACCCAAAAAAATAGATCAAAAAATTAATGGCTTATATTAATTTATATAGAAGCAAACTGCAACACAACTATAATATGTTGCAAAGTTGGTTTAAAGAAAATGAAATTGAATGGGGTGTAGTTTCTAAAGTGCTTTGTGGAAACCGCCTTTACCTAGAAGAATTGGTACGTTTGGGTGTTAAAGAGTTTCATGATACCCGCATCAGTAATTTAAAGATGATTAAACAGGTAGCTCCAAATGCTCAAACTGTTTATATCAAGCCTCCCGCAAAACGTAGCATTTCTAGCATTATAAAATTTGCAGATGTTAGTTTTAATACAGACTATTTTACGATTGAGATGTTGAGCGACGAAGGCGTGAAGCAAGGGAAAGTCCATAAAATAATCATCATGATTGAGATGGGCGATTTACGTGAAGGTGTTGTGGGAGAGCATCTGATGGAATTTTATGAGCAGATTATCCATTTGCCAAATATCAATATTGTGGGTTTGGGTACAAATTTGAATTGTCTTAACGGGATAATGCCATCACAGGATAAGTTGATTCAGCTTTGCCTTTATAAACAGTTGATCGAAGCAAAGTTTGATATCGAAATTCCTTGGGTTTCTGGTGGTACAAGTGTTACCGTACCGTTGCTGATCAAAGAGCAATTGCCCAAGCAGATTAACCATTTTAGAGTAGGAGAGGTGTTGTTTTTTGGTCTGGATTTATTTACCAACCGAACCATTGTAGGTATGAACGATGATGTTTTCAAACTTTATGCAGAAATTATAGAGTTGTACGAAAAACCAAAGATTCCCAACGGTAACCAAGGCTTTAATGTATCGGGTGAAACACCTAGCTATCCGCAAGAAGATTATGGGAAAAAATCTTACCGAGCTATTTTAGACATCGGATTATTAGACTGTAACCCGGCGTATTTGATTGCTGATGACGAAGATATTGTAATTATTGAAGCAAGTTCTGATATGTTGGTGGTGGATGTTTGCCAAAACGAGAAAAACTATAAGGTTGGAGGGTTAATCAGTTTTAAACTTAAATACATGGGAGTTTTAGGTATGATGAATTCGAATTATATAGATAAAATGGTTGTTGCGGATTAAGGTCGATACAGAGAAATAATCACTATTTTCCGTTATATTTACTTGCCAATTCAACTATTTACAAATGAATTTACCTATATTATTTTTGCTGATTATCAGTCTTTTAGGGTGCAAATTCAACCGCAATTCTGTTAACGAACAAGTTCGAATTTTTCCTAGTTCAGATAGCTTAGACCTACGAGGTTTAAGATTGAAAGATTTACCTGTAGATTCTTTCAGAAACAGAAAAATCACTTATTTAAATTTATTGGACAACTCGCAGGTAGATTTATATAAAGAAGAAAAGCTATTAAACTCACTTACGCTGCTTACAGATTTGCGTGTTTCGGTTGATTCTTTAGGGCAGATTCCCGTTTCACTTAGGAGTAAAATAAAGGGAGTGGAATTGAACTATTATAAATTTGACCGGGTTAAAGATGTTTTTTCTTTAAAGGGATTGAAATATTTTGCAATTAGGGAGAGTTGGGGTGGTGAGTACAGATTGACGATGAGTAGAATACCTAGAGAAATTTATGATGAAACTTCGCTAGAAGAGTTGATATTACCAAGTTTAGGTATCAATGAAATCTCCTTTTTGATAGGTAAACTACGAAATTTAAAAGTACTTAACTTATATAATAACAATATTTCAGAATTTCCTAAGGAGTTTGGGCTGTTAAATAATTTGGAGGATATTAATTTGCGAGCCAATAAGTTTACAGTATTCCCGAAAATCTTGTATAAACTAGCGAAGCTTAAGAAGCTTAACTTACTGTTTAGTTATATTCGATTACCTGATGATATTAATCGACTTAATTCACTTGAAGAATTAACGCTTAGCAAATTTTATGGTTTAATTATTCCAAAACAATTTTGTGAGTTAAAGAATTTAAAAAAACTGAGATTTGGGATTTCTAACGAAAAGTTGGTGTTTGAGAAAGACTTTTTTCCGGTTGAATTTTCTCATTTGAAAAATTTGGAAAGCATAGATTTAAGTCGTTGCAATGTAGAGGAAATACCAGAAGTGTTTTTTAGAATGACATCCTTAAAGTCATTGTTCCTTAGAAATAATTTGATTAAAGAAATTCCGAAAGAAATTGGAGATTTGAAGAATCTGGAAGATTTTGATGTATACAGTAACCCAATAGAAAGTTTTACTGATGAACTTACAACACTAACAAAATTAAAGCGTTTGGATTTTGGAGATACAAAGATTAAAGAAATTCCGAGTTCCGTCACAAAACTGAGTAATTTAGAAAGCCTTGATGTTCCATATAAAGTAAAAGGCTATAGTTACAATTTGTTATTGAATTTTCCGAAGTTGAAAGGACTAAGTTTGACATATAGAGGATTGAGACAAATCCCTAAATCTGTTTTTAGCTTTACTAATTTAACTTATTTGAATTTAAGAGGTAATCAGATTCAAGAAATTCCTGACGATATTAAATATTTGACAAAGTTGAAATCGCTGGATTTAAGCAATAATAAGATCGATAAAATATCTCCAGAGGTTTCTAAACTAAGTTCTTTAATAGGGATTAATGTCAGTAAGAACCCGAATATAGCTTTTAATGCACTTTGTGGTTCATTTTTAAACTACAACAAACCAATTTATGTAGCGTCAAACGAAATGGCATTCCCATTTTATCGATTTGGGATAAATTTTGTTTTAGACACCAATTTAACCGCCATACCTGAAAATATTGGAAATCTAAAAACTTTGGAAGAATTGAATTTATCCGGTTCAAAAATAACATCTATACCTGATGGAATTAAAGATTGCAGTGGGCTTAAAATAATATCCATGGTTCATGCCAGATTGAACAACATCAACGTTAATCTCGGTAAGATGAAAAATCTTAAATCCTTAAATCTTGCGATGAATAAAATAAAAGTTTTCCCCGAGGAAATCTGCGCATTGGAAAATCTTAAATTTTTAAGTTTTGGGAGAAATTCAATTTCAAAAATTCCTGCTGATATTAATGAACTGAAGAATTTAGAAGTTTTGGACTTGTCTAATAATAAAATAAGCATTTTACCAGCTGGTTTAGCTAAACTCCCGAAACTAAAAAGCTTAAATTTAAATGGGAATTTACTAAGCGAAATCCCACCTGAATTGTTGAAAAGTCATCATATATCAGAGTTTACTTTCTACAATAACCAAATAGCGGATAAAAAGATTTATAACCAAGTGAGAACGCAATATGGTAGATTGGTTATTGAGTAGTTAATCATTCAAACCCTTTCCTTCCAAAATCTGAGGAATAGTTTTTTCAACTCTTGCTTCACGGGTCTTGGCTTGTTTGGGTTGAGAAAAGAAAAGGTTGTAAGCCCGCTGTCTACCCGGTGTTAGTGCTTCAAAAGCTGTTTTTAACGGTATGTTTTGGTCTAGCTTGTTTTGAAATTCTGCCGGAAAAACCAAATCAGTGTGTTTTTTTAGTTCAACTTTTAATCCAGCTTTTTCAACTTCAATAGCTTCATAAACATAAGTTTTTAGCGTTTTTTCAATGGCTAAGATTTGATCTAAACTGGTAAATCGCATTTGACGGGCAGCTTGCACATTCTCACTCTGCTGAATTAACACGTTATCATTGTCTTTCAATAAAGCGCCTTTGAAAAACAGAACGGCACAGTATTCTTTAAAACCGTGAATTAAAACAACGTTACTATTGTTGAAAGTGTAGCAAGGTTGTCCCCATTTTATATCTTCAACCAAGGCACATTGAAGAATAACGGTTCTCAGTTTCTCCATTTCTGGTTTCCAATTTATGGTACTGCTTAAGAGTGTATCAACTTTTGGGTTCATCGGGTTTAGATTTTTTATATACATTTTAAAAATGAAAAACCAGTCGGTAACAAAAAAAGCGACTGGTTTTTCAATGATTTATCCTAAGATTGCTGTAATCTCAATTTCTATTAAAATCTCGGGATCTATTAGTTTCGAAACTTCAACCATTGTAGTAACGGGCTTGATATCTTTAAAGAACAAACCATGAGCTTTGGCCGCTTCTTCCCATTGGCTAATATCCGTTAAAAACATCCGTGTTCTCACTACATTTTCCAAAGAAGCACCGGCCTCTTCCAATACCTTTGTCAGTTTGTCTAAAATGGCTTTGGTTTGGTCGTACATGGTTGTTAGGCTGTTGCCGTCTTCATCTTTTGATGCAGTTGTTCCCGCAATTTCAATGGTGTTACCCACTTTTACGGCTCTGCAATAACCGATAATATCCTCCCATGGAGATCCGGATGTGAAATTTTGTCTGTTTTTCATATAATTTAATAAGCTTGAAATATTTTGCAAAATAGTTTTTTGAATTTGTTTTGGGAAGTATAATATCATCAATAATTAAAACAAATTTTGTTGTCTTTGTGTTTTCAGAATGAGTGGTTTATCTCATTTTAAAAATTATTTTTCAATGCTTGGTAAATGTGACGTTACCTACAAAACTTGGCATTTGTTTTGGACTAAATTTTAATTAATTTAGTTGATTTATAAATCGATTTACTTTCAAAAAAAAAGTTTTAATCCTAAATAAGAACTAGTTTTAATTCTCAAGAGGTTATTATCTGAATATATGCTTAAACTACTAACAGCTGCTCAAACGCGTGATGCAGATAATTTTACCATACAAAGCGAGCCGATGCAGTCATCGGAATTGATGGAGAGAGCTGCCGTTGCTTTTACCAAGATTTTTACTGACAAGTTTCCGGATAAAAAGAAGAGTATTTTAATATTTTGTGGTAAAGGAAACAACGGTGGAGATGGATTGGTAATCTCGAGGTTGTTATTTGATGAAGGTTATCATCAGATACAGACCTTTATAGCAGATTTTACAGAAAAATCCAGCGAAGATTTTGACTTAAATCTTGAGCGTTTGCAGGAAAAAGATGTTTCGATTTTTTACCTGAAACAAGCTAGTGATATCGAATTTTTAGAAGCTGATTTTTTAATAGATGCCTTATTAGGCTCTGGCTTAAATAAGGCTTTAACAGGAGAATGGCGTAACTTGGTCAAAAAAATTAATCAGTTTTCTGGCTATCGGATTGCCGTAGATGTGCCAACAGGAATGCCTTGCGAAGGCGAACTGTTTGATGATGTGATTGTAAAATCCGACTTTACCATCACCTTTCAAAGACCCAAACTCAATTTTTTATTACCGATTTCTAGCGCTTATATCAAAGAGTGGAAGGTAGCCAACATTGGTTTAGATGAAAATTTTATACAAAGCACCAGTTCTCCGTTTTATTGGCTGTGGAAAGGTGGTGTGCAACGCTTTATCAAAGCTCGTCAACCGTTTGAACATAAAGGACTGTTAGGACATGCGTTAATAATTGCAGGTAGTGATGATACTATGGGTGCTGCATTAATTGCGGCCGAAGCTTGCGTTAAATGTGGCGCTGGTTTAACAACAGCCATGATTCCACACAGTGGTTTGCAATCGTTAAACTGTCGCCTCCCCGAAGCGATGTTTACTAACCGCCAGCAATATGAAACGTTAGATTGGAATAAATTTAAAACCGTTGGAATTGGTCCCGGTTTGGGCACTGGTGAAGAAAGTCTATCGCTTTTGAAAACCGTGTTGAAAAACTTTAAAAAGCCAATGGTAATTGATGCTGATGCGATCAATCTTATCAGTGAAAACCAAGATTTGATCAAGCAGGTGCCAGAAAAATCGGTGTTTACACCACATATGAAAGAGTTTGATCGCTTGTTTGGAACGCATGACAGTTGGTGGAAACGCATAGAAACTGCATTACAGCAATCGGTAACATTAAAAGTATATATCGTTTTAAAGAACAGATATACCATGATTTTTACGCCAGAAGGGATCTGTTATTTCAATTCGTCTGGTTCGCCAGCAATGGCAAGTGGTGGTATGGGCGATGCTTTAACAGGAATGATTACAAGTATGCTTTCTCAAGGTTATGAGGTGGAAAGAGCAGTACAATTGGCTGTATTTACCCACGGATTTGTGGGAGAACAGCTTGCACAAAAAATGTATGTAGTACCCGCTAGTGTTTTAATAAAACAACTGCCCTACGCACTGAGGGAATTTTTTCTGAAATAAAACCTTGTTAAAAACCAGAGGCTTCCTAGTTTGGAAGCCTCTGGTTTTTTATATGATTATTCTTCGATTTTTGGTGCTGGTGGATCTTTAGGGTCAACTAAAATTCCTTTTTGCAATTTTGAATGCTTTTTGCTGTAAACAAAATAAATAATTAAGCCTATCAATAGCCATATAAACAATCGTAACCAGTTGATCCATCCTAAACCGTAAATCATAGCTCCACAAACAATTATCCCTGCAATTGGAACAAACGGAACCCAAGGCGTTTTAAATTGTCGAGGTAAATCTGGATTGGTTTTTCTAAGGATAATAACCGCTGCACAAACTAGCATAAACGCGAACAATGTACCTATACTTGTCATGTCGCCAACAATATCACCCGGAACAAAAGCTGCAAATAGACCTACCAAAACCAAAATCATCAAATTGGCTTTATAAGGCGTTTTATATTTCGGATGTAAATCACTGAACATTTTAGGCATTAATCCATCAGCACTCATGGCGTAAAAAACTCGAGATTGCCCTAAAAGCATTACTAAGATAACGGATGAAAATCCAAATAATATAGCTACAGTTACGGCCTGGCCAAGCCACGTATAACCTATCATGTATTTATTAATTGCGAAAGCTACAGAAGCTTCTTTTCCGGTAGTTCTAAAATCTTCTACAGTTGCAACGCCTGTTAATACGTGTCCAAACAAAACATATAAAATAGTACAGATTACCAAGGAGCCCAAAATACCTATCGGCATATCGCGTTTTGGATTTTTTGCTTCCTGAGCTGTTGTACTTACCGCATCGAACCCGATAAACGCAAAGAAAACTACACCTGCGGCACCTAAAATTCCCATAATACCTCCATAATCATAAGTAACTCCCTGTGTGTCGGTGTAGGTACTTGCTGCTGGGATATAAGGAGTGTGGTTCGCAGGATTTATAAATCCCCAGCCAATAACAATAATTAATATTACGATAGAAACCTTTACCACCACAATAATACCGTTAACCAATGCAGATTCTTGCGTTCCTTTAATCAGCAAAAGCGTAAGCATCGTTACAATAAATAAGGCAGGTAAGTTTATAAAGCCGGTACGTAAACCGTCTAAACTGGTTTCAAAAGGCGAATGACTAAGTTCAAAAGGTATGGGTTTTACACCCACAACGGTAACCAATAAGTTATTCAGATACTCTGTCCAGGCAATACCAACTGTTGCAGCACCTACGGCATACTCTAAAATCAAATCCCAACCGATAATCCAGGCAACCAGTTCGCCCATTGTAGCGTAACTGTAAGTGTATGCACTTCCTGCAATTGGAATAGAGGAGGAAAGTTCTGCATAGCAAAGTCCGGCCAAGGCACAACCAATTGAAGCAACTATAAAACCTATTGTTACAGCTGGTCCGGCGTGTTGTGCAGCTGCAGAAGCGGTTCTAACAAATAAACCAGCGCCAATAATAGCTCCAATTCCTAAGGCAACCAAAGAACTGGCCGAAAGAGTCCTTTTTAAACTTTTTTCCGATTCTGCCGCATCTAGCAACAGTTGGTTGATTGACTTTTTTATGAATAGACTCATTTTAGGGATGTTGATTTTAAGATTATCACTTGATAATCGCCGTCTAAAATAAGTTTAATTTGATAAAATATCTGGTTTTTTTTATCCCGAAATCTATAAAAAATCATCGATGTGAATTGAGGCTAAAAGATGGCCTGTTAATGTATAGATGTGGTTTTGTTGGGGGTTGTTTCTGTAAAAACTAGACTTTTACGTTGCCAAACTAATCTAAAATACACTATAGGTCTACTTTTTTCGGAACAAAAAAAAGGTCCTGAAATTAAATTCTCAGGACCTTTTCTGTGGTTTTTATTTACCGATTATAAAGCTTCAGAAACTACTTCTTTAACCTCCGGAATCATTCTCTGCAACAAACTTTGTATACCAGATTTAAGCGTGATGGTTGAAGAAGGGCAACCACTGCAAGAACCTCTAAGTTCTACGGTTACAATTCCGTCAACATAAGATCTATACGTAATTGCACCGCCATCTTGCTCAACAGCTGGCCTTACATAATCGTTCAAAATCTGCTGAATCTTTATCTCTGTTTCTGTTCCTTGGAAATCCAGATCTTCCTCTTGTTCTTTATCCTGTACGGCGTATTCAGATTCGATGGCTCCTTTTACAAACTCCTTCAATAAAGGTTCAATATCCGCCCAGTCAGCGTCTTCTGTTTTGGTAACAGTTACAAAATTACTTGCAAAAAATACACCGTTAACAAAATTGAATTTATAAAGCTCAGATGCAAATTTAGAGTGTTCGGCACTTTCTTTAGTTGCGAAATCTACACTGCCATTAATCAAAAGCTTATTTACAATAAACTTCATTGTTGCTGGGTTCGGTGTTGACTCTGTATATACTGTGATATTCATTTTATGCTTTTTTTTGTAAAAGTACTTATCATTACGATAAACAATGCATGCCTTAACCTGTTTTTACCTCTTGATGACTTTTTTAAATTCCCGTATAATTTGATGGTGAAATTGCTTTTAACTCCATTTTTATACTATCGCTTACAGCTAAGGTTTCTATAAAATCGCTCATCACCTGTGCATTTATCTGTGTGTTGGTACGCGTTAAATCTTTCAATGCTTCGTAAGGATTTGGATAGTTTTCTCGTCGCAATACGGTTTGTATAGCTTCGGCAACTACTGCCCAGTTGTTTTCCAGATCTGCTTGGATTTCTTTTTGGTTAAGCAATAGTTTATTTAATCCCTTTATGGTTGATTTTAATGCGATGATGGTGTGTGCAATTGGCACCCCGATATTTCTTAAAACGGTAGAATCTGTTAAATCACGTTGCATCCTGCTCACCGGTAACTTAGCCGCCAAGTGCTCAAAAAGAGCATTCGCAATTCCAATATTTCCTTCCGAGTTCTCAAAATCAATTGGATTTACTTTATGAGGCATTGCAGACGAACCAACTTCGCCTTCTTTGATTTTCTGCTTAAAGTAGTTCATGGAAATATAAGTCCAAAAATCACGGTTTAAGTCTAAAATAATGTTGTTTATTCTCTTTAAACCATCAAACTGTGCAGCCATATAATCATAGTGCTCAATTTGGGTGGTATTTTGTAAACGTTTAAGGTTTAATTTTTTGTCGACAAAGTTGTTTCCAAAATTTTTCCAGTTAATTAAAGGAAAAGCTACGTGGTGCGCATTAAAGTTTCCCGTTGCGCCACCAAATTTCGCACCGTAAGGAATTGCTTTTAAAAGTTCGATCTGGTTTTCTAATCGTTCAACAAAAACCATTACTTCTTTACCTAAACGGGTAGGAGATGCAGGCTGGCCATGCGTATGTGCAAGCATAGAAATATGCTTCCATTCTTTTGCAAGATCAGTTAGGATATTTACCAGCTCCTGTAGTTGTGGGTAATAAGTAACCATCATTCCCGCTTTAAATGAATAAGGAATTGCGGTATTGTTTATATCTTGTGAGGTTAAACCGAAATGGATATACTCCTTATATTCAGATAAGCCTAATTCGTCGAATTTTCGTTTGATAAAATATTCAACTGCTTTAACATCGTGGTTTGTTGTTTTTTCAATTTCTTTTACCGCTAAAATATCTTCTTCACTAAGGTCGTTTATGGCTAATCTAATTGCGTCAAAGTTATATTGAGCTAATCCTTTTAATGCAGGTAATGGCAATTCGCAAAGCGCAATAAAGTATTCAACCTCAACAAATATTCTGTATTTAATTAAAGCAGCTTCAGAAAAATAAGCACCTAAATCTGCAGTTTGTTGGTGGTAGCGTCCGTCTATAGGAGAAATAGCATTTAAAGTCGAAATGTTCATTGTGTTTTTTTGTACGCAAAAATACAAAAATGAGTGGCTTTGTAAACTTTGTTTGAGGTTTTGTAGCGATTATCGCTTAAACAGCGTAATTGTAATGTAATTTATTTTCTTGGAAACTTTGGGAATGAAAAAAGTTTCCATAGTTTTACGCCGAAATAAATAACGCATGGTGAAAGTTGATAATTACATTTTAGATGAAGCAGAGAAGTTGTTCATGAAGTTTGGGATGCGAAGCGTTACCATGGATGATATTGCAAAGCACTTGAGCATCAGTAAAAAAACCATTTACGCAAACTTTAAAGATAAGAATGAGTTGGTGCTGAACATGGTTTCGAATATGCTGATCAAAGATGAGTGTAATATAAACGAATGCCACGCTAAAGCGGAGAATGCAATTGATGAGATTTTCTTGGTTATGGATTTTTTGAAAGAAATGCTGTCTGCAATTAATCCTATTGTGTTTTACGATTTAGAAAAATATCATAACGAAGCGTATAAAATGATGATGAATTTTCATGAAGTGCGGATTTACAGTTTGGTGAAAGCTGGATTAGAGCGGGGTATTAGAGAAAATATTTTTAGAAGCGACATAAACGTAGATATTCTAGCAACAGCCCGTGTGGCGCATATCAACTGGGTTTTTCAGTCTGATTTGGTAAGGAGCGGGAAATACAGTTTATACCAAGTGATAGAGGAACTTACCACGCATTTTCTTTTTGGAATTTGCACATTAAGTGGACATATATTAATTAACAATTATACAAACAGAAGCAAAGAAGCCATATAAATGAAAACAAAAACAATGTTATTTACCGCTGTTTTAAGTTTTACAGTTTTGGGTTTATGGGCACAAACAGAAACCCCTAAAACCTATACTTTTAATTTAGAACAATGTGTAACCTATGCTTACGAGCATCAAACAACCATGTTAAATGCAGCAATAGACCAGAAAATAGCCGATGCAAAGGTTAAGGAGACAATTGGGATAGGTTTGCCACAGATTAGTGGAACGGCTGACTTGAAAGACTTTCTTAAAGTGCCAACGTCCTTATTACCAGGTGAATTTTTCAATCAGCCGGGAACCTACGTTCCGGTAAAATTTGGAGTAAAATATAACTCTACCTTGGGAGCATCAGTAAACCAGTTGATTTTCGATGGAAGTTATCTGGTTGGTTTACAGGCATCAAAAACTTATAAAGAATTATCGCAAAAAACATTTAACAGAACACAGATTGAAACTAACGTAGCCGTTACCAAGGCATATTATATGGTTTTGGTGAGTAACAAACAGTTAGACTTGCTAAATGCAAATGTTTCGCAACTTAAGCTACAATTGGATCAAACTACAGCTTTATTTGATAATGGTTTTGCCGAGAAAATTGATGCGGATCGTTTAAGAGTAATCTACAACAATCTGTTGACTGAGAAACAGAATATCGAACGCTCCTTAGGTTTGGGCATTACTACACTGAAGTTTCAAATGGGAATGCCGGTAACAGATCGTTTAGTTTTATCTGGCAGTATTGAGGATGTTAAATTAGATAAAACTGCTTTTAATAAGGATAGCACTGCATATGCCAACAGAATTGAATATTCTTTAGCACAAACCGCTATAAAATTGAATCAGTTAGATTTGAAAAGATATAAGTCTCAATATTTACCAAGCTTGTCGGCTTTTGGTTCTGGATCTTATAACTATCAAAATGATAATTTTAAAGACCTGTACGATCAAAGTTTCCCCTCGGTTTTGGTTGGTTTACAGCTAAACGTTCCAATTTTTAGTGGAGGGCAACGCTACCAAAAAGTAAAACAAGCTGAGTTTGCGGTAAAGAAGTCACAAAACGATCTGTTCCAAGCAAAAAACGCCATCAATTTCGATATCGAGAACAGCATTACCAATTATACCAACAGCATAAATTCTTTAGAAAGCCAACAAAGTAATCTGAATTTAGCCAACGAAGTATTACGGGTTACCAAAATTAAGTACGAGCAAGGTGTAGGTTCATCCATAGAAGTTACTCAGGCGCAAACATCGCTTAAAGAAGCAGAGAACAATTATATCAACGCATTATATGATGCATTGGTATCTAAAGTAGATACCGAAAAAGCAACCGGATTAATTAAATAGAGATTCACATTTTAGAATAATATAAAACAATGAAAAAATTATTAATAGCATCACTAGTTCTGTTTTTAGCAGCTTGCGGAAACAATCCGAACGATAAAAAAGCAAAGCTGGAAAAACTAAAAAAGGAGCAGGCTAAAATCAACGAACAGGTTGCTGAGTTGGAGGCTGAAATTGGTACACAAAAGACAGCAGTTTCTAAAGATGTTGAAATTTACACGGTAGCGCTTAGCACTTTTAGAAATTATATAGAGATACAAGGCAAAATTGATGCGGAGCAAAATGTGCAGGTTAACCCAGAAGCAATGGGTGTAATTACCAAGGTTTATGCAACAATTGGTCAAAATGTTTCTAAAGGACAAGTGCTTGCACAGATTGATGATGCAGTATTGCGCCAAAATATAGCGCAGCTACAGACTTCTTTAGATTTAGCCAACAATTTATATGGCCGTCAGAAAAACTTATGGGACCAAAAAATTGGTACCGAAGTACAGTTTTTAAATGCTAAAACTCAAAAAGAAGGTTTAGAGAAGCAGATGGCTGTTTTAAAACAACAGGCATCTATGTATAAAATTAAATCTCCAATTTCTGGTACCATTGATCAAATGGACTATAAAGTAGGCCAAGCGGTACAGCCTGGAGCTCCCGGAATTAGAGTAGTTAACGCAGATGATCTGAAAGCCAAAGCACAGGTTTCTGAAGCTTACGCAGGAAAAATTAGCCAAGGCGACGATGTTTTGGTGATTTTACCAGATGCGGCTGACTCTGTTAAAGCAAAAATTTCTTTTGCATCAAAAACCATTGATCCAATGAGCAGAAGCTTTAATGTAGAGGCCAAATTACCCAGCAGAAAAAGCTTTAGACCTAATATGATTTCGGTTTTAAAAATTGTAGAGTACACCAATGCAAAAGCCACTACTGTACCTATCAAAGCGTTATTGAAATCTGAAGCAGGTGATTACTTAATGGTAGACGAAGGTGGAAAAGCGAAAAAAGTACCCGTAAAAGTTGGAAATATTTATAACGGACAGGCCGAAATTTTAAGCGGTATTAAGGCTGGCGATAAAGTGATAACCGTTGGGTTAAACGGTTTAAACGAAGGTGATACGGTAAGAATATAATTTTACATTTTATTTATCCTCCATAAAAAATACGCTAAGTGAAAGATTTAGATAAAGAATTTAAGCCCTCAAGTTGGGCCATTGAAAATAAAACAGCGATATATGTTTTAACCTTTATGCTATTGATAGCGGGTTATATCGCCTATTTGAATTTACCAAAAGAAAATTTTCCAGAAATATCTATCCCTAAGATTTTTGTACAAACCGTTTATCCGGGAACCTCTCCGGGTAATATGGAGAATTTGGTAACCAAACAAATTGAAAAGCAGATTAGATCTACGCAAGGTTTAAAAAAGGTAACCTCTAATTCTTATCAGGATTTTTCGATCATCACCGCAGAGTTTAACTCTAACGTTGATATTGTGGTTGCCAAACAGCGTATTAAAGATGCTGTAGACAAAGCAAAAACAGATTTACCATCGGATATGCCAGATGATCCCGTGGTTATGGATATAAACTTATCTGATCTGCCAATTATGTTTTTAAATATTTCTGGAGATTTTGACCTAAAAACCATTAAGCGTTACGCTGATGATTTAAAGGATAGGATAGAAACGCTTCCAGAAATATCGGGAGTGGATATTGTGGGTGCTTTAGATCCAGAAATGCAGATTAACGTGGACATGAACAAAATGGCTGCTGCCCAGATTTCGTTCATGGATATTCAAACTGCCATAGGTTATGAAAACAAATCTGCTTCTGGCGGAACTGTACCTATAGATGGGGTTAGAAGGACTTTAAATATTAAAAAAGAGTATAAATCTGCAGAAGAAATTGCAAATACCATAATCAAAACACCAACGGGTGGGTCTGTTTATTTACGAGACATTGCCGAAGTGGTTGATGGTTTTAAAGAACAGGAATCTTTTGCGAGACTTAACGGTAAAAACGTAATTACGTTAAATGTTAAAAAGCGATCTGGCGAGAATCTGATTGAGGCATCTGATAAAATTAGAGAGATTATTGCGGAGATGGAAGCCAAGCAGTTTCCAAAAGGTTTGGACATTGTAATAACTGGCGACCAATCCGATCAAACACGTGTTACCCTGCATGATTTAATCAATACCATTATTATAGGATTTATTTTGGTAACATTGATTTTGATGTTCTTTATGGGAATAACCAACGCATTGTTTGTGGCAATGTCTGTTCCTTTATCAATGTGTGTTGCATTTTTAGTGATGCCAGTCCTCGGGTTTACCATGAACATGATTGTACTTTTTTCTTTCCTTTTGGCTTTGGGAATTGTAGTGGATGATGCCATTGTGGTGATTGAAAACACCCATAGGATATTTGAAAATGGAAAGGTGAGCATTAAGCATGCAGCAAAAATGGCCGCGGGGGAAGTATTTTTACCAGTGTTTTCTGGTACAATGACAACGCTTGCACCTTTTGTTCCACTGGCATTTTGGCCGGGTGTTATTGGCGATTTTATGTTCTTTTTGCCAATTACCCTTATTATTACATTGTTAGCGTCGTTAGTGGTTGCTTATATTATCAACCCTGTTTTTGCGGTTGATTTTATGGAATCTCATGACGGACACGAAGCGCATAAGCCAAGTTTTGATAAAAAAGTTAAAAAGGTTTTAATATGCTTTGCTATCGTAGCGATAATTGCTTACTTAATCAGCTTTGCTTTTGGGAATTTTGTAGTAATTATAGCGCTGTTCTACTTGTTGCAGCACTTTGTGTTAGAGAAAGTAATACGCAGATTTCAGACCGAACTTTGGCCACGGGCACAAGCAAAATACGGTAGGTTTTTAGACTGGGCCTTGCATCGCCCTTACACTATTTTGGGTAGTACGCTTGGGCTACTGATTTTTTCCGTTGTACTCACCGGTGTTTTTCCGCCTAAGTTTGTTTTCTTTCCCTCATCTGATCCAAATTTCGTTTACGTTTATACTTCCCTACCTGTTGGTACAGATCAAGCATACACTAACGAGATTACCAAAAAGATTGAGAAGAGAGTAACGGCAGTGGTAGATAGTCTAGGTAATCAAAACGTGTCGTCTATTATATCTAATGTAACAGTTGGCGTAACAGATCCACAAGATGAAGATCAAGGGAATTATCCAAATAAAAGTAAGGTTACTGTTGCTTTTAAAGAGTTTGGAAAGCGAAAAGGAAGACCTTCTACAGAATATTTAACGGCAATCCGTAATGCGATTAAGGGAATTCCAGGTGCCGAAATTTCGGTTACGCAGGAACAATCCGGTCCGCCAACTGCAAAGCCAATCAGTATAGAAATTACTGGCGACGATTTGGATAGTTTGGTAACCACTTCCGAACGTTTAAAAAGTTATTTGGTTGCAAAAAGTATTGGGGGTATTGAGGAGTTAAAGTCGGATTTTCAGAATAACAAGCCCGAAATCATTTTCGATATTAATAGAGAAAGAGCCAATAGACAAGGAATTGCAACACAGAGTGTGGTTTACAATGTAAGAACTGCATTGTTTGGGATGGAAGCTTCGAAGTTTAGAGATTTGGACGAAGATTATAAGATTAATGTAAGAGCAAAAGAAGACCAAAGAAACAGTTTGGAGGCGCTCAGAAATATTCAGATGACGTTTAGAGATATGGCGATGGGCGGTGCAATCCGTCAAGTCCCAATTTCTTCTTTCGCAGATATCGATTATGTAAATACATACGGTGGTATCAAGCGTAAGCAAGGTAAACGTATCGTGATTTTATCGTCTAACGTACTTACCGATTTTAATCCAGGAGAGGTAAATAAGAATATTGAAAGCGCTATTCGCGATTTTAATGGACCAGACGGAGTGGTGATTAAGATGGGCGGTGCAGAGGAAGAACAAGCAGAAACTTCTGCTTTCTTGGGTATGGCTTTGGGTGTAGCTTTCTTTTTAATCTTGATTATTTTGGTAATCCAGTTCAATTCTATTGGTAAACCTTTGATTATTTTGAGTGAAATATTATTCAGCATCATTGGAGTGCTACTTGGGATCACTATCTTCCAAATGGAAATGTCGATAGTAATGATGGGTATTGGTATTGTAGCCCTTGCGGGGATTGTGGTGCGTAACGGTATCTTGCTGGTAGAATTTGCCGATTTAATGATTGAGCAAGGAATGACCCCGTATGATGCTATTTTAGAGGCAGGAAGAACCAGAATGACACCTGTAATTTTAACAGCAACAGCAACGATGTTAGGTTTAATACCTTTAGCAGTTGGTTTAAACCTCGATTTCACGTTACTATTAACAACCGGAAATCCACATCTTTATTTTGGTGGAGATAACGTTGCTTTCTGGGGTCCATTATCGTGGACAATGATTTTTGGATTAAGCTTTGCCACTTTTTTAACCTTGATTTTGGTACCTTCTATGTACCTGATTAGGGCTAAGGTTAAAGCCAGAATTGCAAAATGGAGAAACAAAGAATCAGTTAAATTAATCGAAGAATAGTAATTTTATGATAAACAACAAGGCCCGATTGGATAGCTTCCAATCGGGCCTTGCTTTTTGCTCCGTTTTTATAGCACTAAATTTTTCTCCTCGGCCATTTTCTTTCCCGTCATTTGAGAGATTTTAATCCGATAAACTACAGTAACGCCTGTTGAATAAACATCACTCGTAAATTCGCTGATAAACTGTGGTTTTCTATTTTCTTTTTTGCTGATTACTCTTTTAACACCTTCGGCAAATTCATGCAGTATAAATTTAGCTTCTGGTCCATGCATTTCCTCAAAAGTACCATGAACCAAAACAGAACGCCACTGGTCAACGTCGATGATTTCGTTAACCTGAAGTGAAACATTGGGATTTTTCCGCATGGCTTCGATTTTATGACCTTCGCTAGCGTATGCCAAAATCGAATCTTTTTGGTTGTAATAATAAGTAATCGGAATTGTAAATGGTTTGTTGTCAGCAATAAATGCTATATGACCTATATAATTCTCGTTTAATAAACTGAGATTTTCTTTGTTTTCTAGATTTTCCATGACCGAGGCATTTAATGGGTTAACTGATTATTCAAAAGTATTGAATCTTTTGCTGAGCATAAATGACGGGCATCATAGGCAATTACGTAAAAAATCAAATTTTGTGAAAATCCAAAACCTAAGTTTCTGTTTTTTTGCTATTGAGCAGATAACCTCGCATTTAAATTTCCAATAGTAGAAATATCAGGCTTTGCCGTAAAAATCCCTGTTTGCAAATCACTGCGTATTCCTCTTAAAAAAAGATAGATTACGCCGCCAAATTGATATTTGTAGTTGAAGTTAGGTAAACGGCTTTCTAAGTATTTTTTTATTGCTAAAGCGTAAATAAGATATTGCAAATGGTAGTTGCTTTCGTTCATTGCTAAGTTTAGATTCCCTTGTTCATAATCAGCTACAGAATCGCCTAAAAAGTTTGATTTCCAATCTAAAACATAGTACTTATTATTGTGCTCAAAAAATAAATCGATTTTTCCATTCATAACACCTTCTAAAATTGGGAAGGGTTTGGCATCAACCAATATATCGGTAGTGCTCAGCTGGTTTAAATTTCCCGGAATAAAGTTTTCTACGTTAAAGTCGAATTCTAATTCGTGGATACATTTAAAAGAATTTACTTCGGATAACTTAAAAGACTCGTCATCGATGCTTATGGTAGCGCCTAAAACATGGTGCAACATTTCCATTAACATGGGTTGGTAAACGTTTTCTTGTTGAGGTACAAACCTTTGTATGGCTTGTTCAATTACGTTTGGCCACTTTGAATTATCATGAAAATGGATGTTTTCGAAGATAAAATGAAGCATGTTACCTGTTTTTGCTCCTTTTCTTAATTGGTTGAAAATGAAATCATCATAACCTTTTAACTCAGTTTGTTGTTTTAGTTTGATGCTCATCGGGTGATCTGCCCGAAGCATAGAATAACTCATTCTCCGCCAATTTTCTTGCGATAGCTTAAAATCGATTGGCTTTATTGGATGGGTTGTTTCGTCTGCACCGGTTTTTTTGTATTTATAGCCCGCCGGGATAGCTAAGTCGTCGCTTGATTTAAACCTAATGAGCTTGGTTTCCAGCTTTTTTAAAGTATCGGTAAAAAAGCTGAGCGACGATGTTTTATAATAATTGCTTTTGTAGATGTAGCATTGAGACACTGCTCTGGTGATTGCAACATAAACCAATCTTCGGTTTTCTTGTTCTGCCTGTTTAACAACCTCGGCTAATTCCTCTGGTGTTAAATCAGCTTTTTCGGCCGAAATATAATCTCCATTTTCGCTCCTAAAACTACAGTCGGTATGTTTGGTGTTGGTTACTAAATCCAAAGTTGGCGCAAATACAATTTTATATTCTAAGCCTTTGCTTTTGTGTATTGTTACAATTTTAATCGCATCTTCATCATTTTCAATACGCTGTTCAAACTCGTCGCCATCGGTTTCCATGCCTTCAATTCCACGTTTTAACCAGCTGATTAGTTCTAAGCTATTTAAGTTTTTACGGCTTTGGGTTTTGTGCAAAAGTTCAATTAACTGATACAGATTGGTGATGGTTCTTTCGCCATCGCTGTTTTGTGCGTTTAGTAGCTGACTTTCTATCGAGAAATCTTTAGTAAAAGCTTTTAACGCGGTGTAAATCCCATCTTTATCCCAAGCTAGTTTGTAGCGCCTAAACAGCTCAATAATTAGATCATGATCTAAGGCTAAAATATTGTCGGCGGTAAAACCGGTGAAAGGGGAGAGCAAGGCTTTGTTTATACTTGCTCCACTGATGTCTGTAATTGCTTGTAAAAAATAAAGCAAATATAGCGCTTCTTCAGACTGTAAAACTTTTCCATCATCAATGGTTATTGCCGGAATCCCATGTCTCGTCAGTAGTTTTTTGATCTTGATGCCCGCTGCCTTATTGCGGATTAATATGCCAATATCTTTGGGCAAAATACCTCTCGTTACGCCATCAGCTTCAATCTGGAAGTTTTTATCGTTAAACAAGGTAATAATCTGAGTAGCAACAGCCTCGTATATACCATCATTTTTAGCACATTCTGTGATTTCGATAGGTGTTGTTGGCGAATTATTGTACAACAGATTTCCTTTTTTGTTGTTGCTTGGGGACGCTACTTCCAAATAATTTATACGCTGTTCTAGCGATGCATTGCCAAAATGAAAAGTGTCAAAGTTTTCTTCAGGTTTAAAAAAAGTATTCATCGCATCAATCAATTTTGTTGATGATCGATAGTTCTGATTCATTCCATACTTTTTATCGACTGCGTTTTTTGCTTCAAAATAAGTGTAGATGTCTGCTTTTCTAAAAGCGTATATGGATTGCTTTGGATCGCCTATGTAAAATAAAATGGTGTTTGTGCCAAATGCTTTTTCGAAAATCTCATATTGTAAACGGTCTGTATCTTGAAACTCATCAATAAAAACAGCTTTGTATTTTTGCTGTAAACAGTCAACCAGCTTGGTGCTTTCTCGTTTTACCAATGCATGGTGAAGTTTTGAGATCAAATCATCGAAACTAATTTGATTGTAACGGTTTTTGTAATAGGCAATACCGGCAGAAATCTGTTGGATTCCGTTACAGGTTATTTTAACAATTACTTTTTTAGTTATGGCAATTTTTTGCTTTTTTAGCTCGTCTAATTCAGCTAAAAAGTTTATAATTTCGGGTAAAGTTTTTTGTACGTTAGCTTTATCGCGTTTGCTGTTAACCGCTTCGATAAAACTTTCTGCATCATTGATGTAAGGAAGTATATCTTTTCTGCAATAAGCATTTCCTTCACAACTTTTTACAAGATCTGCCTTATTGTTTTGGCAATAATCAACAATACTTTCCCAATGCTTATCAATCTCCTGCTGTTTTAAATCTATTTCTTTCGCTGCATATTCGTAATCGGCGTCGCACATGGTGTAGTTTTCTCCCACCTTATAGTGGTAATAGTTTTGCCCAGAAAGATGGCTACGGACTTTATTTTTAATTGCGCCTTTAGCAAGTCCATCATTAATCAAGATCCCTAACATTTCTGTGGGGATTGTAGTAACAAATTGCCGCCAAAATTTATTGGTTTCATCCTCTAAAATTGCAGAACCATCTTGCATCAGGTCGATACCGAAAAGCTGGTCGGTCTCGAATGCAAATTCGCCTAAAGTCTGTTGGCAAAAACTGTGGATGGTTAATACCGATGTTTCATCTAAAAACAAAATGGCTTCTTTTAAAAGTTCTTCAATTTCTTGCGGACTTTTATCGCTTACGTTTTTTACCAAAGCGGTAATTGTAGCGTCTTTAATTGTTTCGCCTTGAGCTACTTTATACGCCAAACGCACAAATAAACGAATGCGTTCTTCTAATTCGGCAACAGCGGCCTTGGTAAACGTGACCATTAAAATTTCTCTAATGGCAATGTTTTTCTCTAATAATAAACGCAACACCAAAACCGCAATGGAGTAAGTTTTTCCGGTTCCGGCACTTGCTTCAATTAAATTGCTACCTGCTAATTCTACGTTGCTCGCGTTAAAATCTAAAAATTCTTTGGGCATATTTAATGATTGAATTTTGAATGATAGAAGGATTGAATTTTAAATGAATGTTTTGTCTTGTTTCTTGAATCTTTGCTGTTGAATCTTTTTACTACTTATAATAAGAAGGAAAAACTTGTACTAAGGGGCTTATGATTTTATTGTAGTTCTCTTTAAAACTTACGAAAACTTCGTTTTCATCCTGCTCATCAACAGCTAGTTCATTGTCGAAAAAGCCGTCTCTGTATTTTTGTAAAATATAGGGATCATTACAAGGGAACTGGAAATTGTTTAGTTTGTCATCCACCGCTTTTCTGAACTTTGTATAAGTTATTGTTTCAATATCTTTTGGTTCAATTTTGAAATCGGGGTAAAAAGAAAGGATTTCATCATGTCCTTTAATGTATAAATCACTAAGCTCCAGTAATTTGTTTTTGGCTGTGGCGGAGTCAATTTTACTTGCTTTATAAACCGTTGCGTGGTTACTACTGATAAAGTTTAGTTCCAGGTTTAAACCAGATGCCTGCGCCATAAGGTATTTTAAATATGCTTCTAACAGATATTTAGTTTCATTTTTAGACCAAGAAATCATTATCATTTTATCTCCATAAATTCCATCGATTTTTCCAGAAAAACGAGTGCTAGCTTCTTCGATATTTAAATCAATAGTTATGGTTTCTTCACCATCCTTACCTATACATGCTTTAAATAAATCTCTAATCTCGGCTACCGTTTCTTCTGTATTTGTAAAAACCACTTTTGCCATGTTTTTAAGTGGTAAACTACCTGTTTTTAACAAGCGCTGCTGTAAAGAACTTTGATCATTTACATCGGTTAAAAGCAGGTTTTGCTTCAAATTCCAGCTTTGTAAGTTGTCTAAACCAAATATTTCAGTCTCTGTTAAAAGCGAATCTTCTGAATAATAATTGATCGATAAAACTTTGTTGAAATATGCTTTAAATGGATTTTTGAAAAAATTGATAAACTCGTTGATACTGATGTTGGCGAAGCTTAAAGTTTCTTTCTGTTGCGTTACCAAAAATTCGCGTTTGGCAGTTTCGCTTGTTTCTATATAATTGATTTTCCCGTTTTTGTTGTTTTTAGGGCTAAAACTATGTAAGCTGTGTTTTTGAACGATGGTGTTCGCTAACTCATCACTTTCTGGGAATTTTGCCTGCAGGTAATCAATTAGCTCATCAACCAAAGCAGATGGCGGAATGGTTCCGTTATCTTTTACACTTTGCCCGATGTAACTGATGTAAAGGTAATCCTGTGCAGAAAGTAGGGTTTCTAAAAACAAGTGTTTGTCGTTTTCTTTTACGTTTCTATCGCCCTTACGGGGATTTTGAGTAATTAAATTGAAGTTGATCTGATTCTCTTTCCTTGGGAATTTATCGAAATTTAAACCCAACAATGCAACCACTTTAAAAGGGATGCTTCGCATGGGAATGAGCGAACAGAATGTAATCCCGCCCCCAGCAAATGAGCCCGAACGCACTGAAGCGCTAACAGCACCTAAAAAACTGTGACTAAATAAAGGATAGCTTATTTCATCAGTCACCAAATCGTTTACTACGTTGTATTTTTCTAATTGCTTTATTAAAACGGTATAATCTTCGTCGGCATTTTCTCCGGGGTCAAAAACCAAATCAATAAGTAAGCGTTCCACATATTTCACCCAGTCGCTGATGCTGCGGTTTTTATCCCTATCGGTGAGTGTAGCAATTAGCACTTCCACAAAATGTACAAACTTAATCAACTCGTACGATGCACTTCCCTCAACCATATCCAAGGGAAATAAGCTATTATCTTCGGTAAAATATTCTTCTTCGCCACTCATGCAAATGCCATAGATAATACGTTGTAGTCCATAATTCCAGCTTACGTAAACGCTGTCATCGGAAAGGTCGCCATTTACACCAAACCTAATATTTGCGTGGTTTACTACTTTTCTTATCAAAGCCAAATCAGTAATACCAAACCGTTTTCTGATGTAGCCAAAATCCAAAAGCTGTAAAACTTCCTCCGCTTTTAAGTTTTGGAGGTTCATTTCCATCAATGCAATAAGGGAAGCTGCAATGGTGTCATTTGAACTAAAACTTTCATCGGCAATGCTGAAATAAAACTGGTAGGGTGCATTCCTAAAAATGGCTTTAATGTAAGGTGCGTAGGTATCAATATCACTAACCATTACCACAATATCTCGTGGCGAAAGCGCCTCCTTCTTCTGGTCTACAAGTCCAACTAAAAAGTTGTACAAAGCTTCAACTTCGCGGGCAGGAGTGTAGCAAGCGTGGATGCTTAAAGAACCGTCATTAATGTCCGCGAAATTTAAATTCTCTCTTTCTGCATCACTTAAATTATAGAAAATATCACTTTGAATTTTATGCAGTAAACTATCTTTTCTGGGTGCTAACAGTGCAACTTCTTCGTAATTGTTAATTAGGTCGTCACTTTTAAAAAGCATGGAGAAAGTGTGCTGAATTACTTTGCCCCAACTGGTCAATAAATTGTTGCCGAGGTTACTGTCGGCTTTTTGCATAATGCCTTTCCGTTGCAAGCGGTAAGCTTGTTTCTCGCTTAAATCCTCGAACCAATAAATGTTTGGAGAAGGATTGATGAGGTAGTACGAAAAGTCGATAACATGCCCAACTTCATGAAAAATATGCAAGTGGAAATCGGTAGTTACGGATAAACCAAAAAGAAAAACAGCAGGCATTTTATTTTTTAATTGCTGTTGCTTTGCCGGATCTTTTAACTGCGCTAAAATGTAATCGCCAATTCTAGTTTTATCTGGAATGTTATCATTAGTCAGCTGGTTTGCCTTTACCCAAAGGTATTGTTGCCAGTCGTCGACACCAATATTGTTTAACCCTTCGGTATTCCATTTTTGGATAATTTCCTGACGATAAATTTGATACTGGTCAAACAAATCGGCAATTTTTTCTGCTAAGGCAATGCGTTTTAAATCTTTGTCTGGAGTGTCGGTGGTGTAATAAGTAGAAATATCTTTAAAGCGCTTAATAAAATCTTTTTCACCTAAGATCTTAAAAATCAGCCAAGCTAAGTTTTCTTGTGTAAGCGCTTGCAAAAACTCGCCGCCTAAGGCTGCGTAAATCTGGTTAACTAAATCATTTGGCTTTAAAAACTTGTAGTTGGCTGCAATACCCAGGTTTTCTGCCAGTTGTAAACGCAACCAATTATTCATTCCCTCGGTTTGGGTAACCAGATAATAAGGTTTAAAAACAGCGGTATTTTGCTGCTTTAAGTCTTCGCAAAAATACTTTGCTAGTATGGATAAGGAATTGGAAACCTGTAAACGGAGTGCCATAAAAAATACCTGATAATTTAACCGTGAGTTTTGGATCTTATTTAAATGTGAATTTCACCTCTGTTGCCTTTTCAGCACAGCCTTGCCTGCCCTCATGCCGGGCATCGGCATTTACTTTTTTTCCGCAAAAAAGTAAACAAAAAACTCTCGACTACGCCCTTTGCTACAAAGGGAGTGTTTTTACTCCCCTCATCTATACCGCAAAGTTCTAATGTCGAAAAAGACGTTAACATTGGTCTGTGCTTGGTCTGGATTGAACGGAAAACAGTCGTAACTTGCATTATTCTAAACATATCATATTCTATATGATCACAATTAAACCAAAACTCACCTTTAATTTAAAAATCTGTTACTTATGCCCGATGCTCTTTTTACTTGTGCATTGGCCGCATCTAAAATTGAATTTGTGGTAGCTTGTAAAACCACTTTGTTTTTTGCTCGTGTAACGCCTGTATAAAGCAGTTCTCGCGTTAAAATGTTAATACCTTCACTTTCTGGCAATACAATCAGTACTTTTTCAAACTCCGAACCTTGACTTTTATGTATTGTCATCGCAAAAACCGTTTCTGCGCCTGCCAATAAACCAGGTAAAAAAATGCGTTCTTCACCGTCGCTAGGTTCAAAGTGTGCCTTTAAAACACCGTTTTTATCTGTCCTCACAATCCCGATATCGCCGTTAAATAAACCTAATTCATAATTGTTTTTGTTCATAATAATAGGTCTATTCTCATAAAACTCTTTATCTAAGGTCAGCAGGTTTTTTTTGGCTAAGTATTGTTCAATTTTTTTGTTGGTCATGTATAAGCCATGTTCACCTTCGCGTATGGCACATAAAACGCGTAACTGGTTAAACTTTTTTAAAGCTTCGTATATATCTATTTCTTTAATGTAAGCTTCGTAACCCAAAATAAACTCTTCAAAAACCGATGGTTTAAACTCCGTATCAATCAACACGCGTTCATCATCATTCAGCTTTATAAAATTGTTTAGTTCCTGAACGTTGTTGCTGATAATGGCATTGCTAAATTTACCAATACCTTCTTCACTATTAAAGCGATGGCTAAATTGTAGTTCTACAATATGTTGAAAAAGTGGGTGCTGCGACTGTTGGGGTTCGGTTCTGATTTGCGAGGACGCGTCTGTGATAAACGAATTGATAAACATTTGCCTTTCGGTGTTGAAAATGTTCAATTCGGGTTGTGCCATACATAAATCACCAAACAAGCTTCCTGCTTCTACAGATGCCAACTGGTTTTTATCACCAAGTAAAATAATCCTAGTTTTGCGATCAACAGCGTCTAACAGTTTCGAAAATAGAGCAACATCAATCATGGACGATTCGTCTACAATAATCACATCGTAGTTTAAAGTATTGGCTGCGCTATGCTTAAAATACGGCGAATCCGGTATGTAACCCAATAAACGGTGCAATGTAGAAGGCTGTATTTCTTGAAATTTTTGTTTGATGCTTTCGGAAACGTTGAGCTTTGCATTTTTCAAAGATTCTGCCATCCTTGCAGAAGCCTTTCCGGTAGGCGCCGCTAAACCGACTTTTAAATCGGGGTTTAGGTGAAAAAGGATGGCTAAAATATTGGCGACGGTAGTGGTTTTTCCCGTTCCCGGTCCGCCGGTAATGATGCTGAAATTATTGATATAACTACTTAGTGTAGCCACCAGTTGCCAATTGGTAACGTTAGGTTTATTTAAAAACAGTGAACTTATAAAATCTTTAATCTCCAAAAGTTCGGAAACTCTGTTTTCTTCAGTCTCGTTTTCGCTAGCGACAAAAGCTTTTATCCGGTCTAAAATTTTGCTTTCGTAATTAAAATAACGTTGCAAATACAAGCGATTTTGGTGTAACACAAAAGGCTGTTTTGCTTGAGGATTTTGTGTCACTAATTTATTATTGGGCAAACTTTTAATTGCCTGTTCAAAATCTAAATAATAAGGTGGGAGCTCGCTTTCTTGGATGTCTTTATCTTTTAAATCGATGCAAATATGCCCTTCTGATAGTTTTTTAGAAACTAAATAAGCCAAAGGTTTTAACGATTCGCTTTTAAAAAAGGACGCAAATTGCTGGTGAATATCGTTGTAGGTTTGCATGTTTTTAAATGTTGGCGTAACCCTCCTTAGGTCGGGTCGGGCTATTCGTTACAATCTTTATCTGCCGCTGGCTGATAAAGGATTTTCACTACTATCCCTTACGCAAATTAACCTTCGTTTTTATATCGCTTCAAGATATGAAAAAAGTCTTTTCGACTAAGGAATTGTGGAAAGCTTTTCTGAATTTTCATTGCGATTTTCTAATAATCCACTGATTATCTTATTACCTTCAACCTTTAAATTTATTTTTTAAAAGTGCTAAAAAGTATATGCCCTAAATTACCAATGCGTGATAAAGCAATCACTATTGGGTATTATGAGAAGTTAGGCTTCAACATTATCGGTAATTACGAGGGATATTTGATGGTAACGAAAGATGAAATAGAAATTCATTTTTTTGAGTACAAAAATCTTAATCCTTTAGAGAATTACGGACAGGTTTATATCAGAGTGGAAGATATTGCAAAATATTACCAAATACTTTTAGATAGCAATGTTTTAATTCACCCAAACGGAGCCTTACAGCAAAAGCCTTGGGGCCAAAAGGAATTCGCCGTTTTAGATCCTGACCATAACTTACTCACTTTTGGACAATCTTTGTAATTAAAACACATGGACAAACAAATATTATTGGATTTAGTTAAAGAACGAATGCACTTTGGAAAGTATAAAGGACGTTTACTTTGCGATTTACCGGTTTCTTACCTCGAGTGGTTTGCATCCAAAGGTTGGCCTCCCGGAAAATTAGGACATCAATTAGCAACCATTTATGAAATTAAGATTAATGGTTTAGAGGACTTGTTGAAGCCTTTTAGAAGAGGTTAAACTATCCGTTCTTTTTTAAAAGAGAAATTACGTTGCGAAAAATAGCTGAATAAGGTTACTACTACAAATGTGAGCATATAAGACGGCGTTGGGTACCATCCCCACAGATCTACAAACAGTTTCATAAATACGTAATTCAGCAGAATACATACGCTAACTACCGAAAAATAACGAATTAGCTGAATTCTTTTGAGTAAATAAGAGCCACCAAAAACTACGTAAGTATTTAAATAAAATCCAATTGGGAATGTAATGCCAAAAGCTACCAAAAACGAGAAAATGTGTGAGCTGATTGCGATGTTTGGTAGCACATGAACAATCTGCTTTTTTACAATAAAGTTTTCTGTTACCGCAAAAATGATGAAGTTTAACACCGCATTTCCTCCGCCACAAACTGCGTAACGGTACGTTTGTAAAGGCATCAGCTTTTTAAATAGCGGATAAAAGCTATCGATGATCATTAAAAGGAATTTCTGAAATTGTTTGTTTAAGCTACTGATCATCAGAAAATGGATTGTTTGTTTTCTTTATTTTTAGTTTGTGCGATTTAAGCTTCTGTTTGCTAATATTACACTAATTAAAACCAATATTGAACAGAGTAAAAATGGCGCTCCAGGAAAATGAATTGGTGTGTCATCTGCTGTAAAATAAGAAAATATCCCCGTCATTAACGGTGGCGCAAATATAGTAGTTGCACTCATTAAACTTGTTAAGGCTCCTTGTAATTCGCCCTGTTCGTTAGCCGGTGCATGACTGCTGATGATGCTTTGTAAAGCTGGGTTAGCAATTCCACCTAAAGAGTAGGGGATTATAAAAGCAAACATATATATGCCATTTGGAGCAAATGCGAATAGTAAAAAGCCAATGCTGTATAAAGTTAACCCAATGTAAAGACTTCGTTCCTGTCCAAACTTGGGTATTGCCCATCTAATTAAACCACCCTGTACAATACCAACCACTAAACCAATAAATCCTAAAGAGTAACCAACCCAAGCTTCGTTCCAACTAAACTTCTCCATTCCGTAGTATGACCATACACTTTGCAAACCATTATTTGCGGTATAAATCAAAATTAGGGTTATAATTAAACCACTTACGGCCGGATATTTTTTCAAGGCCATTAAAGAACCTATTGGATTTGCTCTTTTGAGTTCAAACGGACGCCTGGATTCTACCGGTAAGGATTCTGGCAGCACAAAAAATCCGTAAAGCGTATTTAAAAAACTAACGCCTGCTGCTGCAAAAAACGGAACGCGAGAACCAAATTGGCCCAACAACCCACCTATAACTGGACCCAAAATAAATCCCAAACCAAAGGCTGCACCAATGATCCCGAAATTTTGCGCTCTCTTTTCTGGTGTGCTAATATCTGCTATATATGCAGAAGCGGTAGTAAAACTTGCACCAAATATCCCTGCAATAATTCTACCCACAAAAAGCCACCATATTGTTGGCGCAAGCGCTAAAAACAGGTAATCAATTCCAAATCCGAATAAGGAAAGCAATAAAACTGGGCGTCTGCCAAACCGATCGCTTAAATTGCCGAGTATGGGTGCAAAAATAAACTGTGTAAATGCGTAGGCAAAAGTTAACCAACCGCCGTAGCTGGCTGCCTGGCTTAAATCGCCTTTGATAAGTTCTTTGATTAAAGTTGGTAATACCGGGATAATTATTCCTAAGCCGGTAACATCCAATAATAACGTTACGAAGATAAAACCTAAGGCCGCTTTGCCGTTTTTAGCCATTTAATGTATTGATGATTTTTGGGTTGTAATGTTGTATAAGTAATATGCCCAAACTTTGTGGATTTGGGCATATCGTTTTTTTAGATGTATTTATTGCCGAATTTCTGTTTTACATCGGCAACTACCTGCTTAACATGCTGTTCTTTATCTCGCGGACAAATCATTAAGGTGTTGTTAGATTCTACCACAATAAAATCGTGTAGATCTTGTAAAATAACCAGCTTGTCTTTAGGTACGTTAACCATACAGTTAGAGGAGTTGTACATCATCACGCCTTCTTGGTTAATTACCGCATTGCCTACGTAATCCTTTTCTGCTAATTCGTAAACAGATGCCCATGTTCCTAAATCAGACCAGCCAAACTCGGAAGGCATTACATATACATTTTCTGCTTTTTCCATAATCCCATAATCAATAGAGATATTGGTGCATCGCTGAAAAGCAGATTGTATAAAATCTTTTTCTGAAGCAGAGTTATAGTGGTTTTTTCCACTTCTAAAAATCTCGCTCATTTCTGATAGATGCTTGTCAAAAGCATCAATGATCGCAGAAACACTCCAAATAAAAATCCCAGAATTCCATAAAAAATCGCCACTTGCTAAAAAGGTTTGGGCAATTTCTAGCGAAGGTTTTTCGGTAAATGTTTTAACCTTGTGTAAATTATCCTCGATACTTGCTTCTGAGTATTGGATATAGCCGTAACCCGTATCCGGACGAGAAGGCTTAATACCTAAAGTAATTAAACAGTTATGCGCTTTACTAGCGTCTAAAGCGGTGTTAATGATGTTTACAAAATTCTCTGTTTCTAAAATCAAATGGTCTGATGGCGCTACAACAATTTGTGCATCAGGATTTAACTGCTTTATTTTATAACAACCATAAGCAATACAAGGTGCTGTATTACGCATAATTGGCTCGCCAATAATCTGGTTGTCAATTAATTCTGGTAACTGTTCTTTTACTAAGTCAAAATAGTTTTCGTTGGTAAGGATGTAGATGTTTTCAACAGGGACAATTTTTTTGAATCGTTCAAAAGTATTCTGGATTAAGCTTTTCCCTGTTCCCAAAACATCTAAAAACTGTTTAGGGTATGTGGTTCTGCTTACAGGCCAAAACCTGCTACCGATACCACCTGCCATGATCAGGGCATAATTATTCTTATTCATAGGTATTTTATATAATTCCTTCTCGTAATAAGTCGTGTAAATGTACCACGCCTTCGTATTTATTGTTTTTTGTAACAATTAACTGGGTGATGTTAAATTCTTTCATCCGGTTAAGCGCAACAACTGCCATCTCGCCTTCGTCTATCGTTTTTGGGCTTCGGTTCATAATGTCAACGGCTTTCAAATTTTCAAAAGATTGATACTTCTCCATCATTCTTCTTAAATCACCATCGGTAATAACGCCGCTAAGTTCAAGATTTTCTACAATAGCCACAACCCCTAATCGCTTTTTGGTGATTTCTAGTATCGCTTCCTTTATAGATGCGTTGATGCCGATTGTTGGTTTCTCGTTAAGTCTGCTTAAATCAGCCACTTTTAAATATAATTTTTTCCCTAAAGCTCCACCCGGATGATACTTTGCGAAATCTTCTTTTGAGAAAGCCCTGCATTCTACCAAACAAATAGCCAAAGCATCACCTAAAACCAGTTGAGCGGTGGTACTGGTGGTTGGTGCTAAATTATTTGGACATGCTTCTTTATCGATACTTGCATCTAAAACATAATCGGACTGTTGGGCTAAGTATGATTCTTTTTCGCCAACAATACAAGCCAAAGGGTTGTTGCCTTGTTTAAGCAATGGAATAAGGACTTTTATTTCGGCTGTATTTCCGCTTTTTGATAAGCAAAGCACTAAGTCGTCTTTCTGTATAATGCCCAAATCGCCATGAACGGCATCCGCAGCATGCATAAAAATAGCGGGGGTTCCGGTAGAGTTAAAAGTTGCAACTAATTTTTGAGCGATGATGGCGCTTTTGCCAACACCTGTAACAATCACCCGTCCTTTTATCTTTAATATTTTTTTTACGAGCTTTTCAAAATCATCGGTTATTTGAGTGGACAGTTTTTTAAGAGCCTCTGTTTCAATGGAAATTGTGCGATGTGCAATCTCTAAAATTTCTTTAGATGACTTCAAATTGTAAAAGTTTATAATTAAATCTATTTATTTCACAAAAATATGTTATTTTGATTGCTAAAATCAGCATGAGCTGTTTTTTTTGATGATAAAAATGCAGATTAAGAAATCGTTAATAGACAATTTACAAACATTTTTTGGATTTGATAATTTCAAAGGTGACCAAGAAGCTATCATAGACAGTGTATTAGAGGGAAATGATACCTTTGTAATTATGCCCACGGGTGGCGGCAAATCTATTTGTTATCAGTTGCCCGCTTTAATGAGTGAAGGTACGGCTTTGGTGATCTCTCCATTAATTGCGTTGATGAAAAACCAAGTGGACCAATTAAGGGCTTTTGGAGGTCGAGAAAGTATTGCGCATTTTTTAAACTCATCTTTAAATAAAACGGAGATTGCTAAGGTGAAGCAAGATGTGCTTGCCGGAGAAACCAAGTTGTTATATGTTGCGCCAGAGTCTTTGACAAAGCAAGATAATATTGACTTTTTGAAGCTTTTGAAAGTTTCTTTTGTAGCTATTGATGAGGCGCACTGTATTTCTGAGTGGGGACATGATTTTAGACCCGAATACCGTAAAATACGCCAAGTAATTAATAATATTGACGATAGTATAGCTTTAATTGCTTTAACTGCCACCGCAACGCCTAAAGTACAATATGATATACAGAAGAATTTACAGATGACAAACGCCAATCTGTTTAAATCTTCTTTTAACCGACCTAATCTTTATTATGATGTACGCCCGAAAAACAACGTCATCAAAGAAATTGTCAAATACATCAAAAATCACCAAGGCAAATCCGGGATTGTTTATTGCCTAAGCCGTAAAAAGGTGGAAGAAGTGAGCAATGCTTTAGCCATCAACGGTATAAAATCTTTGCCTTATCACGCAGGCTTAGATCCAAAAGTGAGGGCAGACACACAGGATAAGTTTTTGATGGAAGATGTAGATGTGATTGTAGCTACAATTGCGTTTGGGATGGGGATTGATAAGCCAGATGTTAGGTACGTAATTCACCATGATATACCTAAAAGTATGGAAGGCTATTACCAAGAAACCGGTAGGGCGGGTAGAGATGGCGGAGAAGGTGTTTGTGTAGCTTTTTACTCGGAAAAGGATATTGATAAACTGGCCAAATTTATGAAAGATAAGCCGGTTTCTGAACGTGAAATTGGTACACAGATATTAAAAGAGGTTATAGATTACGCTGAATCTGCAGTTTGCAGAAGAAAGCAGATTTTACATTACTTCGGCGAGAACTTTAACGAGGTAGGCTGTAACAACAATTGCGATAATTGTAGGGCACAGAAACAATATTTTAGTGCAGATGCACCTTTGACCAAGGTTTTAACCATGATTAAAGAATTTGGCGAAAAGTTTGACGACCATTATATTATTAATGTATTGATGGGTGTGGAGACAGCTCAGATTCAATCATACAAGCACCACCAAACAGAATATTTTGGCTCGGGTAAAGAAGATGGAATTCTGGTATGGAAATCTGTTTTGCGCCAAGCTTTATTAGATAATTACATTGCAAAAGACGTAGATAATTTTGGATTATTAAGACTTGCAAAATCTGGTCGTAATTATTTAGAAAACCCTCACTCGTTTCGTTTTATTTTAAATCGAGAAATGGAGGCAATCAAGGATGATGAAGATGACCATGGTCAGCAGGGCGGGGCAGTAGATACGCAACTTTTACAAATGTTAAAAGATTTGCGAAAAAAACTAGCCAAGCAGAAAAATCTACCGCCGTTTGTTGTTTTTCAAGATCCATCTTTAGAAGAAATGTGTACGCATTATCCAATAAATATGGATGAGCTGAAGCATATTTCGGGTGTTGGAAATGGTAAAGCAGCAAAGTTTGGTTCGGCTTTTATAGAACTGATTAAAAAATACGTCGACGATAATGATATTGACCGCCCTATTGATTTTGTGGTAAAAACAACCGCAAATAAGTCAGCATTAAAGGTTTCAATTATCCAAAATATTGACCGACAGATTTCTTTAGAAGACATTGCAGCTTCAAAAGGTATTTCTTACGAGGATATTTTAAAAGAAGTGGAATCTATTGTAGGCTCCGGAACCAAACTAAATCTTAACTATTTTATTGACGAAGTTATTGATGATGATAGGCAAGACGAAGTTTTTGACTATTTCAGAACTGCTGATGTTGATTCTATAGAAAAAGCGCTTGAAGAGTTAGGAACTGATGATTACAATTTTGAAGAAATTCAGTTGATGCGTATTAAGTTTATGTCTGAACTGGGGAATTAGTTCGCTAAGTTTAAAGTAGAAAGTCAAAAGCTTAACGCAGACTGCGGTGAGAAACAATCATTCACTCATTAAAATAATTACAAAAAAGCATTCATTCACTTATTCAAAATGACCTTAAACATTCCAAAACTAAAAAATACAGATTCAAATAATTTCTTTTTAATGGCTGGGCCTTGTGCAATAGAAGGCGAGGAAATAGCATTTAGAATAGCCGAAAAAATTGTAAAAATCACTGATAAACTAAATATTCCCTACGTTTTTAAAGGTTCATACCGTAAGGCAAACCGTTCAAGATTAGATTCTTTTACCGGAATTGGAGATGAAAAAGCATTGATGATTCTAGAGAAGATTGGAAAAGAATTTGGTGTTGCAACAGTAACCGATATTCACGAAAGTGGAGAAGCTGAAATGGCGGCCGCGTATGTTGATGTGTTGCAAATCCCAGCGTTCTTGTGTAGACAGACAGACTTATTGATTGCTGCAGCAAAAACGGGTAAAGTTGTCAACGTAAAGAAAGGGCAGTTTTTGTCAGCTGGATCAATGAAATATGCGGTTGATAAAATCACCGAAAACGGGAATCCAAATGTTTTACTAACGGATAGGGGAAATACCTTCGGTTATCAAGATTTGATTGTAGATTTTAGAGGAATTCCAGAAATGCGGGCTTTCAACGTTCCGGTAATTATGGATTGTACACACTCTCTACAGCAACCAAATCAGGCTTCGGGCATTACTGGTGGAAAACCAGCTTTAATTGAAACCATTGCTAAAGCAGCTATCGCTGTTGGGGCTGATGGTTTATTTATAGAAACCCATCCTGATTTAGCAAATGCAAAATCTGACGCGGCAAATATGTTGCAATTGGATTTATTGGAAGTTTTGCTAGAGAAGTTGGTAAGAGTTAGACAGGCGGTGATTTAATTCTTTAATATCCGGTTTAGTACCATTTAACAATAAACAAAGTCCCTTAAAAATAATTCTAAGAATTATTTTTAAGGGACTTTTTCGTATAGATGAGTTAGGCAAAACTTATTTCATAGTTATATTGAATATGAAGTGTTTTGAATCTGCTTCAATTTGGATAAATCGATCTAGCATCTCAAGCCATACGCAGTAATCAGGAACTGTGTTTTTTTACCAATTTCAATCTTAAGATATATTAAGCATATAATCACGATAGATTATTCATGTTTTCTGTTTCTATTTCTCTTAAACACGGTATTTACAAAGCCATATAGTCAAAATTGAAATTAAAATAACCAAAATTGGAAGACGAAATGACTGCTTCTGGATAAGTTTGGAGTAACCAATTAATAAAATTCATGAAAAAAAAACTAACCTTATTGCTAGGGCTTTGTTGTATGTCAGTAATTGTGCTTGCTCAAATCAAGGGCAAGGTTATAGATGAAAAACAAACACCTCTGCCAGGCGTTTCTGTTACCGTAAAAGACGGTAAAAGCGCAACCGTATCAGATCTAAATGGAGCTTTCTCTATCAATGCCCCGTCAGGATCAACATTGGTTTTTTCTTATATCGGATTTATCCAACAAGAGAAAAAGGCAAATGGCAACACTATTTCTGTTGTACTTGTTGATGATGTTAAGGCACTTAATGAAGTAGTAGTTACCGCATTAGGCATCACCAAAAAAACAAAAACCCTTGTTTACGCTACGCAAACAGTAGGTACTGATGAACTTACAAAAGCTAGAGAGTTGAACGTAGTAAACTCGCTCACCGGAAAGGTGGCAGGGCTTGATGTTGTTCGTTCTTCCTCTGGATTAGGCGGTTCTTCAAGAGTTACTTTACGTGGCGACCGATCTATAAGTGGTAATAACCAAGCGTTAATGGTAGTTGATGGCGTACCAATTGATAACTCGAGCACTCAAGCTACTCGTGTGAATAGCGGAGGAAGAGACTCGGGCGATGGTATTTCCAGTTTAAACCCTGATGATATAGAGTCTATCAACGTTTTAAAAGGTGCCTCAGCAACCGCATTGTATGGAAGTAGGGCTTCTAACGGGGCAATTATTATTACTACAAAAAAGGGGAAACAACGCAAAGGCGTTGGTATAAGTTATACTGGCGGTTTGCAAGTTGAACAGCCAATTTTCTTGCAAAAATTTCAGAATGAGTACGGACAGGGCGCTTCTGGAGTTTTTAGTACCACAAACGAACAAAGCTGGGGTCCAAAATTAGATGGAAGAATGGTACCAACTTGGAGCAATGACCCAGCCGATGCCGGAAAAACAAACAGCTATATTGCGCATCCGGATAATTACAAAGATTTTTACAGCAACGGTACTAACCTAGTGAATAGTATCGCGTTAAATGCTGGTTCAGAGCAGGCACAGGTTTATTTCTCGTATACCAACACAGATGCTACGGGTATAATTGATAATAATACTTTAACCCGTAATAATTTTAACCTAAGAGCCAGCGGAAAGCTTGGCGAACGGTTTACTGCTGATGTAAAAGCTACTTACCTAAATCAACAAATTGCAAACAGACAAGCTATTGGTGGCGGAAATGATAATCCTAATCTTGGTATATACAGGGTGCCACGAAATATTGATCCCGAAAACCTTTTAAATTACGATTACCTAACCGGTTCTGGGTTTTTACGTCAAAACTATTGGAATCCTGGAGCCACTGGGGGTGCAAATCCATACTGGACAAAAAATCGAAATCTGTCTGATGAAGAAAGAAACAGAATAACAGGATTCGCATCGTTAACTTATAAAATTTCCCCAGTATTAAATGTAATGTTACGTTCGGGTATTGATAGCTATAACGACGATGGTGAATTTAAGTTTTACAACGATACTTATACAATTGCGCCACTTGGAGACTATCAGCTTAGTAGAAGAGATGTTAGAGAAGTTAATCACGACATCTTATTTTCTTACAATAAAAGCTTATCAAAAGACTTTAACTTGAGTGCAAACTTTGGCGGTAACATTCAAAAAAATAATATTATTAGTACTGGTACGCGAAACAATAGTTTAATCATCGAAAACGTATTTACAGTAGGTAATACTCCCTTATCAACTCCCACAAGAGATATTTATCAGAAGGAGAAACAGGCTATTTACTTAACAACAGATTTAACGTATAAGGATTATTTAACTTTAACGCTTACTGGTAGAAACGACTGGTCATCAACGTTGCCGAAAGAAAATAATAGTTATTTTTTCCCGTCGGCGGGTATTAGCAGTGTAGTGTCCGATATCTTTCGTTTACCAAACTTTATCAGCTTTGCTAAAGTGAGAGGCTCTGTTGCGCAAACAGGTAATGATGCCGACCCGTATAACCTTTCTCAAACGTATACTTCTTTTCAGGGTGGTAACAGCGTTACAATTGGTAGAGATCCTTCAAAACCTATACCGGGACTAAAACCTGAAATTACCACTGCTCAAGAGGTGGGTTTAGAAGCTAAGTTTTTTAACAACCGCTTGGGTTTTGATTTTACTTGGTACAATAGTAACTCTAAAAATCAATTGTTAGCCATAACACTTCCAGCTGGTTCTGGTTGGGCTAGTCAATACATTAACGCAGGTAATATCAAAAACGATGGTATTGAAGTAACGCTAAACGGCACACCAGTAAAGACCAAGAGTTTTAAATGGGATGTTGCAGTTAATTATGCGAAAAACAATAATAAAGTGTTAGAGATATCCCCAACGCTAAACGAGTTTCTACTTACAACTGGTGGAGATTTTATGAATAGCGTTAAGATCGTAAAGGGCAAACCTTTTGGTGAGTTATATAGCCGTGGTTATATACGTAACGCAACTGGTCAAATTATGGTTGATGGTAACGGTCTTCCAATGATTAGTGGTGCACAGAATGTATATGTAGGGAACACCCGTCCAGATTGGACTGGAAGTTTAATCAATAAGTTCTCCTATAAAAGTTTTTATACAAGTTTTGTAATCAGCGCCCGCATGGGAGGTGTGGTTTCATCGTTTACCAATGCTAATATTTACGCTGATGGAGTTGCAGCAAAAACAGCAGAAAACAGAGATGGATTTGTGTTTGACGGTGTGCTTGCTAACGGTACTCAAAACACTAAGCAGATTACTGCAGAGCAGTACTGGAAAAAAGTTGGTGGAAAAAATACGCCAGCCGGTGAAGTGTTTACTTATGATGCGTCTAATATTAGGTTAAGAGAATTTGTGCTTGGGTATAACTTAAGCGGTAAGTTAGTGAACGGAACGCCGTTTCAATCGGCTAGTATTTCCCTTACAGGCCGTAATTTATTCTTTTTGTTAAACAAGGCTGATGGCTTTGACCCTGAACAAGTAATTGGAAGTGGAAATTCAACAGTAGGTATTGAAGCTTTTTCGCCACCAACTACGCGTAGTTTCGGATTATCTCTAAATCTTTCTTTTTAATATTATCATACCCGAAAAATAATTCATACAAAATGAGATCTTATATAAAAAACACGTTGAGTGCGTTGCTTATGGCAACCGTACTCCTTTCATGTACTAAAAACTTCGAGGATTTAAATACCAATAAAACTAAAATTTCTACGGTTGATAATGCAACGCTTGAATATTTGTTTTCAGCCGCACAATACAGAGGTGTTTTTGGTTTAAATACCACCAATGCTGGAGCTACATCATATCAGCGTTTCTCTCATCGTTATTCGGATGCACAGGCGCAATACTTTGCAAACACTTCTCAATCGGCAGAATCAGACCGGAATGTAATGGTAGGTAGCTGGCTTGATTACGGCTGGGTGCATTTTTACAGCAATGCTAACGCTCAATTGAGTGTGGTTATGGAGCAAACTAAAGATGGTGGTCCATTGCAAGATCCCATCAAACATGCTATTGCAAAAGTTTGGAAAGTTTACATGTTTATGCCCGTGACAGATAATTTTGGCGCTATTCCGTATTTTCAAGCAGGTAATGGCGAAACCGAAGTTATGTATGATAGCCAAGAAGATATTTACAATGATTTCTTTAAATTACTGAAAGAAGCCAATGCAACTTTATCTGCCTACAGCGGTCCGACTAAATTTTTTGAAAAAGGCGATCTTATTTACGGTGGCGATGTAAAGAAATGGACAAAATTCTGTAATTCTCTTTGGTTAAGAGCCGCTATCAGGGTTTCTAAAAAAGCACCTGCGCTAGGTAAACAACAAGCTGAGGCTGCGGTTGCAGCAGCGGGAGGAATGATTATCACCAATGCTGATAATGCATTTATGAAAGTTAGTTCTTCAACACCTAACCTTACTGCATCCATATCATCATTTAATGAGTTTAGGATGAGTGCTGCAATGGAAAGTGTATTAAAAGGCTATAACGACCCTCGTTTACAAAAGTTTTTTGACCCAACAAGTTCAGGGACTTATAAAGGCATCAGAAATGGTTTGTCACAGGTTCAGCTAGGAATTGCACAAAACGCGGTTGCAAATAATAGTAATATTAATTCTTCGTTTGGTTTTGCTAATCGTGGTGTTGCTCCATGGAAAATTTTTACTGCATCAGAAACCCTTTTGCTGCTTGCTGAAGCAAAGTTAAATAACTGGAATACCGGGTCGTTAACTGTGCAAACTTATTACCAACAAGGTATTGATGCGTCTATGGCACAATGGGGAGTTACCGATGCCAGCGTAATTAGCACTTATAAAGCAGGTACAACTACACCAGCCGCTTTGGGTGATATTTACAGCACACCTGGAATGGTAGGCACTCCAGTTGCTTTTGGAAGTACTGAACCTGTACAGCGAGAACAAATAGCTACTCAAAAGTGGTTGGCACTTTATCCATACGGACAAGAAGCTTGGGCAGAGGTTAGGAGAACAGGTTTTCCGAGATTGTACCCTCGCTTAAATTCAGATAATATAGATGCACCTGCTAGTGACCCAACGAGTATCAAAAGACTTACTTATCCACCTATTGAAGCGTCTTCAAATGCAAATGGCTTAGCGTCTGGTATAGCTAAACTAGGAGGTCCGGATAAAGTAACTACAAAACTTTGGTGGAACCCTTAATATTAGAAAGGTTTACAAAGAGAAAAGGTTTTGCAATCTGCAAAACCTTTTCTGTTTAGTAGGAAATTATTCTAGCAAACCATTATTCGCAGTTTATGAAATAAGGCTAGTCTGTTTAACAGAACCATATTAACTGTTGTAGTAGAGTCTATCCAGCAATAAAAGGGTTTATAGAGTCATCTTTCTGAAGAGAAATAACTCGTTTTTTGCGTAGCTTAAACAACAATGAAACCAATTTTTAGATTGTTTCCTTACTACGGAAGTATTTAAGCATTGCTTTTTTTAGTTTTCTTGTAACTGAAGCATATGCTTTGTCTTGTACCACATTAACTTTCTCCAAAGGGTCTTTCTGGTAATCATATAGTTCATCTCCAACCACAGAAGAAGCCTTAAACGGTTGGTTACTTCTAAAATTATCCATCCAGATGGTGTAGCGATACCTTTTTGTACGCAAAGAATAACCCATCACTTTAGCAGTTGAATCTATCATTCTTTCCGTTTCCTCTGCGTTTGAACTCCGCGGATATTGACTCATGGCAAACTTTTTTATCGACGCTTTATTGTTTCGCATTAATGGGACAAGGTTTTTACCATCAAGATGAGAAGGAACGGGGAGGCCTGCTAAATTACACAGCGTTGGAAAAACATCTACAAACTCTGAAATAGAAGTTGTCGATGAAGGTTTGATACTTGGAGCCGAAAAAATTAAAGGGCTGTGCGCTGCTTGTTCAAAATTGGAGTGTTTACACCAAAGATTATGATCACCTAAGTGCCAGCCATGATCGCCCCACAATACAATAATTGTGTTTTCAGTTAATCCCAATGAATCAAGTGTGTTTAGCAAAATTCCAACTTGAGCATCAACGTATGAAACCGCAGCGTAATATCCTTGTATTAATTGCTTTTGTCTGTTTAAGGGTAGGGTTACGCCGAAATCTTTTTGATCTGTGAAAGAGAGTAAAGGAGGGATATCCGAGTAAGCCCTTAACTCTCCAGAATTATGATAGGCAACATCCACTCCATTTTTGGATTTTTCTTGAAATTCGGCAACCGGCATTTCATCTTGGCGGTAGAGGTCCCAGTATTTCTTCGGCGCATTAAACGGTAAGTGCGGTTTAAAAAAACCCATCGCGAAAAAAAATGGTTGTTCTTTTTGATTGAGTTGTTTTAAAATATCTATTGCCTGCAGGGTATTTGCTCCATCAATGTAGGCATTATCAGGTACGTCAACGGTTTCCATTGACGGTCTTATGGTAGCTAATAAATCTTTGTCGGTTAAATATTTTTCAGGAGAATCGCTTCTCCGCTTTTCAACAATAGCTTTAGTTTCTTTAGCCTGGTAATAATTTAAAACGGGCTCACCTGTAGAGACAGCGTAATATTTTTTGTCCGTTCTGTAATGCGGAACGGTCCAACTTGGCTTATCCAGATATTCATCTACGCACCGTGGATCGTAAATTTTACCAATGGCTTGAGTTGAGTAGCCTTGACTAGCAAAATATTGTGGGATGGTAAGTATATCTGGATTAACATCTCGCATTCTTGTTTTGAGATCCCATATTTTAGTTACATCCGGACGCATTCCGGTCATAATACTTGCTCTGGTTGGTCCACAGATGGCTTGCTGACAATAATTACTTTTAAAAACGGTTCCTCGTTTAGCCAAGCGGTCAATATTGGGTGTTTTAATTAGCTGGTCGCCATAGCATCCTAAAACAGGCTTTAAATCATCAATCGCAATAAATAGAATATTGGGTTTATTTGATTTTTGAGCAAGGGTTACAAAACTATTTGTAATTAAAACTAGTAAACAAGCTAGCCATGTTATTTTGGGTCTTATAATCATGATTTTTATTTTTTACCCAGAGATATTTTTATGGTCTGAGGTTTATCAGAAGCCGTAGTAAAGTTAATGGTAATTGGATATGCTTCTACACCAGGAAACGGCGACCAATATTTATCTTCATCTACGCCTAATACTATTTTGTATGGTGCGGTGCTGCTTAATATTTTTAGTTTCCACTCATTTTTTGATGAAGCCGATTTGATGATAACAGTACGGCGGTTTTTTAGATGAAATGTTGATCCTTCACTTTTTACAATAGGTTCGATAATGCGATAATTTTGTTGGGTTCCATTTAAAGTTATTTCTTTTACCAAATGCGTATTATAAAAGCGGTTTATTATGTTGTATCTAACATCAGATTTAGAGCCCTTGATGGTCTGCATATTTCCAATAGTTAGTACTTTAATATGATCAGCTTCTTTGGATACATCCATGGAAGCTTCTGCTTCGAATAAATTTGAATAAAGGTTAGTGTCTTGGTTAAATTCGACCCGTGGTGTAAGGGGCAGAAGCTCAGTTTCAATGGGCATGTGCATTTCCTCAATTCTTTGATACACGGAAGTGGATGAAGACTGTAAAAAGCCATTCGCTCCAAATCCATCATACCATAAATTGGTGACACTTCCACCTCTACAAACAGATTCGCGAGGATATCTTCTTATTTCGCCGTATGCAGAAACAGTAGCCATCATTTTAGGTGTACGGATAACGGCAACTTTAATATCAGGGAAAAATTTATACCAGCTATCTGTTTGGGTGTTTAAGGAAGACTCACGCTGTGTTTTCGACTTTGAACCGTATTCTATGGCTAAGGCAATACTTTGTGCTCTAGCAAAAGTACTGTAATTGCAGGGTGGCGAAGTGCTTATGTGGTTTATTGCGCTTGGACCATAACCAATCCAGCCATTTTGCAGGGATTGAGTATTTAAATAGTTCAAGCATCGTAAACCGAGCTTTTCGAATTCTGGGTCCATATCTGCCAGTAAGGCGAAACTGAAATAAACACCGGGTGCAGTTTTTGTTCCACTTTCGTAATTCCACTTAAAAGATCGGGTTCCCCAAGAGTTATCAACAGATCCGTTGGGGTAAACGAATAAGCTATGTGTTTTAAGTAGGTCGGCAGCAATTCTTTTAATTTTTAAATCATTTTTTAAGATAGCGTAAAGAGCGATATAACCAATGCTTTGCGCAATATTATAACCCTCGTCAACGCCTTTTCCTTCGCCATGTAAAAGGTTATCAGCGGTAATTTGATTTAATGTACTGCTGTTCATTAACGAGTCTGCTTTTAGCAACCATATTTGTTTTGGTTTATCGGTAACGTGGTAAGTGTATAGTAAAGTAGCAGCACCTGTGGGGTTATAGTTTACATTCCCGATTGGAAATGTTCTAACAATATAATCGGCAGCCAGCGTCATGGCATAATTCCATTCGTTAATTTCGGCTGGACTTAACCAAGGCTTTAAAATTGCATATGAGCCGGCTAGCGATATCAATTGATCTGTAGTAGTTCCATACCAACCTTTTTGTTGGGGATCTGGCCAACTTTCGCTCCATCCTCCTTTTTTCTCACCGCGAAGATCCTGGTTTTTTATCAGCCAATTACCTAATTTAATCGCCGCATCCCGATATTCTGGTTTATTGGTAAGTTTATAAGCTACTGAAAACGGATAAACTGCCTCCGCTGAACGGGAGTGTATAGGATGATCATCAGGATTTACGGACGGACAAACTAAAGCGCCAAAATTAGGGTCGGTAGGGGAGTTTATTTGAGTGGTGAGTAGCACATCACACAAAGACCTTAAGGTAGCCTGGTATGTATTCACCTGTGCCGATACATTGCTGATTGAAATGATAAATAGAAAAAAAGCGAACGGTTTCATCTTATTATTTATTTTCGATTTCATAATATCTATCAATTATTTTTATAATAAATAAACTGATATCATCTGTTGGCAATATCATAATCACCTACTGAATTTCTTTCGGGTAATAGAATTTCCTGCCTGCTTTGTTTTTTTTGATGCCCTCTTGTATATCTGCTTGTGTATAGAGCTCATCTATGGTTAGTGCACCAAGATTTACAAGAATAGATCTCACTTTTACACCCAGCCCCATACGGTCTTGTTCCTTTTTATCTTGTTCTGCAACAATAGACTGAAAAGTAGCTGTGTAATTCTGAAGCTTTTTCTTTTCAACAGGGTACCAAGTCAGGGTTTCTAAGGATGAATATGCCGGGTCTGAATTATCTTTGAATAAGCTAATCAATTTCTTAACCCCTAAATCAAACTCGCCTAGGTAACAAACAGCTTCGGAAGCCATTATAGCAACTTCGGGAACTTTGTCATTCATTGCTTGCTTTACAGCAACAGGGAGTTTGGTGATTTTCTTTTGCGAGCCTAATCTGCAAAAACCAACGACTCCCCAGTATCTAATCTCTGCATGTGGACTCTTTAAGTATTTTAACAATTGTGGAACATCGGCTTTACCGGCTACACTGGCCAATTCAACTGCATTATAAAGTTCATCTAATGGAAAATTAGTATCTCTTACCCATTGGTAAAGGCCATTTTTCTTGGTGCTACGTACTTCTCTTGGAAAAAAGCCTAAATCTTTTGTAGATCTTATCTGGTTTGAAACAGCTGTTCTAAAAAATGTTAGCTTTTCTTTGTAGGCAGGGTTTTTAGCAAGGTTGTTTAATTCCCAAGGATCTTTTTCAATGTCGAAAAGCAATTCACTTTCCTTGGCTTTGTACTCCATCAACCAATCTTCATTGGTGCATTTACCAGATAGCACATATCTATCCCAAGCCATGTTTGCTGGCATACCGGATTGGTATAAGTTCCTTAACGCAAAAGGCTTATAGGTAATGTAATTTCTAATGTATTTTAATTTACCATCAGTTACTGTACGGCATGGGTCATAATGGTAGTTTTCTTGATTAGATCTGAAGCCATACTGTAATTCTCTTGGAGCCGTTTCATACTTACCTAAAAATGCTTTTCCTTGCATGTATGCTGGAGTTTTTTCTCCAATTAAACTTAAAAACGTAGGTGCAAAATCAACAAATCCAACATTTTTAGTTTCCACGGTGTTTTCTTTGGTGTTCATCTTTTGCTGTAACGCGGGAGGTATGTAGACAACCAAGGCGATACGTAGGCCACTTTCAAAGGGGAAACCTTTACCTCTTGGTAAACAACCTCCATGATCGCTAAAAAAGAAAACAATGGTATTGTCTGCCAAACCTTTTGCCTTCAGGTTGTCAAGGTGTCCTTTTACCCAAGCATCAGACTCTTGCGCAGCTTTTAATTTATAGGCTTCATCAGACCTTGTTTCTGGAAAATCTGGAACATGTGGTGGAATAAAAATTTTGTCTACATCAATACCAGAAGCTTTAAAGTCGGGTCTTCCCTCTGTGGTGATGGTTCTAATAAGCCCCATGTGAGTAGCTTCGGTATTAAACACTGCAAAAAACGGCTGACCTGGTTTCCGCTTTTTGCTATTGTAAGTGGCTAGCTTTCCAGATTCATCCCACATTTTTTGAGGGTCTGCAGTACTGTTGTAATCGGTTTTAGCATTGTTTGTGCAAAAGTAGCCGGCCTCCCTTAAAAAGGTAGGATAAAATATGTTTTGTGGGGTGATAAACTCTTCACGGTGGATATCCATTCCATAAGTAGTGGCATAAACACCTGTAATAAGCGTAGATCTAGCTGGAGAGCAATGTGGAGCATTAGCACTCGCGTTCGTGTATCTAATGCCTTTTTTAGCGAGGCTATCTATTGTTGGTGTTTGAATAGACTTGTTTCCATAGCAACCGAATTGGTAAGGGCTCGTATCTTCTAAAACTAAACAAACGATGTTAGGTTTTGATTGTGGTAAGGTTTGGCTAGTTGCAGGTTGCCATAAACCTGTTAAGAAGAGTAGTAGAAATAGTTTTTCGATTAATTGCATAATTAGGATATTAATGGAAAGAAAGGTTCGAAAATTTATAACTAAGTATTGATGATCTTTCTAAGAATGTTTTCCAACGTTGCTAAGAGATGCTGATGGGCATATTCCCGCCGTTTCAAAATTCCAGAAATCACATCTCTTAGTCTTAACTAATGAGTTCGAATACCGAACTCATTAGTTAAATACATGTTGCTTTTAATGATTTATTGCATCAAATTGTTTGAAAATCAAAGAGTTTTAGATGTTCAAAAATTCACTTACAGTGTTCATGTACTTAAGTAGCTATAATCCTATCTTAGAAAACGATAGTTTCCTTCAGTTCCTTCAAAATAAAGGATGCCGTCATCGCTTCTTACAGAAAGGGCCGGATATATTACCTTTCCATCTTTTAAAACTTGCCAGGTTCCTGGTAAAAGATCAGTGATGGTAAATTTAAATGTTCCTTTACCGTTAACAGCAAAGTTAAAAGGAAGGTTTACTATTTCTGAGTTTTTACTGAAAGTAACAATCCTATCTGCAAGTTGAACACCAACTATTTTATCACCATCAATACGTTTAACGTCGTGTAATTTTTGTTGCGTATTGTCGGCAACCTGCATTACATTAAGGTAATAATCTTCGGTAGCAGCTTTTTTAGGAGTAATTTCCACTCGCCATTCACCGCGTTCCATTGCTTCGTCTGTGCCTGGTTTGCGGTCATTGGTGTAATTGGTGCCAAAAACCCAGAACTCTTTACCTTTACCGCCCACCGCTTCAATATTTGCATTGGCTAAATCAGGTAATAAAGCTTTGTTCACTAACATGCCGCTATCACCGTTTTTTGTACGCTTAATCGTCATCTGATTTCCTTTAATTTCGGGCTTTTCGATGCTATGCAACAACCAAAACTTTTTAAAACTTGGGTCAGCAGCAACAACTTTATCAAAAACGATTAAAGCCGCCGGAACTTTGGAATCTTTTAAATTAAAGAACATGAAAGAACGTTTTACTTCTTTTACTTTTTTGGAGTAAGCTTCGGTGATGTCGCCTTTTAAATAGGTGTAATCAGGTGCTTGAACGTTAGAGCCGAAACCTTGAGCAAGAATTTGTCCGGTTTTAAAATCACCAGCCAGCATTTCCTCCAATTCTTTTGGCGCAGTCCAACCTTTTCCAGGTAAGCGTTGGCCTCCGTCATTTGTTGCGAATGGTGTTTGACCTTCTCCGCCGTATCCAGAGGTGCTGAAAGTTTCTTTTGGGTCGTAAATCAGTAAACTATTGTGTGCAATAGTCCGCTTAAAAAAGTTTTTATTGTGCGGACTGTTATAACCGCCAGAAGAACCAGTATAAGATCCCGCGTCAATGGCTAGCGGACCTTTGTAGTAAATTTGAAATGCGCCAGCATCTTGGTGCTGATGATTTAAAAAAGAGTATTCGTTGATTTTCATTTCCGCAATCACACTTTCCTCTCCCCAGCCGGTACGGGCAATCATCCATCCAAAAGGAGAACCAGAATATCGTGAAAGTGGTAAATCATCTGGTTTTCTGCTACCTAGTTTGGTATCTCGCCACAAAAATTCAAATAATTTGGTATGTGGTTCAAGTTTAGGATTTTTCAAAAATTCGTAGTTCAGATATTCGTCTTTATAATAACTGCCAGCCAGTAAAGCAGGCATTGGATAATACTTCGGCTTTTTTCTGGAGTAATCCATATCGCCACTTGCCAAAATCTGACCATCAGGGCGACGTTTGTAAATCATATCATAAAGAACAAACTGTTGGCCTGGATTAAAAACATTGCCAGCACCCATACGATCTAATATCCATAAGGCAAAAAGATCATTGGTAAACCTAACGTTTAGGTACGACATTCCCTGGTGGTAATTGTGGGAAGGGTAGAACCAGTTACGAGCAACCAAATGTTCTTTAAAAAAGCGACCAGCGGCCAAATTATACATTTCAGGAAACTCATCGTAAATAGCTATACCTACGGATAAAAGATCTCTCATAATCATCCACTCAGATGCGTGGCCTACGATAGATTTATCTTTTACCGGTGGATAACCTACTTCAAGCATCTTAGCAAGCCTTACAAAAGCTTTTACAAAACGTGTTTTTTCTTCTGGCGTTAACTGATCATAGCACCAATCATAAACGATGGCACCAGTAACCATAAACAAGCCAATACCTCTAGAAATATCTCCAGCTTTTTTAAAAGTTGCTATTTCTAGCGTGTCTATTATCGTGGTAATGGCTTTTCTTCCAACTTTTGGGTCCTTATTCATCAAATAGTCCAAAGCCAAAAGTTCTGCCGTTACCGTAATCCCTTTTTGGTTAAAGTAAAAACGGAAATCTTTAACTGCAGGAATATCTTCTGGTTTCCAATCTTCCTGCATCTTTACGATATCGGCATAAACTTTTTTCAGTTCCGGATCGTTCATCCGGTTTTTGAGATCGGCAACCTGGTTTCCACGAAGGTATAACCGCGGATGGGCGTTTGGTGGTGTTGGGATTGATACGCCATCTACATCTTTCCAAACCACATCAGGTAACGTTTGAGCTTGTACTTTTATCGCGGTAAAGCAAAGAACAACGATGGAAAAAATCAAATAGTGAGCTAGTTTTTTTTTCATAATCAAGTTTTTAGTATCGGGTTGTAGTCTGGTTAATTAGATAAGAGCTGTACTTATAATAATTTATCCTTTAAAAATGTCTTTAAACGCTATCGTTTTATTGGCTATCAATGGCTTGGCATAATTGGCTAGAAACAAAATGTAACCTAACGTTATATATAAAAACATCATCGCATAGCGGAGACCAATAAAATCGCCAAAGAAACCTATGATAAAAGGTACAAGCGCACCACCAAATATTCCTGAACATAATATCCCAGAGAAAGAACCATGGTGATCTTTGTAAGAGTTAAGTGCTAGAGAAAATATAATAGAGAACATTACTGATATGCAGAAACCGCTAATTGGAAAAGCGTAAAGCGATACTTCTTTTTCGCCAAAAAGCGCAAATGAAACTGCAAGAATGGTTAGTAGTACTGCTGTTTTAAGTATGATTTTAGAGTCCCAAATTTTTAGTAAAGCTAAACCCAGAAAGCAACCTAAAGACATTAAGCCCCAAAACCAAGCAATAGTTGTAGCGCCTTCCTCTGCCGGATTAACGCCGTGGTAGGTTCTTAAAAACTCCGACATCCAGTTGGCTAAAGCTTGTTCTGTACCTACATAGGCAACAATCCCAAAAAAGAAAAGGATTACTTTTTTGTCTTTTAAAAGGCTAAAATAAACTTCTTTGGTGCCTGTTTTTTCATCGTCTTTAAGTTGTACCGTGGGTATTTTTATCAATAACAGCGTTGCAATGATCAAAATGAAAATAAAGCTAAAAATCCAATATAGAATAGTCCAGTTTAATCCGTTTACTGCAAGACCAGACAGAAAAGAAAGCAATGCATTGCTCTCTGAGGATGCAGAGAAAGAACCGATTAGGTAAGAAAAAGCAAAAGGGCTTACAAATGATGCTAGGCCAAAGACTAACTGTGCCAGTACAGAAAAGAAAGCGAAATTTTCCTCGCCACCCGCGGTACGCATTAAAGGATTGATAATAACCTGAAGCATGGCCATCCCAATTCCAATAGTGAAAAGAGAAGCAAGCGCAACCAAATATTCGGGGTAGATAGCAAAAGCTAAAGAGCCAAGCAGGTTTAAGGTAAATGCAATAAGCATCGCCTTTTTTTCTCCTAATTTTTCAATAATTATACCAGCCGGAATAGACATGATTCCGTACGCCAAGAAAAATGAAAAAGGTAAAAACGCGGCTAAAGTTAAGCTAAGATGATAAGTTTCAATAATGATTGGCATTAATGGACCTAAAATGTTTGTAACAAAAGAAATTACAAACCAGATCAGCAGGATAACGCCTACTAATAAATTGTTACGCTTCATGTTTTTGGAGTTGGTTTAAATAAGATAAGTTTTGGAACACAAGTCCGGCACAACCTAAGAGTCCGGCATTGTTTTCTAACGCAGCAGCTACAATTTCTGTATTGCTAATGGTATCAGTCATTACTTTTTTATAGACTCTTTTTTTAATTTCCTCAATGTAGAAACTGCCAGAAGCAGAAATTCCACCACCGATGATTACTTTTTGCGGACTGAAGATATTAATCAGGCTAATTACACCTGTGGCGAGGTAGTCAAAGTGACTTTGCATAACTTGTACAGCTTCTACCTCATGCTCTAGATACTTTTTTGTAATTAACTTACCGTTTACCGTTGCTGGGTCTTGATTGGTGAGCTTAGCATAGTTTTCAACCAGAGCAGTTACAGATGCATAGGCTTCTAAACATCCAATGCTTCCACAGTTACACTTAATGCCATCATGTTTGATAATCATATGCCCCATTTCTGTACCTCGGTTTCTAAAACCACCATATAATTGGTTGTTGATCACTAAGCTACCACCTATACCTGTACCTACTGTTAGAAATACAACATCACTGCAGCCTTTTCCGGCTCCGTACATCGTTTCTCCCCACGCCATCATATTTGCATCATTATTTATAATGACCTCTAGTCCGGTTGATGAATAAATACTGTTTTTAAGATTGAAATTTGTAAAGCCGGGTAGGTTATCCGCACCGCCTAAGATTACTCCGTTTTCTACAATGCCAGGAAAGCCGATACCTACACCCACAATGGGTCCTGGAGCATGATTAGCACATTTTCTAATGGCCGCATTGATCAGTGCAATTACTTCTCCTTCTGTAAATGCATCATTTGATGGCATTAAAAAAGAGTAAATAATTTCTCCGTCAATATCTACTAATCCACATTTTAAAGCGGTGCCGCCAACGTCTATCCCTATAGCGTATGTCTGTGTCAATTTTATGTTTGGTTAAGGTTTATGGAAAAGCGGTTAAATACCGCAATCAATAATTATTAATCGAAAGTAGTGGAAAAGCGATTTAGACGATTTTAATTATGTCTTTTATTGTTTCGATTTTGATTTAAAAGACTTATTCTAACTCTTTTTTGTTATGTGTTTCACTCTAAGCAGGGTTTCTGTTTTTGAGAATCTTGTATTTATTTATTACATCTCAGATTTTAATATCAAAATCCTCCCGGCTCATTGCCGCCGGAACGGCTATTTCTTTTCGGATGAAAGAAACAAAAATCTGTTTTTGTTGCACATCAGAAAATCAAGTGCGCTGATTTTTACTCGTTCCAGTGCTGAAACAACGTTACTACGACTCCGACGTAAAACCGCTTTCGCTATATGCTTGGTAGTGCTGTCACAATATTTGTGCTACTGATTTTCTGATTTCCTAGCACTGCCACCGCTCCTTATATTATGGAAGCCTATGTTACGGATAAATTTAAACAGTTTCTTATTCTAACTCTTTTCTCGCAATATATTCTGTTGGCATGCAATTGTAATATTGCTTAAAAGAAGTTGAGAAGTAGGAGGGAGAGTTAAAGCCAGACATGTAAGCAACCTGTGCAACAGTGTATTTTTTTGTTTGTAGCAATTCAATTGCTTTTTTAAATCTTATTCTTTTGATAAAGTCTGTTGCGGATTCGCCAGTGATGGCTTTAAGTTTTAAGTAAAGGTTAGAGCGGCTCATCCCAATTTCTTTACTGAATTTATCTACAGAGAATTCTGCATCAGTTACATTTTTCTCCATAATAGCAATGGCATTACGTAAAAAATCTTCATCCAAACTATTGAAAGCGATGTTTTCTGGGACAATTTCCGTTGAGCTTGAGTAAAATTCTTTTAGCCTTCGTCGAGAGCGCACAATGTTTTGAAGCTTAGCTTCTAATATTGAAATAGAAAAAGGCTTGGTCACGTAATCATCTGCACCAACTTCTAATCCTTTAATATGATGGGTTGTTTCGTTTTTGGCAGTTAACAGAATAACCGGAATGTGGCAGGTACTGATATTTTGTTTTATTTTTTTACAGAACTGGATGCCGTCCATTTCAGGCATCATCACATCACTAATGATGAGGTCGAAATTTTCTTTTTCTAACAGCTCTAATGCTTCTAAGCCATTGTGGGCTACACTGGTGTTGTATGTTTTACTAAAATAGTTTTTTAAATAGGCTACAATTTCGTGGTTGTCGTCTACAATCAGTAGCTTTTCAGTATCTGTACCTGTAAAGTTAGTTTCATCATTAATTGTTTCTGGCTCAACTGTCTGTAAATCATCTGTTGGGGAGTCATCATCGATAGCGATTGTATGATCAATAAACTCATGTTGTAAATGCTCATCCAAAACGTAATAAGAATCGCTTATTGGTAAGCTTACAATAAAGCTAGAACCGTTGCCTAATTGGCTATCTACTTTAATTTCGCCGTGGTGTAGTTCTACCAATCTTTTGGTAAAAGCTAAGCCAACACCCGATCCAAGGTTCATCTCGTTGTTGTTAACTTGGTAAAATCTTTCGAAAATCTGCATTTGATCATTTGGCGAAATACCCACACCATCGTCACTAACTTTAATAATGATTTTATCACCGTTAAGGGATAACTGCATACTTATATTGCCTTCTTTTTTAGTGTATTTAAAGGCATTTGATAAAAGGTTGAAGGCTATTTTCTCTAGGGCATCAGCATCAAAGCTAAACCACAGCTCGTTTATGGTAGTCTCAAATTTAAAATTGATCAAATTTCTTTCTGCAAGTGCAGAAAACGACGAATGAATATCGCGTAAAAAGCTAACGATATCACCGTTTTTAACCTGCAGTTTTTTTGTGCCTAATTCGGCTTTTCTAAATTCGAACAACTGATCAACCAAATGATAAAGCCGTTTTGCATTTACCAAAATAAGCTCGTGATATCGTTTTAACGATTTTTCTAAAGGTGCTTTCTGTATCAGTTCTTCTAACGGTGCAATAATTAGCGTAAGTGGCGTACGAAATTCATGAGATATATTGGTGAAAAATTCCATTTTCACTTTGTTGATATAGTCTACCTTTTCTCGTTCAAGATGGGCTATTTTTAACTCCTGCTTGGTACGTATTCTTTCGGCAATAATTTTGTAAGCAACATAAACTCCACCTATTATAAAGCAAGCCATTATAAGGTAGAACCAATTGCTACGCCACCAGGGCGGTAGTATTTCTATTTGGAGTGTTCTCTCGGGGCTTGTTTCCCCAAGCGGGCCCACAGCTTTTATGTGTAGGGTATAACTACCAAACCTGAGGTTGGAAAAGGTTGCGCTATTTTTGTTTTTACTTGGTTGCCAATCATTATCAAAACCAGTTAGTTTGTAGTGATACTTGATTTTATTGGGAGAGATATAGTTGAATGTGTTGAAAAAAACGGTGAACTGTTTATAGTCTGCGCTAAGCTTTATCGTTTCTTGGTGATCTATTTGTTGTTGCAGAATATCATAGCTGTCGCCAACTACAACGGGTTTGTTTAAAACCTCTAATCCAGTAAAAGTTACCTTTAAACTAAAAGGTTGCTGCACAATAGATTTTGGATAAAAGTAGGTGATACCATTTATTCCCCCAAAAAGAATCATACCGTCTGATGTTTTACAAAAGGCATTAAGATTAAACTGACTGTTTTGTAGGCCGTCTTTATTATCAAAAAGTTGAACTTTTTTTGAATCGGGGTCAAACTTGATCAATCCGGTGTTGGTGGAAATCCATAAATTCCCGCCGTCATCTGGCTGTACACCATAAATAACCCCTTGTACTAATTTATTTGGACCGTTTAGCTTAGCGAAATTCCGTTTGTTTTCGTTGTATAGGTTTAGGCCATCTCGGGTGCCCACCCAAATTCTTCCTTTTTTATCTTCGGTAATGCAAGAAACCACATCATGGCTCAACATTTCCCCTTTATAGATTTCTAGCTCTAACCTATCCGGGTAAAAAATATTAACGCCTTTGGTAGTTCCAATCCATATTCTTCCTTTACTATCTTCTTTTAAGTAGGTTATTTCATCAGAGGTTAGTCTTTGTCCGGTTTTGTCTAAATAAAAACGGGTGAAAGTTTTTTCTGAGGGATTGAAGCGATTTAAACCAGACCGCGTACCTACCCAAATTCTGTTTTTTGAATCTGTTAATAGTGCGTAAACCATATCGCCCGATATGGAAGAGGAGTTTTCTGGGTTATTTTTATAACGGGTAATTCGATTTGTTTTCCTATCTAGGTAATTAAGCCCCATATTATGCGTTCCAATCAGTACATTTCCGGTAGCATCAAATGCTATTGATTTGACGTTGTTGGAGCTTAAAGAATTTGAATCTCCTTCTTTGGCTGTAATGTAACTGATAACGTTCCGCTTCCTGTCCCAAAAGTTAATGCCTTTATCGTTGGTGCCAATCCAGATATTTAATTGCGGATCTTCTTTTATAACGTTTATTACTTCATCGTTGAGCGATAAAGGACCCATGTTTTGGTTCAATAAACGGAACTTTATATCGTTCTGATGATAGTAATTTAAACCGCCATAATAAGTACCCAACCACATTCCGTTTTGCCTATCGCGATAGATGTAGCGTACAGAGTTTTGGCTAATGGTATAAGGTATTGTGGATTGATGGTAGTGGTTTTCGAAAGTTTTAGTACTTAAATTAAAGACAGATAGTCCTCTAAACGTACCAATCCAGATATTTCCGTTATTGTCTTTAGCCAAACTTCTAACATCATTATCTGCAAGGCTTGATTTGTTGCCAACGGAATGCTGGTATTTTTGCAGATTTCCGTTTTTAGTGTTGAAAACGTAAAGTCCTGCACCTTCTGATGCAGCCAACATATCATCATCATTGAATAAAATCTGGTTTATTTTGGTTTTTCTTTCTTTGAAGTTTATAAACTGGATAGTTTTAGCGCCTAAAGCCATTCGGTAAACCCCAACATCTGTGGCTATATAAATGGAGTTGTTATGGAAAAATAATTGCGATATGTTGCTGATCTTAGCTTGGGTGTTATTGTAGTTATGTACTTGAAATGTATCTGATTTGGAATTGTACGAGTAGATTTCTCCAGTACTTGTACCTAACCACATTTTGCCAGTTTTATCTTTAATAATGGTTGTTACGTACCATTCTCCGGTACGTATAGGTAGGTGGTAATTTTTAAATTTTTCTGTTTTAGAGTCATAGCTGCTAATTCCTTTATCACCGCCAACCCAAAGCACACCAACATTATCAATTAAAAGGCTTCGGATAAAGCTCGATTGCAAACTTTGCGGATCATTTCTATTTGGTCGGTAAACTTTAAATGCTTCACCATCGTATCTGTTAAGCCCATCTTGAGTGGCAACCCACATAAAGCCCAAAGAATCTTGAATAATAGAATATACAGTGCTTTGTGATAAGCCCCGATCTACAGATATGGTACGGAAATACTTTTCTGCTAATTTTTTATCAATGCCGTTGTCTGCAAAAGCAGTGATTGCTAACAACATAACTAGTTGTAGAACAATTACTTTGTTTAGGAGCTTTTTTAGAATTAGCATGCGCATTCGATTTTTATTTTTACAAGTTGTTTAACTTCGCTTAAACAAGTAATATCTGATACATAATACGGAGATTATCCCGTACTGATACTATTGAAATGCATTATTTTTTAAAAACTGTGTTTTTATAGAATCTGATAAGTTATCCATAAATCTAACTGTTCTTGAAGCTTGCTTGTAAGTATCGAATTTAAGAGCCTGTTTAAAATTTATCTAATAATTTGTTTATGCTTTTTTTTGGCTACAAAATTTGCCTTGTTTAGCTCAAAAATAACCTATAAACATTCTTACAATACAAATTTAAACAGACTTAATAACTAATTCCAAGCATTAAAAGAATCTCCATGTTGTGCACCCCATTGCTTAAGGTGCTTGCGCATAGCTACAATTTGCTTTTTAAATTTGGTGTTTGCTGCTAAGTTGTTGGTTTCTCCAGGGTCTTTTTGCAAATCAAAAAGCTGTTCGCGGATATCGCCTTTGTCATAAACAATGTATTTATACTGATGTGTAATTACGGCTCTGCCTTTAATGCCCAACATGGTGGTATTATCTGCAAAATCAGTTTCTATTACCAAAGTATCTCTTAGCTTGTACTGAGGGTTATCAATTGCTTTTTTAACATCGGCACCTTTTAAATAGGAGGGGCCTTTAATACCAGCGTAAGATAAAATAGTAGGCATAATATCAATGCCGTTACAGACCAGGTTATCGTTTGTACTAGGTTTCCATTGACCCAGTTTGGAGACAATAAATGGAACTTGTGCAGATTCTTGATAAAGAACTTGTTTTTGGTTCCATTGGTGTGCTGCGTATCCATCGCCATGGTCACTGGTGAAAATAATGATGGTATTATCTTCCAAGTCGTACTTTTTGAGTCCGGCTAAAACCATTCCTACATACTCGTCTACTTTTTCTACCAAGCGGTTATAAGTCCAGCGGTATTGTCTCCATTTGTTTTCTTCCCAATTTACAGAAGGGTAGGTTCTTGCGTTAGATAGCTGTTGCTCACGAATAATAGCAGGTTCATTAGCCTGAATTCTCCAGTTTGTTGGTAATACTGGGCATAATTCTGGTGCAGGCGCTAATGGAAACGGATTCATTTTCATTTTATCGTCTCTGGCCCATTCGCAGATATCATGAGGGTTTAGAAATGAAGTAACCAATAGAAAAGGTTTGTTTTTATTCGTTTTCATAAACTCAGTAGCCGCTGCCGGGTTGGCTGCGTCCATAAAATCACGGTTTTCTACGTTCTGCATATATTCAAAACCATGTTGACTCACTTTATCAATTGGAATTGGTAAATGCCATTTTCCAACGTAGCCCGTTTTGTACCCCGCATCCTTAAAAATCTTCCCCATTACCAATAAAGAATCAGGCCATTGGCCATCTTTCTCTTCTCTGTTACCTACAAAACCAGTTTCTGTAGGCATTCGTCCGCTAAAAATAGAAACCCTAGATGGCGTACAAAGTGGTTGGGCACAATAGGCTTGGGTAAACCGAACGCCATTGGCAGCCAATAAATCCATTGAAGGTGTGTTTAGCTCTCTGTTTCCTGCGTTACTCATCGCTTCTGCCGTTTGTTGGTCGGTCATGATGATGAGGATATTAGGTTTTTTAGCAACTGCTGTTTGTGCATTTGCATAGAGGCTTGTTACAGAAAGTAGTATTGCAACTACTGCTTTTTTATTGAACATATTAAACATGTTTTATGATGATGTTATATTCTTAAAATCGGTTTTTTTTTCGGTTAACGATTGCAGCGACATCCTTTTTTTGTCCTTCGACTCCGCTCAGGATGACAAAAAAGATATAGCGTAAAGCGTGTGTAAATGCCCAAAACATTTTTAACGCTAACGAGGTTGTTTTATTTAAACCAAAAAAGCGCCTTCCTTAATAAAAAGGAAAGCGCTTTATTTATCAAATTTTATTTAAGATAATTGTACATGGTATCTAAACCAAATTCCTTAATAGCTTCTTTGCTGGGTTTTGGTGTTTTATCTATCTCGCTGAAATAGTCTGTGCTATCCCAAATAATTTTCCCGCCTGTTTCTCTGGGGTCGTTTGTCTTTTTTAAATAAGCAACCATTTTATCCGAAAGGTCTTTTTTTACCTTAGCAAACTTAGGGTCGTTAGCGATGTTGTGCAATTGATCTGGATCGTTTGCAACGTCAAAAAGCTCTTCGGCAGGGCGTTTAGCAAAAGCTAAATCATACATTGGTTTTACAGCTGGCTCATCTTTATGTTTTAATATATAAAACTTAGCCGGACCAGGGTAGTTTAGCATGTAAGGGTCAACATCTCCGTACAATGGTGGGTCTCCAGCTGGCCATCTTGATGCTTCGTAGTTTTTGATGTAAAGAAAATCTTTGGTTCTAATGGCTCTGCCAGGGTAACCTAAACCTTGTTGGCGTACAAAAGCATGGCGTTCTCTGGCTAAAACCACAAAGTCTCTTTCTTGATGCTTTGGCGCATCTTTTTGTACAATTGGCAAAATGTTAAAACCTGTCATCTGCTTTGGTATTTCTGCATTCGCGATACTTAAAAATGTAGGTGCAAAATCTGCTAAAGTCATTAGCTCATCAGTAACTGCATTGGTTTTAAAGTTTTTAGGCCATGATATAATCAATGGAACACGGGTTCCGAAATCGTAAAGATTTGCTAAACCACGTGGCATCTGCCAGCCATTGTCTGCAACAACAATTACAATGGTATTGTCTAATTCGCCAGTTTCTTTTAGCTGTTGCATAATTATGCCCACCTCATCGTCAAAAGTTTGAATCGCCGCGTAATAATCTGCAATATCTATACGCACATCTTTGGTATCTGGCAGGTATTTTGGAACGGTAATTTTACTTAAATCAATCCCTGCTTTTTCTCCAGAACCTACTACATAAGGGCGGTGTGGGTGTAAGCTGTTGAACCAATAGCTCCAAGGTTCTCCTTTTTTGCTGTTTTTGATAAAGTCTGCAAAGTTTGCGTATTTATCACCTCCTGGGTTACGGGTTCTGCCGTTGGCCTCGTAACTTCCGGGGCCCCATCCTTTACCATCAAAACCAACTCTATAACCTGCTTTTTCTAAAAGGTCGGTAAAAATTGGAAACTGCGTAGGCAAAATTCCCCATAAGTTTGCGCCTTCTTCTATTCTCCATATATCCTGCCCGGTGAGCATAGCCGCTCTGGCTGGCGTACATGACGGAGAATTACAATAAGCATTGGTAAAGCGGACGCCTTCTGCAGCTATTTTATCAATGTTGGGTGTTTTTACCACATCATCACCATAAACACCAACGTGGTTCCATGACTGGTTATCAGACATTAAGAGTAAAATGTTTGGTCTGTCGGGTTTATCCTCAGATTTACAGGCTGCCATAAAAAGTATAGCAGCTAAAAAGATGTTTCTAGAAAACGGTTTCATAAAAATCTATTAATTATTTATAGTTGGATTAGTGTCTTTATATTGTTTTTGGAGCTTAGTCAATTGAACTTTTAGGTCAACAAGTGTTTGCTGGTAAGCAGGGTCTTGGTAAAGATTATGCATTTCATGCGGATCTTTTGCTAAATCATAAAGTTCCCACTCGTCAATATCATTGTAAAAATGGATGAGCTTATAGCGTTGCGTTCTAATGCCATAGTGCCTTTTTACCATGTGCCAGCTTGGGTATTCGTAATAATGATAGTAAACTGCTTTGCGCCAATCTGCGGGAGTTTTTCCGGCATTATCCATAATTGGTCTTAGCGATTTTCCCTGCATATCTTCGGGTATTGTTACACCTGCATAATCTAAAAGGGTAGGAGCAAAATCCAAGTTCATAGCTAGGGCAGTTGTTTTAGAACCAGCTTTAATTGATTTTGGATATCTTACCAAAAGCGGTGTTCTTAGGCTTTCATCGTACATAAACCGTTTATCAAAAAAGCCATGTTCGCCTAAGAAAAAGCCTTGGTCTGATGTGTAAACGATGATGGTATTGTCTAATTCACCAATTTCTTTTAAGTAATCTAGCAAACGGCCTACGTTTTCGTCAACAGAAGTTACACACGACATGTAATCTCTCATGTACTGTTGGTATTTCCAACTAACCAATTCTTTGCCTTTTAAGTTTAATGTTTTAAACTCGGCAATTCTTTTACTGTACTCTTTGTTCCAAACGGCTTTTTCTGTACGGTTCATCCGGTTATAAACTTCAAAAAATCTTTGTTTATCGGTTGATTTATCGTTGGCGTTTTTGAAATCACCTTCTTTACTGTCTTTAAATTTTGCTTTTTGCGGAGATTTTTCAAAAGCATTAAGTTCTTCTTCTGAAACTAATTTTAAGTCCCAAGCATCCATCATATCTGTAGAGATATTCATCATCTGCTCTTTTGCAGCTCGGCCTCTGTTGCTAAAATCATCGAAAAGATTAGCTGGCTCTGGAAATATCTTATCATCATACATTCCTAAATGACGAGTAGCGGGCATCCAGTTTCTGTGTGGTGCTTTTTGCTGATAAATCATCATAAAAGGTTTGTTTTTATCTCTTGCTTCTACAAATTTGATGGCTTTATCGGTCACTAAATCGGTAACATAACCTTGTTCTGTAATCAGTTTTCCGTTTTCTAAAAAATCTGGCTGGTAGTACTGCCCTTGGTTTGGTAAAATGCTGTAATAATCAAAACCCATAGGTGTAGAGCCTAAATGCCATTTACCAATCATTGCGGTTTGATAGCCTGCTTTTTTTAGCAATTGTGGGTAAATAACCTGGGTGCTATCAAACACTTTTGAATTATCGGTTAAACCGTTTAAATGGCTGTATTTTCCTGTTAAAATGGTTGCCCTAGACGGGCCACAAACGGCGTTGGTTACAAAGCAGTTTTCAAACAAAATACCTTCGTTGGCTAACCTGTCTAAATTTGGTGTTTCAATATATCGCTTATCATAAGCACTCAAAGCCTGGGTGGTATGATCATCAGTCATGATGAAAATAATATTGGGTTTCTTTTCTGTTGGCTGATCTTTGTCTGCACATGCGCCAAGCAATAGTAACAGCGCAAATGCTGCTATGTATTGAAATTTTAAGCCGTTTGTTATCTTCATTTTTAAAAAATGTATATGTAAAGCTGATGTTAAGCTTTTTATAATTGGAACGTGAAATTAGCGAAGGTAGCCGGTTTTAGCTTTTGGATTTGTTTAAAATGCTTTCGATTTGGTTGAAACCAAAATTAAATGGTGGAAAGGTACGCTTATAACCTGCTTTGGCAATTACTAGGGAGTTTTATAAAATGGGAGCGATAATGTTTGAGGAGTGTGATGTGTGCTTGCGAAATAAGAAATTGGGCAAATGATTAACAATTCCACTGAAGTGATGTGGAGGTAAAAAGAAAACATCGCATCACTATTTGATAATGATGCGATGTAGAAATTTGAATGCTGGTTTTTAACGCAAATGGTATTTTAATTTATGAGATTTTCCGTCAACCGTTACTTTAACTTTTAGCGTATTTCCGTTTGTTTTTAAGAATTTAGCATCAATGCTAGGCACAACTGCTATGCCGCTAAACGGAACAATTACCGTTAAAAACCGAGGTGTTTGGTTTTCGGTTTTGGGCATTTGTATTGCAAAAGCCGGACGTTTTATTTTCTCGTTATATTTGTAGGAAACAAAATTTTCTTCGGCCACCATATTAGCGTTTTGTGGTGCAAAGGTTTTAAGGGTAATATTATTTAAATCGGCGTTGGTGGTGGTTATAGATTTTGAAATATAATCTGCGTCAACTACACCCTCTTTAAATGCAAAATGAATTGCAACATCACCGGTTGCTTTGCCAATAGCTTCATCAGCAATTACAAAAAACTTTTTGTTGACAAAAAACACTGATCTTCTATGTTTTAGGTTTTCGTAACTAGGGTTTTCGTAAACCAGTACGTCTAATTTGTTGCTTGTACTCCATTTTAGTTCTTTGGCATCAACCGTTAAATTCTGGTTATCTAGCGTTAAAGTGTTGTGCAGTTTGGTTTGGCGGAAATAGTCTCTCTGTTTGTTAACTGCTGCATTGCCCGAGTAAAGAAAAGCTCCTGGGTCGGGCATAAAATTTCTGCCTTTTACCCAAATCTCAAAAGTTCCATTATCTGGCTGACTGTGCCAAAAAGCTGGTTTACTTGCTTTTAATATCAAATTGGTAGAATTAGTGTCCCAACCACTTCTGAAAGCGTAGATGCCGCCGTCTGGCAATCTGTGCGAAGTGTGATTTGGCAACGAACCTTCTTTACCATCTGTTGCGAAATATTTTAAAACTTTGTTGTTAGGGTAAACTGAAGACCAATCTTTAAAGTTTTTCATCATTACAGATTTACTTGTTAACCACGAATCACTGAACATTGGGTGGCTATAATCTGGGAATGAAAACTCGACAACAGCCATCATCATTTTTTCTAATCTATCAAGGTAAAATTGCGGAAACTGGGATGCTATGCCATTTAAATCAAGCATCCTCAAAGCTTTGTAAAAGGTGTTCGCACTGGCAATATGGTAATGAAATGCCAGTTCATCATGCATGCCATCAGCAAAAACCTGAATGCCAATTTGCTCGTTTAACTTTGTTATTCCGCTTTTTTGCCAGTTTTTTGCATCGGCTAATTCTGGAAAAACAGTGCCTGCGTATATTACGCGTTGCGCTTGGAACAATAGATGATTTCCCTCTGTAGAGTAATTGTTGATTACCCGTTCGGCCTGTTTGGCATAGTTGGTTAAAAAAGTAACCAAAAAATCTTCGTCAAAAGCTTTTGAGTTGATGAAGTAGAAGAACAGTTTTGATTGTAGCTCTAATCGCTCACTAACCTCTAAACTTCTCCAAGCAAAATTGTCGTTATCTTCAGATAAACCTATCGGGTTTTTACGAACCCAGTCTGCGTACTCAAATACCCATTCCTTAGCATAGCGCTCGTCATTTGTAGCAGTGTAGGTTTTAGCCATAGCATCCCACCAAGCCATACGGTGTATTTGCCATTTGAGCTCATTGTCTTTAACTGGCCAATATTGCCAGTTGATGTCTTTTCCATAATCAAAGGCTGGGTAGCCATTCATAACAAAAAAGGTGTGGTTTAAAGCGTCGTTTGCCCTTTTTAAATCTGTTTCGGCTAAAGTTCCAACAATTGGTTTTCCGGTACTAGCATTTACTGTTAAATCCGGATGGATGATGTTTTTTCTGGTTTTGTAATAAACCAATAAACTCTCAATAGCTTTATCTGCTTTGCCTGCCAAGTAATAGGTTTTTACTTGAGCTAAGCCAGACCGGTTAAGGTCTAGCTTAGCAAGTAATGTTGTTTTGTTATTTGTTTGTGCAACTGAATAGCTGACACTGAATAGAATAATTCCGCAAATAATGAGACTTAACTTAGACGAAATCGCCGTTACTACTCTAGCAGTTTTAATTTTTGTTTTATTTTCCATGTTAGCCTTCAGATGTTTTTGTTTTGCCCACACTCATCTTTAATTCATTATTGTGTAAATTAAAAGAGGAAGAGGACTTAATTAAGTGCAGTGATTTTTACGTCATCATGGTATGCAATACGTGTTAAAGCGTTATCAGTAAAGCTTGTTCCAGCTTCTCTATACACTCCCCATTTAATGTATCCATGTTGTGCTGCAGTTCCAGTGTAGGTAACTGTATTGAGACGTTGTAATCGGATGGTGTAATTTTGTTCTCCAGGATACCGAGTGTAAATCTTTAAATAGCCAGTTGTTGTGTTTGACCAAAGCACATCAATCCGAAAATCAATCCATTGATTGATGTAAGGTCTGAAGTCTGTAACAAGATTATCTTGAGCAGTAGCACCAGTTCTGGTTACAATTGAGTTTCTTTTGGTTAATATTCTAATGGGTACGGATGCGCCGGAAGTAATTTTACATTGGAAAAGATTATCGCCGTAGGGTGGGTTACTTGAATTCCATTGCTCCCAGTCTTTTAAGTAAACACTAAATTCATAGCGACGCTCATCACCGGAAGCAAATCTGGCAGCGGGAATATTGTCTGCGTCACTTTCACTTCTGTAGGCGTCGTTTGAAAAATAGCCAGGAAGTCCGAGCGTAACTTTGTGCGCAACTGCATAATTGCCATTTCTGCCTGGGCTTACCATGTAAACGGCATCGGAAGCAGTAGCGTTGGTGGGGTTTACACCAGTAATTCCAGAGTTGGTGGTACCTGTTTCATAATCCACATTAAGCAAAACACTACCACTTGCTTGTGTTTTAATACTGGAATGTGCTATGCCATTTTCTGTGGTCAGAGAAGCTTGTTTTTCTACCACTCCATTATTTTTGGTACAGGCAAAAAGTAAAGTTGTACAAGTTATTAACGTGTAACTTCTTAAGTTAAATCTGCTTTTTCTCATTTCATTTTATTTTTAAAAGGTTTAATTAAAAAAGTGAGGATGATATTTAGAACCTGTTTAATTACATAGAGTCATTATTTAATTTCATAATCAATCATTATAATGTGTTATTATAAAGGTTTTTAGCTTTAGGCTTTGTGCATTCTGCTTTTAGCCTTTATATAAAACTCCATCAAATCTCCAATTCTGGCAATTGATCTTTTAAAGAAACAGTTTTACCATTTTCTTTGATTACTGTAGTGCCGTCGTAAATTACACTTAGCGGTTCTTTTGTGTTTTTTATAGCGAAGGTTGCTTTGCCTGTTACAGCTAAGTTTACTTTAATAATCCAGTTATCAACCTCAATGGTATTTGCGTCAATATACTTAGGTGTAATTGCTTTACCGTCTTTACTGTGCGTACTAATTACCGTTGCAAAACGATAAACTTTACTATTGGGAGTTGTGGCTGTAAAATGCCAATGATTTTTGTAAGGTTTAAATACACCGTTATCATCGGATTTTAACCAGTTTATTGCCGGAACAAAAAACTTATCGGTTTGGGTAGTCTTCAACTTATCTTTAGAGAAAAGGTAAGCGTCAGAAATTCCGTTTAGGTTGTTTGCCTGTACATGAACAAAATCTTTATCATTTGCTACCGTCATTGGGTTTTCAATGCTATGCAGTAAATAGCTCCAGGTTATTGCACTATCGGCTTCTAATTCATCATAAATAAAAACCAGATCGGCGCCGCCCAAACTCACAATGTGCCTGCGAAATGTTTTCACATGATTGGTGTCCCAGCCATTTTTTGGCGAGTATTCTAATTTTGAAAGTCTTCCTCTTTCTAACCAAAGGGGCGAAGCTACCTTACCATAAGCATTAGAAGCATCACCTAAAAAGTAACTGATTTTTTCGCCGTTATAATATCGTGGCATCCATCCGTAACCTTCGGTACCTATTTTTTGTCCCATTCCGTTGGCCAAAATACTGTTATGCGCCCTGGTGCTTCTGTGGCTGTAAACACCATGCTCGTCGATAAAACTGGTGTGGTGCCCACTGCTATAAAATAGAGGTTTACCTGCATAAAAAGTGTTAAAGGCATTCTGATTTGCTAAAGCATGAGAGGTAGAACCATATGGGCTCGATCGAAATGACAGCATGGCGCTTTGTTTGATGTTGCCCCAATTAGACATTACACTTGCTAAACCTGTATTTGGGAAAACATACGATAATGATAAGTCTTTAAGGCCCTTACCCTTTGGTAAAGTTTTATCCGATTGTAAGCGGAACCAAGATAAATCTCCTGGTTTAGCCATAAAGCCTGTTTTTAGGATGTTTGGCTCTTCTTTTCTAATTACATTTACATAGTCGGCTAAATAAGTATTGTTGGTCAATTTAGCAATAGCATCTGCATAACCAACCCTGGTGCCGTTTGGTTTTACAACATTTTGATGCGAGCTTCCGTTACCTCCTGATTTTGAAAAAGGAGGTTGCTGATAAATTACGTACATAGCAGAACCTCGATACCAGGGGTCGCTAAAAAAATCGTAACCACTCAGCTGACTATAAAAATACGGCACTTCTACTAAGGTTCTGATGTTTACATGGAAATAGGAATCTCCATTATGCCAGCCACCATCGTTATTTACGCCAGGGAAGCGGGCAATCCATAAATTGTAACAGTAATCTGCCCATTTTGCTGCTTCGGGCAGCTCGCCGTAAGCAGAAAAAGCAGCCATGGTTAAAATACGGAGCGTCATTTGTACAGAGTGGTTATCTGCAATATGTGCTTCTAAATGGTTTGCAAATTCCTCAAAAAAACTATTGCCGTTTTCTTTAATCTCTGCTAAAAGTAATCGCTTCTGATCTTTAGAAAGTATGTTGTAGAAAGAATCATAAGCCATTGAACTTAATGAAAGCAGGGTAGATTGGTTAAAATCGCCAGCTAATAAGCCACTGTTTCGCCAACTGATGATTTCTTTTACCCTATCCATTGCTGCTTTAAAGTAACGCTCGTCTTTAGTTAGCAGATAGGAACGGATTAAAACTTCCGTGTTAGCCTCTTCCTTATCTACAACTCTTCTGCTTTCGCGGATGAGCATTGCTTTTTGTTTAAGTTTATCGTTTAGTTCGGCAACTTTACTGGTATCGATAGTATTACTGATATGAAGTATTTTTGTTTTTAGAAGCTGGTTAGCTTTATCTAAATACCATCCTCTTTCTTCTTTACCAACACTATTTTTTATAAAAGTATCCCACGTGTTTTGCTGCGCCCAAACTCTGGGGTGAGTTTTAGGAAGTTTTGCGATTAAATCTTCAAAAGTTGGTGTAGAAAATTTAGCTGTACCATTTTTAAGCGTAAAACGCAGCGTTTTAGACCAAGTGGTTTTTCCCTTATCCACGTAAGCGTATTGCCAATACCAAAGACCACTTTCCATTTCAACAGCTGGGTTATAAAATGCCCATGAAGTCTCTGCAGTGATTGTACCTTTCTTAAATTTTTTGTTTTTGGAGATCCGTATCTTGTAATTTACGGCGTTAGGATCTGGTTTCTTTGTTGAAGTATCAGAAACGCCGTCCAAAACAGAACCGGCGTTTCCTTTACCCAATAAAGGCCACATAAATGCTACTTTTTTATTAATTATCACAGCGGCATTTAACGGAAACGGCGTAGCTCGCATCTCGTTCATCAAATTTTCTTGATTTATCTTTATTCTGGGTTGCGCAGTAGCTTCAAATGCGAAACATATTACAATTAAAGCACTAACAAGTTGCAATCCATTAGATAAAATGCGCTTCATCATTTAGTAATTAGGGTTTTGTGTTAAGTTAATATTTAGTTCTCGCTCTCTTGTTGGGATAGGGTATAACTCGTGTTTATTATCTACAAAATAAGTTCCTGCGATATAAGGGAAGCCGGTAGAGTAAGCTTTTAACGCTGTTTCGGCACTTCGAAGTGTTTCGCCTAAAATATTCCATCTAATTAAATCCCCTTTTCTCAATCCCTCGTATGCTAGTTCTAAAACTCTTTCTTCTTTTATTTTTTCAAAAAACGGCAAGCCTGTTACAGTAGTTGGAATATCTACCGCACTAACTGTTCCCAACGGTAAACCATAAGCTCTTCTTCTTACTTGGTTAATCGCTAAATAAGCTGCAACATTTGGTTGTTCATTATTAGACATCCATTCTGCTTCTGCTCTCATGAGTAGCACATCCGAATATCTTAACAAAGTCCAATTTAAATCGGTATTGTTTGTGCTTTTTGGTGAAGTTCCCTGCCAGTTACGTCTCCATTTACCCGGCGCCCATTTCCGGTCATTGTTTGTTCCTGCTTTTAATGTGGTGGTATCGCCAGTAGCGGTAATTTGGAATGTCGCAATAGTTACTTTTTTCCTAGTATCTGTTGCTGCAAACTTTTTGTAGAATAAAGGAGATACTTTATAAAACGAATTAGCTCTTCCAAAAGGGGCAGCGGCATCACATATTGGACTGTTCCATGAACCCACATAACTGCTATTGTCATTGTCGCCGGTTGCATTGTAAAAAGCAACTTCAAACATCGACTCCTTTGGTTCCAGTTTAAGAGTGCAATAGTTTCTGAAGATGTTTTCGAAGCTCAAATTTAACGAGTGCTCCCCCGACTCCATGATTTCTTTGGTTAGTCTAGCAGTTTCTGCATAATAATCTTTATAATTAGCAGGACGTTTTCTGGTTCCGTCTTGTCTTAAAGAATATCCTCCTCTGTATAGATAAACTCGAGCTAAAATACCTTTAACTGCACCTTTGCTCACGCGTTCATCATTTACTTTCTGTGATACTTCTGGAATATCATCAATCGCCTCTTTCATATCGGTGATGATTTGATCGTACACTGTTTCTCTGTCAGTTCGAGCTAACTTTAAATCGTCTGATGCTTCCGTAAACTTTAACTTCAGGGGCACATCGCCAAATAAGCGTACCAAATCAAAATAATACATTCCTCTTAAGAATTTAACTTCTGCTAAACATCTTTTCAAGTCTTTCTTTTGTGCCTCTGTTCCATTGCTGTACAAATCCATGGCTGGTATTTTAGCAATAGCCAGATTGGCTCTATCTATTCCGTTATACAAACTAGTCCAACTTTTTCTGGTGTAATTATGGCCCGGAGATACATTGTAGTGAGCGATAGTTCTGTTGTCATTGCTTAAGCCAGTTCCGTCCATATGACCAATGTCTGAATCGATATCATAAACCAGGGACATGTAAAACCCGTAAGTCTCTAACTTCGACATGGTTTCATAAACTCCTAAAGTTGCTTTTTTAGCATCATCAACCGTTTTAAAATAGGTTTCTGCAACATATAGGGAGTAGGGGTCTTCTTCTAGCCATTTTTCGCAAGATGAAGCCAAGGTAAGCACTGACGCGGCTAAAAGTCCGACTACTGCGTACCTTGATATATTTTTAGAGATGCTTTTATTCACTTTTCTCATGATATTATATTTAATTGATTAAAATGATAAGTTTAGACCGGCAACAAAAGAGCGACTTCTTGGGTAAGCCCCAAAGTCGACACCAGGTGTTAAGCCGCTGCTGTTTCTTGTGCTTACTTCCGGATCATAACCAGAGTATCCGGTTATTGTGCCTAAATTATAAGCAGTAACGTATGCTCTTGCTTTGCCAATTTTTAGTTTTGACGTTAATTGCTTAGGTATGTTATACCCGAAACTTATGTTGTTTATTCTTAAGAAAGAACCGTCTTCAATTATTGAATCATAAAGTTTAACATCTGTTCCGGCACCGTTATAGGCTGGAACTGTTTTACCTTTATTTAAATCGGTTAAAGCCTGAGGATCTGTTAACCTATTGCCACTAGCATCAATAGTCAACCATCTGTCTGCAACAAAGCTTAATGCACTTCTGTAATCTAATCTGGTTTGGCTACTGTATAACTTATTCGCATTATAAACATCATTACCGTAAGACCAGTTTAAAAATACACTTAGATCAAAGTTTTTGTAAACGAAAGTGTTGGTTAAACCACCCACATGAATTGGATAAGCGTTCCCAATTACCACCCTGTCGTCTTCTGTTGTAATAAATAAATTATCAGCAGGGTTTTGATTCACCAATTTTAAAAAGCCAGGTTGTGGACTGTTATTGGTATCGTAAGAAATACCTGGTTTTAAAGTGTAAACTTGGGTGGTTGGGTTAAAATCGAAATCATTCACTTGGTAAAATCCATCAGACTGGTAGCCGTAAATTTGACCCAATGATTCTCCTACACGAACGATATAATCACTTTCTGAAAGTACACCCCAATTAGATGATGCATACATGAATGATTCTCCGCTGGTTAAGCTTAACACTTTGTTTTTATTAAAAGAGATATTAAAACTAGTGTTCCATTTAAAATCTTTTTTATTGATGTTGGCGGTGTTTAGGGTAAACTCTAAACCTTTATTACTGGTTGAACCTGCATTGATCAGCATGTTGGTGTAACCAGATAGCATTGGTACTTCCGCGTTAAGCAATAAATCTTTGGTTTTGTTACTGTAAGCCTCTGCTGTTAACTGAATTTTGTGGTTAAGAAAACTTACATCTACCCCTAAATTTTGCGAAAACGTTTGTTCCCATTTTAGATTGGGATTGGGTAATGTATTTGGATAAACCGTAACATTATTTGCATCTCCTAGCGGATAGTTACCCACATTTAGTAAAGATAATGAGCTATAATTGGCTATACGATTGTTGCCGGCATTACCAACACTTAAACGTAACTTCAAGTCAGACACTACCGTTTGATTCTTCATAAAATCTTCTTCGATAATTCGCCATGCGGCCGAAGCAGCAGGGAAGTAGCCATATCTGTTACCTGCTCCAAATTTTGAGGAACCATCTGCTCTTAAGCTCGCAGAAAACAAATACTTATCCTTAAAAGAGTAATTAGCTCTTGAAAATAAAGAAAAAATCTTCTCATCTTCAATGTTACTGGTGGCTAAAAAAGTAGCTGCTTCTGATAGCTTGTTCAATCCTAACGTTTCAAACGGGAAACCATTAGCCTGGATGTTTTTGTATGTGGTAATGGTGTAGTTTTGCTCCTGACCAAGTAATAAATCAAATTTATGGAGCTTATTGAAGGTGTTGGAATAGGTTAAGGTATTAGAATAGTTCCAGCCATGTCTGTTATTATCGCTTATTTCTCCAAACGGTCCGTTGTTTCTTCTAGCTACTACAGATCTACTATTGTTAAATATAGTTCTGTTAGAATTCGCATCTCTAAAACTTACCAAACCTTTATAAGTAATGTTTTTTAGCAGTTTATATTCTAAACCAGCGTTTAAATAAAGATATTTGGTGAAATTCTGTCGTTGTTGAGATTCTGCATTGGTTAAAGGGTTCTGTAAAGTATTGCCAGAATTTCCCTCCAAAATAGGATCTTGATCTAAATCCACTAAATCTTGGTCATTACCTGCTTTTCCAAAAGTTGGCCTATAAGTTAGTACGTTTTGCAACTGGTTAAAATTGGAGTTTCCTTCTCCAGTGCCAATTCCATTTACTTTTTGGTCCGAATAGCTAATGCTTCCGTTAAGTTTAAGTTTTTCGTTAGCTGTATGGTTCAAACTTAATTTCGCTACCTTTTTCTTTGCACCACTGGTAACCATTATTCCTTCATCGTTGTTGAAGGAATAGAACAAGTTGAATCTGGTTTCTTTATTTCCGCCGTTTACGCCAACCTTATGATATTGACTATTTGCAGTACCAAAAACTTCATCTTGCCAATCAATTCCTGGTCTGTTTGCGTAAAGCGATGCTAACTCTGCGAATGCTCCATAGTTAGTGATAAAAGAAGCAGTTTTAGTTGCATCGCCTAAGCTTCTTTCATATTGCAAAATTGTGTATTGGTAAGGGTTTAATACATCTAACGTTCTTGCAATTTTTTTAGCTCCGTAATAAGTATCGTAGGTAACTTGGGTTTTGCCTGGCTTATGCTGTTTTGTGGTTACTAAAACTACTCCGTTTGCTCCCCTTGCCCCATAAATAGCAGTGGCCGCGGCATCTTTTAAAACATCAATACTTTCTATGTCTGTTGGGTCTAAAAAGTTTAACCCTTCCGTTTGGGGAATCCCGTCAACAACGTATAGTGGCTCATTGCTTTGCGTAATAGATCCACCACCTCTTACAGTGATAGATATTCCAGCACCCGGCGCTCCTTCAGAAGCAGTAACCTGTACACCAGCCAAACGCCCCGTCAAAGCAGAGGCAACATCCTGCACCGGAACATTACTTAATTCATCTCCTTTAATAGAAGATACAGCACCGGTGTAATCTTTACGCTTGATGCTTCCGTATCCAACAACAAGTACTTCATCCATCATTTTATTGTCGGCACCCAGCTTTACATTCAAGCTTGATTTATTGCCGATTTTTTCTTCTACTGTAGAAAATCCAATATAGGAAAATGATAGTACCGCATCTTTGGAAGCCAGTTTTAAAGCGTATTTTCCGTTTAGATCTGTTACGGTGCCGTTTTTGGTTCCTTTTTCTTTAATGTTGACTCCGGGAAGAGGAATGCCCTCGGTATCTGTTACTGTTCCCGTTACGTTTAATGATTGTGCGAAGGAGGTATTTGCACAAATCAATAATACGAGCAGCATAACTGCTCTACTTAGTAGTTTTAGCTTCATGTTAGTTATAATAATTGGTTAAACGAATTTAGCTATTATAGTTAACGAGGACTTTTAAATTCATCTTAAACTCTTTCGTTTTTGTTGAATTGCCCCATCATAATCGCTTAAGTAAACCCAAAATCGATCTTTCCTGATTAACATGTAAAAAACAGGAAACAGGGTAATATTCAGTTTTAATCTGTCTTGCTTAGCGCTTATTAGGCAAAATCTTTTGGTAAAATTTATAAGGTTTTTTGTGCTGGATTTTGAAACTTTAAAAAGGGCAGTTTAATGTTCGCTATATTTTTTTAAAATAAGCAATCATCGCAATACACGCTAATTTTTTAATATTTTTTCTGATTTGGAATGAGAGTCAGCAGTGAAAACTAGATGTGTTTGCAATCCGTGAATAGAGCGTGTGAAAAACTTTGTTATTTAACATGAAAACAAAGATTAGCCAATATTGAAATCATATTAATCAGAAGTGAAATACATAAAAATAGATTTAAACGAGATTTGCTAAAACAAGGACACCAAAAGTAAAAGGATTTAGATCCGTTTAACCAAAACACCAAAAACAAACCATTTATGCCAATTAAACTGTGAGTATGAAGTATTTCATTTACGCCATTACACTTTTTACACTTCTTTCGTGTAAAAAAGATCCGATCAAGCAAGTCAACACTAACCCTGGAGGCACTGGAGCCATAAAACCTAACGGAGTGATAAACACTCAGATTTTTGAGGTAATTAATTTAAGCTATCCAGGTTTGGAAAAAGCTAAAGCATTACACGATGCAGACAAGCCTTACGAATCTGTTAAAGCTATTCTCGAGTATTATCGATCACGTACAACCGTTGTTAATCCAAGCTTGTCGTTAATTAACGTAAACTCATCAGAAGATGATAAGCTTAAGGCTGATTATGCACTAGATAACAATAGGTTTTTTGTAAATAACTATTACGAAGATGCTGTTAAGAAAATGCCTTACTCATTGGGAACAGGAACTATCAATTGGTTATTTAAGCCAGCCGGAGCTGATGATGAATATCAAAAGCAATTACACAGGCACCAATGGTTTGTTCCGCAAGCGAAAGTTTACCGCACCACTAAAGATGAAAAATATATTCAATCTTGGATTAGCGTATATAAAAACTGGTTAGAGAAAAACCCCATGCCAGAAACAGGTACCAATACCACAACATGGTGGCAATTACAGGTTGCTGAGCGTGTTATGGTACAAACTCAGTTGTTTGAGTACTATAAAAACTCCGTAAATTTTACGCCAGAGTGGTTTTCTGAATTTATGGTTCAGTTTGCCCAGCATTCAGATTTTTTGGTGAAGTATCCTTATCAGGATGGAAATATTTTAATATCTCAAGGCGGTTCACTTGCCTTTGCCGGAGTGTTGTTTCCCGAATTTAAAAATGCATCTGGCTGGATGAATACAGGTTTTCAAATATTGGGTACAGAAGTTAAAAAGCAGTTTTTAGACGATGGTATGCACTTTGAGCTTGATTTAAGCTACCATATTGCTGCCATAGCAGATTTTTACGAAGTACTTAAACTTGCGCAGGCCAACCCATTAATTGTTGGTAATGCAGGTGCCGACTTTAACCAATACCTACTTAAGGCCGCTCAAGTGGTAATGAATTTCACCTATCCAAATTACTTCACAAATACAGCTTCAAATAGCCAGTATGTTCCTGGTTTTAACGATACCCGCCAAAGCTCTTGGAGCAGATCGGTACTTAACAAAAACTTTGTAAGGTATCATGAAATGTTTCCAGATGATAAGGAGCTATTTTATATGTCTTCTTACGGAAAAAGCGGAACGGTTCCTTCTTCTGCGCCAAAAGCTTTTACAAAATCTGGCTATTACGTATTGCGTAACGGTTGGGATAGGTTATCAACCATGTTGGTTTTAAGCAATAATTACTCAAATGATGCTTTTGCGGTTTGGAGCCATAATCAACCGGATAACGGTACATTTGAACTTTATCATAAAGGGCGTAATTTCTTCCCGGATGCAGGTGTATTTGCCTATTCTGGTACAGATAATACAGACAGAGAATGGTATCGCCAAACAAGGGTGCATAATACCATGACGCTGAACAGCAAAAATATTACTACTGGAAAAGGTAAATCATTAGCTGTAGTTTCAAACGGACCAACAGAGGTAATTGCGGTTGAAAACCAAGGATACAGCAACTTAAAGCACCGCAGATATGTGTTTTTTGTAAACAAATCTTTCTTTGTGTTTGTAGATGAAGGAATAGGAAGCGCAACGGGAACTGTTAATCTTAACTTTAATCTATGCGAAGGCGATACTGAAGTTGTTTTAGCGGGAGATAAGAATGGCGCATACACAAATTTTTCTGATGGTAATAACGTGGTTGTTAGAACCTTCGCAGACGAAACTTTAACCACTGTTCCGTTTAACGGAAAATTATCTTACACGCCAGGTGTGGAGTTTAGCCGTAAAGCCTACGGCGTAAATATGGTGAAAACTGCCGGACAAACGGCTCGTTACATTACTGTGGTTTACCCAAGTATCCAAGCGAGTGCAGTACAGTTGAATGCGGTATTTAAGCAAGCTTTTAGTGAGAACGGCGTAAGCTTAGAAGTTACCGTTGATGGCACAAAATATAATCTAAATTGTAATCTATAAAATCATATCATATGTTGAAGTTGATAAATACAAAACCAAACGTAAAGCGATACATTTCGTGGGCTTTTGCACTGCTCTTTATTGTGGCAGCTTGTAAAAAAGAAGAAGTTATTGATAATGGACCTTTTACAATCTACTATAACGGTATGACGGATATTGGACCATCCATGAGCGGGATTATTTCTTCTCCTTCTTACAACGGCGGTAATCCTAGCGCTTTCGAAATTACAGGCATTACATTAGATGGCGTTGCTTATACAGGAACTAGCTTTGAGGTTAATCCCGATAACGGATCCATCAGTATTAAAGACACCAAGGATTTGTCTATTGGTTTATATAAACTAACAATCAGTTGCATGTCTGGCGGAAAAATGTACCAGTTTAAAGATGCGGTTGAAGTTAACATGATGAGACCTGTACCGGAAGGTATTACCGTAGAACCAAACAAGCTTACTGTTAACTATGCAGATGTGATTGATGCAGCTAGTACTGTAGAACTGCCTACTGCGCAGGTAACTACGAATGGCGATCACGTTTCTATCAGAAAATACGAGATAGCTAAAACCGACTATTCTAAATACTTTGCCGTTTCTTCTACAGGTTTAATCTCTATTGTAAGGGGCGACGCAACGTTATTACCAGGCAAATATGTGCTTTCGCTGAAGTTAACAACGGGAGCATCAGCAGGAGATGAAGGAATTTTTCAGAACGCAATAGAAATCAACGTGATTTCTAAACCCTTGGCATTAACTTATGCGCCAGCTACTGGGAAAATTGAAGAGGAGAGTGTACAAAGCGGAAAAACCTCTTATACCAGTACTGTGCCAGCGCTTAAAGGTTCTTTAGATAATGTGGCATATGCAATTACAAATGTAACACCTACTACAGACAAAATTAAGATTGATGCAAAAACGGGTGTTATAACGGTTGCAGAAAACCACAGCTTTACAGCTGGGCAACAATATAAGGTTAACGTAAATGTAAAAAATGAGTACGATCAAGCTGGCGTAGTTTTTACAAATGCATTTACTTTAGATGTGGTTGAGTTTATTGAGCCAATACAGCAATTCACTTACGCAAATAAAAATGCTATTCAAGCAGTAGCGTTTGACTTAAGCCCTGCGGCAGGTTTTAAAGGAGACGAAGTTCGTTTTGAGTTTGTAGACTTACCAGCTGCTTTACAAGGGAAAATTACTTTAAATGCGCAGGGAAAAATTAGTGCGGTTAAAGGCAACAGCATTGCTTTAGGTACTTATACGGTTAAAGTAAAAGCAACAAATCCTAAAAATGAATCAACAGCTAGTTTTGCCTTAACAATAGCCGAAAATCCTAATTATTTTACTTACGTAAGATATGGTAATAACCTTGGTTTAGCCCCAGCACAAAATTATGCCAATCAGTTTAGGGTAGCTTCTGGCGCTGCACTTTCAACAGTACAGCCATCACCAACAACAGATGCAAAGGTAAGTGTGACTTACGAAATCAGAAACGTTCACCAAGGATCTGGAACAACCATAGATGCTGCCACCGGAGAAATAATTCCAAAAGGTATCAGTGCTGCACAAATTGGTGTTTTTATGGTTACGGCTACGGCAGGTAAAGGCACACCAGAAGAGTTTTCAGTACAAACACCAATATTTATCCATAACTCACAACCTGTAAAATCAGCTACCAGTACCGAAATGGTTACTGTAGAATACTCTCCTTTTGTTTATCAGGCAAACCCTACCAAAGGCGGACGTTCAACAGTTCCTGTAATCGCCGGCGTTACTGATAAATCTAAGTTTACGTTAGATTACAGACGTACATTCAATTACTATAACTTCTTCGGACCACATTTAGACGGGCAACCATCTGTAGCAAATTCATTCCTACGTGGACTGTGGGATAACTATGCAGCCGGTCGGGGTATTAGTCCAAATTATGGGTCAAGAGATCCACTTTCTTATTACGGAAATGTTAATAGCGTTACACAGGCTATGGCTTATGTAGATGCAGCCACGTTTGAAGTTGTAGTTAACCCAAATAAATGGATTGTGGATGGAGAACCAGCAAACGGAGTAATGAGTGGGCAGATCACTTTTGGAACAGATGGAAAGGATCCGCAAAGTGGAGGACAATTGTTTCCGATTATTTTATGGTTTGATTCGAAATTTTAAAGAGAACAAAAATGTATAATATGATAAAGAAAGCGAATATGTGTAAGGGAGTACTGATGGCTATTGTAGCTGTGATGTTTTCGATAAGTACCTACGCACAACAGGTTACATTAAAAGGGAAGGTGTTTGGGGAGGGCTCAACTCCATTGGCAGGTGCAACAATCACCATTATAGGAAAACCAGCCAACGCCATAACCGATGAAAAAGGTGCTTTTCAATTGCGTGTGCAAAAAGGAGAAACCTTAATGGTTACTTACGTTGGTTACGTAGAAACTGCACTTCGTGTGAGTGATCAAAATGATTTGGTAATAAGACTAGTCCCAGAAAACGCAGCTTTGCAAGAAGTGGTGGTTGTTGGTTATAGTACAGTAAAACGTGGCGATCTTACCGGAGCGGTTGCAAGTATTAAAGGTAAAGATGTTGAAGGTTTTAAGGCAGGTTCTGTTTTAGCTGCTTTGGGCGGACAAGTAGCCGGCGTACAAATTACCCAGTATGATGGTGAACCAGGTTCTGGTTTTAATGTCAACATTCGCGGTGTAGGTACCTTGACTGGTGATGCCTCTCCACTTTATATTGTAGACGGATTTGAGGTGGCTAATTTAAGTTTCTTATCTAATTCTGATATTGAATCTATCGAAGTGCTAAAAGACGCATCGTCTGCTGCTATTTACGGAGCAAGAGCAGCAAATGGAGTAGTATTGGTAACCACAAAATCTGGAAAAATAGGTAGCCCAAAATTGACTTATAGTGTTGCAAGTACCAATCGCCAGATTGATAAAACATTGGAGCTTTTGAGTCCTTATGAGTTTGTTAAGCTTCAGGCAGATGTAAACCCAGCATATGCTAATACCTATTATAGATTAGGAGATGATGTTGATGGTACACCTTTCAAATACCAATCTGCAGAAGATTATATTGGGGTTAAAGGTATAAACTGGCAAGATGAAACCTTCAGACCAACTTGGTCAACAGATCATAATATTTCTGTAAACGGAGGGATAGAAACCACCAAGTACAATTTCTCTTTCAATAAATATAAAGAGAACGGTATTTTCAACAACAGTGGTTTTGATAAAACCGCTGCGAAAATCAGAATAAACCAAAAATTAACTAAAAGCGTAACTGTAGATGCAACCATAAATTATGCAAACACAGATAGGTCTGGAGCTGGAACAACAGCAGACGGCGGTAGGTTTAATATGCTTGCGCAAATTTTTAGTGCGAGACCAACAGGTGGATTAAAAGTAGATGATGATTTGCTTTTATCATCGGCTATTGACCCCGAAATTTTGGAAGATGGAGCTAGTTTAGCTCAGGTAAACCCAATTTTACAAACTCAATCTGTTGTAAATAACAGAAATGCAGAATTATGGTCAACCAACTTAGCTGTTAATTGGGACATTATGAAAGGTTTAACCTTCCGTTCTGCGGGAACTTATAACACCAATAATACCCGTAACGATGTTTTTTACAAAGATGGTTCAAAAGAAGCGTACCGTAACGGACAAAAACCTTATGGACAAACGCAAATGGGTAAAAGTGTAAGGTGGATCAACTACAACAACTTAACATATAAAAAGAAGATTGATAAAAAGAACAGCTACGATGTAATGGTTGGTCAAGAAATGTCTTTTAATAGCTCCGAGTACCTGTTAGGACAAGCGATGGATTTTCCGTTTGATAATTTGGGAAACAACAACCTAGGCGTTGGTGCAACTCCTAGCCGTGTTGAATCAGATTATTCAGATAAACAATTACTGTCATTTTTTACCAGAGCTAATTATAACTACGATAATAAGTATTTACTAACAGCAACGTTAAGAGCAGATGGTTCAACCGTTTTTGCCAACAAAAACAAATGGGGCTATTTCCCATCTTTTGCGGCAGCATGGCGAGTGTCTCAAGAAGATTTTATCAAAAATATTGATGCTATTTCTGATCTTAAGGTTCGTTTAGGTTGGGGAGTTGTAGGTAACGATAGAATCTCAAACTTTCTTTCATTAGATCTTTACGAAACCAGTAAATACGGTATTGGTGGTTCAACTGCTACTGTATTAACGCCTAAACAACTTAAAAACGATAACCTAAAATGGGAAGGTTCATCAACCATTAACCTAGGGATTGATTGGGGATTCTTAAAAAACAGAATCACCTTAACAACAGATTTATTTGTTAAGGATACAAAAGATCTATTGCTAGCACAATCTCTTGCACAGGTAACAGGTTTTTCTTCTCAATACCAGAATATCGGAAAAATAAGAAACAAAGGTTTGGAGCTAAGTATAACAGGAAAGCCAATTCTTCAGAAAAACTTTTCTTGGGAAACCAATTTCAACATTTCCTTTATTAAAAATGAGCTAGTTGCTTTACAGTCAGGTACCAATGCAATGTACACACGTTCTGGTTTCGATAGTAACTTTACCGAGAATGATTATGCAGCAATCGTTGGTCAGTCTTTAGGTATTATTTACGGTTATGAGTTTGACGGTATTTATCAGTCAAATGATTTTAACACAACCCCAGACGGAACTTTAGTGCTAAAAAGCGGCGTCACCAATAACAAGCGCTTAACAGGTTTAGCTCCAGGAATGGTGAAATATAAAGACCAAGATGGAGATGGTATCATTACAACCAACGACCGTACAGACATAGGTAACGCAATACCTAAATGGTTTGGTGGTTTTAACAATACGTTTAACTACAAGAAGTTTGATATGGGTGTGTTGGTTCAGTTTAATTACGGAAACGATATCTACAACGCAACTCGTTTATACGCAACACAGTCTCGCTCTGGTCGTAGAAATATGCTTGCAGAAGTTGCAGACAGATGGACACCTACAAATGCGTCTAACAAAGTACCATCAACCAACGGATATACTACAAACGATGTGTATTCTCGTTTTGTTGAAGACGGCTCTTTTTTAAGGTTAAAGAGTATTTCATTGGGTTATAACTTACCAACTCAGTTTATCAAAAAGGCAGCAATGTCAAAAGCTAGATTATACGTGTCGGCACAAAACCTAGTTACTTTCTCTGGTTACAGTGGTTACGACCCTGAAGTGAGTACAGCGGGCAATAACCCAATGACACCAGGCTTGGATTGGGGTGCATACCCTAGAAGTAAGGTGTTCACATTCGGATTAGAGGTTCAATTTTAATTAAAAAAGAAAAAGAAATGAAAAGAGTAATTTTTATTCTAACATCACTTGTGCTTATGATAAGTACCTCGTGTAAAGATATCTTGCTTGAGGAGTCAAAAACAGACATCGACAAAAGTAAGTATATGTTGAATGCGGCAGAAGCCAAAAACGTACTGTTGGGTGTTTACCGAAACATGGTAAGCGATGATTTATATGGCTATCACTTATCTATCCTACTTACTTTAGGAACCGATATCGCACAGGTAGAAGGAAGTACAAATGAGAACTTCCGTATCATCCCAACCAATTCATTTACTGCTAACCAAGCAGAAGTACAGCGCACTTGGGGAACTTTGTATAATTCTATTTATAATGCCAATGATTTTATCGAAAGTCTGGAGCAAAAAATGGTAAATTATACAGAAACAGATAAGCAACTGGCACAAATTTATTTGGGCGAAGCCAGAGGTTTACGTGGGCTTTACTATTTTGAATTGGTACGTAGATACGGTCACATTGCTTTAATTACTAATACGGCAATGTCTAACCAGGCACCATCAACTTTTGTGCAAGAAGATCCGGCAAAAGTTTATGAGTTTATAGAGCAAGATTTACAGTTTGCTATTGAAAACCTTCCTTACGCCACAGATGATACTTTTAGAGGAAATAATAGTTTCCGTTTTTCTAAAGGTTCTGCATTAGGTTTGTTAGCTAAGGTTTACGCAACATGGGCTGGTAATCCGGTTAAAGATGTGTCTAAATGGGAAATGGCCGCTAAAACTGCTCAAATATTAATTCAATCAAATAAACATGGCTTGCTACCTAATTATGAGCAGTTGTGGAAGAATTCTGGCGCAGGTGTTTGGAACCCAACAGAGAGTTTAATTGAAGTTTCTTTCTTTTCTCCAACCGCCAGCTTAGGATCTGATCCGATAGGGCGTATTGGTAAATGGAACGGTGTAAAAGCTACAACCATTGCTGGCGAACGTGGAAGTAATGCCGGTAACGTAAAGGTAGTTCATACTTTTGTGCTCGACTGGCGTAACTCTCCGCTAGATTTAAGGAGAGATATTTCTATAGCTAACTATCAATATAATCCATCAAAAACTTTATATGCCCAGAGTGCTTCTGATACAGATCTTATTGGCCAAGCTAACGATGCTGATCCAACAAAAAAGCAAAAGGAAAAGCAGAATTATACCCCAGCTAAGTGGGACACAGAAAAATACGTTCCGCAAAGCAACAAGTTAATCAATAATGATAAATCTAATGTAAATTGGTATGTGTTGCGTTATGCCGACGTATTACTGATATACGCAGAAGCAATGAACGAGTGGAAAAAAGCACCGAATGATGATGCTTATGCAGCTGTTAATATGGTACGCAGACGTGGTTACGGTTTGCCAACAGGTAGCGGTAGTTCTGTTGCAGATTTAACCGCTGGCTTAGATTACCTAGCCTTCCAAACTGCAGTTCGTAAAGAAAGAGCTTATGAATTAGCCTTTGAAGGAAGCAGAAGAATGGATTTAATACGTTGGGGTATTTATTTCGAAACTGTAAAAAGTACTAGTCAGCAACTTGGTATATGGTGGCTTTCTGCTGGTGCGCCAAACTATGCAGTAGCCACTCCAGGTTATACTACTAAAACCAAACACGATTTATTTCCTATCCCACAAAGAGATATGGACTTAATGCCAAAGTTTGATCAGAACTTCGGTTGGTAGGTAACACCAAATAAGATTATCAGCATGATTGGATTATAGCAATCATTTTTGTCCAAGCAGGGTCTCTCGCGGGAGGACCCTGCGTAATCAAGCTTAACACAATTTATTTTAATCCCCAATTCGAAAGAATTGGGGATTTTATTTTTAGGAATTTTGACAAGCTATATAAATTGTATAAGGAGGGTTCTTCGGTTTTTAAAATCGAATGATAACTGGTGTAATTTCTATTCCTTTCTGACTAGCAAATTTTCAATTTATTCATCGATAAGCTATTGTGGCGGTAGTTTTAGAGGTTTGGACGATAGCGAATACGATAAATCGTTAATCTATTTATGAGTTTGCCGGTAACATTTGATTTTTTGTTCAATAGACGACGCCTAGTGAATAATAGCTCTTCTAGCCGGTTCGCCTTTAATCGAAGAATGCATCTTCTGTTATAATTTCATCAATCTTTAAAGAAGGGATGATAAACTTATTGAACCGAGTGTTTTCTGTTTTTGCAAACAAAACCCCTCTTGTTGTGCCAACAGTGATGATTAAAAGGTGTGATAAAAAATCTTTTGGGATTTGTAAACCTTGCTTTTGTGCATGTTTGAATTGTTCCCAGGAATGATTAGGGATTTCGAAATGGCAACTCACTTCTATTTTTATAAATATCTTTTTTGCTTGTGAAAATGTGAAATCTGCAAATACGCCAACTTGCATAGTTTCTTGATCTAACCTAAAAGATACAGATGTAGCTAAAGATGTTTCGTTTTTTGGATTATAGTTGTCCTCCAAAATAGCAAACTGTTCAGTTTTAATCTGTTGGAGTTTAAAATCAATTTTTTTTACTTCCTTTTTCATTACATCTCTTCTAACCAATCGTCGCCTTTATTTATCCTTTTTGGTAAGGTTATTATCTTCCCTTGCTCGGTATAACTTTGATGAATTGCAGAAACAGCTGGTTTATAGGATTCATCTTTTTGAAAACTTAAAATCTCTTCAGTATGTTTAGATGATTTTTTTTCATAATAACTCGCAAGAATAGGAATGTCTAATAAAACTTGTAGTTTAATTTGTGTTTCAATGGTGATATTCTCTTTCCCTTTTACAACCTTATTGATGTATTGTGGACTAACATTCATTTTTAAGGCTAAGTCTTTTTGGCTCCAACCCAATACGTCTAGTTTCAAAATCACCTTTAAAGCAATGCCTTGAGCTTCCTTAAGCATGCTTCTGTTTTTGATTCTGTTTTTGTTTTGTTCTAGCGTATCCGTTTTTACGGGGGATACTAGTTGTATGAATTTTTCTTTATTAGTCATTTTCTTCAGTTAATAATTCAAAGAATGATCCTGAGTCATATACATCATTTGCTTTCAAATATTGTTGAGCAAAATTTAGTTTAATTAGTTCATTTTTGGTTTCTTCATGGTCATCCATTTTTTGACTCATTTTAATGGCACCTCCTGTAATTACAAAACAATGTTCATCTATTTTAACAGCATAAATACGTAGTTTGTTTTTTGGAATTTTACCCTTTTGAAGAGATAGGATTTTAAAACCAATCTCATGATTGTGAAGTGGCATGAAATAGCTTTCAAGACGTTGTGTTTTTTGTTCAATTTGATATAAAATATCCTGTAATTCATCTGCTTCTTCTAAGCGTTCTAGAACAAATTCTTTTATAGAATGAATATGGTTTTTGATGGCAAAATTTTTCAAATAATCTACATCTGTCCAAAGTTCCATTAATCTGTCATACTCATTTATAGTGCCATTTCCGTAACAGAATGAAAATAAATAGTCTTCAAATATAGAAACGATTTTCATATTATCAACCTATAAGTTTATTTTAGTTTAAAAAAATTAAGAAATATAGATTGATAAGTCATTGATAACAAATGTGATGTTTGATCTTTAGGACATATTTAATCAATTGTCGGTTTTAAAACAAATTATTTACTCAGTTTTTACTGTTTGTTCTGTACGTTAAATTTATATGAGCTATTTGAAGTTGCTTTTTGTAGTGTTCAGAAAGTAATCTAAATGAAGTAAATAAAATACAGATTTCTTTTCAGTAATCTTCTAGCCGTAAGCAGACTCACACAAGACGAAAAGCTCGAAATCTTGGTTTTATTCAGTTTATTCTATCCACAAAGCCCACATTCAACAAAACCTAAACTAATTTAGATAATACTTAAATTCAAATTATCCTTCCTGTGCTACCTTCATCATTAAATTATAAACGATATATTAACATGAAGAGAATCGCAAGTCTACTTATCGGTTGTGCGCTTATCACAATTGGTAGCAGTAGTAATCTACAAGCTCAGGAAAACTTAAATTGGTTAAAAAATGCTAAAACGACTATTGTCCAACAGTTGAAGAAAGCTGGAGATACTTATACGCCTGGGTTAAACCCAAGATCTGTTTACCCGACAGGAAAGGTAAGATTAACACATAACAATGATTGGACAACCGGTTTTTTTCCGGGAAGCTTATGGTACGGGTATGAAATGTCCGGAGATAACAAACTTAAAGCCGATGCCAGAAAATTCACTTTAGCTTTAGATTCTGTACAATATGTTAAAGATAATCATGATGTTGGTTTTATGCTTTATTGTTCTTATGGCAACGGCTACAGATTAACGAATGATAAAATTTATCTACCACCTTTAAAGAACGGTGCGCAAAACTTGGCTAACAGATTTAATCCAACAGTTGGTGCAATAAGATCTTGGGATTTTGGAAAATGGCAATATCCAGTGATTATTGACAATATGATGAACTTGGAGTTTTTATTTTGGTCGGCTGATAAATTTAAGAAGCCAGAGTTTGCAAAAGTGGCCGAACAGCATGCCATTACCACGATGAAGAATCATTTCAGAGAAGATATCAGCTCATATCACGTGATAGATTACGATACGCTTTCTGGAAGAGCAATTTCCAAAGGAACTTATCAAGGTTTAACCGATGAATCAGCATGGTCTAGAGGACAAGCATGGGGTTTATATGGCTATGTAATGTCATACAAAGAGACTAAGAATAAAATATTTTTAGATTTTGCCGTACAAATTGCGTCTTTTATTATGAACCATCCAAACACAGATGTTGATAAAATACCGTATTGGGATTACGATGTACACAATAACGGAGAAAGAGCTTTTAAAGATGCTTCTGCCGGGGCAGTAATCGCTTCTGCATTGTTAGACTTAAGCAAGGAAGTAAAAGACGGTCAGAAGTATTTTGATTATGCAGAGTTTATGTTGAAATCCTTATCGTCTCCAGAGTATTTAGCAGCACCAAATACGAATCATTCTTTCATTTTGAAACATAGCGTAGGAGCTTTGTTGTATAACTCTGAAGTTAATACTCCTATAAACTATGCAGATTATTACTATTTGGAAGCGTTACTAAGATATGCATCGTTAAAGAATATTGATTTAAAAACCATCAACTAAAATAAATCCATGAAACTCAAAATAATTTCTAGTTTACTTTTCCTGTTGCTGCCATTTTTATCCAGCGCAGTTGCAAAAAGCGACCTTACCAAAGAAAGCTTTGATGCCATTAATTTGGAATCACCAGGTTTAGGGAAAGTTAAAAGTTTGGTAGTCAGCAAAAAGTACGATGCGGCTGCAAAAGCTTTGTTGAAGTATTACCAGCAACGTAGCGACATTAAACACCCAGACTATAATAAGGAAGACAGAGCTAGTTACGCTGGCAAAAAACTACCTGCTGGTGTACAAGAAAAAGCAGATAAAGCTTTAGATCACAAGTTTTTTGTACATAAAGGTTATGGCTTTATTGATTATGGCAAAGATATCAACTGGCAATACTGGCCAATTAAAGATAACGAAATCCGCTGGCAGTTACACCGTACTTATTGGTGGGAACCTCTGGGTTTGGCTTATTGGTCATCAGGTGATGAGAAATATGCAGCAGAATGGGTTTTCGAATACTTAGATTGGATCAAAAAAAATCCGCTGGGTTTATCTAAAGAAAACGACAGGTTTGCTTGGCGCCCCTTAGAAGTTGCAACCCGCATACAGGATCAAACAGGTATGTTTAATATGTTCATTAGCTCTCCGCATTTTACTGCCGATTTTTTGATGGCCTTTTTAAACAACTATCAAAAACATGCTAATTATATTTTGAACAACTATTCCGAAAAAGGTAACCATTTGCTTTTTGAGGCACAAAGAATGATTTATGCCGGTGCATTTTTTCCAGAATTAAAGGGTGCAGCAACATGGAGAAAAAGTGGGATCGAAATTTTAAATGAAGAAATCAAAAAGCAGATTTACCCTGATGGGCTTCAGATTGAATTATCGCCAAACTATCATGTAGCTGGAATCAATATCTTTTTGAAAGCTTACAGAATGGCTCAGCTAGCTAATATGGCTGATGAATTTCCAGCATCGTACAAAAAAACAATAGAAGAAATGATTGTAGCAACTGGAAATTTTTCTTTTCCAGATTATACTTTTCCTATGTTTTCTGATGCGAAGTTAGAGACCAAAAGTAGTATGATTAAAAATTACAAAGAATGGGCAAAGGTTTTTCCAGATAATAAACTAATTGAATATTATGCAACCGACGGGAAAAAAGGACAAGCACCAAATTTTCTTTCTAAAGCATTAAAAGATGGCGGTTTCTACACTTTCAGAAACAGCTGGAAAGATACGGCAACAGTAATGGTTTTAAAAGCTAGTCCGCCTGCGTTTTGGCATAGCCAGCCAGATAACGGCACTTTCGACCTTTGGGTTAAGGGGCGTAATTTTATGCCAGATGCTGGTGCTTACGTTTACGGTGGCGATGCCGAGATTATGAAGTTGAGAAACTGGTACCGTCAAACTAAAGTTCATAAAACTTTGACGCTTGATAACCAGGATATGGATACCTGCGATGCCAAGTTGATGATTTGGAAAACCACGCCAAAGGCAGATATCTTGGTTTACAGCAACCCGAGTTATAAAAATCTAAATCACGTAAGAACGGTTTTGTTTTTAGAGAATAAATATTTCGTAATTTTTGACCAGGCCAATGGCGATGCTACCGGAAACGTTGGTGTTCACTTTCAATTGGTAGAAGGCGATGCAATTTATAACAAAGCAAAAAATAGTGTTCAAACTAACTTTAAAGATGGTAACAACCTTTTAGTAAGGAACTTCGATGTAAATACAGCGAAGTTTACCGAAGAAGAAGGTAAAGTTTCTTATGGTTATAGAGAAGAGCTTAAACGCCCAGCTTTTGTTTTCGAAAAACAAAAAACGGATGCTAAAGCAGTAAACTTTACTACGGTATTATATCCTTTTAACGGTAAAAATGCACCAGAGATTAATTTAATCGAAGGTAAAACTAACAACCCACAGAAGGGTATTATTGATATGATCATTACCATTGATGGTAAGCAACATACTATAAAACAGAATTTTTAATTATTCGTTTTTTTAAACTTAGAATCGCCTGTGTTATTTTTTAGCACAGGCTTTTTTTGTGTCAAAGGTTTAGCTATAAGTCATTTAACCAAAGGTGAGTTTTGGGTCTATCGACATTATCCAGCCCAAGCACTACCCTTAATTGAGCTCCTTTTCGCCCTTGGCGGTTGCGGAAACGATGAAGAAATTAAAGCACTTCCATTGTAGCAACCGGCGCAGGCGAGAGTTTTTTGTTTACTTTTTTGCGGAAAAAAAGTAAATGCCTTTGCTCGGCATGAGAGCAGGCAAGACTGTGCGGGAAGGCTAAAATTACCATTTAGGATAGTTTTATACAAAAGAAAAGACCCATAACTCACGCCATTTGTAATAAATCCTTAACTAAAAAAAATGAAAGTCTCGTTTGTTTTGCTCATAAACAATCATTCAACAAAAACGAAATAGAATTAACTAAAATCAAAACTCGCTGTAGTCTATCTCTGCTACATTAGTTCTATCAAATAATAACCAATTTATTAAAATCAAAAATTATGAAAAGAACATTTCTACTCTTATTAAGTATTGCTGTGTCACAAGTTTCTATGGCACAATTTACCGCCGACAATTTGGTGGTGGTTAAGGCGACTTCTCCATACCCAGGAACTCCAACTAATTATAAAAATGTTGGTTCGGTATCTTTAGTTGAACTGAATACGAGTGCACCTAACCAAACAGGAACAGAAACCGCAATTCCTAATTTTTTGGTAGGGCAGTCGGCTAGCACATTGAGCACTGGCTACCTCAAATTATCATCAGATCGAAACTATTTAACGATGTATGGTTATAATTTAGGGTCCTTACCTGCTGATGCGGCGAACGGAAATCTACAACCTTCTACCAACTCTCGAACACTTGTTGTTGTTGATGTTGCCAAGACGGTTAGTAGCATCAATATTCCCAATATCCCGGCACCTACACCAGAAGATCCAAACGCAGTACTTGTACCACATTCTGGAACTCATCCTCGTTCAGCCATAGCGTTTTATAAAAGCGCAAATACATATGGTGTGTATTTTGCTGGTGGGAGTGGCGTAGCAAATGGGGGTATTCTGTATACAGAGCTGAACACTGTTTCTAAAACTTTGGCAGCTCCAACTCAAATCGCTGATTTAAATACAGGTAGTATTTCAATTTTTAACGGAGAGTTAAACAGTTCTACAGGCGCTACTAACAATCCTCAAACAAACATGTTTAATCAAATAGGATCGGGGTTACCAACTTCAGCAGCTACAGCCGTTGATCTTACAGCTAAGATAGCTGTTAGTCCAGTAATTCAACTTCCAGGTGATTTTGTGTTTTTTGGAAACAATCTACTTTATATTGCTGATGAAACTGCAACAACTGGAGGAATATATAAGTTTTACTCTGCTGATAACGGTGTAACTTGGACAGCTAAAGGAAAAGTTGATTCCGGGATATCTGGTGATTTGTTTTTTAGAGGTATGACAGGAAGATTAGAGGATGGAAAACCTACATTATATGCTGTAACAAGCAAGTCGAAAGGGAATAATGTTGTTAAAATAATTGACAAAACCGCCGCAAACTCAACCATTTCTAATACAATTACAGATGCAACAGTATCAGTTCTAGCCACCGCAACAAGTTCTACCAGTTTCCGTGGTATTTCTTTTACACCGGGTTCTACCATCACTTTACCTATCGCTTTAGATAACTTTACAGCTAAAAATGTAAACGGCGCAGTAGAACTAAACTGGTCAACAGCATCAGAGCAAAACAATAGAGGTTTTGAAGTTCAACACTCAACAGACGGGCAAACTTTTACAACCATTGGCGAAGTAAAAGGTAACAACAATTCAAGCGCAAAAAACACGTACAGCTTTACAGATAAAGGCGCTGTTGCAGGAACCAATTATTATCAATTGAAACAAGTAGATAATAACGGTGATTTTAAAATATACGGACCAAAAGCAGTTTCTATATCTTTTAGCACTAACGATCTAAGCGTTTATGCAAATTCATCGTCTGTAAACGTTAACCTAAACAGTGCTTTAAATTTAAACAACGTAAGTATAACAGTGGTTAACGCTAATGGCCAAAAAGTAGCTAGTAGCAACGTACAGCTTGTTAAAGGAGCAAATGCAATTACAATACCTGCAATGCTTACTAAAGGTGTTTATGTACTAAACATCCAAGGCGATGGTTTAAACGATGTTAAAAAGTTTATCGTTAAATAATAAAAAATAGAAGCAATCGGTTTAATATTAAGCCGATTGCTTTTAAATATATATTGAGTTTAATTCATTAAATATCCCATGGAAATAATAAAGATCTCACTGCTTTCTGCCTTTTATGTTTCGTTAGCGCTGGTTAGCCACGCTCAGAATAAGAAATTAACACCATTACAGGCTAGGGTAGATGTGCAAGGTGACTCAGCTAAAAAAAGTCAGATTATCGGTGGCGAATGGGTAGGCGTGGGTATTAAAAAGCCTGAAGCTATCCAACTTGATTACACAAATTCGTTTAAAGGAAAACCTTCCTATAAGTTTTATTTAGGCGCAGATGATAATACTTTAGCAGGATACAGCGAGGGAGAAACAAAAGGTAGAGCAGAACTTTCTTATGCTTACGCTACCCATGCTGATTTTCAAAAATATCCCACAAAATATTTTGATGATGCACAAAAAATGAAAACCGTTTACCACCATGGTAAAGGGATTATCCCACAAGGCTCGTCAAGTACTTTTACGTTTTCGTTTTACTTACCATCATCTTTCCCTAAAGATGGAAAAACCATTTTTGCGCAGTGGCATGGTATGCCAGATCGCACCTTAACATCATCACCAACTGGTGAGGTGAGAAAGCTGAGTACCGACGAATTCTTGGCGCTTTATGATAAAATGGTTTTCAAAAAAGATCAAGGTTATGATATCATCAGTAAAACTGAACAAAAAGGAAAAACCGTAATTAAAGTCGACAAAAAGCCGAACGGTTGGTTTGTGGAACAAGGTGGTTATCCGCCTTTAGCTTTCGGATTTTCTGATGGTTATTTTTATATCAAAGCCAATTCTGATCGTAAATATCTAACTGATAAAAGCGACCGCACCAATGCGAGCCTTAAACGAGGTGGAAACATGGCAGTAGAAAAATCTGATTTTAAAGAATCTACGATTGCCTATAAAATGCCATTCGAAGATTTCCCGAAAGATACTTGGATAACTTTTAACATAGCTATTGATTGGACCCAGTACGGAGGCGAGAAAGAAACCATTGTTAAGCCTGGGAAATTAGATATTAACATGTCTTATTTAAAAGATAAAAAACAGCTAAACAACCATATCGTAAATAACGAGAAAATTATGATTGGGAGAAATGATGAAGACGGTTATTACTTTAAATTCGGGATTTACCGAGTTGGCGGTAGTACGGTACCCGTTGAGTACAACTTATCTAACTACTCGCAAAAGATAAAATAATTTTATTGCTTTAACAGCTAAGCTTAGGTTTATTAATTATAAACTTAAGCTTTTTTTTTGCCTAATTCCGGAACTCGTATCTAAGTTAAATAGTAGAATCCTCTTCAAATTGTATTAACAAGCTTTCACTGGTTTTGAACTATTTTTTAATTCAAATTACTCAAAACCGAAAGCATTTTACCGAATATCAAAACGCTTTAAACGCTTATAAGCCTATTTTCGATAAATCAATTATTAACCAATATTGTACAATTACCTTCTTAAGCCTATTCAAAAGCTTAGTCTAAAAATTTTTGGCGTTTTACACCTAAAGTTTTAAGCTATTTGAGTGCTAATGGATTGATGAGGATTTACAAACAACACTGACCAATAAATGAAAAAAACGATAATTCTGCTCCTAATTGCAACGCTAAACTTTTCGGTAGCTAAAGCTGATGATATTGATGACATTTCTAATAAGTACATGTCGTGGATTTTAGGCTCCGCTCAAATTGACTATTCAAATTCTTTAATTAAAGAAAGGTATAAGGCAATATTAGGCTACGTAGATAAAGCTAACAAAACCTATAATCGTTTCAATTTCGATTCAACTGATGCTTACGTACTAACCGCCAAAAACGGTCAGGAGGAGGTGAGAGATATATTTCGAAATATTTTATTCCCGCTCTCTTTGGGATATCAATTACCAGGAGGTCCTGCAAGCCCCAATCCTGATTATAAAAACCCCAACACTTTAAAGAAAATTATTTCCGTATTTCAATACCTCCATAAGAAAGGATGGAAAAAAGGATTAGATATGGGTTACGGCAAGTTAGATTCCTACAAAGAAACCGGCGTTATAGGTTTTGGTGGATCTATGGGGAACAATGTTTTGCCTTATGGTCTTTCTGTATATTTAATGAAAACCGAACTATCAGCAAAAGGTATGTTTGCTACTGAAATTGAGATGTTAGACTGGATTTCAAATTCTGCTGGCACAGCATCAGATTTCCCTTTACTTTGGGAAGAAACAGGTTATAACAGCGATGGTGTTAGAGCGATGTTCAACACCAGACTTTGTTACATACTGAGCTTACCAAAAGACAGTCCATCGAGGAAAACGGAAATGCTTTTTTTGCAAAAACTTTTCAATAAAGCTTTACAAATTTCAAATGGTTGGGCCGATTTTATCAAGTCCGACTATTTAGGTTATCACCATAAAGGTGCTTATCTGTCCGCTTATGCTCCCGGGGCTTTGCACACGGCATCGCTAATGACTTATCTTTTAAAAGGCTCGAGCTATGAAGTTGGAGAAAAAGCGATAGAAAATCTTTCAAAAGCAATCTTAACCACGCGTATTTATTCCAATAAGTACGATGCACCAAGGGCTTCGAACGGAAGGTTTCCAACAAACTTGGGAGACTTGCTTTACAATATGCCTTATTTCTTATATGTAGCTAATAACGATAATCCTTTACAGCAGGAATTGAAGTCGGCATTTATGAGACTCTGGAATCCGAAGGAAAATGATTTTAAATCTTTTTTAGACGATGTTACTGGTGGCATTATGTATCATGGTTCATTAGGTGCTCTTGAATTAGCCATTAATACCACTCATCAAAATATCGCTAGCGAAAAGGCGCCAAACGGTTATTGGTATTTCCCTAACGGAGGACTGACTATTTACCGTCAACATGAGTGGCTGGTATCATGGAAAGGAGTTAGCAAGTACATTTGGGATTATGAATCTGGTCCGGGGCAGAATGTTTACGGACGGTACGCTAGCGCCGGGGTGTTAAGTATTTTGGCAAGCGGAAATCCAATATCTACCGTAGCAAGCGGTTATGGTATTGACGGTTGGAACTGGACAAGGTTGCCAGGAGCTACCACTTTTGATTTGCCCAGCGAAAAAGTAAAGACTCGTAAAACCCGAAGTTTTATCCCCGAAAGTTACTTGGGAGGAGCTAACCTAAACGGCAGTTTTGGTGTAAGCGGAATGAACTACATGGATCCTTTTAGTAGTTTAAAGGCAAACAAAAGCGTTTTCTTTTTTGATGATCATTTGGTTGCTATAGGTAGTGATATTACCGCGATAAATGACGAGCATTTGGTGCAAACTACTTTAGCGCAGTTGTCTATCACTAAAGAAAATAGTATTTCTTATTTTAACGATAAAAAGATAACAAGTTTAAATACCAAAATCAAAAATGATGGTGGCAAAGTTGCAACCTATGTTGATGTTATGGGACATGCCTATTACATTAAAACATCAGACGAAATCTTAGTTGAAAGAACAACGCAAACAGAGCCACAACAATCCGGTAAAAAAACCGCCTCGGGTGATTTTGAGACCGCTCGAATCATTCATGGTACCAACCCAAAAAGTAGTTCGTACCAATACGTAATCAATGTAAACGGAGGGATACAAGGAGCAAAAGCGCTTAAAAGTAATTTTAGTAAGCTCTTTAAAGTTGTGCAACAGGATAGTGTTGCCCATATCGTAAGCTACCTACCAAAAAACATTACCGGGTACGCAATTAGAAAAGAAAATACCTCATTAGCCGATGGACTGGTTCTTAGTGCCACCAAACCTTGCTTTGCCATGGTTGGCCAAGAAAAAGGAAATCAAATGAAACTGTCAGTTTCAAATCCTGAGTTGGGGAGAACAACAGAATTTAAACCATATAACGATATCGTTTCAAGAGAATTATGGCATGCAAAAAGTACCGTTCAACCAGTCCGACTTACTTTAAAAGGAAGCTGGAGTATAGCGCCAGGTTCAACGCCATCTGATGCGAAGATTATTTCAAAAGGTGCAACCACTGTTATTGAGTTTAATTGTTTCGATGGAAAAACAATCCAAGTTGACTTAGTTAAAAAATAAAATAAGCCTAACTAGATAGGTTCAATATTCCATATGGGCGTTCCAATTGATATTGAGAAAGGTTCAAACGGACAAGATGACGAAGCGTCTTGGACGCAGCATTTAAATAAGCCAAGGTGACGAATGGAGAAGAAAGGGAGAAGCCGATGCAGTGATGGAAACCCAAAATCTAAATTTTACATGAAAAAACTATTACCATTTTTTTTAGGGCTGTTTTTAACTTCCCAAACCTTTGCGCAAGAAGTTCTTTTGGCTAACTATTTCGATATTAAAACGAATCAAGTAGCAGGTACGTCCGTTACGGGGAAAGTCAACCTAAAAAGTAATAAGGATGTGGAGAAAACCCCCATTCCAGCTTCTTACAGGTTTTCGATTGAAAATAACGCAGATATTTTTGAGATAGCAACTGAGTTTGACGATAAGGGAAGAATTTTCGGTGTTTTAAAAGTAGCTACGGGTAAAAATTCGGGAGGTGCTAAAGACTATAATTTAAATATTCTGTTAAAGGATGGAGCCACCCTAAAAGCCACAAAAAGCATTGTAATTCATGTAGCAGAAACAACGCTTTGGACACAGTTAAAAGATTACTATACGCCGATTACCATTTCAGAATCCAGAATGTATGGACGCACAAAATTTTCTGATAGTCAGTTAGTTTCTTATTTAACACAATTAGAGAATAACAATGGAAAGTTTTCTGGGTTTTCATTTTACACCAAGCATCCATCAACGTTTGCTAGTGGCGTGTTGGAAGCAGAATATCAAAGTGTTTCAGAATTGATAGGAGGCTTGGGCTACGCCTACGCAAAATCGACAACTTATGGCATTCCTAGCGGAAACGCAACAAACATGGCTCGTTTAAAGCGGGCTATTTATAAATCGGTTATGGCGTATATGAATAATGTGCCAATTTATGGGAATGATTTATTGATTGGGGGCAAACCCATTGGAACAGAGCTGGGCGATGGAATTAGTAAAATGAGCGAGCGTGGATTCGTCAGTCATAATTTTTTAACGCACCAGTGGCGAGCAACTGACGCTTTAAGTGCCCCTTTAGTTTATATCTGGCCAGAACTGTTAAAAGATATCGAGTTTAACGATGCAGAAGCCAAACAGGTTTATAGCTCGGTTATTCGCTTTTATCAACTGTTTTTTTCTGAAGTTCCTAGCATGAGAGTGATGAATGACGACGCTGGAGTTTGGGGAAATATATCCAATCTAAATTATTCTGAGGGTGCATGGTCTGATGGTAACCTAAGTCACCGCATGCGCACATTGATGACGCTACCGATTTTATGGGCAGACTATAACAGACCAATTACTTATGTGCCTTACTGGTATGATGACTATTATAACAACACACCATTAAAAGGAAAAACGTTTGCTCATAATTGGTCACCAAACGGCGTGTTGGCTGATGTAAAGCATTGGTGCGGAAGGTTGTCAACACCAACCCAAGCATTTGATCAATCTGGTTTTCATCCTGATGGAACAGTGACTCACCATAAAGGTTATAATGCTTCAGACGTGGCCATGGTTGCCTACGGTTTTGAATGGCTGATTACAAATAATGATGCCTCTAAGTACTTTAAAAACACGCCTTTGGAAATGGACGACAAAGGTTTGCAGTTCGTTTCCGATCGTATAAATTACTCGTACAGAAGACTTATCTACAAAAACTCGCTAGACTTTTTAGTAACGGGACGTAGTTTTTTTGCAGATTTATCAGCTTTTGGATCTAAGGATATTAAAAATACGATTGATGATTTGATGATCGCTAAGAAGTCTTCTACAGTAATTGCTAACCAAACAGAATTGTTAAGCTTAAGGGCTAATTTAGTCAACGGAACACATACGCATACCGAAACTACTTCTTTTTGGGATGCTGATTATTTGATGCACAGAAAAGAAGAGGGGAATGAAAATTACTATTTTTCGGTAAAAAACAAATCGGTAAGAACCGCAGGATCGGAAGATTTTGACAAGATCAGAAAATCATGGCATGCGGGAAGTGGTGTTTTCTTATTGCGGGTTACAGGCAATGAATACAACCAAAAAGTATTGCAGAATTTTGATTGGCATGTATTGCCTGGCGTAACCGAAGAGTGGCGTACCGATGCAATGCCAACCGGTGCTGCTTCGGATTCGAAACCTGGAGGGAATATTTTTTCGGGTATCCTTTCTGATGGAACTTACGGAATATCGGGTTATCACCACAAACCAATCGACACTTATACCGGTGCAGAAGCTTTAAAATCATATTTTTTAATTGGTAAATACGGCACTGCTGTTGGCACCGATGTAAAACGAAAAGCAAGTTCGTCTGGAAAAGAGATTGTAACAACAATTGACCAGTCGGAGCAATTAGAAACAATTACCTATAATATCAACGGCACAAGCAAAACAGTTACAAAAGGATCTAGTGTGAATTTGGTTGAACCTTTAACAGGCCCAACTTGGATTCATCATAACGATAAAGGCTATCTGGTATTTCCAAAAACGGGTCAAAATTTATTGATCAAAACCGGGAGCAACATTAACATTACAGCAACAGATTTGGGATTAACGCAAAGCACAAATTATATTTTAGCCTTAGACCACGGTGTAAACCCAACAACCCAAAAAAATGGCTACAAATATGTAATGGTTGCAAATGTAACCTTGCAGGAAATGCCTGATGTTTTAGCTTCTTACATTGCTAACACCCAAATTTATAGTGCCGATGGAAATTATCATGCGGTTACAGATGGTGTTGAACAGCTTAAACAAGTGACTTTTTTTCAAGCTAACCGTGTCAATTTCGACGATGGAAAATGGATAGAAGTTGACAAACCAGCTTTAGTGATGACAAAAGAGTTTGAAAGTGATTTAAGACTAACAGTTCTTAACCCATTACATAGTTTGAGCACCTCAGAAATAACGGTAAAAATACCGCAGGTACTTAAAGCAGGGACGTACAACTACAGTCTACCAGGCGTTTCTAGAATTGCGGGCGAATCTGCCCGTGTTACAACCAATGGAACCACAGAATCTACCATTGTAGTTTCCTTGCCGAGCACTGGCGACGGTATTTTATATAATTACCAAGAACAGGTTTATGCAGGTGCTCCAATAGTAATAACACTTCAAAAAGGTATTCCGCTTTCTATAGACCTCCCAATAAGCGTAAAAAACACTAAAGTAAAGATTTACCCAATTCCTGTTAAAGACAATAGTGTGGTGGAGGCAACAGATGGTAGCTCTATACGTAAAGTTGAAATTTACAACATGTTGGGTCAGCTCCTTACAAGCCAAAGCTATACCGGTAAATTATCAAAAGTAAAGCTACCACTTGAAAAGTATTTAATAGATAAGCAGGAAAACTTGGTGGTTAAAGTAACAACATCCAAAGAAATAACATTTATTAAGTTGATGTAAGTGGCGAAAAATTAAAATAGAATTGAATTATCTCAACCCAAAGTCACAATTAGCTTTATTCTTGCTTATGTAACAAAGTTCTGCTATCATCGGGGTTAATCATTAAAATTAAAAAATCATGTTTAAAAAGCTGGTTGCTGTTGAACCTTTAAATTTAATTACCTCTGCCGAGGAAGCGCTAAAGAATTTTGCCGAAGAAGTTGTGATGTTCCACGATGTGCCTGCTGATGCAGACGAAATGGCGCTAAGAATAGGAGATGCCGATGCCGTTTTACTAAGTTACACGTCGCCATTGGGGGCTGAAGCGTTAGACAAATGCCCAAATGTTAAATACATTGGCATGTGCTGCTCTTTGTACTCGCCAGAAAGTGCAAACGTTGATATTAGGTATGCTGAGGAAAGAGGAATTGCCGTTACGGGAATCCGTGATTATGGTGATGAAGGGGTGGTAGAATATATCGTGAGTGAATTGGTGCGTTGCCTACACGGTTTTGGAATTACAACAGATGGTAAACCCAGACAACCTTGGGATGGTGTTCCTAGAGAAATCACCGGAATTAAAGTCGGGATTGTAGGTTTAGGAAAATCAGGTGGTATGGTGGCTGATGCTTTAAAGTTTTTTGGCGCAGAGGTGTCTTATTTCTCTAGAACCAGAAAGCCCGAAGAAGAACAAAAAGGCTTTAAGTTTTTGCCTTTAAAAGAATTATTGGCGCAAAGCGAAGTGGTAATTACCTGTTTAAATAAAAATACCGTTTTGCTACACGAAGAAGAGTTTGAAGCTTTAGGCGACAGGAAGATTTTATTTAATACAAGCTTATCACCAGCATGGGATGCAGAACCGTTTGCAAAATGGATAGCCAATGATAACCTGCTTTATTGTGATACGCTGATTGCTTTAGGTAACGATAAGCTTTTAACGCATCCACATGTAAACTGTATGCGGGTTTCTGTTGGGCGTACTCGCCAGGCTTTTGATCGCCTGAGCGAGAAAGTTTTGGCCAACATTGTTGATGTTCTTAAAAAGCAATAGGAGAGGTAATGTTCCTCAATGTGTTTACTACGCTCCACCCAGCAATTTGCGCAGTTGAGCTATAAACATCAATCACCGCATGGACTTGGTCATTTTTGACCTCTATGCGGTGATTGTCACCTACAAAACCTGGAGTTGAAGTCATAGAAACTTTCATCTGCTCTGGTCCAACGGAAGCTAAAGAAGCTGCCACAGCTACATTTACGGAAGTTGGAAAAAGTGCGATTGCCTCAACAGCATCACCTTTAAAAACCTGTCTTTTTTCGGTTTGCAAAGCGTCATCATAAACAGAGGAGTTTCTTAACGAATATGGTCCTTTCTCGGTATCAAAAGTAGCAGTGCAATTTCCCATCAAAGCAGCTGTACGCAAAACATCAAAACCTCCAATCGCTCCAGAAGCTAAGTGCATTCTAGTATTGTTCTCTCTAGCGACTTGCTGAACTTCTTCGTAAAACTTTTGATCTGCCAAGGCACCAATAGATAATGTTACAATAGAAGAACCTCCTTTTAAAGCTGTTAGCGCAAACTCGCGTAAGGAAGCGGGAGAAGCGGTTTCTACAATGTAATTTGGTTTTAAACTCAATAATTCTTCCATAGAATCGCAAGCTTTAGCTCTAGACCCTTTTGCTTTTTCTGCAATATGTACTGCTTTTGCTTTGGTTCTTGAATAAGTAGCAATAAGCTCGTAATCCAACAACAAATCTTTGTTTAAAGCATCAACAATAATGGATGCTAATTTACCGCAACCAACAATGGCTAAAGTGTATTTCTTCATAAGTTACAACATAGCCGTTTTTCAAGAATTGTCAAAATGCTAATCGCGTTTAAATGCCTTTGTTACGTTATTTTGACGGTAAATCAAGTGTTCTCCTAAAAAGAAAGGGATCAGAGAGTGGATTTAACGAACGATGCTGATTTTCTGCGAATAAATTTTGTTCCCAGTTTTTATAGTTATGATGTAATTACCAGTTGCATAGTTTTTTACATTTATTACATCAGCTAATTTGCCCAAAATATTGTTTTGCTTTTTCTCATAAACGATTTGCCCGAATAGGTTGCTGATAGAGATATCAACGTCCTCTTTCTTCAAAAGCTGTAAACTATAATTTAGTATTTCTGATGCTGGTACTGGGAAAATTTTAAGACTGATTTCTTCTGGGTCTGCTGGTTTGATATTTGAAAATATGTAATTGAAATTGGCTGATTTAGAATTACACCCTGAAGCGCTTATTGTTTCAACTTGGTACACACCCGATATTGTGGGCGTGTAGGTTTGATTGGTTGCACCAATAATTACCACATTATTCAAATACCATTTATAATTATTTGCCGAATTTGTTGTTAACACAGTGCCGTTTTGCGTAATCATCGGTTTAGCAACGGTAACCGCCAACCTGTTAGCGTTAGAACATCCCAAAGATTTGAACAGCATCCTATAAAAATAATAGTAAGCATTGGTGATTGTGCCATTCGTTTCTGAGTAAGCACCACTTAGCTTAACAAGATCATTCTCCAAACTTATTGGGATATTGTTTACACCAACATTACTCCTAAAAATAGTTGCGCCATTAAAATCTATACCAATATAATAAGTGCCGGCAGCCGGGAATTCTAAACCGATTTTGAACATTTTGCCGGGGTCATTAACATCATCATCTATCAGATTAGCTGTGGTTTCCACATCAGTAGTTGTTTTTGTACGTACTACATCAATGGTTTTTGAACTTAAGATTAGCCCATCTGGTGTTTCAACCGTGAAAGTAAGCTGTCCGCTTTTGCTGATATACAATAAAGCACTGTCTAACACCATTGGTGCTGCTACGGTGATGATCGGTTTAGGTCCAAAATTTCCAGAATAACTGCCACCTGCGTAAACCTTTTTATTATCAGCACCAAAGTAAGTTCTAAAATCGTTTAAACCAACATAAAATGTGTTGGCGATCGGTTGTCTATTGGTGAAGGTATTGTTGCCGTATTGAAAAGGTACAGTTGCATTTGCGGTGCTGTACCAATATAAAGTGCCATCGCCATTACCATTAAGTTGATAATAGCCCGAAACATTGTCGCAGGCAGCAACACTTAAATCGGTAGGGTTTTGCGGACTTGTAGTTGTTATGGTTTTGCTTACTGCATTGTTTTTTGAAATAACATCGGTGCTGTAAGCGGTTTTAATATCTACTGTAAATGTGGTATTGGCTGGCAAATCTACACTTGTTGCGAAAGTAAAGTCAGCTTCAGCGCTAGGCTCAATTGTGCCCGTAAAGTTTTCTGTAAAGGTTTTTAATACGCTACTATTGCTGGATAAAGTAAATATTACCGGAATGTTAGCAACAGCAGCGCTTCCAAAGTTCTTTATTTTAACCGAAAAATTCTTAGTGGTAGCAGCACATAAATTATCCAGTTGATCGTTGATTGCGATAGCCCCAACATCAGTGGTAGATTTAATAAAGTTGATTTTATAGTCCTGCGTTTCTCCTTTTTCGTAAGTACCACAAGCAGAAACGTTATCGGCATTATTGGTTTGGTTAAGCACAATGCGTAATAAACTTGTATTGCCAGCAATTACACCTTGAGGAATATTCATAGTTCCAGTGAACGTTCCGCTACCATTATATACGGCAGATTTCGCTACGCTTTCGTTAACATCATCAAAGTCGCCATCACCATTCCAATCCGCATAAATTGCGGCAATCTTATCGGCATTTACTCCGCAACTACCTACGTTTATCGAAAAAGGATAAGTCTTACCTTCTTCTAAATCAGTGCTTAAGGTGGTGTAATTGCTATAAGTTCTACAACTGACCGGGATGCTATTGTTTATACTCCCAATCTGTACTTTTTCAATAATTGCATCACTGCTGGATGATGGAATAGAGCTGCAATAGACTTTTCCACCAATGCCAGAAACGACGATTGAATATTTTTGCGGCCCTTTTACCAATGTGCCTTTATGCGATACTTTTAGGGTATAAGTTTGCCCCGGTGTAGCGTTAGCAATGTAAATTTGTTCTACGTTATCTAAAATATTGTCGCCCGTTATTGTGGCAGCTGTTGGGTTTAAGGGATCTAGTTTAAACGGAAAGTAGGTTGTTGCGTCTTTTGATAACCTTAAATCTAAATCGTTAACCAGTTTCGGTGTTCTATCGTTGATGGTTCCGTCGGGCTTAGTTGCTCCTTCAGGGTCTGTCCAGCAAATGGTTGCTCTTAAAGGGCCAAAGCCAGATGTTGTTAGCTGTAAGCTATAAACTTCTCCTTGCGCTAGGGTACGCTCGCTGATGATGCTTTTTGTACCGTTCAATTTAATGAGCTTTCCTGCGTTTTCAACGTTCAATAATCCCCAGCCAAAAATATAATCTGGGCCAAAAGAAGTTCCTGCTTCATCAGTAGTGTTAATTGCCAATCCTTTCAAAGTGGCAGAGCGCATAAAAGAACCACCATTATTCTGTGCGTAATACTCTTGCAAAAGCACTAACGAGCCACTTACGTTTGGAGACGACATGGAAGTTCCGCTTAAACTGGCGTATGCTTTTGGATTGTCGCTACTGGTGGAAGTAACTGAAACCCCATCAGCGACTAAATCTGGTTTTATTCGACCATCATCCGTAGGTCCCCAACTGCTAAAACTTGCTATCTTAATATCTGCTGGTTTATTAGCACCATAGGGTAGCCCTGAAACCGCACCAACAGTTAAAATATTTTTAGCAGTGGCCGTGGTTGCAATAATATCATAACCATTGTTTGAGCTAATACCAGCAGGTCTTTTTCCTTTGTTCACAAACGTAGAACTACTTGCGCTTTCGTAACCGTAATAATCTTCACCTATTGCTGGTCCATTCAAATTCCGGCTGTTGCCAGCAGAGGAAACTGGTAAATAATAAGGTGCATTGTAGCATATAATATCCCAATCTTTTGCACTGGAATCGTAAAAACCAAATTTGTAATCTTCTGTGCTACCAGGCGCCCCGTAATATTCCCAGCGTGGAGGGTTGGTGTCTGAATTATAATCCCAACCCGCGATATAGCCATAAGAGTGGTTTGATACCAGCATTCCAGCTGTGGCGGCTTTAGTCATCTCCGAGGCATCGTTATTAAAATCCCATGCATAAAGCTTTTGCAAACCCCAAGCCATGCCTTTTGCTTTTGCATAAACCCCTTTCGCCATCATTGTACCTGCTACGTGGGTGGCATGTAAGCTCAAACTCGATGGATTATCTTTTTGTTCGATACGGTTTACGGCGAATTCCTGATGGCTTAAAAGTATGCTTCCACCATCCCAAATACCCACTTTCCCAATTAAACTATTACTAGAACCGTTAATATTTGCGCCTAAACTACCCCCAGCGTATAAACTATTTGTTCTGGTTGTTCCTGCAGCAATGATGTTATCGAATGTTTTAAGGTATAATGGGAAGCCGAGATCATCCAATCCCTGTAAAGAAATAATTGAACCGTTTTTTTGTACCCTAAAGACCGGCCAATTGTTCTTTTTGGCCATAGAAAACGCTTTTTCTCTGTTCTGTTCTCTCTTGGTAGAAAGATTAACAGCGAGCAACGTTAGTGTCTCGGTCTGTTTTTTTGTAACTAATGTTTGTTGATCTTGTGCAAAAGCTGTTTCGCCAAAGAAAGTAACAATCAACAAAAATATTAGAGTTCTTAGCATATATGGTTTAATGCCTTGGTTTTTAGGTTGTATAACACAATTCAATTTAAAAAAAAATACCAAGTGCTTATGGTACTGCTACAGTTTTTTATTTTGGTTCAATTTTAACTCAATTTTAATATCCTTCTCGTTCTTTAATCCAAACAAATAATTCATCAATTGGTTTTTCTAATACTTTTCCGAAATTGATATCGTATTTGTCTGTTACTTCTTTTAATATTTCTTGAAAATGGAAAGCTATGGAACCCACAAAATGACAGTAGTGGTCTTTGTAGTTGGGGTAGGTGAGGATGTGGGTTTTTACAAATTCATCAAAACCAGTGTATAATAGGTTTTGTATGTAAGGATGATCGTAACAAATACTCATGAAAGGCGCAAAAGATGCCAAAAAGTGATTCGGCATTGCTTTCTGGTACAGATTCTTAATAACCGTTTCCTTATCTAACCTGTATTCTTTGTTGAATGCTTTTTGTATATCCTCTGGTGCTGTTTCGTACAAAAAGTCTGTTATTAATATCTTACCAAAGTATGTTCCAGAACCTTCTTCGCCTAATACATAACCTAAACCTAAATTGCTAGGAAAATCTTCTTTACCATTATAAAACGATACGCTAGAACCCGTACCTAATGTAGAACAAATGCCTGATGTGTTTTTACAGCAGGCAATAGCAGAACCTAAAGAATCGTTTTCTACTGAAATAAAAGCATTTTTAAAACGGGTGCTCAGTGCGTTTGATACCAACTCTCGTCGGTCTGGGCTTGTACAGCCAGCACCATAAAAATAGATTTCTGTTACCTGATCGGCAATGGTGTTAAAGGGCTTAAAATTGTTTAAGCTTCTGATGATCTCTTTTTCTGACCAAAAAAAAGGGTTTACGCCTCCAGTAGTATGTTTTTCTGTGCTATTGTCGTCTAGCTGTAAAATCCAGTCGGTTTTAGAGGAACCGCCATCTGCAACAAGTAGCATTCTTAAATTGTTTTTAACAAGTCAGTAGTCAAAGGCTTGCCTAAGAAATCGGTTACGTTATTGAATTCAATCACTTTTTTATGATCATTTGGATCTAAAGAAGAAGATAATATAACGATTTTAACGAATTGTTTATTAGGAGATTGTAAGTCTTGAAACTCTACCAAGAAATCAAATCCTGTTTTAACAGGCATTCTGATATCTAAAAAAATTACTTCGGGTAGGTTCTTGTTGTTTTTATCTAAATCATGCAAATAATTAATTGCAGATTCACAGGACTGTTTGATTACGATTTCTGCGGCAAAATCACAGGTTTTCAAGATTTTTTCATTGATCATGTTGTCAATAAAGTTGTCATCGACCAATAATGCGCTATTGTACTTGTAATCTGGCATAAGTGAAAAATTATATACAAATATATAAAAAGTATATGTTAAAGTTTTTTTAAGTAATGTATTGTTTATAAAGCAATGGTTCCTGTAATCTCTTTTAAAGTAATTTCGCTTATTTTGGCTTGGTATAAAGCATTTGCATACCTCGCTGTAGCATCCATATAGTTTCTTTGAGCCTCTCTAAGCTCTAAAGGTACAATGCTTCCAAGTTTGTATTTCTCTAAGGTGATTTTTAAATTTTCTTCCGCCACTTCCACATTCTTTTCTTCTAGCGAAATCAGCTGTAAGCTGGTTTGGTAATTTTGAAAGCTGGTGAGCAATTGTGCATCAACATCTTGTTTAATGCGTTCAAGATCTAGTCCAGAGTTGTCTGCAAGTAGCTTGGCATTTCTCTCCGAACGGTTTTGTTGCCCACCGTTAAATATATTCACAGATGCAGTTAAGCCATAGTTAAGTCCTCGGGTATTAGATCTTAAAGGTGCAAAACCATTTTGAAGTGGTGTTGATTTTGCAAAGTTATAACCCGAGTTTAATGAGATTACCGGATATCTATTTGCCTTAACCTGCTTTACATATATTTCTGATATTTTTTTATTGATTTGAGCAGTTTTTAAATCTGGGTTCTGGCTATCTATCAATGTTTTTAAAGTTTGGTAAACCAAGTCTTTATCAATCAATATGTCATCGTCAATTTCAAAACTGGTTTCCAAGTTCCGGGCCATCAACTGGTTTAAATTGACTTTTTCATTTCTAATACGGTCCTGTTGCATCAAAAGTTGCGTGGTATCGGCATTTAAATCAACCTTTGCTGCCAATAGCTCCAATTTAGAACCTTTACCTAAAGTATATCTTGATTTTGCATTGTTTAAACGTATAGTTGATACTTCTAAAGCAGTTTCTATAGCTACCAACTGCTTTTTTTGCGATGCTAAATTATAGTAGCTTTCAACAACAGCGGCAATGGTGTTTTGTACGGTGAGTTGTGCATTCAATTCGCCCAGTTTTTCAAGTTCTTGCAATCTGTCGTAGTCTGCAAACATTTTAAACCCGTCAAAAACTTTCCAGTTTAAACCAACTCCGTAATTTAGGTTACTCGTTTTCGCATTATTTACATCGCGAACATCCCCGTTTGCTAAATCTGTTTTAGAAGTTTGAATATTGTTAACGTCAGTTAAGTTGCCGGTAACACTCGGTAAAAAGCCCGCGTTTGCATAATTCAAATCGTTTTTAGCAATGGCATTTTCGTTATTGCTGAGCTTGATACTATAGTTGTTTTCAAGCGCTATGGTTATGGCATCTTTTAAGTTCAGTTTTTCTTGGGCAAATAAATCGCCAAAAGGCAAACAAAACAATAAAGCGCTATATAAAAAAGTGGTGTGTTTCATTTTAGGCATTTTTTTCTGCGAGTTTAATTTCTCTTTCCGCTTTCTCTGCTCTGCTCTCTTTGTATTCTTTAGACCAGTAGGAGTAGATTGCGGGGATCACAAACAAGGTAAGTAATAACGAAAATAAAGTTCCACCAATAATCACGGTACCCATACTCATTCTGCTTTTTGCAGCTGCTCCAAATGCCATTGCAATAGGTAAAGCACCTAGCGCAATTGCTAAACTGGTCATTAAAATAGGACGTAAGCGAGACACAGAAGCTTCTCTGATGGCTTGGGCAACCGGCATTCCTTTTTCTTTGAGCTGATTAGCAAATTCTACAATTAAAATACCGTTTTTGGTTACCAAGCCTATGAGCATAATGGTTCCGATCTGGCTAAATATATTCCAAGATTGACCCAATAACCATAGCGAGAAAAATGCACCGGCAACAGCCATTGGAACCGTTAAAATGATGATAACAGGGTCTATAAAGCTTTCGAATTGAGCGGCTAAAATTAGGTAAACCAATAATAAAGCTAGTCCGAAAGCAAAAGAGGTGTTTGAATTACTTTCGGCAAAATCTCGGGACTCGCCAGCTAAATCTGTCGAAAAGCTGTCATCCAATATTTTGTCCTGTGCTTCTCGCATGGCTGCTATTCCGTCGCCAATAGATTTTCCGGGCACAACCGCACCAGACACCGTTGCAGAAACAAATCTGTTATTACGGAAAAGCTGTGGCGGACTGCTTTTTTCTTCCACGTTTACCAGGTTGTCTAACTGGATGAGTTTACCGCTAGCGTTTCTTACATAAATAGCACTTAAATCGTAAGGATCGCTTCGTTTGTTCTTATCGAACTGACCAATTACCTGATACTGTTTGCCATCCATAATAAAATAAGCAAACCTTTGCCCGCTTAAAGAAAGCTGTAAAGTTTGTGCAACATCTAAAACAGAAACACCTAAATCCTGTGCTTTATTTCTATCAATTGATACGTAAAGCTCTGGTTTGTTAAACTTTAAGTTTACATCTGTATTGGTGAAAACTGGGTTCTTGCCAATTTCATCCATAAATAAAGGTAGTTTCTCTCTAAGTTTTTCAAAGTTGGGCGCCTGTATTACAAACTGTATAGGTAAACCTCTAGACCGGCCCACAGCAATAGTTGCTTGTTGAATGACAAAGGTTTTTGCACCGTTCAGCTTTTTTAAATCTTTGGTGAGTTGCGTAGCGATATCACTTTGTGATCTTTCACGTTTGCTGGCATCTTCTAACCGTAATCTAAAAAAACCCGTATTTGCTGCGCCAGAACCCGAAAAGCCAGGCGAGGTAACGGATAAATCTGCTGCCACTTCTGGGATTGAATCTTGTATCAGCTTGTTTACCTGCAACATGTAATCATCTGTGTATTCAAAAGAAGAACCTTCTGGAGCGCTAATGGATAAAGAAATATAACTTCTATCGTCTAAGGGCGATGTTTCTTTAGGGAGGATTTTCCAAAACAATACAATAATGCCGATACAAACAATTACAATAGGGAAGGCCAACCATCTTTTCTTCAAAAACTTTTCCAATCCTTCATGGTAGCTGCTGTTCATTTTTTGGAAAAACGGTTCGGTTTTGATGTAAAACTTAGATTTTTCTGTTCCTTTAATAAGGTATGCGTTAAGCATCGGTGTAAGCGTTAAAGAAACAAAAGCAGAAATAAGTACCGCAGCACCAATTACAATCCCAAATTCCCTAAAAAGCCGCCCCACAAATCCTTCTAAAAATATGACAGGTAAAAATACCGCGGCTAAAGTAACCGAGATGGAAATTACCGCAAAAAATATTTCGTTTGCACCTTTAATGGCGGCTTCAAAAGGCGACATTCCTTCTTCCACCTTTTTATAGATGTTTTCTGTAACCACAATACCATCATCCACCACCAGACCGGTGGCCAGCACTACCGCAAGCAAGGTTAATACGTTTACCGAAAACCCGAAAAGGTACATGATAAAAAACGTAGCGACTAAAGAAACCGGTATATCAATTAACGGCCTAAAGGCGATGCTCCAATCTCTAAAAAACAGGTAAATGATCAAAATAACCAACACCAAAGCGATCCCCAGTGTTTCTGCAACCTCAATTACCGAGCGTTTAATAAACACGGTATTATCTAACGCAATGTTTAGGGTAAAATCATCTGGTAGTTCTTTTTTTAGCTCATCATAACGTTTGTAAAATTCCGTAGCTATATCAAGATAATTTGCGCCTGGTTGTGGAACAATAGCTGTTGCAACCATGGGGGTTTGGCCAGATCGTAGTACAGTTTCTTCATTCTCGGGACCCAGTTCTGCATGACCAATGTCTTTCAGCCTGATGATGTTTAGCCCGTCATTTTTGATGATTAGATTGTTGAACTGTTCTGGGTTTGATAGGTTACCAACCGTTTTTACGGTTAACTCGGTGTTCTGTCCGGTAATTTTTCCGGATGGAAGTTCAACGTTCTGCTTATCTAAAGCATTTCTAACGTCGAGCGGAGTAAGTGCGTAGGAGGCAAGCCTGTCGGGATCTAACCACATGCGCATGGCATATTTCTTTTGTCCCCAAATCTGTACCGTAGAAACACCGGGGATTGTTTGTAACCGTTGCGCAATTACGTTTTCGGCGTAATCGCTCAGTTCCATAATGTTGCGCTTGTTACTCTGTATCGTCATCGATATGATAGCGTCAGAGTTTGCGTCGGCTTTTGATACTACGGGCAAGCCATCAATATCTTTAGGTAAACTACGTGATGCTTGCGATACTTTGTCTCTAACATCGTTGGCTGCTTCTTCTAAGTCTTTATTTAAGTTAAACTCAATGGTAATGGAGCTCGAACCTTGGTTGCTTGATGAAGATATGTTTTTGATACCGTCAATTTGGTTGATGTATTTTTCTAAAGGCTCGGTAATCTGCGATTCAATAATATCGGAGTTTGCGCCAGGGTAATTTGTACGCACAGAAACAACCGGTGGGTCAATTGACGGGTATTCCCTTACGCCTAAAAAAGCGAAACCGATAATCCCAAAAATCAACAATAAAAGGTTAATAACAATGGCTAAAACCGGTCTTCTTATACTGGTGGTGGATATACTCATGCTATTTCTTTGTTTCGTTAGCTAACCTAACCTCAACCGGAGTGCCTGCTTTTAAAGCCATAATACCGCTCGTAATTACGGTGTCGCCAGTATTTAAGCCATTGCTAACTAGTAATTTATCAGCAGTTCTAACGTCTGATACGATGTTTACTGAAGTTGCTTTTCCGTCTTTTACTACAAAAACCTGCTTACCGTTTAATACTGGTGTAACGGCAACAGAGGGAATTAACAATGCATCTTTAATTGACCTAAGCGTAATTTTTACGTTTGCAAAAGTTCCTGGGATAAGGTAATTGTTACTGTTTTCTGCCAAAGCTTTTATCACCAATGTTCTGGTAGTGATATCAATTGCAGGTTCTTTTGCGTAGATCACGCCATCAAAAATCTTTGAAGTACCAGCTACGGTAAAGCGTATTTTTGAGCCATCGTTAACTAGCTGACTATATTTTTCTGGGATAGAAAACGATATTTTAACTGGGTTTATGCTTACTAAGTTTGCAATAACTTGGCTTGGTGTTACGTAAGCACCATTGGAAACGTTCCGTAACCCAATTCTTCCAGAGAAGGGCGCTCTAATAGATGTTTTCGCTAACTGTGCTCTAATTAATTGTGTTTGCGCCTGTAAAGATTTTAGTTCAGCTTCGGCATTGTCAAACTCTTCGATACTTATTGCTTCAGACTTTAAGAGCTTAGATGCTCGGTCTGCAGTTTCACTAGCTAGCTTTTGTTTGGTTAATGCTTGTGCATATTGCGCTTGTAATTCGCTATCGTCAATTTTTAACAATAATGATCCCTTGCTTACTGCGGTACCTTCTTTAAAGTTGATACTTTTGATCAATCCAGATATTTCACTACGAATCTCAACTTGCTCATTTGCCTCAATACTCCCAGAAACACTCACCTCATCAGAAAAATCTTCACTAGTTGCTACCACACCATTCACTACGATTTTATTGGAGTTTGCATTTTTAGAAAATCCTTTACCTTTTGTGTTTGTTTGGTTATTTTTATTGATTCGGTTATAGATTAAATAACCTAGCAAAATTGCGATAGCAGCATACAGAATGTATTTTATCTTCATAGCTTATATTTTTGATTTGATGTAGTTGACAGTGATTTGGTGTACATTATCAATATTTAAATTAATTTCCAACTGTTGGATAACCTCGAAAAATAGCGCTTTGTTTGCGTCGCTAATGCCGTTCAAAGCTAAATTATTTGTTTTTTCAATGGCTTGGTTAATCATTGGGATATATTGATGCGCCTTTTCTGTGAGTTTAATTAAATGCTTTCTCCTATCCTCCATACTAGTTTCTCTGTAAACAAAACCATTGTTTGATAGGTAATCAATCATCGTTACCATAAAAGATTTATCAACGTGGAAGTATTCCGCTAAATCTTTCTGGGTTAGACTTTCTTTATGATCGTAAATATACAAAAGAGCGTAATGATACCTCTCTAGAGGAATATGATGTGTAAAGTCCGCAAAGGTACTTAAGTACTTTTTTGTAATCACCATTAAATGATGTATGATAGGCTGATTGGTTTTATCAGTGGTTAGCATCTTTCAAAAATAATTATTTGTTGCATGTTTAGTTGGTAGTATCAACTATATTACACTTTTGTGATTATTTAACTAAATTGGATTTTTTAAAAACACTAACCTAGCTTATAGAAGTATGTTTAAACGATTATCACCTTTATTTTTTATTATTCCAGTAATATTTATGAGCATAAACAGTCAGGCGCAAAACAACAGTGATATTGCATTCGAAGTGTCTTTTACCGAGCCTCAGGCCCATTATGTTGATGTTGAAATGACCATCAACAACATTAAAAAAGACGACATTATTTTGAAAATGCCAGTATGGGCACCGGGATCGTACTTGGTAAGGGAGTTTTCAAAAAATGTAGAAGATTTTACAGCAAGTGCGAATAATGAAAGACTTGCTACAGAAAAAGTAAGGAAAAACGCCTGGAAAATCAATACCAAAGGTAAAAAATCCATTACAGTTAAATACCGAGTTTACAGTTTTGAGGTTTCTGTGCGTACCAGTTTTGTAGACGAATCACATGCGTTTTTATCTTCCACGGGTGTTTTTATGTACCCAGAAGGAAGTTTAAATCAGCCATCAACTGTTACTGTTATTCCTCATAAAAACTGGAAAAAAGTTTCCACAGGTTTAGAACCAGTTGCGGGTAAAAAATTTACCTATTATGCCAAAAACTTCGATTGGCTTTTTGATTCACCAATAGAAGTTGGTAATCAGGATGTTTTTGAATTTATGGCATCGGGTGTGCGACATGAAGTTGCTATGGTAGGCGGCGGTAATTACGACAAGGAAAAGCTGAAGATAGATATGGCTAAAATTGTAGAACGTGAAACTGCTGTATTCGGCGAAAATCCAAATAAATATTATGTCTTTATTGTGCATAACTACCTGTCGGGCGGTGGTGGTTTAGAGCATTTAAACTCTACCGTATTAGGCGCTTCTCGCGATGGATACACCAATCCAAAAACTTACCAGGGCTTTTTAGGTTTGGTAGCTCATGAGTATTTTCACTTGTGGAATATCAAACGTTTGCGCCCAGTAGCTTTAGGACCTTTTGATTACGATAATGAAAACTACACCACCAACCTTTGGATTGGCGAAGGTTTTACCGCTTACTATGATAATATAATAGTACAGCGCATTGGTGCATATACGCCAAATCAGTGGCTCAGCGTGATTGAGGATGAACTTAATGCCGTTGATAACAAGGTAGGAAACAAATCACAAACCCTTAGCGAAGGCAGTTTTGATGCTTGGATAAAGTATTACCGACCAAACGAAAACAGCAACAATACCACCATTTCCTATTATATGAAAGGTTCTTTGGTAGCCTGTTTGTTGGATTTACAGATTATAGAGGCTTCGGGTGCAAAACAGTCTTTAGATGATGCTATGCGTTATGCTTACAACGAATATTATAAGAAAAAGGGTAGGGGTTATACCGATGCCGAATTTAAAGCTGTTCTGGAAAAATTCACCAAACAGAATCTTGATCAGTTTTATGCAGATTATATCAACGGTACAAAAAGTTTGGACTTTAATAAATACCTTAATTATGCAGGTTTTAAATTGGTTGAGCAAGCAACAGATCAAACCAAACCATATTTGGGCATTAGCGTATCAAAAACCAATAGTAGTGAAATTGCTACCGTAAGTAGAAATACTGCTGCTTGGAATGCAGGTTTAAATGTAAAAGATGAGATTATTTCTATAAACGGCCAAAGGGTAAGCAATGCCTTAACTTATGTAGAAAATGTAGCGGTAGGTGATGAGTTGGATTTTTTAATCAACCGCGATGGGATTATGAAGAACATCAAAGTAAAAATAAAAACTAGTCCTTCTAAAAAGGTCCGCATGCAACAGTTAGAAAGCCCTACAGAAAAGCAGAAAGCTGTTTTAGAAAAGTGGCTGAGCTTGTAAAGAAAGAAAGCCTTAGGATTTTAAAATCTCCTAAGGCTTTTAAATTTAAACTTAAATCTGTTTTTTGATATTAAAAAGTGTACCTAATGGTAAGCGCTACCTCCATATCTAAAAACGGACCTTTTGCCAGTTCTAACCTTGGGTGTAAATCTAAAGAAGCAGCTATTGGAATATCTGGTACCTGCCATTCCAATCCCAAAATACCATCAGCACCTAGTAAAATACCGCTATCGCCGTAATACCTGTCTTTTCCGTAGGCTTCATAGTAACGGTCGCCACTTATTCCACCAATATGTGCACCAGCACCATAAAACCAATTTAATGATGGCTCTGCAAACGCAATCGCCTGTTTTTCATATAAACCTGTGAAAACAAATCCACCTCGCCTAAATCCTAAAATACCTTCTAAAGCAGTATCCGAACTGATGAAATGTTTCAACGAAATTCCGTTTTCATAACCTCCTACTCTTAAGCCAATTGCAGAGTTGTAGTTGGATTGCGCAGCTACATTGGCAGTTAACCCAAACGTAAATGCCAATACAGCCACCAGTTTTAATAAATTCTTTCTCATTTTATGTTAAATCAATTTAATTCGCTCAGGCACAAAAGAGATGCCAAGCGGTATTTGAATTACTTTAACGCTTGTTTTATTTATAAAGTGCTGATTTTTATTTAATTAGTTTTTGAATCTCCAGACTGTTAAAATGGCAAACGGCAGTCTAGTAATAATTTCAATACCTAAAAACTATAAATGAGAGATTTCTTAGGTTTTGTGCTTTAATTTTTTATTTTTGATTAAGGGCGTTTTATGTTTTTATTAGGCCTTATATAAACCAATTTATCTTTTAATCTTAGTAATTATGGAAGCTATAAGTAGAATTTTTGACTTGTTGAAGCTCAACAAAGAAAAATATAATAGTCAGGATATTTTAGCAACAAAAGTTAAAGGTAGTTGGGAGAAATATAGTATTGATGATTTGATCAATTTTGCCAACGATGTAAGTAGAGGCTTGTTGAAGCTAGGTATTAAAAAAGATGATAAAGTCGCTATCATGTCTCCCAATCGCCCCGAGTGGAACTTTTGCGATTTTGGAATTATGCAGATTGGTGCAGCACAAGTGCCAATGTATCCCACATTAGCAGAAAATGATATTAATTTTATTCTACAAGATGCAGCCGTAAAATTGATTTTTGTTTCTGATGAAATACTTTTTAAAAAGATTGATAAGATTAAACAAGAACTAAATCTTGAGCTTACCATTTATACTTTTGACAAGGTTGACGGAACTAGTTATTGGAAAGAAGTGCAAGAGCTTGGAAAGCAAAATTCGTCCATCGACCTAGAACCGCATAAAGCTGCCATCAAGGCTGATGATTTACTCACTTTAATTTATACCTCTGGCACAACAGGAACACCAAAAGGTGTAATGTTAACGCATGAAAACCTCATGAGCAACGTGTTGTTTTCTGCGCCAATGTATCCCAAAGAAATACGTAGAGCGCTAAGCTTTTTGCCACTTTCGCATATTTTTGAAAGGATGGTGGTTTACATGTATTGTTATTTAGGGATTTCTGTTTATTACGCCGAGAGTATGGAAACCATTGTAGACAACCTTGCAGAGGTTAAGCCACATTGTTTTACAACTGTTCCAAGGCTGTTAGAAAAAGTTTACGATAAAATTGTAGCAAAAGGCCATGCTTTAACTGGTGTTAAAAAGAGCCTTTTCTTCTGGGCTCTGGCTTTAGGACATAAATATGAACTAGACGGTAAAAACGGATTTTTTTATGAGCTACAACTAAAAATAGCCAGGAAACTTATTTTTAGTAAATGGCAAGCGGCTTTGGGCGGAGAGATTATTGCTATTGTTTCTGGCGGTGCTGCTTTGCAAGAACGTTTAGCAAGGGTTTTTTGGGGCGCTGGAATAAAAGTGTTAGAAGGTTACGGTTTAACGGAGACTTCACCGGTAATTGCAGTAAACGGGCCCTTCCCGGGGCAAACAAGGTTTGGTACGGTTGGTAAGGTTTTAGAAAACGTAGAAGTCAAGATTGCCGAGGATGGTGAAATTTTAACCAAGGGACCAAATTTAATGAAAGGCTATTATAAAAGGCAAGATGCTACTGACGAAGCAATTACAGACGGTTGGTTCCATACTGGTGATATTGGAAATTTAAAAGATGGTTTCTTAGCAATTACCGATAGAAAAAAAGAAGTGTTTAAAACTGCAGGTGGAAAATACGTTTCGCCACAAGTGTTAGAAAACAAACTGAAAGAATCGGTATACATAGAGCAGGTAATGGTGGTTGGCGAAAATAGAAAATTCCCTTCGGCGCTGATTGTACCTAATTTTGAAAAGCTATTGGAATGGGCTTCTAGAAATGGAGTTAGCGAAACGAAACCAGCTGAGCTGATCAAAAATGAGAAGGTTTTAGATAAGATTTGGTTAGAGATTGAAAAACTAAACGCCAATTTCGGAAATTGGGAAAAAATCAAAAAGTTTGCAGTTTTACCCAATGAGTTTACGATTGATGGAGGTGAAATGACACCTAAGTTAAGTTTGAAGCGTAAAGTTATTTTAAGTAAGAACGCAGATTTAATCGAAAAGATTTATGCGGAAGGCGGGAAAGAAGATCATCATGTTTAGTAACGTTCGTCATTTCGGGCAACGGGTAGCCACAGTCCTCACGCTGGTTCGAGCTTGTAGCTCGTTCCAATGATGTTTATGGAATAAAAAAAAGAACGAGCTGCAAGCTCGCACTAGCACTGATTAAAACCACGCTGGTGCGAGCTTGCAGCTCGTTCCAATGATGTTTTATGGTAATAAAAAAAAGAACCAGCTTCAAGCTCACACTAGCACTAAGCTGGAACGAGCTTGCAGCCCACGCTGGTTTGAGCTTGTAGCTCGTTCCAATGATGTTTTACGGAATAAAAAAAGAACCAGCTAGAAGTTCACACCAGCACTGATTAATACCTGCTAGCTTGGAAGCAAGTATTTCATATAAATCAATATGAAACGATGTTAAGGCTCAAATTTGTCACCAATACAAGGGGGTGTCACCCTGAGCGGAGTCGAAGGGGAGCGTTGGGCTTTATGCTTCGACTCCGCCCAGCAGGACATAACGACTCTGATAACCACGCTAGTGCGAGCTTGTAGCTCGTTCCAATGATGTTTTATGGAAAAAAAAAGGACCAGCTGCAAGCTCGCACCAGCGGTGTTAGAGTTTTAGAAATAGATTATGTTTGAAATGAAAGAGGTATATAGAAAAGGTACGAGCTGCAAGCTCGCACCAGCGGTGGAACAATAAACCAGATGAAGAAAAGAAAAAAGGATGAAGTTTAGCGACCTCATCCTTAACCATTAATTTTTAACAAAACCTGCAATAAATAAAAGAGAGCCTTACCCATTTAAGCGCTATTGTACCAGTCGCGATAAAACATCAGAATTAGCTGTTTGCCCTTTTCTACCTACCGCTTTCATACGTCCGTAAATTCTTAAACCGCTACGTAAACCCTTTAGGGTATATTCTCTGGTACTGGTAGGCACAAATTTCCATTGCGTTGTTTCTGCAGGTACTTCATCTGTATATTCTACCAAGTAAGAGACTGCGTTCATCACCCTTTTACAGCTAAATTTTAATTCGCCAGAATTAAGGCCATCCAAAATTTTGAAATCATTAGGAATACCAATACTTGACGAAGCCTCGTTTGTGCTCGCCAAATCAAAGCCACTGCTCAACAGCATGGCTTTGTCGCCATTACCCTGCGCATCAATATCCATTGCTAATTGACGCATGCCCGCCAATAAATCTTCTCTAATCTTATTTTTTGAAGCTATGTACTGTCTATTGCCAGATAAAGAATCATTTAAGGCACTGGCGTACGCAACTTGCAATAAGGTAAAGTTGGCTAGGGATGGTGTGGTAGTTGGAAAATTCGGATTGCCCGTTAGTCCATTAACAATACTTATGGCCTTTAAGTTTAAGTTGGCATCAGATAAGCGCCCATAGTCTAAAATCAATTTCTGATTTTTCATATAAATGGTGATAACATTGAGGTTTATTCCCCAAATCTTAACCCTAAATTAGGTATGTGCTAAACCAAACCAATACCCAAGGAGCAGATTAACCATAATTGAGTTGAAATGAATAAAATTGATTGTAAAATGATATAGTCCACCCTAAACGATAAATTATAGGAGATTTGATAGCTAAATGCTTTAAAATGGAACGTTAAAAACATATACAGCCCTTTGTTTAACAAACAAAGGGTATTGTTTTGTTTACAATACCTTTTGTTGAGGCTACAAAGCTTGATGTTTTTTTTACAAAGCTTATTGAAGCGCAAACAAAAACACTTGCTTTTTTAACATGGAATAATGTATAGGATACAATGGGACGTGTTTGCTTAACAAGCCGTTTTGTTTAAGCTACAAAAGCTTTGGCATGCAATACCAAAAAGAGTATTTGGTAAATTTCGAAAAAAGAGGTGCTTTTAAATTGAGATACGATCAATCCTGTTTATCATCACCCAAACAAAATCCATCCACAATATCCTCTAGGGTGAGCTTAAGAAGGTCTCTAAAATGATAAATGGTTAAAGCACTGTTTTTATTTAAGCCCAACGTTTCTTGATACTTGCCATAGTCTTTGTAAACGGCACTATCTGATTTTCCAGACCAGCGTTTAAGATCGGCAGGATATACTGCTATCCTTTTATATTTACGACTCATAGGTTTTAGGTTATTAGGTAAACACAAGATAAACAGTTTGTTACGAATTATCAAAATTTTTGTTACAGTTTTTTTACGTTTAAAGAAATAAAACATGGCAATGTGCGCCTGTTTAAGTAATAGGCGTTTTTATGTAACTATGAATCTTTAAAAGAACAAAAATTTATAAAACGTAAAATTTAAGATGATTTGAGCGATAAATTTTATACATTTAAAAAGATATAGGTGGATGGTGGATTGGTTGTATACAACAAGGGTGTGTTGTATATGTCTGACTGAGCTGCACATATATGTAAGTTAGCGGTAAGCTTAAAACAACTCTAATGAAGGACAAAATTATATATTTAATTATTTTACTTATTGTATGCTTTGATTGTGTTGGTCAAGTAAATCCAAATTATCATTATGTTAAGGGACATATTAGAGCAGATGGAATATATGTCAGGGGTTATTACAAGACGAATAATAACCAAACTAATAGAGATAATTACTCTACAAAGCCCAACATCAATCCCTGGACTGGAGAAGCAGGTTATATAGAACCTGATGTCTATTATTCTGAAAGTTACAGTTCTACAAATAAATCTGAATACTTATCTGAAGATTTTAACAAGGCGATAGAGCTAAATGATAACAAGAACTATGTTGAGTCTATAAAAATTTGTAAAGAGGTAATTAAAAAATATAATAAGGCAATATTTACAACAGAACTTTTAGGCTGGAATTATTTAGCTATTAATGAAAAAAAATTGGCACTCGAAGCTTTTAAATTCAATTATGAAAAAAACTCCAAATTATCTTTTTCAGCCAGCATTCTATATTTAGCATATTTAATAAACAATGAGCCCTTAAAAGCTAAAGAATTAAAAAGCAGTCTAAAAGATGGTTTAAATAGTTTTAATGGCAATCTGATAGAAAATATTAGAAAATACAATTTGATGATAGGAATACCTAATCTAGAAATCTTAAAACTGATTCTTGATAATGAAAACCTGTATTTAGACCAAAACCTTCTTGTGGCGTCTGGTCAATGTTCGAATTGCAAAATTGAATTCATTTCTAATAATATTATTGATGTTGGAGAAAAATTTCTCAAAAAGAGGTTCATCTTGGAAGACGGTATCGAAAGTAATTGTGTATCTGTGGAAATAGAATGCCCAATTGAATTTAGAGAATCTATTAAAAATGTCTTAAGCGAGCTTAATTTCTCTGAGAAAAGATATATCCAGAAACCAGTTTTAAGAAAAAAAGGAGACCTAAGAGAAAAGTCTATCACATCTGAACTGTATATACGAGAAAAAAACAACAAATTATCTGGCGTAATTATATGCGATTTAGATTTAGATGGAGAATTGAATAAAAGTTTTTTCACTATTATGATTCGAAAATAAATGCCTAACCGCAAACAGCAAATTCCTACTCAAAAATGGCCGACGGTGGTTCAACTTAGGTTTTTTGTTAATTATTTAGTTTTATGAGGTACGACATAGGTTCTGCAAGCAATGCCGTTCCTGCACAAATGCGCCAACCGTTGGCAATAAGCTTAAACCCAGAATATCTATACATTTTCAATCGTTAATTTTATGAATAATGAACAAATTAATAAACCCTCCTACAGACTAGAAAAAAATCCTAAAGTTGACGTTTTAATTAGGATTTATGACCTACCTCCTGTACCAACAAAACAAGATGCGTATAAACCATTAAATGCATGGCAAGTTAACAAAGATGGGACAGAACAAATATTAAATAATATCTATTCAAGAAAACCCAATAATAATACAATTAAAGATTTTCACACTTTGCTAAGCAAAATAGCTAAAGAACACTTTCCCGAAGGACAAATTTTTAAAAAGCCTTCGCATGTTGAAGTTATAATTAGTATTTCTGTAACAGAAAAAAGATTTAAATCGGTTGACGTTGACAACTTGGCAAAGACCGTACTGGATGGACTGAATAATATCGCATTTGAGGATGATTCACAAGTTGTAAGTTTGATTTGCAATAAACATATACACCCAACGAAAAAGAATGGAATCCTCATTGGGATAACAAAACTGACAAACGAAAATCAAGGTTTTATTGGCGACATTACATTATATAATATGATACCGAACGACGATTTGTTAAGACTAATGAATCCTATTATTGAAAAGCTAAAAAAAGCCAACCGCTAACCACAGGTTTGCAAAATCGCGGACGAAGTGCTGATACTTTCTTCAACTTTTTTTATTTAAATTGGTGCGGGCAGAAAGTTGTTCTCGGGGTAATCTCCCGCAACTTCGCAAACCCGCCAATCGTTAGCGGTCATTGTAACAGACAAGCACTAGAATGTCAAATAGACGAAAAGAAATAATAATATCGGAAAATAGACAATGAAGCTCAATCACATCAATTTAGTTGTTTCAAATGTTGCAGACGCAATAATTATTTTTGAAACATATTTCAATTTCAAATGTACCGACATAAAGGGAGACAATATTGTTGCAGTTTTAAAAGGTGCAGACGACTTTACACTTGTTATAATGAAAAATAAAGACGGACAAGTGAATTACCCTGACGCTTTTCATATAGGTTTTATGCTAGACGACACAAACTCTGTGACTGAAACGTATGAAAAACTTAAAAGCGGTGGCGTTGCAGTTGGACAAGAGCCAAGAAAAATAAGAGATAGTTTTGGGTTCTACTTCACCTATGACAACGTAATGATAGAGGTTGGACATTATCTAAATGAAATTGAATGAAGAAAAACAACGAACCGCTAACAGGCGTTTGGAAAAAAAGCGGGTTCTGTGGCATTATGGAGAAACTACTAACCAGCTGTGTTAGAGAGTTCAGCGAAGCATCTCTCCAGATTCAATAGCGTAGCTGAGGTACTACAATACCCATTTGGCGAACCTAAGATTTATGCTTTGAAGCAAGGTTACCAAGAAACAAGCGCTTTGATGGGGTAACAATTTATAAGATCAGTTGATATATAGCAAAGAACTTAATATCAACATTAAAATTAAATCTTATGAAAGCCTTAAAAAATATATTCTCATTATTAGTGGCTATTGCTTTTAACTATCAAGCCAATGCGCAAAGTAAAGTGGTGAACACAGTAGCAGATCAAAAATCGTACTGGCAAATCTCTGCAAGGGGCGGTTATGACTTCCCTCTTTTTCAAGAAGATTTTCAATACATAGATTACAAAGGTGGTTTAATGGGCGGTATATCTGTCAATCATTATTGGAAATGGATTGGTATACAAGCAGATTTTGATTATATCCAAAATAAACCCGTTACGAATATTGGTGATTCTACGAGTTATTATACAACCGGACCTAATGGTCTTACAAATTATCCGTTAGATGTAGTTACCCAAAGAACCACACTAACCAGAATGTTTGCTGGAGTTGGTCCATCATTTAAGCTCCAGAGTAAAAATAATAAGCTTACCGCAGAACTCGCCCTTTTGGGAGGTATGGCGCTTATTAATGGAGGCGAGATTTTGGTAGAAGGCAAAAATTCAACCTTGACCCCTCAAAATGTACCTTTAACCTATCATTCGGGTTTCGATAATGAAAAAGCATTGACCGGCAAAGCACAAGCTAGATTTAATTATTTCTTTACCAACAGCTTAGGGATTAATGTTGGCGCTTATTACATGAATCATTTTGGAGTGAATGAATCTCAAAAAAACCAATTGCTAATTGATAACGGCTACCTCGCAAATAATACGAATGGCGGGTTATACTATGGAGCAATGGGAACTATCCAAAACCCAGATATCAACGAGGGAAACCCAATCTTTTCAAATTTCAAAACCGAATCAATCAGTAGAGTTTATGATGGGCAGGGCACCAACCAAAGAGAAAAAATAAAATTATCATCTGTAGGTGTATTTGCTGGCTTAACTTATCGGATAATGCCTAAAAAACAAAAACCAATTGTAGAAACTAAAACGGTAGTCACTACCCCAATTGTACAAAGATACAATCTGCAAATAACAGCCAAAGATAAATACACCAAAGAGGTTTTACCAAATACGGATGTAGCTTTAAAAAATAGCAAGGGCGAAGTTTTAAAAACCGGTAAAACGGATGCTTTTGGAGCTGTTTCCTTTAAAGATATCCTTGCAGATGATTATTCGATCGCTGGTATTTTAAATACAGTTGCGCTAGACAGTGCCTCGGCAAAAACAGGCGATTTTAAAAACGGAGAAACATTAAGAAAAGAAATTTTATATACCGACAGGAACTTTATAGTTACCGGGAAAGTGTTTATGTGCAACACCAGTACTTTCTTAACTGGAACCAACGTGATTTTAGAAAACAACGATAAAGCCTTTAGAAAATCTACCTTATCAGATAGTGAAGGTAATTTTAAGTTTCAAATGCCAGAAGCTGGAGTTTATAAATTGTACAGCAAAAAAGACAACTACTTCTCTCAAATTGAAGAGATTACGGCATCAAATTATAACAGAGATAAATCACTTTTTGTGAAACTTGAAATTTGTGCTGAAGAAACGGATTGTGGCAAAGCCATTAACCTTAAAAACATTTTGTTCGATTTGGATAAGTTCGTGATTAGGGAAGATGCTAAAAAAGAATTGAACAAGTTAGTGCGCTTTATGCAAGACAATTCATTGGTTAAAGTAGAATTAGGTTCGCATACAGATAGTAGAGGAAGTGCGAAATACAACCTAACTTTATCACAAAAAAGAGCAAATGCTTCAGTAGCTTATATCATTTCTCAAGGTATAGAAAAAAGCAGAATAGCTGGTAAAGGTTATGGAGAAAGCAAACTATTAAATGAATGTGCTGATGGTGTGGACTGTGAAGAAGCACAGCATCAATTAAACAGAAGAACAGAATTTAAGGTAATTTGCCCTAAATAAAATAGCTCATTCCTTTTATCAAACCCAATCAGTTTCTTATATAACTGATTGGGTTTTTTAGTGCAACAGAGGTTTTGTAATGGAGCCTCATCTAGCGCAAGTCTTATGAACGTTGGAAAAAGAGAAGTCGGTGATTTATGCTTTAATAATGTAAACGTATAACAGAGTTAATCGACTAAACTGTTAACTTATTTTAGGACGATACCTATTAACCAAAGCGATTAATGCGTAAAAAAAGATTTAGAATAAAGAAAAGCCCTCGCTGGTGCGAGCTTGCAGCTCGTTCCTTCAATGTTTTAGAGATAGACTTGGTATAAAGAAGTAAAAAAAGAACGAGCTTCAAGCTCGCACTAGCGGCGATAACCACCTTATAGAATTAGACACACATACTGAAATGTTTGAACAAAGACTGGATTATCTGCACAATAACCCGGTAGATGCTGGTATAGTTGAAAAAGCAGAGGATTATTTATATAGCAGTGCGAAAGATTATCAGGAAGGTAAAGGGTTAATAGAAATAGATGTATTACAATAAAATATATACCTGGAATTTAGCTCATTCTTCCGAGTGAAGGCAAATAGTGTTGGGGTTGAAAAAGCACAAGTCAGGCTTTGGCACAAACCAGCCCGCTAAGACTTGCGCTAATGGGGGAACTATCCAAAGCACTTTGTCGGTAAAAAACTGCAAAAGGGTAGCTTCTACGAAGCACAATACCTATATAGCAGCAGAGGTTACAAAGCGGTAGCTCCTAACGGAGCAGGTTAATGTTTTCCTCTCGCTGGTGCGAGCTCGCAGCTCGTTCCTTCAATGTTTTAGAGATAGACTTGGTATAAGAATTAAAAAAAGAACGAGCTGCAAGCTCGCACTAGCGGCGTGTACTAAAGTTTCTTGTTCCTCGAAATGACGGCGTGGGGATAAAAAAAGCTATCTTAAAAATAGCGCTGAATGATAAGACGAAACTCCCTTAAAACAAAAAAGCTACTTCAGAAAACTGAAGTAGCTTTTTATAAGAGTTAAAACTAACCTTAGTTAAATAAGGTAAATTCAACTCTTCTGTTGTTTTGACGACCTTTTGCGGTAGCTATTAGTGTCAATTGGCTGGCTTTCGCCGTAACCCGTAGCTTAAACTCTCGCTGGTGCGAGCTTGCAGCTCGTTCCTTCAATGTTTTAGAGATAGACTTGGTATAAGAAGTAAAAAAAGAACGAGCTGCAAGCTCGCACTAGCGGCGTTTCTTGTTCCTCGAAATGACGGCGTGGGGATAAAAAAAGCTATCTTAAAAATAGCGCTGAATGATAAGACGAAATTCCCTTAAAACAAAAAAGCTACTTCAGAAAACTGAAGTAGCTTTTTATAAGAGTTAAAACTAACCTTAGTTAAATAAGGTAAATTCAACTCTTCTGTTGTTTTGACGACCTTTTGCGGTAGCATTAGTGTCAATTGGCTGGCTTTCGCCGTAACCAGTAGCTTCAATTCTAGAAGCGTTTACACCTTTACTTACCAAATAAGCTTTAACAGATTCTGCTCTTTCTTTAGAAAGCTTCATGTTGTAAGCATCACTTCCTTGACTATCTGTATGACCAGCTAATTTTAAGCTTAAGTTTTTAGATGAAATTAAGTCAGCAACTTTGTCTAACGTAGCAAAAGATGTAGATCTGATTGTCGCTTTTGCAAGATCGAATTCTAAGTTTTTAATTGCATCTGCAACTACTTTTTTATCTTCTTCAGAGATAATGTAGGTAACAGGTTTTTGTACAATTGTTTTACTTACTGGAAGCGGACAACCTGCACCATCAACTGCAACACCTGCTGGCGTATTTGGGCATTTATCATAAAAATCAGAAACACCGTCGCCGTCTGCATCACTAGAAAGTTTGTTTACTTTGTCGGCCATTGCAGGATCGTTCTTGTTAGCATCGAGTTCAGCTTTTAAAGCGTCATATTTAGCAATGTAGTTTTTTTCTAATATTGCTGCAGGATTCGCGAACGCTAATTGTGGTTTTGCTTTGTTTCCTAAAGCAAACTCTAAACCTGCGTATCCGTAAGAAAACTTATCGGCTGATTCTCCTCTTCTGTAGCCATCTAAATTATCAGTATCTACAAAATTCATTTTGTAACCAAGGTCAATATTTACACCTCTAGCAACCATAAATTTCAAACCCACACCAACGGGAACTACCAATTCGTGGATGTTCTCTCCGCCATTCAACGTTGATTCAGCGTTTGCTAAATCTGTAGTTGTTGGTCGGTAACCCATTAAGCCTGCACCTGCAGAAATGTAAGGAGTTACATAACTTTGACGGCTTAAGATATTGAAGTTAGCGATGTTGTATACCGCACTTAAGGTACCGCCCCATTTTATTTCGGTCTCAAAGCTTTTGTAAGGAGAGCCAACTGGTGCAGTACCTGTTGAATTATCAGCCTTAAGCGTACCCCTAAAGAAATCTCCCTGGATACCGAAGTTGTGCGTAAGTTGTTTTTTTAAGTATCCACCGTAACCTGCTCCAAGTTCAGAATTAGAGAAATCGTTTTTTCCACCGATAAATACAGATGGAGTCATTACGCCACCAATTACGCCGAATGACCATGTTCTGTAAGCGCCTTTTGCGAATGGTTCTGGTGTGGCAGTATTGTCTTGTGCGCTAGCATATGTTGTCATAGCAACTGCTCCTAGCAACATTATACCTTGTTTTAATATTGTTTTCATAATAATTATTTTGTTTTATTTTAATACCCATACAGTCATAATTGCGCCAAACCTTAATTATAGAAATAATTATTTTCAAATACTTGTAAATCAGTGTTTAATGGAACAAAAAAAGACCTAGCGATTAGGCTAGGTCTTTTCTGATAGTATTAAATACAATACAAATTACCAAAGTTTTGCAGGGTAAACCCCTTCTTGAACCAATTTGTTGATGTTTTCCTGTACAATTTCTTTGTCCTCTTTGTAAGTAACACCAAACCACTTTGCATCCGTTGGGATTACTTTAAAGCTTGCAATATTGTTTTTGATCAGGTAATCGGCAATTAAAGGAATAAAAAATTCCGACTTTGGATCATTCTCATTATTGGCTACAAAATCAACAAAAAGTTTTTCTGTGGTTTTAAACACTTCTGGTGTAAAGCCCCAAAAATTCATAGAAACCGGAGTTGAAGCATCTAAAGGAGTTTCTGTGCCATTCTCTTCGAAAACAATACCACCATCTTTTGGGTACACTTTAGTACGTTCTGTAATTTCTGTCATGTTTCCGCTAGCATCTGTTTTACAAACACCACGAGATACAGAACCGTTCGCTGATAAAGTATTACCAATTTTATAACCTACAATACTATATTTATTTTCGGAAGCTTCGGTGGTTAAAAAATCAACCATGCTTTTAAAAGCTTCGTAACCGTAGTAATCATCGGCATTAATTACGCAGAAAGGCTCGTGAATCTGATTTTGAGCTTCTAAAATAGCGTGACCCGTTCCCCAAGGTTTAGCTCTTTCAATTTCTTTGTCTATACCATACTTTTTAAGGTCAAAAGTTTGGAAAACATAATCTGTTTCAACTTTGCCAGCCAATTTAGCATCGAAAATCGCTTTGAAGTTTTCTAAAAACTCTTCTTTAATGATGAAAGTGATTTTTCCAAATCCAGCATTTATAGCGTCGTAAATTGAGTAGTCAATGATGGTTTCGCCGTTAGGTCCAAAACCGTCAATCTGTTTCATACTTCCATATCTGCTTGCCATTCCTGCAGCAAGAATTAGTAAAGTAGGTTTTTTCATGTTATAAGTTATTTAGTTTGTTAATTTTTTAGTTGATTCGTTTGTTAGTTCGGTTGTTAGGTGGTTCGTTTGTTAGGTGGTTTGGTTGTTAGACGACTGGCTTTAAAATCCAAACAAGCCACCACTTCTGCTGGTTCGCGGTTTTTTGCCGGTAATCATGCCAAAGATTCCTCTTACAATTTCACGACCTATTTGGCGGGTTATTGGTGCATTTAATGCCTGTTCAACCATGCTTTTTTCTGCTCGTTGCGATGTTGTTTTTGGCGCAACAGCTATTTCTGCTTGTTTTTCCTCCATTTTTTGCTGTACCCTTGCATTCAGAATCTCAAAAGCACTTTCAGGATCTAAGGTTTCCTGGTACTTTTTGTACAAGTCAGAAGACTGCATCAATTTTTCGCAATCTATGTTAGCCATAGGTCCCATTACTGCTCTCGGCGGTGTAAGATGTGTGGCTACTACCTCAGTTGGAATTCCTTTTTCGTTAAGTACCGTGATTAATGCTTGGCCTGTGCCTAAGCCTGTTATTATTTCATCAATTTGGTAAAAGCTAGATTTGGGATATGTTTTTACTGTTTTTCTGAGTGCATCAACGTCGTTTGGTGTAAAAGCTCTTAAAGCATGCTGTACTCTGTTTCCTAGCTGTCCTAAAACACTTTCGGGGATATCCGTTGCGGCTTGGGTACAAAAGAAAACACCTACACCTTTTGATCTGATGAGTCTGATTACCTGTTCAATTTGCTCTAAAAAAGCTTTTGATGCATTATTGAATAGGAGGTGGGCTTCATCAAAGAAGAAAACCAGTTTTGGTTTGTCTAAATCGCCGGCTTCTGGTAAACTGTAAAAAAGTTCTGCCAGCAGACTTAATAAAAAGGTAGAATATAAGGCTGGTTGATCCTGCACATCTGCAATATTCAACAGGCTTATTACGCCTTTGCCGTCAATTTTTTGAAATAGATCTTCGGTATCAAATGAGCGTTCGCCAAAAACAGCACCTAAACCTTGTTGTTCAACTGCCACAATTTTGCGTAATACTGTTCCGGCGGTAGATGATGATATTTTGCCGTAGTCACTTTTAATTTCAGCAGCGCCGTCGCCTTCAGATAAATAACTTAATAATTTTTTTAAATCATTAAGATCAATGATGGCCATTTTGTTATCATCGGCATATTTAAAGATCGCCGCTAAAACACCAGTTTGGGTGTCGTTAAGATCTAAGATCTTACCTAACAAAACCGGACCAAATTCTGTAACGGTGGCTCGCATGGTTGCGCCCAGCTTTCCGCTCAAGGAATATAGCTCAACCGGAAAACCGTTTGGCGAGAAAGGTTTTTTTAATGCTTCTCCACGTTCTTCGAGTTTTGCGTTGGTTTGCCCAGCTTGATTTAAACCAGATAAGTCGCCTTTTACATCCAACATAAATACTGGAACGCCAGCTTCTGAGAGCTGTTCGGCAATAAGTTGTAGGGTTCTTGTTTTACCGGTACCTGTTGCGCCAGCAATTAAACCGTGGCGGTTCATCATCTTCAACGGGAGGTTAACTTCTGCTTCCGCAATAATTTCTCCATCTAAAATTCCAGCACCTAAATAAATGGAAGCTCCGGATGTTGTATATGATTTGATAATCTTGTCTGCAAATAAATTAGGATCGTGTGCCATAACGCTAAGCTAATAAAATTTACTTTTTGTTTTTAACATAAGTGTCTAACCAAGTATTCATCTCCCAAAGCATGTGTAATATAGATTCTTTAGCTCGGTAAGAGTGCGCTTCGGAAGGTAACAGCACTAATCTTGAGGTGGCGCCAAATCCTTTTAACGCACTGTAGAACCGCTCACTTTGCATAGGGAAAGTTCCCGAATTATCATCTGCTTCGCCATGGATCAATAATAATGGAGTTTTAACTTTATCAGCGTAAGCAAAAGGCGACATTTTATTGTAAACATTTGGTGCTTGCCAGTAGCTTCTTTCCTCGGCTTGAAAACCGAAAGGAGTAAGGCTTCTGTTGTAAGCACCACTTCTTGCAATGCCTGCAGCAAAAAGCTTGGTATGCGCTAATAGGTTTGCCGTCATAAAAGCACCGTACGAGTGACCACCAACGGCTATTCTTTTTGGATCGCCGATACCCATAGCAACAATTTTGTTCACTGCGGCTTCCGCATTTTCAGTAAGTTGTTCAATAAAAGTATCGTTTGGTTGATCGTTACTTTCGCCCACAATTGGCATATCTACGTTATCCATAACGGCGTAACCTTGCGTTACCCAATACAAAGGGGAAGCCCAAGAAATGGTATTAAAACGATAAGGAGAGCCTTTTACCTGTCCTGCTGCGTTAGCCGTTTTAAATTCGCGAGGATAAGCCCACATTAAAACAGGCAACCTTCCTTGTGCAGGTGTGTAACCTTGCGGAAGGTACAGCATGGCGCTCAAACTTAATTTATCGGATCTGGTGTAGGTAAGCTTTTGCTTGATGATGCCGAAAAGTTGAGGGTATGGATTTTTGAAAAAAGTTAGCTGCTGCGTTTTTCCTTTTCTAAAATCTAGGTTGAAATAATTTCTTGGTTCTATTGCCGATTCTCTGCTGATCACTAAATTGTCTTTATTATCATAAAAGATTGGGAGTTCGTAAAAAGGTGCTCTCGAACGGAAAAGCGTATCGGTAACTTTTGTTTTTACGTTAAACTGCAATAGAAAAGGCCTGTCGCCCTGTGGAGATGCGCCTTGAGAAATTGAAAATATATTTACATTATTTGGGTCGGCAGCTCGTCTAATTACATTGTATTCCAGCAATAAAACGTTGCGGTTATACTGGTTTCTTGTTTTTACAAACTCTCCCGGATCCGAGTAAGCGTCTTCAGAATACCTATCCCAAAGGTTTACACGGTAGTTAGCATTTCCAGGTTTTATAAAAACGCGTCTTTCTCCGCGGGTTTTCCACCAACGTTCGGTAATCAAGGCTATTTGATCGTCGCCCCAATCTATAGAATCAAAACGCAGGTAACAGTCGGCCAATTTTCTCCTGTTGTTGCTTCCCGCTTCTTGCGTATAAAGTATATCTCTAATTGTTGTTCTGTTGTTTGGATCGCCACCGTCTTGCGCTTCTGCCCAAAAAACAGTTTGTGGTTTATCAGCTCGCCAAGCAAAAGCTCTCGGCCCTTTAACCACGGCATCAAAGCCTTGTGGTAAATTATCAGCTAACGGAACTTTAGCCAGTTCACGTGTTAATTTTCCATATTTATCTCTAAGCTCTACTTTGTAAGCAAAATAAGAAATAGGTACTAAATAGGAGTAGGGCTTTTGAATTATCGAAAGCATGACCAAATCGCCATCGGGCGAAAAATCAAAGTTTTTGTAGATTTCTGGTCGGCTGAAATTAATGTTTTGCCCGTTAAGATAAACCAGTTTTAGTTGCGAGGTGAGGTAGTATTCGAAAGCTAGTTCGTCGTTCGCGTTTTTTAATAAATCTTGGTAAGTACGGTTTGGCGCTGCTTCTCCAGTCGATTGGCTAATATTTGGTCCGTTTTCAACAGCGCTTAAGTTTTGTAAAGGTTTTTGATCTGCTATACAGTTCGCCAAAATGGCATTTCCGTCTGGTGCCCATTTATACAGTGTGCCGTAAATGTCATTCAGTGTCACATCTGCTAATCTTCTCGCGGTTTTAGATGCTAAATCACCAATCCATAGCTGTATCTGGTACTCTGTAGTAACACTAAATGCTACCATTTTTTCATCAGGCGAAAAGCTGAAATCCTTTATTTTGGAATTCTTTGGAATACCCGAAAGTTCAAATTCGTCGCTAGTTCTAAGATTTTTTACGGTTAGGTTGGTGTAATAACTTGATTTGGCATTGCTGCGATTTTCAGGGTCGACCCGTAAACCAGCCAGCTTTACAAGGGGTTTTGATATTTCCGTTATCGATGGGTAACCTTCACTTTCTAAAATAAGCATGAAATTTCCGCTCCCACTAACGATTACAGCTTTTGAGTTAGATGCTTCAACAATATCAACGAGGTCTTTCGGAGGTTTCTGATAACCAGAACCCTCCTGTGCTAAAGACCAATTTGAATGTGCTATTAAAAGTGCAAAAAGGGTATAGTACCCAAGTTTTTTAAGGTTAAACCCCATTGGTTTTATTTGATGTATTTAAAGTCCTGATCTTTTTTTATAGCCAACAAAGAATGATAAATTAAGCTGATCACATTGTCAACATCTTCTTTATGGATCATTTCTACCGTGGTGTGCATATAACGTAAGGGTAAAGAAATTAGTGCGGATACCACACCTTCATTTGAGTAAGCAAAAGCATCAGTATCGGTTCCGGTTGAGCGTGAGGAAGCTTGTCTTTGAAACGGGATGTTGTTCTTTTCGGCAGTTGCTACCAATAACTTGTTCAAATTAACCTGAACCGCTGGGGCATAAGAAACTACCGGACCTTTACCACAGGCCAAGTCACCTTGGGTGATTTTATTGATCATCGGAGTGGTGGTGTCGTGGGTTACGTCGGTAATAATCGCTACATCAGGTTTGATACGGTGTGCAATCATTTCGGCACCACGCAAACCAATTTCTTCTTGTACAGCGTTAACAATGTATAGTCCAAAATCTAGTTTCTGCTTATTTTCTTTAAGTAAACGGGCAACTTCGGCAATCATAAAACCACCTGCTCGGTTGTCTAAGGCTCTACCAACGTAGTACCTGTCGTTTAAAATCATAAATTGGTCTTCGTAAGTAATTACGCAACCTACATGAACGCCCAGTTTTTCCACTTCTTCTTTGCTGGTGCAACCGCAATCCAGAAATATATTTTTTAATTGTGGCGTTTCTTCTTTCTCACCACCGTGGCGGGTATGTATTGCTGGCCATCCGAAAACAGCGGTAACAGGACCATTATCTGTATGGATAATTACGCGTTTTGATGGTGCAATCTGATGGTCAGAACCGCCGTTTCTAATCACATAAATTAAACCATCGCTGGTAATGTAATTTACGAACCACGATATTTCATCAGCATGCGCCTCAATAACTACTTTGTATTTTGCCTTTGGGTTGATTACACCAACTGCAGTTCCGTAATTGTCTACAAAAGTTTCGTCAACATAAGGCTTAATATATTCTAACCAAAGTTTTTGACCTTCCCACTCAAAACCAGTTGGAGATGGGTTATTGATATATTTCTCTAAAAACGATAAGGACTTTTTATTAACAACTGAAACGTGTTTATGGTCTTTTGTATCTTCTTTTTTCTTAGCCATTATTTTTTATGTATTGATTATAAACAAATATAAAAAACCTGAGATAAGTGCAGGTCATTTAATTTTTTTCTTTACCTGCTTTGAGTGTTAACCACCCCAACCCCCGTCCGCCGGCTGGCGGGGGGACACTTGTATTGCGGAAAGCTGAATAGGTGAAATTGATGAAAATGTTACTTAGTGAATTTGCTGAAGAAATCCCAAAGCACAATGCCTGTGCTGATCACAATATTAAAGGAATGCTTAGTGCCAAACTGAGGTATTTCTAAGCAAGTATCAATATTTTGCATCACCTCTTCGCTTACGCCGTTAACCTCGTTTCCAAAAAAGAAAGCGTATTTTTTTTCTTTCTCAGGATTAAAATCTAATAAACTCACGCTGTTTTCAGCTTGCTCAATCGCTACAATCTGATAGTTGTTTGCTTTTAGTTTTTCTACCGCAGCTAAGCTATTCTCAAAATATTCCCATGCAATGGATTGTGTTGCCCCCAAAGCGGTTTTTTCAATTTCCCGGTGTGGCGGTTGTGCCGTTATTCCGCATAAATAAATGGCTTCAACTGCAAAACCGTCGGCCGTTCTAAATGCAGAACCTACGTTGTGTAAACTTCTTACGTTATCTAAAACTACAACTACCGGTAGCTTTTCTTGAGTCTGAAATTCTTCGATTGTTGGTCTATTAAGCTCATCAAGCTTTAGTTTTCTCATGTGCGCAAATATAGCAAGCTATTGTAATTATTAGGGATTACGTTTTGTGTTTTAGGTGATTAAAAAAACTATTCTTCCAGATCAATAGCTTCTGTTCTAAATTTATGGGCGTGACTACTTGCCTCAATTGGTTTTTTTAGCTTATTGCTGATGGCATCAACTAAAGAGACACCATAATAGAAGATAAATGAAGAATAGAAAATGAACAGCATCACCAATAAAATCGCACCTGATGTACCGTAAATTTCGCTGATGTTGGAATTGAGTAACAGGGTGCGCATAACCAGTTTACCAACCGTTAACAAAACGCCAGTAAAAACAGAACTCAGAATCACGGCTTTCCAAACAGGTCGCCCGTTTCCGGTAAACCTAAAGGCAATGCAGAACCATAACGTTGTGGTCATAAAAAACACCACCTCATTGATAAAACCATTTAATATTGGGATTGTGCTGTGTAGTTTGTTCTCTAAAAACAAACGAACCCCTTCAAAAGCAAATGCAATAAACAACAAAATGCCTCCCATAGTAATAATTCCCAAAGATTTCAACCGTTGTTTTAAATTGAAATAAAACCCCGAATTCTCGTTCAGGCGAATACACCAAAGTTGATTAATGGAGTTTCTGATGATGATAAAAAGTGTGGTTGAAACAAAAAGCAGAAATACAAACATCAAAATAGCGAAGAACCAATTGTTGCCTAAATGCATTAAATTCAACAGTATATGACGGATTTCCTCGGCACTATTGTTTCCAATAATGGTGGTTAGTTTATCAATGATGTTGCCACCGAACTTCCGGCGGTTTAAAAACGTTCCGAAAATCTGCAGTATTACCACTAAAATAGCTGGGATTGCAAACGTCCCAAAAAAAGCTGTGGACGCAGCAATCCGCAAGGGGTCATTATTCACCAGGTTTACCGTAGCTTGCCGTAATACAGAAAAGGTTCTTTTTAGATTTTTATTTTTCAATAATTGCATTCGATAACGTTTTAACAAAGAATGTGCTATCTTTTTAATTTGCACATTCTGAATGGTTGTTTTAAGATACGTTTATGTTTTTGTACCCTAATATCTTAAATTCTATTATCTTTGACGCATCAAATAGGGGTGCCCTAAATTTTCGGGCTGAGAACATACCCATTTTTGAAGTATAAAGTCAAAAGTATAAAGTTAAAGCATTTAGTTTTTAACTTTTAGCTTTCCACTTTTAACTTTAGAAAGCACCTGATCCGGATAATGCCGGCGTAGGGAAATAGGTAAAAGAGAATTTTTTCTCCCTTGTTTGGATTAATATTTTAATATTTTTTCAAATGAACATTTCAGAATGGTTTAATTTATTAGTGAGTCAGATCTTAGCCACCGGATGGCTGGAGTGGGTGGCGGTGCTTTTTGGTGTAACCGAGGTTTTGTTGGCCCGTAAGAACAAAATTTTGCTTTATCCGGCCGGAATTATTTCTATTGTAACTTCTGCATTTTTATTGATAGAAGCTAAGCTTTACGCAGAAACTGCGCTAAGTATGTATTATTTGGTGATGAGTATTTATGGTTGGGCAGTTTGGAACTCACGAAGTAAATCTGCTGCCAGTTCAATCACTAAGAGCTCTAAAAAAGAGGTTGTTATTACGTTGAGCATCGCTTTTTTAGGATGGGGATTTCTGTACATCATCTTAAAAAACTTCACCGATTCTGACGTACCGATAATGGATTCTTTTGTTTCGTCAACCGCTTGGGCGGGTATGTGGCTTTTAGCTAAACGGAAGCTCGAAAATTGGATTTGGTTAAACATTTCAAATTTGGTAGCCATACCTTTACTGTTCCATAAAAACTTGGTGATGTTTGCACTGCTCACCATATTTTTATTTGTAGTTGCAATTTTTGGTTACTTGGATTGGAAAAAAATATTGAAACAGAAAACACATTTAGGCACTCAAACGTTGTAATCTGTAAATAGAATGGAAAGCTCCTTAGAAAAGATAACTAGCCAATTGGCTCAAAAAGCAGAAGAAATAGCGCAACTACCTGCCGAATTGTTAGCTGTTATTTATGAAGAAAAATGGTTTAAGTTATTTGTTCCAAAATATTTGAACGGCTTAGGCTTAACTATGCCTCAAGCTTTAGCAGTGGAAGAAAAACTGGCTAAAAAAGATGGTAGTTTAGGATGGACGGTAACACTTTGCGCCGGCGCAGCCTGGTTTGTTGGCTTTTTAGATCCCGATTTAGCAACAGAGGTATTCAAAGATCCAAAAGTTTGCTTTGCCGGTAGCGGTTTTGTTGGCGGTACAGCAGATAAGATAGGTGAGGGATACTTGATAAACGGAAACTGGACCTACGCCAGCGGTGCACTCCATGCCACCCATTTAACAGCCAATTGCCAAATTTTGGAGAATGGGCAGCCTGTTTACAGTAAAAGTGGAAACCCTTTAATTAAAGCGTTTCTGTTGAAAAGGAATGAGGTTGAGATTTTAGATGGTTGGAGTTATATGGGAATGGTAGCTACCGCTAGCCACGCTTTTGAAGTGAAAGCGAAAAAAGTACCATTAAATAGGAGTTTTGAGATTTTGCCAGAGCAAACCACTTTGCCAGATCCGGTGTTTAAGTACCCGTTTTTACAGTTGGCAGAAGCTACATTAGCAACGAATGTGCTGGGTATTACCTTGCATTTTATTGACCTGGTTGATGATTGTTTTTGGATAAGAAATGAAAAACGTAAATATGATGCGCTACATTTAAACTATTACAAAGAATTACGGGCTAATGCGCTTCAAGATATTTTGAACCTAAAAATGGAGTTTTATAACATCATTGAAAAATCTTGGGAACAGTTGGTAGCCAAGCATAAGATTACTGAAGATACCTTAAAATCAATAAGTGAGATTAGTAGGAGCTTAGCTGTAACCTGTAGAGAAAGTAGTTCAAAACTTCATCCATTTGCAGGATTAGAAGCAGCCAAAAGATATACCGAAATCAATAGGGTATGGCGGGATATGAATACGGTGAGCCAGCATGCATTATTGATTTTCCCATTTTAAATAATCCAATCATTTTTGCGACTTTTAATTTAATAAATACGGTTAGATCAAGTCAAAAGCTCTTGCGTATTTGGTCAATTCAAAGAAAGAGTTTGTCCCTAGTTTTTTTCTGATATTTTTTCGATGCGTTTCCACAGTTTGCGAAGAGATAAATAATTTTTCTCCACAATCTGTAGCGCTTTCTCCTTTTGCTAGGTATTTCAATATTTCAAGTTCGCGTGAAGTGAGTTTTGAAAAAGTATTGATATTTGCTTTTAAAAAATTGTTCTCTTCTAAGATCTTTTCCGCTTTTAAAGACATGGTGTGCATGGTATCAATTGGAATTGATTGGGTAATTATTAGAACGGGGTTTTTAAGATGATCACGCATAAATATGCGGGTGCTGCTCATGTGCCAAGTCCATTCCTCTTGTCCATTTATTTTAACTTGCTGAAAATAAGACACACATTCATCATCATTATTCCTTTCTAGCAAGCCAAGTATTTTAGGAATATAGTCTTCAGCATCTTCTGGATTAAAATACCTGCCATAGTAATCGTCTTTCCCTAAACTTGTTAGCGTGTTTAAATCTATATCCAACTCTTTTAGCCCTCGTTTGCACATCCATAAAATAGAAGCGTCTTCTATTTTATGCACCATAGTAATACACGGCGACAGTTCCGAAAACTTCTCAATTATTAACAGTTGAGCTTTTGCTTTTTCGTTTAGATCCATGTGAAAGGCATTTGCCTCTAAAATGGGTAATTTGTTTTACATATCTACCCATTTTTGGGTAGATATGTAAAATAGTTTAGAATAGGGATTGAAAATTAGGGCTTTTAACTCCTGTTTTAGGTTAAAGTAATATGGATTGAAAGCCAAAAAGAAAAGACGACCATTTTTCTTTTCTTAAATTGTTTTTTTTAAATCTAAACCCAATCATAATCCCGCTTTAAATCCAGCCCACGGACCGTCAATTTTCATTTTTGCACCTTTGCTGTTAACGTCTGTTTTGGCAAATACCTGTTACAGTTTTTAGTTTAAATGTTGCATAAACATCATAACCTTAACTTATCAAAAACACTAAGAATTGGGTATTTTAAAATCCAGATATTATTAATATAGAGATTAATGAAGCAGTGTGCTGTTATGGTAAATGTGGGTTCTTAAATCTTCGATCAATTTTTTAGTTCTAATTTCACGACCGTTTTTATTAAGGTGATAAACAGTGTCGTAAAATAAAGGATCATTAAAAATATAAGCTTTAGGCTTGTCTAAAAACTCAATCTCGGGTAAGTTATTTCGTAATTTTACATCTAGTGCTTCAATTCTTTCTTTGTTTTTACCCACGTACTCAGATTTAGGGTAGGGTGGGTAACTGATGAGAACGCTTACTTTACTTTTTTTACACTTTTCAGCAAAGTCCTTTAGCAATCGTAACGAATGGCTAAGCTCTATCGGCTTAATTGGTTTACGATCAATCAAAGTTGGAGGCGGGGTTTTGTTTAAATGTCCCAGATTATCTCCGTAAATATTAAATCGTTGCCTATTGAAAACTGGGTCAACTCTAAAATCATCAGGTGTAAAGTATTTTTTAAACTTTTCATAAACACCCTCTAAAGTTTCTTTGGGTGTAAAATGATAGTACACTTTAGTATTTGGGTCTATTTCTTGCATAAACTGGATAAGGTCAATATCCGGATTAAAATCGTCAAGATATAGTGGATACTCAGGAATCAACACGATAACATCGCCTTTCTTCATCAGATGCGCAGCTTGGTTCAGCATAAAAGTTAAACTCAAACCTGCGTGTAAACCTAAGTTTGCAACTTTTACAGGGAGTTTTTCTTCTATTAGTTTGGAGTTTATGCCAAAAGCAAGGTTTGAACCTCCTACAATAATCATACGATTACTATCCAAGCTATTCAATCGAGCTTCTTTATCAATCAGCGTAGCTAGGTAATCTGTTTTTAGATCGTACTTGCGCTTAAAGTTAAATGCGAAATAGAATACCACAACAGCAATAAGCAAAAGAAATATAGCAGATTTTATAAAAAACTTTTGCATAAACTTAAAATTGGAAGTAAATGAATTGTTTATCGTCAAAAACTCCTGTTAACAATATAACCATCACCAGTATAAAATAAACGAACCATCGTAAAACCATATGCGATTTTAGAAACTTAGTGGTGATATTGTATTTGTCTTGTAGGTAATGTACCGTTTCTAAAAAGATGATTAAAAATATAGGCCAAGCTTTATTGGTTCCTAAGTATTCAAAAACAAGATTTCCATGCATGAAGTCGCTACACATTTGAGGCAGGCCATTGAATATATTTGTTAAAATATACATAGCGATGTGCAAATTGTCGGCTCTAAAAAAAATCCAGGCAATACCCACTAAAATAAAGGTTGTAAGTGATGCTAGTAATGGGATTTTATCTAAAAAAAGTCTTTTGCTTACCTGGTTTCGGAATTTCTCTGTTACGCTGCCAAAGATGATATAGAAGCCATGTAAGGCACCCCAAATTACAAATGTCCAATTTGCGCCATGCCATAAACCGCTCACTAAAAACACGATAAATATGTTTAGATACCATCTTGGTATAACCACTCGGTTCCCGCCCAACGGAATGTATAAATAGTCTTTAAACCAAGTAGAGAGGGAAATATGCCAACGCGTCCAAAACTCATTAACACTTTTTGATTGGTAGGGACCATTAAAATTTTTCATCAAAGTAAAGCCCATTACCCTTGCTGCACCAATTGCCATATCTGAATAGCCCGAAAAATCACAAAAGATCTGGAAAGCAAAAAATACGGTAGCGATAATTAAACTAGAGGTAAGGTGTGCTTCCGGATTGTTATAAACCGTATCTACAATAATAGATAAACGATCTGCGATAACTACTTTTTTAAATAAGCCCCAAAGCATTAAGCGTAGGCCACTGGTGATACGGTCATAATCAAAATCGTACTTTTGTCTAAACTGATGTAATAAGTTTTGAGGTCTTTCAATTGGCCCTGCAACCAATTGTGGGTAAAACATCACGTACAAGGCATATATACCGAAATGCCGTTCTGCTTTTTGATGGCCGCGGTAAACTTCAATAGTGTAACTCATGGCCTGAAAAGTGTGGAAAGACAAGCCCACAGGCAGTAAAATGTTTAGATATGGGATAGGATCTTTTAAACCAAAGCCATGCATTAAAAATGCAAGGTTATCATTTAAAAAATTATAATATTTAAAAATGCATAATACGCCAATATTGGCAATTAAGCTGATAATGAGCCACCATTTTCTTTTTTTACCTTGAGCGTTTTCTATAAATATCCCTGCGTAATAGTCAATAACAATAGTAAATCCTAGTATGAGGATGTATATCGGCACAAATGCCATGTAAAAATAGCAACTAGCTGCCAGCAGTAAAAACCAACGTTTGTTATAGGGTAATGTAAAGTAAAGGCTGGTGACAATTATAAAAAAGATTAGAAACTGGAAAGAGTTAAAAAGCATTTCTTTTAAATAATTGTTGTTTTACGGTAGATTTTTAAGTTTCCAAATATAGTATTTAAAACTTTTATTGGAAATAGAAATATTAATGTTGCTATTTTGATGTTTGTTTTCGGTAATAAATAAAATTCTATCTGAAATTACGGATTATAACTTAAGTCTTTTACGTTTGTACTATAACTGATATTATCTATTTTTGCAATCCAAAGAAATAACATTATGGCTAAAGCTGGAGATTTAAAAACAGGAAACGTAATTCGCTTCAACGGCGAGTTGGTTACAATTGATGAGCTGATACATCGTACACCTGGAAAAGGTGGTGCTTTTTATACTGGTAAGATGCGTAGCATTAAAACTGGGAAAATTATTGAGCTACGTATGCGTACAGATGAAGAAGTAGACATATGTAGAGTAGAAACTAACGATTACCAATATCTTTATGAAGACGGTGACTATTATGTGGTGATGGATAATGTAAGCTTTGAACAATTTAATGTTCCTAAAACGTTGTTCGGAGATTCTGCCCGTTTTTTAAAAGAAGGAATGAATGTGCTAATTTCTATGGAGAGCGAAGAGCCAATTATAGCGAAAGCACCTAATAATGTGGAGTTAGAGATTGTTTACACAGAACCTGCAGTTAAAGGAGATACATCTACAAATGCTTTAAAAAACGCAACGGTTGAAACGGGTATCGAAATTAAAGTGCCAATGTTTGTAAACCAAGGAGATAAAGTACGTGTTGATACAGCAACTGGTGCTTACATTGAGCGTGTGAAGTAAGCTGAAGGCTTAAAGCGGAACGCTGATTTGCAAAGTTTATATTCGTTCAATTTTTGAATGAAAAAGATCTAAAATAATTCAACAAAACAAAAAAGCAAACTTTTCAGTTTGCTTTTTTGTTTTGAAGTAAATATATGTTCGTTTTCGGCTTTCTGCCTTTAGCTTATCTAAACCAATTCGCCGTAAAGCGCTAAACGTTGTTCTTTAACTGTTGCGTTAGTGATATACTCGTCATAATCCATCAGCTTGTCTAAAACACCTTTCGGTGTTACTTCAATTACTCTGTTTGCAACGGTTTCTGTTAATTCATGATCTCGTGATGTAAATAAAATAACACCTTTAAAATCAGTCATACCGTTGTTTAATGCGGTAATAGATTCCAGATCTAAGTGGTTGGTAGGTTCGTCAAACAATAAAACGTTTGGTGCTTCCAACATCATTTTAGAGAACATACAACGCATTTTTTCTCCTCCCGAAAGCACACTTGATTTTTTAAAAACCTCTTCTCCAGAAAATAACATTCTGCCTAAAAAGCTTCTGATAAAGGTTTCGTCTTTTTCATCTTTAGAATACTCACGCAACCAATCTACCAAGTTGTCATCTTTTCCTTCAAAATAATGATGATTATCTATCGGTAAGCTTGCAGGAATCACGGTTACACCCCACTTGAATTCGCCTTTATAATCAGTATCACGTCCGGCTAAAATATCGTGTAATGCGCTAGTTGCTAAAGAATTTTGCGAAAGCAAAGCTACTTTATCTCCTTTATTAATGGTAAAGCTAATGTTTTTGAAAAGTGTTTCGCCGTTAACTACTTTGCTTAAGTTTTCAACCTGTAAAACCTGATCGCCTAAATCGCGACCCATTTGGTTAAACATAATTGCTGGGTATTTACGGCTTGATGCTTTGATCTCGTCCACATTGATTTTATCCAAAGCCTTTTTACGAGATGTTGCCTGCTTGGATTTTGACGCATTTGCCGAAAAACGACGGATAAACTCCTGTAATTCCTTGATTTTGTCTTCTGCTTTTTTGTTCTGATCAGAACGTTGACGCAAAGCCAGCTGTGACGACTCGTACCAGAAACTATAGTTACCCGTGTAGATATTCATCTTGCTGAAATCGATATCAACAATGTGCGTACAAACGGTGTCTAAAAAGTGCCTATCGTGAGAAACCACCAAAACTATATTTTGATAATCGGCTAAGAAGTTCTCTAGCCAACCTACGGTTTCAATATCTAAATCGTTGGTAGGCTCATCTAGTATTAAAATATCAGGGTTTCCGAAAAGAGCCTGTGCTAAAAGTACCCTTACTTTCTCGTTACCATCTAAATCTTTAATTAATTTATAATGCTTGTCTTCTTTGATTCCTAAATTGCTCAATAAGGTAGCCGCATCATTCTCTGCATTCCAGCCATCCATCTCTGCAAAAACATTTTCCAGTTCGCCAGCTCTTAAACCGTCGGCTTCCGTAAAATCTTCTTTCATGTAAATAGCATCTTTCTCTTTCATGATGGCGTAAAGCTCTTTCCAGCCCATCATTACGGTTTCTAAAACCGAGAACTCATCAAATTCATAATGATTTTGGTTTAAAACCGCCATCCGTTCGCCGGGAGTAAAGCTGATTGAACCGCTTGTTGGGTCAACCTCTCCAGCCAATATTTTCATAAATGTAGATTTCCCTGCACCATTTGCTCCAATAACTCCGTAGCAATTTCCCTGTGTAAATTTGAGGTTAACGTCCTCAAACAATGTACGTTTTCCAAAACGTAATGATAAATTTGAAACTGTAATCATAATTAGCGCAAAGGTAAGGTTTATGTGTTACAAATTTTAAAGCGCAAAACATTAAAAATGTAATTGATAATTTGCTGACAATTGTACCAAAAAATAAGGCTAGGGGATATTACACGATGGTTTTTTTTGAAATCATTTTTCTGATCAGCAATACAGCTAGTAAGCCGAACATCAACCAAAAACAAATAAGGGCAATTTTAGCCAATGTTGTATTGCTACTCACGTAGGCTAATAAAAAAGAAACAACAGTTAAGGATGCAACAAGGTAAATGAAACGCATTAAAAATAATTTTCATCTAAATTAAATGCCCCGGATTATGAGGATTTATAAATGCTTTTTTAGACTATTTTTAAATGCTATAAGTACATTAAGCTTGTTCTTTTTTTGAGTTTTTGATGATTTTTCCCGAAAACTCTTTTGGGTTTACCTGATATTTAGCTTTGAACAGTCTGGAGAAATAACTTTTGTTGGCAATGCCAATATTGTTGGAGATTTCGCTAATGTTAAGTTCGCCAATCATCAATTGGTCGCGGGCATACTCTAACCGCAGTTTGTTTAGATAGTTGTTAACCGTTAGGCCGAAAGTGTACCTAAAACCCTCTTGTAATTTACTAGGATTTGTACCTATTTCTTTTGCAAGTTCTGCAATGGTTAACGGTGAACTTAGGTTTTGTTTAAGTAAGCTGGCTGCCTTTTGGATATTACCCAATTCAGATTTTCTTAGAATCTGTCGTTTAGGCTCTTTTTTCCTATCGTCTTGGTAGTCTTGTATTTGGATGCTTAAAATCTCGTTTGATTTGCCTTCCAAAAACAATCTTCGTGTAAAACCATCAAGTCTGGTAGTTTTGATATGGTCAATACAATCAGACATGGCCATGCTGTAATTGCCGTGATAATAAAAAAGATTACGAGCATTTAAATCTCTAAATAGCTTTCTAAGATTTACATCAACATGGTTTAAATCACAGTCGATTTTCTTTTTAAACTCTTTCCTGCTAATCTCCAAGCTGTTTAAATGAATGTTTGTGTTTCTGGGGAAAATCAAAATATGCCCGTTTTTGGCTGTGCTTGCAACAATTGCCGTTTGGAACTGGTCTATGGTTTGTAGCGTATTCTTTTCTTCGAACTGGTGTTTGATTGCCCCTTCAGAACAGTAAATAAACTTTAAAGGATGCGTTTGATTGACCGAAAAATGGATTTTTAGCGAGCTTTTAAAGAAACAACGATACTCCAACAGTCCAAAGCCGTTATCGAAATTTATTCCTCTGATAAATCCAGATCCAAATTGTTCTGGAATATTAATTTGATATTCATGACAACGGTTAAAATAAACCGTATCAAACGCCTCTGCAAGGTTCGCAATTACATCCTTTAAAGGCAAAGATTTTACAAATATTTCTGTCATACAAATTCAAATAAAGCCGAATTTATAGATAAAAAATGGATTTAAATTTGGCGATTTTTGATTTGAATAAATTTTCAGAGTTAAGCTTTGGCTTGCAATAATTGCTGAATTCTAATCCAAGTCGATTGATTCAATTACAAAAATAAGATCTATTTTTGTTACTTATTTTATGCATAGATAATGAAAAAACTAGTCGTCGTTTGTTTCTTCGTTTTATTTTCTTTGTTGTCTAACGCTCAAGAAACCGTTAGAATTGAGTTTTACAACAACTCGGCAGGCGATTATGACCTGATGATAAAAAAGGTATTGGAATTAAACGGCTATACAGCCTTTGTCAACTATGGCAACAACAATAAGAACGCAGATTATGTTCTTAAATATTATACCCAAGCAAGAGAAAATTATGATGAATTGCAAAGTTTTCGATTTGAATTATTTACTGCGACCGATAGTTTGAAAAACCGAGTAGATAAAGATATTTCTTACTTTAACTTAGGTATTAATGAGCAAAAAGAAATATGTAAAGGTTTAAGTAAGCTTTTTAACAAGAGCTTTGCTGTTGATAGCTTTAAGAAAAAAAAAGAGGTTAAGTATTTCAATATTCAGTTTAATGTACACAAGCTGGATTCGGCAATCTATGCCATCACTGCTAAGGGAGCTGCAGTTAGATCTTTAGAAGCGGTAACAGTGGCTTTTAAGGAAAAAGCATCACAATATCTTGCTTCATATGACTACTTTGTGGCAGATACAGTTTATACTTACGGAGCTGGTTACAAAGGTTTTAAAGTGTATGGGGTTATCAAGTCTCCTACAAATTTGGATAAAATAGAACAACTGTCCGAACCGCCGATAGTTTTTGTTGAAGAGTTTTTTAAATAATAATAGCGATAGACCCTACTCATATTTACAGTTAAAAAGAATTGTAAAAGGCATAGGAGCTAAGCACCCTGCGGGAAGCTGTGTTTGTAATTTCAGCAATTCCGAAGCAAAGAAGAATATCAGATAGATCAGTGTTATCTTTGTCCAAGCAGAGTCTCTTTTTTTAGGGACTCTGCTTTGTCTTAGTGTGCCTTTTTTACTTTTAGCTTGTAGCAGTCCTTTTGTATTTAGGTCACCCTCAGGTATGTTTTTTAACAAAGATGAAAAATCATTAGTGAACGCATAAGAGCAGTATATCTTAGATTTACCGTTCCATCAGCTCGTAAGTTGCCAGCTAGTATGTTTAATCTTTTATGTGGGTAGATGCTCTTCAAAATAAAAACTTATTCTACTTTATAATGTGCGTTCCATCTTCTATTTGAGTGATATAAACATTCATTCCAATGTTCATTTTATTAAAATAAGCTTCTTTGATTCGTTGTACAATTCCTTCAAGTTGGTCTTCTTTTACTAAAGAAATTACACAGCCTCCAAAACCACCACCCATCATTCTTGCACCTAAAATACCATCTTCTTTTTTGGTACATGACACTATAAAATCAAGCTCAGGGCAACTCACTTCATAAAGTTCACTTAGTCCGGCATGGGTTTCGTACATTTTTTGTCCAAAATCAGCAATCTTATTTTGCTGTAAATCTTGGCAAGCAGCTAGTAAACGGTTATTTTCTTCCACAACGTATTTACATCTGTCGTAAATATCATTGCTTTCGTTGGCTAAACATTCTTCAACCATCTCTATTGTAGCATCACGTAGTGTTTTTACTGCTGGATATTTCTTTTGGATAATGGAAACTCCTTCGCTGCACTGGCTGGTTCTAACGTTATATTCTGATGATGCTAGCGAGTGTTTTACCATGGAATCAAACAATACAATTTTAATTCCTTCTAACTCAAACGGAACGTATTCGTATTCTAATGAACGGCAGTCTAATTTAACCACGTGGCCTTTTTTGCCAAAAACACTGGCAAACTGGTCCATAATTCCACAATTCACACCCACAAACTCGTTTTCGGCCTTTTGCGCCAATTTTACCATTTGCATCTTTTCTAGCGATAACCCGAAAATTTCGTTCAGCCCGAAAATGGTTGCACATTCTAGCGCTGCAGATGAAGACATTCCAGCACCCAAAGGCACATCTCCAGAAATAACAGCATTAAAGCCGCTCACATGTTTATTGATTTTTTGTAACTGCTCAACAATACAAATTACATAATTTGGCCAGCCCTTGTCTGAATAGTTAAGTTTTGAAACCTCTGTGGTGTAAGATTCATCTAAATCTGCTGCAACCACAAAAATAGTGTCATCATCGCGTTTGGAAATCGCAATATAAGCAGCCTTATTTATCGCAGCAGGCAATACAAAGCCCATGTTATAATCGGTGTGTTCGCCAATTAAGTTTACCCTACCCGGAGAACAAACCACCAACGGCTCTTCATTAAAGGTTTTAAGAAAAATGCTTTTCACAAGAGTTTGCGGATCGTTCATTGTATAGTTTTACGTTTTATGAAGGTTAAATGGTTGATTATAAATTTATTCGAAATTCAATGCCAGCAAGGTATCATATGTGTAAAATAATAAACTAGATTATTTTATGATAATGTTGGATTATTTTATTACGTTTAATTTCTGCTTTTAGCAGTCAATAGCAAATTACAATGGCAAAAAAAAAACAAGGTTTTGCAGGGCAACGTATCATTGAGCTTTCAAAAGAAGCGATAGGTGGCTATTGCGCTAAACACCCCTCGTTTAAAAATGGCTATTTTACCAAGGTCGGCTTTTTTCCGGATGCGAAATATCAATTTATCGAAGAAAATGACGGTAGAGCGGAATACGTACTCATTTACTGCGTAAAAGGTTATGGTGTAGCAATTATCGATCATAAAATATTTCATATCTCACCTGGCGATTTCTTTCTGATTCCGTCAAACACTCCGTTTTCGTATTACTCAGATAAAATTAAGCCTTGGACAATCTATTGGTTTTTTTTTAAGGGCGAAGCTATTCAAGAAATAGCAGATTTGTTCGTTAAATCAGCCAAGTCATACAAAGGGTATCTGCCTTATAATGATGAACGTGTTAAGCTTTTTAATAAAATTTATAAATTTTTGGAGCAAGGCTACGGGAAAGAGAACCTCATTTTAATCAATATGTGTTTGCTAAATTTGATATCATCTTTTGTGTTGATTACAGCAGATATTAGTATCAAAACGGATAAGTTTCAGCTTATCATCAATAGCAGTATGCAGTTTATGAAAGAGAATATCGAAAACAACCTCAATCTAAATCAGCTTGCAGCTAATGTAAACCTTTCTGTGTCTCATTTTTCTTCCGTTTTTAAACGGATCACTGGAGTTTCGCCGATGAATTATTATAATGATATTAAAATTCAAAAGGCCTGTGAATATTTGAAGTATAGCAACACTTTGGTAAAAGAAATATCTTACAAATTAGGGATTTTTGATGTTCACTATTTTTCAAGATTGTTTAGTAAAACCATGGGCATAACGCCATTAAAATATCGGTTACATCATCGGTCAATTTAGTTGGAACCTTTTACTTATTTTGCTGTTTTGGCGCTATTGTTATCACTTTTTTGCTAAATAAAGCGCACTTTTTATAAAGTGACTATAATTATGTTTATTTCTGCCAAGTGTTTACATTCGAATTTTTTATTATTAATTTTAACCTTATATTAATTACCAAAATAACAATCAAATAACCGGTATTCTTGTTTATATACTCAATTTAAAAACTTTTATTAGCGATTTTTGTTGAAATAGTGTTAAAAAAACCATTTTAAACATAAAATAGGGGTTATTTATTTGGTTATTGATGGTTGCTTATTCACATAATTATTTAAATTTGTAGCAAAGCGAAATATTACTTTATGTCAGAAACTGCCCAACTTATACTAGACGGAATTACTTACAATTTACCAATTGTTGAAGGTACTGAAAACGAAAAAGCTATAGATATAGCTAAACTTAGAGATCAAACAGGTTATGTGACATTAGATAGTGGCTTTAAAAACACAGGCGCTACTAAAAGTGCAATTACGTTTTTGGATGGAGAAAAAGGTATTTTAAAATATAGAGGCTACGGAATTGAACAGTTAGCAGAAAAATCAACTTTTTTAGAAGTTGCTTATTTGCTTATTTATGGTTCTTTACCAAACCAAACGCAGATACAAGATTTTCAACATCAGATTAGCCGACATACATTGGTTCATGAGGATATGAAAAAGTTTTTTGACGGATTTCCGTCAAAATCTCACCCGATGGGGCAACTATCATCCCTAGTATGTTCATTATCTGCTTTTTATCCAGAATCTTTAGATCCACAAGCAACAAAAGAAGAGTTTGACCTAACAATTATCAAATTGTTGGCTAAAATGGCAACAATAGTTTCTTGGATTTACAAAAAATCTTTAGGCCATCCGGTTATTTATCCCAAAAATAAATTGGATTATGTAACCAACTTTCTGAATATGACTTTCGGTCAGCGGACGGAAGAGGTAGTGATAGATGATGTGGTTGTAGACGCCATGAACAAGCTTTTGATTTTACATGCCGATCATGAACAAAACTGTTCAGCATCTACGGTAAGAATAGTTGGTTCTTCTGATTGTAATTTATATGCTTCTATATCTGCAGGTTGTTCGGCGCTTTGGGGACCGCTACACGGCGGTGCTAACCAAGCGGTAATTGAAATGCTTGAAAAGATAAAGAATGATGGTGGCGATGTTGACAAGTGGGTTAACAAAGCAAAAGATAAAAATGACACATTCAGGCTGATGGGGTTTGGACACCGAGTTTATAAGAACTTTGATCCGAGAGCAAAAATCATTAAAAAGGCTTGTGACGATATTTTAGAAAAATTAGGAATAAATGACCCTGTTTTAGATATAGCTAAAAAATTAGAAGAAGTAGCTTTAAGCGATCCTTATTTTGTAGAAAGAAAATTATACCCTAACGTAGATTTTTATTCAGGAATTATTTACAGAGCATTAGGTTTCCCTACAGAAATGTTTACGGTGTTATTTGCTTTAGGCCGTTTACCAGGATGGATTGCACAATGGAAAGAGATGAGAGAGAACGGTGATCCGATTGGTCGTCCACGCCAGATTTACGTTGGCGAAAACGACAGAGAATACGTTGATATTAGTAAGCGATAAAAGCTTTTACTTATAAAGTAAAAATCCCTTTTCTAAAAAAGAAAAGGGATTTTTTTATGTGTCTGTTTTAAAAAGGCTATACGGAAAAATTTAGATTACACTAAAAATCACAAGTGCGTAAATATAAAAGCGTAAGAATCTAAAAAGCGCCCAAAGTAAATAGTGTTTAAAATTGTATTTGATTAAACCGCAGGCAAAACTCACAATAGAGTGAGGCAAAGGCAACATTGCGCCAACCACCACAAAAATACTTCCCCATTTACGTAAGTTTTTAATATGTACTGCAATTTTATTTTCAATATAGTTTTGGACTGCAGGTATCAAAAAGGTTACTTTCCCTAAGTAATAAGCTGTTATGCCGCCTAAATACGAAAGTGTAGCTAAACCCGTAAGGTAAAGCCACGGATGACTCATTTTAGAGCTCCACGCTATAAAAATTTCGGGTGGTAAAAGACCTAGAATAGTCTCAGAAATATAAAATATAATTAAAATAGTTTCTCGTGAGTAATTGTTTACCAACGAAGCAAATATTGCTTTTGTATCCAAAAAGAAATAATCAACAATAATAAAAAGCACTACAAAAACAGCTATAGTAGCACCTCCTTTTATAGCGGTGCTTTTTAAAAAATCGTAAAACTTGGTTATTTTATAATAGCGGTTAAGCGCTACCATCTTATTTCTTCTGCTCAAAATTTTCTACTGTAATTTTATATCAAACTATATTGAGGTGTGTTTTATTGTTCTCAAATATAATTTATATTTCGATTTAAAATCAATTGATAATACATATTAGGTACTTATTCTTTTAATCTGGAAATTACTTAGAATCTGAGAAGGATTGTTGATAATTTGGACGTTTTAACACGCTATATCTTTTTCGTCCTATTCTTCGACTCCTTTCGGTATGACGTGGTGGTGAGTATAAATTAAAACAAAAGCCCTCCATCCATTTACGGATGAAGGGCTTACAAATATATAAACGAACAATTTATTCTGCTCTTTTCAAACCGAATTTATCAATCTTGCTGTATAAATGACTTCTTTGTATTTCTATATCTTCTGCGGTTTTTGATACGTTCCAATTGTTTTTTTCCAGTTTAAACTTGATAAATTCCATTTCTGCATGGTCTTTAAAGTCTTGGAAATTAGAGAAACCCTCATAATCAAATCCTTTAGTCGGAGCTGAACTCTTAGTTTCAAAGGCGTTTTCTGGGTTATAAATACTTCCGGTTGGGTTAGCAAAAGTTCTTACATTTTCTTCGGTAATTGTTTTGTCGCTCAAAATGATCAAACGTTCAATTACGTTTCTTAGCTCCCGAATATTACCGGTCCAAGGCAAAGATTTTAATGCGCTAAAAGCTTCGGGACTTATTTTTTTAACCGGCATATTGTACTCGTTGCAAATTTCTTCACAGAAACTTTGAGATAAAAGTGGAATATCTGAGGTTCGCTCTGCCAAAGGTGCAACGTGGATATGAATTACATTTAAGCGGTGGTATAAATCCATCCTAAAATTGCCAGCTTCAATTTCTTTCAACAGATCTTTATTTGTTGCGGCAATTACTCGAACGTTTACGTCTATCTCTTTTTCGCCACCTACGCGTGTAATTTTATTTTCCTGTAAAGCTCTTAGCACTTTGGCTTGCGCCGACGGACTCATGTCGCCAATCTCATCTAAGAAAATAGTACCACCGTTAGCTTGTTCAAACTTTCCGATACGTTGCTTAATTGCCGATGTAAAAGAGCCTTTCTCATGCCCAAACAGTTCAGATTCTATCAGCTCCGATGGAATTGCAGCACAATTTACCTCAATTAAAGGAGCGCTTGCTCTGCTTGATTTCTCGTGTAACCAACGGGCAACCAATTCTTTACCGCTTCCGTTTGCGCCAGTTACCAATACTCTAGCATCTGTAGGGGCAACTCTTTCGATAGTTTCCTTAACTTTTGCAATAGCCGGAGATTCACCCAATATTTCACGGGTTTTTGATTTGGCAACTTTTTGCTTAAGTACTTTGGTTTCAGTGACTAAAGTCCCTCGGTCAAGAGCGTTACGTACAGTAATTAAAAGCCTATTTAAATCTGGTGGTTTAGAGATAAAATCGAAAGCACCTTTTTTGGAAGCTTCAACTGCTGTTTCTACCGTTCCGTGACCGGATATCATAATAAACGGAAGATCAGGATGCGAGAGCTGAGCACTCGTCAATACTTCCATTCCGTCCATACGATTCATTTTTATATCACATAAAACCAAATCGTAACCGATGTTTTTAATCATCTCTAAACCATCAGCACCGTTGTCTATATCGTCAACTTTATAGTCTTCGTATTCTAAAATTTCCCTTAGTGTATTTCTGATTGCTCTTTCGTCGTCAATGATTAAAACTTTAGCCATAGTAAATTATTTGTTTGTTAAAAGTGTATATAATTTTGGACAATTTATGGGTTTAGGAAACAAAAAAAGTCCTGCAAATTGTTGCAGGACTTCAAAATGCTTGTAATAATGCAAATTTGTAAGCCGGGTTCTGTCATCCCAAAACAATTCAGGATGTCTCTATCATTTATCTTGCCATAATATCGCTATTACAGTCTAACGATCTACCCTTCCTGATAGTGATTGAACACAGCGGAACGAGTCGCTCCGGCGTTCAGGATTTATTTGACCTTTCAACTCCTGAGGTTTACCACGATGCATGTCGCCATACAAAGTCGTGAGCTCTTACCTCACGTTTTCACCCTTACTATGCCGAGGCATAGCGGTTTATTTTCTGTAGCACTTTCTGTCGCTCTATTACAAAACGCCTTCCCGTTAGGAAGCAGGATACTCTGTGTTGCCCGGACTTTCCTCCGCCCCAAAATTAATTCGAGGCCGCGATAGAGCCATTTGCGTTACAAAGATAAGGATTTATGCAGGCAAAAAGCGAACTGCAGTAAGCCAAAAGCTAAAAAATGTTTGGCCCTGTATGCTCTTTAAAAGTCAAGTTACTTAATCACACTTCCTTAAATTTTTTTCTACTTCTGATAATTCATAAATTCCTTGGTTGTTGCCGAAAGTATTGGTGATGTAGGTCAGTAACTTAGCGATTTCTATAGGTGCTAAATGGGTTTCGGCAGGCATAACGCCATCATAAGTTTTCCCATTGATTACAATGGTGTCTTTGAGCCCGTAAACTATAAAGCAGGCTAGCTTTTCGCGATTGTTTTTTAAAAATGTAGTGTCTGTTAAAGGTGGAATAAGTGCTTCTAATCCTTCTCCATCATCCATATGGCAATTACTGCAATGGGTCTTGTAAAGTGCCGATCCGCTAGAATAGTAACTTTGGTACTTGATGGTTTCCTCGTTACATGCGTTCAAGAAAATGATGATCACTAATCCACAAAAAAAGAATGGAAGCAACAGTCTTCTCATTTTTTTACCGATTTATACTCATTGAGCAAAATGTCAATATCGTTGGTTAAATTTTCTACCTGTTGTTTGTCAGTACCATCATAAGCACCTCTAATCCTTCGGTCTTTATCTACCAAAATAAAATAACCCGAGTGTTCCACTCCGCCCGGGATGTCGGCGTTTTCCTGGGCATAATTCATATAGCCATGTCTGGCGATATTATAAACAGTATCCCGATTACCTAACAAAAAACTCCACTGTGTGCCTTCAACGCCAAGTTTATTTGCATATTTCTTTAAAACAGGGATGGTATCATGTTTAGGGTCAATCGTGTGTGATAAAAAACGAACTTCATTATTTCTCTTGTATTTTTTGTAAACAGAGAGCATGTTTTTGCTCATGATTGGGCAGATTGAAGGGCAGCTGGTGAAAAAGAAATCGGCAATATAGATGCTGTTTTTTAAAGAATCGTTATTAATGACCACACTGTCCTGATTTACGAAACTAAAGTTGGGAATGGTTTGGTAAAAAGTGTCTATCACTAGTTTTCCGCCCTCCATTCTGTCAATCGTTTGCATCTCTCCTAAAAAAGGTAATCTTTTCCCGTTTTGGCTACATGAAAAGAGTAGAGTGCTTATTGATAAAATGGTGATGTATTTTAAAAATTTCATAATTTTAGTTAATTGAGCTCATTTAGTTTATTAGTTCATTGAGTCATTAGACTTTGTATTGAGGGTAGTCTGTTCATGAGTAGATTTGCTTTGAAAATCAGCAATGAGAAGTTTTTATAATAGAAAAATCGTCAAGTCTAGCTTCTTATATTTCACTACTCACTACTCACTACTCACTACTCACTACTCAAATCTAAATAATCCTCAACTTAGCGAATTTTAGTAACAATTGCTTCTGTCCAATCTCTTTAAAAAAGATGGTTGCTTTGATGTCTTGCTTGCTTCCTTCTAAAGTTAAAACTTTTCCATAGCCAAATCTTTCGTGTTCAACCTCGTGACCAACCTGTAAATTAGACGTGTCGCTAGGAGCAAAGCCCTCACTTGGAACATGCGCTTTAGCCAATAATGATGTTGTTTTTAAAGGCTTGGCTGCAGGTTTTGGTTTCGAGTAAACATCGCCTTGCGCTTGTGTGAAACTTGATTTGCTTTGCCATTGCGAGCGTTCATCGTCGAAACCGTCTTTATTTGAAGAAGATGCTCTTTTTGGAGTGTCAATTTCTAAGTATCGGGTGTCAATCTCGTCTAAAAAGCGAGAGGGTTCACAATTGATTAAAGTCCCAAATTTAAATCTTGATGTGGCATAACTGACGTGTAGTTTTTTCTCGGCTCGAGTTACTGCTACGTAAAATAACCTGCGTTCCTCTTCCAAATCGGCTCTAGAATTTAAAGCCATTTGCGAAGGGAATAGATTTTCTTCTAATCCCACAATATAAACCTGTGGAAACTCTAATCCTTTGGACGAGTGAATGGTCATCAGAGAGACCGTATCGTTGTCGTTACCCTTGTCTTTATCGTCATTGGTGAGCAAAGCAACATCCTGCATAAAAACATCTAAACCACGATCTTCAATATCCTCACGTTCCGAAAACTCCTTAATTCCGTTTAACAATTCCTGAATATTCTCGTATCTACTAACACCTTCTACAGATTTATCATCATATAAATCTTTCAATAAGCCAGATTGTTGCGCAATGTGCAAGGCCGTGTCGTATGCAGTATTGGTTTTTGCAGTTACCGCAAAGCTTTGAATTGCAGTTGCGAAATTACCAACTGCTACCGCTGCTCTGTTCTCTAAATATTGTGGTGCATCACAGATGATCTCGAATAAGGTTTTGTTTTCGGTGCCGGCTGCTAAAATGATTTTATCTAGGGTGGTTTTTCCAATGCCACGAACTGGATAATTGATTACCCTCTTAAAAGCTTCTTCATCAGCTGGATTAAAAGTAAGCCTAAAGTAGGCAATTAGATCTTTGATTTCCTTGCGTTGGTAAAAAGAGGTTCCTCCGTAGATTTTGTAAGGAACGCCTAACTTCCGCAACGCTTCTTCCATGGAACGCGATTGTGCATTGGTACGGTAAAGAATGGCAAAATCTACCCAGTTTAAGGATTTGTCTGCCCGTTCCTGAGCGATGGATTCTGCTACCTGCTTACCTTCTTCATTATCGGAAAAAGAGCGACTGATTTTTATTTTATCGCCAGTCTCGTTATCAGAGAATACATTTTTCTCTAACTGATTTTTGTTATTGGCTATAATGCTATTTGCAATGTTTACGATATTTTGCGTGGAGCGGTAATTCTGCTCTAATTTGAAAACCTTAACATCGGGATAATCTTTTTGAAAGTTGAGGATATTTTGGATGTTTGCACCCCTAAAGGCGTAGATACTTTGCGCATCATCACCAACCACACACAAATTCTCTCTAACTGCGGCCAATTTTTTTACAATCAGATATTGGGAAAAGTTAGTATCCTGATACTCATCCACCATCAGGTATTTGAATTTCTGCTGGTATTTATTTAATACCGAAGGATGTTCTCTCAGTAAAACGTTTGTTTTAAAAAGTAAGTCGTCGAAATCCATAGCACCAGCTTTAAAGCAACGGTTAACGTAGGTTTCGTAGATCTTTCCCAGAAAAGCTCGTCCAGATGTAAAATCATCTGCTTGGATTTGCTCATTTTTTTGATATTCGGCTACAGAAATCAGGTTATTTTTAGCCATTGAGATACGACCGTAAACATAGTTTGGATGATAAAGCTTGTCATCTAAACTCATTTCCTTTAAAATAGTTTTTACTAGGCTTTTACTGTCGTCTGTATCGTAAATGGTAAAATGGTTTGGGTAGCCAATGTGGTGCGCTTCCACCCGGAGTATTTTAGCAAAAACAGAGTGAAAAGTACCCATCCAAATGTTTTTAGCTTCGGCACCAATTACCGTAGTGATACGGTTACGCATTTCTTTTGCGGCTTTATTGGTAAAGGTTAGAACTAAAATATGGAATGGGTCAACCTTTTTTTGAATAAGGTGCGCAACGCGGTAAGTAATTACCCGGGTTTTTCCTGATCCGGCGCCTGCAACAATCATTACTGGTCCTTCGGTTTGCTCTACAGCTTGTCTTTGAGTTGGGTTTAATCCTGCTAAATAATCCAAATTGTATCCTGTTTTAAGAAAAAGCAAAAGTAAAAAAAATGAGGCGGAGATTTTAGTTCCGCCTCATTTTAAGTTCTTAACAAACCTAGGTTAGCTTAAGCCTTTTCTGCTCGAATCATGTAAGGCCTCGTTTATTCCCATAATTTGTTCATCTATATCATCTACGCATTTTTTTATTTGTGGCGCAACTTCTGCACTTTCCACAAGTTTATCTTCCACCAACATCATTAATCCTTTTAGAGTTGCAACTGGACCCCTGATTTGGTGGGAGAGGTGAGAGGAATATTCGGATAATTTTTGATTTTTGATGATGAGATCTTTTGTTCTTTCTGCGATAAGCTCTTCCAACTGATGGTTAATTCTATCGACGTTATTTTTTTGCCTAATTACTTCTTCATTAAGTATGGTAAGCTTTTCATTGGATGTTTTTGATTTTCTATTGGTTTTTACCAATAAAAAGATAACAAAGAAACAAAGTATAGCAACACTGCCAATCGCCAAGGATAGGTTCTTTGCATTTCGCTGGGCTTGGATCGTGAGCTCATTTTCTTTTTGGGTTTGCTGTTGCTTTATGGTTTCTTGGATGAGGTTGATGTTGGAAGTAATCGTTTTTGTGTAGTTTATGCTATCAAGTATGTTTATTTCTCTTAAATAATAGAGCGCCTTTTTGTAGTTTTTCCGTTTCTCCTCTAATTTATAGCTGATAAAAGTTAAATCGTATGTTTTTTTTTGGTCACTGGTTAATTTTGAGAGCGCAATCCCTTCTTTGATGTATTCTTCCGCCTTTTTGAAATTATTTTTCTTCATATATATTGAAGCCAACGTCATATTCATTCCAGCTATAGTATTGTTTAATTCATGTTTTTTTGCTTTTTCATGGGCATCAAGTAATAATTTCTCGGATTGCTCTAAATTATTTAGATGGTAGTGGATCACGCCCATGTTCTGTAAGCTTAGGGTAGTACCGACTGGATTATCGATTTCAGTAAATACGCGATTACTTAATTCAAAATATTTTAAAGCGGTATTATACTGCTTTTTGCGGTAATAAGTATTTCCTATGTTCATGTAGCTACCGGCAATCAAATCTTTTTTATTATATTTTTTAGCAATTTTTAAAGCCTTCTGATAATAACCTAACGTTACATCGTAATCTATTTCTGTCCATAAGTTACCGATATTGTTCAATACTTTTGCTTCGCCCAGTTCGTCATGGATATACTGAAACTGTTTCATAGCAAGAAGATAACGGTTTAATGCGGAGTCTTTTTCCGTCAAATAATAAAACCCTATTCCAATCACCCGGTTAGCTTCGGCAATTTCTTTAGTAAGATTCAGCTCAGTGGCTATTTCATGTGCCTGTTTTCCGATAGCTACCGTCTTTTTAGGGTCCGTTAAGCGAATATCATAGGCTTTTTTATTTAATGCTTTAGCCGTTTGTTCGTCGTGTTTTATAGCCTGTTGCTGAAATCCTTTTGCGCAGCAACAACATAACATGATGACTAGGAGTATTTTGTAGCGCATGAATAAGTTAATTCAATTGAGATTTAAAGGTATTTATAAAATTTTAATTTATAACCAATTCTATAAAATACATACAGAATTTAATTGAAACGTAATAATTTTTTAATTGAAACGGGATATTGTTTTTTTGTATATGAATATTTCGTTTAAAATAAATTTACCTTAACATTTGTACTGTATTCACCATTAAAAGTTTCAAAAACATGAAAAAGATATTAGTAGCATTATTAATTGTTAGCGCAATAGGCGTAACATCTTGCAAAAAAGATGCAGAAACAGCACCAGTAAAAACTTTAAAAGTAAATGGGTCAAGTACTAACCTTAACAGAAACGATACAAGTACTTGGGACTAAACCACCTCCTCTATACTTTAGTTATAAATTAGCTAAAGTATAAAATCATATATTTGCATAAACACGTATTTTATGCAAGTAGTAAAAAATTATATTGAGCAAAACCGTCAACGTTTTCTTGACGAATTGTTTGAGTTATTGAGATTCCAGTCTGTGAGTGCAGATCCTAAATATAAAGGTGATGTGCTTAAGACTGCAGATTTTGTTGCCGAGAAACTTAAGGAAGCAGGTGCAGACCAAGTTGAGGTTTGTACAACAGAAGGCTATCCGATTGTTTACGGTGAAAAAATAATAAATCCGAATTTGCCAACGGTTCTGGTGTACGGACATTACGATGTACAACCACCGGAACCGTTGGAACTTTGGCATACGCCACCTTTTGAACCAACCTTACGAGACGGAAAAATTTACGCTCGTGGAGCTTGTGATGATAAAGGCCAGTTTTATATGCATGTAAAAGCTTTCGAGCTGATGATGCAAACTGAAACATTGCCTTGCAATATCAAGTTTATGATTGAGGGCGAAGAAGAAGTGGGTTCTGATAATTTGGGGAAATTTGTAGCCCAAAACACCGAGCGTTTAAAAGCTGATGTTGTTTTGATTTCAGACACTTCCATGTTGAGCATGGAAAATCCATCCTTGGAAACCGGTTTACGCGGATTATCCTACATGGAAGTTGAAGTTCAAGGACCAAATAGAGATTTGCACTCTGGTGTTTATGGTGGTGCAGTTGCAAACCCCGCAACAATTTTGTGTCAGATGATTGCATCTCTGCATGATGAAAATAACCATATTACCATTCCGGGTTTTTATGATAATGTAATTGTACTTTCCGAGGAAGAAAGAAAAGCATTAAATGATGCTCCATTCGATTTGGAAGAATACAAAAAAGATTTAGGAGTTGATGCTGTTTGGGGTGAGGATGGTTATTCTACAATAGAACGCACAGGAATTAGACCAACTTTGGAGGTTAATGGTATTTGGGGCGGTTATACGGGGCCAGGTGCAAAAACAGTTTTACCTGCTAAGGCCAACGCTAAAATCTCCATGCGTTTAGTTCCCGGTCAGGATTGGAAAAAAATATCAGACCTTTTTAAATCACATTTTGAAAGTATTGCTCCAAAATCTGTAAAGGTAAGTGTGATAGCACATCATGGTGGTACGCCTTATGTAACTCCTGTAGATTCTATAGCTTTTAAGGCGGCTTATAAAGCAATCGAAGATGCTTTCGGGAAAGAGCCAGTACCAACCAGAGGCGGAGGAAGTATTCCTATTGTTGCATTATTTGAGCAAGAATTAGGCATTAAAACAGTATTAATGGGTTTTGGTTTAGATAGCGATAACCTGCACTCTCCAAACGAAAAATATGATGTTTTCAATTACTATAAAGGAATAGAAACTATTCCCTTGTTTTATAAGCACTTTACGGAGTTGAGTAAGTAATAACCATATTTTTTAGCATATTTTAATTTTAAAGACAGCGCCAATAAGCACTGTCTTTTTTTGTTTTGCATCTTTTTTTTAAAATAAAAACGAAACATAATCAACATGTAACCGTCATGAGAATGTTTTAGGTTTACTGTTCGATTAATTCTTTATATTTTTGCGCATTAAAAAACGAATATACAGCGTATTAATATGCCAGTTAAAATACCAGATAATCTTCCAGCAATAGAGCTTTTAAAAAAAGAGAACATATTTGTAATGAGTGACTTGAGGGCAGATATTCAAGATATCCGCCCAATGCGAGTGCTAATTCTTAACTTAATGCCTATTAAAATTACCACAGAAACCGATTTTGTAAGGTTATTGTCTAACAATCCCTTGCAGGTAGAGGTAGAGTTTTTACGGCTAGATTCTCATACATCCAAAAATACATCCGAAAAGCATCTACAACAGTTTTATAAAGGTTTTAGCAAGGTGAAGGATAATTATTACGACGGAATGATTATTACAGGAGCACCTGTGGAGATGTTGGATTTTGAAAAGGTAAGTTACTGGGATGAGGTAACCAGTATTTTCGATTGGGCCAAAACACATGTTACGTCAACATTATATATTTGTTGGGCATCACAAGCAGCGCTTTATCATTTTTATGGAGTTCAAAAAACACCTTTACAAGAAAAGTTGTTTGGCGTTTTTAAACATACCGCAACGGCTAATAAACATCCCTTATTCCGCGGTTTCGACGATGAGTTTTTTATTCCCCACAGCAGGCATACAACCATCCTGAAAAATGATATAGAAAGCAAGGAAGCTGTTTCTGTTTTGGCAGAGTCTGACGACGCGGGGATTGCAATAGCATCGTCTAGGGGAGGGAGGGAGTTTTACTTAACTGGGCATTCGGAATATGCTCCATTAATGCTTCATAACGAATATCAGAGAGATATTGATAAAGGTCTTTCTGTTCCTGTTCCATTCAATTACTACAAAAACGATAATCCAAAAGAAGGACCATTGGTTTGTTGGACCGGGCATGCAAACCTACTTTTCAATAACTGGTTGAATTATTTTGTTTATCAAGAAACTCCTTTTGATTTAAAAGATGTGGCGCATTTGGGCGAGTTGAAGGATCATAGTTAATGTCTTGATTCTTGCGGTTTTACAAGCTTCGTTCAAATTCGGCTTAATTGTAAAGGCCTCGTTTTTAAATAAAAAAGGTTCAATGTATTATTGATACATTGAACCTAAATAATTTTAATAATAAATTTTACTTATTGCTTTTAAAGCGTTTGTCTGGTGTGCCGTCTTTTTTAAGCGGACCAGCTGCATTAGTTTTTGCTTTGTAACGTTTGTCTGGCGTTCCGTCTTTTTTAAGAGGAACGTTTGATGTGGTTGTTACCGTATTTTTTGTCGTTACCGTTTTTGGAGCGGTAGCAGTTTTAGCTACAACCGTTTTGCTTTCATCTTTCTTTACAGCCATCGCCTTCGACTCAGTGATTACCTTTTTTTCTGCTTTTTTTGTGCTTGTTTTTACAGGAGTTGTTTGTGCAAATGTGGAGCTCAAGCCAAATGCAACGCCAATGGCGAACATAAATAGTTTTTTCATGATCTTAAAATTAGATTCAAATGATTAACATAAATTTAAACCTTTTTTGGTGTTATTTATGAATGAAATAAAACGTAATTTTTGGATATTAAAATATTTAAAAAGGAATATGTTTTTATTTGATAACCACAGCTTTTCGACGTTGGCTGATCAGTGAATTTCAGAGCGTTTAAAATTTGTGTATGCTGTCAACTAGTAACGCTAAAAATCACATAACAAGCGTTTCATTTCACAAAACTTATTAGATTTTAAAACATGGCTTTGTGTTTTACTCCAACTCGAAATCGGCGCTTAAAACCAAATCAAGCTTTAATTGCCCATCTTAATTTTGCAGATCTTGCCCTTGGGTTACTGTTGATTTCTTCAGCCGATGCTTTGATAGGGTCTGGCGCAACTTCACTGTAGATACCACCTCTATAAAAAGCTTTAAATATTTTTTTCACCCTGCGGTCTTCGCCAGAATGAAAAGAAAGTATGGCAACTCTACCCCCTGGCGCCAAAGCGTCCGGAAGCTTTTCTAAGAATTTTTCTAATACGCCAAATTCATTATTTACCTCAATTCTTAAAGCCTGAAAACAGCGTTGACAAGTTTTTTTAACTTCTTCCGCTCTATTAGTAGGCGGAAGGAAAGTCAAACTTTCCTTAATAACCTCTTTTAAATGCGTGGTGGTTGTAATTTGTTCGCCTCTTTTAATTGCCTGTATAATTGATGTTGCTACTTCTTCGGCGTAAGGTTCGTCGGAATTATCAATAAACAGGTCTTCTAGTTTTTCATGCGATATTTTTTTTAATAAAGTAGCGGCGGAAATTCCGCTATTCGGGTTAAGCCGTAAATCTAAGGGACCATCAATTTTAAAAGAAAAACCTCTGTCCGGGTTATCTATTTGCATAGATGAAACTCCTAAATCTGCGAGTACAAAATTTAAGGGACCAGCTTCTTCTGCGATTAAGTCGATATTGGAAAAATTCATTTTCTTAACGGTCAAAATCTCAGAGCCATAACCTAAAGCAGCCAAACGATCTCTTGTTTTTGGCAATTCAAAGGGGTCAACATCTGTAGCATATAAATGCCCATTCGGCGCCAAACATTTCAGTATTTCCAAACTATGTCCGCCATAGCCCAAAGTAGCGTCCATTCCAATTTGTCCGGGTTGGATATTTAAAAATTCCAAAATCTCGTGTACACAGATGGAACGATGCATTCCTGCTGGTGTACGTCCTTGTTGCATCACTTTCTCTACATCTTCCGAGAAGTTTTCGGGGTTCAGTTCCTTATATTTTTCTTTGAAAGATTTAGGGTGAGTGCCTTTATAACGAACGCGACGGGTGCTTTTTGGTGTTTGGTCTTCCATGGAGGCAAAAGTATGGAATTGTAGGGGAATAAATTAGGTTGACCTGTACTTGAAGGTAACTCTTTTTATCAAAAGGTTTTGTTCTCAGTACCTCTGTGGTACCATTAGCCAGTTTTACCTTTATCCTATGGCAAGGAGATACTTGTTAAACTTGAGCGTGGGAGAAGATTTTTTTGAACTACAAACAGTTAAAAAAATCCAGATGCTTGGGATTAACATCTGGATTTTTAGCAGTTAATGATGTGTGTCGATTATGATTAAGGTTTTACCAATCGCAATGTTTTGTTGTATTTATCATCGATATATTTTAATAAATATATTCCCGGTGCGTACTCATTTATATAGGGCACAAAACCAAACTACCATAAGCGGAAAAATTAAAAAGTGGCAAAATTAAGCCTTTAACACAACGTTAAGGGCTTTTTTGTGCGTTTTATTACGCTGGCATATTTGATACCAAACTTCTAAAAATACCATTTGCTACCATTTACCTACCATTATAACCGGCACAACTAGCCGAACCATACACCAAACTACCACTTTACCCATTAAATAGCCTTTAAAAGGGAATTAAAGCGGATAATTATGCCTTAAATATCTTGATAATTTGGGAGTTTACGACGACAAATATTAAATTTTATATACGGGGAAAATTTGGGTAAATTTTATTTAGGCGGACAAATAGACGGACAAATAGACGGACATTTTATGTTAAAAAAGGACGCTACAAAACCCCTATAAGTATAAAAAAATACTACTTTTTGCTATAAAATACACGATAGAACCCCCTATAAAACCATAGGTAATTGAGCAAAAGCAATCTTTAAGGCTATTTAGTGGACGTTTTTGAGGCTTTTTTGAATTAATGAGTTGTGAAACGTGGTTATTAGGTGCTTTTTGTACTTAGTTCTCTCGGTACGGTCCGAGAAGAAACATGGGTATTGTCCGGCGGGCTGGTGGGGCTTTTATCCTTAGGAGAGATTAAGCGGTCTTGTAGGTCTATGATTTTACTTTGCAATACGTTTATTTTTTCTTTTAGCTCATTTATCTCAATGTCTTTTTTAGTATGGTAAATACTTTTTGGCTCTGCGAATGCTTCGGAGTTAGTTTCGACATCTCCCAAAACATACTCGTAACTTATTTCGAGCTTCTTTCGTAACATGATGATAAAATCAAGTTTTGGCACAACCTTTTTGCGGTAATTTCTGATATTAGCCTCGCTTGTCTGCATAAAATCCGCAAATTTCACATTATTTCCGTCAAAATACTTTAAAGCTATCTCGTTGATTTTCTTATTGATACTCATATTATTTTAAATAAATCGAAACTTATTTCGTTTTATACTTGTATAAGTCGAAATAAGTTTCGATAATTGTATCGTTACCAGTAACGAAATTAAAAACAATGGAGCAGACGAAAGAATATAATGTGAAATACCCTGAAAACCTCTACTTGAAAGAGGAGGTTGATAAAAGCGGGTTGAAAGTAAAATTTCTTGCTAAGCGTGTTGGTGTAAGTTTAAGGGTTACCAGTCAGGTAATCAACGGACACTACAAAGGCGACAACATTGTGCCAAAATTGAGAATAGAGTTAGGACTAGATAAGTAATATCATACATGATAACCGAGCAAGAATACAAGGCGCACAAAAGCTTGTCAAAGCATTTTTTCATTGACAGAAAGTACTTTAAAGAAGTTTACGGGCTTCCTTTTTTACCTGCTACTTATCAGCAATACATCATTTTAAGAAACTTATTTAATTCAATAATCATGATAAAAACAGAAATCAAACACGAATTGACCCCAGCCGGTGGCGAAACCGAGAAAATGAGAGTAGAAAAAACCGTGAAAACGGTTAAACTATTCGGGATAACAATATACCGAAAGGTGTACCATTACCCCGAATTAGAATACTACGATGTAGTAGGCATTTAACTAATGCCAGTTTTGGAGAATCTTTTTTGCCTCAGCAAAAAGTTCTTTAAGGTACGAGCTTGAAGGCGCTGAACGGGTTTTACCCTCTAGTTTTTCAACACGCTTTGCCAAATGCACAAGCACAGCCTCAAGCTCTTTAACTTTTTCATCATTCATAATGCTACAATTTTAAGTGAGATTATAAAAGTAGCAAAATTCCCGAAAGCGTTACCCTGTCATCGCTACAGGGCGGGAACATAACAAAGCTAAAACATGAACACATCAGCTTACGAACTTTACAACGACAAAATAGGCATCAAACTGAGCTACCTCTTATCTGATATTGATAAGTGTACTGATGATAGTTTGGCTGTGTTGAGCTATTCAGCTTACGAAAAAAGGGCGTTGCGTGTTCCTGGCTTTAGATTGAAAGAAGGCAGAGGTCCCGGAAACGAGGTGTTAATCGATATCGACGCTATGCCATCCGATTGGTACGATATGGCTGTTAAACGCTTTTCGTTGCCAAAGCAGGAAACCCACCCGATGGCAAACTTTTTTAAGATGGATGCCGATGCCCGTATATTTTACGATAAATATCAGTTTGAAAGCAATGGCGAATTTTTAACGCCTGCACAGCGGAAGCGTTACACCATTAACGCCAGCGTGATGGGCGCACTGGCAAGCCTTAAAACTGTTAGAGAAATGGCTAAAAAAAGCCGTGGAGGCAGAGCCACCGGTATTTGGGCAAGTTTAGTGGGCGACTGTATTTCCTTTAACGATTATCTGAAAGCTAAGCACAGCTGTAGCCACTCGCTACCAAAATCTGAAAAGATGTTGCGAGAGCGTTATAACCGATGGATTGACCACAATTACGAAAGCATTATTGACGGACGTAACAACAACAGCAATGCGCAATTAGTAACGCCAGAAATGATACGCTTATGGCAGGATATTTACGCCGGACAGCTTCCGTACAAGCCAAGCTACAACGAGGTAAGCGAAAGATACGACCAGTTTTTAGCCGGTCAAATTAGCATCGGCATTAGAAAAGATTCTAAAAATGAAGATAGCCCAAATTTTAAGTACGCTGGCGAGATTTACGACAACACTTTAGAGTGTTACAAGCCCGCAAGCGAAAGTACTGTTTACGCTTACCAAAGCGCATGGGAATTAAAAGTTGTTAGCCACTCTTTACGTAGTGGAGATAGGCAACGTTTTAAAGGGCTTTACATACCATTCCATAAATTAAAACAACCTGATTTTGCAGGGACTATGATATCCATTGATGATAGAAAGCCACCTTTTGAATATGCTAAGGGTAAAAGATTATGGTTTTACTGCGGTGCTGATTTAGGTAGTGAAGTAATTACAACCTATGTATATGGCGAAACTAAAGAGGGAATTATAGAAGAGTTTTACCGCCAAATGGTTCGCAATTATGCGGGCTGGGGCTTAAGTCTTCCGTATGAATTAGAGTGTGAAAGTTCTTTAAACAGTACCTATAAAGATGATTTGCTAGCACCAGGCTCAATGTTTACCGAGGTTAGGATTGAGGCAAACAATGCAAGAGGTAAAGCAATAGAGCAGTACTGGAGACAGATACGTTACGGAAAAGAATTTGATAAAAAACACCACGCTTGGATTGGCCGCCCGTTTAGCGTAGGCGAAAATAACCAAAGGGCAGTTGAAAAGGTGGAGTTTATGCCGAAGGTTGATATAGTTAAGAGTTCTATTGACACCATCCAACTTTGGAACTCGCAATTACACAGCAACCAAACACTACACCCGGGCATGACCCGTGAGGATGTGTTCTTAGAAAAACAGCACCCAGAGTTAACGCCAATTAATTGGGCGGGCATTCTTCCGCATATCGGTTTCTCTCAAAAAAGCAGTATGAAAGCTGGGCGTATCATTCTACAGGGACTGCACAGAGTAGTCGGCTTTAACGGGGAGGTTGCTCTTGGAGAAATCCTTATCCAAATTCTGCAAAAAATTGAGGGGCAAACGGTACAGCTTTACTGGCTTGATGATAATGAAGGCGATGTTTTAAAAGCCTTGGTTTATGATTTACAGGGCACACAGATTTGCGAGTTACTGGGTGATTTAGAATATAGCAGGGGTAAGTTAGAAAGTAAGGATAGTGATAAAGATTATCGCTCGATAATGAGCGCATACGAGGCAACAGTACAGGGCTACATTAACCGCAACGCCAAAGAGATCAACAGCATTACAATTATTGATGAGGAAGTTAAGCCAGCCCGAAAAAACAGGCTACAGTTTAAAAACGTGGAGCAATACCGCCCAGCGGATAAGCCCGCAGAAATGTTGGCGCCAATTGAAAGCGAGTTTGAAACTCCTTTAAAACCAAATACAAGTTTCGACACATCAACTAAATCACGTTTCAGATGAATTTAACAGAAGATTTTAAACAAAAAGTATTAGTCGCCTTAAAAGAGCAACGCAAAAAACACGGTGGAAATGATAAGTCTTTTGCTGTCAGCTATGGCATGAACCCATCTATTTGGAGCAGATTAAAAGGCGGAGAAGCACCAGGGCAACTTATCAAAGAACCTCACTGGATTGATATGGGAATGCGGTTGGGCGTTAATAATAATGTAAAGGCATGGAATTTCGCAAAAACAGAGGTTTACGATTCAATTAAGAGCGATGTTCTTTTTTGTAAGGAGAACTCAAAGGCAATGATTTTTGTTGACGACTGCGAGATAGGTAAATCAGCCAGCGCAAAACACCTCTCTAAGACTATAGAAAACTGCTTTTTGATTGATGCTAGCCAGTGCCCAACTGAGCATTTGTTTGTTAGGGAATTAGCGTCAAAACTTGGCGTTGACAACAACGGACGTATCAACGATGTTAAGCAACGCATTAAATACTACCTAGCCAATGTTTTGATAAAACCGATTGTAATTATTGACGAGGCGGGTGATTTGGATTATAAGTCTTTTAAATTCTTAAAAGCATTATGGAATGCAACGGAGTGGGTTTGTGGATGGTATCTAATCGGTGCAGACGGATTAGAAGAAATCATTACTAAAGGTATCGAAAGAAAAAAAGTGGGTTATCGGGAGATACTAAGCCGTTTTGGCGGGAACTATATGAGTATTACACCGGTAGACCCACAAGAGAAGCAAATGTTCTACAGAAAATTAATAACGGATGTTTTGGAGCATAATGTAGAAGACAAAAAGCTGATTCCTAAAATAGTAAAAAGCTGTTTAGCGAGCGGTTTAGGATTGGCAGGGCTTAGGAGAGCAGATATTTTATTGCTTTTGGAAAAGGTTGCTTAATGGCGGAAAGGATAAAGCGGGCTTGGACTCCCGATGATATTTTAAATAAAAGCTATGAGGTTATTGAATGGGGCGAAAAATGGCAGGCGGCATTTGCTAAACCGGAAGCATCTGGGTTGTGGTTTATTTATGCCCACAGTACCAACGGTAAGGGAGCATTTATGATGCAGTTGGTTAAAGAGCTTTCAAAACTGGATAGACGAATTGTGGTGAACGATATGGAAGAGGGCGACAGTATGACCATCCAAGAGGCGCTAAACCGTCACGGCATCAATAATAGCAACACCAAGGGCAAGTTGATATGGACTAAAGAAACCATGAAGCAACTGGAAGAGCGATTGGCTAAGCCGAAAAGCCCTGGGGTTGTCATCATCAACAGCTACCAATACACCCGAATGAACTTTAATAAGTTCTACGATTTTAAAGAACGGTTGCGGAAAAAGGGAAAGTTGATCATTGTGTTTTCGCAGATGAAAGGCAATAACCCAAAAGGACAGGCGGCCATTGACGTAATGTACGATGCGGATTTAAAAATATTTATAGAGGGATTTGTTGCCTACAGCAAGGGCAGATACATAGGAGAAAACGGCGGGCAATTCGTCATCTGGCAAAAAGGTGCAGACGATTACCACGGTAAAATTTAACAAAGCAAATGAAAACAACCACCACCAAAAAGCAAACCCACATAGCCAAGGTAAGGGCTACGCACCAAACGCAGAAAGAGCGGGTGTGTGAGATTTTAAACTGGAGTGAGGAGCGTTACGCTGACCACCAGTTTGAAGTTTATTTAAAGGTTTTAAACAAGCTACATATTGGTTGCCCCTTGATAGAGCAACGCTTGGCTTACTCTTCTGTTTTCCGTGGGTTTTTCAATAACGAGTGGGAGCGCCGTAACCGTGAGGAGTTTTTGAGTATTGTGGGAGTACAGGACGGTGGGTTGTGCATTAATGTAAATGGCGCAATTGATTTTTTGGAGGAGCGCAAAGAGACTGACGATTACAACTATCAAGAATATATTTTCCTACACTCCGCAGATAGGCTTTGCCAGGATCATGAGTTTTTAACTGCGCATGAGTACATAATGGACTTAGTTTTTTAGGATATGAATTTACAGAATGAAATAACCGCTGTGATGAACGCAATAAAGCCCCGCATAGCAAATACTCCAGAGCAACTGCTTTTAATGGTTTGCCAAAAACTGGGCATAAGCACAGCCGATATAAAAGGCAGTAAACGTACGCAGGATTTAGTAGAGGCAAGAATAGTTGCCACACAACTGATCAGAAACAATACCACCCTAAAAGACGCAGAAATTGCCGATGTGCTCAACCGTGAGCGGACTACGGTTTATTACTACCTAGATATGTTTGAAGTGGTTAAAAGGCAGAAAACAGGCGCACAAAAAATAAAATTGGTTAATGAGATAGATGTAAGGCTATGCGAGATATAGAGCAAGAGATTGCCGATATAAAAGACCGGCTGGCGAGAATACCGAACCACCAACTTGATGGACGGATTGAACTCCGCAGAAAATTGGCGGACCTATACCGTGAAAGCCTTCAAACAACAGATAAGCAAAATTTAACAAAACCCGATAGATAATGAAAATCACAGATTTAACACCCGAGCAAAAAGCCGAGCTAAAAAACGAGCTGGCTAATGAAGAAAAAGCCGAAAAGGCAAAGCGTGAAGCCGACAAAGTGGCTTTAAGAGAAATGATTGATACGATGGTAACCAACAAAACACCCGAGCTGGTTGATTTTGGCGCAATGCAAAACAAAGTTGTGGATAGTGTTTTCAAAGATTTTGAATCTATCATCAGCCTTAAAAATGAGCTGTACGGAATTAAGGAAGGGCAAGCCAGCCACACGTTTAGCGCAAGAGACGGAAATTCAAGTATTACCATGGGCTACAATGAAACCATAGGATTTGACGGCACAGAGGGCGCAGGAGTTGCCAAAATTAAAGAAGTGATTGCCAACCTATCATCCGATGATGACAACCGTGGCGTACTTGCCGACCTGCTTAACACATTTATGAAGCCCGACAAAAAAGGTAACCTAAACCCAACCCGTGTTGCCGAGCTGAACTCTAAAAAAGAAAAGGTAAACAACCCGCTGTTTACCGAGGGCGTGGACATCATTATTGATGCCCAATTTAAAACCCGTACCAGCATGTACATAAGAGGCTGGCAACGTATTACGGGCGAAAATGGCAAGGAAGTAAAATTAACATTCAGCATAACCGCAAACTAACATGGCACACACCACCAAATATTATAAAGCTAATAAGTACCTGAACTGGCTCATGTACTTGGTTGTAATAGTTTGGGCGCTGGCAGTTATTCACATTGCTATAACTCATCTTTTTAAATAGTTAACCCGACTGGTAGTCGCCACGGTTCGAGACCGTGGCGGGTTCGATGGTAATGTTGCCACAAATTAAATTCAATACAATGATCACTCAAGCAAACAAAGTTAAAGTAATGCGCTCCTTGCTGAACAACTTTCCAAGTCAGAACATTAAGGGAGCGGTAAAAGACTCTGGAGATGTGGAGCAAATTGCTTTCAATACAAATGAAATTAACCATGATCAAATAGTTTCATTAGCGGATTTGCACTGCGAGACACAATGTCAAATCAGCTTAAAGCGGTCAGGTACTGGAATTACAATTAAACTTTTTTAACCAACCGCCGCCTTAAACTGGGGGCTTTAATAAAACAAACATAAAATAATATGAAAACAACGATCAACATCAACAACCAAGAGGTAGAGATACAACTCACTACCGAGCAAGTAGAGGCTATTAAAAAAGCTTCCGAAAAAATTACGGACAGGGTAAAGACTTTTGACGATGCGCTTAAGATAGTGGGTGCATCTGATAACTTGAAAACCCTGCTTTCATACAACGGACAGGATACCGATATGATTGCAAGCGTAGCACATGCAAAATTAGGAATTGTTGCCAAAGCCCTAAATCAAGGCTGGCAACCCGACTGGAGAAACTCAAACGAAGCCAAGTATTATCCATGGTTTAAAACGGTTGGTTCGGGTGTCGGTTTCTCGTGCCACGACTACTACTACGGTTACTCGAGTTCGGGTGTCGGCTCCCGCCTCGTGTTCAAAAGTAGCGAGCTAGCTGTTTATGCAGGCAAACAGTTCATTCAATTATATAACGACTTATTCACTCTTTAAAAATGAAGCATTTAGAAACTTTTGAATCGGCTGCAAAGTCGGTGGGTATTGACCCAGCAATTTTACCGGTAGTAACGGGATTGCCCGAAGCACACGGAAAAGCAATTATAGCGGGCTATAAACTTTTTGTCATCAGCCAAGCTTCATGGGAAGGTAAAAAAATTGATTGGAACGATTACGATCAGCGTAAATACTTCCCTTGGTTTGATATGGAAACGTACGAAAAGGACAAAGCAGAGCAGGTTGGTTCGGGTGTCGGTTTCTCGTACGACGTCTACGACTTCGATCGCTCGGTTACGGGTGTCGGCTCCCGCCTCGTGTTTCCTACTAGCGAAATTGCAAAGTACGTGGGCAAAACCCATTTATCAATTTACCGCGATTTAATGGTGATTGAGTAATTAATTAACCGGTGGTGTACCGCTTTAGCTGTAGTTGGTTCAGGTGTCAGTTTCTCGTACAACGACTACGACTACGATAACTCGAATACGAATGTCAGCTCCCACCATTGTACAAAGAAACAAGCGGTACAGACCATGCCCACATGGCAAAAAACAACAACAAGTTGAGGGCGCTTTGGTAAGCTTATAAAAGTTGAAAAAGAGCCAATATACAGAGGCAAATGAAAAGGATAAACAATTTATACGAAAAGATTTACAGCTACGACAATCTTTATTTGGCTGATGAAATTGCAAGAAAAGGCAAGGCAGATCAGTACGGTGTAATTACCCATTTAAAGAACCAAGATGCAAATATTTTCAAACTGCATAATATGCTGGTTGATAAAACCTACAAAACGTCTGCTTATGCAACGTTTAAAGTTTTTGAGCCCAAAGAGCGTGTAGTTTATCGTTTGCCCTACTTCCCCGATAGAATTACACATCACGCTGTAATGAATGTGCTTGAGCCAATTTTTATGGCAACGTTTACCAATGACACTTACAGCTGTATCAAGGGTAAAGGAATACACGCAACTGTTAGAGCCGTTAAGTCGGCTTTAAAAGATGTGGAAAGCACTAAGTATTGTTTGAAGCTAGATATTAAAAAGTTTTATCCCAGTGTTGGCCACGATATTTTAAAATCGCTTTTACGTAAAAAGATAAAGGACAGCAACCTGCTTTGGTTATTGGATGAAATGATAGATAGCGCAGACGGATTGCCAATTGGTAATTACCTAAGCCAGTATTTTGCCAACTTTTACCTCAGCTATTTCGACCATTGGATCAAAGAGCAAAAAGCGGTTAAATATTACTTTAGGTATGCGGATGACCTTGTGATACTTTCATCAGATAAAAAGCATTTACACGCTCTTTTATCGGAGATTAAACGCTATTTAAGCACCAATTTAAAGCTAGAGGTTAAGGGGAATTATCAAATATTTCCGGTTGATGCCAGGAGCATCGATTTTGTTGGATACCGCTTTTACCATACCCACACACTTTTAAGAAAATCAATTAAACAGCGCTTTGCCCGCATGATGGCTAATAGAAGAAACAAAGCCTCAACCGCCTCATACATGGGCTGGGCAAAACATTGCGACAGCAAAAACCTAATCAAAAAACTATTACATGAAAACCTTTAAGGATTTTAATATTACCGTGGCTCACTCTGCCTTTACGGGCGATAAGATAAAAATAAGCAAAATTTTAAACCGTGAAATAACGGTTAGCGATTACAAAATAGACGATTCAAAGTTTAAAGGGAAATGCCTTTGCCTGCAAATAGAGCTGAACGGTACTGCGCATGTGGTTTTTACCAGCTCCATTATTTTAATGGAGGCAATAAAGCAAGTACCTAAAGACGGAATGCCATTTAAGACCACCATTATTCAAGAAAACGAAAGATACGAATTCACATAAATTTTTAAACAAATGACAGTTTACACCGCAATATCAAAAAAAATAGGATGGGAAGGCACAGCCACCATCCCCACCATAGCCGAGGCTAAAGAGCTTAAAGAGCTGGTACAAAAAGCAGACGCTTACGCCTTTGAGAAAGTATTTAGAATACACCGATTTGCAAGCCATGACCAACTAAGCGAAGCGAATGAGGAGGCAATGAAAATTATTTATGAAGCCTTTTGTTTAGGCGATCCAATATTTAGAGCAAAGGAGGCAAAAGCATGAGCGAGACAGAACTATTAGAAAAAGTACAGGCGATTACACTTCTTATTGAAGTTGCTAAAAACAAGGGAGAATCTATTGCCTACCTCAGCGGTAAAGTGACTGGATTGTTGACGCTGGACGTAACAAAGAAGTTTGCGAAGGACGCCGAATTATTGAGGTTAAACGGGTATTTCGTTTTTAACCCAACCGAATGGATAGATGCCGATTGCCACTGGCAAACTGCAATGAGGCTATGCTTGGCAATTTTACCGCTTTGCCCCGTCCTCTATATGCAAGATGACTGGTTTGATAGTGAGGGCGCATTTTGGGAGGTAAGCACCGCCCGCCGTTTAGGCCATAAAATTTTAACTCTTTAATTATGACTTTAGGATTTTCACAACAAATTAACGGAAAGCCCAATTATTTTATCGACAAAATTTGGGAGGGATTGTTAAACGATCCAATTTCACTCGATTATACAAATTATTTAGAGGCGTACAAAAATAAGTTTGGCAAACATTGGGACAGAAAGTTTCACGAGAACGGTGATCAAAAAGGCGACTTAGTAAATATTGCACCAAAACTCCACACCATTAGAGCCGGACACCGCTGGCATGTTGGAATGCTTATACACCCGGTAATTGGTAACCGCACAAAAAACCGCTTTCAGTTTGCTCCAGTAATACCATGCGTAAGCCAACAACGCATCTTTATGACTTACGATTGGCGTTTTGAAGTTTCAATAGGCGATAAGTATTTATACAAGCCTGATTTGGAGATTTTGGCTGTAAATGATGGATTTGAAAACAGAGAGGCATTTGAAGACTACTTTATAAAGGCGATGGGAAGAGAAAAAAAGTTTTCCGGACAAATTATTCACTGGACTGATTTAAGGTACTAATGAAATACATCATCCAACCAATTGCCATGGGCATATTCTTTATTTTAAAATTTATACTGGTCTTGGTACTGCTTTCTATTTACGTAATGATTGGGATGATCTCTTTTTTATGGAATTTCACTTGGGAATCTGAAGAGTGGAATTTAAAGGATAACTTTTTAGGGCTTGACACAGTGAGATCAGGAGAAACCCAAACCTATTACAAAACCCCAATTGATTTTTTGTTTGATAAAAGGAGTTATAAAATTAAGGAGTAATGAAAAGAGATTACCGCCCCATCTTCGCTATTTGCAAGGCAAACGGCTTAGAATACAAAGATAAGGTTGCCGAATTTACCAACGGACGAACCGACAGCCTAACCGCCCTATCCGATGCGGAGTTTAGGGAATTTAAAAGGCAGATGCACCAGCTTAGCCCCACCGAGTTTGTGGCAAAGCCCGGCGACAAACAGCGCAAAAAGATGATAGGCTTAGCCCGCAGTATGAGAAAAGAAAACCCCTTGCAAGCTGTTGACGACTGGTGCATACAATACGGAAAATTCGCCAAGCCTTTAATGCAACACAGCGTTGACGAACTTAACTATGTGTTATACATTTATGAGCATAAGGTTTATAAGGAATTTTTGGAGGAGCTGAATAAGTAGGTTTTAAGTAGAAAGTTTAAATTAAAAAGTATGAAAAAGGCTGGCGTTTCAGAGCAAATAAAAAAGCATTACAAAAATGAATTTAGTTCTTATCCAAAAAGCATTGATGAAAATGAAATAGCTTTCATTGAAGAAAATGACTGCCAATGTACAAGCTGTGGCAAATCAATATTTGAACTAGATGACTTTCCGAAAATTCTGATAGAGGATAAGGAGCTTTTATGTGAAGATTGTTATGATGAAAGGTATAGAGAAGATTGTCCAATATGTGAAGAGTACTACGATACTAAAGATTACACAAGTGACTACATAGTGATAAACGAGGAACTATCGAAAGAAACCCGAATGACCTCCGGAATTTATAAAATACTCGAAAGACCTTTTTTCTTTGGTAGCATTTTATCAGGGTTTGATGCTTTTTTCGATAATACGTTAGAGCTGGTGGTAGATATTAAAATTAATGAACATAAAAAAATTGATTGTGGAGATAATTGTCAAGAGGTAAATTCCGGGTGTATATGTCCTGACTGTGAGCAATCCTTCGTTCACGAGAAAATGCTTATAAAAACAGAGGGAAAACCGTGTATTTTATTTAATAAACACAATGATTTTTTTAAAGATTACACCCAAGAATGCCTGCGTAAAAGCAGGCAACATTTAATTAACAATAGAATTACGCTTAGGGGTATGATTGAGAAAGGCAGGATTAAACTGGATTTAAATGACCATTAAAGAGATATTAAATTTCTGCCACGCACAGATAAAAGAGGGCAACCACCCGGACGTGATGCGGGCAATTATCAAAGCATTTACAGATAAGAAGCCGAAAGCTCCGCCCAATTACCAACAGTCGGTGCAATTATACAAGGCTTTTTTAACGCAACACAAACTACCGTTTTTAATGGATGCCAGGAACGGAAAAGCGTTAAAGGATTTATTGCAAAAACTAAAGAACATTAGCACAGAAAAAACCGACGAGAGCGCACTGCTAAGCCTGCAAGCCATATTGAGCAACTGGCAGAAAGTAGGCGAGCATTTGGGCAAACAAAAAAGCATCAGCGATATTAACCGCAACCTTTTAGAGATTATAGACAAAATAAAGAATGGCGCAACAAAAAAACAAACTCATACTGATAGAGCCTCTGATAGAGCCGAGCTTGGTAACCTCGCCCGCCAAGTACTTTTATCAAAGCAAAATCAAAACGGCGGTGGCTAGTTTGCAATCTGCAAAGCCAAATATTGCAACCATTGCCAAAGCAGATGAGGAAACGCTTGTTGCTGCGCTTACTATTTTAATTACAGATGTTGCCGATTTCTTTAACGTAGGCAAAAACTTTAACGCCTCGCAAATACAAAGCACCGTTTATTTAATGATTGAGTGCTACCCATATTTTAAAATTGATGACTTTGTAATTTGCTTTAACACTGGGAAAAAAGGGCATTACGGCAAGCGTTACGATAGCATGGACGGTAACATCTTGCTTGACTGGTTAAATATGTATGATGATAAAAGGTCTGCGGATATTGAAGCCTTAAGAGCCTCCGAGAAGAAAACGCAAGAACTTGAACTTGTCAAGCTACACGCTGGTACAGATAAAAAACCTTTTGAGCTCCCGCAAGAGATTAAAGATTTTATTAACCGACCGCCCGATAATAGGCGAAAGGAAATTAAACCGCCCGCCGATATTGAAAACCCAATAAAAGAAATTTTGGTAGATAAAGCAAAGCGAGATATTGAACGCTGGGACAGGCAGTTTAACAACCTTTATTACAAATATAAAAAGCTCTCGGTGTGTAACGGTGGGCGTAGGTTTTTAAAGGTTGGAGGGGTTTGTTTGGGGTTGCAGGAGTATTTACAGTATAAAATGAAAAATAAATAAATTAACATTATGAACTTATATCAAACAAAAAAACGGGCCTCCAACTCAGCGCATGACTTTGAAATTAAGAAGTATATAGTCGCCAGTTCTTTAGCGGATGTTGCTAAAGAATATCCTGAGGCGGATGAGATTATTTTTATTGAAAAAAATATTACAATAATTGGTGAACAAATATTAGAAAGATAAAACTATGAATTGGAACGATTTAAAAATCTTTTGCAACTCATTAGATGAGGTGCAATTACAACAGAATGTAATTTTGTGGCGTGAAGATGAGGCGGTAACGGACATTAAAGCAATTGAATTGGATAAAACAATTACTTTGTCAGAAGGCGACGAATCTATTAAAGACATCGACGCTATTCAGTTAGATTCAGAGCAATATATTGAGCCGGAAGTTATCGGAGAGGGATGCTTTCCAAAATGGGAAGCTGAAGATATTGTAAAAAACCAGCCAGAAGACTACCCAAACGGTTTGGCACACTTTCAAAAGGTTTACGACAAAGGGCATCCAGTATTAACGGAAAACTTTTAATATTATAAAGCCCGATTAATCGGGTTTTTTTATGCTTTTTACTTTGATTAAATTTTGTATGTTTGTGTTAAAGCAAAATATTATTTTGTTTAATGGCATATCACAGAGGCAATCATCTTAAAAAAGTTAATTTTATTATGCAAGTTTACGCCTCGGTAAAAGAGGAGGATGTACCTGATACCCGTATTTTACGCCATGTGTTCCCAAAGCATGGTATTTTCATAAGTTACCGCCAATGGATGAATTTAAAAGGCTTAAAACCGAGTGAGTATAAAGGGCAGTTATCTTTATTTTAGTGGCTATTTAGTCCATAGTCCATAGTCCATGGTCGGCAGTCCATAGCCTGCGTGGCTAGGCTTCGACTCCGCTCAGCCTGACAAAGAGCCTAGCAAAGAGCCTAACAAACCAACCACCTAACCCCTAACAAACTAAACAGCAAACACTACCGTATTAAATGTCAAGTTCATTACTTTCAACTGGTCTCTGCGGTTTTCTTCAAGCATGCTCGTTAGCTCTAAGGGTTTGTTAAATACAGTTAAGTCTATTGCGCCGTCTAGCTTTGCTTTTACGGCATTAACCAAGGTAAAGTAGTCTAAGCTTTCGGCTAAAAGTTCATCACTGGCGGTGCTGTCTGTTGTACCGCTATAATCCCACACTAATTTTATGATGATACGGGCGGTGTACTTTTTAAGCTTGCTGTTGTACTTTTCTATTTTAGGAAAATCCACTTTAATTAATGAGGCGGGAAAAGCAATTGGCGGATGGCTCTCGTAGCTTGCGGTTTGTCCTTTGTCGGCATCTGTCCAAGCGTTGCCAGGCGTTGCCATTAGTTGGGTGCGGAGGTATTTGAATAGTTGGTCCATTTTTTCGGGTTGTTAGTTTGTTAGGTTGTTAGGTTGTTAGATTTGATTACACAGATTTAGGGATTACACAGATTTTTGTTAGGTGGTGCTGTATGCTATAATTCGTTTGATAATGCGTTGGTTAAGTTCTTTGGAATAGCCCATAAATTGGCGCTGTGGCATGCTGTATTTATAAGCTTTAAAGCTGTAGCCTTGGGTGTTGTTTGTAGCGCCACGTTTAAACCTGCCCTTGTTTATTCCTTTTTTTACTCGGTTGCGCATAAATGTTTCAGACCTTGCAACTCTGCTGATCTGGTCGCCCTCGTTATGTACTCTAGCATAAGGCACTTTTGAACTTCCGGCTGACATGATTACTTTTTGCGGTGATATGGTTGTAGGCCTAATGCTATTTACCAAGTTTGAGCTCCGCACCATCATTGTCCCGCTTTTAGGCTTGTAGCTTTTGTTTAGTGCTGGCCAGGCTTTGCCGTCAAATTCTTTTTTAACAAAACTTTCCCTAAACACCTCGTTTGCGGTTTCGGCAATTATTACCGGTACTTGCTCATCAAAGTATTGGTTGAAGCGGTTAAAAAAATCGGTTAACTTTTGTTTATTGTCCATCATTGTGCTATACTTGTATATAAGGTTCTTTTAAATCGGTAAAGAAGCGCCAACACCTTGCAGATGACGGGGGCACAACTGGCTGTAAAAACAGCGATTTAAAAGAATTACAATCTGTATAAAGCCTGTGTTTAAAAATGCAGGCTTTATTTTTTTGCAAACAATAGCAAGCCCTTGCGCCAGCGTTCTATTACTTTTTTAGCCTCCTTCAGCGGAAACCACGTCGCCAGCTTTTCAACCTCGCCACCCTTAACTTTTGCCGATACTATGAGCGTTACATCTTCATAATACTTGATATAAACCATGTCCTCTAGCTTATCGCCTTTCATCCAAACCTCGTTAGGGTTTTGCATGGTGTCTTTTAGCGCATCCATGTATTGCACCCGGCTTTCCTTGCTTTTGGTGGTGTGGCTTTTTAGGGTGTTTTCGGAAAATTCTACAGGTCTGTTTTTATAATCTTTTAAAACCTTTTGCCCGTCCAGCTCGTCCAGCTTATTCCAAAAGTCATCAGCTGTGCCCTCGTATTTGCTTACGGGTTCTGTGGCTTTCTTTTTAGCCTCGGCATAAGATTTTAAGCCATATTGCTGTGGCTTAAGCTCGTTGATTTCTCTTGCGCCGGTTTTCGGGAACTTGTTAATGTATTGTTGGTCTGCGGTAAATACCTCGCCACTTTCTGCCCGGTTTACGCCCCAGCCTTGCGCCTCTGCCTTGGCAAACTCTGCGCCCTCTAAAAATCCGTCAACTGCTTCACGAGAGCGTTTAATATCTGCGCTGGTCACTTCATGCTTCATTTTGGCAATTACAAAGCACCTGCATTTCCATCCGTTAGGCGGAAATATCTTTTTCCACCGGGGATCGTTGTATGGCAAAACAATGTTGTGTAATAGCTGATGCTCAGGGCGTACGGCGTCATCCTCAACGGTTTTATATTGCCAGTACGGAAACGCCTTGGTGTTTGCCATTAAGCGGTGATAAGTGGTGGCAGATGCGCCCACGGCAATGGCGTTGTTATACTCGGTCTCTAGCCACGTTTTATTAAAAACGTCAAGCTTTAATTTGGCGTTTTGGTAAAATTGGTCGAAGCTTTTTGCATCTCTAAACAGTCGGTTAAGCTCTTGCGATTCGGCAAGGGTTTTAGCAGCTGAAAATCGAAACAAGTTAGCCTCGTAAGCGGTAAGCATTGCGGGGTCATCTTTGCCATACTCTAAACCTAAAGCCACCAGTTTAACGCCCTCATCTTTCCAGCCCTTTTTAAAGCCTTTTAGTAGGGTGTTGGCGGTATGGTAAAACAAACCGATATCAAAACTTAGTGTGCCTTTGGCATCGTAAAAACGTTGTATTAAATCATCATCGCTCCAAGTATTACTCGGTAATGCCAAAGTGAGGTGATTGCAACACAAGTGAACCGCCCCGCTTATCCACGGGGCTTGGGGAAAAAAACTTAACTTTTCTCCTTTCTTTTTTGTTGGATCCGGCTCGCCGGGATCATCCTCTTTTTTTGGTGGGAGTTCCTTTTTCTTCTGGGTAACTTCAACGCCAAATTTTTCTTTGATCCATTTGGGCTCAACATCATAGTCTGATAAAAAGCCTTTCGTGAATTCAAACAGCTGTTTGGTGTCCTCCGCTTCGCTGAACTCAAAGCTTACGCCTTGCGGTAATACGCCAATATTTACCAATGCTGGGAAAATAGTGTTGTTCATGTACTGCTCAACCAAGCGCATATCTGCCTGCACCAATAGCCACAGCATTTCTTGCGCTGCCTCATCTTTTGAGCGACTGCCGTTTGTTGTATCCTGCCCAATTAATGCGCCGGTGGTAAGCAATGAAATTTCGGAGTTACAGAAAGCAATCAAAGATTTGTAAACATCGCCATTGGTGGCTACGCCTTGAGCAAAATCCAACTGCTCGGTTTCGTCGATAATGAAATATGCAGCTGCGCCCATGTCCTTCATCATCTGCTCGCTACGGGAAAGCATGGCGGTATCTTGGGTGTTTGTTTTTAATACCCTTGGCGGGATGCCGTATATTTCGCAAAGCTCGCTCCAGCAAGATTGCGCAAAGCGTTTAAATAGTACGTGTGGTACTGCTTTGTTCAATAATCCTAAGTCGCCGTTATCAAATTCTAAAACCCAAGTTCCAAACTCTCGTATTTCACGGTAAGGTGTGGGGCTATTATCATCGGTATAATCTTTATAGAAAAGCCCTTTTTGTGGCACTACGTTGGTACGTGGCAATGTTTTGGCAACTAATTGCCCTTTGTCAAAGGAAAGCTCTACCAAACTATTGCCGTAAAACTGGCTTTCAAAAATTGCCGTTACTAAACTAGAATAGGCTTTCATATTGCTGAGGGCTTTACTTGCACCGTCTTGCACCTCGTCATTCAGTTTTATGCTGAACTGGGCAGAAAATAGCTGTTGCTTTCTGTTTTCCAATTGGGAAGTCAACAGCGCATCTTTCATGATCTCGTTATACAAAAGCTGTTGTGGCCAAAGCTTAGGCTCTTCCGCAAATTGCGCCATTGACTCGCTTTGTTTCCAGCTTTGTATATCCTGCCTGCTTACGCTCACGCTTTTAAGCTTCCACGGTAATACAGATTTTTGGGTGGTTTTGCCTATTTTGCTATTAGTTGATTGCTTTGCCATTGATTAGTTTGTTAGTCATTAGTTTGTTAGGTGGTTAGGGCTTCGACTCCGCTCAGCCTGACAGCGTGGCTACTCGTGGTTAAACTTTGGTCTGCTACCCATGCGGAATGTTTTATTGATGCTTTCCGCCTCGGTTGGCTCGGGTAAAATGGGCAGGGTTAAATCTGTGGCATCTCCGCTGGCTAAGTCTTTTAAATATTCTATCGCCCTGTCATACCTTGCCTCTATGGTTTCGTATTGCACCCCTGCGTTTCCTCTTACTATTAAATGCCACATTGCCACCAATTTGGTATATGCCAGGATCAAGGGATTTCTTTCCTCGCCTGTTTGGGCAAAAAGTGCATCAACATCATAACGGGTTCGCCCGTCGTAAGCTTCCCGCTTGCTTGATGGCGTTAGCCTGCTCCGCACTTCGGTAATTGCCGAGTTAACGCATTCTTGTATAATGAGGTCATCTGCACCGGCTATAACTTGTATATGCTCTTGGCGGGCAATGGTTTTTAATTCTTGGATGGTTAGAAACATTTTTTAGTTTGTTAGGTGGTTAATTTTAGTCCATAGTCTGGGTGGTTAGCTATTTATGGCAAAAAATGGATGTGTGTGATAAGCCAGTAAATGCCCGTAATTATTTTTATTGCGCCGTAAACAATTCCAAACAATGCCATTACCAGCATGAAAATCCAAAAGCCTTTAGGCCCTAAATCAAAACCGCCCATTATGCCCTCCTTTTTAATTTAGCATTATGCCCTAAGCGGTTGCGATTGCTTTTTTTGATGTTGCTTTTGCCATTGCCGTAACGCTGTCCGTATTCTTTTGGGCTAAGCCCGTAGTTTGGGTGTATGGTCTCAATATCTAGCCCACTATAATGGTTGTTGATGACCACGTTTTTTCTGCCGATGTTTTCCACACGGGCGGCCTTTTGTTCTTGGATTTGTTGCGCTTTAACCAATGAAATACTAGGTATTGATACCATAGCGCCAATAGCTCCCGCTAATCCCAATCCCACTACTGCAATTTTTCTTAAGTTCTTTTTCATGTATGATTAAATTTGGTTTGCCCCTAACCCCTAAGGGGGATAAGGAATTGTTTAATAATGTCTATTTGCTCGTGGCATGCTTCGGTAGTTATTGGCTTTTTTGTGCGTCCGCATGTTTACATAGTTGAATGCACCGTGTACGGCATCGGGTCCGTCATCATGTGCCTGGCTTCCTTTTTCAAAGGCTAATAGCTGGTCAATGAGGGTTTGCATATCGCTGTTGCGCATGGTACTGGAGAAAAAAACGTTATGTCGTTCAAAATGTCCGGATAGGCTTTCTATCCTGTCGAACTTATCGCCTTTGGCTCTTTTATCAGCAACTACTGGGATATGATAACCTCGTGAGTCGCCCTCTAAATCAAAGTCGTTCACAAAGTCATCCATCGCAAACAATCCCTCAATTAAGTAGCGGATATTTACATTTTGCAACTTGTTATCCTCGTAGGTATCGTAAAGCCAGCGGGCAACATCGCCCCGTGATTTTTGGCGCACATAGCAAATTAGGATGTGGAATTGCCTGCCCTTTTTGCCCACTAATACCAATGCTTTATAATCGCCCTGGGCTTTATAACTTAAATCGCCGTAAAAGCATAAGGCATCATATTCTTTAAGCTTGTAAGGCTCGCAGTAAAGAATATCATCAAATTTGAAAATTGCGCCGTCCTCTATATGGGTGTTCATATATTCCCGCATAAAAGAGCGGTAAGGCATGTTCTCAAATTTATCCCGCCAATAATCTGCGGTTGTTTTCTCTGGCCAGCTTGGCTCAAAAGTGGAAAGGTCTTTTACCGCATTTACCGAAAGAATCTCGAACAGGGTTTCTTTAGCCCTTATTTTGGTTTTGATATTGTGCTTTCTGTCTGATTGCCTTTTATCAACCTTCTTTTGGATTTGGTCTTTATAATAGGTTTTAAGCCTATTGGTAATGCTCTTTTTGTTAAAGTTGTTATTTGTATAAACAAAGCGTTCGGTGGCGTCGTCATCGGCATCAAAACAGCCCCAAATATCTTCGGTGATATAATCAACGCTATCCTCCATAATGCGGTCATTATTGAGGTGTTTTTTACCATCGACATCATCGCAAACTATGTAGTCGGGGCGTTCGGCATCTTCACGCACACCACGGGGATCACTGCCGAAACCTAAGGCCATAAACTTTACACCATCGGAAGTGGTAAAATCGCCATCAGCCCAACTGCCATGGTTGAACTTTTCGCCATAATCATTAATTAATCGCTTATTGAATTGCAACTGCCCTTGTATGCCCGATATTAAGGTGTTTGCCTTGCTTTGATTTTTGCCGATTAAAAGCATAAACTTTAATTCGCTTTTAACCAGGTATAAAAACAGGGGAATCCCCATTGCTACGTGGACGGACTTTCCCGCAGACCTGAACATTTCAGCAAGTAGCCTTATCCGCTTACTGGCTATGAGTATGGCGGCGAGTTTGATGTGAAACCAAGCGCACTTTTTTTTTGCAAAGTTTGGGAAGTAGTATTCAAACCATTTTACATAATCTTTCTCCAGCTCCGCTATTCGATCCCGCTTTTGGCGTTCAGTTTCGTGTATGTTAACCGTAGTAGCCCTTGCAATGCGTAAGCAATGCTTATCATAATCGGCAATTAACCGCTGGTATTTAGTGCTGTTTGCCATTATTCAAGGTCAATTCTATGCTGTAAAAAAAGTTTGTGGTATTTGGTGCATTTGCCAGCGAATGCCGGATCGTCAACAGATATAAAATTGTCGAGGTCTTTTAAAATTCGATGCACCACAATGGGGTCGGCTTTGCTATCGCACCTGTCTAGGCTTGCCATTATTTTACTTAAAGAATCTGCTTGGATGGTTGGCTTATTGCCCTGCGCTACCAGCATGGCTTCACGCTGTAAAAGCTGTTTTATTTTTACGGGCGAGGAGTGATAGTCTAAGCGCTTTTCTTCCCAGTTGTACTTCTTGCTCCATGCGCCGACTGTCTTTTCGGTTATCTTAAATAGTTCGGCACATAATTTTTGTGATCCGTCGTTATTTTCGATGTACCACTCTTCCGCCTGTTGCCTTTTCTTATCTAGTTTACCTGCCATAGCCTTAATTATAAAGGCAAAACAAGCCCTAAAAACAGCCGATTTTAAATAACTGCGCAAGCATTGCACACATAATTTGCCCCCCTGTTTTTGTACCGCACTTTTGGGCTTTAGCAAAGAGCAAAGCAGGTATCTAGTATCAACACATGGCAAAAAAGAGCTTCATTTTAAACGACGAAACCCAAACCAATAGCAACGGCTTTAGAGTGCCGAATGATAAAATTGATTTGGAGCGGTTTAAAGCAAATGCGGTGCTTTTGTACATGCACAAGCGTGGCGAGGTACATGGGCGGTGGGAAAACATACGCATTGAAGGAACTAAGCTGATGGCTGATCCGGTGTTTGATATTGATGACCCCGAAAGCAAAAAAATAGCTGATAAGGTTGAGCGTGGATTTTTAAACGGTGCCTCCCTTTACTTAGCCTTTGGTAAGAATACCACATTTGTAGAAGGTGCTGACGGCAATTTAGAGCTCCACAACACCGAAGTTCATGAGGCGTCTATTTGCGATATCCCAAGCAATAAGGGCAGTATTACACTTTTTGCAGATGGCGAAGAGCTGACCGGCGAAAAATTAAAGGGCATTATGCTCAGCCTCACCGCAACCCTCTCCCAAGGAGAGGGAGCTAAAAACCTTTCAGAAACGAAAAAGAACGACGATAAATCAAAACAAACAGAAATGGAAAAATTCAAATTATCAGCGGCGGCGGTTGCCGTACTGGTTGGCTTGGGCTTAAGCGCCACGGCAGAATCAGAGGGCGAGGTGAATAGCCTAATTACGCAAATGGGCGCAAAGCTTAGCGCAGAAACTACGGCGCACAAATTAGAGAAAGAAGCCCGTGAAAAGTTGGAAAATCAGGCGAAAGCTGAAAAGGCGGTTAAGTTGACTGCTTTAGTTGACCAAGCAGTTACCGACGGTAAAATCGTGGCAACACAAAAAGAAACTTTTGTTGCCCTGGGCTTTGATAGCGCAAGCGCAATTTTAAAGGACTTGCCGGGCAAAGTAAGCCTAGGTGCACAGGTAGACAACCCTGCTGGTGGCGGAGCGGTTAACCCAAAAAATACAGACGAGTTTCAGGCGCTTTCTTTAGAGCAACAGTTGAGCTTTAAAAACGGAAACCCTGCGGGCTACGCCAAATTATTTGCATAACCGCCAGCCACGGTGTATTAACAAATAATTTAAACTTAATTTTTAGAAAAAATGGCAGGCAATTTCCCTGAAGTATGGAAGCGTAGAGTAAAAGAAAAACTTTCTACAGACCATGTAGCAAAATTTTTAGACGGTATTGATGAACTGGAAGGACCGGTAAACGTTGACCCGATTACGGACAAAAACACCATCAACATTCCGTTAGAAACCTTTACGCCGGGCGTATTGTTAAACAATACAACTTACCCTATTGATGTTGAGGATCACACGGATGGTAGCAAAACCATCAATTTGGATAAAATCCAAACTAAGGCGACCAGGATTGCCGAAGACGCAGCGTTGGGCGCAGCTTACGATAAAATTGACAGCGCCACTAAAGGGCACATCAAAGTTATCAACCGTACCAAGTACAAAAAAGCAATACACGCTATTGCGCCGGCTTCAAACTCGGCAAGTACTCCGGTTATTTTGTTGCCAGCAAATTACACCTCTGACCATGTGTATCAAGCGTTGGTAACCCTTAAGGGCAAGTTTGATGATGCGCAAGTTGATGAAGATGGTAGACGAATTGTTTTGTCATCTCGCCAGTACAACAAGCTGTTGGAGGATAGAAACCGCTTTGGCGATGTGCTTGTTGACCATGCAACTGGTAAGGTAAATAAGTTGATTGCAGGCTTTGAGGTTTACACTTATATAGCTAACCCATTTTATACAAGCGCAGGCGTTAAGCTGGCTTGGGGCGCAGTGCCAACCACAGAACAACAAGCTTCTGTAGCTTTCCAAGTTGATAACATTGGTAAGAAGACTGGTATTTTGAAACAATACTACGATATGCCGACAACAACTGGTCAGGCGCATTTAATTAACTACCGTCATTACTTTATTGCTTTGCCAATCAAAAATGAGGCAATAGGCGCTATTGTAGAAGGAGCCTAAGAAATGCGGAACTACTTTGAAAGGCTGTTACAAAGCTTTGATTTTGATAGTGCAAGCTCGTTTTATGCGAGCCTTGCACCATCATCAAAGTATGCCTACTTAGGTAGTGCAACTGTAGCCGTTAGCTCGGTTTCGGTAGTGATAGAACGGGTGTTTGGGCTAGATAGCCTAGCATTTATACTGCTTCTGTTTGGCTTTTTGGTAGAAGTTGGCAGTGGCTTAATAGCCTCTATTGTTAGCAAAGTGCCCATTGAAAGTTTTAAGGCAACACGCTTTACCGTTAAAACAGTTTGCTATATGTTACTTATTGCCCTGCCCTATGTGCTGTCTGTAAGTTTCGAAGCGAGAGGAAAAACGGCAATTACGGTGGTATTCGACTGGCTTTATCTGTTTTTTCTTTGCCAAATAGTTTGGGAGCTAACAATAAGCATTCTTGAAAATGTTGCGGTAATCAGCGGAAAAGACAAAACCCACTGGATTAAAAAACTACAGGATAAAATTGGAGGATTGCTACAATGAAAACCGTCACGTTTATAGTAGAGGCCGCCAAGTATTACGTAGGCTATACCGAAAAAAAAGGAAACAAGGGCTTTACCAATGCCAGCTTTGAAAAGGAGTTAAAATCTGTTGGCTGGTACGTTGGCGCTCCGTGGTGCGCATTCTTTGTCCGCTTGATCCTGGTTAAAGCTTACCGCAATAACCCCGAGTTATTGGCAAAGGTTAAAACACTAATGAGCGGTAGCACACAGCTAAGTTATAACGCATTTGTAAATGACGGAACATTTACGGTTGATGACACGCCAGCGGTTGGCGCAATAGTGATTTGGCAACACGGCGATAGCACAAGCGGGCACACCGGAATAGTGCAAAGTTTTGATCTGGCAACTAACACCATGAGCGTGATTGAGGGCAATACAAATGCAAGCGGAAGCCGTGAAGGCGACCGGGTAGCAGTTAAGCTACGAACAGTTAACCGATCCGTTAGGGATGCAGGTTTAAATTTAAAAGGATTTATTCATCCCCTTGAGGCATGAGAAAAATATTAGCATTACTTATAGCATTGTCTTTATCCGTAGTGGCTGGATGTAAGAGCAGCCGAAATATGCAGTTGAGCAAAGTTAGCACCGAGATGAAAGCTACGTCAACTGAAAACGTACAACTAAAGGCTGAAACCACCTCGCAAAAAAAGACAGTGCTATTGAGTGATGAAACCGGGCAATTGGTGGCAGTGCTTACCAATTTCAGCGGAAAAATTAACCCCGACGGAAGCGTTGAGGGAACGGCGGAAAGCGTAGGGCTTAATGCCAAAAGCCGAAAGCAAAAAGCGAAAAGCGAAGACACCAACACCAGCACCAAAAAAGATAGCACCGGTTTAAAGAACAATAAAACAGCGTTTAAACAGGATTTAAAAGATAAAGAGACGCACACAGTGCGCAATGGTTTACCGTGGTGGGTTTGGTTGATAGGATTGGTTGCCTTAATGGCAACCGTCCTATTGTTTAATCCTAAGCAAATATTTCAAAAACTTAAAACAGCATATTATGAATTTAGAGGACAAAAAAAGAGCGGTGTTTAAGCAACACCCCAATGAAAAACAATTCCACTTTACAAGTGACGCCACAGCATTTTATAATGAAAGTGACGCCAAGGTTTATGCCAACACTTTAGAAGACAATAGCGTGGAGCTGGTTAAGCGAAGCGATGTTTTGAAAGTAGTAAGTAGTAAGTCGGAAGTAGAAAGTACTGGTGAAGTTGAAAGTAAAAAGTCGAAAGTCGAAAGTACTGATAAGGGCGAAAGTAAAAAAGCGAAAGTAGAAGGTACTGGCGGGGATGATGAGCGTACTGGTCTGTTTGCAAAACTGGAAGCCTTAGGAGGTAAAGCCCCAAAGAATATCGGTTTGGAAAAACTGAAAGAGAAAGTGGCGGAACTGGAAAAGGTTGAAAGCGGAAAGCAAAAAGAGGAAAGCCCTGAGGGCGATAAGTAGCAAGCGTTCAGTATCAAGTATCAAGACGTTGCAAGGCTCTTGATACTTGATACTAGCATCTTAATACTATCAAAAAAATCAAATAATTAATCATTAAAAATAACGAACGATGTTAAGTTACGGAGTTACAAAAGCAGAGGTAGGCGTTTACAGCAATGTAGATGGCACTGTTGCCGGATGGGCAGAAATGGATGTTTATAAAGACACCTTTACGTTAGAAGAGGCTGACCCTACAAAAACAGAACACTTTAAGCAGGGTGAAGCCAGCCCAAAATTGGTAAGGCAAAAGGCGGCAGGTTTAACTATCAAATTTTCTTTGATGGATTTAAGCGCTACCAATAAAGTACTTTGGATAGGCGGTACAAAAACAACGGTTGAAACTGTAGATACTTGGCATCCACCAAGGGTAAAAACTGGGCTAATTAAGGCGCTGCGCTTTACGCTAGAGGACGGCTCTATTGTTACCATCCCTAAAACGGATTGCTTTACAAAAGCCAATGTTAAAGCGTCTGATGCAGACATCAATTTAATGGAGGTAAGCGGTTCAATCCTTGATCCTGGGTTTGAAGATGTTTTCGTGATGGCATGGACTGATGCACCTGCGGTATAAGCCATAACAATGGAGCAACTGCATACAGAACTGCATGTGGCCAATACCTTATTACAAAGGGGCGTGAAGGTAAAAGCCCACGCCCCTTTGTTTTTGCGAATGTTTGGCAAAAAAACCATTACCCTAACACTACGCCAACTACACGCAGGCACTATCCACAGGGCAAGCATATACTACTTGCAAACAGGAATAAGCCGGGCACAACTGCAAGATATTAGCACCGAGGAAGCCTTGGTACTAATGGCAACACACGGGAAAAGCATACATAAAGCCGTAGCCTGCTCAATTATAAACAACTGGCTTTTGGGCTGGTTTTTTACAAAGATTTTGGCGTTTTACTTACGCGAAAGTTTGGGAGAAAAGGCAATAACCACGCTAATGGACATAATAATTACCTACGGCGGGCTTGCGGATTTTATGACTACTACCAGATACATCAGGGGGATGAGGCTGACCGCTCCGATGCTGGGCCAAAAAGCGAAGGGGAGTTAGAAGCCGGTGGCATGAATAGCCCCTTCGGACTGATTTACAAAATAGCACAGGACACCGGCTGGACGGTGCATTACATACTTTGGAAGGTAAGCTGGGCGCAAATACAAATGATGCTTGCCGATGCGCCAGGTCTCCGAAAAAAACCAAAACAGGTTAAAAAAGGCACAAAAGACGAAACCTTGGCAATGATGAAAAGGAATTATGGAAAATCTTAGTATAGGAGTTGAATTTCCGATTGAAAACGATAAGTTTAAGACAGATGCTGCCGTGAGCGAGCGTATCGCCACGGGTGTCGGAGATACCGTAGAGGCGCAAACTAAGCGGGTTGCCAATAAAATAAATGAGCTTTCTAAATCCTACGCTAATCAAAACGGTTTAATTGAAGAACAAAACACTTACTTAAAGGAACTCAATCAGCTAAAAGATAAAAGCAACGATGTTACCGCCATAGCCCGTTATAATCGCAGAATTGAGGAAACCACCGAAAAGCTTAACCAGCTAAAAAACGCTGGGCGTGTTGGTTTTGATGAGTTTGGAAATAAAGAAGCCATTGCTTTAGAAAAACCTATAGGTAAACTCAACAGGCTGATTGCATTGCAGAAATATTATGCGCAGGCTTCTGCAAAATCATCAGACCCAAAGTTTATAGAGCAATACAACCGGAAGCTTCAGGAAACAGAGGTGCAAATTACCCGTACCAAAAACGTAGGCAAAAAAGGATTTGACGAACTGGGGAATGCAATAAAAGGCAGTACAAACTATTTAGGTAAAGCTTGGGGCGCAGTGAGACAACTTGCATATCTATTGCCAGGCTTTGGCGTTGCTGGAATTTTAGCTTTCGCTTCCGAACCCATTATAAAATATATTGTTTCGCTTGATCTACTCGGACTTAAACTTTCAGACACCGAACAGGCGCAAAAAGATTTAGCCGATAAAATGGGGCAAGCTGGTGAAGCCAGCGGAAAAGCAACCATTGAAATTGATTTGCAAAAGCAAGCTTTTGAGCAAGCCCGTAAAGGAGTAATTACCAAAACAGAGGCGTTAAAACTTTACAACGATAAAATAGGGAAAACTTTAGGCTTTACAAACGACATCAACGTTGCCGAAGAGCGCACCATTAAAAACGGGGATGCGTATATCCAATTGATGTTTAAAAAGGCTAAGGCTGCTGCGCTTTTGTCTCTTTATCAAGAGCAAATTGCAGAGCAAGCAAAGGTTGATGCTAAAAGTGATGACGATGCGGGCGGTTATATCAATAGCGGGTTAAAAAACGGGGGCGCTGGGGCCCAAGCATTATTTAAAAAAGCGGCGCAAGGCAATAGGGATAGAGAAAAAGCGCCTTTTGTTGCTAAAGCAAAAGCATTTGAAAAGCTGATTTTAGAGACTGATAATGATATTAAAAACTTTGCTAAAAAGAACTCACTCAGCTTTGATGAGCTGACAAACCCCGATAAAGACGGCAAAAAATTTGCAAGCGCAGCTGCACAAGCATTAAAAGCTATGGCGGCACTCCAAACCCGTGTCGACGATTTAAACGCAGGTGCTAACCGCAAAACCTTAACCAAAAACGAGGAAGAAATACAAGCGATAAAAGACAAGTTCAAGAAAATTAGCGACGAGGTTACTAAGTTTAACGCTGACCCTAAAAACAAATTTAAGGTTGACGGAAGTAAACTAAAGGGCGCTGAAGATGGCGCAATAGCTGACGCAACCTATCAACAAAAAACCGTAGCTATTAAAACGGAGCTTGATAAACAAAAACAACTTTATACCGATTACGAAGCCTATAAATTAGAATTCGGCAAGGAAAAAGCCAACGAACGCTACAAAGACGAAATTGATGTTACAAAAACCTATCTGCAAAAAGTACAGGACTTGCAAAAGCAGTTTGACGGCAAAACTTTAAATGGTGGCGAAAAAGACAGGAAAAAAATAATTGATGACGTTGCAGATGCCACGGCAAAAAATGAAAAGGATAAAAGGGATAAAGACTTTGCCGACGCCTTAAAAGCCTCCGAAACCTACGAGATAAAAAAGCAAGCCATTGCCGATAAATATGCCAAACTAAAAGGCGATTTGCTAACGCTCCCAGCAGACGAATATGCCAAAAGAGCGGCGGTGCTGGATGAAGCCCTAAAAGCCGAAAATGATAAATTAAACGATGATCAAATAAAGAAGCTTAAAGTTTTTGAACCTCTTTTCTCTGGTTTTGAAGAGCTCAGCAGAAAGAGCGCAAAAGAAGTCATCAAAAGTTTAACTACTGTTTTAAATGGCATGGTTAAAACCGGTGATATTTCAAAAGAGTACGCCGATCAGATAAAAAAAGCATTAAAAGCCACGGATAAATCTGTAACAGATAAGTTTTATACCGGTATAGAAAAGGCCGCAACGGCAGTTGGGCAAATGGCTGGTTTTGCCTCTGATTTTAACGGTCAGCTAGGTGACAGTTTGGGCTTATTGGCGAACGTTTTATCAAACGTCAAACAGGTAGGCACAAGTTTAAAAGACTATCAGAAAGCCAAGGACGACGGCGATACAGGCGGACAAATAACGGCAGGGCTTGGAATTGTTGGCGCCGCGTTTAGCGTTGGTAAAGCCGTTGTTGGTTATTTCAAAAATTTAAAGGCCGCGGCGGCGGCGGCCAGGGCAGAGCAAAAGAAATTTTACGACGATGCCATAAAAGGCGAACGCGAATACCAAGCACTCTTGCGTTCGCGTGAGCGGGAAAGTGCGAAAGCACAAGCCGACAGAATTTCGGGACTGCAAAAAGAATACGCCCTTTTAAAGTCGCAAAGTGGTGATATTCAAAAAGAGTATGACACCATCATGCGTAAGCTCCAAAAAGAGCAATCAATTACTGGTAGCGAGTACAAACACGGCACATGGGTACGAAAAGCCAAAACAACTTATAGTTACGATAGCCTTGCCGGTAAAGATTATAATCAGCTGGAGCAACTTTACACACAGGGCAAACTAACCGCAGGCGCAAAAGATTTATTCGAGCAACTTAAAAAGCTGAAAGAAGAGGGTGGTGATGTTGCAGCGGCCTTAGAAGATGTTGCCAAACAGGCGGCCGAAATCTTCACAGGCACAACCGCCGATGCACTTACGGATAGTATTGTGCAGATGTTTAAAGACGGTAAAACCAGCGCCCAAGATTTTGCCGATTTCTTTGAGGATGTAATGAGCGATGCGGCATTGAGCATTTTTAAAGACAATGTTTTAAAATCATCAATGCAGGACTTTTATAAAAAATTTGCAGAGGATGCCCAAAGCGGAGGCGTATTGGATGCCACCGAAAAGGAAAATTTGAAAGCACTCTTTTTAAAGCTCGGCGAAGATGCTAAAAAACAGTTCGACGATTTACAGTCGATAACCGGGACTAAAATTGGTGGGGCTGATCCCAACTCAAACCCAAACACCATCCGTGGCAACGTTCAAAACATTACCGCCAACCAAGCCGACGTATTAAGCGGAAACATTGGCGGGATGCGCTTGGCAGTAATTGAAAGCAACGGCATCCAGCGGGAAGGTTTCGGCAAGATAGCCCTCAGCGGAAGCGAACAGTTAGCCATGCTAAAAACCCAGCATTTAACACAAATGGAAATAGCATCGAACACATTACGGACGGCTAACAATACCGATAGGTTAAAAGCAATTGAGGAAGGTATCACAAAAATGGCAAATAGCTCCAACGGAGTGCGAGCGGTTGGCGGCCCTTAAAAAGGAGCAGAGATGGAAAGAGCCAAGAATAAAGACAACCTGCAAAGCCTAACAAAAATCTGTGTAATCCTAAAATCTGTGTAATCACATGACAAACTTCAAAATTAACGACATACCAACCGAAACCCTAGGCATAACCATTTTAGAGGGCGTATATAGCGAGCTTTTGAAATTGCCTAAACCTAAGGACACGCTGGTTAACAACTGGAAAGATGAACACGGTACAGAAAGAGACTTGGCGGCCAGGGTTTACGAAAGCGCAGTGATCAACATTCCTGTTTTATTAATAGGCTCAACCGTTGCCGATTTTGTAGCCAAGCGTACGGCTTTTAACGCTATGATGTTAAACGGTAGGTTCAATTTAAAGTGCTTGGATATTAACCGCCAGTTCGATTTGGTTTATACCGATACCACCAATTTTAAAGGCGATGATTATTACGCATCATTTACACTCGTTTGCGCTGATGATTTTCCACAGTTGAATACACCGATAGTTTAAAGTAAAAAGTAGAAAGTATCAAGAGCCTAACAAAAAAAAATCTGTGAAATCCTTAAATCTGTGAAATCACTTTAAAACTAACAAACTAAATGCTATACCAATTCTACAGACCAACCAGCGGAGCAGACTTACTAATAAAAGAAGTCTACCCAACAGGATCACAAAGCCCCGAGGCAATGGGTGCGGACGTGGTAGATATGGCGTTTGAACTGCCCGAATATATTGATTTTAGGATCAATGATTTTTGCATGGTTTACGGCAAAAAGTATAAAATTAACCGTACCCCGACCGTAACCAAAGAGGGAAACCGACACTATATTTATAAAGTTCAGTTAGAGGCGCATTGGTATGATTTGGCGAAGGCATCTTACCAATTCCTTAATCCGGCTAACGATTTGTTGGAGCAAGATTTTTCCTTAATGGGGAACGCCTTAACTTTTGTTACGCTGGCAGTTCAAAATGCAAATCGTCAATCGCCCGGGTGGACGGTTGGCGTGGTAGATGATACCGATTACAAAAACCTTCCGTTTAACAAACAAAACTGCTTGCAGGTTTTACACCAGCTGGCGCAAGTTTTTGAAACCGAACTTTGGATTGATAACCAAGTTGTCCATTTGACCAAACGTGAGGTAAGTAGTGGATATACGTTTGAATATGGCAAGGGCAAAGGTTTAAACAGCGTTACCCGCCAAAACAAAACCGACATTAATATTTTTACCCGCCTTTATGTGCGTGGTGGCTCAACCAACTTACCAACTGGCTACGGCTCGGATGCCTTATTGATGCCCGGTGGCGATTACTTTTTAGAAGACCCTGCAAAGGTGGCGATGTATGGCTTTGCCGAGGACAACGAAGAGTTTACCGATATTTTCCCAAAACGTGAGGGCACAGTAACAGGCGTTACCGCTGGCGATGACAATTGGATGTATCTTTTTGATACCGCCTTAGATTTTGATATAAATGAGCAAGCCTCGCCCGTTGGCGATGCTAAAATCGCTTTCAACACAGGGCAACTGGCGGGCTACACATTTACAATCGGAAATTACAACCACGCCACCAAGCGCATAACCATCAACAAAAATACCGAGGAAACTAACTTGGATATTCCGAGCAACACCTTGCGCCCAGGCATCGGCGATAAATACGTGTTGATTGATATAATTATGCCTACCTCTTACGTAACGGCTGCCGAACAACTATTGAAAGATACGGCGCAAATCCATTACGATAAGGGTAGCGACCCAAAGTTTCAATTAGCTTACTCCGCCGTTACCGATACGCTATTTATGAAGGCGAACAACATCGATGTAGTTTTAGGCACTACCGCTATTTTGTTGGATAATCAGATAGGCATCAACAGCGAGTTGAGAATCGCAAAATATACCAGAGACTTACAAAACCCCGATTTATACACCAACATCGTGTGGAGCGATACCATTGGCGCAAACGAGATTATCCGCCAGTACCAACAGCAAAAACGCACTTTACAATTGTTAGAAAGTAGCGGTTTGCTCGATATTAACCAGCTACGCAAAAACATTTTTTTAAACCGATTGAGCGAAAGCGAAGGCTATTTGTACCTAGCAGGTCAAAAAATAAAAGCAGGCTTAGCCGATTTAGCAACCAACGCACTACACGCCGATTTAGCCGATTACGCCTTAGATGCCGATAAATGGGACGGGCGGGATTTTGCCGACTACTTAGATCAGCCGGTTAGAGTTAACGACGATGTTCGCTTCAAATCCATTAGCTCACCATCTTTTGTTAGCGGTGCGCTTGGGAGCGGATTTAGAATTGACGAATACGGAAATGCAACTTTTGACAATTTAACCGTACGCAAAGAGTTCAATGTTTACGAGTTGGTTTTAAATAAAATCAGTGGCACAAATGGCGCTTTAGCTGTAACGGATACCATAAAAATTGACACCGTAACCGAAACTATAGACGGCTACGATTGCACCATTGACACAGGCGAAAACACCGTTGCCGTTCCATTTCAAGTTAATGATTTGGTGCGTTGCCAAGTTTTTAACGGCACTGCGGTTAAATATTATTTTGCACAAATAACGGCAGTTGGTAGCGGTACGTTTACCATTGTAAAAGCTGGTAAAGTTGGCGCAGGCATTCCCGCACCGGGCGATACAGTTGTACGCTTTGGTAATACCACCGATGCAGACCGCCAAGGTTTATTATACTTAACTGCTAGCGACAGCGGAGCACCTTACCTAGATGTTTTAGACGGCGTAACCTCTGATAATTTAACAGGCAAAACAAAGGTTCGTTTAGGGAAATTGGACGGTATTATTGATGCAGATTTAGGGGCGCTGAGCGGTTACGGTTTGTATGGACAAAATGTTTATGTTAAGGGTAAAGTTCATGTAACTGGCGGTAATGCTCAAACAATTGCAGGTAGCCAAGTGCTGGCGAATGTTGCGGAGGCTAATGCTATTTCGTTGGCTTCTTCGGATGCACAAACTAAAGCCAACTTGGCGCAAGCGAATGCGGCGGTCTTGAGCCAACAGCTGGTTAATGGGGTTAAAATTGGTGGGCGTAATTTAATTTTAAATTCAGCAAATATTACCACTTCGCTTGCTTCTTACTTTATCGAGGGGTTTAATGATGGCGAAGAGGTTACTTTACAGATGTGGGGGCGTGGCGTTATATCATTATGGGCTGATAACGGCTGGACAAACTGGTCGGGCAACCTAGATACAAGAACTGGCGAGCCATATTGCAAGGTAACACAGATTGTGAATCCTTACACATCTAGACCCGACAAAAACAACGGAACTGTATTGGTGCGCCTACAACTCACAACCGCTGTAAAAATAAAGTTAGAACGCGGCAACAAAGCCACCGACTGGACACCAGCACCAGAAGACGTACAAACCGCAATTGACACCGCAAACGCCTTAGCACAAACCGCACAGAACAGTTACAACGCTTTAACCGCCAGTTTAAAAAGCATGGCTTACCAAGATGTTGTAGAGCTGAGCAAATTAGGTAGTACTTTAATTGAGGGCGGTAAAATAAAAACCACTTTGCTGGATGCCGATTACATTAGAGCAAACGTGGTTAATGCCGGCTACATTAACACCTTGGAGCTAAGCGCATCAGTTATTAAAAGTGGCACTATTGACAGCGCAAGGATAAATGCAAGCCAAATACTGGTAAACGCTGGCGGAGCAACTACTGCACAGGTGGCAACTGCCAAAACCGAAGCGATAACCTCTGCAACAACGCAGGCACAGGCAGACGCAACGGCGAAAGCCAGCGCAGCGCAATCGGCAGCAATAAGTGCAGCGGCGGCGGATGCTACAGCAAAAGCCAACACGGCACAGGGTAACGCTTCCGCCGATGCCCAAACAAAAGCAACGGCGGCACAAACGGCGGCAGAAAATTATGCGACAGCACAATCAGCTTATGAGCGTGAAATTGCCAAAGCTTACGCTGATGGAATAGTGAGTGCAGAGGAGCTGGCAAGAATTGCGGATGTATCTGCAAAACTTCAATTGGCAAAAGATGATGCCACCGCAAAAGTAACGGCAGTGCAAGCAGTTGTTAATGGCTACACAGATACCAAGTCGTTAGCTACTTTGTCCAGTGCGCAATCTTATGCCGATGCAAGCGCAACATCTAAAGCTAACGTAGCACAAGCCAATGCGGTTTCCTTGGCTTCTTCTGATGCCCAAACTAAGGCGGATGCAGCGCAAGCGGCGGCAGCGGTATTGAGCCAACAACTGGTTGATGGGGTTAAGATTGGGGGGAGGAATTATTTCGGAAAAAATATAGAAACATCTGGGTGGAGCGGTAATGATGGCGGATTTGGCTCTATAAATTATACTTTAGGTTATCTGCGATTATCTAGTGGCTCATCGATAGGGATTTTTAGATATATTAATCTGACAGACGACCTGCTTAACACGCAACTTACATTCTCTTTTGATGCGAAGAGTGATGTCGATTTATCACATGCGGCATTATATTTTGGAAGCGGAAACATCGGTGGCGACTTTAATTTCACCACAAATTTTAAAAGATACTCCTTTACTTTCTCAACGCCAGTTAATAACCAACCTATTATTATTACTAGCGTTACACCTTCTAGAGTATTACATTTCAAAAACATTAAACTCGAAAAAGGCAACAAAGCCACCGACTGGACGCCAGCCCCCGAAGACGTACAAAGCGCAATTGACACCGCCAACGCCTTAGCAGTAACCGCACAGAACAATTACACCGCCTTAACCGCAAGTTTAAAGAGCATGGCTTACCAAGATGTTGTAGAGCTGAGCAAGTTGGGCAGTACATTAATTGAGGGCGGTAAAATTAAAACCACGCTGTTGGATGCTGATTATATACGGGCAAATATTGTTAATGCGGATTATGTACGTGTAAAGGTTTTAGAAGCTGATTTTATCCCCGGCATTATTACCGATACCATTAACGCTGATTATATCAACGCCTTGGAAATTGTGGCTAATACCATTGAGGCTGTTAGCGGCACTATCTCCGGTTTTGTTTTGCATGATAATTTTATAAAACAAGGTGATACAAGCGATTATATCATGATTGGTGGCGAATCGGGCGGTAAAGGAATCAAAGTTTCGAAAGACACAAAAGGTTATGTAGATATAAGTGCGGGTACAATTGTGGCGTCAAGTTCGACAACTACACCGGCATTGGTGACCAGTGGAAATGCGATCATGTACGGTTTGCCAACTACCGCCACCATGACAGGGTTTAAATATTTAGTAATTAAGGATAGTGATAGCAAAATTTATATAAAGACGTAAAAATCTAGTATTTAAACTCAATGGTGTCATTAAAAAAATCCTGACCGTTGACAATAATACTGTAGGTTTCATTTGGTATAACATCATGCATAAAGGTGTAATTATAGGGGCTATTCCTCACAAAAGTATAAACAGCGTTAAAATTGCGAGGAATGCTTGTCACGTCAACCTTATCGTATTTAAGGTCGAAAATAAAAGTTTTAAAACCGAATTGAGCCCTCGGGTCATTAGGTATAGGTACACGGGCGGCGAATTTGATATAAGTTAAACCGCCGACAATGTTTATTGTTCGTTTTGAACCATTAGCAGTCATAGTTGCAGAAAATGGAGGTACTGTAATCGTTGAATCCTCTTTTTGTACAGGCGTTATTGCTGGAGGATTAATAAAGTTGTCGTCTTTTTTGCAAGAAGCAAAAACAAATAATAAAATGAGAATAGGTAGTAATTTTTTCATACACAAAAGTAGCAAATAACATTAAAATGAAAATAGATTTAAAAGCGATCGAAATTAAAGACTTAAACGGTGTCGTTTACAAGGTAGATGACCTCCCTAAGCAAATTGGAAACTTAATATTTACCAACGCCAGCACCATTGAGGTTAGCGATATAGCCCGCAAGCTTCACGCAGGCAAACCAGCCGAGGTAAGTAATGATGAGCTAGAGCAGATCACTGCAATAGTAGAGCAACATCCGTATTACAAGCCATTTGCCCATGTGCAGATATTGGCGTATTTGAAAGAAAAATTAACAATTGAATCTGTGAAATCCTAAAATCTGTGAAATCACAACTAACTAACAAATCTGTGAAATCCTAAAATCTGTGAAATCACAACTAACTAACAACTAAAAATCAATAACATGAAAACTAAAAGAACAAATGTACAGACCACCACCAAGTTTCAAGATGAAATTGTTGGCGACGGATTTAAAACCTCATTTGAGTATGAAACTTTAAACGGCAAAGTAACCGGGAGCGTTAAAGCTGAAATCAAGAAAAACGGTAAAACGATTTTCGTAAACAAATCTGTGGACGGCAACGGGCAATCCGTAAACGGCGACTTTGCAGATGAGTTGGAATTGCTTGGCGTTACAGTTACTGAGATTAATGCCATTATAGCTGAGAACAGCGAGCCAGTAAAAAAAGGGTAAAAAAACCCTCGACTTTGCTTCCGGTTGTTTCTCAGGCAAACCGGAAAACAATTAAGGTACGACTATACCAAGCCAAGGGCAATGCCTTTGATTGCGGTATAGTCGTACCTTTTTTTATGAATGCCTGAGAGCAACAAAACTAAACAAATAATTAAATAAAATGGGAAATTACACGTATAAAGAGCAGTATGGCGTTGTCGTCATCTGTAAAAATGAAAAAGAGCAAAAGCGCATTTACGCAACGCTTAAAAAATTAGGTTTAACCCTTAAAGTTGTAGTAGTATGAAAGTAGAAATTAAACACAGCTGTGCGGAGTTTGATAGCTACAGAGCGGCAAGGGTGAAAAGTTTGTTTAACGCAGAAAGCGGGAGCAATTGGGAACATGTGGCTGATATTCCATTAGAAGATGAGAACTGGCGAATTGGCGTGGTGGTAGGTCCCAGCGGATCGGGCAAATCTAGTATTGGTAACGCCGTTTGGGGCGGTAATCAAATTGCTGACTTATACGCCGGTTGGAATTCAGAGAAACCATTAATTGATGACATCGCACCCGATGACGAATTCAACAAAGTTACCGCTGCACTTTCGGCGGTTGGGCTTGGCGATGTTCCGGCGTGGCTGAGACCGTTTAAACTCCTAAGCAACGGCGAGCAGTTTAGGGCGGGCTTAGCAAGGTTGATTTGTGAAGCTCCGGAAAAAGCGATTGTAGATGAGTTTAGCTCGGTAGTGGACAGGCAGATTGCAAAAGTCGGCGCATCGGCATTTGCTAAGTCCTGGCGCAAAACCGGAAAAGGGCAAATCATTTTATTAAGCTGTCACTATGATATTTTAGAACACGTCCAACCCGATTGGGTTTACGACACACGGGAGGCTCGCTTATCGCGAGACTGTCTTCGGCGACCATCGGTCGAGTTGGAAATATATCGTATCTCAGGCAGGGCATGGAAATATTTTAAGCCGCATTATTATTTAGACCTTCCACACCCAGTGGCGGCGCAATATTTTGTAGGCGTTATTAACGGCGAGGCGGTGGCGCATTTAGCGGTTTGCCCGTTGTTCACAGCAAACGCTTACCGAGCTACTCGGTTGGTTGTTATGCCCGAATGGCAAGGCGCTGGCGTTGGTACACGGTTTTTAAATGCCATTTGTGAAATGCACTTACAAGGTGGCGGGCGTTGTGAAAGAAAGCTTGGTACTTTCTTTCATACCTCGCACCCGCAGTTATGCGGAGCATTGAGAGCCAGCCCACTTTGGAAACAAACCAACGGAACGCTTTACGGCTCAAACAAGGCAAGGAGCGCAAAGAGCATGGCAAAAACAGTAACAAAAGAAAGAGGCGCTAAAACGGGATACGGCGGACATTTTAGAGCCGTTCAGGCGTTTAAATATATAGGAGGTTCAAATGAAGTTTAAAGTGTTTATAAGCGGTCAAAAATGGTTTGGCGAGCAAGTGCTAGATTTATGCCTAAAGAAAGGCTTTGAGGTTGTGGGCGTGTGCTGTCCCATTGGAGATAAGTATATTGGTAAGGCGGCGGCCATTCGGGATATACCAATTATCAACGCCAGTACATTAACCGCCGATACAATGCCCGACGGTGTCGATTTAGGTATTACCGCCCACTCATTCGATTATATAGGTAAGCTTACCCGTTATAAGCCCCGGCTTGGCTGGATTGGTTATCATCCGTCGCTCTTACCACGACACCGTGGGCGTAGCTCCATTGAGTGGGCAATACGCATGGGCGATAAAATAACCGGCGGTACTGTGTTCTGGCTGAACGCCGGAATAGATAGAGGCGATATCGCTTATCAAGACTGGTGCTGGATTCCGCCAGCACTTTTTAATAAGCCACCGCCTGATGGCGCTAAGTGGCTGTGGAATGAGGAGCTTTTACCTATGGGATTACGCTTATACTCGCAGGCTTTAGATGATATTGGCAACGGGGTTATCATTAAGACGCCTCAAGACCCAACGTTAAGTACGTTTGAGCCATCTACAAACGTCAAAGATGTTTACAAGCCTGATTTATTAATGCTGGAATGCTAGTTGATTAAAGCCTGTTTAAATTAAATTTAAACAGGCTTTAAATTGTTATTCTGTGATTTTTTCGGAAATTTGGTTTTGCAAACTCGGAAATTTGGTTTTGCCGTTTATATTTATCCCTAACAAGGTAGCTTGAGATGATATCTTAATTTCTTTTAGCAGCTTGCCAGATAAATCTAACAGTTGGGCCCTTGCCGAAGTACCAATTTTACCTGATATATATAGTTTTGAATCAGTAGTTATTGGATTTGGTGCTATCCATAAATCCTGTTTAAAAAGCAGGGCAGATTGAAGCGCTATAATTTTAGAATAACTGCTTTTACCGTTTAAGTCTACTTGTTTAAGGCGGTAATAATTTACACCCGTATCAAAATTTAAATCATTAAAACTATAATTCAATAAAGTTTGACTTGTGCCTTGTGGAGCTTTGCTCTCAACCTTAGCCAAGCTAATAAAGTGATTCTCATCGGTGCTCCGCTCTATCAAAAAATGACTGTTGTTATTCTCCGAGGAGGTTTTCCAGCTCAATAAGTTATAGTTTCCGAATATTTTTCCTTCGAAACTTAATAACGCTACAGGCAATGCGCCTAGCGTAGATTCTTGGTGAAAACCTTGCGTTAAAATAGCGCTGTTTCCGATGGTGGAAGTAGCTGTTTCGCCCACCGTAAAATCCATAATATATCCCCCGGGTAAATTAGCAGTAGCTCCTGAGCTTGCAATTACATAGGGCATAGCTTCTTGTGCTTCTGCACTACCTAACGAAACCATGGTTAATAACAGATAAACAGCTGCTCTAAATTTCTTTTTCATTTTTTTAAATTTAAAGTGTGGAATATTAGTCAATGTTGATTCCGCCACTTGCATAGCCATTGATCGTATTAACCAATGTTAAGCCTGTAGCTGTTGCACTGTAAACCATTAGGTAGCGCTCTCCTGCCGTAACGGTAATATCCAATCCGGTATTGCTTCCATTTACGATTTGACCTGCCGAAGCTATCCCCGTCAATCCGGTCATACTTGCAACAGCGCCAGATACAGGGGAGAAGGAGTTGCTACCGGCACTGGCTTTATAAAGTTGTGCAGTCAAATTTACAGTGGAACCAATTAAGGACATTGCTTGAGTAATACTATACATTGCATAGATAGAGGTGATTTTTCCGTTTCTCGGCATGATAAAAGCCAAATTAAGCAAGGTGCCCGTTTGTCCGGTAAGGTCAATCATGCCAGATGTAATAGTTGCTGTTGCCGAATTACCAAAACCTAATACCGCTACATTACCGCTTAAACCGCCAACCACGGTTGTTAAGGTAGTTGTACTGCCCGATGCGAAAGGAATAATTGCACCTGTTGTATTCGGCTCTGGCGTTTTACTACCGGTAGCTAGCCTGTTCCATAATGTTCCATCGTAAAAGTAAAAGCCTGGGGCATCATCTGTTTGATAAATCAGCAAGCCATTTACGGCTGAAGCAGGTCTATTAGCTTTAGTAACTCTTGGAATTAGTAAACCTTTGTTAGTAGCAGAAATGTCCAGTTTTGCACTGCTTTCCGCACTGCTTCCAATACTTACTGTACCCGTATTATTGTTCTTAATGTTGTTTCCAGTAATATCCCAACGGTTATCATCGCTAGTGCCCGCGTTTAGGGAATATGGAACGCTTACCAGCTCCACGGTTGATACATCGGTGTAGCTATTGCCACCTGCAATATCCACTTCCAGCTTAAGAAATTTATTTCCCGTAGCCCATTCTATACTTGCTAATGTACCACTTAAAATAGTACCATCTCCAATTTTGAGGTTAACCAGGCCAAAAGCATTGGTTGAGATTTGATGCGTTTCTGCATATTTGGTAGTACCTGATGCTCCTTGTAGGATACTGATTTTCAAAGACACCGCTTGGTTGATGAGCGCTTGACCAGTAGTGTTTCTTATTACTGCTTGGTAATTGATTTTTTGAGGCACTTGTGCCGTTATTGTTAAACCTGAAAATAAAATCAGTAGTACTAGAAATAATTGGGTTTTCGCTTTAAATTGTTTGATTAGTTTCATGTTTATTGAGTTGTTTGTAAAAAATTAATGGGTACTTGATTTAAAAATAATAGAAAAGTATTAGCTATTGGATAGCCCTTAAAAGCATTTTATACTTGTTTGAGCCAGCGTTAAGGGAATTGTATTTGGAATAGATAAGATATGGGTGCAATGTGCTTGCTAGATGATTTGTAAGGAAATGTGGCAGAATGCTTGTGGATTTAAATTGAATTGCTCAAATGAATTTTTACTTCTATACAAAAAATAAACCCAGCAATAGTATGAGCGCTTGCTCCATTATGGCTTTTTAAACGATGTTTATGCTACAAAGGTTACAAAAAAAGGGATATATAACAAACTTTAGATTTTATTACCTGGTTAGCAGCTTCTATAGCTCGTACAACATCAAAAAAAGCTTATAGAAGTTTTTTATATTAGCATCATAAAAATTTATCGTTTGGAAAAAAATCACGCAGATCAGTTTTATATAGACGGGTTACTGGCTAATAACAGCAAAGTGATCAGCCAGATCTACACAAAATTTGCCGATAAGGTAAAGCGTTACGTTGTTGCAAATAGTGGAGACGAGGATGATGCTGGAGATATATTTCAGGAATGTTTGATTGACTTGTACAACCAAGCAAAGTATAAAGGATTAAAATTGAGCTGCCCGTTTGAAGCATTTTTTATGATGGTTTGCAAACGCAAATGGTTGAACGAATTAAAAAAAAGAGCAGTTATACCGGTAACAAAAAGCGAAGACGATTTATTAAACATTAGTGAGGATGTATTTCGTCAGGCTGATGAACTGGAAGAACAACAGCGACAATCTTCTCTTTATTTAATGATGTTTCAAAAACTGTCTGAGCGTTGTCGAGAAATTATTACGTTGGCGCTATCAGATGAGCATCAGGAGAAAATTGCAGAACAGCTTGGCGTAAGCTACGGTTATTTAAGGAAAAAAAAATCGGAGTGTTTGGCATCTTTAATTCAAATGATTAAAACGGAGGAGCATAAAAATCATGGATAAGTTTTCTGAAAAAGATGTAATCAATTATGAGGATGGCGAAATGGAAGCCAACGATATTCCTGGGTTTGAGGAAGCGTTGAGCCAGCGCTCCGAATTGCAGGCCAGTTTAAAGCTCTATAGAGATATAAAGGGAACTTTAAAGCCCAGTTTATCGCCAGAGGAAAGTGATGTGGCTTTTAAAGCAAACCTAGCACAGTTTACGAAAGAGCACTTTAAAAAGCAGAAACCTAGCGCAAAAATTATCGCGTTTAGCAAAATATGGTATGCTGCAGCAGTATTGGTAATTGGGTTACTGGTTTGGGCACCTTGGAATAAAAATTTGTATAATAAATACAGTGATACAGAAATGATTTCTTTTGCTGAGCGTGGCGAGAATGATCAAACAGTGCAACAGAAAGCAACCGATGCTTTTAATAGTGGAGATTACGAGGAAGCAAAGGTGCTATTAACATCAATAATTACCAAGGAGCCAAATAACGATATGTTCCGATATTACCTGGGTATTGCGCAATTGAAATCAGCTAAAGCTAGTGAGATTGATAGCGCAAGATCTAACTTAACAACTGTTGCTGCTAAAGAATCACTTTTAAAATACGACGCTATGTTTTTTATCGCCTTGAGCTATCTAAAAGAAAAAGATACGGCAACATGTAAAACTTGGTTAAACAGAATACCAGAAGATGCCGATGTGTATGATAAAGCACAGGCTTTGTTAAAAGATCTTTAAAAAAATTAGATCATAATCCGTTTTAAATAATATTCCAAGGCTTTCATTACAATGAAAGCCTTTTTTTTGCAAATTTCCCCAACATCATCATGTCTTAGAGGGTATGTTAATTAATGTTAATTCTGACGTTTGCCGGATAGGCCGGTTAAACCTTGGTTCTCCGTATGCATCATACCTACAAACAATGAAATTTAAATAAAACAGATATGAGGAATTTAGCAAAAACACTAGCATTGTCAGCCACTTTGGTTTTAGGTTTAACGATTGGCGCATCTGCTCAAAGCAATGATAAGCCAGTAGGAAAAATGGAAAGGGCTGAACGTCCGGAATTAAATTTAACGGATGCCCAAAAAGCGCAGATGAAAGCAAATCGCGAAAGTATGAAAGCAAATCAAGAGAAGTTTAATGCTTCGCTTAGTGCAGATCAGAAAGCAATTATGCAAGACAGGACGCTAAAAGGAAAAGAAAGAATGGAAAAGCTGAACACAACGCTTAATGCAGATCAAAAGGCGGTGTGGAAAGCGAACATGGAAGCAAGCAAAAAAAACCATGAAGCGTTTAAAGCAAGTTTAACCCCAGAGCAAAAAGAGAAGATGGAGGGTATGAAAGGTGGACGAGGAGAACGTGGTTACGGTGCTCATAGTAAAGGAAAGAAAAATTAAGCACCGAATTATCTTTACGCCAAAGCGCAGGCTAAATAATATATTTTTCCTGCGCTTTTTGCTGTAATAATTTTCGTTTTTGTAGGATTTAGTTTACCAATCCCGGTTGCATCGTACCGCGATTACCTTAAGGAGCGTACGCATTTACAAAAATACATATAGCATATTTCATCGATATTTGACCCAATGCAAAAGTGGAATTGGTTGATGTATAAATGTTTAGCTAGAATGGGAGTAGCTTGTTGAAATCGCCCTCATATTTTGAGCAATTAAAAATAAAATTATTTTAATAAACCGTTTGTATAACAAAAGCTAAATCATATATTTGCAATCCAAAATAATCACAAATTATTTTGGAAAATACAATCCTAAATGCGGAAGTGGCGTAATTGGTAGCCGCACCAGACTTAGGATCTGGCGCTTCACGGCGTGGGGGTTCGAGTCCCTTCTTCCGCACTTAAAAACGTCCCTCCCACAAAATGGGAGGGATTTTTGTATAGAGACGTAGCAATTAAAAAAAATTAATTCAGCATGAATATTACACAGGAAAAGATCGATGATCTTAATGCAGTATTAACCGTTAAAATCACTCCTGACGACTACCAGGAAAAAGTGAATAAAGCAATCAAAGACCAAGCGAAAAAAATGAAACTTCCAGGATTCCGTCCGGGAATGGTTCCATCTGCACATGTGAAGAAGATGTATGGCAGAAGCATTTTGGTTGAAGAAGTTAATACCTTACTATCCGAATCCGTAAGTAACTATATCCAACAAAACGAAATTGAAATTTTAGGTCAGCCTTTGCCAAAAGAAGACGAAACTCAGTTTAACTGGGATTTTAAAGACGAGTTCGTATTCCAATATGAGTTAGGACTGGCGCCAGCTGTTGACGTTGCGTTTTCTGATAAAGACAAATTAACCCAGTATATCATTAAAGTTGATCCAGATACTTTAGCCGCAAGAACTAAGAATATCAGAAAAAGCTATGGTAAAATGACCAATCCAGATGTTGTTGCAGACGGAGATGTTATTTTTGGGCAATTTCAACAATTAAATGCCGACGGATCTATTTTTGAAGGCGGTATAGATGTTACAACTTCTTTAAGAACAGAATCTGTTAAAGATGCTTCCGCATTAAAAGCTTTAATTGGGTTAAAAAGAGAAGATGTTGTAGAAAGCTTTGATTTGGTTAAAGCTGTTGACGACGAAAGACAACTGGTTAAAATTTTAAAACTAGATGAGGAAAATGCAATTATTCCAGAGTCGAAATTTAAAGTAACCGTAAAAAACATCAATAGATTAGAGGAAGCAGATTTAAATCAAGAATTTTTCGATAAAATTTTTGGAGAAGGAACCGTTAAAAATGAAGAAGAATTTACGGCAAAGATTACAGAGGAGTTAGAATCAATGATGACTCAGGATGCTGATAAGAAACTTGCTGGCGATTTATACAAGTATGGTTCTGAGAAAGCAACGATGAAATTGCCCGACGAGTTTTTAAAGCGTTGGTTAAAAGTTGCCAACAAAGAAGTTAACGACGAAGAATTAGAAAAAGGTTACGAAGATTTTGCTAAAAATCTAAGATGGACTTTGGTTGAAAACAAAATTGTTAAGGACCAAAAGTTGGAGATTAAGTACGAAGACGTTTTTGAAGCTGCGAAAGCAAGATTAGACGGTCAGTTTAGGATGTACAGCCCAACACCGCTTACAGAAGAGCAATTAGGTCAATACACCGCTCAGTTTTTACAAGAAAAAGAAAATGCTAACCGTATTTTTGACGAAGTAAAATCATCAAAAGTATTTGATTATCTGAAAACAGTAATCAGTTTAGATAAAAAAGAAATTGCTTTTAATGAGTTTGAAAAATTAGCTAACGAAGCTTAGTTGCTAAAATCAAATATTTAAAATAGAGCAGTCGAATTGTCGGCTGCTCTATTTTTTTAAGGAAATGTCCCTAAAAAAGGAGATGTTGCATGAAAATGGAGAGAAAAATCAAAAATTAGTCCCTAGACATTTAAATAGACTCTTGATTTCTTTGGTATGGATTTTACCATTTACAGTAAGTTTTTCATCAAGTTATAGAAATTCCAATTCCGGCATTTCCTGGGATGTGATTTTCAATTTCATCTAATTTGTTTGAGCTGATCATAAATTCAGATCGTGAAAATCTGCCCCTAAAATCAAAACCAAACTGCCGATTTGTTAAAAAAATAAAATTCCTTCAATTCTCCCTATTCCTTCCGCATAAATTTCATAATTTCACAACATGTCAGTAAATGTAAAAACAGCACTTATTACAGGGGCAACCGCTGGTATAGGCGAAGCTTGTGCAAATATTTATGCTGAACACGGCTTTAATCTCATCATCACAGGACGAAGAGCAAATCGGTTACAAAAACTTAAAGAAAAACTCGAGTCGCAATTTCAAGTTCAGGTAATTACATTAAACTTTGATGTAAGCGATAAAAATGCTGTAGAAACGCAATTAAACAGTTTGTCTTCGGATTTTAGGAAAGTTGATGTGCTCATAAATAACGCCGGATTAAGTCAGGGCTTGGACGATTTCCAGGATGCACTATTAAGCGACTGGGAAACCATGATCGATACCAATATCAAAGGTCTACTTTACGTTTCCAAAATCGTTTCTAACTGGATGATTGATAACAAAAAGGGGCATATTGTAAACTTAGGTTCAATTGCAGGGAAAGAGGTTTATGCAAAAGGCAATGTTTACTGCGCTACAAAACACGCTGTTGATGCGCTAAGTAAATCTATGCGTATAGATTTGTTAAAACACAAGATTAGAGTTACTGCAATTCATCCCGGTGCGGTTGAAACCGAGTTCTCTGAAGTACGCTTCCATGGAGATAAAAAGAAAGCAGAAAAAGTTTACGAAGGTTATCGGCCCTTGCTAGCTAGTGATATCGCCGAGACTATTTACTTTGCAACCAGTAGACCGGCTCATGTAAACATCAATGATCTGGTAATTATGCCAACCGTTCAGGCATCAGCTTTTTATTGGGATAAAGGTTAGTTATTTAGTTTTTAGTTAGTTAGTTTTTAGTTTCAAATTCATTTAAATTTAACAATATGTTAGAAACCACCATAAATCAAGATATAAAAACTGCCATGTTGGCAAAAGAAGAAGCTACGCTAAGAAGTTTAAGAGCAATTAAAGCGGCTTTACTTTTAGCTAAAACAGAAAAGGGTGCTGCCCAAGAAATTACCGAAGAAGTAGAACTTAAAGTTTTACAAAAACTGGTAAAGCAGAGAAAAGAATCAGCGGAGATTTACCAAAGCCAAAATCGTGATGATCTTTATAAAATAGAAGCAGAAGAAATTGCAGTTATCGAAAAATATTTACCAAAGCAATTATCAGAAACAGAGTTAAACACTTATATTAAAGCACTGATAGAAAAACTTAATGTGACTAGTGTTAAGGAAATGGGGAAAATTATGGGTGTAGCCAACAAAGAACTTTCTGGCAAAGCTGATGGAAAAGCCATTTCTGCAGCTATAAAAACTTTGTTACCTTAAAACTAAATATTTATTTAAAATAGGTTAAATCATATTTTTTTTCTCAATTAGCATAGTTTTTATACCCAAATTAAAAACAGACTATTAATTTGCACAATTAATGCACAACACCTTTGCGATATTTTATGGAGTACTTAATTAAAGAAGAAGACGGTTTTAAATACATTGAGGAAGGCAAAGGGGAGGTTTTACTTTTACTGCATGGCTTAATGGGTGCGCTAAGCAACTGGGAACATGTGATTGAACAGTTTAAAGATCGCTATACGGTAGTAATCCCAGTCCTCCCGATATATGATTTACCGTTGCTAACCACAGGGGTAAAAACACTAGCAAAACACATACATAAGTTTATTAAGTACAAGAAATTTGAGAAAGTAACACTTTTGGGAAATTCTTTAGGCGGACATGTAGGTTTAGTTTACACCTTAGCCCACCAAGAATTTGTTAAAGCGTTAGTGTTAGCTGGAAGCTCTGGCTTGTACGAAAACGCTTTCGGAGGTTCTTTTCCAAAAAGAGAAAGCTATGATTTCATCAAAGAAAAAGTTGAATATACCTTTTATAGTCCGGCTACAGCAACCAAAGAAATGGTTGACGATGTTTACGAAACTGTAAATAATAGAAATAAAGTTATAAGAATTTTGGCAATGGCAAAATCAGCTATTCGACATAACATGGCCAAAGATTTATCTAAGATTAAAGTCCCTGTGGGATTGATTTGGGGTAAAAACGATAAAATTACACCGCCAGAGGTTGCCGTTGAATTTAATCAGCTTTTACCAGATAGTGATTTAAGCTGGATTGACGAATGTGGACACGCACCTATGATGGAACAACCTCAAGAGTTTAACAAACTACTTGAACAATTCTTAGCAAAGAGAGGCCTTTAATGATTGCAAGTGAACTTATATCTGCTGTAATATCTCCATTGAAAATTTCTGACACTGTTCAGAAGGCTTTGGATTATATGGAAGATTTTAAGGTTAGCCATTTGCCAATTGTAGATGGTTCGCACTTTTTGGGTTTGTTATCAGAAGATGATCTAATTGAGGAAACAAATACCGAAGAGTCGGTAGCGCTAATCACGCTTTCGCTGATTAATCCTTACGTGTTAGAAAATCAGCATGCTTACGATGTTATTAAAGCGTTTAGTGAACAAAGGCTTAGTGTTTTGCCCGTACTTGATGAAAAGATGAATTACCTGGGCACCATTGTTATAGATGATGTTGTAACGTATTTAGCAACTTTAACAGCCGTTGCGGATCCAGGTGGAATCATTGTTCTTGAGATAGGAAACCGCGATTATTCATTGGCTCATATCGCCCAAATTGTAGAGTCGGATAATGCGCAGATATTAAGCGCATACTTAGATGAGCATACAGATTCTACAAAACTTACCGCTACTATCAAAGTAAATAAAATAGATGTTACGCAAATTGTTGCAGCTTTTTTACGGTATGATTATGTGGTATTAGCCACATTTAATAACACCAATCAAAAAGCCGACGGTGCAGATAGGTATGATTCGTTGATGAATTACCTGAGTTTCTAAACAAATTAAAACGAAACCATCATAAGTTTATCGAATACATGGTATTTATAATTATGATTGCTTCATCACCAAAGAAAAATAAATAAACAAACAGATGAAAATAGGCGTTTACGGCAGGCAGTTTAACAACACCGTTATCCCATACGTTCAACAGGTTTTTGATTGTTTGGTGACTTGCGGGGTAGAGGTTGTAATTTATCATGATTTTTACGACTTTTTGAAAGACAAGCTGTTTTTACCTAAAACTTTTAATGCCTTTGAAACTCATGATGAGCTGGTTAGCGGAAAAGTAGACGTGATGATTAGTTTGGGAGGCGATGGAACAATGCTGGATACGGTAGCGCTGGTGAAAGACTCTGGCATCCCGATGATCGGAATCAACTTTGGGCGTTTAGGTTTTTTAGCGAGTATTAATAAGGAAGGTATAAAAAGCGCAATTGAAGGTTTAGTTAATCGAGATTTTACGCTGGATGTCAGGAGGTTATTGAAAGTTGAAACTTCATCTGGTTTATTTGGTGACCTTAATTTTGCATTGAATGATTTTACCATCATGAAACGCGATACTTCTGCCATGATATTGATTCACTGTTATTTAAATGGCGAGTTTTTAAACTCTTATTGGGCAGATGGCTTAATAGTAGCAACGCCAACAGGCTCAACAGCTTATTCCTTAAGTTGCGGTGGACCGATTGTTTTTCCACAATCCGGTAATTTTGTAATCACTCCAGTTTCTCCGCATAACTTAAACGTAAGGCCAGTTATCCTTTCGGATGAAAATGAACTGACTTTTGAGATTGAAGGTAGAAGCCCAAAATATTTAGTAAGCTGTGATTCAAGAACAGAAGTAATAAATGCAGGGACTCAGTTGCGTTTAAAACGGGCAGATTTTGATATAAATTTAGTGAGGTTGAGCAATCAAACCTATTTATCAACGTTAAGAAATAAATTGCTTTGGGGTATAGATACCAGAAATTACTAAGCCATCTTAATGACTCATTTTATCAAAGTATTTATACTTTTTGTTCTAATTAGTACAAATGTTGCGTATGCCCAAACCTGGGAGGTTGGCGTTACCGGCGGTGCAATGGGTTATATGGGCGATTTAAATCAAAATGGTATCTTAAAATTAAATCATCCAGCTTTTGGTTTTGTAGTGAAAAGAAATTTTGATAGCAATTGGGCTTTAAGGGTTTCGGCTTTGCAAGGAAAAATAAGCGATGATGAATCCAAGTCAAAATATCAGCAAGAGATAGACAGAAATCTTAGTTTTTATTCGCCAATTACCGAAGGAAATGTTTTAGTAGAATTCAATTTTTTCGATTACGGGTTCGAATATCATCAAAAACGTTTTACCCCATTTTTATTTGCAGGAGTTGCATTAACCGGTTTTAATCCAAAAACAGATTATAAGGGCAGTACATACGAACTAAAGTATTATAAAACCGAAGGTCAGCCCGAAGAATATAAAACCATTACCTATTCTATTCCTTTTGGTGCCGGCGTAAAATATAATTTTGGACGTTACCTTAACTTAGTAGGAGAGATTGGTTACAGAAATACCAGCACAGATTATTTGGACGATGTGAGTGGTGTTTACCCAGCTATTACCAGTATGCAGGAGAATGATCCTAATAAAACTGCCTTAAGATTCGATTTATCAGATCGTTCTGTGAACAAAATAGGTGTTCCAGGTACACAGCGAGGCGATTTCAGAAAAAAGGACAGTTACCTATTTGTAGGTATAACCTTATCTTATACCTTTGTGAGCCAAAAATGTCCTTTTTAAATTAAAATATTGCTTTTTAGTAAATGAGTTTCAGAGAAAAGTTAAATCTTGATAAATTACCACAACACATAGCCGTTATTATGGATGGCAACGGTAGATGGGCTAAGGAAAAAGGTAAATTGAGAGTTTTTGGACATAAAAACGGAGTTCTTGCTGTAAGAGATACAGTTGAAGGCGCTGCAGAGCTAGGTGTTAAAAACCTTACGCTTTATGCTTTTTCTACAGAAAACTGGAATCGCCCTAAGTTGGAGGTTACCGCGTTAATGGAGCTTTTAGTAAGCACCATTAATAAAGAAACCAAAACATTAATGGAAAACAACGTACGCCTAAATGCTATTGGCGATCTATCGTCTTTACCAAAAAGATGTTACAATGAATTACAGGAAGCAATTAGCAAAACCGCAAATAACAGTGGCTTAACATTAACTTTAGCGCTCTCATACAGTTCAAGGTGGGAGATTGTTAACGCCACCAAAAATATAGCCTTGGCTGTTGCAAGCGGAAAAATAAAGCAAGAAGATATCGACGAAAAACTTTTTGAAAGCTACCTTTCCACACATAACCTGCCCGATCCGGAGTTAATGATCAGAACCAGCGGTGAACACCGTATCAGTAATTATTTATTGTGGCAATTGGCTTATGCCGAGCTTTATTTTACACCAAAACTTTGGCCAGATTTCCGACGAGAAGATCTATTTGAAGCTATTTTTAACTATCAACAGAGAGAACGCAGATTTGGCTTAACCAGTGAGCAACTCAGCTAATTTTACTTTTAACAAAAATTAACAAAGAATAGGAGTATTTTAGCCCCATAATCAAGTAAATGAAGAATTTTTTTATAATCATATTTCTAATTACCCTTTCCGTAAAAGGGTTTTCGCAATCAATTCCGTCTTTAAGGTCTTCCAGTTCAACTCAAGAAAATCAGAACAAAGATTTAGATTTCCTAAATCCAAAAGAGTTTGTAATTGGCGCTATAAACATCAATGGTGTTGAGTTTTTAGATAAAGCTGTTTTAGTAACCATTACCAAATTAGAAGTTGGCGATCGTATTTTAGTTCCTGGAGACGCAACATCCAATGCGGTAAAGAACCTTTGGGCGCAAGGTTTGTTTGACGATGTAACCTTGTTAATTAACCACATCAGTAACGATACTATTTTCTTCGATATTAACCTGGAAGAGCGCCCTAGGGTTTCTAGAATAGCGTTAAAAGGTTTAACTAAATCAGAAACTACTGATATTCAGGAGAAACTGAACAGCCAGAAAGGTAAAATTGTAAACGAGAATTTGAAAAATACCATCAACAATGTAATTACTAAGCATTTTGCTGATAAAGGATTTTTGAATACCACGGTTAACATCACAACCATAGCAGACACCTCAGATGCAAATAGCAAAATAGTAAATGTTGTTGTTGATAAAAAGAGTAAGGTAAAAGTTCACGCGATCAATATTGAAGGTAATAAAGACTTTAGCGATGCCAAGCTGAGAAAGTACATGAAGAAAACGCATCAGCAGGCGTGGTACAAAGTTTTCGGTTCGGGTAAATTTATGCGTGATAAGTACGAGGAGGATAAAGAGAAGATGGTGGAGAAGATGAGGGAGAAAGGTTATCGCGATGCAGAAATTATCTCCGACTCGGTTTACAAACACAACGAAAAATCTGTTAACATAGATATCAAGCTAAACGAAGGTAAAAAGTATTATTTTGGTAATGTAACTTTTGCAGGAAATGCTAAATATCCATCAAGCCTATTAGAGCAGATTCTTAAAATAGAAAAAGGCGAGGTTTTTTCTGAAGCTAAACTGGAAAAAACATTAAGAAGTAGCCCGTCAAGCAATGACGTTTCATCACTTTATTTAAACGATGGTTATTTAACTTTTAACGCCGACCCTGTTCAAACTCGTATTTATAATGATACGGTTGATTTAGAGATCAGAATTTACGAAGGTCCGCAATACACTATCAATAAGATTATTTTAAAAGGTAACGAGTTAACCAACGATAAAGTAGTTTTAAGAGAGATTAGAACCAAGCCAGGTCAAAAATTTTCTAAAGATATGTTGGTGCGTTCTCAGCGCCAAATTACACAATTAGGAAATTTCGACGAGCAAAAAGTAGATATTAAACCTATTCCTAACCCAACAGACGGAACAGTAGATATTCAATATACCGTGGTTGAAAAACCATCCGATCAAATTGAGCTTTCGGGAGGTTTTGGTGGCGGAAGGGTAGTAGGTACTTTGGGTTTAACGTTCAATAACTTTTCTGCAAGAAACATATTCAACCTAAAAGCTTACAAACCTTTACCAAAAGGCGATGGGCAAAAGCTAAGTATTAGAGGTCAAACAAATGGTAAATACTACCAATCATACAGTTTTTCTTTCTCTGAGCCTTGGTTTGGTGGTAAAAAACCTATTTACTTAGGTATTAGTGCTTTTACTTCTTTACAGAGTAATGGTTTGAGCAATAGCAATCCTAATTTACAGAAAATCAGGTTAAACGGTTTAACTTTTAGTTTGGGTAAGCAGTTAAAGTGGCCTGATGATTATTTTAGGATTGATTATGCCGCAAACCTACAACAGTTTAAATTAAGAAATTACACAGGTTATTTATTTGAAAACGGTGATTCTTACGATTTAAGCTTAAGTCAGGTATTGAGCAGAAACTCCGTTGATGCACCAATCTTTCCAACTTCAGGGTCGAATATTAAATTTACAGTACAAGCTACCCTACCGTATTCATCGTTTAACGGAAAAAACTATGCAAACTTAGCTACCTCAGATAAGTACAAATTTGCCGAATACCATAAATGGAAGTTTGAGTCTCAGTTTTTCCAAAAAATATACGGTAAGTTGATTTTAAAAGCACAGGCACAATTCGGTTTCTTGGGCTACTATAGCGAAAGTGTTGGTCAGGCTCCATTCGGTCGTTTTAAAGTGGGTGGAGACGGTTTACAAGGATTCGACTTTTTACAAGGATCAGAGGTTATTGGTTTGCGTGGTTACGCCAATAACTCCGTAGTGCCAGAAGGCGCTGCGAGTACTGCGGGATCTCCAATTTTCAATAAATACGTTTTAGAATTAAGACATCCAATTACTTTAGGAGAGTCTGCTACTGTGTTTGTATTGGCTTTTGCCGAAGGCGGAAATACATGGAATAAGTTTTCTGAATTTAATCCGTTTAATGTTAAACGTTCTGCAGGTGTTGGTGCTCGTATATTTTTACCAATATTTGGATTGTTAGGTATTGATTATGGTTATGGCTTTGATGCTATTCCAGGAAACAGCCAAGCTAACAAAGGACAGTTTCATTTTAGCATTGCTCAACAGTTAGGCGGATTTAACTAAGAATTGTAAATTTTAAGCGACAATAAATGAAAAAATATATCATTCTTCCTATATTCATCGTTATGCTTTGTGTAACAGCAAAAGCACAACGTTTGTCTTATGTAGATTCAGAATATATATTAAAACATATTCCAGAATATTCATCCGCACAAAAACAGCTTAATGCTTCAGCTCAAAAATGGCAGAGCGATATTGACGCAAAGTTTGTTGAGGTTGAAAAGATGAGGAAAGATTTTCAGGCAGATCGGGTTTTGCTGACTGACGATATGAAAAAGAAACGTGAAGCAGCTATATCGGAGAAAGAGAAAGAAACCAATGATATGCAACAACAGAAATTTGGCTATGAAGGCGAACTTTATAAAGAAAAATTAAGATTAATAAAACCAATACAAGATAAAGTTGCAAAAGCCGTTGAGGAATATGCAAACTCGGAAAGTATTGATATGGTGGTAGATAAAAGTACAGTAACCTTGTTGTTTGCAAGGCCTAACTTTGATGCAACCAACCAGGTAATAGTTAAATTAGGTTATAAGCCTGGAACATTTGCTAAATAGCAATATTTATTTTAAACTCGTAGAATTAAATTAACACCCAATTAGAAGAATGAAAAAATTATTTAAGATTGCATTAGTAGCAGGAGGATTATTATTTGCAGGTAATTTGGTTAATGCACAGCAAAAAATTGCTCATATTAACTCAGCAGAATTAATTAAAGCTATGCCAGAAGTAGCCACTGCAGATAAACAGTTAGCAGTTTTTAAAGAGTCTTTAGATGCTGACGGAAAAACAATGTACACAGAGTATCAAACTAAAGTGCAGGATTTCCAGGGTAAAGAAAAAACTTTGAGCGATGCATTGAAAGAAGCTAAAGTGAAAGAAATTCAGGACTTGCAAAAGCGTATTGAAGAATTTCAACAAAAAGCTGGCGAAGATTTCGAAAAGAAAAGAGGTGAGTTATATGACCCAATCTTGAAGAAAGCGGAAGATGCTGTAAAAGTTGTAGCAAAAGAAAAAGGTTACGCTTATGTTTTTGATACTACACAACCGGGTATTGTTTACTTTGATGGTGGTATAAATATCATGGCAGAAGTTAAAACAAAATTAGGCTTAAAATAATTTTGCTAAAAGCCGAAGGCTTAAAGCAAAATGCGAAGTGGATAATAATCTGCTTCGCATTTTTATTTTATACCTCTTCTTACCCAATCGCTTTTAGCCATAAACATAAATTAGTATTTTCGTTCAACAGCTTTCAGCCTTTAGCTTTGAGCCTTTAGCTTACAAAATGAAAAATTCAAGTCCAATAGGAATTTTTGATTCAGGTATCGGTGGTTTAACCGTTGCAAATGCCATCCGTAAAGTGTTGCCTCATGAGAACATGATTTACTTTGGTGATACCGCACACATGCCGTACGGCGATAAATCTGCGGAAGCCATTAAATACTACAGTTTAAAAATAGGTAAGTTTTTACAATCAAAAGGATGTAAGGCCATTGTAATTGCTTGTAATACGGCATCTTCTCTAGGTTTTGCAGATTTAAAAGAATTTTTAGGGGATGCTTTGCCTATTTTAAACGTAATTGACCCCGTGGTAGATTATTGCGCTGAGCAACACCACTATCAAAGAATTGGCGTGATTGCTACCAAGGCAACCATCAAGTCAGACATATACGCGGTAAAGCTAAAGGCGTCTATAGCAGATGTAAAAGTGCAGTCACTTGCTACACCTTTACTTGCACCAATGATTGAAGAAGGTTTTTTTCAGAATAATATAAGTAAAACGATTATAAACGCATACCTGTCATCTCCAAAGCTTAAAAAAATCGACTCTTTAATTTTAGCATGTACCCACTACCCGCTCATTCGTAAAGAAATTGAAGAATATTTCAATAATAAAGTGGAGATTTTAAACACAGCAGAAATTGTTGCCGACGATGTAAAGCGAAAACTCACTGCATTAGACCTGCTGAATACCTCGTCAGAAAAACCGAAATACCAGTTTTTTGTGTCTGATAAAACCAGTTCTTTCGAAAGCAGTACACAGCTCTTTTTTGAAGATAAAATTAACCTAGTTCAAAATAATATTTGGGGGAAATAGGACTGCTGAAATAGAAAAGATATTTTACAGTTTACTTATTTAGAACGTTTCTTAATAGATAACATTTTTGTTATCATTAGCTCCTATACTTTGCTATTCGTATTTTTGCAAATTAAATTACATCAATTTATAATATCATGAAAAAAAGCTCAATCATCGGGATGATAATTATTGCCATTGCAATTGGTGCAATTGTCAGTACTTATGCAGATAGCAGTACTTATGGTTCTTTTTCAGAAGCAATCAAAACCAAGAAAGAACTTCATGTAGTGGGTAAATTAGATTTAGCAAAAGAAATGTTTTACAACCCACAGCAGGATGCAAACTACTTTTCTTTTTATGTAAATGATAACAATGGTGAAAACTGTAAAGTAGTTTTTACAGGCGCTAAGCCACAAGATTTTGAACGTTCAGAACAAATTGTTTTAACCGGGCAAATGTTAGGTAATGAGTTTCACGCCAGCAAAATTTTGATGAAATGTCCATCAAAATATACGGAAGACAAAATAGAGGTTACAGAAGTTTCAGCTCAAGGAAAAATATAAGTTTTAATGGATATCCAATTTACAGGTGAACACCTGTTGCCGGGAAAGCTCGGTCAGTTCTTTATTGTCCTATCTATCGGTACATCAGTTTTAGCACTAATCAGTTATTTCTTTGCAACAATAGCTAAAGATAAATTAGATCTATCATGGCAAAAAATCGGTAGGTTAGCTTACCGCCTTAACCTTGTTGCGATAGTTGGCGTTGGAGCATGTCTGTTTTATATCATCTACAACCACCTTTTCGAATACCATTATGCGTGGTCGCACTCGTCTAAAATTTTACCGGTCTACTATATCATATCTTGTTTTTGGGAAGGTCAGGAGGGAAGTTTTTGGCTTTGGACGTTTTGGCAAGGATTACTTGGCTGTATCGTAATTGTAAAGGCAAAGAGTTGGGAAAATAGTGTAATGACTATTATTTCGCTTTCACAGGTGTTTTTGGCGACGATGATTTTAGGAGTCGAGATCTTTGGGGCTAAAATAGGTTCATCGCCATTTGTATTGCTGAGAGATGCAATGGAAGCGCCAATTTTTGCTAGAGCAGATTATTTATCACTTATTCAAGACGGTAATGGTTTAAATCCATTATTGCAAAACTATTGGATGGTGATTCACCCACCAACCTTGTTTTTAGGTTTTGCGTCAATGATTGTTCCATTTGCTTATGCTGTTGCGGGATTATGGCAAAAACGATATACGGACTGGGTTAAACCAGCTATGCCTTGGGCGCTTTTTGCAGTAATGATTTTAGGAACTGGTATTATCATGGGGTCTTTTTGGGCTTACGAAGCTTTGAATTTTGGAGGCTTTTGGGCTTGGGATCCGGTAGAGAATGCATCAATTATTCCATGGTTAACGTTAATTGCGGGAGTACACGTAATGATTGCTTTCAAAAACACAGGTCATTCTTATTTTACGGCTGCATTTCTAGTAATAATCAGTTTTGTGCTGGTTTTATATGCTTCTTTCTTAACCCGAAGCGGTATTTTAGGAGAAACATCTGTGCATGCATTTACCTCTATGGGGATGGATACGCAGTTGCTTGTTTATTTAAGCGTGTTTTTCTTCCTTCCTTTGGTTTTGTTCATCATCAACTGGAAAAAATTACCAATCACTAAAAAAGATGAGGATACCTATTCACGCGAATTTTGGTTGTTTATAGGTGCTGTTGTATTATTTGTATCGTGTATACAAATTATTGCTACCACTTCTATTCCTGTTTTTAATGCGATTTTCGGGACGGATATTGCACCGCCTACAGACGCCATTCAGCATTATAATAAGTGGCAGATCGCTTTTGCTTTTGTAATTGCAACCATCTCGGGTTTTTCACAGTTTCTTAAATACAAACAAACTAACATCCGTAAGTTTTTTATAAGCCTTTCTGTTTCATTTGTTGTAGCCATAATAGTAACAGCCATTGTGGTTTACGTGGTAGATATCTACGGAAACGTGATGTATATTTTAATGACTTGGGCGGCTATTTTTTCCATTTTATGTAACGGAAATGTGTTGAGCGAAGCTTTTAAAGGAAAATGGAAACTTTCGGGTTCGGCAGTTGCCCACATCGGATTTGCAATGTTGCTAGTAGGTGCCTTAATTGCAGCTGCGAACAATAAAGTTGTATCATTAAACACTACAGGAATAGGTTTTGGTGATGAGTTTGCGAAAAACAATAATCCCAGAGAGAACATCATTCTTTATAAAAATGAACCCACTAAAATGGATAAGTATTCTGTTACTTACCTTGGTGATTCTACATCGGGTGTAAATACTTATTATAAAGTGAACTACAAGGTCACTAACTCGGAGGGAAAAATTACAGAAAACTTTAATTTATATCCAAACGCACAACAGAATGCTAAGATGAAGCAGATTATCGCTTCACCTGATACGAAGCATTACCTACTACATGATATTTACACACACGTAAGCAGTGTGCCATTGAAAGAAGAGGAACATCATGAAGATCATGAAGGGCATTCGGATGATGAAAACTACCAAAAGCCAGTGGTGCATGAAGTAGTTGTTGGTGATACCGTACGTTTTAGAAATGGATTTTTATTGGTGAAAGGCATTAATAAAAATGCTAAAATCAATGATATTCCATTAACGGATAAAGATGTTGCCATTGGCTTAAACTTAGAAGTCCATGCTAATGAAACGGTTTACAACGCAGAACCGATCTTTTTGATTAAAGGAAATGCAAAAGTTGATTTTGGTAAAAAAGTAGATGAAGCAGGGTTAAAGCTAAGGTTTACCAACGTACTTCCAGAAAAAAACAAGATGGAACTCACGGTTTACGAGAAACCAAAGGAAGAGAAAAAGGACTGGATAGTGCTTAAAGCGATAGAATTTCCTTATATCAACTTGTTTTGGGGCGGTACCATTGTTATGGTCATCGGTTTTATTTTGTCAATTTTCAGAAGAGCAAAAGAAGTTACTGGCGCATGAGGATAGCGATGCTAGGTGCAGGGAATGTTGCCACGCATTTAAGTAAAGCTTTAATCAAAAGCGGAAATCCAGTTGTTCAAGTCTGGAGCAGAAATAATCAAAACGCAATAGAATTAGCTCTTCAAATTGGAGCTAATTCTATTGTTGATTTTAAAGACATCAACCAAGAGGTTGAACTTGTTATCATTGCCGTGAACGATGATGCAATCCTTTCAATTGCCAATCAGATTCCGAAAAGAGAAGGGCAAATTGTTGTACACACATCAGGTTCTACAGCTCTTTCAGTGTTAAATACGCACTCTAGTTCAGGAGTGATTTATCCGATACAAACTTTTTCCAAAGACGTAGATTTAGACTTTAAAAAAATTCCTTTATGTATCGAAGGGAGCGATGATGAAACGCAGAAATTACTCTTTAACCTTGCGCAGAAGCTATGTGATAGCGTAAATATTGTGGATTCCTCGGCTCGCTTAACGCTCCATATCTCTGCAGTATTTGCATGTAACTTTACTAACTATTTATTTGCGATTGCCCAAGAGTTATTAGAAAAATCATCGTTAAGCTTTGATTTGATTAAACCCTTGATTTTCGAAACCGTAAATAAAATCGCTATCAATCTTCCGGAAAATGTACAAACCGGACCTGCAAAAAGAAATGACGAGCAGATCATGGCAAAGCATCTTGATATATTGCGAGCTAATCCCGAATCGCAGGAAGTATATCGCTTAATCAGTCAAAACATCGTAAAAAAGCACCATCAACCTAAAAGCACAGTCAAATAAATTCTTACTTTTACGGCAGTATGAATATTTTTAAACTCAAGATAAATTTCGAAGAAAAAGGACATGAAAGTATAGAGTTACCTATCGCTGTAGGGGAATCTGTATTGGACGTTTGTTTAGATAACGGAATAGAATTACAACATAATTGTGGTGGCGTTTGCGGATGTAGTACTTGCCATGTCTATTTAAATAAGGGCGAAGATAACGTTCAAGAGATTTCGGATAAAGAAGAAGATTTTATCGATAGGGCGGTTAACCCAAAAATTAGCTCCCGACTTGGTTGTCAATGTGTGTTAATTGATGGCGACATTGAAGTTACTATTCCCGATCAATCAGAATTTCTAGGACATTAAAAATAAAAAATGGATCAAAACAAATTTGCGCTTCCAATACATTGGAACGACCATGAAGATATATGCATGGGATTATATGAAAAATTTGGAGACGACTTTGGTGAATCACAAATTTACCGCGTTAGATTTACCGACTTAATGGATTGGGTTTTAAATTTGCCTAATTTTAAAGGAACAAAAGAAGAATGTAACGAGGGACATTTAGAACAGATTCAATCTGGCTGGGTGTACGAATGGAGAGATAATCAATAACTAACAAGAGGGTTTTATTTATAGAACCCTTTTTTGTTTCATTATTTTGGGCGCTTAAACACGCTGTCCGTTTTATCTTTTTTTGTCCTAATTGCCACTCTGAGCGGAGTCGAAGAGGGAGCCGAAGGACAAAAAAAGGATACCACTTCCATCGTTAGCGCAAACTACACCTTAATTCTAAAAATTCAGATTTGAACAAACAACACTTTAAATCAAGTAATATTTTTGATGTCCTAATCATTGGGGCAGGTCCAATTGGTTTGGCTTGTGCTATTAAAGCCCAAGAAGCAGGATTAAGCTATGTGGTTATTGATAAAGGATGTTTGGTGAATTCGCTTTACAACTATCCCCAAAATATGACCTTTTTCTCAACCTCAGAAAAACTGGAAATTGGCGGTGTGCCTTTTGTATCAAACAACCCGAAACCAACTAGGGCAGAGGCGCTTGAATACTATCGAAGAGTAACCAATAAGTTTGAACTTAAAGTAAACCTTTTCGAATCAGTTGATAGCGTAAATAAAAATAAAGAGAACAATCTTTTTGAAGTAACCACCGCTAAAGATAATTACCAAAGTAAGAAAGTAGTTATCGCAACGGGTTTTTACGATATCCCTGCCTTGTTAAATATCCCAGGAGAAAATCTTCCTAAAGTTAGCCATTACTATAAAGACCCCCATTTTTTTGCTATGCAGAATGTGTTAGTAGTTGGCGCAAGTAATTCTTCTGTTGATGCCGCTTTAGAATGCTACCGTAAAGGTGCAAACGTAACTATGGTAGTTAGGGCGAGTGAAGTAGGGGAACGGGTTAAATATTGGGTTCGTCCAGATATTATCAATCGAATTGAAGAAGGAAGTATAAAAGCGTATTTTAATTCGGCACTTAAAGCAATTACTGGGGAAACAGTAACCATAGAAACAGAAAATGGGGAGGTGAATATTGCTAATGATTTTGTGCTGGCATTAACAGGTTATCAGCCAAATTTCAACTTCTTACAAAAAATGGGTGTACATTTAAGTGATGATTTTCAAAGATATCCTCAACATAACCCAAAAACAATGGAAACCAATCAAAAAGGAATGTATTTAGCAGGTGTAGTTTGTGGCGGAATGGATACACACCTTTGGTTTATTGAAAACTCCAGGATCCATGCAGATTTGATTATTGAAGATATTTTAAAGAAAAATATTTAGCCCCTAAAACTCATTCGTTAAAATTAGTTCTACCTGAGTTTTTAACGCTTGTAAATCTTTCGATGCGTAAAAGATACGTTCCATTTTAACCCCATGATACTCGTGGATAATAAAATTTCTAAACGATTTTGGAATATGCCAAGGGTAGGGATATTTTTCTAAAATACCATAATCGATATATTTTACCGCCTCACCAATAATTAAAAACTGGTATTGCACTGCGCTTTGCAACTTTACGTCTTCTAAAAAAACACCTTCTGTAATTTTATTCACAAAACTTTCTATTAAACAAATGGCATTGAATATATGGATAACTCGCTCCTTTAAAGCTATCTTATCCATATATTTTTATTAAATCGTTTTCGGCAGTAGTTAAAGAAAAATCTTTTAAATAGCCTTTTTCAACAATATCAACTTTTCTTTTAATAGGCTGGCCCAGTAAATGTTCTAAATCTAATAAATCAAACATCGAATACTTTTTGTCGCTTTTCAGCTCAACCATTAAATCAACATCACTACTGTAGTTGGCCTCGCCTCTGGCCAAAGAGCCAAATAACCAAGCGGCATTTACCCTACCATCCATGCTCAATGTTTTTTTAATAATTTCAATAATATTAGAAACCGAATTTTTGGTGGTACGGTAAATCATTTTATCCTCAGCAACTTGCAATGCTTTTAACGCAATATCTTCATCTGCCAATTCAACTATTAATTTATCAGACAACCACGCAATTAAAAGCTCGTCTTTATCAGCTTCGAAATATGTGGCTATTTTTAACACAAAATCGCGGTTTGCGTTTCTCAGACCGCGTTCAATTTTACTTAAAATAGCTTGATCAATATCCAAATAAGCCGAAACGACCCTTAACGGAAGGTTTTTAGCTTCTCTAAGCTCTTTGATGATATCGCCAAAAGTTTTCATTTTGAAAAATTATATTTTGACAAATTTAGTCAAAAAATTTATTTTATCAAATGTAAAATTTCTCCCAAAGGTTGATCAATCTCAATCTTAATTCCCGTCATCCCAGCGGCTTCTGCAGCTTCAACATCTGTATGTTTATCTCCAATAAAGTAGCAAAGCGATGGAGTTAAATCAAAGTCTTTAATTCCGTGTAACAGCATCCCTGGCTTTGGTTTTCTACAATCACATTCACCGGTAAAGTTGGGGTGGTGCGGGCAATAGTAAAAATGTGAGACAGTAATTCCATGTTTTAGGTAATCTTGCGCAACGTGATCATGCATTTGTTGCAAAATTTCCTCGGTGTACCAGCCCTTTGCCAATCCACCTTGATTGGTGGCAACCAAAATCAAATAACCTCGCTCTTGTAGTTCCTTTAAAGTATCGTAATTATGCGGTAAAATCTCAAAGTCCTCCATTTTACATACGTAATCTCCGAGTTCTTTATTGATTACACCATCTCTATCTAAAAATATTGCTTTTTTATTGTCCATAGTTAATTTTTATAAAACGAAGTTAGGCAAAATAAAGCTTATAGAACTGAATAGAAAACATCCCATAAATTGCCTTTTTGTTGTTTTTATATCTAAAAAAAAATATTAGTTTTTGTAAAATCTGACGTTTTAGGAGTGTTTATTGCTGTTAAAACCTTAAAATGTTGATTTTCAAAAGGTCAATAAAATACAATTTTATTACGAATATTTCAAATAATTAAATAATATTTTACACTGTTTTTAATATTTAACGTAATTAGATATCGATTTGTTGAATATTTCATAAAAAAAACAGCAATTATTTAGATACTAATATTATTTCATACTTTGACAGCCCAATCCCAACTTTAATACACTTTAATGAATCAACTCGATCAAACTCAAGAAGGACTATATGATGCTAAGTTTGAACATGATGCATGTGGTACTGGATTTATCACAAACATTAATGGAAAAAAATCGCATCAGATAATTGTTGACGCACTTACCATGTTAGAAAACATGGAGCATAGAGGCGCTTGTGGCTGTGACCCAGATAGTGGAGACGGTGCAGGTATTATGATACAGATACCTCATGAATTTTTTCTTGAGGAATGTATGACCGATGCAATAGCTTTAAGAGAACCCGGCGATTACGGAGTAGGGATGATGTTTTTACCTAAAAAAGGTCATGACAGAAAAGCATTAAGAAAGCTTGTAGAAGCATGCGCTACGCAAATGGGGCTTCCTGTTTTAGGCTACCGAAAAGTACCCGTAAATTCTGAGGTAGTTGGTGAAACCGCTAGATCTGTAGAACCTTTAGTTAGACAGATTTTTATAGGTAAGCCTGATCATATTATTGATAATGATGATTTTGAACGTAAGCTTTATGTACTAAGAAGGCTGATTAGCAAAACCCTAACTGAAAACGTGGGTGTAGCAGAAGGAGAATTCTACTTTACTTCACTTTCTTCAAGAGTTATTGTTTACAAAGGTCAGTTAACTACGTATCAAGTACGTCAATACTATCAAGATTTGCAAAATGATAAAGTGGTGTCTGCTTTCGGTATGATCCATTCTCGTTTTTCAACCAATACTTTTCCATCTTGGAAATTGGCGCAACCGTTCAGATACATCTCTCACAATGGTGAAATCAATACGTTAACAGGTAATTTAAACTGGTTTTATGCTGGCGTTAGATCTTATATCTCTCCATACTTCACTCCAGAAGAAATGGAAATACTATTGCCTGTTATTGATAACAACCAATCCGATTCTGCTTGTTTAGATAATATCGTGGAAGTTTTAATGCATTCTGGACGTTCACTACCTCATGTAATGATGATGTTAGTGCCAGAAGCTTGGGACGGAAATGAAGCGATGGATCCGCTGAAAAAAGCCTTTTACGAATTCCATGCAACCATTATGGAGCCATGGGACGGACCTGCAGCTTTAACTTTTACCGATGGCAAGCTGATTGGATCTATTCTAGACAGAAACGGATTACGCCCATTAAGATACGTAGTTACCAATGACGATAGAGTTATTGTTGCTTCAGAAGCTGGGGTATTAAAAATTGATGAGAAAACGGTTATCCGTAAAGGACGTTTGCAACCTGGTAAAATGTTCTTGATTGATATTGAGCAGGGAAAAATTATTACAGATGAGGAGATTAAACATCAGATAGCTAATCGTCAGCCTTACGGCGATTGGATTGATAATTATAAAATTAGGTTAGAGGAATTGCCAGAACCTCGGGTTTCTTTTACAAAAATGTCTAAGGAATCGGTTTATCGTTACCAAAAAGTATTTGGTTATTCCCGCGAAGATATTGACACCATTATTAAGCCAATGGCCTTGGATGGTAAAGAACCAATCGGTTCAATGGGTACTGATGTTCCATTGGCGGTTTTATCAGACAGGCCGCAACACCTTTCCAGTTATTTTAAGCAGTACTTTGCGCAGGTAACTAACCCGCCAATCGATCCAATTCGTGAGCGTTTAGTCATGAGTTTGGCAACTTTTATTGGTAACAATGGAAACATCCTTGATGAGGATAAAATGCATTGCCATTGTGTAACGTTAAAGCAACCAATATTAAACGATAGTGAGCTAGAAAAATTGAGGAGTATAGATACAGGCCTATTTAATGCCAAAACTTTACAAACTTATTTTAAAGCTGATGGTTTAGAAGGTTCTTTACAGAGAGGTTTGGATAGACTTTGCCGTTATGCAGAAGATGCTGTAAATGATGGTTTTGAAGTTTTGATTTTATCAGATAGAGCAATTGACTCTGAGCATGCGCCAATTCCATCTTTATTGGCAGTATCTGCAGTTCACCACTTTTTAATCAAAAAAGGATTAAGAGGTGCTGTTGGGCTGGTGATGGAAGCTGGAGATGTTTGGGAAGTTCATCATTTTGCTTGTTTATTGGCATTTGGTGCTACCGCGATAAACCCTTATTTAGCTTTAGCATCTATCCATGCGATAAAAATTGATGAAAGATACGATACGCCTTTAGACGAAACCGTACTCGTGAAAAATTATGTAAAATCTGTTTGTGATGGTTTATTAAAGATTTTCTCTAAAATGGGAATCTCTACCTTACAATCTTATCACGGTTCTCAGATTTTTGAAATATTAGGAATCAGCAAAGAGGTTGTTGACCAACATTTTTCTGGAGCGGTTAGCAGAATTGGCGGTTTAGGTTTAGATGAAATTGCTCGCGAAGCTTTATCTAAACATGTGTCTGGCTTTAAAGATGATGCAGAACAGTTATTACCCGAAGGCGGTATATATCAGTGGAAACGCAGGGGCGAAGCACACTTATTTAATCCAACAACTGTTCACTTGTTGCAGCATTCTACAAAAACTGGTGATTACGAAACCTATAAAAAATACGCACATGCGGTAAATAATCAAAAAGAAAAGATGTACACCTTACGTGGACTTCTGGATTTTGCCAAACACCGCGAATCAATTTCTATTGATGAAGTGGAACCAGCAGAAAACATTATGAAACGCTTTGCAACGGGGGCAATGTCTTTTGGGTCTATTTCTCACGAAGCACACAGTACTTTAGCTATTGCCATGAACAGAATTGGCGGTAAAAGTAATACAGGAGAAGGTGGTGAGGATGAAATGCGTTTCAAGCCATTAGAGAACGGCGATTCTATGCGTTCCGCAATTAAGCAGGTTGCATCTGGAAGATTCGGCGTAACCATTAATTACTTAACAAATGCTGACGAGTTACAGATAAAAATGGCTCAAGGTGCAAAACCTGGAGAAGGTGGACAATTACCAGGGCATAAAGTTGACGATTGGATTGCCAGAACCCGTCACTCAACGCCGGGAGTAGGTTTAATTTCTCCGCCTCCACACCATGATATTTATTCTATCGAAGATTTAGCACAGCTGATTTTTGATTTAAAAAATGCAAACAGAGCTGCTAGAATAAATGTAAAATTAGTTTCTAAAGCAGGCGTGGGTACAATTGCAGCAGGTGTTGCTAAAGCGCATGCCGATGTAATTTTGATAGCTGGTTATGACGGCGGAACTGGAGCTTCTCCAATAAGCTCTATCAAACATGCTGGTTTACCTTGGGAGCTTGGTTTAGCAGAAGCACATCAAACGCTTGTTAAAAATAAATTGAGGAGCCGTATTGTATTACAAGCCGACGGACAACTAAAAACAGGTAGAGATTTAGCGATTGCAGCTTTACTAGGTGCCGAAGAATGGGGTGTTGCTACGGCTGCTTTAGTGGTCGGCGGTTGTATCATGATGCGTAAATGTCATTTGAACACTTGCCCCGTAGGTGTTGCTACTCAAGATCCAGAGTTACGTAAATTATTTACCGGAAAACCAGAACACGTGGTTAACCTGTTCAAATTTATGGCCGAAGAGATGAGAGAGATTATGGCAGAACTTGGCTTTAAAACCATTAACGAAATGGTTGGTCGGGTTCAGTTTTTAAAAGTACGCCCCGATATCACACACTGGAAAGCTAAAAAATTAGATTTTTCGGCATTATTGCATCCAATGGTTTACCCCAAAGGTTTAACCTTATATAATAGTGAAGGTCAGGACCATGGTATGGATGAGATTATTGATTGGAAACTTTTAGCAAATGCAAAAGTAGCTTTAGAAAGTAAAACGCCAGTTTTTGGAGAATTTACATTAAAAAACACCGATAGAACTGTTGGTACAGTACTATCGAATGAAATAGCTAAAATTTATGGTTCAGCTGGCTTACCAGATAATACCATTAATTATAAATTTACCGGTTCTGCAGGTCAAAGTTTTGGCGCTTTTGCGGCTAAAGGTATTTCTTTTGAATTAGAGGGAGAGGCAAATGATTACGTTGGTAAGGGCTTATCGGGCGCACAGTTAGCAGTTTATCCTTCAAAAGAGGCTACGTTTAAACCAGAAGATAATATGATTGTGGGTAACGTAGTACTTTATGGTGCAACCTCTGGAGAACTATTTATTCGTGGGCAAGCAGGAGAACGTTTTGCAGTAAGAAACTCTGGAGCAACAGCTGTTGTTGAGGGCGTGGGAGATCATGGCTGTGAATATATGACTGGCGGTATCGCCTTAATTATTGGTAAAGCAGGAAGAAACTTTGCAGCAGGAATGAGTGGTGGAGTTGCGTTAATCTATGATATAGATGGAAACTTTGCTGATAATTGTAATATGGAAATGGTGGATTTAGATCCGTTGGATATCAAAGATGAGGAGCAAATTATCAAATTATTGCGTAAGCACAATCAATTAACAGGCAGTGCGGTAGCTAAATATTTAGTTGAAAACTGGAAAGATGAATCATCAAAATTTATCAAAGTATTTCCAAAAGAGTTTAAACGAGTTTTAGCAGAAAAAAAGCAATTACAATCAACTTAAAAAAAATGGGAAAAATTACAGGATTTATAGAGTTCGGCAGAGAACTACCGGAAAAAGTACCTGCAAAAGATAGGGTAAAAAATTATAAGGAGTTTGTAGGTACGTATTCGGAGGAGAAACTGAATCAACAATCTGCAAGGTGCATGAATTGTGGCATTCCATTTTGCCATAATGGCTGTCCGCTTGGGAATGTTATACCAGAATTTAACGATGCCGTTTACAAGAAAAACTGGCAAGAAGCATATAAGATATTAACGTCTACCAATAATTTTCCGGAGTTTACCGGTAGAATATGTCCGGCTCCTTGCGAATCAGCTTGCGTTTTAGGAATTAATAAGCCCGCAGTTGCTATTGAAGAAATTGAAAAGCATATTATAGAGATTGCTTACGAACAAGGTTTTGTTAAGCCATATAATCCAATTTTAAAAACAGGGAAATTAGTAGCAATTGTTGGATCTGGACCTGCTGGTATGGCAGTTGCAGCGCAGTTAAATAAAGTTGGGCATGAAGTTACTGTTTACGAAAGAGACGATTATGCTGGCGGACTTTTGAGATATGGTATTCCAGATTTTAAACTAGATAAAGCGGTTGTTGAGCGTAGGATTGATGTGATGAAAGAAAGTGGTATCAACTTTAAGTTTAATACCGAAGTTGGTAAAGATATTTCTGCAAACGAGTTGGTAGCTAGTTTTGATGCTGTTGTATTAGCTGGTGGCTCAACCATTCCTCGTGATTTGCCAATTCCCGGAAGACAGTTTAAGGGTGTTTATTACGCCATGCAATTTTTAAAACAGTCAAATAAAAGGGTGGCAAGTATAGCTTTTGAGGAAGAGGAGATTTCTGCCAAAGACAAAAATGTAGTAGTAATTGGCGGTGGCGATACCGGCTCTGATTGTGTTGGTACATCAAACAGACAAGGTGCGAAATCGGTTACGCAGTTTGAATTGATGTTTCAACCACCGAAAGAAAGAACGATTAACATGCCTTGGCCACAGTATCCAATGTTATTGAAAACAACAAGCTCTCACGAAGAAGGTTGCGAACGTTTTTGGGCGATTAATACCCAAGAGTTTATTGGAGATGCTGATGGTAATTTGACCGGCTTAAAAATCAGTGAAGTAGAATGGGAAAAGGACTTTTTAGGTCGACCAACAAAATTTACGGGTGTTGAAGGAACAGAGAAGATTATCCCTTGTGAAAGAGTTTTCTTGGCAATGGGTTTTTTAAACCCTCAATATGAAGGAATGCTTGAGCAGTTAGGTGTAAATCTTGATGGACGTAAAAATGTAGACGCTGTAGAAGGCAAATATAAAACAAGCGTTGATAAAGTATTTGCTGCTGGCGATATGCGCAGAGGACAGTCTTTGGTTGTTTGGGCGATATCAGAGGGTAGGGAAGCGGCCCGTAAGGTTGATGAATACTTAATGGGACACTCTTCTTTAGAAAGTAAGGATGCTATTAATTTGTTTGAAGACGCAGTTTAGTAATAACTAATAAATTACAAAAGCCGTTAGATTGTTTATCTAACGGCTTTTTTGTTGATAATGAATAAAAAAGGTTTTGTTAATGTTGCAAGTCAACTAATTCTTCTTTAATATGTTTGTATTTAAAGATAAAAGGGAATATGATGGCTAGCAATAAAGCATAACCAGCAAAAGAGAACCAAATGTACTCCCAGTTTCTAACACCGTTAACTGTAAAGTGATCAACTACCCAACCGCTTAAAATACCTCCAAAAAAAGCGCCTAAACCGTTAGTCATAATCATAAACAAACCCTGCGCACTTGCTCGAATAGTAGGGTCAGATTCACGTTCTACAAACAATGAACCCGAGATATTGAAGAAATCGAAAGCCATTCCGTAGATAATCATAGAAAGTACTAATAGGTACAAGCCGTCGCCCGGATTTCCAAGTCCAAAAAGTCCAAACCGTAAAACCCAAGCTAAAATACTAAATAGCATTACCTTCTTAATTCCGAATTTTTGCAGAAAGAAAGGGATGGTTAGAATGAATAAGGTCTCTGAAATTTGAGAAATAGAAAGTAGTAAATTTGGATGCTGTACACCGAAAGAATCAGGATAAACATTCTTGAAATCGTCTAAAAAAGAACCTCCAAACAAATTGGTGATTTGTAACGCTGCTCCTAAAAACATAGAAAAAGTAAAGAAAACAGCCATCTTTTTATTGCGGAACAATACAAAAGCATCTAAGCCAACGCTGTTTGCAAAACTCCTTACATTGCGAACTTTTGAAGGCGGGCGCTTAGGCATCGTGAAAGAATAAAGTCCTAAAAGTAAACCCGCTAAGCCTGCAACATAAAGCTGATTTGCATTTTTTGTCCAGCCCAAAAAATCGACAGTCCACATGGCGGCAATAAAACCAATAGTTCCCCACACCCTAATAGGCGGGAATGATTTAATAATATTTAACCCGTTTTTTTCTAAAGCATTGTACGACACCGTATTTGCCAAAGCAATAGTTGGCATGTATAACATCGAATTAAAAAGCATGATGATATAAAGGGTAGGATAGTCTGTTACGTGGGCGGCAACTAACAAGAGTAAAGCTCCAAAAATATGGCACAAGCCTAAAACTTTTTCTGCGTTGTAAAAGCGATCGGATATGATACCCATAATGGCGGGCATAAATAAAGAAGCAATACCCATTGTGGAAAAGATACTGCCCACTTCAACCCCGGTAAACTTTAAGGTCACTATCATGTAGCCACCTAAAGATATCAGCCAAGCTCCCCAAACAAAGAACTGGAGAAAATTCATGACAATTAGACGTACCTTAATACTCATAAATGAATGCTTAAATTAGAAATAAGAAGCCTAATATATGTATTCTCAACAATATTAAATGCAAAAACTGAGTATGTAATTTTGAAGAATAATCTCTAAAACCTAATTAGCTTGGCGCTTGGTTATTTCGTCACGAATTTTAGCGGCTTTTTCGTAATCTTCATGGGCAAGTGCTTCGTTGAGTTGCTTTTGCAACTCCTCGTCTGAATGGGTGCTGAAAGTATTTCCGGACTTTTCTGGAGTTTCAGTTTTAGCAGGTTCAATGTTGTCTAAAAAAACGAAGTCGGTTCCTTCAATAACAATCCCCGCTGAGGCTAAAATAAATTCGTAAGTGTAAATAGGGCAACCAAAACGTACCGCAAGCGCAATTGCGTCGGATGAGCGAGCGTCAATTTCAATGTTTTTCTTACCGTCGTTACAAATAAGTTTACTAAAAAACACACCTTCTACTAGGTTATAAATAATAACTTCTTGAACGTTGATATGGTAAGCATCAGCAAAAGATTTGAATAAATCGTGAGTAAGTGGCCTACTTGGGGTCATTTTCTCAATCTCGATAGCAATAGCCTGCGCTTCAAAACCACCAATGATAATTGGCAATCTTCGTCGTCCGGTTACTTCTCCTAAAACCAAAGCGTACGCTCCAGATTGTGTTTGGCTGTATGATAAGCCTATGATGTCTAATTTTAGTTTCTTCATCCTTTATCTAATCCCCAAAAATAAAAATATGAGCTTTTTAAACGTTTCGTCATTTCGAGGTACGAGAAATCTCACAAGTAAAGTGGACATATAGTATTTGATACCGAGTTGTGAGATGTTTCCTGTCGTCGACATGATGGAACTGCTAATCCCTCACGCAAAGGCGCTCATAAAAACAAAATACATCTTGACAAACTTAAAGCCAAAATGTATTTCAGTTTTATTTCATCGCGAATTTAAGAATTTGCTTTTAAAGATTTTACTGCTTCTATTAATTTAGGTACAACTTCAAAAGCATCACCTACAATTCCGTAATCTGCAACCTTAAAAAATGGTGCTTCGGGGTCTTTGTTAATCACTACAATTACTTTTGATGAAGAAACACCTGCCAAATGCTGTATAGCACCTGAAATGCCGATAGCAATATATAAGTTTGGTGAAATAGCAATTCCAGTTTGCCCAACGTGTTCGCTGTGTGGGCGCCAATCTGCATCTGAGACTGGTTTTGAACAGGCCGTTGCAGCCCCTAATAAATTCGCCAATTCTTCAATCATTCCCCAATTTTCAGGGCCTTTTAAACCACGACCAGCACTTACTACCAGTTCGGCATCAGGCAAAGAAACCTTGTCGGTTGCCCTTACAATTTCTTTAATGATGGTTTTAAAATCAGAATCTTTATTTTCTGAGGTAAAAACTTCTACGTTTGCGCTTCCACCATCTTCTACAACTTTATAGCTGTTTGGCGTTAAAGAAATAACTTTGTTTTCAGCGGTAACTTCAACCGTTGCAAATGCTTTACTTGAAAAAGCAGTGCGTTTGATGGTAAAACTTCCACCATCGGTATTTGGTAATTCAATAGCTCCGCTAATTACAGCAGCATCTAATTTAACACCAATACGTGGAGCCAAACCTTTACCCGAAAACGAGTTGGATAATACCACCACATTTGCATTTTCTTTTTTTGCAGCTTCGGCGATAACCGATGCGTAAGCTTGGTTTATAAACGATTTTAACTTCTCGTTGTTAACGTTTAAAACTTTGCTTGCACCATATTTACCCAAGTTTTCCAGTTCGGCAGAAGCTACATCACCAATGGAAATAGCGGTTAAGCTGGTGTTTAGTTGGGTTGCGATTGTCTTTGCATAAGAAACCGCTTCGAATATTGATTTTTTGAATTTGCCCTCGGCATTTTCTACATATACTAAAACAGACATATTTTATATTTTTAGAGATAACGCTTTAAGTTATCAGGGTTTTTTATTCTCTTTTCTCTTTTGAAGAAGCTTTTCTCGTTCGGATGATTTGCGTTAGGGATAGGAGCGACATCCTTTTTTTGTGTGCCCTTCGGATCTGCTTAGGGTGACAAAAAAAGATATAGCGGATAGCCCGCCCGAACGCCCAATAGCTATCGGCACTAAATCACTTTTGCTTCGCTGTGTAAAAGTTCAATCAACTTTTCTGGCTCTGCGGCATCAACTAACTTTACTGTTCCGCGAGGAGCTGGTGTTTCAAACTTCACAATTTTTGAAAGTGATTTTACCTCAATAGCTTCTAAAACAGCTAAAGGCTTAGTACGAGCGCTCATAATCCCTCTCATATTCGGGATTTTCCATTCTGCAACACCTTCAGCGGTACCAGCTACAAAAGGAAAAGGGATTGTGATAATTTCTTTACCGCCTTCAATTTCTCTTTCTACGGTAGCTTTATCACCGTCCACATCTAGTTTTTTGATAATAGAAACAGAAGGAATATCCAATAATTCGCCCAACATGGCGGTAACTTGGGCACCATTATAATCGATGGATTCGCGTCCTGCTAAGATTAAATCGAAAGACTGATCTTTGGCGTAATTGGCAATTTGCTTAGCTACAAAATAAGCATCGGTAGGTTTAGCGTTAATTCTTACCGCATCAGTTGCTCCAATGGCTAATGCTTTTCTAATAGTAGGCTCTGTACTTGCCTCGCCAACGTTAATTACAGTTACTGTTCCGTTTCCGTTCTCTGTTAATTCAATTGCTCTGGAAAGGGCAATCTCATCATAAGGGTTTAAAACAAACTGTACTCCGGCTTCATTAAAATCGGAATTATCATTCGTAAAAGTTATTTTTGTGGTCGTATCTGGTACGTTGCTAATACAAACTAAAATTTTCATATTATTGTGGTTTTTACAAATTTAATTTTTTAATACGTAATTATAAATGACGATAGACAGATTAGGACGCTTACTTGAGTTTTTAAAAAATGAACCCAATGATCCGTTTTTAAAATATGCGCTTGCTACTGAATATCTTAGGTTAAATAACACCGAGGAAGCCCTACGGTTTTATTTAGACTTGGTAGATAAACATACAGATTATATTGGAACTTATTATCATTTAGGGAAATTATACGAGCAATTAGAACGGCAAAATGACGCTTTGAAGACGTATGAGCAAGGTATTGAAATTGCAAAACGAATAAAAGACCAACATGCTTTGAGCGAATTATTAGGCGTGTATAATAGTTTGCAGGATGAGATGGAGGACTAGTGTTAAGTTAAAAGTAGAAAGACTTATATTGTTGATAATAAGTTTTTTACCATGATATTTTTATGTCGTATTATACTTAGCTTAACACTAGTTTAGTATAAGGAGTTTTAGGCATTAGACTTGGGTGGAGGATGGGTAGAAAAAAGCTCATTGGTCATTAGGCTTTATTTGTTAATAAAAAGAGTTCACTAGTTGTATTGGCTTTGAAAAAGAGGGTTTCCATTTTCAGGATAATTTAGTCTTGATTCTTTTATTTTGCTTCTTAAATAAATACTCATCAGTTGAAAGGAAAACGATTTAGAAAACTAATTTTTTTAAGAGACGTTTTGGCGTTTATGCTTACTTCTTTTGGTGGGCCACAGGCACATTTGGCAATTTTGCTGAATGATTTTGTAAAGAAAAGAGCTTACTTAACAGAGGAGGAGCTAATGGAGCTTTATTCTTTGACACAGATTCTCCCTGGTCCGTCATCTACGCAAACTGTGGTGGGGGTAGCTTATAAAGTGGGTGGGCTTTCTTTAGCAATAATCACCTTTTTGATATGGGTTGTTCCGGCAGGTGCAGTAATGTGTTTTATAGCAATCAATCTCGAAACTTTTTCTTTAAATGCTAGTTTTTCTAAAGTTTTAACGTTTATTCAACCTATTGCGTTGGGAATTGTGGCTTATGCCACATATTCTTTTGGTAGAATTGCTTTAAAAACAGACATCAATTTGATTTTGGCAGCTTGCGCAGTTGCAGCGAGTTTAATTTTACGCAGTCCGTTTGTATTTCCCATTTTAATACTTTTGGGTGGGATTATCAGTTCCGCAACTGACGCACCACATGAAGAAGACCAATTGAGGGTAAAGCTTTTCTCTAATATAAATACTAAAAAGGTAGCTTATTTTATCGGTATTTTATTGCTTTTTGGTTCCTTGGGAGCGATAATTAGTCGTACATCTCCTTTTAGTTTACCTATCAGACTTTTTGAAAATTTTTACCGTAACGGGATCATCATCTTTGGCGGAGGGCAGGTTTTAGTGCCTTTAATGTACACCGAATTCGTAGACGTTAAGCACTATTTGACGGGGCAAGAGTTTTTGTCTGGATATGCACTTCAGCAGATTATTCCAGGACCAACATTTTCGTTCACCTCTTTTGTCGGCGCAATGTCTTTGGGGAATAGAGGGTACGGGATTAGTGGACAAATTTTAGGGAGTGTAATTGGCGTTTTAGGAATAAACGCACCAGGTGTAATTCTAATTCTTTTTATTGTTCCCTTTTGGGAAGATTTAAAAAAAATAACCCGTATAAAGCGATCTTTAAGCGGGATTAACGCGGTTGCAGTTGGTTTTATGGTAGCTGCCTTTGTTTTATTAATGAAACCTGTTGGGATCAATTACATGAATATTGGAATTATAGTAGCCACTTTTTTGGTGCTCAAATTTACCTCCACTAAAACACCATACATTATTTTAATGGGCGTTTTGGCTGGGATATTTTTAGCTTAATATTCCGAGATTTTCTATTGAACTACTAACTCGATGGTATTTTACAGAATATTGGAAAGCGAGGTTCTTAATCACATCGTAGTTAGAAATAAGATCCTAACCAAAAAAAGCTGCCCCAATTAAGTGACAGCTCTCCGTTTATTTTCAAAGTTTTCTACTCAAAATACTCTTTCATCCTATCGAAAAAGCTTTTTTCGTTTTTACCAGGACTTGGTTTAAAATTTTGAGATTCTTTTAATTTTTCTAATACTTCGCGTTCTTCGTTACTTACAATTTTTGGAGTCCAGATATTGACTTGAATCAACTGATCACCTTTATGGTAAGAGTTTACTTCGGGGATACCTTTTCCTTTTAAGCGTAGAATTTTGCCACCTTGCGTACCTGGATCTAGTTTTATCCGAGCTTTACCATCAATTGTGGGTACTTCAATGGTAGCACCTAAAGTTGCATCTACAAAACTTACGTGTAAATCATATATTACGTTAATACCTTCTCTCTTTAAAGTTTCGTGAGGAGTTTCTTCAATTAAAATAATCAAATCTCCCGGAACACCACCTCTCGGTGCTGCGTTTCCTTTACCACTCATACTCAGTTGCATTCCTTCGCTTACACCAGCTGGGATGTTGATGCTAATGGTTTCTTCTCCACGCGTTACACCGTCGCCGTGGCAAGTATTACATTTAGACGTAATGGTACTTCCTTCACCATTACAGGTAGGGCAGGTGCTGGTAGTTTGCATCTGACCTAAAATGGTATTGGTTACTCTTCTTACCGCTCCGCTACCACCGCAGGTTTTACAGCTAGAAAAAGAATTTTTATCTTTTGCTCCGCTGCCGTCGCAAGTATTACAAAGTACTTGTTTATTAACTTTTATCTTTTTTTCAACGCCGTTGGCAATTTCTTCTAAAGTAAGTTTTACCTTAATTCTTAGGTTGGTTCCTTTCTGCACTCTTCTTCCGCCACCACGAGACTGTCCGCCACCGCCACCAAAGAAACTATCGAACGGACTGCCACCGCCACCTCCAAAAATATCTCCGAACTGGCTAAATATGTCTTCCATATTCATGCCTCCGCCACCGCCGTAGCCACCACCAAAGCCTCCTTGTGCACCAGCATGACCAAATTGATCATAACGTTGTTTTTTCTCGGGATTACTTAAAATCTCGTAAGCTTCGGCTGCTTCTTTAAATTTATCTTCTGCGCCTTTATCATCTGGATTTTTATCCGGATGGTATTTAATGGCCATTTTACGATAGGCTTTCTTAATTTCATCAGCTGGAGCGCTTTTTGAAACTCCAAGTATATCGTAATAATCTCTTTTGCTCATCTGTTTTTTAGTTTTGATGGATTGAAGGAGAGAATGATAGAATTATGCGAAATACATTTTATTCATTCATTCAAAACTCAAACCTTCATTCATTATTTTATGCTCCAACAATTACCTTAGCATAGCGAATTACTTTATCATTAAGCATGTAGCCTTTTTCAGCTTCGTCAATTACTTTTCCTTTTAAATCAGGAGTAGGGGCAGGAGCGTTGGTAATAGCTTCGTGGATATCGGCATCAAATGGTTGGCCGATAGACTCCATTGCTTTTAAACCTTTTTGTGCTAACAATGATGTTAATTTGTTTTGAATCAACTCAACACCTTCTTTAACCGGCTTAACGTCTGAAGCGGTTTCCATTGCTTTATTAGCTCGTTCGAAATCATCTAAAATCCCTAATAAAGACACAATTACATCTTTTCCAGCAGTTTGTAAAAGCTCTATACGTTCTTTGGTTGTACGGCGCTTGTAGTTGTCAAATTCTGCATATAAACGTACATACTTGTCGTTAAGCATTGAAACCTCAGATTTTAACTTGTCGGTTTCGCTAAGTTCTGCTTCCTCTGGTTGGTTAACTCTAGCCTCGTTAACTTGCTCTATCTCTTCTTGAACGTCCTCTTGCTCGCGAGTCTCTTCGTTGTGGTCTGTCATTTTAGTACTTTCTTCAGTCTCTGAAACCTTTTTTCTATTAAACATAGCTATAAAATATAACGATTTGCAAATACCAAACATACTGCCATTCCATAAAAGCAGTCAACCTGTCAGTTTTCAAAATGAAACACTTACAAGTTGACTGCTTTAGACTGTAGTTTTGTTCGGATGGATTGTTTTTATACGGTGGCGTCTTCTATTACTCTGCCGTTTTCGCACTTGATAATACGAGACGGGAAGGTACGAATGATGTGGTAATCATGTGTTGCCATTAAAACCGCGGTACCAGATTGACTAATTTGGCGCAGTAATATCATAATTTCTTCTGAAGTCTCTGGATCTAAGTTTCCAGTAGGTTCATCGGCTAAAATAAGTTCAGGATCGTTCAATAAAGCCCTAGCAATTACAACTCTTTGTTGTTCACCGCCCGAAATTTCGTGAGGCATTTTCTTCATTTTGCTACGTAAACCTACTTTCTCTAAAACGTCTTTAATCCTTTCGGCAATCAGGTTTTTATCTTTCCAACCGGTCGACTTTAAAATGAAAGCCAAATTTTGTTCGATGGTTCTATCGGTTAACAGCTGGAAATCCTGAAAAACGATTCCTAGCTTTCTTCTCAGAAACGGAACATCATTTTCTTTTAAGTTTTTTAGCTGATAGCCCACTACATCTCCATCTCCGTTCACAATGTGTAAATCGCCATAAATAATTTTTAACAAGCTACTTTTGCCCGAACCTGTTTGCCCAATCAAATAAACAAACTCGCCGTTATCTACGTGTAAATTAACGTTAGAAAGAACCAAGTGCTTTTGCTGAAAAATATCAATGTTGTTGAGTGTTATAACTGAATTACCAACCATTAGATGTCTAATTTTAAAATTTGTCCGAAGGGTAAATCTTTTACCGCTTCCATAATATAACCAACCTTATCAGCCAGTCCAATTTTTTCAAGTGATTTATCTGGTCTATCAACCCTAAAATAGGCTAAAAGTGTAAAGTGATCATCTCTTAACTGCACATAATCGGGGATTTTTGCAACTCCCTTAACTTTTATCACATACATTTCACTCTCCCTGTTAAACCAATGCAAGCAAAGGTAAAATTTTTAAATACCTATTTTTAATAATTTTTGAAATCAAACTAACGCAGTTAAAAAAGCAATTGTATCAACACCATCAGCGTAATCCCATAATTTAGGGCTTTGGCTTTCTCCGAGTTTTACTTTAGCGGTTGGTAATTCTACATCGCTATTGCTTACTACAACCTGTATATTGTCTTTTTCGGTATTAATATAATTTATCGCTTCTTCCAAAGAACCATATTCTTGATAAAAAACTGCAGATAGGGGCGATGTTATTTTGTCGCTTTCGGTAACTAACAAAAAGCCATTGTCAAAATGCTTGTTTTTATTGATCAAATAAATAGACTTGTTATAGTCGTAATTGTTTTGATACTTATGATGATTTAGAATCTCGTTAAATGGTTCTATAGCTTCAAAAAACGGTATAAAATTATAGTCTTTTGGCACCAGTAATTTGGATACGTTTCTACAGCCTAAACCATAATAATCAAAAATATCGTTTCCTAAAAGGTGAAGTTCTTCCTTGCTTTCATCACCGGTTAAAAGCGCTATGCTGTTTCTGTTTTTACGGATAATGTTTGGCACTTTAGCAAAGTAATAATCGAAATAACGAGAACTGTTATTGCTTCCCGTTGCAATCACGGCGTCAAAATCTTCTAACTTTTGAACAAATACAATCTGGTTTTCAAATGCAGGCTCAATTTCCGTTAACTTTTTCAGTAGAAAAGGAATTAGGTTATCATCCTGCGAAGACAGTTTTATCAAAGCAATATTACCGGTTAAAAGTACCGCCAATACATCATGAAAACCTACCAATGGTAAATTCCCAGCTAAAATTAAGCCTACTTTTTTGGGTCTTTCAAAATTGAGATGATATCCTGATAGCCAATTGTTTAAATCATACTGATTTAACATTTGTCCATTTGCTAACACTGCTTTACCTACCTCATCTTTGGTGAACCAAGCGTTTTTATGTTTGGCACTTTCAACTAGGTTTTGCAATTCATCATCGCCGTTTAATAAATAATCACCCAACTGCTTTATTGCTATAATCCTTTTTTCTTTACTAAAAATCGACATTATTGAAATTCAAATCCTTAAAATGTGTTATATTTGCGATTAATTAAGAACTACAAAAATACGTTTAAAGACGTAAGAAAAAACAAGATATGGCAATTATAATTACAGACGAGTGCATTAACTGCGGAGCTTGTGAGCCAGAGTGCCCAAACAATGCAATTTATGATGCAGGTCAGGCCTGGAAATTTTCTGAAGGAACTAATCTAAAAGGAATTATTGATTTTGGTGACGGAGAAACACTAAATGCAGACGAAGTACAGTCGGCAATTTCTGATGAGGTTTACTACATTGTACCAGATAAGTGTACAGAATGTAAAGGATTTCATGATGAGCCTCAGTGTGCTGCAGTTTGTCCTGTAGATTGTTGTGTGGATGATGAAGACGTAAGAGAAACTGAAGAAGAGCTATTAGCTAAGAAAGCTTGGTTGCACCAAGAAGACTAGTGTTTTTTATATTTATTTAGAAGCATCTGTCTTTTAGGCAGGTGCTTTTTTTATGGGTATATTTTAGCTGTTAAATTTTTTATCTTTGACCCACTATGCTATCATTTACAGAAGAAAACTACCTAAAAGCATTGCTTAAGATAACCATTGATAACAATGTTGTTGAGGTAGGTACAAACGAGCTTGCGTCGCATCTTGATGTAAAGCCAGCAACCGTTACAGATATGTTGAAGAAGCTTAAAGAGAAGCAATTGATCAACTATGAAAAATACGGTAAAATTAGCTTGAATGATAACGGACGTAAAATAGCTTTAGAGATTTTACGGAAACACCGTCTTTGGGAAACGTTTTTATACCAAAAACTGGACTTTAACTGGGACGAAGTGCATGAGATAGCAGAACAGCTTGAGCATATTAAAAGTGCGAAACTAATTAATAAACTAGATGCGTTTTTAGATTTCCCTCAGTTTGACCCGCATGGCGATCCAATCCCGACCGAGCAAGGTGAAATTAAAGTGACTTATAAGAAAACACTCTCCGAAGTTTCTGTAGGCGATGTTTGTAAACTGGTTGCCGTTAAAGATAATTCTGCCGCTTTTTTACAGTACGTAGTTAAAATAGGTTTAGGAATTAGCAGTATAATTAAGGTTATTGGGCGTCAAGATTTTGATGCCATGATGATGATTGATGTGGACGGTACAACCCACCATGTTAGTGAGAAATTTGCTGAGAATGTTTTTGTGCTTTAAGCTTTTTTAACCTTTTATATTAAGTAACTGCGATGCTAATTAATTTAGTTTTGTAGGTTTGTGTTTCGCTAAATAATTATCATGCACAAACAGATTGTCCATATTGATTTAGATTCCTTTTTTGTTTCTGTAGAGTGCCGTAAAAACCCTGATTTACTGGGAAAACCTGTGGCTATAGGCAGTACCACTGGTAGAGGTGTGGTTTCGTCATGTAGTTATGAAGCTAGGAAATTTGGGGTGCATTCTGCCATGCCTTGTAGTCAAGCGCAAAAGCTTTGTCCCAGTATAATCTTTGTCTCGAGTAGTTATGGTGATTATTCTGACGCATCTAAAGAAGTTACCCAAATTATAGCCGACGCTGTTCCCTTATTTGAAAAAAGTTCTATCGACGAGTTCTACATTGATTTAACTGGCATGGATAAGTTTTTTGGAACCTTAAAATACGCAACCGATTTACGGGAAAGAATTATTAGAGAAACCGGACTTCCTATTTCTTTTGGACTTTCGAAAAATAAAACAGTTTCAAAAATTGCTACAGGTTTTGCAAAACCAAACGGATTTAAGTATGTGCCGTACGGTACCGAGAAAGATTTCTTAGCGCCTTTAAATATCTCAAAAATCCCGATGATTGGTAAAAAGACGACAGAAAAGTTGAACCAATTGGGCTATCATACCATTGCTGATTTACAACGACTATCTAAAAGTTTGTTAATTGCTAAGTTTGGTAAACAGGGAGAAGTAATGTATTTAAAAGCTAATGCGTTAGATGAAAGTGTAATTAGTCCCTATGTTGATCGGAAATCAATCAGTACAGAGAATACTTTTGGACAGGATACTAGCGATACTTCGATTTTGGAAACATTTATCATCTCAATGACGGAAGATCTTTGTTTTAAAATGCGGAATGAGAATTTTGTGGCTGGATGCATCAGTGTTAAAATCAGGTACGATGATTTTAGTACGTTCAATCAACAGGTAAAAGTAAGCTACACATCTGCCGACCACTTATTAATTAAGCAAGTGAAGCAGTTGTTTGCGCAACTATATCAGAAAGGCAGATTAGTTAGATTAATAGGAGTGAGGCTTTCTGATTTGAACAGAGGTCATCATCAGATTCATTTATTTGATGATAGTGAAAACCAAATTCAGCTTTATAATGCTTTGGATATTATCAATAATAAATACGGCAGCAAAACAATTCACAGAGCAGCCACAACGGCTATCAAAGTAAAATCTCATAATCCTTTTGGGAAAGAGTAACTAATATTTTAGCCTTATAATCTTGAAATGTAACAGTTTGCATTCATTCTCAATGTTTTTACATAAAAAAAGCAGATTGATAATAAAATCAATCTGCTTTCCTGTGCTTGTTATACTTTATTAAAATCTAACCCCAAAAGTCAATGCAATTTTATTTGTGCGTGTTTCAATTGCTGCGTTTGGTTGATTGCCAGCACTCAAAGTGTAGTTGCTGTAATTTAAATTTTCGTTGGTATTGATTAGCGCCGCATCTAAATAATAATCTCCGAACCTATAGCCCACACCTCCAGAAATTGAGTTTACAGCATAATCTTTATCATCGAGATTTTGATACGGATTTCCTACAGAGCGGTAGCCTGCTCTTAAAAGGAAACTCTTATCTAACTTATATTCACCTCCAATGCTATAATTAATCGTATTCTGATAGATGCTCGTAATATCTCGTTTAGTATCCATATCTATCCTGTTGTTTGTAGACGAAAGTTTTATAGTTGAATAATCTACAAAACCAATGTCGGCAGAAATAAACCCCTTGCTACCAATAAAGTAAGAAATTCCTCCGTTTAACTTTAAAGGTGTTCTTAAGCTATATTCGAAAGGATACGAATCATCATCGCTGTTGCCAGTTCTTATATTGTATAGAGACTCTGAATAATTATCAGTTACAGAAAACCAAGTTGGTGATTCAAAAGACAAACCCAAGCGCAGTTCTTCGACAGGTTTGAATATAGTACCAATCTTTAAGTTGACTCCAGAACCTTGGGTGTCAAAGTACTTTACGTAATCTACATCGTAGTTTTGATCTGCACTTGTCCCTGGGACGCGATAAACACCAATTTCACTAACTCTTTCGGTAGATGTGTAGTTAAAGTTTGCCAATCCAAATCCAGCACCTAAAAATAATTTATTACTGATGTTAAGTCCTACAGAAAAATCGACGTTTCCATTGGTTCCTTTTCTTTTTACATCATAACCTTGATCAGAATTTGTGGAAGTAATAGCTTCGTAAGGATCTGCGAAAGTTGCATCGTAATAAGTCAAGTTAGACTTATTGGCGAGATGATGTACATTTGATAAAAGTCTATCTGGTGCAGCAGGGTAGCCGTCGTCATCAATATCTTTGTTTGAACCCTCTGTAAACAAATCTCCCAACCCATTATTGTTGGTTATTCCTTTAAAATTAAAATCGTTGGTAAAGCTTTTTCTTTGCTGATACCCTATTCCAAAATTCACACTTAATAGGCCTTTTTTGGTGTCACCACTTTTATAGGTTCTCGTATGAAATACTACGCCCAGGTTGCCAAAGTCTAAATTGTTATTTTTAATATCTGATTTTGAGTTAAATGCGTTTACTTTACTGTTGTTCAAGCTAAGTTCTGGCGTTAAGCTAAACTCAGACCTACTGAACATCCCCAAACCCGCAGGGTTGCCGAAAACAGAACTGATATCGCCACCAACGGATGATTTTTGACCACCCATAGCTCCAAATCTAGCATCAACGCTGTTTTCGAATTGTGAAAATCGAAAAGCATCGCTGGTGTATTGAGCAAAGCTGTTAGTGCTAGCCATTAAAGAAATGGCTAGTATTATTGTTTTTTCTAATTTCATGTCTAATAGTTAATTACCGTGATGGTCTGCCAGATGATGAACGTCCGCTACTTGAAGAACCGGAAGATGACGAACCGCTGGAACCACTACTTTCTGTTGAACGTGATGGGGTGTAGCTAGGTGTCTCACTTCTAGTTGGTCTACTCGTAGGGCGACTTACGGGTTCTGAACTTCCACCTCTAGAATCACTTCCGCTATCTCTAGTAGGACGCGTTGGTCTGCTACTAGGTTGGCTTGTTGGCTGTCGCTGCCCCTCAGTTCTCTGATCTGTTGAGGTTCCTGTAGGTCTTGTGGGTCTGCCGTAAGGATTGTAATTCCCATCACGGTCTGCACTTTGCGTTCTTCGGCCATTATCGCTAGAACTTGGTCTTGTCACCCTTTCGTTCGGCATTGGAATTCTACTGTTTCTATCCGCACCTCGCATATTGTCATTACTTCCGGAAGGTCTTGGCTTTAGTGTTCTAGTTGTTCCGTAATATCCACTGCCATAGTATGGGTTTCCGTAATAACCGCCTCCATAATAACCTCCGTAATAATTTCCATAATAACCAGGGTTGTAGTAAGAGTAAATACCCCAATAAGGTGAATTACCGTAAAAAGACCCGTAATAATTAAAATAGCTGGTATTATAAAAAGGCATATTATAATTGTAGAACGGTGTATTGTATCCTAAAGAAAAACCCCAACCGTTTCCATAAAAATTGTTAAAACCTAAGTAAGATGACGGGCCAAAAAATGGGTCATAAGAATAACGATCCATGTAATAATAATCCCGCCAGCTATAATTATTTCTCCAGTTGTCTATATCAAACCTCGAAGTGTTTTCATAACGATCATAATAATAGTCGTCATTACGATCATAGCCGTTTCTGTCAGAATAATTTCCTTCCTTATAAGACTTCTCCGGCACACTAGCATAAGTTGCTGGAATGGCTTCTACATCTTTAAAATATACGTCATCTGCATTTTGTGTTGCAAGCCGTTCAGTAGAGCAGGAAGCAAGGCTAGCTGTAACTACAGCAAAAATTAAAAATTTGAATCTATTGTAGGTAAACATGGCAATATGGTTTGTTGGTGTAAAGCTTTACTAATTAAATTTATAACTTTGACCAAGTAAATATTATTATAAAAATACAAAAATTATTCCAAATAAAACATGAGCAAGGGCTTAACAAGCAGATCAGAAGACTATTCCCAGTGGTATAACGAATTAGTTACAAAGGCAGACCTTGCAGAACATTCTTCTGTAAGAGGTTGCATGGTAATTAAACCTTATGGTTACTCCATTTGGGAGAAAATACAAGCAGTTTTAGATCAAAAATTCAAAGATACTGGTCATAGTAACGCATATTTTCCTTTATTTATTCCAAAGTCATTTTTTTCTAAGGAAGCTTCTCATGTTGACGGCTTTGCTACTGAGTGTGCAGTAGTTACTCACTATCGGCTTAAGAACGATGGCAACGGCAATATTATTGTTGACGAAGATGCCAAGCTAGAGGAGGAATTAATTGTAAGACCTACGTCTGAAACCATAATCTGGAACACTTATAGAGGATGGATTCAATCATACAGAGATTTGCCGATTTTAGTAAACCAATGGGCCAATGTGGTACGTTGGGAAATGCGTACAAGACTTTTCTTAAGAACCACTGAGTTTTTATGGCAAGAAGGGCATACCGCTCACGCAACTTCCGAAGAGGCTGTGGCAGAGGCTACGCAGATGCTTCATGTTTATGCTGATTTTGCTGAAAACTGGATGGCTATGCCGGTAGTTAAAGGAACAAAAACAGCTAATGAACGCTTTGCAGGTGCTTTAGATACACTTTGTATTGAAGCTTTGATGCAGGACGGTAAAGCTTTGCAAGCTGGAACTTCTCATTTTTTAGGTCAGAATTTCGCCAAAGCATTTGATGTAAAGTTCACCAGTAAAGAGGGTAAATTGGAACATGTTTGGGCCACTTCCTGGGGTGTTTCCACGCGATTGATGGGTGCTTTAATTATGGCGCATTCTGATGACCAAGGGTTGGTTTTGCCTCCGAAATTAGCGCCGATACAGGTGGTAATTGTTCCTATTTATAAAGGTGATGAAGAGCTTGCTAAGATTTCTGCGGAGGTTGAAAAGATTACAATTGCTTTAAAAGCCAAAGGAATTTCTGTTAAATATGACAATAGAGATACACAACGTCCTGGGTTTAAATTTGCCGAGTACGAGTTGAAAGGTGTTCCTGTAAGATTGGCTTTTGGTGGAAGAGATTTGGAAAATAACACGATAGAAATGGCTCGTAGAGACACGAGAACTAAAGAAACAGTTTCTAGAGAAGGTATTGCAGATGTAATTGAAAAACTTTTGGAAGATATACAGGCTAATATCTATAAAAAAGCGTTTGATTACAGAACAGAAATGACCACCGAAGTAAATTCATACGATGAATTTAAAAAGGTATTAGCAGAAAAAGGTGGTTTTATTTCTGCCCATTGGGACGGTACATCAGAAACGGAGACCAAGATAAAAGAAGATACCAAAGCAACAATTAGATGCATTCCTTTAGATAACAAAAAAGAAGAAGGGGTTTGTATGGTTACAGGAAAGCCTTCACAAGAGCGAGTTCTTTTTGCATTGGCGTATTAGAAAAAGAGAGCCTCATCCTAAATCCTTCTCCGAAGGAGAAGGACTTGCCTGTTTTGTTGGAAATAGATGGGATTTAATTTAAGAACATACTAAATATTTTAGAGTACTGGGAATATAAATTAGCCACACTAACTTTAGGAAAGGTTTGGAAAGATAAAGATGACGAACGATATGACAGAAAAGAATAGCAACAATGCAAGTACTCCCTCTCCTTCGGAGAGGGCTGGGGTGAGGCCTTTTGGTTTCGGTACAAAAGCGATACACGCAGGTCAACAACCGGATCCAACAACCGGTGCGGTAATGACACCAATTTATCAAACATCAACTTATTGGCAGAAAACGCCGGGAGATAATAAAGGTTACGAGTATTCAAGAGGAACAAATCCAACTCGTAAAGCGTTGGAAGATTGTATGGCTGCGTTGGAAAATTGTAAGTATGGTCTGGCTTTTTCTAGCGGAATGGGTGCTACAGATGCAGTTATGAAAACGCTGATGCCTGGCGACGAGGTAATTACTGGCAACGATTTATATGGTGGTTCTTATCGGATTTTTACTAAGGTTTTTGCAAACTATGGAATCAAATTTCATTTTATAGATTTAACAGATCCAGCTCATATTTTGGATTATGTTAATGATAATACCAAGATGGTTTGGGTAGAAACACCAACAAATCCGATGATGCAAATAATTGATATTCAAGCAGTATCGGCTATTACTAGATCAAAAGGTTTAACTTTGGTAGTTGATAATACTTTTGCCTCACCCTACTTACAAAACCCGGTTGATTTAGGTGCGGATTTAGTGATGCACTCGGTAACCAAATATATTGCTGGTCATTCTGATGTGGTGATGGGTGCTTTGTTAACGAACGATGAAGAACTTTATAAAAAACTTTGGTTTATCTATAATGCTTGTGGCGCAACGCCTGGTCCGCAAGATTCATTTTTAGTATTACGTGGAATTAAAACTTTGCATCTACGGATGAAAGCGCATTGTGAAAACGGAGAAAAAATAGCTCAGTTTTTAAGAACGCATCCTAAAATAGAAAGAATATATTGGCCTGGATTTATAGACCACCCAAATCATGATATTGCAAAGAAGCAGATGCGTGGTTTTGGCGGGATGATATCGATAGTTTTAAAAGACGCGGATTTGGCCGAGACATTTAGAATTGCTGGTTCTTTTAAAGTTTGGACTTTAGCTGAGTCCTTAGGCGGTGTTGAATCTTTAATCAATCACCCTGCATCTATGACTCATGGCTCCATTCCTAAAGAAGAGCGAGAAAAAGTGGGCGTAGTTGATAACCTACTGCGCTTAAGTGTTGGTGTAGAAGATGCTGACGATTTAATTGCTGATCTAAAGAATGCGCTGAGTTAAGGTTTTTCGATAGTTCCGTTAAAAGAAATAGCATCGCGATTATTACTGTTTACATTTAATGTTGCGGTGCCACTTTCAGATATGCTTAAAAACAATCTACTTGCTTTATCTGTGTTTTTGGGTACAATGGTAAGCTCAATTATTTTACCCAACTGTTTTTTATCGTAAGTAAATTTAGTAGTGGTAAACTGAATTCCGTTGTCGTTTGAGCCATAGGGAGCTTGTTGCGCTACGCCAAAATAGGGTAAATAACAGTCGAGCGTATCTTTGTTGATTTTTAAATAATAGGAACCATTTAGCTGTCTTAAGCGAGAATCAATTAGCGAAGCTCGCAGAGGATTTGCTTGCTGGGCCACAAACTTAAACGAATTGCTTTTTACCAAACTATCAATTAAAGATACTCTGGCTTGTTTTTCTTTCTGAGTTGCACATGCGCTTAACAAAAAACAAAACCCTATAATAAAGCATATTTTATAATTTAGACCTAAGTTTTTCATAATTAATATTTTAATTAAAACTAATAACGTTGAAAGTACCTTCAAAATTTTCTGACCTAAAGGATTTTTTAGATGCCAAGGTCGAAATTTATAATCAGCCTAATTTTATTGAATTAGACCCAATTTCTATACCACATCTTTTTAGTAGACAGCAAGATATAGAAATCATGGGTTTTTGGAGCGCCATGCTTGCTTGGGGACAGCGTGTAACGATTATCAACAAGTGTAAAGAGCTAATTGAGTTAATGGACGGTACACCTTATGATTTTATCATGAATCATGCGGATACTGATTTAAAGCGACTGCTGAATTTCAAACATCGCACTTTTAACGCTACAGATACGCTTTACTTTATTGAGTTTTTTAAAACGCATTATTCAAATTATCAATCTCTGGAAGATGCTTTTTTACCTTTTAACAAGAAAACCGATTTTAGAGAGGACTTTTTAGATACATCGATTAAAGAGCATATAGCCCCCACTCCAAAATCTGAAGTGTGTTTAGCCTCTAAACTTGCTATAGATACCGTAGAAGGTAATTTGAATTATTTTAGATCGTATTTTTTTTCCTTGGATGATTTTCCACGCCGTACCATTAAGCATGTTTCTTCGCCTTTGCAAAAATCAACCTGTAAGCGTTTGAACATGTTTTTGCGTTGGATGGTGCGAGCTGATGATAACGGTGTTGATTTTGGTATTTGGAAACGTATTACACCAAACCAGTTAATTTGTCCGTGTGACGTTCATGTGGATCGGGTAGCTAGGCGATTAGGTTTGATTAGCAGGAAGCAAACCGACTGGCAAACTGCTTTAGAACTCACTGGAAACCTACGGAAGTATGATGCTACCGATCCAGCTAAGTATGATTTTGCTTTGTTTGGATTGGGAGTAGAAGAGAAGCGAATGTCTGATAAAAAGGAACTATTCTCTAAAAATTAATACTTCATATAATCTGTGTAAATAGTTTGCATTAAAGCTTTTGAGTTTTTTAAAGCTTCGAATTTAGCTTTTTCATTACTAAACTTATCTTCATAAATGAGTTGCTTACCAATTGGGTCAAAACTAACCGCTTTTTTATTCTCGTTGATAAATCCAAAACCGTTGTTCCAACTGTAAAATGCAAAACCTTTTACGGCCGGCGATAACAGATTTTTACTGTAGTGGAAAGCAGTATCGCTAAGGTTTAATTGGTTTAAAAGCGTGGAGGCAAGATCAACTTGGGCGCCAACTTTTTCAACCCTTTGATTCTTAAATTCTGTTTTCAAAGCTCCTCCAAAAAATAAAATCGGTATATGATAACGCCCCGGTTCAAAAATGTCGTTTTGTTCTGTAGGTAAACGGTGACCATGGTCTGCAACCAGAATAAAGAGCGTATTGTTGTACCAAGCCTGCTTTTTTGCTTGGTTAACGTAATCGTATAAAATAGAATCGGTGTAAAAAGCCGTACTTCTGAACATATTGCTTACCGTTTTATCACCAAATTTATATTTACCTTTTAAATAAAAAGGTTCGTGGTTTGATAGCGTTAAAAGCGTGGTAAAGAATGGTTGTTTTTCCGCTTTCAGATCTTTTAAATGCGTTGTCATGGTTACATCATCTGCAACGCCCCATTTCGTTAATTTCTCGTTGGTTTTTATATCGTTAACATCTTTAACATTCTCAAACCCATGACTGATAAGGTATGATTTGAAATTAGCGAAGTTTAAATCTCCTCCGTAAATAAAAGAAGTGTGATAGCCGATGTTTTTAACCTCTTGTGAGATTGAGGGTAACTTTACCTGTTTGTCGTTGGTTTTGATGATGCTTTCCGTTGCCTGTGAAGGGAAACCACTTAAGATGGCTACAATTCCCTTGTCCGTTCTGTCTGATGCCGAATAAATGTTTGTAAACAGCAATCCTTCAGCAATTAATTTACTGAAGTTTGGTGTTACGTTTTTTTCGGGACCTATTTCTTTAATAACATCGGCTGTAAAGCTTTCTAAAATTATTAGAACGATGTTGGGTTTTGATGTGTTTAAAATTAAAGGAAACTCAACTGATTTGTTAAACAAACTATCTTTTATTGCTATTGCTTCTTCGGGTTTAAAATATAAATACGGATTACCTTTTATTTTGCTTTGGCTTAAGATGTTTGAGATTAAAAACCAATTGGTGTTAATGGCAGCTATATTTAATATCTGGTGCTGGCTAAAATACACTCGGCTGGTATTCATCGGTGCAACCGTTAAACTTCCTCTGATTGCTAAAAATGTTAATCCTATAATCAGGAAAGAAATTATTGGTTTTATAATCCATCTCGCTTTGTTTAAACCCAATGTAGCCTGAGGGAATAATTTGCGGTACATCAAAATGCCTAGGAATGCCAATACAAGAAAACCAATTATATTGCTAAAAATAGGAGAGGAAGAAGAAGAAGCTACAGCTTCTTTGGGCGAGTCTATAAAAAAGCCGATTGCTTTATAATTTAATTTAGTGCCCCATTCCCGGTATATATTTACATCTATAATAGCTGTGATGGCAGTTATCACCACTAAGATATAGCTGTAAATATGAATAGATTTTAATGAAATGCTTGATTTATTGAAGAACCATGCAATAATCACCAAAAGAAATGGTAACGCACAAAAATAGCCAGCCATCGAAGCGTCCATGTGCAAACCATGCCCAAAGGTTTTTAAAATATCGATAAAAGAAAATTCGGTCAGCTTTTTGAAATTCCAAAGTTCAAATACTACTTTGTTAAGTACAAAAAAGAGAACCCAAAAGATAAAATATCTAACAAAAAAAGAAAGGCTTTTAAGCATGTTGCAATTTATAAAAAAAGCAAAGCTTAAAAGCCTTAAAAATATAATTTTATGGGTGATTTTTAGCCGCCCATCTGACTTAGTAATGCGTTAAAATCCATTACTTCGTAACCTGCGGGTACTTGGAAATCAATATCAGCAACAGCGGTTTCATCAATGCTTTTTAAAGTCATTTTTGATTTCATGCCGCTAGCATCTTGGCTAAACTCAACAGGAACGCCTTTTACACCGTTAATTGGAGAGGTTAAGGAGTTTGTTGGTATTTGAATATCAGTAGTTGTCCAAATTTCACTTTGCACTCCTGACTCTTTATCCTTTAAAAGATATTTTACACAGTTATATCCAGCAATCTTTTTTTGTGCTGTGGTTGGTGTTACTTCAAAATCCTGTTCACCCGACTGTAACTCACGCATTTTTTTAGACTGGTCTTTGTTCATCTTTACAGCAATCTTTTTCCCCTGCATGGGCACTTCTGTTAAACTTAAGGTTTCGTTTGAGGCGTTGTTGAAAATTACAGATGTTGCGTACATTCCCATATCCATTTTAAATTTGCTGTAATCACCCTTGAACACTACTTTAAACTCTTTAGGTAGCATGCCAGCCATTGATTGCTGGTCGGCAGGTAAATTGTATTCTACCGCATAAGTTACTGTACCCTGTTTAATTGTTTTTTGTGCCTGCGCCATAAATGTATATCCCATACAAATGGCTATTGTTAATACTGCTTTTAGTTGCTTCAAAATATTTGTTTTTAAGTTAGATATTAGATGATTAACGATGTTACAAGATAAATTATTTTAATGTTGTTTAGCTATTGAGAAATCGAAATGAATTTTTTAAAGTTTATATTCTACAGCAAACTCTCTTTTTAAAGTTTTTATGGGGAGTTTTAGTATTTCTGCTTGCGATCTCAGGTTTTTAATAACAAAGTCTCTATTTCTGCCATCTATTAATAAAGTATTAAAATTATTTGATGATAAAATTTCAGTTAAGTTGAAAATGCGGTCGCTACTTAAAAGCAACCAATTTTCTTCTGACAGCATCTTGTTAAAACCACCTTTGCCAATTATTTTCAACGCCTTGCCTTCAAAATTATAGACTTTCTCAGTTTCGGTTAGGTGTGGATTCAAAAATTGGATGTTGTTTATATGGCAACTATCTAAATAGGGTTTTACCGAAAACACATAAGTAAACTCGTCGGTATCTAAATCGGTTACTAAAACTGCACTTCTTCCTTTTATAAATGCAATGGCAGTGTTTTTTCTTAGCGAAAAAAAAGTAACGTTTCGCTGTTGTATGTGGTTAAATTCTTTCCATGTTAAACTGATGATAAGGCATGCTGCTAAAATAATGCTTAGCCTTAAAAAAAGTAAGTTTTTTAACGAGAAAAGGATAGCGATAATCAAACAGTAACCCAAAAATATCTCAGTTTTATCAAACCAAACTTGAGTAATATTTGCATGTGGAATTTCCTCTATAAATTTTAACCCGGTATTGGTAAAAATGATAGTTTGTTCTAAGATAACAGCGAAAACTTTTAGCTGAGGAATTAGCGTGGCAAATAGTAAAAAAGCAAAACCAGCATACATAATTAGCGTTGCTGGTATCACTATAAAGAGGTTGCTTAATATAAAATAAACAGGAAATTGATGAAAGTAAAATAAACTAAACGGAGCTGTAACCAACTGCGCCGATATAGAAACAGCCATCACAGACCATGCAGCTTTGATGATAGGATTCTCGGGACTGTACCACAGGCTGACTTTTGGATAAAGATAAATTAAACCGCCAACGGCAATGTACGATAGCTGAAAACCAACATTTACCAAACTAAAAGGATTGTATAGTAAAATTAGGAATGCAGAAAGACCTAGAACGTTAAAGATGTTAACGTTTTTAGATTTTGCCTTGGCAATCAAAACAAAACTGATCATAATTGCCGCCCGCGTAACAGACGGAGCTAAGCCAGTTATTAACGCATAAAACCAAACCAGTGAGATTATCAAAAGCGTTTTTGCAATTATTAACTTCTTTTTACGGTTCATAAATCCCAGCAAAAAGTTTAAAAGAAAAGCCACAATGGCCACATGCATTCCAGAAACAGAAAGCACATGCATAGTTCCTGTATTAGAGTAAGTGGCCAGTAGCTCTCTGTCTAAGGTTTCTCGATAACCTAAAACCAAGGTAGACGCTACGCCTCTAGCATCTTTATCTGCCAAATAATTTTTGATTTTTGCAACCTGCTGATCTCTAAACGCTAAGGCAAAGGCTATTATCGGGTTTCCTTGGTCTGTTTCAATTACTGCAATCTGTTTTTGATTAATAAAAGTTTGATGATAAATGTTTTGTAATGCTAAAAAACGACGATAATTGAATTCAGCAAAATTATAGGGCGGTTCTGTTTCTTTATATTTTGATACCAATATAATACGATCGCCATATTTTAAACCTAAAGTTTTTGTACTATCTATCCGCAATGCAACAAGTAATTTTCCGGTAGTTTTGCTTAGCTTTTCACCGTCGATATTAGCATCAATAATTAAAACGAATCTAGCAATGTCTCCCTTTAACTTTGGGTTTTCCTCAATTACTCCAATCAGCTCTTTTGAACTAATTTTAGAGAAATGATTAGCGTAGTATATCTGTTTTCGATGATTGGTTATTACAATACCAGCCATTAGCACAGTAGTGTAGATGATAAATCCAGTAATGTCTCGCCTTAAATAAAGCCGCAGGCGCTTGTAAAAGATTGCGAAAAATAAAGTTATTCCGCAAAGGCTATAAAATGTGATTTCGTAAGCAGGGTTAGGAGCAAGGTTTTGCGTTGTAGAAATAGAAATCCCTATTATGAAACATAAAACCAACCTTAAAAATGGAACCTCGGTTTTATAGTAAGCAATCATAATCTAAAACTGTACCCTTAGTTGAACCTTCGCTTCTGAACGGTTATTTCCCTGAATTTCATCGAGTCCCGACCCCACAGTGATTACCCCATTAAATTTGGTGTAGCTGTACTTTACCCATAAATCAACGCCTCGTTTTACGTTATACCTCACATTCGTATAAAATTTAATCCCTTGATTTTGGAAACCAGGGATAGAAAAGCCATATAAAACATCGTTTTCGTAGGTATAGATCCGCGTATCAAAACCATCTGTATCAAACAAAGTGAAACGCATATTTCCCGACCATCTTGAACTTAAAGGACTATAATTCACATCCTGATAAGCTAAGAAACCGAATTTAGTAGTTGTACTTTCTTGGTTGTACTGAACAATTTCTAAGCGATTGCGTAAAGAGAAAATACTGTTCACCTGGTACTGAACCTCTGCTCGATAATTTGATTTTTTTTCGAAATCAAGTATGTTGGTAAATAACTTTTCCGGAGCATTCTTCTGTTTGTTCTGAAACTGGTAACGTAAGGTAAAGCGAGTTGTTTTATTTGGAGTATAGTTGAACTGACCTAAAATATCATAGCCACTTGATGGCGCATCCACTCCGAATTTCAACCACGGAAATTTGAATAGATCGGTATAAAAATCTATTCCAAACTTCCTGTTGGGCTTAATCTGTACACCGGCGTAAAAACCTTTTTCATTTACTGCAGTACTGCTTTCGCCGATTCCCTGGTTGTAAAACGAGTAATAATCTTTTTGGTAATTTCTATGGAACAAAACCGCAGATACAATAGGGGATAAGCTCGTTATTAAGCCGTTGATGTAGGCAAAGCCGTAATTTAGGCTATGTGCAACCTCACCAAAAAAGTACGTGTTATTTAGGGTATAGCTGTAATTAAAACCAACGTTAGTTAATTGGTTTCCGCTAAAATCAAATTTGTTGTATAATGCATTTCCGGGTGCGAAATTTTGCTCGTACTTAGAGTGGTACGCTGTTAAACCTAAAGATAATTTTTGGTAGTTATATTGTACGTTACCACCAAATACCAGCTGACCTACACGTCTTCTGTTTTTTAGCTCATTTTCTGTTCTGTGTAAGCCACTTTGCTGTAATGATGATATGTCTTCGAGGTTGGTAAGTGGGTTTAAAGCTACGCCCGCATCCAATTTGTTGTAAGAAATAAAGGGCGTGAAATCGAATCTGCCGAAGTTAATCTGCGTAGCAGCACCTCTAAAATAAGAGAATTCGTTTACCGAAGTGTACGGTTTTAAACCTAGATTTTGTTTTGCAACTGCAAAAATATCTGCTCCTTTACCAAAACCTAAACCGCTCCATAAAGTTAAGCCTTGTCCAAATTGCAATGAGTAATCGCCGAGGGCAATCTTTTTAAGCCGTTTTATATCCTTTACATATAAACTAGACGATAAAAAATCGGGTCCGGTTTGGTCGTTGGTGTTGTTCCAGTATTTTTCTCCCGCATCTTTTTCGAGGTTTAAAGAAAATTGAATATTGTTACTGAAGGAAAAGCGGTAGCGGGTGAAAACTCTTTCTGGAGTACCCAGATATCTAGATTTACCAGAAGAAGCAGGGATGGAAAAACCTTTTTGTTTTTCCAAGTATCTGCTGTATCTAATTAATAAGTCGTTTTCTCCATCAGTAAAAAGCTTTTTAAAACTAAAGTTTTCGAAGCCAGTGGGAGCGCTTATATCTGCAAAATATAATAGATTTCTAATTGCCTCTAAGTCAAGCCCTCGGATACTCTGTAACTCTAGATCACTAATTAGTTTTCCATTAGTTACAATGTGCTCGAAAATAGCATTGATCTGTAAGGGATTTAGAAAAACCAGTTCTTGAAGTTGTTCTTTGTTGGTTTTATTCAGATTTATCTTGTTCTTTTTGTAGTAATTAAGCCGCTCTACAAGTTCGGTATAATCGTAATCGTCGGTTTGGTTGGCTACCACACTTTCAATAATCTCTTCTATTATCGGGTCATTATCTTGCTGGGCAAAAACAGAATCTGCGCATCCCAATATCAATAAAATAAAGAATAGCCTAACCCTAAAATTCATAACCTAAAGATATTTGCGGTGAATATCCCAGTACCGGATGAGAGGCAACGGCGAAATCTATATTTATTTTTTGATAATGTACGCCAAAACCAGCATACTGCTTAAACGGATTAACAGAAATACCACCTCGCAAAGCAACAAATTTCACAACTTTGTACTCAAGGCCGGTCTTAAAATCAGCTTCGCGGTCTAGGACTTTTTCAAACTCAGTAGTAATCATCAGCTGATCAGAGAAGATATAAGTTCCGCCAAATTGGATATGTGCAGGGATAACTTGCTCTGCATCGTCACTATATTTACTCTGATTTGGGTTGGCAATGTGCGATGCAAGCCATAGTTTTGGCAATACATTATACTGTAAACCTACCTCAATGCTAGCTGTATTTGCATTTCCATAATTTGTAATACTTAGCTGATGATAGTTTAAACCGATACCGATTAGCAGTTTTGGACCAAAAGCTTTTGCCAAGCTAATGCCGGTTTTAATTTCGTTATAGGCATCTATACCATAAGAATTAAAAATTGCGCCAACAGTATAGTTTTTTAAGGGTAGCGTAAAAACAGCCGACTTATTACTTAACTCTTTAAGTCCAAACCGGTTTTCGTAACCTGCCGAAATAGTTGGTTTAGTTAATAATGCAATTCCAGCTTGATTTTTACTGGCCGACCAAACATCTTGAATAGCTACGCCTGCTGTACCCAACGCGGTTATTTTTGGACCATAGTTTTCTTGTGCTTTTATCTCAAGATGAAGAAATACACATAAAAGCGATAAGTAAAATTTCGTCATGCGTAATTGATTTGAGTTGAATTTAAGAAATCAAATTAAATTATCTGCATAAGCTTTCAAATTGGTGTTTTTTTTGTAGTTTAAGTGCATGACTGAGAGCAAATTGATGTGTGAAGTTTTGGTGATTGGTGATTCTGGAAACGTAAAACGTAGGCAAGAAGATGAGGTACTAAGCTTGCTCAAAAACCATTTACCCAATTCCACAGAGTCTGTACTTTTGTTTTTAGGAGATAATATTTATCCACATGGTTTACCGGCAGAAAACGATGTACTGCGTGATGATGCAGAGCTGGTTTTAAAAGCACATTACAATGCCGTTAAAGATTTTAAGGGTAAAACCGTTTTTATATCGGGAAATCATGATTGGAACAAGGGAAAGCGTGATGGCTTGGCTTACGTTTTAAGGCAAGAGGATTATCTGAATAATCTTTTTAGACCCCAACAAGTTTTTTTTCCGGAGAACGGTTGTCCAGGACCTAAAGAGGTTTTTAGTAATGAATTTTTAGCAATTATAGCCATAAATACACAATGGTGGGTTCAAAAAGGAGTGAGGCCAATTGGGAAAACCTGTGGTTGCGAACAAGAAACGGAAGAAGATTTTTTTGTTCAGCTTAAAGCATTATTAGAGAAGCATAAAAATAAGCGGATTCTGGTTGCAGGCCATTATCCTATTTATAGTAATTCTTTGCATGGCGGTAAGTATAAGATTAAACATCACCTATTTCCGTTTACGATTTATAAAAAAAATGCATATTTTCCACTACCTTTTATTGGATCTTTACTGCCGATGTATCGTAAATATTTTGGAGCAAAGGAAGATCTTTCGCATCCACGCTTTAGAGTTCTGAGAAAAAAGCTAAAAGCGATATTTAGAACGTATCCCGGCTTAACTTACGTTGCAGGGCATGAACACAATTTACAGTTTATAGAAAAGTACGAGAACAATTTTATCGTTAGTGGTGCAGCGTCAAAATCAACCTATGTTATGGATAGTAAGTATTCAAGGTTTGGTATGTCTGCAAAAGGATTTTTTAAGCTTAAATTTTACGAGGATTTACGCGTAAAAGTGGAGGTTTTGATTGTGGATGATCAAAATAAGGACGGTGAATTAGTCTATGATGGTTGGATGCGATAAGTTCGGGTCGATAATTACCTGTAAAGCTTTAGGTAGTGTTTCTAGATAAACACAACTTACCTTTGACATCAGTTCCCCGTCGTTTTGTAAAAGTGTTCTTTTTGTACAGGTCACCTCCGCTTTTTTACATTTTAATACCTGAAAAAATTCCGAGTATTTAATGGTGTTTCTAAACATTTGATAAGCTATATTTATAATGTGGTATTTTGGAAAAGGTTTTACAATACAGATTTCAAAGTAGCCATCGTTCAAAATCCCATCAGGGTTAATTACTGCGCTAGTCCCATATTTTGTTGCATTTGCAAACGTTAACGACACAGCTTTAACGTTCATGATTTTGTCATCGTATTTGATTTTGAACCTGTAGCGCTTCAGTAAAAACATTTCATAAAATAGATGTTTTCCGTACGTAAATAAACCTCTGTTTGGGTCTAATTCAAATCGTTTTACGATACGGGCATTTAATCCAACATCTGCCAAGTGGACAGATATTTTATCATTTACTTTTAATAGGTCTATTTTTTGGGTTTTTCCGTGTTTAATTAAATCTAAACACGCTGGTAAAGTAGCAGGGATTTGTAGCTCTTTAGCCATTCCGTTTGCAGAACCGCTTGGTATAATAAGCAAAGAGATGTTTGTTGATTGGATAATAGAAGCAACTAAGTTCACAGTTCCGTCTCCACCTACAGCGCAAACGATATGCGGGGAAAAATCGCTTACAGCTTTTCTAATTTCATCCTCAAAATTTTTCTGGCAAACCACAATCTCAAACAAATAATTATTTGATTCAGCGTGTTTTTCGATGGTTTGATTAATCAGTGTGTCAGCTCGACTACCCGATTTTTTATTGATAACAAATAAAACTTTTTGTTTTTCATCCATATCGGAGACTAAATCTGGGTTCTTTTCAAAAGATATTCAGTGACCTTATAATTGCTCCTTTAGCTCAAGCATAAAAGATTTGATTTTTTCCAAAGCTTCAATAACTTTTTGTTGCTCATCAACCTCTTTTTTGTTTTTCTTCATAAAGTCTTTGGCACCTTGTATGGTAAAACCTTTGTCTTTAATCAAATTAAAAATTATTTTCAGGTTTGTGATATCCTCAGGTCGAAAAAGCCTATTGCCTTTAGCATTCTTTTTGGGCTGTAGAATGTCAAATTCTTTTTCGTAAAATCTAATCATTGATGTGTTTACATCAAACATTTCTGCTACCTCTCCAATAGGGTAATATGATTTTTGGATTTCTTTTTCTTTATAAGGCATGGTTAATTTGTTAATCTAATGATTGATTGTCTCTTGAAGCCACTTCTAGCAAGGTAACATATTCAGATGGGGTTAAATCGTTAAAAAAGAAATTTATAGGATTTATGGGTTTTCCCGATTTATAAACCTCATAGTGGCAATGGGGACCAGTTGATGCTCCGGTATTTCCTACATAGCCAATAATATCTCCACGTTTTACCCGATCACCTTTTCTTACTTTAAATTTGCTCATGTGCGCATATTTGGTCACATAGCTATAACCGTGGTTAATCATAACTCTGTTTCCATAACCACGTTCAACACCCGCTGCAATTATACTACCATCACCTGTTGCATATATAGGAGTGCCAATTGGGGCGGCAAAATCTATCCCATCATGCATTTTTCTTATTTTATAAATTGGGTGCATTCTATAACCAAAGCCAGATATCGAACGTAATTTTCTACTATCAATAGGTTGGATTGCCGGAATACTGGCCATCATTTTTCCTTTTGAATTAACTGCTTTGGTTAATTCATCGTAAGATTTTGATTGTACATAAAGTTGTTTTGATATAATGTCCAATTTTTTGGTAGTTTCAATCATCAAACTACTATAGTCGTAGTTTTCTAAATCCTTGTACCGATTTACGCCTCCAAAGCCAGCATTTCTTACTTCTGGTGCAATTGGTTCAGCTTCTAATATTACGCGGTAAATATTGTCGTCTCTATCTTGCAGGCTCTTCATAACCACATTTACCTGCTTCAGTCTGCTCTGTAAAATTTCGTATTGCAAAGTAAGCGAGCTGATTTCTCGCTTTAGCTGTTTTTCTTTTGGAGAATCTAGAAAAGTATAGGCGAAGGCAATGATGATAAAAGAGAAAACCAAAGCCGTTGACAAAAAGCCGAATCCTTTCAATATTTTAAGCCCCAAGCTTAACTTAACCTTTTCGTATTTAAGTGTTTGAGAATTAAAATAATATTTTGTTTTCGCCATTAATTGTAATTAATAGGTTTTGTATATCTATTGAGCTAACAAATGTAGTAAAAATATAGAACGTAGGTTTTGGCGAAAAAATATAATGAAGCTGGTAAAAAGAGAAGCTGAAAGAAAGGTGCCAAAATGTAAATTTTACATTTTGGGAGAGATAGAATTGCCTTGAAAACAAAAAAGCATCACTAAATAGCGATGCTTTTTTAAATTTTAGATTTTTAAATCTTATTTAGCAGCAGTAGTATCTACAGCAACCATAGAAGAATCACCAGCAACTGTATCAACAGCAGCAGTATCAACAGTGATTGAATCTAAAGAAGTAGAATCTTGAGTTGCGTCAGTAGCTTTGTTAGAGTTACAAGCAACAACTGATAAAGAGATTGCTAAAGCGAAAAATCCGAATTTGAATAAGTTTTTCATGTTAATTTTGTCTTTTTAATTATGATTAATTTATCCTTAATGCCAGAAACTTTAAAAGGTAACCCGGTAACCTCGAAAAAAAACTTAATTTTTTTAAAATAATTGTAATGAGCTAAAAATCAAGTAAATTAAACGTTTGCGTAAGAATGTGAAAATTAAATTTTTTTTTACCGAATAAGGGTTACAATTTAGCAAAAACAGTATTAAACAGTGAGCAGAAAGATAAATCATTCAATACCAACAGATAATGAAATTATTTTAGGAATACTGAATAATTCGTCTTCTACACTTCAATATCTTTACAAAGCTTATTACCCGATGATCCTACAATTGATCATTAATAATAACGGTAGCGAGCATGATGCAAAAGATATTTATCAGGAAAGTATAATTATACTTCACGATAAAATTAAAAGTGGAGATTTTGAATTAACTAGTAAACTCAAAACATTTTTATATTCTGTTTGCAGAAGGCTTTGGCTAAAAAAACTAAGTCATAAAAGTAGATTTAGTGAAAATATAAAAGATTACGAAGATCATTTTGAAGTGGAACCTGATTTGGCGCAACACGAAGAAAAAGATCAGCAATTCGTATTGATGAATAGTGCTTTAACACAGTTGGGAGAGCCTTGTAAAACTATTATTGAGGATTTTTATATCCACAGTAAATCCATGCAAGATATCTGTGAGAAATTTGGTTACACCAATTCAGACAATGCAAAAACACAAAAATATAAGTGTTTGCAACGATTAAAAAAGCTGTTTTTTAATCTAAAATAAGAGATATGAAAAGTGAAATAGATTTAATCAAAAGAATTGAAGCCTACTATAGTCATGAAATGACTGCAGAAGAAGCGCTGGCTTTTGAGGAAGACCGCAAGACTAATTCTGCTTTAGACCATAAAGTGATTGCGCATTTAGATTTTCTAAAAACGTTGAAATCTTTTGGTGAAGTTAATGCTTTAAGAGTAGCTTTGAACCAGATTCATGACGAATTAGATGTGGATAGCTTAACGGAAGAGTATAAAGAAACACCTACTTTACTATCTGTATTGTGGGTTAGATATCGTAAAAACTTGGCCGTTGCAGCAACTGTTGCTATTTTCATGACGTTAATCACCTTGTTTTCTACTGGCCAGTTTAACAGTAGTGAACATGGTTCTAATTACAGTGAACTGAAACGAGATATGGAGAACATCAAACGTTCTCAAACGGCACTTATTAGAAATATCAACAGCACCAGCAAACAGCCAAAGGATATTAGCCAATATAGTGGTACAGGTTTTATTTTATCGGCAAATGGTTATTTGGTAACCAATTACCATGTAATTAAAGACGCAGATTCTGTGTATGTACAAAATAATAAAGGCGAATCTTTCAAAGTTGAAACAGTATATGTTGATCCAGAATTTGATATTGCCGTATTACATATTAAAGATACTACGTTTAAGCATTTAGCTACCGTTCCTTATACTTTCAAAAAATCGAACTCTGATTTAGGCGAAGATGTTTATACCATTGGTTATCCTAAAGACGATGTGGTTTACGGAAAAGGCTATTTAAGTTCTTCTACTGGTTTTGCTGGCGATTCAATTGCGTATCAAATCTCTATCCCGGTTAATCCAGGTAATTCTGGAGGTCCCTTAATGGATAGCAAAGGAAATGTGATTGGAATTGTAAGTGGTAAACAAACCCAGGCAGACGGCGCTGCATTTGCTGTGAAATCCGATTATTTAATGAGGGCTGTAAATAGCATTTCGCAAGATTCTTTAACGCAAAAAATTTCAGTTAATAAAAGAAATACATTGGCTGGATTGAACCGCACCCAACAGATTAAAAAGATGCAGGATTATATATTTATGGTTAAAGTATATAACTAGTTTTTATTAGCGTTTATTGAAAAGTCCTGCCGTTTGGTGGGACTTTTTTTGTGAATTCTATTTGGCTATGAATCTCTTGTATGAGTTTATAAGAGTTAGTTTATTTCTAAATATATAGAATCCATTAATTAGGTTTTTATGTTTTCCTTCTTAGCTTTTGTATAGTTAGGGCGTTTTAACACGCCATCCGTTGTATCTTTTTGCTCTTGTATAGCTACCTGTAAAAAGAGCAAAAAGGATGTCACTGCTGTCGTTAACGCATAGGATGGTCGATAACAAGATTCGGCTATCAGTCTAAAAATCAACAAAAAATTCTTCCCGATCTTCATAAAAAAAAAGACCCAGATAACTCCGAGTCTTTTGATAATTTCAATATTTAGAAATTCTTATTGAAAGGTTATTTCATAAGGTAGTTTAGCTTGCAAACCACTCATGTTGTTAACTTCTTTTATTTTTTGATAATACTGGTAACTTTTCCCCAGCTCTTGTTTTACAAAATAAGCTTTGATCTTTTCGTCAGAACTACCTAATAACCCCATTAAACCATCTTTAATTTCTGGATAGTTTGAGATTTTGTAGTCTTTAATTTTTGCTCTTTTTGCAGCTTCGGCAATTGCATCGTCCAAATGCCCAAGCTTATCTACTAATTTTAGTTTTAATGCTTGTTCGCCTGTCCAAACACGGCCCTGTCCAATACTGTCAACATAAGTTTGAGATAATTTTCTTCCGTCTGCAACACGTTTGGTAAAATCATTATACGTTCTGTTGACTTCATTTTGTAGAATTAGTTTTTCTGCATTGTTTAACGGGCGACTTACGTTCCCTAAATCTGCAAACTGACCAGTTTTAACACCGTCAAAGGTAATTCCTAATTTATTGTTGAAAAAGCCTTTCATGTTTGGAATTACTGCAAATACCCCAATTGAACCTGTGATTGTTGTTGGTTCGGCAAAAATCTCATCAGCTGCGCAAGCAATATAATAACCGCCAGAAGCCGCGTAATCACCCATTGATACAATTACCGGTTTTGCTTTTTTAGCAAGCAATACTTCTCTCCAAATCACATCAGACGCCAAAGCACTTCCGCCAGGGCTGTTAACTCTCAACACAATCGCTTTAACTTTATCGTTTAAACGAGATTTTCTTATTGCTTTTGAAATTCCTTCAGAACCAATGGTATTTTCATCTCCCTCGCCACTGTTAATATCTCCATTTGCGTAAACCACAGCAATCCTTTCTGATGATGACCCTGTGCTTTTAATTGATTTTGCATAATCAGAAATGCCAACGGTATTTAGGTTTTTGTCTTTTGCTATTCCAGTTTTCGTTTTTAGTTCCTCTAAAATCTCATCCTTATACTTTAATCCATCAATCAGTTTGTAGGTCAAGGCATCCTGTGGCGAACGCGATTTTAGACCATCAGCAATAGCGATAATAGAATCTTGTGGAATTTTACGGCTTTTAGATATTTCTGTAGTTAAGTGGTTGTAAAGTGAACCTAACAATGCAGTTGTTTGTAAACGGTTAGCATCGCTCATTTTATCCAGAAAAAACGGCTCTACAGCGCTTTTGAATGTTCCTACTTTTATAATTTGAGCTTCAATATCCAGTTTGTCTAAAGCGCCTTTAAAAAACATAACCTCAGAACTCAGTCCTTTAAGTTCTAGTATGCCTTGTGGGTTTAAGTAAACTTTGTTGGCAACTGATGCCAAATAATATGCGCCTTGCGTATAAACTTCACTATAAGCAATAATAAATTTCCCTGATTTTTTAAAATCCAATAAAGCCGTTCTTATTTCTTCAATAGTGGCAAAGCCAGTCATCATATAATTTACATCCAAATAAATCCCCTTGATATTAGGGTCGATTTTGGCATTTTTGATGCTTTTCAAAATATCGTTTAGACCTATTTTTTTCTCACCTTTTAAGGGTCCGAAATCCAAATCATCTAAAGGACTGGAAGCACTGCGCTCGGTAATTGGCAGATTTAAGCTGAGGTGTAAGATACTGTTCTCTTTAACCTCCACATTTTCCTTTGCGCCACTTACCAAGGCAGTAATACTGCCGATAACGATAAGTATAATAACAAACGTAGAAATGAGAACGCCGACAATAGACGCGAAAACAAATTTGAAGAATTGTTTCATTATAATGAGTTGGATTTAAATGCTATTTTGCAAATATAAATTTTAGATAGGCATTTAAAGCAATTGTTACAAATTTATGAACACGATATTTTTAGGTTTAGGGAGTAATTTGGGAGATCGGTTAAAAAACCTAAAGAAAGCAATTGAAGAAATAGAACTTTTAGTTGGAAACATCGCCCTAAAGTCTGCTGTTTACGAAACTAAAGCTTGGGGTAAAAATGAGCAACCAGATTTTTTGAATATGGTGATTGAGGTGAAATCCCGGTTTTCTGCTGAAGATGTTTTAAATAAAACGCAAAAAATTGAAACCGATTTAGGGAGAATACGTAAAGAGAGATGGGGGTCAAGAACAATGGATATTGATATGCTATTTTACAATAACGAAATAATAGTTACAAATAGACTTAATATACCACATATTTTGATTGAGAAGCGTAAGTTTGTGTTATTACCTTTGGCAGAAATTGCAGCAACATTTTCTCATCCGGTGTTGAAAAAAACGATAGATCAGTTATTGTTTGAAAGTACCGACAACTTGGATGTAATAAAATTGGATGCTGTTTTACAATGATTTTTAATGGATAAAGACAATAAAGTAGCGGTAGACCTTTCTTATTTAAAAGAAGTGGCAAGCGACAACATCGAATTTATGGTAGAAATGATAGATATTTTTCTTGCACAAACGCCAGACTATGTCTCAATTTTAAGTAACGCCGTTTCTGATGAAAATTGGAGTAAAATTGCCGAAATGTCGCACAAAATCAAGCCAACATTGGCTTTTATGGGTGCAAATGAAGCAAAAGAGACCATGGCGACTATCGAATCAAGAGCTAGGGAAAAGGATGACTATCAAGGTATAGTGGTTGATTTTGGTAAACTTAAAGAAGATTTTAATCTAATTTTCTCTGGTTTACAAGAAAAGAGAAAAGAGCTTTTAGCCAGTAGCTAAAGGCTCTTTTCTTATTGTAGCTAATTTCAAAAGTAATTAACTGCTGATTTGTGGTTAATTTCGCTGTTTATTAACGAATAGCATAAAACCTTCTGTTCTGTTATAAAGCACTAATATCCACATATTAGCTTTTCAAATATCCTTTAATGTAAATCTTTCCTCGAGTATATTTTATTGGCAATTGCTAAGTTCGGCAAATACCACGGTATTATACCGTACATCAATCTATAGGCTTAATTTCTGCGATCTAAAATGTAGTTGTGAAAAAACGATATATAAAACTAAAATTAAGGGTATCGCTATAAATTGTAGGAAAGCAAGCAACAGAAGCGAAACTATTAAGAAAATAAATTTATATTTATTCGCTTGCCATTGTAAGCCCGACATTTTCATAGAAAACAACCTTAATTCACTCACCAATAGGTACGAAAGCAACGCTGTTAAGGTAATTAAGAAATAAGGGTTTGAGATAAAAGAAAATGTATCTAATAAATAGGGGAGAGAGATGATCAAAAATGTATTCATTGGCGTATTTAAGCCAATAAAATCCTCGGTTTGGCGAGTATCAACATTAAACTTTGCTAACCTTAATGCAGAAAAAATAGTAATTAAAAAACCTGTGTAAGCAATCCAGCCTAAGCCGGAAAGCATTAAAAGTTTGTAGATGATCATCCCTGGTAAAAAACCAAAACTTACAACATCGGCCAAAGAATCAAGCTCTTTACCTATTTCCGATTTTACGTTGAGCAACCTTGCTGCAAAACCATCAAAAAAATCAAATATACCAGATATTATTACAAAAAAAGCAACCGTTTTAAGGTCGCCATTAAATGCATAAATACTTCCTATACAACCCGACAAAAGGTTCGCACATGTTAAAGCATTAGGAATATGTTTTTTTATCATTCTTTTTAAAAGATGAAAGAGTCAAGAAACAAGAGCTAAGACTTCTTGCTGAGTCTCTACTCTTGTCTCTAAAAATCTTGAATCTAAATATTAGCTGTTCATCGAAACCAAAAATTCTTCATTAGATTTAGTTCCACGCATTTGAGTTAGTAAGAACTCCATAGCTTCTTGAGGATTCATGTCTGCTAGGTGATTTCTTAAAATCCAAAGTCTCTGCAAGGTTTCTTTGTCTAACAATAAATCGTCTCTTCTTGTACTTGAAGCTGTTAAATCAATAGCAGGGAAAATACGTTTGTTAGATAATTTTCTATCTAACTGTAATTCCATGTTACCAGTACCTTTAAATTCTTCGAAAATTACTTCGTCCATTTTAGAGCCAGTATCTGTTAAAGCAGTAGCCAGGATAGTTAATGAGCCACCGTCTTCAATATTACGGGCTGCACCAAAGAAACGTTTTGGTTTGTGCAAAGCGTTAGCATCAACACCACCAGAAAGTATTTTACCTGAAGCAGGTGCTACAGTATTGTAAGCTCTTGCTAAACGAGTGATGGAGTCTAAAAGAATTACCACATCATGACCACATTCTACCATACGTTTTGCTTTTTCTAAAACGATGTTAGCAATTTTTACGTGGCGTTCTGCTGGTTCGTCAAAAGTTGAAGAAACAACCTCAGCTCTTACACTACGGGCCATATCTGTAACCTCTTCCGGACGCTCATCAATCAATAAAATAATCAAATAAACTTCTGGGTGGTTTGCTGCAATGGCATTTGCTACTTCTTTTAATAAATTTGTTTTACCAGTTTTAGGTTGTGCAACTATTAAACCACGCTGACCTTTACCGATAGGGGTAAACAAATCCATGATCCTTGTAGAATGATCACTTGGTTTCATAAACAAGTTTAATCTTTCTGTAGGGAAAAGTGGCGTAAGGTAGTCAAACGGAACACGGTCTCTTACTTCCAATGGTACTCTGCCGTTGATAGATTCAACACGTACTAAAGGAAAATATTTTTCACCTTCTTTAGGTGGTCTTATGCTACCTCTAACGGTGTCTCCAGTTTTTAAACCGAATAATTTAATCTGCGATTGAGAAACGTAGATATCATCTGGAGAGGTTAAATAATTGTAATCTGATGATCTTAAGAAACCATAGCCATCTGGCATAATTTCTAAAACACCCTCATTTATAATTACGTTATCAAAATCAAACGCACTTTCTTGACTTCTTTGTTTTCCGTTTTTATCGGGTCTTATCTGCTTTGGCTCCGATCTGTTTTCTGAAGTTTCAGTAACAGCTGTTGCTTCTTCATCTTGTGTTTCTTCAGCTACTGCAACTTGTTTGGTTTTTCTAGCCAAAGGCTTCGCCGAAACTTCGTTCTCTTCATCATCGAAAAGAGAAACACTTTGTTTTGCTGTAGGCGTGATCTTTTCTTCCGCAACAGTTGTTTTAACTGTTCTTGCTCTTTTCTTGGGCTTTTCTTCTGGCGTACTTTCTTCGCTAACTGCACCAGAATTTCTAGCTGCCTCTATTAAGTCTTGTTGTTCTTTAATTTTAGCTACCAGATCAGCTTTACGCAATACGTCGGTGTTTTCTACACCAAAACTTTTTGCCATTTCACGAAGCTCAGAAACAAGCTTGTCGTTCAATTCGTTTGTATTAAACATTAATATGAATTATTATCAAGGGATTATATTTGTGATTTATCCTAGGAAATCAGGCAACGTACATTTAAAGTTCTTATGATTTTTATCTGTTTTACTTAATCCGTAGACAAAGGATAAATTGAGATTATGATGCAATAATATCGATTAATTTGTAAATCCTAAAATTTTATATTATTTTTTTTCAAGTTCCTTATAAAATTTATCAATTTAGCGCCTAAAATAAACAGTATGACGCGTCAACAACTTATCGAACAAATAAAAATAAAGCAATCTTTTTTAACCATTGGGTTAGATACTGATATTAATAAAATACCTAAGCATTTATTAAATACAGAAGATCCAGTATTTGAATTTAATAAGCAGATTATTGACGCTACCAAAGATTTGTGCGTTTCCTACAAAATAAACACTGCTTTTTACGAATGTAGAGGCGTAGCAGGTTGGAATTCATTAATTAAAACCGCAGATTATTTGCCGAAAGATATTTTTTCCATAGCGGATGCAAAGCGTGGCGATATAGGAAATACATCAGCAATGTATGCCGATGCTTTTTTTAATAAAGAAGTTTCGGGGATGAGTTTCGACTCGATTACCGTTGCGCCGTATATGGGTAAAGATTCTGTTACGCCTTTTTTAAAATATGAGGACAAGTGGGTAATCTTGTTGGCGCTAACCTCAAACGAGGGTGCAAAAGATTTTCAGTTTACACAAAATGAAGAAGGTTTTCTGTTTGAGAAGGTTTTGAAAAAATCTCAGGAATGGGCTAACGATGCAAATATGATGTATGTGGTTGGCGCAACCAGAGGAGAAGCTTTTTTAGAAATTAGAAAATCCGCTCCAAATCATTTTTTATTAGTGCCAGGAGTTGGTGCGCAAGGCGGTTCATTGGCCGATGTTTGTAAATACGGAATGAATGAAGATTGTGGGCTGTTGGTAAATTCGTCCAGAGCAATCATATATGCATCGGCAGGAGTGGACTTTGCCCAAGTAGCTAGAGCAGAAGCTTTGAAAGTTCAACAACAAATGGCAGAAGAGCTAAAAGCTATTGGTTTTTAGATTTTTGGGTTCGTTATATTGAGTTTATTCTCTCTTCAGACCGTCATCCCGAGGATAAGAGGAATCTCACAAATAGAGTTTTTTTTAGCGTGTGAGACTTCTATTTGTGAGCTAAGTCAAATCGTTCAACATGCCGAGGTTTTTTACTAACGACATTTAACCATAATTATAAAAATAATTTGCATTTTTAGGAATGCCATCGTCCGAAGCCATTCTTCATTTTATATGGAAGTATAAGTTGTTCAGCCTTTTAGGTTTGTACACCGTTGATGGTGAGCAAATTCAGATTTTGCAGTCTGGAATTCATAATATGGATTCGGGACCAGATTTTTTCAACGGAAAGGTGAAAATTGGAGAGACGCTGTGGGCAGGAAATATCGAAATCCATTTAAAGTCATCAGACTGGTTAAAGCATAAACACAATACAGATAAAGCATATGACAACGTGATTTTACATGTTGTTTGGGACCATGACGCACCGATTTACAGGACAGACAAAACTCTTATTCCAGTTTTGGAGCTTAAGGATGTTGTACAAACATCGGTGCTTGAAAATTACGAGCTGTTAATCGCAAATAATTATTGGATCCCTTGCGAAGCACAGCTTCCTTTTGTTGATGATTTTACCAAAAGCCAATGTTTGGATAGGATGTTGATTGAAAGGTTGGAAGATAAGGCATCAGCAATTAAAAGTATTTATCAAACAACAAACAGCAGTTGGGAAGATACCTTTTATACTGTTTTAGCCAGAAGCTTTGGCTTTAAGGTAAATGCATTGCCGTTTGAACTGTTGGCTAAAAATCTTCCTCAGCTAATTTTAGCAAAGCACAAAAACTCGGCTTTTCAAATTGAAGCGCTGATTTTTGGTGTCGCGGGTTTTTTAGATTTTAATTTTGAGGATGAATACCCAAAAGAATTGAAAAACGAATTTCAGTTTTTGAGAGCCAAGTATCAGCTTTCGGTTTTGGATGTGAGTTTATGGAAGTTTTCTAAAACCAGACCTGATAATTTCCCGACAATTAGATTAGCGCAATTTGCTGGACTAATTTTGCAATCAGAGCACCTGTTCTCGAAAATTATCAATATCCAAAACAAAAAAGGATTTGGAACGCTTTTTATTTCTTTACCTACAAATAATTACTGGGAAACGCATTTTAGGTTTGATAAAAACGTAGAAAACAAAAGCGTAAATATGGGCTTAAGTAGTATTGACAATCTGTTGATCAATGCAATTGCTCCGCTTTTATTTTTCTATGGAAAAGAAACAGGAACAAAAAGACTTGTTGATTTAGCTTTAAATTTGCTTTTGGAAATTAAACCTGAAGAAAATCAAATTGTTAGAGGATTTAGGCAAAGCGGGGTAAAGGCTGGCAACGCTTTTGATACACAAGCACTTATTCATTTAAAAAAAAGTTACTGTGATTTAAAAAAATGCTTAAATTGTGGCATTGGTTTGAAAATTATTAAGAAACAACAGGATGATTGACAAGATATTAGTTTTTTTTGAACGCTACTCTTTTGGGGTTTGTACCTATTTGGGCGACAAATTCAAGATTTCTCAGTCTAAAATTAGGTTATTTTTTATTTACACTTCTTTTTTATCTGCTGGTTTTCCTTTGGTTTTTTATTTTTTCGCTGCTTTTGTTTTGGACATTAGAACCTTTATTAAGCGTAAAAAAATGCAGTATTGGGATATCTAATTGGAAGTAAAAAGATAAAAGTAGAAAGTCAAAAGTAAAAAGACTTTGCTAATGTTGATATAATTATTTATTCTCCGTCAAAAAATTCAAATAACTCCCCAAAGTAACTGGTATTCCAACCATCAACAAATTCATCGTAAACTTCGTCTGGGATGTTAGTATGAACTAATTCAATTGAACATCCCTTTTTATGCTCATGAAGTTTCATCGTAACAATTGAAGCCTCATCTTGCCCTTCAAAATACCACTGTTGAACTATTTTTTTGTTCTCTTCAAATTCTAAGTTTTTACCTACAATATCTCCATCAAATAAAGAAAATTCTGATTGAGCTTCGGTACTCATTTCGGCTTCGGCTCCGCTCCATAATTTAATACTCAAAGGAATGGTTAAGGCTAAATAAACCTCTTCTGGTGGGGCTGGTAATGTGTAATATTTTTTAAAATCTTTCATTTCGGAAATTAATGTTGAGCGTAAAACGCTTTTAAGAGCAATAAAAAAGCATCTCAATTAAAAAAATTAAGATGCTTCGAAATTAAGGTTATTTTGAAGATTTATTGTTTGAAATTGTAATTTAAACTAGTTTTTTTTAGCGGTTACCAAAACTACAACTCCTGCAACTAATATAATTCCACCTGCATAAGGCGGCCAGTTTACCGTCTTTTGTTTATCTGCAGAGATTTGAATTGGGCCTGCATCAACTACTTTTTCTTTTTTGGTGTAGGAGAAACCTCCCCATATTAGCATTGCAATTCCTACAACTACTAAAATAATTCCGACTGTTTTGTTCATGATAAAGTTTTTAAGGTTTGTAACTGCTGGTGTAGAATACAAGTTTTAAGCCAAGTTTTTAATCATGGAGGGAACAGGGTTTTACATAGAGGACACGCAATTGTTTGCGAAACGGGTATTTTGTAACCACGGAGAACGCGGAGTTCACAGAGCTGGTTGTGAAAAAATGTGAAAATCAGAACCGGACTCTTTTCTGTTGACGATAGGAAGCATCATACAAGCAGGTTCTACTGATAGCGGTAAATATCTATTTCATTATCCTCCAAATGCATTTTCACCGGTAATATCCATTCCAGTAATCAGTAGATGAATATCGTGTGTACCTTCGTAAGTAATTACAGATTCTAAATTCATCATGTGGCGCATAATTGGATATTCACTGGTAATTCCCATTGCACCTAAAATCTGCCGAGCTTCTCTGGCTATATTTATTGAGGTTTCAACCGAGTTTCTTTTTGCCATTGAAATTTGAGCAGGAGTGGCGCTACCTTCATTTTTTAATACGCCCAAACGCCAAACTAACAACTGGGCTTTGGTTATTTCGGTAATCATTTCGGCTAATTTCTTTTGTTGTAACTGAAACGATGCGATGGGTTTGTTAAACTGTTTCCGATCTTTGGCATATCTTAAAGCAACATCGTAACAGTCCATTGCTGCACCCAAAACTCCCCAAGCAATTCCAAAGCGGGCTTGGTTCAAACAGCTGAGTGGTGCTTTTAATCCTTGAGCATTAGGTAAAATGTTTTCTTTTGGGATTTTTACGTTATCAAAAACCAATTCTCCGGTGGCAGAAGTCCTTAATGACCATTTTCCATGAGTTTCTGGTGTAGTAAATCCTTCAAATCCTCGTTCTACAATCACACCTCTTACAATTCCATTTTCGTTTTTAGCCCAAATTACCGCTATATCAGCAAACGGTGCATTTGAAATCCACATCTTTGAACCATTTAAAATAAAGTGCGCTCCTGCATCTTTAATATTAGTGCTTAATCCAGAAGGATCAGAGCCATGGTTGGGTTCCGTTAAACCGAAACAACCAATAAGTTCGCCTGTAGCTAATTTTGGAAGGTATTTTTGTTTTTGCTCCTCACTGCCAAAAGTAAAAATGGGATACATCACTAAAGAACCTTGTACGGATGCCATAGATCTAATGCCCGAGTCTCCACGTTCAATTTCCTGCATCATTATTCCGTAAGAAATATAATCTAAGCCTGCGCCACCATATTCGATAGGGATTGTTGGCCCAAAAGCAGCCATCTCGCCTAATCCTTTTATCAATTGCTTCGGACATGCCGCTCGTTGTGCAAAATCTTCAATAATTGGGGTGATTTCTGCTTTTACCCAATCTCTCAAGGTCGAACGTATTAATTGGTGTTCGGGAGTTAGCAAATCATCCATCAAATAATAATCTGGATGTTTGTAAAGGTCTTTTTTTAGAGATTTTTTTTGGCTCATGGCATTGGCTTATATCCAAATTTAATTAAACTAATCAAGCTCAGCTAGCGTTTGATTTAATTTATTAATGCGTTTGTTCCATATTTTTAACAAAATCAATATCTGAACAAGAACTACAAAAGCCAATACTGTTAAAATGCTGTATTTGAAATTATTGAATCGAATGTTGTATGTAAAAAACAAAAGCAGACCAGAGCAATAAATCGTTCTAGAAATAATCGATAATAAAGCATAGGTTTTTAATCTCGAAATAAACCTTTTTAAAGCTTCCCTAAAATTAGATTGATCAACTAAACCTCGATGTAAAATGTAAGCATACAAGTTGTGTGTAATTGGAGTTAAAACGCTAGCAACCAATATCAAATTGATGAAAATAGGTTTGTCTGCACCGTCAAATAAACTATAGTAAGTTACTAAAAAAGCAATCCAGCCTATTAATTCTATGATGATCTGTTTCCTGATTTTCCTTAAAACTGGATGTTTGTTTTCTTGCAGAAGTTTCTTGATCTCATTTTCCGACGTTTTCGGTGTGGCTATATTTTTCCAAGTTGTTCTTAAATCCTCTAACTCCATATTATTTAATTAAAAGTTTTTGAATTTTAATTCTTATTCTATTCATTTTTACATTGACATTATTCTCACTTATTCCAATAATTTCAGCAATTTCTTTATAACTCAGCTCTTCAAAATAAAGTGTTAAAATAGCCTTCTCACTATCGTTCAGTTGCTTAATAACGGTAAACAATTGCTCTTGTCTGCTTGCTAATTCTTCGTTAGGTTCATCATCAATATATTCCGGTAAGATTGTGGAATAAATAACAGCCAATTTCTTTTTCCTAAAAATGGCTACCGCGGTATTTAAGGCAATCTTATAAATCCAAGTACTTATTTTTGCATTTTTTTGAAATGAAGGGAAAGCTTTCCATAGCTGGAGAATAATTTCCTGAAAAAGGTCTTCTCTATCTTCTTTGCTATCGCGATACAACTTGCAGATCTTGTGAATAAGCCCAATGTTAGTTTGAATAACCTCTAAGAATTCCTTTTCAATCATCGATTAATCTGCTTTAATATGATCTCCTTTTACGAGCGAATAATCTTTTTGAAGTATTCCATTTACTAAAATGTTATTAAAAAAGCATTTTATGCCTGTGGCTTTATTAAAGTTTTCCAGATCTTGTATATGGAAATGTAAATGAGGTTCTGAGGAATTTCCAGAATTGCCACTCAGTCCTAAAAAGGCACCTTTTTTAACAATATCTCCCTGCTTAACTTTAATTGTATTTTGTTTAAAATGAGCCAATAGAATATATTCCTTGTTGTTGGTTTTTAATAAAACGGAATTTCCAAGGATAAACATCTTATTAAGTTCTCCCGGAATATTGTCTTTCACTCCATCTACTGCATAAGCCACTTCAGCATTACAAGGCGCTATTATTTCTTTTCCAAAACAATAATAATCCTCATTTGTTTTGCCATCGGTTTTATAGCTTTTCCCATTTTCTTGAATGATCAAATCGAAAGCATTTTGCTGAAATTTAACAACAACATGGTAATTCTGTTCTCTGGTATCACCTCCCCAAAATACTGTCCACTCGTCTTTAAAAGGTAAACGCATAGGTGTAATGTTTCGCTTTGTTTCGGCGAATTTGTTTGGGTCATAAGGTAAAGCATATATGCCTCCTATTTTTTTGCCATCCATCGAAATAAATAAAGACACTACGCCTTTTTCTAATTCAGTTTTATAGACATTAAAATTGCCTTCATACGCTAGCAAATCCATTTTTTTGATAGTTCCAAATTTAGTTTGAAGTTGAGATAAAAAGTTCTTCGTGTCTTTCAAGGATAAACTCGCTTTTGCGTGGTCAGAGAAATTGGCATATATATGATCGAACTGACTTTCATTATATAGTTTTTGAAATCTACTTAGTACAATTTCACTATTTGAACTTTCGATTTGCGGATACGCAATAGCGAAAGTGAACATCAATATGATAGTGTAGCAAATTTTTTTCATGTTTATGTTATTGAGTTATTTCTCCTTTTTTAGCAAGTGAATTTCCGTGTTAATTGCATTGATGCTATCTAAAATTGCTTCGTTTTGGTCATTTAATTTTCTGATTTCTTGTTCCAGTTTTTCATCTCTGATTTTTGAACGACCTTCTGGCGATGATGCTTTATTACAGGCACTCATTGCTAGCAATAAAATAATGGCAATTGCTTTCATAATTTATTTTTCACTATTAGTTGTTTAAAGCGTTTAAACATTACATCAAATAAAAAATAAATTAATAACCATTTTGTAGATCTAAAGTGCAGTTTCAACGCCACTAACACAAGTGCTTTTATCCAGATACTGGTGTGTATAGATTTTGAAACCTCATTAAGCTCATCGTTTTTTCGGTTTTGATTAGTATAACTAATCCAATCATAGGGTTAATTCTTATCAAATTTAATAAATACTCACCGATATTATTTTGATTTAAATCTATTAACCATCATCTTTGAACATGAGTGAAACTTTAGCAACCGTTGGTTTAAATGGCGTGAAATTTAATGCAGCAATTGGTTGGTATCCCGAAGAACAGATTTTTAAAAACAACTTTATAGTTGATTTGTCGGTTAGTTTTAAAGCGAGCAAACCTTTTACCGAAGATAATTTAGGGCAAAGTATAGATTATATGCAATTGCATGAAATATGTAGAGAAGCTTTTGTTGAAGAAGTTAAGTTGATTGAATCTGTTGCTCAAAAAATTATTGATAAAATCATCGCTAGATTTCCAAGGGTACAGCAAGTAACTATTACTATTAAAAAGTTAAGTCCGCCTGTTAAAGCGCAGATAGAGAGTGTGTTTGTTAGTTTAATTTATAACAAATAAGAGAAGATGTAGTGTTCTTGCGTTAACGGTAGAATTTTGGGATACCACATCTAGTGAACGTGGCATCGGTTGATAAAAAAAAATTATGTCAATAAAGTAAAGCAGAATTCACTTGAATTTGATGCGTGGAATCAAGCAGGTTTTTGATCCGAGTGGAATAGGGCTTTCTGCTTCGACTGAGTTTATTCTGAGCGTATCGAAATGCTCAGCAGGACCTTGTTAATAAAACAATAAAAATGTCAATGATAACGAAGCGAAACATCACACAAGCAGGTGCTTTAGCATGGCAACCTAGCGTGTAAAATGTCTCATATCCTTACATGACGGGGGGTGACAGGAAAATAAGCTTTTTTACACCTCCTCAAATCTACAAATCAATACTTTTCAATCTCAAGGAATTCGCAATTACAGATACAGAGCTAAAACTCATCGCCAAAGCGGCAATCATCGGCGAAAGCAACATTCCAAAAACGGGATATAAAACACCTGCTGCAATTGGGATTCCGATTACGTTATAGGCTAAAGCGAAGAATAAGTTCTCTTTAATATTCCTCATTACTTTATGACTCAGTAGTTTTGCTTTTGCAATTCCGTTTAAATCGCCTTTCACTAAGGTTATTGAAGCACTTTCAATGGCTACGTCTGTTCCTGTTCCCATGGCAATTCCAATATTTGCTTGCGAAAGGGCAGGAGCATCGTTAATTCCGTCGCCCGCCATGACTACTTTTTTACCTTCGTTTTGTAAACGTTTGATTTCTTCTAATTTATCTTGTGGCAACATCTGGGCTTTGTAACCATTTAAACCTAGGTTTTCACTTACTGCTTTTGCCGTAGCTTCATTGTCTCCGGTAAACATAAATACCTGTAAACCTTCATTTTGTAGTTTTTTAATTGCAGTCTTACTTTCGGGTTTAATCTTGTCTGATATCACCACAAAACCAATGGTTTTTTTGTTTATGGCTAAGTATGAAACGGTTTTGCCTTTCTCTTGTTCCTGCTTTACGGATTTTGCTAATTCATCAGAGATTGATGCATTTATCTGCTCCATCAACTTTTGGTTCCCTAAAGCTAACTCATCGCCGTTAAGGTTGCCAATTACGCCTTTACCTGTAACCGCTTCAAAGTTTTTGATTTCTTTGGTTTCGATATTCTTTTCTTCGGCATATTTTAAAGTTGCATGTGCCAAAGGATGTTCACTACTGCTGTTTAAAGAAGCAATTAGCATCGTTAAATCTTCTTCGGAACGTTCTGAATTATAGCTTATGATTTGTTCTACAGACGGTTTTCCTTCGGTAATTGTACCGGTTTTATCAATTACCAGCACATCCATCTCGTTCATTTTTTCCAAAGCTTCAGCATTTTTAATTAAAACGCCAGCTGTTGCTCCTTTACCCACGCCAACCATCACAGCCATGGGGGTAGCCAATCCTAAAGCACAAGGACAAGCAATAATCAACACGGCTATCGCATTTACGAACGCAAAAACGTAAGCTGGATCTGGTCCGAAAATAGCCCAAACAATAAAAGTAATAACGCATACCAAAACCACAATAGGCACAAAGTAGCCCGAGATTCTATCAGCTAATTTTTGAATCGGCGCCTTTGAACGACTGGCGTTGTTGACCATCTCAATAATCTGCGAAAGCAAAGTTTCTGCACCCACTTTTTCGGCCGTCATCACAAAGGAACGGTTGCCATTTATGGTTCCAGCATTCACTTTATCACCGTCATTTTTTTCTACGGGAATAGGCTCACCAGAAATCATCGATTCATCAATAATAGGGTTGCCATCTTTGATACTTCCATCCACAGGAACTTTTTCTCCGGGTTTTACCCTGATCAAATCACCAATTTCCACATCGTCTATAGCAACTTTTTGTTCCTTGCCGTCTATGATTTTAACAGCTGTATTTGGAGCTAATTTTAAAAGCTCTTTTATGGCGCTATTGGTTTTGCTATGTGCTCTTGCTTCTAAAAGTTGTCCCAATAAAACCAGTGTAAGTATAACCGTTGCGGCTTCGAAGTAAACATAAACTGTACCTGCATGGCTTTTAAACTGATCGGGGAAAACATCGGGAAAAAACAAAGCCACCAAGCTAAAAAGCCAGGCAACGCCAGAACCAATCCCGATAAGGGTGAACATGTTCAGATTCCAAGTTACTACGGAGCGCCATGCTCTTTCGAAAAACATCCAACAGGCGTAAAAAACCACTGGAATAGATAAAGCGAACTGCATCCAATCCCAATATTTTAAATCCATTATTTTATAGATCGGATTGTTTGGAATCATATCCGACATGGCAATTAAAAATATAGGCAAGGTAAACCCGACAGCAATTTTAAATTTGCGAACCAACTTATCGTAGGCGGCATTATCCTCGTTCTCTTTTGGTTCCATGGGGACTAAATCCATCCCACAGATGGGGCAATCACCAGGTTGATCTTTAACAACCTCGGGGTGCATTGGACAAGTGAATTTTGTTTTTTCGGTAACTGCTTCGGGTACTAAATCCATTCCACAGACTGGGCAATCGCCCGGTTTATCATAGGTTTTATCTCCCTCGCAATGCATGGGGCAGTAATAAACCGCTCCTTTAATTGCTTTTTGCGGTATTTTTTTTATTGGGGAGGCTTGGTGCTCATTACTATAGCAAGATTTATTTTTTAGCGTGTAGTGTGTTCCTAATTCCTCTTGGAGTTTTTCGATGGTGATGGGTTCTTCTGTTTCAACCTCAGCTTGTGGTGGATCTAAACTTACCGTTGCTTTTACACCTTCAATTGCATTCAATTTATTTTCAACGTTGGTTCTGCAGCCGTTACAGCTCATCCCATCAACGATATAGGTCTGTTTCATGATTGTTTTGTGTTTAAATTGTTTTCCCGTAATACGGAAGCAAGTATTGCTCCAACAAAAACAAACTTACAAAACGATTACCGGCAAGTGGTGTGCTAAAGTCTGATAGATATCATTTTATCTTAAAAATGGCTATGGAAACCGCTAAGAATAAGACCGCTAATTAAACAATCCTTACAGTGGCTAAAAGTGATGAGGCAATCTAAGGAATCGGTAAAAACATGTAGTACTAAGCCAATGCCAATGATACTGAACGGCTTACGAAAGAATAGCAAAGCAAAATAAAAAGGGATGATGTAAAAGCTATGGAGCGGATGAAATCCGATACTACATCGGTCTGGCTGAAATATAGGGTTGGCCAAAAGGTGGTCGAGATCAATCAGCATTGTGGCTAATAGAATTAGGTAGACCTTTTTCCAATCGTTTCTAAAAAAATAGTAAGCGATAAAAAAGGGAACTATAAAATGTAAGGAATAATGAATTATAGTTTGCATTTTTCTGATCTATCAGTGCTTTAAATTTAGAAATATATTTTTGACTTTTGATCAGCTTGCTTACCATCACAAGACTATTGCCACGAAGAAAATAACTCCCTCTCCTTCGGAGAGGGTTGGGGTGAGGCTACCCCGCTTTTTCAATAATAATACTCGCTGCATTTCCTCCAAAGCCAACCGCATTAATCATTATTTTTTTTAGCGCTCTATCTTGATTTTGAGCTTGCAAATAAGGCGGAGCTATAAATTGGTTATGCTGTATCATCAACAGCGCCATCTCTAAACTCAAAGCGCCGGAAGCGCCAAAAGTATGTCCCAGTTTCCATTTATTGCAGGTTAATAGCGGGAGATGATTCCCGAAAACAGCTTCAATGGCTTTCATTTCTGCAACATCGCCTAAAACGGTACCTGGTGAATGCATTATAACTACATCAATTGATTGTGGATTGTGGTTTTTCAATGCTTTTTGCATGGCTTTTTGCATACACGTTGCATCTGCAGATAGGGAAGCTCCGTTTTTTATAATTTCCACACCGTAGCCTATACCGGTAATATTTGCAATGGCATTTTCTGGATTTGCTTCTAAACTGAAACAGGCAGCGCCTTCCCCTAAAATCATGGAGCTTTTCTGTTTATCTAAATCCATCGCCTTACAAGGAAAGTCCTCGGTTGAGCTGGAATAAATTTTTAAAGCTTTCATCTGTGCTAAGGTGAAAGGCGTTAATGGCGCTTCGCTTCCGCCAGCTAAAAAATGATCGGTGTAGCCAGAAGTAATCCAAACTACTGCGTTGATTATGGCATGTAATGCCGTACTGCAAGTAATGGAATGTGATATTGCTGGTCCATCTGTTCCTAAATCTGTAGCAACCCAACTCGCAATGTTTCCTAACGTTGTAGCAGGCGAACAAAGCGGATAAGTTTCTTTTTCCTGACTGGCGATAAAATCGGCGTGGTATTTTTCGAAAAGGGTGGTGGCTCCTCGAGATGAACCGATATTTATTCCAAATTCTTTATCGTTATTATTCCAGAGTGCATCTTTTACAGCCAACCTAGAAGCTTGGATAGCGTAAATTACACTTGGATCTAAATTTTTATAAGCGTGTTTCTCGTTTTTTATAGCATAAATTATTTCTTTCGAAGTCTCGGCTAATGGTGCGCACCAATCCTCCTCTTGTAAAAAGGTTTTCTTTTTGAAGAAATGCTGATTGCCTAAATAGTTTTGCCAAATTTCTTTTTTATCTGAACCCAAAGCAGAAACACTTCCCCAACCCGTAATACCAATTTTTGTCGCTTCCATGGGGGCAAATATCTTTATTTATCGTTTAAAAGCCTTCAAAATTTAAATCTACTTGCTGTTTTTTTGTGTATTCAAGGTAATTCATAAAGTATATTAGCATTAATAGTTTATTCTGAATAGCTTATTTTCACGCTCAGATTAAAAACAACGATAATCTAAACGGTTTTTTTATGTTTTTTCGGTTAGGTATTGGAGATTACAGAAACAAAAAAAGCTGTTCCCAAAGAGAAACAGCCTATATAATCGCAATTAAAAAATTAATTTCCTCTAATTCCCAGTTCTAAGCCTCGTAATTCTGCAAGACCTTTTAATCGGCCAATTACAGAATAGCCAGGATAGGTATTGCGGTTAAAATCATCTAAAATCAAATGGCCATGATCAGGGCGCATTGGAATATTTACAATTCCTTTTCCGCTAGCAACTCTTTTCTCTTGCTCATTCACTACGGCTTTCATAATGGCATACATACTGTTGCTGCCTTCTAAATGTGGCGCTTCATAAAAACTTCCATCAACTTCGCGTTGAACGTTACGTAAATGCCAGAAATGAACTTTATGCCCTAAACGCTCAATCATAGCCGGTAAATCGTTAGCGGGATTTGCACCTAAAGATCCGGTACAAAAAGTAATACCATTACTGTCAGAGTCTACCGCATCAACAATAAACTGCAAATCCTCTTCATCGCAAACAATACGCGGTAAGCCTAAAATAGGAAAGGGAGGGTCGTCTGGGTGGATACACATTTTAATTCCTTCTGCTTCGGCAGTTGGGATAATCCCTTTTAAAAAGTAAGCTAGGTTTTCACGTAACACTGTTTTGTCCACTTTACTATATTTTTCCAGATGTTCATTAAACTCTGGGATGGTAAAAACCTCATCTGTACCTGGCAAGCCAGCCATTATAGTTTCGGTGAGTAGCTTTACCTCATCATCTTTGAGATTTGCTAAGTAAGCTTTGGCTCTTTGCTGTACATCTTCGCTAAATTCAGTAAAAGCTTCCAGGCGCTTTAGGATATACAGATCAAAAGCAGCAAGGGCAATTGCATCATAACGTAAGGCAACTGCTTTGTCTGGTAAGGTAAATCTTAAATGCGTTCTTGTCCAGTCTAATACTGGCATAAAATTATAACAAACTACATTAATGCCAGCTTTTGAAAGGTTTTTTAGCGAGATTTTATAGTGCTCGATATATAAATCTCGCTCAGCGGTTCCAGTTTTAATACTCTCGTGGATGTTCACACTTTCTACCACAGACCATGTTAAACCTGCATCTTCAATCATTTTTTTACGTTCCATAATGTCGGCTTCTGTCCAAACATCTCCACAAGGGATTTGGTGTAAAGCGGTAACAATGCCGGTTGCGCCAGTTTGTTTAATATCCGCCAGTGTAACTTCATCTGCCGGACCAAACCATCTAAAAGTCTGTTCTAATTTTTGATCGTTCTTATTCATTTCGGTTAGTAAATTCTTTTTAACTGTATAGATAGCTTAAAGTTGGTTTTCTGTCGTCCTGTTGAAGAACGGTTATTTACGTTTACACGGATTGTTGTGGCGTATGCAACTTTGAGAACCAGCTCGTTTTAGTTATTAAGTTGTATTAAGGGGAAAGGAAAGCGCTTGCTTAGGCAGGGATTTTTGCTAAAACTTTTTTATCAACGTAGAAGGTTGCAAAGGGAAAAAAGCTAGCTATGCTTACCCAAAAAATCTTTTTTAAACTCCAGTTATAATTAACAGCAAATAGGATTGTATAGGCCACATATGCTAAAAACAGTGCACCGTGTATGGGTCCAAAGATTTTAGACACTATTGGGTTTTCAAAATAATACTTCATAGGCATTGCAATAAATATCAACACCAAAAGTGTGATACCTTCTAAAAAGCAAATTAACCTGAACTGTCCAATACTAGATTTTAAATTCTCAATCATTATTTTAAGCGTTTGTTTGTAATTTTGTAGCGTGGATTACTATTTTTTGGTCTTTATAATTAGTGCTAAAAAACAAAAAATCGTTTCCACCATCTTTCAGTTTAAATTGCTTCTTTAGCTCGTCGGGCTTTAAATTGAAATTTCTACAAACTAAGTTAATTTGTTTGGGAACTTGTGCCTTTGTAAAGTCATTAAACAAAATAGTTTTTACAATTTTAAATCGCTTACCGGGGAAATCAATCAATTCGTTTGAAGTGTAAATATGACTATGTTGATGAACTTTTGTAACCGGATAACGTTCTGTCAGCAATTTAAACATGCCTGCTTTTAATAAAGATGCATCAGGCTCGTATAAGTAATTCAATAGCTTTCCGGCCTTACTTTCTGCATTTCGCTCTTCGGCCAAAGTAAAACTGATTACTTTACTGTCCTGAGCGTTTAAAACCACACAATTTATAGTAGGTTCAGCAACAGCATCTTGTTCTAATACAAAAAGCAGCTCTTTACATTCGTTTTTTAAGCTCACTACATGCACTTCGCTAACGTTTTTCAAATCTTTTAAAGCCGATTGGATATCAAGCATTGGCGCTGCTTTGATTATTACACGTTTGGCTTTTTTTAGATACAATGCTTGGTTGGCAAGCACATCGGGTTCGCAATCTTTCAACATAAATACGCGTCCTGCATTTGCTCTACGAGACGGGTCGATATAAATGGTTTCGAAAAATTCTTCGCTATCTTTTAAAACCGCAGTGCTATCACCAACTACAGTGGTGACGTTTTTAATTCCCAAAACTTCGAAATTGTGTTTTACAATTTCTGAGAGTTCTTCGTTGGTTTCGCAATGCGTAACCGAATTTGCGTTTTGTGCAAAGTAATAGGTGTCAGAACCAAAACCGCCGGTTAAATCTATCAGGGAACCGTTGCTGATTAAGGAAGCTTTGTAATTTGCCGTAACTTCTGATGATGCTTGCTCTAAATTTAATTTTGGCGGATAAATAATGCCATTGGTTTTATACCAGGTTGATAGCTTTTTTACCGCTTTGTTTTTGCTTTCTATTTGTGTGGCAATTGTTTTAATGTCAACATCGGCAAAGGGAGAACCTTTTAATATGATTTTTGATAAATCTGTTTTTAGGTTTTTATTTATAAAATCCTGAACTTCTTTGCTGATTAGCTTTTTAAACAATTCCCTCATACCTTAATTACAAAATGAGCAGTATTTCTGTTCCGCTCCTCTAAATAAATCTCTCCGCTTACGTGTTTTTTTATCGCTTCGTTATTTGGATGACGGATGGTAATTAATTTTAAATCCGTGTTATATCGTAAATCTAAGTCGGCAGATAATAAAGTCTTAAATCTATCGAATTTATTCTCATCAAAGTCAAAACTAGCCGAGAAAGTTAATGCAGAGATTTGCAAGGTGTTTACCTTAATATAAGCATCGGCGAAAGCCTTGAAAATATCACTAACCTGATTCTCGGTTACAAAAGCCAGATCTTTGGTGTGCAGTGTAATTAATACCTGACTGTTTTTAACGATGATGATAGGAGTAGAGATGGCAATTGTAGCTTCTCTAATTACTGTTCCCGATTCGTGAGGGGCTAAAAAAGGCTTCACATAAAGTGGGATATGTTTGTTTTGTAATGGCTTAATTGTTTTTGGGTGAATAACGGTAGCGCCATAATAAGTCATTTCTATGGCTTCCTCGTAAGAGAGCTCATCAAATTTGATACAATCATCAAACAGTTTAGGATCGGCATTTAAAATCCCAGACACATCTTTCCAAACGGTTACACTTTCCGCATTTAAACACGATGCAAAAATAGCGGCGGTGTAATCAGAACCTTCTCTGCCTAGGGTTGTGGTGAAGTTTTCTGAAGTGTTGCCAATGAAACCTTGGGTAACAGCAAAACCGTTTGCTAATATTTTAGGAATGTCTTTCTGAATCAATTCCGAGGTTTTATCCCAGTTGATATGTGCTTCTCGGTAAACGTTATCTGTTTGAATATAAGAACGAGCATCTAACCATTTTGTAGTTAAACCGATGTGATTTAAGTACTGACCAATAATTTTACTGGAAACCAACTCGCCTATAGATACAATCTGATCGTAAATGAAATCATATTCGTCTACAGGTTCATCCTCAATGATCCAATCAATTTCTACAAAAGTATTGCTCACCTCATCATAAACGGAATGCTGTTGGTCAAAAAGCTGATGGATAATTTCGAAATGATAATTTTTAACTTCCTCAAAAATCTCATGGACATCGTTACGCTGGTTAAAATAGCTTTCTGCCAGTTTTTCTAAGGCGTTTGTGGTTTTGCCCATTGCAGAAACTACAATCAACAGAGGTTTGGATGTATAGGACTGTAATATTGTACCAATATTTTTTATTGCTGTGGCATCTTTTACAGATGCACCTCCAAATTTGAATACTTGCATTATTTGTTAACGTATTTTGAGATAAAGCTATTGGATTTAATAAGGTCTTTTATTGCTACATACGGAATCAACAAATCTGTAGTTCCGTCTGAGTAGGGTTTAATTTCGTAAACATTGTAGGTAAACAATAAACCTTTGGCTGTAATTGCGAAGTTATCATTTAATTTAAAAACCTTGTTTTCAAAAAAGTATTGGTCAAGAGGTTCGTCCGCGGTAATTCCTTCGTCTTTTCTAAAAATAGATGCTGCTACGGCGGTCAATTTCTTATTGTAATCTGCAACCAACAAGTCTTTAAGTGTAAGCTCTTTCTGATTTTTTAAGTCGATATTATGATAAACTGTACTGCCAATACCATGTGCACCACCAGTATAAACATATGTTTCAGCGGTAAATACCACTAAGTTTACGTCTTGAAAAGATACCTTTAAATTTTCGTCCCAAGTGTAACCACCTGGGGCGTCCGGATAATCTTTTTTAAAGTCTAGGTAATCTTTAAAAAATGACTGACTCGCCTTATCTAAGCTATAAGTTTTGTTTCCAGTCCAAGGCTCTGCAGTAACAATGCTTAGAACTTTATTAGACAAATACTTTTGGCTATCTCCAAATTTGGGATAAACGGCTTTAACATAAGCATAATCGCTACTGTCTTTCGGATTGCGACTTTTTTCTGTGGTTTTATAAAAGTGAACAATGCTATATTTTAAACTGTCTTTAAATATAGGCTTGTTAACTGTATCCGTCTCAGTAGTTGATTGATTAGTAGCTTCCGTGTTGGTTGCTTTTTTGTTTTGACAAGCAACAATCGTTAAACAACAGAGTGCAATTACAATAATTCTCATATTAGCTTTTTATTTGCTCATGCGATAAAGAGGCGTTAATCCAACCGCTTTCAAGTCGAGCTTGGTATTTATTATAGAAATTGATTGCTGGCTGATTCCAATCTAGCACTTGCCATACCATACCTTTGTAGTTATGATCTTTTGTTTCTTGAATCACGCGTTCAAATAGCATTCTACCAATTCCTTGCCCACGCATTTTTTCGGTAACAATAAAATCTTCCAAATATAAACGCGAACCTTTCCAGGTTGAGTACCGGATGTAATAAAGTGCAAAACCTTCTATATTACCATCGCAAACTGCTACAAAAGCTTTCCAAACTGCATTTTCTTCAAAACCAGCTTTTTTAAATTCGGCTAAGGTTACGGTAACTTCTTCTGGTGATTTCTCATACTCTGCCAATTCACGAATCAGCTCCAGCATTCTTTCGCAATCACTTTCTTTCGCAAACCTGATTTCTGTTTTCATATATAAAGAGCCTCACCCCAGCCCTCTCCGAAGGAGAGGGAGCTACTTGCTAATGGGAATAAATCGTGAACTAAAATTGCCATTTAATAAATATTAATGACCAATGAACTAATTGAACTTAAATTACCATTCGCAAGTACTAATCAACTAACAATCTAACCAACTAAACGACTTCCAAAAATATCGCTACCAATACGTACTAAAGTAGAACCTTGCTCAATGGCTATGCTATAATCGGCAGACATTCCCATAGAAAGCTCTTTAAAGCTGTCCTCGTTTCTAAAATAGCTCGATTTAATCCCTTTAAATAAGGTTTGTAACTCGTAGAACTCTTCTTTAATTTGTTTGGGGTTTTCGCTGTTGGTGGCAATTCCCATTAAACCTACAATCCTAATATTTTTAAGCGCTGTAAATTCTTGTGATTCTAAAAGCTCAATCGCCTCATCAAACCCTAAACCAAACTTAGTTTCCTCATCAGCAATATAAATCTGTAATAAACAATCAATTACACGGTTGTTTTTAAGAGCTTGTTTATTAATCTCTATCAGTAGTTTTAGGCTGTCAACACCATGTATTAAGCTTATAAAAGGTGCGATGTACTTTACCTTATTGCTCTGTAAATGGCCAACTAAATGCCACTGAATGTCTTTAGGTAAAGCTTCGTACTTTTCAAGCATTTCCTGCACTTGGTTTTCTCCAAAAATACGTTGGCCAGCATTGTAAGCTTCTAATATATCTTCGTTGGGTTTAGTCTTAGAAACAGCAACCAATTTAACCGCTACGCTTTCAATTTCGTTCTTTATTGCTTTTATATTGTCTGTAATGCTCATTAATGTTTAATTTTATACGATTATTTGCCAAAAATACGAATGCTTGCGCTATAACACGAACGTAAGTAGCTATGAAATGTTAAGTTTGGCGTTTTATTTTATGAGAAGATTATTATTACTGATTGCTGTTGTACTTTTTTACGTTTCCTGTCAGCAGAATAATGCGCCGAAAGGAGTAATTGAGCGTGGTGAAATGCTAAATGTAATGTTGGATATGCAACTGTCAGATGCAGCTTTGAACCAAGTTTACAACAACGATACCATGAAAATGCAGGCCAGAAGTAGGTATAGTTATGTTTTTGCGAAATATAAAATTGATTCTACTGCTTTTACAAATAGCCTTAAATACTACAGTAAAGATCCAAGCGATTTAGATTTTATGTACACCCAAGTTTCTGATAGCTTAACCCGTTTACAAGAAATTTTGAGACCAAAACACGATAGTTTAAAAATGCAGAAACGTACTTTATATGGATATATACTTAAAAACCTTAAAATAGATTCGTCAAAGGTTATCAATAACTTGAATTACTACACTTTAGATGCTAAAAAATTATATGCCAAATACACACGATCTTCGGATAGCTTAAAGCGCTTGCAAGACAGTATAAAAAAAGAACAGGTAGAAAAAATCAAAAATTTAAAGAAAGCGACAAAGATTAAGCATGATTTATCCACACAATAGTTTACATAAGTTAGGTTTTGATGATATAAAAACCTCAATCAAAAACTTATGTATGAGCGAGATGGGCAGGGGAATGGTGGATAAAATCCAGTTCATGAGCCAATATGACCAGATTAATAAGTTTTTAAGACAAACTTCGGAGTTTAAAAACATTATTGAGAATGATCAGCCTTTACCAATCCAGAGTTTTTACGATATCAAAAGGCTTGCAGAAAAAGCGAAATTAGAAGGCGCTTTTTTAAACGAAGAAGAGGTTTTTCAGATTTATGTTTCCTTGCAAACAGTTTTTGCCGTTATCAGGTATTTTGAAGAAAGAAATGGCTTATACCCGAACTTGGAAGCATTGTTTGAGCATCTTCCGATAGAAAAAGATATCATCAGACATATTGAGGCGGTAATTGACCCTAAGGGTAAGATGAAGCCCAATGCTTCTCGTTTATTGGCAGATATTACAACGGCTATTGCCAAAGCAGAGCAAGAAGCTTTGCGAAAGATTGACCAGATTTATAAAAACGCCCAGACCAATAATTGGGTTGCTGACGGAAGCTTAACGGTTAGAGATGGAAGAATCTGTATCCCAATTTTAGCAGAAAACAAGCGAAAAGTTAAAGGTTTTGTGCATGACGAATCTGCATCGGGGCAAACCGTTTACATTGAACCAGAAGAAGTATTTACGCTCAACAATAAAATCCGAGATTTAGAATTTGAAAAACGCCGGGAAGTGGTGCGTATTTTAACCGAGCTTACCAATCAGTTACGACCTTATGTGCCTATCATTTTTTCGTACCACAGCTTTTTAACCAAATTAGATTTTGTGAGGGCAAAAGCACTTTTTGCAATACAGACTGATGCTGAAATGCCTGTTCTGATGAAAGAGGCTCGTTTAAAACTGATTAATGCCAAACATCCTTTGTTGCTCCTGAGCCATAAAGAGAGCGGTAAATCTGTTGTTCCACTAAATGTTCACTTAGATGAGAAAGTAAGAATATTATTGGTTTCGGGCCCAAACGCGGGAGGGAAGTCTGTAGCGATGAAAACTGTTGGCTTGCTACAGATTATGACCCAGGCTGGTTTATTGATTCCTGCCGATGCAGAATCTGAAGTCGGGATTTTTAAACAGCTTTTCGCAGATATCGGTGATGATCAATCTATTGAAAGTGATTTAAGTACTTACAGTGCGCATCTGTCTAAAATGAAGTACTTTACAGAGCATACCTCTGCTAAAACTTTGATTTTAATTGATGAGTTTGGAACAGGAACCGATCCTTTATTTGGCGGGCCTATTGCCGAAGCGGTATTGGAACAGCTGAACCAGAAACGATGCTTCGGGATGATTACCACCCACTACTCTAATCTAAAACTTTTTGCAAATAGTGCAGAGGGTTTAGAGAATGCATCGATGATTTTCGACAATGAAAAGCTGCAACCGATGTATATGTTAGAAATGGGTAAGCCTGGAAGTTCATACGCTTTTGAAATTGCACAGAAGATTGGATTGTCTAAGCATCTGATTGACCTCGCGAAAAGCAAAATCAGTGTTCAGCAGCGTAAAATAGATACACTTTTAGTGGATTTAGAACGCGATAAAAAAGATGTTTTTGATGCTAAGCTAGCGCTCGATAAACAACAACGAAAATATCAGTCGCTTTTGGAAGAAAACGAAAAACTAAAGGCGTTTTACGATGAAAACAAACGAAATTTAATTAGAGAGGCTAAAACCGAAGCACAGCAGATTATAAAAGACGCCAATAAATTGGTGGAGAATACCATTGCTGGTATAAAGGAATCTAAAGCCGATAAAACCACCACCCAGGAATTAAGGGCAAATTTAAATACGGCGCTTAAGGCAAATGAAATAAAGCCACAAGCTCCAACAAAACAGCAACAAAAGGAAGTTGAAGATATTGAAGTTGGCGACTGGGTTAAAATGCCCGATTCGGAAAATTTGGTTCAGGTTTTAGAAATTGCAAAAGACAACTTGATTGTTGCTTTTGGCGAGTTGCGGTCGGTAGTTAAGAAAAAGAAGGTAGTAAAGGTTTCTAATAAAAGTGTTCCTAAGGCAGTTAAGCGTTTTGGTACGTCGGGCTATACCGAATCTTCCGCAAGTTTTTCTGCAGAGATTGATGTACGCGGAAAAAGAGGTGAGGATGCTTTAGGAGAAATTGAACGTTATTTTGACCGAGCGGTAATGTTTGGTTTTCCGTCATTCAAAGTGATTCACGGTAAAGGAGACGGTATTCTAAGAAAGCTGATTCGCAATTACCTAAAAGCATATCCACAAGTTGCTAAAATGGAAGATGAGCATGTGGATAGAGGAGGTGATGGAATTACTTATGTTTATTTGAGTTAATTTCCGTTTCGTAACCTCGACCTTAGGAGAGGTCTGTAAGTTCCTTTCCTATGTCTCAACTAAAAGTACAAGCTCAAAGCTTGTGAGTAAAAACGGGGTTCAAATTCCATCGCTTTCAGATTCCTCCTCGTACCTCGTTCGGAATGACGGCGTTTAATGTCACTCCGCTGGTACAAACTTCAACGCTGCAGAGTTAACGCAATAACGCAAACCAGTAGGGCCAGGACCATCATTAAAAACATGACCTAAATGTAAACCAGTTTTGGCTTCAATAACTTCATCCCTTGTCATACCGTATGAAGTGTCTTTTGTCCAGATCACTGCAGTATCATTAATTGGTTTTGTGAAACTTGGCCATCCGGTACCAGAGTCAAATTTGTCATCAGAACTAAATAAAGGTTCACCAGTAGCAAGGCTTACGTAAATACCTTTTTTATGATTGTTGTAATATGCATTTTTAAAAGCAGGTTCTGTCCCTTCTTTTACCATAACTTCAAAGGCTTGAGGACCTAAAATCTCTCTCCATTGAGATTCTGATTTCTCTATGGGAAACTTTCCTTTTCTCTCTTCAATAGAACTTGAATTTTCAGAAGTGTTTTTCTTAGATTGACCGCATGAGCTAAGCGCACTAACCGCTAGGGCACACACCAAAATATATTTTAAACTTTTCATGATTTATGTATTTAAACTATATACGATAATAAACGAAAGTCAGATTTTGTTTTACCATCCCGGAGAAAATGCCAATCCGAAAACTGGCTTTTTAACATCTTTACGGTTGAATGGGAAAGCCAAATAAGGTTCCAAAACAAAATAGCCAAAAACGTTTACCCTTGCCGAAATTCCAGCACTATAAGCAGGCACTTTAACACGCGTATCAAAACCTTTACTCGGGTCTGTTGCGTCTAAAAGTGGTGCGCCACTACGACCAAAATCTACTGTTTGACCCTTATCCCAAGCTAAACCAGCATCAAAAAATAAGTTAAGTTCCGAAAAAAGAAACTTTGATGGAATTACGGATAACTTTTCTGGACCGGTAAATGGCAGGCGGACCTCAAAGTTAAGCACTGCAACCCTGTTACCAATCAATTGATCAATGGTAAAACCGTTGGACGATGTACTCACATTGCCGTTATCTCCGTAAAAACTATTAGCCTCATAACCTCTAATCAAATAAGGATAACCTATAAATATTGGGTACAGTTGGTTGTTAGTGTCTCCTAAACGCCCGTAGCCGTAAATTCTACCAGCGAAAGTTACTGGCTTTGCCCTAACGTATTTTCTTAAATCAACCGTTGGTGCGGTATAAGTGTAGGTTCCGAAATACTGCTCAATCCCAATTCTGTAACGGTATCCGTTTAACGGCGATGCTATTCCCGAAACTGAGTTATCACCAACCAACGCAGTATTCAATTGGAAAATAGTATAGGGGTTTAGTCTGTAATTTCCATAACCACTACTGTTATTTTGGTTAGCTGGATCGTTGAATTCTTCTAAAGGAATTTTTCTTTTATCCTGATAGATTGGGTAATAAGTTACCGGATCATAATAAGTACTAAAACGATCTACTCTATAAGAATAATGGGAAGCTCCGGCACCAAACTCCAACCTGGTGATTTTGTTGAACGGATATGCAGTGAAGGCCTGTGCCGATTCTTCGAAAATCCTGATCAGATCAATATATTCTTCAACCGCGGGTTGATTGTATTTAGGGGTTGTTGCATTAAAATCGTACCCGTAAGTACCAAATTGGTAGGGAATATGAGAAACTGCACCACCCCAACTCCAACGGCTCTGCTCGTTTACGTAGGCTATTTGTGCTCCAGCATCATAGATTTCACCATTTACGGTAGCAGCAGCATAAATTTTATTTCTGCTCAATATGTCACTAAAAATTGCCTGTACACCGCCAGATAAGCCAGTGCCAAAACGACTTGTGGAAATCCCTGCGCCGTTATTGGCTATGTAATCTAACTTAAACTGTGGTTTAAATGGAATCCTTTTTACCGAGTCGGTTGGTAAATCATCATAAGCTGCAAAATTCTCTAAGTTTTTGTTGATGATATTTACGCCTACAGAATTTGCCGGGGGCAAAGTAGCAGCTGTCAAATCAACACTATTATTATCTACTGCCTTAGCTGTAAACTCAGTGCTTTTAGCATTGTACAAAGTATAGCGTTGCGCGAGCGATAGTAGGAGTAAACAATATCGTTATCTTTTGAGATACTTAGGGCAGGAGAGTTCTCTGTTATCCCACTAATGCCGGTAAAATAATCTGTAAGCTGTTCTGTTCTAGCACTTGCAAAATTGTAACGGTAAAGATTTCTAAAACCATCTCTGTTTGATAAGAAATAGAGGTTGGTGTCATCATCTGCAAAAAGCGGGTTAAAGTTATTTGCACCAGAGAAAACATTGATATCTGTTATAGATTTAGTTTCCAGATCTAAAACCGCCATTCCCATAGGTATGGTTGATCTAATGTCGTCACTTTTTGCACTCATCCGGTCGGTAGAAAAAACAATTTTTTTACCGTCGCTTGCATATGATGGCTGATAATCAGTATACATATCATCAGTAAGCTGGGTAACTTTTTTAGTGGTTAAATTGTAGCTAAACAAATCACTATGTCCGTTTTTCAAACCCGAAAAGGCAATATTTACCCCATCTGGCGACCAAGTTAAGTTACCGAATTGCTCTACTTCGCCCATTCCCTCGTTTAAAAGGGTTTTTCCATTTTTGATATCTACTATCACTAAGTTATTACGACCTTTTGAGAAAACACTAAAGGCAAATTTCTTACTATCAGGCGACCAAGCTCCGGCAGATTCTATAAAGTTAAACTCATCAATATGGCTGTTGCTGATTTTAGACGTTAGTTTCCGAATTACTTTTCCCGTTTTTGCATCCGCCAAATACAAATCAATTGAAAACAGTTCTCGTTCAGATAAATAGGCTAAATATTTTCCGTCGGGGCTGATGGCCGGAGCTACGTTCATTTCTCCACCTGTGATTGTATCCGCAACGCTAAAACCGATTGGTTTTTGTTCCAGGTCTTTTAAATAGGGCTTATAAGTGTTTTCTAAAGAGCTTTTCCATAATGTGGAAAGCGTTTTGTCATCTAAACCAAAACTTCTACGGATGGCCATTTCGTAACCATATTTGGCGGTAGCTTTAAAGAAAGGAAAAATCGTAGAATCACCATA
>NZ_JH947126.1:94453-277212 GCF_000302595.1 Pedobacter arcticus A12 | reverse complement strand
CTTAGCTGTAAACTCAGTGCTTTTAGCATTGTACAAAGTATAGCGTTGCGAGCGATAGTAGGAGTAAACAATATCGTTATCTTTTGAGATACTTAGGGCAGGAGAGTTCTCTTGTAGAACCGATGAAAGACCAAAAAGCCTGTCCGTAACGATAAGGGAAGTATTTGCTATTGGTTGTTAAGTCTTTTAAGGTAGGAATGTCTTTATTTAGCACCGCGTCACGCATCCACATGGCGGTATTTGCATCAACCTTTCCTAAAGAAAGATATTCGGCCATACCTTCTATCATCCACAAAGGTAAATTACCAATGTTTTCTAACTGTGTGGAGTCTCCCTCAATCAACGAATGGTACTGGAACGCATGTACGAGTTCATGACCTAATACGTGGCGGGTTTGCGCATTAATCTCCTGTAAAGGCATAATTACACGATTTTTCAACCCTTCAGTAACACCTCCGGTACCCACACCAATTTCACCATCAATTACCGTAGTCTGTTGAAATTCCGGAGCGTTTCCGTATAAAATAATTGGATTTTTTCTTCTAAAAGTATCTCTAAAAACCTGCTGATGCATAGAGTACCAAGCTTCACTTTCTTTTGCGAAAGCTTTAATCAAACTATCGTTTTTGGTATAATAATACAGGTTAAAGTGGGGCGTTTCATAAACCTTAAATTGTAAATTTTTATATCTTACCTTATTTTGCCCAAAGTACTGAGCCTTTACTGATGAGGAAACACAAAGCATAAGCACAGTTACCAGGCTTAAAACTGCTGTGATTCTGTAAAGATTATTTAAGTATAGTTTCATAGCGCTATTATTATCATCAAAACGATTTTTAATCATTGATTTTTATAAATCAGTTTCCTCGATTTTCTTTTTCTTGCTCTCTTTTTAGCTTCCGAAGCTCACGTTTAGAAAGTTCTTCCGTTTCGGCAGGCTTATTTTTATTTTCTTTATTTACCTCTGTTGGGTTTTTCTTATCTTTTTTTGCATCCGTGTTTTTATCCGTAGAACCGCCCACTGGTGGGTTAATCTCTAACTGCGGATCCGTTAATTCGTTTTCTGTAGGCTTATCAAGCATATTTAGGGAGTCAACCATTGTGCTATCTGCTGCGGTTGTATCAACAACAATACGTGGCGATACGCAATTGTATTTACGAGTTATTTCTACTTCGGGTTTTGGAAACGGACCCTGTGTAATTCCAGTACTCGGGTCTTTATAAACCTTTTCCATAAATTTTGCAAAAATTGGTAAAGCGGTTCTAGACCCTTCGCCTGTTTCCGAAGTTTTAAAATGTACGCTACGGTCATCAGCACCAACCCAAACACCAGTCACTAAATCTTTAGTAATTCCCATATACCAGCCGTCAACATAGTCTGATGAGGTTCCTGTTTTTCCGCCAATCTGATTGTTTTTCTTCCATAAATCCCATTCCCATAAGGCTTGCGAAGTTCCACCCGGCTCCTCCATACCGCCTCTAAACATGTAAAGCATTAACCAAGCGATTTCTTTACTCAATACTTCTGTTTGTTTGGCTTTAAAGGTTTCAATTATCCGCCCGTCTTGATCGGTAATTCGCTCAACTAAAATAGGATCTACCTTTTTACCTTGATTTAAGAACGTTCCGTAGGCTCTGACCATTTCATATACTGAAACATCATTAGGGCCTAAACTTACAGACGGTACGGACTGTAGCTTACTTTCGATACCACATTTATGCGCATATTCTACAACTTTGTCCCAACCTACCTTCTCGGTAATTTGTGCGGTAATAGAATTTACAGATTTTGCCATAGCCCAACGTAAAGACATCTCGCGATACGAGAAATTCCAGTCAGCATTTTTAGGCTCCCAAACTTCGGTTTTGTTGCCAACCTGGTATTTAATGCTAACGGGTTTATCGGTGAATTTATCACAAGGATCAATTCCACTTTCAATTGCTGCTAAATAGGCGAAAGGTTTAAAAGTAGAGCCCGCTTGCCTCTTTGACTGGTTTACGTGGTCGTATTTAAAATACGTATGATTAATTCCACCTACCCAAACTTTAATTTTTCCGCTAAAGGGATCTAAAGTCATCATCCCTGTGTTTAGGATTTTTGCGTAGTATTTTATAGAATCAATGGTAGAAAATTCGACTTCTTTATTTCCATCCCAAGAAAAAACCGTCATCTTCTTCTTTTTGTTTAAAAATGCAGCTAAAGAATCGGGGTTATTATCCAGTACGCGTACTACGCCTTTGTACCAAGGCAATCTATCTAAATTCTTTTGTACAAAATCTTCGATAATGTTATCGTTAGAATCCCGCCAAGGATCCTCATTGCCCCAAACATTATAAAACCTCTTTTGGAGGATAGTCATCTGCTCATGAACAGCTTCTTCGGCGTATTTTTGCAGTTTTGAATCAATGGTAGTGTAAATCTTCAAACCATCTTCATAAAGGTTATAGTCGTTTTCATCGCACCATTTATCCAACCATTTTGCAACGGCTGCCCTTAAGTACGAGCTTCCATCGTTCTTGCCAACATCTTTGCCTAAATCCAATACAATTTTTGTAGCTGAAGCTTCTTTATACTGCGCCTCGGTAATGAAATTATATTTCTGCATTTGCGACAAAACAACATTTCGGCGCTTTCTTGAGTTTTCTGGGTTTTTTATTGGATTATAAGTAGAAGTTGCCTTTAACATCCCCACCAAGGTAGCAGATTCCTGAAGGTTAATTTCACTAACGGATTTGTTGAAATAATGCTTTGAAGCCGTATTTATACCATAAGAGTTGTTGCCAAAAGGAACAGTATTAAGGTACATGGTTATTAAATCTTCCTTGGTATAATTGCCTTCTAATTTATAGGCGGTAACCCATTCTTTTATTTTAGAAACTAAAGTGCGCACCAAAGGTATTTTACTGGTTAACCCTTGTGATTTGTTAACTCGGGTACGATATAGGTTTTTAGCCAATTGTTGGGTAATGGTGCTTCCGCCTCTTTTATCACCGGTTGCGGTAGATATCAAGCCAGAAAACACCGAATAAAAATCAACGCCATTATGTTTGAAAAAACGTACATCTTCGGTAGCTACTAAGGCATTTATCAGATTTTTATCAATCTCTTTAAAAACAACCGGCGTTCTGTTTTCTGTGTAGTATTTGCCTATTAAAACGCTATCGGCAGTGTAAACTTCGGATGAGATATTTAAGGAGGGGAATTTAATGTCTTTTTTTGCGGGTGAGAAGCCGAATAAGCCTAAGAAATTAACTTCTAAGGCACAAAAAAACAGGATAACAAAATAAATAACGATAAGCGGATATCTAATTGCTTTAAGCTGTATTTCTCTGAACATATAAGAATATTAGTGCCATTTAGCCACGAAATAAGTAACTAAAAACAGAATAAAAAGGTTAAGCAAATATAAATTTTGTTTTTTAGATAATTGGATAAATAGGCGGTTATTGCCAATTTAACACTATTTAACAATTTTAATCTGACCAAAAAACAAAACCTAGTTAGGTTGTTTATTTTGCTTTATTAAGTGAGCATAAAATCATCGCCATCTTTTAAAAAGGGCATTTGTTGACGGGTTTTTTCCACTTCGTTTTTAAAAATAGTGAAGGTGTAAAGGTCTTCGTCATCTCTTTTGTAATAAACCACACGGCCGTTTGGATCTAAGCAGGTTGTATCTCCGCAGTAATAAATCTCATTACCATCATGCCCAACGCGGTTTAAAGCGATGATATAACTTTGGTTTTCAATAGCTCTTGCTGGTATTAAGGTATTCCAGTGTTGTTCTCTTTTTTCTGGCCAACTTGCAACGACCAACAGTAAATCGTAAAGTTCGCCACGATTTCGTAGCCAAACCGGAAAACGCAAATCGTAACAGATCACAGGCATAATTTTCCAGCCCTTAAAATCAATGATTAGTTTTTTATCGCCAGCAGTATAAACCTCATCTTCTTTGGCCATTGTAAAGAGGTGTTTTTTATCATAATATTGATAAGTCCCATCTGGGTTCATCCATATTAACCTATTGTAAAAATTCTCGTTTTCCTTTATAATTATAGAACCCGTAACCACGGCATCATAACGGTTTGCTTTCTCATGCATCCATTTCATGGTTTTACCGTCCATTTCCTCAGCCAAGGTTTTAGCGTTCATACTAAAGCCGGTGGTAAACATCTCTGGTAAGATAATGATATCTGTTTTTTCTTGAATTGTAGAAAGTTTTAAACTTAGGTTATGCAGGTTTTTATCAATGTTTTCCCAAAACAAATAAGCCTGTAGAAGCGTCACTTTTAATGCATTCATATTTTCGGTATTTGTAGATTATGCTAAATTAAAAATTATATTTTGTTTAACAATTCGGCTGCTTTTTCTAAAGTCTCGTCTTTTTTGGCGAAGCAGAACCTTAAGGTCTTAAAATCGGTACTTCTCGCGTAAAAACTTGAGTTAGGTATGCAGGCAACTTTATAGTCTTTTGCAATACGAACCGCAATATCAACGTCTTTCTCAGCCGATATATTTTCGTAGCTCACGTTTTGGAAGTATGAACCTTCACACCGTAGCAAGGTAAATTTTGATGGTTTTAATAAGGATCTAAACAGATCTCGTTTGTTTTGGAAAAAACTAGCAAGTTCTAAGTACGATTGATTGCTATTTAAATAGGAGTGAAGTGCATGTTGTATCGGCGTGTTAACGCTAAAAACTAAAAACTGATGGATTTTTCTGAATTCTTTCATCAACATTTCTGGTGCTAAACAGTAACCAACCTTCCAGCCGGTGCAATGGAATAGCTTACCAAAACTTGCCGTAATAAAAGTGCGTTCCTTAAGTTCTGGAAATTGCGATAAACTTAAATGCTGCTGACCATCAAAAATAATATGTTCATAAACCTCATCGCTAATAATTAAGATATCTGTGTTTTCGGTAATAATTTTTAGTTGTTTGATGTCTTCCTCTTTTAAAATTCTACCGCAAGGGTTTTGTGGCGAATTGATAATAATGAGTTTTGTATTTGCCGTTACCAACCTTTTTACCATGCTCCATTCAATATCATAAAAAGGAGGAGTCATTTCGTAAGGTTTAACCAAACCACCAAAAGCTCTTACCGTGGGTGCATAACAATCGTAAGCTGGTTCAAAAATAATTGCTTCATCGTTAGGTTTGATTACAGCAGCAATTGCAGTGTAAATTGCTTGAGTGCCACCTGCAGTAATCGTAATTTCAGTTTCTGGTGAATAGTAAGAGTTATGCAAGGCTTGCATTTTCTCGGAAACACTTTCTCTTAAACTTAAAATACCCGGCATAGGTGCGTACTGGTTGTTTCCTTTGAGCATTTCTTGATTAACCAGTTTTATCAGAGCAGGGTCGATATCATAATCAGGAAAGCCTTGGGATAAGTTAATTGCCTGATGCTGATTTGCCAGGGCGGTCATTTCTGAAAAAATATTATTTGGTGTTTGAGGTAATTTAGAAGAAAAATTGATCACGATATAATTGAACTATTAAAATTTAAACGCAAGGCGTTTAAGGTATAAAGATTAAAAACCTAAACGTTGGCAATAATTCCAATAATTTAGGATGATGAATAATCTAACAAAGTAAGGTTTTTTTTGTGATTAGGATACCTTTTAATTACTAATCGCTGTTTAAACAAAGCTAAGAAGCTTAAATAAAATATGGAAAGAAGTTTTTAAATTTCTATAAACTAAGGATACACTGTAACGTTGTTTGCTGTTTTGATGGTAGCGTGTGATAAAAAAAAGCATTATCCACAAAAAAAGCTGTAAATCATTTGATTTACAGCCTTTTTTAATCCTCAATTTTAATCGACTAACTGCCGATTTTCATCAATTCAATATCAAACACTAAAGTGCTGAAAGGAGGAATGTCTTGTCCAGCACCTCTTTCGCCATAACCTAATTGGTAAGGGATGTAAAAGCGGAATTTAGAACCAACAGGCATTAATTGCACACCTTCTGTCCAGCCTGGGATTACACCGTTTAAAGGTAATGATATTGGTTCTCCTCTATCATAAGAACTATCGAATTGCTTACCATCAACTAAAGACCCCTTATAATGTACAGTAACGGTATCTGTATCGGCGGGTTTAACGCCAGTTCCCATTGTAATTACTTCGTACTGTAAACCACTGGCTGTTGTGGTTATTTTTGGGTTTTTCTTGTTGTCTTCTAAAAACTTTTTGCCAGCTTCTTCGGCAACGGCATATTTTGCTTTACTGATTTTCTGTAAAAACTGACCAATTGTTTTGCCTGCAAGCTCATCGTTTACAACTAATGTTTGATCTGTAAATACATCATGCATGGCTTGTTTGATCAAATCGTAGTTTAGGCTTGTAACGCCATCAGATTTTAAACCCTGCGCAATCTTCATCCCAAAAGAATAACTTGCAGAGTCAAGCTGGGTCATCGGTTTTACGGTTGTTTTTGCAATAGGAGCAATTTTTTTTGCCGTTGTTTTTTTTGCAGTTTGTGCATTTGCTGATAATACAAACGCCGTTATGCCAATTGTTAATAGTGCTTTCTGAATCATAATTAAAAAATAAATCCGATGAAGATAAAAAATAAGATATGAATTTGATAAAAGATTAACAATTAACGCAAAAATAGGGTTAACAAATAGGAGTAAATGTTATTATTATTAACTTCGGCTACTTCACTGATTAAACCTAAACTAATCAATTTTATGTCGTTTGGAATTTTTGAGACCCTAGCTTTTGCCTGCATTGTTCTATTGTTAGGATTTTTTCTTGTTAAAAAAATTAGGTTTCTAAGTGATTACAATATCCCCGAACCTGTAGTTGGCGGATTCTGTGTTGCCATTATCCTATACCTATTTTATTATACCATGGGCTTAAGTTTCAATTTCGAAACTTCGTTACAAACGGCAATGATGCTTGTTTTCTTTACGTCTATAGGTTTAAGTGCAGATTTTGCAAGGTTAAAAAAAGGTGGTAAACCTTTAATTGTTTTTGTTGCCATTACAGGTGCCTTTATCTTTTTACAAAACATCTTCGGAGTTTCGCTTGCAAAATTATTAGGCATCAATCCTAGTTATGGCTTAATTGCTGGCTCAGTAACACTCACCGGTGGGCATGGAACTGGTGCGGCTTGGGCGGAAAACCTTACAGAGGTATTTCATATTGAAGGTGCTATGGAGCTTGCCATGGCTTGTGCTACTTATGGACTAGTGATGGGAGGGCTAATTGGTGGGCCTGTTGCAAAAGTACTTATCAAAAAAAAGAAGATAAAGCCGCACCATATGATGGAAACCGAGCAACCAATTGAAACATTTGAAAGCCCATTATCAAAAAGAAGGATAAATGTGCGTAATATGATTGAAACGCTTACAATGGTTGCGATATCAATAGCGGTAGGTTTGTATCTGTACGAAGCTTTTAAAAGTACATCATTCGAATTGCCAAATTTTGTATGGTGTTTGTTTATTGGCGTTATTATAAGAAATACCGTTACCCGATTTTCTAGTTACATTGTTAATGAGCATGCGGTAGATATTATTGGAAATACCGGGTTATATCTGTTCTTAACAATCGCAATCATGTCTTTGCAACTATGGCAACTTCAGGGATTAGCAACCCAGGTTTTAATTATACTACTGTTGCAAACTGTTTTACTAATAGCTTTTGCAAGGTTTATAACCTTTAAATTTATGGGAGGTGATTACGATGCTATTGTTCTAAGCGCTGGCCACTGCGGTTTTGGCTTAGGAGCCACGCCAACTGCTGTTGCGAATATGCAGGCTATTACCGATAAATATGGCCCGTCTCACAAAGCATTTTTAATTGTACCCATGGTTGGGGCTTTTTTTGTTGACATTATAAACAATGTTTTTATTAAAGTTTTTGTAGCTATTTTAGCTTAATCGCCAATTTAGCGTATTGTGTTTACCGAAACACCTAGGATACTCACTAAATAAATTTCATTTTCACTCACTGGTTCTGCTAATAATATTAGTAAATATGTTTACTTTTGTGCCTAATGAGCCGTCTTTATGCAATTGTTGATATTGAAACTACCGGAAGCCATGCAAACGCAAATGGAATCACGGAGATTGCAATTTATATCCACGACGGTGAAAACGTTGTGGACGAATACCAAACGCTTATTAATCCAAAACAAGAAATTCCTGTTTTTATACAAAGCCTTACAGGTATTAACGATGAAATGGTGAAGAGTGCACCTACTTTTGAAGAAGTTGCACCAATTATTTTCGATTATCTTGATGGTAGAGTGTTTGTTGCCCATAACGTAAATTTCGACTACTCTTTTATTAATCATCATTTAAAACGAGAAGGGTTTACGCTCAATAGCAAAAAATTATGTACGGTGCGCTTAGCCCGTAAAATATTACCAGGTTTGCCGTCTTACAGTTTGGGTAAGCTTTGCCGAAGTTTAAATATAACTATCGAGAACCGACATAGAGCCGCTGGCGATGCATTAGCTACTACTGTACTTTTTAAAATGATGGTTGATGCGGATGAGCATCAATATATTGATGAAGCGTTAAACGCTAAAACTAAAGAAGAGGTTTTGCCTCCTTATATTTCTCGTTTGCAATTGGAAGGAATTCCCAGACAGCCCGGCGTTTACTATTTTAAAGATAAAAAGGATAAGATTATTTACGTTGGGAAAGCAAAAAACCTGTATAAACGTATTTTAAGTCATTTCTCTAATAACGATACCCATAAAAACAAGCAGGATTTTTTGCGAGAGATCCGCAAGATATCTCACCAAGTTTGTGGCACAGAGTTACAAGCGCTGATTTTAGAGAATGTTGAAATTAAAAGGCTTTGGCCCGAGAAGAATAAAGCAGCCAAACATCCCGAAAAAAGATTTGCGTTATATAAATATGAAGATCAAAATGGTTATCTGCGTTTAGCTATCGGTAAAAAAAACAAATATGTAGACTCCGTATTTCTTTTCAGCTCTATTGCAGAAGCGCAACGATTAATGCGTTTATGGTGCGAAAAATTTACTTTATGTAACATATTTTGCGATTTGCAGAAAAGTAATATAGGTTGCATTGGCTTGGAAAACAAGGTTTGCAAAGGTGCTTGTATATTGCAAGAAGCTGTTGAGCTTTATAATCAAAGGGTAAACCTGATGATTAAAGAAGTAATGAAAGAATTGCCTAGCTATTTGATTGTTGATCAAGGTCGAAATAAATTTGAAAAGAGTTGTATTTTGGTAGAAAAAGGTGCTCTTTGTGGAATGGGTTATGTTACCGAAAAAGAAGTTCCTACAGATTTAGAAATCGCAAAATTAAAACTAACGCCTTATCCTTCTTATTTGGCTATTGAGAAACTACTTTCAGATTTTGTGGCAAACCATCCGCAGAAACAAGTTTTACTTAATTAGGTGTACTTAAATAGCTACACTATTGAGGGTTTGTTTTAAAATTGATGTCGTTTTAGCTAAGGAATGTAGGAATCTGTGGCTCATGCGTATTTCTTGATTTTGGCTCAGTTTTTAATCATATATTTATTATTCACCAAAAATCAAACACATGAAAAAATTAATGTACATCGCGTTTTCTTTTGTTATGCTAATCTCAACAGTGAACATCGCATCAGCAAATGAAAAGAATGACAAAGCTTTATCAGCTACTCAACAGGTTAAACTAGAACAGCTAACTAGCAGGGTTGAGCAAATTAGAAATATGGATAAAAGTGAGCTGAACAGACAAGAGAAAAGAGCTTTAAGAACAGAGCTAAAGCAGATGAAGAGTGAAGCAAACGCAATTAGCAATGGTGGGATTTATCTTTCTGTTACTGCCTTATTAGTAATCATTGTTATATTATTGATTATATAATAATTAACAGAACGCTATAAAAATAAAGCCTCTCGATTTGCTGTCTAGAGGCTTTTTTATTTTAAGATTATTTGACCAACGTTGTAACGGTAATCTCCCCATCAAAAGATTTGTAAGTATACAGCCCTTTTTTCGTGGGTTTAAAAGTGTACTTCAAAGTATGCACCGGAATATTCGTAGTGCAAATTTCCTGCGCTTTAGGGTAATTATAATACGCTTTTATACTGACTGAATTGTCGGTCACTTTTGTTTCTAAATGATCTGCTATTGCACAACCATTTGTACCGCCGTTAAATATGACCACCACAGTATCTGTTTGTCCTAAAGAGATTTCGCTCAACGATTCAATTTCTGTTATTTGACCAACGGCCTGAATAGTGCCTTTGTTTTTAGTGCATCCCATTATAAATAGAGACATAATTATTAAAAAAATCTTCATAAGAGTAAAATTAGTGATATATTATGTGTAATACGTAGTTCTGTGCAATTCTGCTACGTTTTTTAACATTACAATAAATTACACAAATTATCCATGGAAATAATAAACTGATGCTTTAAATAAGCTGGTTTTTCACTACGCTGTATTGCAAATGCCACTGGATTTTAACTTTTTTAAATAGAATAAAAATTATTTTTAGATGATATAAACGTAGTTGTAAGATGGTACGTTGAGCTTTTATGAAAATAAAGTTCGCTTTTCGCTAATTAACTTCTAAAGGGAGGGGTAACAATTTTTGAGATGAGTTTATATAAAGGAAACAACATAATTATTTAACCTTTAAAACAAATACATCATGAAAAATTCAAGAACCATCATCGGAGCATTAAGCTTTATTCTTTTAGTTACTTTTGGATGCAAAAAAGAGAAAGAAGCAAAGTTAGACACAAAAGAACAATTTTCAGTAGCGATGCAAAAAAGCTCTTTCAAAGGAGAAAATGAAAATGCAATAGTAGTAGGATCTAAGTCTGAACTGGAAGCCTTGTTCAGCGGTAAAAAAGACAGAGTTTTTTTGAAAAAAGCGTCAGAAAAAAATAATTTATTCCGTCCAGTTGTTGGAACCACAGGTCCAGTAGTAGATCCAGAGCCAATTGATTTTTGCTGGGAAGAAATCAATACTTATTACAACGAGCATATCCAGTCTTGGCAAGCAATTGCTAACGAAACTTGTAAGCCTTACGTAACATGTATTACTTGTCCTAATTCTGGAGGTGGCTTATATGTAATGTACGCTATACAACCAAAAGGAAAAAACTGTTTGATTTACGAGCAGGCTTCAATAATGTATAATTTCACACCATTTAACTTCACAGTTAATCAGTACGATACTGAAGCGGTTTCATCAGTAATCAATCCAAAAAGATAATTAGTTGTCCAACTAGTTTTACCAACAAAGCCACTCATATTGGGTGGCTTGTTGGTTTTAGAAGGTTTTTAAAACATTAAAACTTACAATGATTTTCCGGTTAAAAGAGAACGCTGCAACCGAAAACAAATAACAAGTCCAGTGAGGTCTGTCAAAGTTGTCCCAAAAGGTGCAGAAGCTGTTGCCGGATCTGAACCTGCTTTTCTCAAGATAAAGGGAATTAACGAACCCGAAAGTGTTCCCCAGAGCACAATAAATACCAACGAAACGGATACTTAAAGCAATGGAAAACCAAAACTCACCATAATCATAAAAGCCAGCTTCTGCCAAACAAAAATTCTAACGAACTCGATAACGCCCAAAATTGTACTTAACAACAAACCAGAAAGCACTTCTTTTTGCATCAGGTACCGCCAATCTTTAAGAAGATTAAAAAAATTTAATCGCTTGGGAAGTTGGTTGAATCTTAATGGGTGAAAAAACTTCTAAATCACAAAGCTTTATAAGCACAGCCTTTTTGAAGTTGTTGCAATACTATTTAGAACTAGAACGAGAGAATATCGAAAATAAAAGAATGCGTTTCAATAGTTATAAGGGTTTTTTGAGATATAACCTTGTGAAATTGTATTATATATTTAGTTGGTGTTGCGTTATTGATAGCAACGGAGGAATAACGCTTTGTGGCAACCGGCGCAGGCAAGTCCCGATAGCTCGGGAAAATGCCCAAGTCTTAAACAATCAAAATCCATTAAGTGGAGAAGAACCTAGTCTCCCCCAATCATTTTTGAGACGATACCCTTTTTATTAGAATGTTCTGCGATAATAAGTCCAACCATGTGTAAAACAATAAAAATTGGGAACCAGTAAATCCCCCACTTGTGAACGGTTTCTATTCCATCTTTCCACTGCTCTAAGAAGCCTTTTTCAATACAGATTCCGGTAAATGCGGAAATGAAAACGAATACGTAAAAATACACATAACTTAAACCTTGCAAACGTTCTTTAAAGCTAGTGTTGCTTTTAAATGGGTTTGGGAAGCGGATTCCCTTAACCAGCATATACAATATACGGATAACAAAAGCGATGATCATGATGTGCGCAAACAGCTCATGCCATTGCCACATAGGCTCACGAATTGCTTTTGTGATACTAACCATTTGATCTTTTGAAAGGGGAGTGGTTTCTGTTTTACTTTGGATGATAGACACGATGCCATTTTTGTTCATCCAATACATCCGCAAAAACCCAGTGATAAATAACACAGGCATTGCTATAGCCATTACCCAATGCAGAACTCGGTGTAGTACGGAAAATTTCTTTTGCTTTTCCATTGTTTTAAGGTATTAGTTAATTGAAGTACTGACGGTATGTTTGATAGGATTGTTGCAGTTGAAGAATGATTTCTGACGCTTTCGCTTTATCAGTCTCTGTTTTTAAGGTTTTTACCAGTTCTAAGTGCGGATGAAGCCATTTGTGTAGTGCTTCATGACTTTCGCCTTTCATGGTGCAACTTTTTACCAACATGCTATTTTGTGCCTTTATTTCTTCCGCAAGTATTTTGTGATCTGTATCGTTATTCTCCAAATAACCATTTACGAGGTTTTCTCCTTCTAAAACAAAAGGTTTCATTTCGTTATTTACCACCCATTTTTCGCCATGATTTAATTGAATAGCATTAGCTTCTTCATCATGGTGATGTTCTTCGCTACTTACTTTTTCTTGGTTGTTTTGTGATTTTGTCGAGTTGTTACCACAGCTCGACAAAATGATAGCGCTTAACGCTAATAAAAATACTTTTTTCATGATTTTTTAGTTTTTGTTTTCAATCATTTTTAAGATGCCGTCTAAAACAGCGTTTCCTTCTTTTAGTAGATTAGATTTATGTCCGGACAATTTCCATTTGAGAACGGTTAAGCGTATGGAACCGATAATTATAGTGGTAAGTGTGGAAACACCGATGAGCTTGCTGTATTTACCAGATTCTTGTCCGCTTTTAATATTATCGCTAACGTATTTGTGCATGAGGTCCATAATCTCGGCTACTTTAGCACTCAGGCCATCATCAAAATGGAAAATGCTTTCTGCAAAAATCACACTTACTATCGCTGGTTTATTTGTGAACGCCAGTAATTGAGAATTAAAAATGGCTCTTAAATTATTTCCTTCCGTGTTGTTTGGATTCATAGCAATGCCTTGGATACGGTTTTTCATTTCTGCGATGAAATAGTTTAGCAAACCCAGTAAGATCTCATTTTTACTTGCAAAATGACGATATAGGGCCGGTTCTGACAAGCCTATATCGGCTGCCAAGTTTTTTATAGTAAGGTTTTGGATGCCGTATTTATCAATTCGGGCTGTTGCGGCTTCTATAATTTCTATTTGCCTATCCGTAAAATTTCCCATATAGATATTAAATAGATAAAACTATTAGTTAGCGTTCACTAACAAAGATAGTTTTAATTTCTAGAATAGCAATTCTGTTTAAGAAATATTTTTTTACGATAGTTTTTAGAAAAGTAGATATTATTTAATGTTAGGTTAGGAACGAAAGTTCAGAGGATTGAATTAAAACTATTGCTATAGGAAGGGATGCAGAGTCCTTCATTATTGTGGTGGATTGATTGTTTAATTAAATTGATTTTATAAGATTACTTTTATCTTTAAGTAAAGCAAGCCGATTAATATGGCAACTCCAAAACTTAATAAGGTGCCAATTAATATGTACTCCGTTAACTTAATGTCTTTGTTTTCTTTTAGATCTCCAAATCTAAATATTGACTTTGCAGCCAATAAAAATCCAATTCCTTCCCAAAAGGAAGTCACAATAAAACCGAATACAAATAAGCGCTCTAACATGCCTATGTATTTACCTGCGTTTTTTAATCCGCCGTTGGGTAATGGATAGTTAAAAATCTCAATTATTTTTTTAATTAATATGGACGATACATAGGTTAAGCTTATCAAAGCTATAACGAGCAGGTAGTTTTGGTTGCTAAATATCTGGTTTAAATCGATATTGTAGTTATAAAAATGCTTAATAAAAACAGCAATTGCAATAACGTGTAAAAACTGATCTAATAAAAAATTACTGATGGTACTGATGCTGTTTTTGAGAAAAACTTTTGTAATAACATCTATTGCAAAATGCGATAACGCCAATATTATTGAAGCTATGATGTACTTTTTATCGAAACCTGTTGCAATTAAAATTAAAAGTAAATGGATTACAATGTGGGCATAAAGATACAGTGATCTGAATTTTTTATCTTGGATATCTTGCACCATTTTATTGGTTTGAAATACAAAATCTCCCAATAAATGCGCTAGTGTGATTTTCAATATTAATTCAAACATTTTGTAATCTTTTTTGCAAATAAATCTACAATTTCAATCATCTCATCATAAGCACCTCTTTTAAGAGCCTTATTTATAGTGGTATTATCTTTCTGTAGCTTTTTTGCAATCTCTTTCTGCATCAAACTTCTGTTGACTAACGAGAAAAATATGGTTTCTGAAGTGGCTGGTTTCCAGCTATTGCTGATAAAACTTACCAATTTTAATATAGAGTTGAAGTATTCGTCAAATTCTAGGAATGGACTTTTGATGATCAGCGTATGGTTTTTTAATTTCTCAAAACTTTCGCCCGAATTGATATGTGCTGTACCAGAGGATTCGGTCACTTTTTTTCCTTTAAAACTTTTATCTCCAATTCCAATCGACATTCGTACATCAATTAAGCTGCTAGACTTGATCAACGACTTTATACACAAGGCTACTTCTAATGCTTTTTCCACAGGTACTTCTATTTGGAAACTATCTCCTCGGTATATTTCCCATTTTGTAGCATCTTTTGTAGTTGTGGAAAAATATTCTTTTAACCTTTGTTGCCAAATTTCTGGTTTAACCTTTTTGGAGTCGATGATATCTCCTGTTATTACCGCTACCATATTATTCTTTTTTATAAAGATACATTTTTTTTAATAATTGGCTTATTTTGACCAATTTATTGAAATTGGCTTATTTTGACCAATTATTGTTTTAGACTTATTTTTTAAAGATGTTAGCGAAATTACTTTAAAGAGAATAGGCTTATTTCAGCCAATTCATCAAAAATGGCTGAAATAAGCCTATTAGAAGTTGTCGAAAAAACTGTTACCCACCATTTTGCTTTGCGATTATGCATAAAAAACAAACCCCTCTGTTAAAAATAACAAAGGGGCTCATCATCATAAAAATGAAAGATATTAATCTATATTACTGCATACTTCTTCAATAACTTCCACCGCTTTTTCCGAAACATAATTTCCGGTATCGGCAATAAAAGCACCGTCATCTAAAATCAGTCTTTTTGCTTTAAAGATATCGTCCAACTTAATAGAACCTACTACATAATGATACTGTTTACAAGAGAAACGTTCTTCAATATCAATAAATGGCAGTTTTTTAACTAAACTTTCTGCATTAAATCTTAAATAAACCTGAATAATTTCCTCATTATTGAATTTTATCTTTTCTTCAATCAATGATTTTTTGTACTCGTAACGGTAATCATAACGGAGCGCAGAAATATCAGAAAAAACCGCCGCACCTGTTGGATGACCTCCAGCGCCTTTTCCGAAGAAAAACTGTTGATCGGCGAAAGCAGCCTGTACGCTTACTCCATTGTATTCGTTTTCTACGTTGAACAGAAAATCTTCTTTCTTAACCAATTTGGGCAAAACGTAAATGCTCACTTCGCTATCGTTCTGTTTTTTTGCAACTGGAACCAATTTTAGTTTCTGACCTTTTTCCTTCGCATATTGTAAATCGCTGTTCTGTAAGTTTTGGATACCGATATTTAAGATATCATCTGGATTTACAAATAAACCATAAGCATGAGCAGTAGCAATGGCAACTTTGTATTTGGCATCATAACCCCCAACATCCAATGTAGGGTCAGTTTCGGCAAAACCCAATTCCTGAGCTTTTTTTAACGCGTCATTATAGCTTTGGTTTTCGTTAAATACCTTAGAAAGTATGTAATTAGACGAACCGTTGAAAATACCACTTACGGCGTACAATAATTCGTTGTTATAATATTCCTCTAAATTTCTAATAATGGGGATACTGCCACAAACTGCACCTTCGTAAAGTAGCGAAGTGCCATTATCTCGCTGTATTTGAACCAATTCCTCCAAATGCAGGGCAATCATTTTTTTATTGGCCGATACTACATTTTTACCGTTTTTTAGTGCAAAAGACACAATTTCGTAAGCCGCATCTGCATCGTTGATCAACTCAATAATGGTATTGATTTCTGGGTCATTCAGTATTTCCCACTGGTCGGTTGTGAAAAGTTCGGCAGGTAAGGTTCTTTTTTTAGAAGGATCTTTAATCGCAATTTTCTTGAACTCTAAGTTTAAATTCCGGCTTACGGTGATGTCGTACAAACCTTGTCCCACTACGCCAAACCCAAACAAACCTATATTTAATTTTTTACTCATTATGCTATTCTTGAATTTTATTTAGCGTATATCAAAAGGATTTAAAAAGCTGTAAGTAACCTCACAGCTTTTAGTTCTATGAATTTCTCTAAAATTGTTTAACCAATTATTTAGCTGCTGCTAAAGCTTGTTCTATATCTGCTTTGATATCATCAATATGTTCAATACCAACAGATAACCTTAATAACGTTGGTGTAACACCAGATCCTAATTGTTCTGCATCTGTTAATTGTTGATGCGTAGTAATAGCAGGTTGTATAATTAATGTTTTAGTGTCACCTACGTTAGCTAAATTGCTAATCATCTTTAGATTATCAACAAATTTAGCAGTACTTTCTTTTCCGCCTTCTAATTCGAAACTCAATACAGCGCCAAATCCTTTTTTAAGGTATTTCTTAGCATTTTCATGCGCAGGGCTACTGGTCAAGCCTGGGTAGTTTACGCTTTTTACACTTGGGTGTTTTTCTAACCACTCAGCAATTGCCTGTGTGTTTTGGATGTGGCGCTCCATACGTAAAGACAAAGTTTCGATTCCTTGCAACAGTAAGAAAGAGTTGAAAGGCGAAATTGCCTGACCAAAATCTCTTAATCCTTCAACACGAGCTCTAATGGCAAATTGGATATTACCGAAAGGCCCTTTGCTTCCGAAAACATCATTGAAAACCAATCCGTGGTAACCTTCAGATGGCTCAGAGAATTGAGGGAATTTGCCATTGCCCCAGTTGTAATTTCCACCGTCAACAACTACACCTCCAATGCTGGTTCCGTGTCCGCCGATCCATTTGGTAGCTGCATGTACTATTACGTGTGCGCCATGTTCAAACGGACGGAAAAGGTAACCGCCACCTGCAAAAGTGTTATCTACTACAAGAGGAATATCATATTTTTTAGCTACAGCTGCAATTCCTTCAAAATCTGGAACGCTAAACTCTGGATTGCCAATGGTTTCAACGTAAATCGCTTTTGTTTTGCTATCAATAAGCTTTTCAATGCTTGCTCCTTTATCGTTTTCGGCAAACCTTGCCTCAATTCCTATACGCTTGAAAGCTACTTTAAATTGATTATAGCTTCCGCCGTATAAAAACGGACTGGTCACAAAATTATCTCCAGCTTCTAAAATATTGTTCAAAGCTAAAAATTGAGCAGCCATTCCAGATGCAGTAGCTACCGCTGCAACTCCACCTTCTAATGCGGCTATTCTTTTTTCAAAAACATCCGTAGTAGGGTTCATGATACGGGTGTAAATATTTCCGAATTCTTTTAAAGCGAAAAGATTACCTCCATGTTCAGAGTTTTTGAAGTTGAATGAAGTGGTCTGATAAATCGGAACCGCTCTTGAACCGGTAGTTGGGTCAGGTTCTTGTCCTGCGTGTATCTGTAAAGTTTCGAATTTTAGATTTTCAGTTGACATTGTTAAATTGTTTTAAAAGATGAATAATTTGAAGTTAATTTGATGGGTGTGCAATTTTAAATCGGCTTAAAGCCAAATATAATATTAACACATAGAAAAACACATACAACAAGAACTAACCGATTGTAGCATTTTAAGTCGTAGACCTTTAAGTAAGGTACTTAACAGAGATGGAATGTTGTTTTTTTTCATGTCTCAAAAATTTATATCCCCCTTTCGGGCTAGGAATTGGCACCTTCTCTTTTATGCTAAGGGTTGCCAGTGGGTCTGTGAGCCTAATCTCTCGCCACTTCTTTATAAATCAAGACCTGTGTTAGAGGCATTGATTTTGGTATCTCAACCAAATGATGTTGCGAATATAGGGGCTAAATCTATTAAAAACAAAATATTATTTGGATAAATGTTTGAGTAATAGGGCTGAGGTGTTCCACGACGCCCTGATTTAAACGGATATGACGATTTTCTTACAGTACTAGATTAGTTAACGCAAAAAAATAGCGTTTGTAACCGAAATTTAAATTCTAAAAAATGCAAATTTCTAAACCATTAAATTTAATTTCGCGTTCATGCAATCCTTTGATATTGACAAAACCGACATCCTGAAGATCAAACAGGCATTGGAGGGAGATGAGCAGGAACTTTTGTTGTTGGTTCAGGATTATCATGCATCAGAAATTGCAATTTTATTTGAGTCAATTCCGCTAGAAGCTCAAAAAAGAATCATCAACCTACTGCCTGTAGACGTTGCTTCAGATGTGATTTCTGAAATGAGCCAAGAGGCGCATCCCGCAGAACTTTTAGTTGATCTAGAACCAGAAAAGCGTCAAGAAATTGTAGAAGAACTCGATTACGACGATGCTACAGACATCATCTCGCAGATGCATAAAGACGATCAGCATGAGATTCTGGAAGACATGGACAAAGAGGACGCGGTTCATATCCGTAACCTGATGACTTATGCAGAAGATACCGCGGGTGGGTTAATGAACACGCAGGTAATTAAGGTGGATGCCGAAATGACCAAAAAACAGGCAATCGATCAAATTATCCTACAAAGTGAAGAAATAGAGGAGTTTTATACCATTTACGTTGTCGATCATTTCGATGTTTTGAAAGGCATCGTGTCATTAAAAGATATTATTAAAAGCAAGGTTAGCGCTAAAGTTTCTGATCTGGTAAATTCTGAATTTGTTTATGTTAAAGCCGATACAGACCAGGAAGAGGTGGCCGATTTAATTTCTCAGTATAACCTAACCAGTATCCCAGTTGTAGATATAAATATGAGACTGCTGGGGCGAGTAACCTTTGATGACGTGATTGACGTTATGGAAGAAGAAAATACAGAAGATATTTTAAAGTTTTCTGGTGTTTCTGAAGACGAGGAGTTAAGTGGTAACTGGGTTGATGCGGTAAAATCTCGTTTGCCTTGGCTTGTTTTAAATTTAGGGACTGCTTTTTTAGCGTCTTCCGTGATTAGATATTTTGAGCCTACCGTTACTAAAATTGTGGTTTTAGCAGGCTACATGACTATTATTGCTGGAATGGGAGGTAACGCTGCCACACAGGCGCTTGCGGTTACCATCCGTAGAATTACTTTAAGTGATTTGACAGATCACCAAGCTTACCGTACCGTTGTAAAAGAACTTACGGTTGGACTAATTAACGGTGCTATTAACGGATTTATCGTTTGTCTTTTTGCCTATTTTTATGATGATAATTTGATGCTGGGGATGGTGATATTTATAGCCATGACCGGTAATTTGTTGATTGCAGGTATAACGGGAGCTGGCATCCCTTTAATTTTAAAAAGGGTAGGGATTGATCCTGCAATTGCTTCGTCTATTATTATTACAACGTTTACCGATGTTTTCGGATTTTTACTTTTATTGGGTTTAGCCTCTAAATTATTACTATAATTGCTTTAATAATAAGTCAATGGACTAATGACCATTGTCCCTTGACTTTTCAACAACTTAACACATGCAAACAACAAAACACAACTGGACCAAAGAAGAAATTCTAGCTATTTATAATAAACCATTTTTAGATTTAGTTTATGAAGCTGCTACCATACAACGTGAAAATAAAGATTATTCGGAAGTTCAAATAAGCTCCCTAATCTCTATTAAAACAGGTGGTTGTCCGGAAGATTGTTCGTATTGTCCACAAGCAGCTCGTTACCATACAGACGTGGAAGTGCAATCAATGATGAAGGTTGAGGAGGTGATTGATTTAGCACAGAAAGCTAAAGACGGCGGCGCATCAAGATTGTGTATGGGAGCAGCCTGGAGAGAGGTTAGAGACAACCGTGATTTTGATAAGGTTATTGATATGGTTACCGCCGTAAACAACATGGATATGGAGGTTTGCTGTACTTTAGGGATGTTGAATGCGCACCAAGCACAACGTTTATCTGATGCGGGTTTATATGCTTATAACCACAATTTAGATACGTCTGAAGAGGATTATAGCAGGATTATTTCAACCCGTACTTACGACGACAGGTTGCAGACTATTGAAAATGTGCGTAAAGCAAATTTAACAGTTTGCAGTGGCGGAATTATTGGTTTGGGTGAAACTGTTAACGATAGGGTAGCCATGTTGCAGGTTTTAGCAAATATGCCACAACACCCAGAATCTGTTCCGGTAAACGCTTTGGTTCCGGTAAAAGGTACGCCATTGGCAGATCAGCCAAGAGTAGAGATTTGGGATATGGTGCGTATGATTGCTACTGCAAGAATTATTATGCCTAACAGTGCAGTGCGTTTATCCGCAGGACGAAATGAAATGAGTGTTTTAGAGCAAGCTTTTTGCTTTATGGCAGGTGCAAACTCTATTTTTGCCGGCGATAAACTGTTAACTACTCCAAATCCTGATTTTAAAGACGACATGGCGATGTTTGAGCTTTTGGGCTTAAGTACTCGTAAAGCATTTAAAAACGGAAGGCCAAGTGATTTAGTTCATTAGTCTTATGTATGTGTTGTTTTAGTTCATCGGGATGATTTTCATAAAAAGAAGCCGTCATGTTGACGATAGGGAGCATCTCACAAATAGGTTTAATGAGGTTAGTTCAGTTTAAAAAAGAACATTTTCAGATACTGGTTGATTGGATTATTGACGAGGATACCATGCTGAAATTCGCTGGGATTGGTTTTAAATATCCACTTTCAACAGATCAGCTGGAGAATTATATCCTCAAACATCCTGATAGACTTATTTATTTAGGAATTGACGAAAACGAAAAACCAGTTGCTTACGGTGAAATTATCCCTCAAGATGCTGATTCAGCAAGATTAGGTCATTTAATCATCGGTGAAAGCGAACGTAGGGGAAAAGGTTTAGGACAAACTTTGATAGAACTACTGAACCACGAAGCGAAACGTATGCTAGCTATTAAAAGGATGGATTTGTTTTTACTTCAGAATAATTTGGCGGCAGAAAAATGTTATCTTAAATATGGTTTCGAATTCGTGAAAAACGATTTCCAAATTAACCATAAAGGAAAATCCTACGATATATTAAAAATGACAATTGCTTTGTAGTCGATAAAAATACAAATAATCAAGATTTTACTTAGACCATTTGAAAACTCAGTAAACTGACCACCTAAAAACCTAACCCCTAAAAAGCTAAAAGAAATGAATCCAAAACAATTAATAGGCGAAGAAGCAACAAAGTACGTTAAAGAAGGAATGATTGTAGGTTTAGGGACCGGTTCAACAGCCTATTTCGCTATTATGAAGATTGGTGAAATGGTTAAAAATGGTTTGCACATAAAAGGAGTTCCCACTTCTAAATCAACTGAAGAATTAGCAATTTCATTAAATATCCCATTATTGCCTATTGAAGACGTTGTTAAAATTGACGTTACCATTGACGGTGCGGATGAGTTTGACGCTCGTAAAAACCTAGTCAAAGGTGGTGGCGCCGCCTTGTTGCGAGAAAAAATTATTGCTTCTGTAACCGAATTTTATGTAATCATCGCCGATGCGGCCAAAGGGTCGGATTACTTAGGTGATTTCGCTGTTCCGGTTGAAGTTACGCCTTTCGGAAAGGAAATCACCATCTTTCAACTTAAAGCCTTGGGTTGTGTGCCTAAACTGCGTTATAAGGACGATGAATTGTTAGTGACAGATAATCAGAATTATATTGTGGACTGTAAGTTTTATAAAATTGAAAATCCCGCTGAATTATCTGTAAAAATGAATGCAATTCCTGGTGTTGTAGAAAATGGTTTGTTTGCAAATATGGCGAACGTAATCATAAGCGAAGATGGAAAGGGTAGTACGCTTAAAATCGGTTAATCTTTAGTAACGGTTTTTAAATGTTCTGCCGTGAGATTTAGAAATGAGATACTGCTTAATGCTAATTCTTCGCTGTAGCTTAACTTAGATAAACTGCTATAATCAATCTGTAGGTTAAAAACCTTTTCTAACGGAAATTCCAAAACATATGAAACAATAGAGCGAATTACTCCAGCATGCGTTACCAGTACAATATTTTCTGATTCGTTATTGGAAACTGTCTCCTCGTAAAAATCAATAGCTCTTTCGTGTAAATCTAAAAATGATTCTCCTTTTTTGATCCTATAATTTACAAAATCTCCGTTCCAAGCGGTTAATTCTTTTGTGGGGATTTTAGCCCATTCCATCATCTCCCATACGCCGTAATTTAAATCCGAAACTCGTTGGTCAACTGTGAATTTATCGTCACTTAAATAGCTAGCTAATTTGGCGCACCTCCTTAAATTGCTGCTGTAATAAATCGTATTATTATTAAGTTGTAATCGCTCTCTAATCCAATCAAACTGTACAGTGAAATTTTCCTCTAAAGGCATTTCCGATTGACCAAAACATAGCTTGTTTGGGTTGTAGGTTTCCGTGTGCCTAATTAGGTAAATATTTTTATTCGCCATTTTATAAAATAGTTTTTCGGTATTTTATTAATCCTATTAGATAAGTACTTAGTTTTTAAATTAATATAAAAAAAACACACTAAGGTTGTTTTAGATTGCCGCTAGCTATGAAGTTTGTTTTGTCAAATTATTTTGCTCATCATAAAATAGGGGCAACAAAGCTAAAATTATATAAACCTTGGCCATCGGTTTTTTTATAATGAAAAACCAGTATTTAACATGTGTTTATTTTCTTGTTAATTCTATTTGTGAATGCTCTGTTAAAATGTTCGAGCGTTAAATCTTAATCTTTAACTATAGTTATCAACCAATAGCTATGAACGGTGTTTTACGCTAGACTTAGTTTATATTTCGCAGTTATCCTAAGCCAAATAATATTTTTATCTAATAATCAATAGTCTATTTATTAGGAATTTATAAGTTTTATCTCAATCTAATGTTTAGTATATTCCTGTTTGTATTCGTAAGATAATTTCAGTATTCCCAAATTATATTCTGATAAAACATTAAATAAAATTTAACTATCTATTTTTAAGTATTTTATGTACTTTATCTAATTGTTTAGTTATGTCTATTGTAAGTAGCTATAAATTCAGACCTCATTGTCTTGAAGTTTTCTATTACCGATTTTATGAACGCTTCATCAATAACTTCAAACACCCCATCGATACCATTTAAAATATCCATCTCGGCTAATTTGTATGTTTGCTCAATAGCGCCTTGCTCAAATTTGATGATGTATTTATTGTTCATAGAAAAGATGGTGATCTTACATTCTGGGTGTGGTAATTCTGCAACAATTCTCATAATTTGTAAATATTTTAAAAATAAAATACACTAAGGTGTTTTTGTTTCAATGTTATTACCTCAATTTTTTTTATGCTTTTATCAGTTTTCCATGTGTTTCAAGGATAATGAATCTCGCAAAAAGCTCTTCGCTATACCAACCTTCATCACGAGTTAGCTTTACTACTTTCGCGTGTTCTTCATCTTTGTAAGCGAACTTCACAACGTCGTCTACAGTTTCCCAAATAGAGAAAGTTGCCTGCATAAAAAATGGCGCCTCTCCAATTCCAATTGATGTAATAAAGCCTTTGGATTTGCCCATAATTGAAGCAACTGGCGGAACGTTTCTCCAGAAGTTTTTTAATTTATTTGGTCTAATTGTAGCTCTTGTAAGTACTGCAAGTCTTCCTTTTGCTTGTCTGATTTTTGGGTTGCCAAAAGGTTCTTTCCCACTCCATTTTCCATGAGAAGAAGTAGGTTCTAAAAGGATATAAGATTGGTCAAAACAAAATATTCTCCACCATTTTGCAATGAGTGATTTTTCTTGAAATTCGTCAAAGTCAGCTTTTGTTTGCCAAACAGCCAATAAACCCCATTGTTGAAAATCTGGATTAATGTCGAAAGTTCCGTTTTTACCACAACCTAAAAGTTTCCAAAAGCTAATTTTCGAATTGAAATACAGCGGTAAACGGTGTATTGCCATTGCTATAAAAGCAAAGGGTACAAGTGCTTTTGAATACCTAACTAAAGTGATTGAAACGAGCATGGAAAGCTAATTTCGTTAATTTAATGCGATGCTTTAAATAAGGTGGATAAATAGCTAAATGTGGATATGTTTAAGCACTGGGCTTAATCTAAAGAGATGCTAGGTTTGAACAGAAGCAAAAAACCATTCCTTTGATTTTAAGACTGCTGTGAAATAAAAAAAATTAGCAAACCAAAGAGCGAGCTTTGGAGTGAAGTTGATTGGTATTGTAATAAATTAAAATCCAGTGTTGTTTCTGAACATTTTAACGGCAATAGCTAGTAAAATGATTCCAAACGCTTTTCTAAGAATATGTAGCCCAGTTGGGCCAAATAGCCTTTCTATTCGTTGAGAGTTTTTTAAAACGGCATATACAAACAGAAGATTTACAAATATGCCGATAACTATATTTATGGTGGCATATTCTGCCTTAAGAGACAACAGCGTGGTCATTGTTCCCGCACCTGCTATAAGTGGAAATGCCAAAGGAACAATAGAAATTGTTTCTGGGATTTCTTCCTTAAAAAAATTGATTCCAAGAACCATTTCCATGGCAATAATGAAAATAACAATGGATCCGGCGATGGCAAAGGATGAGATATCTAACCCTATGACTTTCAATAAGGCTTCTCCTAAAAATAAAAAAAGCAACATCAGTAATAATGATACTAAAGTTGCTTTTTCTGATTGAATATGTCCGCCAGCTTTACGTCGTAAATCAATAATCAATGGGATTGAACCTAAAATATCAATAATCGCGAACAGCACCATGGTTACTGAAAGGATTTCTTTAAAATTCAATTTTTCGATCATTAGCTGGTAGGATTAAATCTGATTTTCTTTACTAACCTAACTTGGTGGCTTTAAGCCATGCTTCAGCCATTAATTTAGCACCTGCTAAACTTGGATGAACACCGTCTTTGGTCCAATAAGTTCCAGGAGCACTTTTTAATGCCTCGTCAAATACTGCTTGGTATGGAACAAAAATAGCGTTAAATTCTTTGGCGATTTTTTTAGCTGAAGCTCTGTATTCGTCAAATTCTGGATACCAAGAATCATCTACCGCCTTTACACCCTTCACTGCGAACGGCTCGCCAATTACCAGCTTTACATTAGAAAGCTTTTTTATAGTCCGTTGTAACAGTGCTGTTAAATCGTTTTCATAAACCTTAACTGTACCATCGTATTTTCCGCTGTGTTTATGCCAATAATCATTAACTCCTATCAAAATGCTTAATAAACTTGGATTTAAGTCCAAACAATCGCTATCCCAACGTTCTGCCAGTTGGTAAACTTTGTTTCCACTAATTCCTTTATTATAAATATGCAGGTTTTTTGATGGCTGGTTGTTAAGTAAAGTTGCGCCAGCATGCAAAGCGTAGCCATAGCCTAAGTTATCCATAGTACTAAAATCTGTATTGGCCTTCTTTCTTCCGGCATCGGTGATAGAATCTCCTTGGAAAAGGATTATTTCATCTGTACTTAGTTTTAGTCTTGATGTTGCAGTTTCTGGTATTGCAGCACTTACAATTTGAGGTAAACCAACTGCTAACGTGGTGGTCAAGGCTGTGGTTTTCAAGAAATCTCTACGTTTAATCATCTTATTGTTTTAACTATTTAGGTTGTATTTAAATGTATCGTTAAAAAATATTAATCGCAATAGCTTTTTATTTTATTTTGAGTGCAATTAAGATAGGACGTAACAATACTTTAAGAAATATCATGTTAAACATAAATTAATATGGTAAACATGGTTATAGCAGCGTATGGTCTAGGGATATTTTACTAGTGTTAATTTAAATTGTTTTTTTTTGTAGCGTATTGTACACTTGCTGCGTTAAGGTAGTTAGAACACAGGAATTAATAATGATTAAAAATTTAAAATTAACAGTTATGAAAAGTTTGAGAAATAGAAAGATTGGTGTATTAGCGATATTATTGGCCGTATTTTCCTTGACTTCTTGTTTGAAAGATAATAATACTGCGCCCAATTCTGCATGGCTATCCGTAATTAATGCATCACCAAATTTAGAAAATTTTGATTTTGTTATTGATAACAGATTGGTGAACAATGATTCATTTAGTTTTACTGAGCGTTTACCATATTTCGACATTTACACTGGCTCACGCCGTATCGGGATTTACAAAGACGAAACAACAGATACGCTAAGAACAGGAACTTTGTTGGCAAAGCCGGGAGAAATTTATTCGGTATATGTAGTAGGAGAGGCTCCCAGCCATGAATTTTTAACGATAACCGACTCTTTAACAAATCCTACAACAGGAAAAGCACAAATACGTTTTTTAAATTTAAGTGTGGGTGCACCTGCTTTAAAGCTTAACTACGGTGTAGATTCAACTTTAGTTAGTGATGTAGCTTACAAAAAGCATTCTAAATTTGTTGAGATCCCTGGAGGCAAGAAATATAATTTTAGTGTAACTACCCAAACAGGTTCTGGAAATACTGGAGCAGAAAACGGCGTGATGATTGAAAGTGGTAAAATTTATACCATTTGGGCAAAAGGATTTTATAACAATGCCACCACTGTTGATAGCCTTAAATTAGGACTTAAAATTCAAAGGAACTAATTGAAAATATAAACTATGATTAACCCAAAACGGGCTGCTAAATTATTTGCAGCCCGTTTGCTTTTTAAAATTTTTAAGCCTGTTTCTGATTAAAGTTTTCTAAGTGAAATTTCACTAAATCATCTATAGGAGAACGGATGATTTTTCCAACCTTCATTCCGTACTCTGTAGCAACCTCTTCTAAAACATTTCTAAAGTTATAGGCAACTGATCCAATACAATTGAATTCAAGTTCTTTATAGTTTGGATAATGGCTTACCAAGTTTTTGAAAAAATCTTCAAAAGATGTTCTTACCAGACCTCTTGAGTATTCAAGATTTAGTGTTATATCATATACAAATTTACTGAAGCTTGCACAGAATCTGTTTGGCAAAGGCTGTGTGTAAACTGCCTCTAAAATATCATCGGGTGTTAGTTTAAAAGTCTCCCAAAAAGAGTCTCTCACGTTTTTCGGCATATAGCCTCTTATATAATCACCTAAAAGTTTTTTTCCGATGTAACAACCGCTACCTTCATCACCTAAAATAAATGCTAAAGAATCGATACTCATTTCAATACCTTCACCGTCGTAAATACAAGTATTTGTTCCTGTACCCAAAATTGCGGCAAAGCCTCTTTTGTTTCCTAATAAAGCTCTAGCGGCTGCTAACAAATCATGTCCGATGTTAATTTTAGCAACCGGAAAAATCACTTTCATTGCACTTGCAACTATCGCAGCCTTTTCGTCGTTGTGCACTCCGGCCCCATAGTAGTTAACTTCTTTGATTTTTGCTACTGGTAAATCAGAGGGCATATTCTTTTTCATAGAATCTATAATATATTCCGTATTAGAAAAATATGGATTATAGCCCTCAGTATTAAACATTACCTTTTTTCCATCATCTTGAATTAGTGTCCAACTGGTTTTTGTGGAGCCCCCGTCTGCAATTAGTATCATTATCTTCTTTTGTGAGTTTAGGATTTATTTTAGGATAAAAATAGTAAAATTTACTTATTGTACACGCAACACTAAGCAAAGCTTTTCAAATTTTCTTAAAAAGTCGATTAATTTAATGTGCTCAATCTACGATTTAAAAAAACACTGCGCTAATCCTTTTTCTAATACCTCTCGTTTAAGTTTTTTACCGATAAAAACAAGCTTAGTTTCTCTGGGTTCATCGGGGTTCCATTCGTCACCGTCGGTAAATACGGGCGAGCCTTTAACAGACTGTATAATCAACTTTCTATTTAATCCTTCGATGTATAAAATACCTTTTATTCTATAAAACCATGCTCCTTGTATAGCTAACATCACTGCGAAATAGTGCCTAAGCTTTAATAGATCGAAACTTTGCTTAAAAATAAAGCTTTGCGACACAATTTCGTGATGCTTATATTCCGTTGGGATATTGAAGATGTTATTGTTTTGAGGGCTGGAGAAACTAAGTTTTAGCGCTGTCCTCTTTTTATCGTAAGCTTTTAAGTCAAGTATCTTATGAGTATTAACCTTTGCATAATCTGTAAATTCGTAATCTGCTAAAGGGTTAATCTGTTTTATGGTTTGGCCAATAGTTTTTAATGTATTTTCATCAACATTGGTTGATTTATTGAATATAATATAATCCGAAAATAAAACTTGTTTTGCAGCTTCTTCTTCGGTACCAATAACCTCTAAAACATTTACAGCGTCTATTAAACAAACAGTTCCATCAAGTTTAAAGGCCGTTTGTATATTATAGTCGGTTAAAAAAGTGGCAGCAACTGCCGAAGGATCTGCAATACCCGTGGTTTCAATAATTAAATGATCATAATCATAAGGGCCTATAACCAATTTATTGAGCACCTCGAACAGATCGCCGTTTAACGAACAGCAGATACATCCGTTTGATAATTCAAAGATATTTTCATCTGTTTTTACTACCAATTCGCTATCAATGTTGATTTCTCCAAACTCATTTTCAATAATGGCAAATTTAGTTCCGGGGTTTTCTTTGATAATATGATTAAGGAGTGTTGTTTTTCCAGAACCTAAAAATCCGGTAAGTATGGTTACTGGTACTGATTTTATGGACATTTTTTAGATGTTGAATTCTTTAAACTAATATTTATTAGGCAAACCTATAAAATTAGTTGTAGATAGGAAGCTGTACGTTATTTTTTATGGAATAAATTCGTTTGGAACGGTTAATTTCTTAAACCTTTTCTTTTTGAACCAATGCTGGTACCGTTTTTAAAATAATTTTTAGATCTAACCACATAGAGTAGTTTTTTGCGTAAAAATTGTCGAGTTTTTTACGTTCATGGTCAGACATTTCTTTTTTACCACGTTTACTGATTTGCCATAGCCCAGTAAGCCCGGCCGGACCTAAAAATCGCATTGACCATTCGTTAGTGGTTAATTGTTCTGCTTCGTAAAGTGGGAGCGGACGATTGCCAACCAAAGACATATCACCTTTTAATACATTTAAAAGCTGAGGGAGTTCGTCGATACTGCTGTTTCTTAAAAATGCACCAAGTTTGGTAACCCGAGGATCATTTTCTATCTTAAAAAATGAGGCATCACTATATTGATTTTTATGAGCTAGGCTAGCTATTTCAGCATCTGCACCAACTCGCATTGATCTAAATTTATAGAAATCAAATATTTTATAACCCGTTCCAACTCTTTTGCTGGTGTAAAAAACTGGCCCTTTAGAATCTAACTTGATTAATATCGAGACGATTAAAAAAAAAGGAAATAATATAATTAACGATATACTGGAGAGTAAAATATCCAAAAGCCTTTTACTTACGGGCATATAATACTCGATAACGGGCACTTGTGATAACTGGTTGACTTGAGATCTTAGCAGTTTATAAAAACTTAAGAATTTTAACCGCTCTTTTAAATCATCAAAAGGCACAGGATTAATATAACAGTCACTTATGCCAAGCTCCATTGCTTTTTTAACAATAGCAGGGCTAGGTTCTGTTAACAAAAAGATAGTTATTAAGTTTTTTGTAAGGAAATTGCTTTTGAGTGCCGATACGTAAGTTTGTATATCTTCAAAAGTGGTTGGTTCCACTTCTAATAAAATAATGGTATTGATATCATCAAAAGAAATAGCGTGTGTGCGTTTTTTTAACTCTGATAAAGTATCAGCTTGGTTTATCGTGAATTCTGTATTCGAGAAAAATGATTCAATTCCTTCTTTAAAGCTAATGCCATAATAAAGAATATTAATCGAAGAATTTGATTTGAAGTGGTCTTCAACGTTAACATTCGTAAATTGCATTCGCTAATTTAGTATAATTTTAATTTTATCTTTTAAAATTGAAGGATTAAATGGCTTTGATATTAAATCGTTGATAGGATAGGGGATTCGCGTTTTAATATTTTCTAATGAATCTGAACCGGAAAGCACAATTACAGGTACATCTCTAAAATATCCACTTACTTTTAATGAGCGTACAAAATCAGCACCATCAAAATAAGGCATTTCCATATCAGAGATAATTAAATCAGGGATGTTTCCATTATCTAACCAAGTTAAAGCATCAAATCCGTTATTTTTGATTACTAATTCATAATCCTTTTTTAAAATAAATTCCAAAAGTTTTAAAATAGCAATCTCATCATCAACTAGCAGAATCCTTTTCTTTACCACCTCTTTATTTTTCTCTAACGATACCATAATTCTATATCTTTTATACTAACCATTAAACAGAAAGGATGCCGAATCATGCTCAATAAACTTTTCAAATCTAATCATACTAAACTAACTAGCCTTCGGATTAAAATTTATAACAATCAAATTTAAGCCTCATTTAATCGAACGTTTAAAATCATTGCCGATGTAAGCTTGAAACCCTAATCAAGACTTACTTTAATAAAGTTATACGTACATCAGCTGTTAAAAGTTATTACGATATATTTTAATACTCGGACTTTTTTATTTTATTTTATTTTTAAATATTTTTAGGAATTTTAAACAACCTGTAAAACATGGGGAAATTGTTTCCTAAAAGCGGAATATCTTTCCCAGATTCCCGAATTTTCACACACCGTAACTAACTGAAAAAGTTCCAGATTTTTGGTCTGGAACTTCAATTTTATAGCTTAGAAATTATTATTTCTTCTTCTGTTGATTCAACTGTTGTTGCCTCATCATCTCTTCCATCTTTTTTTGGAAACCACCTTTTTTCTTAGCTTCCGGTTTCTTTTTATTTTCCTGTATTTGAGCATGAATCTTATCATCATCAACAAACTTTCTGATGAAGTACTGCTGAGAGAACGTTAAAATATTTGCACAGAAATAATAATAGTTTAAACCTGCTGGGTAGCTATTTAACACGCCAAAAAAGATGATTGGTGTAATGTAGCCAATGTACTTCATTTGCCCCTGTACACCCGAAATTTGGTTATTAAAGTAGGTATAAATTAATGTAGAGATTGTCATTAATAAACACATTAAGCTAATATGGTTCCAGCCTAAAAGCGGAATGGTTGGGAATTTAATCAACTCATCATAAGTAGATAAATCATGCATCCAAAGAAAGCTTTCTTGTCTTAACTCAAACAAGTTCGGGAAAAAATAAAAGAAGGCTAAAATAAACGGCATCTGGAAAACCATAGGCAAACAACCACCTAAAGGGTTAACGCCAGCCTGTTTGTACAGTTTCATGTACTCTTGTTGTACCAACGCTTGGTTACCTTCGCCTACCTTAGCTTTTATCTCGTCCATTTCTGGCTTTAGAACTCTCATTTTAGCCATAGATAAGTATGACTTATAAGTGAACGGCAATAGTACCGTTTTAAGAATAATGGTAAGCAACAAGATGATTAAGCCGTAACCCAAATTCATGCTTTCAAAGAAGTTGAAAATTGGAAGTACCAAAAAGCGATTGATCCATTTTAAAGGACCCCAACCCATTTTCACTTGCTTATCTAAATCATGTCCTTGAGCTTTTAACTGGCTAAATTTATTAGAGCCAAAGTAAAATTGAAGGTCATAAGTGTTAACCTGATTGTTTTTGTACGGAACAGATAATTGTGCCGAATAAGACTTAACAGCAGAGCTATCTGCTAAGGTGGTGATTTTTATATGTGCTTTGCTAAAACCGTCTTTGGCGATTAACGCCGCAGAAAAGAAGTGTTCTTTAAATGAAACCCAATTTGTTTTTCCTTCATTTAAAACTTTTTCATCGTCCTTACTTTCACTTAAGTAGTCAACCTCGCCATCACCTTTCTGAAAATAGGTGGTTGAACCTAAACGTTCGTTATGTAGGTCTTTTTCTTGTTGTAACAATTTAGTGTTCCAGTCCAAAACCATTTGATCGCCAGATACTTTGTTTTCAAATCCTTTGGCATCAACTTTAAAACCTACTTTATTGGAATCAGCCGCTAAAGTGTACGTGTAATTTAGAGATGAACCATCGCTATTTGCCATCTGCATTACAATGTTTGCTGCATCTTGGCTTACAACTTTAAAAGCTTGATCAGAAGTGTTAAGGTTTTGGCTTCCTGATTTATACTCGAAACCGAAATTGGTATCTTCAGCTTTAAAAAGGATAAGCGGTTTGCCATCAAACGTTTTTTCGTCTTTAACCTGTACGCTAACTATTTTTCCACCTTTATTTGATAAGGTTACTTTAATCGCCTTATTTTCTAAAACGCTCAATTCCTCCTTAAATAAATCAGATGAAAGTGCAGTATCTGTATTTGTTACTGTTGCGCTATCTGTTAAAACGGCTGTTTTTTTTGCAATTGTTTGGGGATTCTTTTTTGTTGTTGCGATTGAATCTTGTGTAAATTTCTCTCTCTTTATTTCTTCTGATGAAGGTTTTAAAAGAAAAGTAGAACCTACTAAGATTACTAAAATTAGGAATAATCCTGTAAACGTATTTCTATCCATTAGTTATTATTAATACTTCTTTTTAAACTTTCTTTTTTGAGTGTTCAATTGAAGCGGCGACAAATTTAACAAAAAGTGGGTGTGGATTTGCAACAGTTGATTTTAATTCTGGGTGAAACTGTGATGCAACAAAATATGGGTGACTCTTAAGCTCTATAATCTCTACCAAGTTGTTTTCTGGATTTATACCAGAAGCAATCATTCCGGCGTCTTCGTAAGCCTTCAAAAACTTATTGTTAAACTCGTAGCGGTGTCTGTGGCGTTCGGTGATTTTTGATTTCCCGTAAATAGCATGTGCTTTAGTGCCTTTCTTAAGTTCACAAGTGTAAGATCCTAAGCGCATGGTGCCACCTTTTAATGTTACTTTCTTTTGCTCTTCCATAATAGAAATCACATCGTCTTCGGTGTTTTCGTCCATTTCTGTACTATGGGCGTTTTTTAAACCTAAAACATTTCTACCAAATTCAATTACTGCACATTGCATCCCCAAACAAATCCCAAAAAACGGAATATTGTTCTCTCTAATATATTGTATAGCGGTAATTTTACCTTCAATACCCCGAGCGCCAAAGCCGGGAGCAACTAAAACACCATCTAAATTACCAAGTTTTGCTTTTACATTGTCTTGCGTAAGCCCTTCTGAATGGATAAACTCAACCCTAACCTTACACTCATTTTGTGCACCAGCATGTATAAAAGCTTCTATAATAGATTTGTAGGCATCCGGTAGTTCAACATATTTACCAACAAGCCCAACTTTAATTTCTGAAGTTGGATTTTTTAAATGACCTAAAAATTCTTTCCAACTTTCTAAATCTGGTTCGTTTTTTAATGGAAGTTTTAATTTAGAAAGTACCGTACGGTCTAACTGCTCTTTTAGCATCAAAAGCGGTACATCATATATCGTTTTTGCATCAGCAGATTCAATTACAGCATTGATATTTACGTTACAAAACAGCGCAATTTTCTTTTTGATTTCTTGATTGATGTGGTGTTCTGTGCGACAAACCAAAATATCCGGCTGTATACCGTATTCCAGCAACATCTTAACCGAGTGTTGTGTGGGTTTAGTTTTTAATTCTCCGGCTGCAGCCAAGTATGGAATTAAAGTTAGGTGGATTACAATAGCATTGTTTGAACCAGCTTCCCACTTGAATTGACGAACTGCTTCTATAAAGGGTAACGATTCGATATCACCAACAGTTCCACCAAGTTCTGTAATTACAATATCGTAATCGCCTGTTTCGCCCAATAAACGCATGTTGCGCTTAATTTCATCGGTAATATGAGGTACAACTTGTACGGTTTTACCTAAATAAGCGCCTTCTCGTTCCTTATTAATTACGTTTTGGTAAATTCTTCCGGTTGTAATGTTGTTGGCCTGAGTGGTGGGTACGTTTAAGAAACGCTCGTAATGGCCTAAATCCAAGTCTGTCTCTGCTCCATCTTCTGTCACATAACACTCGCCATGCTCATAAGGATTTAAAGTTCCTGGATCAATATTAATATATGGATCAAACTTTTGAATAGTTACGCGGTAACCTCGGGCTTGTAAAAGTTTAGCTAATGATGCGGAAATAATACCTTTTCCTAAAGACGATGTAACGCCCCCCGTAACAAAAATATACTTAGTCATGTTGGATTTTGTTGTTTTTAAACACCTAAAAAGAAAAAAAGAATAGTGCTTTTTTAATGTGTTTGTACGGGATGCAAAATTAGGTTTATTTTTTGATTTTGAACTATCAAAGCATATGAATTTTAAAAGGAATTGGTTTATTTCTCCTTTTTATATCCTCAGTTTCGCTAATGCTTTGATTTGCCGTAGTTAAACTTTTATTATGGCAAGTAGTTTAAATTTATAAGTGTAATAAATAAAATACTAGATTGTTTTTATCTTAAATTTGTTGAATATGAATTCTACTTACAGAAGTTTATTGTTGCGTTACCAGAATTACCTTTTAGAGTTTTATCAATTGATAGAAGATAAAGAAGTAATTGTTGCCGAAGATGCAGTAAAAGCAACAGCAATTAAAAAGTTTTTAGAAAACCTGCCCGATTTTGAATCTGAATTTGAGATTGAATTGGGTATAAGTAGTGCAGTTGAGGGATTTGAAAACAATTGGCTTATTCAAATATCTGATGATGGGTTTTCTGTACGTTCTTATACTGTGGATGGTTTAGATGAAACCGATGAATGGTTTTTTCATTACCATGATGATACTAAAGAGTATGAAGGGAATCTTTTTGCCGATGGCGATTGGGATCTGTTTTTAGAAGAGGTAGCGGATATTGATGACTTTGATGGTAAAGTTTTAAGTACGGTACTAACTTATAGTTTGGGTTGATGATTTTTCATCAACTCAAACTTACTTTGGGTTATTTTCCCATCATCTTGGCAACATACTTCCCAATAATATCAAACTCGATATTTACAAAATCGCCAATTTTAACGTTTTGTAGGTTGGTGTACTCAAAAGTATAAGGGATAATCGCTACAGAAAAAGTATTATCACAAGAATTTACAACCGTTAAGCTTATCCCGTTCACGCATACCGATCCTTTTTCTACAGTTACATTTCCCTTGTCGGCATCATACTCAAAAGTAAAAATCCAGCTCCCATCTGTTTCTTTTAAATTGATGCATTTTGCTGTTTGATCTACATGTCCTTGCACAATGTGTCCGTCTAAACGGCCGTTCATTTGCATGCAGCGTTCTAAGTTTACCAGATCACCAACTTTTAGATCGCCAATGTTGGTTTTCTTTAAGGTTTCCCAAATAGCAGTTACGTTATGTTCATCGTCTTTTAAACCAACCACTGTTAAACAAACGCCATTATGCGCCAAAGATTGGTCTATCTTTAAATCTTTTGAAATGGTAGATTTAACTGTGATGTGTAAATTACTTTGCTCTTCTTTAAGCTTTGTAATTTTCCCTAGTGTTTCAATAATTCCTGTAAACAAAGTTTATTTAATTAATTGTGATTTTAATAAATTTATTAATGCTTGTTGGGTTTTAGATAGCCTAATTAACACTAAAATGATTTTCAAATCTAATAAAGTCTATTCAGTTTTTAATATCATACCTAATAGTATTTAAAAAACGGCAAACATTTTTTGGACAAAAAACGTTTATATGTTTAGCTATCAATATTTACCAAAAATGGTATTGCAACAATGTTTTATACTATTTAAAAGCATGTTAATTAAATGTATTTCAAATAATTAACTAATTATTAAATCAATAATATATATTTGATATATTAGCAATGCTAAAAGCATCATATACCAAATTTACCGATTAATGGCTTCCATAATAGCAGAAGTAGAACAAATTGATGATATTTATAATTTAACTTCTATTCTTTTAAAAAACGAAGAAGATTCTCTAGAACAGTTGTTAAAAGCAGCTTGCAAAATTTTTAAAGCTGAGTTAGGCGTAATCTGTTTGTTAAAAGATGACAGATATATCGTAACAAGCATATATTCACAATTACCTTATGTAGTTGATGTTATTGCTATACCAAGGTTAGATGAGACATTTTGTTATCACGCCATCAAAGAAGGTAAGATTTTGGAATTGCCAGATATTGGTAACTCTAAATATAACAATTTGATCTGTTGCGATGTTTTAAAGGTGAAAAGCTATATAGGCATTCCTTTAAAGTTTGACAATAAAGATGTTGGGACTATAAACTTTTCATCAAGAGAAGTTAGGAGTGACGGTTATAGCAAAAAAGAACTCGATTTATTGATTTACCTTAACCAGTGGGTAAGTCAATACCTTAACCGAAACTACTACAAAGAAACTTTACAGAGCCAGTACGAAGAATTGGAGGCTAAAAACAGAGCACTAGAAGTGTTGATGGAAGAAAACAACCAGCTGACACAGATATTGGTTCATGATTTAAAATCACCTTTGAGTAATATCAAAATGCTTTCTTATCTCTTTCAGGATTTTGCTCAGGATGCAGATAGCGAAGAATTGATTAGTATTTTTAATAAAAGTTTAGACTACGTTTTTCATTTGATAGATCAGATGGAGACGCTAAACAATATGGAGACATTATCTACCAGTAGTTATATCGAGGATTTAGATTTAGATGAATTTGTACAAGCTAATTTGAAAGACTTTGCAAAAACTGCCGAAGCTAAATCAATAAATTTCAATTATAAGTTTGACGGCACAAAATCTATCGTTAAAACAGATATAAATTTCTTGAAACGGATACTTTACAACCTAATTTCTAATGCGCTAAAGTTTTCTCCGTTTCAAAAACAAATCTACGTAACATTAAGCTGTACCGACACTCATTTTCTAATCGCAATTAAAGATGAAGGTCCGGGTATTGGTGATGGAGAACTCTCTTTGCTTTTTCAGAAATTTGTAAAGCTCCACAACCGACCAACAAATTCAGAAAGTTCTTCTGGCTTAGGATTGTTTATAGTTAAAGAGCTCCTTAAAAAAATTGGGGGCGAAATAACAGTAGAAAGCGAGTTGGGAAAAGGCAGTACTTTTAAAGTACATCTACCTTTTGCTGTTTAATTATCTTATCTACAACTCTTCCTTTCCACATTAGCTAAATTATCCACAATTTAGAACGGCTAACTTTAATTTTTAACTTTGCATTTCAAAAAATCTAGATTCCTTGGCAAAAATAAAAGATAAAGAGACACCTCTTATGACGCAATATAACCAGATAAAGGTTAAATATCCGGGTGCGTTATTGCTGTTTAGGGTCGGAGATTTTTACGAAACTTTTGGTGAAGATGCTATTAAAGCTTCCCAAATTTTAGGCATTGTACTAACCAAAAGAGCAAACGGTTCTGCCTCTCATATTGAACTGGCAGGTTTTCCTCATCATTCCATAGAAACTTATTTGCCTAAATTAGTTAGGGCAGGCCAAAGAGTAGCTATTTGCGATCAATTAGAGGACCCTAAAAACGTTAAAGGAATTGTTAAACGCGGTGTAACCGAATTAGTTACGCCTGGAGTAGCTTACAGCGATAATATTGTTAATCAAAAATCCAATAACTATTTAGCCTGTTTGCATTTTGAAAAACAAACCATTGGTGCTTCTTTTTTAGATATTTCTACGGGCGAGTTTTTGGTAGCACAAGGTAATGCCGAGTATATTGATAAACTTTTGCAAAGTTTTAAGCCTAGTGAAGTGATATTTTCGAAAGCAAAATCGAAAGACTTTACAGAAACGTTTGGGAGTGGTTTTTATACCTATACGCTTGATGATTGGGCTTTTACAACAGATTACGCACAGGAAACACTACTTAAACATTTTGAAGTAAAATCACTAAAAGGTTTTGGTATTGAGCGTTTGCAATTAGGTATTGTGGCCGCAGGCGTGGCTTTACATTATTTGGGCGAAACCGAGCATAGGCAGTTGCTGCACATTAGCAATATCTCCCGTATTGAGGAAGAACGTTATATGTGGTTGGATAAATTTACCATAAGAAACCTCGAACTCATTGGCTCCAACAACGAAAACGCCAAAACCTTAATTGATGTTTTGGACCATACTTCTTGTGCTATGGGTGCCAGAATGTTGCGCAAATGGATGGTAATGCCACTTAAAAACGAAAAGCCTATTCAAGAAAGGCTGGCCGTTGTTGAGTTTTTTTATAAAAATACCGAGCTAAGGAACCAGTTGCAAGGTTATATCAGACAAATTGGCGATTTAGAACGTTTGATTTCGAAAATCGGATTGCAAAAAACCAATCCGAGAGAAATTATACAGCTTAAAAAAGCTTTGATTGCCATTGCGGAAGTAAAAAATATTTGTGAAAATGTAGATCAAGATGCGGTAAAACGAATTGCCGAGCAGATAAACCCCTGCGCTTCTATTAAAAATAAAATAGAAACCGAGTTATACACGGATCCACCTATTGCTTTAAACAAAGGTAAAGTAATGGCCGATGGTTTAAATGAAGATTTAGATCGATTGCGAAAAATTGCTTTTGGCGGTAAAGATTATTTATTGGAATTACAAAAACGAGAGGCTGGTATTACAGGTATTACATCGTTAAAAATAGCATTTAACAATGTTTTTGGGTACTACTTAGAAGTTTCAAATACGCATAAAGATAAAGTGCCACAAGAATGGATTCGCAAACAAACTTTGGTAAATGCCGAACGTTACATTACGCCAGAACTTAAAGAATACGAAGACCAGATTTTAGGTGCCGAAGAAAAAATATTGGCTATTGAAACCCGTTTGTTTACGGATTTAGTTACCAGTATAGCCGATTTTATTAAGCCCATTCAGTTAAACGCATATTTAATTGCACAGCTAGATGTTTTGCTTTGCTTTGCCGAAACGGCACAAAAAAACCATTATGTAAAACCTAAAGTAAGTGGTGATAAGTTATTGGATATCAAAGGTGGGCGACATCCTGTAATTGAACAACATCTACCTTTGGGCGAAGATTACATCACCAATAACGTTTATTTGGATAATGACTCGCAACAGATTATTATTATTACCGGACCAAACATGGCGGGTAAATCTGCTTTGCTACGTCAAACCGGTTTAATTGTTTTGATGGCGCAGATGGGAAGCTTTGTGCCTGCAAAAGAAGCTTCAATTGGGATTGTAGATAAAATTTTCACTAGGGTAGGTGCATCGGATAATTTATCGTCGGGCGAATCAACGTTTATGGTAGAGATGAACGAAACGGCGAGCATCTTAAATAACCTTTCGGATAGGAGTTTGATTTTATTGGATGAAATTGGACGAGGGACATCAACTTATGATGGTATTTCCATTGCATGGTCCATTGCCGAATACTTGCACAACCATCCATCGGCGAAAGCCAAAACCTTGTTTGCTACGCATTACCATGAGTTGAACGAGCTGAGCAATTCTTTTAACCGAATTAAAAACTTCAACGTTTCCGTGAAGGAAGTAGGCAATAAAGTGATTTTCTTGCGTAAACTGGTGCCAGGTGGTAGCGAACATAGCTTTGGAATTCATGTTGCTAAAATGGCTGGAATGCCATCGTCGGTTTTAAAAAGAGCGAATGAAATTTTACTCCGTTTAGAAAACGAACGTACCGGTGGAGAACATGTAAAAGCCAGTTTAATGAAAATGCAAAAGCAACCTGTGCAATTGCAAATGTTTTCCTTAGACGATCCTGTTTTAATAAAAATTAGAGATGTTTTAAATAATTTAGATGTAAATACGTTAACTCCTGTAGAAGCTTTAATGAAACTGGACGAAATTCAGAAGGTTTTAAAAAAATCTTAACATGAAGATAAATAGGTATAAATCAAGCAAGGTCTCACTACCCATTACGCTATACGCAATACTTCTTTTCTCACTTTCTTTCACTGCCTGTAAATCAAAAAAGAATTTACCAAGCTCGCCAAAAGCTAATTTTGAAAAACCATCAAATAAAATAGCGAATAAATATGCTGAGGCTATGGATGTTTCAAAAAAACATATTAAGAATGGTGGTTTATATAGCTTTATTGATGATTGGGAAGGTACTAAATATCAATTCGGTGGCTTAAGTAAGCGAGGAATAGATTGCTCTGGCTTGGTATATCTGATTTATAAAGATATCTACGGAAAAGAAATTCCAAGGATGACCAGCCAGCAAGTAGATATCATCAAAAGAAAATACGAAAACCAGTTAAAAGAAGGCGACTTGGTATTTTTTGATTTTGATGGTAAAAAGTTTAGCCATGTAGGGATTTACCTGCAAAACGGCTATTATGTGCATGCTAGCACTAGGCGAGGGGTAATGTTGGAGAAGTTGAGAAATCCTTATACTTATAAATATTTTTCGAGGGGTGGAAGCGTAAGATAAGGTAAATCTCCTTTTCGAATTGAACACCTAATTTGTGAGATTTCTCTCTATCGTTCGAAATGACGGCGTGGATATTCTGTTGTCTTAGCGCCCTCAGGAATCTCCTTTTTCAGGGACTCTGCGTTTACATCTACTTTTATATCGTGTTTACCCGTGTAAAGCAGAGATGGGTCTTAAAAAAATCAGGTTGTAGCGGAGATCGGCGAATGTTATTAAGTTTTCTATTTGTCGTTAAACTCCCAGATTTTAACAAATTTATCATCGCCAACAGATAAAAGATACTGACCATCGTTGCTCCATGCAATATCATTTACAGATAAAATATGACCTTCTTTGGCTTTATCTATACTTAGTACTTTAAAAAGAGATGAATCTGCCGAGCGCCAGATTTTTATAGACTTGTCTCTGCTGGCGGTAGCAAAAAAAGGTTCAGAAGGATGAAATACAATCTGATATATTGCAAATAGATGTGCGGGGAATTTCTGTATTAGTGAGCAGTCAAAAACATTATAGCTATTTAGGTGTGCATCTCGACCTCCCGTAATTAGCTTAGCGCCATCTGGCGAGAACTTTACTGAACCAATTCCGTTTTCATGGGCTTGAAACTCTTGAATCAACGTAAAATCATCCAAATTGTAAATCCGAACGTATTCGTCGTTTGATACCGTAGCTAAAAGATTTAATTTTTCATGTATAGCAGCTGAACGGACTTTGGAATATCCGGATTGGAATTGGTGTACTAATTCATTTTCGGTAGTTGAAATGATGAAGATTAGCCCTTTTTCTGTTGTGCAGATCAACTCCTCTTTTTCCGAAATATATTTTAAGGAAAATATAGCAGAACCTAAGCTAAGTGTTGTTTTTAGAGCGGTAGTCTCTAAATCAAAGATTAAGAGATTTCCATCATTGCAACCTGCGTATAAAGTGTTAAGCTCAGGAATGATTTCTAAAGCATAAACCGTACGTTTTACATTTTTGAATACTCTTTTATGTGATTTACTATTTAAATCCCATTCTACAATTCCCTTGTCGTTACCGGCTGTATAAAAAAGAGATTCGGTTGGGTGACTGATTACTGCGTATATCGGGTTGCTGTGCCCGGAGAGGGTGGTGGTTTTCATCTTTTACATTTTTTGCGTTAGGGATTGCAGTGTAAATCCTTTATCAGCTTTTTCTGCTGATAAAGATTGAAACATAAAGCCCGTCCCCGAACGCCCAAAATTAGAAATTATTGGTGACGAGATTCTAAGTTTTTTGCAATGTTATCTAAAGACAGGTTTTTCTCTTTAAGTAATACTAAAAGATGGAACACTAAATCGGAAGCTTCATTGATTAAATCAGTTTCTGTTTCCGCTAATGCTGCTATAACGGTTTCTACACCTTCTTCACCTACTTTTTGAGCTATTTTATTTAAGCCTTTTTCTCTTAAACTGTTCACGTAAGATTTTGTAGTCGGATTTTCGTAGCGTTCTGTAATGATGTTCTCTAACTCGAAAATAAAATTTTGATTGTAAGGAGTATTAAAGCAACTTCTAGAACCAGTATGACAAGTTGGTCCGACTGGTTTTACTTTAATTAACAAAGTATCGTTGTCGCAATCTATGCTGATGGATTTTACGTGAAGAAAATTACCGCTTTCCTCGCCCTTTGTCCATAGTCTGTTTTTGGTACGAGAGAAAAATGTAACTTTCTGTTGTTGTTCGGTTTTTAAGTAAGCTTCTTCATTCATGTAGCCTAACATTAAAACTTCTAAGGTTTTTTCATCTTGAATGATAACCGGCACTAATCCGTCACTTTTTGCGAAATCTATTTTCATCAGATTCTTATTTCTATATTTTTATCTTTTAATAATTGTTTCAATTCTGGAATCAGAATTTCTCCATAATGGAATACAGACGCTGCTAAAGCGGCATCTACATCGGTTTTCTTGAATACATCAACAAAATCCTGACTTGAACCTGCACCGCCAGAAGCGATAACAGGAATAGACACCATATCATTAATTTGCTTCAATAGTGTGTTGTCAAAACCTGATTTTGTGCCGTCTTTATCCATAGACGTGAGTAGAATTTCTCCAGCTCCACGTTCCTCTGCATTTTTAATCCAATCTTGAGTTTGTAGCTCAGTAGCGATTCGACCGCCATTTAAATGAACAAAATCTCCATGGACTAAGTGTTTAGTATCAACTGCCAAAACTACAAATTGAACACCAAATGCTTTAGCGAGATCATCTATTAATTGCGGGTTTCTTACAGCGGCTGAATTGATAGAAATCTTATCAGCACCTGCATTTAATAAAGCTTCAGCATCTTTTAATTCACTAATTCCTCCGCCAATGGTGAAAGGAATATTGATTTGACGAGCTACGGACTTTACCATTTCAATGGTGGTTTTCCGTTTTTCGTGGGTGGCAGTGATATCTAGGAAAACCAATTCATCTGCACCTTGGTTTGAATATTGCCAAGCCAATTCTACTGGATCGCCTGCATCACGTAAATCGACAAAATTAATGCCTTTTACTGTTCTTCCGTCTTTGACGTCTAAACAAGGGATGATACGTTTACTTAACAAAATGCTAGAGGTTAAATAGAACTCAGTCTGTGCAAATTCCAATTTTTGATTTCTTCGATTGAAATTCTTTTTTCATAGATGGCTTTACCAACTACGCAAGACTCAATTTTATGGTTGTTTAACTCTTCAATATCTGCCATAGAGCTAACACCACCGGATGCTATCAGTTTAATGAAAGGGGAGTGGCTTAAAAGTTTTTCGTATAATTCTACTCCTGCACCACCTAATTTTCCGTCTTTATTAATGTCTGTGCATAAAAAACGGAAAAAGCCTAATTGCAAGCATTTATCTACGTAGTCCATTAATTTAATTGGTGAACTTTCCATCCAACCCGAGTATTTAATTACTTCGTCCAAAACATCAATTGCAACCACAACTTGATCTGAGCATTTTGTTTTATTGCACATTTCTTTTGCAAGATCCTCTAAAAATGTAGGATTCGTAATTGCCTGCGTACCCACAATTACGCGGTAAATACCAACATCAATCAACTCTTTAACTTTATCAATACTTCTTACACCACCACCGTATTGCACTTTCATGTCGGTTTTTTTGATGATGTCGGCTAAGTATTTTTGATTGCTGAAATCGCCTTTAGCACCATTTAAATCTATGATATGGACAATCTCAGTCCCGTTAGACTGGTACATTTCAATTTGTTCTTCAAGGGCAACCTCGTAACGAGTAACTTGATTATAGTCGCCTTCAACTAAACGAACGATTTTTTGGTCTAATACGTCAACAGCAGGGATAATATACATTTCTTGATTTTATAAGTTAGCGAAATTTTTAAGGAGCAATTCACCAGCTTCACCAGATTTTTCTGGATGGAACTGTACTCCGTAAAAGTTGTCTTTCTGAACACTTGCGGAAAACTTAATTCCGTAGTTACAGGAAGCGATGGTAAAATTAGGATTAAATTCTATATAATAGGAGTGAACGAAATAAAAATACGTCTCATCTGCTATTCCAATGAAGAGGGGATTTTCTTTTTGCGGAGAAATCTGATTCCAACCCATGTGTGGAACTTTCTTTGATTCGAGCTCTTTAAAACGTAATGTTTTTAATGGTAAAATGTCCAGTAGATTGTAGTTTCCTTCTTCAGAAAAACCTGTAAGCAATTGCATACCTACACAAATCCCTAAAACTGGCTTTGTTAAACTTTTGATTTTTGGAACCAAACCTGTATCGGTAAGCTTTTGCATAGCAGTTCCCGCATGACCAACCCCTGGAATAATTATTTTGTCGTATATATCAAAATCATCTTCAGAATTAATCATTCCGTAATTAAGATTTAAACGACCTAAAGCAGCGGTTAACGAGAAAATATTCCCAGCGCCGTAATTTACTATACCTATCATTTATTAAGTATTGAGTATTAAGTAATGAGTATCAAGATAATTTGCTTGGTTGAGGGAATTTTCATTTAGTTGTCTTTCTACTTGATACTAAAATCATTCTACTTATAATAATCCCTTTGTACTTGGCAATCTCATATTATTGATATCGCGTTTTACGGACATTTTAATGGCTTTTGCGAAGGCTTTAAAAATTGCTTCAATTTTATGATGCTCGTTGTCGCCTTCAACTTTGATGTTTAAATTTGATTTAGATGCATCAGAGAAAGATTTAAAGAAATGATAGAACATTTCCGTTGGCATATCACCAACTTTTTCGCGTTTAAACTCCGCTTCCCAAACTATCCAGTTTCTACCACCAAAATCTATAGCAACTTGCGCCAAACAATCATCCATTGGTAAGCAGAAACCATAACGTTCAATCCCTTTTTTATCGGCTAACGCCAGAGCGAAAGCTTCACCTAAAGCTATTCCAGTATCTTCAATGGTGTGGTGCTCGTCAATATGTAAATCACCTTTGGTGTGTACAGTTAAGTCTATACCGCCGTGACGGGCAATTTGATCTAACATGTGGTCAAAGAAGTTTAAACCGGTTTTGATATCTGAATTTCCTTTTCCATCTAAATTGATTTTAATGAGGATGTCCGTTTCGTTGGTTTTTCTGATGTGTTCGATTCTACGGTCGCCCACTTTTAAAAAGCGGTAGATTTCGTTCCAGTCAGAAGTTTCGATAGCTAAAACTTCGTTGAGATTCTCGATCTTATTTTGCGCTTCGGTAGCACCTAATTCAGGATTGTTATTTAACCAAATGGCTTTTGCTCCTAAGTTTTTAGCTAAAACCACATCATTCAATCGGTCACCAATTACAAAAGAATTTACCAAATCATACTTCTCTTGATCAAAGAAATGAGTTAGTAAATCAGTTCCTGGTTTACGGGTTGGCGCATTGTCTTTTGCAAAAGTTTTATCAATAATGATTTCGCTAAAGTTGATGCCTTCATTTTTCAAAGTTTGGATGATGAAGTTTTGTACCGGCCAAAAATTTTCTTCGGGATGGCAGGAAGTTCCTAGCCCGTCTTGATTGGTTACCATTACCAACTCAAAATCTGTTTCTTTAGCAATTTTAGCTAAGTTGCTTATTGCATTTGGGTAAAAAACCAATTTTTCAAATGAGTCTATCTGCTCATCTGCGGGCTCTAAAATCAGCGTTCCGTCTCTATCTATAAAAAGTAATTTAATCATCTTTAAGTTTTTTTAGGCTGTTGATGAGAGCCTGATTTTCTCCGTTTGTACCAATGGTAATGCGTAGGCAGCCTTCGCAAAGTTCTACCTTATTACGGTTTCTTACAATAATTCCTTCTTCTGTTAGGTATTTATAAATCTTATCTGCATCCGCGGTTTTTACTAAAATAAAATTCGCATCTGAAGGATAAATGTCAATTACAAAATCAAAATTCTTTAATGCTAATACTAAAGCGTCGCGTTCTTTTAAAATCTCTTTAATCCAGCCATTTACTTGGTCAACATTATTCAAAGCCTCTAATGCCAAAGTTTGCGAAGCCTCGTTGATGTTATAAGGTGGTTTTACCCGATTAAAAACTTCGATAATTTCTTCGCTGGCGAAAGCCATTCCTACTCTTAATGCAGCTAAACCCCAAGCTTTTGATAAGGTTTGCAAAACCACTAAGTTGGAATATTCTGTTAATTCCTGTATAAATGTTTTCTGACGAGAGAAATTGATATACGCCTCGTCAACTACCACAATACCATCAAAGTTTGCTAAAAGCGTTTCAATGTCTTCACGGTTGATCGAGTTACCTGTTGGGTTATTTGGCGAACAGATAAAAATCAATTTTGTGTTATCGTTTATAGCTTCAGCAATTCCATCTAAATTCAGTTGGAACTCTTCGGTAAGATTTACACGTTTAATTTCAACATCATTGATGTTTGCAGAAACTTCGTACATACCATAAGTAGGCGGTACGATGATTACATTGTCCAAACCTGGGTTACAAAAGCTTCTGAACAAAATATCAATGGCTTCGTCACTTCCATTACCTAAGAAAATATTTCTTGCAGGAACTCCTTTTATCGCACTTAATCGCATTTTAACTGCGTATTGCATTGGATCCGGATAGCGATGATACGCCTTAGGAAGTGGAGAGCCAAACGCGTTTTCGTTGGCATCTAAATAAACAGAAGCTTCGCCTTTAAACTCGTCTCTTGCAGAAGAATAAGGTTTTAAGGTTTTGATGTTTGGTCGGATGATTTTGTTTATGTCAAACATTTTTTAGTTCATTAGTTCCGATAGCCTTTCGGAAGAGTTTATTAGTCATTAGTAGATTACGCTCAACAATCTTGATTCTTGCTACTTGTTTCTCGGCTCTGCAAAAGTCTCACAGATACAGCATTTTTATGCGCCTGCAGCCCTTCAATTTCTGCTAAAATTTCAATAGTTGGTCCTAAATTTTTTATACCGCTTTCGCTGATATGCTGGAACGTGATTTTTTTTACAAAAGAATCCAAAGACACGCCAGAATAAGAACGAGCATAAGCACTTGTAGGCAAAGTGTGGTTTGTTCCACTTGCATAATCCCCAGCACTTTCTGGAGTTAAATTGCCTGCAAAAACAGAACCTGCGTTAATGATTTTATCGGAAATTTGTTGCCAATTATCTGTTGCTAAAATTAAATGTTCTGGCGCATATTCATTACTAAAAGTCATTGCTTGGTCTAAATCCTTTACAAAAACCATATAAGAATTGTCAATTGCTTTTGCCGCAATTTCTTTCCGCGGTAAAACTGCTAATTGCTTTTCTACTTCACTTAATGTTTCTTTAATAATTGATTCAGAGTTACATAATAAAACTCCTTGACTGTCAATACCGTGTTCACATTGTGCCAATAAATCTGCTGCAACAAAAATTGGGTTGGCGGTTTCATCAGCAATTATCAAAACTTCTGAAGGGCCAGCAGGCATATCAATTGCCGTGTTTGTGGTCGATTGGATCAAGGTTTTCGCCATGGTAACAAACTGGTTTCCAGGACCGAAAATTTTATCAACTTTCGGGATACTTTCTGTTCCGTAAGCCATAGCTGCAACAGCTTGTGCGCCTCCAGCTAAGAAAATTTTTTCTACGCCTAAAAGTTGTGCAACGTAAGCAATGTATCCGTTTACAGTTGCAGATTTTTGCGGAGGAGAACAAACTACAATTTCTTTACAGCCAGCAATTTTTGCAGGTACGCCCAACATCAAAAATGTACTCGGTAAAACTGCCGTTCCACCTGGGATATACAATCCAACTCTCTCAATTGCTCTAACTTCTCTCCAGCAAGTTACACCGGCAGTAGTTTCTACTTTATCTTCTTTAGAAATCTGTGTTTCGTGGAATTTTTTGATATTCTTATAAGCAACGTTAATTGCTTTTTTTACATCTTCTTCAATTCCGCTGGCCAAGTGGTTAATTTCATCTATCCCAATAAACAAAGAATCCAATTCAACCTTATCAAATTGTGAAGCAAAGTTTTTTAAGGCTAAATCTCCATTAATTTTTACTTCGCTGATGATTTGTTCCACCTTTTCTCTTATCTCGTTTCCTGAATCTGCGTTGCGGGAAATAAGATTTTGAATGTCAGAATTGCTTAAATCAGAAAAGATATATTGCCTCATCCTAAATCCTTCTCCGAGGGAGAAGGACTTTTGACTTGCGTTGTTGTTTTCCTTTGTGTTTTCCATTTTGTCTACAAAAGTCAGAGCCGTTTTGTAAGCTCTTGATACTTGCTACTAAAATCTAGATACTACTCTACAAAATAATCTTCTCAATTGGCATCACCACAATTCCTTGTGCGCCAGCAGCTTTTAACTCGTTAATGTGGCTCCAAAAATCTCTTTCTGGAATTACGGTGTGTACAGCTACCCAACCTTCTTCTGCCAATGGCAAAACAGACGGACTTTTAACACCAGGAAGTAAAGCCAGGATTTTATCAAGATTTACTTTTTCAACGTTTAAAACTACATATTTAGTTTCTTTAGCTCGCATTACAGATTGTATACGCTGTAAAAGTTCTGCAACCAAAGCGTCACTTTCAATTCCTTTTCTGCCGATTAGGATCGCTTCTGATGACATTACATCCGCAAAAGGCTTTAACCCATTGCTACGTAAAGTACCGCCAGTAGAAACGATATCAAAAATAGCATCGGCTAAACCTAAACCTGGCGAAATTTCTACAGAACCCGAAATCATTTTAATCTCTGATTTTACACCTTGTTTAGTTAAAAATTTCTCTAAAATAACAGGGTAGGAGGTTGCAATTGATTTTCCGTGTAAATCAGCAACGGTTTGAATGTCACTGTCGTTTGGAACAGCCAGTTTTAATTTACATTTTCCAAAACCTAAACGTTGCAGGTAACTTACATCAACATCGGTTTCGGCAATTCCGTTTTCACCAACTATGCCAATATCCGCAATACCGTCTTGTACGTATTCTGGAATATCATCATCTCTTAAGAAAAGTATTTCTAAAGGAAAGTTTGATACTTGCGTAATTAATGAGCTTTTATAGTTTTCGAAAGAAAGTCCACAGTTTTTTAACAGTTCTACAGATTTTTCGTTTAACCTGCCAGATTTCTGAATAGCAATTTTTAAAGTTTTCAAGATTTTATGGTATTAATAAAAGACTAAAGAATGAGAATAAAAAAGTTCTGACGTACAAAACATACAAAATATAACATCGCCTTAGCGATGATGTAAATGATGTGTAGGTGTCAAAATTAATTTCATGTCTTTTTTAATAATTCTACGGAGAGATATTATGTATGTCGCAAATATAGCAAGCTTACGGGGATAATCAAGTTTTTTATAAGGATGTTTATCAGAAATGTGTAGAAAACGGATTTGTAAGGGAAAGTTTGTTTATGGATGTAAAAAAAACGAAGGGTCTCTCTGCGAGATACCCTTCTTGGACAAAAGGCGTTGCCTAACCTTCAATAGGATTTAAACAAAAAACCCAAAATCTGTTTGTCAGATTTTGGGTTTTTATGATGTAGATATGAAAAACTAAATATTCCCGATTACCATTAATTTTTCTAAAGTTGGACTAACACTGCCACCTCGTGGCTCTAAGGTTACAGCAAATGTTTGTGCTGTGCCAATTGATTTCATATCCTTAAGACCAATTTCTCCCTCTTCCATATCAAACACACCTAAATCCACAGGTTTACCATCAACTAAAGCCCAAAGCTGGTATTGATGCTGTTCATCATTTTTAGGCATTTTCATATTGGTAAAATCTAACATTACCTTTTGCTCTTTTGAATTAAAAGCAACCATAATATTTGAACTTGGAGAATTGTCTGTACCTTTTAAATTCACCATTTTAAAATCTGGGTTTGTCAAAACCTTTATAGATTGGTTGGTGCTGTAAACTTTTTTATCCAAATAATTAACCTGATTAGCAAAAGTTTGGTTGCTGCTCTGCAATTGAGCAATCTGTTTTCTGCTGTTTTTTAAGCTACTTGATAAATTAACAATCGCAACAATACTCACTACCAAAAGTGCTAAACATGCTGCAAAAGAATACTTATAAAAGTTTGCCACCTTGCTCAACGGAACAACTTTAGCTTCAGTAACAACCGACTTAATTACAGGTTCTACAACTTGTTCCTCGTCAGAAAACGTAAGCTGGCTAAAGAAATTCTCTTTTACTTTTAACGATGGTTCTATTGCCAAATTCAACGACACATCCATCATCACTTTCTCAATCTCCTCCAATTCGGCTTTTACCTCAGGATGGAGCTTAGACATCGCCTCAACCGCTGCTTTTTCTTCAGCATTAAGGTCTCCTAAAACGTAAAGTTCTAAAATGCCCGATTCGATATATGTTTTAATGTCTTCCACCTATTTAAAATATTTTCTCAATTCTATAATTCCCATTCTCAGTCTTGTTTTAACAGTGCCTAATGGCATTGCTAACTCCTCCGCAACTTCTACATGTGTGTAGCCTTGAAAATAAATCATATCAACAATGATTTTTTGTTCTGGCTTAAGTTTTTGTAAAAGATCTTTAACACCCATTAACTCTGGCTTATATTCAGAGTTATGCTGTATGTCAATCGAATTTACGTGATTTTCTAAGTCTTGGTTTTTAGAATGATTTCTATAATCTTTGGATCTTACCTTATCGATAGATAAGTTACGTACAACATTTACCATCCAAGTAAACAAACGACCTTTAGAAGCATCATATTGCTGAATAGAATTCCAGATTTTCACCAGTCCTTCCTGTAAAACGTCTTCGGCTATTTCATTATCCGTGATCACTCTTTGTATAATCCCCATTAAAGATGCGGAATACATACTATACAGTGCTTCTGCTCCGATTTTTTTCTGCTGTTTTAAGGCAATAACCAGTTCAGGTTCTTCTAAAAATACTTTGTTGGCTTTTATCACAAGTGGCGTAAGATAAAGATGATTTATTGAAAATCAAATAGGTGTTTTTCAGCATGATACGAAGACCGTACCAAAGGACCACTTTCCACGTATTTAAATCCCATTTCTCTACCTTTTTCTTTATAGAATGCAAATTGATCGGGATGAATCCAATCTAAGACAGGGTGATGGTTTTTTGTAGGTTGTAAATATTGACCTATCGTAAGGACATGTACACCAGCTGTTTTTAAATCCTGCATTGTTTCTAAAACGTCAGCTTCGTTTTCGCCTAAACCCAACATAATACCCGATTTGGTGCGTAAACCAAATTCCGAAATACGTTGCAAGCACTCCATACTACGATCGTACTTTGCCTGTACACGCACTTCTTTTGTTAACCTTCTAACAGTTTCAATATTATGCGAAACTACTTCTGGTTTTTCTTCACACACTCGGTACAAATTATCCCAAATCCCTCTAAAATCAGGAATCAAAGTTTCCATTGTTGTTTGCGGACTTTCTCTGCGGATTGCCTTAATGGTTTCTGCCCAAATAATAGAACCGCCATCTTTTAAATCATCACGATCTACGGAAGTAATTACCGCGTGTTTAACCGTCATTAATTTAATGGAGTTTGCTACACGATTTGGTTCATCCAAATCTACAGCTAATGGCCTGCCGGTCTTAACCGCACAAAAAGAACAAGACCGTGTACATATATTACCTAAAATCATAAATGTAGCAGTCCCGGCACCCCAGCATTCGCCCATGTTTGGACAATTACCGCTTTCGCAGATGGTGTGCAACTTGTGCTCATCCACAATCCCTCTTACTTCAGCATATTCTTTGCCTACAGGTAATCTCACTCTTAACCAATCTGGTTTGCGTTGTGCTTGATTTGCTGGAATCACAGGAAGTTCAATCATAAAGCAAAAGTAAGGATTGTTTAAAATATAAACAGCGGTTTTGAATATTTATTTAGGATATTAAAGTGGGTTTTTAGCTAATCAACACCGAATTTTACAGTAAATCCAGAAAGAATTAAGGAACGTAAATTTAGGGATTACTTTTAATCAAATTTATGCTTCAACAGTCTCGAATTTATAACCTACGCCTTTAACGGTAGTTACATAGTCGTTTCCTAGCTTTTCGCGGAGTTTTCTGATGTGTACATCAATGGTTCTGTTGGTTACAACCACAGAGTCTTCCCAAATACTGCTTAAAATAGCTTCGCGGGTATATACTTTACCAGGTTTTGATGCTAATAAGTATAACAATTCAAACTCTTTTTTTGCGAGTACTATCTTATTGCCGTCTTGAAATACTAAAAAAGCTTCTCTATCAATTACCAAATTAGAAATTTCCAGTTTTGTTTCTGTAACTTCTTCTGCTTGTAAGTTACGTCTTAAAATAGCGTTAATCCTGCTTAGTAAGGCCCTAGGTTTAATAGGTTTTGCGATATAATCATCAGCACCAACGTTAAAACCAGCAATTTCAGAGTATTCTTCACTTCTGGCAGTCAAAAAAACCATGAAGGTGTTTTTAAATTCAGGCATTGTTCTTAAAACCCTACAAGCTTCAATACCGTCCATTTTCGGCATCATCACATCTAAAATGATTAAATCTGGAAGGCATTTTTTTGCTTCTTGAACAGCTTCTTTTCCGTTTTTAGCGGTGAAAATGGTGTAACCTGCTTTTTTTAGGCTATAAGCAATCAGTTCCAGAATGTCTGGTTCGTCATCAACAATAAGAATTTTTTGTTTGTTACTAATCATAAAATCTATTTGTTACGAATCTACATGCTTTTTTACCGGCATTGTTAAGTTAATATTAACAGATGATTAAACTTATAGCCAATTTACGTAATTAAATAGGTAAAAAATGCTTAAAGTGTTTTCTCTAAAAACTGATTAAGTTGTTCTCCACGCAAATTCTTAGCTATAATTTTTCCGCTTGGGTCAATTACAAAAGAAGCAGGAATTGCGCTTACGTTATAAGACAAAGCAGTAGGAGAGTCCCATTGTCTCAGTTCCGAAACTTGTGCCCAATCTAACTTATCGGTAATAATTGCTTTCTTCCACGCATCTTCGTTATCATCCAAAGAAAAACCCAACACCGTAAAATTTTTATCTTTAAAGCGGTGGTATGTAGCAACTAAATTTGGGTTTTCTTGACGACACGGTGCGCACCAAGATGCCCAAAAATCTACTAAGACATATTTGCCTTTAAAATCGGCTAGGTTGATAACTTTTCCGTTTGTGCTTAAAGCCGAAATTGTTGGCGCAACACTTCCAACAGCTACTTTTTTTGTAGCTTCCATTTGTTTTGCAAAAGATGTGATCGCAGTGTTTTTTGGGAATGTTTCCGCTGCTTCTTTACTATAAGCAATCAGTTTACTTTCATAATCGTCATGTTGCATGCCCATCATGATATTTGCCGCAAAAAATGCAGTCATCGATTTTTTATTTTTTTCGATGAATTCCATTGATTGCTCTAAAAATGGCTTAGCTATAACCCCTGCTTTTGCATTGTACTCTGCAATAATCTGGTCTTTATTTTCTTGATTAGCCGTAATCATTTTGCTATACTGTTCGGCTAAAGCTCCATTTTGTTGACTGTATACTGCGGTAATTTTATTGTATTCGGTGATTTTATCTGCTTCCTCAGAACCCTTGATCTCGTAACTTCCAGTTGGGTTGTTCAAATCAGCTTTAAGCTCAACTTCGTCGCCATTTTCGGCAATCACAAAAAACGCTCTTTGGCCAACTGCCACTTGATAAAACTCTGGATCTACACTTTTGGATTTTAAAGTAAATTGCTTGTCCTCATTTAAAAAAGTGGAGTCAATTGGAATCATTTGTCCAAAAGTATCTAGTTCTAATAAATAAACCTTTTTGGCATCGCCAATGTTTGTAAACGAACCTTTAATGCTAAACTCACTTTTATTTGAACATGAAACTGCAAACAGCGCTACTCCAAATAATCCTACAATAAAATGCTTTTTCATCTATTTATTTTATTTTTTAAGGGTGATGAATCCATCATGACTTGATTAGCAATAGCTTATGAGCTTCTGCAAAATCAGGATGGATTCATTTAATACCTTCTAATTTTTCGATAATTAACTTATTTGCCTGTTTAGGGTCTACTTTACCATGAGATAATTTCATCACTTCGCCCATAAACAGTCCTATAACTCCTTTTTTACCGTTCTGGTATTCTTTAACCTTATCTGGGAATTTTTCTAACGCTGTTATGATAAATCCCTCTAATTCATTGTCACATTTTTTATGGATCAGATTTAGTTCCTCAACCAAATTGGCAACTTTAGCTTCTGGTTGCAGAACCAAGGCCGCAAACAATTTGTTTTTCGCCTGGCTATTGTTGATCTCTTTATGCGCTACCAAATTGATGATAGCAGCAATTTCTTCGGCAGGGATTCTCAAATCAGCAAAACCTTGTTGTGTTTCGTTTAAAAATGATTTAAGCGTACCCATTACCCAGTTAGATGCCAATTTATAACTTGTACTGTGCTTTGTTATTGCTATAAAATAATCTGCCATGGCTTTATCAGCGGTAAGCACCAAGGCATCATAGCTGGGTAAACCCATTTCTTTGGTGAATTGCTGATAAAGTTGTTCGGGCAAAGCGGGCATTTCTGCTTTTATTGCCTCCAAATACTCATCAGAAATCACCATTGGCAATAAATCTGGTTCGGGGAAATAACGGTAATCGTTAGCCATTTCTTTAGAACGCAAAGGCGTGGTTTTGCCAGTTGCTGCATCAAAATTCAAGGTATTTTGATCAATGGTTTTTCCTTTATTAATTAAACCGATCTGACGTTGGATTTCATGCTCAATTGCTCGCTGAACATTTTTGATCGAGTTTAGGTTTTTAACCTCGCAACGGTTCCCTAGTTTAGTTTCACCTTTTAACCGAACAGAAACATTGGCATCGCAGCGCATAGAGCCTTCTTCCATGTTGCCATCGCAAATATCAAGGTAACGAACTAATTTACGCAACTCCGTTAGGTATGCGGCAGCTTCTTCGCCAGAACTGATCATGGGCTCTGTAACAACCTCTAACAAAGCTACTCCAGCTCGGTTTAAATCGATATAAGAATAATCTGCATCTAAATCATGGATACTTTTACCAGCATCTTCTTCCATGTGGATCCGATTTAGAATAATATCTTTTTCCTCACCAGTTTCTAACCTTATTTTGAGTTTTCCACCGATACAAATAGGCTCGTTATCTTGCGTAATTTGATAGCCTTTAGGCAAATCGGCATAAAAATAGTTTTTACGGTCGAAGAAATTATACTGGTTGATTTTACTGTCGATAGCCAAACCTAATTTGGTGGCATACTTTACCGCTTTTTCATTGGTTAAAGGCAATGCGCCCGGTAAACCTAAAGAAACGGGACTTATATTTTGATTTGGTAAATTACCGAAAGTTGCTGAATCTGAACAAAATGCTTTTGATGCGGTAGATAATTGAACATGAACTTCTAAACCTATAACCGCTTCAAATTGTTCAATATTGTTTATGATTTGATTCATTCTGTATTAAAAATTTACCAAAAGGCCTGTTTTATTGTGATTTTCAAATATAATTTAATTAGTCACAAATAGTCAAAGAAAAAAAATAATAATAGATTTATAAAAGATTAGGGTTTAATAATTCAGTTTTGATACCAATGCAACAAAAAATATTTTCAGTTGACGAATATATCGCACAGTTTCCTACAGAAATGCAAAACTTATTACGCTTATTAAGAGCGACAATAATTTTGGAAATTCCAGATGCTGTAGAGGTAATTAGTTATGGGATACCAACTTATAGGGTGGATGTGAATCTGGTTCATTTTGCAGGCTACAAAAAGCATATAGGTTTTTATCCAGGTCCAAATGCGTTAATTAAGTTTAAAAGTAAGATATTGGCATTCAAGCATTCTAAAGGTGCTGTTCAGTTCCCAATCAATAAGGAATTGCCGTTAAAATTAGTTTCTGAGATTACGAAATACGTATTGATCCAAAATCAAATAAAACCATCGAAAAAACAACCAAATGAAATTTAATATACCTTTCTTAAAAACTAAAACATTTCTCGTTCTCCTATTTACCTGTACTACGTTTGTTTGCTTTTCTCAAAAAAAACCGGTAGACCACAGCGTTTATGATTCTTGGGAAAGTATAGGAAGTAAACAAATTAGTGCCAGCGGTAAATGGATTGGCTATTCCATTGCGCCACAGGCAGGTGATACCACTTTATTGATTAAGTCGGTAAAAAATGGATCAACTGTTTTTTCTTATCCACACGCACAAAAATTTACAATTACTCAAGACGAGGCTTTTGTGGTTTTTTCTATTATTCCTAAATTTTCTGATACCAGACAGGCTAAAATCAAGAAAAAGAAAGCGGTGGATATGCCAAAAGATTCGTTGGGTATTTTAAACCTGAATAGCAAAACGTTGGAAAAAATACCGCAAGTGAAATCTTTTGCATTACCAGATAAAGCCAGTAATGTATTGGCATATCTTTTAGAGAAAGAAAAAAAGGACACAACCAAAACTAAAAAGACTGAAAGTTTGCAAGATGCTGCTTACTTTTTTGCAGACGAGAAAGAGAAAAGTAACGAGGCTAAAGAAGGTAGTGTTTTAGTTTTAAAATATCTGGCAACTAAAGATTCTGCTAAATTTAAAGGTGTAAATGATTACCTGCTGAGTAAAGACGGGCAGTATTTAATTTATAGCTGTTCGGGGATAAAAAAGGATTCTTCTGTAAAACCAGGCGTGTACCTTTTTGAAACTAGCAGTAAGAAAACTACATTTTTAACCGGTGGTAAGGGATTGTACAAAAATTTCGCTTTTGATGAGAAAACTAAACAAATAGCTTTTACGGGTAATAAAAGTGAGGAAAAAGCTTTGGTAAAGCCTCATGATCTTTATTTTTATAATTTCACTACTGATAGCGCAAGCATCTTGGTTTCTACAAAAACGGTGGGCATGCCACAAAATAACCATGTAAGTGAAAACGGGAAAGTGTTTTTTAGCAAAGATGGTTCTCGGGTGTTTTTTGGAACAGCGCCCATTCCTGTAGCTAAGGATACCACCATTGTTGATTTTGAAGTTGCGAAAGTAGACATTTGGAACTACCAGGATGAATATCTGCAACCCATGCAATTAGCCAATTTGAGCAAAAAGCTAAAGGAGAGTTTTTTGGCGATGGTGGACTTAAAAAACAATAAGTTTTTACAGCTTGGCACCGAGGAGCTAAACACTGTTAATTTACCAGAAGATGGAAATGAAGATTTCGCTTTGCTTTCTTCGGATTTTGGAAATAGGGTTGCGATGCAGTGGGATGGCGCAACATTAAGAACAGCCTATCTTATTAATTTGAAAACTGGTAAAAAGACACTGGTTAGTTCCAACACCAAAACAGAATATAAATTTTCTCCGAAAGGAAATCATGTACTTTGGTTTGATGAAAAAGAACAGAATTGGTTTTCTTACAGCGCTTTAACAAATAGAAAGATCAAGATTATCCAAGAAAAAGGTAGTGTTTTTGGCGATGATGAAAATGATGTGCCCGATGATGCCAAATCTTATAATTATGGAGGTTTTACGGAAGATGAAAAACAGGTTTTAATTTATGATAAATACGACATCTGGTCTTTTAATCCCGAAACAGGTATTGGAAAAAACTTGACCAATGCTTTCGGCCAGCAAAACAAAACCACGTTTCGCTACACTGCTTTGGATAAAGAAAAAAAATCGGTACCCCAAAAAGGTGAACTATTGTTAAGTGCTTTTAACCAGCTTACTAAGCAAAACGGCTGGTTTACAAAAGATATTGCCAAACCTGGTAATCCAATAAAATTGGTGATGGAAAACTATAGTTTTTCTAAACCCATTAAAGCGGAGAACAGCAAAATGATGGTTTATCAGAAAGAAAATTACCAAAACTCTCCTGATGTGTATGCAAGCACAAATTTTAAAAACGAACTTAAGTTAAGCAATATCAATCCTCAACAAGCCAATTATAAATGGGGAAATGCCATGTTGGTGAACTGGATAACTCCGAAAGGTTATAAAGCCACTGGGGTATTGTATAAGCCAGAGGATTTTGATCCTAAAAAGAGCTACCCAATGATTGTTTATTTTTATGAAAAAGTGTCGGACAAGCTATTTGCCTATCAAGCACCAGCGCCCACGCCATCCCGATTAAATATTTCATATTTTGTAAGCAATGGATATTTGGTTTTTACGCCAGATATCAGCTACGAGATTGGCTATCCTGGCAAATCTGCCGAAGAATTTATTAATTCGGGCGTTGAATATTTAAAACAAAACTCATGGGTTAACGGCAACAAAATTGGCATACAAGGGCAAAGCTGGGGTGGTTATCAAGTCGCTCACCTTATAACCGTAACCGATAAATATGCTGCTGCCTGGTCGGGCGCACCGGTGGTCAATATGTTTTCTGCTTATGGCGGTATACGTTGGCAAACAGGTATGAACAGGCAGTTTCAATACGAAAAAACGCAAAGTAGAATAGGTGCAACAATTTGGGAGAAACCAGAATTATACACCGAAAACTCTCCATTGTTTAGAATGCCAAATGTGCAAACCCCTGTTGTGATTATGGCTAATGATGGCGATGGTGCTGTGCCATGGTACCAAGGGATAGAAATGTTTACTGCTTTGCGCAGATTAGGAAAGCCCGTTTGGATGCTTAATTATAATGGCGACGAACATAATTTGATGAAGCGCCAGAACCGTAAAGATATTTCTATTAGGGAACAGCAGTTTTTTGACCATTATTTGAAAGGTGCGCTGATGCCTGTTTGGATGGGGAAAGGTGTACCAGCAACCGAGAAAGGCAAAAATTGGGGTTTCGATTTAATTAAACCTTAACAGAGAATTGTTGATTAATTGTGATGCATAAGGTTAATTTGATTTTTTTATTCATCAAAAACATTTTATGCGTTTTTATTTTGTAAAAAATTATAACCTTTAGCAATATTTAATTTTACATGGCATTAAATTACGTTTGGGTCGGTTTTTTCATAATCTCGTTTGGGGTTGCATTATTTAGGCTGATATTTTTTCAGGATTATCAGATTTTTCAAGAAATTGTAAACAGCACCTTTGATATGTCGAAAACCGGAGCCGAGATTTCCTTAGGCTTAATTGGTTTAATGACGTTTTGGTTGGGTATTATGAAGATTGGCGAAAAAGGAGGGATGATCAATATCTTTGCTAAGCTTGTTGGTCCGTTTTTCAGCAAAATTTTTCCAGAGATCCCAAAAAACCACCCTGCTATGGGTTCTATTTTAATGAACTTTTCGGCAAATATGTTGGGTTTAGATAATGCGGCAACACCTTTAGGTTTAAAGGCGATGAAAGAACTGCAAGAAATTAATCCGCAAAAAGATACCGCTTCAAATGCCCAAATTATGTTTTTGGTGCTTAATGCATCGAGTTTAGTGTTAATTCCCACTAGTATTATGGCTTTTCGTAAAGCGGCAGGAGCAGTAGATCCGTCAGATGTTTTTGTTCCTTGCTTATTAGCTACTTTCTTTTCCACTTTAGTGGGATTAGTGGTTACAGCGACCTATCAAAAAATCAATCTTTTCCAGAAAACTATCCTTATTTATTTGGGTTCTGCGGCCGCAGTTATTGGCGGAACATTATATTATTTTACCACGCTATCGCAAGATCAGATTAGTATTGTTTCTAGTGTGGTGGGCAATGTGTTGCTGTTCAGTATTATTTTGTCGTTTATTATTCTGGCACTTTTTAGAAAAATCAATGTATTTGAAACATTTATTGAAGGTGCCAAAGAAGGGTTTGAGATTGCCGTAAAAATTATCCCTTACTTGGTGGCCATTTTGGTTGCGGTTGGTGTGTTTAGAGGTTCTGGCGCTTTAGATTTTTTAGTGGAGGCCATAAAACATCTGGTAGCTTTCGCTGGATTAGATACAGGTTTTGTTCCGGCATTGCCTGTTGCCTTTATGAAACCTTTGAGCGGGAGTGGTGCCCGTGGGTTGATGGTGGAATTGATGAATACTACTGGTGCTGATAGTTTTGCTTCTCGGGTTGCCTGTGTAATACAGGGTTCTACGGAAACAACTTTTTATGTTTTAGCTATTTATTTCGGTTCGGTTTCCATTAAAAAAACCAGACATGCCTTACCTGCTGCGCTTTTGGCGGAGTTAGCAGGAGTTTTAGCGGCTATATTTATCGCATATATATTTTTTAAATAATGAAACCATCATGGTTTTGGCAAAGTGCATGGGGATATGATTGCTTCATTACCATTAAAAACAATTAAATAAACAAATGAAAAAGAGAATTGCATTGATAGCCCACGACGGGAAAAAAGCAGAGATGGTTGGTTTTGTAAAAGATCATTTAGAGATTTTATCGAGAATGGATCTAGTAGCTACAGGAACTACTGGTGGCTATGTGGAACAAACTGGTTTACAGGTAAATAAAAAACTGAGCGGACCAAACGGTGGCGATGCACAAATTGCTGCAATGGCCGCCGAAGATTTGTTAGATGGCATTCTGTTTTTCAGAGACCCACTAGGCAAACACCCTCATGAACCAGATGTACAAATGTTGATGCGTATCTGCGATGTGCATAATGTGCCAATTGCTACAAATCCCGCAACGGCTAAGTTAATTTTGGAAGCCTTGGCGGATGATTAGTTTTTCAGGTGCTTAGGTTGTTAGGAGCTAGTTTGTTAGAGCTAGGTTTATCTTATGGAGAAAAATTACGAAAAGAAACCGGGCTCAAATCTGGATGTTTTACATTTTAATCTGTCTAAGAAATGTCAATTCAGAATGCATTAAAAGTTATTAAAGATATTAGGGAATCGAAAAACAAGGCTTCGAAAATTTCTACTATGGAAGATTTAGTTATACTATCCGATACAAAAGGTCTTCCTTGTTCTGAGAATGATCTTGAAGCAGCTTTTCAAATAGATTGGAAGATGCGATGGGTTAAACACTCAAATAAGTTTTAGACTTGGTAAGATATGCTTAGTATAGGTCACCTCAAAACGATATATGGAAATGAGGAAACGTTGATAATTCTTATAACACGCTTATATTTTGATAAGCAAAGCGTGGGAGAAGTGAACGATTTCTTAGAAAAGGAAGAGATAAACTGGTTGTTGTTCTATAAACTGGTTCAATTAAATGATATCAGAGGTTTTGTCTATGAAATTGTAATAACCTCAAACATCTCGATAGACCAATCAGTTTTTAATGCATTGAAAAAAGATACCGTAGGTATTATATTGTTCGGTAAATATCAATTACAATTACTTAACCATTTAAGTCAACAATTTAGTAATCTTGGAATAAGAGTAATTAATTATAAAGGTGTAAGGTTTGCCAACCGTTATTATAGATCATTATCTATGAGGGAAAGCGCTGATATAGACTTCCTGATCAAAAAGGATGATTTGAGTAAATTGAGAGAATGCCTTTTATCAAACGATTTTATATCAACTTACGATGTCTCAGAACATCAAATTGGTTTTTTGAAAAAGTATCAGCGTGAGCTATCGCTTAAGTCTCCAAAAGATAAATTGGGCATAAACTGTTCTGTAGAATTACAATGGAAACTAGTGGAAAATTATTTTGGTAAATTTTATGAATATGATTTCTTAGCCAAACATTTAACTCACGATAGTAATGGAACAATAAGTATGGCCTTATCACCAACTTATGATTTTCTGTGTATCGCTTCTCATCACTTAATCAGAGAACCTTTACTGAAGTTTAAGTATTTAATTGATTTAGCATGTATTATTGATAAATCTGGTAAGAATCTAAACTGGGAGGAGATAGCAGCAGGTTTTAAACGGTATAAATTTTCGCCTTTTCTTTGGTCAGGTGTTAATGCGTTAGAAGAAATAGTTGGTATCAAAATACCATTATCTGAGAAACCAGCTATCAAATATCATCTGTTTTCTTTTATGAAAGCAAAAAATGACCGGGAAAATTTGTTTAAGAAAATAAAACTTATCGGTCTAAAACTAGATTTTACAGAGCGGATAAAATTCAAGGTTAAAGCTTACTCCTGGTTACTTGTGCCAAATACCAATGATCTTTCACTTACGGATAAACCAGCTTGGGCTATCCCGTTAATTATTCCAACAAAGTCTTTTAAACTCTTTTATTCTTTTTTATTTAATAAGAGATAGCGCATATTTGTTCAACGCATCTAAAACTGTAACTGTAGTAAAATTTTTCATCTGATCCTTAAAGACTGGTATATTTTTACCGTTTTCATGATTCCGATCGTTAGAATTTGGAGATCTCAATATCGCATCAGACTTCCAACATCCTTGCTGTTCTTGTGAATTGATTAGTACTGTAGTTATTTTCTGCTTCAGTATAGAATTTTCTTTTTCGGAATTATCGCATAATAGTATCCGCAATAGAAAAGCAAGTTTGAAAGTGTTAGGAAAGGATGCATTTAATATTCTATTTGCCTCATGCGTTGCCCAGTTTATAGCACTTTCAATTGATTTCTTATATTTTTCTGCGTTTTTACTATAAAGTGCTTCTGTAGCGAGCCCTGTCGCATACTCGTAACCATCCCACCAGTAACCATACCAAAAACCGTCTTTATCTTGTTGATTAATTAGGTAATCAATAGCATGTTGTTTTCCCGTTAGTGCATATGCTGCGGTTACGCAATTATGGGGTATTTGCCAGCCGTTGAAAAGTACACTAGTGGCAACTAATGCTTCTTTTTCTAAAGAGCGACGCTTTGCGTATGTAACTATACCGCCATCCTCTGAAATATGTTTTTCCACTATACTTAAAAAACATATATCAAGGTTGCCAATTAAGTTCTCGGAGTTAGTAAAGTGCAAAACCCATGTGGTGCTATCCGCGTCTCCTCGTGTTAAGGCATTATAACCCCAACCTTCATTCATGCGGTATCTCGTCTTTAATATATCCCAAGCTTTTTCTAGTGATTTTTGAGTTTTTTGAGTTTTTAAATTAGAAAGGTAATAAGCAACATAAGCTGTTACCCATTCATCGCTAGTTCCTGGCTCTAGGTGAAAATCTTTCCACCAGCCAGCTTGAGTTTGGTTTGATAAAAGAAAGTCGATTCCTTTGTCGATTACTTTTTCTAGTTCTTGAGGCTCATCGTAAATTTGATTTTCTTGCTTTTGTAAGCTATCTAAATTAATCGTATTCTGAGACATCCATAAACTTTCATAAGCGAGATAAGCCTTTATTTCAATTTCATTCTCTGGCTGGTAAGATAGTTTTAAATGAGAAATCCACTTTTTTAAGTAGGTAAATTCACTTTCGGATTTACCTAATGAATCTAGCCAAAGATGACTTGGCCAATTCTCAATCTTCCCCGGAAAAACATCTTCGTTCCATTCTAGTATTGTTTTTATTTTGTCTTTTTCAAGTATACTGTCAAGTTTCAGCTTTTCAATAAAATCCTTCCAATAAGTTTCGGTGCTGGGTTGCCCATTCCAAAAACATTCAAAACCAATTTTTGGATAAATTTCTGAGCCAATATCGATACATAAAGTTATACGGTCTGCGTAAGTATATATTAACGACAGCCAATACTCGAGCTCTTTACTAAGCCACTTATAACCAGTTTTCTGTAAAAAAGGAACTACAGAGCAGTATGGTAATTTTTTTATATTTACACGTAAAACGTCATTATTTCTAGAAAATAGAATTCCTAAGTATGCTAGGTATGCAGGATCTGGACAGGCTTCTATAATCGTCTCTAATAACTTATAATAAGGTTTGTTTTTACCTAACGTATTATTTAAGATAAATAAAGAATAATCTTTTCTTTGAGTGCTGGTAAGGCTGGTCTCTAGCTCAAAAAATAAAAGGGGTACATTTAAATTAGGTGAATTAACATCAAGTTCTAAAAATATCTCAGGTATACTTTTGTGATAAAAAGAGTTCTTATCTGCCCACTCTTTTAAAAAAGAAAGAAGTAGTTGATCTTCTCCATTTCCAGAAAGTTTTCTCTCAAACCAGCTTAAAATTGATGCCAAGTCGTCCTCGTCTCTTCTAATACAAAACTGCAGATCGACCTGATCTTGCTTATTCAAGCGGCACTCTAATGCAAAGCGGATAATAGGAGGAAAAAAAGCAGCAGCCTTTTTAAGCAAATCTAGCTGGGGAGCGGAAACAATTGTTTCGGGGAGCGTACAAAAGAAATCCTTTGCCGCACCTAGTAGCGGATATTCATCAGCAGCTTGCAACATGTTTAAGAAAAGTTTAAAGTTTCAAACACAGAATGGTATACTTCACTAATTCGGGTAATTTCGTTTGAAGCATGTATTTTGTAACAAGGTACATGTTCCAAAAGTTTTAATGATGATTGGAAATAAGTTTTTAGGTATTCTTTTGAATTAAAACCAGGCAATAGTATTTCCTCCATTAAGGTTGAAAGTGCTTCGGATTTCTTCATCGGTTCAATTAAAAGCGCTGGATCAAAACTTCTTTGCTGTAAAAAAAATACGGCTGCAACCTGTTTTGGGTTGCTATTCTCAACAGGTTTATCATTGCGGAAGTAGACCTTAGAACTAGAGGTTTTATATTGATTGCTTTTTTTAAAACCATCAGAAAGATCAAATACATTTTTTACTTTTTGCTTAGGAATATTTAAAGCAGATAAAATATCTGGATTGATTTTGAGTGAGGTTTCACCTTGATAAGAAAGAAAGCAGTTCTTTTCTTGCTGTAGCAAAGAATAATCGTCGCACCAGATATCGTGTCCCTGTAAGTGAAAAAAACTTGCTAGCGTTGATTTTCCAGCACCTTTTTTACCCATAAACAATATTATTTTTTCGTTTATCTGCATTGCCGAAGCATGCAAGCAAAAATACCCCTGTTCTTGCAAACAAAACTTTTTGATGTTACCCTTAATTAACGAGCTAACTGTTTGAGGGGAGACTTCAATCTGATAATTACAGAAAACATTTTTGCCACCAGAAGTAATGATGAAGCTAACCATCGGTTTTTGTTCATCACGATACTCAAACAGATAGCAATTACCATATTCAAAACTACTTCCTGTATAAAAATTTTCGCCAAATATATTTGGCGAAAATTTTTGTTCATGAGGCTTAAATGCTAATTTTTCTTTCAGTAGCAAAAAATCAAAATCTGTTAGATTGTGGAATTCTATTTTAAACTTCACACAATAACTTCAAATTATGAATAGTAATTTGGGCCACCACCACCATCTTGAGTATGAGTGCTGTCTGCACTTGTGGTATTCGTAATTTCTCCAATTTTCCCCAATTCCTTCAGTTCTGGTGCAGCGTAGTTTTTTTTAGAGTTTCCAGTAGTTTCTTCTTTGTTCATATCGTCGTTTTTTAACGAAAGTAACGTTTTTTTTATAAAACACAATTGTTCCAAGACATGATTGTAAAAATAATAAGTAGGTCGCTATCTGAATTAGCTAATGTATCAGATTTAGTAGCTTCTTCTATTAAAGATTTCATATCTGCATTTCCAATGAAAACTTTATTTTTTTTAGAAATACTGTTTTTAAGTACTTCAGCTATATTATGATTTTGTAAATTTTCAAAATGAGCATTTTTAAAAATAAGCGTTTTTGGTCGGGTAATAACTGCGGTTGGGAGATAAGGCGTCATTGCCATGCGTAGCAATGATTTTTTATAAAGCAGATGTGGAGGTAATGCAATGATAAAAAGAAATAAATCTAAAGAAAAGAAGGGTTGTCGTACTTTAACTTTATATCCATTAAATCCTGGATAAGACATCTCAAATAGCGAGGACCAAAACGGATTTTTAACCATTCCAAAGTAAGTACGCAAAGAATCAAGATTCTCGGTTTTTTTGGAGAAAGAAAAAACATTTTTGAAAAGAGAATATTTGTGGTTGTTGATTGACTTTTTAAAGTTTTTTTTAGGTTTTGATTTAATTAAACCTATCAATTTATGCCGAAGGCTTGTTCCAGAAAAGCGACCGAAAACGCGGTAGAATAAAATCTCGTCTTTATATGACTGAACTTTGTAGCCTTGCTCTTTAAGCTTTTGTTTAGCCGATTCTCCATATTCAAATAAAGGATCTCCACCGAACCCAGTTAAATAAGTTCGCGAAAATGTTTCTACGTCTGAGAGTATCTGAGATTCAGGGGTTGCATGCGGGACCCCAATTGGTTCGGGAAGCCAAGAGACAAGTGGTTTTAAAATTTTTTTAAGGTAATCCTCTGCTACGTATTGGTTTATCGGTATATCTAAATGTTTCGCTATCGTTTCTCCAAAAAAACCTTCTTTCTCGTTCACAAGATATTTATAAACAATATTAAAGCATTTTAACTCATGGTTAGCACCATAACACTCATTTAAAACTTTTTTCGTCACTGCGGTTATTGCAGAGCTATCCATACCTCCACTTAAAGAAGACGCAACCTTACTGTTTCGGGTACGATCATTTATAGATTGCTCAAATAATTGATAGAAGTGCTCCACGTATTCCTTCGTGGTTTTGTAACGAATAGGGCTAATCTGATTTGGTACATCCCAATAGCGACTTACATGAGCAACTCCATTTTTATAAATAAGTTGGTGAGCTGGTGGGAGTTTTTTTAGGTCTTTATAAATAGTTTGATCAAAATAATTGTTCAATCCAGCGGATAAATAAGACTTTACAACATCGTCATCGAGCTCTGAAATAAGATTCGGTACATCTTTTAAGGATGTGTAAAAATTTGTGAATAGAAACTTATCGTTGAGTTGGGTGTAATAAAATGGCACAAGACCAAAATGATCTCGGGCGCAGAAAAGATAATCTTCTTTCTCATTCCAAATTGCAAATGCATAATCTCCTGAAATGTGGTCTAGGCAACGCTCTCCCCATTGCTTATACGCATATAGGACCAAGTAGGAATCTGGAGTTGAATTACTGATCTCATCTCCAAATATAAACTTTAGCGCCCCTATAAGTTTGATACGATTATCTAGTCGCACATCTCCAATAATTCGGATATTTTCATCCATTGTAAATGGAAGATGCTCATCATCAGTATCATCGAAGGTTTTTAACCACGCAAAACGTAAATCAGCTTTCTCGCTTCGCCACGAACCCGAATAATCATCACAAGTTTGGCACATAGAGCTTGTTGCAATGTCTAAGATATCTATATCAAACTGCTCTAATTTAGAAGTTATAATTCCTACGAATCCGCTCATTAAAATTGAAAATTTGGCCTAGCTCTTATTTATTATTTTGAGATAATTTTTGGTTACAGAAATGTGCTCATTGATTGGTTTATTATCAATTTCTAGCCAAGCATGAACATCCAACTTTCCGTTTAATTGTCTCATTCCTATCTTTAGATGAGATAAGATTCCTTTTCTGTTTAAAAGTAAACGTAATATTAAAGACTGTGAAAGGCATCTTCCTTTTAGGTAAGATTGCTGGTTAATTTCGCTAATAATAGTGAAATATCTATCAACAATAATTATTTTTTCTTCTGGGTCTAGTGTTAAGGTGTGTTTTTTAAACACGGACAATAGTTTTTCGGTGGTTTTTAAGCTGGTTGCAAGAAGAATGCCCTCGGTAAATATAGTGAATACTCTTGTCCAAAAAACTAAATTATCTTGAGATCTTAAACATTTATTAACCTTATTTAGCTCATTACTACAATACATTAATTTATTTTGATAAGTTCCGCTTTTATTAGTCCATTTATTATACGCTCCATATCGGTATGAAGCTGTTCAGATGAAACCTCATACTCCCCTTTTATCGCTTCAAATGTTAAAGTATAACTATGATTTTCAGATAATAATTCCCAGATTCTCTTTCCAACTTCTTTAAGTTCATAAAAATGTTCTGTTTTTAGATTAAGTATAACAATATCTTCACCCATTTCTTGAACAACAGCATTTTCGGAAGGAATAATTTTTTTACTTAGAAAACTCATTAGTTTTAATTTTTTGTTTGGGATAGTTTATAAAAGTTTGTTTTTGAATAAAAGCGAAGGTAAAAATTTTGAATATAGTTTAGATTAAATAGATGAGAACATTTATTCTATTTTTAGATTTAAACTTCGTTTTTAGTATTGAAATTCTACATAGTGCAAACAATCATTACAGATCGATGTAAACAAAAGGTTCGGTAGCTTAACTACTGTATCGTTGCCATTTTAACCTCCGTAGTGTGCGCATTAAAATACCCCAAAGCTCCATTATTGAAATTTGAATCGGGATTTGAAGGTGCAGTAGGCGGGCCACCGTTTCCGCTAATCTGCGAAATGGCAAAGAAGTAGCGATAGATGTTCATATCAATACACTGAGACTCTACTTTGATCTCATCTCCAGATTTTAAGTCGTTATCACTATCAAATAGGGTGTTGCTTACATATTTTCCATTATTAAACCGGTCCGAATCTACAAAATAACCTTTCGATGGCTTTTGGTTAACGGTTAAAAGGTAACGGTACTGGTTCTCATATTGAATTGGATCAGCATAATGAACCTTGATATATTTATTTGTTTCTCCAAAAAACGTAACCTCTGCCACAGATATAGAATCTAACAATACTTTTTTTGGCATTGTTGATTTTGCAATGTAAACCTGGTTATTCGCACTTACATTCAGTTCGTAGGTGTTTCCGGGTTTTCCGCGGAAGTTAGTTGAAAGGTAGGTTCCTTCATTATCTGTCAGGGTAAAATTGTAAGTTCTGTTATCTGTTAAATCCTTTAAAGTAATTACAGCATCAGTAACGGGAACTATGGTGTTATCCTCTGTAAAAGGCTTGGTTTGTGTTACTTTAACAACTTGTTGCGAAAAATTATCATTTACGTTGGCCTCAATTACAATAACAGGTTTTGTGTTCTTTAAATCTAGATCAATCACCTTTTCGCAGGCACTAAAAAACACCGATGTAGTAATGGCAAAAAATATAATGTAAAATGCTCTCATGTTTTAAAATTTAAAATTCCAGGTAACTGATGGAATAATGCCAAATAACGAAGTTTGTACCGCTTGTGTTTTTGTAGGATTGTCTGGATTGTCTTTAAAATCAATAGAAAAAGGGTTCTTTCTGTTGTATGCATTATAAATACCGAACGACCAGCTTGATTGGTATTTCCTATTTGGTACAAGCTTAGGTTCTAAAGTTGCCGATAAATCTAAACGGTGATAAGCAGGAGTGCGGTATCCGTTTTTTTCTGAATAATAAAAAACAGTTTCTCCGTTAAGCTGATACTTTCCGCTAGGGTAAGTAACTGCAGTTCCGGTGCTGTAAACAAAAGTGGAAGAAAGCGTCCAGCGTTTACTGGCTTTATAAATACCAACTATTGATAAATCATGCGTACGGTCCTGTTTTGCATTAAACCATTTGCCATCATTGATCTGCGCAAACTGTCTTTCTGTTTTTGCTAAAGTATAACCAATCCAACCGTTAAAATCGCCGAAACGTTTCTTTAAAAACAGTTCAATTCCGTAAGCTCTGCCGTCGCCAAATAACAAATCACCTTCTACATTTTGGTTTCCACGCAAATCAGTACCGTTTCGGTACTCAATTTGGTTTTTCATATCCTTATAATAGATCTCGGTAGAAAACTCGTAGCTATCATTTCGGAAATTGCTAAAATAGCCCAGCGCAAACTGATCAGCAATTTCGGGTTTTACGTTATTGCTGTTCATAATGTATAAATCTGTAGGCGATGTTGCTGTTGAATTAGACATTAAGTGTAAGTTCTGGGTATTGCGGGTAAATGATGCTTTCAAAGATTTGCTTTCCGAAAGCTGATAAGCTGCAGATAGGCGTGGTTCTAGATTGAAATAGTTTTTAACCAGCTCGCCAGATTTATAGGTTTCAGAGCCGGTGATGTCTCCGTTTGTATCGTAGGTTTTAAATGTTCCTGCTCCTAAAGCAGCATAATTACTAAATCTAGCGCCGTAAGCTACATTAAGTTTTTCGCTCACCTTATATTCGTCAGAAAAATAAACTGCCAGTTCTAAGCCTTTTCTGTTCTCAATTTCACTTTCGTTAACGCTTGAAGTTTGGCTGGCTGTTATTTTACCGGGTGTAATGGTATGGTGGATTGCGTTTAAACCAAATTTTATCTCATGGGCATTGTTTGCCGTAAACTGGAAATCCTGTTTCAGGTTAAAATCTTTGATAGACGATTTTACACTAAAATCATTATCCTCCAAAAGACTCTGAATTAAATAGTTGTAGTTACTGTAAATTAAAGAAGTATTGGAAAACAGGCGATTAGAAAATAAATGATTTAACCTTATTGTTCCTGTAGTATTGCCCCAATCAAAGCCAAAGCTGTCTTTTAAGCCTAGTTTGTCTCTGCCAAAATAGCCAGAAAGGTAAAGGATGTTTTTACTGTCTAAGATAAAGTTAACCTTGGCATTTAAGTCGTAAAAATAAAGTCTACTACCCTTAACGCTACTGTCTGAGGAGAAAGCTAGGAAACTATCCGCATACGTTCTTCGACCACTAATCATAAAAGAACTCTTATCTTTTTCAATGGGTCCTTCAACTTTCAACCTTGATGCAATTAAGCCAATTCCACCTTCAATTGTGTAATCTTTCTTGTTGCCATCGTTCATCTTAATATCTAAAACAGACGCTAATCTACCACCGTATTGTGCTGGCATACCACCTTTATAAACCGTAACGTCTTTTATCGCATCAGAATTAAAGGTTGAGAAAAAACCCAATAGGTGAGAGGCGTTATAAACCGGCGCTTCGTCTAACAATATAAGGTTGTGGTCTGTAGAACCGCCTCTAACGTAAAAACCGCTATTGCCTTCGCCGGCGGATTTTATACCGGGTAACAATTGTAGCGTTTTTAAAATATCTCTTTCGCCAAATAATACGGGTATATTGTTTATTTCTTTAACGTTCAGTTTTTGTACGCCCATTAAAGGATTTTCAACATTATTGTTTCGCTTTTCGGCGTTCACAATGACCTCGTTTAGTTGATTTGAGGAAAAAAGTGCTATATTCTGCGTTAAATCTCCAGAAAAACTGATGTTTTTTTTGATTGTTTGATAGCCTACATAACTGTAAATTACTTCGTAAATACCAGCAGGAATGGCTAACGAATAATAGCCATAAGCATTGGTAACAGTACCTAAAGAAGTGGTGCCATTTACCTGAACAGATGCGCCAATTAAGGTTTCTCCCGTTGTTGCATCTTTGATAACTCCATTTAAAATGTTGTTTTTTTGAGCATTTGCTGTTGTAATATTGATAATAAAGCTAGCTATAAAGAGGTAAAAGAATAGGTGTTTAAGATTCATCAATATTTAATATGTTTTGAAATTTTTTTTGCAAAGATAATAAAGCTTAATGCTTAACTTGTATGATAATGCTTAAACATAAAGCTTTCAAAAATGTTTGCTTTGTGTTTTATAATAAAAAACAATCATCAATAAAATTCGTTTAGCTATAAACCCCATTAAAATAAAAACAGATTATGAAAAAACAAATTGCATTTTTTGCCTGTCTATTTATCTTTTTTGCGACTGTAAAAGTAAGTGCGCAAACAGATAAAAGTAATAGACCAAGTCCGCCTGATAAAGTTACAGCGACCATTAAATCAGGCGCAGTTATTACGGTTGATTACAGCCAGCCTTCTGTAAAAGGCAGAACGATTGGTAAAGAAATTGCGCCATTTGGCAAGGTTTGGCGCACCGGAGCTAATGAAGCTACTGTTTTTGAGGTAAGTAAAGCCGTAAAAATTAATGGAAAAGATTTGCCAGCTGGTAAATATGGGCTGTTCACCATTCCCGGAGAAAGTGAGTGGACAATTATTTTTAATAAAACGTGGAAACAGTGGGGAAGCGGTAAATACGCCGAAGCTGACGATGTTTTACGTATTAATGTAAAAGCGAAAACAGCAAAAGATGCGACTGAAAAAATGACTTTTAACGTCGACAAATCTGGCGAAGTTAAGTTGATGTGGGGAAATATAATTGTACCGTTTTCGGTTAAGTAATTGAATATTTTTTGATTATTAGGCTTATGGTTTGTTAAAATCATAAGCCTTTTTTTGTTGGAGGTAATTTCGATTTTATTTGAAAAATATTTCATGGGCGTTTTAACAGGCTATTCGTTCATACTGCTCAAAGCCTTAGCCACAGGGCGGGTATCCACTGCTATACTTAACGCAACAATATTACTTCGTTAAAATTCCTTTTACAGAATAAAAATTCAGTACACAAAATCCTGTAAAAAGCATCAGATGAAAAGGCAACAATCCAAAATCATGGTAATAAAAAGCACCAATAATGCCCGTTAAAAAGTAAAAACATAAAAATACTTCCATATAAAAAGATGCCGGCAGTTTATGCTGAACATAGATGTTGCTCTTGAAATTATCTTTTAGAGTGGTGACATTAAATTTAGGCGTACGTATAAAATCAGACTTAAAATTAAAAACACCCTCTAAAACAGCGATGGTATTATGGAAACTTAAAGCCAATGAAACGGAAAGAAACATTGGAAAAAGTTTTATAAAAGTTCCGTAGTTTTTATGTTTGGAAAGGCTTGCAATGAGATAAAACACCACAATCACCAGAAAACCAATTACATAAACCGTTAAAAACTGAAAATAAATAAGTGGGATTTCCGTATTGTTTTTAATCAGTAATACCGGAATGCTGAGTACGCTGGTTAAGAAAATAAACAGGAAAGCGTAGGAATTTAGTAAGTGCAAACTCGCAAATATCTTTCGTTTTAAACCCACATTGGCTTTCCAAACCTGTGATAGCATTTTTTTAGAAGTTTCTATTGCTCCTTTAGTCCAACGATGTTGCTGTGATTTAAATGCATTTAATGCTACGGGGAGTTCTGCGGGTGTGGTGATCTCTTCAACATATTTGAACTCCCAACCTTTTAGCTGGGCTCGGTAACTTAAATCTAAATCCTCTGTTAAGGTATCATGTTGCCAGCCACCCGCTTCTACAATGCATTTTTTACGCCATATACCAGCGGTTCCATTAAAATTCATAAACAGATGTGCCGAATTTCTTCCGGTCTGCTCTACGGTAAAATGCCCGTCTAAACCAAAACCCTGTACTTGGGTTAACAAAGAGTAATCCTCGTTTATGTGTCCCCATCTACTTTGTACCATCCCAATTTTCGGATTGTTAAAGTAGGGGATAAGCTTGGTTAAAAAATCCGATTCGGGTAAAAAATCAGCATCAAAAATAGCGATAAGTTCACCTTTAGCTTGGTTTAATCCGTTTTGTAACGCACCAGCCTTAAATCCAATATTTTTAGATCTGGTGATTTGCTTGATGTCAAAACCCTGCAGCAGTTTTTCTGCGACAAGCTTTTTTGTAAGAAGCAATGAATCGTCGGTTGAGTCGTCCAAAACCTGAATTTCTAATTTATCTTTTGGGTAATCTAAACTACAAACAGCGTTTAATAGTCTTTCTGTAACATAAAGCTCGTTAAAAAGAGGAAGCTGTATGGTAATTATGGGTAAATCACCCGCGATACTTATTTTTTCGGGTGTAGCTTTTTTTGATTTCAGATAAAAATAAATTAGAAAAGCTTGCCCTAGGCTAAACAGCAGAATTACTGTAAGGGAAATAACGTACAAAACCAATATTGCAATTTGCCAAATCATGTTTTTTATGAATTACAGATTTTTAAAAATTGTCCAGATGATTTTATAGCCAGCCATAATCACGCCCTTTATGGTTCCAGAAACTTTACTTACACCAATCCGTTTTCTGTACTTAACTGGCACTTCCACACATTTTAAATTGAGTTTAGCCGCTTTTACCTGCATCTCCACTGTCCAACCATAGGTTTTGTCCTGCATATTAATCAGCATTAGATTATGCCAGCTAACTGCCCTAAACGGACCTAAATCTGTAAACTTAACTTTGTAGAACCAATCCATTAAATGTGTTGCCAGCCAGTTTCCAAACTCTTGGGGTAAAGTCATAGAGCCACTTTGTTTTACCCCTAAAGCTCTAGAACCTATCACTAAATCGGCTTCGCGGTTGTCAATGGGTGCAATTATCTTGGGAATTTCATCAGGGTAATCGGAATAATCGCCATCTAAAAAAACGATGATATCTTGAGGTTTTGCTTTTGCTTTTAAATATTCAATGCCTTTTAAGCAAGCATTTCCGTAACCAGCAATTGGTGCAAAAACTACTGTTGCTCCCGCGTTTTCTGCCTCAAGCTGTGTATTGTCCTTTGAATTATTGTTTCCAACAATAACTTCCTTAACAATAGATTTTGGAATATCATTGATGACTTTTGCTATCGATTTTTCTTCGTTGTAAGCCGGAATAATTACGTAAATATTCCTGCTTTCTAAATTTTCTACCATTACTGCTCTTCTGGTCTGGTATAAATATCAAACCTACCTTCTTCTGCTAAATTTTCTAATTTTAAAACACCCCTTGGGCAAACTGCCGCACAAACGCCACAACCTACGCAAGATGCTCTGATGATGTTCTCTCCTTTTTGGGCGTAAGCCCTAACGTCGATCCCCATTTCGCAATAGGTGGAGCAATTTCCGCAAGATATGCATTGTGCGCCATTGGTGGTAATTCTAAATCGTGATTTAAACCGTTGCACTAAACCTAAATAAGCTGCGAGCGGACAACCAAATCTGCACCAAACCCTATTTCCCATTAAAGGATAAAAACCCGTTCCAATTGCGCCGGCAAAAACAAAACCAATAGCAAAAGAATAAATTTCTCTAATTGCATACGTATTAATTCCTAAGATGGTAGAAGCGCCTGTAAAGAAGGTGTAGAGTACAGCAGCGGTCATAATTACTGCAAAAACCAAAACACTGTGTACAATCACCCGTTCGTATTTCCAGGCTTTCAAACTTTTATCAGAAAGTTGACGAAACGGATCTCCAAAGGTTTCTGCCAAGCCACCACAGCCACAAACCCAGCTACAATACCATCTTTTTCCGAAAAAGTAAACCATTACAGGTACGCCAACAACAAATAAAAATATTCCCCAGCCCAACATCCAATAACCCAACATTCCGGCAGATAGTAAGCTGTCTAAGCGATAATCAAAAAAGAAGGTATAATCCAATGGCCACATATTTTTAAAATCCATAGCGGGCAACTGCAGTTTGGTTAAAATGTTGGGAATCATAAACGCAAAGGCCAACTGGAAAAATATAACCGAAGTGGTTCGTACCATTTGGTAAGTATTGTGGCGATATTTTACATACATTCTAATACCCATCGTTAACATAATGATGGAGTAAAGGAAGCCGTACAAAAACCAATGACTAGCCTCGCCGCCAGTTAGCGAAAAACTTAAGGGATCCACCAATAAGACCCAATTGCTAATGTAAGCTGGTGCTTTATATAGAAACAGGTAAAATACAACCAAGAAAACGCTAAAGAATATCGCTATAATTCCACGGCTGGTGATGCTTCTTTTAAAAATATCATTGTTTTTTATACCTGCAACAGGATGGATAAATAGATCAGCAACCATATAAATAGCACCGCCTAATGCACTAATTACAAAACAGATATAAAACAACAACATTTGATTGTCTTTAACAAAACCAATGGTGCTGTTTTTTGTAATTGCTAAGGCATAATCAGTGTAAATTACTTTATCCCATTCTTGGTTGTCCTTAAATTTTTGATTGGTTTTATCGAGCGATTTGTTGTAATCTGTGATGAAATCGATTTTGCTATCATAAGTTTTACCGAGCATTTGTTGAATGTTTGGTGCTAATAAAGCTTGATGCGTACTGTCGGTTACAGAAGCTTTAAAGCTTACTTCCGTAAGTTGATATTTGCCTAAACCCAACAGCGATATAAAAATTGCGAAGCAAATTAAAAAGATTGCTAACCCGATTTTTTGAATGATTTTCATATTTTCTGTTTAATCGGATTAAAAAATTAAAAATTTCTTCTTTTTAGCGATTGTTGCTTGATGTTTGGGATGCGCCGTATTAAAGCTTTCTACAATTTTTTTATGGTGATTTTTGTTAAATTCTGCATCAAAAAAACCTTCGTTTAATTGAGCAATACAGTTACTGATATGGTTCCCGTTTCTAATCCACGTATCTGCAACAGTTTGTTTAAAGCGCATCCCAAAAAAATTGAAACCGCTAAGACTTCCATCTGTTTTACTAAAATTTGCCCGCATCCCTATTTTTCCTTTCGGGTGCTCCCAGTAAAAAGTATCTTCTGTAGCAAACGGCTTATTGAACATCAAACCATAAGTTTGGTATTCAATGTCTAAAAACTTGGCCGAATTAAACCAAATTCCCCTTTCGTATTTTGTTTTTTGCCCACAAATGGTTTTAGCCAAAGCTTTTCCCTGCATTTTACCTGTGTACCAAAGCTGTTCAACCGGCGGGTGGTTTTCCTTTGGATTTTTAAACTGCGCACAATCTCCCAATGCATAAACATTTGGAATGTTGGTTTCTAAAAAATCATTTACCAATATTCCTCTATCCGTTTCTAAAGCCGATTCTTTTAAAAAATCAATATTAGGTGTTACACCAGTAGTTAAAGCCACAAACTCACAGTCAATGGTTTTTCCGGTTTTTGTTTTAACTGCTTTTACCCGACCATCGTTATCACCGATTATTTCCTCCAATTCGGTGTTTGGTATTAAATTAATACCGTGTTCTGCAATGTGCCTGCTCACTAACATAGCTTCCTCTATTGGCAGTACGCTATTCCAATAATTGTTTTCTCTAATTAAAAAAGTAACCTCAATACCACGACTATGTAGCATCTCTGCCATTTCAATTCCAATTAAACCGCCACCCACAATTACTGCATGTTTAACGTTTTGGGTATTGGTTTCCATCAGCTCTACATCCTGTTTGCTGTACAAACCTTGCACACCTTTTAAATTTTCTCCGGGCCAGCCAATTTTTTTAGTAACAGAACCTGTAGCAATTACCAGTTTATCGTAAGAAATTTCTTCTCTGTTAGCTGTTTTTAATGTATTGGTATCAAAATCGATAGTATTGATGTAAGCCTTATGAAGGTTGATTCTGTTTTTCTCCCAAAACCAATCTTCATAAGGCTTGGTATGTTGGTATTTCATATGCCCTATGTAAATGTACATTAGCGCAGTGCGGGAAAAAAAATGTTCTGATTCAGCAGAAATAACTAAAATTTCATGGTCACTTTGTTTTCTGATATGTCTGGCTGTGGTAATGCCAGCTATTCCGTTTCCAATAATTACTACTTTCATACTGAGGTTAAGGATTTATCGAATTTATTTTCCATTTAAACTCCAATTATAATCAAGATAGGTGATTTTAGTTTGATTGCTAATTTTAGTTGTAGAATATCTGTTGATAAACTTTACAACACTTCCTTCTGCCTTTACAAAATCTGCTTTATACCAATCAAAAAGTTTTGAGATGGAGGCATTTTTCTCCGTGATTCTATTAAAATCTGGATTAGCTAAAGTTGCTTTTGTGTTTTTAGTTAACATTTCTTGAACATTTGCACCGGTAAAAGCTTTGTTGGATAAGGTTGGGCATGATAGTGCAGCACAGTTTACCGCAAAATGGATTCTTCCGTCAAATAAATCGCCACTTAACAATATTTTTTTTTCGATATCATTTAAAGTAAGTGTTTTTCCTTGAAACTTAAAGGGTAGGGGCTGGTCCCAAACTTTTCCGCCAGCAATTTTAGTAATGGAAGCCACCGGATAATTTCTTACAATTTGGTCTATTGTTAAGGCGTTGTATGCATTAATCCAAAAGGCAATAGCTTCGTTTTTAGAAAGTTTACGGGCATCTACTTTTGTTAAACTTACAATGTAATTTTCTAAAGCGGTCTTATCTTTTACAAATGCTTTATAGTCAACACTTCCTTTGTTAGAAACGTTTGCCTGCAACAGTTTATCAAATGCAGTATGGTTTACCGCAGTCGAGACGTCATCATCAGATTTTTGTGTTTGCACAGATTCTTGAAAACTATTGTTTTTTTTTGTTCCGTTTGCGCAAGCCACTGCTCCCAAGAAAATCAATAAAACGATGGATATATTTTGAAATATTTTCATGCTGTTTTTAAATTATGTGCGTAATGATTTACGACAGAACACGTCTTGTGGTTTTAACGTTTAATTCGGTGAATCGTTTTCTTGTTTGCGGAATAAATCTGTTACAAACAAAAAACTCTCCGTTTTGGAGAGCTTTTAAATTAAATTCTTCTGATGTCTGCGCCTAAAGCTTTTAATCTGGTATCAATATCCTGATAACCTCTTTCAATCTGTTCTATGTTGTGAATGATGCTTCGGCCAGAAGCAGATAATGCGGCAATTAGTAAGGATACACCGGCTCTAATATCTGGCGAGGTCATTTCAATTCCTTTTAACTGATATTTCTTATCTAAACCAATAACGGTTGCTCTGTGTGGATCGCAAAGAATAATCTGTGCACCCATATCAATCAGCTTGTCTACAAAAAACAGACGGCTTTCGAACATTTTTTGGTGGATAAGTACAGAACCCTTCGCTTGTGTTGCTACCACTAAAAGTATGGAAAGTAAATCTGGTGTAAAGCCTGGCCAAGGCGCATCTGCTACGGTTAAAATAGAACCATCAATAAAGGTGTCTATTTCATAATGCTTTTGCGCGGGTATATAAATATCGTCTCCACGTAGCTCAAATTGAATTCCTATACGTCTAAAAACATCTGGAATAATTCCTAATTCCTGGTAACAAACGTCTTTAATCGTGATTTCAGATTCCGTCATGGCTGCTAAACCAATGAAAGAACCAATTTCAATCATATCGGGCAGTAAACGGTGTTCTGTACCACCTAATTCTTTAACACCTTCAATAGTTAACAGGTTAGAACCGATACCAGATATTTTTGCGCCCATGCGGTTAAGCATTTTGCAAAGCTGTTGCAAATAGGGCTCACAAGCTGCGTTATAAATGGTGGTTGTACCTTTAGCCAAAACTGCTGCCATCACAATGTTTGCAGTACCGGTAACAGATGCTTCATCTAATAAAATGAAAGTACCTTTTAATTGGCTAGCATCAATATTGAAAAATCCGGTTTCGGCGTTGTAAATAAATTTAGCACCTAGTTTTTCGAATCCTAAAAAGTGAGTGTCTAAACGTCTTCTTCCAATTTTATCACCACCTGGTTTTGGGATTGCTGCTTTTCCAAACCTGGCCAACAATGGTCCAACAATCATAATGGAACCACGCAAACTGCCACCTTTAGATTTAAAGGTTTGTGACTGGAAAAAATCAAGATTTATATTTGCCGCTTGAAATTCGTAAGTGTCTTTTGAAATTCTTTTGACATTAACACCCAAATCTTGAATTAATTCAATGAGTTTGTTAACATCTTTAATATCGGGAATATTGCTTACGGTTATTTTTTCTGGTGTAAGCAGAACTGCCGAAATAATCTGTAATGCCTCATTTTTAGCTCCTTGAGGGGTAATTTCGCCTTTTAATGGCTTACCTCCACGAATCTCAAATGCATTCATAAAATATGCTGTGTTTTAGGATGATGATGTTAAATAATTGGATATTAATTTGGTCTTCTGCCACCGCCACCGCTGTTGTTATTATTGCTGCTGTAGCTCCTTTGCTGGCGACCTTTATTGTTGTTATTGTTCTGCTGTCTGCCACCGCTTCCACTTCCGCCGTTACTGCGTCCGCCTGTTTTTTGCTGACGACCACCGGTGTTGTTGTTGGTGTTTGGTGGTTTAACCTCCACTTTATTAAGCACAACATTAGTTACATCCAGCTCACCATTTGATAAAGTTGTTAAATCACTCAAAATCTGCTCATCAGCAACGTGGTCTTTATTCCAAACAACGTAAGCCATTTTCATAAAGTTAGCAATAGAATTAGTCATGTGCGCTCTTTTATCAAGCTCAGTAATTGCTAATGCTTTTTTAATCATCATTTCTACGGTATGGCCGTAATGCTTAAACTTGATACGCTTTTGCGGATAACCTAAAGCTTCTGGCTTAAAATTGATTGCCTCAGCCGTGGGAGATGGATATGGCGAATCAACATCAATCTTAAATTTGGAGATAATCTGTAAATGATCCCATAATTTATGTTTAAAATCGGGAACATCTCTTAAATGTGGATTTAAAAAACCCATCATATCTATCACCACTTGGGCGTATCTGTTACGTTCTTCTTTGGTTGGTAGGGCCACAATATACTCTACCATGTTTTGTACATTTCGGCCGTATTCTGCTAAAATGAGTTTTTCTCTTGAGGTATTATAATCAAAAGTTTGTTCTGTTGTATTAACCATTTTTGAAATTTAGCGCTTCTGTGAAGCTTCTTCGTCTTTAAGACAAAATTTGTGCAAATCTAAGTAAACCTTTGTCTTTTTTTATAGGTCTGTATATTTTTGAGGAATATATTTATTAAAATGCTCGGATAAATATAATACATCTTAAGGCAAAAAGCAATTACTCAATCATGTAGCTTGTACTAAGCTTATTATAATGCGAGTTTTTCCTTTAAATCAGATGATATTTTTTCTGTAATTAGTAGCATGTTTTCCAGCTGATTTGTTGAGTTATCAATTACGCTATCACATTTATCACGATAAGGTAGCAAAAACTCATTGTAAGATGGCATTACATGGTTTTCCCATTTGTACATCACGTCATCTTGCGAATAGTTACGTTCAACCAAATCGCGTTTTAACCTGCGCTCTAATGCTATTTCTACGGCTGCATCCATAAATATGCGGTAATCAAAAATAGAATCTATTTTTTGATAGTGATAAATGAATAAACCCTCCAGTATTAAAATTGGAGCAGGTTTGATCTCTAAAATCTTTGGCTTAAGGTGTGGATTATTAAACGTGTACTCTTTTTTATAAACCGTTTTGTAGTTCAATAAATCGAAAACATCGTTTTCAAACTGTTCAACTTCAATACAGCTTGGCAGATCAAAATTGTGAAGCTTGTTTTGCTCGGGAGTCATTTCGCCCTGCTGTATGTAATAATCGTCCTGAGATACCAGACAAATTTCGTCAGCAGCAAAGTGGTTTAAGAAAGCCTTCAGAAAAAATGTTTTTCCAGACCCGCTTCCACCCGCAACACCTAATACATAAGGTTTTTTATTGCTCATTAGGCAAGCCAAAAGTGATGTTTACTAAAAATCTTTTATCTAAAGCACCAATAGCATCAGCACATGATTTTGTAACTACAATAATCACATCCTTTGTGGTTTCGTTTTCGGTGAACCTGCCAACTACCTTTGCAAACACACTTTTGTTAGACATTGGATTTGTTATTTTGATGATTGTTCCAACGGGTGCAACACGGTGTAAAGCATAGCTTTTTGTAGCATCCATGTTGTTGTCGCTAATCCAAACCGCTAAGCCTTTATCATTCATTTCTGTTATACCATATCTGTTTTTTGGTATATCAATACTGTTTTGCGAATCTGTTGAATCCAAATATTTAATCCTATTTGGATTGGTAATCTTTGTTTCTGGCTTCTTTTCTAAAACTACCGGTTTTCCTGCCGCATTTTTCTCAACCGTTGGGTTTAAACTTACTTCCTCACTGCTGATCACTTTTAAGCTTTGGCCAACACTTAGGTTGTTGCTTTTTAACTGATTTAAGAGTTTTAAATCATCAACCCGCATGTTGTATTGACTGGCAATTGCGTAAAGTGTTTCGCCTGGCCCAACCTTATGGATTTTTTCTTTCTTTTTAGGAGACTCTTCTTTTGGAGGAGAGGAGAAAACAACGGGCTTACTAACGTTTTTTTTGCTTGCTTCGGGTTTTGTGGCGGTGGATTTGTTAGCGTTAAAGCTTTGAGAGGTTGGTATTTTAACAACTTCGCCAGGATGCAAGGTTACATTTCCGTTATAGTCCATAATTAAACTAGGACTAATATTATACTTTCTACCTAAAGCGTAATAGGTTTCTTTAGGTTCAATCTTATGTAGAATAACTTTTTTTCCACCTACATTTTCAACCCCTATGGAATCTATTAAACCGCCTGCAAAAACATTTGTTGAGGTAATGATAAACAATAAAAAAAGAAGGCTTTTGTAATTCATGAAATGATAATTATTCATTTTAAAAATTTTGCAATTATACGAAATAACTCACAATTTCAGTCTTGTTTTTGATATAAAACAAATGATTGTGCCACACAAAGAACGTATCAAAACTTATCTTTTGTATCTGCTCGTTTAAAATTTCTGTCATTAAAATCTCACCGTTTTTTTCGACCCTGATGTATTGATCAATTGCTTCGCCTTTTTTTTGGTAATAGGAGCAGATGTTTAAATTGTTGAACGTTAGCAGGTAAGTAGTATCGATGATATCTTTAGCTTCAGTCATGCTAGGTAAAATGATTGTATTGTTTAAACCTCTATAATTAGCTAAATCGCCAACATTTAACTCGCTGAGTTGTTGCCCAGTTTCATAGGCTATCAAACGGTATTTACGAGGTAATATTTTTGTGTCAAAAATGATGATTCCATCATTGCAAAAAAGCTGTGCGCTGATGCTGAAATTTTGCCAAATGATTTTTTTGGTTTGTAAATCGAAAGCGAGCAACCCTTTTTGTACCGGTGAAAAATCAGATTCGTGACCGTTAAAATAAAGAATCCCATCTTTAACTGTATTGATACTCAACTCCCAATCGTCATCAAATTTAAAATTGTGGAGTAAAGTGACCTGATTTTTAAAATCATAAGCGTAAAAAGAAACCTTTTTATCCTTGGTTCTACACTCCCAAACTATTATTTTTTTATTTTCGTCTAAAATAATTTTCCAAATTATCCCTTCGCATTTGGCGGAGTATGCGGGCTTTAGCGTATCTTTATTTGTAACCATTTCTATCAAAACTAACAATTATGAAATTCATTAAGTGTTTGAGCTTGTTTTTTTTACTGAGTAGCTTCAGTTTATTGACCCTTGCACAAACAAAAGTTTATCAACTTTCTTTAAAAGACGAGATTAACCCCGCAGCATGGCGTTCAACACAAAAAGCTTTCGCGGAAGCAAAAGCAAGCGGTGCAACCGTTTTAATTATAGATATGAACACCTATGGCGGGATGTTGGATTATGCCGATTCTATCCGTACAAAAATCTTGAACAGCAAATTAAAAACAATTGTTTACATCGATAATAATGCGGCATCTGCCGGAGCATTGATTTCTATTGCCTGCGATAAAATTTACATGAGCAAAGGTGCAACTATTGGTGCAGCAAGCGTAGTAAATGGGCAAGGCGAGGTTTTGCCAGAAAAATATCAGTCGTACATGCGAGGTTTAATGCGTACCACAGCAGAAAGCAAAGGTAGAGATCCGAAAATTGCGGAAGCTTTTGTGGATCCAGACGTAGCTGTAGAAGGGATTAACCAAAAAGGAAAAGTACTTACTTTAACCACCGCAGAAGCGCTTAAAACTGGTTATTGTGATGGTGAAGCGTCGTCCATTGAAGATGTTTTGCAACAGGAAAATATTTCCAATTATACTAAGGAAGTGCATGTACCAACCTTAACGGATAATATTATAGGCATGCTGACCAACCCAGCGGTAAGTAGCGTTCTTATTCTTTTGATGATTGGCGGTATCTATTTTGAGTTGCAAACGCCTGGAATTGGGTTTGCCTTATTAGTGGCCGTTGTAGCAGGGCTGCTGTTTTTTGCACCTTTATATTTAGAAGGTTTGGCCGACAATTGGGAGATTCTACTTTTTCTTGCGGGTATTGTTCTTTTGGTTTTAGAGATATTCCTTATTCCTGGATTTGGAGTGTTTGGTATAGCAGGCATTATTTGTATGGTGGTAGGTTTGGCTATGAGTTTGGTAATGAATGATTTTTTTGATTTAAGTGTAAGTGGGAGCGAGCGTATTGTGCAGTCTTTTTTAATTGTATTAGGTTCTATTATAGGGTCGATATTTTTGTCGGTGGTTTTTGGTGGTAATATTTTACGCTCCAAAGCTTTTCAAAGGCTTGTGTTGCAGGACGAACAGCAGTCTGACCAAGGTTACCAAGTTACCAAACCTAATTTTGAGCTTTTAGGAAAAAATGGTTTTGCAAAAACAGATTTAAGGCCATCGGGTAAAATTGAAATTGATGGGGAATGGTATCAAGCGGTGTCTAACGATGGCTATATAGAAAATGGAACAGATATTGTTGTATCTAAAATAGAAAACTATAACCTAGTTGTAAAAAAGCTGAACAGTTAAATGCAAACAGGTTTTTTAAACAAAATAATATCATGACCGTAAATAAAATAGGCTTAAAAGACAAACCAGTAATTGAATTAGCAGATCATTTAAATATCCTGTTAGCAAATTATCAGATCCATTATCAAAAAGTTAGAGGTTGCCACTGGAACGTAAAAGGGCACCACTTTTTTGATTTACACGTTAAGTTTGAGGAGTTATACAATAACGCCCAACTTACCATTGACGAATTAGCAGAACGTATTTTAACCTTAGGAAAATCGCCTATGGCTACTTACGCTGACTACATTAAAAACTCAGAAATAAAAGAGATTAAAACAGAAGGCTTATCTGAAGAGAAAATGGTTGAAGCCGTTTTAGAAGATTTTAAACACCTAATTGATTTAGAACGAGAAGTGATTGAGAATGCAACTGAAAACGCGAATGACGAAGGTACAGCTGATATGATTATTGGCTTCTTAAGATTTCAAGAAAAGACCAGCTGGATGTTTAGAGCTTGGTCTGGAAAACACTAACATCTACTTTATTACCTATGATAAAAGAGAGGCTTGTAACAAGCCTCTCTTTTTTTGCTGTAATTCTAGTTTTCAACTTGTTAAAAGAAACTTCCATCACCTCTTCTTCTAATGTTCTGATTCTTTTTACCCACAGCGCCGGTCCATTTTTGTAAGTTCATACTTAAATTAAGCATGACGTAACGGCTATTTGGGTTGGTTGCAATTTCTGTAAAGCCGTTATCAGAAGTAGTTCTGTTGATAAAATTGTTTTGGTTCAACAAATCATAAGCCCTCAGCTGTAAAGCACCTTTATTTTTAAAAACCTTCATCTGTAGCATGGTGTTAATTACAAAAGGGTTATTGGTAACGTTGTTATTGATTCCACTTACGTAATTTTTACTTAGCGCATATCCAAACTGCATATTCTTTAAAAAGTAAATGTTACCATCTAAACTTACCGACCAAATCTGCTGTGTAATGCCATCGGCGATAGAGTAGGAGGTTTTGTTGAAATCGTAGGAGATATACGGGTTAATTTCTAACCAAGTAGTTGGGTTAATTCGCGGACCTAAACTTTCTTTGAAACCCCAAGTATCCGAAGTGGTTTTTACACTATTGCTCATGGCAACTCTTCTATTTTTGTCTATGCTTCCTGTTAAAGAAAGGTTGTATTTACGGTCGCTACTTTGTTTAGAGATACTATAATCTACACTTTGTTTATTATTTCCGTTAATGTTGATATAACGAGTTTCATTTTTAAAACTTCCGTAAACATCTTTTATCGGTACAGTATTGCTACTTACCTGGTTTTCTGTGATCGAAGAATTTACCCGTACGCTATAGTTTAATTTTGAGTTTGCGATATAGTTACTGTACTGCCCAACAACAGAATGGGTAAAGGCTGCTTTTAAATCAGGATTACCCACAATTGGTCTTTGCGGATTTGAAACATCGCGGACAGGTTGTATTTGATCAAAATTAGGTTCGTTCGCATTTCCTCGGTAGTAAACAGCCAACTGGTGTGTACTTGATAAGCGCAATTGGAAACGGGCAATTGGAATCACCTTAAAATAACTTTGATCTGTTTTTGTACCTAAGCTAACTTTTTCGCCCACTAAGGAAGTATTAACGCCTGTTAAGCCTAGAGAAAAACTGTATTTTGATTTATTGTTTCCGTACTTGTAGTTTACAGAATTTCGGTATTGCGTAAAAAAGTAATCGAAGATATTGCTTAAAGAATCTATTACAGATCTATTATTCAGATTGTCGATATTGCTGGTGATTTTGCTGTTGTCATAACCTCTACGCTCTACATTCGCATTAAATTCTAGCCTAGAGAGCTCGCTTAAGGGTTCTGAGTAGGTAAGGCTTGCTCTGTAGTTTTTTTGTAGGTTATTGGTGTTTATTGCTCGGTGGATTGTTGAATCTTTTTCAACATTATTACTTGCACCGTCGTAATATCTAATGAAGTTATTTTGTTCGGATTCGTTGTCGTTTTTTTGACGCCCTATGGTTGCTTCTGCAGAAAACACCCTTCCCGGTTTGCGCAACCATAAATGTTGGTAGGCTACGGTTCCACTTATATTAGGTGTTTTGCCTGTTATTTTGCTGTTGTTTGTTTGATCTTGATGGATAAAACCCGTTTGAAAAGTGCGAGAGGTGTTTTCCGAATCTGTATTGCCTAAAGAAATAGTAGGTCTAAACTGTAAAAAATTAGCGCTGTCAATCGCATACTCTAATTCAAAATTGATGTTGTGCGTTCCACCAAAGTTTTGATTATCTGCATCCCTTTTGGTGAAAGTTTTCTCAACCTGATTGTTTTCTAGGATATTGTTAAACTCAGAATAGCTATTTGTAATGGTGTTGTTGTCGTTATAACGGAAAGCATAATTTGCTAAAAAATCAAGTTTTTTACCAAACTTATCACGGTAGGTAAAAGACGGACGAGTTATTAAGCTGGTACCACCAGAAGCACTTCCACTACCTCCACCACCAAATCCGCCTCCACTTCTCCCGCCACGGTTATTTCCAGAACCTAAGCGCCCCACACTACTGTTGCCTCCTGCAATACCGTTTGGTGTTTGCATAAAAGTTCCATTTGCGGTAAGGGTTTGGTTCATATTGATACGTGTGATATTAGCACTTGCTTCTAATTGATCTAGCGTACCCACGCCAAAGTTCAGTCTCGCCATATTACCGACAGATTTCTCAGTTTTCGTAGTGATGTTTAAGACTTTAGTAGGATCACCGTCTTTTATTCCAGTTCGGGCAGCAGTATTTCCATAGTCATCAACAATTTGTATTTTTTCTACTATTTCTGCTGGCAAGTTTTGTATGGTTGTGGCAACATCACCACCATAAATATCTTTGCCGTTTAATCTCGCTTTTGCTATGGCAGTTCCGTTTACAGTTACAGAACCATCATTCCCAACTTCCATACCTTCCATCTTTTGTAAAAGTTCGTCAACGGTAGCGCCGGCTCTTACCACATAATCACTTGCTCTGTATTCAGTAGTGTCCGTTTTATAAACAATGGATGGTGTGCCATTCACAATCACAGCATCTAACATCCTCGAATCTGTTTTTAGAATAATTGGATCTAGGGTTAACCGAGGAGTTGCGTCGTTATATTTGCCAGAAATTACTTTAGCTACATAGCCAAGCGACCTCACATCCAACGTAAATACCCACGATTTAACGTTTCTAAAAACAAAAACTCCGTCTTCATTGGTGCTTCCTCTTAAGGTATCTGCAGATGAAGTTAGTGTTACGCTAGCGCCAATAACGCCCTGATTTGTGGAATCTTTAACAATTCCACTTACCTGTCTTGTAGGGATAGGCTGTGGTTTTGCAGGTGTAGTTTGTGCGGACGAGTTAAAGTGAACTCCCATAGTAATTAGCATTGTAAACAGGCTCAGAAGCCAAGAAAAGGACTTTGTCATTTTTTATGGTGAAAGAGTTCTAATTATTTAGCTAATGTGTATTTTCCGGAAAAGTCCGTTGGTGTCATTAAATCCTGAAAATCAAAGCCACCTCTTCCTCCACTCGGAGTACCTCCAGCTGGGCGACCACCGCCATTTCCGCCACCTAGTCTGCTTGTATTGTTACCGGAATTTAAATTTCTCATTTGTAAGCCATTTACCTTAACGTTGTAGCCAAATTCTTTATCAGTATCAACTGGTAGCAGGGCTAAAGGAATCGCAATTTCGTAAGTGTAAGTTCCGGTAGCGTTTAGAGTTGCCATGGCTTTAATACTGTATTCGTTATAAATAGAAACTAAGGTATCAGTCACAGTTTTAAAGCCGTGTATTTTAATGTCTTTTGCAGCTTCCAGTTGTCTCTGCCCGAAAGCAAGTTGCATTGAATCTCGTTGTGCCTGCGTCATGGTCTGGTAATTCCCAAAAGATCTTTGGCTACCACCGCCACCCATTGCGCTCCGTCTGCTGTTGCCGGTAATTACGGGGTAGGTTAAGCTGGCCAATTCCGCACTTTTCTTTTTCCCGTCCGCATTGATACTAAATGTAATGCCACCCATTAAAATTTTACGGGTGGTGTTTACCTCGCTCGTTTGGATAATGATGTATATCTTTTTATCATCATTTGCAACAGTATAATGTAGTCCAGTACTTTTATTAAATGCTTTTAAAGGCGTGGTCCAATCATTCGAGTTGCCGTCTACTTTTATTTTGGAGACCAATAAATTGCCCTCTTGCATATCACTTGATTTTTGTGCAGAGACAAGGCTAACATTTAACAATAATCCGGAAATTACCGCACAAGTATATTTTAACGTAATTTTTTTCATACCTAATTTATTAACTAAACAAATCTAAGCTTGCCAAGCAAAATTTAAATTAAATGATACGAGAGCTTAAATAATAGCTACCAAAATCAAAATTAAATAGATTGATGGTTTTTTAAACCTCAGGACCAAGCACTCGTTAAACTTGTTTGAGCCAAAAAGGTTTAAACAGAAAAATCCATTAACTCAAACATCCGCAAAAATTCTGCTTGGAGTTTGGCTTTAAAACGGACTTCTTGTTTAGTGTGGGGATGTATAAATGAAAGTTCCGAGGCATGTAACATCATCGTGTCCATTTGCCAGGTTTCTTTAAAAAGTTTGTTCTGTTTATTGCAGCCGTGTGGTCGGTCTCCAATTATAGGATGATTTATGTGGGCAAAGTGCTTCCTTAATTGATGCATGCGCCCAGTTTCTGGTGCTGCTTCTACCAAGGAATATCGAGAACTACTATGTTTACCCAAAGCAACGGGGATTTCTGCCCGCTGTAAGGTTTTAAAATGCGTAAAAGCTTCTTGCATTACACCGTTTTCCTTTCTTAACGGATAATCAATATCCATTTCATCTGGCGTATGCCCGCGTACAATGGCTAGGTATTTCTTTCTAACTAAGTTGTCTCTAAAAAGAGTTTGCAATAGAACGTTAGTTTCTTTGTTCAAAGCAAAAAGTAGAAGTCCGCCGGTTTTACGGTCTAATCGATGTGCAGGCCACACATTCTGCTCAATCTGATCCCTCAGCATCTGGAGTGCAAACTCTTCCGCATCCCTAGCAATAGGCGATTGATGTACCAACAAGCCGTGTGGTTTATTAATTAAAACTAGGTTTTCGTCTTGATGGATAATTTCTAACATTCCTTGCGAAATAATGAAAATTATTCGGGATTCGGTTTTTTATTTGGTGGTTTTAACGGGCTTTACACTAAATCTTTTTTTTGTACATCCTTCGGCACCGCTCAGGCTTACAAAAAAAAGGATATCGTTGCAATCCCTAACCTGAAATGATCGTTAAAATAATAGTTGCTTCTACAGTTGATATATTTACCGTACCAATAACGAGTGGTGGTTACATACCCGTACCAACCGCAAGAAAAGAAACAACAAAAAAAGCAGGGTCTTTTCTGCGAAAGACCCTGCTTGGACACAAATTCATATGAGATGCTTCCTACTTAATAAGCATGACGATGACTTAGAGAAATCTAAACGATTTTCCTATACTTAATTCTTTTCGGAGCAACATCACCCAAACGTTTCTTCTTATTCTCTTCATAATCCGAATAGTTTCCTTCAAAAAAGTAAACCTGAGAATCGCCTTCAAAAGCTAAAATATGCGTACAAATCCGATCCAAAAACCATCTATCGTGAGAAATCACTACTGCACAACCACCAAAATCTTCTAAAGCTTCTTCTAAAGCTCGTAAAGTATTTACGTCAATATCGTTCGTTGGCTCATCCAGTAATAAAACGTTACTGCCTTCTTTTAAGGTAATAGCTAAATGCACACGGTTTCTTTCTCCACCAGACAATACACCAACTTTCTTCTGTTGATCTGCGCCGTTAAAGTTGAAACGAGAAACGTAAGCCCTAGAATTAGTAACTTTGTTTCCTAGTTGCATACTTTCTAAACCGCCGGTAATATTCTCCCAAACAGATTTATTCGGGTCTAAATCATCGTGACTTTGATCTACATAACCCAACTTAACCGTTTCGCCGACTCTAAAAGTTCCGCTATCTGGTTGGTCTTGGCCAGTGATTAACCGAAATAAAGTGGTTTTACCAGCGCCGTTGGGACCGATGATTCCAACAATTCCAGCTGGAGGTAAAGAGAAATTCAAATTATCAAACAATACTTTATCGCCAAAAGCTTTGGTAACATTGGTTGCTTCAATTACTACATTTCCTAAACGTGGTCCTGGCGGGATGAAGAGCTCTAATCTTTCTTCGCGTTCCTTAGTTTCTTCCGAAGCTAATTTTTCGTAGTTGGATAAGCGAGCTTTAGATTTAGCATGACGAGCTTTCGGCGCCATTTTACTCCATTCCAACTCACGTTCTAAAGTTTTCTGACGCTTGGTTTCTGTTTTTTCTTCCTGAGCTAAGCGTTTTGATTTTTGGTCTAACCAGCTCGAGTAGTTTCCTTTCCAAGGTAAACCTTCGCCACGGTCTAATTCTAAAATCCAACCAGCAACATTATCCAAGAAATACCTATCGTGGGTTACGGCAATCACCGTTCCTGCGTATTGTTGTAAATGTTGTTCTAACCAATCAATAGACTCTGCATCCAAGTGATTCGTAGGCTCATCCAACAATAAAACATCAGGTTCTTGTATTAATAAACGACAAAGTGCCACTCGTCTGCGTTCTCCTCCTGACAATGTGGCTATTTTTGTATCAGGCTCTGGGCAACGTAAAGCATCCATCGCTCTTTCTAGCTTTGTATCTAAACTCCAGCCATCGACTGCGTCAATTTTATCCTGTAATTCACCTTGGCGGTTCATCAGTTTTTCCATCGCATCAGCGTTCTCATAAACCTCAGGTAAACCAAATTTTTCATTGATTTCTTCGTATTCCTTGATGATATCTGTGATTTCTTTTGCGCCTTCCTCAACAATTTCTTTAACAGTTTTTGTAGGATCTAATTGTGGATCTTGAGCTAAATATCCTACAGTATAACCTGGAGCGAAAACTACTTCGCCCTGATAAGCTTTATCTAATCCAGCAATAATTTTTAGTACAGAAGATTTTCCAGAACCGTTCAACCCGATCACGCCAATCTTCGCTCCATAAAAAAAAGAAAGATAAATATTCTTTAACACCTGTTTCTGAGGCGGGTAAATCTTGTTTACGCCTGCCATCGAAAATATAATTTTCTCGTCTGCCATTTTTTCCTTTAAATAATTGCTAATATCGTTTTTTTAGTCAAATTTGGGTAATTAATATCGATTTGGAAACGGATTGATAGTTTTCCACGTAAATGGTAGTATTGTTGATAAATACACACCAAGTCAACTGTTCGGTTTATAAAACAATTTTATACATTGGGACGTTCAACACATTATAGAGAAAGGTTTTATTATGGAAGCTAAATTTTCACCAAGAGTCAAAGACGTAATTTCTTACAGTAGAGAAGAAGCTTTAAGGTTAGGTCACGACTATATTGGCACAGAGCACTTATTACTCGGCTTGATTAGAGAAGGAGATGGAATGGCGATAAAGATTTTAAAATCTTTAGGTGTTGATACTTCTAAACTACGTAGGGCAGTGGAAGACGCTGTAAAAGGCAATTCTGGAACTACGGTTAATTTAGGGAATATCCCATTGACCAAACAGGCAGAAAAAGTTTTAAAAATCACTTACTTAGAGGCGAAAATCTTTAAAAGTGATATTATAGGTACAGAACATTTATTGCTTTCTGTATTGAGAGAAGAAGACAATATTGCTTCACAGATTTTAGCGCAGTTCAATTTGAATTACGAAACTTTTAAAGCAGAAGTGGAACACAATAAAGACGGTTTCAGAGATGAGCCTTCTAACTCTGCAACTGAAGGAGACGATTTTAGAGATGATGACGCTTTCACAGCTCCGAAAAAGGTTTCTGATATCAAATCCAAAACACCGGTTTTAGATAATTTCGGAAGAGATTTAACCAGGATGGCGGAAGACGGAAAGTTGGATCCAATTGTTGGTCGCGAAAAAGAAATTGAGCGTGTTTCTCAGATTTTATCTCGTAGAAAAAAGAACAATCCAATTTTAATTGGTGAGCCGGGTGTGGGTAAATCTGCCATAGCAGAAGGTTTAGCTCTGAGGATTGTACAGCGTAAAGTATCGCGTGTTCTGTTCAATAAAAGAGTAGTTACGCTTGATTTAGCTTCTTTGGTGGCTGGTACAAAATACCGTGGTCAGTTTGAAGAGCGTATGAAAGCCGTGATGAACGAGTTGGAGAAATCTCCAGATGTGATTTTGTTTATTGATGAAATCCATACCATTGTTGGTGCTGGCGGTGCTTCTGGTTCTTTGGATGCGTCCAACATGTTTAAACCAGCTTTGGCAAGAGGAGAAATTCAATGTATTGGTGCAACAACTCTAGATGAATACCGTCAGTACATTGAAAAAGATGGTGCATTGGATCGTCGTTTCCAAAAGGTAATGATTGAGCCTGCAACTCCAGCAGAAACTACAGAGATATTAAACAGAATTAAAGATAAATACGAAGATCACCACGGGGTAACTTATACCGACGAAGCAATTAACGCTTGCGTTAACTTAACTTCTAGATATATTACCGACCGTTTTTTACCTGATAAAGCAATTGACGCTTTAGATGAGGCTGGATCGCGTGTTCACTTAACTAATATTCATGTTCCGCAAGATATCATTGATATTGAGGAGAAGATTGAATTGATAAAAGTTGAGAAAAACCGTGTAGTAAAAAGCCAGAAATACGAGGAAGCAGCAAAGCTAAGGGATACAGAGAAAAACCTTTTAGAAGAGTTAGAGACCGCAAAAGTAGCTTGGGAAGCGGAAACAAAAACAAAACGCTATACCGTTACGGAAGATAATGTTGCTGAAGTGGTTTCCATGATGACTGGTATTCCTTTGCAACGCGTTGGGCAAACTGATAGCGCTAAGCTTTTGAACATGTTCGATAAAATCAATGAGAAAATCATTGGTCAGGATGATGCGATTAAGAAATTAACCAAAGCCATCCAAAGAACAAGAGCAGGGTTAAAAGACCCTAAAAAACCGATTGGTTCTTTCATCTTTTTAGGTCCCACAGGTGTTGGTAAAACTGAATTGGCTAAAGAGTTAGCAAGGTTTATGTTTGATTCTGATGATTCTTTGATTCAGATTGACATGAGTGAATACATGGAGAAATTTGCGGTTTCACGTTTAGTTGGAGCGCCTCCGGGATATGTAGGTTACGAAGAAGGCGGACAATTAACAGAGAAAGTTCGTAGAAAGCCTTATGCAGTAATTTTGTTAGATGAGATTGAAAAAGCGCATCCAGATGTGTTCAATATCTTATTACAAGTTTTGGATGAAGGCCAATTAACAGATTCTTTAGGTCGTAAAGTCGATTTTAGAAATACAATCGTAATTATGACTTCTAATATTGGTGCTCGCCAGTTGAAAGATTTTGGACAAGGAGTTGGTTTTACAACTGCTGCAAAAAGTTCACAAACCGAGAGCCACAGTAGATCAGTAATTGAAGGTGCTTTGAAAAAAGCATTTGCTCCAGAGTTTTTGAATAGGGTAGATGATGTAATTGTTTTCAACTCGCTACAAAAAGAAGAAATCTTCAAAATTATTGATATCGAGCTAAAAGCGTTGTTTGGTAGGGTGCAGACTTTAGGTTATCAGATTAAACTGACTGATGAAGCAAAAGAACATATTGCAGAAAAAGGTTTCGATCCGGCTTTTGGAGCAAGACCGTTGAAGAGAGCAATCCAAAAATTCTTAGAAGATCCAATTGCAGAGGAAATTCTTAAAGGCGAACTATCCGAAGGAGATACAATGGAAGTTGGCTTTGACAAAGAAAAAGAGGAGATTACTATCGTTGCCAAAACTGCTAAGAAAAAGAAGAAAAAAGAAGAAGAGAAGGAAAGTGGTGCTGAGTAAATAAAATTTGATTAATTTTTTAAAAGCTGTTTCGATTTAAAAATTGAAGCAGCTTTTTTTGTTTTTAACGTTGCGTCATCTCGACGATAGGAGAGATCTGCCAGTTCTTGAGTACACCTTAGGATTCAACGTCCGTGGTTTAAAGAAAAGTCGGTTGTCATTACATTATGGATGGAAATATGCAGACTCTCGGTTAATTTAGAAAACAATGACCTACCTTCTTTCAGAAAAAAACAAATATGTCTTTATCTTGGCTTCTTTTTTGGAGTAAATCAGCCAAGGCTATTTTACCTTTTATCACATATTTCAGTTTCAAGATGAGAAAATTATTCCCTTTATTTATTCTATTGTTAGCCTTAGGTGCTTGTAGCCAAAAAATTAAACCATCAGCGGTGGAAGTAGAAAACCAAAAGTTTGAAGGTGCAGTGGCTGGCCGTGAAAATTATTATGCGATTTATCAGTTAGATACCGACGAGCCTAAAACGGTAGAGAAAGCAATCAGAAATATTAATAATGCACTTACCGATCCAAGATTGACAGGGAAAGTTAAGATTGAGATGGTCGCTTTTTCTGCAGGAACTAAGGTAATGTTGAAAGGAAGTATTTACGAGGCGGCTTTGAAAGATTTATTGAAAAAAGGGGTGATTATTGTTCAGTGCAATAATTCTCTGGCAGAGCAAGGGTTAAACCGTAATCAGCTATTATCTTTTATTGGTGTTGTTCCAAGCGGAAACGGGGAACTGATTATTAGAAATGCGCAAGGTTGGGCGATAATTAAGCCGTAGATTTGCCTACACACACAGCCTTGCCTGCCCTCAGCCGGGCAATGGTAGTGACTTTTTTACAGAAAAAAGTAACCAAAAACTGTAGCCTGCGGAATTTGCTATGAAAGGCAGTGGTTTTACTTCTTCATCACAACCGCAAATTCCAAGGGCGAATTAAAGCTTAATAATTAATGTCAGGGCTTTGATTGGATAATACGGAAGCTATTTAGGCGGTTTTAGTCAACCTCCCCAGATAATTATCATTCAAATTTTGGTAAACCACCTGTAATTCCCATCCGCATTCTTTGGCCACTTTTCGCATAGTCCATTCATCAATGTAAAGCCAGGAGAACCATTCCCCTTTTTCGTCTTGGTATTCGTATTGGTAATCGGTTTCGCCATAATAAGGTTCGGCGGTGCGATCCAAATCTTCATATAAATAGGCAACATCCGAGGAATCGAATAAAATTTGCCCACCAGGATTTAAAAGCGTTTCTGCGTGTTTTAAGAAAAGCTTCAAGTCATCAATATAACCACAGAAACCAATGCCATTCATCATCAGCAAAAGCGTATCAAACTTTTCTGCGCTATACTTCATTACATCCGCACAAACCACTTTTTCTACGCCACGTAGCTTCATCACCTCACAGGCACCTTCCGAAATATCAATTGCTGTAACCTCAAAACCTTTTTGTTGCAAACAAAGTGCATGGTTTCCACTACCGGCACCTAAATCTAAAACTTTTCCTTTGCATAAGTTTAAAGCAATGGTTTCCGCTTCGGGCATATCCTTTTCTTCGCGAAAAAACATCGGAATAGGGTAGTCCTCCGCCTCGCCATAATGGTTGTGGAGCAATACTTCCAAATCAGTTTTTCCGTTGTAGAAATCTTTTAATATTGTACCGTAGAGGTCTTTTTGGAACATCTTTTTTGTAAACTGAAGGTTGTAAGTTATAGGTGATAAGTTTTAAGAAGTAGCAAGTATCAAGTAGAAGGTAAAAATTAAGTATCGAGTAGAAGTTTAATGTCTTGTTACTCGATACTAGTTACTTATAGTTACTTAATCTCTTCCTCCACGCTTCCGCAACTCATCATTTTGCTTCCGTAATAAGGATTTTGGATTTTATTTTCGCTTGCCAACCAGTAACCTCCGTTATTGTCATTAGCCATTGGGCAATATTGCTTATAAACCACGCCACTTTCCAATTTAGATTTACGAAAAGTATCAGCTAACTCGTTCGATAAATTGCTAAACTGAGCTCTTTTCGCTGTCAAATCTTTAGCACTAACCATTCCTTTGATAATTTTTGACTCGATACCAGCATCTTTTATCGCTTTTGAAAGCATTTCTGCACCAACTGTAGCTTCCTTATTATCCTCGTTAACCAAAGCGGTTTTTAAGTGAATGTAATGCTGATAAACTTCGTTCACTTTTGCATCGGCAAATTTAGGATTGTTTTGAGCTTGTTCGGCAGAAGTCTTCGTGTTTTCTGCGTTGGTGTTGTTTGCTGACGGATTAGTACAAGCGTAAGCACTGTAAATCATTCCGGTAAGGGCTAAACCCAAGATGTAATTTTTCATTTGATATTTATTTAAGGTTTTAATTAATTGTTCTTTCCTGTTCTTAATTTGTATTCACTTTCTAAAAGATAGGTGCCACTGATCACCAGCTCTTCATTTTTTGTTAAACTGTCTTTTAACAACACGTCATTCTTGTTTTCCGAAGCAATTTCAACAGTTTTACGCACAAACCCATGTTCTTGTTTTACCCAAATGTAAACACCATTTTCTGTACGGATGACTGCGTTAACGGGCAAAGTTAGCGCATCTTTATGAGTATTGCTATTTAATATAACACTCGCTTTCATTCCGGGGAAATATTGCTGATTTGCGTTGGCAATGCTTGTCCGTAAGGTGATAATTTGAGTATTGCTGTTTAATTGGGGACTTAAAAACTCCACTTTTGCTTGATGCTGGTTTCCGTTAATGTTAACCGTTATAGCTGAGCCAATTTTAACAGCCTTCGCTTCTTGCGGATATGAATCTGCTTCTATCCAAACTTTGTCTAGGTTTTCTAAAGTAAAAACCGGTGTTCCCTCGATCAGATATTGTCCTTCGGTAACGGAAATTCCTGTGATTATATCAGTTTTTTGGGCATAAACCGTGATATGCGCCTGTTGCGAATGATTTTTTATACGGTCAACATCGTTGTTGCTTAACCCATACAATTGGAGTTTGCTTTTACTGGCTTCCGCTAGCTTTTTGTAAATACTTTCTGACGGAAATTCTGCTTGTAGCTTTTTGTTTAATAGGTATTCTTTCTGTAAAGCCAATAATTCCTCGCTATAAACTTGATACAAAGGTGTGCCTTTTTTAATGCTTGCGCCGATTTCTTGCTGATAAAGTTTATCCACCCGACCTTTAAAACGGCTGGAAATTACCGAGTTACTTTCTGGATTACTAACCACTCGGGCGTTCAATAGAATAGTGTTTTGGTAAGCACCCAAAACCATTTTCTGCGTTTTGATATTGGCCAACCTAATTTGGTTTTCATCCAAGATGATTTCATCGGTGTCGGTGTCTTGAACTTTTACTAAGTCCATCCCACAAATGGGGCAGGAGCCCGGTTGGTCTTCCACAATCTGCGGATGCATAGGGCAGGTGTATTTTACCTTTTCCGTTGCGTTTTGCGCTTGTTTTTCTTTATTCGAGTTGCCACAAGAAGACAAAAAGAAAGAGACAAGAACTATAATTATACTAATGGTACTTTTCATTTGCTATTAATAAAGCTTTCGCTGTCGATTAAATAACTGGCGTTCGCCGCGATTTCATCGCCACTTGCCAATCCTTTTTTTACTAAAATATTATCACCGGCTTTCGCCGAAACTTGGACTTCCATAGGTTTTAAGCTGTTTTCTATTTTGATATAAACGAGGCTTTTCTCTCCCGATTGATAAACCGCCTGTTGAGGAATCCAAAGTCCGCGGATGGGTGAAGCTGTTGAGGTGGCTTTAGCCAGTTCACCTATTTTATAATGATGCTTTTGGTTGTTAAGCACCACCCGAATTACTTTGTAATTTTGGTTGTTTTTAAAGAAAGGCTGTATAAAATCGACCTTGCTCTTGATGGATTGTCCGTTGATATTTAGATTCAAAGCAGTGCCAACTTTTAGCCATTCACTTTCTAAAGTGTTAGTGTAAAACTCAGCCCATAAGTTGCTATTGTTAAAAACTTTAAATAATAAATCGCCACTGTTTATGTACTGACCTTCTTTAATGTTCAAAGGCGTATTGGCCGACTGAAAACCACCTTCATTACTTGCATCTGGGTTTAATAGATAACCATCATAATTGCTATAAATATTAATGGTGTAATCTGCTTTTCCGCTTTGCAAAATTTGGTTGATTTGTTGAGTAGAAACTCCCAACAAACTCAATTTCGTTTTTGTTTTATTCAGCAAGTCGGTATCATTTTGTGATTTTAAATAAAGCATTTCCTGTTGTATCGCTACCAAATCTTCGCTATAAACTTTGAGTAAAAGTTGTCCTTTTTTTACCGGTTCAAAGTTGTACTTCACAAAACTCTTTTCAATCCTCCCGCTTACCCTTGCCGAAATGCTTTTTACCTGATTGGTGTTATAGGTCACGGTTCCATCCAAAGCAATATCAGGACTGTATAAGACGTCTTTTACCACCATTGTTACTGTGGCGTGTTCCGGATTATTTCCTATCGCTAAAATGCTATCTGCCGAGTGTGTTGCTTGGTGCTGCCCACGGATAGGCGTTAAATCCATCCCACAAATGGGACAGCTTCCCGGTCCATCTTCCACAATCTGCGGATGCATGGAGCAGGTGTATTGCTGATGAGTCTCTGCTTTCTTCGAATCAGAATTACAGGCGGAGACAGAGATTAAAGTAAACAAAAAGATTAGCTTACAGTAGTGAGTATTGAGTAGTGAGTAGTGAGATTTAGCTCGTCTAAAAAAACTATCCTTAGGCCCAAAATTATTCAACCGTTCAAAGCCACCAAGCAAATCTCTTGGTTCTCGATACTTGCTTCTTGATTCCACTAAGCGACCTAAAAGGCTATCGCTCCACATTCTTTTCATATTCCACATACATTTTAAAATAATCGTTATACAAATTGAGGTAATCGATCTGGCTATCATTTATATCCTTCCAGCTATTCAGCACCGCACTTAAATCCGTTTTGTTTTCCTGATAATTGAGCATCATCACTTCATAACTTTTTTGAAAAGAAGGTAAAATATGCTTTTGGTAAGTTTCCAGCTCGGTACTCATGTGCTCCAAATGCTGTTCGTAGCTCTTGATCATCCCTCGGAGTTTGCTCTGCAGGTTGTCTTTTTCCAATTGCATTGAATTTCGTTCAAATTCATTGGCTTTAAGCTTGCTTTTGTAGCTTTTTGCTGACCAAGGAGCTATTGGAATGCTTATGCCTGCCATTAAGGAATATTCGTTCGGCATCATGTTATTGTAGGTAATCATGTGGTCAAATGAAATATTAAAACTCGGTTTGCTCTCGCTCGTAATCATCTTGTTTGCCAGTTGTAGGCTGTTGATTTGCGCTTCGGTTTCTTTCATCACACTTCTATTCGCAACAACCGAATCAATGTCTTCCACTAGATAATGATTCATCACCAAAGCCGTATCAACTTTTATCTGACTGTTATAAGGGTTGTTCATCAATACGTTCAATCTTATTTTTCCGATATGTGCATTAGCAAGTGCGGTAGTCAGTTTGTTGTTAGCTTCATAAATCTTACCGTCTAAACTATAAATTTGTGCTAAGTCAGCTTTGTTATAAGTGTAACGAATGTTGGAAACCTTCTTCAAGGTGGTTAAAATCTCTATGTTTTTATTGATAAAACCTGCTTTCTTTTCTTCCAAAACCACTTCGTAATAGTAGGAGCGAGCCAGCGCTTTCAACTCATTTAAGTTATTGGTTTTTTTAGCTTTGGTAATCGTCGATTGAACGGCTAGGTAAGCTTTTTCACTTTCGCTTTTACTTCGATTTAGGATTTCTTGCTCCGCGCTAATCATCAAAGCACCGCTACGCATATCGCGATCTCTGCTGAAATTATTATAAGGTGTCATGTTTGTTCCTACACCAACCATCGGTGCTTTCCATGCACCGGCACCGGCTACCAGTGCATCTTGCTGTTTTACTTGCTCATCGTAAATTTTAAGTTCGGGATTGTGGATTTCAACGGCTTTTAAAACCGAATCTATCGAGATTACATCCTGCGCAAACAGCCCTAAATGTGCCACCAGCATCAGCGGAAGCGTTATAAATATTTTTTTAATGTACAGCATCTAACACCTCCATTTTTCCAAATTTTTTAAGCTCATATTCTTTGGTCATTAAAAAGATAAGCGGGGTAACTAATAAAATATGTGTGGATGAGGTTAAAACGCCACCAATCATCGGTAAAACGATGGGAACCATCACATCACTCCCAACGCCAGTGCTCCATAAAACGGGAATTAACCCGAATAGTGCCACACAAACGGTCATAATTTTTGGTCGCAAACGTTTAGAAGCTCCCATAATCACATACTCTTTAATGTCTTCTTTGGTGATGGTTTCTCGGCTATTCCCTTTTTCTTTCACCAATTGTTGCATGGCATCATTGAGGTAAATCACCATCACTACACCAGTTTGAACAGCAATTCCAAACAAAGCAATGAAACCGACTGCCACAGCGATAGACAAGTTAACTCCATAGAAATAAACTAATAAAGCTCCGCCAATTAAAGCAAAAGGTATGGTAACCAAGCTTAGGAATGCTTCCCGGATAGAATTGAATGCCAAGTAAAGCGCTAGGAAAATAATCACCAGCACAAAAGGCAAAATGAGCAACAAGGTTTTCTCGCCACGGATTAAATTTTCATATTGTCCGCTCCATTCTACAAAATAACCTTTCGGTAATTTAAGTTCTTTATTAACGTGGTTTCTAGCATCACTTACAGTGCTTCCTAAATCGCGGTCACGCACATTAAACATCACTGCACCTCGTAATAAAGCATTTTCTGAAGTAATCATTGGCGGACCATCAGTGAAAGAAAAGTCAACTACATCAGAAAGCGGAATAATTCCTGCATCTGGCGAACTGATAGGAATTCGCTTTAGTTTAGCAACGCTGTTTCGGTAATCCTCACCCAAACGGACGGAAATTCCAAAACGTTCCCTGCCTTCAATGGTATTGGTAAAAGGCACTCCGCCAATGGCAGATTCTACTACCTCATTAATATCTTTTACCGTTAAACCATAGCGAGTTAAGGCTTCTCTGTTAATGTCAGCATTCAGGTATTTTCCTCCGGTTACAGGTTCTACATAAAGGTCTTTAATACCATCTATTCCCGTTAGTTTTTCTTTGATCTGCTCTTCAACTTTAGCGATTTCTGTTAAATCCTGACCGTAAACTTTAATACCTACATCGGTACGGATTCCGGTAGAAAGCATGTTGATACGGTTGATGATAGGTTGCGTCCATCCGTTAACCACACCAGGGATTTGCAGTTTGGCATCCAGCTCGTCTACAATCTTTTTCTTAGTCATTCCCTCACGCCATTGGCTTTTTGGCTTCAGCTGAATGATGGTTTCAATCATGCTGATCGGAGAGTTGTCCGTGGCAGTATTTGCCCTTCCAGCTTTTCCTAGCACTTGTTCAACTTCTGGCGTTGATTTGATGATTTTATCCTGTACCTGCAAAATTCTTTTGATCTCCGAGTTGGAAACATCTGGCAATGTCACCGGCATAAATAGGATAGATTGTTCATCCAGTGGAGGCATAAACTCTCTTCCTAAGCTAAACAACAATGGAATGCTGATGAGCAAAGCCACAATATTTACCCCGAGGGTAGTTTTTCGGTGCTTTAAACAGGCTTTGATGGTAGGCTCGTAAATACGCTCTAAAAACCTGTTGATGGGATTATGATCGTCGGGTCTGAAATTCCCTTTCATAAAAAAGGAAATTAAAACAGGTGCCAGCGTAATCACCAATAAGGCATCTACTATTAAAATAAAAGTTTTAGTGTAAGCTAAGGGATGAAAGAGTTTTCCTTCTTGTCCGGTTAATAAAAACACAGGCAAAAACGAAGCGATTATGATAACCGTAGAGAAGAAAACCCCGCGAGAAACCTGCTTACAAGCTCTTTCAATAATGGTTAAACGTTCCTGATTATCGAGTTTAACGAAATCCTTTTCGGAACTTTTCTTAAATATATTCTTCATGTTATTCCGATTTAGAGTTTAATTCTGCCTGACGAACAGACAACTGTTTATAAGCGTTCTCCGACATGATGATGCCATTATCCACAATTACCCCAATAGCTAGCGCAATCCCTGTTAAAGACATAATATTTGAACTGATATCGAAAGCATTCAGTAGGATAAAGCTCGCCGCAATGGTAATTGGAATTTGGATAATGATGCTGATGGCACTTCGCCAGTGTAACAGAAAAAGAAAAACTATCAAAGAAACCACAATCATTTCCTCAATGAGTGTATTCCGTACACTGCTGATCGCTTCCTTAATCAATCCGCTTCTGTCATAAACGATGTTGAATTTTACGCCGTCGGGCAAGCCCTTTGCAACTTCTGTCATTTTAGCTTTTACCCGCGTGATGACCTCGTCAGCATTTTCTCCAGAACGCATCACCACAATTCCGCCCACGGCTTCACCTTCGCCGTTTAAATCAAAAATCCCTAAACGGCTATCGCCCACCATTTGCACATTGGCGATGTCTTTTATTTTAATAGGGATGGACTGGTTGGTTTGAATGGCCAGATTTTCGATTTCTTGGATAGATTTGAGGTAACCCGATGTTTTAATGATATAACCCATATCGCTGAGCTCGAATTTTCGCCCTCCAGCTTCGTTGTTATTGTTGTTTACAGCATCCATCACTTGGTTGATTCCAAGTTTGAAATAGCTCAGTTTATTAGGGTCAATGCTAATTTGATATTGCTTTTGGAAACCACCGAAAGAAGCAATTTCACTTACGCCATCCACATTTTGCAAGGCAAACTTTACGTACCAATCTTGTAAAGCCCGCTGTTCACCCAAATCCATCCCTTGGGTATCTAAAGTGTACCATAGGATATGTCCAACGCCTGTTCCGTCTGGACCTAAAGTAGGAGCGACACCTGTTGGCAACGTATTGTTGACCGTACTCAGTTTCTCCAAAACGCGAGAGCGAGCCCAGTAAGGGTCAACATTATCTTTAAAAATCACGTAGATAAAGCTCATCCCAAACATAGAGTTTGCCCTTACGTATTTCACTTTCGGTATGCCCTGCAAACCGGTAACTAACGGATAGGTAATTTGGTCTTCAATAATCTGGGGGCTTCTGCCTTCCCACTCGGTGAAAACAATCACTTGGTTTTCGGATAAATCTGGAATAGCATCGATTTTATTGGTTTGTACGGCAAAAACGCCAAATCCAAAAATCACAACTGCTACTAAAAGCACCAGAAATCTATTTCGAAGTGATAATGAAATCAGTTTCTCAATCATCAATAAAAAAAATAAATAAAAAATGGATTAGCTTGAAATAGTCAAGCTTTAGAATTTAAAGGGAAGAAAGGGAAATTCTAATTACGGAATTGCTGTAGCAAGATGTACAAACCTTGCTTTAATAAAGGGAATAAAGATATTTCTGCACCCTCGTCTTTTTCTTTTTCACAGTCTTGGTTATTATTAAACAGACTGATGAAATAATGGTTGATAAAAGTAAAGGTTTTAGCAAATAGCGATTGGTCTTTTTCTTTTGCGACAGAAATTTTGGCATCCGTTTTTGCAACGATATGCGTGTTTTGGCAGCAGTTGTCTATTTCTTTAATAGAGGTGGTTTTTGAATCTAGGTCGCAATTTTCTTTTGCAGTAGTAGATTCCATACCACAATTGTGGTTGTTTTGGTTAAATGAAACGTTTTGTAAATCGCCAGCGCAATAGTGTAAGTTCACAGCCATCCCAGATGAGGTGATAAATACCATCATAGAAAGCAACAAAACTATACCTGACTTAATTTTTTTCATTCTTCACAAAATTAAAATATTTTTATGTAAAAGCCTAAAACAATAAAAATGTTACTTTATGATGTTTAATGTCTACTGTATTGGTTCAAAAATGTTTTTGTTTATATTGGAACAGTTTAAAAATTAGTCAATTTACTATGTTAACCCCAAATCAACATAACGATTCAGAGAAAACTAGGCTATTAAGTTTACTGTCCGAAGTGCGTAAGCTCCAAAAAGATATGGGTGGCTATATTGAGCATTATTACCATACCGAGGATACGATCATCATTAAATTAACCAATGGTGTTTTAAAAATTAAAGAAGCTTTTATAGAACAATATCCCAATGCAGACACAAAGCTTGACATTCCAGAAATAAAGCGACTAGCCGAAAGTTTTATAGTTTCTACGATTGTTTGACTTATATAACAAACATTTCACAATTTTTTAAATAATCTTCATTCACATCTGCACCAATTCCAGTTGTTTGCGGCAAAGTCATTTCGTAATTATGATAGCCCAAACCACCAACTATCGGGTCAACCAAATGTCCAAGTAAGCTAGTGTCTAAATCAAAATGATTGATTTTTTTGCAGGCAAAAGCAAAATGTAAACAAGCTGTTGCCGCTAAACGACTTTCCAGCATTCCGCCAATCATACAGGGGATATTATTCATCGTAGCTGTGTGGTAGATTTTTAATGCCTCGTTTATCCCACCAGATTTTGCCAATTTAATATTTATCATATCGCAGGCATTATTGTTAATCAAACGTCTGGCGTCGTGGTGATTATAACAACTTTCGTCAGCCATAATTTTAATGGGCGAACGTTTAACCAGCTCCGGTAATTCATCATCGAACCATGTACGCATAGGTTGCTCGCAAAAATCTATCTTATATTTATTGAGCTCGTTTAAACCTAATAAAGCTTCCTCAAAGGTCCAGCCTTGGTTTGCGTCTAACCGCAGTCGCGTTTTATCACCAATAACTTCTCTAATTTTAGCTACTCGTTTTAAATCATCTGTTAAGTTTTTACCTAGCTTTATTTTAATAATAGTGGCTCCATTCTTTACAAAATCTTTGGCTTTTGTTGCCATTATTTCGGGTTCATCAATCCCTACAGTAATATCCGTTAATGCTTTTCTTATCTCGCCTCCTAAAAACTGATACAGCGGAAGCTTTGCATGTTTCGCAGCGATATCATACAAAGCCATATCAAAAGCACTTTTACAAGTCGAGTTGAAAGCCGTAAATGCATTCAATTCTGCTAATCGTTTATCAATAGCCAATGGATCTTTGCCTATCCAAAGCTTTGCGAAATCCTGAGCCATTTTTAACATGGTCTCTTGCGTTTCACCCACAATCATTGGGAAAGCAGATGATTCACCGACTCCAATTATACCTTCGTTTGTGTAAACTCTAATGAAAAGGTTTTGGGCAAAGTCCATGGTTCCTGTTGCAATGGCGAATGGCTCCATAGGAATACTAAAGCGATAAATGTGGATATGGCTAATTTTCATAAACTAAATTTAGTATTTTTTTCAAAATATCGTGACAATTCGCAATTCTAGAAAACCCATCTTTACAAAAAACAAAAACATGGCAAATCAACTCAAAAACTCATCCTCTCCATACCTGCTACAACACGCAAATAACCCCGTTAATTGGCATCCTTGGGGTAAAGAAGCGTTGGACAAAGCCAAAGCGGAAAAAAAGCTCATATTGGTGAGTATCGGTTATTCGGCTTGCCATTGGTGCCATGTAATGGAGCATGAAAGTTTTGAAAGTGAGGAAGTCGCCCAACTAATGAACCGTTTTTTTGTGTGTATAAAGATTGATAGAGAGGAACGTCCCGATATTGACCAGATTTACATGACCGCAGTGCAGTTAATGACTGGAAGCGGAGGCTGGCCCTTAAACTGTTTCTGTTTACCAGATCAACGTCCTATTTACGGTGGAACTTATTTTCCTAAAAAAGATTGGATGAATCTGTTAACTAATTTAGCGCATTTTTATGACACCAAACCCGATGAAGCCGAAGGATATGCCGTAAAACTGACCGAAGGAATCAAACAGTCTGAATTACTAACGCTGGTTACCACAGAAAGAGATTTTACCAAAGAAGATTTATCGGAGATTTTGGAGCCTTGGAAAATGTTATTTGACTTTACAGAAGGCGGACATAACCGAGCACCTAAATTTCCAATGCCCAATAATTGGAGCTTTTTAATGGAAGCTGCTCATTTGTTAAAAGATGAAGCAGCGCATGTAATTGTGCGCTTAACGCTAGATAAAATGGCTGCAGGTGGAATTTACGATCATCTGCGTGGTGGTTTTTCTCGGTATTCCGTGGATGGAAAATGGCACATTCCGCATTTTGAAAAGATGCTTTATGATAACGGACAGTTAATGTCGCTTTTTGCGGATGCTTATAAATGGTGCGGAGAAGAACGCTATAAAGAAGTGGTTTATGAAACCTTTGATTGGCTGAAAGCAGAGATGACCTCGCCTGAAGGAGGGTTCTACTCGGCGTTGGACGCAGACAGTGAAGGCGTAGAGGGTAAATTTTATACTTGGGATAAAAAAGAAATCGATGAAATTTTAGGGGAAGATGCTTTATTGTTCAATACCTTTTATGAAGTAAGTGAAGATGGCAATTGGGAAGAGGAGCACATCAACAATTTGTGGGTCAGGAAAGAGAAAGCAGATGTTGCAAATGCTTTTAACATCAGCGAAGCAACACTGGCTAACAAACTGGCGCAAGCAAAAGAAAAACTACTAACTGTTAGGAATAAAAGGATTCATCCTGGTTTGGATGATAAAATTCTGACTTCGTGGAATAGCTTGATGCTAAGCGGTTTGTGCAATGCTTATCAGGCTTTTGCCGATGAACAGTTTTTGGAATTGGCTTTGGAAAACATCAAGTTTTTAGAAGAAAAAATAGTAAAGCCTAAGGGTGGTTTATATCGCAATTATAAAAATGGTAAAGCGACTATTAACGGCTTTTTAGATGACTACGCTTTATTTATCCAGGCGCTGATCAATATTTACGAAATAACTTTTGACGAAGCAAAATTGCAACAAGCCAGAGAACTAACAGATTTTGTGTTGGATCATTTCAGAGATGACGAATCGGGAATGTTTTTTTATACTTCTGATGAGGATGAAGCTTTGATTGCCAGAAAGTATGAAGTATTGGATAACGTAATTCCAGCTTCAAACTCCGTAATGGCTCATAACTTAAAGAAACTTTCTTTGCTTTTTGATAACCAACGCTATCACAATATATATAAGCACATGCTGAAAACTGTAGCTCCAAATATCAAAAGCTACGCTTCTGGCTATTCCAATTGGGCATCGTTGTTGCTGCAAGAAGTGACAGGAAGCTTCGAAATTGCAATTACGGGCGATGATTTTGCTGAAAAACGTAAAGAATTAGAAAAACTTTACATTCCTAACAAGATTATTTTGGGAGGTAAGCAAGGAAATTTACCTTTGTTGCAAGACAAGTTTGTTGGCGAAACCAGAATTTTTGTTTGTAAAGATAAAAGCTGTAGGCTGCCGGTGAGCGATGTGAGTGAAGCAATTAAACAAATTTTTGAACAGAAGCCATAAGGGTTTCGCAATTACCAACACATGAAGATTGATAATAACCACGTAGTATCATTAACCTATGATTTACACGTAACAGAAAACGAAGAAAAAAAACACGTAGAAAGTGCAACAACAGAAAATCCATTGGTATTTCTTTACGGAGTAGGGATGATGTTGCCAAAGTTTGAAGAGCATTTAACAGGTTTATCAACTGGCGATAATTATGCATTTACATTAAGTGCTGCAGATGGTTACGGTGAATATGATGAAAAAGCTGTTGCTCCACTTCCAAAAGATATGTTTGGGGATCAACCTTTACCAGAAGTTGGCGCTATTTTACCTTTACAGGATAATAACGGTGGACAATTCCAAGGTAGGGTAGTCTCTATTGCAGAAGATGCTGTTTTGGTTGATTTGAATCACCCAATGGCCGGCCACATATTACATTTTAACGGAACTATTCAAGATGTTAGACCAGCAACTCAAGAAGAGTTGGATCACGGTCACGTACATGGTGAAGGTGGTCACCAGCACTAATATTATTTGATCTTACGAAGAGCATCTTCCCAAACGGAAGGTGCTTTTTTGTTTCGAATGTTTTCTACCACCCCGCCATGTCGAGGATACGAGACATCTCACTGGCGAGGTTTGCGTATAATACGTAACACCTGTTTGTGTGATGTTTCACTATCGTTCAACATGACGAAACGTTAAGTTAATCCTCACGTAAATCAAAAAAAGAACCCTAAGGTTAACAAACAATTCCTTTTTTATGTCATAATTTGTTATTTATCAACAATGTTTTGGTAAATAAATAAATCTCTACTAATTTAGTAGAGTAAAATTTAAAATAAATAATTATGTTAAGATTAGGAGACGTTGCACCAAATTTTAAAGTGAAAACCTCATCTGGTGAAGTGGATTTTTATGAATATTTAGGAGACAGCTGGGGCGTATTATTTTCGCATCCTGCAGATTATACTCCTGTTTGTACAACTGAGTTAGGTAGAACTGCGCAATTAAAGCCAGAGTTTGACAAAAGAAATGTTAAAGTAATGGCATTGAGTGTTGATTCGGTTGAATCTCACCAAGGTTGGATTAAGGATATTAACGAAACACAAAATTGTGTGGTTAATTTTCCAATCATTGCTGATGAGAGTAAAGAAGTTGCAGAAGCTTATGGTATGATGCACCCAAATGCATCAGCTACGTTTACTGTGAGGTCCTTATTTATAATTGCGCCAGACAAAACCGTTAAATTGATTATTTCTTACCCTGCATCTACCGGAAGAAACTTTGATGAGATTATTCGTGTTATTGATTCATTGCAGTTAACTGCTTACCATAGTGTAGCTACTCCTGCAGATTGGAAAGACGGAGAAGACGTAGTAGTGTCTCCAGCTATTAAAACGGAAGACATCGCGGCAAAATTTCCGAAAGGATTTACGGAGATAAAGCCATATTTAAGAATGACTCCGCAGCCAAATAAATAATTTGCACTGTAGTTAATTTAAAAAATATTTTATATTTGGGTTATATTATAATTCTAAATATCAATATTTTATGAAAAACGGTACCGTTAAATGGTTTAATGCCCAAAAAGGTTTTGGTTTTATTATTTACGAGGGTAAAGACATCTTTGTACATTTTAAAGATGTTGAAGGTGGTGTAAATGCTATCAAAGACAATGACGAGGTAGAATTTGAAGTTGCTGACGGTCAAAAAGGCCCGCAAGCAGTGAATGTAAAGAAGATATAATCAAATTATCAAAAGGGGATCAAAAACCGGTTCAAGAAATTGAGCCGGTTTTTTTGTGGACTTTAATTATACCTGATTATGGATGTGATTTTACAGAAAGATTTAGATAGCGTTGATTGATTGAGGAATACTCCCGAAACCTCTCTTTATAACTAAAAATTTAAAAAGAACCGGACGTTGCAATTCTGCATGCATCAATTAACTAAAATATAACCGTAAACAGGAATGTTTCTGTTTAATTCCGATATGCAACATTCTATAATACCCAGTCTTTATTTTACCTATCAGCCAACTTGGTTTACTTAAATACTAAGCATCCTAAAATCCAATCCTTAATAATCAATCTCCTGTTGCGCCAACTCTTTTACGTCTGTTCGCCATTCATAACGTTGCGTACGTAACTGAGGCTCAAAGCCAGCGTCTTTTATAGAATCTTGTATACCGTTAGATGTGAAACGATGGGGAGCGCCTGCAGCACTTACAACATTTTCTTCAATCATGATAGATCCAAAATCGTTTGCGCCAGCGTGTAAACAGATTTGAGCAACCTGCTTGCCAACCGTTAGCCAAGAAGCTTGTATGTTTTTAATGTTTGGTAACATAATACGGCTAAGAGCAATCATTCTAATGTATTCGTCGCCACTTACGTTATTGGTAATTCCACGTACTTTTTTAAGCAAGGTTCCGTCGTCCTGAAAAGGCCAAGGAATAAATGCAATAAAGCCGTAATTTCCTTCCGGTTTTTCGCTTTGAACTTCACGAATCCAAATCAAATGCTCAAAACGTTCTTCTATAGTTTCGATATGTCCGAACATCATGGTTGCAGAAGTTGGTATATTAAGCTGATGTGCAGCTCTCATTACATCTAACCACTCCTGCCCGCCACATTTCCCTTTAGAGATCAACCTGCGCACACGGTCGTTCAAAATTTCTGCACCAGCCCCAGGAAGTGAATCTAAACCAGCTTCTTGCAATGCTTTAAGCACCTCATAGTGACTCCTATTTTCCAGTTTTGCAACGTGAGCAATCTCTGGCGGCCCTAATGCGTGAAGTTTAATAGTTGGGTATAATGATTTAAGTTCCTTAAATAAATCTGCGTAAAACTTAAGTCCTAAATCTGGGTGGTGTCCACCCTGCAAAAGCAATTGGTCACCTCCAAATTTTATGGTTTCTTCTATCTTTATTTTATAACTTTCAATATCTGTGATGTAGCTTTCGTCATGCCCTGGTCTTCTGTAAAAATTACAGAATTTGCAGTTTGCAATGCAAACGTTCGTAGTATTTACATTCCTATCAATTTGCCAAGTTACTTTTCCATGTGGAACCTGAATTTTTCTTAGCTCATTGGCAACGTACATTAACTCCGGAGTAGAAGCGTTATGATAGAGGTAAAGGCCTTCCTCTAAAGTTAAAAACTCAAAGTTGAGTGCCCTATTTAATAGCTCAGGAATATTCATAGCCAAAAATACAGCTAATTTTTAATTTTGTTTGTTTTGCTTGGGTACATTTTAAAATGCTGACTTAGTTTTGATTTTAAAACGCTTGAGTTGTTAAGGTAGGAGGAGCGTAAATGCCAAATTTAAACGTATTGTGCGATAACCAGAAACACCAAACTCACCACAATAGCCAATATCCAAAACAATCGGTTTTCGTTGTTCTTGTTTCCACCTTTAAAGGAGTAATGTCTTTTATTGCCAAATAAATCCATTTTTATTCGTGGTGATAAGGTTCGCCTTTTAATATGGTAAATGCTCGGTAAACTTGTTCTGCAAAAAACAGCCTAATCATCTGATGAGAAAACGTCATACGGGATAACGACAATTTATAATGTGCTCTTTGGTAAATAGAATTATCAAAACCATAAGGTCCGCCAATTAAAAACACCAAATTCGGTACGCTTCCAATCATTTTTTTGTTCAGCAAATCTGCAAAATGCATTGAGCTCAGTTCCACGCCACGTTCGTCTAAAACAATTACTTCATCAGTGGAATTAATATGTTTAAAAAACAGCTCTGCTTCTTTAGCTTTTTGCTCGTCTTGACTTAAATTTTTGGTTTTTTTTAAATCGGGAATAATTTTGATCTCAAATTTAATATAATGCTTTAAACGGTTGAGGTACTTGCCAATTCCTTCAATAATGTAGGCATCATCTGTTTTTCCTATAGCTATTAAAGTAATTTTCATTGCGTTGCTGATTATGAACGAAGCTTAAAAATATTTAGTTTTCCGCAGGCTTGGTTTCGGTTGGGATATAAATAGGTTATCAAACAAAAAATGACAAGAATATATCTCGCTTTTTTGTAAAGATCTAAGAAAGTCGGAGTTTAACTAACAGTGGTGTCTCTAGATTCTAAAGCGCTTTTTACAGCTTCTAAAATCACATTAGGGTAAATTGGCTTGTTTATAAAATCATAAGCCCCCATACGTATTAACTCTGCAGCCAAATTAGTATCACCAAAACCACTCACAATAATCACAATCAGCTCTGGATAATCAGACTTTATACGTCTTAAAATTTCTCTTCCGTTGGTGTCCTCTAACCTGAAATCACTCAATACCAAATCAAAGCTTTCGTTTTCTAAATACTCAAAAGCTGTGGCACCACTTTCCGCAATAACAGTTTGATATCCGTTTTTTGTTAGAAATTTAGACATGATTAAGCATATTCCAATCTCGTCGTCTATAATTAAAATCTTCTGCATAATGGATTAGCCAAAATCTAAATATTTTACAATTCTTAATCAATAAAAGTAACTAATTATTTCAAAGGTTTAAAACAGATTTCTAAATATTTTCACTTGAATCCATTTTTCTGTGTTTTTCGACCAAATTGGCTCTTATAAGTATCCAGAACTCGCTTTTAATGAAAAAAATAATCAGCCCAATCTTTTTAAAAAGATTTAATTTGTTATTGTTCTTGCCGACTAAAACGGTTTGAATTTACAGATTATTATACTGTTGGAAATTATTAAGCATTAGATTTACTATTTCCATATTTTGGTGTTATAATTGCACTTATTTGAATTATATCAATAAATAAAATCATGATCAAAGTAAATTTTAAAACCATTGTTCTTGCATTAAGTTTGTCGCTTGTTGCCCTATTTTACTCTTCTTGTAAGTCTAAAAAGCCAGTAGTTAAACCTCAAGAAGAAATTGTTGAAGTTGCGCCACCTGCAAAACCAGCAGAGCCTGTTAAAGAGGTTGATACTGATGGAGACGGAGTGCCAGATTCAATAGATGAATGTCCCGAGGTTAAAGGCGACGCATCAAACAACGGTTGCCCCAAAGAAGAAATGAAGGTTTACGATTATAAGAACATTCAATTTGAATTTAATTCATCAGTACTAAAAACATCTTCATACGCAGTTTTAGAAACAATAGCTCAACAAATTAAAACCTCCGGAAAAACTAAATTTTTAGTGAACGGACACTCGTCTGCCGAAGGTACAGAACAAAGGAACATGGCACTTTCTGTTGATAGAGCTAATGCGGTTAAAGCGTACTTAGTAAACAACGGAGTTGCATCTAGCCGTTTAATTACCAAAGGATATGGAGAGGCACAGCCTGTTGCTGATAATGCTACCGAAAGTGGAAGAGTTTTAAACCGTAGAGTTGAAATAACTCCCGAAAAATAAAACAAACATTTTATTTTATACTTTTATAACCGTTGGATCAATCTCCAGCGGTTTTTTTTATCCCATTTTTATCATGATTCATCAACCAATAGATCAGCAATCTTTAAAACAACAATTACAACTTGAAATAGATGGCTTAAAGCGTAAAATAAATCTTTATTCGTACTTACGTTTGGGTGTATTTGCGCTTGCTGTATTACTAGCTTATTTGTTTTTTAACGATGGATTAATAGCATTGGCTATCATTGGTTTTTTGATGATTGTCGCATTTTTAATCTTGATAAAAAAGCAGGTCAATTTTCAGAATATTTATGATTTTACCCGCACAAAGCTTGAGCTCACAGAAAATGAAATTCAACTTAGATTAGGTGGAGTGAATATTTATCCAAACGGAAGTGAATATCAGAATCCGCAACACGCTTATACCGATGATTTGGATATATTTGGCGATTTTTCACTGTTTGCATACATTAACAGAAGTGTAACTAAAAGTGGTAAAACAACCTTGGCTTCATGGTTAAAAAAGGCATCAACTAAAAATATAATTGAAGGTAGGCAAAACGCTATAAAAGAGCTAACTAATTATTTTTCGGAGCTATTAAATTTTAGAGCTAGATTATTCAAATTAGATACCAACCAAGCCATAAGAATTGAAGCTTTCTTTCTAGATTATCTACCAAAAAATATTGATTTTATTTCTTCAAAACCAATCACCATCGGAGTAACGGCACTCACCGTTTTAAATGTTGTTTTATTGTTTCTAGCGATATTTATAGGAGGTATATTTTGGAGTCTTTTAGGGTTTGGTTTACTGTTTAGTGGAGTGTTTTATTTTATGTACAAAGCAAAAATAGATCACCTGCATGAAAATATTGGAAGTAGTGTTGATGTATTAAAGGGTTATGCTCCCAACATCAAGTGGATTGAAGAAGTAACTTGGACGAGCGAGTTATTAAAGGAAAAACAGCAGTCGATTTTAACCAAACAGCCTCTTCATTTACAAATTGCTGAGCTGGCTAAGATCTTGAACTCATTAAACGCCAGACTTAATCCAATTGTGGGGATATTTTTAAACCTATTTTTTCAGTGGGATTTGCGCTGTTTACAGCGATTAGCAAAGTGGGAGCAGACCAATAAAACAAACGTTATTAAAGGTATTGCGCTTATTGGCGATTTTGAAGCGTTAATAACTTTCGCAACTTTAAATATGAATCATCCAGCTTGGACGGTTCCTAACATTAAAGAAAGCTACTGTTTTTCTGCAGAAGAGCTTATGCATCCTTTAATAAAGCCAGAACACAGCGTTTCTAATAACTTTCATTTAGCACAAAACATTACAATAGATGTAATTACAGGTTCAAATATGGCAGGAAAATCTACGTTTTTACGTAGCGTGGGTACCAATATGGTGCTTGCTTTCGCAGGTGCAAATGTTTGCGCTCAACATTTTGAATCCTCTATCTTTAATTTGATCAGTTACATGCGAATCAAAGATTCACTAGCAAGTCAAACTTCAACCTTTAAGGCAGAGATTGATCGTTTAAAAATGATTTTGGACCATACAAAAGCAGACAGATATGCATTCGTTTTGGTCGATGAAATGCTGAGAGGCACAAACAGCAGAGATAAATACTTAGGCTCTAAAGTTTTTATAAAAGCACTAATTAAACAAGGAACACCCGGATTTATAGCCACTCATGATTTACAGATTGCGGAATTGGAATCGGACTTTCCAAAACAGCTGAGAAACTTCCATTTTGACATCCAAATTAAGGATGAGGAAATGTATTTTGACTACAAGATTAAAAACGGCGAATGTAAAACTTTTAACGCCTCTATTCTGTTAAGTGCAATAGGTTTAAACATTAACGAATCGGTTTAAAGCGACCAGTTTCTCTGTTTTTATCAAGATAAATAACCTCATCAATCTGGCAGTTTTTTTGTTAATTAGAGATTGCTATAATCATAGAAATGAACAATAAATCAAAAAAAATAGACAAGCTAAGAACGTTGATTAATGAAGTAAACGTTGCAATGCTCAACTCTTTAAAGGCGAATGGAGAATTTTATAGTCGCCCGATGAACACGATGGAGCTTGATGACGATGCAAATCTATACTTCTTTTCTGACGAACATACACCCGATGAGCATGATGTCGCGATCAATAATAACGTATCTGTAACCTACACCAACCCAGAAAACAATACGTACATCGCTTTAAGCGGAAGGCTATACTTGGCTCATGATCAGGATAAAATTGAGCAACTTTGGATACCCGCAATGAAAGCATGGTTCCCGAAAGGCAAAACCGATCCTCGCCTCACACTAATTAGGGTTGAGGTATTAAAAGCAGAGTATTGGGATAGTTCTGCAAGTGATATGGTTGTGCTTTTTAACCTCATAAAGGCTATTGTTAAAGGCGAAACCTATAGCGAAGGTAATCATGAAGAGATAGATTTCAAGAAATCGTAAAAAAAAGAAAACTCAACATTTGAAACATAAAAACAACATGAAAAAAGTAAAAATCTTGGCGACGCTAAATCTTTTGATTTATGTAATTGCATTTGCAGTTTCTAATTTAAGTCAGCTTGGAATATTTGGTGGAGGTACAAATAAGGATATTTCTGACAAGTATGACACCGTTTTTACACCGGCAGGTTTAACATTTGCTATTTGGGGCGTGATATATCTTTCTTTATTTGGCTTTGCGATTTACCATCTCGTTAGGGCATACAAGGATGACATCCATGCTGACGCAAATCAGGATATCCTAAAAATAGGAAATCTCTTTATCATCAATAACATAGCAACCACTTTCTGGGTTTTCGCTTTCACGTACGAATACCTTTTTACGTCCATGTTGCTCATTATCATTCAGCTGATTACTTTGATCAAAATCTTTATTAATCTTAATCTTTTTGATAACGATAAAACATTCACTAATAAGCTGTTGACGCAGTTTCCTTTAACCATTTACTTCGCTTGGTTATGCGTGGCCAACATCGCTAATATTTCTGTTTACCTAGTTTCAAAAAATTGGGACGGCTTCGGAATCGATCCTAGTACTTGGGCAATGCTGATGATCGTGATAACTGTGTTACTATCGATTTTTATAATCACTGTAAAGAAAAACCCATTTTTTGGCTTGGTGGTAGTTTGGGCACTTTACGGCATTGTTTTAAAAAGAACAGCCGTTGACGAAACAGTTTTCGCTAATGTAATTTTAACTGCCTGGATTGGTTTTGGAATAGTGGCTGTATTAACTGTATTTCAATGGTACAAAATAGCAACCTATAAGAAACATCAGTTGAATGCTTAAAATCGCGTTCGATCCCATTTACGCTCATCCTTTACCAGTTGGTCATCGTTTCCCGATGTTGAAGTACGAATTAATTCCGTTACAGCTAAAACACGAGGGAATAATCATTGACGAAAACTTGTTTTCACCGGCGATCTGTGCCGAAGAATGGGTTTTACTAACCCACGATGCAGATTACTGGCAGAAACTAAAAAACATAAACCTTAGTTACCAAGAAGAAAAGCGCACAGGTTTTCCGCTAAGTGCTAAATTGATAGAAAGAGAACTGCGGATTGTCAAAGGCACAATTGACGGTTGTGACCATGCCATTGCAAACGGCGTTGCTTTTAACGTAGCAGGCGGAACACACCACGCTGGCAGTAACTGGGGCGAAGGTTTTTGTTTGTTGAACGACCAAGCAATAGCTTGTAATTATTTGCTAGCTAATAAATTAGCTTCTTCTATTTTAATTATTGATTTAGATGTTCATCAAGGAAATGGAACGGCTCAAATTTTCGAAAACAACCCAAACGTTTTTACTTTTTCCGTCCACGGAGCTAATAACTTTCCTTTCAGAAAAGAGAAATCTGATTTGGATATTCCTTTGCCAGATGGGGTTGGGGATGAAACGTACTTAGCGCTTCTGGCTCAACAACTTCCGCAATTATTTGATCAGGTTAAACCCGATTTTGTGTTTTTTCTTTCTGGAGTTGATGTGCTGGAAACAGATAAATTAGGTAAACTTGCACTCAGTTTAAAAGGATGTCAGCAAAGAGATCAAATGGTTTTTGAAGCATGTTATCAACGTAAAATACCTGTACAGGTGAGTATGGGAGGTGGTTATTCTGCCGATATAAAACTTATTGTTAATGCACATTGCAACACTTTTAAAACGGCACACCAAATTTATTTTTAAAACATGATTACATCATTTGAAGCATCGTTAAATCAGATATCGGTACATAAAGTAGGCAATAAAGCGCAAGACGAATACATGGTTTTATCTGAACAGCCTTTGGGTATTGAAGATGAAATGCTTAAAAACCTGTTGATGACCTATTTTCTGAAGCCATTCGAAAAAGTAAACGAGGTTTATCGATTTACACATGCCACAGATGATCTGGCGCTGAACGAAATTTACCACTTCGCAAAAAAAGCTTTCGAAAGTGGAAGCAATTTCCACGACATCAGTCAGCAGATTACCCGCCATCTATACGATGTTTCTACGCATCCAAAAATCAAGGCAGGAGAGGTCTATATCGTCAATTTCGAGTCGGTACAAATTGAAGGCGAACTGCATAAAGCTATCGGTATCTTTAAATCAGAAACCAAAGAAACGTACCTAAAAGTGTACCCAGATGCTGGAGGTTTTTCTTTAAGTTATGAGCAGGAAGCTATTAATATACAGAAACTTGACAAAGGTTGCTTAATCATTAATACCGAAGCAGAAGAAGGTTATAAAGTGCTTGTGATTGATCAAACCAATAAAAGTGGTGAAGCGGTTTATTGGAAGGATGACTTTTTAAAACTTAAAATCCGTAACGACAGTTTTAACCAAACACACAATGTTTTAGGGCTTTATAAAAACTTTGTAACCGAAAAGATAAGTGAAGACTTTGAAATCTCTAAACCCGATAAAATTGATTTGCTCAACAAATCAATGAAGTATTTTAAAGAAAAGGAGAAGTTTGATCTAGAGGAATTTTCTGATGAAGTTATAGGGAATGAAGTGGCTTCTAAATCCTTTAAAAACATGATGAGCAGTTACGAACAAGAGTTCGATACACCTTTAAGTGGTGGTTTTGATATCTCATCACAAGCTGTTAAAAAACAGAACGCTAACTATAAAACCGTTTTAAAACTAGATAAAAACTTCCATGTTTACATTCATGGTGATAGAAGTATGCTAGAGCAAGGTTTTGACGATATAAAAGGTAAAAACTACATTACACTGTTTTACGATAAGGAAGCTTAAATGAAAGCGTAATTTATTCTTAAATTTGCCCCATGTTATTAGAAACACTCGATACCCGTCGTAAGGCATTAACCATAAATTTAGATCAAAATATATACGGCACATTCGCCGAAATAGGTGCAGGGCAAGAGGTAGCAAGAAATTTCTTCACCGCAGGTGCGGCTTCAGGAACCATTGCTAAAACCATGTCGGCTTATGATATGACTTTTAGCAACGAAATTTACGGCGCCGAAGAATCTGGTCGGTATGTTTCTAAATCTCGATTAGAAAAAATGCTAAACCACGAGTTCGAACTTTTGTGCGAGCGTTTACATGGCGTAAAGTACGAAGAACGGAAGTTTTTTTCCTTTGCAGATACGGTAACAACCTTAAATTATAACAAGTCTAATGATCCTCATGGTTGGCTGGGTATTAAATTTCAGTTAGAAGCAGGCGGACCAGCTAATGAGATTATTTTCCACGTTAGATTATTGGATAGTGATGCTACTTTGCAACAAAATATCCTAGGAATTTTGGGCGTAAACCTAGTTTATACAGCATTTTTCCATCATCGAAATACCCAAATGATGATTGAATCTTTGGCTGATAATTTAAGTCCGGGATCTGTAGAGATTGATTTAATTAACGTGAAAGGTCCTGCTTTTGGAAACGTGAGCGAGGTTTTGGTCAATCTTTATTTGATACAGAAAGGTTTTTCCCCAGCGGCGGTTTTTATCCCGGAAATAGGAGTGGTGCAAGCCAAAGATCTAATGTACAAAAAGCATATCATGATTCTGCGTACGCGTTTTAATCAAAAAGCCAAACCAGATTTCGACCTTTTTACTCATGCAGTAACGCAATACAAGTTTCACATGGGGATTAAGGATGTAGATTCGCTAAGTATGGCCGAACTTACGCTAAACAACATGATGGAAACCGCTTCTTTGGAAGACACTGAGTTGTTGCAGCGGGTTTCCAAACGGGCATCAGATATATTAGAAATGGGGCATGCGGTAATTATCTCCAACTTTAACCGACATAATAACTTGGCCAAATACTTGGCTAAATGCAAGCCACAAAGTGTGGGGATTACCACCAGTATTGCAAATCTAAAACACATTTTCCTTTCCGAAAATTACGGAAGCACTTATACCAACGAGCTTTTGGCTTATGTGAGCGACCTGTTTAGTGGCAATGTTAAACTGCTAACTTTTCCTTACAGAGACATTAAAAATAAAAAGATGGTCACTTCTAAAAACCTAGAAGTATCGCCCGAAGCTAAACCGCTTTTTGATTTCTTATTGTTGAATAAGTATATTGTTGATATAGAGGATATTGAGTGGGAGTATAATTGATAATCCAATGCAACATAACAACCTTTTAAAACAACTAGCTTTCATAAAAGAAATTGATAAGTTAAAGTACATTCAACGGAAAACCAGGTTGTTCAACAGCGACAGACACGAGAATGACGCTGAACATAGTTGGCATTTGGCCATGATGACGATTGTATTGGCAACACACTCAAACAAACAGATAGATGTGCTTAAGGTTTTGAAAATGGTTCTCATCCATGACATTGTAGAAATTGATGCTGGTGATACTTTTATTTATGATACCGTAAAAAACCATACAAATACTGCAGAAGAACTTACCGCAGCAAAACGAATTTTCGGACTTTTACCCAAAGAACAAGCGGACGAATTTTTAGCAATTTGGGAGGAGTTTGAAGAAGGAATCACAGATGATGCAAAGTTTGCTAAGTCAATGGATCGATTTGAACCTTTGCTTCAAAACACTTCAAATAATGGGGGCACTTGGGCAGAATTTAATGTGCCCTATCAAAAAGTTTACGATAAGAAAAAAGCAATTAAAGAGGGCTCTACCACAATTTGGAACTATGAATAAAGCTTGATAAACGAAAGTGTAGATAAAGGTTTTTTAATGAAAGAGGTGGATTAATGGCAAACAAAAAACCGTTAAAAACATCAGTTTAACAATACAACTTACCACTTAAAAAAAACAGTAATTTAAGCCACGCATTTGATAAAAAACAATGCTAACCACTTATGAAAATACACCTTACGGTCTTGTATTTAGTGACATTAGCGCTGGTTTTAAGTTCTTGTGCAACTATTCTTAACTCCCGAAAAACAACACTCAACGTATATACAAACCAACCCACACAACTAATTGTTGCTAACGACACTTTAAAAAACACCATTACCAGCCGAACGATAACCGTTGACAGAAACAAAAACGAGTTAAAAATGGTGATTTTCAACGATAGCTTGCAGAAAACTTTAAATATAAAACCGTTCAGTTCTTTGGCTTATTGGGCCAACCTCGGCTTTTATTACGGAATCGGAATGCTGATAGACCGAAACAACCCAAAGCGTTACGGATATCCCAAAATGGTGTATGTAGATCTCGAAGACAATAGAAACGAGTACTTAATTTATATACCCATCAACAGCGTACATGATAATTATTTGAACATTTTAAAATTCACGCCTTAAAACTGTTGGGAATAACTAATCCTGCTTTTGAGCTAAGTTATGAACGAAGAACTGGGCAAAGTTTTTCTACACAACTTATGGTCTCTTACTTGCTACCGCGAACAGTTTGGGACTTTAACAGACCAACTATTATAAACATGAACGGGTTTAGAACTGCGTTAGAAGAAAAATTATACTTTAAAAAATCGGCACCGTTTGGACCGTACCTCGGTTTAGAATTTGATTATTTAACGAGCAGGTACGACGATATCAGAACCTTTAGCACTAGTTACTCTCACCCAGACCAAGTAAGCATAAAAAAAGAAAATTATAGTCTAAATTTTAAGTTTGGTTATCAATTAATAATTAACCGACTTTCTTTTGATTGTTTTATGGGGTTTGGACTGCGATACAAGAACGTTAAGCACTTAAGCACAACCATCACCAACGGCAGCGATGATCGAGAACCACGATATTTCAATATGTTTTACAACTACAGCCGCGAAGGGAAATACACCGTATTAAGTATGCCTCTAAATGTACGGGTAGGGTGGACGTTTTGAGATTTCGATAATAAAATCAAACCATTTGGATCGTCATTTTTTTACATTCTATACAAATCCAAGAAGCTCAATCTTTTTAACTTTGCACAACAAAATCCAGCATGCAGATTAAAAGCGCTTTCAGATCATTTTCCAACCATAATTTTACGTTGTTTTTTTCTGGTCAGCTCGTTTCTAGAATTGGGATGTGGATGCAACGAACAGCTGTTATTTGGTTGATTTACAGTATTACTGACAGTGTGTTTATGGTAGGCGTTGCTACTTTTGCAGAGCAATTTCCTTCCTTTTTGTTTTCAATACGCGGAGGAATAATAGCAGATAAATACAATAAGTACAAAGTTTTAATGATTACGCAGATTCTATCTGCACTGCAAGCGGTGGTGTTAACTATTCTGGCATTTTCTGGCAATTATAACATTACACTTATTCTTTTGTTAAGTGCTTTTTTAGGAGTTGTAAACGCTTACGATATCCCAGTGAGGCAATCTATGATTAACGATATTATTGATAATCGGGAAGATTTATCTAATGCAGTGGCTTTAAACTCCACATTAAATAACCTTGCCCGACTGGCTGGCCCGGCTTTAGCTGGGTTTGTGTTGGCTAAATTTGGCGCAGATTATTGCTTTTTAGCCAACTCGGTGAGCTTTATCGCTGTAATAGGAGCAATTATGGCCATGCATTTACCTCAATATAAAAACCAGGCTTTAAAAAACGAAACTACCGCCAAAACTAATTTTAAAGATGGATGGAATTATCTATTAAAACATCCAGAAATCTCCTATCCTTTAATGATTGCAGCTTTATCCAGCTTATTGGTGCTTCCTTATATCACACTTTTGCCTGTTTATGCAAAAGATATTTTTAAAGGAGGTGCTTCCATATTTGGATGGCTAAACAGCGCAATAGGTATTGGAGCTTTTGTGGGTGCTTTTTACTTGGCTTCCTTAACTAATGTAGCTAATTTCAGAAGAATTCTATTGGTTAACTCCATTATTCTAGGCATCAGTTTACTCTGTTTTGCATATTCAAGCAATCTTTATGTATCGTTGTTTTTTATATTGATAAGTGGGTTTAGTGCAATTATGCAGTCTTCTACCGTGATGACTATTATCCAAAGCGAAAGTGAACCAAAATACCGAGGAAGAATGATCAGTTTTGTAGCGATGGCATTATTCGGAATGTTGCCCTTAGGTAGTTTGTTTGTTGGCTATATTGAACCTATCATCGGAACAACGCATACACTTTTTATAGAAGGCATCGCTGGAATCATTATTGGAATAGCCTTTTATACGAAATTACTCTTAAATAAACTTTAATGAGTGAATGACAGAGTTTTGAATGAATGGCTATCGAAATAAAGTTTGTTCCAAAACTCACTATTTAATCCTCAATCAAATCCCTAATTAACTAAACAAGCCTAACCACCTAACAAACTAAAAACCTAACAAACTAGTTTCTCATATTAATATACTGCAAAGGCTGTCCAAAATCTTCCGTTCTACACAAGGCAATCACAGCCTGTAAATCATCTAGTTTTTTACCGGTAACCCGAACTTGATCTTCCATAATGGAAGCCTGCACCTTTAAACCAGAATCCTTAATTTTCTTCACTACTTTTTTGGCCGCTGTTTGATCAATTCCTTCTTTAACCACAATATCTTTTTTAATCATGTTGCCAGTAACAGAGATATAAGGTTTTTCAAAATCTAAAGCTTTTGGGTCTAAATTCTGCTTTACAAACCTGGAGATAATTGAATCTGTAATAGCTTTCAACCGCATATCATCTTCGGTAACAATCGTTAACACGTTTGTTTTTTTGTCTAATTCTACCGTACTTTTAGAAGTACTAAAATCATAACGGTTCAAAATTTCTTTTTTAGCGTTATTAACGGCATTATCTAACGTTTGGGCGTCTATTTTACTTACGATATCAAAAGAAGGCATGTTTGGAATGTTATTTGTTATATTAAAAAAAATAAAGATAAATCTAAAATTTTAAACCATGGCAACCAAATCTCAGAAAACAAAAGCACCAGAAAAAGGAGTTAGAAAAGCAACCGAGAAACTCGAAATCAGTTTAAGAAAAAAAATAAAAGATTTTGTACTTAGCTTAGGACATGATGCTGAAGAAATTGGCGATGAAATCAAAAAAACTAGTAAAGTTTTAGCGAAAAGATTAAACCGAAAGTTAAAAGAAGCAAAAAGCACCATCAATAAAAAAGTTGATAAAGTTAAAACAACCAAAAAAGAGCTTATTAAAAAAGCAGATTCGAAAGCAGATAAAGTTGTTGAAAAAGCAAAAAAAGAAAATAAAAAGTTAGCTAGAAAAGCAGCGTCTGTTAAAACTATTGATGTTTTACCTGCTTTAAAGAAAGAAATAAAGAAAGAGGTTAAGAAAGCCACTGCTACTGCTAAAACTGTTGCTAAAAAAAAAGCGCCAGTAAAAGCTAGCATCGTTAAACCTCCTGTTGCAAAAAAGAAGGTTGCTGCTAAAGAAACACCAGTTGATAACCAGCAAAATCCACATCCAGAAACGCCAGCTCCTAAAAAGCGTCAACCGGTGGTTAATAGAACTCCAAAATCTGACCCTAAACCACACAACACGGATTTACCGTTAGAAGCTGGACCAAGAAATAAGTACAAAAGAGGATAAATTTCAATTGTTAATATTAAGTTAATAATTAATTGGTCGTATTTTACCACTTTTGATGTTCCGGATCAATTATCCGGAACTTCTTTTTATTTAGATGAATAAAGAAAAACCGCCTTTACTTAACAGAGAAATCAGTTGGTTGTATTTTAATGCTCGAGTTTTGCAAGAAGCTGCTGATCAATCTGTACCCTTAATTGAGCGTATAAAGTTCTTGGCAATTTTCTCCTCAAACCTCGATGAGTTTTACCGTGTAAGAGTTGCGACATTGAACCGGCTGGTTACGGTAGTGAGCAAAACCAAAGATGAGTTAGGTTTTAATCCCAAGAAAATCCTTAACCAAATCAAAAACATCGTTGTAAAGCAAGAAAAAAAATTCAATCTCTTATACGAGCAGATTATTAAAGAACTTGCAGAAAACAAGATTTTTATTTTGAACGACCAGCAGCTTAATGTAAGCAGAGGTATGTTTGTAAAAAAACACTTTCGCGATAAAATACTGCCTGCAATTGTTCCGATTATTATAGATGACCATAAACCTTTTCCAGAACTCCGAGACCGTGTAATCTATTTTTTGGTTAAACTGAGCCAAATCGATAGTAAAAAGAAATGCAAATATGCGCTGATAGAAATACCGGCCACGCTCGAACGTTTTTTGATTTTACCCGATACTCACGACTTAAAATTCATTATTCTTTTAGATGATGTAATCCGCTATTGTTTAGACGAAATATTTTTCGTTTTCGATTATAATAGGGTAGAAGCATACTCTTTACAGGTAACGCGTGATGCCGAATTAGATTTAGATACCAACGTTAGCGATAGATTTATAGAGGCGCTCTCCAAAAGTTTACAGAAGCGTAAAAAGGGAAAGCCAATGCGTCTGCTTTATGATAGCAGCATGCCTATTGAGTTACTAAATTTAGTTGTCAACAAGCTTAACCTGCATTCAGAAAGTCTAATTCCAGGCAATAAATATCACAATTTCAAAGATTTTATTGCTTTCCCCAGCATAGGGTCAGATTTGTTGCGGTATAAAACCATTGTACCGCTTCCGGTAAAAGAACTGAGTGTAAATAAAGGAATGCTGGAGTTGATTAAGAAGAAAGATTACCTGGTAAACTTACCTTATCAGTCTTTCGACTACATTATCCATTTTCTTAGAGAAGCGGCAATTGACCCTCACGTAACTACCATACACATTACACTCTATCGTTTAGCAGAAAACTCAAGAATTATCAATGCCTTGATAAATGCAGCTAGAAACGGTAAAAAAGTGGTTTGTTTAGTAGAACTGAAAGCAAGATTTGATGAACAGGCTAATATTTACTGGACAGGTAAGTTAGAAGAAGAGGGTGTTAACGTAAATTACGGAATCACAGGTTATAAAGTGCATACCAAAATATGCATGGTTACCCGTACAGAAAAAGGAAAAAATACCTATTATGCAAATTTAGCAACGGGTAATTACAATGAAAAAACGGCAAAGCTCTATTGTGACCATAGTTTATTTACGGCACATCCTGGTATTACCAAAGATTTAAGCAAGCTATTCCGCAATATTGAAAACAAAAAAATATCCAAAGATTATGAGCATTTAATTGTTTCGCCAACAGAAACCCGTGAAAAACTGTTCGCTTTTATCGACCGAGAAATTAAAAACGCTAAAGCTAAAAAGAATGCGTACATGATTTTGAAAATGAATTCTTTGGCGGATGAAAAAACCATTAAAAAGCTGTATGATGCCAGTAATGCAGGGGTTCAAATTAAATTGATTATTAGAGGAATGTGCTGTTTAATACCCTCTCAGAAAGGTTTTAGCGAAAATATACAAGTGATTTCTATCATCGATAAGTTTTTAGAACACGCCCGTATCTGGATTTTTGGTAACAATGGCAAAGAAGAAGTGTATTTGCTTTCCGCGGATTTGATGACCCGTAACCTTGATCACCGAATTGAGGTTGGTTTCCCGATTTATGATCCAGTTATCAGACAAGAAATTAAGGAAATGATGGAAATTCAGTTGATGGATAATACCAAAGCTAGAGAGGTCAATAGCCTGAATAATAATAAATACCATAAAACCGGAGTAAAAGTGCCGTACCGTACACAGATTGACACCTATAATTATTTAAAAAACAAAATTCAACAAAATTGACATACGCAGCCATAGATATTGGTTCTAACGCCATCCGACTACTAATTGCATCTATTTTAAATGATAATGGGAAAACCACTTTCAAAAAAACTACGCTAATTCGAGTTCCTTTGAGATTAGGAGATAATGCTTTTGTGGAACACAGAATATCCGAACAAAAATCGGAAGAGCTAATCAAAACCATGAGCGCTTTTAAAAACCTGATGGATGTTTACCATGTGGAGGATTATATGGCCTGCGCAACATCAGCTTTGCGTGAGGCACAAAATGGTCCAGATCTGGTGAAAATTATCAAAGAAAAAGTTGGAATAAACTTGGAGATTGTTGAGGGACAAAGAGAAGCAAATATCATTTACTCTAGCCATATAGACCAGTCTTTTGATTACGATAAAGACTATCTTTATATAGATGTTGGTGGTGGTAGTACCGAATTATCTATTTTTCATGAAGGCAAACCCGTAGCTTCTAAATCATTTAATTTAGGAACCATTAGAATCTTAGATCATCAGGATAAAGCGGAGACTTGGGAGGATTTAAGGCATTGGATTAATACAGAAACCAAAAATTACAAGCATTTAATTGGAATTGGCACCGGCGGAAACATCAATAAGCTTTTTAGATTAGCTGGAGAAAAAGAAGGTAAACCAATGAGTATTCAAAAACTCGAGGCTCAGTCCGATTTTTTAAATGCACACTCCTTAGAAGAACGTATTGTTAAATTAGGTTTAAACCAAGACAGGGCAGACGTAATTATCCCAGCTTGTCATATCTTTTTAACCGTGATGAAAACAGCTGGTATCAAACAAATTCACGTTCCTAAAGTTGGTATGGTAGATGGAATCATCAACCTGTTGATAGAAAAGAATTTTAAGGATTAGGTTTAAAATCAATCAGGCGGATTAAAAACATCCAACTGATTGATTTATAAAAGATTATAGAACCGCGTCTAAATCAGCAATTAAATCATCAATATGCTCTAAGCCAACAGAAACCCTTAATAAATTCTTAGGCGTTTTCGTATCGGGTCCTTCAACCGAGTAACGGTGTTCAATCAAACTCTCTACACCGCCTAAACTGGTAGCCTGCGTAAATATCTTTAACGAATTAACTACGCTGTGCGCTTTTTCTTCACCATCTTTCAATAAAAAGGATAACATCCCGCCAAAAGAAAGCATCTGCTTTTGTGCTAGTTCATGTTGTGGATGTGATTTTAAACCTGGATAAAAAACAGCTTCCACAGCCGGATGATTTTCTAAATAATTAGCTAGCATTGTAGCATTTTCAACATGGCCACGCATACGGTAAGGCAAAGTTTTAATTCCTCTGGTCACCAAATAACAATCAAAAGGAGAGGGGATTGCACCACCATAACTTTGTACAATTCTTATCTTTTTCCATAAATCAGTATCTTCTTTGGTGATTAAAGCGCCTCCAGACACATCGCTGTGGCCATTTAAAAATTTCGTCGTAGAATGCATTACCATATCAGCACCTAAATCCAAAGGTTTCTGGCAAATAGGAGAAGCAAAAGTATTATCAATTACAAAAGTAATTTGATGTTCCTTAGCGATATGAGCTATGGCCCCGATATCGCAAAGTTTCATTAATGGATTCGATGGCGTTTCCGCCCAAATCAGTTTTGTTTCGCGTTTAATCGTGTTAAAAATGAGTTCAACGTCTGTAAAATCAATAAAATCAAAAGTTAAAATACCTTTGAACATTAATTTTAATTGATTGCGTAATCCATGGTACATATCATCTGGGCAAATGATATGACTACCTGGTTCTAAAGCTTGAAAAACCGACATCCCCGCGGCATTACCAGACGCAAACGCACAAGCATCAACTCCGTTTTCTAACTTCGTTAATACCGACTCAAGCGCTTGTCTATTAGGGTTTTCTGCTCTTGAATACATATAGCCACCCGGATAATCGCCTTGCGGCCCTCGTAAAAACGTGGTCGAAAGGGTTATAGGTTGTACAACAGCGCCAGTGCTTTTGTCAGATTCATTTCCGGCGTGGATGGCTAATGTTTCAATTTTCATTTTTTTTGATTTATCCAAAACTAATACATTCACACTTGTTTTACATTATTTAAACCTAATTAAATGGGCTTTTTGCTATTTTTGACAAAATTCTAATAGATAATGAATTCAACCCATCAGATTGAGACTTTATTAGCCGATAAAAATTTAAGTGATAACCATAGAGCCATCGCCCAAAAGGTAAAAAACGGAGAACGTATCACTTTCGACGAAGGTGTTTATTTATTCGAAAAGGGAGAGCTCTCATACCTTGGTGTTTTAGCAAATTACATCAGAGAAAAACGTCATGGAGATCATACGTATTTCAATAGAAATTTCCACATAGAACCTACCAATCTTTGCGTTTACGATTGCAAATTTTGCTCGTATTCTGTTTTAATCAAAGAACGAAGTGATGGCTGGGAATACTCTATAGATGAGATGCTTAACATTGTAAAATCTTATGATAATCAACCCGTAACAGAAGCGCATATTGTTGGTGGAGTTTTACCACAATACGATTTAGAATTTTATTCCAGCTTGTTCTCTGCAATTAAAAAACATCGCCCCGAGTTGCATGTAAAAGCTTTGACGCCTGTAGAGTATCATTACATATTTAAAAAGGCGAAAGTTGATTACGCAACCGGGATGAAAATGATGAAGGAAGCGGGCTTAGAATCTATGCCAGGCGGAGGCGCAGAAATTTTTGATCCAGAAATTAGAAATAAAATAGCCAAAGACAAGTGTAATGCCGAGCAATGGCTACAGATACATGAAGAATGGCATAAGTTAGGAATGCGCTCAAACGCAACCATGCTTTACGGTCATATCGAAAACTTTACGCATCGTGTAGATCATTTGGAACAATTAAGGCAACTGCAGGATAAAACTGGTGGTTTCCAAACTTTTATTCCTTTAAAGTTCAGAAACAAAGACAACCAAATGTCTGATGTGCCAGAATCATCTGTGGTGGAAGATTTAAGAAATTATGCCATATCACGTATTTACCTTGACAATTTCGATCATATTAAGGCTTATTGGGCAATGATCAGTCGTAACACCGCACAGCTGTCCTTAAGTTTTGGTGTGGATGATATTGATGGTACTTTAGACGATACCACCAAGATTTATAGCATGGCTGGGGCCGAAGAACAGCATCCCGCAATGAGCACAAAGGATTTGGTGAAACTGATAAAAGCAGTTGGCAGAAGACCGATTGAACGAGATACACTTTATAATGTAGTTACAGATTTTCAGGATGTGGAGTTTGAAGACGATATAAAACCGAGATATTACGCATTACCTGTCTTAAAATAATTCATGAGCGACACACAGATTAAAAGATTATACATCATCAGACACGGTGAAACAGAATTAAACAAACAAAAAATTGTACAGGGACGCGGGATAGATGCAGATTTAAACGATACAGGAAGGGCACAAGCCGAAGCATTTTATCAATATTACAAGGATGTTCCGTTTGATAAAGTGTATACCTCCAAACTGAAAAGAACCCACCAGACCGTAATTAAATTTATAAAAAGCGGGCTTCCTTGGGAGCAATTAGCAGGTTTGGATGAGGTTGCTTGGGGAAATTATGAAGGTGAGAAACATTCGCCAGAATTGGATATAAACTTCACAAAACTTATTACATCGTGGGCATCTGGAGATTATGACAATAAAGCTGTAGGAGGGGAGAGCCCAAATGAGGTTCACGTTAGGCAAGTGGAGGCAATGGATAAAATTCTATCACATCAAAACGAAAAAACTGTGCTTATCTGTATGCATGGCAGAGCTTTACGATTATTAATGTGTGGCTTAATTAACCAACCGTTCAAAAACATGGACGAGTTTCCACATCAAAATACATCTTTGTATGTTTTAGATTATAATGGTAAAGATTTCGCAATAGAAGAGTTCAACAGCTTAGCGCATTTACAACAACAATTATGATTAAGATTTCGGCAGTAAGCTATACCAACACCATTCCGTTTATATATGGTTTACAGCACCATAATGTTAAAAAAAGTATTGATTTAAGTTTAGATATCCCTGCAGTTTGTGCAGAGAAATTGATAGAAGATAAAGTAGATATTGGTTTAATTCCCGTTGCGGCTATTTTAGATTTACCAGAAGCTCATATCATTTCCGATTATTGCATTGGTGCGAATGGAGCGGTAAATTCCGTTTTTATTTTTAGCAATTGCCCAATTAAAGATATTAAATATCTACAGTTAGATCCACAATCTAAATCATCAAACAACTTAGCAATGGTTTTATTGAAAAACCATTGGAAAGTAGAGCCTGAGTTTGTTTATAAAGCAAAAGAATACGGACGTTCTCCGCATCCTAAAACAGCTTTTGTACAAATTGGCGACCGTACTTTTGGTAAAATCGATAAGCATTCTTATGTATATGACTTAGCCAAGGTTTGGAAAGATTTTACAGGCTTAGAATTTGTTTTTGCGGCCTGGGTAAGCAATAAAAAACTCAACGAGACTTTTATCAGTCAACTAAATGAAGCCTTAAAGTTTGGTTTGGATAATCGTTTAAAGATTTTCGAAAACATGGAAATGCGCTCGGATTTTGATTTGGTTGATTATCTGATGCACAAAATTGATTATCGTTTGACGGCAAGCAAGAAAGAAGCACTGACTTTATTTCACAAGTTGATGAAAGAACTTTAAAGTCGGTTGCTTTAAATCTCAATATTATTTACGTCCAATAAAGCAAAAGAGGATGTTATCTCAAATCTTACTTAACATAATATTAATTATAAGACAAGTATTACATATAAGATATTATGGCTATTTAGAGAACTTGAATGTTTTTTATAAGTTATTCCCAGACAGATTTGCGCAGAAATACGGGTGGTAAAATAAATCTTCCTAGAAAGTTTGTTCTAGGAAGATTTATAATAATATTATATTCTTTTAACGTTGACTGCGTTCATTCCTTTAAGACCTTTTTCAAGCTCAAAGCTCACTTTATCACCTTCACGAACTTCTTCGGTTAAACCGTTAACATGCACAAAGTATTTTTCTTGTGTACCGTCTTCACGGATAAATCCAAAGCCTTTTTGGTCGTTAAAGAAATCTATTTTTCCTTTTTTAGGAAGTGTTAAATCTTCAGCTTCTTGCTTTGGAACACCAATTTCAATTGTACTTGCGTCAATCTCTTTTTTCTTACGAATTGGATCTGGTGGTGTATCTGTGATGTTGCCATATTCATCCACATAAGCCATCATGTTTTCTAAACTACCGCCCGGAGAACTTTCCTTACGCTCTTCTTTCTTTTGCTGTTTTTCTTGTCTCTTTTTTAAACGCTTTTTTTCATTCTCTTTTTTACTGAAAGTTTCTTGTGATCTACCCATTGATTATTTTTGTTTTTTTAAAATCTATTTTCCATCAAAGCATAAAATCAAGCTAATGAAATTCAATTTGTCTATTGATATTGTCAATAATGAAATTGAAAGGAATTGCAAATAAGCGAGATTTAAAACACCAATAATCATGGTTTTGGTTGCTTCAACCGATTTAAAAATTTCGCTAAAGGATTTGAAATGCTTTTGAATTTTACAAAGATAGCATTTTAACACGATATTAATAATATTGTCATGGTAAATTATTGCTTTCCGTTAATTTGATTTTACTCAGGGTAATAAGGTTCAAAATTAGTATACAGAACATTAACCAGCCCAAGCCTGCAATATAACCCGCTAAAATATCAGATGGGTAATGCACACCTAAGTAAACCCTACTAACGCCAATTAACCCCGTAATAAGTATACAAAGCAAAATGATTCCATACTTTAACCATGTTTTTTTAATCAGGATAAAACTTAAGTAAACAATAAATCCATAAAAAGTAATGGCGCTCATGGCGTGGCCACTCGGGAAACTGTAAAATTCCGCGAATACCAAATGCCCAGCTTCTGGCGGACGTTGCCTTTCAATCGTGTTTTTTAATATTATATTTAAACCCGATGATAACAAAAGAACAATCGTAATCTCTAACGATAAACGCCAGTTTTTTCTGATAACGAAAAAAATCGTTAAGATTGGGATAATTAATAAATAGCCGACTAAATTACCTATAAAAGTGGCGCTCAGCATAATCTGACTTATCACTGGACTTCTAAAAGCTACGATATTATTGATTATAACGTTATCAAAAACCTTTAAGTCATCTTCAGCAAGCTCTTCCGTTAACCCATAAAAACAAATTATTGCAGCCATCATCAATACAGATGCTATAATAATAGTACTGAATTCCGGAACTAACTTGTAATCGTTAATATAGGTTTTAAAAAGTTCTCTGTATTTTTTCAAATAAAAAGCGGTATTTATATGGACTCTATCTTTTCAAAATTAATTTTCAAATCACGTTCCAAATCAGCAATCTTATTAAGCTCTGATGGCGCAACAAAGGCAATTGAGAAACCTTCTCGCCCTGCCCTTGCAGTTCTACCACTTCTGTGTGTATAATACTCCAGCTGATCTGGTAATTGATAATGCAATACGTAAGCCAGATTATCAACATCAATACCTCTAGCAGAGATATCCGTAGCTATTAAAATCTGTAATCTTTTAGATTTAAACAAACGCATCACACGATCCCTGTCTCGCTGACCCAAATCACCATGAATAGCTTCGGCTTTAATATTTTTGGTTTGTAATTGCTTTTCTAAAGTTTGTGTCCCAGCTTTGGTTCTACAAAAAATAATTCCTCGCTTCTCCCCTTGCGCTTTCAGAAATCTAGACAGCACATCAACTTTATCCTTAATATCAGCGATTAGATATTTATGCGAAATAGCCTCGTTAACAACATTATCTTTTGAAACCGTTACTGTAAAAGCATCATCGTCCATAAATTCATCGATAATTTCTTTTAAAGCGATAGGCATTGTGGCAGAAAACAACCACGTATTGCTCTTTTTAGAATTTGTATAGCCTAAAATCTTGTCGACATCGGCTTTAAATCCCATACTTAGCATCTCATCGGCCTCGTCTAACACAACGGTTTTTACGTTTTCTAAATTGATGGCGTTACGCTCTAACAAATCTATCAATCTACCTGGCGTAGATACTACAATGTGTGTTGCTCTGCGTAACCTACTGATCTGTAAATCAATTTTTTCTCCGCCGTAAACTGCTTCTGTAAAAATCTTTTTATCAGCATATTTGGTGAATTTAAAAAGCTGTTTTGCAATCTGTTGGGCAAGTTCTCTAGTTGGGCTGATAATTAAAGCCTGTATTTGCTTTAAATCTGGATTTACTTGTTGTAAAATAGGTAAACCGAATGCTACAGTTTTACCGGTACCTGTCTGTGCCTGTCCAATAAAGTCTTTTCCTTCTGCCTGTAATAAAAAAGGAATCGCTTTTTGCTGAATCTCAGTAGGTATTTGTATGTTGTTTTCTGTTAACGCTTTGATGAATTGCTCATCAATGCCCAGTTCTTGGAAATTACTCAATGTTATATATTTTAAAACACAAAGGTATTAAATAAAAATAGCTTAGTTTTTAATTAAAATCGAACAGGGCTTTATTATAAAAATGGCTTATTTTTACATTAGTTTATGAAAAAAACAAACCCTATTGATGATTTTAGAAATTTCATGTTCACCCAGTACTTTTCTGATGGCGTTAAAGTCACTTTAGGCGTACTTCTCCCCTCTTTGGCTTTTTTTCAATTCGGCATGATTGAAACAGGCATCACACTTTCTTTAGGTGCGCTCTGTGTAAGTATTGCCGATACACCTGGGCCGTGGTTGCACCGTAAAAATGGGATGCTGGTATGCAGTCTTTTTATTTTTTTTACTGCACTTTTAACGGTATCTATAAATACCAACGTTTATTTTGTAGCCGTAGAGATTTTTCTCTTGTGTTTTTTGTTTTCGATGTTTTACCTCTACGGAAGCAGGGCCGCATCTGTTGGTACGGCCGCCTTATTGATTATGGCTTTGGGTATCATCCCTGGAAAAACGTCTATAAAACCTTTTGAACATTCGTTTTTAGTATTAGGTGGTGGTATCTGGTATTTTTTATTGAGTACACTTTTCTCTACCCTTAGGCCTTATCGCTATGCCCAGCACACATTGGGCGAAAGTATTAGCGAAGTTGGTAAGTATATGCGCTTAAGAGCAAGGTTTTACGGCAATGAAGTTTCTGTGGAAGATAACTTTAAAGCTTTGGTTGACCAGCAGGTTAAAGTGAGCGAACTGCAGGATAACGTTAGGGATGCTTTGTTTAAAACGCGAGAACTGATGAACGAATCAACAAATGCTGGGCGTTTAATGGTTCAGATGTTTGTGGATACGGTAGATATTTTTGAGCAGACTATGGCTACCCATAACGATTACAACTCGATTAGAGATAGGTTTAGTGGTTTAGATATATTACCGGCATTTGCCATTACGATAGAAAAAGTTGCAGATGAAATTGAATACATTGGCTTCTGCCTTATTCATCAACAGAAACCTACTGAGAGGTATCTTTCAATAAGTGATTTAGATAAACTTAAAGCAAAGATCGATGAATTGGAACAGCAAGGCAATTCGATGTTGATTCTGAAAAAGATTTTAATCAATCTTAGAAATATCTACAATAAAACAGCAGATATTGCTAATTACTTTGATAAGGAAACGATGGTAACAAAGCGAAATACTGCAGAGCTATCACGGTTTGTAAGTCACCAAAGCTTTGATTGGAAGATTTTTAAAAATAATTTAAATTTCGATTCTGGCATTTTTAAATACTCTTTAAGACTTGCTATTATATGTTTAGTAGGTTTTTTTGTTGGTAAGCTATTTTCTTTAGGACATCACAGCTATTGGATTATTTTAACCATTCTAGTGATTATGAAACCTGGTTTTAGTAGCACAAAGCAACGGAATTACGAACGGGTAATTGGAACCGTTATAGGCGGTATTTTAGGCGCCCTAATTCTGATGATTGTAAAAGATGAAACTGCAAGATTTGTGATTTTGCTTGCATTTATGTTAGCAACATATAGCATTATTAGAATAAAGTATGTGTTAGGTGTAATATTTATGACACCGTTTATACTCATTCTCTTCAGTTTTCTTAATGCTGCAAATAACACTACAGAAATTGCCAGTGAGCGTATCATTGATACTTTGATTGGTTCATTTTTAGCGATTGTATCTAGCTATATTTTGTTTCCAGATTGGGAATCAACACAGTTTAAGCAGTTTTTACCTAAAATGATTAAAGCTAATCTTAACTATTTCGAACATATTATTTTGCGGCAGTCTTTATTACCAACCAGTGTTACCGAATATAAACTAGCCCGCAAAAACGTTTACGTAAATACAGCCAATTTAGCTGGTGCTTTTCAGCGGATGATGCAGGAACCCAAAAGCAAACAACACCATATCAAAGAAATTCACAAGTTTGTGGTACTTAACCATATTTTGTCTTCTTATTTGGCAAATCTTTCTGCAAATTTCAATGAAAGCTCGTCCACAATAAATTCTGAACAATTAAAACTGATTAGAAAAACACGTTTTTATTTGGAGGAAGCGATAGAAAAGATAGATAGCAAAACTGATGGCAGTACGCAAACGAAATTGCACATTCATTTATCTGATAAAGAAAACGACTCACAGGTTACTGAACAGCTAGAATTGATCACCAATTTATCTGCAGAGATATCAAAAATAAGTGAGAAGATATAATTAGAAACATTGTAAAAGGTTTAATGGAGTATGTGCCAAAAAAAATAGTTTGGCGAATCAAAATCCAGTTATTTAAGTGGGTAAAAGCCTCTTATTTTATGGTACATTTCATTTGCATCAAAAGGTTTGTAAATATAATCTGCCATTCCACAAGCGTTAACTTCTGCTAAAATCTCCTTAGAAATTGATGCTGTGAACGCGATAATAACTGTATCCTTATTTACACTTTCTTTATCGTTTTTGATTGTTTTAGAAGCCAAATAGCCATCTACAAGAGGCATATGTAAATCCATCAATATAATATCAAACTTACGTTCACTGGCCATCTCAATAGCTTGCTGTCCGTTTTCGGCAAAGGCCGGTTCATTTTTCCACTTAGAAAAAACCTTTTTGACCAATACCCTATTCATCAAGTTATCTTCTGCAACCAAAATTTTCAGGTCGCTAATATCCTTATCAACAATAATTTCTAAACTAGGTCTTGTAGTTACCTTCTCTAGTTTTGGATGGTATTTAAAGGCTATGTCAAACCAAAATGTTGAGCCTTGTTGCATCTCGCTCTGCAAATTAATTTGACTTTTAAAAAGCGTTAGCAATTGTTTAACTATAGATAAACCCAAGCCGGTACCTCCGAAACCTCGGGTAATGCTATTGGATGCTTGGCTAAAAGGCTCAAAAATAACCGACTGTTTATCCTTACTAATTCCTATTCCGCTGTCTTTGATAAGGAAACGGATGGTTATTTTATCTGCTTGTTTTTTGAGAATTTCTAACTTTAAAACTACCTCGCCAACGGAAGTAAATTTTATCGCATTACCTACTAGATTATAAACAATTTGAGTGATCCGTGTTGGGTCCGTCAAAACATCATAATTATCTATTTCTTCATCTATCTCCAATTTTAAATCAATATGCTTATCTGCTGCTTGAAAATGTAAGCCCGAACAAGCAGTACGAAGTAGTTTAGATAAATCAACGTTAATGGTTTCTAAAGATAGTTTTGAAGATTCTAGTTTGTTATAATCAAGAATGTCATTGATGATATTTAGAAGTGTGTTGGCAGAAAACTTTAAATCTCTCAGATTCTCTGCTTGGTGCGGTTCGTAACGATCTGCGAGTAATAAGTCTGTGGTGCCAATTACGGTATTCAAAGGCGTCCGTAACTCATGAGACATCGTAGAAAGAAAATTAGATTTAACATTTGCTCCATCATTTGCTTTTTGAATTGCAATTTTGAGTTGGATATTTAAATCTTCTTTTTCACTTAACGTTTTCACGAATGATTCGTAAAATAAGTATGGAATATAAATTATGGTTATAAAGTTAATAAACACAATAATTTCGTAGCCAGGTGAGGCCAGTGCACCTAAACCGCCCGTACTACTAAAATCGTAACCGAGAGCCAAGGAAACAAGAACAGGGATGGTTACTAATAGAGAATAAAAAATCCCGAACCGAGAGTTGAGTATATAAAAGCTGGATAAAATTATTGTAAATACAAACTGTACCGTAATAAGATTAACGGACTTTGCAGTTAAAAACAAATTGGTATAAACCAATACCAACCCCACTACAATGATTGTGTGTGTTATGGGTCTAAAAGGTATGATTTTTTTTAGAAAGCAATAGAAAAGTATAATGTAAACAAATACATATGCTAATCCCCTTACAAACTGAATATACTGGTCAAAATAAGCAGCCACACTAATGGCTATTGTACCTTTGATAAAGGTCAATATAAACACGGTGAAAAGTATCTTGTGTTTAGCTTTTAAAAAAGAATCTTCCTGATCTTCAAATAAATCATTTAAAGAAAAATTAAACAACGAAATCTTTGATTTCATAAAACAAAATATAGGCTTTTAACTTAACCAAAAATGAATACCCATGTTTTACGTTAACGTTAAACTAAAAGTTTTAATTATTTACAGTTAACCTTCCTTTAATACAGTATACAAACTGCTTCCGGCAGCTAATAATTCTTGCGTAATGTTCTTTGTGTACTCTGTAATTTCGGCTTTAAAATCTTTTACCGATGCGCCCGATCGAATTTCTTCTAATCTTTTTTCCCACTGCCCAGTTAATTCAGCTTGTGCAATTTTTTTGTTTTTAACCACATCATAAACCGCTAAACCTTTTTTGCTAGGTACAAGGTTTTTCTTCTCTCGCCCAATATATTCTCGTTTGATCAAGGTTTCAATGATAGACGCTCTGGTTGCAGGAGTTCCTAATCCACTTTCTTTCATTGCGTATCTAAGTTCTTCATCTTCAATATCTTTTCCGCATGTTTCTAAAGCTTTAAGTAAAGTTGCTTCCGTAAATAATGGTTTGGGTTTGGTTTGTTTTTCTAATACCGCTTTATTGGTAATTGCTAAACTTTCGCCTTTGGTAACTTTTGGCAAAGTAGCATTATCATCGTCTTTCTTCTCCTCGTCGTTATCGTTAAAAACAGAACGCCAACCAGCAGATCGAATCACGGTTCCGTTGGCAACAAAATCAGAACCCGAGTTGATGGTGATTTTGGTAGTATCTTTTAAACACTCTTGATGAAACGCTTCTAGCATTCGCCCTACAACCATATCGTAAACCGCTTGTCGGTCTGATGATAATTGCCCTGCAGGCTCGCCGGTAGGTAAAACGGCGTGATGGTCTGTTACCTTTTTTGCATTTACACTCCTTTTATTGAGTTTATTCTCCATTAAAAAGGCTGCATCTTTCCCAAATAATGGATGATTGGTAAATTTTGAAATCAACCCAGGAACGGTCGCATAAACATCGTCACCAATAAAACGGCTACCAGTACGCGGATAAGTCACTAATTTGCTTTCATACAAATTTTGTAAAATTCCAAGTGTTTGATCAGCAGTGTAGCCTTTCTTTTTATTTGCTTCTTGCTGTAAACTGCTTAAATCATGTAACAAAGGTGGAGTTTCTTTTTTTGCCTTCGCTTCTACATTTACAATCAAACCACCTTGTTGATGTCCGCTAGCCAAATCTAAAACCTGCGATAAAACGGCTTCTGCTGCTTCCCTACTCTTAAAATTCTTGGGAGAAATTGCCCTGAATAAGCTTTCTTCTTTTTTTAACTGGATAGCAACTTGGAAATAAATCTCAGGAATAAAATTTTTTGTTTCTATATAACGACTGCAGATCATAGCTAAAGTGGGTGTTTGCACTCTGCCTAAAGATAGAACCGATCTATTTCCTGCAGAAATACTTAAAGCCTGCGTGGCATTCATCCCAACCAACCAATCAGATTCTGATCTGCAATGCGCAGAATTGAATAGCGTATCATAATCGGTACCTGGTTTTAAATTCCTGAAGCCTTCTTTAATGGCTTGATCCGTTTGCGAAGAGATCCAAAGTCGGCGAAATGGCTTTTTACATTTCAAATAATAGTAGATATACCTAAAAATAAGCTCTCCCTCCCGCCCCGCATCGGTTGCTACAATAATCTCTGTACATTCATCAAAAAGATATTTAATTACATCTAACTGTTTCCTAACCGCAGGGTCCTCAACCACACCATCTTTTGTTTTTATTTTTCTAACAGCCAGCTTAAACTTTTGCGGTAGCATGGGTAAATTTTGCTTTTTCCAGCCGTAGAAACCATAATCTTGCGGTGGTGCTAACTGTAGTAAATGACCAAAGGCCCAGGTAAACGAATAACCTTTTCCTTCGATATAACCTACTTTCTTATTAGTTGCTCCAAACACTTTGGCTAACTCACGAGCAACTGATGGCTTTTCGGCAATAATTACTTTCATTTATATTTAAATAGGATATTCTTAATTTTATAAAGCTATTTTTAGTTGAAACGACTTCTAAATTAGGCTATTTTTTCGCGTAACACATCCCAAAATCTGCTAAAAGAACTAACAATTATCAACCTTTAAATTTTGGATTATTTAACCTGCTGAAAATCAATAGTTATTTCCCCGGTTTATCGACAGGGCAAACTTTGGTATGATAATTTCTGTTAAGCACCTAAAAAGAGGTTTTATTATTTTAAGATGCGGAATCGTTATCGGTTTAATATAAAGGGCGATTTATTAAGAGCCACAAAGGGAAAAATTATTTTCGGTTTTCTGATGGCGATTTTAGCACTAATTGCTGCCTGGGGAGTAAGTAAACTTGTATTTGATGAGATTATTGAAACTGTAGACCAAGTTTCCAAGCCCGATAGTAAATTAGTTTTGGTAAACCGTATCTTCAACAGTGTATCCAGACTGGACCAAAAGCAAAAGTATTTAGCCATTGAAAAAGATGGCGACAATGCCTTTATCAGCGAAACAAGAGCAATAAAACTGAGTTTGGATACTTTAAGGAGATTATATGCAAGGGATAGTGCACAGCTACAACGTATAAAATCTATTGAAAAACTATTGGGTAAAAGAGACCAGCAGTTTATACTTTATTTAACCGTTAGAGATAGCTTGCTCAATACCAATTCTTTTTCTAAAGAAATTGAAAAATTAAACTCAATTTTTGCAGAAAGAGCCTTCCTTTCTGATAGCGCCATTTACACTACCGAAAGTAAAACTTCAACTACTACATTAAAAGACGACGGAAAATCGGGCTTTTTCAATAAAATATTTGGTAAAAGAAAATCAGATTCGTACAAAGTTGTTAGCGAAGAATTAAAGATAAAAAAAGACACCCTGGATCAATTTGTTGAGGATAGTATTTTACGGAATATGGAAAGCTCGCTCAACAAAATTAAAAATAAGCAAAAGCTAAAGAGCAATAAATTTATAGCAAAAGAACGTAGCCTTGCCAATGCATCTAATACGCTTACGCAGCAAATGCTTCAGGTTTTGGAAGAAGTACGCAACGAAGCATTAATGCAGGTAACTAAAAAAGGTATTACTGCCAGAACTATAGTAAATAAAGGGATTAACCAAATCACTATTATTTTGATTGTGTTTTTTATACTGACGGTTTTTTTGAGTTATTTTATTTTAAGAGATATTGGCAAAAGCAATCGATATAGACAAGCATTAGAGAAAGCTAAAGAGCTTGCGGATTATAATGCCAGAGCTAAGCAGCGTTTTTTATCAAACATGAGTCACGAAATCCGCACTCCTTTACAGTCAATAGTTGGTTATTCGGAAATTATTCAAAAAACAGCTGAACCAGATAAAAAAGCAGTGGACGCCATCCATTTTTCTGCTACTCACCTACTGTATATTATTAACGAGATATTAGATTATAGCAGAATTGCGTCGGGGAAATTTAATCTTAAAAGCGAAGTATTTGACCCCGAGGATTTAATTAACGAGGTGTTGCTTATCTTAAAGCCTCTTGCTTTAGAAAAAAACTTAGCTTTAATAGCAGAAGTTAACCTCAACAAGCAACTATGGCTCAAAGGCGATGCTTTTAGGCTCAAACAGATTTTATACAACCTTTTGGGAAATGCCATCAAGTTTACCAATGCTGGGAGTGTAAAACTATCTGTTGATGTTGTGAAAACTTTAGAAAAAGCAGTGTTGAATTTAAAAATTATTGATACAGGAATTGGTATCAACGAAGTTAATTTAGCCAGTATTTTTGAGGAGTTTGATAACGGAAACCATACCGAAAACTTAAATTTTAACAGTACCGGTTTAGGTTTAAGTATTGTGAAACAATTGGTTGATTTGCATGATGGCGAAATAACTGTAGAAAGTAAACTTGGACAAGGTTCTACTTTTGAGCTTCGGCTTAATTATGAAGCTGTTGCAATGGACAACGTTAAGCTTATTAGCCCACCAATAGCATCGATAAAGAAATATACCAACAAAAAGGTTTGGATTGTTGACGATGATCAGTTGATTTTAGATTTATGCGGTCTAATATTAACGCAGAACCATGTTGTTTATCAAACCTTTAACAAACCTAAAGATTTGTTGGAAAATCCATTACCGCCCGATTTAGGTTATGTTTTAATGGATATGCGAATGCCCGAAATAGATGGCTTGGCTCTTTTTAAACTCGTTAAAGAAAAAGTACCTAGCAATGTTAAGTTTTATGCTATTACAGCCCAAGTTCTGCCTGCGGAGCAACAACAAATATTAAACACGGGTTTTAATGGTATTATTAACAAACCGTTTACTTCAGAAAACCTGTTAAACATTCTGATAGACTGCACTGCCGAGTTTGAAAACTTCAATACCGAAAGCCTTAGAAAAATGACCTTTGGAGATCAAAATCAATTGATAAAAATACTAAAACGTTTTGTAGAAGACTCTTCGAGCGATATTGAATTATTACAAGCGGAAATCATCAACCGCGACTTTAATCTTTGTAGGTTGATTGTACACCGATTAGCTGGCAGAACGGGACAAATTGGTTATAAAGGGCTGGCTCATCAATTCAGAAAAACCGAGCAAATGCTGCAGAACGAACAATCTTTTACAGAAGATTTAATTGCAATAATTACAGAACAGGTACAGCAATTAAAACAGTTTACAGATTATCTGAAAGAAAACAATTATTCGATCTGATAGCGTTCCATTTTAGCGTAAAGCGTTTTTCTATCGATATTCAGCAATTTGGCCGTTTTAGATTTGTTGTATTTTGTCTTTTTTAAAGTTTCCTCAATCAGTGCCTTTTCGTTCACTTCATTTATCGCCTTTAAATCAGACCCGGAAGCAATAATTGAGGGTTCATTAACAGCAAACACCATTTCATCTGGTAGCGCCTCAATTTCTGCAGTTTCTGTGGGGCTTAGTAAAACCATTCTTTTAATTACGTTAGAAAGTTCACGTAAATTACCTGGCCATTCATAATCAAACAAAACCTTTTTTACTTCCTTAGATAAGTGTTTCACACTCCTATCCAACTCTTTGTTAGATTGTTGTATAAAATAATTGATAAAAAGCTTTAGGTCATCACCACGCTCGCGTAAGGCGGGCAATTGTATTTTAAACTGGTTTAAGCGGTGGTATAAATCATCTCTAAAATCTCCGTTAATGATACTATTCTGCAAATCGTCGTTGGTAGCCGTAATAATCCGTACATCAATTTCGATTGTTTTAATAGCGCCTAAAGGCTGTATAATGCGTTCCTGCAAAGCCCTAAGTAGTTTTACTTGTACTTCATAGCTTAAGTTTCCAACTTCATCTAAAAATAAAGTTCCGCCTTTCGCAAGTTCAAACTGTCCTTTCTTATCCGCCAAAGCCCCTGTAAACGCACCTTTTACATGTCCGAATAACTCGCTAATGGCTAAGTCTTTAGATAACGAACCGCAATCAATCGCTATAAATGGTTTATCTTTTCTTTTGCTTTGCAGATGAAGCAATCGGGCGATGTGTTCTTTTCCTGTTCCGCTTTCGCCTTGAATAATTACCGACATCTCTGTTGGTGCTACCAAATCCAAATGCTGGTAAATCTTTTTGGAGGCCTCACTTTCTCCTTTAATATAATCTTTCTCAATTGAAGGATTTTTTTGTCGTTCCTTCTGTGCTAAAGCATTCTTTATCGTCAATAATAATTCATCAGGGTTTACGGGTTTTAAAATATAATCAAAAGCGCCCAGTTGAATTGATTTTACAGCGGTTTTAACATCGTTAAAGCTCGTCATCATAATTACAGGAACGTTTATGGCATTTTCCCGCAAATACTTCAAAACCTCTAAACCTGTACCGTCTGGCAGTCTGTAATCAACTAATACCAACTGAAAATTATTTTGAGCTAAAACTTTAAGCGCAGGTTGGACTTTAGCCTGGCAAGTAACTGCATAGTTATGCTTGGCTAAAAATCCTTCCAAAAGTTCCGAAAACGAAGTATCGTCTTCAATAATTAAAGTTTTGAGCATATTACAAACATAAAAAAAGCCAGATAAAATCTGGCTTTTCGCACACTAATAAAGAAATTTTAAGGTTAATCTTTACTGTATTTTCTGATTAAGAAGCTGGAGTTCCGTCTGCATTGATTTTTACAGATCCTTTTTCTTCTTCTTTAGTAACATTGATCTGATAATATTCTTTTCCGTTTTCTTTCACTAAAAATGCTTCGGTAGCAGTCCAAGCTTTATAAGCATCCGATGTTAAGGTTGTTTTTACCGCATCTGGTAATGCTGTTAGTTCAACTTTTGTTGATGAACTATCTTGCGCTGGAGCTTCTGTTGCTTGTGCCGGAGCTTCGCTATTTGTTGGCTCGCTGTTTTGTGCAAATGCTACTGTTGATAACGCAGCTATGGCTGCTGATAAAATGAACTTTTTCATGATATGTGTTTTTAAATTAATAGATATTAAGTAAATTGATTTTTGATTTAATTGTTAAGAAGCTGGAGTTCCGTCTACATTAATTTTTACAGATCCCTTTTCTTCTTCTTTAGTAACATTGATCTGGTAATATTCTTTACCATTTTCTTTTACTAGGTAAGCTTCAGTAGCTGTCCATGCTTTGTAGGCATCAGATGTTAAGGTTGTTTTTACCGCTTCTGGCAGTGCGGTTAATTCAACTTTTGTTGATGTTGTACTATCTTGTGCCGCGGTTGCTGTTGCCTGTTCTGGAGCTTGTGTTTCATTGGTTTGAGCAAATGCTACAGTTGTTAAGGCTATTATTGCTGCTGATAAAATGAACTTTTTCATAATGATGTGCTTTTAATTTTAAATTATTTATTGAATTATATTATCCCTATTAAGGATAACAGTGCCAAACCGAGAGCAAAAACACATTCATTTATAAATCAGCTGGTTAATGATTTTTCATTTATTTCCAATTGTGGAGTTTCTCCACACAATGCCCATTAGTTAAACAATTATTATATTTGAGTTCCCTAAACATATCTACTAGGAAAATGCAGAGAATAAACTATCAAACACTATTTGTTGAATTAGAACGAGTTTTATTAAATCGTGGTTTTGCCAAAGACAAGGCAAAAGCTTGCGCCGAAATTTTCACTAATAACAGTAGAGATGGGGTTTATTCGCATGGTTTAAACAGATTCCCTGTATTTGTAAATTATATTGATGATGGTTTTATTAATATTGATGCCCAGCCGACCTTGGTAAATAGCTTTGGCGTAATTGAACAGTGGGATGGAAATTTAGGCCCAGGAGTTTTAAACGCTCAATTTTGCATGCAAAGAGCTATTGAGCTGGCAAAAAAGAACGGTATGGGTTGCGTTGCTTTAAAAAACACCAATCACTGGATGCGTGGTGGTGCTTACGGCTGGCAAGCGGCAGAAGCAAACTGTATCGGCATTAATTTCACAAATACCATCGGTATTATGCCTCCTTGGGGTTCTGATGTTGCTACTATCGGAAACAATCCTTTAATTATTGCGGTGCCACATAAAAACGGACATATCGTTTTGGATATGGCTATGGCGCAGTTTTCTTATGGAAAATTACAGGAATATGAATTAAAGGGCAATGAACTTCCGTTTTATGGCGGCTATGACACCGAAGGGAACCTAACTAAAAATCCAAAAAGTATTAGAGAAACCAAACGCCCGTTACCCGCCGGTATGTGGAAAGGATCTGGTTTAGCAATCATGTTAGATTTGTTAGCTAGTATTTTAAGTGGCGGAAAAACTACAGCCGCAATAACGGAAAGCGGAAAAGAAAAAAACATTTCTCAGGTTTATATATGTTTAGATATGAATTTGTACCCGAATGCGGGAAATATAGCAGATGAAATACTAACGTACACTAAGCAACATAAACAAGGGGTTAGGTATCCGGGAGAGCAGACTTTGAAAGTTAGAGAAGAAAATATGCTTCAAGGAATTCCGGTTGACGAAACCATGTGGAGAAAAGTAAAAAGTCTTTAAAAAGGTTGTTTTTCAGTTAAATACTTCCAATATCGTTTTGGCACATGCTGAATATGCAATCGCGTATTTTTGCGGGCTTTAATATTTGTTTTATCAAAATAAGTACGCCACAGGTTTTGATATAAATCTTCATCGTTACCCAGCATTTCTAAATCTTTGGTTTTATCACTAAAGTCCATCTCAACAGTTTCTACTGTTTGGAGATTATAAAACAGGCCATATTGTCTTTTTTGATCAAAAATCAACCATTTTTGATCCTGATAGCGTTGTGCAAAATGCTTAGCAATAATTGGCATTACATTAAAATCAGGTTCTATTTCTGCAAAGTAAATCTGGTCGGTAATTAGCCTAAAGCGTACAAAAGCTTCCATACGATGCTTTTCTCTGCCTACCTGCTTGGTGTATCTTTCTAGCTTCAGCACAGATTGGTTTGTCATATTACTTAAAACCTTCTTTTCGGGATTTGCTATAGCATATTTAATTACCTCTAAAATTGGTCGCTCACAATGCTCATCTTCTGTTAAAAGACTATAAATAATTTGATGAATTCCCTTTTCACCCAATAGCATTTTTAGTTTTTTAAATACCCGTTCAGCTTTTTTAGGGTCCGTAATTACACGGTGCAAACCATAAAAAAGTGCAGGCTTTTCTAGCGCTTCCTTCCTGATTTCGGCTTTTTCTATTTTGTACTCATACACTTCGAAAACAGCAGTGAAAAAACCATCTAAACTATGGTCATAAGTTAAAAGTGTAATCATTAAAAAAGGCTTAATTGTGCCGAATAATGTGTCTGATATTTGCTTTTTACCGTTCCTAGGATAATATCTTTTAAATTATGTTGCTGCAATAAATTGGTCTTGATGAATGAATTTGCAAAGCTGATGAAGTGCTGTGCCCGGTTTACAGCTACCCCCATTTTCTGTAAATGCTGTAAATTAAGCTTAGTAAACTTCCGTCCTTCCACAATTTTCCACGCCGACTTCACTCCTACTCCAGGAATTCTTAATATGGCATGGAAATCCGCAGTTTGTATATTAAGCGGAAAAAAATCAAGGTTTCTCAAGGCCCAGCCCAGTTTTGGATCTACGTCCAGTTCCAAAAATGGTTTTTTAACATCTAGGATCTCATCTGCTCTAAAGCCGTAAAATCGCATCAACCAATCTGCTTGGTAAAGCCTGTTTTCTCTAAGCATTGGCACTTGAGATTGTAAAGATGGTAAACGAGCATCCTGCGAAACAGGAATATAGCCCGAATAATAAACCCTTTTTAAATTAAAATCTTTATAAAAATCGTTAGCCGTGTGAATAATTTGTAAATCAGTTTCTGGTGTAGCCCCGATAATCATCTGTGTACTCTGTCCGCCGGGGGCAAACTTTGGTGATTTTTTAAAACGCCTCTTTTCATCCTGATATAGAATGATTTCGTTTTTCACAAAGGTCATCGGATTAATCATATCCTGCCTGTTTTTATCCGGAGCAAGTAACTTTAAGCCTTCAACGGTCGGTAGTTCTAAGTTAACACTCAGTCGGTCTGCATATAAACCGGCTTCTTTCATCAGCTCGTCTGTTGCACCCGGGATACTTTTTAGGTGAATATAACCGTTGAAATTTTGCTCTAATCGCAGTTTTTTGGCTACAGCTACCAAACGCTCCATCGTGGTATTGGCATCTTTAAAAATCCCCGAACTCAAAAACAAGCCTTCAATATAATTACGGCGGTAAAAATTAATGGTGAGGTCAACAACTTCTTGCACAGTAAAAGCCGCTCTTTTAATATCATTGCTTTTTCTAGTTACACAATAAGCACAATCGTAAATACAAACGTTGGTCAACAGAATTTTCAAGAGCGAAACACAACGGCCGTCTTCTGTATAGGAATGGCAAATGCCCATCCCGCTTGCATCACCAAGGCCTTTGTTTTTATTTTTACGGTTGCTTCCGCTTGACGAACAGGAAACATCGTACTTTGCGGCATCGGCCAAAATAGAGAGCTTCTCATTTATTCTTTCAAAATTCATCAAACAAAATTACTAAAATAATTAGCTAATTAAAACTAAATAAATTAGTAAAAATAAATTGAAGCCTAATTTATGGATTATAAAAAAAGCCTGAAATTTTACTTTCAGGCTCTTATCAAACACTCAAAAAAAAAACTTACTTAATTTCAATTTGTCTTGTTAAAACTTTGGCTTCTTCTTTTTTAGGGATGTTCACTTGCAAAACACCACTTTCATAAGTCGCTTCAATTTTACCATAATCCACTAATTCGGGTAAGTTAAAAGATCTAGAAAAAGCGTGGTAACTAAACTCTCGTTTATTGAACTTTTTACCATCTTCTTTAACCTCATTATTCACCTCGGCAGAAATAGTTAAAACATCTTTTTCTAAAGCTATTTTAAAATCTTCTTTCTTTAAACCAGGTGCTGCCAAGTCTAACGTGTAAGCATGTTCAGTTTCGGAAACGTTTACCGCAGGTACTTGGTGCGATGGTTTGTGAGCTGGATATCCATCGTTAAAAAACGAATCAAACAGTTCATTAAAAGTTGAGTAGCCGTTTGCTCTCTTTTGGTCGTTAAATTTCACTAAAGTCATTTTTATATCCTCCTATTTGTTAATTTTACTTGATATTTGCTATTGAACAAGGAGAATACCAATACATAAAAAGGATGTTTTAGATGACTTTATGTCTTGATTTATAAAAAAATAACGACAAAATTTCCGATTTATGGATTTAAATGATATAATTAAGCATTACAAGTATAAAGTTGAGATTCCGATTAGATTTTCGGATATGGATATGTTTGGGCATGCAAACAATGCTGTTTACCTTACTTATTTCGAACAGGCCCGCTCGAATTATTGGCGAGAAATCATCAATTGGGACTGGAAAAAAACAGGAATTATTGTAGCAAAAGCCCAGGTAGATTATGTACGTCCAATTGTGTTGGAAGAAAAGATTTTTGCTTACGTAAAAACTAGTCGCTTGGGAAACAGCAGTTGGGATATTGAATATATTTTGGTTTGCGAAAAAGAAGATGGCTCACTTTCTTTACGAACGATGGGTAAAACCGTACAGGTTGCAATTAATTACGAAACCAACAAGCCAACCCCAATTCCAAAAAATGAACGTGATTTAATGAAAAATTACGACAATATCTGGCTTAACGAGGTTTAGGCTAGTTGGTTTTTAGTTAAGTGGTTAGTTTTAATAGCTACTTAAAAGTATAATCCAATCCGGCAATAATAGCAGATCCATTAGATTGTACTACTGCCGATTGTTCTTTTTTTACAACTCCACCAATAAAAATTTTGGTGGTAATTGTTTTACCTGGAGTTGCGCCGATTACGGCCGAATTGATTATTACTTTCGCAATTCCCGCTTGTACCACAATTTCTTTTGACCAAGGTAAAGCGGTTGGTGCTTCGTTTGCTCCAGAACCAGAACCGGTAATATACGTAGCATCAAAAGTACCTGTTGCATTTCCGGTTATTTCGTACTTCACATTCCGGCTGTCACTATTTGAATCATCATCTTTACTGCAGGAATTTAGGGTGCTTAAACCAACGGTACAGAATAAGGCTAATTTTACAATTGAATTTTTCATAGGTGTTTATTTTATGTTAATAAGTGAAAATTTTAAATCTAAAACTTGAAAGCCACCCCTAACCTTGCATTGGTAGAGCCAATGTCTCCCAGTTCTAAAAAACCACCAATTTTGTCAGTGAAATAATATTTGCCACCAATGTGAACACCGATAAAAAGGCCACTTCCATACTTGCTACTTAAAGAGCCACTGAAATCGTCTTTCCAAGAAAATATACGATATCCAACGGACGGACCGCCATATAGATCTATTTTTTGACTTGAAATTTTTAATAAATTATTGAAATAATAAGAACCTCTCAGCGCTAGATAAATTGCGGTGAATTTCAAATCTGTTCCGCTCGAACTAAAATCTGTAGCCAGATAATCGAAATTTGCACCTACACTGATGTTTTCATGAATGCCCTTTTCAAACGACACTCCAAAAGGAACACCGCTGTCATAAAAGGAGTTAATACCAATCCCAATATTTAATAAGTTATCAGTTTTGTTAAACCCTCCATTTTGGGCTTGAACGTTGAATGCGAAAAATAGTAATACAAGTGAAATTTTTAATTGTTTTTTCATTGGATATTTTAATTATTGTTTTGAGGTTGAAATTATGGTGTGTCGATGTTTAATTAACAGATACAAAGCTATGTTCTGAAATATAGAAATCCATTAACTTAAGTTAAGAAATGAGCTGGTAACGAGTTAAACACCATAAACTTGATGAACTTGTGTTAAGAAATAAAGCAGCTATTAAAAAAGCCTAATCCCAGCTTCAAATCCTATCCATCCTTTTACCTTGTTGCTATAACTGTGGTAAGCTAAACCCCTGTTTAATATTGGATAGCTGTAGTTTTTAAACTTATTGGTTTGGTTGGTAAAATAAACGTTATAATAAGGGCCAGCAAACAGCGCTAAACCTTTAATTAACTGTAATTGTACATTAGTTCCTGCCTTAACTAATGAACTGCTATGCTTCCATGAACCTAAATAAAGCTGATCATAACTCATCTGCGCACCTATTGCCAACTTTTTGCTCAATACAAAATCATGGCCCATGGCTACTCCAAAACTAAAAACTTTTGCCGTATCAGATAGGTTGTACCCAGCCCTAATTGCAGTATATAGTTTTGCATTTCCCGTAATTAAAGCAAGATTAACGTTGGTAACCTCATTGCTTGAAATTGCTAATTTGTGATAGCCGTTTTTAGATAAATTCAGCAATCCCAAACTTACTCCTTCTAATGTGTCAGCAATATTCACTAAACCCATCTGAAAGCCCTTTAACTTCTTTGTATAATTTACAATTCCAGCCAATTGACCACCTTTTAAACTATCCACAGATACATTGTAGATTCCTGCCATTTGCCAGCCATTTACTGGTTTAATAGTGGTATTGCCAATTCCTGCAAATTGAGCTCCTTTTAATCCTTTAACACTTACATTAACAATACCTGCCAGTTGCGTCCCTTTGACTTGTTTACCACTTAAATTTGCGATACCTGCCATCTGTGTCCCATTCAGCGTCCCTTTATTGGCATTCACAATACCTGCCATTTGCACTCCCGAAAAATTAGATTTTACCGCATTAAATATGCCCGCTCCTTGAAAAGCCTGAACGCTATCTAACACCACATTTCCAATACCGGCCAATTGCACACCATCAACCGTCCCTCCTACCGTATTGATTAAGCCAGCTCCCTGAAAATTCTTTACATTATATTTATTCACGTTAAACAACCCGGCCAATTCTACCCCGTTAACTCCGGCAGAATATCCTGCCAAAGCATTTAAAGAAACCGTATTCACCATTTGTGAGTTGTAAAAACCATGCGTACTTAAACCCGGAATAAAAGAAACCTGAACCGGGCTTTGACTAAAAAAACCGGCTAAGTTTATATTTTGCACTCTTTGCCTAGAGGAAACAAATACTTTTCCGAAATAAGTAGCGATAACTCCGTTGCCCGGCTGAAAGCCATATTGGGCTGAGTCGTTTCTGCCGACTGTTACTGCAGGTAACATGGTAACTGTAATTTCTTTATACTGATCCTTAGTTACGGTTAACCTAATGGCTTGGTTATTTGTTTTTATTTTGAGCTTAAAATAACCTTGATGATCCGTTAGTGTGCTTTTTAACAATTGCTTATCATATACACTGGCATCTTTTATTTTAAGCCCATTTGCATTGTCAATAATATAACCCGAAACCACGTATTTACGACCTAGTGGTTCTGATTTTTCTGGAATTAACGATAAACTATTGGGACAGGGCCTTAAAACCACATAATTAGAAGCCTCTTTATATTCGAAATTTCCGTTTAGTAAGGAGTCTAAAATATCTTGTACCATCATATTATATGCTTTTAAGCTTACCAAGCTGTCTTTTGGTAAAATGCTGGTGTTGTATGAGAAAGTAAATTCGCCCTTTTTACTGAGTTCTTGTAAAACGTTTTGTAAATGTTCGTTTTGCGCATTGATAGTGATACGTTTTGCTAAATTATTTTGGGCATAAGTGGCTGGAGTAACGCTATAAATTGCTACTAATAATAATATATTTTTTAACATCTTCTTAAGGTTTAAGGTATTAGGCAGAAGGATTAAGGTTTGAACTGATTTTTTAGTTTATTTTATGATAATGAGATTGTTTTCCTTGACGATTTGAAGATGAAAAGTTTCTTCTAAAACCCTTAGGATTTGATCCAAAGATTCATTTTTAAAGGTGCTAGTGAGTTGTAGATTCTTTAATTCATCATTCTCAATCACAATTTTAACCGCGTACGCTTCGTTTAAAACCTCTACAACTCGCCATAAAGGTGTTCCGTTAGCTACAAAGGTTTTAGTGAAATAATAGTTATACAACTGGTCGGGAACTGGTTCTTTTTTTAGTTTTAAATTTTGATGATGTGCGGTGACTCTTTCCCCTGGTTGCAAGCTGATTTCGTCATTTTTCTGGTTCACCTTCACTGTTCCGGTAGCCACAATTACTTCCGTTTCTTCTGCTCCGCATTTCACATTAAAAGAAGTCCCCACTACCCTAACCGTAATGTCTTTGGTTTGGATGATAAAGGGTTTTTCTTTATTAGGAGTTACCGTAAAAAACGCTTCTCCCTTAGTGAGAAAAATTTCTCTTTTTTCTCCCTTAAACTGTTCCGGATACCTTAAAGTAGAATATTTATTAAGTTTAACTTCAGACCCATCTGGCAAAATAACGGTATCTGTTGCTGTGGCAGTTGTTATAGTCATCATTTCTGGGGTTTTGAAATGTTGGTAGCCAAACCAGCAACTTGTACTTACCAAAACCAATGAAGCGGCAATTTTAAGCCAATTGAATCTATTTATTTTTGATTGAACTGCTTTTCTTTCATCAGCTTTAGCTTTAAATTTTTCCCAAGCTAGGTCTTCATCTTCTAAATGTTGTGCGTCTAAGTTTTTGCTGGTATCCCAAATCAATTGCATTTCTTCAAAATACTTTTGATGTTTTGCATCAGCAGCTAGCCAATTCTTAATCTCTATATTTTCAGCCTCAGAGCTTTCTCCCAATAAAAATTTAATTATCTTTTCGTCTGTCATCTCCGTGGTTATTTTAATATAAAAATTGAGTTGATGAGGCCTATCATTACGGGTAAAAACTCCACCAATTTTAAGCGCATTAAGCGAAGCGCTTTCCCCATCTGGTTTTCTACCGTTTTAATGGATATACCCAATTCTGCTGCTATTTCGCGGTAACGCAATTCGTCAAAACGGCTCATCTGAAAAATAGTACGGCATTGTTGAGGCAATTTGTTCAATGCTTTTTGTAGCTGTTCCTCTAACTGTTTCATTTTGATGTGATTTTCGGCATTGTCGGTTTCATCTTTCATGCTGTACAAAGTGTGCTGTTGATGTGAACGCTTAACTTTTTCATGCCTTAACCAGTTTAAGCTTTCGTGGTAAACTGATTTATATAGGTAACTGCCGATGAGAGCATCTTGTGGTAATTTTTCTCTCTTCTCCCAAATTTTTAGAAAAACATTTTGTACCATTTCTTCGGCAATATCTAAATCGTTCAAAATAGTATATGCATAGTTTTGCAATGCCTTAAAATATTGCTTAAATACTTTCTCAAATACCAGCTCGTTACCAGTATTAATTTGATAGATTAGGTTTATTTCAGCTTTCAAAAATTTTGCTTTTAAGTTTCAAATATAATTTTTTACCTCCTAAAACTCTAAGCGATAGTTCAATACGGGAATAACACCTCCTAAATTGTTCTTTTTTAAATTTTTGGTATCTAAATCATAATAGTAACCCAGATTGTTTACCCGGTTTAACAGGTTCTGTGCATCAATAAAAAAAGTATGCGAAACTTTGGCTCTGTTTATTCGATAACTACTAGAAAAATCGACTCTAAAGTAAGGATCAGCGGTAAGCGTATTTACTTTCTTTTCGTCATTTACCTGTTCTTGTCGGGCTCTTGACGCTTCCAATAAAATTGGGGTGTACTTTCTTCCTCCGGTATAGATCACTTTTCCGTTTACACCAAAAATATTCTTTCCGTTTTTACCGGCCTGCCATTCTTTTCCTGCTACAAAATTACCCATGATATGGCTGTTAAAAGTGGTGTTGAATTCCTTTCCAGCTAAGTTTTTATACTTGGAGTCGAAAATTGAAGTGGTGATTAGGAAGTAATAACCTTTGTTTAGCGACCTTTCTAAAGTTAACTCTAAACCATAGTTTCTGCCGGTTCCTTGGTTTACCAAAGGGCTGTAATCTGTGGCGAAAATTGCACCTATGCTAGACGCATTTATCGTAGAGAAATTATAGTTTGGGTTGTTTGAAACCGGCACTTTATAAAGGTGTTGATAGTAAGTTTCTGCCTTAAATTTCAAAGTCTCGCCCAAAATCTTCTCGTAAGCCAGAACAACCTCGGCAGAACGTGTCGGTTTTAATTTTTTGGCGCTGTAGTAAGCTGATGATGTTAATTCATCATTTGCAAAATAATAGGCTAAAGGTTCTAATCGGCTGTAAGCCCCCACACCTAAAGAAATTTGCTGATCGGGTTTTACCCACCAATTTAAGCTTAAGCGTGGTTCAACGTAAAAATTACTGCTGTAGCTAAAGTAATTGGTATGCACACCTACGTTAAAACTCAATTGCTCGCTAACATTATGTTTCCACTGGCTATACGCATCTATTGAACTGGCATTGCCCTTTTTGTTTAATACCTCATTTAAAGCCTGTTTTTGGTAATTATATTCTAAACCTTTCAAATTATAATCCAAAAAAGAAGCTGTTACCCCGCTGCGGATGGTATTATTGGCGTTAGGGTTATAATTTAACTGACCACTATAACGGATTGCACCATTTTTATAATCGTTTCTGCTGTAAATATCGGTGTCATAATTTTGTCTAAGGGTGTCAACTTTATCCGTATTCTGGCTTTTTGAATAAACCACGGTGTTTTTTAAAAACATTTTATCGTTCAAGATTAATACATGTTTTAAACCTGCGTTTCCCGAATTAAAGGTGAATTTCTGATCGGCATAATCATTTCTTTCCTTCCATTTTGTATGGTCTCTTATTGCTTTATCCTCAACTTTGCTGTTCCCTCCTATTCCAAATAAAGAGAAAGTACCTACCTTTTTAGTTGGAAAAACAAAGTTGTAGGAAACATCTTGATAAATGGGGATGCCCACATCGGAAAGAGAAAGCCCTATCTTATCTAACAAAGCTAAAGAAGAGTAGCGGTAGCTGAATAAGTAAGAAGATTTTCCGCCTTTTTTAAATGGACCTTCTAATGATGTTGCTGCCCCAAGTACGCCTAGCATCAAAGAATATTCGCTTTTGTCGGTATTTCCTTTTCTAAACTGTAAATCAAATGCACCAGAAATGGTATTTCCAAACTCAGACGGAGTGCCTCCGGTATAAAAATCAGAAGTACCAATCACGTTCGAATTTATCATGCTGATGGCTCCTCCTGCGGCACCTTCATCTGCAAAATGATTGGGGTTGAAAATCTCTATGCCTTCTAATCGCCACAAAACAGACTTGGGGGCATTTCCCCTAATCACAATATTATTGTCATCTTCGGCAGCGGCAACTCCGGCGAAACTTTGCGCCATACGGGCAGGATCGAACAAAGCGGCAGCATATCTACTGGTTTCTTCCACAGAAAAAGACCGCGAACTAACACTAGCCATCGGGTTTAATGCACTTTTGTTTTTTGCACTGTAAACCACAACTTCGCTTAAACTGTTTAACTGTTCTTCCAATTCGATATTGATTTCTAAATCTTTTCCAGAACTCAGCAGCACTTCTGCTATTACCGTTTTTTGGTAGCCAATAATTGCAGCTTCTAAGTTGTGTCTTCCAACAGTTACATCCACAAAACGAAAGCGACCGTCGGCATCTGTAACGGTGTATTTAGGTGGATTTAAAGAATTAATGCTCACAGTAACACCAGGCAAGGGTAGTTTAGACTGTTTATCTGTGATGATTCCTTTGATGATGGTATGGTTTTGCGCAACAAGCTTTGACGCAAAGAATATCCAAAAAAATAATAAAAGTTTAAAATGTTTCATTTGTTATCAATGGTTTAAAAGATTTTTATCCTTCTTTTAATTGATAACACGCTTAGTTCATTTTACCCCTACCTTCAGTTCAATTTATTTTATTGATTTAAAAAAAAAGACCATTTACGCTTTGAAACAACATTTAACACATCTGACTTGCTGTCCAAGCTTCATATGTCATTTCAAATTTAATTTCCTTTTGTCCGTTTGTGCCAACTTTTGTCCACCCCGCTTTGCTGTAGAACTGCTCTGCCCGTGTGTCAAACTCTGTCCCTAACCAAACTGTGGCTTTAGTCTGTGTAAAATACCAATCTAACATCGTTTTATGTAATTGTTTTCCAATACCTTTTCCTTCAAATTTTGGATGTAAAAATAATGCCCAAATGTTATTTTCTTTTAAATCAACAATTGCAAAACCCACAATTTGACTATCAATTTCAGATACCCAGCCTTTTCCTTTTACTGTTATAAAGTTTTCGCAATCAACATCAGTTACCAAATTAGGATTAGATAATGTGTTTTGGTTAACAGAATTTCTTATGATTTGAATTTGCTTTATATCTTCTGTTTTAGCTTCTCTGATAACCATGGTTTAATTTGTTTATTTATTTTAAATCTTTTACAGTTTATAAGATACTTTGGAAATGGTTAGTTTATTGTTGGTCATTTTTTTCAATCCCAAGGGGGTTTTCGGGTTGGAAATTTGCCTAAATTTCAGCAGAAAGGTTTCAGAAAAATACTTCATTCACCATATCGCTAATCGATAAACTTCCTTATCTAAACTGCAACTTTATTTGCACTAAAGTCATTTTTCGATAATCTTTTACGGATGCGGCTTAAAGACTGCGGTGTTAACCCGAGATAGCTTGCAATTTGATACTGTGGAACACGCTGTAACAAATCTGGCCGATTTGTAGCGAAATTAATATAGCGTTGTTCTGGCGAAGCAATTTTAAAATCATCAAATTCAGCTTTTTGCTTTACCACTAATTCTTCAGAATAAGCCCTACATAGTTTTTCGAAACGCGGAAACTTCTTCATGATAATCGCTTCATCTTCGGCAGTGCTCACATTTACTAAACAATCCTCCAAACAATCTAAATAATGTTCCGCTGGTTTATTGGTTACCAAACAACTTGGTGTAAAATAATCTTTCTCTGTGTAAAAAGCATTTACCTTCTCTTCTCCATCTACCAAATAATAACTGCGCAAACAGCCCTTAACAACATAATAACTCACTTTCGAGAGTTGACCTTTTTTTAACAATATGGCGCCTTTTTTATATTGGCGAAAAACGTGTAAATCAGTAATTACTTGCCATTCTTCTTCGGAAAAGTTCATCACACTAAACATTTCGTTTAGGTATTGATTTTTTAGAAGTTCTACGTCTTTTAAATTCATCGAACAAACGGTTCCATATAAATTGGTATTTAGCTGTATCTTATACATAGAATTAAAACAGCGTGTGTAAATATATCCACTAATTTAAAATTTCCAAAACCACGTTGCCAACTTTTTGTCCGCTATCGACATAAGTGTAAATCTCTACAATATCATCAAGGTTTCGGTAGCTATCAATCACTGGTTTAAACATTCCGTTTTCTACCAAATCTTTTAAAAAGCCGATATCTTCTTTCGATAAGTCTGGAGGAATTGGAAACAATACTTTTTTTCTACTTTTCAACGCCCAATGTTTTAAAGCCAAAAATATATTTTGTCCGTTTTTCCCCAATTCAGTAGAAATGTAAATCCCGTTTTTATTGAGAAGAGGTTTGCAAGCTCCAAATGAAGTTTTACCAACCGCATCAAAAACAAAATCATAGGTATCCTTGAATTTTGTAAAGTCTGACTGCTGGTAATCTATCACTTTTGTAGCACCTAATGTTTTTACAAGTTCCACGTTTTTAGTGTCACAAACTGCGTTAATATTAGCACCAAAATAGTTTAAAAGCTGTACTGCCGAAGAGCCAATAGCACCCGTAGCACCATAAACCAATACATTTTGACCGGGTTTTACCTTTGCAACTCTAATAATATTTAAAGCGTAATGGGCACCTTCTGTTATGGCCGCCGCATCGTGTAAACTAATATTTTTTGGCGCAACGGCTACCGCTGCTTTGTAAGAAATAGTAGCATACTCTGCATGACCGCCGAAGGTTTTATCGTTATAGCCAAAGACCTTATCTCCTATTTTAAAACCCAAAACGTTTTTTCCGATACTTTCTACCACACCAGAAAACTCACAACCCAAAATTTGGTTTTTAGGTTTTAACAAGCCACTAAAAAAACGGGAAACAAAATATTCGGCACTTCTAAAGCCAGAATCTGTTCTGTTTACGGTTGATGCATAAACTTTTAACAGTAGCTCTTCATCATTGGGTTGGGGTTTAGAAACTTCTGCAAGGCTTGCAACATTAGGTGGACCGTATTTTTTATGGATAATGGCTTTCATTATTTAGTTTTATTTAGCACAAGCGATTATCGATATTTCTTGCACTTTTAATCAATATTTTTAATTCACAAGCACCTATTTCACGGTATACGTTAAAATATCCGTTTCTGATACACTAAAATATCCTAAGCAGAAATTGCTTTCATTACTTTGGTTAACCACGTTTCCTCTTATAGCAGATGATGGTGTTGGCTGGAAAGGTCCACCTCCGCCACCACTGGCAGTAGCTGTAAGTTTTTTCATATAGTCGAAATATCTTTCAGAAATTCCGTTCAGTTTAATTTCAATAGCGTCATCTTTTTTAAGCTTATCACTTCCATAGAGTCCAAACCCTTTCTTTCCATCAAAAAACTGGTCATGAAATACCTCGAAACTCGGAAAAGCAGAGGTCGAAGTTACAAACCTCACTAAATAAAAATTATTTTGAGCAATAGGGTCTTGAAAGTTCACTTTTATCCCATATTCGTCTCTATTTATTCCCAAATCTGACCTTTGCTCTACATTTTCAATCGGGCTAACCGACGTTAGTTTTTCTTGAGCTTTATAAGTTTCTCCCTTATAAACAATGGTAAGTGTATAATTTTCGCCAATTACGGGTGAAAAATTGGCACAAGTGTATTTCCCTTTTGTAGCAGTTTCTTCCAAAAACTCAAATTTGGTATTGGTGCTGTTGTTAATATAAACTATTGCATCAGATACTTTGGGAATTTCTTGACTATAATAACTAGTAGTAGTGCTTAAAAAAACTGATTGGCTTTTGCCGTTAGTGCCTTTTACCCAACTTAAAGTAGCGTCAACAACTAAACGAGATGGTTCTGTGCTTAATTTAACATCAATTACTTTTTCGCAACTGCTAAATATTAAAATGCAAAACAACATCAACAAAAAATATTTATTTTTCATAATCTTAGAATTTGAAATTATATGTAAAACTGGGTACAGCGCCGAAAATAGACAGTCGTTTTGCTTCGTTTTTGCCAGTTTCAACGTTCTGTGCAAAAGCAATTGCTGAAGCGTTTTGTCGGTTGTAGATATTATAAATACTAAAAACCCACTCGCCTTGCCAGTTCCTTTGTTTTTTTGGTTTTGGGGTATAAGTTCCAGAAACATCCAAATGATGGTATAAAGGCAAATTATTTTTATTACGTAAACCGTAATTTGGAATATCTATGTCTTGATATTTATATTTACTTTGTGGATACGTAACCGGTTGCCCAGATTGCAGGCTGAAAATCGATCCAAAACGCCATCTATCATTCCATTTATAAGTGGTTGTAATGGCTACATTATGCAGTTTATCTGATGCTGATTTGTACCAAGCTCCGTTATTAATTCCTATTTCTAATGCTGTTCTGCCTGGTGTTTGTTGTTCAGATCTAGATAAGGTGTAGGAAACCCAACCTGTTAATCTACCTACGTTTTTCCGCAACATCAGTTCCAAGCCGTACGATCTTGCAATTCCGTTTAAAACTACTTGCTCTATCGCTTTGTTGGCTATAAAATCCGTTCCGTCAATATAATCTACCTTGTTGTTTATGTGTTTATAAAAACTCTCTACCTCTAAAGAATAATCATCTTCTTTGAAATTTTGAAAATAACCGATGGCATATTGATCTAATGTTTGAGGTTTTAAAAACTGATCGCTTGGTGCCCAAATATCTAAAGGAGTGGGCGATTGCGTATTGCTGATCAAATGCAAATACTGCGTCATCCGGTTATAACTGGTTTTTATAGAATGGTCATCATCTAAAGCGTAAGAAATTGCTAGCCGAGGTTCCAAGTTGTTGAAACTGGCTATGGTTTCATTATTTTTATAATTTTTTACGCCTGTAGGTGTGGCTTTTTCGTAGATTTTTAAGTCGTTATTAAACTTAACAGCTTCATTATTGGCATAAGTCAATACATCTTTTTGTCCCATTCGGTAAAATAAACTATAGCGCAGTCCGTAATTTACAGATAGTTTCTTAGATACATTTTGCTCAACATCCAAGTAAACAGCTGGTTCTATAGCATACTTTTTAGCCAACTGCTCTTTATTAAATTGTGATGTTGATGTTGTTGGATCTATAGTTCGGGGGTTAAAATTATAATGCTGAGCGTTAAGTCCGTAGGTGAGTTTTAAATTATTATTGATGTAATGTTTAAAATCGTACTTTAAATTTAGATTCTTAATGCCGCTAGACCATTTAAACTCGGCAAGGCCAATCTCTAAACCGAAATAGTAATCGCTATAAATCACCGAAAGGTTAGAGAATAACTTGTTGTTAAAAAGCCTGTTCCAACGAACATTAAATACAGAGTTGCCGTAAATATTTACAAAATCTTTGTTCAGGTTAAAAACATCGCGTCCAAAGTATCCTGATAAATAAAGACTGTTTTTTAGATTGATTTTATAGCTGATCTTTGTATTTAAATCATAAAAATAGGCAGAACTTTTAATATCTGTAAGCTTTAAAAACAAGTGGGCATAAGAGCTCCTTCCGGCAATCAGAAAAGAACCTTTTCCTTGGTTAACTGGCCCTTCTGCCATTAACCTGCTAGAAACCAATCCAATGCCGCCACTAAATTTTAAATCGTTTTTGTTACCTTCTTTCTGGTAAATATCTAAAACCGATGATAAGCGCCCACCGAAGCGAGCAGGGATACCACCCTTGTAAAGTTTGATATCATTAATGGCATCGGCATTAAAAACAGAAAAGAAGCCGAATAGGTGCGATGAGTTGTAAATGGTGGCTTCATCTAAAAGAATCAGATTTTGATCTGCTCCTCCGCCTCTCACATTAAAACCCGATTGTCCCTCGCCTGCATTGGTAACTCCGGGCAATTGTAGGATAGATTTTATCACATCAACCTCGCCTAAAACCACGGGCATCTGTTTAATTTCCCTGGCGGATAGTTTGTTGATGCTCATTTCCGGTCTTCGTATTTCTGCGATACTTTTATCGCTATTTACCACCACTTCTGCTAAAGTTTGTTGGTTAGCTACCAATGAGAAATCCTTTTTCACACTCTGTGCAAGTGGAAGCGAAAACTCTTGGCTTACGAAACCTATATACCCGATATTGAGTGTATAGTTGCCTTTTGGTACGGTTAAAGAGTAAAACCCATATTCGTTGGTAGTGGTTCCACTTTTAATTTCTTTAATATAAACGCTTACGCCTATTAAAGATTCTGACGAGGACTTATCTGTTATTATACCGCTTACTGTTACTTTTTCTTGGGCCAATAAAGCGCTAGATAAAAGCAGCAGAAAAACGACTAGTTTAAATTTTACTGAAATTTGTGTCATTGATTATCTTTGTTTTTGATGCGACAAATTTAGGCAGATACGGTACTCAAATAATTACCTTAAGTTAAGAAATGAACGCTCCTGCTTTTACAACTTTGATTATAAATTTCGCTCTATAGAGTAACAGCAACTTTGTTTTTATTAAATAAATGACTTTTGCGATTTTAATTTCACAAACGTGTTCAAACAATATTGTAACAACTTAATTTTTACGTCTGGCGTAACTTTAAAGCTCCAAAAAATCATTATTAACTTACTCAACGAGCTAATAATAATGTGAACTAGGGGCGTTAATTATGATTACACAGCATAAAATCTGTAAAATCAAAAGTAGATTAGCACCTTTAATAAGGCAAAATGATGTTAAACATAGCTTTATTCGGTTTCTTTTTGATTAATTTTTATGCAGTTGCTTTACAGATTTACCTCAGTTAAAACACATTGAAGAAAACACGAAATTGTAGATTGTAAAAAAAACAAAATAATTCAAAAGGAATTTTTTGAAATTAAAATTTCCTTATATTTTTGTCTTACAGCAACACACAAAAAAATATTTTTTATTAGATTCTAAAAAGCATTAAATTAGGAACATAAAAGTAACCAAAATGGCAAAACAAACTAAACCAACCAAAAGCACTAAGCCTGTAGATACAGATGAAGATGATGCGTCTTTTGATGATCCAAAATTAAAAAGTAAGTTTTCTGAGGAGGATGAAGACGATTTCGATTTGCCAATGGATGATCTTGACGAATTAAGTTACGATGACGATGATGATTTTTAAATCATTATTAATATAGCTAATTTAGAAGCATTCAAAAACAATTGGATGCTTTTTTTATATCCAAAACATTATAATATATATGACAATTTTAGAGGTTGATTCTCCAAAAACAAAAAAAGATTTTTTAGATGTTGCCCGCATAATTTATAAGAATGATGATGTTTGGGTTTGCCCATTAGATAAAGATATAAACGCTGTATTTGATCCATCTAAAAACAGTTTCCACAGCCATGGAAAAGCTAAAAGATGGATTTTATTAGACGATAACAAAAAGCTAATAGGAAGGATTGCTGCCTTTATAAATGATAAAAAAGCAAATACTTTTGATGTACCTACCGGAGGAATTGGTTTTGTGGAATGTATAGATAATGGCGAAGCTTTTAAATCACTATTTGATACCGCAAAAGATTGGCTAAAGCAGAACGGTATGCAAGCCATGCAAGGACCGATAAACTTTGGTGAGAACGATACTTTTTGGGGATTACTGATTGAAGGCTACACGCATCCATCATACGGAATGAATTATAACAAGCCTTATTATCACCAACATTTTAAGGATTACGGTTTTGAGACCGACTACGAACAGATGACCAACCATTTGGATCTGCATAAAGAGTTTCCAGAACGCTTCACTAAAATTGCCAACTGGGTTTCTAACAAACCAGGTTATACTTTTGAACCTTTAGATCCAAAGAACTTTGCCAAGTTTGCTGAGGATTTTATGGAAATTTATAACGACGGCTGGAAGAACTTCGCGAACTTTGTACCTATTAAGCTAGCTACTGTTATGGAGAGCTTTGAGCAGATGAAGTTGATCATGGATCCCAAATTGATTTGGTTTGCTTATATAAACGGTGAACCAGCATCATTTGTGGTGATGTTGCCCGATGCTAACCTGATGATTAAACCTTTAAACGGAAAGCTTGATTTAATAGGAAAGCTAAAGTTTATGTATAGAAAAATAAGGGGCGTAAATCGGATGCGGGCCATTGTGATGGGAACCAAAGAAAAATTCCAGAAACATGGTTTAGAGTCGGCGATATTTATAAAACTTAAAGAATATGTTATACCAAAAAACCAATACAATGAATTGGAGCTTTCATGGGTTGGCGATTTTAACGATAAAATGCTAGCTATCCACAGCGCCACCGGTTCTGTTTTTGGTAAAAGACACGCAACTTTAAAATGTATGTTTTAAAACTATAATGGTGTTAAAAACAAAAAAGCTTCCTAGAATTTACGCTAGGAAGCTTTTTTTATGTGGTTATGTTTTTACTTATGGATTTTTGCTTCCACCAGCCTTTTTAGTTGCTACTGATTTAGTGTTGGTTTTAACATTTTTAGGCTTTGCTGTTTGAACCGTATCCTGTTTTGATACTCTTGGAGCTTCCTTTTTAGTCTCACCTTTTTCGTCAGTAGCTTCTTCAGTTTTTGGTTCTGCTTCTGTAAAGATCGGTAAATCTTTTATAATATGAAACCAGCTTACAATCTTTTTAATATCAGAAGAGTAAACCTTTTGCTCATCGTGATCTGGAGCAACTTCAAAAAAGAAAGTTCTTAAAACTTTACCATCAGCTTTAGCATCAGGAACGTTTTTAGCATCTGCCATCTTAGCAAAAACATCTTTAAGCCTTAAATCGTCATTCTCGCCGTAAACAGTAATATCTTCTAAAGAAGCTAGTTTAGCAGTAGAAATATTCACAATCGTTTTAGTTTTTTGATCGTCTAAGCTTTCTAAGATATAACCAGATTTATTTTGGCCAATTAATTTGTGCAATCCGGGCTTACCAGATACCGCAACAATTCCTGTTAAATTCATATGTTATTTATTAATCTTCAATTAGGTCAATACTGATAATTTTATCGCCTTGTTTAATCGCATCAACAACGTCAACGTTTTCAACTACTTTACCAAAGCAAGTATGGTTTCTGTCTAAATGTGCAGTGTTTGATCTGCTGTGGCAAACAAAAAACTGTGAACCGCCAGTATTTCTACCTGCATGTGCCATTGATAAAACTCCTCTATCATGGTATTGGTTTTCGCCATCTAATTCGCAGTCAATTTGGTAACCTGGGCCACCAGAACCTGCTTTATAAGCTGTAGCTTCTTCTTTAGAAAAAGGACAACCACCTTGAATCACAAAATCAGGAATAACACGGTGAAAAGTTAAACCATTATAAAAACCTTCTTTAGCTAGTTTTTTAAAATTTTCAACAGTTTTAGGGGCGTCATTATCGTAAAACTCAACAGTCATGTCGCCTTTTGCAGTTTTTATTATTGCTTTGCTCATCTTTAATTATTTTGTTAAGAGGTGCAAAATTAACAAAATTTTTTGCCCAGCTAAACGTTTTCATGCTTTATCCTTATTTTTAAAAAAATGAAAGCAAAATATATATTATTATTCCTCTTTTTTTTATCGATAAAAACCTTTGCATCCTCCATTTTAATACCAATGGATGAAGAACAAAGGAATCATTTAAAGGCCTACGGAATTGCATTTTACACCTTAAAAAACAATTTAGAAGTCGATTGGCTTTTAAATTACAAAGGTGGAAGCTTTTTGATTGCATATAATCAAAAAATAGAATCGGAACTTAAAATAAGAGGTGTTAGCTACGACGTGTTACCAGATGCAAAGGTTAACGCCATCCTTACCCAGATTAGCCAGGCAGAAGTGAATATGGATATTGTAAAGCTGGAGAAAGCACCTAAAATTGCGGTTTATTCGCCAAAGAGCAAATTACCATGGGATGATGCCGTGACATTGGTACTAACTTACGCCGAAATCCCATACGATGTAGTTTACGATGAAGAAGTAATTAGCGGAAAACTGCCAGAGTATGATTGGTTGCATTTGCACCACGAAGATTTCACTGGTCAATACGGTAGGTTTTGGGCCAATTATAGAAACGCCAGCTGGTACCAAGAAGATGTGCGTAACCAAGAAGCTATGGCAAAAAAGCTAGGTTTTAATAAGGTTTCTTTAATGAAACTGGCGGTAGCTCAAAAAATGCGGGATTTTTGTGCGGGTGGCGGTTTTTTGTTTGCCATGTGTTCGGGTACGGATAGTTTTGATATCGCTTTGACCGCAGCCGGAATTGACATATGCGAACGTATGTTTGATGGTGACGCCGCAGACCCACAAGCGCAATCTAAGTTGGATTATACAAAATCCTTTGCCTTTCAAAATTTTAAACTGGATTTAAACCCCATGAATTACGAGTTTTCGGATATTGATGTTACACAGACCAGACAAGTAGATAGAACCCGAGATTATTTTACACTTTTTGATTTTTCTGCAAAATGGGATGTGGTACCTACCATGCTTACCCAAAACCACGAAAAGGTAATTAAAGGCTTTATGGGGCAAACAACCGCTTTTGCATCTCCCTTATTAAAACCCGACGTTTTGGTGATGGGCGAACTAAAATCTGCAAGTGAAGCAAGATACATTCATGGACAATACGGCAAAGGGCAATGGACTTTTTATGGTGGCCACGATCCAGAGGATTATCAACATTTGGTGGGCGACCCTCCTACCGATTTAAGTCTGTACCCAAACTCGCCAGGTTATCGCTTGATCTTGAACAATATTTTGTTTCCGGCCGCTAAAAAGAAAAAACAGAAGACTTAGGAGTGATTTTGGGAAGTAAATAAGTAAAAAGTGTCAAGTAATAAGTAGAAAGTAATAGGTAATAAGTATAAAGTAGAAAGTGTCAACTACCGAATATAGGTTATTAGGATATGTGATTTAAAGGGCCACTTCGTTTGTAGCTATTACCGGTTAATGGTAGTTTCATAATATTTTTTCATCATTAACTCGGCTGCTTTGTTTTGCGGAGTCCAGTCATGGTTTTTTGTGGAATCCATTCTTCTGAACGAGCTGTACCACTTCCAAGCAAAGCCTCCGGCAAACCAGTCCTCTTTCCAAAAGGTTTGGTACAAAGCATCATAAGCAATGGCTTGCGCCTGATTATTGATTGGCGCCTGCTCATTTTCTTTTTCCCAAGAACGCCATGCAGCTTGATCCATACTTCTGTAACCATATTCGGTAAAAAGAATAGGTTTTCCTTTTTCGGCACTAAATGCACTTAAGCTTTTTCTAATTGGTTTCCACGATTTTAGCAACTCATCAACTGTTGGGCTTTTTGAATCAGAAAGTGGAAAATAAGCGCTTATGCCGATAAAATCCAGATCCTCCCAAAAAGAAACTGCTTCATAATCATCCCAATTTGCACAGTAGGTTAATTTTCCTTTGTAAATCTCACGTACTTCTTTGATTAGGCTTTTCCAGAAAACCGGACGATTTTTAACAGCTGTTCTATACTCTGTACCTAAACAAATCATTTCAATTTTTTCGTCGATAGCAATCTGTGTAAGCAACAAAATGTAGTTTCTGTAATCGTTTTCCCAAGTTTTCCACTCGGCTTCAGATTGTAGGTTAAAATCGCCAATCCATCCGTTCTGTAGCCAAACATGTGGCTTAAGCATTACTTTTAATCCAGCTTGGTGGGCTTGTTTGGCATTTTCTTTAATTCCAGCAGGTGATTCTCCCCAATATTGATACCCATAATCATAAGTTACTTTATTGCTCCCTGCTTTTGTAAACGCATAAGGCACCAATGCTACCCAATTACAGTTCACGCTTATTAAATCATTGGTCCATTCATTACTTATTGCTTTTGGTGGCGCAACAAAGTTTACTCCGTTTACTTTATCGGAAGCTTGTATTTTAATTTTTTTTATCGGAAGTCTTTTATTTCTAGCGCTAGATTCGGAATAATTACAAGCGGTAAAACAAGTGAGTCCGAACAACAAAAAATTGAGAAACAATAAGTTGAAAAGGCTCTTCATGTTGTAAAAAGAATTATTAGGTAGGCTTTTCGTACTTCCGAAACCAGCTTCTCATCTTAAGTTCAATAACACCTAAAAAAGCTTCTCTAAAAATACTTGTACTCATTTTGGATGTTCCCTCGGTTCTATCGGTAAAAATGATGGGAACTTCTACCACTTTAAAACCATGTTTAATAGCGGTAAACTTCATTTCGATTTGAAAGGCATAACCAACAAATTTTATTTTATCCAAGCGGATGGTCTGTAATACCATACTTCTGTAGCATTTAAAACCTGCTGTTGCATCCTGAATATCAATTCCGGTAATAAACCTTACGTAAACCGAGGCGAAATAAGACATCAATACCCTTCCCATTGGCCAGTTAACCACATTTACGCCTTTAATATAACGAGAGCCAATAGCTAAATCAGCGCCATCTGCGCAAGCTTGTCGAAGCTTCAATAAATCTTCTGGATTATGTGAGAAATCCGCATCCATCTCAAAAATATAGGCGTAATTATGCGCTAAAGCCCATTTAAACCCGTGAATATAAGCAGTACCTAAACCAAGTTTGCCCTTACGTTCTTCTATATAAAGGTGACCGTCGTATTCTCCCTGGAGTTTTTTGACAATCGAAGCAGTTCCATCGGGCGATCCATCATCAATGATTAAAATATGGAAAGCGTGATGTAGAGAGAATACTTTACGTATAATTTTCTCTATGTTTTCTTTCTCGTTATAGGTTGGAATGATGACTAAGCTATCCGGCACTTGATGATTTTTTTATGAGGGTGCAAGGTAGTGTTTTTAGTGAATACCATGCATCCATTTATTCAATTTTGGAGTTAACAACAATAGTACAGCAGCAAACGCACCCACCACAAATACGCCCCAAATTAAATAGGTTTGTGTGTAATTGAGCAAAGTTTCTTGTGCGCTTAACACTTTTCCGTTGCCTTCTGCTGCGGTTAATGTGCCAATAATTCCGGCTAGTTTATTTCCTAATGAAATAGATAAAAACCAAGCTCCCATTACAAAACCAACAATTTTAACTGGCGATAACTTGGTGATCATTGATAAACCTACCGGTGATAAACAAAGCTCTCCAATGGTTACTAAAAGGTAAAGTAAGGCTAAAAATACCATTGGCACCAGTCCATCCGCATTAGCGAAAAATTTAGCGCCTAATACAATTACCAAAAAACCAGCTGCTAAAAAAGCCAAACCCAAAACAAATTTCATAGAGGTACGTGGTTCTTTACCTTTACTGCGCAGTTTAATCCAAATCCAAGAAAACAATGGTGCCAATACCATGATATAAAATGGGTTAAAACTGGTAAATAAAGAAGAAGGAATAATTCCGCCGCCAATACTACGGTCGATATTTCTTTCTGCAAAAAGGGTTAATGAACCACCTGCTTGCTCAAACAATGCCCAGAAAATAGCATGGAAAAAGAACAGGACAATAACAACCAACAAACGCTGACCTTCCACCTTATCGGGATTTCTTAGGGCTTCATATAGCAAATAACCCACGATTATAGCACTAATGGAAAGCATTAACGTACTCATTAACTCATTTTGATTCAGCAATAAAGCACAAACAGGGATCATAATTAATGTACCTATGTAAACAATGGCTTCCCAAGATAAACCCAAGGGTTTGGCAGGTTTTAAGGTAATTACTTCTGGCTTTAAACCAGTGCCTTTAAACACTTTACCACTCAATATAAAAACAATTACTCCAACAGCCATTCCAATGCCAGCCAAGCCGAAACCATAATGCCAACTAATCTGCTCACCAACGTATCCGCAGGTTAAAGTTGCTAAGAAGGCACCAATGTTAACACCCATGTAAAAAATGGTGAAAGCACCATCTTTACGGGGATCATTTGCATCGTAAAAAGTACCTAAAAAACTAGAGATATTTGGTTTAAAGAAACTGTTACCCACAATAATCAAGGCTAAAGACATAAAGAACAAAGTGTTACTGCCTTCAAAAGCTAGGGTAAAATGCCCCAGCATCATTAATATACCGCCTAGTACAATGGCTTTTCTAAAACCGAAGATTTTATCGGCTACTAAGCCTCCAATTACTGGGAATAGGTAGACCATTGCTGTATAAGAACCGTAGATGCTTAAAGCTTTAATATCAGCACCTTCCATGCCTTTAAAAAGTACTTTAACCATATAAAGCGTTAATAAAGCCCGCATTCCGTAGTAGCTGAAGCGCTCCCACATTTCGGCAAAAAACAATATAAAAAGTGCTTTAGGGTGCGTTTTTCTGTTTGAAATGATGACAAAGGGAACCCAGATTAAAACGAAAATCCAGCCAATGATTAAGGTCCATTTTGCGATATCCATAGTGTAAAATTATACGGTTTCTATTTGTTCGGTATTTTTTAAAGGATTGTTTATTTGATCTGGAACTGCGTCTTCTGCACCGTGGGCCAATCTTTTCAAAGGCTTTATGATCAATAACACCAATAATCCAAAAATGGTACAGAAAATAGCAATACCAGTAAATATCTCTAATTCGCCCGCAGTTTGTGAATACTCACCTACCCAGCCCGAAACATAATTTCCCATTCCGGTTGCTGCAAAATAGGCACCCATCATTAACGAAGCATACTTTAGCGGTGCCAGCTTGGTAATAAAAGACAATGCAACCGGAGAAGCGCAAAGTTCGCCAATGGTGTGGAACATATAAGCTAAAACCAACCAATACATGGCAGACGAGCCATCAGCTTGAAACTGCATAGATGCCGCACTCATAAAAAAGAAACCCCATCCCATAATAATGGTACCTATTGCCATTTTAAATATCGATGATGATTCTTTACCTTTCTTTTTACGTTTGTACCAGAATGCGGCTACTGCAGACCCTAAAGTAATGATGAAAAAAGAATTAACAGATTGAAACCAAGGTGCGGGAATTTCGAAATTAATAAACGAGAGCATGCGGTTTGTTTTTTCATCGGCATATAAGTTCATTAAACCGCCTGCCTGTTCAAAAGCGCCCCAAAACACAATAATCATGATAAATGATAGAAACATCACAATCATACGGTCTTTTTCGATTTTTGTAAGTGGATTTTTAGCCGCTAACCTTTCAGATTCTGGTAAAGACGCGGTAGCTTCTCCTACGCCGACCAAATGTTTTTGGCCAAGCATAAAAACCAATTGACCAATTGCCATTCCAATTCCGGCTAAACCGAAACCAAAATGCCATCCGAAATTTACACCTACCGAGCCTACTAAAACACCTGCTATTAAGGCGCCAATATTTATCCCTATATAAAATATGGTAAAAGCTTTATCTCTTCTGTCATCATTTTGCGCATACAAACCACCAACCATGGTAGATATGTTTGGTTTTAAGCAACCAACGCCAGCAACAATTAAACACAAACCTAGGTAAAATGCCCACTCGGCCCGAATGGCCAAAATTCCATGACCCGCTACCAATAACCAACCACCTAACATCACGGTCTTTTTTTGACCTAAAAGCTTATCGGCTAAAATTCCACCGGGGATAGACGCGATGTAGACCAATGCCGTATAAGTACCATATAAACTTAAAGCTTCAACTTTTGACCAGCCGAAACCTGGATTTACACCACTTGCAGAGGCTACTAAAAACAAAACCAGTAAAGCCCGCATTCCGTAGTAACTAAACCTTTCCCAAAGTTCGGTGAAAAACAAAATATACAAGCCCATAGGATGCCCAAATAGCTCTTTTCTATTATCCATATATTTATAATTAGTTTTTATTGATTGAGGTTAGATTTTCTTAATATCAATAATAGATATTTTTTCTTTTAATTAAATATCATCAAGTAAATTTATATTATTTGTTATGGATTTATTACAAAAAATAAAACGTTTTAATTGTTGAGAGCCGGTGCTGTATTTTGCTTGTCTTTAGAAGGATCAATAAAAAATTCGTCGGCCTCGTCTGGCAAATTGGTGAGCTTTAGGTTGTCCTGAAAAATCCATTTTCCTTGCTTAAACTTTAAACCGTCATAAGATAAATCTGGGGCGTAAAATTCTGTCATACCTTCTGATTTTTTATCTGGTGCAACCAGATGATCAAAAACAATCATATTTTCGTCTTTTACGTACCTAAGTAACATGGATGCATTTTTCACATAATCAAAGGTCATCCGGTTTACAAACTGCTTGGATTTAGGTTTTGATTCTAATACTGCCGAGCCAAAAATCGGCTTACCATCGATAAATTTCAGGGTTTCTATTACTTTACTTGAAGACAGACTGTTTTTCCCTTTCCAGCCTAGCAATATAAAATAAGGGTCTTTTATACCGGCAACTGGTATAATCTGATAATAAACAGCACCCAACCATTTCTTCGTTTCAAGAGTGGCATCTTCCAAACCAGTAAGTTTAGTTAAGCTTTGTGTATTATCTAACAAAGGATAAAGTTCTAATTGGTTCGGGTTGTTAACTTGGATGGCTCCAAAATACCGGTAACTGCCATCGTCTGATTGTGTAAACCAGGTGATTATTCTGAATTTGTTATCGTCGGCTTTTTTTATTGCAACAAAATCGCTTAGATTTTTAAAAGAATAATAGAAAGAGTTTTTCTCTTTTAAAGCCTCTACCAAGGTTTTAATGAACTTGTAATTGGCTTGTATCCTATTTTCTTCCACAGAATCTCGGGCAATTACAATCCCGAGGTTTTTTAGAGAATCTTCGTAAACCGAGAGCTTATTTTGGGCGAAAGAATAACTTGCTTGTAATACAAATATTAATAGGATGATGTTTTTTTTCATTCGGGGTATTAACACAGGTTTTCAATTACAGTTCAACGCCGTATAATTAGCATTGAAATTTTTATTGACTTCGAATTTAACATTATTTTGTGGAAGCGCATAAATTATGATAAGTAGCAGGAACCTGTTTTACTTCGATCTTTTTTGCGTTAACGATGGAAGTGGCATCCTTTTTTTGCTTCGGCTTTGTGTTTAAGGTTAAAAAAGATACAACGTACAGCGTGTTTAAACGCCCAAACTAATAAAGCCTTTTTAATAAGTTGTAAAACGTAAAACACTCGATAAATAATTTATCTTTAAATTTGAATAAAATTTTAGATTTATTAAGTGGCTGATATCAACAGAAATTCCCATAAAATTATTTACAGAAAATACACTTCTGTGATTAAATATGTCCTGATGGCGCTCTGCGTTGTTATTATAACCGCAGTATTGCCTAAACATGCCAAGTTTAAATATGAATTTGAGAAGGGAAACGTTTGGTTACATGAAGATTTAGTATCGCCCTTTAATTTCCCGATAAGAAAAACTACCGATGAGATCAAGAAGGATAAAGAAAGTATTTTAAAATCCATTTTACCAGTTTATGAGTTGAATGAAAAGGTTTTTGATGATCAATCTCTACAATATCAGACAGATTTTGAGGCCAAATGGCGAAATACTGGTTTAAAAGATGATGCGCTAAAAGCTAAGAATTTCGACGTTGGATTTAAAGTATTGGAAAGTGTTTACAAGCAGGGCGTTATAGGATTAAATAAAAGATACCAGCGAGATGGTGAGCAGTATATAATTTCATTATTAAGAGGAGGCGTAGAAACCCAAGTAAGTACCACTACACTGTTAACGCAAACCACGGCGGTAGCTAAGGTAGCAGATGAACTGGTGAATGATAAAAACATTCAGTCGGACCTATTGCTTGCTGTACTTAAAGATCGGATTACCCCGAACATAATTTATAACGAATCATTTACTGAGAAAATTGAAAAGCAGGCGCTGGAAAACTTGTCTTCTACCCGAGGAATGGTGCAAAAAGGCGAGTTGATTGTAAGTAAAGAAAGTACGGTTTCTGAGGAAATATACCAGAAACTGGAGTCGTTACGGCTTACTTATGAGGAAAGCATTACTACACCAAGTGACCGCAAGCTGACCTTATTTGGTCAGTTTATTTTGGTGGGAATGGTGATTTGTCTTTTGATGGTGTTCTTGAATCTTTTTAGGAAAGATATTTTTAACGATAACCGCCAGATTTCTTTGATTTTAATGGTGGTAACAGGGATGTTGGTGTCTTTATCATGGGCTATAAACATCAAATTGCCCAGCTTATATTATATTCCGTTCTGTATTGTCCCTATTATCATTAGGATTTTATTTGATACGCGTTTGGCAATGAACATCCATTTATTGGTGGTGCTGATTGCGAGTTTCTTTTTACCAAACAGTTTTGAGTTTGCTTTTTTACAGATTACAGCCGGTATGGTTGCTATTTATAGCATTAAAAATTTGGTGCGTAGAGAACAGTTTTTAATATCGGCACTATTGATATTGGTGAATTATTTTGTGGCATATTTGGGCATTTCGTTGATTAGAGAAGGAACTATTGCTGCCATAGAATGGGCTAAATTTTGGCCTTTTGTTTTTAGTGTTCTGTTAAGTTTATTGGCTTATCCCTTAATTTATTTGTTTGAGAAACTGTTTGGAATTACTTCTGATATCAGCTTGATAGAGCTTACCAATACCAACTCTCCGCTATTGCGTGAACTTGCATTTAAAGCACCCGGTACTTTCCAACATTCTTTACAGGTTGCAAATTTGGCAGAATCTGCTATTTTTAAAATCGGTGGAAATGCTTTATTAGTGAGAGCTGGCGCACTGTATCATGATATCGGTAAAATGGATAATCCCCAGTTTTTTATTGAGAATCAAAATAAGGGCTTAAATCCGCATGATAAATTACCTTACGAGGAAAGTGCACAGATTATTATTCGCCATGTGATTAACGGGATTGAAATGGCTCGTAGAAACAATTTACCAGAGGTAATTATCGATTTTTTACGTACGCACCACGGGAACACCCGAGTTGATTATTTTTACCAGTCGTTTTTAAAAAATTTCCCCGAAAAAATTGTAGACGAGAATACTTTTAGATACCCGGGCCCTATTCCTTTTACTAAAGAAACCGCAGTTTTAATGCTTGCCGATTCTGTAGAAGCAGCCTCAAGAAGTTTAAAAGAACCTGACGCAGAAAGTATAAATAGCCTAGTTGAACGCATAATTGACTATAAATTGGAGCAGAACCAATTAAATGATAGTAATATTACTTTGAAAGAAATCGAGACTATCAAGCTGATTTTTAAGACGATGCTGATGGGCATCTATCATGTGCGTGTGGAATATTTAAAATAGTTTGAAAATTTATTTTCGTAGCTGCAAAGGATTACTATATTTGCAGACCCTTAGACAATCGGTTAGCCGATAATTAAGGATTGGAGAGATGCCTGAGTGGCCGAAAGGAACAGTTTGCTAAACTGTCGTACTGGCAACGGTACCCTGGGTTCGAATCCCAGTCTCTCCGCAGATATTCATATCATACTTTATCAAAAGCCTGCAGATCAAATGATTGCAGGCTTTTCTGTTTTAGATGTACGATCAAATTATTCTCATCTTAAATGAGCTTAATCGAGAGTATTTTTTTCTGGAAAAAATGACTCTTGATTGAACAGTCAAGAGATTGAATATAAACCCGTTCAATTAATGAGTAGCTTGATTTTGGTTAGTTGCAAAACTATTTTTTTTGAACTTTAATTGGGATACAGCATTCTTGAAAAGTTAGTAGACAATAAATCTGACTCGGAATGGCTAGAAGAAATCGATACCATCTGGTTTGGGAGAATATCGAAAATAAAACTATTTTCAATTTTTCTATTTCACAATTCACATCATGGTATCCAAATATCGTCTAGCATCTAATTTAAGAGTTCACAAAAAAAAACTTTTAAATTAAATCTTGGGTTAGAAAATCAGGACTCCGTCCGAAGAAAAAAAACTTGAAATAAGCTCCGTTACAAATCCACCACAAAACATATTCTATTTCCCTTTGAACGATACTAAGTCAAGTCCATTGTTTTTCTATACAAATCCAAATACTCATCCACATTCTTTTGATAGTTAAATTTCGATGAATATTCCATTGCCCGTATAGATTTTTCTTCGTTATGTTGTTTGATACCGTTTAAAACAACGTCTTTCATCAACTCTGGAGTAAAATCATCCCAATAAGAAACATGTTCACCGCCAATTTCCGGCAAACAGGTTAAGGTTGAAACAACAACATGCTTACCATACTGTAAAGCTTCAATTACAGGCAGTCCAAAACCTTCACATATAGAAGGGAAAAAAAATGTCTCACAGTTTTTGTATAGCCATGCTTTTTCGCTATTATCAATAACCCCAGAAACAAATACATTTTGCAATTCTTCTGACCTCTTCTTCATATATTGCCCGTATTCTCCTGAATAATTGCCACAGATATAAAGATCATACTCCGGCATCAGCTCCATCATATCAAGTAAAACATGAAAGTTTTTCTTTTTTAACACCTCGCCAATTGTAAAAAAGAACGGACGTTTTTTATTGACAAAATAGGGTGCTTTAGACGATATCGAAGGTAAATATTCAACGCCGTTATAGATTACCTTAACTACTTCTTTATCAATGTTTAGATGTTTTTCCAGATCGTCTAATACATAATAAGAAATTGTAGAAATGGTATGCGCCCTTCTTACTTTCTTATTAATCCGATTTAGATCTACTCGAGCCTCATGCACATCTTTTTCATATACAAAGTTAAGATCATGGATGGTTAATAACTGCTTTTGGAAGCGACTGATTTTATAAGGAGAATGTTGATGTATAGAATGCCACAAATCATAGTTAGAGTATAGCTTATAAAACTTTTTCCGCCACTTGGACATGGTTACATACTTAACCTTATCGCCAAAATAGCCTTCAAAATTATTTGGCACTAAAAAATAGAAAGTAAAAGGTTCATTTTGCAGCTCTCTTTTAACCAGTTCGAGTGCAAAATTTAAAGAAACTTGTCCCAACCCGCAGTGGACATTCTGTAAAGCAGATAAATCAATTAAAACGGATTTATTTATTTTAATCATATTAAGATAGAAAATATTTTAGCTGAATTTTAATCGCTGAATGTTTGCATGTCAATCAACTTCTTATAAAGCCCATTACGCTTAATCAGCTCAATGTGCGACCCACGCTCTAAAATTTTTCCCGATTCTAACACAATAATCTGATCTGCTTTCTGTATCGTACTCAGTCTATGTGCAATAATAAGCGTAGTTCTATTTTTCATAAGGTTGTTTAAGGCATCTTGCACCAACTTTTCCGATTCCGTATCTAAGGCAGATGTGGCTTCGTCTAAAAGCATAATCGGAGGATTATTAAGTACCGCTCTTGCGATGCTAATTCTTTGCTTCTGGCCTCCCGATAACCTCACTCCCCTATCTCCCGTATTTGTTTGATAACCATCGTCCGAACTCATTATAAACTCATGAGCGTTTGCAATTTTAGCAGCGGTTTCTACTGCTGAATGAGAGGCATCTGTTTTGCCAAAAGCAATATTGTTGAAGATAGTATCATTAAAAAGAATTGACTCTTGATTAACAAAGCCCAAATGTGCTCTCAAAGAATCCATAGTTAAATGATGGATAGGAATGCCATCTATTAAAACCTCACCTTTTTGAGGCACTATAAAACGAGGTATTAAATCCATTAAAGTAGATTTCCCACCTCCAGAAGGACCAACAAGTGCAATAGTTTTACCCCTTGGAATCACTAAATTGATATCATCTAAAATCAACCGCTCTCCATAGCTGAAAGAAACATTTTTTAATTCTATAGCGGTGTCAAAAGAATTGAGCGTAACTGCGTTTGCCTCGTCTTTAATTTCGGGTTTCATACTGATCAGATCAAGGATACGCTCACCGGCCGCAAGTCCTATATTTATCCCGGTAAATGAATCAGAAATAGCTTTTGCAGGTCTGGTTAACTGAGAAAAGATACCAATATATGCGATAAACTCTGCTGCTGTTAGTTCCGAAGTACCGTTTAATACCATTCCTCCGCCGTAAAGCACTATAAAAGTCACCATTAAAACCCCTAAAAACTCGGAAACCGGTGAGGCTAATTGTTGCTTTCTGGCAATCTTTTTACCAAACTCCGAAAAGTTTTCATTTTCCTGATTAAACTTCTGTTTGATGAAAGGGGTTGCATTAAAAGCCTTAATTATTTTAACCCCAGACAATGCCTCTTCAAGGTAACTCACCATTACACCAAAAGAAGCCTGAGATCCTGACGCTTGTGCTTTCAAACTCTTCACCAACCTTGCAATAAACAAAGCCGAAATAGGAATAAATAGAATGGAAAAAAATGTAAGTTCACGAGAAATACTAAATAATGCTACTAAATAAGCGATTAACTGAAACGGTTCTCTAAAAACTACCTGTAAAGTTCCTGTAACGGTAAATTGTACAACTTGTACATCGTTAGTGATTTTTGAGATAATATCTCCTTTCCGCTCGCTATTAAAAAAACCAAGGTGCATATCCATCACGTTTTCAAACACCGCTTTTCTAATATTTAAAAGGGTATGGATCCGCAGGTTTTCCATTATTCTTTGCGAGAAATACTTGAAAACATTACTGAGCAAAACAGAAATAATGATGATGACACATATGAACTTTAAGGCACCATAAGTACCATAAACCTGATTTATCTGCTGTGCATAATAATTAAAGTTATCTAAAAGGTTCCAAAAGCTTTCCGGTTTTTCTTCAATGACCTTAGCGTCTGTGGCATTGAATAAAAAAGTTAACAGTGGTACAAGAAGAGCTAGGTTTAAGGTATTAAAAACAACTGCTAAAAATGTGGTGATGATATAGGGTATAGCAAATTTTTCAATTGGTTTGGCAAAAGATAATAAGCGGAAATAAGTTTTCATTAACTTGAAAAAGGATAAAAATAAATAAGGTAATTTTAATTAGTGGATAAGTTCATTATAAACTTTTAAGTACTCATCGGCTGCTTTTTCCCATGTAAATTTATTGGCTTGCTTAAAAATTTCATCATGCAGATTAGAGTTCTCAAAATCATTTAAACCGGTATCTAAAGTATGTGCCATTTCTTGTGGGTCAAAAGAGTCAAGATAATAAGCCACCTCTCCTCCAATTTCTGGTAGTGAAGTATGTTTAGATAAAAATACTGGCTTACTGAAGCTCATTGCTTCGATCACAGGTAAGCCAAAACCTTCTGCAAGTGAAGGAAAAAAGAAAGCACTGCAGTTCTTATACAACCATATTTTCTCCTCTTCAGAAACTGGGCCTAAAAGTTTTACCCGATCTGCAACACCCCATTTCTGCGCCAATTCTAAAATTAAACTCACGTATTTTTTACAAGAAAAATTTCCTGCAATGACCAGATCAAAATCATTATATCTCATCATAGGTACCAACACATGGAAATTTTTCTTGGGCAGTACGGTTCCTATTGTAAAAAGAAAAGGCCTTTTAACGTCTCTTGCGTTTTCAAAATTAGCGGGTAAGCTTAAATCTAAAGCCCCTCCGTTATAAATTACCTTAATGGTTTTGCCCTTTAAATCAAAATTATTTTCTATATCCCTCTTTACATATTCTGAAATGGTTGTTACCACCTGGGCTCGGGTTATATTATTCTGAATTTTAGAAATCTCCATCTTAATTTTATCAGCCTGATCTTTTTTCTCAATCAAAAAATTAAGATCATGAATGGTTAAAATCAATTTTGGTTTATTTGAGGATGGTATATATCGAGATACTTGGTTGGTTGTATGACAAATATCGAATTGTTTGAAATTAGGTTTCAGTAGCTTATGCCACGTTTTTTGTATAAAATATTTTGGATTATGGCCAAAGATATATTCATCTTTTGCTGGCACATAAAAAGTTAAATCCTGAGCGTCAGATTTTCTTTTCAACAGTGTTGAGCCAAGTTTGGAACAAAATGTATGTAAACCAGTATTGGGGTATTTTAAACGTTCAAGGTCTATTAAAATATTACTCATAATCATCCACACTCTTTTTATAAGCCCCATACTGTGTTTCTTACTAAATTGATACAAAGTTTTAAAAAAAACTTTGTATCAATAGTTCGATTATCCGTAATTCAGTTTTTCCTCTTAAAAATAACCTGCCTTGGTTAGTATTTAGCCTTTTTGGGTTCTTTCTAAGACGATCCGAAAATGTAATCGAAAAATATTTGCGCAATCACATATTTTCATATTTTTTTTTGAAACCAAATGACAGCAAATAAGAAAATATGAAGACGAGGCGGAATGTATTTCAGGCAATTGCCGATTCTAAAAGGCGGGCAATTATCTTGCTATTAATTGTTGGTTCAATGACACCAAATGTGATAGCAGAAAATTTTGATTCCGGCAGGAACAAATTCTCCGGATGAAAGCAAAGCAATTCGAGATACCGGAATAGCCATATCTAACTGAGTATAATTGTTTATGGATTCATTTGATTGATTAATTGTTACACTCTGACAGCCTCTGTTTTTCATTTCAAGTGTAATCCCGCTATACCCGTAGCGTCCCTTATGCGCATTGTATATGTCATTTATATCTTTCTTGGCAACTTCATGTTCGCCCGGGCAACAATCCCTTTGCGCCTTGATAAATGATTTTGGTCAACCCATTTCCTTATCAGCGATGTTGATAAATCCCATTTTCTTGATAAGGAACCGATAGAGTTTCCATGTAGATTATCCTTTATAATCTATAACCCAAATTCTGCGTTTTGATTCCTGTTTTTTGCCATAAAAATGCCCCAAATAGTGTCTAATTTTTTGGGGGCAGTCTAAAAATGCAGGCTTTTTTTTAGATGTATGGTCAAATTGTTCAAGTATTCTCGGATCAAGCGCAAAAATACAGTTTTACCTCATAAAAACCATATTACTTAACCTGTACCTCAAAATTTTCCTTACGCCAGTTTGGACCAATTTTTTCAATCATCCAAAACGGAGTTTTTTCTTTCCCCCTTACCTGATAAATTCCATCTGATTTGACCAAATCTTCTTTAAGACTCTCAAAGCCTGCTATTAAATCCGTTCCTTTTTCCTTATTGTTTTTTACGATACTATTTTCTAGTTTTTCGTTATAAACAATAAGCTTGGGTGTGTTTACAACAATATTTTCTTCTAAGATAACACCTATTGGAGGCATTACTCTTATACTGTCTTTACCAGAACCTATTTCAATCGCTACTGCGCAATTTACAATCACGTTGTCGGTAATAACAGCATTTTTCACCTGCCAATATTTAATCAGTTCGGGGTTTTTATAAGCGTTCATCAAAGAAATAGCAGCTCTTAGCCCGGTGCCTTTTATACCGTATAAATAATTGTTATATACTTTGTGATTCTCACCAATAACCCTAATACCGCCGGTGTTTTTGATATAGTTACCTATGAAATAATTGTTCGAAGCTTCAGAATTGTTGCCGTGGCGGAAGGTTAGCGTACCTACACACTCATAAAACAAGTTATTTAAAACCTTATTATAACAAGATTTAATAGAAACAGTTTCTGTTTCACCATTGCAACTATCAAAAATATTATTTTCTACCGTGGCGTATGAATCATGCATAGACCATTCACTGGTTCCAATTCTGATAATTTCTCCCCCATTTGCTTTTAAATCTGGGCGTGGACCAAAATAATTATGGTCTATCTGCGTGTAATTTGGTTTGTCAGACAACCAAACTACCAATACAGGCTCTTGATGTGCTTTACCCGAAAAAGCGCAATGATCTACTTGACCACGCGTCCCAAAAAGTGAGACCCATGTATAATGGAAATCTTTATCAGGATGATTATAATCAATAATACTGGAATTGGTGAGCCTGCAGTTATTGGAGGTTTTTGTAAACGTAACCACTGCGTCCTTCTCAGAATAACCATCGGCAAAGGCCAGGCCGTCCACTATCAGATAATCACCATCGATCTTTAGGGTGGAGTTCCCCGAAGAGACCACTTTACCGGGGTTCTCCGTTGTCAGCGTGATCGGTTGTTGTGCTGTTCCTTTTCCCCTGAAAACGATCTGCTGGTTCTTCCAGTCACCTGCTTTCATAATCACCTTATCACCCGGAACAAGCTTTAGGGCCGAGATTTCCTGTGCGCTTGCAACCCTGTAATCTTTGGCGTTTGCACCGATTACAAACAGCATACCTAAGGCTGTAAGTTTTGTGTTCTTTAAAAACTGTCTCATATCTTCTATTGGATTACGGGTTGGTTGTTCTTTAATCGGTTTGACCTGGTCAGTGCTTCCAGATAATAGTAATCAGCATAGCTCAACGGCTCGTCAACTTCGGAGTTATGGGGCTTGGAACCGGTGCTGTGCAGCAGGATAAAGCCTCTGTTCGCTCCTATCGGCGAGGTATAGGATGTACTCAGGCTATACAGGATTTTCTCTGCTTTTTCAAGATAATCGTTCTTCTCTTCTGTGTAGGTGCTCAGCTCAAACAGGGCCGATGAAATCAGCGCTGCCGCGGATGCATCACGGGGCTCGTCTGGAATGTTCGGCGCATCAAAATCCCAGTAGGGTACTAAGTCTGATGGCATATTTCTGTTATTGAACAGAAATTTAGCAATATTCTGCGCCTGCAGAAGGTACTTTGGATCTTTTGTCTCGCGGTAGCACATGGTATAGCCATAAATTGCCCAGGCCTGTCCCCTAGCCCAGGCGGATGCATCGCTATAGCCCTGATGGGTATTCTTCTTTTCCACCGCTCCAGTTTCCGGGTCATAATCTACCACATGCCAGGTACTGAAATCTTTTCGGAAGTGGTTCTTCATGGTGGTGTTCGCATGTGCAACGGCTATTTTGTAGAAACTGGAATCACCGGACAGTTTTGTGGCCTCAAACAGCAGTTCCAGGTTCAGCATATTGTCGATGATCACCGGAAAATCCCATTTATCACTGTTGTGGTCCCAGCTGCGGATCGCTCCTACCTTTGGGCTGAACCGTGTTGACAGTGTTCTTGCAGCCTGTATAACCACTGCTTTGTCATGCTGGTTTTTGTTCAGGCGGTAGGCATTGCCGAAACTGCAGTACACCTTAAAGCCCATATCGTGGGTCTTTCCGTTGAATTTCTCCTGCTCAATCTTTGAAGTAAACTTAATAGCTTCTTGTTTCCATTTATCATTTTTCGTCAACTCGTACAGATACCATAATTCTCCGGGAAAGAAACCGCTGGTCCAGTCTTTGGAGGCGACCAGTTTTAGTTTACCATCTTCTAAAGTCCGTGGAGAAACCAAGGTGCCGTTTTTGTTGTTGGCTTTTGCAATTTCCTGGAGCATCAGCGTGGTCTGTTTTTCTGCCTGATTTACTTCTTTTTTGAAGTGGAGTTTTTGGGAGCAACTGCTGAGGGTTATTGCTATTAATGTTAGTAAGGATAGGATTGTATTTCTCATAGTATTGTTTTTTTTAACCACAGAGGACGCGGAGGTCACAGAGCTGGGCTGGTTGTATCTTTTTGTTTAGTTTTTCCTTTGTTTGCTATGTGGTCATCATCTGATTCATTACAGGTACAGTAACGGATATTTGATCGGTAAATTTCTAATTACTTCTTCAACCTTAGGTTGGTGCTCCAGACTTTTCCAGGTGCTGAACCATTTCTGGTCTTTATAGGCATTA
>NZ_JH947126.1:0-94443 GCF_000302595.1 Pedobacter arcticus A12 | reverse complement strand
TTTGGTACGGGCCATCTCTAGGGGGAAGCTTCCGTCTGTTGCCATCTGGCTGGGTAGTAGAACAGTTTTGTAACGGTCTGAGGCAAACTTAAGCAGTTCCCCATTGCCCGTAAGCTTTGCAAAACCGGCTATCTGTAAAGTAAAACAGGTTCCGTGATTGTTCTTTGCGTTCATCTCCTCGATACCGTTCTTGCTGGTCATCAGCCATTTGGTATAGCTGGAGAACCAGCTCTTGATGGCTTTCAGATCGGCAGGACTGATTTTATCTGACATCACCAAAGCTCCCTGTGCAACATCCAGCAGATGGATGGTATCGATGATACCGATACCCCTGCCTTTGAACCTTCCGGTAATGGCCTGTGCGTATTCCAGGTCTGGGTTCATCTTGGTGCTGGCGTTTACAAACCAGGCTTTCAGATGAAGAACTGCCTGCTTTACATACTTTTCCTCTCCCGTGATCTTATATGCTGATGCCAGAGCACCCACGATCCTGTTCAGACGGATCATCGCCAGCCGGTGTGCAACAAAGTTGTCCGGATTGGTCAGCCCGTCTTTCTGGATATAGGGCGCACTGGCGTCTTTTGGATCCGGCCACCAGTAGTCTCCCTCCGAAAAGAAATCATGCTTCCCGCCCGCACTTCTTGTTGATGTTTCTGCGGTGACGGTGACCGGTTGCTGTTGCATGGCCCAGTCTGCCTCGGCCAGGGTCTGTTGTTTCAGAACTTCTTCTGCCTGCTGTGCTATATTGGTTTTCTTGTCCAGTTTGGGCGAACATCCCACAAAAAACAACACTCCGATAATACTTAAGAATCTCTTCATTTTTTACAAGTTTAAGAACTGGGTCGGGATACTATCTGACTTTACAGAGGCAATGCTTTTCCCCTTGTTTGTATATAAACTGATTACTGCTCTTCCGTTGTACAGCTGTACTTTGCGTGAGCCTGAGGAGGTTCCCTGATCATCGATCAGTTTCCCGTCTCCGGTCAGCCCGAAATAAACGTATTCTTTCGCATCCAAACATAAGACACCATTGGCATCCAGCAGTTTTGCCTCTATCGTGATCTTCCCATCGGCCTCTTGTAGCTTTGTCAAGGTCAGCTTTGCGGGCTTGCCCCATTTGGCGGTCTGGTACTCTTGTCTTATCTCATCGGTTACGGTCTGTTTTCCTCTTTTGGCCACAACCCTGATCTCGTTGTTCCCTTCTTGGTAGTTCACCATCCAGCGTAAACCAGAAGCTGGAAAGTCTTGGCTATTCCGTTTTTTAACGCCCTGGCTTTTTCCGTTCACGAAAAGCTCTGCCTCATCGGCATTGGAATACACTTTTACCATCCGCTTATGTCCCTTATCGCCCCAGCGTACCGGCCAGCTGTGCCCGTAGATGTGTGCCATCAGTCCTTCTGTCCAGTACGACTGGAATACGTAGTATGCTTCTTTCCTGGTAAAATCTCTTTCCACTACTCCCTTCTGGTTCATGTATGGAACGGGATTCTCTGGACGTACTGGTGTAGAGAAATCTTTGAACGGCCAGTATGCGGTCCCGCTCAGCCAAGGCATGGTCTCCTGTTCTTTCAGGTGCCAGTCGATCAGGTTCACGATATATGACTCGCTCCAGTCGCCATCTTTGGATACTCTTGCGCTCCCGCCGTAGAGCGAGGCATCTCCTGCCCGCTCGTCTGCACTGTCTGCTTTCCTTACCTTGCTCAGTGCATCGTCCGGGGATTCTGAATGGCGCCCTGCATGGCTGTCCCCTCCCCATTCTACGTGTATAAAGCGGTCGACGGTATCGAACTCTTTCTTGGATACTTCTTTGTAATCTGTGTAGATCCCGCGGTACCAACCTGCCCAGATAGATGGAGAATACACATCTACGATATCCTTACAGAAATCACAGCGTCTGATCGCGGTCAGCCGGGTGTTGTCAAGTTTATGGCTCAGGCTGTTCAGTTCGCTCATGTAGGTTCTGATCTTTCCTTGGTCAAAGGTGGTAAAATCATTCGGCCAGTCGTTCTCGTTACCCAATCCCCAGATGATTACAGATGGATGGTTGTAGTGCTGTTCGATCATATTGGTAAGCATCCGCTTGCCCTGCGCCTGGTAAACTTCGCCTCCCAGACCGCCACGGCACCATGGAATTTCTTCCCAAACCATAATCCCTAGGCTGTCGCAGAGATTTAGTACGATGCGTGACTGCTGGTAATGCCCCAAACGAATAAAGTTTACACCCATATCTTTCATCAGCTTCATCTCGCTGCGAATCATATCTTCTGTCATGGCTTGGGCCACCCCAGCGTGGTCTTCATGGCGGTGTGTTCCTCGTAACAAAAGACGCTTTCCGTTCAGCATAAAGGGTCCCTTCTTTACGAACTCAAAATTACGGAATCCTACTTTTTCTGTGTGTACTGCTCTCTCGCCGTTCTGTTCCACACTGATCTCTACGGTATAGAGGTTCGGCGTTTCCGGGGACCAGAGCGTTGGCTTTGTCACCTTTAAATGTGCTAGTTCTTCCTGCAGTTTTAAACCTATTATGCTTTTTTGGCTGTTGCTGATGGTTTTCCCTTTTGGGTCGATCACTTTGATATTGACACTGGCTTTCGCGATGTTCAGCGGGTTGTAGAAACGTGATGATATCTTCAAGATTCCCTGTCTGCCTTTTGCATCAACTTCTGACAAAGCAAAAACTTTATCTATTGACAGCTGTGGAGCGTAGACGAGGTTAAGGTAACGGTAAAGTCCGCCATAAACGTTGAAATCGGAAAGATCCGAAGGCATCATCTCTAAATCTCGCGTATTGTCGCAACGGATGGAAATGGGGATTCTGCCCCTGAACCTACCGCTGAACACGCTGTCTTTTCTGAAAGATGCAACCGCATCCGTGATGTCGACAGTCCATTCATCGTATCCACCTACGTGTTCGCCTACCTTGGTATTGTACACATACACCTGTGTCTTCTGCCCGGCACCTTCAAAATGCAGTAGGGTTCTACCGTTCTTATATGGATTCTCAATTTTTAGATTACTGCGGTACCAGCCGGGTCCCTGATAATAATTTACGTCTGGGTCTACCGCGTCTGTGGCGTTGAAGCAGTGCGGAAGGGTTACTCCTGTCCAGATCGGAACTGTCTCCGAACTCCCCGCCTTTGCATCGCGGTTCGCCTCCCAGATCCCGCCAAGGTCGCTCCTCAAGAACTCCCAGCCCTGCCTGAGCCGTTCGCTCTGTTGGCCATAGGTGGTTATATAAGGAAACAAAAATAGGGCTGTAAGTAGAATAATTTTTAGTCTAATCATTGATGGTTTGTGATTTGGAAGTAGGGTTTTAAAACTCCTATTGTGTAATAATTAAAAGATAGATTCGTATTCATATTAATTTCACCTCGCATCAATTCCAAAAAATTGAGCTTGGCTTAACATACACAATTGGATACAACCGCTATCGTCTAATTGCATTGCTCTAGATTTCGAAAAAAACAATATTGTAAACACGTTTTTGAAATTAAAACAGCAGGTTAACAACTCCTTTAAATGTTTAAAGCAATCCCAAAAAAAGGAATTTTAAAATGGAAAAGATTAATGAGATTTGGCTATTTCATAAACTTAATTGGTAAAGTGCAAAACACCTTTCAATAATTAACACTTAAACAAAGAACTAATTGTTTATGGAGAAGTCCTTTCTTAATCTAATATCTTCGGAAGAACTACCAATCATTAGTTCAAACTCACCAGGTTCCACTACCCAGTTCATGTCTTTATCTAATAATTCTAAATCCTGAACCGCGAACTTCAAAGCCACCAGTTTTTCCTCATTTGGCGTAAGATTTACACGTTTAAAAGCTCTTAACTGAGATTCATAAACAATAACACTGCTCAGCTTATCCTTAAAGTAGAGTTGAACCACCTCGTCTCCAGCAAATTTACCGGTGTTTTTAAGGTTAAAACTTACGCTGATACTATCTTTTTGAGATTGATTGATAGACAAATTACTATAGGCAAAAGATGTATAACTTAAACCATAGCCAAAAGGGAACAACGTTCCGTTAACTCTGGTTTTACCAAATCCATTATCTCCCGATGAAGGCTGACTAGCTTGTGAACCAGGCTTAAAAGGAAAGTTCATCTCTATTTGTCCGATAGATTTTGGAAAAGTAACGGGCAATTTACCACCTGGATTATATTCGCCAAACAAAGCTTCTGCTATCACTTTACCTGCACTTGGTCCGGGGAACCAAGCTTCCAAAATAGCGGGTAAATAATGGTTTTCCCAGTTTATAGTTAAAGGGCGCCCATTAACCATTACCAAAATCACGGGTTTTCCTGTGGAATATAAAGCTTTTAACAGCTGATGTTGCCGACCCGGTAAATCTAAACTTGTTCTGGAAAGGCTCTCTCCTACTAATTTTTCGTTTTCGCCAACTACAGCAATAATAACGTCTGATAATTTTGCTTTTTCTACCGCTTCATCAATCATTTGTTGCTCATCAGCGCTTAATGGCGTTTCTATAATTTCTGTCCCAGGCCAACCCGGATTAGTAATATCGCAACCTTTTGCATAATCAAAACTTAATTGTTGGCTTTCGTATTTCTTTAAACCATCAAAAACTGAAACGGATTGATTGTTTGACGGACCATACCTGCTTACGGTATAGTCGATTTCTTTGGCTAACGGACCGGTTATTAAAATTTTCTGTTTCTTATTTTTTGATAATGGAAGTAATTGATCGGCATTTTTTAGCAACACCAGAGATTCTCTATTCAGCTGCTCTGCAAATTTTTGTTCCGCTGCTTGATGAACAATTTTATCTGCTGATTTGGGGTTACTATTTAAAGGCTGATCAAACAATCCTAAACGGAATTTCACACTTAAAACCTCCTTTACTCGTTGGTTTAGTACATCGATACTCAACGTACCTTCTTTAACCGCATCTCTTAAGTTATTGATGTAATTATCTGGTTGTCTAAAATTGGTCCAAACATTTAAACCAGCGTTTAATGCCTTAACAGATGCGTCTTTAAAATCTTTAGCGACACGGTGTTTTGAATAAATAAATTCCACCGCCTCACTGTCAGAAACCACATAGCCGTCAAAACCATATTCCTTGCGCAATAAATCGGTTAAAAAATAAGAACTCGCAGTAACTGGAATACCATCCCAATCGTTATAACTACTCATTACGCCCATTGGGTGCGCTTGTTGGATAACTCTTTTAAACGGATAAAGATAAATTTGGTGTAACTCTCTTGGCGACACATGCGGATCGGTACGAGCATTTCCATCTCTACCACCTTTTGGAACACTGTAAACGGCGTAATGCTTTAAAGTTGCTGCAACTCCGTTGCTCTGTATACCTTGTACCATCTTTTTTCCGAGTTCCGAAATCAGGAAAGGCTCTTCGCCGTAACATTCTACAATTCGTCCCCATCTTGGGTCTCTGGCTACGTCTAAAATTGGCGCATAAACATTCGTATAACCTAAAGCTTTAGCTTCTTTACCCACAATTTGCCCTGCTTGATATACCAAATCTGGATTCCAAGTACTACCAATGCCAATGGGTGCACAAAGTGGTGTTGCCCTATCATGACAAAGACCGTGAATGCCTTCATTTGTAAAATCAACCGGAATACCCAGTCGCGTTTCTTCTATAAACCATTTTTGCAAGGTATTGATAGCCATTGCGTGTTTACTGTATGGAAAGGAGTATGCTGTAACTGCCTTTTTATTATTGGGCAAGCTATTTAAAGCTTCGTCCATATTGGCAATTCCGTCTTTCCAGATGGAATTTTTCCATTCCTGCGTTGGCATTTCATCTTTTAAAACTCTCCCATAACCGTATAGTGTTGCGGTCTGGTTGGTTTTTTCTGCTATTGTCATTTGTGATAGCAAATCATTTACTCTTTCATTTATAGGTTTAGTAGGGTCTTCGTAGATGTCTTTAACGCCATTTTTATTAAAATCTATCCAATTTTTATGAAAGATATTAGTGTTTTGTGCGTAGGAAAGGCTATTTAGAACAGTAAAAAGCAAAAAAGGTAAAAAAAATCTCATAGTTATTATATGTTTAAGCTGCCATCATTTCTTTCTGATAAATTAACGGACTTTTTCCCATAATACTTTTAAAACACTTATGAAAACTCGCAAAATTATTAAAGCCACTCTCGTAACAAACCTGCTTAATATTTAATCTATTATCTATCAATAATTTACAAGCTTGGCCGACTTTTATTTCTGTTAAGAACTGGGAGTAGGTTTTTTGTGTACGTGATTTAAAATATCTGCAAAATGAATTAGGGCTTATTTTTGCCACGTCTGCAATCTCTTCTAAATTTATTTTATTCCGATAATTTGCAAATGTATAATCGTAAATATCGCGGATTCGATCTCTTTCGGACGGCTCGGTATCCATGGCAAAACCAATAGACGTAAGTACCTCAACCTCTTCACATTTACTAATTTCAATTAAAGCATGGATTAGGTAAATAATTCGCTCGGCGCCACTTGCTTTTAACATATTGCCCAACATTTCTGCTATCCGCTCTTTATTTCCTTTGATAATTTTAAGCCCTCTTTTAGATTTCTCAAGCAATACCCTTAATGGCTTGTTTTCGGGTAAATTTAAAAATGCCTCACCCAAAAAGTTTTCGGAAAAGTGAGCCACGTTAACATCCGGAGCTAATGTATTTTCTTCTTGAGAATAGCACTCATCAAACCGCCAATAATGTGGCAAATTTTTACCAACCAAAATAATATCGCCATTGCCGAAAGGCATTACACTATCTCCAACAAATTGTGTCCCTTTTCCTTCAATAAAATGTATAAGTTCAACTTCTTGATGATAATGCCATTTATTATTTATAAAAGGCTTAGAGTCTTGGCGTACACTTAAAGATTGTGTTGGCTCCATGGATACTTTTAATAATTGTGGTTTCATCTTAGTTAAATTTAGGTTAAGAAAAAATAAATTAAAACACAATTAGACTGCGCAACAAAGCCTTCCGCCTTACATCATTCTCTTTAAATCATGTAAAAGCTTATTAAACTCTAGAAGATTATTTCTTTATTCTCGCTTTATAATTGGTATTGCTAAAGTAGGGCTAGTAGCTGAATAGTATAGGTGAATATCTTAGGGAAGATACGGTAGAATCTTAGTATTCGTCGTTTTTCGATGCAAAAACGGGAATCAACCAACATTCTGAAAAATAGTAATGGAAAATGAAAAAGATTGACATTTTTAGTTTTAGCAGCTAATGCTGTTTCTGGAATGAGTTATATTAAGGTGCTGTAAAATTACTAATTGAACATCTTGAACCTTACACTTTTTGATGAAATGCTAATTAGGCTGACTAACTAGCTAATAAACAGCAATAAGTCTGATAAAATTATCACTTCCTTCATCCCTAATTATGAAAAAAATAGCTTTACTATCTACCGCCTTTCTGTTTAGCATTTCACTGCTATATGCACAGCCTGCAAATATAATCGAGGTGAGCACCAATCATATCAACTACCTTTTTACGGGTACACCGGGTGCAACACTTTATCAAAACTACCTTGGTACTTCGCTAAAAAAAGAAAGCTACGGAAACCTTAAGGATGCAACGGAGGCTTATGTTGGTGCTGGAATGAAAGACGTTTTTGAACCTGCAGTTAGAGTAGTTCATGCAGATGGCAACCCCTCTTTAGATTTACGTTTTGTAAAAGTGCAAACCCAAAAAACCAATAGCAACTTAACGGAAACTATTATTTACCTCAAAGATCCGGTGTATTTAACTGAAGTAAATTTACACTTTAAAAGTTTTTACAACGAGGATGTGATTACCACCTGGACCGAAATAATTAACAAGGAAAAAAGTAATATCAGCTTAAGCCATTATGCTTCGAGTATGCTTCATTTTAATGCAGATAAATACTTTCTTACGCAATTTCATGGAGATTGGGCAAGGGAAATGGACATGCTCGAAAGCGAGTTAACCAGCGGAATTAAAATTATTGACAGCAAACTGGGCAGCAGAGCAAATATGTACCAAAGCCCGGTTTTCTTTTTAGCAAATAACCGCCAGGCTACCGAAACAGAAGGTGAAGTTATTGCTGGCACTTTAGCATGGACCGGTAATTTCCAGTTTCTTTTTGAAATCGACCGCACCAATAGGTTACGGGTGCTAACGGGAATAAATCCTTTTGCTTCTACTTTTTCTTTAAAACCTGGCGAAACGTTTAGCACCCCCGAATTTATATTTACCTATAGCAATTCGGGAAAAGGACAAGCCAGCAGAAATTTACAAAAATGGGCTCGGAAATATGCCGTATTAGATGGCGAAGAATCCAGAATGACACTACTCAATAATTGGGAGGCTACCCATGTAAAATTCGACGAAGAAAAACTGGTGGAGCTTTTTGATGGCGCAAAGCAATTAGGTGTTGATTTGTTTTTGTTGGATGATGGTTGGTTTGGCAATAAATACCCCAGAAATGATGATAAAACCGGGTTGGGCGATTGGCAGGAAGACCGAAAAAAATTACCAAATGGAATCTCATATCTGGTAAAAGAAGCTACTGCAAAAGGAATTAAGTTTGGCATTTGGTTAGAACCCGAAATGGTAAGCCCAAAAAGTGAATTGTATGAAAAGCACCCGGATTGGGTTTTAAAACTTCCTAATCGCGAGGAAGCCTATCAACGTAACCAATTAATTTTAGATTTAATTAATCCAAAAGTTCAAGATTTTGTTTTTGACCTCGTTGATAAAATGATGATTAAAAACCCCGATTTAGCTTATATTAAATGGGACAACAATAGATTTATGACCAACACCTATTCGCCTTACTTAAAAAAAGACCAATCGCGTTTATACATTGATTACACCCTTGGCTTTTATAAAATAATGCAAAGAATAAGAGCCAAATATCCACACTTGCCAATTATGTTATGTGCTGGTGGCGGAGGCAGAACAGATTATGGTGCATTAAAATATTTCACTTCTTTTTGGCCGAGTGACAATACAGATCCTGTGGAAAGAGTGTTTATCCAATGGGGATATTCTAACTTTTTCCCTACAAATACCATCTCTAGTCATGTAACCTCCATGGGCAAGCAATCACTCAAATTTAGAACAGATGTTGCCATGATGGGCAAATTAGGATACGATATTAAAGTAAACGGAATGACGCCGGACGAACTAAGTTTTAGCCGTTCTGCAGTGCAAAATTACAAGCAGTTAAGTCCAATAATATGGTTTGGAGATTTGTACCGATTGATTTCTCCGTACGAACAAGACCGGGCAGTACTTATGTACGTTGATTCGACCAAAAACAAAGCGGTACTTTTTAGCTATAACCTATACCTCAGAAAAAAACAAATCTTTGAAAAAGTAAAACTGCAAGGTTTATATCCGCAAAAAGAATATCTGATCAAAGAAACCAACTTAATGCCCGGTTCATTGGCAGAAAACCCTGAAAATGGAAAACTGTACACTGGCGAATACCTCATGAATATTGGGTTAAATGTGAGTCCAGCGAAGTTAAAACCTGTAACCAGTACCGTTTTAGAAATTATATCAGAATAAAAAACCTCAGCATGAAAAAAATATCAAGCATTTTTATTGCACTATTAATCAACAGCATAACAACAAAAGCTCAACAAAAACATCAATTGACAAAACTTTGGCAAACCGATACGGTGGTTGCGGTACCCGAATCGGTTTTACCCGATTTTAAGAAAAATATTTTGTACGTATCGCAAATTGGCTTAGGCAATAACATGGCGTTTGACAATAATGGCAAAATAGCAAAACTTGGAACCGATGGAAAAATAATCGATTTGCACTGGGCTAGCGGATTGGATTCGCCTAAAGGGTTGGGGAGGTTTGGGAATAACCTTTACGTTGCCGATTTAAATAAAGTAGTGATTATTAACATCGCTACCGGAAAAGTAAAGAAGAAAATTTTAGTTGAAAATGCAGTAATGTTAAATGATATTACTGTAAATGATAAAGGAGTAGTTTACATTTCCGACTCTAAAACCAAGAAAATCCATACCCTAAAAAACGACGAACAGCTTAGTACTTTTATGGAAGGTGTTGGCGGTGTAAATGGTTTAAAAGCTATTGGCGATGACCTTTATATTTTAGGTGGAAAACGTTTTTTTAAAGTTGATGCAGAAATGAAGGAAACCGATATTGCGCAAATTTCACAAGGTGGAGATGGCTTAGAACCTATTGGAAATGGCGATTTTTTAGCAACCAGCTGGGGAGGCTATATTTTTTACGTTCATGAAAATGGTGCTGTAGAAACTTTATTAGACAGTCACAGCCCAAGAGTAAACACTGCCGATTTAGCTTATGACGCTAAAAAGAGAATTTTATACGTTCCTTCGTTCAACAATAAAATGGTAACTGCTTACCAACTTAAATAAATTAGGTTAAATTAATATTATCACAAAAGAAGAATCCTTCAGGAATTTACATACACCATGCTGAACCACATTTATCCGAATAGTTTGGACACTATTTAGATGAATGTGGAAACTTGCCAATCTTCATTCCTCTAACAATAAAGAAGGTTATTTACGCTTTACAGGTACCTGCTTAATTAGCCATTTACTCAATTCTTCCATGGCATTATAATTCTCATACTCTTTAGGTATCCTTTTACCGTCAACGTACTCGTTATAAATCCAAGGGTCGCCTACCGCAAACACTGTCCCTTTACCATATTTAGCTACCGCCATAATTACATCCCCTTTATCGCTAATTAAAGCCGTTGCGGGCTGTTTTACAGCTATGGCTGATATTTCTTTTAGATATACTGCTTTAGGTTTGGGAAACACCTCGTTTCCAGCAGGAATATCAATCTTTCCTATTAAGAAATTTTTATCTTTTACCATATTGCGATTATGAGTAAAAGTAACGCCAAATTTACCGGCGAGTTTATTAAAATGTTTAAGTTCTACATTGGTGCTGTCATTGGCCATCAAAACTAATACACCCCCTTTTTTAACCCACTTTGCAATTGCTTTGATATGCTGATTTTCAATATAATTGGGGTTCGGATTTTCTTCTGGTCTATCAGGGTCAACTATAATATAAACATCAGTATTCGCTAAACTTTTTAATGTGGGAGCAGTTTCTAAGCTATTAATTTGAGCACCATACTTTTTAAAAACATCACCCCACATAGAAAAACCAGTCATTTTAGCATCTTCCCACAGGTAATGGAAACGGTAAATTTCGCCAGAAACATCCTTTTTAGTTTCCCGATTAAAATAATAGTCGAGCGTAACTGTTTGTGCATGTGCAACAGTAAAAAAGCTAGCCATTAAAACACTAGTAAAAAATTTTAAGTTGATCATTATTTTTTATTTAAATGATTTCGAACCAAAAAAATGCTAAGAGTTTGTTTTTAAAAAATCCTCACGATGTGGCGTAAATACGTCAATCAGCACACCCGGTTCTTTACAAACCACGCCATGTATTTTGTGGGGAGGTGCATAAAACCCATCACCTTTTTTTAAGGTTTTTGTTTGGTCGTCAATTGTTGTTTCAAAAACGCCGGTTTCTACATAAGTAACCTGTGAATGATGGTGCTGATGTAAAGTTCCAACTGCACCAGCTTCAAACTTCACCTTTACCATCATTACGGTATCGTTATAGCCGTAAATCTGGCGTTTAATTCCGTCTCCTAGATCTTCCCAATTGGTTTCTGTTTCTATTTGGAATAGGTTGTTCTGCATTATTAAGAATTTTATATTTTTTGTTAAACGTATTTACAATTTATCTTTTTATTGGCCATCTCCTTCTACTATAGAAAAATCAGCAAACCTTACCTGCTCATCTCGTAAGTACGATTTGTTATTTAAACTTCTATATATCCCCCATTTTGGTCGGCAAAAAGTGGTTTCTTTACGCCACAAATCTATATCGCTATTGGAGTAAGTCAACAGGCTCGCACCATCAGAAATTCTATTTATCTTCACTTCATAAGTACCATGAGTACCATATTTTATCTTTTCTGTCACTTCTACCCATACTCCTTTGAAAGCAGATAAATCAACTTCCTTCACCTTTCCTAAAGTAGTAGCCGAGGTTCCTGCCGTGTGGATAATTTCTAATTTATCCTGATTTCCATATCTTGGAGAAATGGTAATCAGTGGTGAACCATCGTCTCCGTCGCCAGCTTTAATTTGATGAATATGGGTAAAACTTGGCGATGGCTGAAAACCAACAGGCAACATAAATTTCCAACGATAGGTAACCGTTTCATTTAGAGCTCCTTTTAAACTATCTGGCGAAGGTCCGTAGGTTTTAATTTCATTCCTCTGCCTGTCGGTTGAGCCATTGCAACGATCATCATCTGGGCTTGTGTGGATGGTAAATACAAAAACATTTTTCTTCAAAACATCATCGTAAATTTCAGAAATATGCCTTCCAAAATCTGTATGTCCGCAATCCGGAACTTCCATTGCGGTTCCTCCGAGCTTGCTATTCAACAATTCATAGGTATTCCCTGGGCCGTCTGCCTCTAGTAAAAACCCTAGTTTAGTTTTAATGGGTGGTTCTTCCTTAACCGGCGGATCTTGGTTGTTTTTTTGGTTAGATTTTGATTTAGAACAATTTACGAATAGTAGAATGGTAAAAACCCAAGTCCATTTAAGTGTTGTTTTTTTCATAATATAATTGTCTTTGAAAATGTTTCTTTTTAAATGATTGAGCAAAGCAGGCAATTAAATCATTTAGGTATAAAGTTTATTAACCTATTTTACCATTTTAATAAAGGTTATGAACATAAAAGCTCTTGTTATCCCGAAAATGATACAACAAGAGCTAAAATATATTTGGTCTTTGTAAAATTTAATGCTGTACTACTATCTGCTTTCTGATGGTTTTTCCCTTGTTTAGGATGTGCAGATAATAAGTACCATCAGGTACATCTTTGGTTGAGATATTGATAGCATTTTTATGTCCATCGCTTTTGGCAGATTTCAGCACCAAGCCTTTATTATCTATCAGCTTGATCTCGAATGCCGGCACTTGTATTTTTTTGGCAAAAACTTCATTTTTAACGGGTTGCTTCTGTGGAGCTTCGTAAGTTACCGTAAGTTCGTTTTTTACTGGATTGGGGAAATAGCTATAAGACCTGTTTTGGCTATAATCTACATGTACAGACCGACTATAGCTTTCCACTTCCCCACAAGGCGTGGTTATTTTAACCTGTATATCATAGTAGCCCTCGTAAGGAAAAATGATATCAATTGACTGCTCACTTCCGGTTTCAAATGTGTAAACCGGGTTTCCGGTAATTATCCATTCATAAGAAATGGCATCTGGACATTCTGGAACGAAGTAACCAAAAGAATCTCCATAATCGGTAATATATTCAGGTCCCGAAGGTCTATATAAAGAGGCTAATGGAAGTCCAGTAGTAATGTTTTTAACCGGGAGCGTCAGGTTGCCACAAGCAGTATTCACTGTCGCTGTTAAGGTTCCTGTACCGTTTGCAGTTTTTGTTACACTTACCGGGTTGGCTGTATTTGAACTTGAAATACTGATAGTGCCTGTTGTTGTCCAGTTTACAGTTGCACCACTGAGTAAGTTTGGTATTTCGTAGGTTTCTGAAGTAGAACAAAAAGTGGACGGGCCGGAGATAGATAATGTCGTAGCTAATGCTTTGGTAACCGCTGCACATGCGTTAACACGGCCGTAACCAGCATCAGCGCACCATCCACCATTGGGCTGCCCGGAAACGCCGAAACTATACGTATAGCCACCTACTTTGTCACAGGTTGTTTCTAAAATATTCCTTACCTGTGCAGATGTAAGATAAGGATTTACAGAAAGAATTAAGGCAACTACCGCTGCGGCATTGGGACAGGCTGATGATGTGCCATTAAAACTAGTAGTATAACCACCACTATTTATAGTTGTAGGTATCAAAACTCCTGGAGCAATTATATCTAATCCAGTCCCATAATTGCTTCCCCACCATCCTTCGCCATCGCAACTTACCCCATTCGGATCTGTCGAAACTCCAGAGTTCACTACAGTTGATGAGCTTGAAGAACGCTTCCTTGTGTCACAATTACTACTTGCACCAACAGCGATAACCGATGAATTTGAAGCAGGATAACTTATTGAAGTATTATAATTCCCTGTTGCAAATAGAACGACAGCATTCTTATTTACAGCGTAACTTATCGCGAGGTCAATGGTACTTGAAGGCGAAGTGCTCCAAGAGTTTGATAAGATTCTCGCACCCATATCTACTGCGGTAACAATAGAGTTACTCATTATAGTGCTACTTGAGATGAACCCACCTCCAGAAGTACCAATCCCTATTCTTACAGGGATAATTTTTGCATTATAAGCTACTCCCTTGATTCCTTTATTGTTATCAACACCCGCAATGATTCCTGCACATGCGGTACCATGATAATCAGAAGAATTACTTCCACCAGAACTGCCATTCCCCGTCGCATCGTATCCACTTAGTAAATTATTTTGGAGATCTTCATGGGTTAACTCTACCCCAAGATCCAAAACAGCTACTTTTATTCCACTTCCGGAATACCCCGCGTCCCATACCGGCTTAATTTTCATGTCGGCACCTGTAGTTCCTCCATGTTGTCCCGTATTTTCTATATTCCATTGGTAAGGTAGATATGGATTTTCCATTTTTCCGATCACGATAAAGTTTGGTTCGGCGATACTTACGATTCCCAGATCAAAAAGCTTATTGCATAATGCGATAATGTCATTTCCCGAACGATATTTTGATTCATAAAGACTTAGATAATAACATCCCTCAAATTTTGGATGAGGGATAAGTTTACCATAACCGCTGAATTGCTTAGCTAAATTGTTTTTATTTGTAGGCATAATAAAGAGTTCTGAAGTCGGGACTTGTAACATCCCATTTTCAGTTTTATAAAAGGGCATTATAAACTTTCGTTCGTACATTTTTAAATTTCTTGACACACTCGTTGTATCAGTTACAACGAAGCCGAAAGTACTATCGGTTTTAAAAAAAATCTGTCCTAAAATTTCCTTTAGATTATAATGTTCATTCTTTTCTTTAGTTGTTCTATACTCAACATAATAAACTGAATCTGCTTGGGTCATTTCAGTTCGATATCCATTCGAATATAAGGTTATGCTCTGTGCAGTTACAAAAAAGTAATTTGACAGACAGAATAAAAGTAGGAGTGTTCTTTTCATTCTATTTTTGTGTATTGTTTAGTTTGACCGAATCTATGGATAAGTTATAAGCTGTTATTGGCTGTGTGATCTGATTATCACTGGCACACATGATTTTGTATTTTGCAGAATAGATTACCGATACCGATTTTTGAGCAATAGCATTATCTCTGATTGGTTGAGGAATCAGGGTTGAATCACATACAACGCCATAAAACACTCTTTTGTCATCGCTACTTGTAAACGGATTTGTTAAAACATTACCATGCGAATCGATGCCATTATAAATATTAATATACCACGTTCTAATACTTGTTTCATGATTAAGATCGGTTGTTAATTCACCTAAAAAATTTTGAGCTATGTATTTAAAAGAATTGGCGGCGCATCCGCAATCAGACTCTGATTTTTTCTCACAGCTTGAGATTAAAATCACTAATGCCCAGCTACAGAAAATAGCTGTAAATAATTTTCTTGTCTTTTTCATAGTATTAAATTTTGTTAGAAAAACACCCAAATGATTAATGATATTATTTTTTCATATCAATATTAACTTATAGTGTTTTTCTGATTCGTAAAAAAATATTTTTTTCTTACGAAGATAAAAAATAGCAAGATTAAAAAACTAAACCAAATTGGTATAATAGTATGGCTAATTAGCTATTTTGTGTGGTTTTCATACTTTCAAGATTTATCTTAAATGCTTTTAAAAAATCTGTAATGGCGAGTCGGAGACTCTTATCTGTTATTCAATCCTTAGAAACGCTACGATAACCCTAAGGACAGGTTAGGTAGTTTTTCTCCGTAATGATAAGAAGGATTATATATTGGCTTTTATCAGCTTAAATAAAATATTGAAGTAAGACTTCCGTTTCCGTCATTTCGAACGAGGTACGGGGAGAAATCTGTGAGTTCCATCGAAGAACCAAGCGATTGCAAAGAAACTTGGGGGCCTCTCCTATTGTCGAGATGACGCTCTTAAAAAAATTTCAATACTCCTGGTGGTTTCATAATATAATTTGTTTTGTGACACCTTCTTCAATCATGTATTCTTTGAAACTTTCTCCATTTTGCTGTACACTTATTTTCAGCTTATCAGCACTCACCCGATTTACTGTAAGACTAAAAACCCGCCCAAAGGAATGGATATTTTTAAGCGACATTTGGCTCCAGTTTTTTGGCAAACGGGGTGTACAGTCAAAACTGCTAAAGCCTGTTGGTCTCATCCCAAACAATCCTTCAGTATAAATCCTACAGTATAATCCGCTTTCTGCTGATAAATGTCTTTGGTTACCTTCTGGGTATGCCTCTACGGGGTAAGGCACATGTTCGCCCAATAAACGTCGGTTGCTATAATATTTCAGATAAGCCATCGCTTTCTCTGTTTCGCCCGCCTGCAATACACCACGCAAAGCATATAAAGTAGATCTATCCCAAAAAGTCTCTTTACCGGCTTCTGTTGCTAAACCATCTGCTGTCCAAAGTTTAGGCGAAAACAATGCGGCAATGGTAGCGTCTTTTCTATCTAAAATCCCCATGGTTAGCGGTAAGCAAATCCAGGCTCTTAAAACATCATTATCCTCGTAATATTTGTAAGTATCAAAACCTTGAACATTTCCTCCAAAGTACTTTTCAATATTTTTCTTTAATGCTGCCGCTTGTTGCTGATATAATTTAACGGCGGCGAAGGGTTCATCCAAATTCTGGGCTAACATTGCGGACGAAACCAATGCATCGTAATACAAAGAATTGGTAGAAAGATTTGCTTTTCCAGATGGAAAACGACCTTCGAGCTCGTCAGAGTCTGAAGCTACCACACCAGCATTGTTCATTTTGGTTTGGTTGTAGTGAAGGCACCACTTAATTAACGGCCATAATTTTCTAGCAGAATCAATATTTCCAAAAGTTAGCGCATATCGCGATGCTCCGTAAGCAATCATTGCGGCATCGCCTCTGTCTTTTGCTCCCTGCCAAGTGCTTATACCTTCGGCTATGATAGAACTAGGCAAAGGTTTATATTCCGGATTCATGTATTCGGCAAATAGGCGGTAAGTATTCATCGCCGAAAGGTTGGCAATACTATCCCCTAAAAAACCAAAAAACGGATTGATATACTCGGCTTGGTCATTTGCCCAAACAGCCGCATAATAAGATAAACCGCCGGGTGCATGCATATAACCGCCTTTGGTTTTAAAAATACTCTCAGTAGCTCTAATTTTAGCAAAGTTAAACGCCGTATTTAAAACCGTTTCGGGCGTCTCTAACTGTAAAAGATTTAAAATAGCGTTAACCCGCTCTTCTCTTTTTTGCTCTTCTTGTTGAGGGTGAATTGGTGTTTCTTTTTGAAGTGTATTGCTTGCCAAATAATAAACCGAAAAAGTGGTTGTTGCACCTGGTTCAAGTGTTCTGGTTCCGTCTTCAAAAGAAGCCATCATCACCGAATGCGCTACCGGCGTACTCCGTTCGGGGTTGGTTCGTATCTCTTTTTTTAAATACTCCATAGAAACGGTAATTGCTTCATGAGTTACGTTGGTAAAAGTGAAGTTTTCTAAAGCGAGTGGCCGATTTACGGAAGGAAAAAAAGAGCGTTCAATTTTGGCGAGCGTAGGTGTACCACCTTCTGCATAAATACGCATGATTCCGCCTTGAGTAATAGATTTGACTACGTAAGGCAGATTCCCAGTTTTACGACCTTTACTTAAATCGAGCTGTAACAAGCGGTTGTTGATATAAAATCGTGGTAAATCGTTATCAGAAAAAAAGTAAGAAATATGACTTCTGGTAGAAACCGGCAACACCCGAAAAGTTGGAAAAACAAGTGTCCGATTGACTGAGGATCTTCCTACGCTATCCAATCCATACTTTACCCATAACGAGACTTTTTCTCCGCTCATTTCGATATGGTCTTCATGCGGAATTTTACCATTTATATCCCAACGGATACTACTTCCATCATTTTGAATATGCCACCGATTATTTTGCCCACTTAAAAGCTGAGCGTTGGCCGTTAATATTAGGAAATAAAAAATAATAAGACAGCTGCTTTTCTTTATCGACACAAGTTTTAGGTTTATATAAAGACGTGAATTTTGAATAAGTAACATCATCCTGAAACTTTCTAAATGGCAGTTTTAGCCTTCTAGCACAACCTTCCCTGCCCTCTGCCGGGCAATGGCAGGTACTTTTTTAGCAAAAAAGTACCCAAAAACTCTCGCCTACGCCGGTTGCTACAAAAGAAGTGCTTCAATTTCTTCATCATTTCCGCAACCGCCAAGGGCGAATTAAAGGTCAAGTTAAGTCAGTGCTTAGGCTTGACAATGTTGACAGAGCCAAAACTCACGTTAAGTAGGCAATTACCTTATTTAAACCCAAACTTCATTAACCCATTTTACCTTTCTAGTATAGATTATTAGCATGATGATTTAAGCTTCCGCTCTATATTTTGTTAATATGGCTGAATAACCTGCTAATAAACAACAGTAATGGTTCAATTTAAATGACTTAATTGCATTTTAAAATTCAAGTAAATACTATTAGAATTTTCGAATAAATTGAACTGTGAACCCAATTATTGATAGCTAAAAATATGAGTCGTTTAAATAAATCATTCCTTATCCTTGGCGTAGGTTTTCTCGCTTTAAGTTCTTTTAAACTGGTAAAAGAATGGAATTCAAAGTTTGTACATCAAGGAAAAAATCATGAACTCGTTTACCTGGCTGATGAAAAAGGAAATACCATCCCCGATTTTAGCCATGTAGGTTATCATCATGGAAATAAAGAAATTCCGGATGTAGCCATTGTAAAAACTCTAACAGCACCCGAAGGCGATGCTGGCTCCACAATTCAAAAAGCTATCGACGAAGTTTCAGCTTACCCTATACAAAAAGATGGTTTTAGAGGTGCCATCCTTTTAAAAAAAGGAACTTACCAGATTGCTGGAACTTTGTTTATTAAAGCCAGTGGTGTCGTTTTAAGAGGCGAAGGAGAACAAACAAAATTAATCGCAACTGGAACAAAACAACGGTCTTTAATCATCATCAACGGAACAGGAAAACCTAAAGCTTTAACAGATACTCAAACTTTCATAACCGATGAATATGTACCTACCGGTGCATTTTCTTTCCGTGTAAAGAATGCAGATCAGTTTAAAGCTGGTGACAAAGTGATGGTATACCGCCCTGGTACAGAACAATGGATCAAAGATTTACAAATGGACCGCATTGTAGAACGTCCGGGGACTAAACAATGGAAACCTGAAGAATATAATTTGAGTTACGAAAGAGAAATTACTCAGGTTAAAGGCGATTTAATAACACTTGACAACCCAGTAGTAATGCCTTTAGAATTAAAATATGGTGGTGCTCAGCTTTATAAATACAGTTTTGCGGGCAGACTTGCTGAAATAGGGATAGAGCAGATGAGTTTTGAGTCGGAATTTAGTACTGACACTGCAGAAGACCATGCGTGGACGGCTATAGAAATGGATAATATTGAGAATGCTTGGGTTAGAAACGTGAGTGCTAAATATTTTGGATATTCCTGTGTTTATTTAAAGAGCTGGGCAAAAAACATTACGGTAATAGACTCAAGATGTACGGATGCAAAATCAATCATCACCGGCGGACGGAGGTATTCTTTCAACAACAACGGTCAACAAAATCTTTTCATGAATTTAGAGAGTGAAGATGGAAGACATGACTATGTTACGGGCGCAAAAACCTGTGGGCCAAACGTATTTTATAACTGTAAAGCCAGAAAAACCCATGCAGATATTGGTCCACACCATCGCTGGGCTTCGGGTACGCTTTACGATAATATTGATACCGACGGAGAAATAAACGTTCAGGATAGAGGGAATTGGGGAAGCGGACATGGTTGGTCTGGTGTAACTCAAGTTTTATGGAACTGTAAAGTGAGTGCCGCTGCGATCCAAAACCCTTGGGTTTCTGGTAAAAATTATGCCATTGGCGTTCAAGGCAAAAAAACTGAGGGCCGGTTAAAAGGAAGACAAGAAGCCGAATGGGAAGGACAAAACAAGAATGACCTCCAACCCTCTTCGTTATATTTAGCTCAAAAAAATAACAGAAAAAACAAATAACAAATGAAATTAAATTCCCTCCATGTTTTTAAAACAGCAAGCTGTCTAATAGCCATCACTACTTTATTGAGTAGCTGTGCGGTTTCAAACTACGATTTAAAGCATTGGGCAAAAGCTCAATCTCCAGAAAAAATTGGCGATAAATTAGCTTGGCGATTTAATGCTTCCGCACATACCAATTTTAACAAAACCACGCCACCACGCGTAATCACTTATCCCGAAAGTTGTGCATGGTATGGTGCACTTACTTTTGCTAAAGAATCAAAAAACACCGCGTTAAAAGATGCTTTAATCAAAAGATTTCAGCCGCTTTTTACCGAGGAAGCCAAAATGATTCCTATTCCTGACCATGTTGACTATGCCGTATTTGGAGCTGTGCCTTTAGAAATATACAACATCAATAAAGAGCATCGTTACTTAGAAATGGGGCAAGAAATTGCCGATAAACAATGGGCACCACCTTTTGGTCCGCGAGTAACCGAAGATTCGCAAAAATACTATGACATGGGTTTAACCTGGGAAACCCGACTATGGATTGACGATATGTATATGATTACTGCCATACAGTCTCAAGCTTACCGAGCTACCGGCGATGAAAAATACATTGCAAGGGCAGCCAAAGAAATGGTGTTTTATTTAGACCAGCTGCAACAGCCCAACGGCTTATTTTACCATGCTCCAGATGTTCCGTTTTTTTGGGGAAGAGGAGACGGTTGGATGGCAGCGGGAATGGCCGAATTACTGCGCTCGCTTCCGAAAAGCAATTCCGATTACGATAGAATCATGAAAGGTTATCGTTTAATGATGGCTTCTTTGTTAAAATACCAAACCAAAGACGGTATGTGGCGACAGTTAATTGACGACCCAGAAGCATGGCCAGAAACCTCGGCTACGGGAATGTTTACTTTTGCCATGATAACAGGCGTAAAAAATGGTTGGTTAGATCAAAAAACTTATGGCACAGCCGCTCGCAAAGGTTGGTTAAGTTTGGTTTCTTACTTGAATGCCGATGGTGATGTACGTGAAGTATGTGAGGGAACAAACAAGAAAAACAGCAGACAATATTACTTAGATAGAAAAAGAAACATAGGCGATTTACACGGGCAAGCCCCTATTTTATGGTGTGCAACTGCCTTGCTTCGTTAATTTCTTTATATAATAACCTGAATTCGATTGAAAATAACCAATTATTATTGATAAAGGTTTTTTTTGAATTGGAAAAGATTTGCGTTAGGGATTGCAGTGAAAATCCTTTTTGCGCTTCTTCAGCGTAAAAAGATTGCAACGAAAAGCCCGCTCGAACGCCCAAATGCTATTAATAACACAACTCAGGTTAATAATGTACTAAATCGAAAAAACAAAATCCCTTGATTAAAATTCAGAGAATGAAAACTAAAACTTCCATAATTATTCTTTCGAGTGCGGTTTACCTATTCCTTTTTCCATTTGCATCTGCACAAGAAAATAAAAGTACACCCGAGAACGCCGGATTAGTTTTACCCGCAGGGTTTAAGGCTTCTAAAATAATTGAGAATACCGGAAGGCCTCGGCATATTGCAGTGACAAGCAAAGGCGAAGTGTATGTTAAACTGCAACGTTTATTAAACGGGAAAGGTATTCTATGGCTCACAGATGAAGATAAGAACGGCACTTTCACCATCAAAAAAAGCTTTGGCGATTACGCGGGAACAGGCATTACCATTAAAGATGGCTATTTGTATACTTCGTCTGACCGGGAAGTGTTTCGCTACAAATTAGATGCACAAGAACATGTTATTGACCCAGAGCATCCCGAAAAAATCATCACTGGTTTAATAGCCGGGAAACAGCACCAAACCAAATCAATTGTTTTAGATAACGACCACCATATTTACGTAAATATTGGGGCTTATTCCAATGCTTGTCAAGAACAAGACAGAGGTTTAAACTCGCCTGGAAGACCCGGTTGCCCATTGTTGGATTCTATGGGCGGTATCTGGAGATTTAAAGCCGACCAGCTCAACCAATCTTACAAAGAAGGGTTGCGTTATGCCACTGGACTAAGAAATGTGATGGGCTTAGATTGGAACCAGCAGGACAATAGCTTATATGTGATGCAACATGGAAGAGACAATTTGAACAGCTCGTGGCCAAACCTTTATACCGAAAAACAATCAGCAGATTTACCATCAGAAACTTTTTACAAAATAAAAGAAGGCGATAATGCTGGCTGGCCTTACATCTATTATGACCATTTTCAGAAAAAGAAAATTATAGCGCCAGAATACGGTGGCGATGGAAAAAAAGAAACTAAAGAGAATTTTATTGATCCAATAATGGGTTTTCCAGCGCACATGGCCCCCAACGGATTGCTTTTTTATACGGGCAAAATGTTTCCTGAGCATTATAAAAACGGTGCTTTCATCGCTTTTCACGGTTCATGGAACCGTTCGCCAGAACCTCAAGAAGGCTATTATGTAGCTTTTGTTCCTTTTAAAAATGGCAAACCAACGGGTAAATGGGAAATATTTGCAAATGGTTTTTCTGGCGTTGAGCAAGTAATATCGACCCGAGAAGCACAGCACCGCCCATGTGGTTTAGCGCAAGGTCCAGATGGAGCATTATACGTTACCGATGATGTAAAAGGAACTATTTATAAAATCACTTACCCTAAAAATTAGTTATGAAAAAGTTTTTAGGCTTTACGCTACTGCTGAGTATAGTAACAGCTTTAACCGCTTTAGGGCAACAGAAAGCAACGCCACCAGTTTCTGCAGAAACGATGTTAAAAGGGAAAGCGGTTTATCAAAAATATTGCTTGTCATGCCATCAGGCAGATGGTGGTGGTGTACCCAATTTAAATCCTCCTTTAATTAAAACCACCTATGTTTTGGGAGATCAAACTCGTTTAATCAATATCCTTTTAAAAGGGATGAGTACCGGTGTAATAATTGATGATGAAGAATACACCAACCCAATGCCTCCGCTTAATTTTTTAAGCGATGAACAAGTGGCAGATGTTTTAACCTACGTTCGTAATAATTTTCAAAATAAAGCAAGTGAAATTACGGCTGGTCAAGTGAAAATTGTGAGGGCGAAGAAATAATAAGGAGAAAGGTTAATAGAATTCGATTAAATTTACTGTTAAAAAATGCACTCATAAATAAGCACACAACAAATTCATCAAACAATATTTATGAAATCTATAACCGACAATAATATTATAAACGAGAACATTCATTGGTCCTCTCTACAAAAGTCCACATTTCGGTTTACATTTATTTTACTATCAAGTTTTGTGTTCTTTTATTCAAATGTTTTTGGATTTAACTTTCTATTTAAGATCCAATCATATTAATCAAAATATTACAACCCATTATAAATTTTACAGGTAAATATTTTTTCTCAATTTCCGATGAAACAAAATTTCAATGGAAAGGAGGCGGAGATACCACATCAGATTATCTGCTCGTGTTTTCTCTTATCATTGTTGCTACAACTTTTTCCATTATGTGGACTTATATAGACAAAGACAGAAAGAATTACTATCAGTTATACTTTTGGCTAAGGTTAATCATTAGATATTATTTAGCTATAATCTTAATGCAGTATGGGATGTCAAAAATCATCAAAACTCAATTTCCTTTCCCAGGCTTAGATACACTTACAAATACATATGGAAATTCTTCTCCGATGAATTTAGCATGGACATTTTTTGGCTTCTCAAAAGGCTATAATTTTCTTATCGGCTTTTTTGAGTTACTCGGAATGTTATTAATATATAGACGAACTGTGACTCTTGGCGCTTTAATCTCACTAGGCACCACAATTAATATCATGGCGATTAATTATTTCTATGACGTACCTGTCAAAATATTATCAACAGCCTTGGTGGTTTTATGTATCTTCTTATTGTTGCCCAATATTAAACAGATTTGGAATTTCTTTGTGATGAATACCTATTCTAAACTAACCGTTTTTAACTCATCGACTCTCAAAAGAGCACCTCTCAAAGGGATTATTGGAATTAAAATAGCTTTTATCTCTATTGTATTCTTCATAACCATAAAAGACATAAAAAGTCGTGAACGTATTATCGGAGATACCGCTATAAAAACACCTCTATATGGAATTTATGAAGTAGAGACATTTGTGATGAATTCTGATACTTTATCTCCTTTACTAACAGATAATATTAGATGGAGACAATTGGTAGTTAACTGGCCCGGAAATGCAAGAATTAGACTAATGGATAATACTTCGTATTACACCAATTTTAAAGTAGATACTCTCAAAGAACGAATAACAATAGGGCATGAAAATTCGCTAAACTATAAGACCAACTATAAAAATCAGTTAATTATTTCTGGTGAATTTAACCAAGATTCGATTCTTGTAACATTTAATAGCGTTGATCTTCGAAAATTTAAGTTAATTAATAGAGACTTCCGTTGGATTAGTGAAGTTCCTTTTAATGAATAACGTAAAACCGTTGTCTAGCGCAAGTCTTAGCGGATTAGGTTGTGCGGAAGCCTGACTTGGGCTTCAATGTCCTAGCAGGGTCTCTCGTAGAGGACCCTGCGTTTAATAGCACTACCCTTCTAAATCCAAATAGTGTTTAAGAGCAATATATTTATTTACTAGATTTTTTTCATAAAACCCAGCGCTACTATGTTCGTAATCCATAAAAGTATCCGCTAAATTCCATTTGCCAGAAACAGACTCATAATGGATATAATCTAATTTCTGTTGAAGAAAAGTATCTGTTAAAACTGCCTTTGCATCAAATGATGGTTTGAATACTCTGTGTAATTGACCTTTCTTCTTTTCATCTACTGAACAGGCTTACCTTAATTTTAAAAGTATATCATCTTGAGCTTTTAATTTCAACCTTTTCACTATTTTATAAGCCATAAATCGCTTTCCGTTGGAAATTACTTTGTTAAGATTGTTTGAGGTATTTAAATGCAGAATCGCGTGGAGATGATTGGGCATAATCACAAATGCCGTGGTATCAATTGAATATTTCTCTTTAATTAGGTTAAGCCAATTATAAACTAAACCATATGAATCGGCGATTTGAAACAGCGGTATCCAACTGAAACATGTAAAAGTAATGAACCATGTTTTATCAACGGTATCGTGGATGGCTTTAATTGCCATATTTAAATATATGAATTCTTGGGGTGATCTGTAGATGCGCAGAGTCCTCTGCGAGAGACCCTGCTTGGACACAAGTTGTCTTTATCTTCAGGTCGTCATTTCGAGGTACGAAAAATCTCACAAGTATGGTCTGCATATAGCCATGTGAAACCTATTTGTGAGATGTTTTACTAGCGTTCAACATGACGAATGCTCCAGCATTGGGGAAGTTCTCCTTGGAGAGAAACTAATAGAGTCAACTATTGCTCCCATTCAGCTCTGCGACCTCTGCGTTCTCTGTGGTAAAAAAAACAAACGCAGAGTCCCGAAAAAGGAGACTCTGATTGGCGAGAAGTTAAGTTGTCTTTACCTTCAGGTCGTCATTTCGAGGTACGAGAAATCTCACAAATATGGTCTGCATATAGCCATTTGAAACCTGTTTGCGAGATGTTTCACTAGCGTTCAACATGAACGTTTCAGCAGTGTAGAGGCTCTGCTTGTATAGAATTCTGTGGTCAGATTAAAATTTTACTTGAACTTAATAAGAAGGAAAAACCGAAAAAACTCCACTTTGATGATTGGTAAAAGGCAAAACGGCAGGAGCGTTCCCCCATTTATTTTGATAATAAACGGCATCATTAATCATTACCTCTGAAGAATTAATCAAACAAATAATAGATTTTACGTCGTTTGCTTTCACCATTTTGATAGCCGATAATTTCGCCTTCTGAACATCATCTAAAACCAAAGCATACCTGCTGTCCTCTTTTTCAAAATTAAAAGTACACTGGTTTAAACTTAGACCTTTAACATGTCTGGCCCAGAATCCGTAGGCTGGCTGAACTTTAAGATTTGAAACATTATACTGCCCTACTCCCAGTTCCGGAGGAGTCATTTCTCTATCGGTGCTAGGGTTTCCACCTTTATCTAAAAAGTGAACATCATTGAACGCTATATTTTGGATATAACCTGTATGCAAACCATTGGGCAAACTAAAATCTAAGCCACCTTCTATTTCTGCAGTTTTTGGCAATGCATAACCCCCTACAATAGGACTTGCTTTGGCTTGAGAACCATCGTAAGCTTTCCATCTATTTCCCCTGAAAGAACTTCCCGCATACGTTTCTGCAATATCTATTCCGTTGATGCTGATGTTTTCTACTTTCCCAATATCCACATTGGTAACCAATAGCTCATCATGTTTAAGTCCGTTTTCAGTAAAACGATATCTTTTGGCATTTGCACCCAAAATACGCCCTCTATTAGAAATTGAAATGAAAAAAGGCGTGGTTGTGCGGAACATTTTAGAACGACTGTGTAGCTCGCCAGTATGCCCGCAATTAAGATGGATGTTTTTAACGTGGCCACCATCATTGGTAGAAATAGAAAAACCTGCTTTGTTAGCACCTAAAACATAAATATTATCCACGCAAACATCCATAATATCATCTGCTGTTTCTGAACCTATTTGGAAAAGATTACAATTGGTATCCCCAATAATGTTACGGATTTTGTAATTACCACTTGGGCGAGTGAAACCCAAAGAACAATCACTACCTAATTTCACAATATCATCCGAACTTATCTTCGAATAAATATTTGTTACACTTACATTATTGCAAGCCATAAAATCATAAATATCACGAGCATTTGACGGATTGTATTTTGCAAAATAAGTATCGTGAACATTGATATGATCCGTTCCGGTTGCTAATAAAACGAAATGACCGGCTTGCTCAATTTTCAACATATTATCGCAATCAAAAAACTTGGAACCGTCTTTTTCAAGGTAATAAGGTTCATCTTTAAGAGCATCGTACCATAATTCTTCTGGACGGTAAATTCCTCCAATTTCAACGTTGGTGCATAGCTTCAGACTAAACATTTTATCAGCTCTTTTATCCGGAGCATTGTTCATCACTTTATCACTCGTCACCAAATCTCCATCACCCGTAATCAATCCATTTCCGATAATTTTCACGTTATTTAATCGTTCGCCAAAAAACATACTGTTCTTAAAAAAGGTATGCCCTACGTCTTGTTTAGTCAGCCAGTTTTCTGGATTTTCATACGGACCTAAATCAGTTGGCGATAAACCTGAGCGATATTGCCTATCACTAAACCAAGTCGCTTCTGGCGAATCCGCCCCTTTTAGGGCTTTTAGGGTAGCATCTTTTGAAACATACAAAAAAATATTGCTCTGTAAATGCACTGTTCGCACCTGATAAACACCTTCGCTAAAAAGCAAAGTTCCACCACCTAGTTGGTGCAGGTATAAAATAGCTTTATTGATTTTTCCGGTATCATCCTGTTTGCCATCTCCAACAATACCAAATTGTTTTACATCCAACTTTCCCGAGTAAAATTGTGTGATGTTTGAATATCCTTTATGCTTTCCGTTTTTCACCAAAAGCCTAAAAAAATAGTGTTTATTTGGAATCAAATTTATGATATCCGCTTGTGAGTTTTTAGTATCGATAGTGCTTTTTGACAACTGCCAGGTTTTCCCATTATCTAAAGACTGCTCCATTTCAATTTGTTGGCTTTCGCCTGATGAATTCCAACTAAAACTCGCCCGAGTGTAAGTATCAGTAGCTTCTTTGTAATAAAAATCTTGATAAGGAATTCTTTTAAAACTGGTGATGGTTGGTTTTACCTTTAGCAATACTTCTTCTGCACCTATGCCTGCACTTTTTAATAATGCAGGTTGGGTAGTTTGGTAATTTGCGCTGATTTTGTAACTGCCATTCTTACTTAGCTTTACATCCCGAATTATAATTTTTAAATCAGCGCCGTTGGATGGTCGCAAATCTAAATTGCTAAAAGTGAGTATACTACCTCCATCGGCAGAAGCTGAAATACTTACATTCCCTACTTTTGAATAAGAATAATTGCCCCCAACCCTTCCAATAGATTGTTTTGCAAGGTCTTTTAACTTCACCTCTCCCCTGCCAATCACGTTTACGGTGGTATTCTCTAAATTTGATATGATACCTTCTGGCAAAAAGATATTCACGGTTGCATCTGGGCTACGTTGCCCTGCCGTAAAATAAATGGTTAAGTCTGTCGCGGTGTTTACTGTTAACTCATCCTGCTCTAAACTAAGTTTGCCTGCTATTGCAAAAGGATCTACCCTGATTTTATAATTTTTGGTGGTTTTCCCCTTTGCTGCTTTCACCACTAAAGCATCACCGCTAACTAATTTCCCTTCATTTTTCGGGGATCCGTCTTTATTGATGACTTGATATTGCTGTGCAGAACCATCTTTAGCAATAATCTGCGAAAGCAATTGCGATACCGTTGTTTGGATAGCAACCAATCCCTCATTTTCTGGCGTATCAACGGTGTATGAATAAGTGCTTCCGCTAAGTACTGTTAAAGTATCGTGATGAATACCAACAATATGGGTTGCGTCCTTTTTGCAAACAATTTCGAGAATTGCTTTTTTTTGTGCTTGTAGCATAGTGCTAAAAGACAATGCCAGCGTAACAAGCCAAAGTCTGCTATAATTTAGTTTACTCATAAATGAGGCTTCTCAATTATTTGAATAAAAAATATTATTTCTTTAATACTTCTTCAATGGGCAAACCAATGTTTCCATTAGGTTCTTGTATGTGTAACAAAGCGGCCAACGTTGGTGCAATATCTGCCATGCTGGTTTGCCGATTTAAAGAGCCGTGTTTAATTCCCCAACCCATAAAAACCAGAGGAATATGCGTGTCGTAAGGATTCCAAGTACCGTGGCTTGTCCCGGTTGTTCCGCTTCCAGAAAAAACTCCAGGCTTTAATAATATTTGGATGGCACCGCTTCTTTCTGGATTATAACCATTAATTACCCTGCTTTTAATCGGATCGGGAATACTTGCTAGTGTTGCTTTTTCCATATCAACAGCGTAAGCTACACCTTCCTGCTTTTTTAAAAATTTTATGGTAAAATCTTTAATAGCCTCATAATTTAGGTTTTGGCTTTCAATTAAATTATTGTTAAAGCTTACCTGATAATTGCCAAAACTTAATACAAGTTTTGCCTGTTTAAATTCATTTTCCAGTGCCAAATTCAGATTTTTCAACACCGTTGAAGCTGACCAAACGCCAGCCGGGATTTTATCATCTTTTAAAAACGCAGGGTTGTGCGCAGCGCCATGATCCGCCGAAAGGAAAACGGTATATTGTCCTTTACCAACAGTGGCATCTAAAGTGTTGAATAAGTCCGCTAAGTTTTTATCTAACCTTAAATAAATATCTTCGGTTTCTATAGCATTAACGCCATATTTATGGCCAACATAGTCTGTAGAGGAAAAACTAAGGGTTAAAAAATCTGTACTTGAACCTTTGCCCATCTGCTCATTTTTTAACACTTCTTTGGCAAAATCAAGTGTTAACTGATTTCCGTAAGGGCTTGTTCTTATTATACCAAAATTTCCCTTAAACATTTTGGACAGATAATGTGGGAAAACAGGAGCTTTCTCTCCACTTAGTTTTCCCTCGTACAAGTTATCATCAGCGGTACTTTGGCTATAAGTATCAATTGGATATAAGGTGGTCCAATCTTGGTTGATATACTTTTCGGGAAGCTTTTGGCTATTGAAATTATTTACCCAGGTTGGTAAAACATCCATATAATAAGTGCTGGTAATCCAGTTTCCACTGGCATCATCAAACCAATAAGCGGCATCTGCAGCGTGGCCTGCAGGTAAAATTCCGCCACGGTCTTTCAGCGCAATCCCAATAACTTTTGACTTAAAATTTGTAGCTAGTTTAAGTTCATCAGTAATGGTAGTTGCCAGTAAATTTGCAGGTGACATTTCGCCAGCTTTAGAACTGCTGCCTACTGTTTTTGCGGTACTATCTTCTGTACAATACATTGATTTCCCAGTTGCCTGAATGATAAAATTATTAGCTGAAATTCCGTGAATTGCCGGCACAGAGCCTGTATAAATTCCCGTATGCCCTGCCGCCGTTACAGTTGGTATATAAGGTATGTGCGTATTTTCGCAAGTAAACCCTTCGTTCAATAATCTATTGAACCCGCCTAAACCGTACCTATCCGCATAGCGGTATAAATAATCCCAGCGCATTTGGTCTACAACTATACCAACCACCAATTTTGGTCGGGCCGGAACATTATTGAAATTATTGCCCAATACAGGCTTGATGACTTTTTGTGCCGATGAATAAAACGGAGAAAGAAACACTAGGAGGGCAAGAATTCTGAGGATTTTCATTTTTTTAAACTTTTAGAACTTTAATTTTGTTACTTACAGCTTTTAATATAAAAATTTTAATATAAAAACCGGAAATCGGCTTAGAATTCTTATAACTATGTGGATGGTTGCTTGACTTAGCATATTTTGAACCTATACCTAAAAAGAAATACCCATACATTGTTAAACGTACAGGTATTCTTTCCACTTACAATATAAACCAACCAATTTAGTCCAATTCTCCTGTTTTCATCTTTTTTGCAGCATCAGAAAACCTGGTTTCCATTTTTCCTTTTACTTCTATTTTAATTACAGAAGCAATTTTATCGGGTGCTGCTTTAGGGATGTTAATAATTAAACCTTTTTCTTTAGAAAAAGAAGTTTTAAGCTTCATATTGCCATCTAAAAGTTTTGCCGAGCTTACTTTATGGTTTAAATCTGGAATAACCAGTTTCCCGTCTGTAGGCCAATCAAATACTGATACGTACAAAGTGGTGCCTTTTTTAGAGTTCTTACGGGTACAACGTCCCCATGTAACTGGATCTATCGGACTAGGTTTTGTATCGTAAATGGCTTCGCTATTGATCTTCATCCATTTACTGATGTCGTTTAAACGATCAATACTTTCTTGAGGAAAAGTACCATCTGGTTTAGGACCAACGTTTAGTAAATAATTACCTCCTTTAGATGCGATATCAACCAAATTGCGGATTAAAGTTTCGCTTGATTTCCATTTATGATCCGACGTTCTGAAACCCCAAGTCCCGTTCATGGTCATACAGGTTTCCCAATCTTGCCCATCTAGCTCATCAACCGTAGGTATTTTTTGTTCGGGAGTTTTGGTGTCTCCAGGGAAGTTAGGACGTTTTAAACGATCATTTGTAATGATATTTGGTTGTAGTTTTAAAGCTTCTTGAAATTTCAATGCCGCTTCATCCGTCATATTAGTAGGCGTATCCCACCATAAAACAGCAATATCACCATAATTGGTCATTAACTCTTTCACTTGTGGCACAGCTACCTCATCAATATATTGGTTAAAAGTTTTTGTTTCCTGTGCTGGGTCCCAATGCCCTTTATGAGCTAAAGTGTAGGCATCTATTTTTGTAGAATCTGGATTTGCCCAGCCTTCGCTCATTACCTTTCTTGCTACAGCTCCGCCTGGGTTGTTCCAGTCTTGCGCTTGCGAGTAATAAAAGCCTAGTTTTACACCATATTTACGGCATGCTGCCGCCAAAGGAGCTATTAAATCTTTTCCGTAAGGCGTAGCATCTACAACATCCCACTTACTGGCTTTAGAATCAAACAAAGCAAACCCGTCATGATGTTTTGCAGTAATCACAATATACTTCATTCCAGCATCCTTAGCCATTTTTACCCATGCATCAGCATCGTATTTAACCGGGTTAAAGTTTTTGGCCGTGTCCTGATATTCGGCAACTGGAATTTTACAGCGGTTCATGATCCACTCTGCCCCACCCCTACGCTGTTCATGACCTTGATATACGCCAGCAAACTGCGCATATACTCCCCAATGGATAAACATCCCAAACCGGGCCTCACGCCACCATTCCATGCGTTCGTCTTTGGTCAGTACTTTTTGTGCCGACACTGATTGTGTAAGTAATGCAAAGGAAAATACAACAGCAAAAAATGTTTTAATCATGATACCTTAAATATAAAATTATGGTGGTTTATTAAATGTTATTCCCCAGCTATTACGGCCAAGCAAGTTCCTGCACTCACCTCAAGTTAACGAGCTAAAATAGCTAGAATAAAGAATCTATTTATTATTTGTATAAAAGAAGGACTTTTAAAGCACAAAGCATTAATAGAATTTGGCAAATTGATAAGCTTGATTGGAAATTATCATATAAAATTCCATTAAGTTAGCCTGTTTTAGCATCTATTGATTTTTTTGGATAAGAACAACAACCATATTTATCTTTTACTTTTTTGAAGCCTTTAAAACAAAATCAACTATTGGTTGTGGATTGGCTAAACTATGCGGGTGATGTTTGCCCGATCTATGAATGATGGTGATATTGCCTCCGGCGAGGGTAATTAATTTTGCAAAAGGTATGGTGTTTTCTTTTGTTGGAACAGTGTCGTCCTCGTCGGCCACAACGTGTAACATTGGGTATTTGCCTTTTACAATAGCTTTTATTTTATCCACTGGGCTATCGTTTGCGGCTTTAGCTTGCTCATCCGCTTGGTAGCCGAAATCTGCTTTATAAATTTCCCAATCTTTTTTACTTCCGGCCCTTTCGCCAAAACCTCCAGGCCAGCTTTTTATATCCATTACGGCGTTATCTGCATAAATACAGGCTACTTTTTTAGGGTTAAGCGACGCCCATGCATAAATGTAAATTCCGCCTCTGCTATAACCTTCCAGAACTGCTTTTTTAGCTAAACCCAACTTTCGCATATAAACATAAAAATTATTCCAAATTTGAATGGCTTGCTTATTTCCGTACAGTTCTGCAACGTCGCAATAAACTAAATGATAGCCTCGCTCTAATAAAGCAATATCAGCTTGTGGTTGGTTGCCAAAAAAACGGGCTCGCCAAACCCAAGGTTTTCCTTTTATGGCATTTTTAGGCTGTACAATATGAGCCTTACGTCCTTTAAAAGTAAACTGATAATCTTTAAAGCCATAAAACGATTTTTCTATTTTTGTTTCTTTGATTTCTTTTGAGCTATCAAAGGGATAAAATTTGGTATCTAGAAACTCAAATAATCTTTTTGCGATAAAATTTGCGCCTTCCGCATTGGGGTGAACTTTGTCTGGCATCAACGATTCTTTATCTTTAAAAAGGCTGTGCAAGTCAATAATTTCTAAGTTTCCCTCAAATGCTAGCCTTTCTAGCGCCGGAATCATGATGCTAGAAATCGGCTTGTCCCATATCTTATTTGTATCAACGGTAAAAACCGTAATTGGCTTAAGTAAAACTACTCTTGGCTTTGATTTTAGTTTTTGAAAACTTTCTATGAGCTCGCGATAATCATCAATAAATTGATGTAAATACTTTCTATTGATCAACTTAGAATCGTTAGTTCCCAATGCAATAAAAACAATATTAGGTTCACTTTTTAATGCCGACTGATAAACCGTAGTTGCCCAATATGGTTTATTTCCGTTTTTCAATAAGGTAGTACCGCTCACTCCAAAATTAGTTACCTCGTAACCTTCGCCCAACATTTGCTGTAGCCTAGCCGGATAACTTTGCGATAGCCGATCTGGCAAAAAAGCACCGTAAGTAATGCTGTTACCAATGCATGCTATTTTAACTTTAGCGTACACTTGGTTAGCGCCCATGAGCGTAACAAAAACAAGAATAGCTTTTAGATTTTTCATGTATTGAAGGTTGTCCCCGCACCAAGGGGAGAAGGAATTTGAAAGAAATACTTTGTAAACCAAACCTTAGCTAAACAGCGCTCAAACGCCTATGAACAAGTTTTTATAGTTTATTTTTTTTTAACTGTTTTATATCTTAAAATTGGTTCTTAAAAATTTATTGCGCTTTTATAACTATCGAAGCTGCTAAACCCGGCACCCATGTTGGTCCAATTCCCTCACCCTTTAAAAGGGCATTATGTGTATCGCCCAGTGCTTTTGCACCAACATCAGTAGATGTATAAAAAGGAAAAGTTCCTTGAAAAGCACCAAACGCCGGATGGCCGCTTTGTGGCGCATAAGTACCAAATGTAGTTGTTCCCATTTGTTGAGTAATCTGTACAAAACCTTCTGGCATAGTGACTCCGGTTGCATAGGCCATATTACCTGTATAAGTAAAGCCTGTTGGTGTATCTGCTAGTTTTAAAAGGGTTGCTCCACCTTTTTGCTGCACCAGATTATTAGCTATAGTGCAATTTGCTGGTGGCACAGTGCGGTCGTTACCTCCTTTTCCTGCGCCAATTTCAAAAGCTTCTGCACAGTTCACAATGGTGTTTCCTACAACTTTAACGTTCTTAACCTGAAAATATCCGCTCGGCGCCGAGTTTGGTACACCGTCCATAATGGAAATTGCACACAATTGCCCGGTTTCTTTTAAACCCTGAATATAGTTATTGTAAACAAGATGATTTTCGCCTATAATTCTAATTCCACCGACGGTAGCCAAATTATTACCTATAATATAATTCCCATAAACTTCTGTGCCATTGCCATGACGAAGACTTAACGTTCCGCGGCTTTCAAAAAACAAGTTATTACGAATAATGTTGTTACTCATTTTATTAGAAACAATCTCTGTTTCGCCGTTACATTTATCAAAAATATTGTCTTCAACCGTAACATTACTTTGCGTCAAATAATAATCGCTGGTTCCTACACGAATGGTTTCTCCGCCATTGTTTCCCAAATCGGGTCTGGTGCCAAAATAATTATGATCTATCCGATGGCCCAAAGAAGAGTTTTTACCCCAAACAACAACTGTTGCTCCCTGATGGGATTTGCCTTTGATGTAGCAATGATCCAAGCGGTTTTTTGTGCCATTCATAGAAACCCAACGATAATCTATAGTTGCATCGGTAGGGTTATAATCCACAATAGCGGTATTGGTTAACCTGCAATTACTCGAACTTGAGGTGAAATCAATAATAAATTGTCCGACCGTTAACTTCCCCCCTCTAAAATTTAATCCGCTTACTTCCAAATATTCGCCATCTATTTGAATAGAAGATGCCCCTTTCATATTTACACTCCCTGCTTTTTGTGCTATAAGTACAATAGGTAATTGCGCTGTTCCTTTTGCCTTAAAAACCAGTTTCTGATCAGTCCAGTCGCCAGATTTCATCATAATAGTATCTCCGGGAATAAGTGTAAGCGCCGCTAACTCTGCTGCTGAAGAAATTAATTTACAAGATTTGCAAGCAGGCTCCTCTACAGGAGGGACAACTATCGGAGGTTCTTTTTCTACCTGCTTTGATTTTTTACATCCCGAAATCGCTATCGGCAAAATGAAACAAAATACCAAAAATCTTAATAATACTTTCATAGAAACATTTTTCATAAATGATGAACAATAGGAAAGAGTATTCCCCATATCTTAATAAGCTAATTACTTGATAAATTTTATGAATTTGATATGCTTGATTGCCTATCTACTCAGCAATATTGGCTCTGCTTACGAAAGCTGCTTTTTAAAGCGTGGCTTTGGAATATTTTTATGTAATAAACTCCTGTGCCCAATTTTTTCGCCTATGTTCGCCATACTTTATCAAGGGAGAATTTGAAATAATTTAAAATGGTTTACCCCACAAATTAAAGTGAAGTAAACCATTTATTTTATTGACTGATAAATTTTTTACTAGTAACCTCTGCCCCTACTTTTAAAGTAAGTACATATACGCCGGGCTTAGTTTGCACTGGTAATTGTAAAACATTATAGCCTTTTGATAATTGAACATCTAATGTAGCTAATTGAACGCCTGATACATCTGAGATTGTAACATTTGCTGTTCCTTTTGCTAAAGCATATACCGAAACATGAATATCCGCATCAGCAGAAGATGCATGAACTTTTAAGTCAGTTTGTACTAGATCTGCTTTAACAGCTACAACTTTTGATAGTTCTGATTTTCCATCAAAATCTACTTGACGTAATTGGTAATAATTTGTACCTGAAAGCGGACTCGCATCTGTATAGCTGTAATTATTATTTGACTGTGTAGTTCCATTTCCAGAAATACTCGTTAAACTATTAAAGACCTTGCCATCTTCAGAACGTAATACCTCAAAATGAGAATTATTTTGTTCTGACGCTGTTGTCCAATTCAATTTTACGTTGCTATTTTGAACAGCTACAGTAAATGAAGTTAGCTTAACGGGAAGCGGTACAGCAGTAAGTACGTTCGCCCAAGATTGATCTACTTTAATATTATCAATAATAATATTATCGGAAGAGTTGAATGTTCTAAAGCCAAGACCTTGAATATCTTTTTTGCTTACTGCTGATTCACTCGTATTTGTAACCGTAGCAACTCCTTCTGTAGTATTTTGAGTTTGACCATTGCTATAAATCCATAAACTTACTTTATCAGCAGTGGTTGTTACCGAATTTTTTTCGTATTTTTCAATAATAAGATAGTTTTTATTAAGCTCGTAAGAAAAGGGAGTATAGGTTACATCAACGGCACTATTACTACTTCCTATCGCTCCAATAGCAAATTTACCTGTAGGCACAGGAATTAAATCAGTAGTCATTTCCGGTTTAACATATATTCTACCCCTACCATCTGTATTGTTTGGACTAGTTGACAAATCAGCCAAATAAAAGAAGTAACTCCCATTTACATTACTTGGTACAGCTAAAAATCTCACTAAAAATGAAACGTAAATAGTGCCCGATGTTGCGTTTTTGAGTAATGAAATGCCCGCATTATTAAAAGGGATAACCGGACCGTCGCCTGCACTACCACCCGGATTCATATGAGCCGATTTTGTTCCGCTAAGACTAGTGGCATCGACCTTAATGGAAACACCTGCGTACTTGGAGTTTGCTACCCAGTTTCCTTGTCCAACTAAATCTCCAACAGTATAACTCTCGAAATCTTCACTAAAGGTTTGTGATTTAACCTGATAAGCTATAAAAAAGAAGCTAAATAATAGTACTAGTTTTTTCATGTTAATTTAATTTATATGTATAATAATTGGTTTAATTCATTCGCTGTGGTTCATGCTCAATTATAATTATGGTTGCAATTTTAATACGGTCAATAAGATCCCTAGCATATCTAAAGATTCCTCCAGATGTACGTAACAGTATCATCTTTGACTTAAAAACATTTTATAAATAATTGATAATGAACATTATATTACGATATTACCACTATTTAAACAGGAATTACTCTGCAATTTTGGCTAATGAGTAACTCTTATTGGCAATATTTTACGGGTTTGGGTTAATCACTAAAAAAGGTACTCGAAAGGCAATGGTTACATTTAAGTTGTTAGTGTTTAAACGATCTAAGCTTTTACATTTGAAGCAATAAAAAAGACGTAACAATTTTATTAGTTACGCCTTCTTAATTATCATAATTAAACAATTTCTACTTATTGCGCAGCATCTGCATAAGTAGTTCCAATACGGATTTTCTTCACAAAATGTGTTGCTTGTGATGCATCACCACCGTAAATGCCCCACTTCGGATCACAATCATAGGTATCTAATGTTTGGCAATATACACGCTGGGTACCGTTAGACAAGGTTTGTTTAACGCCGTTGTACCAAAACTCTATATACCCTACAGCTGGGTTACGCGAAACTTTAATTCGCAAAACAAATTTTAACCAATTATTTACAGAAATAGTTGTATTCCAAGGCACCGTAGCGGTATGGTTAGCATCAAAATGCTGTAATTCTAGCTTTCCATCTTTAGTCCTAATCATTAAAGGATGATTTTGTGGAGAACCAGTAGTGGGATATGATTTCCACTGAAATATAGCTTCTGTTTTTAAATTTGTTGGCATATAGATTTTACTGGTCCAACCGATGTAGATATTATCTCCCTCGGCAGCTTGGTAACCTACTGCACCTCTGGTTTCTGTTCGGTGACTGCCCGAAGGTTTCAGATACTTCCAGACCAAAGTTCCGGTCTCATCATTCACTGTAGAAAGTGCTCCAGTTCCCTCAATGTTAATTGCTTTCCAAATAGACGTTCCGTTAGTTGCATCTCCATTAAATAACACCGACTGTACAGCTTGTGTTTTAACCACTTTATCGACTGTTTCTGTCTGTGTTGTTGTTTGTTCAGCATCTTTTTTACAGTTGGACAACATTATACCGGCAGAAGCCAAAGCAAGCAACATTAACTTTTCTTTTTTCATGATTTTTCAATTTTAGTTTATAATTTGGTTAATTGGTGACGTAGAATTTCAGTCAATACACCATGTTAAATCATATCTCACCCAGCCCTCTTTATTTTGTTCCTTGAACATTAAAGAAGTGTGGTGATGAACTATAAGATTTCGCTGCTAAAAAAGGAAAGGCTAATTAATGGGTTTATTGACCTTTTATATAGGTGAATTGTTGGTGGTTAAATAAGCAATATCCACATTGATGATCTTAGCAGGTTGGATTCCGCGAGTCACCAATCTAATCATCAATGTGGGATAAAGCGCTTATTACCTAAAAGGATAGATGGTGTAGTGACTCTTCATGCCATAAACATGAACTATACCATTGGTGGCAATATAACCTCCAGAACGATCATTAGTTTTGTCGTTGATCTGAATCGGAGCTAAATCATTATTGTTCACCAGCTTCAAATTCATTTTCCCCTCTTGGTCAAATCCTTTTCCATCGTTCAAAAAGCCTAAATAGGATTGCTTACTGGCAATTTGATTAGGAGGTAACAATGTTTGAACAGCCTTATTGGTGATGGTAAGCTTATCAAAATTATAATCCCCTTCTGTAATCAGATAAAGAAAATAATTTTTAACATCTTGTTTAGGGTAATCTTCCCACTTTGTTGCTGGCCTGGTTACAGGTACTCCGGTGGTTGGATTAACGCTGGTAACAATTGGAAAATCAAACCATAAACCGGCGGTTACTTTACCACCGCTTATCACTCTCACTCCTTCGTTATGAAGAAAAAAGAAAGTTCTTCCTGGCTTTTCGTACTCGGCTAAGTCAATCTCGGCGTACTCTAAACCTTTTCTCATCCATTTGAAGACCGTATCTGCAGGCGTTACCCCGTAAGATCTATCTTCTAAAAACTGTCGAGCCGTGATGTTAATGTTCGGATCTAAAGTGTCATGTTTATATTCGTACTTTTTCTGCAGATCCATATCAAACAAAGTACATGCTTGGCAAACCATCGCAACCAATGCGATTGCAAAAATGCTTTTAAATGATGTTTTAAAACTTTTCATAATGTCTTTATTAATCTGTGTAACCAGCGTTTTGTACTAGTTGGGTATTTGAGTTAAGTACATTTCTATTGATAGGCCAAAGCACACGGTTTGTTGGATCGATAAATCCTGGTGCGTCTAAGTTTCCTGCTGCAATTTGTCTTCTTTTAAGAATTGGATCCATTACTTCTTTAACATGATCTGTTCTCACTAAATCAAACCATCTTTTACCTTCACCAAAAAGCTCTTTTTGACGTTCATTGAGAATAGCATCTTCTAGTGCTTCTTTTCCCGTCACCAATGGGTCTACAGGTAAGTACTCTGCCACACCCGCTCTTTTTCTTACAAAATTCAGATATTTTAAAGCAGCTGTTGGATTATTGGTACCATTCAATGCTTCTGCATATAACAGGTACATATCAGACAAGCGATACATGGTTAAGTAAACAGGAAGTGTTTGGTTAGTAGCTGGCCAAGGATCTGCAGCTATTGGATTAGCCGCTGTTGGATACCATTTTACTAACCTATCTCTTTTATTACCGGTGGCAGGGTACACATCTAAAGTCTGTTTTGGTCTGATATCCGGTGATGGTGTAGGTGAAGTTTGAACTGCAAACCAAGAACTAAAAATATCTTCATCAACAATTATCTGCTTATTATTTGCAGTCCAAGAGGTTTGCATACAAGCACAACCATTCTTAACATAATCCCAATGAATACTCCAGATGGTTTCTTTACTTGTAGTAGGGTTTGTAAAAATACTCTTCCAGCTTGCGCTAGGTTGTAAATTACCATCATCAATCCCTGCGTACAATGTGTTGGTTGCAGATTTTGCCTTAAACAAATTCTGTATCCACTTAATTGCATTAGGATAATCCTTTTTCCACATATACACATCAGCCAATGTAGCGCATATAGCTCCTTCGTTAATATAGAAAATATTCGCTTTGTCTCCTTTTTTTATCATACCATATGCTTTTTCCAAATCTGGAACGATGATTTCGGTAATGATTTTATCTTTAGACTCTCTTGGTCTTGCTGCTGGAGATTTCAAATCTTCATAAGGTTCTAGCCAAATTGGAGCATCACCCCAAACCCTTACTATATAAAAATAACTCATTGCTCTCATAGCGTAAGCTTGCGCCATATAGCTATTAGAAATCTCAGGAGTAAGCTGTGGATCTAAAGCTGTAGCTTTAGGAATATACTTGATATTATTATTGGACTTACCGATAACGTTGTATAAACCCGTCCAATCCGAAAAATCATTTGTTGGGGTAAGCGAATTTAAAGCGATTTCATCAGTATAATCTTTGGTGTAGGAAATAGCTCTATCAAAATTGTCTGAGCGGTATTCGCCCCAATAAAGATAGTTCTCTGTGTATTGCGAGTTTCCAACCATTGTGAGTTGAAAAGCGGAATACATCCCTGCAACAGCCGCGTCAACGTCATACTTATTTTTATAAAATTGCTCTAAAGCAACTTGTGCTAAAGGTTTTTCGGTCAGAAATTTTTTACAACTTCCTAACACTATCAAAACACTTAAAGCTGATATGGTGATTAATTTCTTCATCATCTTAAATTTAAAAGTTTACATTAAGTCCAAGTCCAATCTCTCTTCTTCTTGGATATCTTCCATCATCATCACCTGGTGTTAAGGGATTGTTTGTGCTAAACTCTGGATCAAATCCTGTATAATTTGTCCATGTTAGCAGGTTATTTCCATACACATATACGGTAAGTCCTTTGAAGAATAGATTTTGCCCAGGTTTAGGTTGTAGCGTATAGGAAAACCTAGCGCTAGAAAGTCTCACAAATGATGCATCCTCTACATATAAACTATTTTGATTGGCTTTTTGATTACCTCTATTGCTTTTTTCCTTATAGTAAGGATACTTTGCAATATCTCCTGGTTTTCTCCAAGAATTATAAACCATATCTGGAGAGCCAGCACCTGTGTTAGACGGATAATTCTGTCTGTATTTAAGCGCATTATAAACTTCTCCTCCAATTGCTCCGTTGAACATAAATGTTAAAGAGAACTGCTTGTAATTAAATGAATTCACTATACCAAAGTAAAAATCTGGTGTTGGATTACCGAGTATGTGACGGTCAGCATCATCAATTAAACTATCTTGTCTGATATTCAACCATTCCGCATCACCACCTTTCAATTTACCATCTGGCGCATACATGTTATGTACAGTACCGTTGTAGTTTTGGCCATTAAAGGTATAAACAGGCTTTCCTGACTCATAAAGGGGCTGTCCGTCAGTACCTAATACCAGGTTTAATTTCTCCCAGTTATCATTGTAAGCGTTAGATTCATTAAATGGGTAAACACCTAAGTTTGTCCAGCCGTAAAAATTACCAATCTTTCCTCCTTCTTCAGCATACCACTTATTACCTGCAAAGAAAGGGATACCATCTGCCAATTTCACAATCTTTCCGCGTTCAAAAGAAACGTTAGCATTTACATTCCACGAAAAATCTTTATTCACAATTGGTATTCCTCCTACGTTAAACTCTACACCTTTGTTTTGGATAGAACCTAAATTGACCTGTGCTTTAGAAAAACCGGTCTCTTTCGGCAGTTCTTTGCTGTAAAGCAAGTCATCTGTAGTTTTTATATAGTAATCAGTTGTAAAACTTAAACGACCTTTAAGAAAGCTCAGATCTAAACCTAAGTTTCTTTGTGTAGTGGTTTCCCATTGAATATAGTTATTACCAAAAACTGATAACAATCCTGCCCCTCCTATTCCGTTGTAATTACCAGAAAAGCCAACCTTGGTTACAGACTCATAATCACCAATCTTATCGTTACCTAACTGTCCATAACTGTATCTAACTTTCGCATCTTCCAAAAATTTCTTAGACCAGTTCATGAATTTTTCATCTGAGAATCTCCACGCTACAGTACCTGAGTAAAAATCTCCCGATTTTCTATCTCCTCCAAACCGAGAAGAACCATCTCGCCTATAAGTTCCTGCTAAAATATATCGGCCCTTGTAATCATAACCTGCTCTAGCAAATACAGACGCTGTAGTACTTGCGGATGCATTAGTATAGGTCTTAGCAGCAGTAAGATAATCTGGAAGCGTAACTAAAATCTCTTCATTCACACTATTTAAATACTCGGTATGGAATAGATCGTATCTTCTTCTGTCTGCACTAAAACCTAACAAACTGGTAATGTTATGGTCTTTACCGATTTTTTTATTGTAGTTAAAAAATGCTTGGTATTCCCACGAGAATGTCTTTCTCATTTCGTTTCGTCCAGCATTTTGATCTTTATTTGCAGATATGAAACGAGGAGAGAAATAAGTGTTTTGAAAATTATCTAATCTAACATTGAACAGCGTAGTAAATTGCAAATCCTTATGAATTTTATATACTATTTGGTTATTGAACTGACTACCAAAAGTTTCGTCTTCATCTTTTTCAAAAAGTGCATTTGCAATTGGGTTTCTTTTGGAGCCCACATAACTGGTTAAGGAACCGTCTGGATAATAAATCAATGAATAAGCAGGTCTATCAATAACAACTCTTACCGTATTTCCAATCGGAATCGCATTTCCTTTTTGCCAAGAAAATGATATATTATTTGAGTATTTAAATTTTTCGGAGAATTTATATTCTACGTTAATTCTAGACTGCAATCTTTTAGCGTAGCTGTTTATAATAATAGATTTATCATCAAGGTAATTTAAACTGGCATAGTAGGTAAGATCTTTTGATCCGCCACCAATACCTAGCTTTAGTTCCTTCTTTTGGGCTAAATTCCCCATCAACAAGTCTATCAAATCATTATCAGCATTAAAACTAGGGTTTAAAGAATCTTGGCTGCTATTTTGACCTTGGATATCTCTAAACTCCCGAACTTCAGCAGCGTTATTAATTGGAATCCCATGAGCCAACCTCCCAAATAAATGGTTATAACTTAAGTTTAGGTTCGGTTTTCCTGATACTCCTTTTTTTGTAGTAATTAGAATAACGCCGTTTGCAGCTCTTGCACCGTAGATAGAAGCCGATCCTGCATCTTTAAGTACTTCTATACTTTGAATATCCGCTGGGTTAATTGATGAGCCATCCTCATTAATAACTCCATCTACCAAATACAGAGGACCACTACCGCCATTAAGCGTAGAATTTCCACGGATTTGAATAGAGCCTGTAGCACCCGGCGCACCGCCACCGTCATTAACGATTAACACACCAGCCGCTTTTCCTTGTAAAGCATCAAAAAGATTAATAGGCTGTCTTTTTTCTATTTCTTTCGCACTAACCGATGAAATAGCTCCAGCAACATCTCTCTTTCTAACTTCTTGACCGTAACCAATCACTACCACTTCATCTAAAGCACTAAGACTTTCGTTCATGGCAATGTTAAGTGTGTTTTTATCGCCAACGGTAATTTCCCTGTCTTCAAAGCCTAAAAAACTAAAAACTAAAACAGTACTTTTTTGTGGCACACTAATACTAAATGCGCCATCTAAAGAAGTTACTGTTCCTTGTTTTGATCCTTTAATTTTAACACTGACACCCGGTAGCGATTCTCCACTTTTGTCTTTCACCACTCCTTTTACAACAATAGGTTGTTGCGCATATAACTGAGTACCTGACGATAAAAGAAAGAAACACAAGGTAATAACAGTGCTGACTTTAAACCAACTGCTTAGTTGGTTTATAATGTAGATTACTTTCATGTTTAATTAATAAGAGTTAATAGATTGGTTAATTTTGTTTGCGAAACTGAAACGATGTTCTTTTTTTCATCACGAAACAGAATCTGATTTGTATTAAAACAGAGGTAATGTTGACCCATAATTTAGATTTATTTAGTTTAGTTGATAATTGCAAGTAATAGAAAATTTAAGATGTATTATTTTACCTTTTTAGCAAATGTATACGCAATATTGGCTATAATAACTTTTAAGAACTCAAATTAGGCCTCTAGTTTATCTTTAGAATAAGAGAGCTATGTAAAAACCTAATGTTCATTTATTTAATTATGGTTATAAAAATTAATTGGTTTTTGGCTGAGTATTTAGCCGGTTTTCACAAAATACTCAATTATCAAATTTAAATTAAAGTGCTCGCGTAATGATGAGCTACATTAGCTAATGATTAAGCTATTTTGGCTTATAAAATGCCAAAGAAATTCACTTTTTTTTCAATAAGGCAATAGTAATCTATCTGGATTCAAGGTTTATTAGCTTCATTATAAAAGATTTTAGCTATGTTCAAACCCTTTATTACCACGCTTGATGAGTTAGGATTTAACTCAAATAAGATTGTTTAGTTAATGATATTGTGGCAATTACCCCCCTGATCGGAATCAAAGGGTCATTTGCAAAGGCTTCGACTCCGCTCTCAGCCTGACAACATTGAATACTACTATTTATTAGCATTGTTTGGTATTAAATCAATTTCTAATATTCTCATCAATTCTACTCCCGAAATTTTTATAGCAGTAATTTTTAACTGGTGCTTACCGGCAGGCAAATCGGCTATGGCGATTTCCTTTATATTTAAGCCTTCTTTATCTGTGGAGTTGTCCGCATTTCCTTTGAAAACATGGCTACCAACGGTAATATTAAATTCTCCTGAATTCTCTTTTTCTTGGATATATTTAATAACAATTTTGAAATTAGTTGCTTTAGATAGCGCAAAATCCCAAGTTAAAAACTGATTTTTATTTTTCCAGCCGGTTACATAATATTTATTTGTTTTACCATCGCCGTAAGAAAGACCATCTCCGTTCAATTCGGCATCAAAAGCAAGTAGCCTATTTAGTGCTGCATCAACATCCAAGTATCTTAAACCGTTTGATTTTATAGGTTGATCTACTTTCATCACCAAAACGGCATCAACAGGATCTGGCGAATTTTTGGGCAAATCTAAAATCAGATTTCCTTGTTGCGATACCGAGGCTTTAATTTTTTTCTTATCAGCCATGGTGTAAACCTCAGTTACTTTATTTGTAATGCCTCCAACCAATAATTTTCCGGTTTTTGGCCAGTTAAAAACATGTAAATAAAGTAGGCTATCTTTTTTGGTGATTACTCCCCAGCTTTGTAAAGGCAATGGTGAAGCTGTAGTTTTATAAATTGATTCTCCATATTTTTTTGTCCATATCGCCATGCTATCTAAAATACGCTGGTCTTTTTTATCAAAAGTACCATCGCCTTTTGGCCCAATATTCATTAAAATATTTCCACCTCTTGATGCTGCATTGGGAATTAATTGGATAAAATGACTGGCTGGTTTATGGCTTTCATCATATTTACTATAACCGTAAGATTCGTTTGTAGTTGGAATGGCTTCCCAGTCTCCCTTAAGCGGAAAAAATTCTGCTGGCCTATCTGCGGTATTTGCATAATCGCCAAAGTTTTGGTTCGATGTACGAGCAAGTCTGCCATTGACAACAACATTTTGATCAACCTCGCGGATGGCTTTCAAAATCTTTAAATTGTCGGATAAGGGTAGTTTATGTGGGGTATCAAACCATAAAATATCCGGATGATACTTTTTTAGCAGTTCTTGAATTTGAGGAATTGATTTTTCGGTCACATATTTTTGAGCTTTAGGTAGTAGTTCAGGGTGTATATCAAACCAATTTCTACCTCCAAATAAGTTTTTATCGCCCCCGGGGTTATTGTATTCCCAATCATTACCCGGCGCATTCGGGTCTTCCCAATCAAAGGCATGAGAATAATAAAACCCGAATTTCATCTCATACTTTTCGCAGGCAGCTTTTAATTCTGCCATCGGGTCTCTTTTAAAAGGAGTTTTATCAGCAATATCGAAACCAGAATAATCTGATGGGTACATCGCAAAACCGTCATGGTGTTTCGCAGTAATCACCAGATAATGCATCCCTGCATTTTTAGCAGTTTTAACCCATTTATCAGCATCAAACTTTGTTGGATTAAACTGAGCGGCTAACTTTAAATATTCTTCTTTCGTTATTTTTTCCTTTCGCATCAAATGCTCGGCATAACCGTCCACTTTTTTTCCTTTCCATTCACCGCCAGCTTCAGAATATACACCCCAATGAATAAACATACCAAACCTAGCCTCACGCCACCATTCAATTCTTTGATCATGACTTTGCATGGAGTTTTTCCACCAGCCATTATTAGCCTCCTCAATCATTTCATTGTCTCGTTTGGTAGCAGCGTTTTTCATCGAAGCATCTTCATCCCCAGTATCTTGTGCAAAAGATGAAACAGTAAACAAGCATAACGCTAAACAAACAATTAATTTTTTCACTTCCCTATTCTTCATTTAATTTTCCTTCTCCTGCCCAAGTTTTTAGAAGTGACTCTATACCACCCAATCTTTGTGCTTTAGTGCTTATATTCTGTACTGCAGTTTCGCCTAACCTGTCTTTCAACTGCGCAAGATATAAACTTCTGGGACTCACCTCCGTTCCCCAGCTTTCCCAGTATCCGGTTCCTAATTTGCTGGTTCCTATACAACCGATACCCCAATTCAAACTTCCTTTAGCACTTTCAACTTTAATGTCGGTTTTGGATGATTTACAGTTATAAAACAAGGTTTGCCCGCCTGCCCAGCCATGTCCCGTACCGCTTGCTCCTCTGTTTTGAACCCTAATTTGTCCACCAGAAATATTATCGAACAACAGACCGGTTGACCACCTGTGGTGCGGACCAATATCTGCAGTGGTATTAATTGCCACACAATCTAAAAACACGTTTGGTCCCGGCACTCTTGATCCGGTTACAAAATCGTGTCTACCGCCATCAGCATAACACCTTTGGAATAAATTAAAACTGGCAGCGCCTTCCAAAATAAACTACCTCGGGGCAGAGCCCCAGAGGTATTAGAACATTTCTAACTGTTGACTGTGTATTTTTTTATATTCTTCTGCTTTTCCTTGAGACTTTACATAATTCTGAATTGTACTCTCATCTCCATGTTTCCCAACTGTGTTAACATAAAACCCTTTAGACCAAAATTCTCCGCCCCACAATTTCAGCTTAACCTCAGGATGTCTTTTGAAAATCTCTTTTGCTGTGATACTTTTTACAGTTCTAATTATTTTTGTTGGACTTTCAATAGGTACACTCTGAATCAGAAAATGAACATGGTCTTTATCTGTCCCAATTTCAATGAAAATTATATCATACCGTTTAGAAATCTCAACACAAATTTCTTTTAGACTGATATCAACCGCTTCACTGAATACCACTCGCCTATATTTTGCCGGACATACAAAATGATATAATAAAACTGATACATTATGCTTCTTATGAATATATTCGCTCACATACCGAAATTACAAAAAAATCGAAGCAGAGCTTCGAGGAATCAAACCAAAAGAGATTGAAAGAATATTTTCTTCCGCCGGTGGTGATTGATTTTGGTGAAAGCATGGCGCATTCCTCTACCGTATTATAGTAGGAACCAGAACTGATACTTACACAAGCGTATCCAAAATATATTGCCGTAACCTGTTTTACCCAACAGTTTTCTGCTTGCTCAAGTTCAATCCCTACCCAAGCATGGTTTTCATCTTCATTTCCAGAAAAAACAGAACTTAAACGCATATTTTCTATGCCGCAATTACTTACTCTTTGGCTCGGATTAATTTTATAAATAGCACCACCACCATATTTTTTTTGCATTGGATCCACAACTGGGGCATTTAAAGTAATACTATCACCTGCCAACGACGCAATTTCTCTCTCAAAACCAATAGCATAACTTGATGCGGTCCAACCGTATTGTGCCATATCCAAATCATCAATCCATGTCTGATTTGGCGTTCTGTAAACAACAATTTTATCTCCTACTATAATACCGGCATTGCTCTCCACTTTGAAACCAATTTTTCCGGTACCTACATATCCTGTGGTAATTTTATTAAGTTGTTTGGTAACGGGTGTTTCAATTCCTTTAATGCTGATTAATGTATGCTGAGCAGTTTTGGTTGCCTTTAAGATAGTTCCGGTTTTTCCCTGACCCATTCCTCTCAATATAACTCCGCTTTTTGTAATTGAAATGGTATTGCTCACATCATAAGTCCCCGCCGTCAATAAAATTACACCGCGAATCCCTGAAGCATTTGGAGTCAAGGCTTGTACTTCATTTATTGCTGATTGAATTTGAGCGAGGTTATCTCCTGCCAATGGCGATAAAGTCTTTGTAATCTCTGTAATTTTAGGGATGGCTACACCTCCGCCTTTGTAACCTGCCATAGAAAAATCGGGAATTTTGTTGATCTTATTGGTTTCCCCTTGATTGGCGAATAAATTATACTGCAAACGCCCATCGCTATTTAAGTAAATTAAATTGGTGGGTATTTTTGGTGGATCAACAACTGGCGGAACTACAACAGGTGGCTGAGTTTCCACTTTAACTTGTGGTTTCTTTTTACAAGCGCAAACAAATAGCAATGAACCGATTAAGGAAAGATAGATATATTTCATACAATTGATTATTAACTAGTTGAAAATTGGCATCCAACTAAATTGGAATATACAAGTAACCAATTTTAAACTTTAAATCGCTTTGTCTATTTGGCATTTTAATCAAGGATATTGGCTGGAATTTGCTTCCGAAAGTTTCTATTTCGTCATCATGGTAAACGTAATATTTGCAAAGGAATTAGGTTTCCCTTTCTCAGACTTGGCAATATTCCCTATAATTTTATCAGCCTTTCTAGTCACACTGATAGTTCTAAAACTATAAGCACCTTTTTCATAATTAAAAGTTTCTCCGTCATCGTCATACAACTGATAAGTCCCCGGCTTTGTACCGTAATACCTAATTTCTAAATTCACTTTTTCGCCTAATTTTGGCGAATGCAATAAAGGTGGCATCATTGGCACAATTCCTCCATCTTTTACAAAAACCGGAATCACATCTAATCCAGGAGTTACGGTAATTACTTCACCATCTCCCACAAATTTTCCGGTATAAAAATCAAACCATTTACCTTTAGGCAATACTACTTTACGAGAAGTTTGACCGGTAAACATTGGCGCTACCAACAAGTTTTCACCCGCCATATATTGGTCTTTGATTTCTTTAGAAACGGCTTCTGCATACGGGTTTTCTTGTAGGTTTACCTCTTTTTCGCCTTCTCCATGCAGCTCCTGCTTAAAACCTGGCTCTAAATTCATCGCTCTAAATGGCGGTATTCCTTCAAAATGATATTTAGCAAATTCTGAATACCAGTAAGGCATCATTTTCATCCGCAACAATGCAAATTCTTTAACCTGTTTTTCCACTTCGGGGTAAGTCCAAGGTTTGGTACCGGTTGACCATGCATTAATCATAGCCATGGGAGAAAAAACGTTGGATTGGAAGCGCCGTAACCATTCTTCGGCAGTTTTAGAAGCCCTCACCTCTGGTGTCCATAATACGCCGGCAAAACCGCTATTGATTAAAGCCGTGATAAAATCTTCATGGTTATAATAATCGTTATAGAGCACATAAGGCAATGCAGAGGCTCCTCCGTTTGATGCCCGAACCAAACCGTAGGTTCTTTGGTTGCGTTCTTTAAATAAATCGACGGTATAGCGCATGGCTAACAAACCGTAGGTCTGTCTCATTTGCTCGGCACTGTGTCCCGATGGAAACTTGGCTACATCTGGCCACAAATAATAATCGTAACCATCAACTTCATCTATTTTATAACCGCTTACGCCGATGTCTACTTGGTCTGTTTTTAGCTGATTGAAAAATGGTTTGCGAGCTTCGGGCATGGTAAAATCTGGAATTACACCCAACCAAACCGTATGCGAAGCGGTATAAGGCAAAATCTCTTTATAAAAAGGTGCGTCTGGCGAAACATAAGGGTTAATCCATAAATTAAGTCTCACTCCTTTGTCCATCATTTTTTTAACAAAAGCTGGCGGATTTGGGAAACGGTTTTTATCCCAAGAAAAAGTACCCGGATAAGCTTTACTCTGCCAACCCGGCTCTAACCCAATAAAATCTAAAGGATAGCCTTTTTGTTTGAAATTTTCTACTTCTGTTTCTACATCTTTTTCTGTAGAGCGAGTCATTACGCGTTGGGTAAAACCTAAACCCCATCTTGGAGGTAAAACTCCGCCACCGTTCATCAAATTATATCTTTTAACCGCATCTAAAGCAGTTGGCCCTCCAAATACGTAAATCTCTGCACCTTCTGCAGGAACTAACATTTCTACCGCATCAGAATATGGGCGAGACGACCATTTTTTATCGGTATTTCTGTCTTTCGGCGTGGGGAAGTTTGGACTGTCTTTTCTAACGCCCGTACCTGCCCAAACCTTAATATATTCTGCCGAGTTGATGAATACGCCATAGCCATTTGAGGAAACATAAAAAGGAACTGGAGCATGCGTACGTCCATTGTCTTTACCTCCGTAGTGATCAACATGCAATTCTAAAATTTTACCTCTTTGGTAAACCGTCTGAAAATTTAGACCAAACCCGAACAGTTGCTCTTCTCTTTTGAGCGGGAACCTTAAATAGGTTTTTCCATTTTCTACCCTAAATTCAATCTCTGATTTTTGTAACGGAAATTCTGCCGAGCCCAATTTTTCTAAAGCTTGCTGATTAGGCTTAGCTCCTGCAGCAGTTAATAAATTGTAATCTCCAGGTTTGCCAACTACGGTTTTCCATACTCCAGGTTCTACCTCTTTCCACTCTGTGGTTTGTGCAATTGCGCAGAGCTGAAGCCCCAATAAAGGACCGATAAAAAACAGCAACCGTAATTTTTTCATAATTTTAAAGCGTTATTAAATTAAAAACTAAAAGATTTATTAATCAACAGGGACAATGGTATAAGTTTTTCCCTTTTCCGTTTTGAAGTTGATCAAATACCCTTTTTTAATATCCAGTTCTACCGTTGGTTTCTTTACTACCTCAAACGTTGGAACAAATGGCTTTTTCAACAAAGGGTTAAAATTTTCATCCGTAAAATCAACTGCTTCTAAAATTTTCACAGGTATTGTTGTTCTCAATCGGCAGTTCCCTCCTATTACAGCATAAATCTTAGCTTGTTCCAATTTTCCTTTTTTCCAACTGATGTCTACCGCAAAATTGCCACGGGCTTTAATTCCTTTAATGCTTCCTTCTGTCCACGCATCAGGCAAAGCAGGTAATATGTTAAGCATTCCATCCTGACTTTGTAGTAGCATTTCCGTAATGCCGGCTGTAGCGCCAAAATTACCGTCAATTTGAAAAGGTGGATGTGCATCAAACAGATTTGGATAAGTTCCGCCACCGCTCATTTGCTCTTTTTTCTCATTTGGGTCCATATATCTAAAAGCATCTTGCAAAATTTTATAGGCGTGGTTCCCATCCTGCAATCTTGCCCACCAATTTATTTTCCAAGCCATAGACCAACCCGTACTTACATCTCCTCTAAAAATCAAAGATTGTTTTGCGGCTTTAGCAAGTTCCGGCGTGTTGAATACAGATATTTGATCACCCGGGAAAAGACTGAATAAATGAGAGATATGACGATGAGTATCTTTCGGGTCGTCCCAATCTTTGAACCATTCCTGCAATTGTCCGTACTGTCCAATATGAAAAGGGTACAGCTTAGCCCTTGCAACCATCAACTCTTTTCTAAACTTTTCATCGATAGCTAAAATCTCTGACGAACGGATTAAATCTGTAAATAACTGCCTCAAAATAGACATATCCATTGTGGACGCTATAGAAAGCTGATATTCTTTTCCATCAATTTTAACGGTGTTTTCTGGCGAAGTGGAAGGATTGGTAATTAAATAGTCTGAATTTGGATCTTTAATTAACCAGTGTAGCATAAACTCGGCAGCATCTTTCATTAGCGGATAGCCTGTTTTTGCTAAAAACTCTTTATCGCCGGTGAACATATAATGTTCGTATAAATGGGTGCTTAACCACGATGCACTCATTGGCCAGGCAGACCAACGCGGCATTCCACGCGGATCCCAATCATAACCGCCCGGAGGAGAAGTTTTTGCCCATAAATCTGAATTATGGTGCGCCACCCAGCCTTCTTTAATGTTATAATTTACTTTTGCGGTTTGCGCACCATTTATAGAAAGCTCTTTAATAAAATCAAATAACGGTTGATGACATTCTGATAAATTTGCATTCTCTGCAGGCCAATAATTCATCTCGGTATTGATGTTCATGGTGTAATTACTGCCCCACGGTGGCTGTACATGATCATTCCATAAACCTTGTAAGTTTGTTGGTCTGGAGCCCGGTCTGGAAGAAGCAATCATTAAATACCGCCCAAACTGATAATACAAAACCTGCAAACCCTGATCGGCTTCTGTGTAATTCTTTAGCCTTTCGTTTGTAGGTTCTGCTGCCAACTGTTCATTATTGTTTAAGCTAAAACTCACGCGGTTAAAAAGATTCTGGTAATCTTTAATATGTGTTGATTTCAGTTCTTCAAAGCTTTTGGTAAAGGCTTTCTTCATGTTCAGCTGTGTTTCAATGGCTGGATTCTTCCCTGCCAATCCCGGAGATTTATCAAAACCATTAAAACTTGTTGCTTCCGTTAGATAAATGGTCACCGAATTCGCATTTTTCACTACAATTCTTCCGTTCTTGCTTGAAACCGTTCCTCCATCATTTTTAACCTTGGCCAAAATCTCAAAAGTCATTCCTTCTCCGCCTGCTTCATCATACGCAACCTGAACTTTCTCATAATCCCTATTGGCTACAAACTTTGGTGCTTTACCTGTCAGTTTAATTTCGTTATTTTGACTAGAGTTGGTTTGGTAACGCAATTTACTACTTAAACCTATTTCGAAATTAAGGGATGCTTTTTTATTTGCCGTAATTTTAACCGCCAACACTTTATCAGGATAACTGGTAAAAACTTCTCTGGTATATTTAGCACCCTTTAATTCATAGTTTACCTTAGCTATTGCCGTTTTTAGGTCCAGTTCGCGATGATAGTTTTTAGTCAGCGTGTCCTTCTTGTTAAAATACAAATTAAGATCGCCCAACGGTAAATATCTGGCAGAATAAGGTCCCTGCATTTTCTTCCAAAGTTCTGCCGCCTTGTCATAATCACCCTCAAAAATCGCTTTCCTTACTTCGGGTAAAATGTTTGGCCCTTTGGGAATATTTCCGGGATCCGGAGAACCAGACCATAAAGTATTATCGTTTAATTGAATCCGTTCTTGCGCTACTTTACCAAAAATCATTGCTCCTGTTTTTCCATTGCCTAATGGCAAGGCTTCTTCCCAAGCATTGGCTGGTGAATTATACCAAAGTTTTAATTGTTGATTAGTTGATTGTCCCGAAACACTCCCCCATCCAATAACTAAGGCTGTGATCGCCTGGAATTTGAATCTCATATCTATCTCTCTAACTGTTAATCTTACATAGCATCATCCACGATACCAATTGGGCAATTACGAAATTTAAGTTGAGGTATTCTTTACCTATTCTGGCATTTTGATAAGCTATATGAGCAATCTCAGCAAAAGAAACGAAAAAAAGAATGTTAGTACCGAGTTGGGTAAGAATCCTTAATACTAAGCTAAAAAACATTCTTATAATCTTCGATTTATGAGCGAGATTTGTACATAAATAGCTGTTGGTAAGGAAGAAGCTCTAAAGGAATAGTTCGTATTTGAACTTGTATGCAAGTCATTGCACTTCACTTATCTAAATAAGTGAATAATAATCAATATTTTAAGTTAAATAAACCAAAACGTACTCATGAACGATCTGAAATTAAAGAGAAGAAGTTTTCTGAATATTGCATTAACTACAAGCGCCGTAATAAGTTTGGGAGGTGGCAGAGACTTAAATGCAAAAGAAATCGAACCCAATGCTGACACAGATCATTCATTTACAACAAAGCCTTATTTACAGAACGTATCTCAAGATAAAATTACGGTAAGATGGATTACCAATAAACCTTGCTACAGCTGGGTGGAGTATGGTTTGGATGAGCAATTAGGCAACAAAGCACAAGCCTCTAATTTAGGCTTGATTGAGGCGAACAACCGTGTTCACGGTATTACGCTAAACGGGCTTAAACCCGGAAAACGTTATTATTACAAGGTTTTTTCTAAAGATTTTGAAAGCTACGAACCCTACAAAATTAAATTCGGCACTACGATAGGAAGCGAAATTTACAGCTTTAAAACCGTAAGCCAGCAAGAAAAAGAAGTCACTTTACTGATAATGAATGATATCCACGACAGGCCAGCATCTATTGGTCACCTGATTGGGTTGAACGGCAAAAATCCTTACGATTTTGTGGTGCTCAATGGCGATATGTTTAATTATCAAACGGATGAAGCTCAAATTGTTGCAAATTTACTAAATCCATGTGCAGAAACTTTCTCTACCGAAATACCGTTTATTTACCTAAGAGGCAATCATGAAGTTCGCGGAAAGTTTGCCCGACAGCTCCCAAGTTATTTTGAAAATGTAAACAAAGCTCAATATTTTACATTTACCCGCGGACCGGTACATTTTATTTGCTTAGATACTGGAGAAGATAAAGAAGATAACCATAAAGAATATTCTGGTTTCGCAGATTTCGATTCATATAGAGAGATACAAGCGGTATGGTTAAAGAAACAGTTAAAAAGTAAAGCTTTTAAAAAAGCTAAATATAAAGTGGTGGTCATGCACATTCCTCATTACCACTCAGACAAACTGCATGGTACTTTACATTGTAGAGCACTATTTGGCACTTTATTTAACCAACATAAAATAGACCTAATGATATGCGGACATACCCATAAACACGGGTTTTACCCAGCGCAAAAAGACCATAACTTTCCGATGATTATTGGAGGCGGACCTAAAGAAGGAGAACGCACTTTGATTACCTTGACAGCAAACGAAAAAGCTTTAACTGCCTTAGTAATTGACGATAAAGGTAAAGAGCTTTATAAATTTAGCACTTAGAAAGTACTGCATAATATTTCGGTTTCCTTCGGAGGTAGCTGCACAGTTATTTTCAAATTTTATAACGCCAAATTGTGCGAAACAGATGAATGTGACAAAAGTAAATCAACCTGCAGAACATTCTTAAAAGTCAGTTTTTAAACTTAAATCTCATTTTAAACATAGTGAGACGGAGGTTTTCCATACTGCTTTTTAAACTCTTTACTAAAATACTGTGCATCATTAAAACCAACCATATAAGCAATTTGAGAAACGTTGCCAGCTTTTTGTTGCAACAGCTGAAACGCTCTTTTTAGTCTGATAGATTTTATAAAGTTGTTAACGGTTAAGCCTGTAAGCGCATCAATCTTTTTATAAAAAACTGAAGTGCTCATTCCTATTTCGGATGCAAAAAGGTTTACGTTAAACTCTGAATTACTGATGTTATCTTCTAACAAACTCAATACTTTATTTAAAAATTCCTCATCAGAAGATTCTATTTTTATCGTTGTAGGCTCCAATGAAAACTGTTGCGAAAATTTCTCCCGCATATTTTGATGTAAGGCAATGAGGTTACTTACAATAACCAGAAGTTTTGTAACACTAAACGGTTTGGTTAAGTAAACATCAGCTCCGGTTTTTAAACCCTCTAACTCATGCAGTTCGCTAGACCTGGCCGTCAATAATACCACAGGGATATGACTGGTTCTAATATCTGTCTTTAATCTCGAACAAAGTTCAAAGCCATCCATTTCAGGCATCATTACGTCACTTATTACTACATCTGGCAGTTTTTCAAAAGCAAGCAACAATGCTTCTTTACCATCGTTAGCGTGTATAACTTGATAAAATGGATTAAGCGTGTTTACAATAAAATCTTTAATATCTTTATTATCATCAACCACCAGCAACAAAGGTAAGTTGCCAACAATCGATGTTTTTTTCTTTAACTCATCAACAGCAATTTCTTCGAGATTTTTATTGAGTTGAAATAAACTAGTCTCCTCAAACGAAACTGCAATAGCTATTTCCTCTGGTTTATACTGCGAAGTACCTGTCATCAATGATAAACAGAAACTGGTATCATCGACATTTTGCTCCAGAACCAGATCGCCATGATGTAGCTTTGCAATACTTTTTGATAATGCCAGCCCTATACCCGTACCTATATTACGTTGTTGATGGTTTGGCACTTGATAAAAATCTGTAAAAAGCTTAGCGCTATCCTCTTCTGCAATTCCTTCGCCGTTATCTTTTATTCTGATATAGATATGCTGATTTTGCTGACTGATTTCTACCGCAACTTCTGCATTATGTTGCGCTGTAAACTTAAATGCGTTTGATAACAGGTTAAAAATCACTTTTTCTAACTGATCTTTGTCAAAATAAAGCTCTATATCTTGCTGGTCGGTTTTAAAGGTATAATTGATCTGTTGCTGTTGCGCCAATTGTTGAAATGATAAATAAATTTCGTTTACAAAACTCACAATGTTACCTACCGATAGGTTAAGTTGCATTTTCCCACTTTCAATTTTTCGAAAATCCATGAGCTCGTTTACCAGTCTCATTAAACGTTTTGCATTTTTATCGATAACCAGCAACTGCTTTTTAAGTGCGAAATTATTCTGCGTATCTTGAATTATTTTCTCTAAAGGAGCTAAAATCAAGGTAAGTGGCGTACGTATTTCATGCGATACATTGGTAAAGAAATCTAACTTCATCTGATGTATATTATGCTCTCTTTTTAATAAAGCTCTAATCAGCAAAAACCTCATCACCAAATAAAGCAAGGCTAAAAACGCCAGTATATAAACCAGATATGCCCACCAAGTACGCCAAAATGGTGGTTTTATAATTATTTCTAAACTTGCAGGTATGTCGTTGTAAACACCATCATTATTGCTGCCTTTCACCAATAAAGTGTATTTCCCATCAGGCAAATTGGTAAACGTTGCCGTAGGTTCTTCAACTTCGTTCCAGTCCCGCTCAAACCCTTTAAGTTTATAAGCATATTTGTTCTTTTTAGGTTTTACAAAATTTAAGGCCGAAAAATCGATACTAAAAACATTTTGCTGATAATTTAGCACTAAGGCCTCCGTTTTATTTAACGATTTTGATAAAACAGGATTACCTTCCTTTACCGGTACTTCTTTATTAAACAGTCTCAAACTGGTAAAAACAACTTTGGGCGCTATCTTATTGTCCAAAATATCGGCTGGATTAAAACTTACCAAACCATTGTATCCACCAAAAAACAAAGTGCCATTACTATCCTTTAAAGCAGAATGGTAATTAAAAACGTTACCCGGTAAGCCGTCGTTACGGTCATAAACTCTTATAAATCCTTTTTTCAGCAAGGCCAAGCCTTTGTCTGTGCTAACCCAAACTCTATTTTGGTTATCTTCAATAATTCCTGCAACTGTATTTGATGGAAGCCCATCTTTTGTGGTGTATAATTTAAACTTTCTATTTACCGGATTATAAAAAACAAGCCCCTCGTTATATCCACCAAACAGCATTTCACCATTAAAACTTTGTGTAATAAAACTAACTTGGTTAAAATAGGTGCTATTGTTAAGTATTACTCTTACAAAACTTTTTGCATTTTCTTTTATAAAAAAAAGCCCTTCATCTGCTGCCACCCAAAGTGTATTTTCCTTATCCATGTACAAACAGTTGATATTATTTGCTGGCAAATGATACTTATTGGTACTTGTTTTTAAGGGGTTGAATGAATCTGTGGAAATATTGTAAAGAAAGAGTCCCCTCCCTTTTGTACCCACCCAAACTCGTTTTTGCGAATCTGTTAATATGTAAGTGATGCGTTTTATACTTGCTATTTTATTGTCTGATATATTGTAATGTTTAAAAACATTTTTTCTGGTATCAAAATAATCAACACCTCCGTCGTAAGCAGCGATCCACAGGTTTTCTTTTGAATCAATACTAATGGCTTTTATAAGGTTAGAACTCACAGAGTTTTTACCCTTTTCCACACTAAAATTCGTGAACAGTCCCGTCTTTCTATTGAAATGGTTTAACCCTTCGGCTTCGGTACCAACCCAAAGATTTCCAAACTTGTCTTCTGTTAATACGCTAATAATATTACTGCTTAAAGAACTTTTATAAGAATAATGCTTAAAAACACGAAAATTGATTGCGTTTGGGTGATAAACATTTACGCCACCGTAAAAAGTACCTACCCAAACAGAACCGGTCCTGTCCTCATAAATATCATAAATAGAGTTCTGGTTCAAACTTTTGGGATCTTCGGGATTATGGGTTTGGTTTTGGAAACTTTTCGTAGCGGGGTCGTAAATACTAATCCCGTTTAACGTTCCAAACCATAGTTTTCCATGTTTATCTACTATTATTTTTCGGATAATATTACTAACGAGACCACTGTTTTCTGATGTAAAATGTGTAAATCCGCTTGTACCCTGCTTTAGCTGGTTAGCTCCTCTAAAGTGTGTCCCGATCCATAAATTTCGCTCTTTATCTTCTATAATAGTATGGATATCATTATCCGAAAGACTGGTAATGTCTGCATCATCATGAAAATAGGTTTTATAGCTATAACTATTGTTTTTTTCGGTTAGCGCTACCAAACCAAATTGTGTACCCACCCATACAACACCATTGCTAGCCTGAAAAACTGCTTTGATAACCTTGTTGACCAAGCCATCACCAGGTGAGCCCTGGCAAAAAAACCTATCGAATTTACCGTTAACATTCAATCTATTTAAGCCGTTCTCTGTACCTATCCAAAGGTTTCCAACCTTGTCTTCATACAAACACCTAATGGTATTATTGCTCAAACTCGATTTATCGTTTGGTATATTAAAATACCTTTTAAAAGATTTAGTTTCTGGAATATATTTGTTTAAACCATTTTGCGTACCTACCCATAAATCTCCTTTACTATCTGTTAGTAAACTATTTACATTTTGGTTGCTACTGATGGAAGTACTGTCTTTCCTGTCGTGTTTGAAAATTTCAAATCGCTTAGAATCGTATCTATTAGGCCCATTCTTAGTGCCGAACCACATAAACCCCATACTATCTTGCGTAATAGCTATTACGCCACTTTGTGATAAGCCCGATTCTACCGTAAGCTTATCAAACGAAATTTGGGTATTTTGAGCGATAGCTGTTGCCGATAAGCATAACGTAAATAATAAAAAGACGGTTGTGTGCTTCGCAACTGCTTTTTTTATATTGACTTTATAGCATGGTTTAAAAAGCAGCATTCTTTTTATTGGTTTAGTAAATTAGGTTTGATAAAGATATTACCTTTTTGAGAATCGAATGCAATAATTGTATAAAACAAGATGGAACGTACAGCTGGGAAGTCAAACAACAATCTCTTCCTTTTTAGACTATTTAAAACTCACTACTTCTATCATTCAATAAATATCCTAAACCCTTAAAATTCCCCTAAATCCTCTTGACGCATAATAAGATTCGGCGCCGTTGTGGTAAGTAAAAACCGTTCCATAACGGAAATCACAAAAAATCGCACCACCTAATTTCCTGATGGGTTCTGGCGTTTGTACCCAGCTAGATGTTTTGTTGTCAAAGTTTCCCAATTTTTGTAAGTTCTGGTATTGCTCTTCGGTTAAAAGTTCAATACCCATTTCTTTCGCTACGTCTTCTACGCAGTTTTTAGGTTTATTTTCTTTTCTTGCACCTAGCGCCTTATGGTCGTAACATAAACTGCGTCTTTCTTTCGGACTCTCAATAGCACAGTCGCAAAAAACATATTCGTCAGTATGCTCATCAAAAGCAATAAGATCTGGTTCACCTCCAGTTATTTCCATCTCATTTAAAGACCATAACTTTAGCTCGTGGTTTTCCAATTTTGTTTGAATTTTCGCCCAGTCTAAGTTTGGGTTCCTTTTACTATTTTTCTCAAACCGTGTTTTAAGAATCAATAAAAGTTCCGTTTTTTGATTTATAGATAACTGCTTTTTCATTCTCTGTTCAATTTTTAAAAACTCAACCCTTCAAAAAACTAACTAACTAACTAACTAACTAACTAACTAACTAACTAACTAACTAACTAACTAAAAACTAACATGCCTTTTTACAATTCTTAGTTTGTGAGTATATTTATTTTGGTCTGTTGCAAAAACACCCTGGTTATCAATTCTATCAATCCTCACGTGACCCGAGGAATGGATAATCTGACTATTATTCAGCATAATGCCTACATGGGTAATTTTACCTTCATCATTATCAAAGAAAGCCAAATCACCAGCCTTTGCCTCGGTTAAAAAATCAACAATTTCACCTTGTTCTGCCTGTTGCCAAGCATCTCTACTCAAACGCAAACCAAGCATTTTATAAACAATTTGAACAAATCCCGAGCAATCAATTCCGGCATGCGTTCTACCTCCCCATAAATAAGGGACATTTAAAAACATTTGAGCAGTTTCCACAACACTCGTTTCAAAATCTTCGGCATTTGGCACAAAAACATTGTTTGATGTTACTTGGTAATTTTCGCCCGCTAACGTAAATTTCCCATCGTTATAAAAGGGTAAAGTTGTGCCAGCATGTAAATAAATTGCAGATTTTAATGGTCCTTTTAAAACCATCGTATTCACTTCATTTGTTAAAAAGGCAGGGTTGTTTATCAATTCAAGCTCCTCATTTTTTAAGGTAACAACCTGCTTGGCATCTACCCAGCCTATGTACGCATCGTGTTGGGTTTTAATCTGTAACCACTCTCCATTCTCTTCAAAAGCTTCAAAGGTATCACCAAAAAGCAATTGAGAAATCATTTCGGATCGGTGAGCAGGGTTTGCCCTTAAAGGGATTGATGATAAAATGCAAGTGCCTATAAAATTTTCCATAGAAAGATAAGGTGGTCTGAATTTTGCGTAATTTAGTATAAATCGATTTAACATGGAAAATTTACAAACATTCGAGCGTATTTTAATTGCAGTTGACGATTCGAAATATGCATATCACGCTGCAGATTATGGATTTGCCTTAGCTAAAAAGCTAAACGCATCCGTTTCTTTAGTACATATTACACAAATTCCAGTAGCCACAAACATTACAGGAGACCCTATTTTAGGAGATACCGGGATGATTTTGCCAAATGTAATGGACATACAGAAAGAACATGCGGAAAGACTTTTTGCGGATCTAAAGCTAAAGTTTGCTCCGGAAACAATTGTAGATGAATATATTCTGATTGGCGATGTTACCAGTGAGATTGTATCGCTAGCTAAGGAACAGAATTTCTCGATGATTATTATGGGCACACACAGCAGAAAAGGGTTTGACCACTTTATTTCTGGTTCTGTTGCAGAAAGTGTAACCCGTCATGCCAATTGCCCGGTTTTAATTATTCCAAGCAATAGTTAATTGTGCTTTTTGAAGTTTTTTCGGGTTATAAATTTTAAAATTACTCCGATTTAGCGAAGCTTATTCTAATTTAGCGAGGTATATGATTTTGCACCTTAATAATTTAGAAGAATTTAAAGCTAAGGCACAAAGTTGGGCATCCAATTTTAAGGTTTACTGTGTTTTAGATTCTAATTCATATCCCGACCCCTATACGAAATTTGATTTTGCAATCGCTGCCGACCCTGCAGATTTTGTAGAAACCAACTCTTTTTTAGAGATAAGTGCATTTAACCTAAAACACCAAAATAGCTGGATTTTTGGAGGTTTTGGTTACGATTTAAAAAATGATATCGAGCCACTTAGCTCTAACAATACCGATTATATTGAATTCCCTGATGCTTTCTTTTTTGTACCCAAGCATATTTTAATTTTAAAAGATAAAGAGTTAGAAATCATCAGCGAAAACGCTGATGAAATTTGGACCGCGATTAACAGTGTCGTGGTTCAAAAGCCGGTAAAAGCCAAAAAACTAGCCATTCAGCAACGCTTTAGTAAAAAAGATTACATAAATACGGTTAAGCAAATTATCCATCAAATTAGTATCGGCAATATTTACGAAACTAATTTCTGTATGGAGTTCTACGCTAGTGATGCTATAATTGATCCATTAAACACTTATCGCCAACTCAACAGTCAATCTCCTACCCCATTTTCAAACTACTTTAAGTGGTTTGATCGGCATATTATTGCGGCTACACCAGAACGTTTTTTGGCTAAACGTGGCGAAAAACTAATTTCACAGCCCATAAAAGGTACTGCTAAAAGAGGTTTAACTGATGAGGAAGATGATAAAATTATCGCTCAATTAAAGGAAAGTAGCAAAGAGCAACAAGAAAACGTGATGATTGTAGATTTGGTAAGAAACGACCTTACAAAATCGGCACAGGAAGGCTCAGTAAGGGTTGAAAAACTGTTTGGTGTTCATACCTTTAAACAAGTTCATCACCTAATATCTACTATAATTTGTATTAAAAAAACTGAACTAGACAGTGTACAAGTTATAAGAAATACATTCCCGATGGGAAGTATGACAGGTGCTCCAAAAATTAAAGCCATGGAATTAATGGAGCAATTTGAACATACAAAAAGAGGAATGTATTCTGGAGCCGTGGGCTACTTTTCTCCGAATGGTGATTTTGATTTCAACGTAATTATTAGGACGATTTTATATAATGAAACTAATAAATACCTTTCCTTTCAGGTGGGTAGCGCCATTACTTATTACGCTATTCCCAGTCTAGAGTATGAAGAATGCTTATTAAAAGTTAAAGCAATCCTCGCTATTTTGACCTAAAGTGATTTTCTGGTCGAATCTCTTTTAATAATAGTTGAGGGTAAACTTAGGTTAGCAAATCCATCAGCTAAGTTTTTACCTTCAATTTCGTCTAGCAAAAGCCTAGCTGCGGTTTTTCCAATTTCAAACGCAGGTTGCGATATTGTTGATAAAGAAGGATTTAACAGTCTGGCAACGTTTAGACAGGAAAATGTGATGATTTTAATATCGTTAGGAATATTCAAACCCAGATTATTGCAAATATCGTAACATCCAATAGCCAAACGTTCTACTGAGCAGAAAATAGCATCTGGCTTTTTTTCTACGATAAACTTTGTTAAATCTTCTAAATCAATCTCTTTAGAAGGTACAAACGATTTAACAAATGAAGGATCTTTGGGTAAGTTATTCTTCTCCAAAACATCAAAATATGCTTTTTCCCGCTGGTGCATGGTAGAGAGTTTATCACCGGCTTTTAAAAAAAGTATGCGTTTGCAACCTCGGTTAACCAAATGGCTTACACCTGCAAAACTACTGTCATAATCATCACTGTATACCTTTGAAGCATTAAAATTCTCAACCACACGATCAAACATCACCATTTTAACGTTTCTATCTACCAGCTCTTGCAGATGCTGGCAATTGTCACTTTCAGAGTTTACAGAAATCAAAACGCCATCAACCCTACCTCCTATTAAATGATTGGTTATGCGCACCTCTTTTTTATAGTCTTCATGAGTTTCATAAATAAGCACATAGTAGTCTTTTTCTGCGCAAATTGTTTCTACTCCTTTAATCACCAAAGAAAAAAAGTTGTTTGAAATTTCGGGAATAATTAAGGCTATTGTTTTACTAATATGTTTGCGCAAAAATGCCGCGAAGGGATTTGGCTGGTAATTTAGCTCCTCTGCTAATGCCTTTACTCGCTTTTTTGTTTCAACATTGATTTCGTAACTGTCTGTTAAGGCTCTTGAAACCGTAGAAACAGATAAACCTAGCTTACTTGCCAAATGCTTTAGCGTTACATTTTTCATATCCCAGCTATTGGTTAATTATTTTGTATGGAGTTTAAATATTTAATATTCTAAAGGAACTATCGGCTCTTTCTTACTTGTAGACATGATCATCATCGTCTGAAAAGTTTTAACAACAGATATTTTACTTATTTTCTGCATAATCAACTGCTCGTAAGTTTTTATATCCTTTACATAAGCCTTCAACAAAAAATCATACTGCCCCGTTACATGGTGGCATTCTGTAATTTCTTTAATGGTTGCAATCTCATTTAAGAAAATATCCCTGGTATCTGGCTGGTGAAAGTCTAAAGATACCTGAATAAAGGTTTTGATTCCCAAACCTAACTTCTCTTCGTCAACCAAGGCATGATAGCTTTTTATATAGCCAGAATTCTCGAGTTTACGAACCCGTTCTAAAGTTGGCGCTGGAGAAAGCCCAATATGTTGCGATAATTGAAGATTAGTGATTCTACCGTTTTCTTGTAAAATCTTAAGAATATTGAAATCTATTTTATCCAGCTCCATAATTGATGATTTATTACAAAATTAGATTTATTCCTCATATCCCAAATTATATTTCACAAAACAGGCATTTTACTTCAATAAATTTTTCTAAATCTTTTTTTTAGATGAGCCTAAAAAAAATGCAGGTCTTTTTAGAAAATTAATAGATTTGTAACACTCAAAGTTTATATGTTTTTACAACAGCATTTAAATCAATTAGTTTTAACCCATAGATGAGCTTAAATGACGATTTAAAATCGCTTAGCGAAGTTCACGGAAGCGTAACCACCAACAAAAGGAAAGGTTGGAAACGTATTTTAGCATTCTTAGGACCTGCGTATTTAGTTAGCGTAGGTTATATGGATCCTGGAAATTGGGCTACAGACATTGCCGGTGGATCGCAGTTCGGGTACCAATTGATTTGGGTTTTGCTAATGTCTAACCTAATTGCGCTTTTACTTCAGTCGCTAAGCGCTCGTTTAGGTATTGTTGGAGGTATGGATTTAGCTCAAGCTTCAAAAAATGCTTATCCTAAATGGGCCAACTTCCCATTATATATTCTAGCAGAAATTGCCATTGCCGCTTGCGATTTGGCCGAGATTATTGGTATGGCCATCGGTTTAAACCTATTATTTGGCATTCCATTGATATGGGGAATTAGCGTAACCATACTTGATACCTTGCTGTTGCTTTTTTTAATCAAAAAAGGAATGCGCTCTTTAGAGCTATTTATAGTTTCAATGGTGTTTATTATTGGATTGGCATTTTTCGTAGAGATGCTTATTGTGGAACCCGTTTACGGAGATGTAATAAAAGGATTAGTTCCTTCCAGTTTAAATGGTTCTGCTTTATATATCGCTATTGGTATTATTGGAGCTACTGTTATGCCTCACAATTTATACCTGCACTCGTCTTTAGTACAAACCCGGAAGTTTGATCGGTCTGTCAGTGGAATTAAAGAAGCGCTAAAGTTTAATTTTATCGATACAACAATCGCTTTAAATCTAGCTTTTTTTGTAAACGCGGCAATTTTGGTTTTGGCGGCAGCCGCGTTTTATGTCAACGGATATCATGAAGTTGCAGAAATTCAGGATGCCTTTGTGCTTTTAGAGAATATTTTTGGGAAGTCTGCCCCTATGCTATTTGCTATTGCATTAATTGCTGCCGGTCAAAGCTCTACAATTACAGGAACGCTTGCTGGTCAGATCATTATGGAAGGTCATTTGAATCTTCGCATCCAACCATGGTTACGCAGGCTCATCACTCGTTTAATTGCAATTGTTCCCGCTTTTTGCACAATACTATTTTTCGGAGAAGACTCCTTAGGGAATTTATTGATATTTAGTCAGGTAATATTGAGCTTACAGTTAGGCTTTGCTGTTATTCCACTTATCCATTTTAATTCCGATAGGAAACTAATGGGCGACTTTACCATTAAACCTTGGGTGAAAGTGTTGGCATGGTTGAGTTCTGCAATTATCGTTTATCTAAACATCCATTTAGTTATTGATGAAATTAGTACTTGGTTAAAAGGAGGATATACTAGTGAGCTTATTATATATTTTGCGGTAATTCCTGTTTTATTGGCAGCAATGGCTTTGCTCATTTACATTTTTATCCATCCGTTTATCTCGAAGCAAAAAGAGAAACAATTGTTGGTACCTCACGGGCAAGCTGTTGGCTATGTGAAAAGTGACAGCATCAAATACAAACACATTGGAATTACTACAGATTTTTCATCAAAAGATGAAAAAATAATCAATAATGCTTTGATACAAGGCGGAAAGCATGCAAGCTATACATTTATTCATGTGGTTGAAACCGCAGCGGCTAGGTATCATGGTAAAAACGTAATGGATCAAGAAACGATACTGGACGAGGAAAATTTAAAGAAATACGCCAAAGATCTAATTGCTTTAGGCTTTAAAGCCGACTACAAAATTGGTTATGGAAGCACCGCTGCCGCGATTGCGAAAATTGTTAACGATTCTGAAATCGATTTTTTAGTAATGGGCTCCCACGGACACAAAGGTTTTAAAGATTTGGTTTTTGGTACCACGGTAGAAAGTGTGAGGCATAAAATCCGAATCCCAGTACTTATTATTAATTAGGCAATACCATAAACCTTTTTTAGTATAAACCTGAGGAGTTCGATTAATTTTCAACCTTAAGTTTCATGAGTGATTTATCTTAACCAATCTAACCAATTGCGAGATTAAAAATGGGAAATCTCGAAATACAAAGATTTGCTTATACAGTAAGATTGAAAAGTTTGGTTTAAAAAGGCAGAAAAAATTATCTATTTATATTCAAAAAGCCCTGATCTGTTTATGCAAATCAGGGCCTATATTTCTATAAAACTTGTACGCACATACTATACAGAGAATTTACAACTTTTTGAAAAACACGTTTACTAAGCTAGTTTTATGTTCTTCTCTTTCTTGAGTACTACAAACAAGACTATAAAGCCGATTATAAAAAACACACCTAATGTTAAAGCACTATTCCGCATATTGCTGGTAAGCTCTTCTATAAATCCAAAACTGAATAAACCTGCTACAATTGCCAGTTTTTCAGTAACATCATAAAAGCTAAAAAAGGATGCGGTATCGGGTGTGTTCTCTGGTAAATATTTTGAAAAAGTGGAACGAGAGAGTGACTGAATTCCGCCCATAATTAAACCTACAACTGCCGCTAAACCATAAAACTGAAATTCATTTTGGATAAAATAAGCTACCACGCAGGTTGCTATCCAAATTAAAACTACAAACATCAATACCTTAATATTCCCAAAAATCTGTGATAATCGCGACATGAAGTAAGCCCCAAATATAGCAACCAGCTGAATAATTAAAATTGTTGCAATAAGTTTTGAAGTACCTAAATGTAAAATCTTTTCTCCAAAATTGGCGGCAACCAACATAATCGTTTGTACACCCATTGCATAAAAGAAGTAAGCAAGTAAAAAAGTTTTTAAAACAGGCATCTCCCCCAGTTGTTTCCAAACTTTTCTCAATTCATCATAACCGCTGGCAGCTTTTGTTTTTAGAACTTTACTATAATTTGGGCTACTTTTTGGTAACACCGTAAAAGGAATGTAAGCAAAACCAACCCACCAAATCCCCACTAATAAAAAAGATAATCTGGCTGGAAAAGATGCATCTGTAATCCCAAATAAATCTGGTTTTAATACAAATACAAAGCAAATGATCTGTAAAATAACACTGCCAATATAGCCGTAGGCAAAACCTTTGGCGCTTACGCTATCTTGCTGGTCTGGTGTGGCAATATCTGGTAAATAAGAGTTATTAAATACAATTCCGCCACAGTAGCCAATAGCAGCAATGGCAAACAAAATTATGCCAAGTTCTAAGGTGTCGATTTTAAAAAAATATAACCCACAACAGGCTAAGGCACCAATCCAAGTAAATACTTTCATAAACAAACGCTTATTGCCCCGGTAATCTGCGGTAGCGGTTAGCAAAGGCGTAATTATAGCGATGATTAGGTACGCAACGGCCAAAGCGTAATTTGAAAGTGCTGTGTTTACAAAACGCAATCCGAAAAAATTGACTTTATCATTCACCATGCCGTTTATTTGGGTGGTTGTTATGGCTGTGTAATAGGCTGGGAAAATGGTTGAAGTTATGACGAGGTTGTAAGCAGAGTTTGCCCAATCAAACATTGCCCAGGCCTTAATGGTTTTTTTATCGTTTTTCGCGGTCATTTAGCGGTTTAGGTTAGCGGTGATTTTTAATAAAAAAGGCCGAAACTTAGTTTCAGCCTTTAAATATCAGTAAATTAATTAAAACGTGACGAATTTTAATTCTGTTTTAAACCCATTATAAGTGCATTAACGATTATTGTAACGGCATCTTTTTTTTGTCGTTAGACTATGTCCATGCAACAAAAAAAGGTACAGTGTAAAAGCGTGTTAAAATGCCAAAACCTAAATTCTTAAAAAAATTTGAACTAGCTACAAGGTCTCCTTTAACCAACTAAAAAATTCCCGTTGCCAAACAATTCCATTTTGCCCAGAAAGCACCCAATGGTTTTCTTCTGGCAAGTAAAGCAATTTACTTTTTATACCTTTCAATTGTGCGGCTTGGAAAGCTTCTAAGCCTTGTTCAATAGGTACCCGGAAATCGTTACCACCTTGGATAATCATAATTGGCGTGTTCCAATTTTTAACAAAATTTGCAGGATCAAAATCTTTGTAAGATTTAGGCGCATCTTTGCTCCAATACGGTCCGCCGATATCTTTATTAGCAAAAAACAATTCCTCGGTTGTACCATACCAGCTTCTTAAATCAAACAAGCCATCATGAGCGATGAATGTTTTAAACCTATTCTTATGCATCCCGGCCAGCATAAATACCGAATAGCCACCATAACTTGCGCCAACACAACCCAAACGGTCTTTATCTACGTAAGATTCTTTTGCAACATCGTCAATAGCGGAAAGATAATCTCGCATTGGCTGCCCCCCCCAGTCTCCACTGATGGCCTTATTCCACTCTACACCGTAACCTGGCATTCCGCGTCTATTTGGTGCAACAACAATATATCCTTGCGCTGCCATCAATTGAAAGTTCCATCGAACAGAATAAAACTGAGACAGTGCAGATTGTGGTCCACCTTGGCAATACAATAAAGTAGGATATTTTTTAGTGGGGTCAAATCCTGGAGGATAAATTACCCAAGTCAACATATCTTTTCCGTCGGTAGTTTTTACGATCCGCTCTTCAATTTCACTCATTGCCAAACCATCGTAAACTGCTTTGTTAACCTGGGTTAATGCTGTTAAATTTCCCGATTTTAAATCTACTTTAAATAGTTCCGCCGAATGATTCATATCTGTACGGGAAACCACCATGGTATTACCCGCCTGACCAACAATTCCGTTGATATCCCAACGTCCTTTAGTAAGCATGCGAACGTTTTTTGCGGTATTCTTACTTAAATCTTTATTTAAAGAAATTTCAAAAAGCTGTTCTGTACCCCTATAAATAGCTAAAAAATAGATCTTTGTATTGTCCTCACTCCAAACAAAACTACTTACGGTTTCATCCCAGTCTTTGGTTAAGTTATGGCACTCATTGGTTTTATAGTCGAAAACGATAATATCGTTTTTATCCGCTTCATAACCGTCTTCTGCCATACTTGTCCATGCAAGCTTTGATCCATCTTTGTTAAAAGCGGGTTGCATATCGTAACCCAACATTCCATCGGTTAAGTTAAGCGTTTGCTTACTATCCAAATCGTAACGGTAAATATCTGTGTTGGTACTTTGTGCGTAATTTTTACCGTACTTCTTTTTTGATACATACAGTACTGATTTACTGTCCGGCGACCAAATCATGTCTTCCAAACCTCCAAAAGGTTTCTGTGGCGTATCATAAGGTTCATTTACCATGATATCAACCTCGTTGCTGATTTTACCGTTGTTATAATCGGCTACAAAAACGTGAGAAAACTTTCCGTCTTCCCAAGTGTCCCAATGGCGGATGCTTAAGTCTGTAAAAATGTAGGCGTTTGACTTCGGTAAATCCGGATATTTATCACTCGCTATATTTTTCACCATCAGCACTTCTTTACTAAATAAAATATGCTTTCCGTTTGGCGATATGCGGGCATTATCCAAACCGCCGTTATAACTGGTCAACTGTTTAGTAGCAGTACCGTCGGCGTTCATCTCCCAATACTGACCTTTGTAAGTATAGGTGATTTTACCTGTGACTTTATTGATGCTGACCACGCTTTCTGAACCCGAGGTTTTGGAGATTTGTGTAGATTTTCCACCGTTAAGTGGGATGCTGTATAGTTTTCTTTCGGATTTGTTGGTTGCCAAATCGTAATTAGAAACACCAAAAATCACTGATTTATGATCGGGAGTAATGGCTTCCCCTCCTACTCTGCCTAATTGCCAAAGCATTTCTGGCGTTAAACTTTTTTGTGCGAATGTGACTGTACTAGCTAGTAATAAGCCTAAGAATAATATTTTTTTCATGTGATGTGCTATCGATTAATGAGGATTTAAAGGTAAGAATTATCGATTACTGTTAGAAAATAGGACTGTAACATTTTGCATTAAAAAATTAACCTTACTAAAACGCAGTTTCATCGCTTTTCCGCTAATTCTTCATGATACAAATTCAGCCTCACAGAGATTTACATCGCCTTTATTTTATCAACAATGGGTTGCTGGTTTTTCCCTAAACCTTCAACTTGGGCAATTATAGCGCCTTGAGTATCCAAAAGAGTCACTTCATTTGAATGGGCAAAATCGCCGTTAGGTTGCTTTTTATACTTCACGTTAAGTAGCATAGACATTTCACGAACTTCGTCTTCATCACCATGCAACAAAAGCCATTGATCATCAAGTTGCTGACTTATTGCAAATTCTTTTAACCGTTCGGGGGTATCTCGTTCTGTATCAAAACTGATTAAAACATATACCATTTTTTCTTTTTGATTTACGGGAACCTGGCGTTTAACCTTTTGAATATCTTCTATAATTTTAGGGCAAGCGTAAGTACAACTGGTAAAAACCATTGCTACTACGGGTATTTTTCCTTTTAGCTCACTTAAGTGGAAGGTGTCTCCATTTTGCGTAGTCCATTTTCCGTCCATCTGATAAAGAGACTCGCTTTCCGTAACTGCCGGCTCATGAACTGTCTGCTGATTTCTTTCTCCAGAACTACAGTTGCTAAACCCAATTCCGATAAGCGTTACGACTAAAATGTTAAAATATCTTTTCATGTTACTTTTATTATCGCGGGATGATTTACCCAGCTAATTATCGAGCTATTTACTTGATTTTTCCTGGGTTATAAAACGTCTTTTGCACAACGGAAACCTAAATTGCTAACGGTATATTTCGCTTTAAGGCTACCTCGGAATGCATAACGCATAAAGGCTGCATAGTCTTCCTTATCAGCAGCGCCAAATGAACCCGATGCGCAGAATAAATCTCGATTGATTGCTGAATTGCTTCTTGAATCACCATCAATTACTACACTGTTAAAATCAACTACCCATTCCCAAACCAGTCCATGCATATCAAATACGTTAAACTTGTTTTTTAACGTTGTGCCTACCGACGGAAAACTTACAGGAGTAGGTTTGCTGTACCAACTCAAAATAACTTCCTCCATAGGGCGTTTTTCGTTTAATATTGGAGCGCTTCCAACGTATTCCCACTCAACTAAGTTTGGCAACCGTTTTCCTTTCCATTTTGCATAAGCGTTTGCTGCATACCAAGAAACATTAACTACGGGGCTATTTTTAAGCTGACTGGAACCATAATTGAAATCGCTCTTCCAATGCTTTAGATAGCCTGCATCCGCGTACAGTTTTGAAACCTTCGATTTTACCCATTTTGGATTTTGCTTAACGAAGTTGAAAAAATCTTCGTTGGTTACGGGAGTAATATCAAGATAAAAAGCTTGTACATCCACAGTTTTACCCTGCTTTTCTTCGAAAAACAACCGGTGTTTGCCTGCCGGAATTTTAACCATTCCTTCGGGCGCAGCTTTGTGCTGGCTAAATCCCGAAGAAATGGTTGTTATAATACTTATAAAAATTATTAAAATCGTTTTTAAAAAACTACTGATCATATTCTATCTTGCCTTTCTCACTTCACCCGCTTTCACTAAATCACTCTTATTACCCCAACTGTTGCGAACGTAGGTCAAAATGCTGGCGACTTCGTCATCGCCAAGTTGCATTGCCGGCATTACGCCATCGTATTTTTTTCCGTTTACGATAACCTCTCCAGACAAGCCATGCAGTACAATACCAACTCCTTTGTCTTTTCTCGCCATTAAATAATCAGATTTTGCCAACGGAGGAAAAGCTCCAGACAGTCCCTCACCGTTTGGTTGATGACAGGCAGCACAGTTAGCATTATACAATATTTGACCATTTTTCATGCGCTCATTCATCGATTTCTCTGGTATTGGTGCTGATTTTTCTCGACTGGTAATAGACTGTACAGCAGATCCTTCTGGAAGATAAACTACATCCTTCTGTTTGCCCGTGTAAACTTCTTGTTTTTCGTCCCCCGTTACTCTGATTTGTGCCAATGCACCTTTGTTAAACGCTCTGAAAATAGAATGATCTACTACCGTAAGTGTGCCTGGAACATCGCATTTAAACTCTACAATTGCAGCTCCACCCGCAGGAATAACTGTTGTCTGTATATTCTTATTAATTAAATCACCGCCTTCAATATGTACTTTATCGAAAATTTCACCGATAACATGAAACGACGATATTAAATTAGGTCCTGCGTTCCCTACAAAAAGCCTTACGGTCTCTCCTACCTTTACCTCCATGGCTTTATCCGCCATATTAGCACCAACACTTCCATTGAAAACCACGTAATCTGGTCTTTCATCCAACGCTTTCTGCATATCAAAAGAAGTTAAGCCAATTTTACCGAACTGTGCTTTTGTGTAGAACTCGCTCTGCATAATGTAGAACTCTTTATCAACTTTAGCATATCCTTCTTCTGGTTCAACTAAAATTAGTCCATACATACCGTTGGCAATGTGCATACCTACAGGCGCTGTTGCACAATGGTAGATATATAAGCCAGGATTAAGCGTTTTAAAAGTAAACTGTGTAGAATGCCCCGGCGCTGTCATGGAAGCTTCTGCACCACCGCCTGGCCCGGTAACCGCATGTAAATCAATATTATGGGGAAGCTTATTATTAGGATGGTTGTGTAAATGGAATTCGATAACATCACCCAAGCGCACTCTGATAAACTTACCCGGAACCTTGCCTCCAAAAGTCCAGAAGTTATAATCAACACCGTCTGCCAGTTGCATCACATGTTCTACAATTTCTAATTCCACCTTCACTTTTCGTGGAGATTTGTAATTGGGTGCCACGGGAACGTTTGGAGCATCTGTTAGCTCTGCAGTATACATATCGCCTACTGAGTCTTTGCTGTTGTTAGCAGACTTTTTCTGTGATGAAGTACAATTACTTAAAAGCACCACAATTGCTAATAAAAAAGGAATAAGTTTAAGTTTCGAAATTTTCATAATGGGGTAAGGTTGATGTACTGTAAGCTCTTATACACTATTTTAACATAAGATACCTAGGAGATAGTTTATTTCTATTCAGACTAAGATAAAATTTTCTTGTCTATTTTTTACTTTTTGTTGACTTTAGTAGACTTCATCTAGCAAAAAAATCTAATCACTTTTAAAGTCGTTAAAACTCATTTCCGTAAAGCATACCTTATTGAATTTATTGGTAAGATATTTCAATAAAAACCCCTGAGAACAAAAAAGCCCGAAACAGACGTCTCGAGCTTCACTTTTATATAAAATACGTTTAAAAACTTCTTACCATGCTGGTGTGCAATGTTTTTGGACTCCAGTAACCACTAGCTATAATTCTTCTGATAGTATAAAGTGGTTCCTTTTCATCTCTTTTATCAGCTAAAGCATAAGCCGCTCTAAATCCTCTTTTCTTTAATTCTGGGATACCTTCTGAATTCCACAAACCGAAAGGATAAGCAAAGTCTAGCATTTTTCTGCCAGTAATTTCTTCCAATTTCGCAGTAGGTTTATCTAACTGCTGTACCCAATCTTCCCCAGTGTATTTCTTGAAGTTTTTATGATCATAAGTGTGGCTACCAATGGTATTTCCACGGTCTGCAAGATCTTTGATGTCTTCTTTGCTCATGTAATGTACTTTTCCTTTTTTACCGATAGAAACTGTCATGATGAAATAAACACCTTTGTAACCATATTGGTCTAAAACTTTAGCACCAACTTCGTACTGGTCGTAATCTGTATCATCAAAAGTTAGCATCACCGGTTTTTCTGGCAAAGCGTCTCCGTAAGCTAAATAGTTGTAAAGTTGTTCTGGCTGGATACTGTTGTAGCCGCTATCTGCAAGCATTTTCATCTGTGCCTTAAAAGTTGCCACCGGAATAATATAATCTTTCGCTGTTTTTGAATCCGTTGCTCTCCAGTCTCTAATTTGGTGATAACATAAGATAGGCACTTGTTTACGAGCTAAAATCGTAGCAGCGTCGGCAATTTTCTTGCCTTCATGATTTTGCGTAACCGTGGTCTCCGTTTTTTCTTCCGTTTTCACTGATGCTAATACTTCTGTAGAGTCATTAGTAGTGGTTACCGAATCGGTAGTTTTTGAATTTGAGGAATTACATCCGCCAAGAAAAATCAACGACAAAACGCTGATACTTAATATTATTTTTTTCATTTTATTGCACATTCTTTAAATGCAAAGCTAAATCAATTGTTTTGGTTTTTGGTATGAATTTATGAACAAGCTAACATATTTTAAACACCTTATCTCACCTGTCCGTTTCCGATAACCACCCATTTTTCGGTCACTAGCTTTTCTAATGCAAAAGGTCCCCTAGCATGAAGTTTTTGCGTAGAAATTCCAATCTCTGCACCTAAACCAAATACACCGCCATCTGTAAAACGGGTAGAAGCATTTGCATAAACCGTAGCGGCATCAACCTGATTTAAGAACTCCTCTATTTTTGAAGTATCTTCGCTTACAATGGCTTCAGAATGTTTAGAAGAAAACTTCTTGATATGCGCTAACGCTTCTTCTGAATTGTTTACCACTTTAACTGAGCATTTCAGTGCTAAAAACTCGCGACCAAAATCTTCTACTTCAGCTTCCTGTAAATATGGATAATGAACAGACTTTAAAATCGGGTGAGCAGTTTCATCAGCAAACATTTCTACCTTATATTCCTTTAATAGATCTGCAATTATATATAAAGCATCTCTTGCGATTTCTTCATCTAAAACAATGGTATCTAATGAATTACAAACTGACGGACGAGTTACTTTTGCATTGCATACTATTTTCCCTGCCTTTTGTAAATCAGCCGTCTTTTCGATGTAAGTATGACAAACACCCGCTCCTGTTTCTATAACCGGAACTTTTGCATTTTTACGAACAAAATCAATCAAACTTTTAGAGCCACGAGGGATAATGATATCCACGTACTTTTCTGCAGTCAATAACTCTTCAACGTATTTACGGTCAACAGGTAAAAGCTGTACAATATTTGAATTTAGTTTAAAAGCCTTTAAAACCTTTTGGATGATAGCCACCAAACAGATATTGGTATCATCAGCATCAGAACCTCCACGCAATAGGCAAACATTGCCAGAACGGATGCACAGCGTGGCAACATCTACCGTTACATTTGGCCGGGCTTCATAAATCACACCAACAACACCTAAGGCAACTGTTTTCTTTTGAATAAACAGACCATTTTCTAGGGTACGTTCTAATATTACTTTTCCGGTTGGATCTTCCAGATTTGCGACATCGCGGACGCTAGCTGCTAAATCTCCGATTCTTTCCTCATTCAACAACAGCCTGTCTTTATTAGGATTGTCATCATCCATGCGGTTCAAATCTTTTAAATTTTCCGCAATGATATTTGCTTTATTTACCAATAATTCGTCGGCAATTGTATTTAAAACTGCCTGTTTTCTTTCATCCGAAAGCACCCTGATTGCTGCAGTCGCATTTGAAGCATTGATCAGTAATTCTTGAATATTATCCATTATATATCTTTTAATCGGTCGATTTGTTTAAATTAAAACAATATCATCCGCATGCGCAATTTCTAAGTTCTGTTTATCGTCTTTCTTTACAATGGTTTGAGAATCTATCTTTGATTTTGCAACTGCAACTACAATCTGTGCCGCATCCAAAATTTCGAACACCTCACCCGCCTCGAAATGCCTGATCACTTTTTCAACACCTACAGCCAGCAAGCTACGACGCTTTAACAATGCTTTTACAGCGCCATCGTCAACTTGTAACTGCCCTTTAATTAAGCTACCACTTGCCAACCATTTGTTACGGGCCGAAATATTACTAATCTGTGGCTGGCAAACTGTCCCTGTTTTACCCTCAACCGCATTGATAATTGCATTTTCTGATTTGATGCCAAAAATCACCGCTTTAATCCCCATTTGCGTAGCCAAACGGGCAAATGTAAGTTTTGATGTCATTCCGCCTAAGCCTACACTTGATTTCTCCTTTTTAGCCAAAGACAGGGCTGCTTTATCTATGACTTTAATTTCATCGATAATTTTCCCTTTTTCGTCATAAACTCCAGGAACGGAAGTACAATACAAAATCATGCTTGCGCCGAAACCAACGGCTATCAATGTGGCCAGTTCATCGTTATCAGAAAACTTAATTTCCATATTGCTCACTACGTCGTTTTCGTTAGCCACTGGTATAATATTATTTTCCCAAAGCAACTCGTAGGTTTTCTTGAGCTGTAAAAACTGATTTCTGTTTGAGAAATGATGACGTTCGCAAAGACTTTGTGCTATAGAAAGGTTGTAGGGTTCGAAATAACGCGAGTAGGTTTGTAACAACAATGGATTACCAACTGCTGCGGCGGCCTTTTTTTGACTTAAAGTTCCTTTATAATTGATCAGCTTTTTTTTACCCGCAGCTACCGCTCCAGATGAAACCAGTACAATATTGTATTGCTTGCTTAAAATGGAAACTTGTTTTGCAACGGAGGCGATAACTGCTTCGTCAATTTCGTGACTTGCCGTAGTTACCGATGCCGAACCAAATTTTATTACTAGTATAGGTTTTTTCAAAACTTTGTATTAAAGCCCTAAATTAGAAATAGCAGATTGAATTATTAAATTAAATGTATTTTAATTGGGAAATCGGATTAATGAAATTGTAGTTGCTTTCGTTTTATATTTGATTGCACTAATATAGACCCAGAGATATGAAATTCAAAACTGACTTAAACTAAGCTCACATAGACTAAGGTCTATAGCGCTCTAAAATTATGTCAATAAGCTCCATTCAAATTATATCAATCATTCTTTAACTGCCGTAATCACCTTAACTTCCGCATCCATTGTTTGAAAAACAAGGTCCTTAGCTGTTAAAGATTTAATCAAAAAAGGAATCGCTCTTTTTTTACCGTCCTCAAGGGTCTCGGTATAACGGATAATTTTATTTTCAAGATAATAAGTTCCTTCGGATAAAAATTTACCGCTAGAAACAATTTTACACTTACCATCTTTATCAAACTCAATGTATGGCTTTTGAATGGCGATATCAGCCAATGGCTTGTTAAGTGATTTATTAGTGTACTCGTAAGAAACATAATTCCAGCGACCAATTAAATCGTCGGATTTAATCCCACAAGCAGAAAAAATTGCAATACAAAAAATAAGAACAGTTAAAATAACTTTGACCTTTGAACTTTTCACTTTAAACCCTTAGCTATGAACCCAATTCTACGATCCGATCAAACTCTTCCACTTTAAGCGTAGTTACGGACAGCCTACCTTGACGCACCAGCGAGATATCTTTCAAACGTTCATCGCCTTTAATCGTTTCTAAACTCACTGGGTTTTTAAGACTTTCTATTGGCGCTAGATCAACCACTACCCAACGATCGTCATCTGTTGTTGGATCTTGATAAAACTCTTTTACCACCTTTGCTATTCCAACTACATTCTTCCCTTCATTGCTATGATAGAAAAGCACAAGATCGCCTTTTTTCATCTCTTTCATATTGTTGCGGGCTTGATAATTACGAACACCGTCCCAAAAGGTTTTGCCATCTTTAATAAACTGGTCCCAACTGTATTTAAATGGTTCTGATTTTACGAGGAAATATTGCATGTTTTATAATGATTGAATGAATTTTGAATGAATGAATTTTGAATCTAACCAACGAAATAAGCCTGACACATGATAAGCTAACAACCTAACTAACAAACAAGCCAACTAAAAACCTAATCAACTAATGAACTATTTTAAAAATCAGCTCCTTTAACAAATCGCCTGGTTCGGTATTACCTGTACTGTCTACTCCTTTTGATTTTAAATCATATTCTCTTAATAACGAAACGACCTCAAAAGTTTTTCCCAAGCTATAGTTTCTTGCTGCCAGCTCATAATCTTTCAAAAAGTAAGGGTTAACACCTAATTCTCTTGCCGCTTGGGATTTATCTGTTACGTAATGATATTTCAAAATTTTAGTAAACCAGCCGCTTAGGTTTCCTATAATTAGTACAAATGGGTTTGCTTTCGGATTTGCTTCAAAATAATTAATAATCTGGTTGGCTTTAAATACATCTTTGCGAGCTAAAGCGTTCTGTAATTCGAAAACATTGTATTCTTTACTGATTCCAATATTGTCTTGCACTTCTTTTGTACCGATTTCCTGCCCTTTTGCTACGTTTAGCATTAATTTATCGAGCTCATTGGCAACTTTACTCAGATCATTTCCTAAATATTCGGCCAACAAAGCCGAAGCTTTTGGGTTAATATGGTGTCCCCTACTTTTAATGAAATCATCAATCCAAGCTGGCACTTTATTGTCGTAAATACTTGCCGATTCGAACACAAGTCCGTTTTTTTCTAAAACCTTATAAACCTTTTTGCGCTTATCAAACTTACCGTATTTATGGCCAAGCACTAAAATGGTACTTTTTAAAGGGTTCTCGCAATACGCCTGAAACTGTTCGGGCGCTTTATCAATCTTCAGCTCCTGTGCTTCCTTAACCAATACCAACTGATAATCACTCATCATTGGATACCGTTTAGCAGCATTTAACACGGTCATCATTTCCGTATCCTTACCATACAGCACCGTTTGATTAAAACCTTTTTCCGCATCAGACAAAACGTTTTCTTCCAAGCAGTCGCTAATCAAATCTATATAATAGCTTTCATCGCCATGCAACAAATAAATAGGCTTTAGCTTTCGGGCTTTTATGTCTTTGATAATATCTGCAGCTGTCATGTTCTGCTAAATTATAAATATTAGCTTTCAAAAATCAGAATGTTGAAAATTCTAAGCTATTTTAGCACAATGTTTAAACCCGTTGCGCTTAATCTTCCTCCTTATGCTTTTAAATTAACGCAAAAAGAAAGTATCGTTTTCATTTTTGATGAACTTAGGAAAAAATATTTAGTGTTAACTCCCGAGGAATGGGTACGCCAGCATTTTGTGCAGTTTCTAATCATCCAAAAAAAATATCCTAAAACACTTATCAAACTTGAAGGTGGTTTAAAATTGAATAAACTCCAAAGACGCACAGATATTTTAGTATTCGATAAAAGTGGAGAGGCCCATATTTTAGTGGAATGCAAAGCCACATCGATAAAAATTACGCAAGACGTTTTTGAACAAGCCGCCCGCTATAACATGGTGCACAAAGTAAAATACTTGGTCATTACCAATGGCTTACAACATTATTACTGCGTTATGGATTATAAAAAAAACAGCTATCAATTTTTGAAAGAACTGCCAGAATGCATAAAATGTTAAGTTTATTATCATCAAATCTGTAAAGTAATTTCAGCTACACTCACCCTTTAATAGTGCAGCATAAAACTATTCTTCAACGATTCATTAGGATATAATATCACAATTTACAAATCAAGGTTAAAAATAAATCTACTGAACTAACTACCTATTAAGTGATTATAAAAAAAAGCTGTAACTTTATGTTTGGGCTTTCGTAAAAAGAAAAACACCAAACCTTAAATGATGAAAACAGAAAACACTTTTTACCTTAAATGTGATAATTGTCTTTTATCCAAAAATCATCTTATTACTATTCTAACAACCGCTAGTGGCCTCACCTTACTTTCATTCGTCCTTAAGTATTACCAAGCCATTACGCCTGTTAACGCCTATCTCATTTCGTCCGTTTGTGCTTTATTTGCTGTTTTAAGTCTATACCAGCTGTTTAAAGAATCGACGGGCCAGTATATTTTTATGGATAATGAAGAAATCTTGTTCAAGCAAAGTAGGTCAACCGACGAAATACGTTTACGGTTTGATGGGCTTGACAATTTCGAAACTCGATTCTCTGAAATTATTTTGAGTACAAAAGAGCAAGAAAAAATTATTTTACCACTAAACGAAGTGGCTAACAAGCAGAAACGCTGGGAAATCAAAGAATTTTTACGTCAGCGGATTAAACAGATTAAAGCAAACGCTGTAGCTGCCTAAAAGAAAAAGCTGTGATCAAAAAATGACCACAGCTTTTTTCGTTATAAAGCATATTCTAGAACTTTAAGTGCTTCACCGTTTTACCGTTATTGATCAACTGCATAAGTGAGTCAATCCCGATTTTTAGGTGAGATTCTACATGTTTTGCAGATGTTTTACTGCCATCTGTTTCAGCAGTTTTAACACCTTCTGGAATCATAGGCTGGTCAGACACTAACAACAAAGCACCAGTAGGAATTTTGTTGGCAAAACCCGTCACAAATACAGTAGCAGTTTCCATATCAACCGCCATTGCCCTTAGCTCTTTTAAATACTTTTTAAATTCCTTATCATGTTCCCAAACCCTTCTATTGGTTGTGTAAACAGTACCCGTCCAGTAATCTCTAGAATGATCTCTAATTGTGGTTGATATTGCTTTCTGCAGAGCAAATGCAGGCAATGCGGGCACCTCAGGGTGTAAATAATCATTTGATGTTCCCTCGCCCCTGATCGCTGCAATCGGTAAAATCAAATCCCCAATTTCATTCTTCTTTTTCAAACCACCACACTTACCTAAAAACAAAACGGCTTTGGTCTCAATAGCTGTTAGTAAGTCCATCATGGTAGCTGCCAAAGGACTTCCCATTCCGAAATTTATGATGGTAATTCCCTTTGCAGTAACGCTTTGCATAGGTTTATCTAAGCCATAAATTGGAGCATTATCATGCCATTCGGAAAAAAGCTGAACGTATTTTGAAAAATTTGTAAGCAGAATATATTCGCCAAACTCTGATAAGGGTCTTCCGGTGTAACGTGGCAACCAGTTGGCAACAATATCTTCTTTAGATTTTAAACCTTTTTTAATTGGACTTTTAACTTCCTTATCCGGCGTGTTCACCGGTTTCTTTTTTATATCTTTCTCTTCATTCATAATCAATAGATTTATTTAACGCAATACATAAAGTCATGTACTTAAAACTGTTGCGCAAAGTTCAATATCGCGAATTAATTCTGTATAAAGTAAACATGTTGATTTTATTACTTAACAGTTAGTTTTAGTTTTCAAGACGCAAGCACCTAAAAAAAGCGCTATAAACAAAAAAGCCTCTCGAAAAAATCGAGAGGCTCCTCATAGCATTAAGCTACTTTCAGTTTCTTAATATCCGATTTTTCAAACTGCTCTCGGGCATAAGCCAAATCAATGACCAATTTTTTCGTCTTGGTCTTCTGAGATGGGATTTCAAACATGGCATCAATCATAATCGCTTCGCAAATAGAACGTAAACCTCTGGCACCTAACTTAAATTCCATTGCTTTATCTACAATAAACTCATAAACATCACTCTTAAATTCTAAAGCAATATCTTCATATTCAAAAAGTTTTTGGTATTGCTTCATCAATGAATTTTTAGGCTCGGTCAAAATGCTCAACAAAGTTTCACGATCTAATGGATTCAAATGCGTAATCACGGGTACACGACCAATCAATTCCGGAATCATCCCAAAAGATTTTAAATCTAATGGCGTAATATACTTATAAAGGTTTTTCAAATCTACCTCTCCGTCATCAGACTTAACTTTATAACCTACCGTTTGTGTTCTCAAACGATTTGCAATTTTCTTTTCAATACCATCAAAAGCACCTCCACAGATAAACAAAATATTATTGGTGTTTACCGGAATCATTTTTTGATCAGGGTGTTTTCTTCCTCCCTGTGGTGGAACGTTAACAATAGTACCTTCCAAAATTTTCAACAAAGCCTGTTGTACACCCTCGCCAGAAACATCACGAGTGATCGACGGGTTGTCGCTCTTACGGGCAACTTTATCCACCTCATCAATATAAACTATACCCCGTTCAGCAGCGTTTACGTCATAATCTGCGGCTTGTAACAAACGGGTTAAAATACTTTCCACATCCTCACCTACATAGCCAGCCTCTGTTAAAACAGTAGCATCGCAAATACAAAACGGAACGTTTAAAACCTTGGCAATGGTTTTAGCCAATAAAGTTTTACCAGTACCGGTTTCACCCACCATCATAATGTTAGATTTTTCAATCTCCACCTCGTCCTTGGTGATTTTTTGGTTTAAACGCTTGTAGTGGTTGTAAACCGCTACGGCAAGTACTTTTTTCGCATCATCCTGCCCAATTACATATTGGTCTAAATGGTTTTTAATTTCCAAAGGCTTTAACAGCGTAAGGACAGAATTTATATTCTTCCCTTTCTTTAGGCTCAACTCCTCGCCCAAAATTTCATTGGCCTGTTGCACACATTTATCACAAATATGGGCATCCAAACCAGCAATCAGCATTAAGCTATCCTGCTTTCCCGCTCCACAAAAAGAACATTTAATATCTTTTACGCTCTTACTCATTTTTTATTTCTTTTCTTTATTCGGTTCCAAAATCTCATCAACCATGCCATATTCTTTGGCTTCATCTGCTTTCATCCAGTAATCTCTGTCTGACGCTTTCTCAACCCAATCGTAAGACTGTCCAGAGTGCTTTGCAATAATATCATAAAGCTCTTTTTTTAACTTCAGCATCTCACGTAAGTTAATCTCCATGTCAGATGCTACGCCTTGCGCACCGCCAGAGGGCTGGTGAATCATAATTCTAGCATGTGGCAACGCTGCTCTTTTACCTTTTGTACCTGCACACATAATTACCGCACCCATAGATGCCGCCATACCTGTACAAATAGTGGCTACATCTGGCGAAATGTACTGCATGGTATCATAAATACCCAAACCTGCATATACAGAACCCCCTGGCGAGTTGATATAAATCTGAATATCTCTTTTAGCATCAGCGGACTGTAAAAACAATAGTTGCGCCTGAATGATGTTCGCGTTTTGATCATAGATAGCATCACCTAAAAAAATAATTCTATCCATCATCAAACGCGAAAAGACGTCCATTTGCGCAACGTTCAACTGGCGCTCTTCAATAATATAAGGCGTCATTCCGCTTGGGCGCAAAATTCCTTCGGTTTGGTTTATGTATTTGTCAACATGTAAACCACCAATTCTATGGTGTTTTACGGCATATTTACGGAATTCGCTTTTATCAATATTCATATCTAAACGTTTTGCTTTTTTACTCTGCTAATGTATTAAAATTTTATCTTTCTTATCAACGTTAATTGTTAACGCATTGTTTTTTTACGGTAATGATTTTGAGGTAATAATTTTGAGTGAGTGAGATAATTTTGAATGACTGTAAGGACAGAATGATAGAATATTGAATGATAGAATCTCAAACCAGCATCATGTACTTTTCGCTTTTTCCTTTTCACTTTCTACTTTAAACATTGTTTAGGGCGTTCCCGTAAAAACGGTCGGGCTTTGCATTCATACGCCACAAGGCATTAGCCACAGGCCGGTATCCATTTCAATCCCTAACGCAATAGAGTAGCATCTTATTTTACATAAAGGCTAAAAGCAGAATGCACAAAGCCTAAAGCTAAAAACATAAATAATAACACATTATAATGATTGATTGTGAAATTAAATAATGGACTCTATGTAATTTATCGGCATACCATTGTAAACACTTATACCAAATTGCGGGATAAATAATGTCTAAAAACCGTATCTTCGCCAAAATATGGGTTACGCAAAAGAAAGAGGAAAGCTTGAAAAGCTAGCAACAAAGGTTAGTGCTTTAAAAAATTACGATGATAAAAGTCTTACTGTTATCACAGATATATTTGAGCAATATTCTCATTCTGTTAGAATATTAAAAAACAAAAACCCAGAAGCTTTTACTGGTTTGTACCAAAACGAGTTAGAGCAGGTAAAAATTGTTAAACGAGCGCTAAAATTAAGTGAAGAAGCAGATCGTGAAGCTAATTTTGTTAAATATAAAGAGGCTTTATTGAGGGCTTTGAACAGTGCGGTTAAAGTAACGAACGAAGCTGTTTAAAGATTCGTGAGATTTTTATGAAAAGTAAGTTAAACCTATTGATCGCAATAGGTTTTTAAAATCTCATTTAGAAAAACTACAAAAGACCAAAACGTTGCACCTCGCGTGGCTACAGATAGATTTATTTCTTTGCCGAAGACGCGAATAAACTGTCCGCTTGGATAATTTTCCGGGTTTCGTTTGCCCAATCAATCAAAACTTTTCGTTGCTTTTCTGATAATTTTGCATCAGTATGGATTACCGAATAAGATTCTAAAGGCATCCAATGATCCTTTTGAGACTCAACCAGCTCTTCCAGTTTATGATCCTGTCTTTTTAGGCTGTACTTTGTAAACTCATCTAAATTAAAATGTTTTTTACCATCATTCACATGGCTTGCTAACCACCAAGCAACGGGTTGGATATTGCTGTACCAAGGATATTTTGTATTGTTAGAATGGCAATCGGCACAAGCTACCGCCAATATACTTGCTACCGTATCCGGAACGTTATATTTGGTGGTAATGGAATTTACCTGTTCTGTTGCTTCTATGTTTTTTGCTGGATGAAAAAACTGGATAATTACCAATATTGCCGCAATGACCATCAAAATCTTTTTAGACATTGCTTAGCTGTTAAAATGATGATGGATAATCTGATTCAGTTCTGCAGAAACTTTTCCGTTGGTTGCTACAATGTCGCCACTACCCAACATATCATCTCCACCCACAAAATCAAAACATTCCCCTCCTGCCTGCTTAACAATCAAAATACCCGCTGCAACATCCCAAGCTTTCAAATTATATTCAAAATACGCATCAAACCTACCACAAGCAGTGTAAACCATATCTACAGATGCAGCACCAATCCGGCGTAAGCCATGGCATTTTTGCATTACATCACTAAACAGATTCATATAATTAGCTTGCCTTTTAAAATCGTAATACGGAAAGCCTGTTGCTACCAAACTGGTTGAGAGGGCTTCGTTATCAGAAACATGGATTTCATTTCCGTTTAAATAAGCCTTGCTATCTTTCCAAGCGTAAAAACACTCGTCTTGGTTGATTTCATAAACCACACCTACCACCAACTCATTATCTTTTTTAAGCGCAATACTTACCGCAAAAGCCGGAATGCCATGTATAAAATTTGTAGTACCATCTAAAGGATCAATAATCCAATTATAGGTTTCACCTGTTTTGTTGGAAGTACCTTCTTCTGCTATAAAGCCAGACTCTGGCAAAAGCTGAGAAAGCTGGTCTACAATCATTTGTTCCGCAGTTTTATCCACATAAGAAACCATGTCATTTAAACCTTTATACTCAATTTTTGAAGCACTAAAGTTTTTGGCTTCGTTGAGGATAAAAGTACCTGCTTTTTTAGCGACGATGATTACCTCATTACATAAAGCTTCGTAATTCATTTATTCTTTTATTTTAAAGGTGAACAGTTTGTGAACGTAATAACTGGCGACGCCCAAGCTTAAAGCAGATACAATTCGTGAAGGTGTAGGATAAAAACCGACTATTTCTACAAAAAATCTTAACAGTGCGTAGTTTGCAAAAAAACCTAAAAAAGCAATGAGTGCAAATCTGCGAAACTGCTTTCTGCCTGCTATATTCGATTCGCTAAATACTGCATATTTGGTTAACAAAAAGTTAACCACTACCTCGCTTGAGTACGAAATACAGAGCGAAAAATTATGGGCACTGGAACTGTAACCGCCCAGATCAATTCTTTGGTAATTTAAAATGTAATTTATAACGCCGAAGTAAATAAGCACATCAACCAGTGTAGCTACACCTGCTGATAAAAAAAACCTGATTACTTTACTATTAACAATACGGTATAAATAATTTGTTTCGTTGGTTAATTCAGAATCCATTTAAGCGATATCCTTTCGCTTTTTGTGGTTTGCTGTAAAAACTACAATTCCTGTTAATCCACCTAAAACCAATAACGTTGAGATCAACTCGGCCTGTGTAAAGGCGAACGAACCAACGTGGTATTTAGAGTTTACCCTAATTAATTCTACAAAGAATCGCTCTAAACCATTCAATATTAAATAAATAGAAAACAAAACACCTGGCGTTGTAATTTTTTTACGGATGCTCCATAAAAAGAAAAACAATAAAATACAGGCAACCGCTTCGTAAAGCGGAGTTGGGTAAACGGCTACTGCCAATTCATGACAAAATTTGCCCTCGCAACCGGGAATAGCAATTCCTTCATTAATTACATTGTGCGGATATTTGAAAGACCACACCCAATCTGGTGCCCAAGAAAGCCAGTTTGGTTTTGGATTGGTATTGTTTATGCCCCAGTCTCCATCACCAGCTAACTGGCAACCAATTCTACCTACGCCATAAGCCAACATCAATCCCGGACCAGATACATCTGCCATGTGAATAGCCTTAATTCCGTTTTTACCTGAAATGTAAAGCACTGCAAAAGCGCCGCAGATTAAGCCTCCGTAAAATGTTAAGCCACTAAAAGACAACAGGTTTTGGATGGGATCTTGCATAAACCTATCCCAATACTCCAAATTATCAAAAACTTTAGCACCAATAATCCCTGCAATTGCTGCATAAGCTATAAAAGTGCCCATCATCTGGTAGGGATGAACAACCTCTGTAACTGTTTTAGGCTGTGGTAACTGGGTTTTCTTTTTATCGCGGTAAGCCCAATAAGCAAATACACCAGCTAATAAAAGCCCGCCAAAAAAGTTCCCGTCTGTAGAAAGGATAAACCCCTGCGGATCATCCACAAAAGCGGTATAGTTTAAAAGACCGTAAATAATTTTGTAGCCAATGATGAATCCAAAAAGTCCGTTCAAAATAAGCTCTGTGGTAGTTGCGGGTGCACCAATAATCACTGTACGTTTTACGGGATGCACTTGGCCTAATTTTTCTCTGCGTTTTAATTCTTCAGAAAAACCCCAGTAACCGGCAATAAAAGCCATTGCAACAAAAAAACCAAAAGTTTGGATGGGCAAAGGAATGTTAATGCCAAAAAGATAATCGATAAGGTGTGATAAGGTTGGGAACATAAGTCTTTTTTAATGTTTTAATAGCTCAACAGCTTCAATTACGCTCATGTCTCCATCAGGCAATATCGCATCTAATTTTACGGCTTTTATTTCGTTTACCATTACAGGATCATACTTAGCTTTTACTTTTACATAGTTTTTGGTAAAACCATGCATATATCCTTCTTTATGGTCTGCTTCAAAAAGCACATCTTCATATTTACCAATCTGGGTTTCGTAAAATGCCCTTCTTTTCTTTTCCGAAAGGATATGCAGCATTTTACTGCGATCTGCTCTTTGCGAACCAGGAACAGCACCTTCCATATCAATAGCCGGTGTATTTTCTCTTTCCGAGTAGGTAAACACATGGAGGTATGAGATGTTCAGTTCGTTTAAAAAGTTATAGGTATCTATAAAGTCTTCGCGGGTTTCTCCGGGGAAACCAACAATAACATCAACCCCGATACAGCAATCCGGCATTAAAGTTTTAATGGTATTTACCCGATCAACGTATAAATCTCTTTTATACCTTCTCCGCATTAAACCCAAAATCTTATCGGAGCCGGATTGTAAAGGGATATGGAAATGAGGCACAAAGCGATCTGATTGCGCTACAAATTCTATAATTTCATTGGTTAACAAATTTGGTTCGATGGACGAGATTCTGATTCTGTTAATGCCTTCAACTTTATCCAAGGCTTTTACCAAATCCAAAAACTTATCTTCCCTTTTCCCATCTCGCAATCCAAAATCGCCAATATTTACACCGGTCAACACAATTTCTTTAATGCCCGAAGCTGCAATTTCTTCTGCCTGTTGCACAATATTCTCAATGGTATCACTACGGCTTTCGCCTCTAGCTAGTGGAATGGTACAAAAAGTACAGGAATAATCACAGCCGTCCTGCACTTTTAAAAAGGTACGGGTACGATCGCCAAATGAGTGGGAAGCAACAAATTGTGTAGCTTCTGCAATTGGACTATTATGAATAACCGCTTTGGGGGATTTTGTTAAATCGCTGATAAACTCAACAATTCTGAATTTTTCGGCTGCGCCTAAAACCATATCTACGCCTTCAATATTGGCAATTTCTTGAGGTTTTAATTGCGCATAACAACCTACAATAGTTACGTAAGCGTTAGGCGAATGTTTAAGTGCTTCTTTAACAACCTTCCGGCATTTTTTATCAGCGTTATCCGTTACAGAGCAGGTATTTATAATATAAACATCAGCGGTATCGGTAAAATCAACGGTATCAAAACCCGCCTGATTGAACTGTCTGCCTATGGTAGAAGTTTCGGAGTAATTTAGCTTACAGCCAAGGGTGTAAAATGCTACTTTTTTATTCATAATAAATTGATCGCAAAGATATAAAATTTGCGCTAAAGTGCTTCACTTTTACCCCACTGATAGCTATTGGTCACAAATCCCGCTAAATCCAGTACTCTATCTACAACGGTCGCTGCCACTTCTTCGATGGTTTTTGGCCTGCTGTAAAAAGATGGAACAGCCGGACAGATAATTCCCCCGGCTTCTGTTACTGTTTTCATATTGTTAATGTGGATTAGGCTCAAAGGCGTATCTCTAGCTACTAAAATCAATTTACGCCTTTCTTTCAATATCACATCTGCTGTTCTGGTCGTTAAATCGTTAGAAATACCGTTAGCAATTCTCCCTAAAGTTCCCATAGAACAAGGTATAATCAACATGGTGTCATATTTTGCAGAGCCAGAAGCAAATGGAGCCATAAAGTCATTTTTATCGTAAAAATGAAATGGAAAATCTTTAAAAGATTCATCGCCAAGCTCAAAACGCCATACGTCTTTTGCATTATCGGACATCACTACACCTACCTCAGCTACCTGATTTTCTAGACTTCTCAATTTCTGCAATAACAATTTAGCGTAAATTGAACCACTTGCGCCAGTAATTGCTACTACTAATTTCTTCTTTTCCATATTATTCAAACAAAATAAAGACTAAAAGGTTGCAAAACAAAAAAGGGCCGAATATAAATATTCGACCCTACATCTACCTATGAAAAACATGCCCTTTGGGAGGGCATTACAAATATAGAAACATTTTAGTTGTTTAAACAAACTTATTCGAAAAAAAATAAAAAAAAATCTGCTGATACAGACCGTACTCTTAATAATTATACGTTTTACCGCTTCAAAATATCTCGAAAAGAAACAAACACGCACACATGAATAATTTTAATTACTACTTTATTTTATAAAGAAATTTTATCTCTCAACGATAAATCGGTATGTGTATGTACACATCCTGATTTTGGCAAAGGCCACTCTCGCTTATCCACGTTTTTACGATATTTGCACTACAATTTATCGAATAACATATTTCGCGAAGCTTTTTTCTCGAAAAATAATATCAGAAAAATGAACAAAATGAATTTTCATACCCGAAAATGGGTAAAGCCTGAAGACTTAAACCCTAATGGTACATTGTTTGGTGGCAGCTTATTAAAATGGATTGATGAGGAAGCAGCAATTTACACCATTTGCCAATTAGGCAATAATAAAGTGGTGACTAAATATATGTCTGAGATTAACTTCGTAAGCTCTGCAACGCTGGGCGACATTATAGAAATGGGTTTAATGGCTACAAGTTTTGGCAACACTTCAATTACGCTAACCTGTGAAGTACGTAATAAAATTACCCGTCAGAGTATTTTAACCATTAACAAAATAGTTTTTGTGAATATCGACGATAATTTTAATCCCGTACCTCACGGAAAAACAGAAATTACTTATTCGCAAGATCGCTTTAAGGATTAGCTTTTTTATGTGGTGGCCTTTTATGTTGTGGCTGAGACTTTTTCTTTTTCCAATCGGGACTAAAAGTTTTCTTGGGGCGTACAGAAGGCTGGTAAACGGGGCCGATTTCAAAACCTTCTGGCAATGGCATTTTTACAACCTCGTTGCCTATTAACGCTTCAATTCGTCCAAATTTTTGTTGGTCTTTTTCGTTAATAAAGGTAATTGCTGTCCCTGTAGTTTCTGCTCTTGCAGTTCTTCCAATCCGGTGAATATAATCTTCTGGATCTGGCGGAACATCATAATTAACTACCAAACTAATTCCTTCCACATCAATTCCACGAGAAATTACATCGGTACCAATCAACACTGCCAGTTTTTTACCTTTAAAGCGCATCATTATATCTTCGCGTTCGCCCTGTTCCAAATCAGAATGGAATGCTTCTGAGGGTATTCCTTTACGGTTTAGCGTAGAGTTAAGCTTTTTAACAATTTCTTTTCTTGATGCAAAAACAATTACACTTTTATAATCAGCGTTACTCAATATTGCTGTAAGCAAAGCCAATTTTTGCTCATCAAAAGCCAAATAAGCCTGTTGCAAAATCCCAGCAGATGGTTTAGAAATTGCAATACTCACCTCAACCGGATCAACCAAAATCTTTTTGGATAATGAACGGATTTTTGGAGGCATGGTTGCAGAAAATAGCAGATTTTGCCGTTTTTCTGGCAGATAACTGATGATTCTTACAATATCTTCGTAAAAACCCATATCCAACATTCTGTCGGCTTCATCTAAAACTAAATGTTTTAAATGCTTTAAATCAATTGTACCCGATGTTAAATGTGCGATTAAGCGACCGGGTGTGGCTACAATAATATTTACACCGTCTGTTAACGAACGCTTTTGTTGCTCGTAACTAAAACCATCGCCTCCACCATAAACGGCTATAGAAGTACAACCGGTGAAATAGGCCAAACCCATAATCTGTTGGTCAATTTGCAAGGCCAGTTCCCTTGTTGGCGATAGAATAAGTGTATCAATTACGCTCTTATCTTCCTCCTCTATTTTATGTAGCAAGGGCAATAGATAAGCTCCAGTTTTACCAGTACCTGTTTGTGCGCAGGCGATTATATCTTTACCAGCTAAAATATGCGGGATAGCTTCTTGTTGTATCGGGGTAGGTTTTGTAAACCCCATGGTGTCAAGTCCTTCTTGTAAAGAAGGAACAAAATTAAAATCTTCGAACTTCAAAAATTGTGGTTTATTATGTATAGTCACAAATATACTTTAAATAATTAAACGTCATAAAGTCAGCCGTTTTTATTTGAATACTGCGAAAAACTATTGACTTTTTGAGTTTCCACTTTTAACTTCTTACTTACTGAGGGCAAATGTTGTAAAACAACAGCGGGCTATGCGGTACTGCGCTATGCTCCGGTATTTGCAAAAATGCAAACACAGCTCCAAATAGGAGCTTACCTTCTATCCCTTTTGCAAATTTATACTTATTATGGTTAAAGATGTTTTTTAAAACTGAATCTACGAGTTAGTGTAAATCTATTTGCATGCTAGATCTGCGCACTGGGAAATCTGTTTAGATAAAAATGACCTTCTAAGTCAATAGATAAGGTTTTTTTATTTAATTAAAACAAAATCAATCTAACTTTTCAATAGCTATTAGCTGTATTTGTTTTATTTTTATTTAAATATTAGTTTATTTATTTAAAATTTTTATGCTAAATTTAACTCTAGAAAGACCTAACGAGAAAAAAAACGAATCAAACAAAAGTTTATATAGAGCAGTATTGAAGAATGAATGCGTATGAGACTGTACTTTGTGCAACAGGATTTTGTAGCATAATATGAAGGACTTGCGTAAGTAAGTTAGCGGGGTTTTAAACCAAATTAAACCGCGAATGAACTTTATAATAAAAGAAACCAAAAACGTCAAACAAGGGGACATCATTGAAATTTATAAAGCGAATAAGTGGTCTTCTGCTGACAAGCCAGAACTGCTTTACAAAGCTTTATTAAACTCTCATTCCTTTGTGACGGCTTGGTACAATGAAAAACTTATTGGATTAGGAAACGCAATTTCAGACGGGCATTTGGTTGTTTATTATCCTCACCTAATTATACATCCCGACTTTCAGGGAAAAGGAGTTGGTAAACTTATCTTAAAAAAAATTCAAGAAAAATACGCAGATTTTCATCAACAAATTTTAGTTGCTAACGGAAAAGCAATAGATTTTTACGAAAAAAGCGGATTTAAAAATGCAGGGGAAACAAAACCAATGTGGATTTATCAGGGACATGAACACTAGAAAGCCTGCCCTAAAACAGGTTTGCAAATTTACGGAGCGAAGCGCTTATAGGTTAATAACTGCTAGGAACTTCGCTAATCACTTAAAAAGAATTGAATTAAAATAGTTGTAAATTAATTAAAACACTATCATGAAAAATTTAAATATACCTCTATTGTATTTCTTCCTAATTATATCAATGTTTAATTTTAGTAATTGTAAAAAAGAATCTGAGGATAATTTTTGCTCAATAAATAGAATGGCTGTTAGCACTATAAACACTCAAACGGCAATAGTTATCTATTATCAAAAATATAACAGATATGGTGTTCGTATAAACACTACTCTAGCGGGAAATATAGACTCTCAAATAATTGGATTGACTTGCGATATACCAAGAGAATTCCGTAAAGAAGGAACAAATGTCAAGATTAGCGGACAGCTAAAAAAGTTTAATGCTGACGAGAACATGAGTCCTCAAATGGCAGGTGATGATTTGTATTATTTAGAAATAACTCAAATAATTAACAGTAATCAAACTAAACCACTATGCACTTTCAGTGCATAGTGGTTTAGTAAGTTAAGGGAATAACCAATTGATTATCAGTAAATCAACTTGTTATTGTGATTATGTTTTCTTATATTTAACTCATAATCAGACAGTTAAAATGAAAAAAGAATATCTTTTTAATTGTAGAAAAATTGAGGGAAGTTATATTCAGCGAGGAACTTGCGCAACCCTTCAAGATGAAAAAACAGTATTTTACCAGAAACAGAAAACAGCCATTCAGCGCTACGTTGCTTTTCATGTTCAATTTGTTGCGTAGGAATCTTGCAATTGAAATAGATAGGTTTGTACGTTGTTTAAACGAACGTTTTCCATTAAAAAGCATAAAGCACTTTACCTGAAGTGCATTTATCCAGAACACAAAAAAGATAAATCCTATGGTCTTCAGTCATTTATCATCAGTAGTGATTGAGAACTTTTATACCGATGAGAATAAATCATTGATACTTTTAAACGGTGTCAGAATACTTGCCGTAGATGGTTCCAGGATTACACTACCCTTTACATCAGAACTGAATCATGTTATGGTGTAACAAAGAACCAGTCAGAGGTAGAAATAGTTCAGGTAAGATCATCAGTCCTTTATGATGTTACTAAACGGTATAACGCTAGATGCGGTTCTGGAGAACCTCAACTTAGGTGAGCGGGAATTGGCCCTGAAGCATTCTCATATCACTTAGATAGCAACGGCCCAAGGATGGCTAAACCTAACAACGGTAATAGATCTATTTGATAGGAAATTAATTGGATGGGCACTCAGTCATACTATGAAAGCTGTAGAAACTAGATTCCTGCTTTTAATACGATCAAATTAAACGGGACTATAGACAAGTACCAACCGATTATTTTCATACCGACAGAGGTCTACAATACGCTTGTAAAGATTTTACAGATGTATTATCGAACAATAAAAACATCATAAGGAGTATGAGCAGAAAGGGAAAAGGGAAACTATTGGGATAACGCTGTAACAGAAAGCTTTTTCAAGACCTTAAAAACAGAATTGATTTATCATAGAAAATCAGACAAGGAACGAAGCAAAATTATCGATATTTGAATACATCGAAACATTCTACAATACCAAAAGGAGACACAGACATCTAAATAATCTCATAATCCCCGAATATAATAAAGCAACAATTAACAATTTAACTAATGCTGCTAAACCTCTTTGAGATTTTGTTCACTTTTTTCGGGATATCCTGTGACAGGTATTGCCCTTCCCCTAAAAAAAGTGCACAAAAAAAGCCCCCCATCAGTTATGATGGGGGGCTGGCATTACCGCCGTC
>NZ_JH947125.1:1212513-1235588 GCF_000302595.1 Pedobacter arcticus A12 | reverse complement strand
AATGAAAAAAGTAATAGCCCTTCCGCCGGCAATGAGGCGGGAGGATTTTTATATTAAGAAAAAACGTTAATTCAAAAAGAAAAGCCCATTTCACCACCTTTCCGTCCTTCTTGAGCAGGACAAGCTCAAGTTCTTTTCTGCTAAAAAGAACCAAAAAGCTTCGGCTTCAGAATCTTTGTTCTTTCCACCTCAATAAATCTTTAGAGCACCATCCAAGCCGTGGGAACGGTATTGCTTAAACAAAGTTTCTGCTCCACTTCTGCGGATGGCTGATGCCTGTGGTTTAAAGAAGGAACTGCAAAAAGATTTACTGGGTTCCAATCCAAACATTCAGAGGCCCAATCTGCAATACAGTTCTGCTTAATGACCCCCACAAAATAAGTTTAAGCTACTTCCATCCCTAACCGATAAATTCCACCTTGGCGGTTGCGGTAGCGTTGCAGAAGTTCGACCACTTCCATTGTAGCAACTGGCGCAGTGGCGGCTCTTTGTTACTTTCCAGCTATTGGGAATTGCGTAGCAATCTTGAATGCCCTAAAAAAAATCTAACTAAAAATGAAAAAAGTAATAGCCCTTCCGCCGGCAATGAGGCGGGAGGATTTTAATCTTGAAAATAAATTAAAAACAGTAATTTATCTAAAAAAACAGATCCGCTGTAAAAAACTAGTCTAGAAAAGTTTCTACTACTATCACCCAGTCACCATCACCTCCCCAAGATACAAACTGTTAGATTGCCTATTCCTATCTGCAGCTAAGAAAGCTAGATAAACCTGTATAACCTTCCCTTTAAAATTAGGCGACAAAACAAGTTCTGCTTTCCCTAAACACCTAAATGCCCCATGAATTTCGTAGCAGGCTTCATTTGCTTCCACACAATAAGCCATCAACATTGCCTGATCATGTGCCCGTGATGCATTTCTTGCACAGGGTTCCCAAGTGAAATTGAGCCTTTTTTCTTCGATAACACTTACATTGGCTTGAGTTGGTGCATCTAGCGTACCATAACTTAGCAATACCTTTTCGGGATTAATGTAGAAACCAGTTGCTACTTGTTCCATCGAATTTTTCATAAGGTAAGATTTCGCTGCTATAAAGCCCTCTACTTTTTCCGAATAAGCGTTAAACCCAATTCTTAAAAAAGGCGTTAAAGGTTTGAGCCAGGTCTGGGCGATTGCAAACTTATCGCGATTGGCTTGTTCCGCTACGGAAATTTTACCCGCTCTTTTTTTCGGTAAGCTTCGTAAGTAAGGTATTCCTTTCCAGCTACACCCAACTACATTCCCTAACTTTCCAACGAAAGGCCCATTTGCTCCAAATTGATATTTAGCCATGGTTTTATCTTTTAAATAAATTTATCTAAAAGATTGATCAATAGCAAACACGAATTTCAAAGGGAATTAATAGGTACTTCATACGAATATTCCTCGAGTTAACTCCCTATAAGCTCCGAGTAAAGTCTCTACCAGGTCCCTGTTAATTATAGATAAAGTATAATCTTTTTCTATTTAAAGGATTAGATGGTTTTTGCTAGGCCGGCTCTGGCGCTACCGGAAAATTGTTTACCGAGGGTTTGTTTTATTTTTGGTTGGATTAAGATTATTACCCCCTGCTGCGAAATACTCCAGAACTTTTTTGGGATGCCAACCTAAAGCCTCTCTTGCCTTTGTATCATCAAAAGTTAAACTAGACGAAATTTTTGATAATTTGTAGGAATTAAATGGAGATTTTTCTCCGAGCATATCTCCAACCCTTGCCATTAAATTTGCTAACCAGCTTGGTACATTCAAAGAACTGTTCTTCTGCAGTTTATCTGCAATAGAGTCACTGAGCTCCTTAAAGCTAGGATGATAACCGTCTGTTAAGTTATATACCCCGCCTATTTCGGACGCAGGTAAAATAAATTCTGCAACATCCATTGCCAGCACCATACTTTTTCTTGCTTGTCCTCCAGCAATATTAAAATAATAGCCTTTATTGATTGCCTTAATCATTGCACCAAGATTTCCTGGAGGGTTGTCACCTACCAATAGCGGTAATCTTAAAACGGTACAAATCACTTTGTTTTTGTCACACCAATTCTGTATTATTTTTTCTGCCTGTATCTTGCTTAAACCATAGGCGTCTTTAGCGTTTAATGGATCTGATTCTTTGATATTTTCTCCCTTATCTAAACCATAAACAGAAACGGAGCTAATAAAAACGAATGACTTAGGTAGAGAAGGGGATTGTTCTAAGCCTTTAAGAAGATTTTGGGTGCCAGTTACATTGACATCAAAGAAATGTTGTTTCTCCTTTTCCGTTTTGGGAACGGAGTGAGCTTTACCAGCGACGTGGACAATTAAACTTGCAAGAGGTATCTTTGGGATTTGACTACTTAAATCACAACAGATATTCGATTTTTGCCTACCAACTGTTATCACCTCTTGGCTTTTAAAAGAAAATAAAATAGTTCTACCCAAAAAACCCGTGGCACCAGTAATAATTATCTTCATTTGTTATAACCTAACTTTTTCAACGTCTCCTCGTTCACTCGTTTTCGATTTCTGTCAAAAAACCAACCCCACTTGTTAAAATAGTAAATTGCAGACTGCATGCCTATTTTTGTCAGCTTCCACGATTTATGGGATCCTTTTTCAAAATGGTGATAAATTGTTGCTTCTGGATAAAAAACTGTTTTATATCCTCCATCAATCAAACGTCTACATAGGTCTGTCTCTTCTCCGTACATGAATATTTTTTCATCAAATAGACCAATCTTCTCAAGAGCAGACATTCTCAAAAACATAAAGCATCCCGATAGGTAAGGTACTTCCATAATTTTATCATAGTTGGTAAACCTCAACTCAAATAACTCATTTCTTTTTTCAACCATTTTTTTAAATGGATTGAACCTCCTCCCTATCCAGTCGTAAGGGGTTGGCAACAGTTTGCATAAGTACTGTGTCTCACCATTAGGATATAAGACTTTTGGCATTATATTTCCTAACAATTCATCGCTCTCTGCGTAATCTACTAATCTGGATATTATATCATAGTCAAAATAAATGTCTGGATTTAGAACTAGATGATATTTTGAACCGGTTTTCTTAGCCTTCTCAATTGCAATATTGTGCGCAGCACCAAATCCTGGATTTGAAGGGTTATGAATATATTTAATTCTGGAGTCACTGAAAAATACTTTTAAGTTATCTAAAGGAGAATTGTCTATTAGAAATAATTCTACCTCTATTTTTATGTTTAAAAAGCTACTAATTGCTTTTAACAAAATATCACTTTCATTATTATATAACACAATAGATGCTGTGATCTTAGTCATAAATTATTTAAAGTTTAAACGTGATTTAGGTATTAACTTTTTTCCAGGAATTTTCTGCGAAATCAAAAAATTTCACAACTTTTGCTGGGTTGCCAACAGCAATTGAATAAGAAGGTATATCTTTTGTAACTACTGATGCAGCCCCAATAATACTACCCGCCCCAATAAACACGCCAGGTAAGATACAAACATTTTCGCCCAGCCAGACATTATCCTCTATTATAACTGGTCTTGTCGACAATTTTCGATTATTTGGTATAGAAAGAGGAGAATCCGAAAATTTATTTGAATATTCCCCATGGTTAATGTCTGTTATAAAAACTTTACTAGCAATTAAAACATTATTCCCTATGGAAACAAGCTCTCCAGAGGCAATATGCACATAATCATTAATTTGTATATTTTCTCCTAAAATAATCGATGGTGGGTTTTGACCGGCAATTTCTACAGCTTCAAGTCTACATCCAAAACCTGTAGTAAAACCCTTTTTAATTTTTATATATCGTTTATTTCTAATATCAAATGGGAGTCTTATGAGCCTCGCGTTGGTATAGAACAATTTTGTGAATATTAAAGATAGAATTAATTTAAAACAGCCAAAAACACCATACCTTCTAAGCATAATCTATCATTTTTTTATATAGTCTCAAATAGCTGTCTGCCATTATTTCTGGCGTGTATTTATTTTTAAAGGTTTCGTAAACATTTCTTTTCATACTATCATTGTTTTCCTGTACGAATGCAACAGCGTCTAATAAAGATTTAATGTTTTTGAGTTCAAAGAACTTCACGTCGGTTTCTTTAAAAGATTCTTTAAAAACCTCGATGTTTGAGCAAATAATGGCTGCTTTATGGGCAGCTGCCTCTAATAAGGCTAAGGGAAATCCTTCTGAAATGGATGGTATTACAAAAATATCAAAGTATGGAATATATCTATCACCTTTAGGTCGTTCACCTAAGAACAAAATTCTATCGGAAACATGCAGTTCTTTTGCTATTTTTGAAAGCTTATCAATTATTTTTTTTGGCCCTTTCCCGATTACTACAAATATATAATCTTTTAAAAATGGAAGAGCATTTATAACTTGATCCAGCCCTTTTCTATCATCGAATGAGGCAACAGTACCTATTATTTTATATTTTCGCCTAATATTATCAAGCCTATTCTTATCATTTTGTTCGATTTCCTGTGTCGAAATCGATTTCCCATTAGGGATAACTTCCACCCCTGGTTTTAAATCTTTATAATAGGATTTCGCAAAATTTGTTAGTACTACAATTTGGTCAAGATTATTCCACGAAAGTTTCCAAATTGGTGGAAGAGTAACGGATTTTATCCAAGAATACGCATATTTCAAATCGTCGTATATTGCAGTGTGTATAGTAGTAACCGTCTTATATTTCTTGTGTCTAAAAACTCGATTAATTAATAAATACAAGTCAGGTCTAAACATGTGACTATGAACAATATCATATTTATCAAAATTTAAATTTGAAAAAAAAGAAATTTTTGTTGTTGAGCAGGGAAACTCTAGTTCATTCACCTCATCAAAATAATACACATGGCAATACTCTACTTTAGAAATTATACTCTTAACAATATCCTGGCAAACTAGTATAGGCCCTTTATTTGCTAAAGAAGGAATTATGAATGCTATCTTCATTAAAATAATATATTTTTATAAGGAAAAACCATATCTGTTCTCAGGTTTAAAAAAAGATTAAAAAATGTGAATGCTATTGCGGCAAAATAGAAATAATACTTGTATTTTTCACTTCCAGTCGCAATCAACATGGGTACAAATAGTACTTCCCCCAGCGAAAACAAATTAGAAATCCTTGCGGCAACTATCGCAAAATCATTAAAATATATAAACCATAATATGGCGCAATAATAAAACGAAAATAGGATAGGAAAAAAATTATACTTTTCCAATAGTTTTTCTCTATACATCAACAAAAGTGTAAAAATGAGTAGCATTTTAATAAATATTGGGCTTAAAAATCCCAAGCTATAGTCATAAAGATCATACCCTACGTAACCACTTATTGCGGCTGGCAAACCAATAGAGCTTAATAACAAAGTGGCAACATCTTTGCCGGAAAAGACTGTATTTAAAATAAAAGTAAAAAGTATAATTAAGGTCAATGTTTTTGTTGAAGTTTTATTAATAATTTTTGTTAGAAAATACGGAATAAAAGCTGCAAATGCAGACGATTGAATAAATCCTGCTAAAATTATCACTAGTGACCTTCGTATGGTTTTATTAAAAAAAAGAAATGTTGAAAAGACTAAAGCTGAAGCTAAACCCTGCCTAATTTGGACGGTTTCTTTTAGTAAAAAATTATGGCAATAATAGAGAAGGATTGAAAGAAAAATGTACGGGGAAAGTTTTTCGATTACCCTTATATTTAAACACACAGAAAATCCAGCGACTACCAACATCAATAATACCACATTTCCCGAAAAAAGCTTTAAAAAAGACATTAAAAATATGAAGGCCTTTTCCATTGGCAAATTATTGTTAAGAAAATAACTAAGCGTTAAGCTAGTTAAACTTGGTATTCTTTCATAGATCTTTTGATAACCGCCATAATCATTGCTTTCTGTTCTTAACCCAGCGAAAAACACCAGAATTATCAATACCATTATGATAATTAAATGAAAAGAAGGCTTTGAGACTGTCTTATCTTGACTTGGGAATAACAAGCAATATAAGGCTATGACAGAGAATATGAACCAATACGCAATCATAAGTCCAACAAAATTTTTGTTAAATTAGTATTATAACTAATACTATCAAATCCAGCGGCATGTTTGATACAATCTTCTTGTTTAATCATATCAAACGTTCTTTTATAAATAATCTCAAAAGCTACTGTTTTATCTTCTACTATAAAGCCACTTATCCCGTTTACAATTGCTTCTTTCACCCCACCTTTATTTTTGCCAATCACAGGAATTCCGCAAGCATTGGCTTCCAAGTAAACTAGACCAAAGGACTCTTCAAACTCAGATAACAATAAAAACAGAGAGGCTTTTTGGTAGTGAAATTTCAACTGATCTCTAGAAACATGAGGGATATGTACGAAGTGATCAGCTAAGCCTAAAAAAGACATTTGTTTTTTAACATGTTCTAAATAATATCCAGAACCTATTAATTTCCATTCAAAATCAATTTTTGATTCTTTCAATTTTACAAGAATTTGAACAATGTTGTCTAAACCCTTTTGTTCTACTACTCTACAAACTGTTAGGATATTTATTGTACTCTTTACTTTATTCTTTTCTACAGAAGAAAAAAGTTTAGTATCAATAGAATTATAAAGAATCTTCGATTTTTCTCCACTCCGTTCTTCAAGATGAAGTAATATTTTTTCTTTCAAAAATCCGCTAACAAAAATTAATGCATGACATTTATTGATTAACTTATTATAAAAATGACTTAAAATTTTCTTTTTCAATGATGATTTACTCAAAATTGCTTCATACTCATTACCATGAAAGAACATATAAGTTTTAGCTTTTTGATTATCGCTAAAAAAAAACGCAGCGGTTATTGCGGCGCCAATATCATTAATTATAATTTTGTCGGGATTGTTGGTTTTGAATTCTTTTTTTAAAAATCGCCAGTAAAATAATGGAAATATTAAAGGAAAAAGTTTGATTTCTTTCAAGCGAAATTTCTTAAAATGCACACTTCTATTGATTGCTCTTGTAACTACAGTTACATCATGACTTTCACTAAGACCGTTAGCAATGCTTTCAGCAACACTTCCGGCCCCTCCTTGTACTGGGGGAAATTCATGCGAAAATATCAATATTTTAGCCATGTTAAAATCGGTAGTTTTCCTGTTTAAAGGGAAAAAGAAAAAGCATTCTAATATAGAATTTTGTAGCTTTCAAAAATCGTCTTTGCTGAATTTCGTTATGAAAATTTTTTCTGTTCCAGACCCACTCTGACTGCGACTTAACATTACTGGTTAGCTGGTGCTTATCTAACACTTTTCTTTCTTCTTGCAAATGCCTATCACGATTTTTTGAAAGTCCATTCTCAGAATTCCTGTAATAAGAAAGTCTCTGGTCTAGGTATCCAATCTTAAACTCGTTTGCTATTCTAATCCACAGATCCCAATCTTCGGTACCATTTAAAAAGGAATCAAAGAAGCCTGTCACGCGTAAAACTTCTTTTTTTAACAATACTGTTAACGTAGGAATATAATCAAAAATAAGTAATCGTTGGTAATCGTCTTCCACTAAAAACGGTTCACTATATTTATACGGTATAGCATTTTCAATTTTTTCGTTAAACATCCAGATATCCGTATATATCAAATCATACTCATATTTTTCGAGAAATGTAACCGACTGATTTAACTTGTTTGCATCCCACAAGTCATCAGCGTCCAAAAAAGCGATATAATCTCCGGAAGAAATCTCTATGCCACTGTTTCTTGCGATTGCTACACCTTGATTTTGCTGAGAAATCACTTTGATCCTGCTATCTGACAATCTACCAATTTCTTGTAAGGTGTTATCGGTAGATCCGTCATTAATTAGTATTAACTCGAAATGTTTATATGATTGACAAAGTACAGATTCAATGGTTTGCGATATTGTTTCCGCTGCATTATACATAGGAACTATTACTGAAACTAATTTGTTCAAAATATTTTATTTAGTTAATAATTTTAATTCTCGTTCCTCATGAACGCTACGGTTTTCTAAACCCTCATAACTTAAGAAGTCAATTCTGTAGCCTTCAAACCACTTATTTAATAATTCTAATTGATGAACATTACCATGAATATTATTTATATCGCTTTGCACCTTGTTACATGGATTATTAAAAACCACAGAGTGCCGGTAACTTTTTCCAAGATATCCATCATAATGTTTTTTAAATAACTGAAGGGCATGTTCAAAAGTATTTGGTGATCTATAATCTAACCATTTTACCCAAAACTTTACATCACTTAAGTTAAATAGGTGGCCATCTACAGATAAAGGATAATTCCAATCGAGTTCACCCTTTTCCCACTTCCACACTAAATCTTTTGTACCGCTTAGAAAATCTGGTAGTTTTTGGGTCTTGTTCACCACATAGGAATAGTTTAAAAATAAGCTGTGTCTAAGACTGAATATTTCCTTATTACTATTAACGCCCTTTAACTCCTCAAGATTGAGAGGAGCTTTAAAAATTATGTCATCCACTAAAAAAAAAACTCTCCCTATTTGAATATTTCCAACAATCGTATTCAAATCTTTTTTAAAGCTTTTTTCCATGATGAACGACACAGGAAGACCAAGGAATTCTTTTTTTACCTGTTTATAGCCCTTAGCATATTCCTTATCGGTTACAGCATAAACTACATGAATTTTAAAATTTCCTTTGGTGTAATGAAATAAAGATTTCAATAAGGCATCTAGCTGCATAGGTCTATCTTTAGAGAAAACAATAAAACTAAAATCATTAACTTCTGTTTTTTCTCTCCTATTTAAGGAAAACCTTAATAAGATTATAAAAGATTTTATTTTAATAATTATTTTATTCATTAATAATATCATTAAGTTAACTCCATAACATCAAATATTTGCGCTATTCTATTTTTATATGTATGGTTCTTTAAAATATTTTGTTGCATTTTTAAGATCATCTCTAATCTCATGGAGGGATGATCTTTATAATAATAAAAAGCATCTATAAACTCATCTTTTCGACTTAAGACAATTAACTCATCACTTTGGAAATAGTTTTTAGCTAAATTATTATCACAGATTTGAAAGCCACCCATTAAACTTGAACTAAACACTCGCTCATTAAGTCCCATGTTAAATTGAATTTGCGCTTTTGTATGAACGTTTGGGGACAGAAATGCTTTTTTATAAAGTGCTTGATTTTCCACCTCCTCCGGCGCAATTTTATTATGTTCTGTGTACTCTTTATAATTCGCTGTGATGGTTTTGAGGGGTTCAATGAATTCTTTATAGGTTTCTAAACGGTGGCTTATATTGCCAATCCATAAAAAATCATAATCTGAATGTAACTGAGGTTGTTGTATTTTCCCATCATCAGCACAATGCATGAGTTGTATGATCTTCAAACCCAATTCATTACGATATCCAGAAAAAAAGTCTTCGATAAGTTGTTCGGAATGCTGTGCCCAAATTATTATATGGTGCTTATTACTAAAATCATTCAGCTTTCGTTTTGTTCGCTTCAAAACAGTTTGTGCTTGGCCTTCGTAATTACATTCCTTATAAAATGCCCCCCATAGTACAAACTTTGTCGGAGGTAACAATTTTAAGTTTAAAATATTAAGGTCGTCAACAGAAGCAAAAATGAGATCGGGATCGTAAGACAGTAAGCGGTTAAACTCTTTTTTTTTCCAAAATTCGCTTTTTAATGCTTTGATATCAAAATACTCAAAAACATGCCCTAGGTTTAAAAATGCATTTCTAAATCCATTTGCAACGGTAATACCTGCATAAGTATACGGATTGTTCTGATTAATAATGTAAGCAACTCTCATAACTAAAACTAATTAATAGATTGTTTAAAGCGCTTGAAATAAATTCGTCTTTTAAAATAATCGTAAATATCTCTCGCTCTCTGCCTTAAAGTATACTTCGATTTATGGCTGTGCCATATATATTGTTCAGGAACTTCTTTTAGTTTCGTCCATTCTTCTAAATAATCATGTTTGTCATTGCAATAAGGTTTTCCACGCCATAACAATGAATCGAAGAAGCGCTGGGGAAAAATAGAAAATATTTTAGTATAATTATTAACCCAGGTTTGTAGCTCATGAGTAGAAATATCGCCCCTATCCCTTATATTAAAGAGGTGTAAAGATGTTTCGGTTTTAAATTCGTAGAGGTATTTCAAGGTAATGTCAACTTCTGGCAACCACTGGTGGCAAAAATTTTGATATTTAGCGTAAGTTCCAGTAAACCTTAAGATATCATTTACTGTACCTCCAAAATAAAAATCTCCTATAAAATATGGGAGGCAATTGTACGAGTGGGAAGTAATGATATAATTTTCTTGTACTGAAGAGCTTTCGTTTTGATAGTCTGAGTTGTCAAGGTATGCGATAGTATAGGCTAAAATATCTGGGTTTATAAATTGGTCTGACCTTAATTTTAATAAATATTTAGACCCAACATTATTTTTAACATAAAGCGCCGCGTTATAAACAGAAATAAACTGCTTATACCTGTTCATAAAATCTTTAAAATTTGGAGCGGTATTTTCTAAATACACTACTTTTTCATTATTATCAAAATAGTTTTCGTTTGCCGACCAAGTACTAATTATAATCTTATCTAACTGGGGTTGTTTAGAAAATGTATGGACTAATTTTTTTACATTCTCAACAGCATCAAATCCTCGACTATTTAATGGACCCTGAATAATTAATGATATCATGATAATCTCTTTAAATAGTTATTGAATTTCCATTTCTGTTTGATGATACTTAATTTAGTTAACAGAAGAATAATATACGGGGAAACCTTATTCCATAGTTTACTGGAAGGATAATTTGCCGCCATTTTCGTAACGGATTTTTCACCGTTCCAATGTTTAATAGTCCACCATGGATAATATAATGATATTATAGGTCTAAATGTTTTATCTCCAAACCATAAAATATCCATATCCTGATGGTTTATTAGGGAAAAATAGTTTTTAAGAATTTCTTCATGATGAAGATTTTTTTTAGTAACAAATTCTAATCGTTCGTTAAATAAGGCATATAATTCTGCTTCTGGACAATAACCTGAGTTAATATTATTCTCCGTAACTGCTTCCATTTTTTTATCCGTAATATTTTTAGGAGAGTTGAAGCTTTTATTGTAGTCAAAACCTTCATCGCCCCAAAGTATACTCATGGTTGAAATATGGCCAAAAGCAAATAGGTCAGGGATGGATGATAAAAAATCCTTTTCTACAGTTAAGCATCTAAAGTAACATGTCACTAATCTTGAGGTTAAATTTTTAGGAACATTATATAATGCTTTAGCAATTAAACGATCTACGTTAAGATTCAGCGGAACCATATCTGTCCGCCATTTCATCACAAAATCCACATCTATCTCCTTACATGTTTCTAAACCTTTTGCAGTACTTAATCTTTGGTAATTCCTGTGATTGTAACCCGCAACGTTAGGTGTTTTATTTAGAAGTAAAGTTGCATTTTTTGGCAACTCAAAGTCAATTTGTTCGTTTTCCCAAGTAGATAAAATGATATGATCAAACTTTTTTGAAAGTTCAAGGCATACAATTGAAGTATTATTTCTAATATTTCCTTGGATTATGCATGCTGTAATATGTTTTTGTTTTAACAAGTGTTTTTGTTTAAGGAATAAAGGACTTAATTATCCGGACCTTTAAGATATCCTCTTTTGACCTAACAAACCTAATAATTTCTGGCAATAAATGTAATATAACAAATACTGTGGCAAAGAGAATTAAATTAGTCCAAGTGCTTAATGTAATGTAGAACCTAATTATAATGAAACACAGAATTGAAATCAAATTAGGTAAAGCCGCATATTTTAAAATACCAGCTATCAGATAGGAGTATTTAATTTCTATTTGTTTTAGTGCTATATATGCAACATAAAACTGAGAAAACATAGATCCAATAACAAACCCCGCAATTAACCCATTTATTCCATAAAACCTCCAAAACGAAATAGATAATATCACTACTACGAATATTTCTAAAATGGAAAAAAGTTTCCATTTTTCAAATTTTCTTGTTGAATATACTATAATACCAAAACCACAAAAAATTGATGAGATTAACATATAAAGAATTAACCAAAACTGCATTCCCTCTCCACCAAATTTATCTAAACCTACCCAGAGTTTTATAAAAACTTCATTAAATGTCGCTATCGCCAGAGATAGGAAAACAGAAAACCTAACAATTACTTTAGATAATTTTAGAACAAGTTCTCTAAGATGGTTGAACTTTTTCTCAGCAATAAGTTTAGAGTATGAGGGAAAGAATGGCGCTACTAACTTATTCATATAAGCTGGAACCATCTGCGGAATCCTATTTGTCAAACTATAAATAGTGACTTGAGCCCCCCCTACAAGATTATTTAATGCAATTACAATATATTGTAATCGGATTAATTGTGCCCACTTAACAATTTGGAAAGCAAACGAGTAATTAAACAATTCTTTCCTGTCTGAAAATGAATACTTACCAAACTTGACGTGAGGATAGGTTCTTTTCATTATAACATAAAAAATTAAAAATTGTATTACCAATATTATAATTAGCGCTAACGGGAAAGCGACAATATTATACTTATAAATTAAAAGTATATAGGTCAATAGATTCGAGCTTATTGTGCCTATTAATATTACTAAATTTACAAATGAAAAATGTTGTCTCGCGTTAAATATAGTTACCAAGGAACTAGAGAATGTATTTAGTATAAGATACAACAAATTAAGAAGGAACGTAAATTTTGCAATATCTAAAAGTTTCTGAGGGATTAAAATCAAGTGAGATAAGAAGAAGTAAATTATTAGCCCAATTATAAAAAAAAGCACTGTTATGAGTGCCTTTATTAAAACGGTATTAGTTAGTTCCACACAAAACTCATTCGAGTAAAAGAAATCATCATCGGTAATTTTTGTCGTGAAATATAGATCTACACCTATATCAACTAACGCAATTAAAGACGCAACTCCATTTATCGCCAACCAAAGTCCAAACTCTTCTTTACTAATTTGCGTAAAATACAACCTAATAACAATAAAACTGATAATTGTAGAAATTATTGTTCCTATAATATCAATACCAGCTCCATATGCTATTTTCCTCTTTAGAGACATTCTGATGTTATGAAACGTATTTTTCTAAATCTTCAGGTGTTCCGATACCATGCATCGCATCCATTGGAATATCGTAGATCCCTATTTTTGCAAAATTTTTGATTAGATAATTATAAACAGGGCAGGTATAAAATTCATTATTTACCCTGTCATTTTCAATAATCATTTGTACTGCACCAGAAACAAAATCTTTACCTTTGTTAAATAAATAAATACCAACTGTAGCGTCTTCAGAAATAGCGGCCTTTTCTCTAACTTCCATAACAAATCCATTTTCATCTGTTTTAGCAAACGACCATTTTGGATTCCTTTCCTTATCTTTAAATGTTAAAATTGATCCATCAAGCTTTCTATCTAGACAATCATCAATGAAATATGCAATATCGATATCAACTATTTGATCAGAATTTGCAATTAGAAGAGGAATATTTGTATCAATGGCTTTTTTAGCAAACAGAACAGTACAAGCGGTACCTTCGGTAAGCTTGTCTATAGCAATAAATTGAGCGTTGTATTTTGACGATATAGAGTTAACCAATTCGCTTTCTTTTTCCAGGTGATCTTTCCTACCTATGAGTATGTAATTGGCGTTTGGATAATAGAGATTATCCATAACTCTTTCAATCATCGGTTTTCCATCAACATCTATAAAAGGTTTAGGTTTTTCAAATCCTGCCTTTGCAAATCGGCTTCCTTCGCCGGCCATTGGTATTAAGATATTTATCATTTTATTTCAGATAATTAAAAGCTTGTTTTCGGCTTAAATAAAAAGTTTATTATTTAGTCATTATTGATATTTGTCATTATTTGCTCCAGGGAGTTTGACCACCACTGTTTTTACATTGGTAATGGCTTTAAAATCAGTGGCATCGCCGGGATGAATAACAATAATTTCTCCGTCTTTATATCTTACCCCATTCATTTCTACTTCACCATTGATAATTACGGTATATTCTGTTGCTATTTTATGGTAATGAGATGCTTCATGATCACCGGCATTATACTCTTTAACTCCTACTTCAACGTCATTGGTTTTAAATAAACTTGGTTCAAAGTTTCCTATAAACCAGCCTTTAACCATGTCTTTAAGATGATGTACTTCCATGTTATATTATATTATATTACGTTCGTAGTCCTGTAAAACTTGTGGAGAATAGAATAAGTGATATTGATTACTTTCAATGGTGTAGGTTACTACTTTCTGACTGTTTAAAACGTATTCATTAATTACCGGGGATATATAATACATACCATCTAACTGTACACCGTTTTTAATAGCGCTAAATGCTGCTTTGAAAAAAGTAGCGGCTTTTTTAAAATAATAAACACCTGCAAGCGCATGGTTACTAATCGGATTTTTCTCTGCTGTCTGTACTACTACACCACCTTCTATTCTAGCATAGGCCCATCTTGGATGTACAGATTTGAAACTTACTAAGCCTGCTTCAGCACTATTTGTCAACCAATATCCATAAATAATTTTCAAGTTTTCATCAATTAGCTGATCCCCGTTTAAAATAAGCACTTCGTCATTTTCATGTATATCATCGATAGCCATTAAAACACTACACAAGCCACCCTTTGTGTCGTGAGAAAGCTTAATGATTTTGGATTGTGGGGATAATATTTTAAGTGTGCTGTCTAGATGGAACTTGGCTGCATCCTCTTCTTTGATGATAAAAATAAACTGAATATCTTTCTTGAGTGATAAAGGGTTTTCCAAAACCATTTCTATCATCGGTTTACCAAGTACCTCTATTAATGGTTTTGGATAAAAATAACCAGCCTTTGAGAATAGCTCAGAAGAACCTGCTAAAGGTATAATGATTTTAAGCATTTTCTATTTCTTTAATTCTATTAACAATATTGTAATAATGCACATCACCTGGGTTATCTACTTTCAAAACATGAGCTCCAGATGCTATCGCCGCCCGTACTCCATGCTCATTATCTTCCACTATAAGACAATCCTCAGGCTTTAATCCTAATTTTGCAATTGCCATTGTATAAATTTCAGGATCTGGTTTTCCCTTTGAAACGTCCTGGTTAGACAAATAAAAATCAAGATATTCCATCAACGCTGCTTTTTCCATCATGATTTCTACCGTTTTTCTTACTGAATTGGAACATACTGCCAAATGATACCCTTCGGTTTTTAGTTTGGATAGTGCATACTGCTGCTGAAATACAGGTTTACATTGTGTATAAACAATTTCCATAGTATATTGCTGCTTTAAATCATTTACAAAATGATGTAAACCAACAGGAAATTCACCAACCTTACTCAACATTTCCAACTTTTTTTTTGTTGGAAGACCATCGAACGTTACTAGATGATCATATCTGCTTATAGAGGAACCAAATAGTTCGAGTGCCTTATTTAGAGATTCATAGTGCCATTCTCTGGCATCTATTAAAACTCCATCCATGTCAAAAATTATTGCTTTAATCTTCATTGAAAAATTTTTCTGCCTCTTCTGGATAATCCGTACAAAGCATAATTTTAGATTCTTTTAATTGCTTATCCCATCTTTTATAATCTTCCCATTCTGAATGATAGGGTCTTTTATGAAGATCAGGAGAAACTATACAAATTTGTTTTTTACAGTCTGCGTGTGTTTTTAAAGTGGAAAAATCTATCCAGTGGCTTTTAAACTCGTCTAGCCAGAGACCATTGGCTTCATCATAGAAACTCGGCTTTTTTTCGTATTCGCTTTCTCTTGTGAAAAAAGCAATTTCACTCCTTAAGTAACCTAGCGTATCTGGAACTGACATATCAAACACAAAATAATTAGTGATTTGGTACTCGTTTAAACATTTTAATAAAGATTCCTGGAGACCATCGGATTTTATATTGAGAGCTAACGGTAAGTCTAAGTTGTGTTTTTTATATATGGAAAAAAAATCTTTAACGGTTAAAATCGTTGACTCTTTGACAGGCATATCATGGGAAATCACCAACTCCCCATCCAAATCTCTAATGTCTGTTTCTGTACCAAAGCCCAACGAGAAAGATTTATCAAATGCCTCAAATGTATTTTTTTCCGATTGTAGTTTCCAGCAACCACGATGTGACAAAATTTCCATTATAACCTTATTATAATTCTTTGAATAGCAAGAAACAAAACAATTAAAAAACCAAATAAAAACACACCTAGTAAGGTACCCCTAATCAAAGGCATGCTAATGTATTCTAACGGATAACTTGGTTGATCAATGATTTGAATCAAAGGTGTTTCTTGCCTTAAAGAAATTTTGGACATTTCCAAATTCTTAACTAACTCTGTTAGAATAGACTTATTAGCTTCAATATCCACCTGCCTTTTCTGTGCAGGCACCCTCAACGTCTGCATTGCTGGATTGATATTTGGGTTTTGATCTATCACAACTGCCACTCCCTTTATTGCATTATTCAATTCCCTTCTCACAGAGTCTGTTTGGTGCTGTAAAATGTTTAAGTTATCGCTAGAGTTCTTTGTTTTAGTTTGTATGTAGAAATCGTTAACTGCTTTTACAATCCGATCATTAAAAACTCTCGAAAACTGCTCATCTGGACTTCTAATTGATACCTTTATAATACTTGTTTCCTTGTCTAATTTTTCAATGGTTAAACATTTAAACCTAATATCTTCAATTACTACATTAAGGTAACCGTTTTTAATGGTTTCTTTTTTAGAATCCTTGTAGTTTTGGTCAAACTGAATAGTTTTAAAATCAGGTTGAGCATAAAATCTGGCTTTTAGTTCACTTATCTCAATATATCTGTTTATTAACAACTCCCTCTTGCCGTCGAACTCTGAGGAAGACAGCAATGTACTTTTGATCATTTTATTAGATTTATATAACTCGAAGATGTTATTACCTTGAAAAATGCCATTTCCTCCGCCTCCTAGTTCAATTCCTACCATTGAGGCCAGACCCGCATACTTGCCAGCTCCACTTCCCCCTTCTTCCAAAACAAATGTGCAAATTGCATTGTAAAGAGGTGTTTTGTTGTGTGCGTATAACCCTCCTAAAACGCCCCCTACCAAAAAGGCAACCAGAATAATCAGCCATTTACTCAATAAGTATTTCCACCATTCACGAAGCTTTAAAATGAGTTCTTTCAAAGAAATCTCGTCTTCCTGAGTATTCGGTCTTTGGTCAACATAAGTTTCCGTAAATTCGACCTTATGTTTGGAGATATGTTCCTCGGTTTGGGACATCTTGTATATTTAAAATTATTTTATCGAATTTAATACCCCCAAAATGATGGCTCCTAAAGAGGCAATCCCTGTGGAGATACCAATAATTTCCCCGGTACTCATTGCTTTTTTCTCTTCTTTCTTAGGTACAAAAATCTCGGCACCGGTTTTTACTATGGGGTAATTATTAAAAAACAGAAACTTTTTAGTACTACGTACCGATCCATTTGCATAAATAATATAGGACCTACGCTTTAAGGCCTTTTGCCCAAAACCTCCTGCGTTTGCTACGTAGCTTTTAAATGTTTTAGCTTTACGGAAGACTACGGTATTTGGGGAAAGCACTTCTCCACTTACTTTAACAGTTTGTAATCCTTTAGGCACATTGATGATATCTCCGTTTTCTAGGTATAGATCGATTTTCTTACCTGGTGTTTCTAATATTTCTAATAAATTAATCCCCACAAAATTATTTCTGGTGACCACATTTTCTAAATCTACGGAAGTAGAATCTTTTGCGGCTTTTTGGATTTTTTTAAACTGCTCCAATTTTTGCTTCTCTTTTTCCTGCTCTAATTGGGTTTCAAAGGTTCCAGCTCGTTTTAGAGAGGCTCCATCAACATACGCTAAAGCAGTTAATCCGCCGGCTCGTTTGATTAAATCAGAAATTCGCTCGTCTTTTTTCGTAATGGTATAATAACCAGGGTACATTACTTCTCCGTCTACTCTTACCTGTCTTTGTACTTCATATCCAGGCGACGACCTAACGGTGATAATGTCAAAAGGTTCAAGTACAAATTTAGCAGCCTCTATGCTCAAGTTTTTGTCTACTTCCATCTGGAAAACCTCAGCCGTTCTGGCTGAAGATGACGTTGCATCCGAGTTCTTTACTCTTCGAGAAATTTCTATACGCTGAGAAGTAGCTGATTCTTTAAAACCACCTGCTTTTAAAATGACCTCTTCTAAGCTCATGTTTTCAGAATACGCAAATTCTCCTGGCCTCCTTACCTCTCCATTAATACTTACTTTATACTCCTCTTTTAAATCAAATATAGAAGAAATGCTGATTACGTCCTCCCGTTTCAATGGAATGTCTTCGGCGGTTCCAGTTAATACTTTTTTGATATCGAACGAAATCAATTCGGTGTTCAAATCATCTGTTAATCGCGTAATGTAGGCTCTATTTGTAAAAGCATCCTCTGTGATTCCTTCTGCTTTCTGGATTAAGGTTTTAACCGTTAAGCCTGGCTCCAGCTCATACTGACCTGGTCTAAATACAGACCCTTCTATGGTTACCCGATTCTCAAATCGGTCGAGAATTTCATTTACGAAATATTTATCTCCACTCTTAGGCTTATAAGTTGCGTATTGCGACGCCGTAATGTCGGCTATTCGCTGTTCGGTATCTGTATTTCCCAATACTTTTACCCTTGCTTTGTAAGCTCGCTCTGTAAAACCTCCTGCAAAAGAAAGGAGGTCATTAAAACCTTCGTTTTCTTTTAACTCAAAAATTGCTGGGCGTTTGACTTCGCCTACTATTTCTACGCGTTTTTGATAAACTGGAACCCTGATGATATCTTGATCTTGCAAACGGACGTTATTTTTTAAATCTCCTCTTAACAAAAAATCATAAACATCTAAATTGGCTACTTTTCTGCCGTTTCTGATTACTTCAATATTTCGGAATGAACCATTATCTGTTGGTCCGCCAGAAGAATAAAGCGCATTGAATAAGGTTGCTAAAGAAGGGAGGGTATAAGTTCCCGGCTTCATAACTTCGCCGGTTAAGATTACTTTGATGCTTCGGATGTTGCCGATGGTGACACTCAATTTGGTGTTACCAGAATTTAAACCACTATAGATTCCAGACAGCTTACTTTTTATTCGGGATGTTGCTGCCTCTACCGTTAAACCGCCTACTTGCACAATACCGGCGTAAGGGATATTGATGGTTCCTTCGGGACTCACTGTTAAGCTATAACTTACTTCTGAATAACCATATATATCAATCAATAGTTGATCGGCTGTTCCGATTACGTAGTTTAATGGGGTAGCTAAGCGTAAATTAGGCTCGAAAGTAGTGGATGCATTTGCAAAAAGTTCTTTTCCGAATATTTTAGATTTTAAACTCTGAAGCACTTGGTCTGCTTCTTTTTCTGTCGTTCCATCATTAGAGTTTGCGATGTCTGACACTTCGCCTTCAAAACTTCTATTCCTAGTTCCGTCTTTTCCTTTCACCGTTGCATCTGTTTGGCCTGTGGCGGAGGTTTTAGCATTCACTGCTTCCACTCTAGCTCTTAGTTTTGCAACCTCGGACGGCTGCATTCCTCGAGAGGACGCGATTTGCTCCAATTGCGAGTCTGGTAAGCCAGATGATTGAATTTGCTTAATAATCTGACGAATTTGGTCGTCTGTTAAATCATCTACGCGGACATTAGAAAAATTTTGTTGGTTGATGCTTTGAGCCGCTACCCGTTGCGATAAAACTAATCCGACGAATAAGAATAGTAGGAGAAAGGATTTTTTTATATTCATTGATGATAGGTAGTCTTAATTAAGGTTGATTTTGGTTTGTGCTCAACACTTTTAGTAAAGCTTTAAAAGCACCTAAATGTGTATTGACATTTTTATAAACTTCATTGTACATTTCTTCCTTATAGATGTGGCTCAGCTTGTTTCTATCTTCTAAGGTATTCAAAAGCATTTTATAAAGTGGTTCTGAAATTAACTTATTTAATAGCAAATTTTTATATACCAGCTTGGGCGATATAAATATTTCGGCTGTTCTCAGTTCCAGAAAAACCTTACTAACTTTCCACGATAATTCTGTACAGTATTCAAACTTCTGCAATTTTCCATTTTTGATCGCATCTAATTCAATTGCCGTATACTTCGTATCATCTGTTAACGTAAGTACTGCTGCATAAGTAGCAATTGCTTGCTTCAAATTTAACAGTTCAAGCTCGAATTTTTGCTTAAGTTCCATATTTCAATCTTTTCTAAAGCATATTTTTTAAACTCATCGCTAACTTGATAAAAGTCGATTAAATCAACTTTTAACGGACAAATGCTTTCGTCTATTTCCTCTTCTATTTCTCCTTTTATAAAGATGGGCAAGGGTTCTTTTCCAAGAATTCCAACATCAATATCTGATAGATTATGATGATTCCCAGTTGCTCGACTGCCAAATAAAAATACCGAATACTTTTGCAAAGGTACTCTTTTAAGTATTATTCCCTTTACAATGTTAATGTAGTTTTCCATATTTCTTTTCGGCTGCTGATCAAGTTAATACGTCCTTAGTTTGTCTTCGACTCCGCTCAGACTGACACCATATTTATTGTCATGCTGAGGCTCCTCTGATGATCTACCGAAAGAACACCCACCTTGTCATGCTGAGGCTAGTCTGATGGTCTACCGGAAGAACACCCTCCTTGTCATGCTGAGGCTAGTCTGACGGCATACGTAATAGCACCCTCCTCCTGTCATGCTGAGCGGAGTCGAAGCATCATTTGTTTTTATGATTGCTTTCATTTTTACAAACAGAAAGCTCATTCAATTTATTCCACTCACCAGCTATGATAGCTTCTTTCTTTTTTCTCGTCCAGCCTTTCACCTGCTTTTCAAATTCTATAGCTTGATGAATGTCGATAAAATAATCACAGAAAACTAATTCTACAGGTCGTTTGTTATGCGTATATGCTGTCTTATTAAGACCATTTTGATGCTCATGTAATCTTCTGTCAATATCATTTGTTACTCCTGTATAGTAGCTTTTATCATTGCATTTTAAAATGTATACGTAGTAATATTTCATACTGTTCAGTTTTACTCTTCGAATACGCTTAGAGTCGCCGTCCTTCGACTTAGCTCAATCTCTCCGGACCTGCCTTCGACTCCCTCTTCGACTCCGCTCAGAGTGACATTTTCAAAACAGCTATCCCAAGGCAACATTAGCTTTACATCTTACTAAGAGGGTATTTCTACTCGTTTATCTTCGACTCCGCTCAGACTGACACCATATTTATTGTCCTGCTGAAGCTAGTCTGATGGTCTACCGAAAGAACACCTACCTTGTCATGCTGAGCGGATTCGAAGTACTATTACTCAAAATAGTTCATCGTTTGATAACCTCCGTCTTTTAAATACTGATCTTTTTTAGTTAAATGCAAATCTGATAGGACCATGTCTTTTACCAAAGCTGGCAAATCGTACTTCAGTTTCCAGCCTAGCTTTTCTTTTGATTTGGTTGGGTCTCCTAATAACAACTCTACCTCTGTTGGGCGGAAATATTTTGGATCCACTTTTACTATGGTTTGACCTAATTTTAAAGCCTCCAAATTTAAACCTAGTTCTTTTGCTTTATCTTGATCTACATCTATAATTACCCCTTTTTCGTTTTCATCTTTTCCAGAGAACTCTACCGTAATTCCTAATTCCTCAAAACTCATTCTTACAAATTCACGAACTGTTGTAGTTACCCCGGTTGCAATTACAAAATCTTCTGGTTTATCTTGTTGTAAAATCAACCACATTGCTTCGATATAATCTTTCGCGTGTCCCCAATCTCTTTGAGAGGATAGATTCCCTAAATAAATGCAGCTCTGCAAGCCCATTCCAATTTTTGCGGCAGCTCTGGTAATTTTACGGGTAACAAAAGTTTCCCCTCTTATCGGACTTTCGTGGTTGAACAAAATCCCATTACAAGCAAACATATTATAAGCTTCGCGATAGTTTACCGTGATCCAATATGCATACATTTTTGCCACTGCATAAGGCGAACGTGGGTAAAAAGGAGTTGTTTCTGATTGTGGCACTGCTTGTACCAAACCATAAAGCTCGGATGTGGAGGCTTGATAAATTCTGGTTTTTCCAGCTAGACCTAGCAACCTTACCGCTTCTAAAATTCTTAATGTTCCAATACCATCGGCATTTGCAGTGTATTCTGGCGTATCAAAACTCACCTTAACATGACTCATTGCTGCCAGGTTATAGATCTCGTCTGGCTGAATTTCTTGTACCAAACGAATGAGGTTGGTAGAATCTGTTAAATCACCATAATGCAAAGTCAGTTTTACACCTTCTTCATGTTGGTCTTGGTATAAATGGTCAATTCTATCGGTATTAAAAAGGGATGTTCTTCTTTTTAAACCATGGACTTCATAGCCTTTTTTTAATAAGAACTCTGCAAGATAAGCACCGTCTTGTCCCGTAATACCTGTAATTAATGCAATTTTAGCCATGTTATAATTTTGAAGGATTGGAGGAGCGATACTCGTTCTTCCCACTATTCATTTAAGTTTTAAATATAATCGTTTCTTTAATTTATTGTTTGGGAATGGTGGAACTTTGGAGGGTTGGAAGGTCCCTCTTTGTTACCGCTATTCTCTTTTGTTTTGTAATGCTCCTTTTCTTTTAATATTTTGTTTTGGAATGGTGGAACTTTGGAGGATTGGAAGACTCCTCTTTGTTACCACTATTCTCTTTTATTTTTTAACGCTCTTTGCTGTTGTAAATCGCTTTTGGAATGGTGGAATGTTGAACGGTTGCTTTCCAGTATTCCAATACTCCATTATTCCACTATTCCAAACTTACCACTATTCTCTTTTATTTTTTAACGCTCTTTGCTGTTGTAAATCGCTTTTGGAATGGTGGAATGTTGAACGGTTGCTTTCCAGTATTCCAATACTCCATTATTCCACTATTCCAAAC
>NZ_JH947125.1:1052784-1212503 GCF_000302595.1 Pedobacter arcticus A12 | reverse complement strand
TCTTTTCTTTTAATATTTTGTTTTGGAATGGTGGAACTTTGGAGGATTGGAAGATTCCTCTTTGTTACCACTATTCTCTTTTGTTTTGTAATCCTCTTTTCTTTTAATATTTTGTTTTGGAATGGTGGAACTTTGGAGGATTGGAAGATTCCTCTTTGTTACCACTATTCTCTTTTGTTTTGTAATCCTCTTTTCTTTTAATATTTTGTTTTGGAATGGTGGAACTTTGGAGGATTGGAAGATTCCTCTTTGTTACCACTATTCTCTTTTGTTTTGTAATCCTCTTTTCTTTTAATATTTTGTTTTGGAATGGTGGAACTTTGGAGGATTGGAAGATTCCTCTTTGTTACCACTATTCTCTTTTGTTTTGTAATCCTCTTTTCTTTTAATATTTTGTTTTGGAATGGTGGAACTTTGGAGGATTGGAAGATTCCTCTTTGTTACCACTATTCTCTTTTGTTTTGTAATCCTCTTTTCTTTTAATATTTTGTTTTGGAATGGTGGAACTTTGGAGGATTGGAAGATTCCTCTTTGTTACCACTATTCTCTTTTGTTTTGTAATCCTCTTTTCTTTTAATATTTTGTTTTGGAATGGTGGAACTTTGGAGGATTGGAAGATTCCTCTTTGTTACCACTATTCTCTTTTATTTTTTAACGCTCTTTGCTGTTGTAAATCGCTTTTGGAATGGTGGAATGTTGAACGGTTGCTTTCCAGTATTCCAATACTCCATTATTCCACTATTCCAAACTTACCACTATTCTCTTTTATTTTTTAACGCTCTTTGCTGTTGTAAATCGCTTTTGGAATGGTGGAATGTTGAACGGTTGCTTTCCAGTATTCCAATACTCCATTATTCCAAACTAACCACCATGAAAGTCCCCAATACTCCAAACTTGCCACGCCACAAGCTCCTCCATCACTCCAATTCTTCGTCTTGCAAATCCTCCTTACCTGAACGAATCTTCCCAACTTCCGTCTTTCAATTTAACCTGTAAGGACTTAATTAGGTTAATCAACGCATTTTCTGTTTTAAAATGTAAGCTATCTAACTTTTCAAAAGTCTGCTCACTGATTTGACCCGCTTTTAAAAAACTAATTAAACTTGAATGAAACTCGCCACTCGAAGCTAATGCAATATTCAGAAAATTCAAATATTCTTTAATTCCTCTCCTACAATACCCCTCTGCAATATTTCTGCTAATGCTATGCGCACTATCCAAACAGTTTCCAGCCGTCTTTTTTAATTCGAACGGAAAATTCATCAGAACAGGACAACAAAGAACATACAAATCAATGGCATCGCTCCAGACTCTCAGCTTTTTAAAACCCCGATTGACGTTCTTTCGTTCCATTTTTAAGTAGTTTCTCGTCTCTTTCGTTATTCTCTTTATTTTTTAATGCTCTTTCTATTGATATTCTTTTTTGGAATAATGGAACTTTGGAGGATTGGAAGGTTCCTCTTTGTTACCGCTATTCTCTTTTGTTTTGTAATCCTCTTTGCTGTTGTAAATCATTTTTGGAATGGGAACTTTGGAGGGTTGGAAGGTTTCTCTTTGTTACCACAATTCTCTTTTGTTTTGTAGTGCTCTTTGCTGTTGTAAATCATTTTTGGAATGGTGGAATGTTAAACGATTACTTTCCAGTATTCCAATACTCCATTCTTCCAAACTTACCACCATTCAAGTCCTTCCGTCACTCCAAACTAACCACCCTGCAAGTCCTCCCCTACAAAATCTTTCCGTCTGCAATATCTATCAAATACTTTCCGTAACCACTTTTCACCAAAGGCTCTCCCAATTTACGTAGCGCTTCTTTATCTATAAAATTCATACGGTAGGCTATTTCTTCGATACAACCGATTTTTAATCCCTGACGGTCTTCAATCACTTGTACAAATGTACCAGCTTGCATTAGGGACTCGAATGTTCCGGTGTCTAACCAAGCCGTTCCTCTGCTCAACAAACCTACTTTAAGTAACCCTTTTTTCAAATAATACTTATTGATGTCGGTAATCTCCAATTCTCCCCTTGGCGAAGGCTTGATGTTTTTCGCAACTTCAACCACACTGTTATCATAAAAATACAACCCTGGTACTGCGTAATTTGATTTTGGGTTTTCAGGCTTTTCTTCAATAGAAATAGCTTTTTTATCGGCATCAAATTCCACTACACCATATCTTTCAGGATCATGGACTGGATAAGCGAAAACTACGCCTCCTTTTGGGTCATTGTTTGCCTGCATCAGTTTAGCCATTCCGTCGCCAAAGAAAATATTATCTCCTAAAACTAAAGCTACCGCATCATTACCGATAAATTCTTCTCCAATAATAAAAGCCTGTGCTAAACCATCTGGAGAGGGTTGTTCGGCATAGGAGAATTTGCATCCCATGCTTTCTCCGTCACCCAATAATTTCTGAAATCCTGGTAAGTCTTGAGGGGTTGAGATGATTAAAACTTCATTAATCCCAGCTAACATCAACGTGGCTAAAGGATAATAAATCATCGGTTTATCATAAACCGGCATCATTTGCTTGCTTACTGCAAGCGTAAGTGGATGTAAACGAGAACCTGTTCCTCCTGCTAAAATTATTCCTTTCAAGGTGGTATAATTTAAATTATTATGTTTTTCTGTTAGAAATGCAAAGGTAAAAATTTAACCCTTATTTAAAACATTTATATTTTCTTCTAGTTCATCATACCAATCTTCCCCATACTTTCTTATTAAAGGCTCTTTTAAAAACTGATAGACTTTAACTTTATGCTCGTTGCCCAAAGTGCAAGCCGAACTACAAATGCTCCACCGATCGTAATGCAACATATCGAACTCCGGATATTGGGTTAAACGAATTGGGTAAAGGTGGCAGGAAATAGGCTTTTTCCAATCAATCACCTTATCTTCATAAGCTTTTTCAATCGCACATTTGGTAATTCCATTTTCCCAGGTTACATAAGCACATTCTTTATTAACATCCACACAAGTCGTGGTATAATCGCCCTCAAAATCCTTTACCGATGTCCCTTGTTGCTCAATAGCTTCAATTCCTTTTTGCGTCATATAGGGTTTTACCTTCGGATAAATTTCCTCCAAAATCGCCAGTTCATCCTCGTTTAAAGGCGCTCCAGAATCTCCCTCTATGCAACAAGCTCCCTTACATTTTTCGAGGTTGCAGATAAAGTTTTCTTTGATCAACTCTTCCGAAACTAAATGCCCCCCTATTTCTAACATTACTTTTTCACGCATAGTTTTCTTGCTAATAGTCGATTGTCCATGGTCTATGGACTATAAACTATGATCTATAATATTCCCCTCTTTATCCACCATTCCTCTTTTTACCGCCGGGTTTCCGTACCAAAGTTCAAAATTAGCAGTGCTTTTCGTTAATACAGAGCCTGCGCCCAACAATGAAAATTCGCCTATATTATTGCCACAAACTATGGTGCTATTGGCGCCCAAGGTTGCTCCTTTTTTAACTATTGTTGTTTTAAATTCGGCTTTGCGATTAATAAACGCCCTAGGGTTCAAAATATTGGTAAACACTACAGATGGTCCTATAAAAACATCGTCTTCCAGCGTTACACCTTCATAAACGGAGACATTGTTTTGAATTTTAACGCCATTCCCCACTTTTACATTTTTACCGATAAACACATTTTGCCCGATATTACAATTCGCTCCAATAGTAGTTCCTTCGGAAATGTGCGAAAAATGCCATACGGAAGACCCGCCTCCAATGCTTACATTTTCATCAATTATGGATGTTGGGTGCACAAAAAAATTAGGATCTTGCATCAAAAAAAGCTATTATCTGAGCGCAAATATAATCTATATCTTTCAGTGTCAATAACTGATGGACGGGTAAAGACAAAACTTCGTAGCTCAGTTTCTGGGCAACAGGAAACTCGGCACCGTAACTTTGATAAGCAATCTGGTCGGTAATTGGCATTGGGTAATAAATCATACTGTCGATACCTTTAGCTGTTAAGTGTTCTTTAAGCGGGTTTCTTAAACCATTTGCCACTTTTATGGTAAACTGATGCCAGGAATTTTGACCGGCCAAACAATTATCTGGCAATTCAACAAGCTTAAGATTTTTTAATCTATCCTTATACCGTTCTGCAATGGCTGATTTTCTTTCTATAACCTGATTTAGCTTCGTGAGCTTCACTTTAAGAATACCTGCCTGTAAACTATCTAACCTTGAGTTCACTCCAACCAAATGGTGGTCGTATCTCTTCTTTTGCCCGTGATTGGCAATCATTCTCGCTCTTGCAGCTAGCTCATCGTCGTTGGTAAACAAGGCTCCACCATCGCCAAAACAGGATAGATTTTTGGTAGGGAAAAATGAGGTACATCCAAAATCGCCGATGCTACCCAAAAACTTTTCTTTACCATCGATTGAATATTTTCCACCTAATGCTTGCGCACAATCTTCGATAATCTTAATTTTATTGCGTTGCGCCAGCTCACACAGTGCTTCAAAATGAGCGGATTGGCCAAAAAGATGAACGGGGATAATGGCTTTGGTTTTTAGGTTGATCGCTTTTTGTACCGAGGCGATAGCCAACTGAAAATAGGTTTCGTCCACATCAACAAAAACGGGTGTTGCACCCAGCAAGCATACCACTTCTGCTACTGCGATATAAGAAAAAGCTGGAATAATCACCTCGTCTCCTGCTTGGATCCCCAAAGCCATCAGGGAAATCTGCAAGGCATCGGTTCCGTTGCCACAGGAAATAACATGTTTTACATTAAGATACTGAGCCAAATCCTGTTCGAAATCACGGACAATCTTGCCCTGAATGTATGAGCCACTTTTTAAAACCTTGGTAATCACCGGCAATACCTCTTCTGCCAATAAAACATATTCGGCCTCTAAATCAATCATTCTGATACTCATAAACGTACTATCCTTAAATTCTTTCGTAAATTTTGTTTTTGTTTTTCGGATTAACGTTTTGGAATGTGTAAGCGGAAGCAAACGATTTTAGACCGTTAAAAGTTAGGTATGTTGATGTGTAGCTTAGTTCAGCTTATATGGTGCAATTAAAGAAAATTCTGGGATTTTTACCTCAAAAACTTCTTCATCTACCAATCTTTTTACTTGAAAAGAACCTCCCATGGTTCCCATATCTGTTTTTAAATTGCAACCAGAAACATATTCGTGGTATTGCCCAGGCTCAATAATAGGCTGTAAACCCACCACTCCTTCTCCTTCAACCTCTCTTTTTGTACCGTTTGAATCAAAAATTAACCAATGGCGACGTAACAACTGGATGCTATAATCGCCCAAGTTTTCAATCTTAATTTGATAAGCAAACATAAAATGCTCGTTAGCCGGATTTGAATACTCCGGCTGATAGGTGGTTTCCACAGAAACTTTAACGCGTTCAGTAATTTGGGCTACCATATTTTTATTCTTTTACTCAATTTATCAGAATTATTTTAAAATCGCAAAATTTAAACCAATTCTAAACTAAATTTATTTTCAATATCATTTAAAACATCTTCTATCTCCGCAATATGCTCTAGCGAAACCAATTTCATCCGCCAATCTTTAAAATTAGCAATTCCTTTAAAGTAATTGGCATAATGACGACGCATTTCAAAAATACCGGTTTTTGGACCTTTCCATTCAACCGATTTTTGCAGATGGGTTTTACAAGTATCCACACGTTCTTTTAACGTTGGCGGTGCTAAATGTTCGCCGGTTTCAAAAAAGTGTTTTACCTCTCTAAAAATCCAGGGATAACCAATTGCCGCTCTGCCAATCATGATCCCATCTACCTCATATTCCAACCGCCAATCAGCAGCTTTCTCCGGTGAATCTATATCTCCATTCCCGAAAATCGGAATTTTTATCCGTGGGTTACGTTTAATTTCTCTGATCAAACTCCAGTCTGCACTGCCTTTATACATCTGCGAACGCGTTCTACCGTGAATTGTTAATGCCTGGATACCTACATCCTGCAATCTTTCGGCAACCTCGTAAACGTTTTTGGTATGATCATCCCAACCTAAACGGGTTTTAACAGTTACTGGTAAATGGGTGGCTTTAACAACGGCAGCCGTCATGGCTACCATTTTATCAATATCCTGCAACAAACTTGCTCCTGCTCCACGACAGGCTACATTTTTTACCGGGCAACCGTAATTGATATCAATCAAATCGGGATTAGCTAAGGAAGATATTTCTGTTGCCTGACGCATGTGATCAATCTCTGAACCGAAAATCTGGATTCCGATTGGTCTTTCATATTCAAAAATATCCAGTTTCTGCCTACTTTTAGCGGCATCCCTAATCAAACCCTCCGAAGAAATAAACTCAGTATACATCATATCCACGCCACTTTGTTTACAAACAAAACGGAACGGTGGATCGCTCACATCCTCCATCGGCGCAAGCAAAAGCGGGAAATTTCCCAAATCGATATTTCCTATTTTAACAGACATTCAGGAATCAAATCATTAATTTAACCGCAAATTTACCAAAAAAGTATCTATTATGCCTCACTTGCAGAAAGCAAATGTCTACCACCCTTGGTTGCAGATCATGTTTTTGATTTTATGCACCTTGGTAGGTGCTGTGGTATTCACCATTATCGGCTTACTGATTTGGTTTTTAATCAGCGGTAACACAAACATTGCTATGCTTACGGGGAATCCGCTAGACATGGATATAAACCTACTTAGGGCTATACAAATCAGCAGTTCTTCTGGAATGTTTATTGCCGGACCAATTGCTTTCGCATATATTAACGAGGTTAACCCGAAGCACTATTATTATTTCGACAATAAGTTAAACCCGGCTTTACTATTAACCGTTTTTTTATTGATGCTTTTTGCCATTCCTATTTTTGAGTGGGTTGCTTTGGTAAATCAAAAAATGAATTTACCTGCCTTTTTAAAAGAGCTGGAAATTTGGATGAAAGCCAAAGAACTGGAAGCTGGTGAAATAACCAAAAAGCTATTGGTAATGAAAGATTATGGCGACTTGGCAATTACGCTTTTAATGGTGGCAGTGATCCCAGCAATTGGCGAAGAACTGTTTTTTAGAGGCGGATTGCAGAACATTTTAGGGCAATGGTTTAAAAACCATCACACCGCAATTTGGGTAACTGCTATTATTTTTAGCGCCATACATATGCAGTTTTATGGTTTTTTTCCGCGGATGATTTTAGGTGCCCTCTTTGGCTACTTATTGGTGTATGGGCAAAGCATATATTTACCAATTCTGGGGCATTTTTTAAACAATGGAAGTGCTGTGCTGGTGGCTTTTGTGATGCAGAAACAGGGTAAAGGCTTAGATAATTTAGACCAGACTAGTTCTTTTAATACTTATGGCTACCTTATTAGTGCGATAATTACTTTAGCTTTACTCTTTCTTTTTTTTAAACAAACCAAGAAAACCACACGCATATATGGATAAAGATTGGGTTAAAATTTATACTTCTACAGATTTCTACAAAGCCGAAATTGTACGTCAGGTTTTAATAGACCATGATATTGAGGCTGTGCTGATGAACAAACAAGATACTTCTTATAAGTTTGGCGAAGTGCATATCAATGTACCCAACCAACACTTTCAACAAGCTTTAGAAATTATTTTACAAAACGATTTATAATGAAAACAAGAGCTATAACGGGTTTCATTTTTGTTTTAGTGATGTTGGCTTCTTTACTGGGAGGACCTTATGTGTTTGTTGCCTTTTACCTATTTTTAAGCTTGATGTGTTTGGTGGAGTTTTTCTCATTGGTGAACACCACCGGATTACGTCCGCATAAAAACATGGGCTACATTGCAGCGCTTGTTATTTTTATATCTGTGGCTGGTCGTTTCTTTATCAATTTTGAAAGTAAATGGTTGCTCATTAATATCCCATTACTTTTTGGGATTTTTATCCGCGAGCTTTATAAAAAATCTACACTCCCGTTCAGCAATATAGCCTACACTTTTTTAGGATTGATTTACGCCGTAATACCCTTTGTTTTTTACGTAAGTATTGCATTTATTTCAGGTACCTATAACTCTCATTTGGCACTAGCTTTTTTTCTGATGCTTTGGGCAAATGATACGGGTGCCTATCTGTTTGGAGTAAAGTTTGGGAAGCACCGTTTGTTTGAAAGACACTCGCCAAAAAAATCATGGGAAGGCTTTATTGGTGGGATTTTCACCAGTGTTTTGGTTGCCTATATTATTTCCATGTTTTACACCGATTACGCTTTTTATCACTGGATGGCCATGGGATTAATTATCTCCTGCTTCGGCACTTTAGGCGATTTGGTGGAATCGATGTTTAAAAGGAGCATAGATGTTAAGGATTCGGGCAAGATACTTCCAGGGCATGGCGGTGTGTTAGATCGCTTTGATGGTTTGCTTCTTTCTGCCCCAGTAATTTTCGTTTACCTCTATTTGATTACTTATTAGTAATTTCGCTAAAATTTTTAAAAAATGACTTTTCATAAAGAAGGATATACCTCATTAGCGCTTTGCGTTTTATTTATAGCCATAACCAATGCTGTTATTCATTATTATTTGCCAGATCTTACTTGGTTTGTATGGCTGTGGTATGCGGTTTCTTTATTCTTATTTATAACCATCGTCCAGTTTTTTAGAAGCCCAACACGTACTTTAACTATCGACGAAAGGCATATTATTTGCCCGGCCGATGGTAAGGTGGTTGTTATTGAAGAAACCGAGGAGGGAGAATATTTCAAAGATAGAAGACTGCAGTTATCTGTGTTTATGTCGCCTGTAAATGTGCATATCAACAGAAACCCAATTAGCGGGGTTGTAAAGTATTTTAAATACCATCCCGGCAAATACTTGGTGGCTTGGGATCCTAAATCATCAACAGAAAATGAAAGAACCACTACGGTTGTAGCCCATAAAAAAGGTTTTGAAATTTTATACCGACAGATTGCTGGTGCTTTAGCTCGTAGAATTGTTTGGTACTTAAAGGAGGGTGACGAAGTTGAACAAGCAGCGGAATTTGGCTTCATCAAATTCGGCTCTAGAGTAGATGTTTTTTTACCGCTAGGAACCAAAGTAAATGTAAATTTGAATGAGGTGGTTAAAGGTGGTGTTACTGTTTTAGCTACTCTACCAAACAACGTTTAAAAAATCAAACAGCGCAGGGTCTTCTGCGAAAGACCCTGCTTGGACGATGTTAATCAGGATTCGTCTCTAATAAAATCTCCCCCGGCTCATTGCCGCCGGAGGGCTAGTCACTTTTTTTCCGCAAAAAAGTTACCAAAAAACTCTCGACTGCGCCCTTTGCTACAAAGTTAGTGGTTAAACTTCTTTCAGCTGTACCGCAAAGGCCAAGGTCGAATTAAAGCTGTACAAAACGTTGTGCTTTTAGCCTTTCTTGGGGAAGCTCTTGCTGTGCGTCTTTTGGAAATTAGAAATCAAACATTCTGTACTAGCAGGGTCTGTCGCAGACGACCCTGCGTTCTTTGGGAACAATCTCTACATTTCAGAAAAAGTATCTCCCTCATTCATATTTCCGGAATTGTAACCTTTCATAAACCAATACATTCTTTGTTTTGAGGTTCCATGCGTAAAAGCATCAGGAACAATGCGCCCTTGCGATTTTTGTTGAATGGCATCGTCGCCAACGGCTTGTGCGGCACTCATAGCTTCTTCAATATCCCCTTCTTCTAAATACTGTTTATTGTAATGCGCAAAAATACCTGCATAAAAATCGGCCTGTAATTCTAAAGCGACAGATAATTTATTCGATTCTTTTTCGCTTAAGCCACGTTGTGCTCGGTTAACTTTTGCAGAAGTGCCTAACAAGGTTTGCACATGGTGACCAACTTCATGAGCGATAACATAAGCCGTTGCAAAATCGCCCCCTTTTGCACCAAATTTATTTTTTAGCTCCTCCATAAAGGAAAGATCAATATATACTTTTTGGTCTGCTGGACAGTAGAAAGGACCAACCGCAGAAGAGGCGCCACCACATTCTGTTTGCACACCATCAGTAAATAAAACCATTTTAGGTTGCTGGTAGTTACTGCCTTCTTCAGAAAAAAGCTTACCCCAAACATCTTCGGTATCTGCAAAAACAACGGAAGCAAATTCACCTTGCTTTTTTTCCTCTTCAGTTAATTCTCTTTGCTCGCCTCCGCCACTATGCTGTACTACTTGGTTTTGAATCTGGTTTAAAACCTGAGCGCTATCGCCACCTAAAAACATTTGGGCAATCAAAAAAATGACGCCTATAATTCCGCCTCCTGCTGCAATTTTTCCGCCTGATAAACCTCTGCGGTCCTCTACATTGCTGCTACTGCGTCTTCCTAACCATTTCATAGCTTTATATTTTTAGTCGAAATAACACAAAATGTGCCAGCAATATTGAGTGTGAGAAAAGAGAATCTATTGCTATTGTGCAGTTTTCTTCTCTTTGAAAATTGATTGTAGTAGCAATCCAAAGACGATCACCAAAATACAACCGAAAAGGTTGAGCCACAAATAAGCCATCCAATCGTATTTAAATGCGATAAATACGAAAACCTCGGTGATAATTGCGCCGTAGAACACTGCTTTTCCACCCACGGACTTAAAATAAAAAGCCACTAAGAAAATCCCTAAAATGGTTCCGTAAAACAGCGAACCTAAAATGTTGACCGCTTCTAGCAAATTACCCAGTTTGCTGGCAAAAAGCGCCATCGCAATACTAATGACTCCCCAGAAAAAAGTAGTGATTTTACTGATGTTGAGGTATTTTAAATCGCTCCCAGTTTTATTGATTAATCGTTTATAAATATCTACAGAAGTAGTAGATGCCAACGAGTTTAAAGCACTCGCAGTTGAACCCATAGATGCCATGCAAACAATAGCAATCAATAATCCGATTAAGCCTTTCGGCAGATGCTGGGTTACGAAGGTTAAGAACACATAGTTGGTATCGTCCAAGTCCGCATCCGGATTGTTCTTTTTCATCACCGCTAAAGCATCCAATCTTTTCTGCTCTAGGTTTTCGTTGGCTTCTTTAACTTCGGCGCTAGCTTGCTCCACATTTTGATTAGTGTTCAAAGCTTTGTCAAGCGCTAACACTTTCGTGTTTTTATCCGCAAAAGCTAAATTAAAATCTTGCTCGCGTTCTTTAAACTCGGCTTTATAGCTGGAGTTCTCTATTTTGTTAACCTCGTAACTGTTAAAGAAAACCGGTGGCTTTTGATACTGATAAAAGGTGAAAACTAAAATTCCTATGAGCAAAATCAAAAACTGCATCGGGATTTTTAACATCCCGTTCATCAATAAACCCATCCTGCTTTGCCCAACAGAACTGCCTGTTAAGTAACGCCCTACTTGCGATTGATCTGTCCCGAAGTAAGAAAGTTGGAGAAATAAACCACCAATAATCCCCGTCCAAACGGTGTATCGATTATTTAAATCAAAATTCCAATCAATCACATTCATACGATCCATTTTACCGGCAATTTTTAAAGCTTTTACAAAACCTACATCGCCGGGTAAAAGCTGTACTACCATAAATCCGGCTAAAAACATCCCACAAAAAATAATGCTCATCTGCAACATTTGCGTGTAAGAAACTGCTTTTGTTCCTCCGTAAACGGTGTATAAAACCACTACGCTCCCAATAAAAAGCGTGGTATAGGTGGTATTGATATTGAGTATCGTTGATAAAATAATGGAGGGCGCATAAATGGTAATCCCGGTAGATAAACCTCGTTGAATCAAAAAAAGAAATGCAGTAAAAGCCCTGGTTTTTAAATCGAAGCGCTGTTCTAAAAACTCGTAAGCGGTATAAACTTTAAGCTTGTGATAAATGGGCACAAAGGTGATGCAGAGGATAATCATGGCTATCGGAAGCCCGAAATAAAACTGCACAAACCGCATTCCGTCTGAATATGCCAAACCCGGAGCAGAAAGAAAAGTAATGGCGCTAGCTTGGGTAGCCATTACCGATAAACCTACGTTATACCAAGGCAGAGAACGGTCGCCAAGCAGGTAACCGTCAATATTTTTGCTACCCCTGCTTTTGTAAATCCCATAAATTACAATAAACAAAATGGTAACAGAAAGCACCAGCCAGTCTATCCAACTCATGAAAAGTAAAAAGTAATGAGGTTAAATATTAAAATCAAAAAAACCAGCCAACACAAAACAATTGCGTAAAACTGGTTCCAATTTTTTATAAAGGGGGGAAGCTCTTGCTTAGGCTTGTTGTTTTCCACGGCTTTTGTTAATCAAGAACTGAAACAGCCCGCCGGTTAACACACCTAAAATTGCACCAATAAGGATATGACCTTCTACAGCTAAACCAGTTAAAGCACCACATACCAAACCAATTACATAGTATAACCAGTTGTATTTTTGATAGTCAAAATTTTCTTCCATTGTGTTTTTGATATTTGATTTCAAAAATAGGGCTTTATGTGTTAAGATAAAAGTTAAAAAACGTTTTAAATAAAAAACGGAGGTGAATGACCTCCATTTTTTCTCTTTTTCACGCTACATTACTTCGTTCCAAACAAACTCTTCGGAAATATCGGTTTGTCGCACTCACTTCAAAACACTGTCCCCGCTTCCTTTTATACGATAGGCAGACCGGGACAAGTTACGGTGTGTAATGAGAAATCTCATTATAAATGCTTTCCGCTCGCTACACCTCAGCGGAAAGTCTGAACATCAACTATAATGGCTGTAGTCGGTTAATTTCCTTTCTGCTGATCGGCGTAAGCAAAAACTTTTTGTAATAAGGAAGTACTTCTGGCACCCAAATTTTGTCTTATTTTTAGTTCTTCTTTCGCAACTTCTATAAACATACCGTCTATAGCTTGGTCTGTTACATAACTCGTTAAATTGGTATTTATCGGTTTAACCAGTGGCAGTCTGTTGTATGCGCTGGTTGCATCGCCCCAATATTTGGTAGCGCCAACCTTGCTTAAACTGTTACTAATTATAGGGCTAAATTTAGAAGCTAGTGTGGCGCTTGTGGTTCTTTTAAAATAAAGCGTTGCCACATCTTGCTGTCCCAACAAAATATTGGTTACATCCTGAAAGGTCATTTGTTTAATGGCATTTACAAAAATAGGTTTTGCCTGTTGTGCCGCGTCTTCGGCAGCTCGGTTTAAACTGGTAATTACATTATCACACAAACTGTTTAAGCCTATTGCTCTTAGCGCATTCTCCACTTTTTTCGCCTCTTCCGGAAAAAATATTTTTACCGCCAAATTACCTAGATAACCATCTTTTGCAGATAGGCGTTCGGTGCTATAGTTTGTACCAAACTCTAAAGCTTGCTTTAAACCCAAACTCATTTCTGTGGTTGATGGAGTACCTAAAGCCTGATTAAGTACACCTCCGTATTGGCCGGCATATTGGTTTAAAGTATCACAACTTGACAATAATATTGTGAAAGAAAGTATGGTAATAAGGGTTAATTTTTTCATTCGCTATTTTTATTAGTTGACAACAACGTTGCCAAACAAGAACTGGAGATTTTACGGTCTCCAAAGGGCGCAATTTACAGACAAAAAGAAAGAATACTTGTAAAATATTCTTTTTGACTCGATAAAAATTAATAGTTTCATATTATGAATAGGATTGATCGGCTTTTTGGAATTTCAACCATGCTACAATCAAATAGATTTACAGCTGCCGAAAAAATTTCCGAAAAATTCAACATCAGCATTCGTACCGTTTACCGCGATTTAAAATCACTGAATGAACAGGGAATTCCAATTTGTTTTGAACCACAAAAAGGCTACTATTTGGTAAATGGATATTTTTTGCCGCCAGTTAGTTTTAGCTTAGAGGAAGCAAATGCATTAATGCTGGTAGAACATTTGTTGAACGCGTTCAGCGATCAATCTATTCAAAACCATTATCAATCTGCTTTAGCAAAAGTAAAAACGGTACTTAAACCAGCACAGAAAGAAAAAATCGAGTTTTTAGCGAAGAATATTAAGTTTCAAATTCCTCAAAGACTAACGAACGATTACCAAAACCTTTCCTGTTTACAAAATGCAATATCAGATAAGTGCATGTTGCGGTTCGACTATCAAAATGCAAAGGAGGAGTTGAGCGATAGAAAAACAGAACCTGTTGGTTTGATTTTTTATGCTTTTAGCTGGCATTTAATAGCTTGGTGCCACCTTAGAAATGATTATCGGGATTTTAAGGTTTCCAGGATAATCAGCATCAAGATTTTAAACGAACCTTTTACAAAAGAAAACCATATTGCCTTAGAAGATTACATGAAGTTATTGCCCGTTGATTTTTAATTTGAAATTTTTATTTCCTCCACTGACATAGGGCTGTCAGTACGCCTCAGTTTCTTTGTATAAACAACCTTAAATACAATGGAAACAATCACTAATTTATTGGCTAAAGAACTTGAGCAGGAAGCTGCCACCACCAGAAAAATGCTCTCAATTGTCCCAAACGACAAATACAGCTGGAAACCTCATGAAAAAAGCATGAACATTAAAAGTTTGGCAACGCACATTGCCGATTTGCCATCGTGGCCAGAGATGGTTTTGAAAACAAAAGAACTGGATTTTGCAAATAACACGCATCATATTGATGATGTGGACAATACCATTTCTCTAATTCAATTTTTTGACCGCTCTGTTGATAAATCATTAACAGCTTTACAAAATGCAAAGCTAGAAACGTTGGATGAAATGTGGGTTTTAAGAAGTGGTGATCAAATTTTTAGCGAGGACACCAAGTATGAAGTAATTAGGATGAGCATTGCACAGCAAATCCATCATAGAGCACAGTTGGGTGTATATTTGAGATTACTGAACATCCCAATCCCGGGCAGCTATGGTCCGAGTGCAGATGACCAAAATTTTTAAATTTAAAGGAAGGATTCGTTTACGTTCCTTCCTTTAATATGTTTATTATTTACTTTTTATCTGCTTGGGCAAAAACCTTTTTCATCAAATCGGTAGTTCTAAAAGCACTATTTTCTCTTATCTTAAGTTCCTCTGCGGCAACTTTTTTAAACATGCCGTCAATTGCCATTTGCGTAATGTAAGCTTTTAGATCCGGATTTATTTTGGCAGCAAAAGGCACTTTGTTGTAGCGTTCTGCAACATCAGCGTAATACTTGGTTGCGCCAACTTTTTCAATACTTCGTTGCACAATTGGGTTAAAAACTTTGGTTAAAGAATCTGTGGTTGTCTTTTTAAAATAATTTGTTGCCGCATCATTACTACCCATTAAAATATCAGTTGCGTCTTTAATGGTCATTTTTTTAATAGCGCTCACAAAAATGGGCTTTGCAGTTTTCGCGGCATCTTCTGCTGCCCGGTTAAAACTTAAAATGGCATCATCGCACATTTTGTTTAAACCTAATTTCCGCAGTGTTGCTTCGGCTTTAAGCGCTTCTGGCGGAAATAAAATTTTAACTGCTTGGTCTCCAAAAAAACCATTCTGCGCCGAAAGTAAGTCGGCACTTTTAGTTGTTCCAAGCTCTAACGCTTGTTTAAGTGCTGTTGCAATGTCTGTGGGGTTTAATCCCATGGTTCCTGTACTTGTATTTGCAACGGCTTTTGCTTTATCAAGCAACTTACCCAATTGTGCAAATGCACCTGTGCTTGCAAGCACCAACATTGCCGATAAAACTATTTTAAATTTCGCGTTACTCATCTTCGTTTTTTGAGGTTTTTATACTTTTAGAAAGTAGTTTAGCATTTTCAACAAGCTGAACAAACTCTGCTCTGTACCCGTTATCATCTTGGCCTCTCGCTTTTTTTGCCATAGCAATAACCTGCTCAAAGGTAGCATTTTGTTTAAATTCCGAATCTCTAATCAACAGTCCAAACTCCGCAACAGCAGCAACAAACCTGAAATCTATATTTGCATCTTCTATTTTCGGGTTATTATCCAACAATGAAACACTCAGTTCTTTACTTTGGTTTCCATCGGGTTGTTTGTAACGCATTTTTACGGTCAATAATTCGTTAGACGATTTAACACCGGCAGGTTTCTGGTATTTCATCTCATCGGCTTTCTTTACAAACTCATCTTTATACCCTTTCGGGATGATTTCGTACAATGCAGTTACGGTATGCCCGGCGCCCATTTCACCCGCATCTTTTTTATCGTCTTTAAAATCCTCATTGTTTAGTAAACGGTTTTCGTAACCTACCAAGCGATAAGCTTCTACTTTAGCCGGATTAAATTCTACCTGTAGTTTTACATCCTTAGCTACGGTAAATAGCGTTCCGCCAAACTCATTGATCAATACTTTTTTGGCTTCATTAATTCCATCAATATACGCGTAGTTTCCATTTCCCTTATCGGCGATTGTTTCCATTTTACTGTCTTTTAAATTCCCGCTTCCGAAACCCAAAACGCTTAAGAAAACACCATCACTCCGGTAACCTTCAATCATTCTTTGCATTTCCGAATCACTGCTTGCGCCTACGTTAAAGTCTCCATCGGTTGCTAAGATCACGCGATTGTTTCCACCCTTAATAAAATTACTTTTTGCAGTTTCATAGGCTAGTTTAATCCCGGCACCGCCAGCGGTTGAGCCTCCAGCAGACAAATTGGTTAAAGCATCTTTAATTTTCTGTTTATCGTTTCCGTTTGTGCTGGGCAATACCAAACCTGCCGCACCTGCATAAACTACAATGGCAACTTTGTCGTTGGGGCGTAACTGATCAGTTAACAACTTCATGGATGTTTTTAATAACTCCAGTCTATCGGGTCCTTGCATAGATCCAGACACATCAATCAAAAAAACCAGATTAGAAGCTGGCAAACTCTCTGTTTTAATTGATTTTGCTTTTAAACCGATACGTACCAACCTATGGTTTTTATTCCAAGGCGCATCGGCAACATCGGTTGTAATGCTAACCGGATCTGCTCCTTTTGGTTCGGGATAGTTGTAACTAAAATAATTAATCAGCTCTTCTACTCTCACTGCATCTTTTGGAGGCAATTGTCCGCGTTGTATAAACCTACGCGTATTGCTATACGATGCTGCATCCACATCCGCAGAAAAAGTAGAAAGCGGATCGGTGTTTGGGTTTTTAAATCCGTTTTCACTGATGGCGTTATAATTTTCGGTATTAAAATCCTGCTGGATATACATCGGACTTGCGGTATAGCCTCTTACTGCCATCATTTTGCTATTTCCCATAGTCGCAACCGAGCCCACCATTTCACTTCTTTTTTGTGTAGCATAACCGATAACTACAGTTTCATTTAGTTTTTCCGTATCAGGTTTTAAAACCACTTTCAGCTCCATATTTCGAATCTTCACTTCCTGTGTGTGAAAACCTATAGCAGAAACAATCAGCATCTTTTCTTTCTGCGAAACACTGATCTTAAAATGTCCGTTTAAATCCGTTACCACTTTAATTTTTTGATTTGTTTTAGCAGCTACTACTGCGCCTGAGATTGCGAGTTGCTGACTATCAAAAACATAGCCACTAACTACTTTGCTGTCATCGGTTTTAAAGCCACTTAAAATAAGGGTAACAATAAGGAGGGAAAGTAAATTTTTCATAATGTTATTTCTAAATTTGATAACATGATGCTATTTAGAACCGTTTTCCATAAACAGCCCAATTATTTTTTTTATTATTGGTATTAGATGGTAATGGACCCTAAACGTAAAGAAGCCAATTTTCCGGACGAACATTTTGTTACCGTTTTTAAAGATTCGGGTGATTTACAGGTTTTGGGCAACCTTTATAAAAATTACATGCCTTTGGTTTATGGGGTTTGTTTAAAGTATTTTAAAAACCCAGAACAAAGCCAAGATGCGGTAATGCAGATTTTTGAACAGCTGATTCATAAATTAAGAAATCACGAGGTAAAAAATTTCAAGAGCTGGCTTTACGTTTTAACCAGAAACTTTTGTTTGATGGAGTTACGCAAAAGCAAAAAAGTGACTATCGTAAATATTGAGGATACTTTTGTGGAATCCGATGCATTACTGCATCATGATGATAGCGATACAAAAGAAAACCGCTTGTTGCTGATGGAAGCTTGCTTGGAAACACTTGTTGAAGAGCAACAGCAAACACTAAAACTTTTTTACCTGGAACAAAGATGTTATACCGAAGTTGCCGATAGAACCGGCTATGAGCTTAAGAAGGTAAAAAGTTATATCCAAAACGGAAAAAGAAATCTAAAAATCTGCATCGAAAAAAGTAGTGAATAACCCAAAAGACGATATAGCCCTGATCCGTAAATATCATAACGGAACTTTAAGCCCAACCGAAAAAAACAAGTTGGAAGCTAGAGCTTTGGATGATGTTTTTTTACAGGATGCGCTAGACGGATATGAAGAGTTGGGTGTTAAAGACGAAGAAATCAAAATCCTTTATAAAAACTTGGCCGATAGGATTGCGCCTGCAAAGATTATTACGCCAGTTTGGGGAGTTAAGCAATGGGGCATTGCGGCCTCTATACTTTTATGCATCGCGTTGGGCAGTATTTATTTTAACCAAAACCCTAATGACCAAACGATTGCGTTAAATGATATACAGCAAAAAGAAGATATTCCAAAGGCTGAGAAGTTAAAAATCGCTCCACCAGAACACACAGATTCTGGTGATTTAAATAGCTTATCGACGATAAGTTTGCCCGCAGAAATTGCAAAAAGCACAGCGTTGAGAACCAAAGAAGAAGATATTTACAGCACTGATCAGGATATTGTGGTAGAACCCTTAGCCAATGTATCAGCACACGCAGATTCTTCAACAGCTTTGGAAGAAGTTACGATAGCTACTTCTGCGCCCACCCTTAAAAAACAAGAACTAGCAGGAGCAGTAGCTGGTATGGTCGCCGAAAATTTAATGGCTTCCCGGATGATGCGAGTAGATAAAGCTGAACAGACTGTCAAATTAAGCGGAAAAATAGTTGACGGAACAGATGGAACGGTGATACCTGGTGCCTCCGTTAAAAATCTGGAAACTGGCGTAGCAAAACAGGCTGATGTAAACGGCGTATTCAGCATAGATGCAACAAATGGAGACGGATTGGTTTTTAACTATTTAGGGTACGAAACCAAAAAAATTGTTGTTCAAAAGCAAGATTCGATTTTAATTAGCCTTAAGCCAGATTTAGCGGCCCTAAACCAAGTTGTGGTAGTTGGCTATGGAAGCCCGAACGCCATTGCAAATAATAAAATTGGCCCAAAGGTAGGTTGGCGAAACTTTAAAAACTATGTGGATGAACAGGCACAGTTAGCAAATATAGGAAGAGGTAAAGTACAACTCCAGTTTGTAATAAACACCAACGGCGAACTATCTGATTTCAAAATTATCGCTACCTTTTCGGAAAAAGCTAGCGTGGCCGCAATTAACATCATCAAAAACTACAACAGTGGCTGGGCGGGCTCTACAGAGAAAATTCCGCACCTTGCAAATATTACCATCAAGTTTAAATAAACAATCGGCATGAAAAACTTACTATTTCTTATTCCCTTTATGCTACTTTCTTGTACGCAGAACATAAAAACTGCCGACGATAATCAGGACGAAACTTCTACCGGTTCAGATCCGCATTCTTTTGCTAACCCAAAAGAAAACGTGGTTACGCATTTAGACTTAACCTTAGCCGTGGATTTTACTAAGCAACAGCTTAACGGACTCGCCGTTTGGACTATAAAACATGTTACAAAATCAGACGAAATTATTTTTGATACCCAAGGGTTAACCATTGAAAAAGTAACTTTAGACACCGATACAGCTGAGGTTTTCTTTGCTTTAGGTGACCAAGTAAAAATTTTAGGGCAAGCTTTGAGTATTCCTATTAAACCCGAAACTAAAAAGGTAAATATTTACTACAGCACCAGTAAAAATGCCAAAGCGCTGCAATGGTTAAATGCCCAACAAACAGCTGGTAAAAAACAGCCTTTTTTACTCACACAGTCCGAAGCTATTTTAGCCCGTAGCTGGATCCCAACGCAAGACAGTCCGGGCATCCGCTTTACCTACAACGCAACTGTAACTGTACCTAAAGACTTAATGGCCTTAATGAGTGCAGAAAACCCTACAAATAAAAATGCGGAAGGAAAATATCATTTTGAGCAAAAAAATGCAATTCCATCTTATTTGATGGCTTTAGCTGTTGGTGATATCACCTTTAAGGCAATTGATAAAAGAACTGGTGTTTACGCAGAACCCGAAATGCTAGATAAGGTAGCTTATGAGTTTGCCGATATGGGCAAAATGGTGAACGCAGCAGAGAAAATTTACGGCGATTACCGTTGGGGAAGGTATGATGTTCTGGTTTTGCCTCCTAGCTTTCCTTTTGGAGGGATGGAAAATCCTATGTTAACTTTTGCCACGCCAACCGTAATTGCTGGCGATAGATCTTTGGTAAGCTTAGTAGCGCATGAACTGGCGCACAGCTGGAGCGGAAACTTAGTTACCAATGCCACTTGGAATGATTTCTGGCTGAACGAAGGTTTTACCGTTTATTTTGAACGAAGAATTATTGAAACGCTTTACGGAAAAGAAGAAGCTAAAATGCAGGAAGTATTAGGTTACCACAGCTTAATGGAAAACATTAAAGAGCTTGGGAACAAAAACCCAGACACTCGCCTAAAAGTAGATTTTACAGGCAGAGACCCAGATGATGGTGTTTCTGACATCGCTTACGAAAAAGGTTATTTCTTTTTAAAAACGATAGAAAATGCAGTTGGTAGGGAGAAGTTTGATGCCTTTTTAAAAGATTATTTTAACCGCCATGCTTTTAAAAGTATAGATAACGACACTTTTTTAGACGAACTTAATGTGCTTTTAATTAAAGGCGATGATAAAGTTAAAAAGCAGATTGACTCTTACGCCTGGGTTTACCAGCCCGGTTTGCCAAAAGAGTTTATTGCACCATTAAGCCCCGTTTTCTCAAAAATTGATACGCTGGTTCAAAACCTATTGACCACAAAAAACACCCTTGGCTTAAGTAAAGTGCTGAAATCAACAAATGAAAAACTTTATTTTATTAACAAGTTACCCGATAATTTAGACCCAGAATTAATGGTTTCGCTGGACACCGAATTTAATTTTACCAATTCTACAAATGCAGAAGTGCAATGTGCCTGGTATGTAATGGCCATAAAAACCAAATATGCTGTGGCCTACCCTGCTATGCGCAAGTTTTTAGTTACCGTGGGTCGCAGAAAGTTTTTGATGCCTCTTTATAAAGAAATGATAAAAACCCCAGAAGGCAAAAAATTGGCACAGGACATTTATAAAACCGCCCGACCTAACTATCATTCTGTAGCTTATAACAGTTTAGATGGCTTGCTTAAATAGCTTTTCTAAATAATCCTTAGCACTGTTCGCCAGATCTATTTTTTATTATAACTGTCTCTATTAAGTAGTTTTAACATCATATCACTTAATAGAGACGGTTTTTCTGAATTCTACTCCCGAAAGATTCGATAGCCTAAAGCAAAATTCTCACCGGCAACTCCCTTCAATTACAACAATCTGCCTTTTTTATATCACAAGCTATCAAACGATTAACCCATAGTTTAATCAAAAAAATGTAGGGATTTTTCGCCCCACTTAGAAACCTTTTTTCCTCACTTTTCGTATAAACTCCCAGTGCATACCAGCATCGAGGTTAATAGGAAAATAATAAATGAAATATGTATTTACATTCATGGTTTTGATTGTAGCGCTAAATTGTTTTGCGCAGCAAAAAGCCATGTATACACAATATATGTTTAACACCCTAGCTATAAATCCGGCATATTCTACGCTCGACGAATCTTTGACCATAACTGCTTTAAGCAGACACCAATGGGTAGGTTTTAAAGGTGCGCCAAATACACAAACCTTATCAGTACACAGTCCCATTGGGGAGAGCAATACCTTTATAGGCGGTATTTTAGTTAACGACCAAATTGGCGAGGTAATTAGAGAAACTGGTGGCGATATTAGTTTAGCGCAACGGGTACCTATTGGTACCGACTCGTATTTTTCTGTTGGTGTTAACGCTGGCTCTAGCAACCTAGGTGCAAACTATTCAGAAAATTTCAAACAAAGTCCAGCATCACCTGGCGACCCGGTTTTTGAAGATTTAAATGGCATGCGTGTTAATTTCGGATGGGGTGCTATGCTATTTTCAGACAAATATTACGTAGGTATTTCTGCTCCTCATTTCTTCTACCGCGATTTGGGCTCACTTGCAAAATCTGCAAATAAAACAGCTTATCGTCCGCATTACATTTTACAAGCAGGCTATTTAATAGATCTTAACGAAAACTTAAAATTTAAACCCAACTTATTAATTAAATACGTAAACGGCTCGCCAACACAGTTTGATATTAATGCCAATTTCCTGTTAAACGAAAAAGTTTGGCTAGGTGCATCCTATCGCACCTTAGATTCTTTTGACGCCTTACTTTCGGTATTTCTTACACCAGATTTACAGGTAGGCTATTCGTATGATTTTACGAATACCGCATTAGCGAAAGCAGAAAAAGGATCACACGAAATTGCGATAAAATTCAGATTGCCTGTACGAGGCAGAGACCATACGGCTTGTTATTTTTAGCTTTATTTAGCCTTACCTTCAATCTTGGTAAACCTGTAACTTAAAGACAAAAGAAAATTTCGGGTTCTGCGTATATTTAAACTTTCTTGGTAAAAATTTGGACCATCAGTAATGGTTTTTAAACCTCTTTCTGTAAACGGGTCCACCGCAGTAACCCTCACAGCAATCTTGTTTTTCAGCATATTTCTTTTTACACCAAACTGCGTTTGTACCGTTCCGCTAGAAACTCCCTGCGCCGCTGTACTTTTAAGGTAATAAACATTTAACTCCGCAAATGTTTTTTTACCAAACGAATAATTTCCGCCCACGTTGGTTTTAATGTTGTAGCCATTTCTATTATAAGCTGCATTCACCGCAGAATTATACTCAATTTTACTTACTGTAAAACTCCCATTAAAATTCTGGTTTTTTGAAGCTTTATAATTTGCAAACACATTAAAGCTAAAGGACGAGCTATTTGCTAAATTCTGATAAGTGGTTACACTGCTACCATCAGCATCAACGGTTTTAATACGTTCAATAATTTTGCTAGATTCTGCATAACTTAATCGTGGAGAAACTGACCAGGTATTATTAAAAACACTAAATCGCAATTCGTACTGATCTGTGATGGATGCGCTTAAATTCGGATTTCCAAAGCGTAGATTCTGGGGATCAGAATCGTCTATAATTGGGTTTAGTGCGTTTTGTCGGGGTCTGGCAATTCGCTTATTATAGCTCAGACCTAGACTGTACTTATTATTTATAGAGCGATTTACAGACAGACTCGGGAAAAAATTTGTGTACGGTTTTATCGAAAAGCTTGATCCACTTTCTTCCTTGAAACTAACATCCGTAATCTCTGCCCGGTTACCTGCTCTTAAACTCCACTTATTAATTTTAAACCTAGCAGAAACATAAGCAGAATATACATTTTGACTAAAGTTAAAGCTGTTTGTCAACGATGGGTTAATCTCATAAATTCCACTATTATAATCAAATAGCTGCGCTCGCTGGTCTTCATCAGAACTATTAAATGCGCTTTTAACACCCGCCTCTAACTTTGTACGTAAAAAGTTAAACGACCTATTATAATCCAAATTAATATCCAAATTATTACCTAAAGCTTGGTTATCGTTTAATTGTAAAGATGGATCTGAGCGCAAAGAACCATCCGGATTATAAAGATATCTGGAAAAATCCCTATCGCTTTCAGACGAATTTCTGGCATATACCAGACCTAAATTGTATGATGATTTGTTTTTTAACTTTAGGTAATAATCAAAATCAAAATTATAGTTTAGGTAGCTATTCCCGCTTTTATTCTTCTGTTGTCGGTTATATCTTAGTGCGCTCTCATTATCCAGGTAAAAATTATCAGATAATGAAACCGTTTGGCCATCGCTAAAGCCACCCCGGGCCGAAAACTTGATACTTTGTGCAGAGTCGATATCCAAATTACCGCCAAATCTTGCAGTTAAACCATCGTTAAAACGTTCATTATTGTTTGTTTGGTTATTGTAAGTGGTGTCTGTAAAAAAATTACTTCTATTAGAATTTCCCCTATTTAAAGTGTTGCTGTGATTATATCCTATGTTACCCGTAAACGCATATTTTTTGTCCTTTTTCGATAAAAAAATTCCAGAATTATAGTCTCCACGGGTACCTACCCGTGAAGTAACATTTCCGCTGAGACCCACTTTTTTACCCTTCTTCATCACAATATTAATAATTCCGTCACCATCCGCATCAAATTTTGCTGAGGGATCTGTAATCACTTCAATGCTTTCCAAAGCGTCAGATGGCAACACACTTAGCAACTCCCCAATGCTAGAAGCGCTATAGTCAGATGGTTTTCCATCAATAAAAATCCTGGTATTTCTTTTACCAGCAATGGTGGCCTTTCCGTCAATATCTACAGTAACCAAGGGCACATTTTTTAAAATATCGGTTGCAACGCTCCCTTCAGAAAAAATACTTTGATCTACATTGTAAACAATTTTATCATCCTGCACTTCCACAGTAGGCCTTATGTATTCAACAACAACTTCGTTAAGCATTGTCAAATCCGAGCTAAGCGCAACCACACCCACATCCACATCGGGCCTATCAGCACTTAATAAAATATTTTTTACTGTTTTAGTTTGGTAGCCAACAAAGGAAAACTTTATCGTATAGGTACCAAAGGTCAAGTTTTTAATCAAAAATGCACCATTAACATCAGACTGGTAAGACTTCCCCGTTAAACTATCAGCACTATTAAACAGCAGGATATTCAAGAAAGGTATAGTTTCCTTAGTTCCAAGGTCGGTTACCTCCCCATTTAAAGTCCCTACTTCCTGTGCCAAAACGCTAATTTTACAAAAAATCAAAAAACAGCTTATGATCGAAATATAAAGGTATTTGAAATTCAAATTAGTGCAGAATTGGTTACGGTTAAATTGCATAGACTCTGAAAATAAGAAATAGTTTAAAGGCTAAGAAAAAATATAGAAGAATTAAGGTTTTTAAAAGAGCCTAGTCAACCGTAACGGTCAGGCGTTCTTGTTTTAATATTTTACGGTAAATCTCCATTTCTGTGTAGGAGCCTTCCAAAACCGCACATTTTCCGTCGTTATGTACTGCCCAAGCAATCTTTTCGGCCTGGCTCTCTGAGTAATCCAAATATTTCATCAAACAATGAATAACATGGTCAAAAGAATTAACATCATCATTCCATAAAATTAAACGGTGTATAACTTTTAACGACGTTAAAATCTCGTCTAAAGTGAAGGTTTCTTCCTGCGTTTGGGTATCAGCCATTTAAATTGAACTCGGGGACTAGTATAAAATTTGAATGGCTCAAATTACAAAATATACATAGAAATTTAGCAAATTAATTTGAAAGAGAACGGCAACACGCATCAAGTTCTGCAGTCTGGTTTTCCGCTATAGTCCTCGCTCCTTAAAAAAAACAGAGCTGTGGGCTGTCGCTACACCCCAGCTTACGAATAAAGGGGCTTGTTCTTTGCTACTCAGCCCTAAAAACTATTATCTAATTTTTGTAACTATCAGTTTTCATCCAGATCCCGCTTCACTTTTCTCCTTACAAATATTTTCTCTTTCTCAGTTTCTTCACCGTTTTTGGTGTCTTGCACATTGTCTGTAACCTTAATCAGATGTTCTTTTTCTTTTTCACTCTGGTGTAAAGCTACCTCTTCCGCATTTTGAACAGCCACATCATAAGGTCCTTTATCGCTAATCAGCTTTACAAAAACGGGCAAACACTCCAACAGAATAAACAAAAACGAAATAAAAGAGATTGCCAAATAAGTGTCAACATCTCTGCTACCATCTGGGTTATAAGAAAGCTGACCTAATGCATAATTTCTATCGGCAAAACCGGCGACGTTAGACAAACTGTCCAACTGTGTTTCGTTAAATAATTTTGTACTATTTAAACCTTCAATTTCTTTTCGGGTATTAATAATTTTATCCATTTGCGATAAATCACTACGTACCTGCAAAAGTCTTTGCTCCTTTTGGGTTACTACAGCTTCCTTTTGTTTTGCATAAGTTCCATAGCCATTTATACCACTGGTTTGGTTCGTTTTATCTCCAAATACCTCTTGATTAAGTATATATCTTGATTTATTGATGTCTTTTTCTAAAGAGTCTTTTTCGGCCTTAAGATCCTGCGTCTTTGTTAGCTCAATATTGTACTTGTTGGTAAATGCTTTGTTTAAGGTATCAATTTTTGAACGTTGTCCATTTAAGTAGCTTGTTTTTAACTTTTGACGAATCTCTTTATCAAAAATCTTTAGCTCTAAGGGCCTGGAAATAATAATACCAATCATTATGGCTAACAAAATTCTGGGCAATGCCTGCAATATTTGTGTGTTTGTGTCTCCGGTTTTTTTAATGCTCGCAACAATATACCTATCCATATTAAAAATGGCTAAGCCCCAGATTATTCCAAAAAGAATTGAAAAAAACACGGCAAAATTACTCCCCGAGAAAACAAAGTACATGGCGTAGCCACCAGAAAGGGATGCGAATAGCGCAGTAAAAAATATGGTAGCGCCTATGCCTACATATTTATTATGTTCTGTTGGGTACTTTTTTAATGTCTGGATATGCGCACCAGAGCAAAACCAAAAAAAATCGGTTATATTTTTCATTTATAGTAACAGTCAAATCTTATTCCATAAAAACGCTCGAAACCAAGCTTTCATACTTCTCTATGAATTAAACTCAGAAGTAGTTCAGTTGTTACAAAGAAAAATGGAGATAAATAAGGTTTTTTGACTTAACGGACGTTAAATACTCAACATTTCGCAAGTTTTTTCTGCGGCAAGCTTTTCTGCGTTTTTTTTACTGTAGTCAGTTGCGCTTGCCATTGCTTCACCATTGATCAGCACTTGCACTGAAAAAAGCTTATTACTATCACCCTCCGCGTTTGCAGTTGGTTCAAAAGAAATCTCTTTTGACTGGCTTTGACACCATTCAATCAGCTTGCTTTTAAAATTGGTTTCGGTAAGTTCTAAAGTGTGAATATCAACATGGGGCTTTATAATTCGATCGGATATAAAGCTTTTAGTAAAATCGTATCCTTTATCTAAGTAAACAGCTCCAATTAAAGCCTCAAAAGCATCGCCCAATAAAGAGCTTTGTTTAGTGGTTACATTAATTGTTTTCGAATCGAAATCGATAAGCTCCTGAAAACCGAGTTTTCTACCGAGCTGGTTAAGATTATCTCTCCTCACAATTTTTGATCGTAACTCTGTCAGAAAGCCTTCATCCTTATAGGGATACAGCTTAAAAAGCACTTCTGCGATAACAGATCCTAAAACTGCATCGCCCAAAAACTCCAAACGTTCGTTACTGCTTCTAGATCCGTTTTTTAAAACTAAGGCCATAGACCGATGTCGAAAAGCCATTTTATAAAGCGCTAAATTTCCCGGAACAAAGCCCAGTAAATTTTTCATCCTCTTTACGTATTTACGGTCTGGAGAAAGGTGCAGCTTATAAATTTTAGCTAACGGCATTCAATAATTGAGATAAGTCGGCATTGCCATTAAAAAGAATTGTAAAGAAAATGACGACTTAAAGGCATCAATTAGTCCTCGTACTTTTTAAAAATAACAGAAGCGTTATGTCCACCAAAACCAAATGTATTTGATAATGCAACTTTGATATCTCTTTTTTGAGCCTTATTAAAAGTCAGGTTCAATTTCTGATCAATAGCTGGGTCATCTGTAAAATGGTTGATGGTTGGCGGTATAATTCCGTTCTGTATAGCTAAAATACAAGCAATAGACTCAATTGCACCCGCAGCCCCCAATAAGTGACCCGTCATAGATTTTGTTGAGCTAATGTTTAATTTGTAAGCATGTTCTCCAAACAAATTAACAATTGCTGTAGTTTCGCTAATGTCTCCCAATGGCGTAGAAGTACCATGAACATTAATATAGTCAATGTCGGTAGTTTTCATACCTGCATCATCTAAAGCAGATTGCATCACCAACTTAGCGCCTAAACCTTCTGGGTGAGGAGCCGTAATGTGATTTGCATCGGCACTCATGCCTCCGCCTACAATTTCTGCATAAATTTTTGCGCCACGAGCTTTTGCATGTTCCAACTCTTCCAAAATAATGGTTCCTGCACCTTCGCCGGCAACAAAACCATCACGGTCTTTATCAAACGGACGAGAAGCTGTTTTAGGATCATCATTTCTGGTAGACAGCGCATGCATTGCGTTAAAACCACCAATTCCTGCTTCATTCAAAATGGCTTCTGAACCACCAGACACGATCATATCTGCCCTACCCAACTTAATATAGGTGTAAGCATCTATCAAAGCATTGGTTGATGAAGCACATGCAGAAACGCAAGAAAAGTTTGGTCCACGCAATCCATATTTCATAGAAATATGACCTGGAGCAATGTCAATAATCATTTTCGGAATAAAAAATGGATTAAGCCTTGGCGTTCCATCGCCTTTGGCAAAAGTCATAATCTCATCCAAAAATGTTTTTAAGCCGCCGATTCCAGCTCCCCAAATTACACCAATTCTATTGGTGTTTAATTTGGTAAAGTCTAAACCTGCATCTTTAACGGCTTCTTCTGTAGAAACTAATGCATATTGAACAAATGGATCTAATTTCCGAGCTTCCTTTTTCTCTAAATAATCTTCAGCGACGAAGTTCTTCACCTCGCAGGCAAACTTCGTTTTGAATTTTTCAGTATCAAAACGTGTCATTGGAGCGGCACCGCTTACCCCATTCACTAAACCTTCCCAATATTCAGGAACAGTTTTCCCAATTGGAGTAAGCGCCCCTAATCCTGTAACAACAACTCTTTTAAGCTCCATTTAATCAATTAAGCAATAATTACTTTACGTTTTTTTCCAAGTAAGTGATAGCTTGGCCAACAGTACTGATGGTTTCAGCTTGATCATCTGGAATAGCTACGTTAAACTCTTTTTCGAATTCCATGATCAATTCAACGGTGTCTAATGAGTCAGCACCTAAATCGTTTGTGAAAGACGCTTCTGGTGTTACTTCACCTTCGTCTACACCTAGTTTCTCAACGATAATTGCTTTTACTCTTGAAGCGATATCAGACATAATACTTAAAATTAAGGGTTAAAAATTCTGTGCAAAGAAAAATAAATTCTATCAAATATCAAACCTTTTTATTTTTGACCTATTTTTGGACAAATAATCATTGATAAAACGGCTAAATAATCACCGAAATTAATCTTTATATTTTGAATAAAAAATTATTACACGTCGAACTTGATTTTGACTTCAAACTTATTGCGTTGACGTCGCCCTCGAAGGACTACCGCCTATGTTTTGCCATCAATAAATTTACAGAATCCGATTTCAGAAAAACGGAAGATTTGGAAATATCACTCAAAAATGCTCCTAAAAAGTTTTTTTCGAGGTATGTTTATTATCCAGAAAACATTGAATGCGAATTTATTTTTTTAGCCAATAAAGGCAATGAAGGCTTCCTCATTCCGGAGATGAAAGCGGTAGATTACTTCATTTTGATCAAAGAATTTATTGACGAAGAGGATTTAGAACTGTTTTTATCACAACTAAAACAGCTGAACGAAATACAGGCTGTTGTTGAGCTAGATCCTGAGAAAATAAAATCGAAAGAGAATCTGATTTTTTAGTGACAATTTGAGTTAGTGTGAAAAATACACTACTTTTGAGTGTTAAAATCGGATGATTTTAACAGAATTAAGACAAAGAATTTCAAAAATAATATGAAAATTATACAAAAGAAAACCAAGATTGTTGCCACGCTTGGTCCTGCATCATCAAATAAAGATGTTTTATTATCCATGATTAAAGCTGGAGTTGACGTTTGCCGTTTGAACTTCTCGCATGGAAAAGCAGAAGATCACCAAGAAGCAATCAATACCATCAGAGAAATCAACAGAAAGTACAAAACTAATATTGGTATTTTAGCTGATTTACAAGGGCCAAAAATTAGAATTGGCATGGTAAAAGATGGCGGAATTAACCTTATTAATGGTACGCAGGTAAAAATTACCACGCAGGAATGTATTGGTGATGATAACCAAATCTACATTACTTATGAAGCATTCCCTCAGGATGTTAAGGCTGGTGAAATTATATTGTTAGATGATGGTAAACTACAATTAAAAGTAGTGGAGACTAACAGAAAAGACACTGTAATTTGCGAGGTAATACACGGTGGCGTTTTAACTAGTCGTAAAGGTGTTAATTTACCAAATACCAAAGTTTCTATCCCATCATTAACAGAAGAAGATTTAGTTAATTTAGATTTTGCCTTAGCAAATGATGTTGAATGGATCGGTTTATCTTTTGTACGTACTGCAGAAGATATTATTGATTTAAAGCGCATCATTAGCCGTAGCGGAAAAACATCTAGGGTAATTGCCAAAATTGAAAAACCAGAAGCTATTGATAATATTGATGCCATTATTGAAGTTACAGATGGTGTTATGGTTGCCCGTGGAGATTTAGGTGTGGAGATGCCATTGGAAGAAGTTCCGGTTTTACAGAAAATGATTGCGAAAAAATGTAACAAGGCATCTAAGCCATGTATTGTTGCTACGCAAATGTTGGAAAGCATGATTACTACGCCACGCCCAACCAGAGCTGAGGTTAACGACGTAGCTAATTCTGTTTTAGACGGTGCTGATGCTGTAATGCTAAGCGGAGAAACTTCTGTAGGTGAGTTTCCACTGATTGTTATTGAAACAATGAGTAAAATTGTTCGTCACGTTGAAGACACTTCTTATCCTTATTATAGAGAAAAAGAATTGGACGAAACATCTACCACTTACACCGCAGATGCTGTTTGTAGTTCAGCAGTTATTTTAGCTGATAAAACCAAAGCAGTTGGTATAGTAGCGATGACATCTTCAGGTTATACCGCATTCCAAATCTGTTCTCACAGGCCAAAAGCAGGTACATTCATTTTTACATCTAACCACAATTTATTAAACACTTTAAGTTTACTATGGGGTGTTAGAGGTTTTTATTACGATAAGTTTGACAGTACCGACCAAACCATAAGTGAGGTTAATAAGATATTAAAAGCGGAGAAAATTATCGAAGCTGGCGATATTGTAATTAATACAGCAGCGATTCCAATCGAGAAAAAAGGGAAAACCAATATGATTAAGGTTAGTGTGATTGATTAATTATCAATCGTTAAAAATGTATAGAGCGTTCTCAATTTTTTGAGAACGCTTTTTTTTTAACTAAACTGATCTTTTAAAATTGGCTACTTGATTTAAATAACAATCAAAGAAACAACAAAAAAAAGACCTAATTAAAATTTTTACCTTTGCTGATCAATTAGATTTTGCAAATAGTATAGCGTATTAAACATGTTTGAGCAAACAGAAAAAACAGAAATAGCAAACCTAGGTGAGTTTGGATTGATCCATCATTTAACACAGCATATCAACATCAAAAACAAAAGTACTTTAAAAGGTGTTGGCGATGACGCTGCTGTTCTGGATTTTAAAAATAAAAAGACTCTGATATCTACCGATATGCTTTTAGAAGGCATACATTTTGACCTCGCTTTTACGCCACTTAAACACCTCGGCTACAAAGCAATTCAGGTTAACTTAAGTGATATCTATGCAATGAACGGCATTGCCAGCCAAGTAACTGTTTCGTTAGGTTTCTCTAGCAAGTTTCCTTTAGAAGCTATTGAGGAGTTATACGCAGGGATGTTGTTGGCCTGTGAGAAATTCAATGTTGACTTAATTGGAGGTGATACCACATCATCCCGCCAAGGATTGGTAATTTCTATCACAAGTATTGGCTACGCCGATGAAAAAGACATTTGCTACAGAAACGGGGCAGAAGAAGGTGATTTAATTTGTGTATCGGGTGATTTAGGTGGCGCTTATGTTGGTTTGCAGCTTTTAGAAAGAGAGAAGCAGGTGTTTTTAACGAACCCAAAAATCCAACCTGATTTAGAAGGTAAAGATTACATTGTTGAAAGACAGCTGAAGCCCGAAGCTAGGATTGATATTGTTGATCTATTGGCTAAAATGAAAATTAAACCAACAGCTATGATTGATGTATCTGATGGTTTAGCCTCCGAAATTTTACACATTACCCGCCAATCAAAAAAAGGCTGTAAAATTTACGAAGAAAAAATCCCGCTTGACCCCATGACTGCAGATACTGCCCGTGAATTTGGCCTAGACCCAACGGTTTGCGCATTAAATGGTGGTGAAGATTATGAATTGCTTTTCACGATCAAACAAGCAGATTATGATAAAATGAAACATGATGTTGACATTTCAATAATTGGTTACATTACAGAAGAAAGTGCCGGAAATTATTTGATTACAAAATCCGGAAATATTCACGAAATTAAAGCCCAAGGCTGGAACGCATTTACATCTACAAAAAGCTAAGAATATGATTACAATTAATAATTACGAGACTTTTGAAAGTTATTTAGGAAAAGAAATGGGTGTTTCTGAATGGCACAAAATAGACCAACCACAGATCAACCTTTTTGCCGATGCAACTTTAGACCACCAGTGGATACATATCGACGAAAAGAAAGCGGCTATAGATAGTCCTTTTGGAACTACCATCGCCCATGGCTATTTAACACTTTCTTTAATCCCGAATTTATGGAAACAAGTAGTGAGCATCCAAAATCTAAAAATGGAGATCAACTACGGCATAGAGAAACTGCGTTTTGCACAAGCTGTTAAAGTCAACAGTGAAGTACGTTTAAAGGTTAGTCTAGCCGGAATTGTAAATTTAAGAGGCGTTACAAAAGCAAACATTGCTATAGAGCTAGAGATTAAAGACGAAAAGAAACCCGCTTTTACCGGCGAAGCTGTGTTTTTGTATCATTTTAACGGATAAACCGGATAGCGATGAGTTTACTGTCGAAAATTTACCGAAAAATACGCTTCATTTTTATTGGCGACATTGATAGATTTTCTTTAGAGCATCGCGTATTTAATCTACTTTCGTTTTTTACATGTATTGGTGCGTTCGTAAGCTTATTTCTCAACCTCGGGTTAGGCTTATATGAATCGTCGGTTGTATCTATGGCGATCTGTTTGGTACAAGCGATTATTCTATACATCAGTCGAGTCGAGAAAAAATTCAACCTGGCGGTAACACTCACAGGTTTTGAAATGCACATATTATTGGGCATTAACTATTTCATAAATGGCGGGATCATCGGTCCTACCCCTATTCTGTTTTTAGCAACTATCTATATCATCGCAACCGTTGCAAGCCAGAAAGCTACCTGGTTTTGGCTCGTTCTAAATCTCTGTTTACTTGCTGTACTTATTAGTGTTGAGTATTTTTATCCTCAGGCTATTTTAGTGGGTTATAGCAATAAACTTTTATTGGTCAATGATGTATATATTACTTACCTATTCGTGGTTTTTTTGATGACGGCAGGCATTTTTTACACTAGACGAGCTTATGAGAAACAGAAAAGAACATTACAAGCAAAGGCGATAGCATTAGAACAGCTCAACTCCGAAAAGAACAAGCTATTTTCCATCATTTCACATGACTTAAAAGCCCCAATAGGTACCGTAAAACAATATTTAGATTTTTTAAAAGAAAACGACTTAAACGAGGAAGAAAAAGACATTATCGAAAATGGGTTGATGAAATCGATAAATGAAGCCTATGATTTACTAGATAATTTATTGATTTGGGCAAAAAGCCAAATGGGAGGCGCCAAACCCTTCGAAAAACAATTAGACGTAAAACAGACTTTATATCATGAGCTTAACCAAGCTAAAAATTACGCAGAACACAAAGGTGTTTTAATTATTGAAGATATTGAAAAAGATATAGTAGTAAAAGCCGATGAAAACATGTTAAAACTTGTTATTCGTAATTTGTTATTTAACGCTGTAAAGTTTTCTGATACCAACGAAAAAGTCATCTTCAGTGTGTTTAAAGAGCAAGATCAAGTGATTTTTAAGGTGGAAGATAATGGCGTGGGTATCTCTGAAGAAAACCAGAAAAACATATTTTCGCTTAACGTACAAACAACCATAGGAACAAAGAAAGAGAAAGGCACAGGACTAGGCTTGGTACTTTGTAAAGAATATACTCATTTACAAAACGGAGAAATCTGGTTCGAAACCGAAGTTGGACATGGAAGCACTTTCTATGTTTCGCTCCCTTTTATCTCAAAAAAAACAATTTAGCTCTATAAAAATTACGATATTTTATATTTGGCACCTTTTACAGCTATCAATTTCATTTCTATTTTACGAAAATTAAAATTTAACAACAAAATAGCCTACTTATATTGAAAATATTTATGCTATAAAGCTTTTTACAATATAAACATAATAAAAATCGATACAAAATATCAGATTTGCAAATAAACTATAGTTTTTACATACTTTTGTCTCATAAAAATGTGCAAAAAAGAAGATGTCTAAAAAACTTTCCAAGTTTCCATTCGTATTTCTGGTAATTATTGCTTTACTAACAATTATTCATCCTAGTTTACCTAGCGGATTATACAAAAACACTTATAACAATGCCGATGTTGCTTGGATGCTTAGCGCTGTTGCTTTGGTTTTGATCATGACTCCAGGTTTAGCTTTCTTTTATGGAGGAATGGTAAACAAGAAAAATGTGATATCAACCATGCTACAAACCTTTATATGTATGGCTATTATTACAGTGCTTTGGGTAGTTTTTGGGTTTAGTTTAGCATTTGGAGACTCCATAGGTGGTATTATTGGCAACCCAACCACTTACTTTATGATGAACCATGTAATAGAAGGAAAACCATGGCCTTTAGCTCCTACCATACCTTTTATTCTGTTTGCTATCTATCAATTGAAATTCGCCATTATTACGCCAGCTTTAATTACCGGAGCATTTGCTGAACGCATTCGCTTTATTTCATACTGTTTGTTTATCTGTTTATTTTTTATTGTTATTTATGCCCCGCTAGCGCATTCTGCATGGCATCCAGATGGCTTGCTGTTTAAGTTTGGGGTTTTAGATTTTGCAGGTGGCACCGTTGTACACATGTCTGCTGGATGGGCTGCACTGGCGTCTGCACTTTACCTAAAAAAGAGAAGTGAGCCCAACCATAATCCAGCCCGAGTAACCTATGTGCTTTTAGGAACAGGACTTTTATGGTTCGGTTGGATTGGATTTAATGGTGGCTCTGCCTACAGTGCGGGCACTTTAGCCGCAATTGCACTGGCAAACACAATGACTGCTTCTGCAGCCGCGGCATTGGCTTGGATCTTCTTTGATTCTTACAAAGGGAAAAAACCGTCTGCAATGGGAACATGTATTGGCGCTGTTGTAGGACTTGTGGCAATTACGCCCGCCGCTGGGTTTGTAAGTATTTCACATTCACTAATTATCGGTGTTGTTGCAGCGGTGATAAGCAACCTGGTAGTAGACTGGAGAACACGGACTTCGATAGATGATACTTTAGATGTTTTTCCCTGCCACGGAGTTGGAGGTATGGTTGGCATGTTGTTAACTGGCGTGTTTGCCCACCAGTCAATTAACCCAGCAAACACCACAGGCAACGGCCTGATTTTTGGAGAAACACATTTGTTTCTGGTGCATTTGGTAGCGATGATCTGTGTTTCTGCTTTTTCTTTTTTTGGATCCTTACTATTATTGAAAGTAACAGATATGATTACGCCCTTAAGAGTTTCTAAAGAAGAAGAAGAAGTGGGTTTAGATATTTCGCAACATGGCGAAAGACTTTAATTTATTTTAAAATTACATAGGTAACATAACTGGCCACATAAGCCAGTACCAACATATAAACAAATTGGATAACTGGCCATTTAATGTGTTTGGTTTCGCGGTAAACCACCGCCATGGTACTCATGCACTGCATGGCAAAAGCATAAAACATCATTAAAGAAAATGCGGTAGCCACTGTAAAAACCGGCAGACCAGTTTCCGTGTTTTTAGCATTTGCCATTTTATCCCGTACAGAATCCATTTGATCCGCATCGCCATCAACAGAATACAATGTAGCCATTGTGCCTACAAAAACTTCTCTGGCAGCAAATGATGTAATTAAAGCAATCCCTATCTTCCAATCGAAACCTAAAGGCTTAATGGAAGGTTCAATACTTTTCCCTAACACGCCAGCGTAAGAATTTTCCAGCTTTTCTGAAGATTTTAGCCTTTCAATCTCATGCTCACTATATTTTGAGGTATAGGTTTCAGCCTTGTATTTAGCATCTATTTTCTCAAACTTATCTCCAGGACCATAGCTCGCCAGCACCCAAAGCAGAATAGACACCGCTATAATAACCTTACCAGCTTCGGTAACAAAGGTTTTAACACTCTCGTACATGGTTAAACCAACATTGCTCCAGCGTGGCATTCTGTAAACCGGCAACTCCATAATAAAATAGCCTTTTGCCTTACTTTTTAAAATAAACTTCATTGCCCAAGCCACTAAAATAGCCGACACAATACTCATTAAATACAATGACATTAGCGCCAAACCTTGTAACTGTATAAAGCCGAATACCATTTTGTTAGGCACAACTAAAGATATCAATAAGGTATAAATAGGCAACCTTGCAGAACAGCTTACCAAGGGTGTTACCATAATGGTAATCATCCGTTCTTTCCAGTTTTCAATTGTTCTGGCACTCATAATAGCAGGAACGGCGCAAGCCAATCCTCCAATCATCGGTACAACAGATTTTCCGTTCAAGCCCACTTTTCGCATTAATCGGTCCATCATAAACGTAACACGAGCCATGTAACCCGTATCTTCTAAAATGGAGATAAAAGCAAACAACAGGGCTATTTGAGGGATAAAAACCATTACACCGCTTAAGCCTGCTAGTACCCCGTCAACCAATAAATCTGTTAAAACTCCGCTCGGTAAAAACTGATGCCCCGCTTGCTCTAACCAAACAAATAACGTTTCTATTAGCGTCATCGGGTACTCCGACCAAGCAAAAATAGATTGGAAAATAGCGAACAGTATCCCAATAAAAATCACAAAACCCCAAACCTTATGGGTTAAATAATGATCTATTTTATTGCTGATGGTTTCTTCTACTGCAACAGTTGTGTACTTAACAGAATCTAAAAGAACATCATTAATATAATTGTAACGGGCAATCGTTTCTGCTGCCTGCGATTTTTGGGAATGAAAATCTCTTGAACTTACAAATTCTTCAACCTGTTGTCTTTCTGCTTTGCTTAAGTATCTTAAATTTTTATGCTGATGCGCAATCTGAAGCGCAACGTAGGGGTTCTCAGTTTTTAATGCTACAGAAATATCCTGTATCAACTCCGGAGCAATCGCTTCGACCGAAATGGTCTCCAGTTGCAAGCCAACCTTATCCTGAAACTGTATTGCTTTTTTTAGCTCCTCAATACCTTGCGATTTGCGAGCGGCCAGCGTTACAACTTGGATATTCAATCTTTTGGCTAAAGCATCAATATCTATCTCGATATTGCCTTTTTTAGCCAAATCCATCATGTTTAAAACCAAAATAACAGGCAAACCTAAATCCGCAATCTGGGTATAAAGTAATAAGTTTCGCTTTAAACTAGTTGCATCTGCAACTACTAAAACAATATCTGGATGGGCTGAATTCTGCTTATCAGACAGTACTTCAAAAACAATGGTTTCATCTGCGCTTTTAGGGTACAGGCTGTAAGTACCCGGTAAATCTATAACCTCTACACTGGTTCCATCGGCCAGCTTGGTAAAGCCCGACTTTTTATCAACCGTAACGCCTGGAAAATTACCTATTCGCTGATTTAAACCTGTTAATATGTTAAAAATGGTCGATTTCCCTGTATTTGGATTACCAACAAGAGCTACTTTTTTAATATTTTTCAATCCTTATCAGATTAAATCAATTCTATCGTAGAAGCTTCTAGTTTTCTTAACGATAATTGATAGCCAGCTACAGAAACTGCTATGGGATCGCCCATTGGGGCTATACGTTCTAATTTAACACATTCGCCAGGCAAACATCCCATCTCCATTAACTTAACAGACATTTCTAAATCTGTAAATTCTTTAATAATTCCTACCTGTCCTATTTTTAGTTGCGATAACTTCATGCTAGTATAAATGAGTTGCCACGAAAATAAGGCTTATTTATATTAAATCCAAATAAGGGATTCATAAAGAATAATTTAATTTGCTTTTTGATAAAAACGGTCCTTAAACTGAATGAAGTTTAACACAGAATCGCTTTTACAGGACTGATACATGAGCTGATGGTGTGTACGTATTGGTTTTACTTTTGGTAAAAGAACAAGGTTTTTTGCCTGTGAACATTTACAATTGTACCACAACAACGTTATTATAATTATTGACTATCATTCTTAGAACTTAAAGCTATCGTTACAATGTAGTTAAGGTTCAATATTCCATAAACTCCAGTCCATCCGCCTCAAAAACTGTTTTTTTGAACGCAAATCCCACAAAAAATAATAGATTTCATTTGCCCGAGTATATTCCTATTTTTGATGCTCAATAATTTAATTTAAAATGGCGAATTGGTTTAAAAGAAATGGTATCCATATCGGTATCATCCTGTTTTTTGTAATCTTATGTTTTGTTTATTTCACCCCCGCTTTTCAGGGTAAGGTATTGATGCAAAGCGATGTTCAAAAAGCGGGTGCTACACAAAGCGAGATCATGAAATACAATAAACTTGATGGCAAAGCTCCACTTTGGACAAATAGCATGTTCGGTGGGATGCCTAGTTACCAAATCTGGTTAAAATATCCTAAAAACATAACTACGCACATCATTGACTTTATCAAGGCTTCTTCGCCAAATCCCGTTGATATCGTTTTGTTATACCTTATCGGAACTTATTTTCTATTAATTGTGCTGGGCTTAAGTCCTTGGCTGGCAGCCGTGGGTGCCATAGCCTTTGGCTTTTCTTCGTATAATTTTATTTTTATAGAGGCTGGCCACAGCAACCAGGCTATGGCAATTGCCTTTTTTCCGGCAATTTTGGCGGGTGTAATGCTAACTTTAAGAGGCAGGTATCTGTTGGGCGCAGCAGTTTCGGCGCTATTTATCTCTTTAGAAATTAGGGCAAACCATATTCAAATGACTTACTATTTGTTTATTGCCCTATTAGTATTAATGGGGATCGAATTCTTTCATGCTTATAAAAACAAAACACTCAAACCTTTTGGCAAATCAGTTGGTGTACTAACTTTAACGGTGATTTTAGGAGTTTTAGTGAACGCTGGAACGTTATGGACAACCTACGAGTACAGCAAGTTTTCTACCCGTGGCAAATCAAATATTACCACAGACAGTTCGCAACCAAACAATGGTTTAGATAAAGATTACGCTTACCAATGGAGCCAAGGCGTTGGCGAAACCATTACCTTATTAGTTCCTAATGCATACGGTGGTGCTTCAATGCCCATGCTTGATGATAAGTCAAACGTTGCGAAGGCCTTATTGGGTAAAGGTGCCGATATTAACCAAGCAGCTGGTTTTGCACAACAAATGCCAGTGTACTGGGGGCCAAAGCCATTTACGTCTGGTCCGTGGTATTTTGGTGCGTTTGTATTGTTTCTATTTATCTTCGGATTATTTGTAGTTAAAGGAAGATTTAAATGGTGGTTACTAAGCGCTACCTTATTAAGTATTCTGCTCGCATTCGGTAAAAACTTCAGCTTAATTTCCGACCTGTTTTTCCACTACTTCCCGCTTTATAACAAGTTCCGATCGGTAGAGTTTAACCTGGTTATTGCAAGTTTATGCGTACCAATATTAGCTTGTTTGGCCATTTTCGAAGCAACCAAGCCAACCGCCGATGTAAAGGAAATCATCAAAAAACTAAAAACCAGTGCATATATTGTATTAGGTATTTTGGTGGTTTTGTTAGCTGTGCCTACTTTACTATTTAGCTTTAAAGCTGATAATCACCAAGATTTCCTTTCGCAACTTAACCAAATGGCAGGTGGCGATAACAGTTTTGGAGCAAGTATAGCTGGTGCTTTAGTGGATGATAGAATCTCACTTTTTAGAGCAGATGCGATTCGGTCTTTACTGTTTATTGTGGTAGGAATCGGCGTTCTTTGGGCTTTAATCAATAAAAAGATCGCACAACCCTTAGGGCTTATTATTATCGGTTTAATTGTATTAACCGATTTATGGTCATTAGATAAACGCTATCTGAATGATGATAAATTTGTGGCGAAAGCGGTCATGAACCAGCAAGCACAACCACGTGAGGTTGATGAGTTTATATTGAGAGATCGTGATCCTGATTTTAGGGTTTTGGATTTAACGATTCCAACTTTTCAGAGTGCAGACGCTACCGCATTCCACAAAACAATTGGTGGCTACCATGCTGCTAAATTAAAGCGTTTTCAGGAGGTGATTGATAAACAGTTTACTGGTGGCCTGAATCAGGATGTATTGGATATGCTAAACACCAAATATTTTATCACCACGGGTAAGGATGGTAAAACTGCAAGTATGCAAGCAAACAGTACAGCATGTGGCCATGCTTGGTTTGTACAAAGTGTGCAATATGCGGAAAACAATGATCAGGAAATGCAGGCAATCAGTTCTTTTGACCCTCAAAAAGAGGCGATTGTAAATAAAGAATTCAAAAGCCAAGTTGAAGCCCAAAAAATTGGAATTCCGGAAAACGGACAAATAAAGCTAACTAGTTATCACCCAGATCTATTAAAATATGAATATTCTGTAGATAAAAATGTAGTAGCTGTTTTTTCTGAAATTTGGTATCCTAAAGGATGGAAAATGTACATTGACGGCGAAGAAAAGCCATATTTTAGAGCTAACTACCTTTTAAGAGCTGCAGTTTTGCCAGCTGGAAATCATAAAATTGAATGGAAATTTGAGCCAGCCTCATATTTTTTAGGAGAAAACATTTCATTATTTGGATCTATTCTCCTATCTTTAATTCTAGCAATAGCGATCTACCGCGAGATCGCCCGTAAGCAACCAGCTTAAACTAACCAGTATAAGAGAAAATCCCGATTCAAAAAGATCGGGATTTTCTGCCTTTATAGGCTTTTGTAATCAAACGTTTTAGTCGTTCGTTTTATTGTATCTCAAATAGTAAAAAAGGAGACGTAACGAAATTACGCCATGATTGAAAATATTTGGTAGAATACCAAAATAACGGCTGAATATTTTAAAGCGCTCTTTTAAACTTTGCAAGTGCTTTTGTTTTGACATGCCGCCCATCAAATACTTGGCAACATAAAAATCAACGTTTACCACCATTTTGGCTTTGGTAAGCGCATTTAAAATCCAGTCTATATCGGCACTAAGCTGATAGTTTGGATTATAAAGTTCAGTAATTGATTTTTTGATATAAATAGCCTGGTGACTTACGCACATACCATATTTAAAACTAGCCAGCGTTAACTCTTTTGGGGTTTTGTGGCGTCTGGTTCCTTCGCTCTGTAAGTTGGCATTCAACATTTCTGTTTCGCCATAATAAATATCAGCATGTGCCTTGCTGGCGAAAATCTTCTCGACGGTATCACTTTCATAAATTTCGTCGCCAGAATTCATAAACAACACATAATCGCCAGTAGCTAAAGCCAAACCTTTGTTCATCGCATCGTAAATTCCATTATCTTTTTCACTTACCACTCTGGAAATTTTGGACTGGTAACTTTCAACTATTGCCAAAGTACCGTCGTTACTTGCACCATCAATAATAATGTACTCGATATTGCTATAACTTTGATTAACTACAGATTTGATGGTTCTTTCAATATCAATTACGTTGTTATAAACAACCGTTATAACAGATAAAATAGGCTTAAAATTCTCCATCGAGATTGTTCAATAAAGATTTGTATAGGTTGATGTGTTTCTCGGCAATCTTTGCCTCGCTAAACCGAGTCATTACTTTGGCTCGAGCATTCGCGTTTAAAACAGTTCTATTTTGGTGATTATAAATCCAGTTCAAACCTTCCATAAAATCCTCCGCATTTTTATACTTTGCCAAATAACCGTTTTCCTGATGATCCACCATGTCGGGTATTCCACCGGTTTCAAAAGCGATCACAGGAGTTCCACAGGCTAAGCTTTCCATTACCGTATTCGGTAAATTATCTTCTAAAGAAGTCGTTAAAAAAGCATCCGCAGCGGCATATGCTTCTACTAAAGTTTCATCATTATTGATGGTACCTAAAAATTTTACAGGAATCTCAAACGGGGGTGGCAATTGCGTATTTCTATTTCCGAAGACAACCAAGGTTACCTTTTTTGCCAATTCTGGATTTTTAGCCAACCACAGATTAATAGCATCAATTAAGTAAGGAGTGCCTTTATGCGCATCTTTTTTAGAGGGCATAAAACCGCTTAACAGAATGAAATCATCAGGCTTTAAGCCCAAATTTGCTCGGGCTACTTGCTTATCTAAAGGCTTAAAAATATCGGTTTCTAAGGTATTTGGAATATGATGTACTGGCTTATCTTTTAACAGGCCGCTCTCCTTGGCGGATTCTGTTAACCATTTACTGGGGCTGATGAACTGCGCATTCATTTTTTGATAGGCAAGCATTTTACGCTTCCAAGTTTTATGAGAAATATCATCTGCCTCGGGGTCTTTTAACAGCGGACAAAATCCACAATCGGTGATGTAGTTCTGGCAATCAAAACGTACGTGACAACCGCCTGTAAAGGTATTACTATCATGCATGGTCCAAACAATGGGCTTTTTTAGTAAAGCTAGTTTTGCCAAATCCGTTGGATTTAAAAACCCGTGATTAATCCAGTGTAAATGGATAATATCTGCTTGTAGCAAGGCTGGATGTTGATGAATATCCTTCCCAAAAAAAGAAAGAGAAAACGGCAATTTTAAATCTTTTTCATAAAATCGAGGAAGGTATCGCTCTGCTAGAATTCTAAGTGTGGCAAAAAAACGATCTACAACCCCTGGATACAGTGCTTTAATATCATCCCGCTTCCCCAATTTGATATAGGTGTACAAATCACTATCTACGCCTGCTTTTTTTAAAGCATTGTTTAGTCTATAGCTTGCTCGGCCGGCTCCCCCATTTCCATCGTATGTGTTTAGATGAATTACTCTCATTGCTGTAAAAATACGATTCTTTGATTGATTAGCCGAACTGAAATTTGGAAGGAAATAATGGCATGTTTAATGCCTGTGAAACCAATACAACTATTAAGCAACAAAAAATGAGAAACGAATTGATACTTGTTCGGCATGGGCAGTCGGTCTATAATCTCGAAAACAGGTTCACAGGTTGTAGAGATGTGGACTTAAGTGCTCGTGGTGTAGAAGAGGCTAAAAAGGTTGGAGAGAGACTAAAATATGTAACGATTGATAGGGTTTATACGTCGGTTTTGTTGAGGGCAAAGCATACCTATCAAATTATAAGTGATAGCGCTGGTTTCAAAGACATATCTGTTGTGGAGAGCGATGCTTTAAATGAACGCCGTTATGGAGATTTAGAAGGTTTAAATAAAAGTGACACCGTTCAGAAATTTGGAGAAACACAGGTAGACATCTGGCGGAGGTCTTTCGACACTCCTCCTCCTGGCGGAGAGAGCTTAAAAAACACTTATGACAGGGTAATTCCTTATTTTGAAAAATACATAAAAAAAGACTTAGACAAAGGACTAGCCGTTCTTATTGTTGCGCATGGCAACAGTTTGAGGGCTTTAATTATGTATCTAGAAAAGCTTTCACCGAAAGAGATAGTAAACCGGGAAATTGCCACCGGAACTCCAATAACTTATCGCTGGCCGTTAAATCTATAAGTCGTTTTAATCAATTAAACGAACGAATAATAGTCCTTCGAGAGAGAAGCATGCTTCTCTCTTCTTATACTTTAGAGCTGAAAACTTTGATGTCTTTTTGGTATCTCAACATTCTCATAGCCTCTCTTATTAAGTTCTGACTTAAAGTTATTTTGGGTATCGAACTCGCCGTGTACTAAAAATATCTTTTTGAGTATCGTTTTATCTTGACCGTTTAAAAAATGTATCAAATCTGACTGATCTCCATGCGCACTCATCGATTGTAAAGAAGCAATTGTAGCATTTACCTGATAATACTCGCCAAAAATAGCAACTGGATTCACGCCATTTTTTAGTCTTCCTGCCAAAGAAGAAGGTTCTGAATAACCTACCATTAAAATTGTACAATTAGGATTTTCAATGTTATTTCTGATATGGTGTTTTACACGCCCTGCTTCGGCCATACCGCTAGAAGAAATAATAACCATGGGTGTATCGTCGGTATTTAATGCCTTCGACTCCTCAGCATCCTCCACATAATGTAGCCCTTTAAAGTCAAATGGGTCATCATCAACTTTTAAAACTTCCTGTACGTTTTCGTTAAAATTCCAAGGGTATGATTTTACAACCATGGTGGCTTTTTCAGACAGTGGACTATCTACATAATATTTAACATCGGGCAGTTTTCCTGCCAACTCCAAACTGTTTAAAGAATATAAAAGTTCTTGTGTTCTCCCTACACTAAATGCCGGAATAATGAGCTTTCCTTTTCTTTTTACGCAAGTTTCTTCAATAATCTGCAACAGTTTTTCTGCAGCCGGGTTAGCATCTTCGTGTAAACTATCGCCATAAGTAGACTCGAGCAAAATATAATCTGCCTGTCTAAACTGGCTTGGCGCTTTCAGTATTAAATCTTTATACCTACCTACATCGCCACTAAAAGAAATGCGGGTAAGTTTCTCATCCTCTTTAATATCTAAATGCACAGATGCACTCCCTATAATATGACCTGCGTCTTCAAAACTTACCCTTACTCCATCCCTAATTTGGTAAACCGTACTATATTTTACTTTTTTGAAATGTGTTAACGCAACGAGTGCATCTTTCATGGTATATAATGGTTCAAAAAGTTTTTGTCCATGTTTTGACCGCCTTTTATTAGCGTAACGGATATCGTTTTCTTGAATTTTGGCAGAATCCTGTAGCAAGATTTTACAGAGTGCATAAGTGGCAGGCGTACAAATGATATCTCCTTTAAACCCCTGAGCCACCAATCTAGGGATTAAACCAGAATGATCAATATGCGCATGAGAAAGTATCAAATAATCCACTGCTCTTGGATCGAAACCAAAATCTCGATTCATTTCATCCGTATCAGAACCATGCCCTTGAAAAAGACCACAGTCTAATAAAATCTGCGTTCCGTTATTAAGAGTTACCAAATGTTTACTGCCTGTTACAGTTTGTGCAGCGCCGTGGAAAGTTATTTTCATAAAAAATCTATAGACCTTAAGTTAAACAATTATTAATCCAAAACCTGTGGTTTATGTGTAAATTAGCAGGTCAAAATTAAATTCGTAATCAAATTATCATGAGAAACATTCTTTTTTTACTGTTCGCTTTGTCTTTTTCACAAGTAAATGCACAACTGAAACTTACTAAAATTTGGGAAACTAAAGATTTGGCAACACCAGAATCTGTTTTGCCTTTGGGCGATTTATTGTACGTTTCTTTAATTGATGGCGACGGCGCTAAAGCAGATGGCGTAGGCGGGATTGCAATATTAAAGGAAGATGGAACCGTGTTAAATAAAGAATGGATAACCGGTTTAAACGCACCAAAAGGTTTAGGTTATTTTAAAGGTAAAATTTATGTTGCCGACCTTAACGAGGTAGTTAAAATTGATATTAAATCTGCCAATGTAGAAGCCAAAATTCCGATTAACGAAGCTATTTTTTTAAATGATATTGCTATAAATAGTAAAGGAGAAGTTTTTGTTTCTGATACCCGTTTAGGTAAAATTTACCGAATTGTAAATAACAAAGCCGAGCTGTTTTTAGCCGATGTTAAAAACGCTAACGGACTTAAGTTTATTAATGACCAGCTGTATGTATTAAGTGGGCCTAATTTGGTGAAAATTGGAAAAAATCAAAACCAACAAATTATATCAAGTGGTTTGGCTGCAGGTGGCGACGGTTTGGAGCCCTACAAAAAAGATGAGTTTATAGCAACTTGCTGGGTGGGCTTAATTTATCATATTAAAGCAGATGGTACTTTTGACATGTTATTGGATAGCAGGGCAGAAAAAATCAACACTGCAGACATTGGTTTGAACGCCAAAAAAAATATACTATATGTACCTACGTTTTTGAAAAACTCTGTTGTTGCTTATAAAATAAGCGATAAGTAATTGATACTTTTTGGGCATAAAAAAGCTTCCCATCTTTTTTGAAGGGAAGCTTTTTTTAAATTACGGTGTTATTTCAAATCGTTTATAAACGCTTGATTTAACTTAACGTACTCTGAATTATTGATTTCTTTAGCAATTGCCAATCCCTCGGTTGCAGAGATTTTAGCACCTTTTTTATCTCCCATTTTAGACTGTATTCTAGCTTTCCAAAGTTTAATCCACGGTGCTTTTGTGTCAGCTTTTTCTGCTTCTTTAACCCAAGCTAAAGCTTGCTTTAAATCTTTATCATTCGTAAAGTAATATTGAGCAGCCGCAAAATAAGGTTTCTTTTCGCCCTTCATCGCTTGCGCTATGTTAGCCATTACCTTTGCATCGTAATCTACAGTTAAAGGAACATTTACTTGCGTATGGTCCCAAGCGATAGTTAAGTCTAATGTGCCTGGAGTTACGTTATCAAATTGAATGGTAAAAGTTTCTGTTTTAGTAGCCGTTTTTACTGCTTTCACTTTTATTTTTGCAACATCATCTGCATCTTTATGGGTATAAGCACCCCATTGTTTAGCAGCTTTATTTAAAACCACAGTCCATTCGCTTTCGCCAGGAATGGTAAACAAGGCATACTCACCAGCTGCAATTTTTTGTCCACCAAAATTAACCTCGTCTGTGAAAACAATGGTGGTAGCACTATTTGCACCTGTTCGCCAAATTTCGTTGTATGGCACTAATCCGCCAAAAATCACTCTACCATTAGCCACCGGGCGACTGTAATTAACCGTAACTTTTCCTAATCCAAAATCTTGGACAATGGTTTGCCCAGAACTTGGTTGGGGCATTAAAGCTTGCGCATACACAGATGCAGCAAAAATTGTAAGCAAAAAACTTACGCTAAGGATTTTAAAACCTAATTTCATAACAAAAAATTTAGATGGAAAGTTATCATTTAATTCTCTGAATGCATTGGGTTTTGAACTGGTTAGATGTAATGGTTTTGTAAAAAGAACATTTGCAGATGATAAAAACCAGAGTATAAAAAAACAGCCGTGGATTTACTCACGGCTGTTTGTATCAATGATTAGCTCGTTTAAAACTTATAACCTAGTGTAAGCGCAAAACCACTGTTCTTTGCTTTTCCAAAATTCTCATCATCGTTAGTGGTTCCTTTTTGAAAATCTCTCATGTACCGTCCTGTTACGTTTAAGTTTTGTGTAAAATCATACCCTAAACCAACAACACCGCCTGCTATAGTCTTTGCAAAATCTTTTGTGTCTGTAGTCTCGTTTAATTTTTCGCCGTTAGAATAGAATTCTGTTTTTTGGCTTAACAAAAAAGAAACCTGTGGACCAGCAAAAACATTAAATCTTGGTGCTGCCTCATAACTAAACGCAATTGGCACATCTAAGTAATCAATTTTAGTCTCTAATTTTCCGGTTACTCCACTTACGGTACCTTCGACTTTGGCGCCTTTCTGAGAATAGTTCACTTCAGGAACAAATTTGAACTGACCACCTAAAGGTATTTCAGTAAAAATTCCAGCTGTAAATCCTGGTTGGTAATCGTATTTATATTCATTTGCACCACTTCCAATTTTTCCTAATGTGGTTAAATTTGCGCCGGCTTTAATACCAAATTTTATTTTATCGGTTTTAGCTTCTTGGGCATTTACACTTGCTCCAAATCCTAGACTTACAGCAAATAACATAATTAAGGTCTTTTTCATATTTCTAATTTTATTATCCTGTAAAACAGAATATCTAAAACAACACTGTTAAAACCATGCCAGTAAAAGAATGTTTGAACGCTTAAAAGTGGTAAATATGCCCTTTAACAGCTAATGAGAGTCTGATTGATTTTAAAAATAAAAGGTATTTCTCACTTAGGATTTTATCCTACTATCAAAAATAAAGGACTCATTTCCTAACAGTTTAACTTCTGAAAAATCGGGGTGATTGGGATTTAATAGATAATTATACTCTTGAGCGATGATGGCTGAGGGAACCCGTAGCACAGCCGTTTCGTTTTTCTGTATCCAATTGTTGCCGATGTTTTGGGTATAAGGAAGCTCTTCATAAGCTAGCCAATCGGGTTTTAAATCAGATAGTTTTATGGTGGAAATCTTTAAGTTATCCGGGATGTTGATGCTTAATAAGCGAAAGTTTTGATTTAGGCCCAAAGAAGTTCTATGAACAACGTTCTCTAAACAGGATAGCGATTGCGATGAAGCAGCGTAAATAACCCGTACCTGATTGCCGTTCCATCTCGCCGACCGCCCAGATGCTTGCAAAGAATCAGCAAACTTTGCAAGCGTAATTCTGTAAACCTGCATACTTAAGCTAAATCTCCGTAAGCAATGCGGTTGAGTTCATCTTCTATTAAGGTGATGCCCGTAATTGTATCCATTAAATTAAAGGGTATTTGTTCACCTAAACCATAAGCGGGCACATTTAACCATTGATGAAAAGCTGGTGCGCTACCAAATACTTCAATACCCAAATTATATAATGAAAACGATTTTAGAAGTTTCTCGCTTAATACAGCATCAAGCTTTAGATCTTTAACTACATAGTTTTGAATCGTTTTTACCGTAGTTTTAAAAGTTTCCTGAAACTCATCATAGGTAAAGCCAGAGACGGAAATAAAATCTAAAGCAGCATTTGCTTTTAAGCCTTGTTTAGCATTAGATAAAATACTGATTGGACTAGCGTACATATTGCCGTAAGCAGCAATAGTTTCTGCAACCAAGCTTAGCGGTGCATGTGCCGTTTCTGCATATATCTTCATCTTTTTGATTGGCTTTTTCATGATACCTTTTATAAATCTAATTTAAGAAATATTTCTCGATAACAAAGAAATATTTCTTTATTTATTCAAGATGATATCTTCTAAAACCTCAATCCAAGCTGGATTATCATTTAAGCTTTCCACCAATTGAACTTTCTCGCCACCCAGTTCAACAAATTCTTCTTGGTACTCTACCGAAATCTCGTAAAGCGTTTCCAAACAATCGGCAACAAAAGCCGGACATAAAACCAACAAACGTTTAACACCTTTTTCGGCTAAATCTTTAAGTACAACACTGGTGTAAGGTTGCATCCAAGGATCGTTTCCTAAACGAGATTGATAGCAAAGCGTATAATCTTGATTGGTTAAGTTTAATTCTTTGGCAATTAATTGTGCCGTATTATGGCACTGTGCCGAGTAGCAGAATTTATTGTTTTCGGTAAGTGTAGCACAACAGTTTTCTACCTTTAAGCAATGCTCGCCAGAAACGTCGGCTTTACGCATTTGCCGTTGTGGGATTCCGTGGAAACTGAATAAAATATGATCCCACTTTTGATCAAGATATTTCCGGGTATTGTCTGCAAAAATCTTAATCATCCCCGGATGATCATAATAGCTGTTTATAAAGCTTAAGGCTGGAATTGCCTGCCATTTACTCACAATTTCCATAACCAATTGATGTACCGATCCGGTTGATGCTGAAGCATATTGTGGAAACAAAGGAACCACTTTAATGCTATCTACCTTTGCTTGCTTTAACCTTTCTAACGCATCTGGGATTGATGGAGATTGGTAACGCATTGCCAATTCAACGTGATAATCACCACCCAATTTTTCGGCAACGGCATCACGAACGCTGTTGCCATAAATCAATAAAGGAGAACCCTCTTCTGTCCAGATTTCTTTATAGATTTTGGCAGACTTTGGTCCACGGAATGGAACGATAATCCCTTTTACCAACATTGTACGACTAACAGCGTTGATATCAATTACGCGTTCGTCCATTAAAAACTGACCGAGGTATTTTCTTACATCTGCCGTTGAAGGACTATCTGGTGTACCCAGATTTACCAATAGAATTCCTTTTTTACCCATTATCTGTATCTGTAATATTTTCTTTTACCTGCCAAAGTTTCCACCAAGGCGTACCTGGGGAATCGTGGTGCTCATAATGATACCCAAAAAAGTAGCAGGTAAAGAAAGCCCATATATGATTTTTTGACTGTGTTTTTGAATGATGAATATTTTGATGTTCGCCTTTGTGTGGCAAATAAGTGCCAAAATAAAATAGCTGCAGCGTACTTAACAAGGATGGTATAACCCAGAACATCAAAAGATTTTTTTCTGGAATGTAAATTTTTAAAATGTTGTAAATAATAGCCATTGCTACCACTTGCCACCAGCTGAGGTATTGTTTGATAAACTGAAAATACCATTTGAAAAAGTTGCCTTCATAATAATCCGGATCTTCTGCGGTATGCACAAATTTATGGTGCTTATGGTGTTCTCTATTTAATTTTTGAAAAGGAAAAACCGCGTAAAACAAAGTACAAAGCTGACCAATAAAATTATTTAGCTTTTTGTTTGCCGGCGCTACAGTGCCATGCATTGCATCATGTGCGGTGATAAAAAGCCCGGTATATAAATGCATTTGTATCAACACAAAAATGTAAATCAAAGGATTTGAAAAGCTGAAATCGAAACGCATCAACATAGTAATACTAAGCATCCATAAAAAGATGATTAGCATAGCCATATATATTCCGTTATTGTTTTTCAAGCTATAATATTTATAATAATGATAATTTGCGTTAGGGATAGAAGCGGATACCGGCCTTTGAATAAGGCCGTGTGGTTGGCTTGTGTTTTGGCAAAACCGTATGAGCGGAAAGCCCGGTTCCGCAGTTAGCGGAAAAGCGCCCAAATAATTAATACGTTTCTAAAACCTGTTTAACCTGCTCCATTAGCCACATTGGTGTCGACGTTGCACCACAAATACCAATTTTATCTCCTTTATTAAACATTGCCGTTTCTAAATCATTGGGTTTGCTGATAAAATAAGTAGCTGGATTGTGCTTTTTGCAAACTTCGTAAAGCACTTTTCCGTTTGATGATTTTTTACCAGATACAAAAACAATTTTATCAAATTTCTTTACAAAATTTGGAAGCTCTTTATCTCTGTTAGATACCTGACGGCAAATGGTGTCGTTAGCTTTAACATCGTGACCACGAGCAATCAGTTCGTTTTTGATGTCGTAAAATTTATGGGTTGATTTGGTAGTCTGGCTGTAAAGTGTAAATGACTTTGGTAAATCTACGCCGTCAAGCTCTGCCAAATCCTGAAAAACTAGTGCTTCGTTATTTGTTTGACCTTGTAAACCAATTACTTCGGCATGGCCATGCTTTCCAAAAATAAGCACCTTCTCTTTTGCATCATGCGTAGTTTTTATACGGTTCTGCAATTTTAAAACTACCGGGCATGAAGCGTCAATTAAGATAATATTATTCGCTAAAGCAACCTTATATGTTTCTGGTGCTTCGCCATGGGCTCTAATTAATACTTTTTCGTTATGTAAAGATTTAAGCTCTTCGTTATCGATAATTCTTAAACCTTTTGCTTTGAGTCTAATTACTTCTTCATCGTTATGGACAATGTCTCCTAAGCAATATAAATAGCCGTCTTCTGCCAAAATTTCCTCGGCCATATCAATGGCATAAACTACGCCGAAACAAAAGCCCGAATCGTTGTCAATAGAAACTTGTAAGTTATATTCCATTTGATATCATTTTCTACAAAAATATAAAAAGTTAAGTCAGAGTGCCGTAACATTTAAGCCAATAAAAAACAGCACTTGGCTAATTAATAAAGTTAAAGCTACCGGGTTTGATTTACGGAAATCTAGCTCGTAATAAACCCTCAGTAAAATAAAGCAGACAAAAAACCAAGCGATGTAATTCTGAAGTGGAATGGTACTATCTGCCCAGCTCCAGTAATCAAAACGTACGGCTACGGGTTCTATTAAAAAATCGACAAAAACCAGAATAGCAGCACCGATTAACGATTTAAGACTACGGAGATGTTTAAAATACTTCTTTAAAACTGCACCCACACAGAAAACCAAAATAACCCAGTTAACGCCAATTAACAGCGGAACTTGCGCTACCTTAATGCCTAATGTTTCGCCGTAAGCGTAGGTTCCAAAAATTGCACCGCTAGAAACGCCCACTACTTCTACCAAATAGCCACTCAAATAAACAAAGCCTAAGCCCAGCCAAAATTCTTTTTTATAATCTTTTTGGTTGATGAGTAGGATACTTGCCATCAACAATAGATGGAAAGGTACAAATGAGATAAAAAAATCGTGTAAGTGAGGTAAGGTAAAACCTACAAAGCCTACAGCGTGAAAAACGATGATAAAGATTTTTGATAAACCTGTTTTTTCTAAATACTTCATGTGTTGATGGTTCTGCCTTTCCAACTTATTTTACTGCCTAACGATTGTTTGATAGACAAAAAAGCCAAGATAAGTAAGTTTAGCATTTGAATGGGATGATATAAAATATTGATAAACACATTTTGGCCCGAAAGATAAGAAATCATTATGCGGCTAAAAATGATAAGTGTCAAAGCGAAGTAGAATAGCTGGAAATTCCCGAAGAGTAAGATAAAAACGGGACCAAAAACGACAAATATAATGTAGATGATTAATGCAATAATGCTGTTGTTAAAGCCTGCCAATATGTTTTTACTAAATCCGCTTAAACACTCGTTATAATTCTTGTACATCCGGCAAAAAACAAATCCGTTTGCCAATAAAGCTTCGCCAAGCAAACCATCTTGCTTTACTTTTTTCATAATCTCAATATCCTCCACCACTTTGTTTTTTACTGCTTGATGCCATTCGAACTGCTTATAATCCGAAGCCTTAAACAGCATAAACTGCCCGCTAGCCGCCGCAAAAGATGGCAATTTAGATAATTTTACTAAACGTAAGGGCAGCAAGTTTAATAGCAGGAAATGCATTAAAGGTACTACGGTTTTTTCGCCAAGGCTGATTGTGATTTGGTTAGTGAATAAGCTGAGCAGGCTTAATTTACCTACGTACATTCGGTAAAGTGTATTATTGATCAAGTGGTCTTTCACTTCTTCATCGGCATCTAAAAACAACAGCCAATCTCCTTTTGCTTTCTGGCTTAGTTGGTGGCAGGCAAAGTTTTTCCCTAACCAACCTTTTGCTAAGCTTTTGCCTTTTACAATTTTAAATTTTGGGTGGTTTCCGCAAAAATTATCAACCAATTGATAGGTATTATCTTCCGAATCATCATCTAAAACAATAACTTCTATATTTTGATAATCTTGTTGGTGGATGGATTTCAAAAGCTGCAAGATATTCTCTTTCTCGTTTCTGGCCGGGATTAAGATAGAAACCAAATCGTTAAACTTTTTGGGGGAGTTGGTTAATTTAGGGTTTGATATAAAGTTGAACAGTGTTACGGTAAAACGTAAAATCAGGAAAAAGAACACTATGTAAAAAAAGTAAATCATTTTATACTGTTATTTCTGATTGTTGGGTTAAAGTAGCTTCGTAATGTTTGTTGTAGGCACTTTTTAAAAGCTGTAAGCCTACAAATTCTGGGGCTTCCCAATTTTGTAAGGCTATTTTCAAGTTAGGCTTCCGCTGGTCAAAATAATCTGTTATAATGGCTGCAAAAACATAATTGAAGTTTTTTTTAGAGGCGTCGATAATTCGCGAAACACCTTTTTCAAAATCTATAGACTTGCTATGTAAGGAATGTAGTTTTCCCTGAGGAAAAATCAACAATAAATTATCTGGATTATCTAATAATTCGCCGGCATAGGTTAAAGATTCTACCAAGCTTTTTGCGTTCTTTTGAATACCAAAAGCACCTAAATATTTTAGAAAACTCACTTTTTTTGCGGTTTCTTCTAAAACCATCACATGAAATTTCTTTTTAAAGTAGATTTTGTTCAGATGAAATACCAAGAAACCGTCCCACCAGCTGAAGTGGTTGGATAATAAAAGTATCGCCTTATGCGGATCAACGGCTATTTTGTTGTACTCAAACCCCGAAAAATCTTTTTTTATAATCCGCTCTATGTACCAAGAGAAGAAAGCATAAATGACTTTATTAGATTTAGGTTTGATCATCGTTGATACAAAACACAAATCTAATCATTTGGTTTTAGTTAAAGTGAAAGGGATGAGGATTTAACCATGTCAGCCACAATTTTTGCAGATAATAAAGCCAACGGAATTCCGCCACCTGGGTGTACGCTTCCGCCAACGAAATACAGGTTTTCTATGCTTTTACTAAAGTTTGCATGACGCAAAAATGCGGCAAATTGATTGTTTGAGCTGGTGCCATAAAGTGAACCACGGAAAGATGATGTTCTACTTTCTATTGTCCTTGGATCCAAAATACTTTCGTTTTCAATCAGCTTTTCAAGATCAACTCTTAAGTTTTTATTGAGTTTATTGATGATGTTTTTACGAGCCTCCCCAATTAAGCTGTCCCAATTTTGCCCAGTATTATTCGGTACGTTAATCATGGTAAACCAGTTCTCGCAACCAGCAGGCGCATCATTGGGTTGCATTTTGGAGCTAATATTCACATAAACTGTAGGGTCGTAGTGGATACTTTGCGACTTAAACATGGCATTAAACTCTGCCCGGTAATCTCTACTAAAAAAGATATTGTGTAAACCAAGTTCTTTAAACTGCTTTTTAACACCCCAATAAAATATGAGCGCAGAGCTTGAGCGTTCCTGCTTCAATATTTTCTGAGGTTGCTTTTGGTCTTTTAAAAGATGCTTATAAGTGAAATAAACATCCATATTAGAAACCACCAGGTCACTTTCGTAAAACTGTTGCCCCACGTTGATCCCTCTCACTTTTCCACCAGTAACCACAATTTCATCCACTCGCTTGTTGTAACGAAATTTCACACCCAAATCTTGCGCTAACTTTACCAAGCTTTTGGTGATGCTGTACATACCGCCTTTAGGAAAATAAGCGCCCAAATTCTGTTCTAAATGTGGAATAATATTTAGGGTTGCAGGTGCTTGGTAAGGGTTTGATCCGTTATAAGTAGCAAAGCGGTTCGCGTACTGCTCCATTTTTGTATCGCTAAAAAAAGATTGGTTAGCCTTTGCCATTGTACGGAAGGCATCAATCTGTCCGAATCTCAAAAAAGATTTAGCGGTATTTGTGTTGGTGTAAGTCGACAATAAATGCAAAGATTTCTCCAGAAAAACCTGATGTGTGATATCATAGATGGTGGCACTTTTATCCAAATAGATTTGGAGTTCTTTTGCAGTAGCGTTGGTATTTTTCTCAACCTCTTCACTAAATTTTTTCACATCAGCGAAAGCGGTCAATCGCGTTCCGTCATCCCAAAAGTAATTACAAATCTCGTCTAGTTTTTGGTATTCGAAATAGTCGCTTGCTTTTTTTCCGGCTAAAGTAAAAAGCTCATTTACATATTGGGGCATCGTAAAAAGACTGGGTCCGGCATCAAAACGATAAGTTCCTTGCTCAAATTCCGAGAGTTTTCCGCCGGGATATGCATTACTTTCAAACACTTCTACGGCAAAACCCTTGCATGCAAACCTAATTGCACTGGCAATCCCGGCTAAGCCAGCTCCTACAACTATAGTTTTTGCCATTAAATTAAATTCGTTAAAACATTATTGGAAAGCAATCGTAATAAGGCTAATGGATACAGTTTATAGTAGGTTATCACGAGTTCCAATTATTAAGTACAATTATAGCTTAAAATTTTTATTTGTTGCTTTCATCGGAATCCATATTCCCCTAATTGGCCTTGCTGTTTATGCACTAAATAGTTCTCAGAGTCTTTTTTCGGGTACGGCAATTATTATCGTTACCCTGATATTTACGCTTTTATCAACCGGTGTTACTCTGTTTGTTTTAAAGAAGCTTTTAGCGCCATTATTGATGAGTGATAAGGCCTTAAAAGATTACATCAGTAACGGAACTATACCAGATTTGCCTACCCACTATGAAGACGAAGCCGGCAAATTAATGGTTTTGATACAGGATACGATTAAACATTTAGATAAGCTGGCGAACGAGAAGCAGGAGATTACAACCTTAGTTTCTCATAACTTAAGAACACCCTTGAGCCAAATTATTAGCCTTTGCGAACTTATTAAGGTCGACGACCTTAATTTGAACGAGTATGTCGATAAAATTGAATCGGTAACCAGATTGCAGTTACAAAACTTAACCGATTTATTAACACAAATGATGGAAACGGGTACACAAATTATTGCTTTGCCCGATGTTCCCTATAATTTAAATGGTTTTATTAATGAGGAGCTACAAACCGTTATAGATAGCTTAGAAACAAAAAGCTTATCGATTTCCTTAAATTTAGCTGAAGAAGAATTGCTTATCAATAAAAATCGGAGTAACCTTTCCTTGGTGTTCCAGAATCTGTTATCCAATGCTATTAAATTCTCCTACACTGATGGAAAAATTAGTATTTACACTAGAAACATCAATGGAAAAATGGAGATTGAGGTAGCCGATGAAGGTTTGGGTTTCTCAGAAAACTATCAAAAAAACCTTTTTAAAGATGCAAGAAACACAGGCCGTAAAGGCACTAAAAATGAACCTTCTATAGGCTTGGGCTTACATCTTAGCAAAAAAATTATTGAGCAAATTGGTGGAAAACTAACAGGTTTTAGTGAGGGTGATGGTAAAGGCGCAAGCTTTAAAATTATTTTATAACCCTATTTTAAAGCGTTTAAAAACTCATACATTTTTTGTCTCATCTGGCCGGTACTTTCGCTATAGTTGTTGACCATCAGCGAAAAGCTAATTTCATTTCCATTTCCCGAAAAACCGCTATAAGCCAATACATTGGCAATGGTACCACTTTTCATTTTCTGGTTGTTGTAAAGCGGAATACTTTTTAAATAGCTATTAAACCAAGGTTTGCTTCGGCTAAATGATAATACTTTTGCCATTGCTAAAGTGGTAACCCGATCTGAAGGGGACAAGCCACTGCCATCCAATATGCGTAAAGCGTCTGGATCAATGCCTTTCTTCTCCCAATAATCGTTTATTACTTTAATCCCTTCTATCGTCGACGGATTTTTCCCTGATTTTTCACCAATTACCCTTACCAACTGCTCTCCATACAAATTGATGCTTTTCTGGTTAAACCAATAAATAATTTCGCTCAATGGTGGCGAACTAATGCTAAAAAGCAATTGATGGTCCTTAGCGTCAGCAGGCAAAATCTGCGCTTTAAACTCTTCAGAACCATAACCGTTAGTCTGCAAGAACTGGGCAACATCAAAAGCCATTGCCAATGGAGGATTAGGCAAAGCTACACCAATCTGCTTTTTTAAATCTATCCCATAGGTTCCGCGTAAAAACACATCACTGCTATATGGTGCCGAGTAAGCGTAAACCTGGTCTCCAGAACCACTGGCTCCAGTCGTTAATTCATTGGTGATTTCTAAGAATGGATAATTTTTTGTGTTCGTTTTAACTGGAGCACCAGCAGTTTTTCCTGGTGAAAACCCCAATTCAAAATAGTTTTCGCCCCAGCACAGCGCAGACGTTCCAGCACCGTAATAGTTCCCCATATCCTGCCAAATCCAGCCAATAGGTAATGTTTGTGTATCCCAAGCAGAAGCATCGCCAATAACGTAGCCAGTTATTCTGTTAATTCCTTTTTGTTGTAGGTTGAACAGAATTTTATTGAGGATCTGGCTTTTTTTAGTTTTATCCCAACGATCGCTCCCTAAAGTTGGGTCGCCGCTGCCTTTTATAATTAAATCGCCGTTTAGTGTGCCGTTTCTAATTTCTCCACGGTAAAAAACATTGGTTTTAAAGGTGAAATCTTCCCCAAGTAAATCTAATGCGGTGGCCGCGGTAATTACTTTTAATGTTGATGCAGGCGCAAGTCCCGTATTTCCGTTTTTGCTAAAAAGTACTTTCCCCGATTTATTATCGATTACAGAGAAAGAAACAGTGGCATATTTTAGCTGTTGGTTTGCTGAAAATCTGGCGTACGCAACTTCGAGCTTTGAAGCCAAATTTTGCGCCGTAACGATGTTAAGTACAGAAGAACTAATTAGTAATAGCAATGCTAACTTTTTCATACTGGCAAAATAGTAAATTAAAATTTTACCGCCTTCTGTAAACAAAAATGGGGCAAATTTCTTCGCCCCTTTCGGTTATTTGATTAATCCCCTGTTTCTTAACATCGGTCTGATATCTGGCTTATGCCCTCTAAAGTCCAAAAACATTTTGTTGTAATCTAAGGTATTACCTCTTGATAAAATCATGTCTCTAAACCGTTGACCGTTTTTGGCGCTCATGCCACCATTCTCTTCAAACCAAGAGTAAGCATCGTGATCTAACATTTCTGTCCACAAATAAGCATAATAACCGGCTGCGTAACCACCTCCCCAAATGTGCTTAAAATAACTTGAACGGTAACGTGGAGGCACTTCACTTAGCAATAAACCAGTTCTTTGCAATGCATCGTTTTCAAATTTATTGGCGTCGGTAATTTTTATATCACTGCTGATGCTGTGCCACTGCATATCTAAAGAAGCGGCAGCCAACAATTCGGTAAGCATATAACCTTGATTAAATGTAGCCGATTTTTTAATTTTTTCTACCAGTGTAGCCGGCATTGGCTCGCCAGTTTTATAGTGTACTGCATAATTTTTAAAAACAGTAGGTTCCATAGCCCAATGCTCGTTAAACTGAGAAGGGAATTCCACAAAATCACGGGCAACATCAGTACCCGAAAGTGTAGGGTATTTCTGACTTGCAAAAAAACCATGTAAGGCATGGCCAAACTCGTGGAACATGGTAGTTACATCATCAAAGCTAACTAAGGCAGGTTCGCCAGCGGCAGGTTTGGTAAAGTTGCAAACATTATAAATAATCGGGTTTGTACCTAACAATGTGGATTGCCCAACAAGGTTAGACATCCAAGCACCACCCGATTTATTATCACGTTTAAAATAATCTGCGTAAAACAAACCGATAGGCGTACCATTTTTCTCAAAAACCTCATACACTTTCACATCTTTTTGGTAAACAGGAAGATCTCTACGCTCCTTAAATGTAATGCCGTAAAGTTGCGTAGCAGCATAAAAAACACCGTTCTGCAATACTTTATTTAACTCAAAATAAGGCTTAATCTCATTATCATTTAAATCATATTTTGCTTTTCTAACTTGTTCTGCATAAAAGTTCCAGTCCCAAGCTTCTAGCTTAAACCCACCTTTTTGTTGGTCAATTAAACTTTGAATTTCTGCACCCTCGGCTTTTGCCTTAGCGGTTGCAGCAGGTACAATCCCTTTTAAAAAACTGTCAACAGCTTCAGGCGTTTGCGCCATCTGGTTCTTCAAGTTCCAAGCGGCGTAATTTTTAAAGCCTAAAAGCTTAGCTTGTTGAGCCCTAATTTCTGCTAACCGAATAAGTGTACTTCGGGTATCGTTGGCATCTCCTCTTTCTGTGCGGTTATAGCTGGCGTCAAACAAGCTTTTACGTGTATCGCGATTTGTTAACTGGCTTAAGTAGGGCTGTTGTGTGGTGTTTTGTAACACAATTGCATATTTACTGCCCGTTTTCGAATCCTCAGCAGCTTTCAATTCTGCTTCAGAAAGACCGTTTAACGCTGTTGCCGAGTCAACTTTTAAAGTTGCAACTTTTGTAGCTGCCAGTAATAGATTGGTAAATTTTGTGCCTAAACTCGCTTTTTCCTCGTTTAGCTTTTTCATCTCTACCTTATCTTTATCAGATAATTTAGCGCCTGCTAAAATAAAATTCTCATAATAAACATCAACCAGCTTTTTAGATTCGGCATCAAGCTTACCGTTCTCTACACTTTCATATACCGCAGAAATACGGTTAAAAAGTTTTTGGTTTAAATAAATAGCATCGTGGTGTGCAGCTAGTTTCGGAGAAATATCTTCTTCTATTTTCTGTAGTTCCGGATCGGTGTTAGCCGCTGTTAATAAATCAAAAACATTGTTTACCCTTGCCAAAAGCTGCCCGCTTTTTTCTAACGGAACAAAGGTATTTTCAAAGTTTGGTGCTTGAGCATTGTTAACAATAGAGTCAATCTCCTGTAACTGCTGTTTCATCCCTTCTTCAAAAGCAGGCATAAAGTCGCCAGTTTTTATTTTACCAAAATCTGGTGCTTGGTACGCTAAACTGCTTGCTTTAAAAAACGGATTATCGGAGTTACTCTCGTTTTTCTGTGAGTTATTGCAACTTGCCAAAACAATCCCTGCAATTACAATAGCTAATGGTTTTTTATAGATGTTCATACTTTACTTGTTTTTTATTTTTTCATAGAATGGTATGAATTTACAAAACATGGATGGTATTTCCCCAGTTTAACACGTTTCGTAATAGACTTATTACTTTAACGATTAGGGCTTTATGGGATGGTGCCTTCTACAACGATTCTTTAGGTAAAAAAAACAAAGCTATTTATCCGCTAAAAATCACAAACCACATTTGATTTTTTTAAAACCGTATAAATTGTCACTTTTGCGGAATGAATTGCTTCAAAAACTACGGTCCTAAACTGGTGCTTGCTTTACTTTTATTTAATATCACCAATGCGGTAGCACAGAGCAATGATAAAATTGAGCCAATCATCGTTAAAGAAATCGAGGCTAAAAAAAATCTTTTTCCGGTACGCCAACCAGTTTTTTTTATTTATAAACAACGTCTACACCAAAGTTTTGTTCACATAAAAGTTAATTATTGGAAAACCAAACTCAACTTTGGTGTTAACCTTAACCAAGCTGCTTTTAGCGATAACTGGAGCGGTGGCGGTGTAAATTCTATAGCATTAGGTAGCTTACTTAACTATAAAGCTGAATACAACAAGGATGGAAAAAACTTTACATCGGAGGTTTTATTACAATATGGAAAACTAAAAAACGAGGGTCAACTAGAGCGGAAAACGAATGATCGTATGTTTTTTGATAACAAGGCTGCTTTGCAAATCTCCAAAAATTGGAGCTTTTTTGGGTCTGTAAGTTTTGAATCGCAGTTTGATAGTGGTTTTACTTACGGAAAGGATGCTGATGGTAACGAAACACGTAAAATCATTTCTAAATTTATGGCGCCTGGCTATCTAACAGAGTCTATCGGTTTTGAATACAAGCCCGAAAAGTATTTTAGTTTACGATTAGGTACGGGTACTGCCCGTCAAACGTTTTTGTTAGATACAACGCTTTACAAAAATAATCCGAAAAACTTTGGTGTTGAGGTTGGTAAACGTTTTAAAAATGAGTTGGCTTTTCAAGGTGTTGCAAATTTTGATAAGGATATTGCTACAAATCTTAATTTAAAAGCCCGTTATTTACTTTTTGCGGCTTACGAAAACATCAACAATATTGATCAACGTTTAGATGTAACTTTAACAGCAAAAGTGAACAGGTTGGTAAATGTTACTGTTGGCGCTACTGCTCTTTACGATGATGATTTTAGCGGGAAAGTGCAGTATAGCCAGAATTTGGCGCTTGGAATTATGTTTAAAGTACCCCGATAACAGGCTCAAAATCGGGTTTGGCCTTTAAAATTAATTTACATTTGATTATGGAGAAACACGGTATCGTTTTATTTGATGGTGTTTGCAATTTATGCGATGGCTTTGTACAGCGCATTATTGTGGCTGATCAAAAAGACTTTTTTCGGTTTGCTTCTTTACAGTCTGAAATCGGTAAAAACTTGCTGAGTACATACCCCCATTTACAAGATCTAAAAAGTATTGTTTACCTAGAAAACGGTAAAATATTTACTAAATCCAATGCAGTGTTAAAAATTGCAGGTCATTTAAACGGGCTTTGGAAACTGGTTCAAATAGGCTACGTGTTACCCGCATTTTTAAGAAACGGTCTTTATAATTGGGTGGCGCAATACCGCTACCAATGGTTCGGAAAAAAAGAACAATGTATGGTGCCCACGCCCGAGTTAAAAGCAAAATTTTTATAATAGCTTCTACACGTTTTTATCCTCAATCATTTTAAAAAAATACTCTCTATGCGTATCGCCGATAGGAATTATTTTATCACCGATAGTAATCCGGCTCCGTTCAATACTTTCTATTTTACCTAAAGCAACAATGTAAGATTTATGGACCCTTACAAACAAATGGTTTGGCAAAGCTTCATCTATCTTTTTCATACTTTGTAACGTAATAATTCGCTCGGTTTTGGTATAAATAGAGATATAATCTTTCAGGCCTTCAATAAAAAGGATGTCATCTAAATAAATCTTTTGGATTTTATATTCGGTTTTAACAAAAATAAAATCATGGGTAAAAGTATTGCTTACGGGGCTAGCTTCTATTACCGGCGATGGCGGTGTGGGTAAATTGCAGAGGATGCTTTGTGCTTTTTGGGCAGCTTTGTAAAATCGGTCAAACGCAATAGGTTTTAGTAGGTAGTCAACCACGTTATGTTCATAACCATCTAAAGCATATTCTGGATAGGCAGTGGTTAAAATAACCTTGCATTTATCATTGGCAATTTTTAGAAACTGAATTCCTGTTAGTTCCGGCATCTGCACATCTAAAAAAACAAGATCTATTTTCTCTTCCTGTACCAAAGTGAGCGCCTCAATAGGATTATGCAAACGCTTATGGAGTGTTAAAAACGGAATTTTTGAAATATAATCTTCAATGATATCTAATGCCAAAGGCTCATCATCCACTATCAAACATTTGATCATGCTATAAATTTAGATATAATTCAGAAAAATAATCGTGTTCTCTATTTTCTACAGCCAATTTATATTTTTCCGGATAAGTTAAATCCAACCGCCTAACCACGTTTGCCATCCCAATTCCCCCGGTTTGATCTTTGTTTTGTAAGTTTTTTTTGTTTTTAACAGTAAAGAGTAGATTTTCTTCGAGTACGGAGATATTGATGTGTATTGGATTATCCTTATCAGTGGCAATACCGTGTTTAAAGGCATTTTCGACAAACGAAATCAACAATAAAGGCACAATTTTTTGATCGGTAATTTGCCCTTCTACTTCTAAAACCACATAAGCCTCTTCCTTAAATCGTAATTTTTGGAGCTCAATAAAACTGTTTAAGTAAGTTATTTCTTTTTCTAGAGCTACGCTACTGTCATTACTCTCGTAAAGCATATAGCGCATAATTTCCGAAAGCTTTAAAATTGCGTTCGGCGTTGCATCAGACTTTTGATACGCTAGTGAATAGATGTTATTGAGCGAATTAAATAAGAAGTGTGGGTTAATCTGCGATTTTAAAAATGCTAATTCAGACGTTAGTCTTTGCTTCTCCAACTCTGTTTTTTCTCGCTCATTAAAAAACCAATCGACTGTAAATTTATAAACCGTACTTAAAAAAACAAAAAAACCATTGGTTACAAAAGTACTGATGAGCTGTTTTTCTGGTTCAGAAAATACCATCTGTTTTTGGCCAGCCATCATTTTTAAACCACTTATTTCATAAAGGTAAAAAGTGAAGCCGTATTTAATGGCTAAAAAAGCGATAACAATAGCTAAACAGCCCAGCATCCATAAAAAAAACTTTCTTTTATCAAGCGTAAGCGGAATTAAAACATACAGGTTGAGGTAAAAAATAGCCAAGTTTAAAAGCGAAATTCCGATAAAGAGAATGTAAACCCCTTTTGTACTTTCAAAACCTGCGGTTGCCACAAACGTAAAAAGTGTGATTAAAAACAACCACACCATAATATGAAGCATAAACTTCTGTAACCTGCTCATAAAATAAAAGTAGATAAAGAAATACAAAATCGAGAAACTTTAGACCAACGCCCAATTTTTATCTACCAACACCGTAAACCTTAATTATCGATAATAAAGGACGTTTATCTTGAGATTTAAACCGTTGGTATAATAGATTTTTGTAGCGTTTAAGTTATTCGAATATTTGATCATCAAACCAAAAACAAAATGAAACCATCATGAGCATACCGCTTACAAATAGGAAGAATACGCTCATGATCGCTTCATAACCGCTAAAATTCAAATTATATACTAATGAAAAAGTTAACCACGTCCGTTTCTCCTTTCTTAATGTTAATTGTTCCAGTACTTTTTGCGGTACTGCTTTCGTTGAGCTTTAAATCAAATGATGCACCAACAGATAGCGAACTAACTACAACTACAACAAGTGCCACTCAAAAACTAGTTAAAACTGGTGAGGCTTCTATCATCAGGTTTCTGTTGGCGAAATAGTTTGCGTAGCTTTCGGCTTTAAACTGGTCTGGTTTTAGATTCATGTATTTTTTTGAATCGTTATGACCAGATTAGAGAACAAGTTGCAGAAAATTGGTAGCGATGCCAAGCTAACAGCGAAAACTGCGGGTTTACGCTACACCGAAGACCGTAACAAAGGCTATTATCGTAAAAAAGCAGGCAAAGGCTTTAGCTATGAAGATTACGAAGGAAGGCCTGTAAAAGACAAAGAACTTTTAGAGCGGTTTAAAAAGTTGGTGATTCCACCGGCTTACGAAAATGTTTGGATAGCTCCTTACCCAAATAATCACCTACAATTTACCGGATACGACGTAAAGGAACGGAAACAATACCGTTACCATGCAGACTGGAACAACATCCGTAATCAGGCAAAATTTTACCGTCTCCGTAATTTTGCAAAATGCCTTCCAAAAATCAGACAACAGGTTGAAAAAGATCTTCAAAAGAAGGGCTTACCTTTTACAAAGGTGGTGGCTTTAGCGGTAAAATTAATAGAGCTTACCCATATTAGAATTGGCAATGAGAATTACAGCAAACTTTATGGTTCCTTTGGTTTAAGTACGCTTAAAGATAGGCATGTAAAGTTTGAAGGAACAAAAGTTAGATTTGCGTTCAAGGGAAAAAAAGGTGTTTATCACGATATAGAATTACAAAGTAAAAAACTCGCTAATTTGGTTAAAAAATGTAGAGACATACCAGGAAAAGAGCTTTTTCAGTATTACGATACAGACGGAAAACATTACAGTATAGGCAGTGGAGACGTTAACAATTATTTGAAAGAAATTACTGGAGAGGATTATACAGCAAAGGATTTTAGAACTTGGGCGGGCAGTGTAAATGCCTTATGTGCTTTTAAAGAATTGGAAACTGCGGAAAATAAAACACAACTTAAACAACAGGTTGTTAACGTAATAGACCACGTAGCTACAAAATTAGGCAACACCAGAACGGTGTGTAAAAAGTACTACGTACATCCATCAATAATTAGTGCGCATGAAAGTGGCACCATACACAAATATAAAGTGAAGGATAACAACAAAAACAGCCTGACTAATGAAGAAAGGCTGCTTTTGAAAATTTTGGAAAATGAGAAAATTGCGAAAGCGATGTAAAGCTATTTTGGTTCGTGAGGGGTTCTTCTTAATGTAACTGGTTTTGCTTTTGACTTTATTCTTAAGTTTAAAAACTCTACCAAAACAGAGAAAGCCATCGCAAAATAAATATATCCTTTCGGGATATGTTGTTCAAAACCCTCTGCTAATAATGAAACGCCGATAAGCAATAAGAACGACAAGGCCAGCATTTTAACTGTAGGGTGATCGTTTACGAAATCGGAAATTGATTTTGCAGAAAACATCATCACAATTACCGAGATAATTACGGCGGCAACCATAACCCATAACTCTTTTGCCATACCCACTGCGGTTATTACAGAGTCTAAAGAAAAAACAACATCTAACAATAAGATCTGAAAGATTACGCCCGAAAAAGAATGAACTTTCTTTACCGTAGTGTCTTCCTCTTCTCCTTCTAACTTATCGTGGATTTCGTGGGTGCTTTTATAAATTAAAAACAGTCCTCCAATAATCAGGATCAAATCTCTACCACTGATGGCTAGTTTCTCAAACCATTCGCCACTGCTTATTCCAAACCAACTACTTGCGTTGAATAAAGGCGCAGTAAGGGTCATTATCCAGCTCAATGAAAGCAAAAGCAAAACCCTGGTGATCATGGCCAAAGCCAAACCTAACTTCCGGGCTTTATTCTGTTGCTCTGCCGGTAATTTACCAGACAGAATAGAGATAAAAACGATATTATCAATACCTAAAACAATTTCTAAAACTGTTAAGGTTAAAAGTGAAACCCAAATTTCTGGGTTAGTAAGCCATTCCATAGGTGCTAAAAAATTTTCTAAAAATAGAAAAACGGATGGAACTTAAAGTTATTTTAAAATTATTTTGGTGGCACCGTATCCAAACTTCTCTTTTTGCGCATCCATAAACGTTTTCACCTGTGTGTTTTTACTTATCGCTTTGTGAATTTCATGCTGTAAAGTTCCGTTTCCGGCGCCATGTATAAATACAATACTTTCATATTTGTGAACAATGGCCGCTTCTAAACTCTTTTGAAAATGATCTAGCTGAATGTCCATAATTTCTCTTTTACTTAAAAAATCATGATCATCTCGTAGCTTCTCAATATGAAGATCAACTTCTTTGGCAGGTTTCTGTAGAACTACTTTTTCTTCTGAAGGCTTAAAAAAACTTTCTTTTATTTTTTGAGCGTCTAAAACCAATACCGGCTCGTCCATTCTAAACAACCACCCGTTTGCTTTCATCAAAGCAACTTGCTGTTTACTGCCGGCAAAATCTTTAGATTTAAATTTAACGCTAAACTCCAAAGGCTTAACGGGAGCCTTGTTTGTGGCGGTATAATAAAGTATTTGAAAATTTAATGTGGGCCATAAATCCAGTTCTGGCAAAGCAGCACTAAATACTTTTACCGATTTTTCGCTGGCAAGCTCACCAAAAAATGCTCCTTTATAAACATCTTTGGTTAAAGTTTTTAGCCCTACCATCAATTGATAAGATGTTTCATTGACCACCGAAAAATGCACCACAGAGCCTTTGTTCGCATCTGGAATAGCCACCAAAAAAATGCCCTTCTCCACAAAGTTCTCTATGTTTGCTTTTTCTTCCGGAGAAGCTTGTTTGGTTTCAGGGTTTGATGAATGTCCGTGTACCCTGGTGATATTTGTAACCATTACCGGAATCTCAAAATCATCATCACCGGTAACACCCACCATTTCATCGTTAATTATTTTGGTGATATAACCTTCTCTTCGCTCATCAACAAAGCGCACAAACTCTCCTAATTGGTATTTCATCTGATAAATTTACGATGTTTTAAAGCAGCATCCTAAAACATATTTGAGCCATTACTTCTGTAGTATAGACAGCTGACCTAAAATATCGTTCTGTCTAATAAAATATTCGCTATCGTTTCTTATGGCATTGTAAACCTCATCAAACAATAACATGTAGTTACCGTTTTCTAAGGGAACATCCTCTTCAACCACTTCGCCTTCACTATTAAAAGTGTAAAGTTTTCCTTCTCCGCCGGCAATTTCCCTACCGTAACGTTCATCGTTAGGTTTTATACCCGCTAAAAGTTGCGCTTCCTGCACATCCGTACGGCTTTTTGTAAGCGTTCCATCAATCCCATAAAAAACATAAGCGGGTTGCTGTTTTACCACCAACATATTTGTGGTTATAAAAACATTTAAACCGTTATTGTATTTAAGATGTGCGTGTGCAACGTCGTCAACTTCGGTATTGGCTCTGTGCTTTCCGTAGCTTTTATAAAATTCTGATGGGATACCAAAAAGTGCAATGGCTTGGTCAATCATGTGTGCACCCAAATCGTAGAAGATACCAGCACCGGGTATTGGTTCTTCTTTAAAGGTTTTTTCGCTGATTTCGTTCCGATACCTGTCGAAACGTAAGTGTGCTTCGGTTATTTTTCCAAGTTTTCCAGATTTTAGAACTTTCTGTACGGCTAAAAAATCACTGTCGAACCTGCGGTTCTGATAAGCCAACACCTTTAATCCTTTTCTAAAAGCTAAGGAAAAAAGTTCCTCCGCTTCTTCTTTGGTTACAGAAAAAGGTTTTTCTATCAATACATTTTTTCCGGCATTCAATGCAGCTTTTGCATATTCGTAATGGGTATAATTGGGTGTGTTTACCACGATGAGCTCCAACTGTTCGTTTGCCAATAATGCATCTACACTTCGGTAAGTGATGATGTTTGGATAATCGGCTACCGCTTTATTTTTACTGCGCTCTACAACCGCAACCAGCTCAAAACCTTGATGTAGTTCAAAAAATGGAGTGTGGAAAATTTTTCCTGACATTCCGTATGCCATTAAGCCTACTTTAATTTTATTCTCCATTGCTTTTAAATTACGTTTTGTTGCTTTTATGATCTGAACTATAATAACAAAAATACGATTAATAGATGAGCCTACTTATAAAAATTGTACCAAGACCAACCTGAAAGCCTTTTTTGGTATTCATTTATAGCAATTACACTATCTTATGAAAATAAAAAAGATTATAGCTTTTGACTATGAGCTTATCAAAACATACAATGCAAAGGCATTACTTTAACCTGTATATTTGTATCACAATATTCAAGCAAAACATTAAAATATAAGATTATGATAGGTATAGGAGAAAAATTCCCAGAGTTTAATAAAACAGCTGTGGTAAGTTTAGAAAAAGGTAAAGAGTTCGAAAGCATTTCATCTGATTCTTTTATCAACGAGGACAACCGTTGGACAGTTATGTTTTGGTGGCCTAAGGATTTTACCTTTGTTTGTCCAACAGAGATCGCAGAATTTAACAACAACTATAGCGAGTTTAGAGACAGAGATACTACTTTAATCGGCGCTTCTACAGATTCGGAATTTGTGCATTTGGCTTGGAGAAATAACCACGATGATTTAAGAGGCTTAAAATTCCCAATGTTAGCTGATACTTCTAAATCATTAGCAGAAGATTTAGGTATTTTGGTAGCTGAAGAAAAAGTAGCTTACAGAGCAACTTTCATCATCGATCCACAAGGTGTTATACGTTGGGTTTGTGTAAACGACCTTAACGTAGGTAGAAACGTGAAAGAAGTTTTACGTGTACTAGATGGTTTACAAACAGATGAGCTTTGTCCATGTAACTGGGAAAAAGGAGAAGAAACTTTAACTGCAGCTTTAGAAGCTTAATAAATAAAAGCCCCTTGTTTATTAAGCAAGGGGCTTTTTACTGGATTGATATTTTTATAAACACTTGATAATCAATATTATGAATATTTCAGAAACTACACAAGAGGTTTTAGCCATTTTTGGTGAGAGCACCATCAACAACAAAGCATTAGAACTTTTAAACGCTACAGATTATAAATACCTGCGTGATTTAAAATTGAATTTCAACAGTACGCTTACTTCTGAGTTTTTATCGGAAAAAGAATGTGCTTTGCTAGGTTTAAGTATTGCAGCCAACAACCAGAATGCAATATTGATAACGTTTTACAAAAATTACGCGTTAAAGTTTGAGGCCACGGAAGATGAATTGGCCGAAGCTGTTTCATGCGCTTCTTTATTAGCATCAAACAACGTGTTCTACAGGTTCCGTCACTTTACGCAGAAAGAAAAATACACGCAGATTCCAGCTCGTATTAGAATGCAATTAATGATGAAACCAACTTCAAAAGAATTTTTTGAATTGTTGAGTCTAGCAATCTCTGCAGTGAATGGTTGCGAAATGTGTGTAAACGCTCACGAAGATTCGTTAATTAAATTAGGTAGCAAAGAGGAAAGAATTTTTGATGCCGTTAGGATAGCATCTATCGTTACTGCTACAGGAAAAATAGTTTATTAACACAAAGCTGACAAAAATTGCTTTCGGCAATAAACCGACTGCCTGAATTAGTTAATAGTTGCAACTAATAACATAATTAACAAGTTATTTTACAGAAAATTTGCTTTTCATCCTTAAAATTTACTAAATTAGTACTAAGGTTAATCACACCTAAAAGTATGATCACTAATTTGCTTTTAGGTTTTTACAGGTTTTAATTGTTAATTACAAAGCCACTTTATTAATAAAGTGGCTTTGTTTGTTAATGCACATCTGTAGGAATCTCAACGTTCTTCTTAAACTTTTGCAACAGCAATAAGGGTATTGAAAACAACATTACATAACCCACTAACCAATAAGCATCGGTATAAGTTAATAAAGTAGCTTGCCTAGTCACCATGCCTTCGATAGCTTTAGTTGCAGCATGTTGTGCATCTAAGAAGCTATAGCCCTTGGTTACAAAATTTTGGGTAATTGCATGCATTTTATCGGTAAAGGCAGTGTTATATTCGTTGATATTACTTAACAAACTGCTGCGGTGTACTCCGCTTCTAAGGTGTAAAAGCGTTGTTAAAGCTGCAATTCCGAAAGATCCACCCAACTGCCTGCCCATATTATTTAAACCCGTTCCCTGTCCAATTTCTTTTCCGCGTAAATCTTGAATAGCCAAAGTAGTTAAGGGCACAAACAAAAATGCCATTCCAACTCCCCTAATAATTAAGGGCCAAAAGAAATCTCCGGTACCAGATGATAGCGTTGACTTACTCAACATGAGCGAGAAAACAAAGAACAGGAACATCCCAAAACCTGCCATCAGTTGTGCTGGCACACCCTTTTTTAGCATAATACCAATAAAAGGCATCAAAATAATGGTTGCAATACCGCCCGGGAGTAATATTTCTCCGGTTTGTAAGGGGGAAAAGCCGAGCAGGTTCTGGCAAAAAATCGGGAAGATGAAGACAGAACCATATAAGCCGAATCCTAAAATAAAGCTAAAAAACATCCCCACGGAGAAACTCCGCTTCTTTAATATGTCCAGGTTGACAATCGGATATTCCGTGGTTTTCTCTCGCCAAATGAATAAGAAAAAACCCAGAATAGAAACGATGGACAGTGCTAAAATGTAGGGAGTTGCAAACCAATCTTCGCTTTCGCCTTTTTCTAGTACGGTTTGTAAGCTACCTACTGTTAAAGCGAGCAATGCAATTCCCCACCAATCAACTGGTCGTCCTTTTGCCGTTTTTGGTGTTTCTTTGATTACCATATAGGTTGCAAAGGCCGCTAAAATCCCCACAGGAATATTAACATAAAATATCCATGGCCAAGAGAAATGCTCAGTAATATAACCGCCAATAGTTGGGCCTAAGGTTGGACCTACAACGGCACCTAAACCAAACATCGCTGTTGCTGTTCCTACTTCTTCTGGTGGCCAGGTTTCTAATAAAATAGCCTGTCCCGTAGAGATCAATCCACCACCGGCCAAACCTTGCAAAATCCTGAACATAATCAGTTCATTCAAACTGGTGGCATTTCCGCATAGAAATGAGGCAATGGTGAAAATGATGATGGATGTTAAAAAGTAGTTTTTACGTCCGAAAGTTTCTCCTAACCAGCCCGACATGGGCAAAATAATTACGTTTGCCACCGCATAGCCAGTTGTTATCCACGCAATATCCTCTAATGTTGCGCCTAAATTACCCTGCATTTGGGGTAAAGAAACGTTAACAATTGTGGTATCTATTAATTCTAAAAGTGCGGCAACAATCACCGTAATGGTAATTACCCACTTCTTTAGACCTTTTTCTGCCATTTTAATCTGCTGTATGCACCGAAACTTTAACGCTCATTCCAGGACGTAGCTTCGATAGAATTTCATTTTTTTCTAACTTTATTTTTACCGGAACGCGTTGAATCACCTTTACATAATTTCCGGTAGCATTATCTGGCGGAAGAAGCGAAAATTTTGCGCCGGTAGCGGGAGAAAAATTATAGATGTGGCCCTTCAATGCAACATCTGGGAAAGCATCAATTTCTATATCAACTACTTGCCCTTCTTTTAATTTCTCTAACTGCGTTTCCTTGAAATTTGCCTTCACAAACAAGCTATTGTCGTTTACAATGGCAAACAACGATTGTCCTGGCTGGATAAGCTGCCCTATCTGAATGTTTTTGTTAGATACAATGCCAGAAGTTGGCGCTGCAATTTTTGTGTAGGATAAAATAAGTTTTGCAAAATCAATATCGGCCATACGCGAACTGATGTTTGAGTTTGCTACAGAAACCTGCGACTCGCTGGTGTTTACCTGTTTTTTAACCGCTTCAAATTGTGTTTTTGATGCTCTTAAACTCGCATCGGCTGCGTCTTTTTGCGCTTTAGCCTGGTCAAACTGTTGTTGGGTAACAGAGCCGTCCTTTACTAGGTTTTGGTAACGGGCAAAATCTTTATTGGCTTGATTTGCCTTCGCTTCTGCGATTTCCACGTTTGCTTTAGCCGTACCGATTCCTGCCGCTGTTGAGCTTACTACAGCTTCACTAACGTTTACATTTGCTAAAGCAGATTGCTTGCCAGATTGTGCCTGAGCTAGTTTTACCTTAAATTCTCTGTCATCCAATTTTACCAATAGCTGGTTTGCGTTAACATGTTGGTTTTCTTCAAAATAAATAGAGTCCACGTAGCCACCAACTCTTGCCACAACGGGGCTAATGTCGCCATCAATCTGGGCGTCATCCGTATCAACGTGTTTACTAAAATAAATGTATTCTTTGATGCCGAAAATAGCGCCTATAAGTATCAGTACACCTAATATAAAGGGAATTACTTTTGCTGATTTTGATTTGGGTTTTTGTGTTTCCATTCTGTTTATAAAATAATTTTTTTACCTGTAGATTTTAATAAGTTGTAATAAGCAATCTGCGCATCTGCTTTGGCCAGCTCTAAATTGATTTTGGCCTGAAAAAGCTGTGTGTTTGCATCAAGTCTGTCCGTTAACGGAGAAATACTATTTTTATACTTAGACTGTACAATATTATCGTTCTCGGTGGCCTGATTAATTGCTGTTTTAAGCAGACTGATTTTTTTGATTGATTGTAGATAATCTTGATAGTTTCTGTTTACTTCTGATTTAATCTGATCTGCAATTAATGACTTATTGATTAGCGTTCCTTGCTGTTTAATATGGGCTTCTGCAACTTTGTTTTTGGTGGTCCAAAGGCTACCGATATTCCATGATAATGTTAAACCCAGGGTTAACGGCGTAACAAACTCATTGGTTCCGGGGATAAACTTACCGCTAGGGTTAAGGTAATAAGCTCCTAAACCCGCACCTAAACTTGGTAGCTGATCAGCTTTAATGGATGCTATGTTCTTACCCAGCACCTGGGATTGATAGTCAATCTGTTTAAGTTCCACACGGTTAACAATCGCACTGTCTAAATAAGTGCTTAAGCCGTTTTCCGATTCAAAATCTGTAGGTAAAGTGGCAGTTTGGATAAGTGTTTGCTCTGGTAGGCCTAACAGAATATCTAAATTGTAGTTGACCACATTTCTGTTTTTGTCAAGGTCTAAATCCGTTAATTCGATATTTGATTGCTGTAATTGAATGCGTAGCACCTCGTTTTTGGTAACAATGCCTTGATCAAAAAAGCGTTGCGTTTGCTTTAGCTGCGTTTCTAAGGCTTTGATGTTTTGAGCGATAACGGATTTGCTAGCATCCAGCTTATACAAGTTTAAATAAGCGTTGATGATGTTGATGGCGATTTCATCTTCGTCTTTCACCACGTCTAAAACGGCGATTTTTTTAACAAGCTGTGCGCTCTCTTTAGCATATTTTAGTTTATTGCCAGCAAAAATCAATTCTTGTACAGACAAAGTGCCAATGTAAGCATCTGCACTTTTAGGTAATTTTATCGGGTCACCAGGACCTAACTGCAGTACATTATTTGGTATTTCAGCATGGTTGTAAATCGCACTTGCATTGGCTGATGGCAAGCTTTTGTCTAAAACCTGCTGATAAGCGGCCTGGGCTTCTGCTACTTTGTTTTGACTTAAAGCAATGGTCTTGCTGTTTGCTAATCCAAGCGCAATTGCATCCTTTAAACTGAGTGTTTTTACATCCTGTGCAACAGACAAAAAAGGTAAAACGAGTAAAGAGCAGGCAAGCCACTTGCTTAATTTTTTTTGATAATTGTATTTGATATTCATGATTTTGTTAAGTACAATTTGAACATGGTTTTTAAATGATTTTTTAGACGGACAACCATTTCATCATCTAATAAGTCTTTTGAGTTTGCATGGCCATTAAATAGGATGGAAGCCATCGGCGATGCGTTAATTAAGTAGATTTTAGTACCGAACATAGACGCAATCAGCATATCCGAATCAACTTTGGCAAAACTGCCGTTGCTAACACCGTCGTCTATAATTCGCTTTACTTGCACCAAGTTTTTAGAAAGTAGCTCCACAATCTGCTCGTTAAGTTGGCTACGCAAGGTTAAGCTCATCTCTATGTACATCAGCTTTTGCACCGCCAAATTTCTCCGCATATTATCAACGTAACCATCAATAAACCGATATAGTTTTTCAAACGAGGAAATATTATCGCTGTTAATATTCTGCAACTTTATACGATTGGCTAGGATATGTCTTTCTATAATTGCCATATACAAGCCTTCTTTGCCACCAAAGTAATAGTTAAGCATCGCGATATTTACATCAGCTTTTTTAGCAATTAACCTGGTAGACGCCGCATCGAAACCTAACTCGGCAAAAAGATCCTCGGCTATTGCAAGGATCTTTGCTTTGGTGTCTAATTTATCATCTGTCATAACGACGACAAAATTAATTAATCGATTGATTAATTATTGTCATGGAAATGTTTTTTTGATGATTAAGGATAAGTAATGTTAAAAAACAGCGATGAAAGCATATTTTATGATCAGTGTAGGATTTATTGAAAATGGTTTTCTTATGCAAATACTCGTCTTTGAGAAAAGCTTAACAAACGGTTTTATTAGAAAAAATTGTTTTTTAATGATGAGGTCGAAGAACTACACGCCCAAAAAACAATTGCTATATTTGCGAGTTGAACAAAATTACTTACTTTAGTGTAGTTTTAACACTAAGTGTAAAATAGACAAAAATAAATTCAAAATAAGATGAGCTTAATTCTTGATGTACACGCAAGACAGATCCTTGATTCTAGAGGAAACCCTACTATTGAAGTAGATGTAATCACCGAAAACGGCATTTTGGGAAGAGCAGCAGTGCCTTCTGGTGCTTCAACCGGGCAACACGAAGCCGTAGAACTACGCGACAATGACAAATCTGTATATTTAGGTAAAGGTGTTTTAAAAGCCATTGCTAACGTTAACGAAAAAATTGCTGAAGCATTAAAAGGTGTTGATGTATTTGAACAAAATGCAATTGACCAGTTAATGATTGATTTAGACGGAACAGAAAATAAAGGAAATTTAGGTGCAAACGCTATTTTGGGTGTGTCTTTAGCAGTTGCTAAAGCAGCAGCGCAAGAAAGCCGTCAGCCTTTATACCGTTACGTTGGTGGTGTAAATGCAAATACACTTCCAATCCCGATGATGAATATTGTAAACGGTGGTTCGCACTCTGATGCGCCTATCGCTTTCCAGGAATTTATGATTATGCCAGTTGGTGCATCTTCTTTCTCTGAAGCTTTACGTTGGGGAACAGAAGTTTTCCATAGCTTAAAAGCAATTTTGCATGATAGAGGTTTATCAACAGCAGTAGGAGACGAAGGTGGTTTTGCGCCAACTTTTGAAGGTACTGAAGATGGCGTTGAAACCATTATGAAAGCGATTGAAAAAGCAGGTTACAAACCAGGTATTGACATCTGTTTAGCTTTTGATTGTGCTGCTTCTGAATTCTACGTAAACGGAAAATACGATTACACTAAATTTGAAGGCGAAAAAGGTGCTATCCGTACTAGCGCAGAACAAGTTGAATATTTAGCTTCACTAGCAGCTAAGTATCCAATTATTTCTATCGAAGATGGTATGGACGAAAACGATTGGGATGGCTGGAAATTATTAACTGAAAAATTGGGCGATAAAGTTCAGTTGGTTGGTGATGATTTATTTGTAACCAATGTTAAAAAACTGAAACAAGGTATTGATAACGATACTGCAAACTCAATTTTAGTAAAAGTTAACCAAATTGGTACTTTAACTGAAACCATCAATGCAGTTACAATGGCTCAGCATGCAAATTATACTTCTGTAATGTCTCACCGTTCTGGCGAAACTGAAGATGTAACTATTGCTGATTTAGCAGTTGCTTTAAACTGTGGTCAAATTAAAACAGGTTCTGCTTCACGTTCTGATCGGATTGCAAAATACAATCAGTTATTACGTATTGAAGAAGAATTGGGCTCTAGAGCTAAGTTTATTGGAAAAGACTTTAAATTTTTCAAGAACAGAAAGTAGTTTTTTGAGTATCGAGTAATAAGTATCGAGTATCAAGATTTAAAACCGTTCTCATTTTTGGGACCGGTTTTTTTGCTTGTGAATGTTTTTGGGAGGTTATATCCTTAAAAATCTTGGTCGCGATTTGCAATTCCGATCTTTATAATATTAGATTACAATCTAAATTAAGTTTAAGAGGCCGGATCAAAAATCCTTTATTTATAACATCGGGATTGCAAATCCCGATGAGCTTGGTGCAAAGAATAAAGATTTTTTGCTCGTATGAAAAAGCCACTCTCCAGTTTGGGAGTGGCTTTTTTTATTGGATATTTTTTGAAACTTAAAATGATTTCTATCTGAACTGTAAGCAGTTGTTAGATGCTTAAACCTTTATTACTGTATCGTAAACCTTAAATTAATTCCAAAGTTGGTAAACGCCGTAACAAATGTTTGTGAGGTATAAGGCTTAGTGACGTTAGAATCGTAAAACAACCTTAAGTTAAAGCGTTGGTTCAACACATAATCAATACTTGGCCTAAAGGTGATGTTTTTAGATCCTCCAGAAATCTCAGGATCATCCACATCAGCTCTATAAATTACTGTTTTGTTATCACGGATGGCAACATCCAATTTAAAGTTTAAATCATTTTTAAGGTTTACGCTTTTGAACAAACCAAACGGGAACCTAAAATCAGAAGTTCGGTAACCAAAACCAATTACAAAAGCTTGGTCTTTTTGTGATGCCAATTGACTGTTCGCCAAACTCAAACTCATAGAACGTGATTTACGGTATTCTACATTGGCGGTCATGTTGTTCTTCAGTCGCATATCGATACCTAAAAGTGGCACAAATTGCTCAAATAAAGTAACCTGAGAAAATTGGTAGAACGGTAAGAAATCTCCTTGGTTGTCTCTCACGTTCACCGCTCCGTTTGCTTCTCCGTACCTGATCAAGGAAGTATAACCGTTTACGTTATACGTTGAGCTATACCCATGCGATAAGTCAAAAGCCGAGAAAATCTTATTGATGGCCTCTACTTTTACCAAACCGTTGTAAGTTAAGCGCCAGTTTGGGATTGGAATTTTTGGCAGCTTAGTTAAACTCGCTGCTCCAGCATCTTTATTTCTGTAAGCCGCCAAAAAAGCAGGAATTACCACCTCTTGGGAAGTTCTACCATAACCATCGGCGAAACCGTCTGTGTTTGTGCCTACACTGTTTGGGTTTTCCCCGCCTAATCTTTGCGAAATAACGGTACGGTTAGCTAAAAACTGTTGGAAAACAGCCGATGTTTTAGCCGAATTCTTGTCTTTAAATGCACTACCCAAAGCAATCATGCTAATGCTATAATCACCAGTGGTTATTGGATTTAAGCTTTCAAAACCTTGTGCAGAATTGTTGTACCTAAAATTAGTGGTAAAGTTTTTACTACTATTTTTAAATGCGGTTAGTTCTATTCTAAAATCTTTAAAAGGCTCAATAGTTCCACGTAAGTTTAATTTTTCGTTGAGGTTATTGATATAGAGCTGATTTTGTAAGGTATCCTGCGTTAACCAGCCATTGGCTAAAGCCTTAGCTCTAATATCGCCTTGAGCACCTAAAAGGAAGCCTACACCCGGTGCGTTGGCGTTAAAATCATACCCAAAAGCATCGGTTTGCGGTAAATAACCCGGTAAAAAGGTACCATCGTTACGGATGTACGAACCGCTTAAGTTTTTAATACTGGCTAATGCGTTGATCAAAATTTTACCTACGCCGGCGGTGCTATCTGCACTGTTATTTATACGCCTAAATGCACCGAACTTGTTGTAAAGCAAATTCATGTTCAGCGTTGGGTTAATTTGGATAGTTCTTGAGTTTTGGATGTTATTACCAAAATCAATAGTAGGATCGTTAAGCGTTAATAATGGTTCAGTTACCCAAGTAAACTGCGTTTGGTAACGGGTAAGTACACTTATAAAATCAAGACCAGGTATTTTATTCAATGGTACCGTGTAAGAAAGGCTAACGGTATGGTTGTAGTTTGTGGTACGTCCCAGGCGCTTTAAATTATTCCACATGGTATCACGTTTTAAACCGGTAATACGTCCTTCCGGCTCATCCACAACAGATAAGTTGGTAGCGTTGAAATCTAGTTTTAACGATTTTGTTAAATCCCAGCTTATCCCGTAAAGTCTGTTGATCTGGAAGTTTTTGTTAAACGTTGTTCTAATTGGAATAAAATTATTTGGATCGTTATCTCGCAAAGTATTCTCAGAATATAACCTGTTCAGTTCTATCCTAAAATTAAGCATAGAAGGCAATAAACTAAAGTTGAAATCTTTTAACAGATTTAGATATTTAGATTTTACAGCTTTACTAAATGGCGAATAAAACTTAGCCGGATTGTTAAAATCATAGGCTAAAGCACCACGATAAGTTTTTTGTTCGGTATTCTGATTGATAAAATCACGATGACCATATTCGGTATAAGCGTAGGTTAAACTCCAGTTTTCTACATCCCAAAGATGGTTTTTAGCGTTCGGGTCGGTTTTGATTTTACGCACATTGGTAAAGTTGATGCTACGGCGTTGCGTATAATCTTGTGCATAATTTAATATCGAATCTCTGGTTTGGTTAGATACGCTGTTTAATACATTTTTAAGTTCGATATCCGGGTTGCGGGGATCGTATTGTGGTGTACTTAGCTGACTGGAGTAATTGATGAACATTGGTATTTTTAGCCCAGACCTTTGCGGGAAAAATTTGCCCAACTCCAAACTAGAGGAAACATCAAAGAAACGGTCATCAGAACGATTGATCTCGCTCACCCGTTGTTCTAGTGAGCCGAAACCGATGGTGCTTTTGTTTGCCGAAAGTGTTACATCACCAAAATCGGCCAATTTAGCATTTATTCTGGCGGTTGCGGCCCAACCTCCGCGTTCGTCAAAATCCGTCAGGCGCAGTTCGTTAAACCAAATTTCGGCAGTTTTATCCAAACCATCATCGCCTACAGAAGCGTTGGTCTTTAACGGGTTTCTAACACCCAACATCATTACCCTAAGTTTACTTAAATCTGGCTGACCTTTAACCGTAATGGTGTTTACACCGTCGGAATAAGTATAAGGAACGTTTACCGGCCAAGGCTGACCCGTAGATACATCATTGTTTCTCGCAGTTTTAGCCAACTGGAACAATCGGAACTCTACGTTGATTCTGTTTTCTATAGGCCAAATTAATTCGGGATCGCGTGAACCTTGGTTGGTAACTTTTGTTGGAATTTGATATTCGTAATAGTTATCCTGATAATCTGTACCAATTCTAATAAATGCATTAACATCGCCGTCTTTAAGGGATTTAGCCGGATCACCTGCCTCTGCGTGGATGTACATTTGCAAACGCTTGTAAGAACGTACATCATTTAACGTTGTTTTAAAGGCAGCCCTAGCATAACCGTCTTGTAAGTTTTTAACAACTACCGATAAAGACTGCTCGTTTTGACGGGTATCTCCTCTAAAATTCGAAATATCTTTTTCTGTAGGAATGCCCGGCGGGATAACATAAGGAATAGGTGTACGAGATCCATTTTCATCAAGGTTTACAGTTGTTACATCTAAGGTTGAACCATCTAAACCTGGATTATTTAAAGCTGGATCTGCCAAGACTTTTGCGGGTGTGTTTTCTGCGTTAAACCTTCTCCACTCGCCACGCACCAATTGTAGTCGGGCAAATCTTAAAACTGTGGTATCGGCAAAATTTGTCATAAACATCCGCATAAAGCGAATGGATTTAAAATCTTGAATGTTTCCTACTTTACTGTTGAACTGCGCAATAGGGATTTTTATCTGGTACCAGCTTACCATTTTCTTTTCGCCATTGGCTAAATTAACAGAAGAAGTTACCTTATCGGTTACAAAACCAGACCCAACTGCTAAATCTGTAGGGGTAATTTTAACTTTATATTGGAAATATTCATCAGATTTTGACGAGTTATTATCTCTGTTGATATCTTCACCATCAGGGTAAGAAGTAGATGCTGAGTTTTCAATCCCTGTGGCATCTAAAGACTGTTGTGTAGTTTTCGAGTTTCCTTCTGTACCGTTAAAGTTTTCGTAACGTTTTAAAATACCTGCATTTTGTTGGTCGAGCTGATTGCCACGGTAGTAAATATAATCATCAGATGATGGGTCATTACGGAACTGATTTGCGGCCATTGGATCCAAAGCGGAGGTTACTTGGTTTACAATAGTTTGGTACTTTGTCTGTTCATCCTCGTTATTTAAACCATCCAAACCCACATCCTGCATTTTACGGGCATTTGGGTCGTTATCAAATGCCTGGATAACAGGCTGCAGTTTACCAACACGTCCCCAAACGGTTTCATCTGTTTTACTAATGTCGCCATCTGCCGGTAAACCGTTCTCCAAACTTTTACGCCCATCTTTTAAAATGTCTTCGGAGATATTACCAATGTTGAAATATAAATCTCCGCCTTGCGAATTCTCTTTACCGATAAACGGATCCAATACCCAAAGCTCAATAAACTCAATGTTTAAAGCCTCGAAATCGTTGGTTTCAATTTTCCGGAACATCCCGCCCCAGCGACTTCTTGGGTTTTGCAGTGTACCATCGTTATTTAAACCGGTAGTGGTAAAATTATATGGACCACGCAACATGGGGTAATACGCCAAGTTTAGGGTTGATAAACTCAATAAAGTACCAGTTGCGGTTTGCTTAAAGGGGAAAACCTCCGTTTCTAAAACTTCCCTTACGTAATGGTTGGAGAGTTCTGTTTTGTTGTTTTTGATGTTAGATGGTGTAAACCTGCTACTCTTGCTGTAAAAAATCGGATCGATGTTAAAGAAAGCAAGTTTTGCCCTGTTAAAGCCGTAAGATAAATCGTTTGAATATTGTGATTCGGGAAATAACTGCGGTGTACCAGAAATTTGCCATACCGAGGAGCTTTTTAAATCTATCACAGATCTTGCACCCTCAAAATCATCCAGGTAACTTGTTCCGCCACTGTTGCCAGCAAAGTCTAACGCTTTTGGATGGCCCGGATTGAACTTGGCAAATTCTCCGTTGAACGTGATGGATGAGGTTTCTTTGGTTGATAAAAATGGAAGCTTATCAATCATCCGGGTTAAAAACCTAGAATTGGTGCTGTAATTTAAATCAAAACCGTAAATATTATTGGAGATTGATTCCTCGCCAAAATTAATTTTTTGGGTGAGCGGTGTTTCTTTTAAACTTAAAAAGGTAGCTCCTAAATTGAAATCGTCGTTTACCCGATAATCTAACCTTGTCCCGAACAAAGATTTTTGTTGAATACCAAAAAGCTCGTTGCTTTCTAACTTAATTTTAATGGGTTGCCCAGAATTTAGCAAGGCATCATTCAAAATTTTAACCCGGCCAATATTGTAATCTACTGTATAATCTGCTCCCTCTGTTAATTTAAGCGTACCAGCGGTAACCACAACGGAACCTTCGGGTACATTAATGGCATTTAACTGAAACTCGGAGCTCACTTGCGACTGGTAAGTTCCTTTAATAAGATACCTATTTAGTCCCGGAAAAAGTTGTTGTGCTACTGTTTTTGTAGAATCGTATAACGGTTGGTAAACGTATTTATCAATTAAAGCCTGCTCGGCGCCGGGCACAAACTGCGATGCCAAATCCTTCCCAAAAGGCTCTATCGTTGGAAAAATTACCCGCCCGTTTTGGGAGTCAATCGTTAATCCCTCTAAAAAGTCAAAGTAACCATCAGGTTGTTTTGCACCTTGCTGGTTTAAACGGTCTAAATTGGCGACTTGTAGCCATAACTTTCCATTCAAATTTTGGCCTTCGGTAATTAAAGGTTTTTCGATACCCGCTTTATCATCCAACCTAAAAATGTTCAATTTAAAATCTGAAGGACTAATCTGATACGCACCAATGGAGTAGATGTTTTTCATCATCAAATCCCAAATAGGCAAATTGGTTTTAGTGGTTTCGTTCTTTAATAATTTGGTATATAAAACCTGTGGATTTTCTGGCGTAACCTGTATATCTGTAGAAAACTCGCCGACCTGATATTCTACACCGTTAACGCTGTAGCGATAAGCAACAGATAAAATCTCATCGGAATTGAGGGCGTTATTTAAAGATATATAACCCAGTTGGCGGTTAATGGTGTACTCTCTATCGGTTAATTTACGAGCGTATGTAAGTTTGTTATAGTTGTCTAAAGCGCCAGAACTTTGGAAATAGTTATCAATGTCATTTGCATTTGTTTGGCGGGCCGATGCTGGGATTTGTTGCAATAAATTGTTAGACTGTTGCGTAAAACCCGGTCCGTTAAAGGCGGCAGGCAAACCAGAATAACTTGCGCCTCCTTGAAAAAGCGTAGTATTGTATGGGTTATTTTCTCCCAAATCCATAAAGGCCAAAACGTCTCTAGAATCGGTGGTGCTGTTACTTTTGTTGGTTACCCAAACTTCAATATTGGTGACGTTGATGTTTGAAGAAATAATTGGTAAGTTGGCTAAAGCCCTGTTGTAATTGTTCCGAAAGTACTGCGCTAAAAAGTAATGCTTGTTCGCCTCGTAATTATCGGTGCTTAAGCTAAACTCATTCTGTTGCGCACCGTTGGTGATGTTAATTTCTTTGGATTGCGATTTCTGTTGCGAAAACATGGTAGTAACGCCTAAACGCCCAAATTGCAACTGGGTTTTTATACCAAACAAAGCTTGGCTACCGCTAATTAAGGTGGTATTTAACGGAAAGTTTACAATACCCGCTTCAATTTTTTTGATGATTTCATCCTTATCTCCAGTATATTCTAACTTAACCTGGTTTTCAAAATCAAACTGTGCTTCGGTGTTGTAGTTGGTACTGATTTTTAATTTGTTTCCAATATTACCCACCAAGTTCATCTGAATTCGCTGGTCGAAATCGAAATTTGCCTGCTTGCGCTGGCGTTCGTTAAATAGTGGATTCTCGTTGCGGTTTATTCTACCAGAAAACGTTAAATCTGCCGAACCTCTGGGCTGGATGTTAATAGTATTGCCTCCAAAAATTCGCTCAAAGGCTTTACTTTGCACTTTCACCTCCGGGATAAAACCTTCCTTTTCTACTGGGTTTTTACCAGTGCTCACCAAGGTTTTCCAATAAGCATTGATGATGTTTTTCTCTTCGAGTTCTTGGTATTCTTTAAACGTTAAATATTGTGGTGCTTTTATCAACTTGTTCCCAAGCATTTCTTTAACCACGTACTTTTTTGTTGCTGGGTCATAAGAAACTGTTTTTTTTACCGCTTGCGGGTGCTCTAGAAACATACCGCTTTTACCAAAAAATGGAGTAACGTAAGTGTCTTTAACAGGGTATTTAAGCCTTAAAGAATCTGTTCCAGCATTTTGTGCCAGCGCATAATTACTTGCGCATAAGCCAATAACACTAATCAAGAAGAACAGCCTAGTAAAATTAATTTTCAAGCGATTGCGATTTTACGTTGGTTATTATAAGGTTTTTAGTGCGAGTTTGATGATGGTTTCGACACTTAATGGTTCTGGCGACGATTTTACTGCGGCATCTACTGCTTTTTCGGCTGTGTTTTTAACAAAACCCAACATCACCAATGCACTTAACGCTTCATCTTTAGAAGTATTATTTAGTGGCATCGAAATTAAAGTACCCGGACCATCTTTTTTAAGTTTATCCTGCAGTTCAATAATCAAACGTTGCGCAGATTTTGGTCCAATGCCTTTAATTCGCTTAATCTGGTTTACATCGCCTTGTACAATTGCTTGTTCAATTTCGGCAGGTGTAATCGATGAAAGCATCATACGTCCTGTATTAGGACCTATGCCGTTTACAGAAATCAAATGTAAAAACAAACGTCGTTCGCCTTCATCAGCAAAACCATAAAGCGTGTGCGAATCTTCTTTCACAGACAACCAAGTGTATAGTTTACAACGTTCTTGGTCTTTTAATGCGCTGTAGGTGTTTAATGAAATGTGTATGTGGTAACCAATTCCACCAGTCTCTATCACTACGTAAGCCGGGCATTTAAACGCCAGTTTACCATCTATATATTCGTACATTTTATTTCTTTTTTACTGGTGTTTAAAGGCTGTGTTAAACCTTATTACTCTCTTTCGCCTGCGCATCAACTACAGCAATGGTAACCATGTTCACAATTTCTCTTACAGAACTACCCAGTTGCAACACATGCACTGATTTATTCATCCCTAAAAGAATAGGGCCAACTGCTTCTGCACCACCTAATTCCTGCAATAATTTATAGGCAATATTTCCGGCCTCTAAGGTAGGAAAAACTAAGGTATTAGCAGGTGCAGATTTTAATTTAGAAAAGGGGAAGTTATCATTCAGTAAACAATGGTTCAAGGCAAAATTCGCCTGCATCTCTCCATCCACCTTAATTTTAGGATGTTTTTCGTGTAAAACCCTTACCGCTTCGCGGATTTTGAAAGGTATTTTCCCTTCGTTAGATCCAAAATTTGAGTACGATAAAAGTGCAATACGTGGTTTAATATTGAAACGCTTTACGGATTCATTGACTAAAATGGTGATATCTACCAGTTCATCTGTGCTTGGGTTTACGTTAATGGTGGTATCGGCAAAAAAGATAGGCCCTTTTTTGGTGAGCATTAAGTACATTCCGGCAACCCTATTTACACCTTCTTCCGTTCCAATAATTTGCAAAGCTGGTTTTACGGTGCTTGCGTAGTTTTTGGTCAAGCCAGATATCAACGCATCAGCATCGCCAAATTCAACCATTGATGCTCCAAAATAATTACGATCTCGCATGGCTTTCCGAGCTTCGTACAAGCTGATTCCTCTGCGCTGGCGTTTTTTATAAAGGTTTTGTGCGTAGTTTTCTAGCATCAACTCCTCTTCTAGCGGATCTAAAATAACAACACCTTCTAAATCCAGCTCGTTTTCAGCAATAATCTTATTGATTGCTTTTTTGTTACCCAACAATAGTGGTATCGCAATACAATCGTCTTTAACAATTTGTGCTGCCTTTAATATTTTATAGTTATCAGCTTCAGCAAAAACAACTCTTTTTGGTGCCGAAACAGCTTTAGCGGCAATGCCACGCATCAAAGCATCGTCCATACCTAAACGTTTTTTAAGCTCGTCTTTGTATTTTTCCCAATTGGTAATTGGGTGCCTTGCCACTCCCGAATCCATTGCTGCTTTCGCAACCGCTGGTGATACCGTAGTAATTAAACGGATATCCATTGGTTTCGGGATGATGTATTCTTTGCCGTACTTTAAGTTTTTGGCGTTATAAGCTACATTAATTGCTTCGGGTACATTTTCTTTGGCTAAATCGGCGATGGCTTTTACTGCAGCCAGTTTCATTTCCTCATTTATTGCGGTTGCCCTAACATCCAAAGCGCCTCTAAAAATATAAGGAAAACCTAAAACATTATTTACTTGGTTTGGATAATCAGACCGTCCTGTTGCCATGATGATATCTTCGCGGGTTTTTATCGCAAGGTCATAAGCAATTTCTGGATTTGGGTTCGCCATTGCGAAAACAATCGGGTTTTTTGTCATGGTTTTTAAAGCTGCAGCAGTTAAAACATCTGCGGAAGACAGTCCAATAAACACATCCGCATGGTTAACAGCATCTTCCAGAGTATGCAAATCTCTTTTTGTTGCAAACTCCGCTTTGGTTCCTTCTAAATTTTCTCGGTCGGCCCTAATCACTCCTGTCCTGTCCAACATCACAATGTTATCTTTTTTGGCACCTAAAGCAACATATAAACGGGTACATGAAATTGCTGCCGCCCCCGCTCCGCTAATAACAATTTTTACATTTCCTATTTTTTTATCCTGAAGTTCACAAGCGTTGATTAACGCCGCAGAAGAAATAATGGCAGTGCCATGCTGATCATCATGCATCACGGGGATTTTCATTTCTGCCTTTAGCCTACGCTCAATTTCAAAGCATTCTGGTGCTTTAATATCTTCTAAGTTTACGCCACCAAACGTGGGCTCTAAGGCCTTTACCGTATTTACAAAGTCGTCAACGCTGGTAACATCTAACTCTAAATCAAAAACATCAATATCTGCAAAAATCTTAAAGAGCAACCCTTTGCCCTCCATTACCGGTTTACTAGCTTCCGGGCCAATGTTCCCTAAGCCCAAAACCGCAGTCCCGTTGCTAATTACGGCTACCAGATTGCCTTTAGCTGTGTATTTATAAACATCATCAACGTTTTCGGCTATTTTTAAGCAAGGCTCGGCCACGCCTGGCGAGTAGGCTAGCGTTAAATCGCCTTGTGAAGCTGTTGGCTTTGTAGGGATTACTTCGATTTTACCGGGACGACCATGAGCATGATAGTCTAAGGCATCTTGCTTTCTTCGCGTTTTACTCATCTTAGGTTTAATTTAGAAAGGTATAATGGTAAAAATACAATTCTTTAAAATTGCATGAAAGAAAAAACAGCTAATATTACCATAGCTATTTTAAAGTGAAAGGCTTAAAAAATGAGAATATCGGCTCTGCAAACCAGTCAAGCCTTCTTGGTTAAGGAGCTTGCTTGAATTTTTTTAGTACCGTTACTTTGAAAGGCTTTAATACTGCCGAATGAGCTGCATTTTGCAACATTTCGGTTTTATACGCCGACAATCCCTTTGGAGAGAAAGTGTTACCAATAACGCTTTCTTTAAAAAGTTTCTCGTACCAGGTGCAAGAGGCAGCGTACCTCCCCATAAGTGCAAGGTGATACCCGTCTGCAACATTTAAACTGTCGCCAACAAAAGATGTTCTGGCGTTTTGAACTGCGGTGCCACTTGGAACCAACAGATCCATTTTGTTTTCTTTACTAACTTTTTCTGTAGCTTTTGATATGGCTTTGTACATCTTGTTTTGGTTACTTTCGTAATTGGCAAAGCCTTTATGTTTTGTAGTTTGTGCATAGGCCCAAGTTTGGTGAAGAACGTATTTTGTTTTAGGATTTTTCACCCTTTCTTTCACATAATTGATCAAAGCTGGCAATGGAACGGTATAGGTATCGTAAAGTCCAGAAAGTGGGCTTGCTTGCTGAAAGCTGACGTAATCCCAGTTTTCAGCTGCCAAAGCGAAAGCTATTGAGGTTTCCGGACGCGTAACCTTCTCTCCGTTAAGCCCGATTCTTCTGTAGCTGTAGGCATTTTTATCTTCGCTCGCATTAGTCCAATGGAGCGCTAATTCCGCACCGCCGATATAGAGATTCCCAATAATGATTTTATGGCCACCAGCTTTTGCCAAACCGTATAAATAATTCTCTAGGGCATCCTGAGAAAAGCTGTTTCCAATGGCTAATATCCTTACCGTACTGTCTGTTTTTATCTGTTTTGCGGATGAGGGAATAAGCTTGGTTGCGCTAACGGATGTGATGTTTAAAAGAAATAAGGTGCAAAAAACTAGCCCAATTTCTAATCCAATTCTTTTTGAAAAAAATTTCATATTTAAGTTTATTTTAAAATTGATTTTTTGACCAAACAAGATTACAAGCTCCCTCCTCGTAATTTCTTTGGCCGTTTTATCTTAATCTACCACAATCCCATCGCCATATTTAAAAAAACCATTGATGGTAACCGGCAATTTTCCTTTGGCTTTTATTTTACCTAATAAAAGTTTAGCCGCCGATGCTTCTGTTCCTTCACTGTTTTGGTAAGTGATAATTAAACCCTTACTTGCTTCAATTCCAGGCAACCCTGCAACCGTATATGGGTTTGCAAATACAGTTGTAATGGTGTTCTTATTGGTTAAAGTTGCGATAAAAAGGTTTAAATCGGCACTGTAATCTAGTGTGGCAGCTGGCCTGGAACGGGTATCGTAAATGGCTAATAGGTTTAAATCAAACTTCTTTAGCTCCGCTTTTACAGCTTCCATTTCTTTAACAGAAACATCTTTTGGAATGATGAAAATTGTTGCGTTGGGCATTTCCTTTTTTATTGCATTAGCAAAAGCGCTGGGCTGTTTAACACCTACCGTGATGATTGCCGTTTTTCGTACAAAATCGTTCCGTAAGGGAATCAATTGCTCACCTTTTAACAGAGTGATTGAAGCATCTGTTAGTTCTTGGTTTAACTGTTGTGCGGCTGGCGAATTTAAATCGGCAATTAAACCTGCGGTTTCCACAGGTTTAAGTTGTGCCAAACCCATCCAATATTTACCTGCTAATATTTTTTTCACTTTCGCATCAATATCAGCCCAGCTTAATCTTTTTTGTCTGATAGATTTACGGATTAACTTAATTGCCCTGCCAGAGTTTTCTGATAATTCCAACACATCATTGCCAGCAATCAACCCTCTAACGTCTGCTTCGCCGTTAGGGAAAAATTTCACCACGCCTTTCATACCCATAGCATCAGAAAAAATCAAACCTTTAAAACCTAATTTCTCTTTTAAAATACCCGTTACTATTGGTTTTGAAAGGGTAGACGGTAAGTTAGGTGTATTGTCTAAAGCTGGAATATTCATGTGCGCCACCATTACACCGCTTAAATTTTCGGCAATAGCTTGTTTAAAAGGGTACATCTCTAAAGAATCTAACCTCCCCGTTGAAAAAGGAAGTTGCGGTAAATCATAATGCGAATCAACGTCGGTATCACCATGCCCAGGAAAGTGCTTTGCAGTAGTCAGCAAACCACCGTCCTGCATCCCATTCATATAGGCAATTGATTTTTTTGCTACGTTATATTTGTTGTCCCCAAAAGAGCGGAAGCCGATAACAGGGTTACGTGGGTTGTTGTTGATATCCATTACGGGTGCAAAATTGATCTGCATGCCTAAACGCTTGAAATCTTTTGCAACCTGTTGCCCCATTTTATAAATTAAGGTTTCGTTTTGTATAGCGCCCAAAGTCATTTGATAAGGGAACGAGGTGGTGCTATCTAAACGCATTCCCAAACCCCACTCACCATCCATGGCAACCATTAATGGTATTTTAGCTAAACTTTGATAGTGATTGCTCAAATTTGCTTGCCTAACTGGCCCGCCTTTAAAGAAAACCACGCCTCCTAAGTGTTCCTTTTTAATTACAAGACCTACAGAGTCGGCGTATTTTTGACCCAAATCAGTATGTGCCCTTATCATAAAAAGCTGTCCTATTTTTTCCTGACGGCTCATTTTTTTAAATACCGAATCTACCCAACGGTTTGGATTGTTTAAGGTTTTTACAAAAGGAACAGGGCTTTGCGCAATTGCCGTAAGGCTAACTAGTAAACCGCCTAACAATGTGAATATTGGCTTTTTCATTAAATGGATAGTATTTCGTAATTTTTTTGGTTAAACGAGTTTAATATGAGCAAGTATAACTTTTATTAGATTATGATACAACACACAATTTGAGCGAAACACGCAAAAATCTGACTAGCGGAAATAGCGAGCGTAGGTCAAAATATACAATTTTACGATTTGGGATATAAGCTGTACTAGCAACTCCTACTTTTTTGAAAGTCAAACTAAATACCTGTAAGCCACATTGTTACTGATTTTTAATATTTTCAAAAGTTAGTTTGGCATACTTATTTCCTAATGCAACTTAATTAAAACTAAAAAGAATATGAAAAAATTATTTATAGTAGCTTTTGCCTTGCTAGTTGCAGGAAAAGTTAGCGCACAAGACTCAAAAGGTTTAAATTTTGGAATTAAAGGTGGAGTTAACTTTAGTAATATTATAAAGACCGACGACTCGGATTTTAAAACAGATTATAACACCGGCTTTAACGCAGGTTTATATGTAAGTATTCCAATTGTGGATCGTTTATCTTTTCAGCCAGAGCTAATGTTTTCTCAAAAAGGTTACAAATCTGAACGAACTGGGATTTTGGGAGATGGTACACTTACCCAAACTACCAACTGGATTGAAGTGCCGATTTTAGCGAAAATTAGTCCCGTAGCTGGATTTAATATTGTAATTGGTCCGCAAGTTTCATTTCTAACTAAAACCAATACAAAGTACGAAGGTACTTTTACCAATGCACAACAAACTACTTATGAAGACGATGCTGATAAATTTAAGAAGAGTATTGTTGGCGGTGTTTTAGGTGCTGGATTTGATATCAGTAAAAACTTAAGTTTAAATGCCAGATATGCTTTAGACTTCCAAAAAAACAATGAAGATGGAACAAATGAAACTCCTGCATTTAAAAATCAGGTGTGGCAAGCTGGTTTAGCTTTGCATTTTTAAGAACCAGAATAAATTATCAAATCAACCCTTTATCCTTTTTGGATAAGGGGTTTTTTATTTGTTGGATTTTGATGGAAAAACAGATAGATTAATCCCATAAGGTTTACAAAGGCCACACCGTAAAAAACGAAAGGTGTTTTCCCGATTTTATCACTCACAAACCACCCCGAAAAGAAAGCTCCCAAACCAATTCCAGCTTCTAAAGCAATGTACATGGTTGCTACAGAAAGTCCTCGTTTATCAGCATCGCTTAAATCTATGGTCCATGCAGAAATTGCTGGCGAAAGCATTCCCGTTGCGAAGCCATACAAAACAGCGCCAATCAGAAAGCCATTGATGGTTTGGAAAGCACCAATCCATATCAAAGCAATGCAAAGCAGGGTTATAGATACTTTCAAAATAGGTTTTCTTCCATACCTATCGGATGTTTTTCCGGCTATGAACCTGATTAATAAAGACGAAATGGTAAAAACCATAAAAAATACGCCTTTGTTGGCGATACCGATATGCGCTGTCCAATCCGGAATAACCGTAATAATAGCACCGTAACTCACATAACTAAAAATAGTAACCCAAAATGCCGGAAGCGCCTGTTTGTTGATCCACTCGTGTTTCTCAATTTTTAACAAAACGGGCTTAAAAGTTTGCTTATCCTTTAATGTCTCCTTCATATTAAATATGATGAGCATTGAAGCCAAAGCAAAAACAGAGGAGCAGTAAAACAACACATTGATAGAATACCATTGGGTAATTGCGCTACCTATTGCGGGACCAATGGCCATTCCCGTACTAAAAAACAAACCGTGTACACCCATGGCTTCGCCCCATTTTCCCGAAGGAACAATATCTGCAACATAAGCAGCCGTTGCGGTTGGTTTAAAACCGGTTGAAAAACCGTGAATCAATCGAAGAAAAAGAAAACCCGCAACACTCGTTAATATCGGATATAGAAAACCGCAAACAAAACAGACCAGAGAACCAACCGCCATTACCGGCACACGACCTATTTTATCAGTCAGTTTTCCGCTAAACGGGCGAGAGAAACCAGCGGTTAATGCAAATAAGCCAATAATCAACCCCTTATATTCTGCACCGCCTAAGCCAGTTAAATAAGCCGGTAAATCTGGTATCAGCATGTTAAAACTTGCCGAAAACAGAAAAGAACTGGTGCAGACTAAAAGAAATGGAAGAGTGTAAATACTTTTTTGCGTGTTGGACATTTTTGCAAAAATAGCAAATCGCATTAGAGCTTAGTCATTTTGTCGAAAAGTTTAAATTTTGATCGTTTTCATGTTAAATAAAATCATCTAAGAATCATCATCTGTAAATTCTTTGCTGACAAAGTGTCATTTCATTTTAAATTCATAATTTTGCAGTCCAAATCAAAAAGCATGTTAGAGATAGATTTAGCTTCCAAACAACACGATGAGTCCAGACAGGGAGAAGCTTTAATTTTAGAAAATAAAAGCACCTTACCCAATCAGCGAAAGCTTTATATAGAAAGTTACGGTTGTGCCATGAACTTTTCCGACAGCGAGATTGTTGCTTCTATTTTAAGCGAGCAGGGCTTTTCTACAACAGATTCTTATGAGGAAGCTGATGTGATTTTTATCAATACCTGCTCTATCCGCGAGAATGCGGAAACCAGGGTTAGAAATCGCTTGAAGCAGTTTAGAGCCATAAAACGTGAAAACAAAAATCTAGTAATTGGCGTTCTGGGCTGCATGGCCGAGCGATTAAAAGCTAAGTTTTTAGAAGAAGAAAAACTGGTAGATGTTGTGGTTGGACCAGATGCTTACCGCGATTTACCAAATTTAATTGCACAGGTCAACGATGGTCATAAAGCCATCAACGTTTTGCTTTCCAGAGAAGAAACTTACGCAGATTTAAGTCCGATCCGTTTAAACTCAAACGGAATTTCGGCTTACATATCTATTATGCGTGGTTGCGATAATATGTGCTCTTTTTGTGTAGTGCCTTTCACGAGAGGAAGAGAGCGTAGTCGAGATCCATTTTCTATCATCCGGGAAGCTGAAGAACTAAGAGATGCTGGATATAAAGAAGTGACTTTGTTGGGGCAAAATGTGGACTCGTATAAGTGGGTGCCTCATCCTCAGTCCTTCTCCGAAGGAGAAGGAAGCGCAGGAGAACTAGGAGAAAGTGAAAACAAGAGCGCCCATGTAGTTTTAGAAGGAGAAGCAGAAAAAGAAAATAATTCTGATAAAAAGAGTGCCCACAATGCCTCCCTCTCCTTCGGAGAGGGCCGGGGTGAGGCTTCTTTGAATTTTGCAAATCTCCTAGAAATGGTGGCTGCGGTTAGTCCAGATATGCGGGTGCGTTTTTCTACTTCGCACCCGAAAGATATTACCAATGAGGTTTTAGAAACCATCGCAAAGCATCATAATATTTGTAATTATATTCATTTGCCAGTTCAATCCGGGAGTTCAAGAGTATTGGAATTAATGAACCGTACCTATACCCGAGAATGGTATTTAGATAGGATCAAAGCTATTCGCGAGATTATCCCGACTTGCACCATTTCCAGTGATATCATTACTGGTTTCTGTAGCGAAACTGAAGAAGAACATCAAGAAACTTTAAGTTTAATGGAATTGGTGAAGTTTGAATTCGCTTATATGTATTCCTACTCTGAAAGACCAGGAACGCCAGCCGCTAAAAAGTTTGCAGATGATGTGCCGGAAGACGTTAAACAACGCAGATTAGAGGAAATCATCGAATTACAGCAAAAAAACAGTCGCCTTAGAGCGCAAGATAGGCTAGGTAAAGTTGAGCAGGTTTTAGTAGAAGGCTTATCTAAAAAATCAAAAACAGATTACTGTGGCCGTAGCGACCATAACCACATGGTTATTTTTCCGGTAACGGAAGGCGTAAAACCTGGGGATTATGTGAATGTATTAATTGAGAAAACAACAACAGCAACTTTGATAGGAAGGGTGGTTTAGAGGCAAGATTTTTAGAAGCAAGAAACAAGAGCGAAATGGTTAAACACAATTTTAAAAGTCTTAAAATTTGGCAGAAAGCTATGGATTTAACCGACCTTACCTTTTATTATTGTGCAGGTTTGCCATCTTCTGAGAGATTTAACTTGATTGATCAAATTAATCGATGTTCATGTTCAATTCCGTCAAATATTGCGGAAGGTTCTGGAAAAAGAACAGCAGTTCATTTTGCAGAGTTTTTGACTACCGCCTTAACATCGTCTTATGAAGCTGAAACCCAATTATTAATTTGTGAGAGAAGAAATTACGGAGATAAAGAAAAATTACAATCTTGCTTAGAATTAATTACCGAATTACAAAAAATGATATTTTCATTTAGGGAGAAAATTCTAAACAGCTGATATTTTCTATTGAGATTAAAGACAACGCAAGTCTCTTGCTTCTTGAATCTTAACTCTAAAATCTAATTTAAAATGGACGTACAAGACATTAAACAACGTTTCGGGATAATTGGAGGTTCACCTTTGATTAATCGGGCTATAGATATTGCCAGACAGGTTGCGCCCACAGATATTACCGTTTTAATTACGGGAGAAAGTGGATCTGGGAAAGAAGTTTTTTCGCATATTATCCACAATTTGAGCACCCGTAAGCATGGTCCTTTTATCGCTGTTAACTGTGGCGCAATACCAGAAGGAACCATAGACTCAGAGCTTTTCGGTCACGAAAAAGGAAGTTTTACGGGTGCACATGAAGCCCGAAAAGGCTATTTTGAAGTAGTAAACGGCGGAACCATCTTTTTAGATGAAGTAGGCGAACTACCAATTGGTACGCAAGCCAGGCTGTTACGCGTTTTAGAATCGGGCGAGTACATTAGAGTAGGTTCGTCAAAAGTTCAGAAAACGGATGTGCGGGTGGTTGCGGCCACAAACGTAGATATGTTTGAAGCTGTAAAAGCTGGTAAATTCCGTGAGGATCTGTATTACCGCCTAAATACCGTTCCGCTGAAGATACCCCCATTAAGAGATCGTAAAGAAGACATTCACTTGATTTTTAGAAAATTTGTTGCTGATTTTTCTGATAAATACCGTTCGCCAAATGTAACGCTTGATGATAATGCGGTGCAGGTTTTAATGAGCTACAGTTGGCCCGGAAACGTAAGACAACTCCGCAATATTGCCGAGCAGATTGCTGTTTTAGAAAAGGAAAGGCACATTAGCGGACAAACTTTACTGTCATATATCCCTACAGATAACCCTTCTAGCTTGCCGATGCGCTTAAACCAAAATGGCAGTAAAGACGACTTTTCTGAACGTGATATCCTTTACAAGGTTCTTTTTGATATGAAAAAGGACATGGTAGAGCTTAAAAAGTTAGTGGTGGATATCATCAATCATGGCGATGGCGTTTCTAATTATGCAGCAGATAATCCTCACGTAGTTAATGCTTTATACGAGGACTTGGATATGCCTCAAGGCGATTCTACATTAACTATTCAGCAACCTGTTAGTATTTCTCGATCAGATAATTACCATATTACACATGATGCGGAAGAAGTAGAAGAGTCTTTATCTTTGGTTGATAAAGAAGCGGATATGATCAAAAAAGCTTTAAAAAAGCATAAAGGAAAAAGAAAAGCAGCATCAGAAGAATTAGGAATCTCTGAACGAACTTTGTACCGAAAAATTAAAGAACTAAACCTATGATAAAAAAAGCTTTTCTGCTGATTGCTTTCCCCCTAGTTTTTCTTGCTGGTTGTGGTATTTATTCTTTTACCGGAGGTTCAATCTCTGCGGGGATGAAAACGGTTTCGGTTTTGGTTTTTGAAAACACCGCAGCTTTGGTAAACCCAAATTTAAGTCAGTCTTTTACCGAATCACTTAAAGACCGTATTAGAACACAAACTAGTTTAAGCTTTGTACGTGTAGATGGCGATGCAGATTTTAGTGGACGAATAACAGATTACAATCTGCAACCAGTTGCCATACAAGCAAACGAACAAGTAACTGCGGGTTTAACACGGTTAAGCATCACGGTAAACGTAAAATACACCAATAAGCTAGAAGCTGATAAAAGTTTTGAGCAATCATTTACCCGTTTTAAAGATTTCTCTACGCAAGGCAGTCCGTTCAGCGGACAGGAAGCGGCTTTGGTAAAAGATATTAATCAGCAGCTAACCGAGGATATTTATAACCGAGCTTTTGCCAATTGGTAGGCTTTTATTAACTTCACACTCTTATAACGCTAAGCAAACATTACCAGTGGATATCAATATATCAGAAGCTAATCAATTTATAAATCTGCATGCACACCCTCAAGATGTGACCAGCAAGGATTTAAGTCTGATTAATGACTGGATTTCGGAATATCCTTACAGCCAAAGTTTAAAATTTTTAGTTGCCCAGGCTACAAAACAAAGTGTAGAAGCTGGAGATAATTTGATTAAAGCCGCCACTTTCGCATCAAACCGCGAAGTATTGTTTCAGTTTGTTAACCATGTTGAAACTTTTAACAGTGATCCTGTAGTTTTAGATGAAAATTTAAATAACCAGAACGAAGTTTTAGAAACTGTGGAACCCCGTAACGATATGGGGCAAGCGTTTGGTAGTGATTTAAACTATTATAAAGTTAATGAAAGCAATTCTCCTGTAACTACGGAACAAGAAACTCCTACAGAAGAATCAGTTCTAGAAACTGAAAGTGTTGAAGAAACTGTTTCAGAAGAGAACGCTGAAGAAATAGCCGTTGAACAGGAAGAAACTCCCACAGAAGAACCAATTCAAGAAACTGAAAGCGTTGAAGAGATTGTTTCGGAAGAGAACACTGAAGAAATAGCGGTCGCAGAAGAAGAAACTCCTACAGAAGAATCAATTCAAGAAACTGAAAGCGTTGAAGAAGTTGTTTCAGAAGAGAACGAGAACGGTGAAGAAATAGCGGTCGCAGAAGAGGAAACTCCTACAGAAGAACCAGTTCTAGAAACTGAAAGCGTTGAAGAGACTGTTTCAGAAGAGAACACTGAAGAAATAGCGGTCGCAGAAGAAGAAATTGCTACAGAAGAACCAGTTCTAGAAACTGAAAGCATTGAAGAGATTGTTTCAGAAGAGAACGCTGAAGAAATAGCCGTTGAACAGGAAGAAACTCCTACAGAAGAATCAATTCAAGAAACTGAAAGCGTTGAAGAAGTTGTTTCGGAAGAGAACACTGAAGAAATAGCGGCCGCAGAAGAAGAAATTGCTACAGAAGAACCAGTTATAGAAACTGAAAGCATTGAAGAGATTGTTTCAGAAGAGAACGCTGAAGAAATAGCCGTTGAACAGGAAGAAACTCCTACAGAAGAATCAATTCAAGAAACTGAAAGCGTTGAAGAAGTTGTTTCGGAAGAGAACACTGAAGAAATAGCGGTCGCAGAAGAAGAAACTCCTACAGAAGAACCAATTAAAGAAACTGAAAGCGTTGAAGAGACTGTTTCAGAAGAGAACGAGAACGGTGAAGAAATAGCGATCGCAGATTACAACAAGGAAGAAGAGTCTATACCAGAACCAAGTGCAACAAAACTTACTGAAAAAGATGAATTAATCTTCGACAGCCCCGTAGCAAGCGATTTTTTCGCCTTTGCAAAAGCAGAAAAACCAGCTTCGCCTGCACAACCAATCGCAGAGCCACAAAAAGTTATAGCACAGGAAAAACCAAAAGAAGACATTGCGCAGTATAACGATGAACGTTTGCCTTATACTTTTTTATGGTGGTTAAATAAAACCAGAAAAGAACATGCAAACAACAACCAACCTTATGTAAAAGTAGCTACTCAGCCTCAAACGAAAATCGCAGGACAATCAGAACCAAGCTTAAACCATCAGATTGCGGAAAATATTTTTCATTTACGCGGAGTTGATGAAATAAGTACCAACAACGCACAAAACCAAACGGTTCCTTTTGATTTTAGAAAAAAGGAGTTTTACATTGTAGAGAAGTTCATCAAAGAAGAGCCACAGATTAAACCCCCGGCCGCAAACAAAATTGATACAGAAAATAAAGCAAAGAAAAGCTCGGAGGATGCTAATCAAGTAGTTTCGGAAACTTTAGCTAAAATTTACGTAGAACAAATGCTTTACCACAAAGCCTTAGATGTTTACAAAAAATTAAGTTTGAAATATCCAGAAAAAAGCACTTACTTTGCCAGCCAAATAAAATATTTGGAATTAAAAGTTAATTAGAAAATATATTATGATAACGTTTTTAGTAATATTGGGTATTTCGTTATGTATCCTATTGGTTTTAATCATCCTTATCCAAAATCCAAAAGGCGGTGGTTTAAGCTCTGGTTTTTCATCATCAAACAATATTATAGGTGTAAAACGTACAGGAGATTTTCTGGAAAACGGAACTTGGGGATTAGCAATTGCAATTATGGTAATTTCTATCATGGTAAATGTAACTAGCCCAAAAACAGGCGGTGCAATTAAAACCGATTCTAAAATCCAAGAGCAGATAGATAAAACAGCAGCCCCATCTTCTTTGCCTACAATGCCTCAACAGAACAGTACTGATACTACAAAAAAGTAAAACTCAGTCAATCATATTTAAGCCCTGCAATTTGTTTTGTAGGGCTTTTTTGTTGATTCGTAATCCAGTACAAGCGGGGTCTCTCCAATGCTATTAAGTTAAACGTTCGTGTTGAACGATTTGAAATAGCTTACAAATAGGTGTTACATTTTAATATGAAGACTTTGCTTGTGAGATTTATTTTCGATGAACTTCGTTTCTCGTACCCCGCAATGAAAACAGAAAATAAATTAAAGAAATCAGGGTCGTCTGCTACAGACCCTGATCACCTCGAGGAAAGGAGAGGTCTCTGAGTTCCTTTGCACTGTCTGAACTTTTAGAAAAGACTTTTTACTGGCAATGCTTTAAAAAGAGCTCCGTTTTTTATCGCCTGTAGATTCCTCCTCGTACCTCGTTCGGAATGGACGGAAAACAGAGAAAAATCTCTTAAATAATAGCATCCTGTCCAAGTAGGGTCTCTCTTTTCGAGGACCCTGCGTTGCTGCTCATCACAATTTCGAGGCCGAAACTCAGGCCACTAAATATAATTATTACATAAATACACACACAAATTGAACTTGGTTTGTTAAATTTAAAGTCGTTATCAAAAAAACGAACCCTCAAAAGAAAAACCTCATGGATATGAAGAACGTTTTATGCCTGCCTTTAATCCTTGCAACGCTTATGGGTTGCAATAACATACAAAAAATGTCAGATAATATTATAGCTCCGGCTGACTCTATCAAGAATTTAGTTTACCCAAAATCTACCAAAGGGACAGTTAGCGACGATTATTTCGGAACTAAAGTGGAAGACCCCTACCGATGGTTAGAAAACGATACTTCCGCAGAAACCAAAGCTTGGGTAATTGCAGAGAATAAAGTAACGCAAAACTATTTAGAGCAAATTCCTTATCGTCAAGCGATGAAAGACCGGCTTTCTGAGCTCTGGAACTACGAGAAGTTCTCTGCACCCTTCAAAGAAGGCGCTTACACCTATTTCTATAAAAATGATGGATTGCAAAATCAATCTGTACTGTATCGCCAAAAAGGAGAGTCAGAAGCAGAAGTGTTCTTGAATCCCAATGAATTTTCAAAAGATGGAACTACCTTTTTAGCCGAAATTGAATTTTCAAAAGATGGAAGTTTAGCGGCATACCAGCTTTCAGAAGGTGGTTCAGATTGGCGTAAAGTAATGGTGATTAAATCACAAAGTATTAGCTCTGTGGGTGATACCTTGAAAGATGTTAAATTCTCTGGCTTAGCGTGGCATGGCAACGATGGTTTCTACTATAGCAGTTATGATAAACCTACGGAAGGCTCGCAACTATCGGGTTTAACCCAATACCATAAACTGTATTATCACCAATTGGGCACTCCACAAGAAAAAGATAAATTAGTTTTTGGAGGCAACCAAACTAAGCGTCGTTACATTGGCGCTACCGTTACCGAAGACCAGCATTACTTGGTAATAACTGCAGCAAACGCAACAACGGGAAACGAACTTTATATCAAAGATTTAACCCAACCCAATAGCGCAATTGTAAAATTAGTGGGCGGTTTTGATACCGAGCAAAACGTAATTGCCTGCAAAGGGAGCAAACTTTACATTTACACCAATGATCAGGCACCAAATTACCGTTTGGTAGCTGTGGACGCTAAAAATCCGGCGAAAGCAAATTGGAAAAATGTAATTCCGGAAACGGAAAATGTAATGCAGATTTCTACTGCTGGCGATAAACTATTTGCCAGTTATTTAAAAGATGCGACTTCTTTGGTGCTACAGTTTGATATGGATGGCAAAAAAGAAAGAGAAATTGCATTGCCTGGAATTGGAACTGCATCTGGGTTTTCTGGTAAAAAGACCGATAAAGAATTGTATTTCACATTTACTTCCTACGTATTTCCGGCTACCGTGTTCAAATACAACATTGGAAGTGGCCAGTCAGAGATTTATAAAAAATCGGGTGTTAACTTTGATCCTACAAAATACGAATCGAAGCAGGTTTTTTATCCTTCAAAAGATGGGACTAAAATCCCAATGATCATTACCTATAAAAAAGGAATTAGCCTTGATGGCAATAATCCAACGCTTTTATACGCTTACGGCGGATTTAACATCAGCTTGACACCGGCTTTTAGCACTTCAAATATTTTATTGTTAGAACAAGGTGGCGTTTATGCAGTAGCTAATTTACGTGGTGGTGGCGAGTATGGCGATAAATGGCATGATGCAGGTACAAAAATGCAGAAGCAGAATGTATTTGATGATTTTATTGCTGCGGGTGAGTTTTTGATTAAAGAAAAATATACTTCTAAAGACTATCTGGCAATTTCTGGAGGATCAAACGGTGGTTTACTGGTTGGCGCTGTGATGACTCAACGCCCAGAACTGTTTAAAGTTGCTTTCCCAGCAGTTGGTGTTTTAGACATGTTGCGCTATAATAAATTCACTGCTGGCGCTGGCTGGTCTTATGACTACGGTACAGCCGAAGATTCAAAAGAGATGTTTGAATATTTATATAATTATTCTCCGTACAGTGCTTTAACAGAAGGCACAAACTACCCAGCAACGATGGTTACTACCGCAGATCATGACGACCGTGTGGTGCCAGCCCATTCTTTTAAGTTTGCTGCCCGTTTGCAGGAATACCATAAAGGTAATGCGCCGGTTTTAATCCGTATTGAAACCAACGCTGGCCACGGACAGGGCAAATCAACTGCTAAAGTAATCGAAGAACAGGCTGATAAATGGGCTTTTATGTTCCAGAATATGGGCGTGAAGTATGTTAAATAAGGTAAAAGATTAATAAACAATAAGAAGACCTTTCTGTTAAGCAGAAGGGTCTTTTTGTTTATTAAGCGTAAAACCCAAAATACCCATCCAAAAAAAATAATAGCACAAAACAACCCAAAAACAAAGCTTAAATTTACCATTCAATAAAAAACATATGTCATTCTCTGCTCTCGGTTTACCAAAGTATCTTGTACAAGCTCTTGATAAAAATAATCTAAACAACCCATACCCTATCCAAGAGCAGGCTATTCCAGCGATACTGAATAAAAAAGATGTATTAGGGATTGCCAAAACTGGTTCGGGAAAAACGGCGAGTTTTGTGTTGCCCATTCTTGCCAATCTGGAAAACCAACCAAAATTGAAAGACCGGCATATTGCTGTGCTGATATTGGTTCCAACCAGAGAGCTGGCTTTACAGGTGAATGATGTGGTTGATGTTTTTAGCAAAAACCTCCCCTTTACTTGCAAAACCATGGCAGTTTACGGTGGTACATCTGTAAATGTGCAGATGAAAACGATGAGCAACGTTAGCGTCCTCATTGCTACTCCAGGTAGATTGTTAGACCTAATCTCATCAAATGCAGTGCATCTTGACGAAGTGAAAACATTTGTGATTGATGAAGCAGACAAGATGCTTAATCTTGGATTTAAAAAGGAGTTGGACGAAATCATAGCGCTGTTGCCGACTAAGAAACAAACCCTACTTTTTTCAGCCACGCTAAATCCCAATATCGAAAGTATACAAAGGATAGCCTTAAATAATCCGTTAATTATTCATATTGCATCCGATGAAAACAGCGTTGAACTTATTAACCAAACAGCCTATGCGGTTTCTCCGGAAAAAAAAGGTCCATTGTTAAGACATCTCATCGTTTCGAAAAACATGCAACAGGTGCTCATATTTACATCTTCCGCTTTTCAGGCAGACGCTGTTGCCACCAAGCTTAATCACAATAATATTCAAGCGAGAGCCATCCACAGTAAAAAAAGCCAGTTTGCCAGAACAACGGCACTAGATAATTTCAAAGATGGTAAATTACGAGTGCTGGTTTCTACTGATATTCTTTCCAGAGGGATTGACATTAAGTTTTTGCCCTACGTTATTAACTATGAGCTACCACGATCACCCAAAGATTACATCCATCGGATCGGCAGAACTGGGCGTTCAGAAAACCCTGGAGAAGCTATTGCTTTGGTTATACCAGATGACCAACATCATTTTAACGTAATCCAAAAGAAAATGAAAACGATGGTTGAGCTGATTGATGCGAAGGAACTGGATATTTAAAACCTGAGGTTAAGCGCTTCATTTAACTTTCTAGAAAAAGAAAATCTACTGACTTTTTATAATGAGAACTCTAAAACAGTCATTTTACAAATACAGTTCCCTCTACCAAAACAAAGCGCTGAATTTAATTGAGAGGGTTACCTAATTTAGCGAAAGCATCTGTAAATCTGGACAAATCTTTGTGATTTACCTGTTTTTAGAAAACTTAGGGCAGTGACAGCCTCGTTTAAAAACACTGCAAGAACTTAAACAGAAAATAAAAACTACGGCTAAAAAGCCAATTCTAAAACGTGTCATACTTTAACTTTTAACCGACGGGCTTTTCTGTGTAACAACAAGTAACTAAATACACCCATTCCTAGTCCTAACATGTCTGCAAAGAAATCCCACCACTCGGCAGAGCGATAGGTGAAAACTTTCCACTGCAACAATTCAATACCGCCGCCCAACAAAACATTGATAGTTACAATCTTTACGATGGTTAAAAAACGATACTCGAAACTGTTTTGTTGTTTAATTTTTCCGTAAAAAAGAAAAACGGTTAGCACAAAGAAAAAACCTAAGTGCACCATTTTATCAAAACCTTCGAAAAAATGTGAGTTCCCGGGAACATCGCTCATAGGAATATCACAAAGAATCAGTACCAACAATGCCCATGCAATTGCCGGCCACTGAAACTTTAATGTTCTTAACATTTCTTATTCTCCTATTAGTGTCTTATAGTCATCGGCAGATAATAGCGCATCAATAGCGCCATTAAACTTTACTTTAACCATCCAGCCATCACCGTAAGGATCTTGGTTTACAAGCTCAGGATTGGCATCCAGTTTATCATTTATCGCTAGTACTGTACCAGTCAAAGGCATAAACAAGTCAGATACTGTTTTTACGGCCTCCACTGTTCCAAATACGTCGCCTTCATTTACTTCTGTGCCAACGGTATTAATATCGATATACACGATATCGCCTAGCTCGCGTTGTGCAAAAGCGGTAATACCAACGTAGGCTTCATAGCCTTCCACCTTAATCCATTCGTGATCTTTAGTGTACTTTAATTCTGCAGGAAAGTTCATGTTCAAAAATTTGAAGTAAAAATAAGAGTTAAATTTTAATCCCAACTATTCAATTACAGATTAAAAGCTTTTCATAAAAAAACGCCCCATTTCTGGGGCGTTTTACTGCATTAACACACTAAAAAACTTTATCCAATCGCAGCAGATTGATAGGTTGATCATCTTTTTTCAAAGACTTATAATTAAGACGACGCCAACTCAAAAAAGTTACAAAATATTCTCAACTAAATTTTTATGAGGTTAATTTGAACGCTGTAATATAAAACCGCTATAATTTATAGCCTTTATGCAATACCAAAAAACTAGCTCGTTCATCCTTTTTAAAAGGGATATTCCAATTTCCCTGATAACTGACTTTTGTTGGCAATAAAACATCTTCAAAGTAGCTCATCTCAATATTCATTTGAACATTAAAGTCGAAAGCCAAATTATCCAACTTCATATCTATGTAACGCCCTAAAATTTGAAAATTACGCTGGTCGAAAATAGTAGTAAGTTCTTTAATCATAATACCGTCTTCTGTCCAGCTGCCTAAATCTGGTTTAACCGTAACTTTAAACCTATAAACCGGAATAGAATCTAAATACATTCCTTTGGCAAACGCGTAGTTATAATACTGTCGCATATTGGGTGTAAATATTTCTGTTTTGCTAGAGATTAACGGAACGCCTTTTACTGGCCTGCCGGGAGAAAAAACCAGAGTCTTTAACTTTTCTTTATACCAACTATTTTTACTCCCGTCTGCGCTCTCTTTGTCTAAATCAGAATATCCCGATTTGTAGGTATTCATAAACAAGTAATCGAACATCTCAACCGTTGTGGTTTTATATTTACCGTTACGTTTGTACAAATCGCCATCGGTTTTTTCTTCCACTATTTTAAGATGATTGCCAGTTGGCGAATGGATTAATTTTCTAAAAATGCTACCGGTAATTTTGTCTTTTTTACTATAGGTATAGAGGTTGTTTTGCGCACTGAAATGATAGTTAGACATTTTTCTAAATGCTTCGTAAAAGCTGGTATCACTAATAATTTCGTTGATGAAATCCTCGATATCCAAACCGGCTTTTCCTACTTTTACCACTGCGTCTTTATCCATTTTAAAGGTTAATAACGTATCTGGATTAAACCTTGGGATATTTTGACTGAAAGCGCTGGAAACCGAGAATAAAAGAATTAGGAGGAGGAAATAATTACGCATTTTACCTTTTTTAAGAAAGGTCAAAATTACTAAAATTAAGTTAAATCTACTTTGTTTTCATGTTGCTCAACCTCTACCTGTTTTATCGCTACAGCATGTTTAGAAGGTCTTATGATATCGCACCTCACTTTGGCGTATGCAAAAGTGAATTCGGCTCCAAAAAACAGGATAGCCGCTGAATAATAAACCCAAACCGCTACAACAACCAGCGTTCCTGCTGCGCCGTAAATATCGCCAACTGCCGCAAACTGAATGTACAAGCCAATTAAATATTTACCCAACATAAAAAGTACCGCTGTAAAAAAAGCCCCTGCTTTAACCTGTTTCCAACTGATATTTACATCGGGTAATACCTTGTAAATAATTGCAAATAAACTCATGAGCACTACAAACGTAATTCCCAGATTTAGCACATCAATAAAAACTAGCGTAAATTCTGGCAAAAAACGTGTTAACACGTCACTAAAAACCAGTACCAAACTGTTGATAAGCAAAGAAACAATTAAAATAAAACCCAAACTGGCAATCATAGATAGCGACAGAACCCTATTGATAATTAGTTTGAGCCAGCCTTTTTTAGGCACCGCTTTAACCCGCCAAATTTGATTTATCGAATCCTGGATTTCTATAAATATCCCCGATGCGCCAATAATTAAGGTAATTACACCTGTAACTGCCGCAACCGTACTTTTTCCAGAAAGCTGTAGTTTTTGTAAAGTGGTTTGGATTTGAGCCGCAGCATCAACCCCAATAAAATCATTCAATTGCGCAAAAACCTTTCCTTGCAAAGCATCCTGACCGTAAAAAATACCGCCTATAGAAAGCAGCACAATAAGCATAGGAGCTAAAGAAAAAATGGTATAATACGCTAAGGAGGCACTTAATTTTAAGCCTTTATCATCCATAAAGGCATTAAAGGTTTCTTTTAAAATACTGGGATAATCTTTGAAGGTAACTTTTGCCATAATTTACTGATGTTTACTAACTACCAACAGGTTTAAGTCTTTGTGCGGAAAACCAAAACGTTGCGCTAAATCTTTGTTGGTCATAGCGCCTTGGTAAATGTAAACTGCATTTCTTATGCCAGCTTTGTCCCAAATCAGATTCATGATTCCTCCCATTTCGCCAATATCTATCAAAATTGGCGTAAAAATATTGGTAAGTGCATAGGTTGCTGTTCTGCTTACGCGAGATGCAATATTGGGTACACAATAATGGATTACGCCGTGTTTTCTAAAAACAGGGTTTTTGTGATTGGTAACTTCCGAAGTTTCAAAACAGCCACCTTGATCAATACTTACATCAATAACCACCGAATCGGGCTTCATGTTGGCCACTGTTTCTTCGCTAACCACACATGGACTACGTCCGTGTTGTGCTCTTATTGCACCAATAACAACATCGCAGGTAGTAACTGCTTTTTCTAAAACTAAGGGTTGCATTACCGAAGTAAAAACCCTTGAACCAATGTTATTCTGTAAACGGCGCAACCGATATAATGAGGAGTCAAAAACTTTCACTTCCGCACCTAAAGCTATGGCCGTACGGGCTGCATATTCTCCCACGGTACCAGCACCCAAAATCACAATTTCTGTTGGCGGTACCCCAGTTACACCGCCCAACATTAGGCCTTTTCCGCCAAAAGCGTTACTCACATATTCAGCGGCAATTAAAACCGATGTTGAGCCCACAATTTCACTCATTGCCCGCACCACGCTTAAAATATTCCCTTCGTCGCGTAAATACTCAAAAGCTAAAGCGGTGATTTTTTTATTCATCAGTGCGGTTAGATGTTCTTTTTTCAGCGTACCCGTTTGTAAAGCAGAAAACACAATCTGGTTATGCTTCATCATGCCAATTTCTTCCACACTGGGCGGCGCAATTTTGATGATAATATCTGCTTGGTAAACCTCCTTTGTATCGTGGACTATTTTGGCGCCCTGTTCGCTATACTTAATATCGGCAAAATTGGATGCCAAACCTGCACCAGCCTCAATAACCACCTCGTGACCATTATTGACCAAAAGTGCAACAGAAAGTGGTGTTAAAGCAATGCGGTTTTCTTGGTACGAAGTTTCTTTAGGAATACCTATATATAGGTTATTTCTCTTCTGTTTTACTCCTTCTAAAGATTCCTGAGGTTGCATCATTGCTTGTTGTGCAACTTCAGATAAACAACTAGCCATCGTTTTTTTCATTGTACCATCGTTTTTCTTTTTTGGGCGTTCGAGCAGGCTTTCCTCTCATACTGCGCAAGACGTTAGTTGCGGGTTGCTTTCCCAATGTCATTGTCTAAACTTTAATTGCATTTTTCAACATCTAGCTTTGTGTTATCTGCGGTTAAAAACACACTAAACCTGTTACCTAAATGTGAGATGTTTCGCTATCGCTCAACATGACAAATGAAAAAATATGCGCATACTCCATGTTTAAACCACTAAGCAATCCTCGCCACTTCAATCACCCGTTTATCATCCTCCAAAACCTCAATTTTAATCTCTATAAAACTATCTGGCCATAAGTCAGGGATTTTTTCTGGCCATTCTATAAAACAGTAATTACCCGAGTAAAAATAATCCTCATAGCCAAAATCTAGCGCTTCTGTTTGGTTTTTTAATCGGTAAAAATCAAAATGGAATATACTTCCTTTAGCTAAACTATATTCATTAACAATTGAAAATGTAGGGCTCGATGTTTTATCCTCGGTTCCTAAAACAGCACAAAGACTATTGATTAGCGTTGTTTTACCAGCTCCCATTTGTCCGTAAAACATAAATATCTTTTCATCCGTGGCAAAATCCAAAATCTGTTGACTAACATGCGCTAACTCGTCAACACCCTTAACTTCAATTTTCATTGCTTAAAGCTAAAATTTGTTTTTGTAGGTTACAAATGGAATTATAATCTCTTCCATAGAAATGCCTCCATGCTGGAAAGTTTCGTTGAAATAATTAACAAACTGGTTGTAATTGTTTTGGTAAACAAAGTAGCTATCCTCTTTTGCAAAAATATAGCAAGAACTCACATGCAGTTTAGGCAACATTACATCGGCTGGGTTTTTAACCAAAAAAACTTCTTTAGGATTGTAATCTAAATTTTTCCCTTGTTTGTAACGAAGGTTTGAATTTGTGTTTCTATCGCCAATAACTTTACTCGGGCGTTTAACCCTAATGGTTCCGTGGTCAGTAGTAATGATTAACCTACATTTCTTTTGCGATAAACGCTTGATCAATTCTAAAAGCGGAGAATGCTCAAACCAAGCTAAAGTGATGGAACGGTAAGCCGCATCATCATTTGCCAGTTCTTTGATCATCTGCATATCTGTACGAGCATGCGAAAGCATATCCACAAAATTGTAGACGATGGCATTCAAATCATTTCCCATTAAACTATGTAAGCTCTCGTTTAAATCTTTTCCTTGATCTTGGTTCAAGATTTTATGGTATGAAACTTTAGCATCTTTACGTACCGAGCGCTTAACATTATCAAACAAAAATTTGTCTTCAGAAAGGTTTTTACCTCCTTCATCCTCATCATTCTGCCATAAATCCGGAAAACGTTTTTCCATATCCGAAGGCATTAAGCCAGAAAAAATAGCGTTTCGAGCGTACTGAGTGGCAGTTGGTAAAATACTGTAATAAGTATCCTCTTCCTCTAACCTAAAATATTCAGTGATAATCGGATTAATAATTTTCCACTGATCGTAACGTAAATTATCAATCAGAATGAAAAAAGTAGGCACTTGTTCACTCAAATTCGGGAACACTTTTTTCTTTAAAAGCTGATGCGAAAACATAGGCGCCTTATCTTGGTTTTTAATCCAGTCTATGTAATTCTTCTCGATAAACTTAGAAAACTGCGCATTTGCTTCTGCTTTTTGCATGGTTAAAATCTCATGCATTCCGGCATCATCCAATTTTTCTAACTCAAGTTCCCAAAAAACCAGTTTCTTATAAACGTCTACCCATTCTTGGTAGCTTAAATTATCATTAAGCAACATCCCTAAGTTTCTAAAATCCTGTTGGTAAGCAGTAGAAGTCTTTTCACTCACCAAACGCTTATTATCCGTTAGCTTTTTTATGGTTAACAAAATCTGCTTCGGGTTTACCGGCTTAATCAAATAATCATCGATTTTAAAACCGATAGCATCTTCCATCAGGTGTTCTTCCTCACTTTTGGTGATCATGACCACCGGCACATCCGGGTTTATCGTTTTAATTTCTGTTAAAGTTTCTAACCCTGTTAAACCGGGCATATTTTCATCTAAAAAAACAATATCGAAATCTTTTGTTTTAAAAATATCTAAGGCATCGCGACCGTTGGTTGCGGTATCTATCTGGTAACCTTTTTCGTTTAAGAAAAGAATATGAGGTTTCAAAAGGTCAATCTCATCATCGGCCCACAATATATTTGCTAATTGCATATATTTTAAATCTATTTAAATGATTATCTTGAGAAAATCTCAATATTTGCAGAGAATTTACTCCGGCCTCTAAAATTAACAATTTTTGTGCCTTATAATTGATTTCGCTTGAATAAGAACAAAATAATTAACGATCCTGTTTATGGTTTCATCAGTATTAAGAGCCCATTAATTTTTGATTTAATACAACACCCTTATTTTCAAAGATTAAGATACATCAAACAACTGGGGATGGCCCATTTGGTGTATCCTGGCGCATTACATACCCGTTTTCATCACGCACTCGGCGCCATGCACCTTATGCAATTGGCCATCGAGCATTTGCAAAGTAAGGGACACGAGGTTAGCCCAGCAGAACAGGAAGCCAGCTGTATCGCTATTTTATTGCATGATATTGGACATGGTCCGTTTTCTCATGCGTTAGAGCATACTTTGGTCAAAGGAATTTCTCATGAAACCATCAGTAAATTGCTGATGACCAAGTTGAACGAGGAATTTAATGGTCAGCTTGATTTGGCTTTAAAAATATTTAACAATCAATACGATAAACCATTTCTACATCAGTTAATTTCGGGACAGCTAGATTTAGACCGGCTTGACTATCTAAATCGCGATAGCTTCTTTAGTGGCGTAACAGAAGGCATGGTAAGCTCCGATCGTATCATCAAATTATTAAATATTAAGGATGGAAATCTTGTTATAGAAGAAAAAGGGATTTACTCCATAGAAAAGTTTCTGATTGCCCGCAGATTGATGTACTGGCAGGTTTACCTACATAAAACGGTGGTATCCGCCGAGCAATTATTGGTTAAAATATTAGAAAGAGCAAGGGAGCTGGCAAAAAATGGAGAAATTCTATTTGCAACTCCGGCTTTAAAACATTTTCTTTATAACGAGATTAATGAAAAAACCTTTTTAAACGATAAGGAAAATCTTCGTTTCTTCGCATTATTAGATGACCATGATGTTATGTCGTCTGTAAAAGTATGGCAACAGCATCATGATTTTATCTTAAAGACCTTGTGCGCTAATCTAATTAGCAGAAACTTGTACAAAGTAGAGATAACAAGTGCTAAAATAGATCAAGATAAATTTAACCAGTTAAAAGAAAAAGCGCTAGAAAGTTTAAACATCAATAAAAAACATATCAACTACTTCGTTTTTAAGGGAAGCATTAATAATATGGCCTACAAAACGGGTAGTGGCAGTATAAACATCTTAATGAAAGATGGAACCTTACAAGATATTGCCACCGCCTCTGACAATGCAAACTTAGAAGCACTATCAAAAACGGTAACTAAAAACATTTTGTGTTACACTAAATTTGGGTAAGATAGGTTGTTATTTAAATAACAATTTGTTCATTTAATAATATCAGTTAATTTTGGAACATGCAATTTACCGCAAAAGAGATTTGCTTATTACTAAACGGTAGCCTTGAGGGGAACGGAGACGTAAAAGTTTTTCAGTTAGCAAAAATAGAGGAAGCACAAGAAGGAGCATTATCTTTTCTGGCAAATCCAAAGTATGCACCCTTTCTTTATACTACCAGCGCATCTGTGGTAATTGTAAATGAAGACTTCGTATTAGAAAAACCTGTAAACGCCACGTTAATTCGTGTAACAAACGCTTATAGTAGTTTTTCTGTTCTATTAGAAAAGTATAACAGTATTAAATTACACAAAGTAGGGATAGAGCAACCTAGCTTTATTGATCCCAGCGCAAAAATTGGTAAAGACGTTTACATTGGCGCTTTTGCTTATATAGGTGTAAATGCAGTTGTGGGAGACAATACAAAAATATATCCTCAGTCTTATATTGGTGACGGTGTGCAGATTGGCGAACAATCTACCTTGTATGCTGGTGTAAAAATTTACCATGATTGTGTGGTTGGCAATAATGTCACTATACATTCATGTGCCGTGATTGGAAGCGATGGTTTTGGTTTTGCGCCACAAGCAGATGGCTCTTACAAAAAAGTAAGCCAGATTGGAAACGTAATTATTGAAGATGAAGTTGAGGTTGGTGCAAATACCTGTATAGACCGAGCTACAATGGGTTCAACTGTTATCAAAAAAGGAGTTAAGCTGGATAACTTGATACAAATTGCCCATAATGCAGAAATTGGAAATAATACGGTAATTGCTTCTCAAACGGGCGTTTCTGGAAGTGCTAAAGTAGGTGAAAACTGTATAATTGGTGGACAGGTAGGTATTGTTGGGCATATTACCATTGCAAAAGGCAATCAAGTGCAGGCAAAATCTGGAATTAACAGATCTATCGAAGAAGAAGGTAAAAAATGGGGTGGAGCTCCCGCAACAAGCTACCAGAATTTTATGAGGTCACGCGTAGTTTTACAAAGACTACCGGAAATGGAAAAGAAAATAGAAGAGTTGCAGAAAGCATTGACTAAACTGCAAAACCCATCTTCTTAATATTATTTTAAAAAATGAATCTTAGGCAAAGAACAATAAAGCAAGAAATTAGTGTTACAGGTGTTGGTTTACATACCGGTGCTCATGTAACTTTAACTTTTAAGCCCGCACCAGAAAATCATGGTTATAAATTTAAAAGGGTTGATTTACCCGGCGAACCAGTAATTGACGCCGATGTAGACAACGTTTCTGACACTTCAAGAAGTACCACTTTAACAGCAAATGGAGCGAGTGTAAGCACTACAGAACACGTTTTGGCTGCTTTAGTTGGTTGCGAGGTTGACAACGTGATGATTGAGCTGGATGGTATAGAAGTACCCATCTTAGACGGAAGCGCAATAGAGTTTGTGGATGCTTTAGAAAGTGTTGGCTTTAAAGAGCAGAATGCCGAAAGAGAATATTATCACATTCCGCATAACATCCATTATTCAGAAGACGATAGAAAAGTAGAAATGGTTGTAATGCCTTTAGACGATTATCGTTTTACCTGTATGGTAGATTATAACTCGCCGGTTTTAGGTAGCCAACACGCAACAATTACCTCCATCGGTGATTTTAAAGCCGAAATTGCCTCATGCAGAACCTTCGTTTTTTTACATGAGCTTGAAATGCTTTTGAAAAACAACCTAATTAAAGGTGGTGACATCAACAATGCAATTGTAATTGTTGACCACGATATTAGCGATGCAGAAATGGCCGAATTGTCAAAAGCTTTCAACCGCGACGATATTAAAGTAGCCCGAGAAGGTATTTTGAACAATGTTGAGCTACGTTTCCAAAACGAACCAGCTCGTCATAAACTATTAGACATTATTGGCGATTTAGCCTTAATAGGTACGCCTATAAAAGGACATGTTATGGCTGCCAGACCAGGGCATGCTGCGAACGTTGCTTTCGCTAAAAAAATAAAAGCAGCCATAAAAAAAGATAGAAAGAAAAAGGTACAGCACATTTATGACCCTACCGTAAAGCCACTTTATGATACGGTACAGGTGATGAATATTTTGCCTCACAGACCGCCTTTTTTGTTTATCGACAAAATATTGGAGCTAACGAAGACTTACGTGGTTGGTGTGAAAAATATAACCATAAACGAAGAATTTTTTAAAGGGCATTTCCCTGGTGCACCCGTTTTTCCTGGTGTTATCCAGCTTGAGGCCATGGCGCAAACCGGTGGTATTTTAGTATTAAGTACAGTGCCAGATCCTGAAAACTACCTTACCTATTTCTTGAAAATAGATAATGTTAGGTTTAGAGCTCAGGTTTTACCGGGCGATACCATTATCTTTAGATGCGATTTAATGGAACCTATCCGTAGAGGTATTGCGCAAATGAAAGGCGTTGGTATGGTAGGCGAAAAAATAGTTGTAGAAGCCGAAATGATGGCGCAAATTGCAAGACACGAAAAAACCGAAAACCAATAATGATACAACCTTTAGCATATATACACCCACAAGCAAAAATTGCTAATAGTGTAGTTATAGATCCGTTTGCCGTTATACACAAAGATGTAGAAATTGGAGAAGGAACTTGGATTGGCTCTAACGTTACCATTATGGATGGCGCAAGAATCGGTAAAAATTGTAAAATTTTCCCTGGGGCTGTAATTTCTGCTATTCCGCAGGATTTAAAATATGCTGGTGAGCAAACAACCGCTGTTATTGGCGATAATACCACCATTAGAGAATACGTAACCATTAACCGTGGTACAAATGACCGTTGGGAAACAAGAGTTGGAAACAACTGCTTGCTAATGGCTTATTGCCACGTTGCACATGATTGTGTGATAGGTGATAATTGTATTTTTTCTAACAACACTACTTTAGCCGGTCACATCACCATTGGCGACAATGTGGTACTTGCTGGTATGGTTGCTATTCATCAGTTCTGTAAAGTGGGTTCTTATTCGTTTGTAACTGGGGGCTCGTTGGTGCGTAAAGACATTCCGCCTTATGTAAAAGTGGCCAGAGAGCCTTTGTCTTATACAGGCATTAACTCTGTAGGCTTACGTAGAAAAGGGTTTTCACCAGAAAAAATCAACGAAATACAGGAGATTTACCGGGTACTTTTTGTTAAAAACAACAACGTAACCAAAGCTTTGGATATTATTGAGGCAGACTTTGAACCAACCGAAGAAAGAGACGAGATTATCAACTTTATTAGAAACTCTAACAGAGGGGTAATGAAGAGCTTTGGAAACTCCTGATTTTCGAAATGAAAATCATTTTATCAAAAATTGGCAGAAGATTTAACCGAGAGTGGATTTTTAGAAATATCGATTACGCTTTTCAAACGGGACAATCTTATGCCATTTTAGGTATAAATGGATCTGGAAAATCAACGCTATTGCAGGTTATTTCCGGTGCTTTAACCCCATCTGAAGGAACACTTTCCTACACCATCAACGAAAAGGAAGTAGAAATTGATCAGGTTTTTCAACACTTAGCGTTGGCTAGCCCTTATTTGGAACTGATTGAAGAATTTACCCTAACCGAGGTTTTAGATTTTCATTTTGAATTTAAGAAAAGGCTAAATAACCTATCCAATAACGAGCTTATTAAGCTACTAAATATGGAAAGCAGTAAAAACAAACAGCTTAAATATTTTTCTTCGGGTATGAAACAGCGGGTTAAATTGATTCTGGCTTTTTGTTCTGAAACTTCCATATTACTGCTTGACGAACCCACATCTAACCTTGATGAACAAGGGATTAGTTGGTATCATTCCTTAATCAAAAAATTTACTGCAAACCGATTGGTCATTGTGTGTTCAAACCAAATTCACGAATACGATTTCTGTCAGCACAAGCTATTAATAGCAGACTACAAATAACGTGTTCAAACACATTATTATAACATTGTAGTTACAACCGTATTTCAATAGAATTAAACCCTACTTTTGTATAACAATTAGAGAATGTATAACGCGGGTTTACATTCCAGTTTATTGAAGAAATTAAGATTTTTTTCATATAGGTTTAGGTTGATAAAGCGGTCTCATTTTTGAGACCGTTTTTGTTTTACCGCTTATTTATATCTTTACATTGCTCTATTTATTGAAAATTGGAAAAACAAGACCTTAGAAAACAAGTAACTTTAGAACGAGAGAAACTCTCGAAAAACCAATTCTGGCTCTTAAACGATTCTTTACTGGTTCTTTTTAGCAAGCTTGATTGGTCTAAAATAAACACCGTCCACCTTTTTCTTCCTATTGTTGAGAAAAAAGAGATTGACACCTTTGAGTTCATTCATTTTTTTAAAACCAAATATCCACATATAAAAATGTTGGTTCCGCGTTGCGATTTTAAAACAAAAGAAATGGAAGCCATTCTTTTTGATCCACAAGCAACTGTATTGGTTAAAAATAAACAGCAAATTCCCGAACCTTTATACGGAGAAACCGTTGACCCAAAACTGATTGATGCGGTAGTTATTCCCTTATTGGCATTTGACAAACAAGGACATCGGGTTGGTTATGGCGGTGGTTTTTACGATAGGTTTTTAAAAAAATGCAGACCAGATGTTTTAAAAATTGGCGTTTCTTTATTTGAACCCACAGCACAAATACTAGACACCCATCAGCAAGATATTAAATTAACATGCTGTGTTACTCCACAGAAAATTCACTCGTTTGAATAGGCATTTTAACATTACGTTTTAGCGGTATCGAGTGTTTTATATACTTCCTCAAAAATCTCTGGTCTATCTGCAAGTACAATTAACACGTCCGATGCCTCTATCTTAGTCGATCCATTTGGCGTTATGTAGCTATCGCCTCGCTTGATCATAGCTATTATTGCATTTTTAGGAAAGCCAATTTCTACAATTTTCTTATCTACAACAATAAAATCTGAGTCGATGTAAATCTCTTTCATCTCCGCTTTCGGGTTCTCAGTTAATAGTAAATCAGTGGCGCTTAGCTCCTTTGCTTTTTCAGGCAACCCTACCTTCAACCATTTTGCCACAACAGAAAGCGTGGTTCCCTGGATCAATACAGAGGTAACTGAAACGAAAAACACGATATTAAAAATCATATCAGCTTTGCTAATACCAGCCAAAAGCGGGTATGTTGCAAATACAATGGGAACTGCACCCCTTAGTCCAACCCATGATATGTAAAACCGGCTTCTAAGCGTTAGATTAAATGGTAATAAGCTAATAAGAACGCCAATGGGCCTGGCTACCAGAATCAAAAACAAAGAAATTAATAGTCCAATTCCCATGAATGGGAAAATCTCGGTTGGAAAAACCAATAAGCCCAAGGTTAAAAACAGCACAATTTGCATCAGCCATCCTAAACCATCGAAAATCTTCAAAATGGTTTTCTTATGTATAAAATCTTGGCTCCCTAAATAAACTGCGCAGATATAAATAGCGAGAAACCCGTTTCCTCCAACAAAATCGGTTGCAGAAAACGTAATAAACATTAAAGCAATTACCAATACCGGATACAAACCCTCAAAATCAAGTTTTATCCTGTTTATGATAAACTTACTGATCCATGCAAATAGAAACCCCGCTATTCCTCCAAAAATCATCTGCTTTAAAAACAAAGGAATTATAGAGACGAAGCTTTGATCTTGATTGACTACCAAAGTTAAAAATGCAATTGTCAATACATAAGCCATCGGATCGTTACTTCCACTTTCTAACTCTAGTGTTGGTCTCAAGTTAGATTTTAATGCTAAGCTTTTTGATCGCAGAATAGAGAAAACCGCAGCTGCATCCGTTGAGGAAACAATTGAACCGAGCAACAAGCTTTCGTAAATAGTTAAATCTGTAATCAGCCAAACAAAAGTACCTAAAGAAACGGCCGTCAATAAAACACCAATTGTAGACAAGGCGATTCCTTGTTTGATAATAGGTTTTACACTTTTCCAGTTAGTGCTCAACCCTCCAGAAAAAAGTATAAAATTAAGAGAAACAATTCCTATAAACTGAGAGAGCGCAGGATTGTCGAAATGGATACCGCCAATACCATCTGACCCTGCCAACATACCAATACCTAAAAATAGGAGTAAGGTTGGCACACCAAACTTGTAAGATGTTTTACCTGCAAAAACACTTACAAAAAGCAATAAAGACCCAAAAAGTAAAATATTCTCTATCGTTAAATTCATTTTTTTCTGGGAGTCAACTTCCTAAATATATCAGCATGTAATTATTTAAACCTCAAAAGCTTTGTACAAAATAGGGCAAATCCCCCTCTGTTTTTAATCCAATCACCTAATGTTTGCCCCAAAATAATAATTTCTTATGAACCTCTATGCATTAAATGGCTCGATTTCACCTGTTTTTTGTCTATTAAAAATCATCTTAAAACTCCACAAGACCTTCCTTTGTCAAATATTTGGAATAATAATTCAATGAATTAGCAAAATTGATATTAATCTATATATTTGCGCCAATCAATAAGGGGTGCCTTGTTTGTGTAAACAGTTTAAAAGCTGCACAAATGCAAAACCAGGCTGAGAACATACCCATTTTTGAAGTCAAAAGTGAAAAGTCAAAAGCTGAAAAACGCGTGTTTCAACTTTAAACCCTCAACTTTAAACTTTGAAAAGCACCTGATTCGGATAATGCCGACGTAGGGACAAAAGGTATAATTTAATTTATTTAGTAGATGGTATAACCCCTATACCGTTTCGTTAAATTAAAGTTTAAAACATTGAAAAAATTCATCTTTGCATTTACTGCTGCGGTTCTACTGCCGGGAATGTTGTTGGCACAATTATCTTTAAAAGGAAAGATAGCCGACCAAGAAACCACCAAAGTGCTTAACGGCGCATCAATTTTATTGGGTAATTTAACCGTACAATCTATCGGAAACGGGAATTACAGTTTTAACAACCTAAAACCAGGCAACTACCAATTAAAAGTAAGTTTTATAGGCTATCAAAGTAAAACAATAGCGGTAAAGCTAACGGAGAGTACAACTTTAAACATTGATTTAGCAAAAGCTTTATTATTGGCAGATGAGGTTATTGTAAATGCAACCCGAGCTTCAGAAAATTCGGCTACCACCTTTAAAAATCTATCAAAAGAAGATATTGCTAAAAACAACTTCGGTCAAGATTTACCCTATTTATTAGATCAAACGCCTGGCGTAGTTACTTTCTCTGATGCTGGAGCAGGAGTTGGTTATACTAGTATGCGGATTAGAGGTTCTGATGCCGCTAGAGTAAATGTTACAATCAACGGAATTCCCTATAACGACTCCGAAAGTCAGGGTTCCTTTTGGGTTAATTTACCTGATTTTGCAACATCTGCAGATAATATCCAGATTCAAAGAGGCGTGGGAACATCAACAAATGGTGCGGGCGCTTTTGGTGGTAGTTTAAACATACAGACCGCAAAGCTAAGAGACTCTTCTTATTTCGAGCTCAACAATTCGGCGGGCTCTTACAACACGCTAAAAAACTCCTTAAACATGGGCACTGGATTAATTAACGGAAAGTTTGCTTTTGACGGGCGCTTATCGCGGATTGTATCAGACGGGTATATTGACAGGGCATCCTCCGATTTAAAATCTTACTTTGTTTCTGGTGCTTACTACGGGAAAAACAGCTTATTAAGGCTAAACGTGTTCTCTGGTAAAGAGAAAACTTACCAAGCTTGGAATGGCATTCCAGAAAGTAAATTAACAACAGACAGGCGTTTTAATGAGTTTACCTATGACGACCAAACCGACAATTACCAGCAGGATCATTATCAATTACTTTATTCAAAAAGCTTTTCGGATAAATTATCTGCAAACGCGGCCCTACATTATACCAAAGGAAGAGGATATTACGAAGAATTTAAAAAAAATCAGAAGTTTGCAGCTTATGGCTTAGACTCTCTTTTTATAGGAACAGATACTATTGCTAAAACAGATTTAGTGAGAAGACGTTGGTTAGATAACCAATTTTACGGCGCAACTTATTCTCTGCGTTACCAACCAAGTACCGAGCTAGATTTTACCTTAGGCGGTGCTTATAATGAGTATTCTGGTGACCATTATGGCGAAATTATCTGGGCAAAATTCTCTTCGCAGCGAAAGATACATGATCGCTATTATGAGGATGATGCGTTTAAATCTGACTTTAATATTTACGGAAAAGCAAGCTATCAGCTAAATAAGCTTTCTTTATTTGCAGATTTACAGTACAGAAGCATTTACTATAAGTTCTTTGGGTTCGATTATAATAAAAACAACGTTACCCAAAACGCCACGCTCAATTTCTTTAATCCAAAACTTGGGTTTACTTACAATATTGATGCACAAAGTAATTTCTACGCTTCTTACGCTATTGGTAATAAAGAGCCAAACCGAAAAGACTATACCGAATCTACACCGCAGAGTAGACCAAAAGCAGAGCGCTTATACGATATTGAAGCAGGTTACCGTGTAAAAAATCAATGGTTAAATGCGGGTGCCAATATTTATCTGATGAATTACAAAGACCAATTGGTTTTAACCGGTCAAATTAATGACGTGGGTGGTTACATCAGATCAAACGTAGATAAAAGCTATAGGAACGGAATTGAAGTAGATGCAACAGTTGGCATTTGGCAAAAACTAAGCTGGACTTTAACCAGCGCATTCAGCCAAAATAAAGTAAAAAACTTTGTGGAATATATTGATGAATATGCAGGCGACGATTATGTAGGGCAACAAATAAACAATTACAGTAAAACTGATATCGCTTTTTCTCCAAATTATGTGGGCTCAAGCACCATTGCGTACAAAGCACTACAGAATTTTGAGATTGCCCTTTTAAGCAAATATGTTAGCAAGCAGTATTTGGACAATACGGCTAACGAAGCTAGAAAGTTAGAAGCGTTTTTTGTGAATAACCTTAGGCTTAATTACAGTTTCAAACTTAAAGGTGTAAAAGCTGTTGAGGTGGGCTTATTGGCCAATAATATATTTAACGAGCTTTATGAGAGTAACGGTTACACTTTTAGCGGTATTTATGATGGCTCTTTAAGTACAGAAAACTATTACTTTCCGCAGGCAGAAACAAACTTCCTTTTAGCACTTAACCTAAAGTTTTAAGTCGTTCGCTTTCTTAAAAAGCCCTTCGTTTGTAAAACAAGCGAAGGGCTTTTTGTTTTATAAATTCCGATTGGCAATATTATTGAATAGTGTAATATAAAGTCTAAATAAGGAATTTATTAAATATGGATTTAGAAAAAGCTTATGCGTTAATTTCCAGTAAGCTCACCAATTGGTTCGAGAGTTTTATACGACTATTACCTAATTTGGCAATGGCCGCTTTGGTCATGGTTATCGGTGTATTTATTGCCAAGTTTGTGAGAAATTTTGCTTTAAAGATGGTTAGGAAGGTTTCGCACTTAGAAACAATCAACAGGCTTTTTGCATCGTTTATGTATATTTTGGTAATCGGCGTTACGCTATTTACCGCATTAGATATTTTAAACTTAGACAAAGCCGTAACCACGGCATTGGCGGGAGCAGGAATTTTAGGTTTGGCTTTAGCATTTGCTTTTCAGGATATCGCGGCAAACTTTATGTCGGGGATTTTTATGTCTTTCCGGCATCCGTTTAACGTTGGCGACTTAGTGAAGCTGGGGAACTACAAAGGCAGAATTGAAGCTATAAACCTTAGGGACACAGCATTGATTAGTTTAGAAGGACAAAAAATAATTATCCCAAACAAAGAGGTATTCCAAAACCCGATAGAGAACTACAGTTCAACGGGTATTAGACGCTTGGATTTAAAAGGACGTGTTTCCCTTACAGAAGATTTAGAAAAGGTTAGAACGATGACCTTGAACGCTGTGGAAACACTCAGCGAACGCGACACTAAAAAAGAAGTTGAGTTTTTTTATGATGAATTTGCAGAAAGCTCCATTACTTTCGACCTGCGAATTTGGATGCAGGATCCAGAACAGAAAAAATACCTAAGCGCAAGAAACAACGCCATTATGTCGATTAAAAAAGCTTTTGATGAGGCTAATATTATAATTCCATTCCCGGTACGTACCTTGGATTTTGGCAATAAATCCAATGAAAATTTATTGGACGTTATAAAGCCAGAAAAACCTAATGAGTAGCGATTTTTAAAACCATACCAATCGTTAAAACGCTGGACTCTAAGTTATTTAAAACCTTTAGCGTACTCACACTTACGTTTTCAAAGCGCTCTGCAATCTTAACTAAATTATCGCCTGCCTTAACTTTGTAGGTAATATAAGTTGGTGTTTCTTTTTTAGGCTTAAGCTGTTCCGCTTCTTTTCTGATGACCAATTGTTGGCCCACTGCAATGGTATAGTTGCTTAAGCTGTTCCAAACCTTAATGTCTTGCACCTCCACTCGGTATTTATCAGCTATTGCTGTAAGGGTTTCTCCTTTTTTAACAATGTGCGTGTTTGCTATTTTTAAATTGGGTTTAACTAACTCACTAGCAGACAACATTTTTAAACTACCATCTTCTTCTGCATTAAATGCTTCAAAAAAACCAGCATAATCCTTAAAACTTAACTTGGGAATAATTAATCTTTTAGGCTCAGCTATGGTTCCGTTAATGATGTTTTTTTTATAAACGGGGTTCAAACCTCTTAAATCCTCAGCATCTATATTTAAAGCTTTGGCAATTTTATCAAAAGACATAAATTTGTTTACCGATATAGAATCCGTTCTCAAAGTTTTCTCATCAGGCACTTTAACCTGCGGATGCTTGGGATAATAATTCATTACATAAGCCGTGGCAATAAAAGCTGGAACATAATTGCGGGTTTCACTTGGTAAATAAGCTTGGATATCCCAAAAATTCCTGGAGCCTCCTGCTTTCGCAATTGCCCGGTTTACACAGCCTACTCCACAATTGTAAGATGCCAATGCCAGCATCCAATCTCCTAAATTATTATATGCATCACGTAAGTACCTAGCGGCGGCATAACTCGCTTCAGTAGGATCTCTGCGTTCGTCAACGTAGTTATCGATGGTTAAATCGTACATTCTTGCTGTGGTGTACATAAACTGCCACATACCCGTTGCGCCCACACGTGATATCGCCATTGGATTCATTGACGATTCAATTATTGGCAAATATTTAAATTCTGAAGGGATATTGTAAGCTTGTAAAGCTTTTTCGAATACCGGAAAGTAATACCTGCCTAAAGCCAGCATTTGCCCCATCTCATTACTTCGTTTATCTAAAAAAATATCGATGTAGGTTTGTACGAAAGGGTTATAATCTAGAGGAAATTCTGTTCTAATAGAGTCTAAACGGTATTTGTAAATTAAATTTGGTTTATATTTTAATACCTCAAGTTGTAGGTTGGTTTGTGCAGGCACCAAGCTGGTATCTGCATTTACCAGTTTCTTTATTGCTTTAAACTCTTTTAAACTTAAAGATGCGTAAGTTAAACTGTCTCTATTTACGCTCGCCTCGCTACTGGTTGTTAAACCGATGAATATGAAGGAAAGGGCAATAAACTTTGATAATCTAATCATTCTTGAATTTTTTCTTTAGCTACAACGCTAGTGCTGGCTAAAGCTTATGGATACATTTAGAAAAAGCCAATAAATTTTCTTCTTTGAATCGTCTTCCGATAATTTGGATTCCTAAAGGTAAACCTTGCTTATTCTCGCCTGATGGTAAAGAAATAGCCGGTAAGCCTGCCAAGGAAGCACCTACTGTAAAAATATCTGCTAAGTACATCACCATTGGATCGGTAATTTCCTCGCCGATAGGGAAAGCTGGTGTAGGGGTTGTAGGCGTAATGATAAAGTTATAATCCTCTAAAATGTGGTCCATTTTTTCTTTGATCAACCTTCTGGCTTTTTGTGCTTTAGAATAATAAGCATCGTAGTAACCGGCACTTAACACAAATGTACCCAACATAATCCTACGCTTCACTTCATCGCCAAAACCTTCAGACCTGGACTTTTTATAAGTACTTATTAAGTCTTTCGATTCGGGACTTCTATAACCATAATGTACGCCGTCATATCTGGCCAAATTTGACGAAGCTTCTGCGGTTGTTAAGATATAATAAGTAGCAACCACATACTCCAAATATTCGAAAGAAACAGGTTCAACGGTATGGCCCTGTTCTTTTAACTTCTCAATCTGAGCTAAAACATTTGCTTTTATTTCTGGGTCTAAACCCTCTGCATGCAAAGTTTCTTCTATATACGCTATTTTCTTTTTTGGAACTTCACCAGCAATTAATTGCGAGTAATTAGGCACAGGAACATCAGACGAAGTTGCATCATGCGAATCTTTACCGGCAATAACCTCTAAAATTAAAGCAATATCTTCCACAGATTTTGCAATAGGTCCAACTTGGTCAAATGAAGATGCATACGCAACTACACCGTATCTGGAAACCCTAGAATAAGTTGGTTTTAAACCAAAAACACCACAAAATGCTGCCGGCTGACGAATAGAGCCACCAGTATCAGACGCCAAAGATGCAAAACATAAACCTGCTTGTACAGCCACTGCCGAACCGCCAGAAGAACCACCAGAAACCCTAGTTTCGTCTACGTAATTTTTTACAGGGCCATAATAACTGGTCTCATTGGAAGCACCCATCGCAAATTCATCGCAATTTAAACGGCCGATGATGATTGCATCTTCCTTTAGAATACGCTCAACTACCGTTGCAGAATAAACCGCTTCGTAACCTTCTAAAATTTTAGAGGATGCGGTCATTTGGTGCCCTTTAAAAGAAATGTTGTCTTTTAAGCCGATAATCATCCCGGCCATTTTTCCACCGGTACCATTATCAATCTTTGCCTGAATTTCTTCGGCTCTTGCTAACGCTTCTGCTTCAAACGTTTCTAGAAAAGCATTAAGATGCTGATGCGCTTTAATTCTTCCGATATAATAGTTAACCAGGTCTTTTACGGAAATTAAACCCGCTTTAAGATCTTGTTGAAGTTGCGAAAAATTAGAATAGGATTTGATTTTTTCTGTTATCATTTTATAAAAGAAAACCTTGAACTTTCGAAATTACAAATTTCGACCGTTCAAGGTTAATAGATTCCTAAATAAATTTAGGAAATTTTAATTTTGTTGTTGATTTTCTTCTGGTTTCTCTGGTTTATCAATGCCACTTTGAGCATCTTTAAATTCCTTTACACCTTTTCCCATTCCTCTCATCAATTCTGGAATCTTTTTTCCACCAAATAAAAGCAATAAAGCCAATACAATTAAGATAATTTCTGGAGCACCTAAACCCATCGTTTTGTTTATTTAATTTGTGTTAAAATCTTTGTTTTCTTCTATTGTTTCTGCTGGCTTTTCCTCCACTTTGTTTTCGTTCAAACGCTCCAACTCTTCTTCGCGTTTTAACTCTTCAGTAGCAGTAAGCTCATTTATATTGCGGTGTATTTCTCTTTTTACACCATCAGAAGCATCTTTAAATTCTCTAATTCCTTTCCCCAAACCTCTTGCCAACTCCGGAAGTTTTTCTCCTCCGAACAATAATAGCACTGCAAACATGATCAATACGACCTCTTGAGTACCTAAGTTCAGAAATAATAAATTACCGATTTGCATGATAATGTGTTTGTTAAAGAGAACGCAAATATAAAAAATTTATTTTGGTATGTTAATACTTCAATAAAAGCATTTACGAAGATCTTTGACTATTGGATTTTAAACAATCGATATATTTTAATCTGCCCAAAAAACATTTAATAAACCAGGCTTAAGCCGAACCCCTTATAACCGCTAGCAATACTGCAACAACAGCTATCACTAACAAAATGTGTATCAACGAACCTACAGAATATACGAAAAAACCGAATATCCAACCGATGATTAAAACAACTGCAATAATGTAAAGAATGCCTCCCATGATATTTTGATTTAGTTTTACAATAGACTTTCGTCTGATTTTAACCAAATATTTACAAAGTCTGTGCCTTTTTCAGTTGCCGATATGCTTTTATATAAAAAAAGGATTTTCTGACTAAGTCAAAAAATCCTTTCAAATCTTATTCTATAGCAATTTCTATCTCGGCATACCACCGTTTGGCATTCCCTTCATCATTTTTTGCATTTTTGCCATGGCTGATGGATCGGAAAACTGCTTCATCATTTTGCGCATATCCTCAAACTGTTTCATCAATTTATTGACTTCCGCAATATCGTTTCCGCTACCTTTTGCAATTCTTCCTCTACGGCTCTGGTTAATTGTTTCTGGGTTTTCACGCTCAAAAGGCGTCATAGATTGGATAATGGATTCAATTCCTTTGAAAGCATCGTCATCGATATCTACGTTTTTCATCATTTTACCAACACCTGGAATCATGCCCATTAGATCTTTAATGTTACCCATTTTTTTGATCTGTTGGATTTGCCCGATGAAATCGTTGAAATCGAATTTATTCTTACGGATTTTCTTTTGTAAAGCCGCCGCTTCTTTCTCATCAAACTGTAGCTGTGCTCTTTCAACCAAAGAAATCACATCACCCATTCCCAAAATACGGGAAGCCATTCTGTCTGGATAAAACACATCCAGCGCATCCATTTTTTCGCCGGTACCTACAAATTTAATAGGTTTGTTAACTACCGATTTAATAGATAAAGCCGCACCTCCACGGGTATCACCGTCTAATTTGGTTAATACAACTCCCGTAAAATCTAATCGATCGTTAAATGCTTTTGCAGTATTTACGGCATCTTGCCCGGTCATGGCATCTACCACAAACAAAATTTCCTGAGGCTGTGTTGCTTTTTTAACTTCAGCAATCTCTGTCATCAGCGCCTCGTCTAAACTTAAACGACCGGCGGTATCAATAATAATTACGTTATTACCGTTCTTTTTACCGTGTGCAATACCTTCTAAAGCAATAGCTACTGGATCGGTAGATTCTCGGTTGGTATAAACTTCGGAGCCAACCTGTCCAGCTAAAACCTCTAATTGGTCAATAGCCGCTGGGCGGTAAACATCACCAGCTACCAATAATGGCTTTTTTCCTTTTTGTGATTTTAAATATAAAGCCAGTTTACCGGTAAAAGTAGTTTTACCCGCTCCGTTTAAACCGGCTATCAATATAACCGTTGGATTTGTTTTGATATTTAGCTCATCAACGCTGCCACCCATTAATTCGGTAAGCTCGTCGTTCATGATTTTGGTCAACAATTGACCTGGAGAAATGGCGGTCAATACGTTTTGACCCAGTGCTTTCTGTTTTACCTCATCGGTAAAAGTTTTTGCTGTTTTATAGTTAACATCGGCATCTAAAAGAGCTTTACGTATCTCTTTCATGGTTTCGGCCACGTTAATTTCGGTAATGCTACCTTGTCCTTTTAATACTTTAAATGCTCCTTCGAGCTTATCCTGAAGATTATCAAACATGTTTTAAAATCCTGTTATTTGCCATTTAATTTGGGCTTGCAATTTATCAAATTTATGGGAGATTTTTTAGACGAGTTTTTAATCAAGTTTTCCGGTTTTTTTATCGGTGCTCTTAGTTGAGTGGCCAATTGCGTTCACACACAGGCTTACTTGCCCTCATGCCGGGCAGTGGCATTTACTTTTTTTCCGCAAAAAAGTAAAAAAAACTCTCGGGCTACGCCGCTTGCTACAATGGCAGTACTTTTATTTCTTCATCACTACCGCAATCGCCAAGGGCGAAAATTATCGGTTACGCCATCTAGCGCAAGTCTTAGCGTGATTGCCTGTGAAAGCGCCTGACTTGCGCTTTTAATTTAATCAAAAGCACAAGTCTCCCACCTCTGTTTGCCAAAGCTCGGAATTACAAGGCCCATAACTTAAAGGAGCAACTCCTGATGTTGCGTTATTTTTATTTATTGAGTTTTAAAACTCTTTTCCATTATAACGATCGGGAGCAACGCGTACGCTGAACAACCGGGACATGGTGGGTTAGACATTTACTATACTTCTTAACAGCGTGACTTCCTCTTTCAATGTTTTCATCTCACTTTTTATCCTCCCTACTTTCAGTTCCAAACTTTTTACCATTTCATCACTTTTACCAACATGAAGGGATTGCAGGGTGATAATTGTATTCTTATCCACTAATTGCTGTTTAAAATTTTCTGAAGTTTGTTTAAAATCAGTAAGAATAGCTTGAATTCTCTTAAGGCATTCTTCATTCTCAGAAACCTTAGGGGAATCATCGGTCTCAAAAAAATAAGTCGGCGAAATTTTAAAAAATTCTGCTAAAACAAGAAGCTGTTTCGTGTTTAGAGGGCTTGAGTTTTTCTCTATGCTCGATATTTTACCTTGGCTAACTTCCAAAAGATGGGCGATTGTAGTTTGCTTAATATTTCCTTTTTGCCTCAATTGGCGTAATTTGTCTCCAGGATTAACCATAGGTTTAGTTGAAATAATGGATGATAAAATTTTTTGAAAATAATTTATTGCATACTAAATAATATAAATTCACGTATAAGAATGTTGATATTTAATTGAAGTTTAAAATATACTATTCAAGTTTAATAATTATTTATTAGAAAAGCGTGTTCGAGCACATTTTTTTTTGAAATATTTCTAAATTAGTAAGACGAATAAAAAAATTAGGCGGTTATATAATTTATCTGCTTTTGGTAGAATTACTCATTTAGTTTAAATTGGCTATCTGATTTTTATAATTCATAAAACACAAGTCTCCCACAGCTCTTTACAAAAACTCGGAAGACTTGCGCTAGATAGAATAAATTACCAAGTTTATTTAACTTTTTTTAGAATTAATTTTGTGGGTACAGAAAAGGATTGGTCAAAGTCTCCGATCATACCTTCCGGATTACGGAGGTACCATTCAACCTCCTCTGTACTATTGGGCAGTAATTTCAGGAAGCCTTCACCTCTTTTTTCTTTTATGCGATCTTTAAGAAAAAACAAGTCTTTTTTATTAAAAAACAGCGTTGTAGCATTAGAAATCGTGGTGTCTTTCTCATTAATAAAACAAGATTCTTTATTCTCGTTTTTGGAATAACAATAATTTCCATACAACTCTGTTAAGTAAGCTCCTTGTGCTGTTTTTCTGACCTGTTTTTTTAAGTTGATTTTAAATGTCTGAATGCTATCTGCATATATCCATTCTCCTTCATATTTTTTTAATTCCGCAGGTTCAAAATATTGCTCAGCTTGCTTATTCATTTATTAACCTTACATCCAATAATATTTATAAGAACAAAAATTATAACCGCTATTTTTTTCATATTAATTACATTTATTAGGTTTAACTTCATCATTTACGTTTTTTATAGGATTCCATTTATCAAAATTCGAGTTTCCTTTAAAAGTTTTCATCCCCGAACCTTCAAGCATTTTTAAAAATGCTAATTCACTTGCTGCTTTGAAATCCATAGCTGAAGCATTCATATAGTTTGCAACATTATCAAGATAAGTGGTAGTTAGCGCATCCATATTTGCATTTGTGGTAAAGTGTACATCATAAAAAGAATTGAAATTAGCAATATCATCAATTTTTAGAATATATTGTGTTCCATAGTCTGTTACCACACCAATTGTAAAAGTGCTTAAATCTGTTATTTTTCCAGCATTATTTAAAGTATATATTGATAAAATATCACCGATTGAGAATACAGGGATTGTTCCACTCCCATAATGAGTATGTATATAGCCGTCAATCGTCCCTGCAATTGAGCTTATTGGTATCGATATTTGAGTTTGCCCAGCCACTCCACCTAGGGATGTATAATCTGCCGATGAACTGCCACCATTTTTGAATAAATATCCTACTTCATAGTCTAGACCTGTCTTTCCTTTCAAGTCATCCATCTTGTCCTTGAAACTCTCATTCTTGCCAAGTGAATTAGCTTGATTGCAGGGATCTGGAGTCGTTTCTGGTGGTGGATTATCATTTATCCAATCTAAAAAATCATCAAATATTTCATTTGCATTTTCATCAGTAATGGGCTCTGGTGGTTGATAATCTGGAAATGGTTCTATTATAGCAGTTACTATCACCTCATCTAGGGTACTCGAGTTCGGGTAATATAAATCTCCTCCACTAAGGTCAAAAACAAATTCACCATTACTATTATAATGTGACCCAACAATATCCAAATCGTACAGATCTGATAATGAACCATATAGTCCATCATAGTTATCCCAGCCCTCTCCGTAGCTATCTGCTAAAGCAGTTTGGGGACCTGCCAACCCAATCGTTCCTTTCTTTAACACCGGAATCAAGTTAAAGAAAAGGATGCCTATTAATATCAGTTTTTTCATCTTTTCTAGTTTTTTAATTAGTACCGTGGTTTCTTGTTTTTGAGCATACTGCAACTTTAGAATATAAGTGCCAGATGAAAATTATTGTTAAAACTATAGGTTTGTGTCCCTTTGTTAAAACTCAAATTATTTTTTTTGTAAGTTATTCTGCCTTGCATATCGGTTACGCTAATGCTTACCGCTTTTTCTAAATAAAAATTGACATTAATTTGGGTATCAAAAGAGTTGGGGTAAACCAATAATTTAAAAGACTCAACTTTTAGCGAAGTATTAACTTTTGATTCTTTTTTGGTGGCTACTATACTTGCAATTGCTGGTTCTTCTTCAACTTCACTCAATGAAACGTATAATTTTTTCTCTGGCTCTTGTCTTGTATCGTTCCATATCTCAATATTCCCAGTAATAAAGATATGCCCACCATTTTTATTGAGCTGTAAAGTAGCTTCCTTAAATTCAAATTCTATATTGTCGCCATGGGTGTAATGATCTCTTTGGATTTGCAATCCACCCAAGCCTATTTTGTAGTTCGACATGCCCTGCGGAACATGTCGAACAGCTGGTTAAAGACTAAAGATCTTAAAAATCAATAATTGGGTGCAACCATCCCTATCTCTTTTATTTTAAACTGTCGAAAGTAGTTATTCGCCTGATTATTCCAGTATCCATGTGTGGTTCTGATAATTGAAGTGACATCGTCTTCTGGCAGAGGTATTTGCCAAATTACATATAGAACTAAAGGATTTTTTCTTTCCTTAATTTTCTTTTCTTCAATATCTCGATTATAAAATTTAAGACTTAAACCTGGACTAATATTTATATCTCTTGCATTCACCCCTGTTTTAAATTCTTTGACGGGCAACTCTAAGTCCTGTAATAATACATTTAAACCTTTTCCTTGATAAAACTCTTTATGACTTGTAAAATTAGTCGTTAGATATTTTAATGTGTCGCCATTGAAATGGGATAGAGGGATATACTTTGGGTTATTTGAAATTTCTTTTTCTATCTGTTTATCTTTTATTATCGTGTTATTTGTCCCTGTTTTTTTACTTACACAAGAAGTTACGAATAAATATATTAATCCTATTATTAAAAGCTGTTTCATATTTTCATTAATTACAATCCCCGCTAGTGCGAGCTTATAGCTCGCTCCTTTTATATTTCTCATTTCTAAAACACGGCCGGTACGGGCTCTTAGCTTCAACTTATCAATTGTTATAATAACTTATTTATTGGTAACGAACTATAAGCTCGCACCAGCTTGGGGTTTGGAAACTCAATTCCATTAAACAATCCGGAGTGACGCTTGCGCTGAACACTCCGGACTGGTGGGGAATCAGTGCTGCAGTTTTAAATACCTTCTTTTTAATAATAGAAAATAAACCATAGATAATCCTGCGAAAAACAATGATGAAATAATTAGCAAGTTGAGACTTGTTTTTTTTTGTATTTCTCCTAAATAAGGTATAACTTCTTGCTTATTTTTTACAAGCTTTTCCACATACAATCTTGTTTTAAAAATAACAGGGTTCGTGAATATGGTTACCGAATCCATTGGTTTTATTCTGGATAAAATTAACCGTTCATAGGGCGAACCTGATTTGGTACTTCTTATAAAAACTAGATTAGGCTTATTATTAATTCCAATAATTACTGAATGCCCTTTACCATATTTCAACTCCATTTTTTTAGAAGTCGCATCAACAGTATTTACGAAGACTATTCTGCCGGCATGCGATATCAAATCTTTTTCTGTCAAAGAATAATTAAAAGCTGAGAGTATTGCAAACACCAGGAAGTAAAATATCGGCATTAATAATAAAGAGTACCAATGGAAAAAAAGTATTAATTTATGGTTTCTTTTCATAAGAAAAAATTACGTTATTTTTTATTACTATTAATTATTTGATGACTATTGTTTTCGATAATCCAAGCTTGTATTTTCTTTCTTCTCAAAATATCAACACTTGACAAAGGTTTTTTAGCCTGTTTTAATACCATTATTCGACTTTCCATATCCATATTTAATAAATCAGGATACTTACTAGCCAACAATCCTAAAGTTAATGTTTTCAAAACATCAAGTTTTATGAATTCTTTTGGATTTTCTACACCCCGACTTCGATAATAAATTTCCTTTTCACTTGCGGTCGGAGAAATAGTTTGGCCAAAACCCTTGTTTTTTGGAATTCGCGATGGATTTATTTTCATTAAAGATTCCAATTGTATGTTTGAAATCTCATTGTAAAGCATAAAAACCGAATCCTTTTCTAATCTTTTAATTAACTCTTCCCTCTTATTTATTTTTTGTTTTTCGGAGAGTCGTTTATAGTCTTGTATATGAAGTGAGTGAACAGTTTTTTTAGCACATGAGTAGGATAATAGTGTCACAACACACATCGTTATAAAATAAACTTTTTTCATTTTATCTTTCATGAAATTATTTTCCTTAATTAGGATATTGAGAATAACAGAACTCTATCGAGGCTTGAAAACTAGCATACTTCGCCCAAAATGACTGCGCAAATAGAACTTCCTCGTCTTGTGTACATCCCTGTGCTGAAGCTAATGCACCCGACAAATCTACAACAAAACTCTCAACACCTGTCCAATCAATATCTGCAAGAGACCCACCTCCTGTTTGCCTTGCGGTTAAAATGGCCTCTGTAAGTGATGGTACAAGTGTTAATAGGTCTAAAAATGGTAAACCTAAGGCATTAGCATAACAATCTAATTCACGTGAATCTCTTAAAGTATTTAAATTTTCTAAATCTTTTACCCATCTGTCTGTCTGTGTGTTTAAACAATTGGTTAAGTATTGTTCGGGTTCAGGCTCGGGCTCGGGTTCAGGTTCAGGTTCAGGTTCAGGCTCGGGTTCAGGTTCAGGCTCGGGCTCGGGCTCGGGCTCGGGCTCATTGGTGTTCACATATTCGGTTATGCCTAAATCCTCAAATGAAAGATAGCCTCCCCCTGCCAATTCAAAAGCAGAGTTACCGTTAGCGTCAGTAAAAAAACCTGTTATTTCAAACCCTAATATATCAGACAGAAGGTCCCAACCATTGGAACCTGTTTCTTCGTCCTCATAATCAGCTAACCAGTCCCAATCGTCAACCCAATCCTCATCATCTTCCCCAAAACTGTCTGCCAAAGCAGCCTGCGGTCCGCTAAATCTTATTTCTCCCTTTTTTAACACTGGTATTAAGTTAAAGAAAAGGATAATGATAAATATTAATTTTTTCATCTTTTCTACTTTCTAATCAATACCGTGGTTTCTGTTATTTGTCCATGCTGTAACTTCAATATATAAGTGCCCGAGGCCAAACTGTTGCTAAAACTGTAGTTTTGTGCACCTTTCGCAAAGCTTAGATTGCTTTTTTTGTAAACTACCCTGCCTTGCATATCTGCTACCGTCAGGCTTACCTGCCCGGCATTTTCCATGTAAAAACTGAGGTTGATTTGGGTGTCAAATGGGTTGGGATAGGCCATCAGTTTAAAATCTTCGGCTTTTTGCAAAGTATTTGACATTATACCCTCTTTATTGGAGTTGCTGGCCAAAACTGCTGGTGCGTTCTCTTCATCAACTTCACTCAAGGAGATGTACAGTTTCTTATCGGGTTCTTGCCGGGTATTGTTCCACATTTGGATATTGCCCGTAATAAAGGTTTTCCCGTTACTTTGGTTTAGCTGTAAAGTGGCTTCTTTAAACTCGAGTTCTATTTTTTTACCTTGGCTATAATGGTCGCTCTTCTGGTATTTAATATGGTTGAAAACAATACTGCTATCCGTTATGTTAGCCGATAGATTTACACTTAGGCTGTCGTCTTCTACCCAATTACCACTGAGCTGTTTTTTATTGCCATAAAGGGTCAAGGTAATTTTGCTTTTTTGCAAAATATGTTTCCCGCTCCAATCATACTTAATGGCAAAACCGGTGTAAGTTCCTTTAAGGGCTTTGTCTTTTACGTTCTGCTTTATGTTCTTATAAGCTTTTGGAGCTTTTTGGGAAGTGTCGGCATCATTGCTTATGGTCTCAGAGGTGGCTGTAAGTTCTGCCTGCGCATTCTGCATCTCATCTTTTGCAAACTTATAGCCGGCATCTGCTGCCCGGCCTATCCAGTAACGGGCACTGTCTGTGTTTTGAGCAATGCCATAGCCATTTCTGTAACATAAACCCAACATGTACATGCTGCCTAAACTTTTATAGTTAACCGCCTGTTTAAAATTATCTACCGCAGCCGCATAGTCTTGTGCTACGCCATAACCTTTATAAAGCATGTAGCCTTGTCCGTATAAACATTGTTTTTGTTTTAAAACAGCGCCGTTTTTAAAAGCTTTATAGGTGGCGTCAAAATCTTGTGGGGTGCCATAGCCATATTTATGCATTACGGCCAAATTATACCAGCTTGGAGCATAGCCTGCTTTGCAGGCTTGTTGGTACCATTTTAAGGCTTCTGCATTGTCTATCTTACGGCCAATACCCATGGCATATATATTAGCTATGGCATTCATGGCTTTACCATCTCCCTTTGCGGCAATACCCATGTAAATTTTTAAAGCTTCATCTGGTGCGTATTGGGCGGTATTTTTCATTAGCATACGGTAAGCTTTAAACATGACCATACGGCCTGGGCTAATGGGTACACTTGTTTGTGCTTTGCTATACCCGCAGTAAAACAGCAGGATACAAAACGATAACATTATTTTTTTCATCTTCTTTTCAGTTTGAATAAATTTGAATTGAACCTTTGTTTCTATCATTCACTTACCATGTAAAGCCTTTTTTTAATGCCATTTCGGTATTGGGCTTTTTGCGGGCGGTTTTTAGCTTGGTAATCAATAAAGGTACTGCGCCTTTTAACTGTATGGCTTCGCCTTCCTGCTCTTCAGGTTTAAGGTCCTTCCTTTGCTGAGCAACCATTTTACTGGTATAGTAATTTGTTAAAACTTTTAGGGTGCTGGCACTGTCCAAACCACTGGCTAAACCCAGTTTTTGAGCATCTTGCCAATCGCTTTTGGCTTTTTCGGAGGCTTTGTCCTTGTTCTCTAAAGCTAAATACTTAAGGTATTGCTCTTTATTTAAGGTTTTAGCTATGAAAACGTCTGGACCAACAACACCCTCTTTATTGTTCTCTTTTACTGCTCCGTTTTTTCTGGTTATCGCTAAAAAATCAATAAAACTTTCTATTTGGGGTTCAGTGAGTTGGAAATACGATTTTTTGGAGATGATCTGCAATAATTTAGCGCTCTTAGGAGCCTTGTGATAAAAAGCGATAAACTTATCCAAATTTTTACTGGCCTGTTCCTCGATGGTGTTTACTACGCTGTCTTTGGCATTTTGAGGAATATCTTTTGACTTTACCGTGGATAGTTCCCGATATTTTTTAACAATTAAAGGCCGTAAAGCGTCCTTCTCTTTATTGTTGAGTTGGTATTTGGTAACATAGGTTTGCAGAACGCCCTCGGCAAATTCTTCGTAGCCATTCTTTTTATAGCCTTTATCCAAGAGGAATTTATCAATATCTTTTTTGTAACTACTGGCAATGCCACTTTTTAGCTTTTTAAACTTTTCAACATCGTTTTCAGCGTCCTTCAACATCGCTATCTGTACATCCCTCTCTAAAGCAATTGCATTTAAGGTGTCTTGATCTGTTGATTTTAGTAATATTTTTTCAGCTTCTTTTTTAGTCTTATTTTTAGCATTCACTACCGCTGTATAGTAGTTTTTCAGATCCTCGTTACTCAGCATGCTCACAAAAACCCTTTGCAAACTGTCTTTTAATGCAGTTTGCTGTTCTGGGGACTGATTGGCTATTTCTTTTAAACGGTTTCCTTTCTTCAAGAGATAATTAGCCATTGCCTCTTGCTTCTGCGTGTTTAAAGGGATTTTTTCTAAGACTTGTTTCAACTCCTTAATCACAGGAGCAGGATAATTGTTGGAGGTGCCCGGGCTAAGCGCATGGCTGGCATTCTGCTGTGCAAATACCGACCCAGCTAACAGTGCCACAGTAAGCGTGATCATCATTGTCTTTGTTTTTTTCATGGTTATTATGGTTTTTGTTTAAATAGTTTATGTGGTTTAAATTTCAAATCAGCTCTTTAAAACCAAACTCGCTCTCCTTTATCGGTGATGATGAATGGTCGTTCTTTGTGTTTCGAGTACTCTGGTATTAAAATGAGGAGGGCATTATTTGGAACATTGGTAAAAATCAATTGCCCTTCATTGGTCATTGCAGTTTGGGCGGAGCTCAATTTCCAGCCATTTTTCCAATAATAAAGACGATACTTTTTGCCGGACTTAAATAGCAGGTAATTGTCCTGTTGCTTTACAACAATGCTTCGGGGCTTGCTTAAGTCTGCATTTAGCTCTAGTTTGTTATGGTAGCCCAAAGCCACAGGGTTACCACAAACAACAGTTTTTTTGTTTTGGTAAACCATAGGTAAATAAACTACCCCTTTGGGCATTTTTTCAAAATTTGCTATGCCTGCGCTTGCTTTAGCCCACCAAGTAGCCTTAAACTGCCCATTGTTAAATACGCAGGCATAAACAATTTTACCATTTGGAATTCCAGACTGTAGCCTTACAGGTAAATCGGCCGTTTCCCAATAGTCGCTGGTTACGTCTAAATAATTTTGTGAGCGCAAAAAACCCGAAGGGATTTCTTCCAAAGCTGTGAAAGAAGCTAGTGTACCCGCTTGCTTACTATAAGTGGTGCGGATCACTTTTGAAGGCTCTCGACGTAAAGGGATTACCTGTAAGGGATTATTTGCGTTACCCATTTCAAAGGGCACCACGGTTTTGTTTGGTTTAAAAGCCACATTGAAAAAATGACTGTATGCAGAAGTTGCCCAATACGGAACATAATCTATACTGGAAGCAACGCCCATCGCCCTTAAGGAGAACACGGCTAAACCCGCCATATCTTCACATGAACCATTTTTACGGAGCAATAAATTGAGCGCACCTAACCGAGGTAGAGGCTCTTTCCGCCGCACTTGTTCATCGCCAAAGCTGTTGTAAAATAACTCTGGTCTTTTTATAGCCAGATCCGTCAATAAGCTTTCTAAGGGTTTACCCTTTTCGCCATTTAAAAAATCTTTGAACTCGTTTTGGTATCTGCCACGCCAATTTTGTAAGGGTTCAACACTGATGCGGTAAGGCAAAAGGTATTCACAGAAATCACTGAAATTCAAATTTTTAGCGTACGGACTTTTCCAAGCGATAAATGCTTTATCAATATTATCAATCAAATAATTAGCTGTGATTCTATCAATGTCGCGGTAAATGATCTGCTTTGGGTGCACACCTTTAAATTGTTTCTTCAGTTTTTCAAAAGTGGCTGTTGCCGCTTCCATATTGGGATAATCGAGTTCGTTAAACGGTACTTTTTGCTGATTGGCATCTACCCAAATGATATCGTAAGAGCTATGGATATCCATATTACTGATGAGGAAATAAGTGGCTTTCAGCTTAAGTGTTTCTCCCGTTTTTTGATAATGTGCGATTACTTTTTCCAGCTGATGTCTGTTCTTGGGCGTAAGCTTTAAAACCTTTTCAACGGCTAAAGGGTATTTTACCTGTGCTACTGCATTTGTGGAAGCGTGAAGACCAAAAAGAAACATCATCACGTATTTTATATTCAGGATAGTTAGCTTGTTTACCATTTCTGTTGCGGTTGTGAGGTTTCATTTGTCTTGGAAAAATCTGCCGATTGCCAGTTTTTAAGCGGATTTGTTAATTTCTTTTTGGTGAGATTTACCGAACGCTTGAGGCCAGTGTTTTTAAGCAAAATCGAAGCTTGATTTTTGTAGAAGAATACTTTGTTGGATTTTATTTTCGGTTTTAAATCCACAATACCCTGGGCCGTATTTATAGCTAAAGGCATATTGTGTGCTTTTAATGCAGTCTGCATAAGGTAATAACGGGGAGCAAAAACAGTTGGGGTAAGCTTGCTTTCTGTCTCAAATTCTTTAGCTGCCAACTCCAACTGACCCAGTTTTAGGTAACACTGCCCCGCCAAGCGAAAAAGCTTTGGATCTGAAGTGTGTTTTTTTGTAAGTAATATTTCCTTTAGGGTATTCTCAGAATTGTTATTGAGGTACAAAACATAGGCGAAATTACTGTGATAGCTCTCCAGGTTTCTTAGCGGTTCTTTCAAAGAATTTAACAGTACAATTGCTTTTTCAGTCTGATTGGAGCGGGCGAGTGCTTTTGCAATTGCATTTTTTCGGTTTGCACTAATAAAATTAAAGGTGAGGTAACAAATGTATATGGCTACAATTGTGGCAGAAACTTGAAAGTAATTTGCGGAGATGTTTTTTAAAGTGCAAAAGCTTTTGGTTTGTTTAACGATAAGCGCCGCATAAACAATGAACAGGAACATTACAGGTACGGCTTCTATAGTAAAATTTACCATTGCCATTATTGCAAAAGCAAGCACACCTAATTTACCGATGGCAAAAGCATCGAAAGTCGACTCTTTATCGGATGATTTAACTTCCTTTTTCTTGGAATTTAAGAGCAAAATAATGCTGCCGGCAAACAATACCAGACCAACCAAGCCTCCTTCAATGGTATTCTGGAGATAGTCATTATAAGCCATCTTTACATGTCCTGCCTGGGCAAAGCCTTCGGCTTTTGGATTTTTACTTAAATAATCTGCTTGATAAATATTGTAGTCTCGTTCAAAATTTCCGTAGCCAATTCCAAAAAAAGGAGCATTTTTTGCCATGGAAGCACTGAGCTTGTAGATCAATATGCGCCCATCTGCAGAATCTTTTTTTGCATGATAAATTTTTGAAACAACCGGGATAACCAAGCCCAAAGAGAAACTGAATAATAAAAAAATTAATCCAGTTCTTTTGTTAAGCCCAAGATGACTAAACACCTTGAATTTGAAATGAATGGCCAATAAAAAAATAGAACCGAGCCCAATGTAAGCGGTACGGCAGTTCAGTAATATTAAGCTTAAAAGCATAATACTGGATGCGAATGCAATGTAACTACGATACTTAGGGAAGCGCCACAAATAGAGTGTTAACGGACACACCATTGCTAAAAACATTGCAGTAACATTGGGATTGGTTAAGCTTCCTGTTACTTGAAAATAATCACTAGGAGATTTTAATAAGCCAATCCACTGTAAAACACATATTGATGATTGGATAAAGGCTATAATAAAAACACCTGCACTGATAAACTGAAACGATATTTTTTCGGTACGAAATAGAAATAGAAGTGACCCTAGTAGCAGGAGATTTGCAATAGCGTGATAACCGTTAAATCCAAGGCCAGCGGCAGCTAGCTGTTGTAATATGATATAGACAAACCAGATTAACAACACAAGAATTGGCAGTGATAAGCCACTATTTATCAGGTTTTTTGTTGTTACAAAAACCAGCGCCGTTATAAAAAAAATAATCGCTGCAAAAGAGAGATAGAAGAAAAATGAGGTTTGTAGGGGATAATAAAAATAATCGCTGACTAACAAGCTGCCCACAAGGGCAAGTAGTACAATGCAGCTAAGAATTGGTTTCAAATCACAGGTTTAGGGATTCGAAATTATGAGCATTTTAGAATTGAGATTACTCTTTCAAAAATATCTTATTCGTATAGTGTTTAAATTATCCTTAGGAGAGATATTTTATTTCATAAATCCGTTCCAACGGTAAATTGGCCACCCTTGTTTATTGTTCTGAAAGATCACTTAAATGTTTTATTGAAAACCAAATTTAATCTTGGTTCCAGTTATCGAGTTTGAAAACTCTTTTCCATTAAACAATCCGGAGTGGCGCTTACACTGAACACGCCGGACAGGTGTGGGGTAATTGATGGTTGACAAGAATCTTTTTAAAAACATTATTTCCACGTTTCAAGCGCATTAACGATTGAAGCGGATACCGGCCTGTGAATAATGCCTGTGGCGTATGAGTGCAAAGCGTGTTAAAATGCCCAGAATCTCTCTTTGAATAATACACCCCTATGTTTCTATGTGGTTAAATATCTTATAAGCCATCATAAAAAATCAATGTCTCGTATCGTTTCCGAAATAAATACTCTGGTAGCTATCGTAACGGGTAGGTTCTATATCTCCTGCTTCCAATGCTTTTAAAACGGCACAACCAGGTTCGTTAATATGTACACAATTGTTAAACTTACAGCTATGCATCAGCGCTCTCATTTCAGGAAAAAAGTGCCCTAATTCGTGTTTTTCAATATCGGCAATTCCTAATTCTCTAATTCCGGGTGTGTCAATCAGCTTTCCGCCGAAAGGCAAATCAAAAAGCTCGGCAAAGGTGGTGGTATGTTTTCCCATCTCGCTCCAATCTGATATTTCACCTGTTCTAAGTTCTTTACCGGGAATTAAACGATTGATCAAACTAGATTTCCCTACGCCCGAATGACCTGAGAATAACGAAATCTTATCTTTTAAAACACTTTCTAGTTCGCCAATGTTTAAGCCTTTTGTGGCAGAAACGGAATAGCAAGCGTAGCCGATTCCTTGGTATAAGTCGATGTAATTTTCTAATATCTCTAAACCTTCGGCACTAAATAAATCCAGTTTGTTGAAAATAAGCAAAGCGGGTACGCCATAGGCTTCGGCAGTAACCAAAAAACGATCGATAAAGCCAAGCGAGGTACGTGGGGCGGCCAAAGTAACCACCAAACAAGCCAAATCTAAGTTTGCTGCAATAACCTGAACCTGTTTAGAAAGATTGATGGATTTACGGATGATGTAGTTTTTACGGTCGTGAACTTTGGAAATCACGGCTGTTTCTAAATCTGGTTCTGGCTCAAAATCTACGATATCGCCAACTGCAACTGGGTTTGTGCTCACCAAACCCTTCATCCTTAACCTACCTTTTATTCTACACTCGTACCTTTTCCCTTGTTCGTGTTCAACGGTGTACCAGCTTCCTGTAGACTTTATTACTAATCCTTGCATTCGGGCTTAAAGATAAGGATAAACCTTATTTAGGGTTAAAATTAATTGCGTGTTTTTTTATTAAATTCAAAACAGGTACAACATTTCTGCTATTTTCGCATTCATTATAACTATGCGTTACCTGTTTTTAGTATTTCTTCTTTTTATATTAACGAGTTCCTGCCAGCGGTCATCGCCTAAAAATGATCCATCGCAACGTGAGTTTAAGTTTGAACCTATTAAAGGGATAAAATACTATGAGGTTAGGCGGACTTTTGCAAATGGATTGGTTTTTAATGAACTCGGTTTTCAGCAAACGCCAGAATGGGCAATCCGCTTTTTATCTGACACCACAGTACAAGCATATAGCCCAACCAAAGATAAAATGCTAGATTTCGATCTGATTTTTAGTCATGATGGCGTATATAATTTTGCTCGGGAATGGTTTAGGGTTAAAAATGTGAGTAAAGACAGCTTGCTTTTGCAGCGATTGGAGGTTAATGCCAAGCAGATTGCAAAAGACGTGAGATCAGAAGTTTATATGACATTCTACTCCGAAGCTTACCTTAAAAAGATAAACCAAAAAGTTGAAGATTTAAGAAAGCCACGCAAACAAGATTCGGTATTTGTAAAACATCGAGCGGATTTAGCAAACCAATCGTTAGCAGATAGCAGTTTATTTTTTGCAGCTCGAAATCCAGTGGAGTTCACCACAAAAAGCAATATTATTAAAATCGAAAAACTATCTTCGGTTAATAAGTTAGAGGGCAAAAGTGCTTCTTACGATTATTTGTACCCCGAATATACAGCTAAAATAAAGCCCGCATACAAAGATTTCGCCTATACCATCTCGGCAATTGTTGATCAAAATGGAAAACTACATGTTTACCGCTTTAACGCAACTGATGATTACAGGGAAAACCGCCGTAAAGTTTTGCAAGGTATTTTAGACATTTATTTCGGCAAGCTGGTAACAACAAAACCCGGCAATACGCTAGGTTATACACATAGTTCTGTTGTTGTTTTGAACCTTATTGGCACAAAGTAAAAAGCAAGTAGGGATTAACCTACTCGCTGTGCTTGTTTTTGAGCATCTTCTGCTAATTTAGAAGTTGCATCTGATGCTTTTGATATATATTCTGAAGCTAAATCTGAGGCTTTACTTGCATAAGTTGAGGCTAGATCTGAGGCTTTATCTGCTAATTTACTTGATTGTTCTACCGCTGCGGTTTTTGCTTTATCGCTAAAGTCTTTTACTGCATCAATTACATTGCTTAACTGTTGCTTTCCGTCTTCGTTGGTCATAAAATAGTAAACTGCGGCTCCTGCTGCAACTCCTAAAATTAGGCCTAATGCTACTTTTGATTTTGTTTTACTTTCCATGATTTTTAAATTTTAATTGTTCGATTTAAGCAATACCAATACCTTGCCAAACAAATTATTGATACTTCTAAAATTCAAAATCTTACAATAAAAATCTGCTCATCAACCTTTTAAACCCTTGTGATGATGAAAAGTATTTATCGATAACACGTATTATGAAACAGCAATATTAGTCCGCATGTTTAAAAAATAACTGCCTAATTGTTTATTTCCAATAAGCTGGTAAAACTGACCTATTTCGCTTACATGGAGTGCGTTAGTAAATAATAACCAAGCAATCTGCTGATCAAGATAAATGGTTACAGTTGCCGGCTTATGCTCGGTAACACTTGTCCAACCAGCGGCGCTTTTTTCAATCGACCAAATTCCGCCAGCCTCTCCCACAATTTCTACTTTAACTATTACATCCTCATTAGCCTCAACCCGCTGATAATGACCTGCAAAATTTTGCATAACTGTATTTAAAAAAGGGAAGTAAAATGCTTTTACCAGAAGGTCTTGATTATTTAGCGCCTGCCGGATATATTGTTGTAAAAGCCAACAATAAGCATATTCCTTTTCATCAAGTTCAAAAACAATATTGTTGTTTTCTAATAGATGAGCTAGCGACTCACAGCTTTCTTTTATCGATGCTGAATCTGCAACTGTATCAATCTCCCCTATATTCAACGTAAAAGCATTAAGTTGTTTTGTTAATATATTTACATGGATTTGAACAAGGTCTTTTGCAAGTCCGTTAATTTTGTAATTTTTAAAAAGTGTGGTTTTAGCCCAATCTGTTGGTTTTAGGGTTTTTAGTAATGCAAGTAAAGCCTGTGTTAAATCCAAGAACGGATATTGAACGTTTATCATCTAAAAAAGTTAAGCGATACAAAGTTAATTGCTTAGTACAATTATGAGTTATTGGTCGCAGTTTTTAAATACTTGAGTTAAGAAAAGTTAAATTTTAAAATCTTAAAAATTAAACTCCTTATTAAATCGTTAATTTACAATTATGATCAAGCATATTACCTCTTTATTTTTTCTGTTGCTGAGCTTAACAACTTTTGCACAGTACAAACCAGATATTATCGTTATTGGCGGAAGCGCCGCCGGAACTGCTGTGGCGATACAAGCAGCAACCAGTGGTGTAAAAGCGTTACTTATTGAGCCTAGTGATAATTTAATTGGAGATGCTGAACCGGATATGAACATCCCAAGTTTTGACCATGGCATTTGGAAAACTTGGCGAGATGCCTATAAAAAAGCGAAAGACAGTACAAATACCAGTCCGCAGTTGGCGTTAGAGCATATCGTTAAAAACACAAAGAAACTGCAGTTTTTAAAAGGAACGCCCATTCAAGAAATAGAACAGAAAAATGGCGGATGGATTGTGAAAGTTTTTATTGATGGAAAGTTAGAGAAAATTAAATGTAAGGTGTTAGTAGACGCCACTACAAACAGTAAAAACTCGCTCTTGGTAAAAAACAATATTCTAAAGTTGGATAGCTTAGGGAAATTTGAAGCCTTGGTAAACTACTCAAAACAACAAAGGGAACAGCCTTACCAGCAGGTTCAAAAACTTTACAAAACAAGTGCCGCAGCTGGTTTTGGAAAAGATAGTTCGTTACATTTTATTCCGTTAGGTGTTTTTATTCCAAAAGAAGTGGATAACCTTTTGGTTGTCTCCATGTCCTGTTTTAAAGATTTAGAAACGGAAGATTTAAGAAACATTGCCCTTTGGACAAATATGGGCCAAGCGGCAGGTGCCTTAGCCGCTTACGGACCTTTCTTTAACGTTAGTCCTAAAAAAGCAAGCATCCGTATTACGCAAAACGAAATGATTGATTATAAAAGCTTTTTATTTCCTGTTTTAGATGTTAAAGGAGATGATTTAGCTTGGTATCCGATTCAAAAAATAATTGCAAGCGGTGTTTTAAGTTTTGATTTTAAGACGGGGAAATTTAACCCAGATGATGAAGTTTTGACTAAAGATATCAAAGATGTAATGGCCCAACTTTACCCACGCTCTAGAATTTGGTTTATTGAAAACAAAAATATAAATGAACTTTCTGTTGAAAACGTAATCTCTTTATTAAGCTTTGTAAGCGGACGAGACCCTGTTTCCATACAGCAAGAAGTAGAAACCAGGTGGAAAGCTTTTTATAATTTTAAAGCAGCTTATAACAAAGATAAATTAGTGAATAAACGCGAATTAGCATGTTTATTAGACACGTCTATTAGTCCTTATAACGTAAATGTTGATTTTGCTGGATTTGACCTGCGTTGATTTTTTGACTTAAAACAAACGTATTATTTAATTAGATAACGCTTCTGGGTATTAAATTTTGGTATTTTTACAAAATAATTTGTAATGGAATAATTGTTGCTATCCCGACGGCACAAAATGATAAAATTTTGAAGAAAGTTGTTTCGAGTATATCCTTAAAGTTTAATAATATGTTCCTGGAATTATACCGGGTTCATTTATTTATAATGAAATTTTTTCGAGAGGCGGTTTCACCTCCTTACGAAGGCAAAGAAATTTTAAAGCAGTGCTATCAAGTTGGCTATAAATCTCTCGCTTTAATTTCTTTAACCGGTTTCATCACCGGAATTGTGTTTACCAAGCAGTCAAGACCATCATTAGCCGAATTTGGCGCAACTTCTTGGCTACCGTCTTTAGTAGGTATCGCCATGCTCCGCACACTTGCCCCCTTATTAACATCTTTAATTTCTGCGGGAAAAGTAGGTTCAAGCATTGGTGCCGAATTAGGCTCTATGAAAGTAACGGAACAGATCGATGCAATGGAGGTTTCCGCAACCAACCCTTTCAGTTATTTGGTAGTTACCCGCGTTTTAGCCACCAGCATAACCATTCCAATTTTAACTTTTTATACGGCACTGGTTGCACTATTAGGCGCTTACGTAAACGTTTCCATGTCAGAAAGCACTAGTTTTAGTGCTTTTGTACAGGCTTTTTTAGAATCTATCACTTTCTTAGATATCATCGCATCCACTATAAAAGCACTTGTTTTTGGTTTCACCATTGGGATGGTTGGCTGCTACCAAGGCTATAATTCGTCAAAAGGGACAGAGGGCGTAGGTAAAGCAGCAAACTCGGCGGTAGTTGTGGGCATGTTTTTGGTGTTTATTGAAGAGGTAATTGCTACCCAAATCACTTTCTTATTTAGAACCTAATGTTACAGAAAGCGAAAACAGAAAATAAAAAAGCGGTAATTACCATCAGAGGCATCGAAAAGTCTTTTGGAGATTATCAGGTACTTAAAAGTGCAGATTTAGACCTTTATGAAGGGGAAAATTTGGTGGTTTTAGGAAGGTCTGGAACGGGTAAATCTGTATTAATAAAGATTATCTGTGGCTTATTGCAACAAGATAGTGGCACTGTTGAAGTTTTGGGGAGCAAAGTTGCTACCCTTAGTTCTAAAGAGCTGATGGCGCTACGCTTGAGAATCGGTTTTTCTTTCCAAAACAGTGCTTTGTACGACAGTATGACAGTAAGGGAGAATTTGGAGTTCCCTTTAGTGAGAAACAAGAAAAAACTGACCAAAGGCGAAATAACCAAGTCGGTTGAAACGGTGTTAGATGCGGTAGGCTTATCACAAACGATTAACCAAATGCCATCGGAATTATCTGGCGGACAAAGAAAAAGGATTGGAATTGCCCGTACACTTATTCTGCGTCCAGAGGTGATGTTATACGATGAACCTACGGCCGGATTAGATCCAATAACCTGTATAGAGATTAACAACTTGATTAACGAAGTGCAACAGCGCTTTAAAACAAGTTCTATTATTATTACCCACGACTTAACCTGTGCAAAAGCGGTTGGCAATAGAATTGCCATGTTGCTTGACGGACATTTTCAACGTGTGGGAACTTTTGATGAGGTGTTTGCTACAGATGATGAGCGAGTTACACCCTTTTACGATTACAATTTTATTCAATAAAAAATGAGCCCAAATAAAGAAAATAAAAAGGCAATAACGGTAGGCATATTCTTATTTATAGGAATAGCTATTTTTTTACTCGGGGTTTTTACCCTAGGTGGCCAAAGAAAAACCTTTGTGAAAAGTTTTCAATTAAACGTAGTTTTTGACGATATCCAAGGGTTGAAAGTAGGAAACAATGTTTGGTTTTCGGGCGTTAAAGTAGGGCTGATTAAAAAGATAGAATTTTACGGTACTTCACAGGTAAAAGTAACTTTAAATGTAGAAGAAGAAGCGCATAAATACATCCATAAGGATGCTAAAGCAAGCATCAGCTCTGACGGTTTAATCGGTAATAAAATTGTAGTTATAGATGGTGGCTCGCCAAAGTTCCCTTTTGTGGAAGATGGCGATAAACTAGCGGTTAACACCACTTTATCTACGGATGATATTATGAAAACCTTACAGGTGAACAACAAAAACCTGAACGACATTACGAGAGATTTCAAACTTTTAGCCAGTAATTTGGTGGAAGGAAAAGGCACATTGGGTGCTTTGTTAACCGATCAACAAGTTGCAGATAATTTTAAGGCTATTGTTAAAAACTTAGAAACTACCACGGCATCTACCAATCGTATGGCCATGCAATTAAACAGTTTTAGCACTAAATTAAATACCAAAGGTGGCTTGGCTGATGAGTTATTAACAGATACCGTAGTTTTTGCGAGGTTAAGATCATCTGTAGATGAGTTACAAAAAACCGCTGCTTCTACTGCAAAAATGACCGCGAATCTTGACCATGCCTCTGGTCAGCTTACAAAAAGCGACAATGCGGTTGGGATTTTATTAAATGACCCAAAAACAGCCGAACAGGTTAAAACTTTGATGAATAACCTGGAAACCAGTAGTAAAAAACTCGATGACAATATGGAGGCGCTACAGCACAACTTTTTGTTGAGAGGTTTCTTTAAAAAGAAAGCTAAAGAAGAGGCAAAACAGTAAACGCTTAATTTTACGGATGCAAAAGGACGCTCAATACTATGTAAATAAGCTTAGTTTAATCGCTCACCCAGAGGGAGGCTTTTATGCCGAAACTTATCGCAGTAAAAATATAATCCAAAACAGCGATGGTAACCAGCGGAACATTAGCACTGCCATTTATTTTTTATTGAGCGATACCCAAAAATCACATTTCCACCGTATCAAATCTGATGAACTTTGGTTTCACCATGATGGAGAAACTTTAGCCATTACTGTTATTGTTGATGGCAAAATTGAGGTAATCCACTTGGGCAAAGATTTAGAAAAAGGGGAAGTGTTACAAGCTATCATCCCTGCTAATTGTTGGTTTGCCTCTGAGGTAAAAAACAAAAAAGGTTTTGTTTTGGTAAGTTGTACCGTTGCCCCTGGATTTGATTTTACCGATTTTGAAATGGCAAAGAAAGCAGATTTGGTAATTCAGTATCCAGCTTATGCAGGTTTGTTTGAGGAATTGTGTTTTGCGTAAAAATGCTTAAAGCGGAAGGCATAAAGCTAAAAGCTAACACAGGAAAGCTATTTTAGATGAATAGGGGAAAAGAATAACCTGTTCAGAACTGAGTTAGTGCTAAAAAACTTAGAGATCTCTCCTAAAGTCGAGATGACGGCTATTAAGAAATCCCGAAAAACTTGAAACAAAAAAAAATCAGTACCAGCAATTAATCTGATACTGATTATCTAAGTTATTGAATCTAACCTTTTGGTTTTAAAATCAGCTCTATTCTTGCTAAAGCATCTGTTAAATGGGCTTTCAAAATTACGTTTCCATAACGTGGCAAGGCTCTTCTGATTTCCGATTGAAGATCTAACAAAGCCATCCGAGCTAGTGGGCGAATATCTGACTGCGATACATCAACCTTTGTTGGCTCATTAGAGCCTGTTTGTTCTTGGGTTAATAAATATTGTAGTCTTTCAATATAGGCCCTTTGCAAATTTCTACGGTACACGTCAATATTTGCTCCGCTTGCTAACTCGGTAAAAATACCATTTTGCAAATCGCTGAAAAGCGCATCAATTGCATAAGCATTGTTGCCGTTCTTTGCGCTATTGTCAATTACCCTCGCCAAACGCGAGAATTCCAAAATACTATTTAAGGCTCCGGTTTGCATTCTGCCGATTCTGGCAATCATTAAAGCATTGTCGAACTTCGCTATTGATTGGCTCGTTAATAGCCATTTTGGCGTTTTAAAAGCCTGATCAACAATAAACTTTAAAGCTTCTTGCTGTTTTGCTTTCTCAACATGTGTATAAACTGCACCCGTTTGGTCATAGGTTTTAAAGTTTTCGTAAATACCGCCAATATTAGATTTCACATGCCCCATATAACGGCTAAACTGACTAAGCACTTCTCCGTAAAGCTCCTGTAAATCCTCATAAGGTTTGCCTTTTTCGTAAGTCCACTTTTCAATATTTGGGACTATCTTTTTAAGGTTTTCTATCCCGTAGGCTGAAGCTTTCATCGCGTCGTCACCTAAATCTTCAGATTGTGACCTCGGATCAACCGGATTTCCAGTTTGCCTGCCGTAAAAGTAAATTGGATCACCTGCCCTTTCTACGGTCCAATTGTTCAAAATATCCGATTCCTCATCTACCGACTTATCGTTAAAATAGGTATAACCCCATTTAAGCGCCCACTTATCGTAGGGTCCAATTCCGGGATACAGTAAAACACCTTTATCCTGCGGTTGCGCAACATAATTAAAACGAGCGTAATCCATAATAGACGGTGCAGTGCCACCCATTTTTTGGGTAAAAGAAGCCGAACGCAACGAATCTACCGGGTAAGCAACACTAGAACCGAAGTTATGCGCCAAACCTAAGGTATGCCCAACCTCGTGTGAGGAAACAAAACGGATCAACTGACCCATTACATCGTCGCTAAACTTAGGCGTTCTAACAGCCGGGTTTACCGCCGCGGTTTGAACAAAGAACCAGTTACGTACTAAGTTCATCACGTTATGGTACCAACCAATGTCAGATTCCATAATCTCGCCCGAACGTGGGTCAGAAATATGCGGACCGTAGGCATTTGCAATATTAGATGCAAAATAACGGATTACCGAGTAACGGGCATCCTCTGGCGACCAATCCGGATCGTCTGTTGGTGCTTCTAAACAAGTAATTGCATTTTTAAAACCCGCTGCTTCAAAAGCTACGTTCCAATCTTTTACCCCTTCAATTAAATAAGGTCTCCATTTTTTTGGCGTTGCCGGATCTATATAATAAACAATCTGCTTTTTAGGCTCAACCAATTCGCCACGGGCATAAGCTGCGCTGTCTTTGGGTTCTAATCGCCAACGGGCAACATAACGCGTAACGGTTGCTTTCTGGGCATCTAAACCATAATCTGTTTGTCTTTTAGAAAAGAAACCAACCCTTTGGTCGTATAACCTCGGCTTCATTGGAACCTTCGGCAACAACACCATGGAGGTACCCAGCTCGGCAGTAATAGACCCCAATGAATTATCAACCGGTGGCGCATTGGCGATGTATGTCTTCATCGTCCGCACCTCAATATTCGTCGGGAAAGATTTGATGGTATCTATGTACGATCTGCTCTCATCCAAACGGGTAACTTTATACTTCGTTTTGGTTTCTGATGATAAACCTAAAGCCGAAACATCTTTGCTAAACAAATCTGTAACATCAATCACCACACCGCTAGAGTCTTTACTCAGAGCTTTGATATCAAAGGTTGCAAGGATAGGAGCTAGGTTAGAGTTGCGTACAGATTCATGCATATCTGAACTATCTGCCGCAATATTTATATAAGACGGAACGCGAATCATCACCTGCTTATCGCGTTTCTCCCATTTCCAAACCTGCTCGTTAATTTCTTCGCCACCGTAAGTGCCATCAACTGCGGGGGTTCTTACATATCGGGTTACTGCAAGCATCTCTCTGCCAAATAAAGAATCAGGGATTTCGTAATAATACTTATCGTCCACTTTATGAACCGTAAATAAGCCTTCGTCGGATTTCGCCTTGCCTGTAATAACTTCTTTATATGGTTTTATTCCATCTTTTTTTGCTGGCGCAGCGGGTTTTACTGTGGAGGATACCGCACTTTTTTTATTTGGTTTTTTTGCGACACAGCCAGAAATTGCGACTGATAAAACAAACAAAGCCAGGTATTTAGTGGCTTGTGATTTTTTTAACATGTTTTTTAGTTTAGATTAAAAAACTAAAATAAGAATTAGTGTTGATTTATTATTTTGATAGGTGCTTTTTTTAAAATTGTAAGCTCATTTTAGTCAACGGGGTTTATTGCTTTTACCCAAGTTCGTTATTGAATTCTGCGTAACTATCTGTTTTCATGATGTCAATTTTGAAGTTGCCGTTTCCGTCTCTCAAAATTATCACACTATCAAAACCTAACTTATCAAGTTTCTCTATTGTTGCCAGCTCGCCTTCTTTGAGCTGTAAAACTCTACGTAACAACCAATCAGATAAAGCTTTATTCGGGTTTGTCATTAATGCTTTTGAGTTCTCTTGGCAAACTTTTGCACTAAATATTTCTCCCGTAGGAATTTGTAAGTTAAAATCTTGGTCTCGCTTTGGAAAGAAATCCGGATATTTTCTATGCAATTCCGCAGGGATTGGAATGTAAATTTCTCCAAAATCTCTTTTTCTTCCGTTTGCATACCATTGATTTAAACCGCTACGTTCAAAAATAAACTTCTCTTTTTTGCGAATGCTGTAAAGTGGTAAAACCACATAATTTTCTCCTTTTATAAGTTTATCCTTTGCCTTTTTTAAATCCTTATTCTCCTCAAACAATTCAAGAAGTAAAGAGTAAGGATCCTCAATTATGTCAATGGGTAGGTGAAAAGCACTTTGAGGGATGATAAATTTTCTAAAAAGTGTACTTTTTGAATAATTGAATGAATATAAGTTATTTCCGTCTTCAAATTGCAAACCGGCTTTATTCTCTTTAACTGAATGGATATTTGCAACATCAATAATGTTATAATCTGTTTCATAAAGCAATAATTCTTTTTCCCTACGAGCAACTATATGATAAAGAGAATTTTCAATATCATAAATACGATTTGCTAAATTTATTCTATCATTTCTAAATTCCCCAAGTTTTAAAGCAAGTTCCTTACCTTTAAAATCTTTTAAAATTCTAGCTAAAGAATTGAATTCTGCTACTTTTTCATAGCTTGAATTTCCGTTACAAACAAAAGTCTTTAAGCCTATACCAACTGAATTATAATTTGCGTCAAAAGCTGTGTCTGAACGAGAAAGATTTCCTGCCTCAAAACTTCTACAAAATATATTTTCAGCAACGCGATAATTTATAAAAGGGACTGCTTTATCACTAAAAAGACCGGAAAGTTTTGAAACAGCTGAAAGCAGTTTTAGATAAGTTCCTTTTTGTTCTATGTCAATCTCTGCGAAAGACTTCATTAAATGGTGGATTTTGAGTAGTGATATAGATTTTCATTTGTCATAACTTCTCTGATGCAAGAAAACTCATCTGTGGATTTTCTTGCCTTACGAAATTCATTTATAACGCCCGTACTCCAAATTTGATAAATAATCATTATAATTTGACTGTTCTCTTTCAGAAGAAATTGCAGGGCAAAACCCGTTGTGTTCAATTGCAATATCTATTACTTCATTTGTTTTTATATTTAACAACCTTAAAGCATAGAGGTTTGCAGGCAAGTTTTTTTGATTTTTTCTAATGAAAAATTTAAAGATAAAATTTGTGCTGTTTCCATAATTTACAAAATTTTAATTATCTCATTACTAATCCGTTCTATTAAAGTTGTGGTTACAGAATTACCCGCTTGCATATATAATTTACTATTCGCTAATTTGGGCAAAATATAATTTTCTGGATAACCTTGAAATAGGAAACATTCTTTTGGAGTTAACTTTCTAATTCCAAAATCGTCTTTAATAAGTGGCACATTGTGTCCGCCTGTTCCCATATTTGCCGTTAAAGTTGGGCAAACATTACTTTTATTTTCTCTTGCGTAAACTCTACGCCATTGGTAAACTGTGTTTTTTGAAGTCATCGCCTTTTCCAATTCCGGATAATATTGATGGGTCTTTTTATAATAAAAATTTTCTTCCTGTTTACCTTGTTCTAAAATATCATGAATTGTTTTCGTTAATTTAATCTCCAACGGAAACTTAAACTCATCGTATCTTTCTACTTGATTTGGGTCAAATGCAACTATAAAAATTCTTTCCCGATTTTGTGGAATATTTGCATGTGTCATAGAATTCAAAACTTTAGTAAAAACTCTGTATCCTAACTTGTTTTCTAAAACTGAAATGATTGTTTTAAAGGTGTTTCCACTATCATGAGAAACTAAATTTTTTACATTTTCTAAAAAGACAACTTTTGGTTTGTGCTTTACTATAATCTGCTCGATATCAAAAAACAATGTACCTCTCGTGTCAGCAAAACCTTTTCTATTTCCTGCAATTGAAAACGCTTGACAAGGAAAGCCGGCGCACAAAACCTCAAATTCCTGTGGAATATAGTTTTTAATACTTTGTTTTGTAATATCACCAAATGGAACTTCTCCAAAATTTTGTCTATAAGTTTTTTGTGCACTTGTTTCCCATTCGCTTGTAAAAACACATTTCCCTCCTACATTTTGCATTGCCAGCCTGAAACCACCAATTCCAGCAAAAAGATCTATAAATTTAAAAGTATGGTTTTTCGGAGTTGGAAAGGGTACGTTTTCAACTTCATAAAGAAGTTGTTGCAAAGCATCTTCAGCAACAATAGGCAATTGAGTCTCTATTTGTCTGTACTCTACAAAGTTTTTTAAAGTTGAGATTGCATCTTTTTCGTAATGCTTTTTTATGCTATTACTGTAATTATGTAAGTAATGGGTTAAAACGGCTTTATCCTCCACGCCTTCAATAAGTCTGATTTGATAGCTTTTTCCGTCAAATTCATCTATACTTACTGTCTGCTTTAAACTCATTTTATTCTCCTCTAAAATTAGAGCGAAAGGTACAAAATTTAGTTAAAATTGATATCACAAAGGTTTCATCAGTTGATCAACATTCGTGTTATTATGAATTGAAAGCTTTTAGAAACATTCAACGGGGAGGAGCTACATTAACATAGGAATGCCTTTTCTGCGTTAGGGATAGTAGTGGAAATCCTTTTTTCTTCTTCATAAAAAAGATTGGAACGAATAGCCCGACCCGCCAGCTGGCGGGAAACGCACCAATCTTTTTTATTGAAATTTAATTAGCCGTCTTAGTTGGCCTTACCTCAATTTTACTCGGCAAAGTTCTTGGGTGCATATTCAATAAATCCACCACTAACTGACCAATGTCTTCCGGCTGTATTTTCCATGCGTCTTTCTCCTGATCTGGGGTATGCTCTGCAAAGTGTGTAGCCACCGAACCCGGCATAATGGTACTTACTTTTACGTCTTGATTGCGTAAATCCAACATCATAGATTGTGTAAAACCTGTTAAACCAAATTTACTAGCATTATAAGCAGAGCCGTTTTCAAAAAAGTTTGTACCCGCCAAGCTGGATATGGTGATGATATAACCTTTCGCTTTCTTTATCGCATCAAGCGAAGCTTTTACGCTGTAAAAAACGCCTGTTAAATTGGTGTCGATGGTTTCTTGCCAATCTTCAATAGTTAAATCTTCAATATTAGCAAAATGACCGACACCTGCGTTGGCAATCAGAAAATCTAAACTCCCGAATTTGTCGATCGTTTTAGCCACCGCCGCTTGCTGCGATGTAAAATCTTTTACATCCGCAGCAATTCCTAAAGCACCAGCTCCCAATTTCTTAGCAGCTTCATCTGCACTTTCCTGACTTCTGCTGGTGACAACCACCTTTACGCCTAGTTTTAACAATGCTTCGGCAACACCGTAACCAATTCCTTTTGTGGCGCCAGTAATCAGCGCTACTTTATCTTTTAAATTTTGCATAATTTTTAAATTTTATGAGTTAGCCCAAATTCTCTGCCAACTAATATGTAAAAACATTTATAAATTAGCGAATGCTCAATTTCCGTCTTCAGGTTTTTTATACCACTGCCAAGCGATTGAATTTTACCAAAGCTGCGGCAGAGCTTTTCATCACGCAACCCGCGGTAACTAAGCATATCCACGAATTAGAAAACCATTTTAAACTGAAACTGTTTGACCGTAACGGGAGTAAAATAGCCTTAACAGATGCCGGAAAATTACTTTTAAAACACACTGAAAAGCTGATTGCCTTTTACAAAGACTTGGAATTTGATATGAACACCTTGAATGACGAACATAAAGGAGTTTTAAAAATCGGCGCAAGCTCAACCATTGCACAATACGTTTTACCGGAGATTCTGGCAAAATTTCATCAGCAGTTTACGGATGTTAAAATTCAGCTGATTAGTGGCAATACAGAACATATTGAACAAGCTTTATTGAATAGAGAAATTGATTTAGGTTTGATAGAAGGCCGGTCAAAAAGTCCGCAAATCAGCTATACCCATTTTTTAGATGATGAACTGGTGTTGGTTTGCAATAACGAAAACCAGAAAGTGAAGGGAAATACCAGTATTGAGGCCTTAAAGACCTATCAGTTTTTGCTACGCGAACCCGGTTCTGGATCTTTAGAAGTAGTTGCCCATGCTTTAAAAGAAGCAGGTATAAAAATAAGCGATTTACAAATTGAAATGCAATTGGGCAATATAGAAAGCATTAAAGCTTATTTGCAAAATAGCGATTGCTTAGCTTTTATCTCTATTCATGCGGTTTTAAAAGAGCTAAAACACCATAAATTAAGGATTGTAGATGTAAATAACTTCAGTATTGAACGTCCGCTTTTCTTTGTCCAAAAACAGGGTGATGTGGCAAAACTCCCAGAAGTTTTTATCAAGTTTGCATCTAAGTATAACTTAAAGTAATAGCGCATCATTTTATACGATATAAAAACGCCTGTAATCCTCCCCATCTTTGTACTGTTGTTTAACACAAAACATTCAGAAAGATGGAACATACACACAGCATATCAGCTTACTTTTCCAAAGAAAAAATAATTTATATTATTTGTGCCTTACTTTGCTTAACGCCATGGGTTAGCCCGCTAGTAGCTTTATTAGGAGGGATTATCCTGGTTCAGTTTTTTGATCATCCTTTTAAAAAACAAAGTCATACGACGGTTGCTTTTTTGTTGCAGTTTGCTGTTGTTGGTTTAGGTTTCGGGATGAACTTGACCATGGCAATACAAAGCGGAAAAAGTGGTTTTATTTATACCGTGGCATCTATTTTCGGAACCATATTCTTAGGATTGCTATTTGGAAAAATATTGAAAACAGAAAAGAAAACCTCTTTTTTAATCTCAGCTGGAACCGCTATTTGTGGAGGAAGCGCCATTGCTGCATTAGCCCCAGTTTTACGAACCAAAGAAAAAGAAACTTCTATAGCTTTAGGAATTATTTTCATTTTAAACGCGGTGGCACTCTTTGTTTTCCCTGTGGTGGGTCATTACTTTAATTTATCACAAAGTCAGTTTGGCTTGTGGTGTGCCATTGCCATTCATGATACCAGTTCTGTAGTTGGAGCGGCGAATAAGTACGGTGCAGAAGCATTACAGGTTGCCACAACCGTAAAATTAATGCGGGCTTTATGGATCATTCCAATCGCTTTGGCTAGTGCTTTCATCTTTAAAAATCCATCTAAAAAAATTAAAATTCCTTATTTTATTGGATTGTTTCTATTGGCAATGTTAGCCAGTACTTTTTTTGAACCTGTTAAAATGATTGCTCCTTACATTGTAGCTATCTCTAAACTGGCACTTACTTTAACCCTATTTTTAATCGGAACAGGTTTATCTAAAGCGGTATTAAAATCTGTGGGGTTTAAGCCTTTATTGCAAGGTTTGGTACTTTGGGTTTTAGTTTCTGGAGCTGCACTGTATGTGATTTACAATTTTTCTTAACTAGGTTTATAGCTTTCCTAACTATTTCAAATTACTATAAAACAACCCATCGTTAGTATATACGATGAGTTTTAACTGTATAAAAATGACTTTATCAGGGATTTAAATGGAAATCATTTTTGTTTCTAGCCTATAAATCACATTAAAAATAAAAGATTGTAGTGTAAAGCCGAACCGCGATTTTTTTTCGGGGTTCGGCCATCAATTTTCTACAAACCCAATTCCGCAGAAATCTTCAACATTCGCTCTATAGGTAATCTTGCTCTTTCTATAATTTCACGTGGAACATCTATTTCTGGTTGCTCGTTTTTTAAACATAAATATAATTTTTCCAAAGTATTCCGTTTCATATGCGGACAATCATTACAGGCACAAGCGTTATTTGGTGGCGCAGGAATGAAAGTTTTATCAGGATTAGATTTCTCCATCTGATGGATAATTCCTGCTTCTGTAGCCACTATAAACGTTGTTGCTGGGTTATTGATAGTATAATTCAACAAACCTGTGGTAGAACCTACATAATCTGCCATTTCTAAAACAGCTTCCTCACACTCTGGGTGAGCTATAAATTTTGCTTCGGGATGGCGTTGCTTTAATTTGGTAATTTTCTCCCTCGCAAAAATCTCATGCACCATACAAGCGCCATTCCACAAAACCATATCACGGCCAGTTTTTTTGATAACATAAGCACCCAAATTTTTATCCGGGCCGAATATTATTTTTTGATCTGCCGGTAAGCTGTTTACAATTTGCACTGCATTACTTGATGTACAAACAATATCGCTCAATGCTTTTAACTCTGCCGTACAGTTTACATAAGTAATTACCAAATGATCTGGATATTTCTCTTTAAACTTTTTAAATAAATGTGGCGGACAGCTATCAGATAATGAACAACCAGCTTTGGCATCAGGCAATAAAACCTTTTTATTTGGAGACAATATCTTAGCAGTTTCTGCCATAAAATGTACACCAGCAAAAACAATTACACTAGCATCCGTTTTAGCAGCTTCTTGTGATAAGCCTAAACTATCACCAATATAATCTGCAACATCCTGTATATCAGGTTCTTGATAATAATGCGCTAATATAACCGCGTTCTTTTCTTTCTTTAACCTTTCAATCTCGGCAAACAGATCCAAGCTTGGGTCAATAGGTTCGTCAATAAAACCTTTTAAATTTATTTCCTCTGCAATATTCATTTCGATGTTCAAATGTATAAAATCAAAATTTGCCTTTTTCCACTTTCCTAATAACAAACAATTTTTATATATAAGAGAAAGCTATTACTTATTAGTGTGTTAGTTTGGTGTATAAGTTGAAGCAGTTTTTTTTTGATATATGATTAATAAAAACATGTTAACAGTTTGTTAACATTTAAGTACTTGTATTGAGTTGATTTATAGCTATTTTAAATTTACCTATTTATATTTTTTAATTTTTTACCGTTAATCGTTTATAAAATAAAAACGTTAGTTATTTGGATGTTTTGTGTAGAGTAAAAGGATAAATATTTATTGATTTTTAATAAAGATGGAGGTTATCCACATTAATTAAAACTTTTCACTATTTGTTTACACAAAATTAACACCTTTATATAGTTTATTCACATTTAATATTAATTACTCATTATATATTGTTTTCACCGATGAAAAATGTTGATTACTTAGTAATAGGATCTGGTATTGCAGGACTAAGTTTTGCACTTAAGGCAGCCAAACATGGTAAAGTTCTGATAGTTACCAAGTCTAACGAAGATGAATCTAACACTAAGTATGCCCAAGGTGGTGTTGCCGTAGTTGTTGATAAAGTTGGAGATTCTTTTGAAAAACACATTTCTGATACGTTAATTGCTGGCGACGGCCTGTGCCATAAAGATATTGTGGAGATTGTTGTTAAAGAAGGACCGGATAGAATTAATGAAATTATCCAGTACGGAACCAAATTTGACAAAGATGAAGGCGGTGTTTATGATTTAGGTAGGGAAGGTGGGCATTCTGAAAATAGGGTATTACATTATAAAGATGTAACCGGTTTTGAAATTGAACGGGCTTTGTTGCATGAGATTCATGAAAACCCGAACATTGAAATTTTAACGCATTATTTTGTTGTTGATTTGATTACGCAACATCATTTAGGAGAGTATGTTACGCGTCATTCGGAGAATATCAAGTGTTTTGGAGCTTATGCTTTTGATACCAAAACACATAAGGTTGAGAAGTTTTTAGCAAAGATTACCTTATTGGCGGCTGGTGGTGCAGGTCATATTTATAGTTCTACTACAAACCCGGTTATTGCAACTGGTGATGGTGTTGCAATGGCTTATCGGGCTAAAGCCAGAATTAGAAATATGGAATTTATGCAGTTCCACCCAACAGCGTTGTACAATCCTGGAGAGTATCCATCATTTTTAATTTCTGAAGCGGTACGGGGTTTTGGCGGTGTATTAAAAAGAATTACCGGCGAGGAGTTTATGTACGAGTATGATGAAAGAGGTTCTTTAGCACCGCGTGATATTGTAGCCAGGGCAATTGATAATGAAATGAAGAAATCGGGAGTCGATTATGTTTACCTCGATATTAGGCATCGTAAAAAAGCAGATATCTTAAACCATTTTCCTAATATATACGCTAAATGTTTGTCTATCGGTTTGGATATGACAAAGGATATGATCCCGGTTACACCCGCTTGTCATTATATGTGCGGTGGCGTAATGGTTGATGAAAACGGACAATCATCGTTAGAAGGTTTGTATGCTTGTGGCGAAGTTTCATCAACTGGTTTACATGGCGCTAACCGTTTGGCATCTAACTCATTATTGGAAGCGGCGGTTTTTGCTCACCGTAGCTATTTATCATCGAAAGAAAAATTGAAAGATTTACACATTCCAGAAGGAATTCCAGACTGGAACGATAAAGATACCCAGCTTTCCAACGAAGATATCTTGGTTACGCATAACATTCGTGAAATGCAGAAAATGATGAGTGATTATGTTGGTATTGTGCGTTCTGATTTTAGGTTGGAACGAGCGATGCGTAGATTACGGTTGTTGTATGAGGAAACGGAAGATTTTTATAGAAAAACCAAGTTATCTGTTAAGCTTTGCGAATTGAGGAACTTGATTGAGGTCTCTTACGTGGTTATTAAGTCGGCTAGCGAAAGAAAAGAAAGTCGTGGACTGCATTATACAACCGATTATCCAGATCATTTACCCGAATTAAAAGATACCATACTTTAATATGCCATTAATACTTCCAGTTAAAGATAAATTACCCATTTGGGGCAACGATTGTTTTATTGCAGATAATGCTACTATCGTTGGCGATGTGGTTATGGGGCATCATTGTTCGGTTTGGTTTAATACCGTGATTAGAGGCGACGTAAACAGCATTACTATTGGTGATTATACCAACATACAAGACGGAACGGTGATCCACGCCACCTACCTAAAGGCGGCAACCACAATTGGCAGTTACGTTTCTGTTGGACACAATGCTTTGGTGCATGGCTGTACTTTACAGAATCATATTTTGATTGGGATGGGCGCTATTGTAATGGATCACGCAGTTGTGGAAGAGTTTGTAATTATTGCTGCGGGAGCTGTAATTTTAGAAAATACAATCTGCGAAAGCGGCTATTTGTATGCCGGCGTACCTGCTAAAAAGATAAAGCCACTTACTGATGAGCAAAGAGAGATGTTAAAGAAATTACCTCACAATTATGTGATGTATGCTGGGTGGTTTGAGTAGGATATTTGATTGAGGTAGGGTTATTTAATTAAGTTATAGGATTGATTCGATAGCTGTATTCATTCAAAATTTTAGCTATTTTTAGAAAAACATATGCATATAAAAGTTGCACATATACAGCATCCGTTTGTCGTGTTTGTGCAATTGGGTTGCACATATATGTAAGTTGTGTGCAACTTTAACCAACCGTGTATCAAGACCGAATGAGTATGATTAAAATAATCCCAGACCAATATAAACGACCATTATTATCTGCAATTGCAAAAGGAGATTTTGACAATATTAAAATTATTATTGAACAAAATAAAATGGACCTAAACGTTTATGACGATTATTCCTATTCGCCGATTTTAATGGAAGTTCTCACTTCTTTTGGAATAAAGGACGAAAACGAACGATTGAAATTACTTCGTTACTTTTTGGAGAATGGGGCTGACCCAAACTTAAATTGCAAATCAGGATACAACTCTTTACACATTGCAGTACAGCAAGAAAAGTTAATTAAAGCATTAGACCTTTTTTTAGACTTTGGAGGAGATGTAAATTCCACAGACAAAAATGGGGCAACGATTGCCTATTGGGCAATTCAAAGCTTTCCGTGGAGAAGTGAGGGAGAACAAAGGCAAATTCATTTAAACGTTCTTGAAAAAATATTTATGTTGGGAGCAAATATTGACTATGCAAACAAGTTTGGAGTAACACCAAGAAAATGGTTAGAACGTACAAGCGAGGACGTTCAACAACTTGCTGAAAAATGTGAAAAATTAAACCCAATTTATAAGCCAGTCAATACAAATCAACCCGAATTTCCAACAAACTATAAATATCCCGAACTTGTTAAACATATTCGTACAAACTTAATTCCAGCAAGAGGCGAAGCTGAAACATTAGAAGGAGAAATGCTACGTGGATTGGACATTTTACAAGACGAAGCGTATAGAAACGGGAACGTGAATTATGCAAAAGCACACAAAGACTTTGCAGAATTCATTTTGAAAACGCTGACTACATTTAACAAGACAAGTAGCGATGATGTTAAAAAAATAACAAATGAAATTAAAAAGATGATGAACCCGAAAAAGCCTTATTTAGAAGACGATGTTTATGATTATTTGACAGACCAAATTTGTATTTTTTACAACAAAAATAATAACGACGAAACAGACGAGAAAAAAAAATGGTGGAAAGTCTGGTGAAAAAGCTTCACACAATCGAGTAGACGGCTCTGCCAGAAACCTGACAGAGTGCGCCTCTCACACCACCGTACGTACGGGTCTCGTATACGGCGGTTCGTAAACTGATGGGTTGAGTTTTGTGTAGATTTCAAGCATTGGAATGTAGCCTTTCTGCTTTAGCCTTTTGATAGTTATGGTAGTGTTAAGAATCGGGCTCTGCGCTATGCGCCAGCCTCCTTTTCTTGTCCTGCTCCATGCATAGGCGTGGTCGGCATCTACCCCTAATCGTATCAGGTTTTTCCGTTTACGTTCGGGTTTCTTCCAGTCCGTCCAGATGCAGTAGCGCAGGCGGTTACGCAACCAGCCGTCTATATCCCGCAGTTTACCTGCGATACTGCTCCCCTTAAAATAGGTA
>NZ_JH947125.1:518298-1052774 GCF_000302595.1 Pedobacter arcticus A12 | reverse complement strand
CCATGCATAGGCGTGGTCGGCATCTACCCCTAATCGTATCAGGTTTTTCCTTTTACGTTGGGGCTACTGAATAGCATATAGCAGTTAATAAAAACAATTGCCGACAGAACAGAACAGAATTTTTTAAAAATATTTAACGGAACTTCTCGCTCAATCATGTTTTATGGCCGACCGAACTGGAATTTTAGGTTTTGACATTTATGGTTTGTTTTGCCTACCAAATCGCTCGATTGAATTTTTGACCGACCAGAAATAACTTAATAAAACAAATATTTCAACCCACCGACCTGAACTCCAAAAACTAATCAGGAAAAGCGACGATTTTATTTTGCACTTAAGGAAAAAAACATTGCAAATTGACGGAAAAATTTTCATAAATTACTGACCGTAATAAACTTATAGAACATTAAATATTGAAATAAAAGCAACTGCAACGTCCACTAGCAACAAATTTGCTCAAAATGGTTAATGGTGTTTTACGTCAAATCATTCGTTACTTATCTAATTTGGTGCGAGCTGAAATGGTTCTGCAATTAATGCCATTCCTGCAAAAACCCGTCATTCGTTGCTACACACTTGAGAAACCAACCAAAACTCATATAATATGAAAGCTGTTAAACCAATTTTATCAATTTTCCTTCTGTTAAATCTTACAGTTTCATTTGCTCAAGATGTAACAATGGAATCCTTAACTTCAGAAATTCGTAAACAAGAAAAATCACTAGTTGAGAAAAAAGAAAGTTTTGATTTTTTATCAAAGTTCATAACAGAATTGGAAAATTCAGATGGAGATAATTCCACTCTAATTAAATCAAAAAAAGAAAATCTTAAAGTTTTAGAAATTGAGCTATTAAAAATTAAGGCAAGTTTATTTGATTCAAATTCCGAATTGCGAAAAATTAATTCCATAAATAATTTAGAGACAATTCCGGAACAAATGGAAAAGCTAGAACTTATTGAAAAACAAGTTAACACTAAAATAGCTGAATTCAGTTTAAATGAAAAATCAAAATTAGCCTTTAAAAATAAAACTATAAAATATAAAGCAACAATTTGGAATACGAACTTCTCAATACCGATTGCAAGATTTAATTTTACCAAGAATGATGATAACAATAAGTTCGGAGATATTCAAATGTTCAATTCAATCGGAGCAGGTTTTGGAAAAAGTTGGGGAACGATGACGGATTTCAGAGATGAAAAAGGAGATTTAGAAAATAGCGATTTCGCTAACTCATTTTCAATTCACGGCGGTTTTTTGTTTTCTGCAGGCAATGAGCAAAATGTATTTGCACCTGTTTTGACTTTTGGAGTATTAGATTTTCAATTGGGCTTCGGAGTTGAATTAGGAACAATAAAAGCAGACCAAGAAAGGGCATTTATAACTTTAGGTTATGCCATACCATTATACAAATTAATCAAAGGAAAATATCTATTTAGTAAAAAAGGAAGAATTTTAAATGAAATAAATACTGACTTATAAAACACCATATGTAATTTATTGCGAGTTCTTGCCTACTTACGGAATCCCCATCTAGCGCAAGTCTTATGAGCGTTGGAAAAAGAGAAGGCGGTGACTTGTGCTTTAGATGATTTTTAAGAAGAAAAAGGATTAATAGAAATGATGTATTACAATAACATTCCCGTTTGACGCAAGAATGAAGAAGGGGCAAAGCGGGAAAAGGCTTCTTGTGCCTTTTGTTACTTACAACAAGGGCATATTAACCAAGGCGCCAGCAAGGGCTACACATACTTGCGCCAAAATTAGTAAAGCAGTAAACTCGACTGGCTCCATTTTAAATTTTCGCAATCATAACAGATCAAGCCAATTAAAGCAAGTTCCTTGCTTAACAAAACAATGGAAAAACTGATTAAACATTTCACTAAAAAACAAAGAACACTTTTGCTTATTGACAGTATAGGATCTTTTATTACAGCATCTCTCCTATTTGTGATCATGCAAAAATATAGCGCATATTTTGGGATGCCCAAAACGGAATTGACATATCTGTGTATCGTTGCCGTTTGTTTCTGTATTTATTCTGCTTGTTATTTTCTATTTTTGAAAGGAAGTTTAATAGTTTTTATCAGACTTATTGCTTTTGCAAACTTAGTTTACTGCGTATCGATCATCGGCTTACTAATTAAACACGCTTCTTTATTGACCATTATCGGAACCGCATATTTTTTAATTGAAATCGCAATCATTTGCACACTTAGCTATGTTGAACTTAATGTGGCAACAAGAAACAACAAAAATAGACCATTTGAAAACTAAAGAAATGAGAAGAAACCACTGCTGATAAAAGCAAATTTTCGATAGTCAGGTTTTGGCTCTCCTAACGATCATTTGTACCGAAATTTTCACCTATATCAAATATTCACACTGTTATCAATCAGGCTAAAAGCCATCCCCCTAAAAATAAAACTAAAAATTATGAAAAAATTATTAACCTTTATTCTTGCAACTTTTTTACTCATCGCTTGTACAAACCCTAAAGAAAAAACCATGTCAACATCAGAAAATGAAAAATTAGTAAAACAATATTTTGAACATTTCAATAACCACGAATGGACAAAAATGGCAAATATGTATTCAGAAATAGCTGAATTTAAAGACCCATCTTTAGGGGAAGGTATTGTTAAGCAAACCAGACAACAAACTATTGATAAATATTCGGAATTGAATAAAATCTTCCCCGACCTTAAGGACCAAGTTATTCAAACGTATCCTTCAGGTGAAAATCATATTATTGTAGAGTTTGTATCAAGCGGAACGGCAGCTGACAATTCAAAATTTGAGTTACCCATTTGCACTATATTAACCATTGAAAACGGTTTTATCACAAAAGACTTTAGCTATTTCGACAATTTTGAATAACAAAAGGAATGAATGTAAATCTAACAATCGAAGCCCCAACCGCTAACAGTATATAAAAGAAATCGCGAAGGATTGCACTTTTTTGAATTGGTGATAGGCCGACAGCGCTTCCATTCATTTCGCAATCTCGCCAGTCTACCAAACGTTACGTGGTATTTTTAAAAAACCGAACATATAAAAAATGAACTCAGAATCAAATTACATTGAGATAAACCGAGCGTCATGGAACAACAGAACTGATGCGCACCTAAAATCGGAATTTTACGGCCTTGACGGATTTCTGAAAGGAAAAACTTCTTTAAATGAAATTGAATTAAACCTGCTTGGCGACCTAAAAGGGAAAACTATTTTGCATTTGCAATGTCATTTTGGACAAGACTCTATTTCCTTGAGCAGGCTTGGCGCAGATGTTACCGGCGTGGATTTATCAGACAAGGCTATTGAAAGTGCAAAACAAATTGCAAAAGACATCAATTCCGATGCAAAGTTTATTTGCTGCGACATTTATGATTTACCCAGTCATTTAGACGAAAAATTTGATATCGTTTTTACAAGTTATGGAACAATGGGCTGGTTGCCCGACTTGACCAAGTGGGCAAAAATTATTTCCCATTTTTTAAAGCCAAACGGACAGTTTGTATTTGTTGAATTTCATCCTCTTGTATGGATGTTTGACGACAACTTTGAAAAAATTGCTCACAGATATTTTAATTCGGGAGCAATTATAGAAACAGAAAACGGGACTTATGCGAATAAAAACGCGGATATCACGCAAACCTATGTGATATGGAACCACGGATTAGGCGAAGTGGTAAACAGCTTAATCAGTAACGGCTTGGAAATTAATTCATTTGACGAATTTGATTATTCGCCTTACAATTGCTTTAACAAAACCATAGAATTTGAACCGAAAAAATTCAGAATAGAACATTTGGACAATAAAATTCCAATGTTGTTTTCAATATCAGCAACAAGAAAAATCAAATAGGCGGTTAAAAAGATGTTCCAGCCACTTATAAAACATTAGCCATCTGAGCAGAAATGATAAAATGAACGATAATGACACAAAAAGGATTTCGAGACTGACTGCAATACTCACACAACTGCAAACGAAACGACTTTTGACAGCTACGGAACTTGCGGACAGATTTTCGGTTAGTGTGAGGACGATTTACAGAGACATTAGAACTTTGGAGCAGGCGGGAGTTCCAGTTATAACCGAAGAGGGAAAGGGCTATACCTTAATGGAAGGATACAGAGTTCCGCCTGTAATGTTTACCGAAGCACAAGCCAACGCTTTGATTACTGCAGAGCAGTTAGTGCTCAACAATAAAGACACTTCATTTATTAAAGATTACAAAGAGGCTATCGACAAAATCAAAGCCGTTTTAAAATACAGTGTAAAAGACAGGGTCAACTTACTTTCCGAACGGCTTCAGTTCAGACAAAACAGCAATAATGAAAAAACAAGTAATTATTTAGCTGATTTACAATTTGCGCTCACCAACTTCTGCCTGGCAGAAATAAAATACACCAACGAAACGCAAGAAGACACCAACAGAGTGGTTGAACCTTTTGCTTTGTATAGCACACAAGAAAACTGGTTGCTTATTGCGTTTTGTCGCCTGCGAAAGGGATATCGGGCATTTAGGCTTGATAGGATCAAACAGCTGAGCATACTCAATGAGAGTTTCAATCCCCACAAAATTACCTTGGAAAAATACTTTGAAATTTGTCGTGAAAAATATTTTCCAAACCCCTGACATACTGTTGTCCTAAGCTGATTTTAGCTTTGGGTTAACAAATAAACAGAACAAAATGGACAAAGTAAAAATTGAACCTTTTAAAGTAATCGGCATTTCAATAAGAACCACCAACGAAAACGGACAGGCTACCAAAGAAATAGCAGAGCTATGGGGAAAGTTTATGAATGAAAAAGTTTTGAATGCAATTCCAAACAAAATTGACGCTACGGTATATTCGATATACACAGACTATGAAAGTGACCACACCAAGCCTTACACTACAATATTGGGTTGTAAAGTAGAAAACCTTAATGATATCCCCCAGGGAATGATTGGTAAATCGTTTGACGGCGGAAACTATGTCAAACTATCCGCCAAAGGAAACTTGATGCAAGGATTGATTGCAAATAAATGGGCGGAAATTTGGGAAATGAATTTAGACCGGTTATTCACGGCGGACTTTGAAGTTTTTGGAGAAAAAGCTCAGCACCTGGTAAATGCAGAGATTGATTTTTTAATTGCCGTAAAATAGGAAACGGGTGTTGGAACAGCTTTATAACTATTATCTGAACAAAGATGAGCCAAATAAGGATTGCTTATTAGCGTTGCGAAGCATTATTCTTAACCAAGACAAAGACATTACGGAAACGCAGAAATGGGGAGCGCCTTGTTTTTGCTATCAAAAAAAGATGTTTTGCTATTTGTGGACCGATAAAAAAACGAAAGAACCTTATATTCTTATGGTAGAAGGAAAACATCTTGACCACCCTCAATTGGAAGAAGGCAACCGTACCCGGATGAAGATTTTTAGGGTTGATCCAAATAAAGATTTACCTATAAAAGCAATTGAGCACATTTTACAGAAAGCCTTGGACTTGTATAGAAAAGGAAGAATAAAAATCAAAACATAAAGATAAAAATTACACATCCTTTAAGCGCTACTACTGTATAACTTTCATCACCTTACGCCCGGCCCCAACGCTGCCACATCCCCAAAAAATAAAAAAGCCTTGATTTCACAATCAAGGCTTCAATATTTATAGAGCTTAAAAATTACTCAGCTGCATCGTCAGCTTTTTTAGCTACTGCTTTCTTTGCTGGTGCTTTTTTCTCTTCTGCTGCGTCTGCTTTCGCTACAACTTCTTTCTTAGCAGTTTCTTTTTTCACTGGTGCTTTTTTAACTGCTGGTTTAGCAGCTACTGCTTTTTTTGCTGGTTTGTCTTCCAAAACAACTGGTGCAGAAAAATCAAAAGGAACTATAGATACGTAAGATTTGTTATCTGCTTTCTTTCTGAATAATACTTTACCATCAACCAATGCATGTAAAGTATGATCTTTACCCATTCCAACGTTTTTGTCTGGATGGTGCTTAGTACCACGTTGACGAACGATGATATTTCCTGCAATTGCAGCTTGTCCACCGTAAATCTTGATACCTAAACGCTTGCTATGTGATTCTCTACCGTTGTTCGAGCTACCGGCTCCTTTTTTGTGTGCCATAGTTTTTTATATCTATTTAGCTTTTTTAAAAAGCTATCAAATGTTTAAAATTAAATTGAGATACTATCGATCTGGATTTTGGTAAAAGATTGACGGTGACCGTTTTTCTTCTTGTAACCTTTTCTTCTTTTCTTGTGGAAAACAATTACTTTATCGCCTTTTAAATGAGACACGATTTTAGCAGAAACCTTCGCTCCTTTTACTGCAGGCGTACCTACTGTAAATTTACCGTCATTAGCTACCAATAAAACATTGTCAAATTCAATACTAGCGCCTTCTTCTCCTTGTAGTCTGTGTACAAAAAGATGCTGGTCTTTTGCAACTTTGAATTGCTGCCCTGCTATATTTACTATTGCGTACATTATTTATTAATTTATGTGATTTAAAATGAGGTGCAAATATAGAAATTATATTTTCTTAAACAAACAACGAATCCGAATAAAAACCAACGGGCTTGGCTATTAATATTCGGGTCTTCTTAAAATGGCATCGTAAATTAAGGCTTGTCTAAAATTGAAATCAGCAGCTAAATGCTTCTCCTTTTGCTTAGACTGAATTCCATGCTTATGTTGCTCATGTATTCTTCTATTTGCTAACACTTCTTCAGATGCAACTTCGGGATTGTAGTAATCCAAAACAGGTGTCTTTTTTGATACTTTCGCATCTGTATATTGCTTTGCTCTAGCCCGCTCCTTAAAATAATCCTGCTTATGATCGCCAAAAGATTCAACTGGCGCATATTCTGGTGTTAGCGGTTTGTTGTAAGTAGTTTGAAAAGCTGGTTGCTCCACCACTTCGCGATAACTGGTAGCCCTTTTATTTTCCACAGCCGGAACTCGCTGAGTAGCTTTCTGAAGTTCTTCGGCTTCTTTTGCTCTCACTGCTGCCTTTTCCGCCTCCTTTTTAAAATTGTTATAAACGTTATAAAGAAAACCAATAATAATGATGGCAATAACTAAACCCTGCATTTGTTTTTTGCTTTTTATCCAAATATAAAGGTTTAAAATCTAATCCTCGTCATTAATTCAAGCTTTACTTTAAAACCATTTTTACAATGATTAAGTTTGCATACTATGAGCATCGAAAAGTCAGCCATTCAAAATCTACGTCAGGATTACCGTTCAGCATCGCTAAACGAAGAAGATGTAGATCAAAATCCCTATCAACAGTTCGAAAAATGGTTTCAAGAAGCGCTTAACGCCAAAGTTGTAGAACCAAATGCCATGACTTTGGCAACTTCGTCTAACGGAATTCCCTCTGCTCGAATTGTTTTGCTGAAAGAATTTACAGAAGAAGGCTTTGTTTTTTACACCAATTACAACAGTAAAAAAGGCAGAGAAATTGCAGAAAGTCCGTACGCAGCCTTGGTGTTTTTTTGGGCTGATTTAGAAAGACAAGTAAGGATTGAAGGCGTAGTAGAGCGGGTTAGTGAAGATGAGTCTACCGAGTATTTCAAATCTCGACCAAGAGGGAGTCAGCTGGGTGCATTAAGCTCGCCACAAAGCGAAATCATCGCCGATAGGAAGTTTTTGGAAGAAAAGCTAGAAAACCTGACAAAAAAATATGAAGAAAAAGAAATTGAAAAGCCAGAATATTGGGGCGGATACCGAGTAATACCTAACAGAATTGAGTTTTGGCAAGGCCGCTCAAACCGTTTACATGATCGCATTTTATACGTTCAGGATAAATCACAAAGCTGGAAATTTGAACGTTTAGCGCCATGATTTTTGATACTGTAAAACAATTATTGATTGAAAAGTTTGGCGAAGAAGTCATTATCGCCGAAGAGCCCAATCAAAAACAACCTGCCTTAATCATCAAAGCAGATTTAATTGCGGACGTTTGTTTGTTTTTAAGAGATCATCCACAAACTTGGTTTGATTTTCTGTCATGCTTAAGTGGTGTGGATTATGGTGTGGAACAGCAGAAATTTGGTATAGTTTACCATTTGGCTTCCATCATTAAAAATCACACGTTGGTTTTAAAAATTGCTACAGAAAACAATCGCGATGAAGAAAACCTACCTTCTTTTAAAAGTATAAGCGCCGTTTATAAAGCAGCCGAATGGCATGAGCGTGAAGCTTTTGATATGCTAGGCATTTACTTTGAAAATCATCCCGATTTACGGAGAATCCTTTTACCCGACGACTGGGACGGCTTTCCATTAAGAAAAGACTACAAAACCGCAGAACAATACCACAATATTAAAATTGATTTATAGGCTTTGCAAAACACCTTATCACATAAATATCAGGATGGCTTAATTGCCTACCAAAATAAAATCAAAGCCGTCGCTGCGGAAGAAATGGTTTTAAACCTCGGCCCGCAACACCCTAGCACACACGGTGTTTTACGTTTGGAGCTGATTACTGATGGCGAAATTGTTAAAGAAGTAATTCCGCATATCGGCTATTTGCACCGCTGTTTCGAGAAACATGGCGAAGCTTTAAATTACGCTCAGATTATCCCTTACACTGACCGGATGGATTACCTGGCATCCATGAACAACAACCATGCTTTTGTAATGGGCGTTGAAAAGATGCTTGGAATTGAAAACGATATCCCCAAACGGGTAGAATATATCCGGGTTTTGGTTTGTGAGCTGAACCGTATCGCATCTCACCTGATTGCTATTGGTACTTACGGAATTGATATTGGCGCATTCACTCCTTTTTTATGGTGTTTTAGAGATCGTGAGCATATCATGAATATGTTGGAGTGGGCTTCTGGAGCGAGGATGCTTTACAATTACATTTGGGTTGGTGGCTTATTTTACGATGTTCCGGTAGGTTTTGAAGATAGATGCAAAGAGTTTATAGATTATTTTAAACCAAAAATGCAGGAACTGAATGAGCTTTTGACAGATAATCAGATATTTATTTCCCGTACCGTTAACGTGGGTATTTTGCCTTTGGATGTTGCCATTAATTATGGTTGCTCCGGCCCGATGTTGCGTGGTTCTGGTTTAAAATATGATTTACGTCGGGTTGATGAATATTCGGTTTACCCCGAGTTAGATTTCGAAGTTGCCTACGCAAAAGCTGAAGTTGGTAGTATTGGCGATTGTTGGAATCGGTACAAAGTACGTATAGTAGAGATTGAAGAATCTTTAAAGATTATTGAGCAATGTGTAGAAAAACTCACCAAAGAACATAAACGCACCAAAGAGTTTGATCCAAGAGCACTTTGCCCTAAAAAGATTGTTCCGAAAGCGCAGGATTTTTATAGCAGAGCAGAAAACCCAAAAGGTGAAGTTGGTTTTTACTTTATCGCTGATGGACGTTCTGACAAACCTTTCCGTATTAAATCCCGCGGACCAAGTTTTTGTAATCTATCCGTCTTACCAGAAATCTCTAAAAACGTAATGATCGCTGATTTAGTTGCGATTATTGGGTCATTGGATATTGTTTTGGGGGAAGTGGATAGGTAAGATTGAGAAGCAAGAGGTGAGAGGTAAGAAACAAGATAATGCTTCTGGTTTTGAGATTGTATTTAGTAAGTAGTTTCTCCCTGCCAACAGCATCATGATCAATATTTTAATTGGTTGGTCATCATGTCTTAATTCTTGCAACTTGGTTGTTGTTTCTCCAAGAATGCAAGTGATCTCTTGATTCTTAATCTTGTTCTCAAACCATGCAAGTCGTCTTGTGTCTTAATTCTTGCTACTTACTTCTTATAGCGTAGCGGTCTTTATTCTAAAATTACGCAATTCATCTTGGCTCTTTATTCTTAAAGCGTAGCGCTCTTTGCTCTAATGAAAAAGCGCTCTTTATTCTAAATTATCGTATTTTAGCACCCACAAGAAATAGCTTGCTGATATGATTAAAAGAGAAAAAATAAAAAACATACTTTCTTCAACTGATTTTGATAGAGAAACCACCGTAATGGGTTGGGTAAAAACCTTTAGAAACAACCAGTTTATTGCGCTTAACGATGGATCTTGCATGGGTAACCTACAAATAGTTGTTGATTTTGCAAATACTCCCGATGAAATTTTAAAGAAAATAAATACCGGAGCGGCGATTAGTGTAACTGGAAAATTGGTAGAATCTTTAGGAAAAGGTCAGAGTTGTGAGATTAAAGCTAGCTCTGTAGAGATTTTGGGAGAAAGTGATGCAGAGAAATTCCCGTTACAACCTAAAAAACACAGCTTAGAGTTTTTAAGAGAAATTGCTCATTTACGTTTCCGTACCAATACTTTTAATGCTATTTTCAAAGTGCGTAATGCTTTGTCTTTTGCGGTTCATCAGTTTTTTAACGATAAAGGCTTTGTTTATTTACACACCCCAATCATCACCGCTTCTGATGCGGAAGGTGCTGGAGAGATGTTTAGAGTGACTACGCTCCCATTTGAAAACACACCAAAAAACGAAGACGGAACAGTAGATTTTAAAGAAGATTTCTTCGGAAGATCTGCAAACTTAACCGTTTCTGGTCAGCTAGAAGGCGAATTGGGAGCAATGGCTTTAGGTGAAATTTATACCTTCGGTCCTACTTTTAGAGCAGAAAATTCAAATACTACGCGTCACCTTGCAGAATTTTGGATGATTGAGCCAGAAGTTGCTTTCGCCGATTTGGAAGACAACATGAATTTGGCAGAAGATTTATTGAAATATGTAATTAAGTATGCAATTGATCATTGTAAAGATGAATTAACTTTCTTATCAACCCGTTTATCAGAAGAAGAAAAAAACAAGCCTCAAGCCGAAAGAAGTGAGTTTGATTTAATGACTAAGTTAAACTTCTGTTTAGAAAACAGTTTCGAGCGTTTAACTTACACCGAAGCGATTGAGATTTTAAAAAGATCTAAGCCAAATCAGAAAAAGCAATTCAAATATTTGATTGACGAATGGGGAGCTGACTTACAATCGGAACATGAGCGCTATTTGGTAGAAAAGCATTTCAAAAAGCCAGTAATTTTAACTGATTACCCTGCGGATATCAAATCGTTTTATATGCGTATGAACGAGCCTGATGAGCAAGGCAGAAAAACTGTTAGGGCAATGGATATTTTATTCCCAGGTATTGGTGAAATGGTTGGTGGTTCGCAACGTGAAGAGCGTTTGGATAAATTGACTACCCGCATGGAAGAAATGAATATTCCGCAAGACGAACTTTACTGGTATTTGGATACCCGTAGATTCGGAACTGCTCCACATGCTGGTTTTGGTTTAGGCTTTGAAAGATTGGTGCTTTTTGTTACCGGCATGACAAATATTAGAGACGTGATTCCTTTCCCAAGATTCCCTAAAAACGCTGAGTTTTAAATTCTGGAGAGATTGTGACATCAAAAGCCTCGATTAAAAAATAATCGAGGCTTTTTTGCTTTTGACCACGGAGTTCACAGAGTTTTTTCACTAAGATTACAGAGCAAGGTGTGTGTTTTTTTTTACCACGGAGGACGCGGAGATCACAGAGTTGGAGGGATAATCAGTCTCTACTTTTTTCTTCCTTCACAAAAGCTCCGTGTCCTCTGTGAACTCTGTGGTTAAAGATTTACGTATAGCACATTCTCAAATTCAAATTGATCTTCCTAAATCTAGCTTTCCAACATTTCATTTCAATTTGGATAACCTTTCAGTTTTCATTTATCAAAACGCTACCTCGACTCTCAATCCCATTTTAATTATTTATTTTAGCAACATAAACAAGTAGTATGAGCTCGAAAAGACTTTTGATTTTAGACAAACATCAAATACAACAGAAAATAAACAGAATTGCTTATCAAATTTTAGAAGATAATTTTGATGAAGAGGAAATTGTTTTGGCTGGTGTGGTTGCCCGAGGATATCGTTTGGCAATTAGACTTGAGGAAGTGCTGTCTAAAATATCTAAGCTAAAAATCACCATTGTTAAATTGAAACTCAACAAGGACAGTTCCAAGCTAGAATCATCAATTGATGTTCCGATCAAAGAATGTGAAAATAAAGTGATTATTTTAGTTGATGATGTTTTGAGTAGCGGCAGAACATTGGCTTACGGATTAGGCGTGTTTTTAAACATCCCACTTAAAAAATTACGTTCGGTAGTACTAATTGACAGAAGCCATAAAAATTTTCCGGTAGCAACGGATTTTGTAGGTTTAGAACTCTCTACCGTTTTAAAAGAGCATGTATCTGTTGTGCTTGATGAAGGCACTAAAGAAGATGGTGTTTATTTGAGCTAAGGCAGCATTCCTCCTCCTAAAATAAATGACTTCAAAAAAAACTAGCCCAATAAAATTGGGCTAGCTAGATATCAAAAAAAGCCTTTGTTAAACTGCTTTTTTCTTCGGAAATCTGCTTGCTACTGCCGCGTAAACCGCAGGCAAAATAGTAACGATAATCACAATCAGAACAATTAACGAGAAGTTATTCTTAAAGAAGTCAAACCTACCTAAAAAGTATCCAGCAAAAAGGAACAATACAATCCAGATGATACCGCCTACTACGTTAAGGTAGTTAAAACGACCACGAGCCAATTTACCAATACCGGCAACAAACGGAACTACGGTTCTTAAAATCGGTAAAAAGCGACCAATAATAATGGCTTTAGCACCATGTTTCAAAAAGAAATCTTTGGTCTGGTCATAATACTCTAATTTCAGAACTTTGTTCCCGGGCTTAAAAACCCTTGCTCCAAAATATCGTCCAATTTCGTAATTTACTGTATTGCCCACAATGGCCGCTATAATTAACAGTACTGCCAACAGGTAAATATTAATGCCCGTATCTCCAACAGAAACCAAAGCGCCTGCCGCAATCAATAAGGAATCGCCAGGCAAAAACGGCACAACTACTAAACCTGTTTCTGCAAAAATAATCAGAAACAGAATAAGGTAAGTCCAAACCCTATAATCTCTTATAATTTCACTTAAGTGAACGTCAATATGAATAACGAAATCGATAATATGTGATAGTATTTCCAAGGGAATTTCTTTTTGCGCAAAGCTAACAATTAGCTTCGGATATTTTACTGGTTTTGATGGCTTTAAATGATTTCTTTTTGAGCTAATTATCTTGCAGAACTTTTAGTGCTAAGGCATAAGCACCACTACCACTGATTAAGCCTTTTGCCCAAAATGTATATATCTTACCGGCTTCTAATTTATAGTTGTCTAAATTTGCTAAAGCCTCCGCTCCTCCTGTTTTTTTGATGCGTAGAAAATAATTGGAAGGTTTGATTTTTATATACACCGAGGATGACCTGTAATTTACGCCGCTAATTACGTTAACACTATCCACCAAGTTTTCCTGAAACACCAAATTCAGAGCTTTAGCATCTGGAGCTACGTTGATAAACCTTACTGTAGCCATCGTATCAGACAAAATTTTATTGTTATCTAAAGTGGAAAGGTATATTAATGAATCTTTTGAGGCTAAACCGGCTAAAAACAAAGTGTAATTTGTCTCTTGCTGCAAAAACAGACTGATTTTAGTATTTGGAATTATTGCATCGTTCAACTTAGTGTACACGCCATTTGTACCGGCAGAAACTTTTAAATAGGCACTTCCTTCTCCAAACTTCAACGGCTGACCGGTTTTTAAAGAATCGTTGATGAAAAAACTATATTCATTAGCCTCTGGCGCAGCATTTATAATTCGGAGATTTGCTTCTCCAACCTGCAGTTCTTCGCCTACTGGCTCGCAGCCATTAAGCAAAAAAGCCAAGGCAAAAAAACTCAGCAAAACAAAAGAGACACTTTGTATCGATTTAAACATGATTTTTATATCGTCACCAAATAAAACGAAAATGGCCCAGTTTATTATACCAAGCCATTTATTTTTAAAATATTATTACGCTTAAGCGTGATTGTTCAACATTACTGGCATCACCAACATTAAAATGTCTTCGTTCTCGTCTTTAATACTTGGGAACAAAATTCCAGCTCTGTTCGGCGTACTCATTTCAATGGTAATTTCTTCGCCCGACAGGTTGTTCAACATTTCAATCAAAAATTTGGCATTGAAACCGATCTCCATATCATCACCATCAAACTGACAGCTGATACGTTCGTGAGCTTCATTTGCAAAATCGATATCTTCTGAAGATATGTGCAGTTCTGCGCCACTAATTTTCAACCTTACCTGATGTGTAGTTTTATTTGCAAAAATAACTACCCTTTTCAAGCAATTCAAAAACAAAGCTCTTTCTAAGGTTAATTTGTTGGGGTTGTTTTGAGGAATTACCGCTTCGTAATCTGGGTAACGCTCATCAATCAAACGACAAATTAAGTTGATGTTTGCAAATTTAAAGAAAGCGCTCGTTGAATTGTATTCAATAGAAACATTCACTTCTTCCGATGGTAAAGAAGATTTTAAAAGATTTAAAGCTTTACGAGGCAAAATGAATGATGTAGCTTCTTCTGCCTTTGCATCGTTTCTTCTATAACGCACCAATTTATGAGCATCAGTAGCCACAAAGGTTACGTTTTGCGGAGACAATTGACAAAAAACACCTGTCATTGCTGGACGTAACTCGTCATTACTTACCGCAAAAATAGTTTTGCTGATGGCTTCTGCTAAAACAGCTGCTGGCAAATTAACTGATGATGCGTTTTCTACGGTTGGGATTTTAGGAAAATCTTCTCCGTTTTCGCCGCTTAAACGATATTTACCGTCGCCAGCACTAATCTCTATAGCGAAAGTTGTATCGTCTACAGAAAAAGCAACGGGCTGTTCTGGCAAAGTTTTTAAAGTATCTAATAATATTTTTGATGGAACAGCTACTTTACCGCCTTCTTTAGACTCTACGGCTAATGAAGTGGTCATGCTTGTTTGCAAATCTGTAGCAGAAATGACTAAGGTGCTATCCTTAATTTCGAATAAAAAATTTTCAAGTATAGGCAAAACTGCGCTATTGCTTAATGCTCCGCTTACCGCTTGTAAATGTTTTAGTAATGTTGACGTAGAAACAATGAATCTCATCTTATTGTTTTGTTTGTTTAAGGCTTTTAAAAAACAAAAATATGAATTTTAACCTGCATACTTCCGTTTGCGATAAAGATGTTGAAAAATTCCGAAAAAGATCAATATAAATAACGGAATTAATGTATTAATTAGTTGCCACTGTACTTTATCAGCTACCAATTTACCTTTATCTAACAGCCTTAACTTAATCTCTTTTGATCGTAATGCAATTAAGCCCGAATCATCTGTAAGATAGTCGACTGCGTTTAATAAAAAGGTTTTATTACCATAAGTTTGCTGGCTGTATTTATCGTAGCCTAACGGAAAAACCGAACCATCTTTACCGCTTACCTGACTCTTAAAAACGTCACCATCGCTAAATACTAACATTTTGGTAAACTCACTTTTATTAATCGTTTTAGTGCCTAAATCCGCTCCTTCTGGAATTGCTTGTGTTACAAAATTAGATTTAAACTTCCCTTCTAAAAGCACACAAACAGGTTTTGGTGTACTTTGAAACAGCTTAGGATCTGGTGTTTCTTCTATCATTTTTAATGAAATGATGTTAGGCGTTTCCAGTTCTCTATTAAATGGCGAAGTGGTCAATAATATAGTGTGTCTAATATTTGCCACCGAAATGGTATCAATTGTATTGATGAATTCTGTTTTAATCCCATCCAAATTTTTAACCATCGGATGCGTACTTACCGGCATAATAATAGGGTAAAAAAGCCATGGCACTAACTGTATCTGAGGTTGTCCGCCAGCTGTACCCACATTTACTGGGATTTGTGCACAATTCATATCGCCTACCAAATCATAATTGATGCGTATACCATAGGTAAAAAGTTGATCGTCTAAATTTAGCTTTTTTTGAAAGGCGAGTTGCTCTTGACGAGCACCGTTGCGCATGCTGTCCAAATCGGCGTTTACTTGGTCAATAGTCCAGATAATTTTACCGCCTCGCATCAAAAACTGATCAATTTTATATTTCTCCAATTCAGAAAATCCGGTTTCAGGTTTCGCAATCACCATTACCTTTAACTTCTTTAAACCTTCATTGGTAATATCAGTTAAATTAATTCGTCCAGCTTCATAACCGTCTGCAAGTGATTTCATGGCATCCTGCAGTTGCAAATCATCCAACTCTCCGTTGCCTTCTGTAAAGCCCACTCTTGGCTTACCGCCCGAAACCGCCTTTTTTATGGCAGATGAAAAAGCATATTCTAGGTTCTGAATAGAGTTGTTCAACACCTCTTCTGGACTTATCCCAATTCTATTCTGCAATAAACTCACAGGTATACTCTGGCTACCAGAATTCACCATTGCAGCGGGAAAAATCACTTTCTGGCTTAAGCCTGATTCTGTTTTAACGCTTAGGTTAGTGGGTTCAATTCCTTTTTGTGCTAATTCTTGGTAAATTTCTTCTTGCTGTTGCTGATTTTTACCTTCCAACGGATTTACAAACTCAAATTGAATATTTTCTCCTGCGTATGCTTTATAATCAATCAATAAATCTTTGGTTGCACTTCTTAAACGCTTAAATCCCGATGGAAACTCACCTTCTAAAAAGACAGTAATTTTAACCGGCGCTTTTAAGTTTTCTAAAATTTGGATGCTAATTGGCGAAATGGTGTAGCGCTTTTCTTTGGTAAAATCAATCCGCGTAAATGCGTATTGAGAAACAATATTTAAAACAACAATAGCAACCAAAGCAATCACCAATTGCAGTATATCCTTTTTGCGTTGCTGATTTACCATTTTCTACCTCCCAAAACTGTTTTTGTAACCAGTAAAAATAAAGCAATCACACTCAAAAAATAAATTAGATCTCTGGAATCCAACAACCCTCTACTTATAGATTGGTAATGTTCGTTTATCCCCAGATTAATCAATACGCTATCAAATTTTTGGAGTGATAAAATCTGGCTCATGGAATCAAATCCGCTGAAAGCGAAGAAACTTAAAAAAACAGCTATCGTAAAAGCGATAATCTGATTTTTAGTTAGCGATGATGAAAAAACACCAATGGCAACAAACGTTGCACCCAATAAAAACAAACCGATATACGATCCTATTACGGCACCAGAATCAATATTCCCTTTTATTGCGCCTAACTGATATACTGAAATGTAATAAACCAAGGTTGGCAACAGTGCAAATAAAACCAGCGTTAAAGATGCAAAATACTTACCCAAAACAATTTGCCAGTCGGTTAATGGGCGAGTGGCTAGCAGTTCAAAAGTGCCTTCCTTTTTTTCTTCTGCAAAGGTTCGCATGGTAATTGCAGGAATTAGGAACATAAATAAATACGGAACCGTACTAAATAAGCTATCTAAACTTGCGTAACCATAATCTAACAGACTGGTATCGGGAAAAACCCAAAGAAATAAGCTTAAAACCAACAGAAAAACACCGATGGTAATGTAAGCCACCAAAGAATTGAGGTAAGCGAAAAGTTCTTTTTTAAAAATGGTTAACATTTGATGTTGATATGTTTTTTCTGGTTAGTTGGGTTCCTTCGTAAGCTTCACAAAAATAGGCTCCAAAGTACTTTCTTGATGTTTCTCCAAAAGTCCGGATAAGGTGTCACTCGCTACTATTTTACCTTTGTTAATAATCACAATTTCATCGCAAATGGCCTCTACTTCTTGCATAATATGCGTTGATAGCACCACGGTTTTAGTTTTACCCAGCTCTTTAATTAATGCCCTAATTTCTATCAGTTGATTTGGGTCTAAGCCCGATGTTGGCTCGTCCAAAATCAATACTTTTGGATCATGGATAATGGCTTGTGCCAAACCTACCCTCTGCTTGTAACCTTTTGATAGCGCTCCAATCTTTTTATGTTGTTCCTTTTCTAATCCGGTTAACTTAATAACCTCTTCAACACGAGATTTTAGATTTCTTAGATGGTAAACATCACCAATAAAATACAGAAACTCCTTAACGTACATGTCTGTATAAAGCGGATTATTTTCGGGCAAATAGCCGATGTTTCTGCGTACTTCTAGAGATTCTTCTGTAATATCAAAACCACAAACTTGTGCCGAACCAGCTGTTTTTGGGATAAAGGAAGTTAGCATTTTCATTGTTGTAGATTTCCCCGCACCATTTGGACCTAAAAAACCTAAGATTTTTCCAGGCTTGGCTTCAAATGAAATTTCATCAACTGCTTTTTGTGAGCCGTAATTTTTGCTTAATGCCTTAACACTGATACTCAAAACTTGCTTATTAAATTTAAAACCAAAGCTATACATTTTGATTAAAAGACCGCCCACATTTATATTTTTAAAATTAATGAAACGGCGTTTTACTATATTTGAATATGAATATTTTTAACATCCAAAACGAAACCGAGTTTAACCACACCTGTTTGGATGTTTTTAAGTTGCAATATCAAACCATTTCGGTTTATAAAGACTTTGTTGATGCGCTTAAACTAAAACCGGATAGCCTTAGGTATTATAAAGAAATCCCTTTTTTACCGATTTCTTTTTTTAAAACCCACCAAATTATAGAAGACCAAGCTTTCGCCGATGTGGTGTTCTCTAGCTCGGGCACAACAGGTATTTTAACCAGCAAACATTACGTACAAGATGTAAACCTGTACCAACAGAGTTATTTAAAAGCGTTTGAATTGTTTTACGGCGACATTGAGAATACTTGCATTTTAGCCTTATTACCGAATTACTTAGAACGCGAAGGCTCTTCGTTGATTTACATGGTTAACGATTTAATTAAAAAATCAAACCATCAAAAAAGTGGCTTTTTCTTGCACAACCACGCAGAGTTGTTTGACACCTTAAACACCCTAAAAGAATCTGGTCAAAAAACCATTTTAATAGGTGTTACTTATGCGCTTTTAGATTTTACAGAAACTTTTAAAATCCATTTCCCGAATTTGATAGTAATGGAAACTGGAGGCATGAAAGGACAACGCAAAGAAATGGTACGCGAAGAATTGCACCACGTTTTAACCAAAGGCTTTGGTATTTCTAAAATACACTCCGAGTACGGGATGACGGAATTGCTTTCTCAAGCTTACTCTAAAGGAGATGGAGTTTTCGATTGTCCGCCTTGGATGAAAGTGCTTATACGCGATACAAACGATCCGTTGAGCTTATTGAATGTTGAAAAATCTGGAGGAATAAATGTGATCGATTTAGCAAATATGCACTCTTGTTCGTTTATTGCTACGCAAGATTTAGGCAAAACCTATCTAAACGGAACATTTGAAGTTTTAGGAAGATTTGATGATAGTGACATCAGAGGCTGTAATCTCATGGTGCTTTAATAAGTGTTACAGCAAGCGGTCGTCAAAAGAGAAACTCACTTTTTCTATAAATTTAATTTTCTTGATATAGGGATGTAATGGATTGGCAACATAATTAAAATCGCCACTAACTATTGCCGAAGGAACTTTTAGAACTGGAAATTCATTTTGCTTAAAAAATTGATTCCCTAAAGTCTGCGTCCGTTTTAAAAAAGGATAAACCTGCCATTTCTCAGGTAAATCTTCTGGATTGAATTCCGCAAACTCAGCATCAAATTCAAAAATTGCCATACAGTAATTTTTGGGAAGTAAACCAGTTGGCAAGTGCACCAAAACCTCTAAAACCGCTAACGCTCTCGAACTTGCAAAATAAACAGCAGGCACACCTTCAGAATTCCACCTACCGCCATATATTTTAGCACCTTCTCCACTTAAGCTATCCGCATAATGGCAAACACCTAACCTGTATAGCTGCATTTAAGAAAATATACCGTGTTCGATACGGCCAAGCTCAGTAAAAACCAAACCAAAACCAATTGAAGAATCTAATAAAGCAAAAGGTGTATTATTTTTAAACACAATAGAAGGGGTTTTCATCCAAAGCTTAAATTTATCTAAAGAACCAAAAACTTCTTCGCCACGGGCATATAAGCGGGCCAGTTCAATTGCTTTTTCAGAGTATTCTGATTTCACAAAATCTGTATCGTTAAAACGTTGAAAAGTCCTTTCGTTAATATGCATAACCCCCGCTAACTCTTGAATAGTTAAAGAGATCTTTTTGATTAAACCTAAAATTGCTTTTTTTGGAATGCCCCGACGGGTTAGCTCTAATAAATCAAAATCAGAAACCACATTTGACTGTAGCTTTAAAGCGCCAATACCGCCAAAGAGCAGTATCATTTGCTGACCTACATCGTAGAAATGGGTGCTATAAACAGCTAAGGGATCTTCAACAATATTTTTATTATAATCAGACATATATACAAATATATCACATATATGTCTGATATTTAAACTTATTTCAAATTAATTAAAAAATAGTTTTTCTTGCCCTTTTGCACCACTAAAAACTGATTATTAATAGCTTGCAAATCTTTTGATGATAATTCTACAGCACTTAGCTTCTCTCTATTAATAGAAACACCTCCGCCGGCAATCATTTTCTTAGCCTCTCCTTTTGATGGGAAAATACTTGTTTTTTCAGCTAATAAAGTAGGCATATCTACCCCTTCCTCAAACTCGGATTTAAAGACTTCAAACTGCGCAATGCCTTCAAAAACATCCAAAACCTGCGACTCGTCCATTGCGTTTAAAAAATCCAAAGAGCCATTCCCAAAAAGAAAATCTGTGGTACTTAAAGCTGTTTGTAAAGCTTCTGAACCATGTACCCTTTCTGTAACATCCTTTGCCAGGGCTTTTTGCAATGTTCTTAAATGTGGCGCCTTTGTATGTTCTTCAATTAAAGCATCAATCTCTTCTTTGTTAAAGAAAGTAAATATCTTGATGTAGTTTTCAGCATCGCTGTCGGTTGAATTTAACCAAAATTGATAGAACTGGTAAGGACTGGTTCTTTTGGCATCTAACCAGATATTACCGCCTTCTGTTTTACCAAATTTAGTTCCGTCGGCTTTTTTGATTAACGGAGATGTTAAAGCAAAAGCATGTCCGCCGTCTTTTCTTCTAATAAACTCTGTTCCGGTAACAATATTCCCCCACTGGTCAGACCCGCCCATTTGTAGCTTACAGTTCTTATGTTTCCACAAATAGTAAAAATCATAGCCTTGGATTAGTTGGTAAGAAAATTCGGTGAACGACATCCCAACTTCACTTTCTAAACGTTTCTTTACCGAATCTTTAGACATCATATAGTTTACCGTAATATGCTTACCGGCATCTCTAATAAAATCTAAGAAGCTATAGTTTTTAAACCAATCGAAGTTGTTTACAATCTCGGCACTATTTGCACCGCAATCGAAATCTAAAAAACGCTCTAACTGCCCTTTTATTCCCTTTACGTTGATAGCCAAAGTATCCTCGTACAATAAATTTCGCTCTTGAGATTTTCCAGATGGATCACCAACCATACCTGTTGCACCACCAACCAAAGCGAAAGGCTTATGCCCTGCTCTTTGAAATCTCATTAAGGTAAAAATCTGCAACAAACCACCCACATGCAATGAATCTGCAGTTGGATCAAAGCCAATATACCCACCAGTCATTCCTTTTGAAAGCTCTTCCTCTGTGCCGGGTGTAATATCTTGGATCAAACCTCTCCAACGCAACTCTTCAACAAAATTCATCTTCTATTTATTTAAAATTTGTTATTATCTTAGAAAAGCGCAAATATATGATTTACCAGCGAAGAGAACAGAAAAGTATAAGTATGTTTTAGTTTTATTTGATTTATTTTAGCTTTAAAATTGCGGGTGTTATTTACGCACAATGTTTAAGATCTCATTTTGAATATGCATTTTGCATGATTAAAGCTTAGCCCAAACCCTTTACCTTGTTTTTATGAATTTTTTGTCGCATTATTATTTTGATAGAAACAAGAACAACCCTTATAAAGTGTTTGGCATGCTTTTGCCCGATTTGATAAAAAACGCTGACAAAAATTGGACTATCCATCCCGAAAAACATAGTGGTAAGTTTCTAACAAACACTAATCAAGAAGCTATTTTAAAAGGCTGGAAAAGACATTTAGAAGTAGACCGAATATTCCACAGCTCTTCATTTTTTTTACATCATCAGCATCAAATCAAACTAGTTCTTCGAGAAGAACTGCTAAACTCGCCAGTAAAACCTTTTTTCTTAGGGCATATAAGTTTAGAATTACTTTTAGATAGTATTCTTATCGCAGAAAAACTGCTATCCATCGAAAAACTCTACAGCCAGTTAGCTCTGGTAAAGGAAAGTGAAATCAGGATATTTTTGCAATTGAACAAGATTGCTAACGAAGATAAATTTCTGGCTTTTTTCGATCGGTTTATAAAGGAGCAATACCTATATAGTTATGCTGATGATAAAAAAATCACCTATGCGCTAAAAAGAATCTGTATGCGCCTATGGGAAAATCCTTTTAGCGAAGAACAGGAAACAGCGATAACTGATCGTTTAATAAAATACAAAATAAAATTACGTGAAGATTTTATAATTATCTTTGACCAAATCTCTGCACAAATAAATTGATGATAAAACGCCTTTTTTTTTATTTTCTATTAAGCTTACCCCTATTTGTAAACGCACAAACGAGAAAGTATTCTAATGAATTTTTACAGATTGGAGTAGGTTCAAGAGCGTTTGGGATGGCAGGCTCTGTAGTTGCGTCGTCATCAGACGTTACAGCGGGCTATTGGAACCCGGCGGCGTTGATGAACATGAAAAGCCAATCACAAGCTAGTTTAATGCACTCAGAGTATTTTTCTGGGATTGCAAAATATGATTATGCAGGTTTTTCCACATTTGTTGCAGATAATACTGCGGTTGTTGGCGCATCGTTAATCCGTTTCGGTGTGGATGATATTCCAGATACTTCAGAATTGATTGATGCGGATGGAAACATCAACTATAATAGAGTGAAATCTTTTTCGGCAGCAGATTATGCTTTTCTGTTTAGTTACGCCAGAAGGCAGAAGAAAGCAGGAGAAAACGGACTGAGTTATGGTGCAAATGTTAAAATCATACATCGTAAAGTTGGCGAGTACGGAAAATCATGGGGTTTTGGGATTGATGTTGCTGCGCAATACAAATTTAAGAAATTCACCTTTGCGGCAGTTGGCCGAGATATCACCACCACATTTAATGCTTGGAGCTACAATCCTGATAAATTTTCGAGTATTTATACCGCTACCGGAAATGACATCCCAAAAAATTCGACAGAAACAACACTTCCACGTATAATTTTAGGAACTGCGTACGAAACCCAAATCACAGAAAAAATAGGAATACTTGCCGAAGCCGATCTAAATTTCACAACAGATGGTAAACGTAACGTATTGATTGCTGCTAAACCTGTAAGTATTGACCCTACTATCGGTTTAGAAGCTAACTATAAAAAAACCATCTTTTTACGAACCGGGGTTGGTAACATCCAGAAAACAACAGACTTTGATAGAGCTCAACAATACCAGTTTCAACCTAATTTGGGTTTGGGCGTAAAGATCAAAAATTTCTCCATCGATTATGCTTTAACAAATATCGGAAACCAAAGCGATGGCTTATACAGCAATGTATTCTCTGTTAGATTAGATTTCGATAAAAAGAATTAATGAAAAACCTAAGTACCGTAATTGGGTTAGCTGCAGCATTTTGCACTACTGTTTCTTTTGTTCCGCAAGCGTTAAAAATCATCAGAACTAAAAACACCAAAAGCATCTCGCTTTCCATGTATCTTCTATTTGTTTTAGGGGTTACACTCTGGCTAATATATGGGATATGGGTTAATGACCTACCTGTTACAATAGCCAATGGCATAACTTTAATTTTTGCGGGAAGCATTTTGTACTTCAAATTAAAATATCCTTAATCATTACCTATTGTCCATAAAAAAACCGAGAGCTTTTACACCCTCGGTTGTTAAGATATTTTACAAATTGGCCATGTAAGGCTTAAGTTTCGGTAATAGCATCTTATCATACCCATAAACGTCTTTAGAGCTCACTAAGGTACCATCATCATTTGTCCAGGCGGTGTAGTAAGATATAAAAACAGGAATTGGATCTTTAACCATCTGCCACCTCGCCTCAACTTTTTGTCCATTTGAAGAAGCCTGAATTTCTTTTTCTACTTTATTCAATTTAGATTCATCGTTCAACAAAAACTTTGCTAAATCTATGGGCTTTTGTACCCTCACGCAACCATGACTTACAGCTCGCATATCTTGACCAAACATGGCTTGGGCTGGCGTATCGTGTAAATAAATGGCGTAAGGATTTTGAAAAATAAATTTGATTTGACCTAATGAATTATCTTCCCCTGGGTTTTGCTTAAATGAATACTGTGAAATGTCTACGTTTTTCCAATCGATCTCTGGAGAGTTAATTAATTCCCCATTTCTATACGCAACCATGTTTTTTGCTTCCAGATAGTATGGATCTCGCTTTAAACTGCTTAAAATCTCGGTGCTGGCAATGCTTTTTGGTATATTCCAAACTGGGTTTACCTGCATTCTATCAATCATACCACTTAGAATAGGGGTTTCATGCCCTCCAGCTTCACCAACACAAACCTTCATTTTTAAACTAGTTGTGTTGTTTTCGATTAATCTCAACTGAAACTCTGGGATATTTACCAACAGATATTTCCCCTTATATTCTTTCACTGGCCAGCGCAAACGTTCCATAGACAAATATATTTTCTCTTTGTCTTCTGTGGTTAATCTTTTGGCGTCGGTTTTACCATCGTTAATCAACAAATTCATTAAACGCTGATAGTAACCATTTTTTGGCTGAATGTCTGCTAAAAACTTTGCAATGTCTATTTGATCTAATGCCTGTTGTGCTTCAATAATTTGCGGACGTTTTACATCCACATAATATCGCTTCAACACTGTTCTTGGATTTACTGCTCCATACTTTAGTATACCAGCGTAATTGATCAAACCATCAGCACAGTAAAGCTCCAACTGTGCAAGTACAGGATAGCTCTCTTCTACCGATTTAAATTTTTTGGTCTTCACCTGAGTTAATAGATCGGCAATAATCTTTGCGTGGAAGTAATCAGGGTTAAGCCCATGAAATCTTGAATTCAGCAAATATTGGTTCAAGGTATCCAATCTGCCATCAACCAAAAAATCTCCCAACAGGGTCAAACCCTTATCCTCTTCCTTATAAATCTTACTGATCCAAATTGGATCATGAAGTTGTGGCTTTATTTTTTTAAACTCGGCTTTAAAAACTTCATTGTAAGAGGTAGTGTCAAAATCTTTGTATTTCTTACTTTTAAACGCCTTGGCCAAGTCACGCCCAAACTCTTCATGCCTGCCCTTAGAACAGGACACTACCATAAACGAACACACAATAAACAGCAATAGTATTTCTTTAATTCTCATATTTAAATTCTTTTTGGGGTATTAAACAACTTTGATGCCCTTATATAAAACCATAAAAGGTTGATTATTTGCTATTTCAAAAATCTGCTAAGAAAGTTTCAAAAACAATTGCTATTTAAACCACTTTAACCTAATATTAGGTACGCAATTTGCCATAATTTATTAAACTTTTTATTATGATAATCCAAATAAATACAGACAACCACATTGAAGGTAAAGAAGAACTTAACACTTACATTACCAACCTTTTTAATGAGAAACTGCAACGATTTGACAGTTATTTAACCCGAGTAGAAGTTCATTTAAGCGATGAAAACGGAGGTGAAAAAGGAGGTGCTGACGACAAAAAGTGCAACATAGAAGCTAGACTTGAAAACCTAGAGCCAATATTCGCCAGCTCACAATCTGATGATATATCAAAAGCAATTCATGATTGTTTACAAAAAATCAAACGCGGAATTGAACATCAGCTAGACAAAGTAAAAAACTAATTAATAGTAAAAGGAGGTTCGCCTCCTTTTCAATTTCATCAACTTTTTCATGTAAACCTACTAATCAAAGCTTAGCTTTCAGTGAGTTAACAGGTGTTGATAACAATTAGTAACATTAGAAACAAGGCTTGAATATATTCGCTCCGAAATTATGCCAGTATTATTAAGAATCAATCACGAAAAAGCAGATGTTATTTTTCAGGTACTAACCGAAAAACCATCAACACAATCAGAATTAGAAGTTTTTATGGGGGGCAACACCTATAATTTTATTAAAACAGGAAATAGTTGGACGCTAACTGGCACTAATGATTCCGACGATATTGACCAAACACTAATTGATGCTGTAGCAAAAGCACTAGCACTGCGTTTCCGTATAAGCAGTTCTCAACACGTTGCTTAGCAAAAACATTATCTAAATCAACAGACTGCCAATACTTCGACTAACTTCTTATTAAGCTCGAAGCTACCGCCTAATTTTGTGTTGAACAAAAGCTTGGCTAATGGAGCAATCTCAGAAATCACAAAACAGGATTGCGCAGCTATTTTAACCTCGCCATAGCTCACAGCAATAAAAAACAAACCCATACTGGTTCGTACTAAGCTACCTTTTTCTATTTGAGCATATGATTTATCTAAATTGATTGCTTTTAAATTGAACAGTTGCTGACCAGTTAACGCAATCTGCTGTTCTAACCTATTAATCTCTTGTTGCATCATCTCCCGACTAGTTTCGTACTTATCACCCATGCTGCTTTTAGAATCGTTAGCTATGCTTAATCTCAGCTGTACAACCTCTGCTCTAAGATCAGTCAATCTTGTGTTTAAAGCTTCGAAACAAATATTAAAAACCTGCACTTTTAACGCCTGATCACTCAAATTATCCATAGCCCAAAAATGTACAATAAAATCAATTAATTTTCTTTAAAAGCCGTTTAGCTCTAGAAATTAACGCTGGCGACGACGAAACTAATTTTTCTTCGAGCATAACAGTTAATTCTTCTAAAACCCAATCATAGTATGGCGATAACTGAAAAACAACTTCCAAAGCATTGCTTTGTACCGCAACAGGAGTTTTTGGATTAAGAAGCCAGTCAAATGTAGCGCTTAAACATTCTTCAAACCTGTCTGGCTCATTCCCTACTGTGTTTATCAACTTACTTGCAGTCAGCAACATCATTATTTTGGTAAAACAACGCTGTACGCTGGAATTGGTAATTGTTGGGTATAATTCTAAAAAAACAGATAGGTTTACTAAAAAAACATCCAGATCCAAAACAGTTACAGTATCTAAAACCCACGAGGCTCTGAAGGCTATCTGTGGATTTTTATGGATACATAAACTCATCATATCTCTGCAATTTATTTTACTGCTCGCTGTAAGCTTTGCGAAAATCAGCATATCATTAAATCCTAAACGATTTTGCAGTGCTCGTTCTATCTGTATCAGATCCATATCGGTTTTGAATATAGCGCCATAAATTTAAAATTTTTAGATAAACTATAATTGTTACGATGTTACTATACGCTCAATACTACAATTAGGGCGCATGGATAAATGATTATAATTGATATTTAGCAGGTTAGCAATATCTATTAAAAAAAAATATTAATTCATTTGCACACTACAGCAGAATATCTATCTTTGCACAACTTTACAAAACCATTATAAGTTTTATAAAGTATGATTCCGTAGCTCAGCTGGTAGAGCATTACACTTTTAATGTAGTGGTCCTGGGTTCGAATCCCAGCGGGATCACCAGTATTACAAAAGCCTCAGCGATTGAGGCTTTTTTTATCAAATCTTCTTAAAAACAATCGATTCCGTAGCTCAGCTGGTAGAGCATTACACTTTTAATGTAGTGGTCCTGGGTTCGAATCCCAGCGGGATCACAGAAAAACCGTCCGAAAGGATGGTTTTCTTTGTTTAAGGGCTAATCTAAATTACACCACCCTATGTTTAAAAATATCCTTAAAGAATTTTTAATATTTCTGCATTTAGATCTTTCGAAAAACATCAAATACGATAGACTTACAAGAGCTATATTGAAAAAATTTTTATCAGCAAGTGATAATTGTATAGATGTAGGTTGCCATAAAGGTGAGATTTTAGATTTGATGCTGAGCTTTGCACCCAAAGGAACCCATTTTGCTTTTGAACCACTACCCCATTTATTCGAGTCACTAAAAACGAAATACACACACAGAGCGCATATATTCCCATATGCGCTATCGTATAGCAATGGAGAAACGACATTTCAATTTGTAAGAAACGATGAAGCTTATAGCGGTATCAAAAAACGAAAATACGCAATCCACAATCCTGACATTGCGGAAATAACGGTTGCCAAAAGAGCGCTCGACGATGTTATTGGCCCAAATCAAATAATTCATTTTATAAAAATTGATGTGGAAGGTGGTGAATTTGACGTAATTAAAGGCGCCAAAAATCTGCTGAAGCAGAATAAGCCAATGGTATTGTTTGAATGCGGAAAAGGCGCCAGCGATTTCTACGGCACAAGCCCTTTAGATTTGTACAATTACTTGCATAACGATATTGGTTTGCAAATTTATACGCTAGAATCATTTTTAAAAGTTGGCAAGCCAGTAAGTGGAAATGAATTTATAAACCACTTTGAACTAGGGAACGAATATTATTTTATCGCTTCCTAGTCGGTAGTTTTGCACATACACCAACATCCGATTTCTTTACACTTTACTGGCAAAGCCCCCCTTTTTTCAGCTAAATACCTAGTTTTCTTTTAAGCCCCGAGATAACAAGGCGCAAAACACATAATTGACTTCCTCATTTCTAAAATGTGAGAAACAACGTGTTTTATTTTGACGAAGGTCATAGACTTGTCAATTTATTGTCAGCACATTGCTAGGGTAAAAAACTAAAAAATTATGAGAAAAATCTTATTACTGTCAATGATTTGCATGGTGGTTTTTGCAAGTTGCAATAATTCCGAGTCAGCATCAGATGCTACAGAACCAAATCAAGAAGTTGTGGGTGGCGGACAATCGTCTGTACAAGATGACGATTCCCAGAAAAATGTGGTACAAGTTGCAATGGGCAGCCCAGACCACACTACGCTAGTTGCTGCGGTAAAAGCAGCCGGTTTAGTAGACGCCTTGACGAACGCCGGTCCCTTCACCGTTTTTGCACCAACCAATGCAGCATTTGATAAATTACCTGCTGGTACCGTAGAGAATCTTTTAAAACCAGAAAACAAAGACGATCTAGCGGATTTATTACAGTACCATGTTTCTTTAGGTGTATTGAAATTAGAAAACTTTACAGATGGACAAACTATTGGACAGGTAAACGGTGAAAACATCACCATTATTATGAAAGATGGCAAACCTGTAATTAATGGAAATGCAAACATCATAGCAACCGTACCTGCTGCTAATGGCGTTATTTATGTGGTTGACAACGTTATTTTGCCTCCGGCTAAATAATTAGGAATTATCCATTTCTAAAATCATTAATCAGAACCAAATAGCCTCTTCAAAAAATTAAGCTATTTGGTTCTTTTACCACATTATAAATCACCTTCCCCAAAAACTAAAATCATTTAACCTATTAAGAGAAATGAAACTAAGTCGGCGCTTCCTTTAAAAATAAAAACTCAGAATCGTATCAAGTTAAAAATCGTTTCTTCTAAAATTTTCTGGAGATAAGATCACCGAAGCGGATTACCTGATAGCTTAGTGACTTGACAAAACGAACACCTTCGTTAATTAACTAATATTATCCGCACACATTATTTACGAGAAAATACTCGCCATAAACCTCTTAAATAAAAGGATAAAAGAAGTTTTAAACTATTGTTTTTCAATTTAATAATATCTACTTTTGCAGTCCCACAAAAAAGTGGGGATTAAAAATAATATTGTAAGAAATGAATCAATACGAAACCACTATCATTCTTACCCCGTTGTTGTCAGAAGAAATCGCTAAAGAGGTAATTGCAAAATTCTCTAAGATTCTTACTGATAACGGAGCCGAAATTGTTATGGAAGACAATTGGGGTTTGAAAAAACTGGCGTACCTGATTGAGAAAAAATCAACAGCGTACTATCACTTGACCGAATTTAAATGTTCAGGTGAGGTTATCGGCAAATTAGAAATCGAATTAAAGCGTGACGAACGTGTAATGAGATTTTTAACAATTAGTTTAAATAAGCATGCAGTTGCGTACAATGACAAAAAACGTGGCGGTGCTTTCAACAAGAAAAAAGACAAAGCTGAGGTAGCAAACTAATGGCACAAGACAAAATCCAGTATGTGACTGCTCCCAAGGTGGAGGACAACAGAAAAAAGTATTGCCGTTTCAAAAAGAACGGAATTAAATACATTGATTACAAAGACGCTAACTTTTTGTTAAAGTTCATCAACGACCAAGGTAAAATTTTACCTCGTAGATTAACTGGTACTTCTTTGAAATATCAACGTAAAGTAGCTCAGGCAGTAAAAAGAGCTCGCCACATAGGTATTTTGCCATTTGTAACTGACGGTTTAAAATAGGAGGCTAACATGGAAGTAATATTAAAACAAGATGTAAAGAAATTGGGAGAGAAGGACGATATCGTTTCTGTAAAACCTGGTTTTGGCCGTAATTATTTAATTCCTCAAGGTCAAGCTATTTTAGCTACCGAGTCGGCAAGGAAAGTTTTGGCTGAGAACATTAAACAAGCTCAGTTTAAACAAGATAAAATTAAGAAAGATGCTGACGCTACAGCAACTAAATTAGAGGGTGTTACACTTTCTATTGGTGCTAAAGCTGGCGAAAGCGGTAAAATATTTGGTGCAGTAAACACAATCCAAGTGTCTGATGCATTGAAGAAATTAGGTTTTGAGGTTGACAGAAGAAGAATTACTTTTGAAACTGATGTGAAATTTGTTGGTGATTATATCGCAAACTTGAATCTACACAAAGAAGTAAAAGTACAAGTTCCATTTACTGTTGTAGCCGAATAAGCTAAATTCAAACATTATTTAAAATGCTTTCTGTTTATTCAGGAAGCATTTTCTATTTTAGAGCTATTATGCCTAGAAAAGCAAAATCTAAAAAGCCCACCTTTAGCCTACAAACGGCATGCAAATGGACCTTAAAACTCGTTCTTTACTTTTTTGCGATAAGTGTTTTTTTGGTTTTGCTTTATAAGTTCATCAATCCACCTGTTACTTATTTAATGGTACAACGGGCTTTTGAAAGAAAAGCCGACGGCAAGAGCTGGAAAATTGACAAAGAATGGAAAGATTTTGATGAGCTCTCTTTTAATTTAAGGAAAGCGGCCATTGCCGGAGAAGACGCTAATTTTCTACATCACCACGGCTTTGACTTTGAAGCCATACAAAAAGCATTTGAAAAAAACCAGAACGGCAAAAAGCTTAGAGGCGGTAGCACCATTAGCCAACAAACTGCTAAAAACGTATTTTTATGGCCCGGCCGTTCATACATACGCAAGGGATTTGAAGCCTATTTCACTTTTTTAATCGAGCTGCTTTGGAGCAAAAACCGGATTTTAGAGGTTTACCTAAATGTAATTGAAATGGGCGATGGGATTTACGGTGCAGAGAGTGCCTGCAAAACTTATTTCAACAAATCTGCTACGGGCTTATCCAAAGGAGAAGCAGCTTTATTGATCGCTGTATTACCAAACCCAAGAAAATGGTCGCCAGCTAGCCCCACTAATTATATTTACCGACGACAATTTCTAATTCTCAGAAACATGAGAAACCTGGGGAAATTAGAATTTTAGAAACGCTATTTAGCGCCTCCAACATCCCGAGATTGCGCTCTAAACAGAAAAAACATTATTATGCCAACTATCTGCCATCACAGTTTCCCACTTATTCTGATAGTCATGATAATTACTCACCATATTATTAAACACTTTCGTATCTGAGCTTACTAAGCCCTTTTTTATGAGCTCTTCGAAACCGTTCCTATCTACAGATTTGACCGCATCACCATCTTTATAAGCTATATTAAACCTATCTAATAAGTTGATTTGAAACTTTTGCTCTAAACCTTTCATTAAATGAACCGATTTATCTATTGAACATCCACTCGCTCCGGCTTGGCTTTCATCTACCATCAAAACAATAAATCTGTCGTATTTTATCTCGAAACTTGCTTTGAGCTCCTGATTATGGGCTGTCCAGGAGTTTACAAAATCACTAAGAACAGCTTTAATTTCTACCAACTGATTTGGGTTCAACGTGTTATTTGACTGGTATATCCATACCCGAGCTTCAGGATTCATCATTTTCAAAAATAATGATATTTCAAAAATTAGCGGGCAAGTATTTGTCATATTTTTGATCGCCGACGTTAATAAGTTGATAAATATTTCTGCCGCTACCGTTTTTTTGAAATATTTTTAACCATGTCTTTTGTACTGGGTTCAAAAATACTATTGCTAACATTGTCGTGTTTTATACCAAAACAAGCTGACTTAACTTTTAATGAAGCTAAGGATCAAATAGTTAACCAATACAAACTGCATAATGCAGAAAAGGATTTGGGCATCAAAACCACAAATCTAGAAATATCAGAAAACGGCTTTATCAGGTACCGAAAAACAGACAGCAACAATAGATCTGAATATTATAGCGTAAAACTAAGCGAGTTAAAAGATGCTTGTTATTTAGGCGATGAAAAGGCTGGTTGGCTGTTGCTGAAGTTTACCGCCGAAGCTGTGATTTACCAGACCTATAACGACAAAGCAGGAAATGTAGATGAAATGCTGGCAGAAATAAGTATACCGCTAAAAAACATAAACGTAGATGATATCAATAGCTTATGTAGTGCAATCAATACCTTAAAACAATTTGATTTTAAGCTTTAGTTTTGTGCCTAATAGCTATTAAATAGCGATACGAAGAAGCAAAATCAAGCCATTCGTGAATTTTAATGAAACCTCTAAGAAGTATTTTGCGTTAAGATACCCATAATCTGGTATTTGTTTACCGCTCAGTTTTTTTTAACTTAGCGCAGATTTAAAAACCTATTGATCAACCTCAAGAGTTAATGAAGAGTAAAAAAAGTCACCATCTTTTAATCATGTTAGCAGTACTGATAGCGCACACTTTGCTATTAAGTACATGGCTATCTAATGAGGAAACCGTTCAGCGGAAAGCAAGCATTAAAAGCGAAGCACAGGAAGAGGAAGCAAATCAATTACACGTATTAAAAACTAGTTATTCGCACCATAAAGATTCTGTTACTACACATCAACCTGTAGTTCTAACAAAAATATTCAACTCAAATCTAAAATAATTCACTCCACCTTTTAAAAAAGCTCTTCAATGTTTTAATAAACTTGTCTGCAATAATTGCATCAGCTTGCTTAAAGTCCGTTTACTTTTGCTGTAATCTCTGCAATATCCAGAACTTGAATTTCTTGCTCCTTTTCAAAATGTTTAACACCATCGTTAATCATTGTCATACAGAACGGACAACCCGTAGCCACAATTTCAGCTTTAGCTTCTAAAACATCTTCCATGCGCTCTACATTTATGTCTTTTTTACCTTTTTCTGGTTCTTTAAACATTTGAGCGCCACCCGCACCACAACACAGGCCGTTAGACTTGCAACGCTTCATTTCCACCAAATCTGCATCTAATACTTCTAAAGCTCTTCGTGGAGCTTCATAAACATCATTACCCCTACCTAGATAACAAGGGTCGTGAAAAGTTATTTTTTTACCTTTAAACTCTCCTCCTTCCGCTTTAAGCTTTCCCTCATTTATTAGATCTTGAATCAATTGGGTATGGTGGATTACTTCGTAGTTACCACCCAAACCCGGGTATTCATTTTTAATGGTATTGAAACAATGCGGACAAGCGGTAACAATCTTCTTTATTTCATAACCATCCAAAACCTGAATATTAGTCATGGCCTGCATCTGAAACAAAAACTCATTACCGGCTCTTTTAGCAGGATCACCGGTGCAACTTTCTTCTGTCCCCAATACGGCAAACTTAATGGCTACGTGGTTTAATATTTTAGCAAATGCCTTGGTAATGCGTTGTGCTCTTTCGTCATAACTTCCGGCACAGCCAACCCAAAACAGAATCTCTGGCTTCTCTCCCTGGGCAACCATTTCTGCCATCGTTGGTACTTTTATATTTTCTATCATTTTTTGTAGGTGGTTAGGTGGTTAGGTGCCTCACCCTAAATCCCTCTCCAAAGGAGAGGGACTTGTTTATAATAGGGTTGGTTTGTTTGTTATACTTCTAAATCGTATTTTGGTAAAATCTGATATAAAGAAAATTTTGTTTAAACGATCTTCAAATCTTGATTCTTGGGTCTTTTGTCTCAACTATCTTCTTTCGCCCAATTCAACCTATCGGCAGGCGAGTATTTCCATGGCGCTCCGTTATTTTCTACATTGGAGAACATGGCGTTTAAACTAGCCGTTACGTTCGACTCTTCCATTACTGCATAACGACGCAAATCCATTATAATGGAAAGTGGATCAATAGCTATCGGACAAGCTTCTACACACGCATTACAGCTGGTGCAGGCCCATATTTCTTCGCGACTAACGTAATTATCCAACAGCGATTTCCCATCATCAAAATCTTTTCCTTGTTTAGCTACTCCTTTACCATATTCATCAAGTCTATCGCGGGTGTCCATCATAATTTTACGTGGCGAAAGCAATTTTCCCGTAATATTTGCCGGACAAACGGATGTACATCGACCACATTCTGTACAAGTGTAAGCGTTCATTAGCTGTACCCAATTTAAATCCTTAACGTCTTTTGCTCCAAACTTCGAATTTGTATCTGCAGGTGGAGGTAGAAAAGATGGATCCAACATTGCTTTCACTTCGTTGTTTACGGATTCCATATTGTTAAATTGTCCTTTCGGATTTAAGTTGCTGAACCAAGTATTTGGAAAAGCCAATATGATATGAAAATGTTTTGAAATTGGCAGGTAATTAAGAAAAGCTAGAATCCCGATGATATGAAACCACCAACAGCTACGCTCTATCATGACCAAATTGCTAGCATCTGCCGGCAAAAGATTGACTAAAAACTGGGATACGGGGAAACTACCTGCTAAAACATAATGACCATAGCCTAATAGTTGCAATTTATAATCGGCTGCGTTCATGGTTAAAAAAGCCGACATTAAAAGCACTTCAATAATTAGGATATAAATGGCATCTGATTTAGGCCAATTGGTCATCTCTACACCCGAAAATCTCTTCAGCCCTAAAACTAAACGACGAGCTAGAAAAACGAATACGCCAACTAATACCAATAGTGCTAATATTTCAAACGAGGCAATCAAGAAACTATAAAAACCCCCTAAAAATGAAAATATACGGTGGGTACCGAAAATACCGTCGATAATAATTTCTAACACCTCAAGGTTGATAATAACAAAACCGACATAAACGAAAATGTGCATGATGCCCGCCACAGGACGGACCACCATTTTACTTTGACCTAGCGCTACTTTAGCCATAACTGCCCACCGTTTAGCAGGTTGATCTTTGCGATGGAGGTCTTTGCCTAGATTGATGTTTCTGATGATTTTTTTAACCTGAATGGTAAAGAAAACCACCGCTAACCCAAAAGCAAGCATAAAAATTAGTTGTGCAATCATTTATTTAGCGTTTATAAAGCTAAGTTAATGAATAGCCTTTGAAAAAATTACTATGCTTGCATATTATTTATTATTTAGAGTGATTTAAATTAAGGAACTTATATATGTCTAAAATTTTAAAAAATAATCAATTGAAGTTGAGATAATTATGGAAAAACCGAAGAGTCTTCCATGTTTTTTTTTACAAAACATTTGGTTTTAAGTAAAAAGAACCTACATTTGCAATCCCGAAACGAACGAAATATTTCAAACGGGAACGGCGGGTGCCTTAGCTCAGTCGGTAGAGCAAAGGACTGAAAATCCTTGTGTCGCTGGTTCGATCCCAGCAGGCACCACACCCAAAACAGAAAGCTTCACAGAAATGTGAGGCTTTTTTTATGCGTTTAAATGGGGTTTAAAGCGATATTTAACCAATTCTATCTTATTGGCAAGTCAACTGTTAAATAATAAGTTAATTAATCAAAGATAGAAAATAACTAAAACAAATGGATTTATTTGGCGCATATCTTGGCGCATGATGGCGCAGAAATCATAAAATACTTAGAAACCGTAGTAAGTTTAAGATTGACTCAATATTAAGAATTTAGAGCATCCCGCTTTTTAAAACTAAAAAAGCCCACCTAAAAATAAGTGGGCTTCTCTTGTTATTTAAATATCGTAAGTAAGTTTTTTTAATAATTGAAGACTAATCTTCTGGTTTCAATCTAACTACTGGTTTATAACCAATAAACTTTTTTTGAACCTCTTGGCCAACGATGATGTCTTCAAAAACATCGTCAACAATAAACAAATTGAAAAAATCTTCTTCGCAAAACTTTTTTAGTCTGTTAATATAAGGAGGAAGACCTAAGTCTCTCCTAACATCTGCTACTATTCCTATTGTTTCCGCAGGAGAATAGACTTCATCTATTTCGAAATTATCATAAATTGCATCGTGGTATTGTTGAATATCACGTTCTGAATCATTCAAAAGAGAGATTTTTTTGTTAATATTTGTCCAAGAATTTCTTCCTCGACCTTGAATATTTAGTACCAAGTTAACAACAACCGAATGGTCGTTATATATTGGAAAAAGGTAATAATACCTTTGTTTTTGAGCGTAATTTAATACGTCAATATTCATTTCTAATTTTTGGCTATCAGCTATAGCCGTGTTATTATGTTTCATTATAATTATTTTTTTTTTAAAAGTCCACTAACTATAGCTGAATTCTAAGTGGACTGAGACAAAGCATTTATTCCTATGCTTAAGAGGACAATCGTCAGCCCTATATGGCTGGTTTTTACTTACAATACGTCAAATAACTTACATTATCTATGTTTCTAGATAATAATACAAATTTATGAAAATTCAAATAGTCTTGCAATGAATCTATCCTAATCCTCCCGTTATAATTGATATTTGCCTGATTTAAAGCTCATTATTTTTTAAAAATTCCTCGAAATTTCGTATCTTTATGTTAATTCTATTAAAGAAAACACAAGATTTTTCAAAAGGATATTAAATACAGACAAACTTTACTTCGCGAGTGAGTTTGTTTTTTAATAGCTAATAATTCCTAAAATATTAGCCAGTTCCTAAAAGTTCAGATAATTCAACTTCGAGATTTTTAATATTTAATATCCAAAAATCAATAATGAAATTTAACAATGAGGTATCTTATACCTTAAATATCGATGACTATATCGATACAGCATTTAAACAGATCCCAGCAAACGCATTTATAGACAAAGGAAGATGCGGAATTGGCGGGACAACACTTGAACTAAAAGATAAAACCAGGCATTCTATAATAGTTGTGCCTACTACAGGAATTATAGACGATAAAACAGTCATCGAAAATGAAGACGACCAAGAGACCATAGAACTGAAACAAAGCATCTTCCCGATTAAATCCGGAGTAACTACTGAACACGTAAAAGATTACCTTAAAACGCCTAAAAAGGCGAGAAAAATAATCGTCACTCCAGATAGTTTTGAAAAAATAATCAAGGCTTCGGAAAAACTTGGAATATTGGATAAATTATATAAAAATTATTTCCTTTTGATTGATGAATCGCACTCATTAGTAACAGAAGACTTTAGGAAGAAAATTTTATCGCCGTTAAAATATTTATGGGAATTTGATAAAAAATCCTTCATATCCGCCACTCCATATATTTTTAGTGACCCGAATATGAGCAGGCTTAGCTATCATAAAATTAATTTCCCTAAAGAAGCGAAGTTGGGGAATATGCTACTTATTGAAACAAAACAGCCACAACAGACACTTCAGTTGTTTCTACAGAGTCAGGAAAATAGAAAAGAAAACTTACATGTTTTTTTTAATTCCGTAACTCAGATAACTGAGGCTATAAAGAATTCTAAAATCACTGACTGCAATATTTTTTGTAGTGAGAATGAAAAAAACTTTGAGACCATGGGAGAGGAATCAATTTATTTTAAACCTAAACCCAATAATGAGTTTGCCAAAATTAATTTTTATACAGCAAAATATACAGAGGGATGGGATTTAAAAGATATAAATGGAATGCTCATTCTGGTTACGGATGTTTATTTACCTCATACCAAAGTAGGACTTTCAAACAAGGGAGTTCAGGCATTTGGGAGGGAAAGAACTAAAAATTCAAAGCTGATACATTTAACCAACCACAGAAACATTAACCAAATGAAGACCCAAAAAGATTTAGAAAAAGAATATTATCTAAGAGCAGAATTAAACCTAGAACACTATAATAAAAGATTAGCCCTTTATCGTGAAATTTCGATACAGCCGAATCAGGACGAACTGGATTTTATAAAACAATATGCTGATCTTGATACAGAAACTAAAGTCGCCAAAATTGCTACTTATAAAATTGATCAAATGGTAAACAAACAGTTCTGCGATGAACAATTTAATCATATTGATTTTATAAAAAAAGCATGGGAGGATGAATTATTCACGCTAAGTCTAAAACGTGATAATCCAGACAAAAGAGAAATTTCTAAAACTGGAGAAAAAACGATTTCTAAAGCAAAAAAACTGGAAGGACTGATAAGGAAACTCAAATCCCTTGATGACATCAAAGATGAGTTTTTATTCAGTTTGACGGATTCAACAATCCAAACTTTAAAAAATGAAAATGAAGAAGCCTTTAATTTTTACAGCACTTTGGGATTTGAAGAATGTGAAAAATTAAAATTTAATGTGCGTTCAATGAAGGGAGCAATGATTGAAAAACAGTCACTCCATGCAGAAGTTAAAGTTTTGAAATATTTACCAAACGAATTCCAGACCTATGCTAAATATTCTAAAAAAGACTGCAAGACAAAACTTCAGAACATTTATGATAAAGTCGGAATTAAAAGAACAGCAACAGCGGAACAGTTGGGAGAACCTGGCAGATTCGAAATAAAAGAGAGCAAAATGAAAGATTCTAAAGGAAACCTAATCAATTGCTTTATAATTTTAAGAGCGCAATTTGACTTAAAAATGGTGGCTTAGGCTTAGTTTATAATTTTCAAAACGGAGGTTTTACACTTTTTTCTGCTAAAGTGCCGTTTTTGCAGAATTTGATCCTATACCTGAAAATTACCAAAAAACCTACAAAACCCTTACTTATAGTGAAAGTGTGAAAACTTAAAATAAATAGGAAACCTCGACTTAAAACATCGAGGTTTTTCAATTTCAAAATTTTTATTTTTTTTTAAAAAGTCAAAAAATAAACATACCCCTCTGTGCTCTCCGCACATAGACTCTATTACCTGAAACCCCTGTCGTCTCATTGTGGGGAAATTGCTTCCGCACACTCATTATTACACACCTAATGCCTACAATTTGAATTTTTAAAAATCCAAACCGGCAAATCTCAAAAAATAATGAATTTTTAACACGAATAACGTGTGAATCGAACCATAAATTCATTGACCCACGTGTAATTATCAATTTTCTAAAACATTTCAAAGCCTTGGTTCATCAACCAGGGCTTTTTCATTTATAAACAATTTAAATTTTTAAACTATGATTCATTTTGAATTTTACAATTTCATTGTTCCAATTAAAACGTTGGATGAAAAGTATCCTGGTAAGCTCAGATACTTTATTAAGGATGTTCCAAACAACACTTATACAGATGATGGACAGCTTGCATCTGTCAGGTTCTTAAGCCTTGAAGAAGTCAACAACTTTGTTGATTTGGTTGCCAAGAAAGGTCTGCATTTCCACAGAATGGATTTTATGAGTGATGATTTTACAGTCTGCACCAGTTTAGGAATGTGGTGGAAAGTAAAATGGCTCAACTACCATATTGGAATATGTTCTTATAACGAATTACAGGACAGTGTTTAACCCAAATTATGCTTTATTGATGTTCTCCCATTGATAAGGCTTTACTTATTAATTATATCATTATGGAAAATCTAACAGATGAAAGCCTAGCGTCTGAGTATTTAAAAGAATTTATAGAAGATTTCTTTGCATCAAAGCTGAGTACGGTTGAAATATCTTACTCTCAGGATATCTTTATAATAGACCATAAAGATGCTTTGTTTATCCCACCTCTGGAGGAATACGAAAAGGTTATCAACAGCCCTAATAAATTTGATAGCTCTACAATCGCCACCCATCAAATGATGCTTGAAGGTTATATAGAGAGGGTTAAATACGGTCATTTACAAATGCTCCATACTTCTCTGCTAGTCAGGATAGCACAGATAAAAACTGTTGAAGTAAGAATAAAGGGTAAAGTATCTTTTACAATTTCAGAGCAAGAGCTTAACGAAATGAGCAATTGAGTCAAGAGTGAAATAATTTATCTTCACAATGAAGATTTGTTTTAACTTCGCTTTAATCAAAAAATGAGATTAAAGAAGAGATAGAGTATCTAAATAAAATATAAGCGTTAGCTTTAATTTGTTCTTGTCTAAGAAATCGGCAAAATTAAATAGACAACAAGAACGGATAAGTTCAACCCTGCGCAATAAGTGCGGGGCTGGCTTGTTTGTTGTTGTCAGGTTTTTGCCGAACCTCTTAGACGCAAATGAGCTAAGTCCTGCGCTTATTGTGCTTTATAAACATTGGTGTTAGGTCTGCACCAGTAAAAAAACAAATTAATATTTTATGAAAAAAATCCTATTGTTGGCATTTACTGCCTCAGTTATGCTAGGCGCATGCAAAAAAAGTGATGAAACTTCCAAAGACGAAACTTGCACCAAAGTTTCATCTTACACAGACCTTTATGAAGATCCACAGAACACAGAATCCGTTACTTGGAACGTAACTTACGATAGTCAAGACAGAATATCTAAAATAGCTGAATCCGATGGTCCTTCTACAAATTATACATACACCGCGACATCTATAAAAGAAGAATATAATGAAAGTGGCTCTGTGGATGTGACCACTTACACCATCAACGATAAAAATCAGATCGTAAAGAAAGTTGAAGGAACAAATGACGATGTCACTTATACTTATGATACCCAAGGATATTTAACGGAAATGAACGAAGGAGTTGAAAAGACAACATTCAAGTGGCAAAATGGAAATATGGTAGAGAAGGAGCAGTTCATCAATGATGTCTCACAAAGAAAGATTTCATATCTATACTTTGATGATGTTGCACCGCAAACTTATCTTTTAGCTGGTGGCTACACTTTCAACAACAGCGAACTATATACTTTTTTCGGTAAACCATCAAGAAATCTTTTAAAAGGAACGACCGGAGGTGGAGGAGGTTACGAAACTGCTTTTCAATATACAAAAAATGATAAGGGTAGAGTTTCCCAAGTAATTAAAATTAACCAAGGACAATCGACTTATTATTCTTCAATAAATTATTCTTGCGATTAATTTATAAAAAATCAATTTTAAAAGGCAGGCTTAAAAGTCTGCCTCTAATATCAATAACTATGATAAGAGAAATAATTTATGATGTTTTATGCAAAAGGTGTAATACTTCTTGGTCATGCAATAGCTTAACTGACGAAAATCCAGCTACTGTAAAAAATACCGCCCAAAGATTTCACGATTCTGATAATTGCATAAACTGTGGAGCAAAAGGCTATATGGAAATAATTTCTGTAGAAGATCCGGAACAATAAAAGTATCAGAGCTAATTCAAGCAATTGATATAAAAACTCTCGCAAATCTTACCTCTCCCTCATTGGTGCATACCGACGGAAAAGGTAAGATTTGTTCGTTCTTAAGTGGTTGAAGAAAGGTTCTTCTGTTTTTATAAAGGTTAGTGCTTAAAGTTTTTGGTTCTGTGTTCCATAGGTTGAGACAGTGCCAGTACATTAGGTAATAAGGCATTCGCAAAGGCTACGAACGCACATACAACGCCAAATTCGTTGCGTTGATTAGTCTTTCAGACACATCAACTTCACTACTCCACTACGTTACGCAATTTGTCATTCTATATGCCAAGTTCTCCGGTTTGCTCATATATGCTTCCTTTATATTTGTTGAACATCAGCTTTCATTCGTGAAATACTCATTTCAGCTTATAACCAACAAATCTAAACGCATATTTAGTTCAGCGAGCCTTGCGCCATCAAAAAAGCTTCGGACTTTGTCAGGGTTATTGGAGCAATAACACCCGCCAAAATCCTTGTGTGAAATACATATCTTGTTGCTCGTTCTGCGAACTCCTACAACAAGAACTTTTTTTCAACTCGCAAGAAGACTCGCGGAAAGTCTACTTGTTATTAAGAACTAGAATTTTTTTTGGAAATTAATTTTCTAATAGCCTAAACATAATTCATATTTTGAATATATTCGAAAACCTAAACATAGCAAATGAAAAAATTTTATTTAAACGATGGCAAAGACACACAAGGGCCATTCAATATCGAAGAATTAAGAACAAAAGATATTAATAAAAGTACTCCAATATGGTACGAAGGGTTAGAAAATTGGATAAAAATAAGCGAAGTTGACGAACTAAGAGACTTATTTAATAGTCCTATTCCTCCTCCATTTGAAAACAATAAATCATATCCACCTCCTGTGCAACCAATGGATTACACTGAACAATTACCTGAAAAGAAAAATAATTTTGGTATCGTTCTTCAATCTATTGGAGGTGTTGCTGTCTGTTTAATTATCATCTTATTTTCTATAAATTATTTTGGAAGTAAAAGTTCAGGTTCAACTTATGAAACACCTCAGACATACCAAGAGAAAGTAATGACTGTAGAAGAGATTGAGCGTTCTCAACCTTTAAACTTCTTAACTGCTGATGGAAATTATAATAAAAATTTCTGGGGCGATAAGATAAAGGTACATGGCGTTATTAAGAACAATGCAACAGTAGCAACATATAAGGATGCATTAGTGAAAATCACATATTACACTAAAACAAAATCTGAATTGGGTAGCAAAGAATATAGAATTTATGAAACTTTCCCTCCTCATTCTGAGGTTAAGTTTGAATTAAAAATAGATAACTTTAAAGATGTAGCTACAATTGGATGGGAAGTATTAAAAGCAAATGTGCAATAACTGAATTGCAAGACAAACCATAATTAAAAATATGCATAGTTATAAAACGGATCATCCAAATCAAGTCCATCAACTAAATTTTTCTATTTCACAAAACTATTATTTGTTAAAAAGTGGGGAAATTAAATATCAAGCGAAAAAATTTGATGTTAACTGGAAAAATTATGAAAAAACTGGAAAAAGCCATTTAGTAAATTTTCTTATTAGAGACCATTTTAGTAACTGTTTTTATGCGGAAATTCACTCTATTAGCGAAATACCCGATATGAAAGACTTTTTGTACAATGCTTGGTGCCAGAAAGAATATTTCGAATTTTGCGGAATACCTAAAAGTTTGATCCTTGGTAGGCATATAATTGAGACCTTCCCAAAACTTATAAATTTTCGTAATAACACAGGACTTAATATAGAGCTTGCCACCAATGGATTTGCTACAGGAATTAGGTCAGTTAGAGATTGGGAACATAATATAAGTTATTATACACATTATAAAAACTATAAAATGTTAAAGATATTCCAAGAGAATACTGAAATAATTTGTAAAGACCTTAATTTAAGGGAAAGCGGAAAAACCGAGGCTAACTTGAATAAATGGTTAAACAATGAACCAAGAGGAATATTAATGAATGATAAATCTGAATTTGACAAGTTTTATGGTTTAACAACATATGAATCAAAACAAGCTTATCAAGTTAAATTGATATAATTTTTTTCAAATAAAAAACTCCCTCTACCTAGTGCGTGAGCAAAAAAATGCTTTAATCCAATAGAAATTAGCGAATCGTTGTTGTCAAGTTTTACAGAATAATAAAATGAGCAAAATATTATACTATCCATATATTAATCTTCCAAGGACGGACTGGACATTAAGAACTTTGCTATACTATGACAATATCGGATCAATCGTTCCTCAAGAATACTTTCATGCTCCGGAAAGAAACTATGATGAATTTATGCTTGAATTAGTAAGAAGTGAATTAGTGACACCGATAAATACAATTGAAGTATTAGAAAGGCCCTGGGAAGTAATGCAACCTTTTCTTCATTTAATTGAAAAAAATCAAACCAAATTACAGAATGCTCAAAATAACTTTAGGAGTGGCAACCGAGGGCTGATTCACGAAGCCAAATTTATGACTACTCAAATTCACTCAGACAAGTTTCATGAAAACGTGTTTCAAGAGTTACAAAAACTAGGGCTTGCAGAAAGAGGGGATAGACATTGGTATTCAGTCGAAAAAAGAACAGCTAATAGTTTAATGAATTATTTAGCAACGATTATTAGTGCCAAAACAGACAGACTTCCAACTACTGATTTTTTAAGACCTTTTTATTATAGACAACCATTTGCAAATCAACAAAGGAAAAGAGAAACAGTACTAACAGGTTTAATTCCATTTCCGGAAGATATTGATTTAACCAAACTTCGACGCTTTAAAGAAAAACATTCGGGATTACTAGAAGCTTTTCGAACAAGAGTCGAATTAATTGCACTTAATCCAAATATAATTGAAGGAACCCATCTGTTTGATACACACCTGACAGAGTTGCTTCAAAGAAAAAAAGAATTAACTGTTAAGATGAATGAAGGTAATTTTAAAAGTATTCTCTTCGGAACAGTTTGTGGTTTAATTGGAGCATATCAAGGTCTTTCATCCGCTTCAACTACAGTTGCAGTTATTGGAGCACTTCCAGGTTTCGCTAATGCAGTGTATTCTGCATTGCAAATTGAGCGAGCAGAAAATATATTCGACCAAAGTGGTTTGAAATATCTTTCACTTGCAGATAAGAGGCTTAAACGATGACAAGTAAAAGCCCGGTACCAATAGAAAATTTCAAGTAAAATGACAGAAAAGAAAATAAGGATAAAAGTCCCAAAAGAGAACAAAGTAAGGGCTGAACTTCAAAAGGAAATTGGTTCTGTTTGTCCCTTTTGCGACAATGAAGAAGTTGGGCATTTTGAGATTCATCATATTGACGAAAATCCGTCAAATAATGACACTGGAAACCTGTTGCTACTTTGCTCTACTTGCCATTCCAAAATTACAAAAGGAGATATTAGTCAACTTGAAACGCTCAAAAAAAAGATTGAACTTATGAAAAGTCCTATAGTTTCAAAATCTGCAGGACAAAAAGTTGTGAATTTTAACTCCAAAATCAAAAATGCAATTGTTGGGGATTATAATAATGTTTCCATTAATCAGGCTAAACCTGCAAAACCAAAATATCCACAAGGTTGTGTCGGATTTGAAACTACAAAAGCTAATTACATTGGACATTTAGTAAAGCGTTTCAATGAATATAAAGAATATGAAGTTGGAAAAGGAAATGTAAAATATGCTGTATTTTCGGCTCATTTAAAAAAACAATTTAAATTAGCTCCTACAAGAACATTATATAATTTACCCATTGAAAGATTTGGAGAGCTAGTGGATTACATACATTTGAGAATTAATTCAACAAAGCTTGCGAAAATCAAAGGTCATGGGCATAAAAATTATTCTACGTTCGACGAATATTCCAAAGAGTACGGATAGCAATTAAATGCTTTCCAGAATTCAGATTAAAATTGTTTGAACCAATTTTCAAACTTCTTGCAAAAATATTAGAAAGGAATTTTGCTAGTAATCGAAGATCGAAATTAAACAACATTATGGGAGGAGCAAAAAAAAAGTGGATGGAGTTAGAAGCCCGAAATTTATCTTCAATTCCAGATAAGCATATTTTTGCGAAGCATTTTAAAGATAAAAGTATAACCAACCATATAATAAGAAATTATGAGTCTGGATATTGTGATTATTGTGAAAAACGCATGAAAGTCGTAGCTCTCGAAAATTTAATGGAATTCTTAATGGGTAAAATTTCAAATTTTTATGAAGATGCAGGCAATTTCATGGGATATGATTCAAAAGAAGGAGGTTATCTTGGGGAAATTTATACTCCCGATGAACTCATACAAGATGAGATAGGACTAAATGTGGAACCTTTTGAAATCATTGAAGATATCGTTAATTCAATTGATGATATCGCGTGGGCTCAACCCGATCTACACTATGATAATATAAATGATGAACTAACCTATCAATGGGAATATTTTAAGGAAATAATAAAACATAAGTCACGCTATTTATTCTCCTCAGGTTATGGCGACCAGTCCAAAGCATATGGCATACTTAAAGAAGCTGGGAAAATCGTTTCAAACTCAAATATTATAAAGGTCATTCCAAAAGGCACTAAGTTGTTCCGTTGTAGACAGCATGATGCTAAAACAAAAATAAGTAGCTTTAATGAAATATGTTCCCCATCAAATAAAAATGCAATCTATCCAAATAGATTTAGTCCTTCAGGAATTTCTATGTTTTATTCAGCTTTTGAAACAGAGACAGCAATTTTGGAAACAATAAGTAGAGAGAATAAGGTTATAAAACATATAACAATTGCAGAGTTTGAAACTTTAGAAGACCAAAATATCGTTGATTTTAGTCTTATCCCTAAACGCCCTAGTATTTTTAGGGTAAAAAATAAAAAAAATTATTATCTCAAATTATTCCTTTATTCTTTTGTTAGAGATATTACAAATGAAATAAAAAAAGATGGAAAGGAACATACTGAATATGTTCCAACTCAAGTTGTGACCGAATTTCGGGAAGCTTACACCCTCAAATGAGCAAATGGATGAAATAGAGGATTGGTTGATTGAGGAAAGGGATAAAACAGGAGAGGGTTTTTATTGCAACTGGAATGTTATAAAGTCCTCATATAACAAAAATGAATTAGTGATAATTACTTATAAAAATAAAACCATTGGATTTATAACCTGGAGTTTATTGACTGATAAGACTGCTAGAATTGAAATTGCAGAAGTAAAACCAACTTATAGAAAGAAAGGTTTCGGAAAAAACCTGTTAACTGCGTTGTTGAAGTTCTTAAAAAGCAAAGGTATTAATGTTGTTGAATTACGATGTTCACCAAAAACCTCAGAGCCTATCTGGAAGAGTTTAGGATTTATAGAATTTCCAGATCCACCAAAGAATTACAATTTTGACTCACTTCAAAGCAAAAAGCTTTATACAATTCTGAGGGATCATTGTCAAATAAGTGATATTACGCTAGCTGATGAAACAATTGAACTTTGGAATGAAGAGCCACATACAATAGATGAAAATACACAGGCGACTTACCTTTGGAATATTGAATTTATCGAAGGAACTAAGAAGTTAACAAAGCCAATTATTCATCCCGCACATTATGATTGGAGACTTCGTTGGGTAATTAAAGGGAAAATAATTAAAGATTGTAAGCTTCCCGAAATTCAGACCAATTAAAAGTAGAATTCTAGCCCGAGCTTAGCGAGGCTATTTTAATAACTTTAAATTTAATTGGGATATGAAAAGGATCAAATTTACGGAGACACAGATTGTCAAGGCAATCAAAGAACATGAGAGTGGCAGAAATGCACATGATCTCTGTCGGGAACTTGGTATCAGCACCGCATCGTTTTACAAGTGGCGACAGCGTTACGGAGGAATGGAGGTGAAAGAGCTTTCCAGATTGAAGGCGCTGGAAGAAGAGAATTCAAGACTGAAAAAGATGTACGCCAACCTCAGTCTGGTACACGAAGTGTTTAAGGAGGCGGTAGAAAAAAAGCTTTAACGCCTGCCGATAAAGAGATGTTGGTGGAAGAGATGGTAAAGAAAGTGAGCCATCGTCAGGCGTGTAAATGTGTTGGACTGAATAGAAGTAGCTGTTTCTACGAGTTAAAGAGAGAGGATGACGGAGAGATAATCCACGAGCTTATTCTGCTTACCCAGAAGCATGTTTCCATCGGATTTTGGCAATGTTACCATCGATTACGGCGAAGGGGATTTAAATGGAACCATAAGAAAGTTTACAGGATATATACAGCAATGAAACTCAATATTCGTCGTAGAGCTAAGAAAAGACTACCTGCAAGAGTGAAAAAACCCTTAACGGTACCCGATGGAATCAATCAGGTATGGTCTATAGATTTTATGAGCGACAGCCTTTGGGACGGAAGGAAGTTCAGGTTATTGAATGTTGTTGACGATTATAACCGTGAGATGCTTGCCATGGAGGCTGACACCTCTCTTCCAGCGTCAAGAGTAACCAGAACACTTGATATGCTCAGAGAGTGTAGAGGACTGCCTCTGAAAATAAGGATGGACAACGGACCCGAGTTTATCTCGCATAAACTGGATGAATGGGCAAAGGAACATGGCGTAGAACTGCTTTTTATTCAACCCGGAGAGCCTACACAGAATGCTTATATCGAAAGATGTAATGGGAGCATCCGCAGAGAATTGTTGAATGCTTACATTTTTAACTCACTAAGTGAGGTAAGAGAAAAAACAGAAGAATGGATGACAGACTATAATTATCACCGCCCACATCAGGCACTCAACTTTAGATCACCTGCGGATTTGTTGCAGGAATGTTGATTGGAAATTCTACTTTTGAGTGGTCTGAAAAACGGGGAAGCTTACACCTGGATTTACAACTTTAAAGCACAAGCAATGCCAATTTCTAAAAGACATTTATAAAGACTTATCTGTCATTAACTCAGCTATATCAACTGACTACCCATGAACAAACGATTTTATACAGTCGGGCAATTTCACTCAATTCTTGTTTTTAGGGTTGGAAGCTTATACTGCCTGTGATGCTTTTTCTTTTGCTTCGTCAATAACGTCTGCATCCGGATGCGCTTTCTGCTGGACTGGTTTAAGCGATTCATCCAGCATTAGATGTGTGAAAATAGGAAAATGATCCGAACCGTTTTTTTTCAATCGTTTCATCGCTACAAAACCAAAATTGGACGAGCAGAAAATATAATCGAGCGGAAACCGGATAAACCAATGATGCGCAGAAAACGTACTGTAAAACCCTCGCCCCTTCCTTACATCAAGCAGTTTGCTGGTTTTTGTAAAAAGAGATGTGGTATCGCTCCAAGCAACATCATTTAAATCTCCCATTACAATAACCGGTAATTCACTCTCCTTAACTTTTAAAGCTACGATGGAGAGTTCCTTATCTTTAGCAGTGGATGTTAAGCTTTCACCGGGTACGGGTGGTTCTGGGTGTAAACACCAAAGCTTCACTTTTTCGCCTGATGGTAAAACAATTTTAGCAGTAATTGAAGGGATATCATTCTTTACTAAAAATTCAATCTTGGCTTCTTCTAATTCAAGTTTACTGTAGAGCAACATTCCGTAAGTATTGCTTTGCGGAACTTCTACTGTATGAGGATAATCTTGTTTTAAAACTTGAGTGGCTTGTTGCCAATCACGATCAGTTTCTAAAAGAAGTACCAAATCGGGATTGGTCTCTTGGATTTGACCAATCAAATTAGAATAGGCTTTGTTAGTTTGCAATACATTAGCATTGACTAATTTCAACTCTCTGTCCGTATTTCTATTTTTAATATCCAATACCTCTTTTTTTCGGATGGTGGTATATGGCGAAATCTTTACAGCCAAATAAACCATACATACAAAGTTTAAAACAGCAGGTAACCAGTTTATTTCTCCGCTAAATATCAACCCATCAATAAGCCAAAGAACTACTAAAACCACACAAAGCAAAAAGTTTTGAAACCTTGAATACTCTAAGGATCTAAATATCCAAAAATCGCTTTTTACCATTGGCAACACTACAAAAGCAACACACAGGTAAGAGACTACGCTTAAAGCTAAATCCATATTTTTATCTTCTTCTTTTGATTTTTCCGACAGTAAGGTTGCAATGTATCACAAATAAAAAAACGAAATCAAATAATTTTATCAAAACAATACTTTCGTTCAGCTGCTTTCTGAAGATTACCGACTAAAAGTGCTGACTATTAAGCAGTTCGCATCAGGGATTGAAGCGACATCCTTTTGCCTTTTTTTGGCAAAAGATATAGCGAAAAGCCCGCCCGGATGCCCAAGTTTCTTTCGTTTATAATTATTTTCCATCTCCTGAAATCCGTCTTTGATTTTTCTCCGTTAATCATCCCAAATAAAGATAAACAGATATGAAAAAATTATTTCTAGTAGCATTTGCCTTAGTAGCTATCGCATTTGCACCTCAAGCTTTCGCACAAAAAAACCCAATGGTTGGCGGTGCAGCAATGTACAACACAAAAGATATTGTTGACAATGCAGTAAATTCAAAAGATCACACCACCTTAGTTGCCGCAGTAAAAGCAGCAGGTTTGGTTGAAACTTTAAAAAGTGCTGGTCCGTTCACGGTGTTTGCACCAACTAACGAGGCGTTTGATAAATTGCCAGCAGGTACGGTTGCTACTTTGGTAAAACCAGAAAACAAAGCAACGTTAACCAAAATTTTAACTTACCACGTTTTAGCAGGTAAATACAGTGCTGCTGATATTATGGCTGCTATTAAAAAAGGAAAAGGTAAAGCAACTTTTACTACTGTACAAGGCGAAAAACTTTACGCTTCTATGGATGGTAAAAAAGTAAAATTATGGGATGCAAAAGGTGGTGCTTCTTATGTAACTATTGCTGATGTTAACCAAAAAAATGGCATTATCCACGTAATAGACACGGTTTTAATGCCAAAATAGTTTTTAAGTTAATAGTGTAGAAGCTCATTAGGCTTGTAAAAGCTATTAAAAAACTACTTCTTATAACAAAGCCGATTTTCAAAAGAAAATCGGCTTTGTTGCTTAAAATACTTTACAGCTTTTCAAGCTCCGTAATCGCTTTTTGAACAGCAGCTATCTGTGCTTCAAAACCGGCTTTATCTGCTAATGGCGCTTTATCTCTATCGTCTTTTTTCGCCATTAAAATATTATTCAGCATTACATTCACATATTTATGTATTCCGTATTTGCTAAACTTCTCCGACATGATCTGCAGTTCATCTAAACCTTGCTGTAAATTAGTAATATTCTTCACATTCATTAAAATACTTGCCAAACCTGGGATCATATCAAATTGACTTTGGGTACCTGCCTCCATAAAAGAATTATAAACGTAAGGGAACTCGGCATCTCCGCCTTCCACACCGTAAATATTAACAATGGAAGCTACCAATGGACCTTTACTATCCTTTTGCAAACCATTTGCCAAAACTTTTGCTTGCGAAATGTCAATTGCAGCAACTGCATTTAAAGCAGCAGCTTCAACCGCATACGATGGGTTTTTCAACGATTCTATAAACAAAGGCTTATAAATTTTGTCCTGCAAGTTTGCCAACGACTCAATTGCAGCTGCCCTCACCAAAGTGCTATTGTCTGTGCTTGCCATGGCAACGATTTTTGATAAAACCGCTTTTTTGATTTCTTCGTTTTGTAACTTCAAATTATTGATTGCTTCTGTTCTTAATCCAAAATATGGATCGTTCAAAGCCGCAACCAATACCTCTTGAGCTGTTTTTTCATTTATTCTTTCTGTTGCCGCTGCTATTGCTTCTAACCGATCTACGTATAAAGGCGCATTTTTGTATTGGAAAGCAAACTCTTCCAAACTTTTTTCGTCCTTTTTAGCGACCAAAAGAATTTTATCAGCGTCCACATTCACCAAATTTGGTTTACTGTTTAGCTTAAAGCTGATGGAATCGGTACGGGTGGTCATCCAGTAATTATGACGAACTTTTTTTCCTCCTTCATAAACATCAATTTTCATTGGAAGGGTAAAAACATTTTCTTTTTGCGTTTGTGCTAAATAAACAGTCTGTGTTTTGGTAACTGCATCCCATTTATAACTGATATTTAACTCCGGATGACCGGATCCAAAATACCACTGATTAAAAAACCAGTTCAAATCTCGACCGCTCACCTGTTCCAAGGCTAAACGTAACTGGTGCGCTTCTCCGTTACCCAGTGCATTTGTTTTTAGATAAAGATTTAAGCCTTTGAAGAAAGCTTCTTCGCCTAAATAATTACGCAACATATTCAAAATGCGACCACCTTTTTGATAGGTAACCACATCAAACATATCTTCTTTATCTACATAATGAAAACGAACCAAATGTTTGTTTTTAGCCTCTGGAGACAATAAATAAGCCTGCATAGACTCGTAATTATGTGCATCTCCAGCATCCTGACTTTTGGAGTGTTCTGCCCAAAGTGTTTCGCTAAAATCGGCAAAGGATTCATTAACAGACAGATTGCTCCAGCTTTCTGCAGTTACATAATCGCCAAACCATTGGTGAAAAAGCTCGTGAGCAATGGTTTCTTCGCCGTTACTTCCATCTAATAATTCTCTTTTAGTTTGTTGTACATAAGCCCCATGTAAAGTTGCAGTGGTATTTTCCATAGCTCCACTTACATAATCACGCACCACAATCTGTGCGTATTTATTCCAAGGATATTCTACGCCCAACTTTTTTGCGAAAAAATCCATCATTGCAGGCGTTTTGCCAAAAATATCTTTTGCGTAAGGTGCATAAGCTGGCTCCAGATAATAATCAACAGGAATGTTTTTATACTTATCGTGATAAACCTTAAAATCGCCAACCGCCATCATAAAAAGATATGGGGCGTGTGGCTGATCCATTTTCCAAGTGTCGGTACGGGTACCGTCTGCATTTTTCTTTTGTGCAACTAAAGCACCGTTTGAAAGTGTCACATATTTATCAAGCACCGTCATGCTGATTTCCTGCGTAGTTTTCTGATTGGTTTTATCAATAGTTGGAAACCAAACTGAGGAACCTTCTGTTTCTCCCTGTGTCCAGATTTGCACCGGCTTACCTTTTACACTACTATCGGGGTTAATAAAATATAAGCCTTTAGCATCCGTTATCGCAGCGCTTCCCTTTACCTTAAACTCGTTAGGTTTTGCAGTGTAAGCAATATAAACCGTATAATTTTCTGATGATTTGTAGGTTTTACCTAAATCAATTTTCAGCTCCAAGCCATCATATTTGTATTTGAGCGGACTACTGATATTCCCATTTACGATAGACACATTTTTAATCTCCATGCCTTTAGCATCGAGGTTCAAAGAATCTGTTGGATAAAAATGTGGCTTTAAAGTTATCCAGGCTTTTCCCAAGAGGTAAGCTTTTTTATAATCAAACTTTACATCCAGCTTTGTGTTTACCAAATCGTTGATTTTTTCTGGTGTTGCCCGATAAATAGATAAAGCTGTTTGTACGCTGTCTGGATTTTGTTGTTGAGCTTGGGTAAACGCTGTCGCAAATAATAGGATTGTTACGAGCAATGATAATTTTGTTTTAAGCATTGATTTCTGTTGTTTTTCTTGTTGAAAGATGGTTTTGATATTAAGCGCACAAGATAAATATATAGTTGCATTTTTAAGCTAAAAACCTATTAGCTAATTGCTTTGATGCGAAAAAATATCAATCAATCTCCTTTTAAAACTTTAATTTAGATGCTGTTATTACATTTATATGTCAGGAGATTTTGAGACCATTGTAAGAAGCGTATCTGTTTACGTTTTTATATTGGTTGCGATAAGAATTACAGGTAAAAAGCAACTTTCGCAACTAAACACTTTTGATATTGTACTTATTTTATTGATCAGTAATTCTGTCCAAAATGCTATGGTTGGCGCTGATACAAGTTATTGGGCGGGATAATTGCTGCGAGTGTGCTGTTTTTAATGAATTTTATATTCAACAAATTACTTTTTAAAAGTCCAAGATTTAAAGCCTTAATCAACAAAAAGCTCGAAATACTTGTTCATAACGGAAAACTAGATTTCAAAAAAGCGAGCGATCTGGATATTTCTGATGATGAGTTAAGAGAAGCGATGCGAGATTATGGTGTAGAAAAATTTAAAGAAGTGAAATTAGATGTATCAGCATCATTTCGGAAAATGATGTACTGAACAAGCCTGTGAAGAAAAAGCTTGCGCCAAAGATTAAACTTCTTCCAAATCATTCGTTAGCATAAGAATTATCCTATAAATGAAATTATTTTTTTAGGTTATTGCTTTCGTTTTAATTTATCTTTGCATTTCTGGTTTTTGTATACTTACTTAGTACTTGGTATCAGAACGGCTTAATATTTTTAAACATGGTAGACAAAAAAATCGCTATACTTTACGTTGATGATGAAGAGAACAATCTTATATCATTCAAAGCTAATTTTAGACTAAAATACAAGGTTTTTATTGCAATAAGTGGTGATGAGGCTTTGAAAATATTAGAGAAAAGCGCTGTAGATATTATTATTACAGACCAAAGAATGCCTCAGATGACCGGAGTGCAATTTTTGGAAAAAGTTTTAGAAACGCATCCTGATCCTATGCGTATTTTATTGACAGGATATGCAGATATGGGCGCCGTAGTTGATGCTGTAAACAAAGGTAAAATATTTCATTACCTAACCAAGCCTTGGAATGAAGAAGAATTGGATATCAGTATCAATAGAGCGTATGAGGTTCTTCTAGAAAAAAGAGAGCTAGAAAGTATGAACGGAAAACTTGCTACTTCTAATGACCAGTTAGAGTTTTTATTACGCCAAAAGTTACTGTCCTAAGTCTCCGGTTATTATTTGCAAAACCTTAACCAATGCTTCGGAGGGGTAAGGCTTTTTTAGAACACCAATAACCGATTTGTAGCTGGAAATTTCGCTGATATCATTTTTATTTAAAGAAGTTGTTATTGCTACAATTCTATAATTATTTTTAATTTCTTCAGGTAGTTTCTCAAACGCTTCCATAAATTGGAAGCCATTCATAACGGGCATCATAATATCTAAAAGAACAATTATAATACTGTCTGTTACAGGAGTGTTTTTAATAAAATTTAGACCAGAAAAAGCATCATAAAATATCTTATTGTCTGTACTTAATCCTGTTTTCTGGATAATTTTTTCTGCTATATAACAGTCTAGCTCCCTATCGTCTATAATTATAAATGACAATTTCATCTGTTTATTTTTATTGATTTTTATTTGTCAGATGGAACCTTTGATGATTAAAATAATCATTGCCCTGTGTGCTTAACGATTATTTTAATCATGTCGGTTTCATATGGTTTATTTATGGGGTATAACAACTGTAAATGTAGTTCCTTCATCTAAAACAGAATTTACATCTATTGTACCATTCAATTTTAACACCGAACTCTTAACGTTAAACAATCCTAAGCCAGAACCCGACTCCTGAATACTGGCCCTAAAGAATAGGTTAAAAATCTCATCTATGTATTTTCCCTCTATTCCGGTCCCGTTATCACCAACAGCTATGGTAACAGACCCTCTAAACACTTCAATATCTAAGGTTACTTTTTTGTTATCTGCACCCTTTCTTTGATATTTAAAAGCATTTGTTAGCAGGTTATTAATAATTAGATTAATAGATATTACATCACTCCAGAACGGTTCATTTTGCCTAACATTAATTTTAAAATCTATCTGCGCTGTTTTGGCATAAATGGCAAATATGGCCTCGGTTTCTTTTACAACTTCATTAAAATCAATTGCTGTTATCTTTAATTCGCCCCTTTCCAAACTGTAATAATCATGCATACTTAAAATAAAGGTATCTAATTTGGTCACAGACTTTTCCATCAACAATAAAATCTCCTTTATTTCATCAATGTTATTGCTTTGCAGTGCAAGGTCAACTCCTCCCGAAATTCCTACAAGGGGTCCTCTAATATCATGGCTCACGCTGTAGGCAAATTTATCCAGCTCTAAATAAGCCTTTCGTAGTTCTTCGTTTTTCATGCTCAACATAGAATTTGCCAAATAGAACTTATTGGACTCTTCTATGGCAGAAATAATATCTGTGTCTAACCAAGGTTTTTTTACATACCTAAAAACGTTACCTCTGTTGATGGCATCTATAACAGATTCTATATCGGCGTAAGCTGTTAAAAGAATTCTTATCGGATGCGGGTGAATACTTCTCACTTCTTCAAAAAATTCTACTCCAGTTTTTTCGGGCATCCGTTGATCGCAAAAGATAACCCTTATATCGGGGTTTTTATCAAGGTAGGCTAAGGCTTCGGTAGAATTTTGTGCGGTATAAATGATATAATCCAACCTTAAAGAGGCTTTAAACCCAATTAAGTTATTGAGTTCATCATCTAAATATAATATCTTGATCTTTTCTGACATGCCGAATGGGCTATTTTAAAAAATGTTACAATAAATGTGCAACAATTTATTTTATACTAAAATTATTTTATAGATTATTGGAATTTGAATGATCATTTCGGTGCCTTTCCCAATTTCGCTGTTGATCAAAATTTCACCATGATGGTTTTTAATGGTGTTATAGGCAATAGACATCCCCAATCCTGTACCTTCTCCAACATCTTTAGTAGTAAAAAACGGATCAAATATTTTACCTTTAGTTACGTCATCCATTCCCGAACCATTGTCTTTAATGGTAACGTAGATATTTTCTTCTCTACTTTCTGTAGAGATTTTAAGCTCACCTTCCCCACTTTCACCATGCACTTTAGTAACGGCATGGATAGCGTTGGAAATTATATTTAGAAATACCTGATTAAGTTTTCCCGGATAACACTCGGCAGTAGGAATGTTGCCATATTCTTTAATAACCTTGATTTTACCGCTACTCAATGCGTTATTCATGATAATTAAAGTAGAATCTAAGCCCTCATTGATATCCGCCTTTTTTAAATCATCTTCATCTAAGCGAGAAAAAACTCTTAGACCTTTAACAATTTCTGCCGTTCTGGAGGCTCCGTCATGTATACCTTTAAGCAGGTGATTGATCTCTATCTTCAAATAATCAAAATCCAAATCTTCTTTGTAATCTTCAATCTCCTGTTGCTTATCAGATTTAGACTTCTCGGACAAACCAATGCTTTCAATATTGTCTATAGCTTCTAGCAATAAATTAACGTCTCTGGTGAGTGGAGAAACATTAGAGGTTACAAAATTGATAGGGTTATTAATCTCATGTGCAATCCCTGCTGTTAACTGCCCCAAAGACGCCATTTTTTCCGCGGCCACTAGTTGGGTTTGGGTTTGTTTAAGATTCTCCAGCGTGTCGCTCAATTCTTCATTTGTTTCAATTAACTCGTGTGTCCGCTCTGTTACTTTTTGCTCGAGGATAACGTTTTGCTCTTTGATGATGCGTTCGTTTTCTTGTGCTGATGCAAGCGCTTCTGCCTGAGAGGCTTCTTTTTCTTTTTTAAGGATGTTGATTCTATCTGCTAAACCGAACGATAGTAAAGCCATCTCTATCGCAGATGCGGCCTGCATCGAATAACTTGTAAAAATGTTATACTGCACTAAATTATAGTCTTTCAACAAAAAAACTACAGCTCCAGCAACTAATATTGACCATGCGGAGAAAAAGAAAATTGCAGGTGTATATCCTTGAATCATCAACATGCAAGAAATCACAAGGATTGAAAGAGTTGTAATACTGGTACCTACCTGCATGATTTGAAATCCTGTACGAGTGTCAATTAGACAGCTAATAAGAGAAATAACAAAAACCAAAATCTGTAACTTTAAAAAAACATCAAATTTAGGTGTATTAATTTTTGTTTGAAGAAAGCTCTTAGTTACAAGAATAGCACCTATGCCACTTAAAGATGCAAAAACGATAGAGCTTATAGAGGTAAATGCTGGCTGATTAGGCCATAAGTATTGAAAAGTATAACCTTTGATAGATAGTTGTGTTAAACCAACAAAGATGAGATAAATAACATAGTAGAGATAGCTCCTATCCTTTACAGAAAAATAAACGAATAGATTATATAGGAACATGATAAGCACAATCCCTAAGTAAATTCCATTTAGCGCACTTTCTGAACTTAAATGAGACCATAAGCTATCGGGCTTATTTATATATATTGGAATAATAATTTGCTCAGAGCTTTTAATTTGGAGGTAATATGTCTTTTCTGTTCCTTTAGGAATATTTAAATCAAAGATGTAAGTGGGGTAGTTATATTTTCTTTCTCCAAAATTATTTCTCTCACTTAAAGAATTTCTAATGATAAATTTTTCGGTTATTTCATATAAGGTTACAACATCCAATAAAGGATAAGCAAGCTCCAATAAAAGTTTAGACTCATCACTCTTATTAAAAACAGTGAACTTAATCCATACATTTTCTCTAACAAGACCCAAATTGGGAACATCCTGACTCGATGTTTCTTTATTAAAAATTACTCTAAGAGGATCTTCTTCTTTAGAATTTGATATCTTTAAGTTTTTTCCGATTAAAACTCTTGTTGTTTGTGGATAAATAATTATTTCGGATTTTGCTGAAACAAAAAAGGTTATGAAAAACAATAAGACCAATATCCGTTTAAATATCATCTCTATTTTACACTAGTAACTATGACCATATTAATGCTACATGCGAAATAATTTTCAGAATCTGCATCTCTTAAAGATTCAATAAATAAGTCTTTTTCCAATTTCGTTAGATATCCTTTTTCTGAAGCCTCATTTATGATGATTTCTAACCATAAATATTCATTCGCTTCTTTTAAACTTTTCAATACAAAAGGAAAAACTTCAATATTAATATCTTTAAAGTCCGCTCCTTTAAGATAGAATCTTAACTTTCTAGATGCATATCCATTATTTATTTTTTCTTCAGTAAGAAATTTATTTATTTTATTAGAGATGCCGTTATTTTCATTATAAATCACTAGCCCTGCCCAATCTGTTTCAATAATAGCAAAAGGATGTTCTGGCATAAGCGCCCTATAAACTTCTCTAATCGTTTTTTCAGGATTTTTGAGGTGCTGCATTAGTCTTTCTGCCCTAATTCCTGCAAAAAAACCATCATTGTATGGTATATTATCAGATTCTGATTGAATAAATTCAATATTCTGATTGCCTTTGCTCTCAGCTATACCTTTCTCAAGCATGACTGGGTCATGGTCTATCCCAATAATCTTAGATGAATGAAAAAGTTCAGACATCTTAATCACATCTAACCCTGTTCCGCATCCCAAATCCAGAATAGGCCCTCTTTTTTTTTCAAATGGATGATATGAATGTTGTTTAAGATTTTTCAAAAATAATCCAGTATTTTCTAAATAGTTGATATTGTAATGTTTTTCGGACATATTTTTTTTGATTAGAGTATATTTAAATCATTCTCTTCTATACTTGAATTGCGAACGTTTTTTTCACTAAGATAAGTATTAGCAATAGTAGCTTCCATATCCCAATTTTCAAGCCCTTCAATTTCAATTTCGTAATGAATTTCAATTTGTTTCCTTCTTAACTCCTCAACGCGAACAATATTTAAATATTCTCTTAGTCTAAATATAGCATCTCGCTCCTCATCAACCGCTTTCACCAACGTATTAGGGTCTTTTAGGAGCATCGTAGTAGCAATTAAATCCAATTTCGGGTAATAAAACGTCCCATTATTCCCTATGCTGGTTTCTATTTCATATCCAGAGTTTAAACCCATTTTTACTGTATATGGAGCACAAAGAGCGAAAATCGACTTTAAACCTATTTGGGTAGAAATAGCAACGCATGCTCTTGATAAGAAAATACTGCCCACACCATACCCAGCAATTTCTCTGGAATTCCAAAGACCACAAAACTCACCTGTTCCCTGCTGCGCATAATTGTATACAAGACCATAAATAGCCGGATCTAAAGAACCTGTTGCCTCTTCAATCGGAAGAGGTTGACTACCACCCGCAACATGAATCCTTACCCCACCATATACTTTTTTTCTGTCTAAAGATTCGACAATAAGCACAAAAGCAGCTGGGTTATACATCCATTCGTTTCTTGAAGATGTAACTTTTGTTACCCCAATATTTGTTAGTACCTGTGTATGGCCCTCAATAAAAAGATTACAGGTTTCAGGGTCGTCTATTGCCCTAAAAGCCCTTAGCCTTACTACAGGTTTGTCTTTATTTAAACTAGAATCCATTAAAATCTCGTGTGTGTATTTTTAAGCACACAATATAAGTGATAAAATAAACAATTTTATACTGATAGCGAACTATTAGTTTTTTATCGCAATAATACTGTACATATTTTAGATCAAAGAAAGTAAAAACACCTACCCATAACTTTAGGCAAATATCATTGTAGTTCCTCAAACGCTAGCAAAGTTAATGTTAGTTTATAGCTAATACTAGCACATCAACAAAAACAAATTTCCACAGTCTTCTTTTTTTGCCCACCACTGGCATTAGAACTACCTTTCGGCTTAAAAATGTTAAAAACGGCTTGATAAAAAACTTTAAGCAGCTTTTCGTATCACTGTTTCCACCTTCAAATTAAATCCACCACTATTTTCTTCCTAAATTTTTGGCTCTAAGCTGTGCCAAATATAAAGACGGTGGATTAAGCTCTTCTTTACTTAAACCTTCCCATACGCCATCTGGTCGGTTACCAAATCTGGTGTCAATTTTTTTTCTTGCATTACCACCGATAGCATAGTTTTTACCGCTTACGTAAGGATTCTGAAGAATAATGGATCTGGCTTTGCAATTCCATAAAACCTGGTTCACTCCTGCCCATCCATGTCCAGTACCAAAATTGCCCCTGTCTCTCACATTAATTTCTCCGTCGGTTGTGATGTTATCATAAAGTGTACCCATACTCCAACGGTGGTGCGGACCAATATCTGAATGCGCATTTGAAGCTTTGCAGTTATAGAACACATTCGGTCCCAAGGTTTTTGCTCCGGTCACATAATCATGTCTTCCTTCCGTTGCTTCTAAATTCATGAATAAATTCTGCTGTCCATTATTATTGAACGAGTACCGTCTTCCGCCTGTAATTTGAGACTTTGCATCTAAACATTTAGAATCTAAAACTGTTATTTTTTTCGTTCCGTCTTCAAGACTTACAGCCGCATAGCCAAAGTATTTTGTTTCAATGTTTTTGACCCAACAGTTTTCCGCTTTATCAAATCGTACGGCTATCCATCCATGCTGTTCGTCTGTAGGGCTTACATATTCAGATTCTATCTTTAAGTTTTCGATGCCAACCTCACTTATCCTACCTTCAAATTTGTATTTGTAAACTTCGCCACCGCCATACTTGGTTTCCATAGCCATTACAATAGGGTTATCTATAGAAATTGTATTTCCATTAATTTTTGTGATTCTTCGCTCAAAGGGGAAAGTATAATATTTAGGGTCCCATTGCTTTGTATCCACACCTTCAACAATTTTATCCATTTTTAGATCTTCAATCCATTGCTGGCTTGCGGGTCTATAAACAATAATTTCATCGCCAATCTGGTATCCTTTTACCGATTCCACTTTAAAAGATTTAGCACCAACAGGTACGTAGCTCTCCTCCATTTTAACTCTACTCCCTTTCACTTCTTTGGCATTCCCTTCACCAGAAATCTCTATTAAATTTCTTTTTGTAGTCCCTGTCGCAATTAAAAGCGTTCCTGTTTCTCCACGCAAAACAACACCGCTTTTTTTGATTTTAATAACACCTGCAATTTTATAAGTTCCCTTTTTTAACAGGATGGCTCCTCTATGTCCGTTTTCATCTGCCTTTAAACCAGACACCTCATTTATCGCTTGCTGTATAAGTTCTCCACTATCGGCGTTAGGTAAAGCTTCAACTGTTTTAACAACTTTAACATTTGGTAAGGGTTGGTCTCCCTGTTGATAGCCAACGCTACTAAAATCTGGGATTATATTTCCATTTTCATCCGGAAAATAAATTAAAGTACCATCCTTATTTAGTTTTAGCAACTTGGATTGCCAATCAGCGTTTATGAACGACAATGTAAATACTGCTGCTGTTAAAAACAGAAAAATCCTACTTAAATACTTGGTCATCTTAACAAATTAAAAAAGGAAATTAAACAAAAATCTCTAAACTCCAATTTACTCCGAGCTGTAGTTTGATTCGTTGCCTTTAATATTATCTCGCATGTTCTCCTCTTTAAACGGCTATTGCGCTATCCTCTTCAAAATACAGTCAACAATTTTCTGACTAGCTGATTCGCAAAAATCAAGTCCCGAATAATCCGGATTATAACCACTGATATATGGAACGGCCATCATGTAAACTTCATTATTGCTCTTTCCTTCTTCGTCTATAATTTGAAAGTTATCATTGATTTTGATTCCAGAAACCTTTAAATAATAATCATTATTGATACGGATTACTTTATCAGGATTTTTATCAAAATACTTTAAACCCTCAGCAGGTGATTGGAATTCTATCGTTGCCTGACTAACTGTTTTATTTTCTGAAAAGCTTTTAAACGGAAAATCTTCATAAGAAAGTGCAACCTGACCAACACAATCAATAAATGTTTCATATTTAACATCTAGTGTTTTACCGTTCTCATCTTTGTATTGGTAAATTACACCTCCATCCTCTTGCGGAATAACTTCACTATCATCGCCCACGGAAACAATATTCAAAACTCCAGCATCATGTAAGGCCATTAAATCTTCGCAAGAACTTTGCGGAACATAGGCAATCACCAAAGAAATTAAAGGCATCAAAGTCTTTTTCAAACGCAACATATCTTCTGCCGAAAAATGCTTGGCAGGTTGGTTCATCGCAAAACTGAGAACACCCAAAAGTTCTTTCCAATAAATAGATTCTTTGCTTTCTATCGATTTTTCTGCTTCTACAAACTCCGCTTTAAGCAAAGTAAAAGCATCCACTTTTTCTCTCAAATCCATTACATAATCCACAAATTCTTCCATGGACAGGTCTTTTATAGCCTGATAAAATTCAGGTTGTTTTTCTATAAAGAGATTTTTGAAATCTTGCTCGAAAATAAAATCCAATGATACAAAACCATCGTTTTTTTTCCTGTGCTCATCTATTTCCTGTTTGGTCAACAATGCATCGTTTCTTAAATGCGAATCTTCCAAATGGAACCTCACGGCAGGTAAAAGTCCGCTTCTGGAATGCATGGTTAATTTAAACTGCTCACTCCCTACGTCGAGTTTGTAAGTGTATTTTCCGTTCGCCTTTTTCTCAAAATATCCATTATTTCTGGACAAAGTTCTTATCGCATCAATCGCAGTTAACGACGAACCTTTAATAGCCACAACATGATTAAGTTTCAGATTGAGTTTACACGGTGGGTAAGGCGAATCGTAGATTCCAGGAACTTTCCCTTCCAGTTTTATTGGCCAAGAATGCCCGATAGAAATCACCACTAGGTCAAACTCCAACTTTCTGTTCTCGGTAATAACCCAAACTTTATTACGCTCTTTTTCATGGATTAAATCCTTCACTTTAACAGATAAATGTAGCGTGGTATCAATCAGCTGTTGTTTTGCTCTCTCCAACAACAACTGAAACTGTGCGCTCAGGTAATCGCCAAACAGCAACCTTGGAAGCACTTTAAACTCGTTAAAATTAGCTGGAGTAACCTTAAAATTTAAAGCAATGGCAGGTTCACTTTTTACCCAATCTTCTATCGTATTAACAATCGTGGGGATCTCATTATCCGACACGTTGGTTATGTGTTCGGCACAAGCCCCATCTTCGCTGTAGGGCATTCCGGCTCCTAGCCTATTCTTTCTTTCGAAAACATGAATATCAAAATTTTTCTTTTCGCTTTCTACCAATCGCTTGTATATAAACAATGCACTTGGTCCGCCACCAATAATCGCAATACGAAGTTTTTTTGTCTCAGGCATATTCGTTTCTACTTATATAAACGGTATTTGTTTTAAACAATATGGTTAGCATTATTTTGTATCTGGAATTAATTTCCCGAAGACAAAACCAATGCCACAGTACTGTGATTTTTTCGGTTTTTACAAAAAAAACAAACACAAAGTGCTTAGTCTTATGTTAAACAAAAGGAGCGTTGATGCAAAACATCTTACATCATTAGATTTATTTTTTTATTGGCCAGAAAGGAAAACTAACTTTTAATGCTTTTATCACAGTGTAAAACCTTACTGGTTAAAGGCCGCGAGCTTCACTAATTTAAGGTTTTAGATTTCCTTGATGCTTGCATTATTTTAGATTCTGGTTGGAAAATAGAATTCGGTCAATAAATTTACATATTTTACGTCGATAGCGCCAGATGATATCGGTGTGAAACCAAAATTAATACTAAAGAATTCAATAGCTTGCAGAAATAGCGTTAAAATCTTTTATTTATCCTACATGGTTTTTTTTAGATTAGCAGTTTAAACGTAGCGTAGGTGGGGAACACATCAGATTAAGAATAAAGAAGGATAGTATCTGCAAATTCAATATTTTAAAATAATATAACATGCTGTTAAAAACGGCATACCAAAAAATATAACGCAAATTTATGACCTTGTCACAAAAACCTTTTCCAGAATTTTTAAAAGACTTCGAAAAAACTTTAGCGCACTTGTTCCATGACCATGCTGACATTAATAAGTTAAGCTTGGTGCGTGGCTTACCAGCCGATATTTTAAGTGGAATAATGGCAAAGAATCCGCTGTCGGTGGCTATCCCATCTGATTTTGGCGGACGAGGAAGTATTGTTAAAGAATGTTTAGGAATTTTATCTGCAGCATCTTACGAGTCGCTTTCACTTTCCCTAACCTTCGGGATTAATATTGCGCTCTTTTTAGAACCTGTTTCTAAATATGCAGATGAAGCGGTAAAAAAAGAAATCTTCGATCGCTTTTTGAAAGAGGCAAACATGGGAGGTTTAATGATTACCGAGCCCAATTACGGCAGTGATGCGCTCAACATGAAAACGGCTAACCGCGAGACTGAAAACGGCTACCAGATTAAAGGGCAAAAACATTGGCAAGGACTAACTGGCATGGCAGATTATTGGCTAATTGCTTCGCGAAAAGAACTGGCAAATGGAGAATTAGCGAGAGATATTGACTTTTTTATCTGCGATATTTCTAAAGACAAACAAAAAATTGTTGTTGAAGAACTGTTTGATAATCCTGGTCTTTACCTTATCCCCTATGGTTTAAATACTGTTGATATTGAAGTCCCAAAAAACTACAGGCTACAACCGGAAAGTACTGGAATTAAAATGATGCTGGACATCCTCCACAGAAGCCGCCTACAATTCCCAGGAATGGGCATGGGCTTTATTAAAAGGATGTTAGACGAGGCTATTAAACAGTGTACAAACAGAATTGTTGGCACCAGTAACCTACTTGCATTAGACGGAGTGCAATTTCAACTTGCCCGCATACAGACAGCCTTCACTATTGCTTCTGCTATGTGTGCTAAAAGCAGTAAAATTAGTGGTATTGCTTATGATTTAGCTACCGAAGGGATACAAGCAAATACCATGAAAGCGGTTGTTACCGATTTGATGCAAGAATCTGCGCAATTACTAGTGCAATTATCAGGCGCTAGTGGTTATAAAACTACGCACATAGGTGGTCGTGGAATTATGGATAGTCGCCCTTTTCAAATATTTGAAGGCTCTAATGAGATGCTTTACGCTCAAATTGCCGATATGGTTTTGCGGATGATGAAAAAACAAAAGCAGACTTCATTTTTTGACTTCCTTAAGGATTTCGGGCTTACTGCTGAAAGCTCAACACATTTCAAAAAAGACCTGAGTTTTTCTATTAATGGCAGCTTATCTCAGCGTAAACTGGTGGATTTAGGAAAAATTATTGCTCGAATTGTTTGTGTTGGTTACGTAATAGAACTTGAACAAAACGGTTTCCGCAAAGATTTAGTAAATAACTGTATCGTAATGGTACAGCAAGAAGTTGCCGGCTTAATGTCTGCTTTCCATTTTGAGAACACAGTAAATGTGATTGAGGATTACAACTCAAATAGTTTGTGGATGGATTTTGCTTAAGCTACGCTAATTTGGTTGTGTTGATATTTACTTTTTAATTTATCAACAAAGTTAAATCGTTACAGTGGTGCTATAGTTATGTCAAGTGAGACACCATTTGGATTTTAGCGAGAGCGGTTGAAACGTTTAGTATGGTGGATAGTCTGTTTCAGTACTTATCCGCCGTATTTGTTTACAAACAGTTTGTAATAGATTTCCGAACGTAGATAATTATCATAATGTTTACTACTGATAACCCATTGCCTGTAAGTTGAAAAGCTCGGCATATCTACCATCAGCCTGTAAAAGTTGCTGGTGCGTACCTGATTCCAGTAGCGTTCCATGTTCTAGCACCAAAATACGGTCGGCCAAGCGGGCAGTAGAAAAACGATGCGAAATCAACACTGCAGACTTTCCTTTGGTGAGCTCAGCAAAACGCTGAAAAACCTCGTACTCTGCCCTAGCATCCAATGCTGCAGTCGGTTCATCCAATATTAAAACCTGCGCATCTTTCATATATGCTCTTGCTAAAGCTACTTTTTGCCACTCTCCACCCGAAAGCTCAACACCGTCGTTGAATTTTCTACCAAGCCATTGTTGGTAAGCACTAGGGAATTTTAAGGCCAATTGATCTGCCAAACTTTCTTGTGCAGCTCTTTTAACCAGTTCTTCATTTTCCATCTCTTTGATATTCCCTACGGCTATGTTTTGGTAAAAAGTCATTTGATAACGGATATAATCCTGAAAAATAATACCAAGGTTATGCCTTAAATCATCCAAATCATATTCTTTTAAATCTTTACCGTCCAACAAAATACGCCCTTCGGTTGGGTCGTATAACCTAGCTAAAAGTTTCACCAATGTTGTTTTCCCTGCACCATTCTCACCCACTAAGGCCAGTTTTTCTCCCGGTTTAAGTTCAAAGCTTAAATTTCTGTTTGCCCATGCATCTGTATTATGATACTGGAAGCCTACATTCTCAAATACGAATCCTGTTTGTATTGGATTTGGAAATGGCAAAGCATGCTGCTTTTGAGTGATTTTTGGTTTAATCTCAAAAAAATCGATAAAATCGTTAAGGTAAATAGCACCCTGCGAAACATTGGTGAAGCGGGAAAGCATGGTTTCCATTAAGCTACTTAGTTGCCTAAATGAGCCTGCCAAAAACGTCAAACTACCGACCGTTGATTTGCCAATTACGGTTTCATATATGATAAATCCGTAAGCGGCATAATAGCCCATTGTACCCAAAACAGAAAAGAAAGTGCCCCAAAGTGAACGTCGGGTAGCAAGTTTGCTGTTATCGCTATAAAATTTATCAGAAAGTGTTTTAAATCTGGCGATTATAAAATCTGACAGCCCGAATATCTTAACTTCCTTTGCGGTCTCATCACTAGCGCCCAAATACCGAAGATAATCCAATTCTCTACGTTCCGGCGTCTGACTTCGCGAAAGCGCATAGTTCTTACTATTGAAGTAAGATTCGCCTAAAAAAGAAGGAATAATAGCCAACAGTAAAAGTAAAATTAACCAGGGATTAAAGGCAATTAATGCGGTGAGCAGAAAAGCCATGGAAATAAAATCCTGTACTTGGCTCATCACCTGCGAAAGCAGAACCGTACGGCCAACAGTCTGCTGACGAGCCCGCTCTAATTTATCGTAAAAAACAGAATCTTCAAACTGATCTAAATCAAGCGTTGCAGCATGCTTCATAATCCGCATGGAAGTATGATTAGCAAATAAATCACCCAACAAACTGTCTGTTAGGTTGATCATCCTATTTAATCCATCAGTAAGCAAAGCTAAAGCAAACTCCAGCGCCACCAATTCCCAAAGTTCCTGCAAATTACCCGATGGCGCATTGGTGTTTAACGCCACCACCTGATCGATAATTAATTTACCAACGTACAACAGCGCTACAGGCATCGCCGAACGCAAAATTCTTAATGTAAAACTGATGAGGGTTTTGCTTGGACTACTTTGCCAAACCAGTTTAAAGAAATTGGGTAAATTTTTTAATGCCGAAAGGCGATCTTTAAGCGATATATTTTCAATTGGGATGGGGTTTCTGCTTTTTGCCATTTGCTAATTTAGGAGAAGGCAAATTTAGAATTATTGTAATGAGGATTTAGTTGGTTTTTGTAATATTATGTGAACAGCTTAACCTGTAGCTATGGCCAATCTGTTTAAAATAGGAACGGAACAATTTCTTATCCCGTTTCTCACTATATTCTTAAAAATAGAAATAATTTAGAAATGCTTTTTTATTTCTTTTTAATGTAATTCTCCATTAGCTCTATATACCTATCTTTCAAATCTTCATGTTCTCGCAATAACAACTCATACTTGTCTCTAACTTCCTTACAGGTTTCATATACCGCAACTGGTTCGGCTACTATATTTACTAATGATTTCCGGCTTTTTTTGAGTTCTGAAAGTAATGGTAAGCCCAAAGATTTTTCGAAAGCTAAAATATATTTCAGCTCCATCTCGTCTTTTTTCAGCAAAGAGTTTACCGTGATTCTCGAAACCCCTATTTCTTTACCTAACTGAGTAATTGTTTTAGCATTCTGCCTGTAGACGGCATTTCTAACAAAATCTCCTACCTCGATTTTCATCGTACAAAGGTCTTATCATTATTGATTAAAGTACTTATCAAAATACTTATCTATACATTTCATTATTTATCATTTATTTTCATATACTTGCAATTGTGATAAGTATATTTATCATATTAAGTAATTTTAAGTCTGAAAAATGACTTAATCCCACTAAAAGTTATTACTGGAAAATCTTCTCATATTTACTCGTTGATTTTTGGCCAAGAATAAAAACCTATTAAAGAACAAAAAGCATGTCTTAAAATGCTATAAAAATGATGGAATTTAGTATTGAAAGTTACTAAATGAGACAGCGAATTGAATGTTATAAAATTTTCTGAAGGTATGATAGTACAAGTGCATACACAATTATTTAACTTATGAGTTTCGCAAACCTACTAGGAGTCGAAACAGAGTTTATTGCAGTAGAAGCGGATATCATCGCAGTGCATGGACGCGAGTGGAAACCTATTGAAGCGCTTCCCACTTATATTCTGGGTACTATTGATTTAGCAATTGACTATAAAAAACGAAGGCTACTAACCAACTCAATGATTTTCGACTATATTGGACAAATCAAACAGTTTTTAAAGTGCAATGCATCTATAGCATATTTTACTCCAGATATTAAAGTCGAAGTTCTTAAAATCAAATATTTGCCGTGTGCATTCTTAGGCAAATGCCCATACGAAGGAACTTTATGTTCAACAGTAAAAACCAAAAGCGGTGAATACCTAACTAAAAGCAAGCTGAGCATTGGTTCATAAACATCGTCCTCTAATTTCATTTTCAAAACCAAAAAAACCTCTTTAAAATTAATTAAAGAGGCTTTTTAGTACCCAGCGCCGGAATCGAACCGGCACAGTTTCCTATCGGTGTTTGAGACCGACGCGTCTACCAGTTCCGCCAGCTGGGCATTTCGTTGTAGACGTTTGTTTTACAAGCGGGTCGCAAATTTATCGATTGATTCTCGTATTCGCAACAAATATTTCTTTCTGTACCAAATATCTTTAATTTTCAAAAGCGGAGTTGCTGCATCAGCTTTTTCATCCACTTCAAAATCAGTGGTTAAGCTTTTCAATTCGGCGTTCAGCTCACCTTCAAAATCGTCAACATTTTTTTTAACTTCTGCCAATTTCACTTCATCTGCATCAAATTCGAGTTCCATAATACCCTCGTTCACCTCCATCATCTCCATTAAAAAATCTTGTGGAAGCTGATATTTTTCGCCTTCTATCAAAACATTTTTTAGCGTTAGTACATAAGGCAATAACTTATCCGGATTTGAAAGTGTTTGAAATGCTTTGTTGTTGAGTGTAGAAAGTTCTAAAATTTCCTGTTGTTTTTCCTCAGATTCATTCACAAAAAAATCTGGATGGTATTCTTTACTTAAAGCATAAAATCTCTTTTTCACCAAAGTTTGGTCTGGCGAAAAAGAAACTGGTATATCGTAAAATTTGAAGTAATCCATTTTTTGTGAGTTGAAAGTTTAAAGTAGAAAGTTTAAAGCTTTCCAAGTAGCAAAATTTGTTCTTTACATTGCAAGTCTACTTTTTACTTGAAACTTTTTACTTTGAACTTATTTCGTGAACACTTTAAAAATATCATTTCCCAATACAAAGACCATCAGCGTAGCTAAAATCACAAAGCCTACCATTTGGGCTCTTTCCATAAATTTATCGCTTAGAGGCTTTCCTTTGATCATTTCTATCAATAAAAACACTGCATGACCACCATCTAAAGCTGGAATAGGTAATAAGTTCATCAGCGCAAGCGCCATAGAAAGCAAACCGGTAATGCTCCAGAACTTAATCCAGTCCCAAGTGCCTCCGTAAAGTTTACGGGCAATTTCTACTGGACCAGAGAAAGCCTTTGTTGCTTTTACCTCACCTTTTACCACTTTTCCTAAACCTTTTGCGTTATCCGTTAAAGAACCCCAAGCTTTTGACGCACCTGCTGGTAACGCTTGTAAAAGTGTGAAATTCTGAGTTTCGGTTTTTATACCTTCCAAATTAAATGCAAAACCAATGGTTCCCTCACTGGTTACTTTAACTGGTAAAGTTACTTTTTCGGTAGCCCGCAAAACAATGAGTTCAACTTCCTTGTTTTTTTGATCAGCCAATAGCGTACGTAACTGATCGCTATAAACTGCTTCCTGACCGTTCACCTCTAAAATTTGATCATTGGTTTTTAAACCAGCTTTTTCGGCATTCCCATTAGAAACTACTTCGCCCACTTTGGAAATAATACGTGGTGACACAAACTCATCAATACCATAGTCAGAAACTGTATTTAAGATATTTGCAGGAATAGCAATCTCTTTCTTTTCGCCGTTTCTTAGTACAGTTAACGTAGAATTACCCAAAAGCACATCAGAACTTCTTAAATCACCAAACCGCACTAACTCTTTCCCGTTAATCTCAGTTACTTTATCACCTGCCTGTAAACCAATTTGTTGACCCACAATTCCGGGTGCAATTCCGTATTTAAGTTCGCTATTTGGGATATAGGTTTCGCCATATTTGAAAGTCAACATCCAAAAAATGAAAATACCTAAAAAAATATTTACAGTTACGCCACCCAACATCACAATTAAACGTTGCCAAGCTGGCTTAGATCTAAACTCATAATCCTGCACAGGTTGAGCCATGGCTTCGGTATCCATCGACTCGTCAATCATCCCGGCAATTTTAACATACCCACCCAAAGGCAACCAGCCTATTCCGTACTCGCAACCTTTGTAATTTATACTGAACAACTTAAATCCCCAAGCATCAAAAAATAGGTAAAATTTCTCTACTTTAATTCCAAAATACCTTGCGGTTAAAAAGTGTCCCAATTCATGCAACACAATTAAAATAGATAAACCCAAAATTAGTTGGGCAATCATCACTACTACATCCATTTCTTATTTTTTATTGTTTGATTCTTTTATTAGCTACTTGTTACTAAATTCTTGATACTATATACTTTTTACCAAATGTTTCGCAAAAATGCGAGTTTGCTTATCGGTTTCAAAATAATCTGCCAAAGTAGGTTCTTTAATGTAAGCGACCTTTGCCATGCAGGTTTCAATCACTTCGCTCATCTGCAAAAAGCCGATTTCATCTTTTAAAAATTCGGCAACTACTACCTCATTTGCCGCATTGATAATACAAGGCATGTTACCAGCCTTTTGCAAAGCTTCAAAAGCCAAAGCTAAATTTCTAAATATTTTGGTGTTGGCGGGTTCAAAAGTTAAAGTTGGGTGGTCTAAAAAATTAAAACGCTTAAAATCATTTTTCACCCGATTTGGATACGCCATGGCATATTGTATAGGCAGTTTCATATCAGGCACACCCATTTGCGCTTTCATTGACCCATCTTGAAACTGAACGATGGAATGAACGATAGATTGTGGGTGAACAATAACATCAATCTGTTCTGTCGTTAAATCAAACAACCATTTTGCCTCGATAACTTCCAAACCTTTGTTCATCAAGGTTGCAGAATCAATCGTGATTTTTGCACCCATAACCCAGTTAGGGTGTTTTAAAGCTTGGTCTTTGGTTGCGGTGGATAGAAATTCGATACTTTCCCCTCTGAATGGTCCGCCCGATGCTGTTAAATAAATTTTTTCAATTGGGCTTTTCTCGCCTACTAAGCATTGAAAAATTGCAGAATGTTCCGAATCTACCGGTAAAATATCAACTTGATATTGTTTTGCCAATGCATTGATCAATTCACCGGCAACTACTAAAGTTTCTTTATTGGCTAAGGCGATATGTTTACCGGCTTTTATGGCCGCCATGGTTGGTTTTAAACCCGCAAAGCCAACTAAGGCAGTTAAAACCATCGTCACCCCAGGCAAAACCACTACTTCGCAAAGTGCTTCTTCTCCAGCTTTAACTTCAATTTCTGTATGCTTTAAGGCGTCTTTTAATTGTTGATACTTACTTTCATCGCAAATAACAACTGCTCTAGGGTTAAATTTAAGCGATTGAGCAATCAGCAAATCAACATTGGTTTGCGCCGTTAAAACCTGGACGCAAAATAAAGTAGGATTAGCTTCAATAACGTCTAATGCTTGTGTGCCAATGCTACCTGTTGAACCTAAAATGGCTATATTTTTTACTGATTGATGCAAATGGAGTTGGTTAGGTTGTTCGCTGATTAGGTTGTTAGTTGGTTAGGTTTTAGGCTAAACTTTATTACTTGATACTTATTACTTATTACTTGACACTTATTACTTGACACTTATTACTTGACACTTATTACTTGATACTTATTACTTGACACTTATTACTTGATACTTATTACTTGATACTTATTACTTGATACTTATTACTTGATACTTATTACTTGATACTTATTACTTGATACTTATTACTTGATACTTATTACTTACTACCGTCTATAATGTACTGAACTAATTTATCGGCTAATGAACGGTCGTTTGCTAAACGAGGGACTTTATTTTGTCCGCCCAATTTTCCTTCAGCCCGCATTAAATTAATAAACGAACTGGTTTTTAACGACCGTAAAACTAACGGTTGCAATACCTTTCCGCTTATTAAATCCTTGTAATATATATTTTTTTGCTGTAAAGCTTGATCAACTTTTATTGCAAATTCTTTTAAATTTTTTGGAGGATTAACAAATTCTACAAACCATTCATGGTAAGGCATTTCTCCTTTACCGGGATTTACCTGTGGCGCAACGGTAAATTCTGTAATCTCTATATTTTCATCCTTTGCTATAAGCAACAAAGCCTGCTCCACCTCCTCGCCTATCACATGTTCGCCAAAAGCGGAAATATAGTGCTTTATTCTGCCAGTCACCAAAATTTTATATGGATTTTTGGAAACAAACTTCACGGTATCGCCCAAAGAATACGCCCAAAGGCCAGCACTAGTACTCATTACGATGGCGTAATTTTTATTCAGCTCAACTTCACCCAGCGATAAACGGACTGGCTTTTCATCAAAAAACGTTTCTGTAGGGATAAACTCATAAAAAATACCAGCATCTGCCAAAAGCAATAAAGATTTATCTTTCTGACTGTCCTGAAATGCGATAAATCCTTCTGAAGCTGGATAAGTTTCGATACTATCGATTTTAAACCCTAAACTTTCTTCTAACCTTGCTCGGTAAGGTTCGTAATTTACACCTCCGTATACAAACAGCTTAAAGTTTGGAAAAATGTCTTTGATTTTTTGTTTCCCCGTTTTGGCTATCAGTCTATCGAAATACATTTGACACCATGGCGGAATGCCCGATATCAATCGCATATCGGCATTAAGGGTTTCTTCAACTATCGCATCCACTTTTTGTTCCCAATCTTCAATGCAATTGGTTTCATAACTTGGCAACCTGTTTTTTTGAAGATATGCAGGAACATGGTTGGCTACAATTCCGGATAAACGACCAAAAGAAATCCCGGCCTTTTTGTCCATTTCTGGGCTTCCTTGTAAAAAAATCATTTTACCGTTAACAAAATCGGTTTTGCCAGTTTCGTGAATGTAAGATAACAGTGCATTACGAGCCGCTTTAATATGCTCTGGCATCGACTCTTTAGAAATTGGGATGTACTTTACGCCTGATGTTGTACCAGATGTTTTGGCAAAATAGATAGGCTTACCGGGCCACAGTATATTTTCTTCGCCTTTTACAACTTTCTCGATATAAGGTTTAATATCCTCATAATCGTTAACAGCAACGCGTTTTTTAAAATCTTGAAAGGTTTTGATTTCGTTAAACTGATGATCTTTACCAAAAACCGTGTTTTGAGCAGTTTTAATTAAGTTTTGGAGGACTCTGTTTTGCGCATCAACGGCGTTATACTTCCATTTATTCATTTGCCTTACGGCGAAAGCTGCAAACGGTTTACTTATCAATCCTTTTAACCCCATAACCTGTTTAGCCTAATTTTATATAATATTTGCTAAAATTTCTGGTTCTTGGTCGCCTTTATACTCATCAGTCATTTTGCGGTATGCCACTGTTAAAGCCACGCTAGAAAGCGGGATAATTATAAAAGAGCTTAAGATATTTACAAACGTTGCGATAACGGTAAGCTGAAAATAGTTTAAAACCAGGTACATCACTTGAAAAAAGCCAAGTATAAAAAGCAACAACAAAATTTTAAAGAAATTACCTTTTGTAATAGCCAAACTTAATTTCAATGATTTAAATGGTTGCTCATTTTTATCTATAATAAAAAACGGGAAAAACGAAATACGTAACCAAGTAATAAAAATAGCTCCCAACCCTACAGAAATAGCCAAATTGGTTAATAACTGAAAGTTAATACCCGTATATATAAACGGGAAAACCAACAAAGCAACCACCATATAAACCCCCAATACACAAAGGGTAAAGTAAAAACTAGCAATCAAAAAATTGATCATTTGCTTTTTGGTAGGCAATGTTTCTGCTAAGCTTAACTCTTCGGCCTCGTGATCTAATAAGTGAAAAATAAACTTAAACAGTGATAATGCACAAAGCAGATAAGTAGATATAAAAACTAGGAAAAGCGCTACGTTTAAAAACTGATTAATATCCTTTAAAAAAATAGCCAATAAGCTAGAAAAACTCAGTGTGGCAAACATTAAAAAACACAACAAGGCCAACGAAAAATAGTGGTGTTTTGTAATATGCCAAGCCTTGGCAATTACTTCATTTACCGAAAAAGTGGTCTGTCTTAAAAATTCTATCATCTACTAAAAATAATCTTCCTCACATAATCCTGCATAAAACCCATGCCATAAGCAGTAAGCTGAATTAGAGAGGTAAAGATGCTCAAAAATGCAACATTTAACGACTTATTTTTACTCCAGGAGTCGAAAAATACCGAAAGAAAATAAATAATGATAAAAAAATTACAAGCCGGTGCAATTGACCAGCAGAAAACGTTGGCTAAAAAGCTAAAAAGCAAGCCTAACGTAAATATTGCAGGGAAGAAATGAACCAGTTTTAGGGTGGCAGGAAAAAATTTGGTAATGTTAATTCTTGCTCGGCCAAAAAAATGCAACTGTTTCCAAAAAGCTTTAAAGCTTGTACGTCTTTTATGATAAACTTTAGCATTTGGAATTAAACCGATTTTGAAACCAGCTTGGTGAATTCTGATGGAATATTCAATATCCTCGCCTAATCGGGTGATGATAAAGCCACCAACTTTTTCCCAAACTTTACGAGAAAGCCCCATGTTAAAGCTACGCGGATGAAACTGTCCGCCGGCATTTTTTGATTTCCCACGGATGCCACCTGTTGTAAAAACCGATGTCATGGAATAGCTGATGGCTTTTTGTAATGGCGTAAAACTTGGGTGTGCATCGTCTGGTCCACCAAAAGCATCTAAAGGATTGTTGTAAAGGTGATTTTTTACGTTCTCTAAGTAATCCGTAGGAATTAAACAATCGGAATCAAAAATGATAAAATAATCGCCTTTTGCTCTTTCGAAACCATAGTTGCGGGCAAAGCCTTGCCCCTCGTTTGGCTTTACAAAATATTTTATATCAAGTTGTTCCTTGAACGATGCAACAATTTTTTCAGCTACCAAGGTTGAGCCATCCTCGATCACCAAAACCTCAAAAGCCATATAGGTTTGTTGCACCAGGGTTTCTAGTAGCTCTTTGATTTCCTGTGGGCGATTATAAAGTGGGATGATGATGGAGAAAAACATTTTCGGGTTGTTTGTGATCGATTATTTTCTTGTTTTAAGGTTTATCCACGGCCTGTTTCTGGCAGACCATAATTTATATTTTATCAGTTTGTGAATACACCTATCTAAAATGAAAAAACAACCCACCATACTATTCATTATCTGATTCGGTTTTTTGGTGGCCCTGTTCTATCAATTGTTTCAAATCCTCTTCTTTAGGCAAATAAAGAAGATATTTACTGGCAAAAATTTGCTTATTGTCTTTTGGCAATGTAATTTCTACTAGTGTATCTTTCTTGTCCTTACACAGAATAATCCCGATAGTTGGCAATTCGTCTTCAGATTTCACAAAGCGATCATAGTAATTCACATACATTTGCATTTGTCCTAAATCCTGATGTTTCAACTTTCCAATTTTCAGATCCAATAATACAAAACACCTCAGCAAGCGATTGTAAAATACTAAATCTACTCTAAAATGCTCTTCATCAAAAGTAAATTTTACTTGCCTACCCACAAAAGTAAATCCTTTGCCAAGCTCTAATAAGAAGTTTTCAATTTTATCAATAAGCGCCTGCTCTAAATCAGTTTCGGAGTAATTATGCTTTTGCGGTAGATTTAAAAATTCTAGTACGTAAGGGTCTTTTATAGCATCAATCGGCTTTTCTATAATTTGACCTTTTTTGGCTAATATTTTAAGGCGCTCTTTATCTTTAGATATTAAAAGTCTGTGAAACAATGCGGAGTTTATTTGTCGCTCCAACTCTCGTACGCTCCATAAATTATTTTCTGCTTCGGTTTGATAAAAGTTTCGCTCCTCTAAGTCTGCTATCCTCATTAGGTGGATATAATGTGTCCAGCTTAAACTTTGCGAAATCAGTGATTTCGCATTCTTATAAGCAATATAAAATTTCCGTATCAACTCTAGGTTGCGTTTAGAATAGCCTTTTCCAAATTCTGTTTTGAGTATGTTTGATAACTCTTGGAGAAGAAAAGCCCCATATTCCGCTCCATTTTCACCACTTTGCTCTTGTTCAACAATCTGCTTTCCAAGTTCAAAATAAGTTTGCACCATCACTTGGTTCACTTGTTTTACAAGCTTCATTTGTACATCTCGAAGCAGTTGCTTTATATTCTCAAGAAAAGGGAGATCGATACTATTCTTCATTTTAAATAATAACTTATTCTATAACTGCAAAAACAAACTGTAGCGCAAAAATCAGTCAAATGAGAATAAATACAACAATTTCGGATAAATGGTTGATTCAATTATCAATTTTCTGTTCCAGCTTCTTTAAAATCTCCAACTGTTTTGCCTGGCTTTCAAATAAGGTTTTAATTTGCTCTTCTAACAAAAAATCGATTTTCTGGTTAAGTGCATTAATTTCCAACTCTGCTTTTAGGTTAACCATGTAGTCGTTTTCGCTTCGTTTTCTGTCTTTTTCTTCTTGGCGGTTCTGGCTCATCATAATAATAGGCGCTTGCAAAGCCGCGATACAAGAAAGAATTAAATTCATTAAAATGAAAGGATAAGGATCAAAGTTATCTCTAATGGGCGTGATGGTGTTAAACAAAATCCACACTACCAAAATAACAAAAAAGGAAATAATGAATGCCCAGCTTCCTCCAAATTTCGCAACGTGATCTGAAATGCTTTGGCCTTTTGTAATCACCTCCCGAGGTGGGTTCAATAAATTATTGGTAATTAGCTTTTCATCTTCAATTACTTTTTTAACAATTTCTTGAAGCTTTCTGATTTGATCACTGTTGGCTATCAGTAATTTCTCTACGTCATTATCCATGTTTTTCGTTTTAAATGTTTAGCCTCACCCCAACCCTCTCCGAAGGAGAGGGAGTTACCTGCTACCGCTAATGACTAATTGTACTCCTTTTACTAATGACTAACTAATGAACCAATGACTGAACTCCCTTTACTAATGACCAATGAACTAATCCTACTAATGACAGCTAATGAACTGATGAACTCCTTCTACCGATGAACTCCCTCTACTAAACCACTTCCTTTTCTATCTGATAATTGTTTCGCGTTGGCGAGTTTCTAGAAACCAACTCTGCCACAAAACCAGTTAAAAACAGCTGAGAACCTACAATTACCGCAACCAAAGCAATGTAAAACAAAGGCTGGTCGGTAACTTCTCTTGCTACTTTAACATGCTTTGCAATATTGTACAGCTTTTCGCCGATGATCCATAAAGCCATAATGGTTCCGATCAAAAAACTTAAAACACCCATTGAGCCAAAAAAATGCATCGGGCGTTTACCAAATTTACCCACAAAAAAGATAGATAGTAAATCTAAAAAGCCATTGATAAACCTGCTGAAGCCGAATTTGGTAGTTCCGTACTTGCGAGCCCTATGCTCCACAACCTGTTCTTCGATTTTCTGAAAACCTGCCCATTTGGCCAAAACCGGTATATAACGATGCATTTCGCCATACACCTCAATATTTTTGACTACTTCTTTTCGGTACGCTTTTAAGCCACAATTAAAATCATGTAAATTATTTATACCCGACATTCTGCGAGTTGCCGCATTAAAAAATTTAGTAGGAATGGTTTTGGTCAAAGGGTCGTAACGTTTCTTTTTCCAGCCAGAAATTAAGTCCAGTTTTTCTTCCTTGATCCTACGGTAAAGCTCTGGAATTTCATCAGGAGAATCCTGCAGATCCGCGTCCATGGTAATAATTACATCCCCATTTGCAGCATCGAACCCAACATTTAGCGCTGCAGATTTTCCGTAATTTCTCCTAAACTTAAAGCCCTTAACGGCAGCATGACTTTGATGCAGTTCTTCAATTTTCTCCCAAGTACCGTCGTTGCTACCGTCATCTATCAATATAATCTCGTAAGAAAACTGATTTTTATGCATCACTTCCCTAATCCAGTCTGTTAGTTCTGGCAAAGATTCAACCTCGTTATATGCGGGTACTACAACCGAAATATTCATTTGTTTTTATTTAGCTAAAAGCTTTTAAAAGCTCGTTTGTTTTAGCTTAAAGCAAAAGGCTAAAAGCTTAAAGCCTTGAAATCCAAATAAAAAAACGCTCGTTATACAAAAGAAGCGTTTTTTTTATTTGCAACAATAACTCTGTCAAATAATAAATTGCATTGAACTTGAAAATAAAATCCAAACTGGAAACATTTCAACACCGCAAGTTTAGCATTAGGCTTCGACTCCGCTCAGCCTCACAACTACTAGTTTTCTTCTTCTACCGGAGAAAACATGGGTGGATTTTTTTTGAGTACCGCAGCAAAAATCAGCGAAAGCACAAAACCAACTAAAATTGCAATTACTAAATTTCTAAAGAAATCGCCAATTGAAGGCATATATTGTGATTTTAAACTTTCGGTTGCTTTCTCAATTGCATCATCTAAAGCATCACCGCTCATCCCCATTTTCTCAAAAGTCCCAGTCATTCCGTCGGCAACATAGCCTTTTACTTTATCATATGCGTTCGGCTCAATAAACCGATAAAACACAAAATTAAAAACACTTGAAGCTAAATTTGCGACCAACGACATGATGAAAACTCCGCTTAGTGCTTCCTTAAAAGACCAATAACCGCCAATTTTCTTTCTTAAATCAATTGCAAAAAATATATAAATCCCTAAAGAAACTAAAGTAATCATGAGACCGTACCAAGTTGCACCCAAAAGATTTGGTACTGCATAATAGGTAACCAACTGTATAGCGATAGTAATTATGGCTATAATAATTCCGTTGCTTAGTGCGAATTTATTTAATTCCTTATTCATGATTTTAAGCTTTGAAATTTAAAATTAAAGATAAAATTGCAGCATCAAAGGCAGGGTCTTCGCTTAAATCTTTAAATTCTTTAATTCCTTCGGCATCTGGCTCTGTATCGTAAAAATAAGCCATTAATGGGTAAAATATATCGCGTATTTCCGACGCTGGATCTAAAGTTTTAGAAACACGGGCAATCTCTTCCAAATTGCTTTCCATTAAAATTTGGTTGGCAATAATGTCTTCGTAAATACGGTGCTCGTCTTGAAATTCATCTTCTTCAACCAATAAAAACTCCTTTAAAAAGTCGTCTAAAGATGGCTCAATATCTTCGTCCTCGCACTCGTTTAGGTAAAGCAACAAGTTTAAAAGTTCGGTACCACGATCTAAAGTTTCCTCCTCAATCTGTTCCCATTCCGGAGAGTCCAAATAGTCAACATTTAGTTTTTTGGTATCTTCTGCAAAGAAATTAATCATTAACAAATCAAATGTAACCTCCGTTAAAGGCTCTAATTGTGGTGCATCATCAAAAACAGCATCCATTGCAGCTACCTTACTCATGAAATCCTGTTCGCTAGAAAAAATAGCGATTAACTTTGCAAGATCTTTTTGACCGGCTACATTCTCTAAAGCAGAAAACGTATTAAAAAGATTCTCTAAGGCATTTTTTACTTTAATATCCATAATATTTATATTTTTCAATTAGCTATATACATTTGTTGATTATTGCAAGTTAACCAAACTTTCCCTTTTAATTTCTGGGTTAAGAAAGGGCTATTTGCAGATTTGGAAAGGTTGTTCTCTTTGGTATAAACCCATTCACTTTTATCAAATAAAACTAAGTTTGCTTGCTCGCCCTCGGTTATACTTGGTGCTTTTAATCCTAATACTTCGCGTGGACTTGTAGCTAGTTTCTGTACAATTTCTTCTTCAGTTAAACCCGCTTGATAAAGCAATGGCAATGCAGTTTGTAAACCGATGATACCGTATTTTGCAATCTCAAATTCTACTTCCTTAAATTCTATTTCCTGTGGCTGATGTTGAGAAACTACTGCGTCAATAGTCCCATCTTTGAGCCCTTTTATAAGCGCTTTTACGTCTTTACTTGTTCGTAAAGGCGGTTTCACTTTATAATTACTGTCGAAATCAGCGATAGCTTCATCGGTTAAAACCAAATGATGCGCTGCAACATCGCAACTTACTTTGGCTCCTTTCTTTTTAGCATCTTTAATCAACTCAACCGCGTGGGCCGTAGATACCGTAGAAAAGTGAACCCTTGATTCGGTGTAGGCCGCCAAATATAAATCACGGATAATCATGAGTTCCTCGGCTAAATTAGGTATGCCTTTCATCCCTAAATAAGTGCTCATTGCACCCTCGTTCATTTTTGCATTGCCCGCTATAGAAGCATCTTCTGGGTACGATAAAATCAGCGCATCAAAACCTTTGGCATACAATAAAGCCCGCTCCATTAATCCGGCATCTTGCACTGCTTTATTGCCATCGGTAAATGCAACAGCTCCAGATTTCTGCATGTCGTACATTTCTGCCAAATCTTTCCCTTCACGCTTCTGCGATATGCATCCGTAAGGAAAAATATCAACTAAATTTCCTTTGGCTTTATTGATCAAAAACTCAACCTGCGATTTAGAATCTGTGGTTGGTTGGTTATGTGGCATCAGCGCTACGCCTGTAAATCCGCCAGCCATTGCTGCTTTGCTTCCCGTCTCAAAGTCTTCTTTGGTCTCTAAACCTGGTTCGCCAAAGCTTACATTCATATCAAAAAAACCAGTTGCCAAAAACTTCCCTTTTCCGTCTACCACTTCAGCATCAGTCTTTAAATTAGCGCCTATCTTTTCGATAATTCCGTTGTTGACGATGACATCTACAACTTTTAAATGGTGTTTTGATTGTGGATTTACTATTGTGCAGGATTTAATAATGATGTTTTTGAGCATGACTATTTTGCTGTTTTATATCTTTTCTTTTTGATTGAGCACTGGCTTTTTGTAAAACCTGATGAGCAGAATTTCTGCCGCCAAAAATATTAGGGTCAAAATTAGACAAAGTTTCCATAAGGATGTGCCTAAATTGACTTCTTTTATTTGCTGATCAGTGATTTTTTCTTTTGAGCTGATAATACTTTTAGCAGGTATCTGAAACTTGCTTTCGAGCTCTGTTTGACTATAAAAACTTAAATCCGACTCTGCCCTACTTTGGTTAAGTGCAAAAATATTAACGATGGAATCTCTGTAAAAAACATCGTAAAAACCTGGTTTCTTAAGCTGATCGGCAAAGTAAATACTGCTATTTAAACCATTATTTTGATAAGATGGAATAACATCTACCCCATTTCCTACAATTTTTATATTCTGATTCTCTGCTAGCGGAATACTGGGCATCGATACGTTTTTAACATCGCCCAAAGTATAAAATAAAGCTGGCGAATTAAATCCTACCAACGCACTTTTGAATAAAATGGGTAAAAAAAGCGCATGCTGAGAGAAATTGCTTGCTTCGTTTTCTAAAGGTAAAAACGAAATATAAATTTTCCCTTTACCCAATTGGTAGGCGCTTAATAAATTGTTAGACGCTGTTCCGCTAAACAGCAACTGTCTGGTTGTTTTGGTAAAGTTTGATGCTTTAAAAAACTGCTTTGCAATGGGTAAATCTATATTTTTTGGATATTGATCAAATAAATCTTTAAAAAGTGGATGTGCTAAATTTAGTTTGGCCACTTTATTTTCTGTAGTTTCTAAACTTAAAGGGATATCAGTTTCTAACCCTTGCAGAAAAGCTTTATAGCTCAGTAAATCCGCTTTAAGCGGGATAAAAACACTTAAATTGCCTCCGTTTTTAACGTATATTTTTAGTTGTTGGGCCAAACCAGCTGGCACTTGTGTTAAATTCTCTAGAACAACCAGTTGTTGGCTAGCCAAACTGCTGTAATTTAGCTGTGCTTGGTCAATTTCAGAAAGTTTAAAAAACGGATCTGTTCTGTAAGCTACGCCTATACTCTTTACTGGCTTGCCATCGTAAATTGCGGTAATATTTGAATGGTCTTGAATTTTGAAAACAAAATTTAGCTCGTCGTCAAAAGTAATGGGATAATCTTTTATACTTAAGGTTGCTTTTTGCCAATTCCCGGTTAAACCAGAAAACAGTAAGGTATCCAAAACATACGAATTTGCTTTAATACTACTATTGCCAATTGCTTTTTGTACTCCATTAATTTTTAAGCTGAGCGATATATTTTCTACATCCTTATCAAAATGGTTACTGAGTTTATAAACCAGACTTTCTGATTGTTGCGCTTGATGAAAAGGATTTAAAAAGTAAACCGAATCGACAGAAATATTGGGCAGATTATTAGATAAAAGTGGAACTAGCGTAAAACTAATTGCGGTATCTTTCTGTAAAACTTGCTTAAAATTAGGTTGTTTTTGAAAATCGGAAATCAAATAAGCAGTTCGGTTAACTTGTTGCTGCGCATTTAAAAAGTCTGCTTGTTTATTGATAATTTGCTGATAACTGCTTGAAAGGGGCTCAACAGTTACGTTATCCAGTTCGTCCAAAAGTTCGTCTTTAGCTAACAAACGCTGAGACGCAGCGCCAAAATTATTGGTTAACAGTTGAAACCGATCATTTAACCCATAAGCATTTACCAAATCTTTAACCTTTCGCTTTCCTTCATCCAGCAAAGTGCCGTTTTTGTTCACTGCAGCCATCGAAAAAGAATTGTCTAAATAAATACTGACTACGTTTTTTTGAAAACCTTGTTGTTGCTGATTATTTTTAATAAAAGGTTGAGCAAAGGCAAGCACAAAAAAAACGATTGCCAAAATACGGCACAACAAAACCAAACACTCCTTTAGGTTTTTAGCAGTGGCAGTTTGTAGCTGGACAGCTGTTAAAAAGTTAATATTTGTAAAATAAACTTTTTTAAAACGTTTGAAATTGAAGAGGTGAATAATTACCGGAATGGCAACTAAAACTAGGCAAAAAAGAAACTCAGGAAAGAGAAACCCCATTAAGATTCAAAGGTACAAAATAATTAATTTTAAAAACGAGGGGATTACTCCAAGAAAATGCTTTATTTAAAAATATTGTACAGCCAGTTTTGATTGCCCATGCAATAAAAAGATTACAGCGTTTAAGCAAAATTGCGCATCAATTTCTTTAATTTTGCATTTATAATTTAGTAGGTCTACTGTTTTATAATTGGAAATAAATTTCCGATTATTTGTTAAGCATTCAGCTAGTTCAAAAAAAGCGAATCTTGCGTTTGAAACCATAAATAAGAAACATACCTAAATATCATGAGTAAAGAAAATAATCATTTATCTTAGCACATCGGCTGTTTTTTACATCAACATTGATCACAATCCGTAAAAAGCAATTGGTAACACATCAAAACAACATTTAAAAACACATCATTTTATGCAGAGCACTTCATTTGACGACCAACTTTTACCTCAAAAAATTATTATTACCGGGGCAAGTAGCGGTATTGGTTTTGAAGCAGCAATAGAACTTGCAACCAAAGGACATGAAGTTATTGCAATAGCGAGATCGAAAGAGAAATTGCAGAATCTAAAAAAGCTTGTTACAGATTTAAATCCCGAAGCAGTTATTTTTCCGGTGGTATTTGACATCTTGAATGACGAAGAAATAGCACTTGTAAATTTTGTCAAACAGCAATGGGGTACTTTTAACATTTTAATAAACAATGCCGGCACCCTCATCAACAAATCCTTTATGGAACTCACAGAATTTGACATGGCAGAAATGTTCCAGAGCAATGTATTGAGCCATTTTAGAATGATTAAAGCTTTGAAACCATTGTTGGCACCACAATCTCATATATTAAACATTGGTTCAATGGGCGGTTTTCAAGGAAGTTCGAAATTCCCTGGGTTGGTTGCATACTCTGCCAGCAAAGCCGCCCTGCATAATTTAACAGAATCTTTAGCACAAGAATTGCTTGAAGATAAGATAAAAGTAAACTGCCTAGCCTTGGGTTCTGCACAAACAGAAATGTTAGAAAAAGCGTTTCCCGGCTACGAATCGCCAGTAATGGCTTTCGAAATGGGCAAATATATTGCAGACTTTGCTTTAACCGGTCATCGTTTTTTTAATGGTAAAATTTTACCGGTTGCAGTAACAACACCTTAAAAACATGAAAAAAACAATATTATACCTTGCTGGAATGTGTTTAATATTTGCCTGCACTAGCGACACTAAAAACACAGAGAACGTAGACCATACGCAGGAAACAACCAGCACAGCCAAAACCCAACCTGAAAAGCTTTTTGACGTACCCTGGGCTGCAGTTTTAGATTCTACATCGCAAAAAATAAGCATGCAACAAACCGTTGGTGTTAATGATGAAGATTTGAACCTAGCTAACGTTACCGAATCTTTAAACCGGAAATATCCTGAAATAACCATCACAGAACCTACGCAGAAAGGTGATACCGTTTTTATAAAAATAAAAGATGCAAGCTACCTTACGCAAGGTTCTGGATCAATGGGTGCAGAGATTTATATGGCCGAATGCACTTATTCCTTTACGCAGATTCCGGGTGTTACATTTGTAAACTTTGATTTTGCAACCGGCGACCATGCATCACCAGGAACTTTTAAACGTTCCGACTTTGAATTCAAAAAATAAATTTAGCAAACCGTTCAATGGTAGAACATCAACAATCTTCGTTAATTGATCACTTAATTGCTGAGAGCGCAGACTTGATTTGTATCTGCAATGATAAAGGAACAGTTGTAAAAATAAATAAGAGGTTTGCAGAAAACACAGGCAAGGTTGCAACAGAACTTGTTGGAATATCAATTCAAACCATTTTTTCTGATCAAAATAAAAAGTTAAATGAGTTACTGTATAACGCAGTATTAGCATTTCAACACGAAAGCCAGTTTAACAATAATATAAAAGATACGGATGGTCGTTTGCACTCGGTTTCATGGCGATTTTCGAAATTTGAAAATTTAACAATCATTAGAGGGGTTTTTTCGAAAACGCTTGTAAATAGTCCACTTATCAATACGGACAAAAGATTTAAAACAGTGGTGGACAATGCTTCTGATTGCTTTTTTTTGTTAGACAGCGATTTCAACATTATCTTCCAAAACAAAGCCGCGATCAAAACATTTACGCATCCTCAGTTTAAAGATGAAAGCAATATTTTTTTTGGGAGTTTTCCGGAAGAGACCAACCGGAAGTTTTTTGATCATTTTACCAGCGCATTAAATACAAATACTCATTTAAGGTTTGTAGAGTTTTCGCCCATACTTAACTGTTGGTTTGATATTGATGTTTTACCTTATGAAAACGACTTAAATATTTTGGTCAATGATATTTCGGATAGAATTATTGATCAGAAAATAAATGAGCTCGAACTGAAGACATTTGAATTAAACATTGCCAAGAACAAACCTATTGCAGAAGTACTTTTAAGTTTATTAGAAGGCTTTGAAGGGCTTTACCCACATTTACATGCTTCTATTTTAAAAATAGAAAATGAAAAAATAGTTCACGTGGTAAGTCCGAGATTACCCCTGAAATTTTGCTGGGCAATAGATGGGGAGACAATTGGACCAGATCAGGGCTCTTGCGGAGCAGCAGCTTATTATAAAAAAAGTGTTATTAGTTTTGATATAGAAACCGATCAAAAATGGACCGCTTTTTTTCAACACATACAACCTTTTGGTTATAAATCTTGTTGGTCTTTCCCGATATTAAGCAACAAAAGCTCGGAAGTAATGGCAACTTTTGCGATTTATACCAAAGAAAATTTACTACCTACTCAAAACGAACTAAAGAGCATTGCCCGTTTATGTAATATCATTAAAATTATATTTGAAAATTTAAAGCAAGATGATACTATTCTATTGATGAACAATCGATATGAAATGGTTACCATGGCAACAAACGATGCTATTTACGATTGGGACTTAAAAACCAAACGCGTTTATTGGAGTGAGAACCTTTTTAATATTTTTGGCTTTACACCTGCAGAAGCACAGCAAACAAAAAACTGGTGGATCAATCATATCCACAAAGATGACCGAAACGAAACCATTAGTTTATTAAAAAAGTGCTTAAAAGACAAAAAATCGGGCTGGGTAGCTGAATATAGACTTAAGTGCGCAAACGGCATTTTCAAGCATGTGTATAATCGAGGTTATATCCTTTATGATAGCCAAAATACGCCAATGTCGATTATCGGTGCTATACAAGATATCAGCGGGTTAAAAGAAAGAGAAATCGAGATTACCATCCAAAACAATAAACTCAAAGAAATTGCACAAATCAGCTCTCATGAATTACGCCGACCAGTTACCAGTATTCTAGGACTGATTAGTTTATTCAACAGTGAAAATTTAGCAGATGATAATAATGGCATCATCATAGAGTATTTGCGCAAAGCTACCCAAGAGCTGGATGATGTAATTCATTCTATCGTTTCCAAAACCTTAGAAGCTGATGAAACTATCTATGACAAGGCTCGTAATTTCAGAAACCTTTCTTCAAGTGTAAACAAGTAGATTCAGCATACTAAAGCATAACGCAATTCTGGATTTGAGGCTATAGTATTTTAAATCTGGGTCTAAAAAACAGTATTATAATCGGCAGTAAGTCTCAGTAGGTTTTCTGGAGCAACCTTTCTGAAGAAAAGCAAAAAGGATTTCAGCCAAAATCTCTACTGTAAAAAATCCCCAATACAAAGGTCGAGTATCAAATATAATCTATCATCTTTAACAGAATCTAAAACATATGTTCTAAAATAAATCTATGCTAGTTGTTCACTAGAAATGATATGTTAAACAAAAGCCTACAATTTAAAATTTAGTAGGCTTCTGTTCTTCTCCTTAAAGCTAAAATAAAAGCTTAAGATTTATTTTTACCAAGCATAAGCACTTCGTTAACTACAATTTCTGTGTAATATCTTTTAACACCATCTTTATCGGAGTAACTTTTTGTAGCTAATTTCCCTTCAATTGCAATCTCGCTACCTTTAACCAAGTATTTGGCTGCAATATCTGCCTGTTTATCCCAAAGCACTAAATTATGCCAATGCGTTTCTTCAACTTTCTCGCCTTTTTCATTTTTGTAACTTTCATTCGTGGCAATACTCATTTTAGCTAATTTTTTGGTTTTAGAGATCTCTTTTACCTCCGGCGCTCCGCCTAAAAAACCGATTAATCTTACACTGTTTCTTAAATTACTCATGATTTTAAAATTTAAATTGTAAATACTTTTTAACGAACGACTAACCATCGTGGCTAACCGACAGAACAAAGGTGCAAACAGTCTCAAAAAACAGTCGGATGTTAAACAATTATATCCGTATATAATCGTGTAAACACGGATAATGTTTTTATATTTACTCCATAAACCATTATTAACCATAAACTTATGGATAAATTATGTTTGGATTGTAGCGCAACTATAAAAGGCAGGGCAGACAAAAAGTTTTGCGATGACCAATGTCGAAGTAATTACAATAACAGATTAAAGGCAGACGATAGCAAGGAAGTGAAACGGATCAACGCTATTCTGTTTAAGAACCGAAAAATTCTGGTAAAATTAAACCCCGAAGGAAAAACCAAGGTATCGAAAAATAAGCTCGAGAAGGCCGGATTTAACTTTCTGTATTTTACAAATCAGTACCAAACAGCCAAAGGTGCTGTTTATATTTTCTGTTACGATTATGGTTATTTAGCCTTGGAAAATGATTGGTTTTTACTAGTAAAAAAGCAGGAGGATTAAGTTAAGGAAGCTGGTTAATTAAAATTAGCACTTCGGAGAACATTGTTGGTCTACAAGGCTGTTAGAATAAATTTTAAATATTTATTAAAATCGAATAAATAAGTGATAATTTATATATTTTTACGAAAAAATGTTTTACATAAATATCCCCCACAAGCCATCTAAATATGGACGTATATAGGGGGGGGCACATATATATAAGTTACCACTAATACTCACCGACAAAATCGCTCGACGGAACTTGAAAATTTATTTTGTTTTATAGTAACTTATAAGTTACCTTTGATTAATGAACTTCAGGGAAGTTATAGCTTATAAAGATTATTTTGAAAATTTCTTGAAATCTCAACCTCAAAAGGTTCAAGACAAAATTTTCAAGATAATCGAAGCTATTGAAACTCTGGAAAGAGTTCCTTCAAACTATCTTAAATTTTTGGTAGGAACTAATGGCCTTTATGAAGCAAGAATTCAATTAGGTTCTAATATTTGGCGTGTGTTCTGTTTTTTCGACAACGACAAGCTTGTTATTTTGCTGAACGGCTTTCAGAAGAAAACGCAGAAGACTCCGAAGAATGAAATTGAAAAAGCTCTTAAATTAATGACTGAATATCACGACCAAAAAGGAAGAAGAAATGGAAACTAAAAGCTGGAAAGAAATCAAGAACGACGTTTACGGAATAAAGGGAACCGACCGAAGAGACGAATTAGAAAGAGATTTTGAAAGCTTCAAAATTGGTTTGCTTTTGCGAAAAGCAAGGGAAGACAAACATTTGACCCAATCCGAACTGGCTGAACTAGTCGACAGAAAACGTGAATATATTTCTAGAATTGAAAATAATGGAAGCAATCTGACCCTAAAAACTCTGTTTGACATTGTTGAAAAAGGTCTGGGCGGAAAAGTCAACATTTCAATAGAACTCTAGAAAAAAAGTAATAGTGGTAACCACAAATTTGTATTATAATCGCTGAACTGCTTTACGTTATTTCACCGCGATTAACTAAATTTATATGGGCAGACAAGTTTTTGCTTTCTAACCCATTACAACACAAACCCGCCAATCGTTAGCGGTCGCCAATCGTTAGCGGTCATAGTTAGACAGCAACGAGATGATCGCCGAATATTTAAATGCTGTTATGGAAGAAGGGAGTGATACTGAAATTGTGACTGCAATTGGGTATATTGCTAAGGCAATTGGCATGACCAAAATAGAGCAACAAACCGGAATGAGCAGACAAAGTCTATACAAAGCATTTTCTAATGGAGCCAAACCACAATTTTCAACTATTATGAAAGTGTTAAAGGCTGTTGGCGCACAAATAAAAGTAAATCCAATATCTTTATAAAAAAACGCCTTATAATCAAATAGACCTGTGCACTTACTTTTCTGCAAATTAATCATGTTTGTGCCAAAGCAAAAAGTTGTGCAATAATTTGAGCACAGCTTAAACTTAGAAAACCGTTATTGCCAACACCAGTAAACCCCAATGAACACACGAAATTGAATGGCTAACTTTACAAAAAGCAAAACAAAAATAGAACAGTATCATTTGCACAAAGACCAACCAGAGAAACTGCAATTTGAACTCTATTCTTTGAACAATTACCTCACTAAAAACATAGGACATACAGAGAAGCCACATATGCATAGCTTCTACCAAATTATATGGTTCACTAAAGGCGAAGGCAAACATTTTGTTGATTTTAATGAATTTGAAGCATCTGCTAACAAAATGTTTTTCATCTCAAAAAATCAGATCCATTATTTTGACAATTACCCAAATTATGAAGGCGTAATCATTCATTTTAACGAAAGCTTTTTAATGGACAACGAAAACAATGTTGACATATTTTTAAAATAAAATATCTTCAATGATTTTGAAAATGAACCTGTATTTACAATCCCTTTGGTTGCGATAGAAAACTTTTCATTTTTAGTATCCAATCTTAAAAACGAAATTGTAAGTCCAAATAATTTTGCGCATAAAGATTTTCTGAAACATTTTCTGAAATTATTTTTAATTTCAATACAACGACTTGGGGAAAGAAATAATTGTAAAAACTCTTCAATCAGCAATCAACAGAATATTACACTTTTAAAATTTAAGCAATCACTTGAACTCAACTTTAAAAATATCCATACGGTTAAAGAGTATGCTAATATCCTAAACATTTCCTCAAAAACACTCACCAATCATACAACAGAAATTGCGCTAAAAACGCCATTACAACTCATTAATGATAGAATAACCCTTGAAGCGAAACGATTGCTTTCACATTCGAGTTTAAATATTAATGAAATTGGTTTTCAATTAGGGTATGAAGACCCGTCATACTTTGTTAAATTCTTTAAAAGGCAAACAAAAAAATCACCAAGCGAGTTCAGAAAAGCAGTTTCCTAAATTTACCATTCAATTTCCTCTTTGTCCATTTTAGTTGATGTGTTAGCAATGCACCTTTGCACTGTCGATAATGACATAACAACTAAAAAATAACGAATGACAAAATTCAAAAGAAATCTCATGGTTTGCTTAACGGTAATTGCTACTGCTTTTACATCGGCAACATTTGCACAAAAAACCAATAAACAAGTTGCAGGTGCTTATTTAGAGATCACACTAAAAATAAACGATGCCGACAGAGCAAGTGCTGCTGGCGTTTATTTAAAGTACAAGCAACCCTTTTTGAAACAGATAAATGGTGCAGTTTCAAAAGAATTATTAATTAGAACTGATGATGTGCAGGTGCTTCATGGCTTTAAAACACAAGTTGATGCAGAAGCCTATTTAAAAACGGACTTCTTCAACAACGACATTGTTTCCGCTCTAAAACCATTTTTAAAAGCTTCACCCGAAGTAAGAATTTATACAGTATTCACCGGTAAATAAAACATTAAAAATGACAAAGACATATTTAGAAATTACATTAACAATCAATGCTGAAAACAGGGCATCAGCCGGTGCAGTTTATACAAAATACAAGCAACCGTTTTTGAATAACATTCAAGGAGCTTTTTCCAAAGAACTATTGGTAAGAGACGAAGATGTGCAAGTTTTACACGGCTTTGATACCGTTGAAAATGCGAATGCATACTTAAAAAGTGAATTGTTTAAAAATGATGTTGTAAAACAATTATCCCCACTTTTAAGCGCCAACCCCGACGTTAAAATATATTCTGTAGCATAAACTTCTAAATAAAAGGTTGTCAAAATTAATTCTGACAACCTTTTGTGAATATTTTTATTCAACTTTAACAAAGCACTAGCGGTGTAAGCTTACTTTAAGAGAATATTTCCGTAGCAAAGGCAGTAGATATTGATGTTCATTTATATACAGACTATCAAGAATTCAAGCAATTAGTAACATCCATTTTAAACTGAAGAACTTTTATAAAGTGTTTGATATAAAATTTGAAACAGAACAGTTGTTTATAGAACATCGGTTTTATAACATGGCACAGCATTACCCAAGTATTAATAACCACACAAATAATGCAAGATTTTATTGACCAAGCAGAAAAAAACGAAGTACCATTGCTCAACAAAGGCAAATGCCAATTTTGTGGTGCTGACTATGATAGAGGGATATTTGATTGTATGGAAAACTATAATAATGGTATCGAACTTTTAGACTTCAACAATCCCGACCATCTCGTTCCGAGATTTTTGAGTGTTGATTCACACGCCTTACAACATCCAGAAATTCACGGACGCTGGAGCAATCATTTTCACCTTACACGATTAAATTTAATACTTGAAGAAAAAGTAAAATGGGACTATAAAATATCACCGCTATTAAGTAACTATTTGAATGAATATAAACTAAACAGACCGAATGAATTTCTTCTGCCACCCAAGCCATTGGAAAGGGGAAATATCACCGCAAAAGACTTGGTCAAAGCAACAACAGATGATGAATGTGTTGAATTAATTAAAAGCTGGACAGAAGAAGTTTATAATGCTTGGAATGCTAATCATTCCATAGTTTCACAGATTGCAAAAGGTTTTCTAAGTAGCACAATGAAAAATAGAAATGTAGATCATTAAAAACCAAAACTTCCAAAGATTACCTAAAGTTACAAAGCCGACCAATTTTTTCAAAAAAACACAGTTAAGAAGAATTTGAATATTTAAAATTATCAGCTTAAAAAAGCGTAATATCGCAATGCGCATCAATAAAGCCAATACATGAAAATAGAATTCTTCTCTGCTAAAAAATACGACAAATTATTTTTCGATGAAGCAAACAAGGCGTACAGCTTTGACATCAACTATCACGAAACACATTTGGGTCCACATATTGTAGATTTAATTAAAGATGCGGAAGCAGTTTGCGTATTTGTGAACGATAAATTAACGCGGGCAGTAATTGAAGTACTGGCAGCAAAAGGTGTGAAAATAATTGCCTTGCGTTGTGCAGGCTTTAACAATGTTGATCTCCAGGCAGCAAAAGAATTCAACATTGCCGTTTGTCGCGTTCCAAGTTACTCTCCAGAAGCCGTTGCAGAACACGCTGTCGCCATGCTTTTAACCATCAACAGAAAAACACATAAGGCTTATAATCGAGTGCGTGAGCAAAATTTTTCGCTCGACGGACTTTTAGGCTATAACCTTTTTGGTAAAACAGTAGGCGTAATTGGCACCGGTAAAATTGGTAAAGCGTTTATCAATATCATGTTGGGTTTTGGTTGTAAAGTTCTTGCTTATGATATTTATCCCGACCCTTCCATTGAAGCAAAAGGCGTGGATTATGTTCCGCTAGAAAAACTCCTTCAACAATCCAACATTATATCGCTACACTGTCCGTTAACGGCCGAAAATCATTACCTCATCAACAACAAAACAATCAACCAGATGCAACCCGGCGTCACACTTTTGAATACCAGCCGAGGCGCTTTGATTAACACCGCAGATATTATCGAGGCTTTAAAAACCAAAAAAATTGCAGCGCTTTGTATTGATGTTTACGAACAGGAAGAAACGTTATTCTTTAAAGATCTTTCTTTAGAAATCATCGGCGACGATCAAATCCAACGCTTAATGAGTTTCCCAAATGTATTACTCACCGCCCATCAAGCGTTTTTTACTAAAGAAGCGTTGCAAGAAATTGCCCAAGTTACCTTAGATAGTATTTCCCAAATCGACAAAAACACCATGCCAAATAACGCCACTGTAAAACTGGTTTAGCAGAAATGAATGCATATTACTTAAAACCAGCAGACAAAGTTTCTGAATATGTTCAGGAAATCCTTGTGATTGAAAACCATTGGGTGGCAGTCCCCTTTGTGTTGCCATTATTTGCCAACGGAACACCTACATTGCTTTTTCAAACGGCAAAAGGACGGATTAAAAACAGCTCAAACTATTTAACGCTGTTTGGACAAACCATTTTTCCGGATAGGCTCATCATTAACGACAACTTTACTTTGGTAGCTTACTTTCTAAAACCCCACGCTCTTGTTTCGCTGTTTGGTATTTCGGCACAGGAACTCACAAACAATCCTATTGACTTGAATTTACTTTCGCATTGTAAAACGGCTAATATTCAAGAACAATTATTAAACGCCACTTCAACAACACAAATGCTTGCATTGTTAAACGATTACCTGTTTAACCTATCAACCAAAATTAAAGTAGCTACTCCTTTGGTAAAGTATGCTACAAATAAAATCGTTCAAAATCCGCATTATAAAATTCTTAGAGAAATGCAAAACGAACTTTGTATAACTGAACGAACTTTTCAGCGAATGTTTGAACGAGATATTGGCACATCTCCTAATCAGTATCGCAGGATCTGCCAGTTTAACAACGCATTTCAGCAACTCAACAGAAAACGCACCAAAAACTTAACCGAAATAACATTTCAAAATGGCTACGCAGACCAAAGCCATTTTATCAGAACGTTCAGAGAATTTACAAACCTTACTCCAACAGAATATCTAAACTACGGTACTCGCACCTGATACATTTTGTCGGCTTTATTCTATTTTGGTTCTACTTAATGAAATAATTTTGTGCTGTACCTTAAATATAAATAAAATGTCAAACAAAATTTATCCTTGCTTATGGTTTAACGGCACAGCCAAAGAAGCGGCAGACCATTATTGCAACATTTTTCCTAATTCAAAAATTACGTCAGAAAATCCGATGGTGGTGAACTTTGAATTAAATGGAAACAAGTTTATGGGTTTAAACGGAGGTCCAAACTATAAGTTTTCACCTGCAAATTCTTACGTTATTACCTGCAAAACCCAATCCGAAATTGACCATTATTGGGGAAAACTAGGCGAAGGCGGAGTTTACAATCAATGCGGTTGGTTGGACGACAAGTTTGGCGTGTCGTGGCAAATCGTTCCTGCAATTTTAGAAAAGCTGATGTCTGATCCAGAAAAAGCTCCAAAAGTTGTTCAGGCATTTATGCAGATGACAAAGTTTGATATTGAAACATTAGTGAACGTTTAAATAAAATGCTATGAAAAAAGTAGAGATAGAAAAAGACCTCAGAATATTTTATGTAACAGCCACATCATATCCGAACGGAATTTCTGATGCAATACAAAAATTACACTCGTTAATTCCATTCTCAGTAAACAGAAGGTATATAAATATTTCCCGACCAGAAGAAAACAGCAAAATAGTTTACAGAGCGGGAGCAACGGAAATAGAAGTGGGCGATTTGAATAAACTCGACTTACAAGAATTGATTGTAAAAAAGGGAGTATATTATTGCATAGAGGTTGATGATTTCAGAGCTGATATAGCTGCAATCGGCAGGGCTTTCGAGAAACTGCTATCACAAACCAACATTGATCCACAGGGATATTGTGTGGAATGGTATTCGAACAATAAAGAAATGGTAAAGTGTATGGTAAAAATAAATGACTGAAAAAGCTTCTACCTTAACTGCAGAACAGTTTCTTACCCAACTTTCAGCTTTTCAAACAACAGCTGAACTTGAAAACGTTCAACGTTTTTTCAGACATGAAGGTCTTGAACATAAGTTTTCAGGTGCTCGTATGGCAAATATATTTGCATTGGCAAAACAGTTTACACAGATGCCTTTAAACGAAATTGAAATACTTCTCGAAAACGACTATTACGAAGCAAGAATGGCTACAGTAAGCAGGATGGATTTTCAGGTAAGAGCAATACAAAACCACTCTACTTTTAACGGCTTAGTTAACAATTATCTACATAAAAAATCAATGGTAGATACAAAATCTATATATTAAAGCCCGCCACTTTCAACCTCAAAAAAACCAACTGAAAATTAACAAACAAAAAAGGAGAGCCATTACAGCTCTCCTTAAAAAATTATTTATTGGTTTTAATAACCCTTACTTTCCACTGTTCAGGGCCTTTTTCTAAATATTCCCAGTTAAACGGCTCCTTGCTTTCTGCCTCCATCTGGTAATACAAAGGTTTCGGGTCGTGGTCGTTGATAAATTCAAAAGCTTCACCGGGCTTTATATCAGCAAAAGCTTTATAAAACATCTCGTGGCGTTCTGTTGGCGGAAACGGACGTAAATCGAACTCGTTCACTACCGAAAAGCCATCGTCGCCCAAACCGCTACTGTCTTTTTTAGTGATATGTACCACATACTCGTTTGGTTCCTGCTTTTTATAAATCCAAGCATGTTGCCCTTCAAATTTCTGCACAAAAATACCGTGAATCTCTTTGGGATCTTCGGCAGCGATAATTTCCATGGTGTCTCCCTGTTCCATCATCCCGTAACGGTGAAAAACAATTTGCTTCCACTCATGCTCATTTGCCTTTCTTAGATCAAGCAAAGTAGATATATCTGTAAACTCTCGTCCCTGCGAAGCCTCAATACGGGTAACCTTCACTTTCCATTCTCTACCGCCCCTATTTAAGTATTCCCAGCCAACCACATCGCCGTAAATAGAACGGAACTCGTAATAAAGCGGAATGGGATCATGGTCATTAATAAAAACAAAACTTTCCTCAACGGGCAATTCTTTAAATAGCTGTATCAATTTTTTATGTCTTTCAATCGGGATAAGCACTCGCATATCCAACTCTTCTGTCTGTGTTTTTTCAATCATGGCAATCAAATTAAGCAATAAAGACCTTTTTATCTTTTATAGAATCAAACATCGTTGTTTTGTTTTATTTATGCAAGTCAAATCAGCTAATAAAATTGCATTATATTTTTGCTACGAACCAGGTTAATATTGGTTATCTTTCTTTAACGATTAATAAACACTAAATCATAAAACGTTTATGAAGCTCTCTAAAACAAACTTAAACAGTGTTTTTTTGCTTTTTATTCGGCAGTTTTCTTCCATAAATTGTGATGCGTTTAAGTATCGTAAAAAACGGTTAGATTATAAAAGTGATATAAATCTCTTTTATTTATGACAAATAATTGATGGGCAAAATTGTAGCGCTCAATCTAAAAGTTTAGTTTTGTAACGTTTCAAAGTCGTATAGATTTTTGTTAAAATATTGATTAAAAACTAAAACAAAATAAATGTATCCAGAATATTTAGTTGCCCCAATGCGTTCAGAATTAACAGACGCAGGTTTCCAAGAATTAAAGAACGCTGAAGAAGTGAAAAATGCAATTGGTACAGAAGGTACAACATTTGTAATTATCAATTCGGTATGTGGATGCGCTGCAGCAAATGCTCGCCCCGCAGCTAAAATTGCAGCTTCAAGCTCAAAAAACCCAGACAAACTAGTAACTGTATTTGCAGGTATGGAAAAAGAAGCCGTAGATGCTGTAAGAGGTTACATGTTGCCTTTTCCTGCTTCGTCTCCATCAATGGCTTTATTTAAAGACGGCAAGTTGGTGCATATGATTGAGCGCCACCAAATAGAAGGTCGCCCGGCACAGATGATCGCCGACAATTTGATCGGTGCTTTTGAGCAATACTGCTAAATTATAATTGAGATAAATATTCGTTTAAACCGATACGGATTGATATAATAATCAGGCTGTATCGGTTTTGTTCGTTTTACAGAAACGGTATAAGCTGTTTAAAAGCCAAGGGCTCTCAACCTATCGGGAAGTAACGGGCCAAAATTCTTCTAAATCATAAAAAAAGCCGTCCAAAAAAAAATTTGAACGGCTTATCCTCAATCAAAAAAACTGAATCTTAAAAACAATATTTATTTGCTTCAATCAGTTGTTTAGCAACTCGCTGACGAGCATCTTTGATATTAAATGCGGCAACTTTTGTAAATCGGCGTAAGCCCATCAACATCATGTTAAGTTCATCGCCTTCGGCAAAAGAGTTTAATGCTTCTTTACCTGCCATATAAGTTTTATCAACCGCTTCCTGTACGTAAATCCGCATCATATCTAACTGACCTGCGCATGCTTCTTCGCCACGCATTGAAACCAGTTTCTCAACTCTTAAAATAACAGATTCTGCAACGTAAACAGAACCGATAATGTCGGCGATGTTCATCAAAACTTCCTGCTCTTTAGAAAGGCTCATCATCAGTTTTTGAACTGCAGAACCTGCAATCATTAACCCTGCCTTCTTTAAGTTTTTAAGCGCTTTTTTCTCTGCTGCAAATAAAGAATCATCTTCATCTCCAAACTCCGGAATCGACATTAATTCTCCGGCGACTGCCGTAGCAGGAGTCATTAAATCCAGTTCGCCTTTTAATGCTCTTTTTAAAAGCATATCCACAATTAACAAGCGGTTAATCTCGTTGGTTCCTTCAAAAATACGGTTGATACGGCTATCGCGATAAGCTCTGTCCATCGGTGCATCGGCACTAAAGCCCATTCCACCATAAATCTGTACGCCTTCATCAGTAATATAATCCAACACTTCCGAACCCCAAACTTTGATAATGGCACACTCTACTGCAAACTGTTCGGTAGATTTCAACTTGGCTTTACCAATATCCATTCCTCCGGCAACCAACGCATCGTAAGCATCGTCGATATTTTGCCCGGCTCGATAAGCTGCGCTTTCTACCGCGAAATTACGAGTCGCCATTTCTGCCAACTTATAACGGATTGCTCCAAATTTTGAAATATTTAAACCAAACTGGACCCTTTCGTTTGAATAATTGATGGCATGATCCAACACTTTACGTGAAGAACCAATTGCAGCAGCACCTAACTTAATTCTACCAATATTTAGGATATTTACCGCTATCTTGAAACCGTTCTCTCGTTCTGAAAGTAGATTCTCTTTTGGCACCGGACAATCGTTAAAGAAAACCTGACGTGTAGAAGAGCCTTTGATCCCCATTTTATGTTCTTCGGGATTCATGGTTATGCCACCAAAACCTTTCTCCACAATAAATGCAGAAAGGTTTTTATCATCATCAATTTTAGCGAAGACAATAAAAATATCGGCGAAACCACCATTGGTGATCCACATTTTTTGTCCGTTGATGATGTAATGCGTTCCTTCAGCATTCAAAACTGCTTTGGTTTTCCCAGAGTTGGCATCAGAACCGGCATTGGGTTCGGTTAAGCAATAACTTGCTTTCCACTCGCCCGAAGCTAATTTTGGGATGTATTTATCTTTCTGTTCCTTATCTCCATAATACAAAATTGGCAAAGTACCAATTCCGGTATGTGCCGAAAGTGCCACCGCAAAAGAGTGTCCCGCACCAATTGCATCTGTTACCAACATGGACGTATTGAAATTTTTTCCAAAACCGCCATATTCTTCTGGAATGGAAACAGCTAATAGCCCCAATTCTCCTGCCTTATCCATCAAAGATTCCATCAAGCCTTCTTCTTGCTTGTCGATTCTTTCCAGATTAGGAGTAACCTCCGCAGCCAAAAAATCTTCACAGGTTTTCTGGATCATTAACTGTTCTTCATCAAATTCCTCAGGGATAAACACATCCTGATAGCTAGTTTCGGAGATGATGAACTCCCCACCTTTTGTTGATTTTTTCATATTGCCTCATCCTAAATCCTTCTCCGAAGGAGAAGGACTTGCTTATATTATGTGAATATTAAATTTATTTGCCCCACCCAAAATCCCTCTCCTTCGAACAGGGACTTACCTAGATGGTGTAATATTATTTTTATACTTTTTTTATGTAATCCAGCTTTCCATGCTAACTCCTCTCCTTCGGAGAGGTTGGGTGAGAGACTCCTTACAACATCTCAAATATCCCCGCTGCACCTTGTCCGCTACCTACGCACATGGTAACCATTCCATATTTTTGATTTGTTCTTTTTAATTCGTTAAAAATTTGAACGGATAGTTTTGCTCCGGTACAACCCAGCGGATGGCCTAAGGCTATTGCGCCACCATTAACATTGACTTTTTCTTTATCTAAACCTAAGGTTCTGATGACGGCTAAAGACTGTGATGCAAATGCTTCGTTCAACTCGATTAAATCGATTTTATCTAAACTCATTCCGGCTTGTTTCAACGCTTTTGGTATAGCTTCTATTGGACCAATTCCCATCAAATGTGGAGGAACACCTGCAACGGAATAGCTTACCAACCTTGCGATAGGCTCTACATTTAATTGCTTCAACATTTTTTCTGAAACCACTAAAACAAAAGCAGCACCGTCTGAAGTTTGAGAAGAATTCCCCGCTGTTACTGAGCCTCCGGCTGCAAAAACAGGTTTCAATTTAGCTAACGCAGCCAAAGAAGTATCCGCTCTCGGTCCTTCGTCGGTATCAACCACATATTCACGGGTTTTCTTTTTCATGTTGGTATCCAAATAGTTTTCCTTAACCGTGATTGGTAAAACTCCGTCTTTTAGATGACCGTTTTTAATAGCTTCAATTGCTTTTTGGTGAGATTTGAATGAAAACTCATCTTGGTCTTCGCGAGTTACATTGTATTCTTTAGCAACTGCTTCTGCGGTTAAGCCCATTCCCCAATACCAATCCGGATTTTTTACCGCGACTTCTGGGTTTGGAACCACTTTCCATCCACCGAAAGGCATTCCGCTCATTACTTCTACCCCACCGGCAACAATACAATCTGCCATTCCAGCTTTAATTTTAGCTACGGCTGTCGCGATGGTTTCCAAACCTGATGCACAATAACGATTAACAGTTACGCCCGGAACTTTATCAGTATCCAAAGCCATTAACGAAATCATGCGGGCAATGTTTAAACCTTGCTCTGCTTCTGGTGTAGCATTTCCTACGATAACATCGTCGATTTGAGTTGGATCGAGGTTTGGGAGTGATGCGATTAATGCTTTAATAACGTCTGTTGCTAAATCGTCTGCCCGTGTGAAACGAAAAACACCTCTTGGCGCTTTCCCAACTGCTGTTCTGTATCCTGCTATGATGTATGCTTCCATATTTTTTTCGTTTAGTATTGAGTAGAGCGTATTGAGTATTGAGATGACTTGCTTATTCCCATTTTAAAAGTTCTCGTTAACCAATACTCAAATCGTATTACTATATTCTATTTACTTAATGATAATTGAAGTCTATAATTCATTTTCTGAATTTCATCAATGCTTTCCAAAATCTCATTAGTAGAGCTTTCATCAATGAAATTCAACTTATGCGCAATAATGAGTTGAGTTTGTAATTCGTAAGCTGAACCATTTGCGATTCCTAAAAATTGCTTAAATTCACCTTTTGTATTTCTTCCAGCTCCTTCTGAAATATTTGATGGAATCGAAACTGCACATCTTCTCACTTGCGAGGTTAAACCGAATCTTTCATCTGAAGGAAACTTAGCAGACAGTTCATAAACTTTAACCGCTAAATCCATTGCTTTATTCCAGATTTTCAATTCCTTAATGTTGTGCATTTTATTTCTTTAATCAATTCTAAAAGTTCTCAATACCCAATACTCATATCTCACTACTAATTACGCAACGGCTTTCCCTTAGTTATGATACTCTGAATTCTCTCCAATGTTTTCTTCTCTCCACACAAACTCAAAAATGCCTCTCTCTCTAAATCCAATAAATATTGTTCAGTCACTAAAGTTGGTGCAGATAAATCTCCTCCGCACATTACGTAACCTAATTTCTGAGAGATTTTTTGGTCGTGGTCCGAAATGTAGTTTCCAGAACGCATGGTGTTTGCTCCGGCGTAAACCATCCCTAATCCGTATTTACCAAGAACTTTGATATCGCTTCTCCGCACTGGTTGGGTATATCCTGCGTTAGCGAGTTCTAAAGCTTTCTCTTTTGCATCGGCGATAAGCCTACTTCTATTCATCGAAATAGAGAACTTATCTTTCAATAAATAACCTAAATCATATGCTTCTAAAGCTGATGTAGAAACTTTTGCCATTGCAATCGTCAAAAACTTTTCTTTTAACACGTTTTGCTCAATTTGTTCCGCATGGAATTCGTCTGATGCTCTCAAAGTCATTTCTTTGGTTCCGCCGCCACCAGGAATTAACCCGACGCCAAACTCAACCAAACCCATATAAGTTTCTGCATTTAGCTGAACGTGATCGGCATGTAAAGCAAACTCGCAACCACCGCCTAAAGTCAAATTGTGTGGTGCAACTACCACTGGGATGGAAGAATAACGAATCCGCATGGAAGTATTTTGAAACATTTTAATTGCCATATTCACCTCGTCCCATTCCTGCTCAACCGCCATCATAAAAATCATCCCCACGTTTGCTCCGGCAGAGAAATTGGTTCCATCATTACCTATGACTAAACCACGGTAATCTTTCTCGGCAATGTCAATGGCTTTGTTAATTCCAGCTAAAACTTCGCCACCGATAGTGTTCATTTTGGTATGGAATTCTAAGTTTAAAATACCGTCGCCTAAGTCAGTTAAGGTAGTTCCTGAGTTCTTCCAAATGGTTTTACTCGCTCTAATGTTATCCAAAACAATAAACGCATCCTGACCAGGAACTGCTTTGTAAGATTTTGATGGGATATCGTAATAGGTTTTGTTGCCGTTTTCTATTTTATAAAATGAAGTATTTCCCGCTTCCAGCATCTCGGTTATCCATTTTTCTGGAGTTTTGCCATTGGCTTTCATCATCTCCACTCCTTCTTTCACTCCTAAAGCATCCCAAACTTCAAATGGGCCTAATTCCCAGCCAAAACCAGCTCGCATGGCATCGTCAATACGATATGTTTCATCAGAAATTTCTGGAATTCTGTTCGACACATATTCAAACAATCCTGAAAAAGAAACTCTGAAAAACTCTGCTGCTTTATCTTTTCCGGCCGCGTAAACCTTCATTCGTTCACGCAGATTTTCTATAGGCTTTGTCGCATCAAGCGTCGCTGATTTTATTTTATTTTGTGGACGATATTCTAAAGTTTTTAAGTCTAAAGCTAAAATCTCTGTTTTACCCTCTTTATCTTTTGTTTTTTTATAGAAACCCTGACCAGTTTTATCACCCAGCCATTTGTTCTCCTGCATTTTCTTTACATAATCCGGCAAAACAAAAACTTCTTTTTGCTCGTCGTTAGGTGCATTTTCAGACAAACCATTGGCTACATTAATCATGGTATCCAAACCAACAACATCCGTAGTACGGAAAGTAGCAGATTTTGGTCGGCCTAAAGCTGGACCGGTAAATTTATCTACTTCTTCAACCGTTAGATCCATTTTTTCTACCAAATGCAATAATGCCATGATAGAATAAACGCCGACTCTATTTGCGATAAAAGCCGGAGTATCCTTACATAAAACTGTAGTTTTACCTAAAAATTTATCTCCATAATGCATTAAGAAATTAATGATTTCTTTGTCGGTATCTGGTGTTGGGATAATCTCTAATAAACGTAAATAACGTGGTGGATTAAAAAAATGCGTTCCGCAGAAATACTTTTTAAAATCATCTGAACGGCCTTCTGCCATTAAATGAATCGGAATTCCCGAAGTATTTGAGGTGATTAAGGTCCCAGGTCTTCTAAACTGCTCTACTTGATCGTAAACAATCTTTTTTATTTTTAAATTTTCAACTACAACCTCAATCGTCCAGTCGCAACTGGCAATATCTTTCATGTTGTCTTCAAAATTCCCAGTCTTTATTTTATTTAAAACTTCTTTGTTATAAACCGGTGAAGGACTAGATTTTGCAGCGAATATTAAAGCATCGTTTACAATTCTGTTGCGCACCAATGGACTAGCTAAGGTTAAACCTTTCGCTTGCTCTTTATCATTTAATTCTTTTGGTACGATATCCAAAAGCAAAACTTCTACTCCAATATTTGCAAAGTGACAAGCGATCCGAGAGCCCATAATTCCGGATCCCAGTACTGCTACTTTTTTGATTGATCTTTTCATAAAAATTAAAATATCAAGGTTTGTAATTGGTAGTTAACTCGTTAATTAACTTTAAAGACTTAACTAATTGCATTCTATCATCATCGCTAAGGTTAAGATCTAAATAATCATTAAACTTTTTAACCACCACCCTAGCAAGGTGCCTTTTTTCTTTTCCTAAATCTGTGAGATATAATTTAACTGATCTTTTATCTGTTAAATGCCCTTCTCTATAAATTAGACCGATTACTTCTAAATTGTTAAGCATTCTGCTTAAGCTAGTAGATTTTAATCCCAGTAATGCAGCCATTTCAGAAACTGTAGTCCCGTTCTCTTCGTCAATATTCATTAACAGGTAACCGATTGATTGGGTAATCCCAAATTCTGACGCTAACTGATTATATCTATTGGCAATATTTTGCCATGTTATTTTTAAATGATAATCAATCGTTTCCTGATGTTTCATTAAATTTGATACTTTTAAGTTTTTAGGTTGATTTGCGCTTACTACACTTAACGTAGTAGCATTCCAAATATAGAAATCTTTAATTTATTATGCAAGCATAATAAATTAAAGAAAAAAACAAAAATCATAGCAATTTCTGGTGTAGTTATTGATGCACTATGCTATTGATTTAAAATAAACTTTATATTGATTTTACAAATACGAAATTTTAAATGATCCTAATAGTTGATGACAAACAAGAGAATATTTATTCTTTAAAAAAACTACTAGAATCAAAGGGATTTAGCGTTGATACCGCACTATCTGGGGAAGAAGGTTTAAAAAAAGTGCTTAATACAGATTATGCATTAATAATTTTGGACGTTCAAATGCCATCCATGGATGGTTTTGAGGTAGCCGAAACTTTAAGTGGTTTTAACAAAACAAAAGATATACCAATCATATTTTTATCTGCCGTAAACACCAATAATGAGTTTATCAATAAAGGGTACGAGTCTGGCGGAATTGATTACGTAGTAAAACCCTTTGATCCAGAAATTTTGTTACTAAAAGTGAACACTTTTGTTCGGCTTTATAAACAAACCAAAGAACTACAAGATACACAACACGCTTTACGGGCAGAAATAGATATCCGAAAAAAGGTTCAGTCGGAACTTAAAGAACGGGTGGAAGAATTACAATATACGTTAGAGGCACTCCCATTAATTGCATTCACCGCTAATGAAAAAGGAGAAATTGAATTTGTAAATCAAAAGTGGTTTAATTATTCTTTAACAACTGATCAGTTTCCGCAAACTTTTGATAATGAAATAAATATTGCAGAAGCTTGGCATCAGATAATCCCCAAAAAGCAGAATTTGGAGCTTGAGGTACGCATTAAAGAATTAAACAGTGCTAAGTACAAGTATCATCTTTTACGTATTGTACCGATTTTTGAAAATAAAAAGGTTTCTAAATGGATTGGCACATTCACCGATATTGAAGATCGAAAACAAATCGAGAAAAAGAAAGATGAGTTTCTGAGTATCACCAGCCATGAGTTAAAGACGCCTTTAACCAGCGTTAAAGCTTATATTCAGTTACTTTCACGATCTTTAAAAAACCACGAATCTGAACAGGTTAAGGGCTATATAGAAAAAGCTCACCTACAGGTTGGAAAATTAAACGAACTTATATCTGATCTGTTGGATGTTTCTAAAATTGAAAACGGAGAGCTAAAGCTAAATAAGCAACCGTTTGACGCAAAAAAACTCATTGAATCTTGCATTGAAACCATACAGCAAACACACAATAATTTCACACTTGAAGTTGTAGGCAATGAAAGCCCTTTACTCATCAACGGCGACGAAAACCGGATTGAGCAGGTGCTGATCAATTACCTCACCAACGCTCTCAAATACTCCCCAGAAAGCCAGTTTTTACGGGTAAGTAGAGAAACTGCCGATAACAATTTAATAGTAAAAGTTAAAGACAGCGGAATTGGAATCCCGGCAGACAAACAAAAAGATATTTTCTCTAAATTTTACAGAGTTGAAGAATCTTCACTAAAGTTTCAAGGTTTAGGCATTGGGCTTTATATTTCTGCAGAAATCATCAAAAAACACAATGGCAACGTTGGAGTAAACAGTTCGCCAGCAAACGGCTCAGAATTTTATTTCTCTATCCCAATTAACTAAAATCCCAATAAAAAAATTATGGCATCTAAGTTTATTAGAAATTTGCAAATAGGCTTTACAGTATCTTTCATACTATTAATCATTAGCTCTAGTGCATCTTACTTCTCAATTACAAAATTAGTTGACAACCAAGGATGGGTTAAGCACTCTCTAAATGTTATAAAAACCCTAGACGATGTGCATCTAAACCTGAAAGACAAAGTGATAGGTATGAGAGGTTTTTTGTTAACTAAGAACGAAAAATATGTAAGACCATACTATGCAAGCAAACTTTCAAAAGATTCTTTACTGAATTCACTGGGTTCCCAAATATCTGATAATTCTGTTCAGGTCGAAAATTTAAAGCTTCTTTCGAGCCAGTTTTCGGATTATGATGCAATTTTAGAGGGATTGATTAATCACACGGAAAACCGCATAGTTAACACCGCTGCACAAATTGACCTTGGTCGGGAGTTAATGGAACGTGTTCAAGTGCAAATCATTAGAATGAAAGCCGTTGAACGAGATTTGTTAGAAGAACGGCTTTTGGCCAGTAAGCAGTCTTCTACCCTTACGCCCATACTTTTACTCATATCAGCAATAATTTCTTTGATCATTACGCTTGTGTTCTACATCAGAATTAAAGATGATTTTACAGAGCGAGAGAAATTAAAAGCTACTTTAATTAATAAAGACAAAGACACTAGCGATAGTATATTAAAAATAGCAGAAATTGCTGACCAGATTTCTCTAGGAAACTATAGTACGCGAGTAGTAAGCGAAAACTTAGGCATATTGAGTAAGTTAAGCAACTCATTAAATGACATGGCGGCTTCGTTAGAAACATCGTTCAATAAACTGAACGATAACGAGTGGCTACAAAAAGGCCTAGTAGACCTAAACGAAAAGTTGAGCGGCAACAAAACCGTTGATATCATTTGCCAAGAAACCATTAACCATATGGTGCAATATGGGCAATGTGCAAACGGTGCCATTTACCTTTACGAAGACGGAAAATTAGTTATGAGAAAGGCTTATGCACATGAAGCTTTTATGAAACCGTTCTTTAACGAAGGAGAAGGTTTAATTGGGCAGGTTTTTAAGGATAAGCAGCCAAAAGTTTTAAGTAACCTAGATAAAAGCTATACCATAGCTACAGCCAGCGGGGTCATCGAACTATCAAACCTGTTGATTTGCCCAATAATGATTGAGAATACCCCTATTGGCGTAATTGAAATAGGATGCACCGACAGTTTTACTGATGTTGATATGCAATTTCATTTACGAGTTGCAGAAAATATTGGAGTTTCAATAAGCAGTGCAAAATCTCGCAGACATATACAAGATTTACTAGAAGAGACTCAGAGTCAAACCGAGGAATTGCAATCACAACACAGTGAATTGGAGAACTTAAACACTGAATTAGAAGCGCAAACTCAAAAACTGCAAGCATCTGAAGAAGAATTAAGAGTACAACAAGAAGAATTGCTACAATCAAACAAAGAGCTTGAAGAACGTTCTACACAATTGGAAGAAAAAAATTCTGAAATTATAGAAAGGAATAATGAAATCCAGCAAAAAGCAGAACAGCTTGAACTAAGTACAAAGTATAAATCAGAGTTTTTAGCAAACATGTCTCACGAGCTAAGAACACCGCTAAACTCTATTCTTTTACTTTCCAGATTAACGGCCGAAAATCCAGACGGGAACTTAAATGAAGACCAAATTGAATCGGCTAAAGTAATCCAGAGCTCAGGAAACGGTTTATTATCCTTAATTGACGAAATACTTGACCTATCTAAAATAGAGTCGGGAAAAATGGATATACATATTGAGCCAACGCCAATAAGTACGATTACTACCGAACTGAAAAACCTCTTTGCACCTGCAGCCAAAGACAAAAACATTGATTTCATAATCAATAAAAACACAGAATTAAAAGAAATAGATACGGACTTTGTAAGGTTAGGCCAAGTACTTAAAAACCTTATTTCTAATGCCATTAAATTCACCGACAAAGGAAGTGTAACCTTAGATATTAGCGATAAAAACAAAAATATTGTATTTAAAGTTACAGATACTGGTATTGGGATACGAGAAGATAAACAACGGATCATATTCGAAGCTTTTCAGCAAGCGGATGGCACTACCCGGAGAAAATTCGGTGGCACAGGTTTAGGCTTATCAATTAGTCGCGAACTAGTAAAGCTTTTAGGTGGTAAAATAAGTGTGGAAAGTAATTTGGGAAAAGGAAGTCGGTTTACAGCCAGTTTTCCGCTAAACAAAGAAGACATTGTTATCGAAACTGTATTGACCACGCCTCAACCTGAGCTATTACAGAGTCAGCATGTAAACTACGCACCTTCCAATTACGTGATTGATATTATTCCGGCTCAAGTAGACGATGATAGAGCTTCCATTAAAGAAGAAGACAATGTTATTTTAATTGTTGAAGATGATACCGTTTTTGCAAAAACACTATTAAGTTTTGCTAGAAAGCAAAATTATAAAGGCGTAGTAGTAGTACAGGGAGATTTCGCATTAAAAGCGGCGTTAGAGTTTAGTCCCAAAGCCATACTTTTAGATATCCAGTTACCAATTATGGACGGTTGGATGGTGATGGACCAATTAAAATCCAATGCACAAACCAAGCATATCCCGGTACACATTATGTCGTCTTTACAGGCGAAAAAAGAAAGTTTACTGAAAGGTGCTGTAGATTTCATAAACAAACCGTTCGCTATTTCAGAGATGGGCGATGTATTTAAGAAGATTGAAGATGCGTTAAATAAAGGATCAAGAAAGGTGCTTATTATCGAGGAAAACAATAAGCATGCGAATGCACTTTCTTATTTCTTAGGCAACTTTGACATCAGTACAGAGATAAAAACCACCATTTCTGAAAGTGCCGATGCATTACAGCAAGAAGCTGTTGACTGTGTAATATTAGATATGGGCGTTCCGTATGAAACTGCTTACGAAACACTAGAAACCATTCGAAAAAACCCTGGTTTAGAGAGTTTGCCGATTATTATCTTCACCGGAAAAAACATTTCCAAGGTTGAGGAACTGAAAATCAAAAAGTATGCTGACTCTATCATCATCAAAACAGCGCACTCCTACCAAAGAGTACTAGATGAGGTTGGTTTATTTTTACACCTGATAGATGAAAGTAAAAAACCTAAAAAAGAGAACTCCACGGTGAGATTAGGAACTCTAACTGAAGTGATTAAAAACAAAACGGTTTTAATTGCTGATGACGATGTAAGAAATATCTTCTCGCTGTCAAAAGCGCTGGAGAAAAATGGCATGAAAGTTATAAGTGCTATTGATGGAAAGCAAGCGATTGAAAAGTTAGCAGAAAACCCACAGGTTGATATTATTCTGATGGATATTATGATGCCTGAGATGGATGGCTACGAAACTATAAGCGCAATTAGAGAAAATCCGAAGTATAAAAATTTGCCAATTTTTGCGGTTACCGCTAAAGCGATGATTGGCGACAGAGAAAAATGTATTAAGGTTGGTGCGTCGGATTACATTTCTAAACCGGTTGACATCGACCAATTATTGTCTTTACTAAGAGTGTGGTTATATAAAGGCTAGTTTTTTTATGCACAAAAAAGAAATATTAATCATTGATGATGATTACCGAAACATTTTTGCGTTAAAGATGGTTCTTCAAGCAAGAAAGCTTCAGTGCCAAACGGCGTTAAGTTTTAAAGACGCAAAAGAGATTTTGAATGCCAACAATAATGTTGCGTTGATTTTGATGGATATGATGATGCCAGAAACGGATGGCTATCAAGCTATTGATCTATTAAAAAAAGAAGGCAGTGAAATACCTATAATTGCCCTTACAGCGCAAGCTATGACAGGCGATAAAGAAAAATGTATCGCAGCAGGTGCAGACGGGTACGTTGCAAAACCGGTTAATATTGACCACCTTATGGTTTATATTGAAAAATACCTATAAAATGCTTGGTTACAATTTAGTTGACGATGAGGAGCTAGAGATTTTACTAAATGATGTAGCCAACAAGTACGGGTACGATTTTACAGAATACAGCAAAGCATCAATTAAAAGAAGAGTAAACAGGCTGTGTGCTTTAGATAAGTTCACCAGCTTTGCGGAACTACGTTACAGAATAACCAACGATGAAAATTATTTCGGAAGGTTTGTTGAAGAAATTACGGTAAACGTTACAGAAATGTTTAGAGATAGGCATTTCTACAAAACTTTAAGGGAACAAATAATCCCTCAGCTTGGCGTAAACTCTTACATTAAAATTTGGTTGGCAGGTTGCTCTACCGGTGAAGAAGCTTATTCACTTTCTATTTTATTACATGAAGCAAATTTAGCACACAAAGCTATAATTTATGCTACAGATATTAATCCAAGCGTATTAGAAACCGCCAAACACGGCGTTTATCCAATTGGTTTAATGCGCAACTACTCAGAAAACTATATCAACAGCGGGGGAACAACTGATTTCAGCACTTATTACACTGCAAATTATGACCACGTAAGGTTTATTGGCAAATTAAGAGAGCGCATGATTTTTGCCACTCATAATTTAGTATCAGATAGTTCTTTCAATGAGTTTCAACTTATCTTGTGCCGTAACGTTTTGATCTATTTTGATAAAAATTTACAAGAAAAGGTTTTCAAGTTATTTGATTCAAGCTTAGAAAGTTTGGGTTATTTAGCGCTGGGTTCAAAAGAAACAATCAAATTTTCGGAGCTTGAAAATCGCTATCAGCAAATCGAAAAAGAAAAGATATGGAGAAAAGTGACCTAAAAAGTAAAATTGAACTGTTGGTAATTGGGGGTTCTGCGGGTTCTTTCAACGTACTATTAGCACTCATACCAAAACTTAAAACCCCTATCAATTTTGCTATAATTGTTGTTTTGCATCGCAAAAGCGGATCAACTACAAGTATTAGCGAAGTTTTCAACTTAAAAACAGAAATCAATGTTTTTGAGTGCGAGGATAAAGACCCTATTATTGCGGGCAATATTTACTTTGCACCAGCAGATTACCACCTTTTAATTGAAAACGACCATACATTTTCTTTAGATTATTCTGAAAAAATGAACTATTCCAGACCATCTATAGATGTTACTTTTAAAGTTGCAGCAGATTTATACGGGGATAAAATGGCAGCTATACTACTTTCGGGCGCAAATTCTGACGGTGCCGAAGGTTTATTATATGTTAATCAGAAAAATGGAACAACTATTGTACAAGATCCAGTTAGTTCGGAGATAGATACAATGCCTAAAGAAGCTTTAAAATTATTTAAACCTGACTTTATAGCTAACGTTGACGAAATTATAGCCGCTATAAATAATTTTTAACCCCCAATTTTTTATCCTTGAAAAAAACAGTACTAATTTTTGATGACGACGTAAATATTTTAGAATTATGTTCTATTATTTTAACGGAGTGTGGTTATGAGGTTGCAACATCGGAAACGTCACACGATATTATAGAAAAAGTTACAGAAACAAATCCGGATGTTATTTTAATGGACAACTGGATTCCGGACATTGGAGGGATAGAAGCCACTAGAATTCTTAAGAAAAACCCACAGTTTAACCACATCCCGGTAATCTACTTCTCTGCAAACAACGATATTAAAAGTTTAGCCGAAAAAGCGGGTGCTGATGCACATTTAGCAAAACCATTTGATTTGGAAGAGTTAGAAACACTCATAAAATCCTTGATTTAAATTTACTCGTGAAACAAAAAAAGCTGTTCAATAATGAATAGCTTTTTTTGTTTTACTTTTGTTTCGCTAAATGCTTTAACCAACTTTAAGGTGATTTATCAGATCCTTAAAATAATCATCAGACCATATATTTAAAGAATCTGGATCTGCTATAAATCTACTGATGTCGGCCTTTACACGTTGCATATTAACCGAATCAATCTTGGTTAACAATAAATCCCTAAATTCTAACTCTGTAATATTTTCCTGTTGCCAATCTCCACTATCTTTTGCTCGCAACAAAAAATGATCAAGGTTTAAAGCGACACCTTTTTTGATATACCATTCCATATCATACCAGTCCCTTCCTTTCACATTTTCGCCCCATTTTCTAAAAAGTAAAGCATGCATTTTACCCGCAAATAAATCGGTAATTACAAAACATTTTACATAAAATGAAAACGGGCGCAGCAACAGCTTCTCTTCTGTTGTAAAACCCAAAGGTGGCTTTTTATCAACTTCGAGCTTAATTTTAATATTGGCAATCTGTTTTATACCACTTTGTGGAATAATGCCTTCTAAAACCAGTTCCTTCCAAATAGTTTCCGACTTTAAAAACGCAGAATCTATATTGGTCTGTACAGATTTTTTCTTTTCTTTTACAGATACTTCCATTCCTTGCGAGGCGAATTCTACCAGAATTGCATCTAAATATTTCGCGAGTGAAAAATCTTCATTGGGCACTAACAAAGAGAAATCCAAATCCTCAGAAAATCGGTCAAGCTTATGAAAAATACGTAAAGCTGTCCCTCCGTAAAAAGCCGCTTTCTCAAAAAAACCCGCCCTATATAATCCGGCAAGAGCAATTTCTTGCATAATTTCTCGTAAAGCCTGTAATGCATCATATTGATTTGCTGGCTCGTAACTATCCAACCATTCCTTTATCATAAGGCTTTAATCATTTTAATAATCATCAATAAACTTTCTTTTTTTGGAGAATTTGGCAACCAACTCTCCATTTCATCTATATTAAGTTCTTTTAACCTTTCTTCATCCATTCGTAAGCTTTCCAGTAAATAATCATAGGCAGTTACAGCACTTCTTAACACAACACCAGCAGAACCAATTATTTTATCAAATAAGGCTTTTTCTGGCGAGGCCACCATTCCATATTGTTTATCTCCAAAAGCTACATGATTAATTCCAAACGAATAATAAGGAAGTGGTAAATGTATATAGCTATACACGCCAACCTGTGTATTAAATTTTCTGGTTGCCTTAGTAGTTGCAGAAGATACTTCAAAAACCCGTTCGGGAATTAAGCCATGGTAGGCAAGTGCAGCATCAAAAGAAACATAGCTTGGCCCTAAAATATGATTTGCCAATAAAAAGGGCTCTGGTTGCTGATTTCCTAAAATCGGACCTGGCAAATATATCCCTCTCTTTACAGCTTTTAAAACGCCACTTTTAAGCAGCTCGTAAACTTTGTCGTTTGGCCTTTTATATTCCGCCAGAGAATCCATCAATAACTGATGAGTAATTGGCTGATTTTTATATAAACGAAGGTTCTCTATTAAATCCACAATCAAATGTATAAAATAAATAAGATAATCGGAAATATTCCGATTATCTTATAAAATAAATACAGTTTAATGTTTCTGTTTTTTGGTTTAAATTAGGAAACATCTTTAAGAAAACGTCCTTCAATAGGTTTAAGAGAACTATTAAAAAAATAATTTAAAACCAAAAACAGCGTTTAAACTAATTTAAACGCTGTTTTTATATTTTTTAGTACCCAAGAGGAGATTCGAACTCCCACACCCATAAGGGCGCCAGCCCCTCAAGCTGGTGCGTCTACCAATTTCGCCACCTGGGTAAACAATAATCTAGACCCAAATATAAGTCTAAATTATCTCGAATAGCTTTAAAATTTAATATTCGCAGCTAAACCAAAAACCTGCCGAGTTTGAAAACCTGCAAAAGCATTGTCATCATATATCGTTTGGAAGGCAATGTTGGTTGATAAATACTTGTTCACTTTCAATACAATGTTTAATTGATAATCTAAATCAACATTCTGAGGATCTTCTAAATAATTAGAATATAAGTTCAATATATTTTCGACTGATACATTTTCTATAATGTTAAACTTGTAATAAGCCGAGGTGTAAAAACCAAGCTCATACCTAAAACTTTTCCCTTCATCAACACCAAAATATGCAGCGTTTGGTAGCGTAAAAGCTTTATCCACGAAAATAAATTTAGACGATGCCGGAGATATATTCACTTTCAAATTGTCTGACTTTTTCCATAACATACCCGGACCTACGTTTAAATATGCCGGAGAAAAAAAGTTAGTATAAGCAGTTCGTGTTTCAACCCCTGCTACTTTGCTATAGTTATAACCTTTTGTAAACTGCGTTTTAAAGTTTAAAATCCCTGAATAAAACCAATTACCAGTCGCTTTTTTACCAATTAGAGAATTAAACTCCATCCGGTCATCAGTTTTTTGTGTAAAAGCACTCGTTTTTGTCTTAACCAGTCCGTAAGATGCTATCACCTTATTGTCCCAGTTTAAATCGCCTTTTTTATAATTAAAGTCGTAATTAACACCAAGATTACCCGACAAGTTATTCTCGCCACCGGCTTGCCAGTTGCTAAAAGTAGATTGGTTCAGCAGGAAAGAGAAATTCCCATTCTTTACCCAACCATCTTTTTTCTCTTCAACTTTGTCTTGTGCAAAACCGTATGTTACAGCTAAAATCGCTAAAACTAATGTAATATACTTTCTCATATCTTTTTTGGCGAAGATAATAGCTTCTTATTCAAAGGCAAAAACTTATTTACCTGTAAACTATAAATAATCGTAATTTTGGGCATGATTATAAAATCTGCAGAATTTACTGTTAGTAATACAAAAATAAGCAAGCTTCCTGTTCCCCAATTGCCAGAATACGCATTTATTGGCCGTTCAAACGTAGGGAAGTCTTCTTTAATAAATATGCTGGTTGATGTAAAAGGCTTAGCTAAAACATCCCAAAAACCCGGAAAAACACAATTGATCAATCACTTTTTGATTAATAAAAGCTGGTATATCGTTGATTTACCCGGTTACGGTTACGCTAAAAGTTCAAAAAGCAACCGCCTGGAATGGGCGAAATTCATCAAACATTATCTAGAAAAGCGGGAAAGTTTGCAATGCGTTTTTGTATTGATAGATAGCCGATTAGAACCTCAGAAAATAGATATCGAGTTTTGCTGTTCGTTAGGAGAGAAAGGAATTCCGTTCTTTTTAATCTTCACCAAATCTGACAAGCAAGGTCAGGTTAAATCGCAACAGCACATGGCACAGTTTAAAAAAGAACTGTCTGCATATTTTGAGGAAGTGCCAGAGATGATTTTAACTTCAGCAGAAAACAAACAGGGAAAAGATGAGATTTTGAAACTGGTTGATCAAATCAATCAGGTTTTTGAAATTCCAGATTATAAAACATTTGACTAAGCTATTTACTGAATGAAAAAATACCTTTCATTAGTCACATTCTCGCATACTATTTTCGCAATGCCTTTCGCCTTTATTGGCTTTTTTTTGGCGATAAACACTACAAATGAACCTTTTTTATGGTATAAATTGTTGTTTATGGTTTTGTGTATGGTATTTGCCCGCAACTCGGCAATGGCCTTTAATAGGTATCTTGACAGAGATATTGACGCCAAAAATCCTCGCACAAAAGTAAGAGATATCCCCGCCGGGCGAATTACTGCAAAAAATGCTTTGGTTTTTACCATTATCAATTGCTTACTATTTATAGTTACAACGTACTTTATCAACAGCCTGTGCTTTATGCTTTCACCAATTGCCTTATTGGTGGTTTTAGGTTATAGCGTAACCAAACGCTTTACCGCTTTGTGCCACTTGGTTTTAGGTTTAGGGTTGTCTTTAGCACCAATTGGCGCTTATCTGGTGGTCACAGGCGAGTTTGCTTTACTACCCGTTTTGTTCTCTCTGGCTGTTTTATGCTGGGTGAGCGGATTTGATATTATTTACGCATTGCAAGACGAAGATTTTGATCGGGAAGAAAACCTGCACTCCATCCCCTCCTATTTGGGTAAAAAAAACGCATTATTGGCAAGTAACATATTACATGTTTTTGCCGCACTTTTTGTAATCGCTCCCTTATTTTTCACCCCTTTAAGCTGGCCTTATTATATTGGTTTATTAATTTTTATTGGAATGTTGATTTACCAGCACCAGTTAGTTAAACCAAATGATTTAAGCAGGGTAAACTTTGCTTTTATGACTACAAATGGCATAGCGTCTGTAGCTTTTGCTGTATCTTTCTTATTTGATATTTATTACCGTACACACCTATGATTTTACAAAAAGCCCAAAGAAATTATCTCTCAGAAAATATAAACATAGACTGGGATACGTTAGAACCTATATTAAATGAACTATTAAACAGAAAAATAAATTCTGTAATAGAATTAGAAAAATGGCTAAAAGATAAAAGTGAAGTTGAAGCTGCTTTAGAAGAAGATTTTGCATGGCGATACATAAAAATGAGCTGCGACACTGCAAATGACGATTTAGTAAAATCGTTCCAATATTTTGCGACGGAAATTGAGCCTAAAATTGCACCTATCGCAAATGAGCTTAACAAAAAACTGATTGATTGCGATTACGTAAAAGAACTGAACCAAGAAAAATATTTTGTTTACCTGCGAGCCATAAAAAAATCGCTTGAGCTTTTTAGAGAGAAAAACATTCCCTTACAAACAGAGTTACAAGTTGAACAGCAAAAATACCAAGGGATAACCGGCGCCATGTCTGTTACTTTAAACGGGCAGGAATATACATTAGAACAGGCTGCTAATTTTTTAAAAGATTTAAACCGCAACGTTAGGCAAGAAGCTTGGGAAAGCATTACAGAAAGACGTTTGCATGATAAGGACGCGTTAAACGATTTATTCAACAAGCTAAAAACGCTACGTCACCAAGTTGCAGTAAACGCCGATTTCGATAATTTTAGAGATTATATGTTTGCCGCTTTAGGCAGATTTGACTACACTGCTAAAGATTGTTTCGATTTCCATGATGCCATAGAAAAGGAAGTTGTTCCGTTATTATCAGCGCAAGCGGAAGAAAGAAAAACGCTTTTAAAATTACAGGAGTTAAAGCCTTGGGATACCGAAGTTGATACTTCTGGAAAAAATCCGTTGAAACCATTTAACAATGGCGAAGAGCTCATCGAAAAATCGACTAAGTGCTTCAATAAATTGGATGCTTATTTGGGTTCTCGCTTAGAAATCATGAAAGCTAATGGACTTTTTGATGTAGAAAGCAGAAAAGGAAAAGCTCCAGGAGGATATAATTATCCATTAGCAGAAACTGGTGCACCTTTCATATTCATGAATTCGGCAAATTCTTTTAGAGATTTAACCACTATGGTGCATGAAGGTGGCCATGCAGTACATACTTTTTTAACCGCTGATTTAGAGTTGAACGACTTTAAACATTGCCCGTCTGAAGTTGCAGAATTGGCATCAATGAGTATGGAGTTGATTTCTATGGATCATTGGGATGAGTTTTTTAAAGACCCCGAGGAATTAAAAAGAGCAAAACGCTACCAATTACGTGACGTTTTAAAAACCTTGCCTTGGGTAGCTGTTGTAGATGCTTTTCAACATTGGATTTACACCAACCCAACGCATACAACTGCCGAAAGAACTAAAGCTTGGACTGAGATTTTCAACCGCTTCGGTGCAAACTTTGTGGACTGGACAGACCACCAGGAAGCTTTAGAAAACCTTTGGCAAAAGCAATTGCACATTTTTGAAGTTCCTTTTTACTATATCGAATATGCAATTGCTCAATTAGGTGCTATTGCAATGTGGAAAAACTACAAACAAAATCCAGAGAAAGGTTTAGCAAATTACATTGCTGCTTTAAAATTGGGTTATACTAAAAACATTAAAGAAATTTATAAAACCGCAGGCATCGAATTTAATTTCAGCGCAACTTATATTAAAGAACTGATGGATTTTGTAAAATTGGAATTAGAGAAATTAGAAGATTAATTTGAATTAAACTTCTAATATTGCCTAAAGCTTACTATTTTTGGAATATTAATCGTAAAATCACTTAATAAAATATTATATGAAAACGTTATTGAAATCTGCAATGTTGTTTTTTGCTTTAGTTTTAACAAACAGCCTATCGTTTGCATCAGCAAAAATTCCAGATGTATATGTTTCCAGATCATCGCTTACAAATTTAGGTGGTGCAGAGCTTTTGAACACTAATTGGTTTTGGATTTTAGTGGCTTTATGTGTTTTGGTTGCTCTTTGTGCGTTAATCTCCACTAAAGACCAGGAAGAAGTGCATGCACCAGCACACACTTTATAAGGAATTTAACATCATATTATTAAAGCAATTGATAGCGACTATTGTTAATATCAATTGCTTTAAATTATTGAATTGTAAAAATTAGCCGTCTTTTTTAAACAATGAAAAATTTATTAAATCTTCTTAAAAACAAGTTTTTCATAGCAGGGATGGCATTTATAGTTTGGATGCTTTTCTTTGATAGAAATGACTTAGCCTCGCAATATGAATATCGTACCAGGGTGCAAAAGCTAGAAGAAGAAAAAGAATTTTATACCTCAGAAATTACAAAAGCAGACACTGAACTTAAAGAATTAACCACCAACATTCAAAGTTTAGAGAAATTTGCCCGTGAGCGTTATTATATGAAACGTGAGAACGAAGACGTATATGTAGTTATGGATGATAAACTGGCAAAGCAGTAACTGTCAATAAATACGAGGTAGGGATAATTTATACTTTACAGCGATTATCCTAATCAGAAAAACTACCGCAACAGATGTCACTTTTACGACGGTATCATCAACTCCCCAGTATCTTAATATCAAAAACATCACACCTCCTAAAATACAGGCAGTTGCATAAATTTCTTTTCTAAAGATTAAGGGAATATTATTCAGTAAAATATCACGGGTTATACCACCAAAACAGCCGGTAACTGTACCTAAAGCAACGCATACTCCGGGACTCAAATCATAAGTTAAGCCTTTTTGTACACCCAATATGGTAAAGAACCCCAAACCTAAAGAGTCGAACAGAAACAAAGTGATTTTAAGGGATTTTATTCGCTTCCAAAAAATCATAGCTACAATTGCGGTAACAATAATCAGCAAAGAATAATTTGCATCCTTTAACCAAAATACCGGCGTAGCGCCTATCAACAAATCTCGCAATGTACCACCACCAACGGCTGTTACAAAGGCAACAATCAAAACTCCAAATGCATCTAAACGCTTTTGCATGGCTGCAAAAGCACCCGAAACGGCAAAAGAGAATGTACCACAAATGGTAATTACGTCACCAATCAAAAGATTATACTGCTCCATTTCTTTTTCTCAAAAACCACTCAAAGCTCAGCAATATTATAATCAATGCAAAAATCCAGTTCAAATTAATTAATGGGTCGTAATTTTTCTCCTGATAGCTTATCGTTTTCACCTTTTCGTTGGTCTTAATCTTTTCAATCAAGCTCATCATATCCTCAGGATAAACCATTATCCCGCCTGTTGTTTCACTTATATTGTATAGCAATTGATGGTTTGCTCTACTTTCCATTAACTCAACATTTAAGGCCTCTACTAAAAAACCACCCTTTGCAGTATATGACATAGAGCCCAGTTTTGTTTTCGCTACAAAATCATATGCTCCTACGGGCAAAAATCCTGTATTCAATTCGTAAGCATTGCCAACTCTAGAAAACACATAACTATATTTTTTACCTTCGGCGCTTTTTAGCTCTAAACTTACTTCGGGTTCATTAACAAGTTCGTAAGCATCATTGTAAAGCTCGCCATTCAGCAAAACAGCTTCATTTTCCAAATACCTACTTTCATTGCTTTGCACTCTAAATTTACGTCTGTCTTCTTTTGCACTTAAATACTGTACAGATTTATTAATCAACTCATCAAAAGCCTCCGTATTGTTATTGCGCTCAAAGTCCTCCATTCTCCAGCGCCAAATTCCTTCACCTGTTAATATTGCAGTCTTCGTTGCACCTGCATCATCAAAAACCAATAAAGACGCCTCGGTTTCTACATTACCAATTTGTTGTTTCAACAGTGTTTTGCCAGCCGATTTAAGCTTATAATTTGCAAAAGGGGCAAAAATGGGTGCAAGGCTTTGTAAATTACTTTGAGTACCGGCGCTCAACGTAAACGCGTAAAAATCAGGATTTAGAATGGAGGAATAGGCTTGTGTCTGATTGCCTCCGGATATTTCTAAAACGGACTGTTGCTTGTTTAAGGTATTTATATCAGTCTGCGTTCCAATAATAAACCATTTACTTTTTTGTTTAATACTGTTTAAAAAAGCGCCAATATTATGTGTGGTAGAAGGTAGATTATGTAAGATAATCAAACCATAATCTGTTATTGTCGCGGGAAAATCATCAGCGAAAGCGACGTTTACTTCATAGTTCTTATTCGTTGATATTGCTTGCTTTAAAGCGCTGATATCTGGATGTGGTGCATCAGCAATAAGCAAAACCTTTTCTCTACCATCTAATACTTCAACATATATCGTTTGTTTATTGTTTTCCGTTGAAACCTCGTTAGCTATAGGCGTTAAATAAAGTGTTATTTTCTGAATGCCTTTCTTTTTCGCGTCAAGCGTAAATTTAAAGGTTTTTGTTTCGTCATCTTTACCAAAAGACACCTGTTGCTGTTTTAACTGCCCATCATTAGTGCTTACTTTTAGCGTTGTAGCTACACCTTTTACACCAAAGGCTTTGGCAGAAATTTCAACTTCGTGGCTGTTGCCTAAATAAACCAATTGGTTATAAGTGGGAGGCATCAACACCAGATCTCGCTTGGAAATGGTATCGCCTAAGGCTACCGTATAAATGGGAAATCGCTTATCAGAAATTTGTGTGATAGGATCTTTGCCCTTATTGTAGATGCCATCTGTGGCTAATATCAATGCACCGATATTTTGATCTGGACTTTGCCCATCAATAAAATCCAGAACGCTTGAAATATCTGTTTGCTTTCCGCTTTGTTCAAAATTAAAACCAGCTTTAGCTTGGTCGCTAAAATTCAGGAGTTTCACCTCATAATCATCACTTAATTTTTTGGCTAAATGCTGTAGATTTTGATGATAAGCTATTGAATCGAAGCCGGTTTTTTGTAGTAAAGCTACTGACGCAGACGCATCTTGAGCGATGAATATCAACGGCTTTTGTAAACGTTGTTTAACGGTTTTTATTAAAGGGGAGAGTAACAGAATAGCCAATAAACCCACCGTAACCGATCGCATTATAAACAGTGAATTTTTCAACGCTCGATTTTCTATCACCGATTTCTGATAAAAAAGCCAAGCGTAAAGAAAGCCTAAGCCAACACAAGGTATTAGCCACCAAACGCTTAAATCGTTAAAAACTAAAGAAAACAGTAAAGGCATATCTGACTGTAAAGATGCGGCTTTAGTATTGATAAATAAAGTTTCGCAGTATTCAATTTTACAGGAGTTTGCGTTTACCGCTCCTTTTTATTCACATCAGAAAAACTAAAACCCAATTTAAACGTTTTAAAAGTATAACAAAAGATTTATGACTCAAGTAAAAGCATATGCTGCTGAGAAAGCAGATAAACCATTAGCCCCTTTTCAGCTAGACAGAAGAGGTGTAAGCGAAAATGACGTGGAAATTGAAATTTTATTTTGTGGCGTTTGCCATTCCGATATTCATACTGCCCGTAATGAATGGGGCGGAACAATGTATCCTGTAGTTCCAGGTCACGAAATTGTTGGAAAAGTAAGCAAAATAGGCTCAAAAGTTAAATCGCATAAGATTGGTGATACAGTGGGTGTTGGTTGCTTTGTAGATTCTTGCGGGCATTGTGGAAATTGCGAAGATGATTTAGAACAGTATTGCGAAAATGGTCATTCGCAGACATACAATTCCCATTTACAAGATAAAAAAACGATTACTTACGGTGGATACTCGAGCCATATTGTAGTGACAGAAAAATTTGTTTTAAAAGTTTCTGACAAGTTAGATTTAGCAGCTGTTGCACCGCTTTTGTGTGCTGGGATCACCACTTACTCGCCATTAAAGCATTGGAACTGTAAAAAAGGGGATAAAGTAGCTGTTGTAGGTTTGGGTGGTTTAGGACATATGGCAGTTAAAATTGCATCGTCTATGGGTGCAGAAGTTACCATGTTGAGCCGTTCTCCAGAAAAAGAAAAGGATGCAAGAGAACTAGGTGCACACCATTTTAAACTGACCACCGATAAAGGTAATATGGAGAAAATGGCAAGTTCATTTGATCTGATTATAAATACCGTATCTGCCAAACATGATTACAACGAATATTTGAGCTTGCTTAAAACTAACGGAACTATGGTTTTGTTGGGTGCGCCACCAGAACCGTTACCTGTTTCGGCATTTAGTTTAATATTAGGCCGCAGAAGTTTAGTTGGATCTTTAGTCGGCGGAATTAAGGAAACCCAAGAAATGCTGGATTACTGTGCCGAGCATAATATTGTTTCGGATATTGAACTGATTAATATTGACCAGGTTAATGAAGCTTATGAGCGCACATTAAATGGTGATGTACATTACCGATTTGTAATTGATATGGCGAGTTTAAAAAATTAAAAAAGCTTAGCTTCAAAATTAAAAAGCCCTCGGACGAATAATCAATTTGAGGGCTTTTCGTTTTTTATGAGAAGAACCAAACGATTGGAAGGTTTGAAAAATTGTAATTTTAATGCAGAACCTGTGTCTGCTGGCAAAATTCAATAAAAAGAAGTAACGGATTGAAAGTTATGGCCCGAAATGATTCGAACCTATGTTTATAGAACGTTTTTGCTTTTTTCTAAATATTCATTACAGGTAATTATTTCAATTTGTCCTCTCGCAGGTGTCATCTCTTTCCAAACCCAATTATAATGTGCAATAACTTGCTTGGCTGTTAGAGATGGTCTGTCTGCTGTAGTGTGTCCATCTGAAATTACTGTCACATTAAAATTGTTTGTCAATGCAGACTTTACAGTAGAGTCGACTAACTAAAAAAACTACTCAATCTCAAAATTGGCATTAACCACCGCTGTAATTTCTTTACGGATAGAGCTCACATCATTTATCCCATAGTCAGAAGTCATGTTTGAATTCTCTGGAGTAATTTGTAAAACGCCCATTCTCGCATTTGTTAAAGTTCCTAAACTTCGGTTTGTTGCTTCGGCTACTTTTTCTCCACGGATCATTGCATCTTTTGCCGCAGCCGCTTGGATATCCACTTTAACATCGCTCAGTTTTGTATAATAATATTCTGGTGCGTTAACATTAAAGTTTAAACCTTGCGCAAACAAGGAAGCAATAGCTATTGAAACATCCTTAATTTTGTTCACATCAGTTGAACTAACTTCTAGAGACTGGTTTATACTATACGCCCTCACTCCTAGCTGTTGCCCGCCATTATTGTAATTATATTGCGGATAAACATTAATTGTTTTTAGATCAATATCTGCATCCTTAAACCCTTTCGATTTTAAAAACTGCACCACTAATGGTCGCTGACGAGACAATTCATTATATGCTTCCGGAGCTGTTGACGCTTCGATATTAAAATTACCTTTTAATATCCCCAAATCAGAAACAATAAGTTGCTTTGCCGAACCAGTTACATTTATTGTTTGGTCCGATTTAATGTTTTTCAACCCTTTGGCGAGTACAAAAGCAACGATAATAGCCGAAACGCCCATAATTATTGCTGGTAATATAAATCTGTTTTTCATTTTATAAATTTAATAATTACTTCTAAAACTAAAAAGAGCAAAATTTAGTACTTTGCTCTTTTTATTATTTCCGATTATCAGAAAGATTTTAACTTTCTGCTTCTTAGCTTAAAGCATTCCGCCACAAACACTAAGTACTTGCCCGGTAACGTAAGCGCTCATATCAGACGCTAAGAACACGCATACATTTGCAATATCCTCTGTTTCTCCAGCTCTTTTTAACGGAATATCTTTCTCCCAACCTTCTACAACTTTAGGATCTAAAACTTCTGTCATTTCGGTTTTAATAAACCCTGGCGCAACCACGTTTGCCCTAATGTTTCTTGAACCTAATTCTTTAGCTACTGACTTTGTAAAACCAATAATACCGGCTTTTGAAGCCGCATAATTAGCTTGACCGGCATTTCCTTGAACACCAACAATAGAGCTCATATTGATAAATACACCTTTACGGTTCTTCATCATTATTTTCGAAGCCGCTTTTGTAGTATTAAAAACGGACTTCAGGTTCACTTCAATTACGTCGTCGAAATTTTGCTCGCTCATACGCATTAGCAATCCATCTTTTGTAATCCCTGCGTTATTGATTACGATATCTAAAGTGCCAAAATCTGCAACAATATCATTAATCAATTGTTCTGCCTCTGCAAATTTTGAAGCGTCAGAACGGTAACCTTTAATCTGCGTTCCAAAAGATTTCAACTCTTCTTCTAAAGCCAAACCCTTTTCAACAGACGATAGATACGTGAAAGCAACATTTGCTCCATGTTCTGCAAATTTTTCAGCGATTTTACGACCAATTCCTTTAGAAGCTCCGGTAATTAGAGCAGTTTTTCCTTCCAACAATTTCATGCTTAAATATTATTATAAATCGTGAAATTAACTAATTTTTACAAATATCACCAACAATTAGAATTGCGTTGGGCTTATCGAGTTGTTCACAATGATGTGGCCATTCAAAAAGATTTACACAATTAAAATGAAGAAATTTAAAATATTAAATACATTTCGTCGTACTTTTAATACCGAAATACACAATTATGAGACTCAAAATATCCGCTATTTTATTAGCAACTACCCTACTAGCTGCCTGTAGTACAAACAAAGCTCAACACTGGCTTAAAAAGCAACCATCTGCAATGACTTTAAAACCTGTAGTTTACAAAGATGTAGACCTTACAGAATTTCAGAAACAATATTATGCAAACAAAAGCACTTGGGACAAAGCATTTCAGTTTATGGCGACGCATAATTTAGAAGAATTAGCTCCGGGGAAATACCCGATTGATGGCGAAAACGTTTTTGCATCCATTACGGAATCTGTGGACAAACGGTTTGAAGACACTAAATGGGAAGCGCATAAAAAATATATTGATCTGCAGTATATTATCCGCGGAAAAGAAAAAATGGGAGAAGCATCTTTTGAAAATGAGAAAGTAATCCGCCCTTATGATGCGGCGCATGATATTGCCATTTTTGACATTAATGGCGGAAAATTTTATGTAGCAGATTCAAGTACTTTCTATTTATTTTTCCCAGGCACCACACACCGCCCCAGCATTATGGTAAACCAAGAGAAAGTAAAGAAACTAGTGATAAAGATTAGGGTAGCAGAATAAGATTGCGCCAGACGATCTTTTTTGCCTAAAAAAAATTAGTTAAACCAACGGTAGAATCGCTGTTGGTTTAACTCATGCTACTTTTCCGTAAATTTACCCCAGCCATTTCTTGTACATATGGCGAATTCTTATCCATCGCCTTAATGCTTTACCTCCCATCTCTTACCGAAGTTTGGTAAAATGCATTCGCAAGTATCCTATATCGCTTGTCAATACCTCCGTAAAGTATTGTTGCTATTATGGATAGGCAAACATTGTTTACCAGGTTTTCGAGGTTCAACAAAAAATACACGTCATTTATGGCTAACCGCACCTATAATCAGCTTTTATGTTTTGTAACATTATGTCAAAAAATGATGCTAATCATCCTGTATTTATAAAATAACCTATCTTTGTACTATTGAAAACGAAAAATATAATCCCTGAAGACGGGACATTGCTTCCTTTAATGGAAGAGTTTTATACCATACAAGGAGAAGGTTACCACTCTGGAAAAGCAGCCTATTTTATTAGACTTGGTGGTTGCGATGTAGGCTGCCACTGGTGTGATGTTAAAGAAAGCTGGGATGCAGATTTGCACCCACTTACTCCTATAGAAACCATTGTTGAAAACGCTGATAAACATCCAGGAAAAGCTGTTGTAGTAACCGGAGGCGAACCATTGTTATATAATTTAGACAACCTTACCCAACAACTTAAAGCGAAAGGTATCGCAACGTTTATTGAAACTTCGGGCGCTTATCCGCTTTCTGGATTTTGGGACTGGATCTGTTTATCGCCAAAGAAATTTAAAGCTCCTAGAAAAGATATTGCACCTTTCGCAAATGAATTAAAAGTGATTGTTTTTAATAAAAGCGATTTTTTATGGGCAGAGGAGCATGCCGAAATGGTATCACCAAATTGTAAATTGTACCTACAGCCAGAGTGGTCTAAATCGTCGGAGATGACACCCTTAATTATTGACTACGTAATGAACAACCCCAAATGGGAAATATCTTTACAAACGCATAAATTCTTAAATATCCCTTAAAATTTTTAGCTTTATTGTTAAACCAATTTTATGAAACGCCTCGCTCACCTAGTAATCTTACTCTTAGCTTTCCAAGTTGGTGCGTCACAAACTAAATATTCATCTAACAGCAGAAATGCAATAAAAAGCTACGAAAAAGCGAGGTCATTATTAGATTTAAACGAATTTGAACAAGCCGGCAGTGAACTCATCGCTGCGATTAAACAAGATGGAGAATTTATAGAAGCACATTTACTGTTGGCAGATGTTTATCGGGTAACGTTTAATTATTTAAAAGCCAAAGAAAACTATAAACAAGCATTTAAAATTAACCCGAATTTTGCGCCAGAGCGTTATTACTATTTTGCAGAAAGTGAGCTAAAAACCGGCGATTATGAGCAGGCATTAAACCACTATAAACTTTATAAAAGTCAAGGGAATCCATCTATTGAGCGGATTGTACTGGCTGACAAGTATATTAAAGACTGTGAGTTTGCAATAGAAGCGCTAAAAAACCCTGTTCCTTTCAAACCCGAAAACCTGGGTCCGAACGTAAATACGGCAGAACAAGAATACTTAGCAACAATCACCACCGACGAAAACACCTTGATTTTCACCCGCCAGATTAACCGTAATGAGGATTTTTATCGAAGCTATAAAAATGGGGACAGCTGGACAAAAGCTACTTATTTAAGTAATAACATCAATACACCGTCGTACAACGAAGGCGCACAATGTTTATCGCCAGACGGACAATTTTTATTTTTTACCGGTTGCAACAGACCCGATGGTTTGGGCAGGTGTGATATTTACGTTTCGCAAAAAGAAGGTGAAGGTTGGAGCAAGCCCGTTAATTTAGGATTTCCAATCAACACCAAAGGGTGGGAATCTCAACCTTCGTTATCTGCAGACGGTAAAACGCTTTATTTTGTAAGTGATAGACGTGGCGGTTTTGGAAGTTACGATATTTGGAAAAGTGATATTGATGAGGAAGGAAAATGGGCAATGCCCGTAAATTTAGGTCCTAACATCAATACTCCTTACGATGAGCAATCGCCATTTATACATCCCGATAATCAAACACTTTACTTTTCTTCAAACGGTTGGGTAGGTTTAGGTAATAAAGATTTATTCATTTCGAGATTAGACACTGCTGGCAACTGGGGTTTGCCCAAAAACTTGGGTTACCCCATTAACACTTATGGCGAAGAAAGTGGCCTTACGATTAACGCCAGTGGCACAAAAGCTTATTTCTCGTCTGATAATTTTAACGGCTACGGTGGTTTTGATATTTATTCATTCCCTTTACCCGAAAACATCCGTCCGGTTGCGGTTAACTACGTAAAAGGAGTTGTTTTTGATGCAGAAACAAAAGTAAGGCTGGGTGCTTTAGTAGATATTAGTGATTTACAAGATGAGAAAACTTTGCACATCTCTTATTCTGATAGAATTGACGGTACATTTTTGACTACCCTATCAACCGGGAAAGAATATAGCATCAATGTTTCTAAAGATGGCTACCTGTTTTATTCCGAGAATTTTTCGATAGAAAAGAATCAGATTGGCAAACCTATTATAATTGAAGTGCCTTTACAAAAAATTGCTATTGGTAAAAAAGTAGTGCTTAAGAATATATTTTTCGATAGCAATAAGTTCGATTTAAAGCCAGCATCTAAAACAGAATTACAAAAGTTAATTGAGTTTTTAAAAGAAAACCCAAAAACGGAGATTGAGATTAGTGGACATACTGATGATATCGGGAATGATCAGTCCAACTTGATTTTGTCTCAGAACAGATCTAAAGCTGTTTACAATTACTTAATAAGCAACGGCATAAACAGCAAGCGATTAACTTATAAAGGTTACGGCGAATCAACACCGATGGCTGATAATAATACGGAAGAAGGAAGGGCTAATAATAGACGAACTGAGTTTACGATTACCAGTATTGGGAAATAATTGGTTCAATCTACTTATTCTAAGGTATAAATCTCTGTAATTCTTAGCTTGTTGCCCGTTAATAAAAGTAAAAACCACGAGATTTTGCGATAATCTCGCGGTTTTCTCAATTTAACCTATTCTATTTCTTCCAGAGCGAATTTATTTCCTTTTAAAAAGTATTTCAAAAGCTTTTACCACTGGGTTTACTTGCACTATCCGCATCAGCGAAGACGTTAAATTCTCTGTAAAGTTCTCCCTCTTTCACATAAAACTTATCATTTCCACGGTACTGCTTTTGAGTTTTTGATGTTAAATCTGGAAAAGTGATTTTGTTGACATTTTTGCCATTAAACTCGTAACAAAAAACGTCAGCTGTGTGGTATTTATCATTTTTGGTAAAGTAGACTACAATTTCTGGATTGCTGTCTTTATCCATATCTGTGTTAAAAACTTCCTCTAAATGACCGTCTAAATTATCGGTGGAAGCAACAGTAAAATCATTCTTTAAAGAATCTGAACGAAGAATTAACATTGATGAGGATGAATCTGAACCTCTGCCCCAAGCAAAAACATCAAAAATAATCTCTGGACCAATCTCAATTTTCAGATGCTTTTTAAACGGAGCAGACAGCTCCGTTGTAACGACTTTCTTTTTGGAGTTATCAGTTTGCTGTTGTTCTCTACATGAAAAAAGCAGAAAACAAATCCCTAACAAAAAACAAATATTACGAACGCTAACCATACCTAGTTGAATAACATCACAGACGGTATTTCTATTTTCTTACCATCTGTTCCTTTTACATAAACTTTTAAAGTTGACCCAGGCCCATTATCAAAATAAGTAACTTTTATTTTGTGCAAACCAGCCTGCATAGCTACGCCAGCCGATTTCTCGTAACGGGCATGCTCTCCATCGTTATCAATAATCAACTCATCATCAATATATAGCTTACTGCCATCATCGCTGTAAAGTGAATATTCAAAAGTTGCATTTTCATTTACGTTGATGTAGCCAGTAAAAACCATTCCGTATTCCCTTGCCCTGGTCAATCCTTTAACAAAGGAAATCTGCGGAGCAATACCACGTTGAGTGGCCAAAGCTGTATCAATTTCTGAGCTGTATTTAAACTTGCCGGGAACATAATGGTATTTAAGTCCGCCTTGCTTTAAGTTGCCGGTATTGGAAACTGCTTTGAGCGTATCCATATTACGTAAAATGGTTGTAGTAACTGCACTTCGCTTACCCGATGGTGTAATCACTACCGATTTTACCGGTCTGTACTCTCCTTTTGGAACATTCACCGTAAAAGGCTGGTTGTATAAAGTTGTGGTTTCATATGGCTGATAACCATCAATGGTATAATAAATTTTAGCTCCTTTTACAGATGGTGCGTAATTGAAGGTATAATTACTACTTACATTTATGGTTGTATCCTTTGCTCCAATCACTGTTGGAACACGATAAAGCGTATTCGTTTCATCTAACCATGATAGGTGAACGGGAACGCGGGTTTCGCTAAAATTTTTATAATTTTTATTGTTAGGATTGGTCCAAGCTGTTTCTGCTAGCGCAAATAAACGCGGTAACAACATATATTCTGCATGCGCAGGCGTTGTAATATATTCTGTCCATAAATTGGCCTGTACACCTAAAATATATTTCTGCTGTGCCACTGGCAAAACCGATGGTGTAGGGTTATAATCGTAAATTTTCTGAATTCTTCCATCACCACCAATGCTTACAGGTTCTAAAGATGACAAACCTTGCGTATGATCTAAATAAAGTCCATCTGTACTTGGCGACATAATTACGTAATGATTCTGCTTTGCAGCTGAAATCCCGCCCTGTACTCCCCTCCAACTCATAACGGTTGCATTTGGTGCTAAACCACCTTCCAAAATTTCATCCCAACCAATTATTGATCTACCTTTTTTATTCACAAATTTTTCTATGCGATGAATAAAGTACGACTGAAGTTCTTCTTCGTTTTTAAGTTTTTCTTTCTTCATTCGTTTCTGGCAAAACGGACAAGTTTTCCACCTGGTTTTTGGTGCCTCATCGCCACCTATATGAATGTTTTGTGATGGAAAAAGTGCCATTACTTCCGTTAATACATCTTCTAAAAAGTCGAAAGTATGCTCTTTACCGGCACAATAAATATCTGGAAATACGCCCCATTTCTGTTCAACTTGATATGGACCAGGATTTATACCGCAGCCTAATTCGGGGTATGATGCTAAAGCGGCCACCGCATGCCCAGGCATTTCAATTTCTGGAATTACATTGATGTATTTTTTAGTAGCATATGCAACAATATCCTTAACCTCTTCTTGGGTGTAAAACGCACCATAGCTGTTTCCATCAAACCACTGTGGGTTTCTATCATGGTAGTTACCAATAATAGTTTGCGCTCTGTAGGCACCTACCTGCGTTAATTTTGGATATTTTTTAATTTCGATACGCCAGCCTTGATCTTCTGTTAAATGCCAATGGAAATTATTAAGCTTGTACATTGCCATTAAATCCAAATATTTTTTGATAAAATCAACAGGGAAATAATGCCGTCCAACGTCTAAATGTAATCCGCGGTAAGCGTAACGAGGCTGATCTACAATTTTACATTGCTGGATCTGGTGGTTTTCTAACCCGTTTAAATAAAGCTGAATTAAACTCTGTGTTGCGTAAAAAACACCCTTACTGGTTCCAGTTAATTGTATGCGGTTTGCGTTTACGTCTAAAACATAAGCTTCTGGCGCAAAACCTGCAGGGTTAGCTGAGTTAAACGAAATCATACTTTCGGGAGCTTGGATAAAATTCTTGGCTAAAACCAGCTCAAATCCTTGTTTCTCTTTTACGATGCTTTTAAAAAGCTCTGCTGTTTGCCTATCCGCTTCGGTTTCGTATTGTAATGCAGTTGTTTCCGTAAGCTTAAAAAACCCCGGTTTCAGAATAACAGATTGTGGAGCGGGTATAATCCCTAAACTTGGATTATTGGCTTGTGCAAATACAAATGATGTAAAAAACATCAACATGGTAAATAGCTTATATCTCATTGAAAGAATAATTAGGTTTTAACAAAGCTAAAAAAATATAATTAGCAACATTAAGTGCATAAAAAAGACCTGTGTACCCACAAGTCTTTCTATAGTTTGATAAGAATAAACTTTCTTATTGATCTTCTTTAGCGGCTAAATAACGTTCGGCTTCCAATGCTGCCATACACCCAGTACCTGCAGCAGTAACTGCCTGGCGGTAAATTTTATCTTGCGCATCTCCACAAACATAAACACCTTCAATGTCTGTTGCTGTACTATCTGGATGGGTAATTAAGTAACCAACCTCGTCCATTTTCAACCAATCTTTAAAAATATCGGTATTTGGCTTATGCCCGATAGCTACAAAAAAACCTGTTGCAGGCACATCCGTTTCTTCTTGAGTTTGGTTGTTAACAACCTTTACTCCGGTTACAGATTTACCGTCGCCTAATATTTCTTTGGTTTCGCTATTGTATAAAATCTCGATGTTTTTAGTATTCAATACTCGGTTAACCATCGCTTTTGATGCTCTAAACTCGTCTCTACGAACCAACATGGTTACCTTATTACAAAGCTTAGCCAAATAGGTTGCTTCTTCTGCCGCGGTATCTCCTGCTCCAACAATTACTACATCTTGGTTTTTAAAGAAAAAACCATCGCAAACAGCGCAAGCGGAAACTCCAAAACCATTATACTTTTCTTCGGAAGGCAGGCCTAACCACTTTGCAGAAGCACCTGTAGAAATAATTACTGTGTCAGCTAAAATGGTTTTAGTTTCATCAACTATTACTTTATGGATAGGACCGCTAAAATCAACTCCAGAAACATAACCAAAACGGATATCTGTACCGAAACGTTCTGCCTGTTTTCTAAAGTCTTCCATCATCTCTGGTCCCATTACACCACCCGGGTAACCTGGAAAATTCTCAACATCAGTGGTTTGGGTCAATTGCCCGCCCATCTGCATGCCAGTAATCATTACTGGTTTTAAATCTGCTCTGGCTGCGTATATAGCCGCAGTGTAACCTGCTGGGCCCGAACCTATAATTAAGCACTGAACGTGTTCTAATTCTTCTGTCATGTTAAAATATTGTGTGGCAAATTTAGTATTCGCAAACGCTATTGCCAAATGATATTAGTGATAGCTAGATAGATATTGCTTATTAATGATGAGACGAGTGAATTTTGAAGGCAGAGCAGTCCAAACCATTGGTTCATTAGGACTTTGCAATTGGCAAAGGAGGAAAGGATTGAATGAGTAAGTTTTGAATGAGTGAAGGATTGAATGACTAGTGGACCGATCCAACTAATGACTAATGAACTAATTCAACCAAACAGATTAACCCAAATTTCTAATTTTTGTGGCGATACCTTGATATAAATATTCGGCTTCCTCTAAATCAAAGTCAACATGTTGTTGTTTTTTAATCCCCGAATCAGAAAGTTTGATATGAAGCGTTGGCGGGATCCCGAGATTGGTTAAACAGGCCTTTGCGCAGGCAAGCGGGCAACCATCAATCACCACTATTTTCCGATTAGCTTTTGCAACTTTCACCAGCGCTTTTACGTTTCCGCCAACTCCAGCTATGCATGACATTTCCGCTTGTTGCGATCGGTCTAACTTTACAGCGATATGATTCGCCATCTGTGCCGCGTTCGAACAGCCAGAACAAGAATACACCAAAGGTTTATCATCTATTTTCACATTCTTGTATTTAGATAAAAATTTTAAATGCTAATTCCCTCGTAAATTGCACCGGAAGTAGGGGTTTCCTTTAATTCCACACGCTTTAGTTGAGTAATTTGTGGCTTAATTTTATCCCATAACCAAACAGCCATCAATTCACAAGTTGGGTTTTCCAAACCTTCTACCTCGTTAAGAAACTGATGATCTATTAAATCCAAAACTGGGTTTACAATATTTTTTATTTCACTAAAATCTATTATCCAACCTTTGTCTAAAGCTATTTCACCTTCAAAAAACAAAGTAAGATGATACGTATGCCCGTGTATTTTACGGCATTTATGACTTTCTGAAACATTGGGTAGGTAATGTGCGGCGTCGAAGGTAAACTGTTTGTAAATAATCATTTTTGAAAGTTGTATTTAAAGCACAAAAATGGCTTAATACATTTTCTAACGAAATGACAATCATCATAAATTAATTGAAATTTAAAGGATTTCCTCTGATAGCTTCTCCCAAACTAATTTCTCGCCAAACACTCGCGTACTGTCTGTCATTTTAGCTTTAGTGAGCTGTATGCACCAAACCTCGCCCGCTTTTGCTAAAGTCATTGGGTTTCTTTGATGATAATAGCTGGCTGGCGACACCGTCAACGGAAAATCATCATACAATACAACACCGGTGAACTGCAATCCTTTTAAAGCTAAAATATTACTTTTTGAAGGGAGGATAGTACCCGAGATTTCTGCATTTATTTTTAAAGATTGGGCATGAAGAGTATTTGCAGATGACTTAAAGAACAAGAGTTTTTGCGTAGGTTCAAATGCGTAAAAACAGTTAAAACAATAAGGTTTGCCCTGAACATCTAAATAACAAATCGTAGCAATTTTATTTTCATCGATAAATTCTGTCAAGTCCTTTTTCATCGGGTTTTGTTGATTATGGATATAAAAAAGCCATCAGAAAAATACTGATGGCTGATAAAATTTAAAACGAACCGTATCTTTCAAAAAACGCCTTCTCCAAGCTTTCGCGATGATCTGGATGGGCAATTTCAATTAAAGCTTTCCCCCTTTGTTTTAAGCTTTTACCAAATAGGTTTACTTTACCATATTCTGTAACCACCCAATGTACGTGACCTCTCGTGGTAACAACGCCGGCGCCTTGTTTTAAAAACGGGGTGATTCTAGAAATCCCCTTATTGGTAACCGATGGTAAAGCGATAATAGGTTTTCCGCCTGGCGATAAAGACGCACCTCTAATAAAATCCATTTGTCCACCAATTCCAGAATACTGGAAAGTACCAATAGAATCGGCACAAACCTGGCCGGTTAAATCAAGTTCAATCGCACTGTTAATGGCTATCACTTTAGGATTTTGTCGAATTATACTTGTATCGTTTACATAATTGATATTCATTACCCTGATGGATGGATTATCATCCACAAAATCATAAAGTTTTTTGGTGCCAACCATAAAAGACGTTACGGATTTCCCCTTGTTCAATTTTTTGTTGATGTTGTTGATTACACCGCTTTCTATTAAAGGAATTACCCCGTCTGATAACATTTCTGTATGTAAACCTAAGTTTTTATGGTTGGTTAAATTTTTCAGAACCTGATCTGGAATACTTCCAATACCTAACTGCAAGGTTGAACCATCATCAATCAAAGAAGTTACGTTTTTACTGATTGCCACAATAGCATCGTTTGCTTTAGATGAATAATCTACCTCTGGCAAATCACTTTTATGCCAAATCATTGCATCAAGTTTACTGGTATGTATAAACCCATCGCCATGGGTACGTGGCATATTTGGGTTTACCTGCGCAATTACTTTTTTTGCATTATCCAATGCGGCCTTTGCAACATCAACGGAGGTTCCTAAAGTGCAATATCCGTGTTTATCCGGTTCAGAAACCTGAAGAATGGCAACATCAATAGGTAAAAAATCATCGTTAAATAAAAGTGGAATCTCACTTAAAAAAACCGGCACATAATCTCCGTGTGAACTATTTACCGCCGCTCGTGAGTTTGCAGAAACAAACAAAGAGTTGAAGAAAAAGCTGTCATTGTACTTTTCATCGTTAAAATTACTATCACCCAAAGTGGTGATACTTACCAGTTCAACATTCCTTAATTCTTGATAACGATTCTGTAAAGCAGTGATTACGATAGTTGGTGTTGCTGCGCTGCCATGTAAAAAAACCCGATCCCCAGATTTAACCATTTTAACTGCTTCTTCTGCAGTGATGTAATTTGTCTTTGTCATATTGTTATAATTAAATATTGTTGGCTATTTCAGCTGTTCGTTTCTGCTTTTGATAATGAATTGTATTGATAAGATATGCCAAACCAATGAAAGGCAATGTTAAATTTACCAAAAAGAGGTAAAGTGGTAAGTGTTGAATATAAATGCTAAACACGGTTAAAAATGCCGATCCAAACAAAATCACTAAGTAAATCACCACGTTTGCCGTAAAAATATAATTTAATTTAGGTGTGGATCTACAAAAACCTGCTCTGCTAAATAAATCAATAATTAAGGGAGATAAACTGCCCAACGTTAATAAATGAATATACCCAACAATTAAGTTTCGGCTACTAAAAGCCCAGTTTCCAATTTGAGGGACTGCGATTAACAGTTGGCATACAAACTGTAAACTTACTGCCAGTAAAGCTGTTTTTGCTAAAAAACTTAAAGGCTTAAATTGGGGCTTAAGCCTTAAAATTAATATTACCCAAGCTAACAGATGTGCAAACGCCGACACAAAAACCACTGCGTAAACCCAGTTTGCAGGCTTTGTCCATAAAGTAAACATGGCGTATAAAGGCAAAGTTGAAATAGCAAATACTTTGATCCAAAACACAACACTTTTGGTGGCACTTAAATCAGTTGTTAAATAGCTTTTAAAGAACAAACCTAGTAAGGCAAGTTGCATAAATCCGTTGAGCTGAAAATGGAGATAAAAGTATATGGAGTTTTGTTGCAAGGCCATATCTTTAAATCCCGAACCTTTTAAATAACCTAAAAAAAATGGTCCGAAGGAAGATATCACTAAAAAAACCAAACTGTATTTTAACAGAATATTTACCGGAGCGTGGTTTGATTTTTTTAATGCTTGAGATTTAAAAACTACGAAGGCAAACCAGTAACTGATAAATATAAAACAGGTTGATAAAATAATAGAAACTGACTGATAACCTGTTAAAAAAAAACTAATTAACATCCCAAAACTCACTACAGTTGTTAACAAAAAAATCTGCGTAAATTGGGTTTTGAGCTTTATAATATCAGTTCTAAAATAATAAAAAAATAGTAGTATAATGGCTAAAAACATCCATCCGGCGAAGGCAAAATGCGAATGAGCATGTAACAGAAATTGGTAGTTAACGCCTTTCATTGTAAACACATGCATATAGCGCAAAAGTGCTCCAGCAATTGCTAAAACAACAAAATTAAGCAGTATCCAAACCGGATAATTTACTTTGCGTGATATGTAAGTGGAAAAACTGCTCATTATAAATAATTAACATGCTGCTTTTTTAAACCTACGCGATTTACTGATTTTACAAGAATAGTACTTGGTAATAACTCCTGGTATAGCAGGGCGTAAACCACAGCGAATATGGATAGGCCGTTATTAAAAATCAAGTTCTCGAAAATTTTCACAAACTGAGTTTCTTGGGTTAAATATCTTCTACAAAACGCTGTTAATCTCATTCTTTTTTATTTTAAATAATACAATAAAAATATTGCTGATATACAACACCGCCGTTGCCGAGAAACACGTTATCCCAAAATACACCAACCACTTTATAGAAAAGGCCAAGCCTAAACTAAAGCTTGTAATAAATATTAAAAACGATAAAAACTGAAGATTCAATGCTTTACTGTTATAAAGCTTTATACCCAACGAAAGATCTTTTTGACCTCCCAAAATATACGGGAAAGTTTTAAAAGTTTGACCTAACAACAAAGAATTAATCCACCCTAAAAGCAACAAAGAACCATAAATAGTGGTTAACCTAATTGCCAGCGCATCTGCTTTAAGCTGATAAAAAATAATGAATGGCAATAAAAAAATCGCACCCGACAACAATAAGCCCGCTAATAAAATATGTAGAATGGAAGCATCAATTTTTAAAGAACCACAAGCTTTAGCGCATTGGTAAACGTAAAGTAACCAGCAAACTATTCCAGATAAAGCCACTAACGCAATAAGGTAAGTTGCTGTATTTAAATCAAAAATATAAGTATTTACAAAAAACACTATTAAGCTAAAATTTAGCAGATAATAACTCCATTTCAGCAAAACAACATTTCCCTTTGCTTTAAAAGAAAACAGAGGCAAAAGCTTGGTGCTTAACCCAATAACAAGAAGTAAAAACCAACCTACTATCCCCGAATGGGCATGGATTTTTAAAAATAGCAGATGATCTTTTGGTAAAAACGCATAGCGAAAGTTGAACACCATAAGCACACCTAAAATTGCTGTAAAAAGTAACCAAATAGATGATGTAAGCAAAAAATCCTGATGGATATCTGGTTTTTTGATTGCTTTTGCAGTGAGGGTAATGTTAATAGCGAAAGAAGAAATACCAACCAACAGCAGCAGACTTCCACATTGCATGTGCAGGCCGGGTTCAAAAACCCAGAAGCTGTAGACTAAATCTATAAGTCCTAAGTAAAAAGCAACCAAGGCAAACCAAGCCAACTTGTAGCTGTATAATTCTGCCTTTAAAAGCAATGGTACCAACTGATAGCACAACCCAATAACAATCATACTGGCCCAACCCAAGGCCACGGCATGAGTAATGGCAAGTAAATGAGGCTGAAAATAATGAGATCCAAAATCTTGAGCACTAAAAAAGAGCATTGGTATCAACGCCAGAAAAGTAAAACCAGCAACTAGGTAGTGGGTGGTTACAATTTTGTACAACCCGCGGTTTTGCTTGATAACAGTGCTGGTACTTTCCATTTATAGTTCTACCAATATTTTTTTCTATGATTAAAATGCAATAGCTTTTAATGGCTATTAACCGCGAGATAATAAATACCACGCGGTTAAAACCAACAAACTAATCAAACACAATTTCCTTCTCTAGTGCTATAGCCTTAGGGAATAAAATATTATTTTCCAGGTGTACATGGTTAAACAAATCGTTCTCGAACTCAACAAACTTTTTAAACAAAATCTGGTACGAGCTACACGCCCCTCCAGAAGGTAGTTCAAAATTATTACTAAGCTCCCTTATCACCTGCATATCCTCTCCTGCCTTTTCATGCTCAGTTTCCATCATTTGTGTTGGGGTATCAACCTTGCCAAATGGAGCTAAAGAAAGGCTTTGCGACGTTTTTTTTGCTTGCACCAATTCTTTAATGTACGGAAACAAAATATTTTCTTCTTTTAACAAATGCAGTTTAAAATCTTTAGCCAGCAAGCTAAAGATTTTGGAAATCTCTACTAACTCGGGGTGGCTACCGCCATGTACTGTTGCCACTTTATTTGAAAGTTCTACCATAAATGGCAAACTTTCTTTAACGTATTTGTGGTGGGTATTTATAATATAGTCTACTAAAAAATCCAACTCCCAAGTATCAAAATCGAAATAGGTATTTTCTTCTTCTTTAAAAGCACTAAGCTCGGTTTCAACTAGCGTTGCATCAATACCTTTTCTGTCACAAACCTCTTTCAAAGTTTTCTTTCCACCACAACAAAAATCAATTCCAAAGTTTTTAAACACCTGTGCTTTCCTAAAGTCTTTTGTCACCATCTCTCCAATAGTTTCATCAGCATTCGGTGGTCTTTTGTCAATTTTAACTTTCCATACTTCTGGTCCGTTCTCTAAATACTCCCATGTAAAAATTTGCCCACGTTCCGCAAGCAGTTGATAGTACAAAGGTTTTGGATCGTGATCATTATTAATAATAAACGCACCACCGTCTGCCAGGTTATCAAATTTCTCAAATATTGTTGGATGTTTAAAACGAGGTTCTATCTGTGTAACATCTAAAGTTTCCATTTTTGTATGCTTTTTTTATGATGAGTGATACATGAAATAACGAGCATTAACAATGAGTCTGGTTATTTAAAACAAATCTAAATACAGATGTGCGCTAAAAATATGACTGCTATCATCCAGAACCTTGACATGTAGCAATCCATCGAACATTCATTAGTTTATCGATAATTACTATCAGAAACACATCAGCCACAACCTGCATTAAATACCACTGAAGACGGTTATTTAAACGAAAAGTGATTTTAATCACTCAACATTGCTATCTTGGTCATTATATTGTCACGTAAATCGGACTATTTTTGGTCCATCAAAAAAAATCTATTCGTTAATAAGTATGATGCAAGCAGACAAATTTTATTATGATAACAAAATCGTTAGAGATTTTGCGATCGCGACGTTGGTTTGGGGGATTATAGGGATGACAGTTGGCTTACTGATAGCTACCCAACTTTTTAGCCCATCCATGAACCTTGGCAACCAATACACCACATTTGGTAGAATTAGGCCATTACACACCAACGCGGTGATTTTCGCCTTTGTTGGAAACGCCATTTTCATGGGTGTTTACTACTCTTTACAACGCTTGGTAAAAGCCCGAATGTTTAGTGATGCATTAAGTAAAGTACATTTTTGGGGCTGGCAATTAATTATTGTTGCAGCCGTAATTACTCTACCGCTCGGACTTACTTCTTCTCACGAATATGCAGAACTAGAGTGGCCAATTGATATTGCTATCACAGTGATATGGTTAGTTTTTGGTGTCAATATGTTTGGTACTATTATTAAAAGAAGAGAACGCCACTTATATGTGGCCATTTGGTTTTACATCGCTACATTTATTACAATAGCCGTTTTACACGTTGTTAACTCTCTTCAGTTACCAATTTCTGCTTTTAAAAGCTATTATATTTACGCTGGGGTGCAAGATGCACTGGTACAATGGTGGTACGGGCACAATGCAGTTGCGTTTTTCTTAACTACGCCTTATTTGGGAATGATGTATTACTTCTTACCTAAAATGGCCAATCGTCCAATCTACTCTTACAGATTAAGTATTCTCCACTTCTGGGCTTTAATTTTTATTTACATCTGGGCTGGTCCTCACCATTTATTATACACTTCTTTACCTGGCTGGGCTCAATCTTTAGGTGTGGCATTCTCTATTATGCTTATTGCACCAAGTTGGGGCGGTATGATCAATGGTTTGTTAACCCTACGTGGTGCTTGGGATAAAGTACGGGATGACGTTACCCTAAAATTTATGGTGGTTGCATTAACCGCTTATGGTATGGCTACGTTTGAAGGCCCAATGCTTTCATTAAAAGGCGTTAATGCTATTGCTCACTTTACCGACTGGATAGTAGCACACGTTCACGTTGGTGCATTAGGCTGGAACGGTTTCTTAACTTTCGGCGTAATGTATTGGTTGGTTCCTCGAATCTACAAAACCAAGCTTTACTCTAATAAACTGGCATCTTTCCACTTTTGGATTGGCACTTTAGGAATTCTTTTTTATGCTATTCCACTTTATTGGGCTGGGTTTGCCCAAGGCTTAATGTGGAAAGAATTTACCCCAGAAGGTTTATTAAAATACGCTAACTTTTTAGAAACTGTTACCCGTATTTTACCAATGTACATTATGCGTTCTATTGGTGGCGCAATGTACTTAGCCGGCGTAATTGTAATGGCTTATAACTTGGTTAAAACTGCCAAATCGGGCAAGTTGGTTAGTAATGAATATGCTGAGGCATTACCATTACCAGCTTTACCAGCAGATAGTAAAAAAGAATTTTGGCACCGAAGAATTGAGCGTAAGCCAATGGTTATGTTGGTGTTGAGCTTAATTGTTATTGTAATTGGTGGTGCTGTAGAGATGCTGCCTACTTTCTTTATCAAATCAAACATACCAACTATAACAAGTGTAAAACCATATACACCTCTTGAGTTACACGGTAGAGATTTATACATCCGCGAAGGCTGTGTAAACTGCCATACACAAACTGTGCGTCCGTTCCGTTCAGAAACAGAGCGTTATGGCGAATACAGTAAAGCTGGCGAATTTGTTTATGATCATCCATTCCTTTGGGGATCAAAACGTACTGGTCCGGATTTGCATCGCCAAGGCGGGAAGTACAGCAACGCTTGGCATTACAACCACATGATGGATCCAAGAACAATGTCTCCAGGAAGTATTATGCCTAATTACGATTGGTTATTAGATCAGGATTTAGATATCAGTACAACTGGTGCAAAAATTAGAGCAATGCAAACCTTGGGTGTTCCTTATCCAAAAGGTTATGATGCCATTGCAAATGAGGATTTAGATAAGCAAGCAGCAGCTATTGCGGAGAACTTATCATTTGATAAAATTAAGGTTAGTAAAGACAAAGAAATTATTGCCATTATCGCTTATTTACAGCGCTTAGGTACTGATATCAAAAACAAAAATTAAAACGGATAAAAGATGTTCAAACAATTCGTAAACACATTACAGGGCGACGAAGTTTTCATGCTCATCTCACTTTCAATCTTCTTTCTTTTCTTTATAGGTGCTACCATAGCACTTATGAAGATGAAGAAAAATCATTTGAACTACATGAGTAATATCCCTTTGGAAGATAAAACAGAAACATATAATTAACCTATATTATTATGCGTTTAAGAAACACCATATTTTTAGCCATCGCCGTATTTCTTTTAAGTACAGCTGGCACCTATGCAGCTACTAATACCGAGATAATGAATGGGATTGCCTTAGGTGCAATCATATTAACCTTGTTATTAATTGTTGTTGTATGTTTTGTTCTGCTACATACTTTTAAGGTACTTACTGCATTTGTATTACCTTCAGCGCCACAAGCCGTTAAAAGCAGTACCGTTTTAGGAGAAAAAGCATCAACTCACGAGCATGAAACTCCAGAAGTTCACAAACAAACGATGTGGCAAAAATTATTATCGTTAAAGCCTATGTCGCAAGAGAAAGAGCTTTTAATCATGCATGATTATGATGAGATTCAAGAGCTTGACAACCCAATACCAGCATGGTTTAATTGGTTGTTTTATGGTTCTGTTGTGTTTGCTGTGGTTTATATGTTAAACTACCACGTATTTAAACTCGGAAAATTACAAGATGAGGAGTATGTGATAGAAATGAAACAGGCCGACGTTGCAAAAGAAGCTTATTTAGTAAAATCAGGAAACGCTATTGACGAAAACAGCGTTAAAATTGATAAGTCTGCTCCAGTTTTAGATGCGGGTAAAGCTGTTTACACGCAGAACTGTGTAGCTTGTCACGGTCAAAATGGCGAAGGTGTTGTTGGTCCAAACTTAACAGATGATTATTGGTTGCATGGCGGAAAAATTGCCAGCGTGTTTAAAACCATTAAATACGGTGTACCAGAAAAGGGAATGATTGCTTGGGAAAAACAACTTAGTCCAAAGCAGATTTCAGACGTGTCTAATTATATTGAATCTTTAAAAGGTACAAATCCCGCAAATCCAAAAGCACCGCAAGGAGACAAGGAATAAGAGCCTCATCCTAAATCCTTCTCCAAAGGAGAAGGACTTGCTTATTTTGTGGTTTGTTTGGAGTATTAGGATTGAGAAACAGTAGAACTTTTGAAAGAATAATGAGAATAATTGATGAAGATGTAGTTGAGTATAATTAACAGATTATAATTTTCAATTAAGCGAGATCTTGATACTTATATCTTGATACTTTCTAAAAGTTCTCAATACTCAAATCTCAATACCAACACTCAATACTCCAATCGCACTACGCTATACTATAAAAAATGGCTGAAGAAGAAATAAAATATTACCATCAAACTGTAGATCAAAACGGAAAGCGAAAGTGGCTTTATCCTTTAATTAGGATTGACTTTTGGTACAAATACCGGAGCGTTGTTGCTTATGTATTATTAGGTTTTTTGTTTGCAGCGCCTTACATTAAAATTAACGGACATCAATTTCTTTTATTCAACATTATTGAGCGTAAGTTTATTTTATTCGGGCAGGTTTTTTGGCCTCAAGATTTCTTCATTATTGTATTGATGATGTTAACCGGTTTGGTTGGGATCGTTTTATTTACCAGCGCATTCGGACGAATATTTTGTGGCTGGGTTTGTCCGCAGACCATTTTTTTGGAAATGGTCTTCAGGCGGATTGAAGTTTGGATTGAAGGTGAACCCGCAGCCCGGAAAAAACTAGATAACAGCCCTTGGACTCAGGATAAAATCATCAAAAAAACAAGTAAGCACATTATTTATGTACTGATATCTTTTTTTATAGCCAACACTTTTTTAGCCTATGTTATAGGAACAGAAGAGCTTTGGAAGATAATGACCGAACCCATTACTTTACATTTGGTAGGTTTTATTAGCATTTGGCTTTTTACTGCCGCTTTTTATTATGTGTTTGCTCATGTTAGGGAATTAGTTTGTATTGTAGCTTGCCCTTATGGCAGATTGCAAGGCGTTTTACTGGATAAAAATTCCTTAGTTGTTGCTTACCACTATTTACGTGGCGAACCCAGAGGGCGTATTAAAAAGAATGAGGTTAACCCTCAACCTTTAGGAGATTGCGTAGACTGTAACTTATGCGTTGCGGTTTGCCCTACTGGTATTGATATTAGAGAGGGGACACAATTAGAGTGTGTAAACTGTACTGCATGTATAGATGCATGTAACCAAGTTATGGATAAAGTTAACCGTCCAAGAAATTTGATTGGCTACTATTCTGAAGAGATGATCAAAAATGACGAAAGAGCACCAAAGCTTACCTTACGTATGAAAGCTTACGGAATCATCATTTTAATTATGATTGGCGTTTCCACTTACTTCATTCTCTCTAAAAAAGACATAGATGTAAGCGTTTTACGAGCGGCCGGAACTATGTACCAAGAACAGCCAAATAATTTTGTGAGTAATTTGTACACTGCAGAAGTGGTAAATAAATCTGCTAAACCTGTTAAAATTGATTTTGCTCCAGAAAGTAAGACACATAAAATACAGTGGGTACAACCAATTGACAGTTTGGCGCCAGAAGCAACTGCAAAAGTCACTTTCTTTTTGTTAGTGCCACAGTCAGAAATTAAAAAAACAAAAACATCGGTAGCATTGCAAGTGTTACAGGATGGAGCAGTAATTGATCATATTGAAACAAATTTTTTAGGACCTGTAAATTAAATAAAAATGAATTGGGGAAAAGGATTAGTTATAGGTTTAGCATCGTTTATGATTTTCATTACGGTGCTGGTTGTGTTGATGTTTAGAACGGCCGAAGACAATTTTGATAAGGACTATTACGAAAGAGGTTTAGCTTACGACATTGATTACAACCAAATGCAACAAGTTATTGCAGACAAAGTTCAACCCATTGTTAAGCAAACTCAAAACTATGTAACCATTAATTTCGCTGTCGCTGATAGTGGTTCGGTGAACTTTAAGCGCCCATCCGATAGCAAGAAAGATCAGCTGTTCTCTTTCAATCAAAAAGATTTACAGTTTACAAAAGATGATTTTGAAAAAGGCGAGTGGCGAATTGAAATTAGGTGGACAGCTGGTGATAAAAAATATCTTTACCAAACCAATTTATTTTTGCGATGAACCACTTGCAACTGGCATTTGTTATTGGGTTATTTGGCAGTTTGCATTGCGTAGGAATGTGCGGACCACTAGCTTTCGCTATTCCACAGCAATCAGAATCAAAATGGATTACATTATTTAAAAAGCTATCTTATAATATCGGAAGAGCAATCTCCTACTCTTTTTTAGGATTGTTGATTGGGCTTTTAGGTAAGCAACTTTGGCTGGCTGGATTACAACAAGGCATTAGTATTTTAAGTGGCATTTTAATAATTGTGGCAGTTGCACCGCAAATCATCAAGTACCGAAAATCACAAAATTATGTTCCAAACCGTTTTACACAATCAGTTAACAAACTGATTGGCAAAGCAATTAAAAACAAAGCTGGACATTTATATTTAGGTTTACTAAACGGTTTTTTACCTTGTGGCTTTGTCTATTTAGGATTAGCAACGGCAATCAATACCAGTAACGCGTACCAATCTGCATTGTTCATGCTTGTTTTTGGCTTAGGCACTACACCGCTAATGCTATTGGCAATGCTTGGTGTCAATTTTAGCAAACCTACTTTTAGACAAAAAATAAACCAGATTTTACCTTACGTAACTTTGTGTTTAGGGCTCTGGTTTATATTAAGAGGTTTAAACTTAGATATCCCTTATTTAAGCCCTAAAATCACGGGCACTAATGGAGTAATTTGCCATTAGTTTTTAATAAAATTCAATAGCAGTTGTTACCTCTTTCTTTGGTTCTCAATAAAATAAAATAAAACCCAAACCCTCCTACCCTTTGGGTTTAGCAAAATAAGTTCACAACAAACTATAGATTTTGTACTCATTATCCTAATATGAGTATCAATTAGCACTAACTATTTTTACTTTGAACGGATCTCTAATAAAATTTACTACAACCCTTACTAACCAACACTATTTCCATAGCTTTTAAAATTCTGATTATCCCATATTATCAAATTTTAGCATATAAATATTACTTTTTATTTCGAATTATAACTATTTGTGTTTTATAACTTGCATTTTTATTTCCATTTATGTACTATTGTGAATACCAATTATAAGCAAATGAAAAAATTAAGCGTGTTGATTCTAACCGTATTAAGTTATCAAACCATGTGTGCACAGGAAATTTTTGACAAACAGGCACATAGGGGTGGCCGAGGTTTAATGCCCGAAAACACCATTCCGGCTATGAAACTAGCATTGGATTATGGTAACACGTTAGAAATGGACATTACCTTTAGCAAGGACAAAAAAGTGTTGGTTTCTCATGACCAATGGATGAACAGCCTGTTTGTTTTAGATCCGGAAGGAAAGGAACTTCCGAAAGGAAAAGATGCAAACATTTATAAAATGGATTATAAAGACATCAAGAAATACGATGTTGGTTCAAAATTTCATAAGGCATTCCCACAACAAAAAAAGATAAAAGCGCAAATCCCGCTACTTGCAGATTTAATTGATACTGTAGAACATTACGCTAAAATCAAGAACTATCCAGCGCCACATTACAACATGGAAACCAAAATGAAAGAAAGTGGCGACAATATTTTCCATCCAGAACCTAAAGAATTTGTTAAAAGATTAATGCGTGTAATCAAGAATAAAAATATAGAGAGCCGGGTTATTATCCAATCTTTTGATACTCGTTCTTTAGAAATAATCCATAAAAAATACAAAAATGTAAAAACTGCATACTTAGTTTCTAGTGGCGAATTAGAGGAAAACTTGAAAAAATTATCTTTCAAGCCTGATATTTATAGCCCTACGTATAAATTAGTTACTTCAGAATTGGTTGCATCCTGTAAAAAGCTTGGCATTAAAGTTTTACCATGGACGGTAAACACTAAATCCGAAATAGAAAGTTTAAAAACTATGGGTGTAGATGGCATTATAACAGACTATCCTAATCTATTTTAATCTAGTTTTCACCAAATAAAAATCAATTACAGTACATGAAATTCTCCTTTTTAGACCCACCATTACACAAACCCTTAGTAGACGAAAGTCAGATAGACCCCACCTACAAACAATTAAGATGGAAGGTTTTTTTAGGAATTTTTATTGGTTATGCAGGCTATTATTTAGTTCGTAAAAATTTCTCGTTAGCCATGCCGTACTTAATAGAGCAGGGCTTTTCTAAAGGAGAATTAGGCTTGGCATTATCAGGAGTTTCTATTGCTTATGGATTAAGCAAGTTTTTGATGGGCAACGTTTCTGACCGGAGTGATGCCCGTAAATTCTTACCCTTAGGCCTTATTCTTTCAGCTATTTGTATGATTGCAATGGGTGTATTCCCCTTCGCAACTAGCTCAATCACCATCATGTTTGTTCTACTGTTTTTAAACGGATGGTTTCAAGGAATGGGCTGGCCTGCCTGCGGAAGAGTTGTGGTTCACTGGTTTTCAAAAAAAGAGCGTGGGGTAAAAATGTCTATCTGGAATGTTGCTCACAATGTTGGTGGCGGACTTATTGGTCCTTTAGCGATTGTTGGTTTAACCATATTTGGCGCATGGCAAAGTAGCTTTTACTTCCCTGGTATTATCGCTTTAATAATTGCAATAGCCACCTATTTTTTAGTTAGAGATACTCCTCAGTCATGTGGCTTACCCCCAATAGAAGTCTATAAAAAAGATGGTTTGGTAAGTCCTGAGAAAGAGCAGGAATTAAGCGCTAAACAAATATTTGTAGACTATGTGCTTTTTAACAAAGCGCTTTGGTTTATTGCTTTAGCCAACGTATTTGTATACCTAGTTAGATACGGGGTTTTAGATTGGGCACCTACTTATTTAAAAGAAGAAAAGGGCTTCTCTATGAGCGAATCTGGCTGGGCATACTTTGCTTACGAATATGCAGGCATACCCGGAACGCTTTTGTGCGGATGGATTAGCGATAAGGTTTTTAACGGACGTAGAGTGCCGGCTACTATTGTATTTATGGCATTAGTTTTAGTTGCGGTGCTGGTGTACTGGAAAAATCCACCCGGAAACCCGATGATTGATACTGCATCCCTTATTGTAATTGGATTTTTAATTTATGGTCCAGTAATGTTAATTGGTGTACAGGCTTTGGATATGGTTCCAAAAAAAGCGGCGGGCACTGCTGCGGGCTTTACAGGCTTATTCGGTTATTTGGGCGGAGCCGTTTTTGCAAATATTGCAATAGGTTACATTGTAGACGCCTTTGGCTGGGATGGCGGGTTTTATGTTCTTGTTGCTGCCTGTGTACTCACCATAGTTTTAAGTCTGTTTACTTGGAAAGATGAAATTAAACGAATGGCTACAGGGTAATTTACTAAAAATGTGATAATTGCTAAACTACCAAAGCTATAAACCAATAGAAATGTACTATAATATTGAATGTTTAAAAACCAATCACAACTAAAAATTATAAAAATAACCTAAACAAATGAACAGAAGAAACCTCTTAAAAACCCTAAGTCTTTCCTTGGGAGCCTCTATCATCAGTACAGAAGTGCTAGGGTCAGTTGGCAAAAACTCTTTTTTATATAGCAACCCTGCTAATTCTTTACATCGTCCACAGAAAAAAGCGATAACTGTTATTACTATTGGTGCGGGTAACAGAGGTATGGTATACGGAAATTTCGCGGCTAAATTTGCAGAAGAAATGGACATCATAGGAGTCGCAGAGCCTGTAAAATACAGAAATGACCGATATGCAAGAATTCATAAAATTGAAGATAAAAACAGATTTAACACCTGGGAAGACGTTTTTAAAAGACCGAAGTTTGCTGATGCTGTAATTATTTCTACCCCAGATAATATGCACTATGCGCCTTGTATGAAAGCTTTGGAAATGGGTTATGATGTTTTACTTGAAAAACCAATTGCACCAACAGAAAAAGAATGCCGTGAAATTTTAGCATTGGCAAAGAAAAAAGGAAGAATTGTTGCCGTTTGCCATGTACTAAGGTATGCTCCATATTTCGTGAAAATGAAAGAGCTTGTGGCAAAAGGTGCAATTGGAGATATTATAAGTGTACAGCACTTTGAGCCAATTGAACATACACACATGGCGCATTCTTTCGTGAGAGGAAATTGGCACAACTCAAAAAAAACTACACCAATTATCTTAGCCAAATCATGCCACGATTTAGACATTATAAAATGGGTGATAAATAAACCGGCAAAGAAAATTGTAGCTATGGGCGATTTAAAGTGGTTTAAAAAAGAAAATGCACCAGAAGGAAGTACCGCAAGATGTACAGATGGTTGCAAAGTTGAAAGAGAGTGCCCCTACTCTGCAATTAAAGAATATTACGATAAGAGGAAACGGTTAAGTGTTATGGATTTACCTGCAGATAAAGCAATGCATGCAGAAGCAATCATGGCAAATTTAAAAACAACTAATTATGGCAGGTGTGTTTACCGCATGGATAACGACCAGCCCGATCATTATGTAACAAGCATACAGTTTGGCGATAGTGTTACAGCCTCTTTTTCTATGGAAGCGTTCACCTCTTACCATGGCAGAAGAACAAGAATAATGGGAAGCATGGGCGACATTGTTGGAGACATGAACGAATTGGTTATCAACGATTTCAAAACAGGAAAAACACTCAAATTTATACCAAAAGCAGAAGATGTAGAAGGCTATAAAAATAGTGGCCATGGTGGCGGAGATTGGCTATTAGCTCGAGATTTCGTACAGGCAGTTTCTCAGCAGAACCCAAATATTTTGACTTCAACCATTGATGACTCTATAGAAAGTCATATTATGGGATTTATGGCAGAAGAAAGCCGTAAAACAAATAAAGTAATGGATATAAAGGTATAAACTCCGGTATTTAGTAAAGAAGTTTCAATCAAATTAAGAGGTTAAGACGATGCGCAAGCATATTCTTAACCTTTTCTGCTTTAAGGAAAAATTAAACCACCGTAACCTTAACGCCCATTCCCTCTAAAGCAGCTAGTGTACTCGGTAAAATCCCACTATCTGTAATAATGTGATCAATTTCATCAATAGCACATATTTTACCGAAACCTCTTTTTCCAAACTTACTAGAATCAACCAGTACAATTGTTTTTTGAGAAACTTTTATCATTTCTCTGTTCAACTGAGCTTCGGTAGAGTTAGTAGTGGTTAAACCGTGTTCTAGATCAATGCCATCAACCCCTAAAAACAATTTATTACAGTAAAAGTCTCTCAAGATCTGCTCCGCGTAACTACCGGTAACAGATGAAGAACTTTTGCGCATTGTTCCTCCAAGTTGCAGTATTTCAATATTGGGATGTCTATTAAGTTCAATAGCAACATTTAACGCAGCGGTAATCACCGTTAAATTTAGTTTAGTCTGCAATGATCTGGCTAGCGCCAAAACCGTAGTACCAGAACCTATAATCAAGCTATCGTTATCATTAACAAGCTTTGCTGCAGTCTCACCAATTCTTAACTTTTCTGATGACCGGATTGCTTCTTTCTCATTAACAGGCCTATCTATGGTGTAAGGATTTTGTAAAGTTGCGCCACCATGCGTTTTAAACAATAGATTTTTTTCTTCTAAAAGTTTAAGGTCTTTACGAATTGTTACCGGTGAAACATCTAATTCTTTACACAAACCCAAAACAGACACAAAATCTTCTTTCACCAATTTATTCAAAATCAGCTGGTGGCGCTCGGCAATATTGATCATTTATCTTAAATAACTGTAATTTTCTTTTTTGCAATTTACAACAAAAAAGTAATCAGACAAAAACCAAAGCAATAGTCACTCTTATATCTTTTTATTTATATATACTTTCTTTTTATTTTTATTTATTTCTTTTCTTTCTTATATTTACTAAAAATTATTAATTCACACTCCCATTCAAAACATCAGCTATAAAGATGAATACAAAAGATAGAAATGCTCAGCTAGTTTCCATTTCAACAACCGCAGAATGGGATGTTATAATTATTGGAGGAGGTGCAACCGGTTTAGGCTGTGCAGTAGATGCTGCATCTCGCGGTTTAAAAACATTGTTACTGGAGCAGTCTGATTTTGCTAAGGGAACCTCAAGCAGAAGCACAAAATTGGTTCACGGTGGCGTAAGGTATTTGGCCGCGGGTGACGTACAACTTGTTTACGAAGCGTTGAGAGAACGTGGGTTAATGTTACAGAATGCGCCTCACTTAGTAAAAAAACAAGCATTTGTAATTCCATGTTATAGCTCTTTCGAAAAAATAAAATACGTTGTTGGCTTAAAGCTTTATGACTGGTTAGCTGGCAAGTTTAGTTTTGGACCATCGATAATTTTAAGCAAAAACAAAGCGAAACTAGCTTTAAAAGGCGTTAATAGCGACCGACTAAAGGGTGGTGTGGAATACCTTGACGGCCAATTTGACGATGCCAGATTAGCTTTAAATTTAGCACAAACTGCTATTGAGCAGGGGGCAACGGTATTGAACTATGTTTCGGTATGCGACCTTGAAAAAACAGATGGCTTACTTTCTGGTGTGGTAGCGCAAGACAACGAAACTGGCAAAAAATACAGTTTAAAAGCTAAAGCAGTAATAAATGCCACTGGAGTATTTGTGGATAATATTTTGGATATGGATAAGCCAGGATCTAAACCTTTAGTTAAGCCTAGCCAAGGAGTACACATTGTACTAGATAGGTCATTTATGCCTTCGGAGAGTGCTTTAATGATTCCAGAGACTTCTGACGGGAGAGTGCTTTTTGCAGTTCCGTGGCATAATCACCTAGTAGTGGGCACTACTGACACACCCATTGATAGCCATAACTTAGAACCCATTGCGTTGCAAGAAGAGGTAGATTTCATTTTACAAACTGCAGGCGAATATCTAGACCGCAAGCCACAAAAAGAAGATGTTCTTAGTGTTTTTGCAGGTTTGCGTCCGCTAGCTGCACCTACTAAAGAAACTGGGAAAACTAAAGAAATATCACGTAGCCATAAAATAATATTAAGCAAAACCGGCCTAATTACAATCACAGGGGGGAAATGGACAACCTATCGTAAAATGGCGGAAGACAGCATTAACCAAGTGCTAAAACAAACTAATTTAGGGTTTAGAAAATGTGTAACCAAAAATCTGGCAATACATGGAAGTACACACGTAAAGAATGCAGATCATTTCGATTATTACGGTAGCGACGCAACTCGCTTAAAAGAAATGCTTAACGAAAACCCAGCGTTCCAGATCCTGCTACATCCAAAATTTCCTTACCTTACAGGTGAAGTAGTATGGGCAGTGAAAAATGAGATGGCCAGAACGATAGAAGATATACTTGCCCGTAGACTAAGGGTGTTATTTTTAGATGCTCAAGCGGCCTTAGATATGGCTCCTGTGGTTGCCAATTTAATACAAACCGAACTGGGTTTAAGCGAGGATATGAAAAACAAACAGCTCCAAAACTTCAATACATTAGCTTCTAGGTATCTGCTAGAAACCAACAAATAATCAGAGTAATAACTACACAAAATTCATAACAAGTAAACTGGCAATATGAGTAAAAAGTATATTTTAGCACTTGATCAAGGTACTTCAAGCTCTAGAGCAATGATTTTTGACAAACAAGGCAAGCAGATAAGCCTCAGCCAAAAAGAGTTCAATCAAATATACCCCCAGAAAGGATGGGTAGAACATGATCCCTTAGAAATCTGGGAAAGCCAGTTGCATGTAGCAAAAGAAGCCTTAAAACAAGAAAATCTTAGTGCTACAGATATCGCCGCAGTCGGAATTACTAATCAAAGAGAAACAACCATTATCTGGGATAAAAAAACCGGTATACCCATTTGCAATGCTATTGTTTGGCAAGATAGGCGTACTGCTGATTTTTGTGACCAGCTAAAAAAAGAAGGCAAAACCGAACTTGTACAAGCTAAAACTGGTCTTTTGATTGATGCATATTTTTCAGCAACCAAAATAAGTTGGATACTTGATAATATAGCGGGAGCAAGAGTGAGAGCTGATGCAGGCGAATTACTATTTGGCACTGTAGATTGCTGGTTAATCTGGAAGCTTACAAATGGGGAAACACATGTTACCGACGTAAGCAATGCCTCCAGAACCATGATTTTCAATATCCACGATTTAAAATGGGATGATGAACTGTTACAGATTTTCAACATCCCAAAACAGATACTGCCCGAAGTAAAATCATGTAGCGAAGTTTACGGAGCTACTGCTAAGGGTTTGTTTGAAACACAAATCGAAATTGCAGGAATTGCAGGGGATCAACAGGCCGCCTTATTTGGGCAACTGTGCACCCAACCAGGAATGGCTAAAAACACTTACGGAACAGGCTGTTTCATGTTAATGAATATTGGTAAAGAAGCTGTTGTTTCTAGAAACAACTTAATTACAACTGTTGCATGGCAAATTAATGGCGAAACCACTTATGCGCTAGAAGGAAGTGTTTTTATGGCTGGAGCTATTGTACAATGGCTAAGAGATGGATTAGGGATTATCAACTCCTCAACAGAAGTTACCGAGCTAGCAGAAAAATCTGTTGATAATGGAGGCGTATATTTAGTACCCGCATTTACCGGATTAGGCGCACCCCATTGGAATCCCCATGCAAAAGGGACAATTTTTGGTTTAACCAGAGGAACTACCGATGCTGAACTGGCTAGAGCGGCCTTGGAAAGTATTGCATACCAAACTATGGATATACTAAAAGCAATGGAAGCAGACTCGGGAACCGAAATAAAAGAGTTGAGAGTAGATGGAGGAGCTTCTATAAACAGCTTGTTAATGCAGTTTCAGGCAGATATTTTAGACACCAAAATAATTAAACCAAAAAACACAGAAACTACTGCCATAGGTGCCGCATATTTAGCAGGATTAGCTGTAGGTTTTTGGTCAAATATAGACGAAATTAGATCTCAGTGGGAAATAGAAGTTTGCTATTATTCAAAAAACCATCAGGATATGAAACTTAACATTACTAAATGGCAAAAAGCAATAGATGCAGTAAATTACTGGTCTAAGCTTTAAATACATTAATTTAAACCTACTAAATAAATATAACGATGAACCTTTACGTAGCTGAATTTTTGGGCACTATGTTTATGATTATTTTAGGTAATGGCGTGGTTGCTAACGTATTACTTGATAAAAGTAAAGGACAAAACAGTGGATGGATGGTAATCACAACTGGATGGGCTCTAGCTGTTTTTGTGGGCGTTGTAATCGCTGGTCCTCACAGTGGTGCACATTTAAATCCGGCAGTGAGTTTAGGATTAGCTATTGCAGGTAAATTTCCTTGGGCACAGTTGCCAATGTATGTTGCAATGCAATTTGGTGGTGCTATGACGGGCTCTTTAATCGTATGGTTGTTTTATAAAGATCACTTTAAAGCAACAGAAAATTCAAGCTTAAAAGCTGCATGTTTTTTTACTTCACCCGCTATACCTAACAAATTAAGAAACCTATTTTGTGAGTTTTTTGGAGCTTTTGTTTTACTTTTTGTCATTTTTCATTTTACAGATGCAGAAATAGCTAACCCAAAAACGCCTATGGGTCTGGGCTCTATAGGAGCAATTCCAGTTACTTTTTTAGTTTGGGCTATTGGACTTTCTTTAGGTGGTACAACTGGCTATGCTATAAACCCCGCCAGAGATTTAGGTCCACGGATCATATTCTCTTTTATATATGGCAATAAAAATAGCGAATCAGAATGGTCTTACGCTTGGGTTCCCATCGTGGGCCCACTTTTGGGCGCAATTGCAGCAACATTATTGGTCCTTTTTCTATATTAGGATATTATTTTAATGCTAAGTTCTAAGTGAACGTTATTACCATCCGAATCTCAAATAACAAGCAAAAAGAACCCATTACTTTAGACCACGCATCTTAATCTCCTTTACTAAATACATTCTGTTCTAAATCCTTAGCGTGTAAGCGGGCATCAAAAACAGCACAAATATTCCGTAAAAACCGCTCCCCTATTTTGGTTACCTCAATGGAATTTTCAGATTGTACAATTAATCCATCTGCCTCCAAATCAGGTAAACGCAACAAGCTTTCTTTAAAATTATCATTCAACAAATCTAAAGCACCCCAAGCTGTTTGATTACGGCACATGAGGTTCAAAATATGCTTGCGCATTAAAAGATCTTCTTCTGTTAAAACATGACCTTTAAAAACCGGTATTTCATTTTGGGCAATCAACTTTAAATAATCTTCAACCTTTTTTACGTTTTGTGCAAAGGCATTCCATGTATCGCTGATGGAAGATACACCCAAACCAATCATCAATTGCGTATAATGGTGCGTGTAGCCCATAAAATTACGGTGCAGTTTCCCTTCTTGTTGTGCTTTGTGTAAAGTATCGCTTTCTAGCGCAAAATGATCCATCCCAATTTCTTTGTAACCAGCTTCAATCAACATCTTACGTCCTAACTCATACAAAGCTTGTCGCTCTTCAGTATTTGGCAAATCTGCTTCGGTAAACTTTCGTTGACCAGGTTTTACCCAGGGCACATGGGCATAGCCGTAATACGCAATACGATCGGGTTTTAAATCTATAACTGTTGAAATTGTTTTTTCTAAACCATTTAGTGTTTGCAAAGGCAAGCCATAAATCAAATCGTAATTGATAGAGTTATAACCGATTCTTGTAGCATTTGAGTGAACCTCAAAAACCTGCTCAACCGTTTGGTAACGGTTAATAATCTCCTGCACTTTTACATCAAAATCCTGAATCCCCAGACTCAAACGTTTAAACCCTAAATTGTACAACACATTTAAATGTGATTCGGTAGTATTTGCTGGGTGTGCTTCAAAAGAAAACTCAGCATCAGTATGCAAAATACAACCTGTTAAAATCTCTTCGAGTAAGTTTTTTAAATGCTCTGGACTAAAAAACGTTGGGGTACCACCTCCTAAATGTAGCTCTTTAATAATCGGTTGATCTACCAAAATAGCTTTATAAAGCTCCCATTCCTGTGCCACGGCTTTAATATAAGGTTTCTCTACACCGTGGTTTTTGGTAATTCGGGTGTTGCAACCGCAGTAAGTACAAAGGCTCTCGCAATAGGGTAAATGGATATATAAACTGATTCCGCTAACGGTATTGCTGGCATTGAAACTCTCTTTTACAGCACTAAGCCACTTATCCTTAGAAAAAGTTTCTGAATCCCAATAGGGTACTGTTGGATAACTGGTGTAGCGGGGTACTGCGCCTGCGTATTTCTGTATTAATTCTTGGATATCCATGTTTTGTAATGATGAGCGTTTGTAGCTTAAAGCCACAAACCGATATTTCCAATAGGCTATTTTATTTGCTGATTAGCAATTGTTAAAAAAGAATATCAACAGTACTGTCGTCCAAACTCTCTCTGTTTTTCAAATTTTCCTCACAAACTGTGGTACAGGCACAAGCATCTCCGGTGCATTGTCCCAGTTGCCATAAATCTAAATTCTTTATAGTTTGTGCTGCAATATCCTGTAAGGCTTCTGTAGTTAAAAATGCTTGATGTGGTGTCACCACAACGTTTGGCAAGTCGGTTAGTAATCTTAGTGACTTCTCTTTGTCTTCACCTAACTGATCATCTTCAAAAGATAGGTTTTTTTCACTTTCATACACATCGGCTCCAAAAGACGCTATTCTTCCTTTTTTTAAGGCTGCTACCAAATCTTTGGTGTTAATCAAAGCGCCTCTACTCGTATTAATCAACATCACGTCTTTGCGCATTTGCGAAATGCTTTCCGCATTGATCATATCCTTGGTTTCATCCGTTAAAGCAGCATTCAACGAAATAATATTCGATTGTTTATACAGTTCACTTAGCTCAACCCGCTTTACATGGTCAGGGTATATTTTACAATAAGGATCATAAACCAACACATTACAACCAAATCCATTTAAAATACGAGCTAAAAACTGTGCAATTTGCCCAAAACCTATTAAGCCAACTGTTTTGCCGTACATGGTAAATCCCTGTAAACCGTCTAATTTAAAACTAAGCTCTTTAGACTGCTGTATGGCTATAAAAATTTTACGGTTTAGTGCCATCATCAGTGCAATGGCATGTTCTGCAATACTCTGTGGCGAATAGGAAGGGACGTTTGCAATCTTGATATCAACTGCTGTGGCAGTTTCGCAATCAATATGATCTGTACCTACAGACCGTGTTGCAATGTATTTTACTCCTAATTTTTTAAGTTTTTTTATAACGGGTGCGCTAACATCATCATTAGTAAATACAATTACCGCATCCTTACCTTGTGCAAAGCCTACAGTATCTATCCCCAATGGGTTCGATATTAGCGTAATGTCATGCTTCTTTTGATTAGCTTTCGCTAAGTATTCTTTCTCAAAAGATTTTATACTGTAAACAACTGCCTTCATATCCTATCTGCTTATTAAATGCAATACATTAGTATTACATCAATAAACAAAACTAGCTATAGCTTTGCAGTTTTGTAGTGAGTGCTATCAGTAGCAAAACTGATTGAAATCAGTTTTTCATTTTACGTAATTTCTCCACAGAAAGCAGGGTAATCTCGGCCCCTTTTTTATCTAATAAAACCTCTTCTTTAAAGTCGCTTAAAGTACGGCTTACGGTTTCTGTAGCCATGCCGGCCATAGCTGCCAAATCATTTCTTGAGATTTTAAACGTTGGGTTGTTATTGATTTCGCTTACACGCAATAAGGTTTCTGCCAATCTTTTCCTTACCGAGTGATAGGCCATCTGTATCAATTGCTCTTCTTTTTGATGCAAGGTTTCTGATAAAAGATGGATAAACTTCATGGCTAAAGCTGCATTCTTTTCTAAAATATCATCAAGCTGTTCTTTGTAAAGCAAACAAACACTGCTATCTTCAATGGCTTCTGCATTTTCGCTGTGTGTACGGTTAACAATGGCATCGTACATCCCAAAATATTCATCAGTACAGTGGATGGCAGTAACCAATTCGCGTCCGTCTTCCGTAATTTTACTGATTTTCACTTTACCGCTCAGCACTAAATAAATACCCTGTGAAGCGTCGCCATCAAAATATAAAAGCTGGCCCTTTTTAAGGTTACGCACTTTTTTACCTGCCAATAAATTTTTGAGTCCTTCAAAACTGGTAATGCTTTCCGAAAAATCTTCTAATTTCTTTAAACCTTGCGTATAAAATTCTTGGCTTTTTTGTTGTTTAGATAAACGGCTTTCTATCGCGTTAAGCAATTCAATATCATCAAAAGGCTTGGTTAAATAATCATCAGCGCCCATTTCCATACCTTTACGCATATCAATCCTTTCGGATTTGGCTGTTAAAAATATAAAAGGAATTACGGCGGTATCTTGCTGTTTACTTAATAAATACAAAACACCATAACCGTCGAGTTCTGGCATCATAATATCGCAGATAATTAATGCCGGCAATTGCTTTTGAGCCATCTCAACGCCTAATTTTCCGTTTTCGGCAGTAATGGTATTGTAACCTGCAAGCTCCAAAATTTCCGCAGTGCTTTCGCGGATATCTGTATTATCTTCTATGATTAAAATGGTTTGCTTCATATCTATTTTATCGATAAAATATCGTTCAAAAAAACGAATTTAAATATTAAAAATCAATGTAAATGTTGTGCCTTTATTTTCTTCGCTTTTAAACTCAATCTGTCCAAACATAAGTTTTATATACCTATCTACAATGTTTAGCCCCAAACCTGTCCCGGGAATACTGCCTGTGTTGTGCGCTCTAAAAAAAGCTTCGAAAAGATGTTTTTGCTCAGAAACGGGAATACCAATACCATTATCTTTTATGGTAATATAATATTTATCGTCGGTAATTTCTGTATTAAATTCTATAAAGGTATTTTCTCCAGAATACTTTATTGCGTTGGCTATGAGATTAATGATACAGTTTTTAAGCAAATTGATATCAATATTTACCATACGCTTTGTACCGGTATGCTGGTAAATGATGCTTTGGTTTTGCTTAGCAACCATCTGTAATTCTTCGGTAATCTCTTCAGAGAATTTCACCAAATCTATACCTTCTGGTTTGGGCGTAATAATACCAGCTTCTAGTCTTTCTAACGATAAAAAATCATTCAAAATGGTAGTTAAATTACCTACTGCGTTTTTTATCTTGTTAACATGCTTAACAACATTAGGATTCTCAAATTCCTGTGTATAGCGTTCTATTAAAGAAGCAGAGAGTTGGATAGAGCTTAAAGGCGTACGAAACTCATGCGATGCCATAGAAACAAACCTGCTTTTTAGCTGGCTAAGCTCTCTTTCTTTTTCTAAAGAAATGCTTACCTCTTCTTTAGCTTCCTGTATCTGTCTAATTAAGGATTGTAACTCAACCGTCCGCTCTTCTACCAGCACCTCTAACCTATTGGTGTAAAGTAACAATTGCTCTTCAGCAGATTTTTCTCGGGTCAAATCATGGATAAATCCGGTGTAAATTATCCTCCCTTGGTATTGCACTTCGCTCACTCCTAACCTAAACGGGAACATTTCACCATTTTTTTTAAGTCCAGTTACTTCTCTGCCCATTCCTATAATATGTGGCTTTCTGGTTCTCTGATATCTTTCCAAATAACCGTCGTGGCGGGATTTATCTGGCTCTGGCATTAGCACCGAAATGTTTTTGCCTTTCACCTCCTCAGGTTCGTAACCAAAAAGCCTACATCCAGATGGATTAATAGATTCTATTAGCCCACTATCATCTATTGTGATAATTCCGTCTATTGCATTTTCTATAATGGCGTTTAATAAAGCTTGCTTTTCCATGAGGGCTAAAATTAGCAGAAATTACTAGAATAAAATAACACTAATGAAACTGATTATTTGATAAAAACCAATTCTTAGAATGATGTTCATCATATTTTTTAAGCTTTAAAAAGACTTATTTCGTAATTAAAAAAATACGCATGAGCCATACCTTTCATATACCCGTACTCGGTTTAGGATACACCATTGATACACCAATTAAAGTTGCGCCTTACGGTATTTCATCTGTTGCATCAATTGTTGATGACATTGCCATAGAACGTATTAGAGCTTATTATTTTGATAAAATAGGCAAACCCTACGAAGAAATTAGTATCAAAGAAGATGATTCAAGAGCCAAAAGAATTACGGCTTACCTAAATATGATGCAGGATTTGATAGATCAGGAATTTGAAGAGATAAAAAATGCTGACTTTAGTGAGGACAGTAAATTAACGACTTACTTTAGGCTTTTACCCAATGAAAGTGCACTGGCACAAAAATATCAACAGATGTTGATTGAAACGGTGCCTGCCAAAAAACAAGAATTACAAGAGCTATTAAGGAATTCGATGGCTAAAGGAGAGATTGACGTGAACATTATGGCCAAAGTGGACAAAATGAACGTTGATGCCCGAGGCGAAATTAAGGAAGAAATCTATAGCGATGCGCTTGCTGCATTGCGTGGCTTTGCAAACAGCAGATTAAATTCGTCTGTTGTGCTTTCTGCAGGAATGAACCCTCGTTTATATAGCTATTTAGATAGTTTTACCGATTTCTTACCTGATAGCCATCAGCAATTAAAAAAGAAAGTAATCTTAAAAGTAAGCGATTTTAGATCCGCTTTTATACAGGCAAAATTTTTAGCTAAAAAAGGAATCTGGATTTCTGAGTTTAGGATAGAATCTGGTTTAAACTGTGGCGGACATGCTTTTGCTACCGAAGGTTTTTTATTAGGACCAATTTTAGAAGAATTTAAACAAAAACGAGCAGAGATGGTTACCGAACTTTTTGAACTTTATCAAAAAGCTTTAGCAATCAAAGAAATTGACATCGCTATTGCGCCAGCACTAAAAATTTGTGTTCAAGGCGGGATTGGTACTGCAGATGAAAACGAATTTTTAATGCGTTACTACCAAATGGATGCAACAGGCTGGGGAAGTCCGTTTTTATTGGTACCACAAGTTACAGCGGTTGATAACGAGACCCTACAAGATTTAGCTTTAGCAACCGAAGACGACTTTTACATTAGCGGTTCATCTCCATTAGGGATTCCATTTAATAATTTCAAAAAAAGTGGTGCCGAAAAACAACGTTTAAAACGAATAGCAGAAGGCCGACCAGGAAGTCCATGCACCAAAAAGTTTTTGGTATCAAATACCGAGTTTACCAAACAACCTATTTGCACTGCTTCTAGAAAATACCAAAGTCTAAAAATTAAAGAATTAGATAAAGAAGCACTTGATGCCGAAGTGTACCAACAAAAGTTTGATGCAATTACCGAAAAAATTTGTTTGTGCGAAGGTTTGGTAAACTCCTACTATGCAAAAAACAATATGCTAAAGCCCAAAGAAAATAAGGCAGTGGCAATTTGCCCCGGACCAAATATTGCGTTCTTTAATGGCACCTACAGCTTAGAACAAATGGTTAACCATATTTACGGCAAGGTGAATTTATTAGAAGGTGTTAAAAGACCGCACATGTTTATAAACGAGTTGAAGCTATATATCGAATATCTAAAAAAAGATATCGAAACGAACTTGCAGATTATGAATGCTAAAAAGGAGAAAAGCATCAATAATTTTGTAAATCAACTACAGAACGGCATAAACTATTACAGAGATTTAGCTTCTGATTTTCTGAAATTGAACAATATCTCTAAAGCAGATTTTATAAATAACTTAAAGGAATTTGAGCTTAAGTTGATGGAGATAAAAAACGGGATGACGGTTGGATAATTTTGAAGGATTGAATAGATTAATTTTGAAGGAGTGAATGAGTGAAGGATTGAATGCTAAGCAAGCGATTAACTAAAGCAACTGATTCATTCACTCATTCTATCATTCACTCATTCATTCTATCCTTCACTCATTACCTAGCCTAAAGAGACTGGGATTTTAACTGATTTAGCAGTTTCTATATACAGTTCCACTTGATTAATGCAGGCTTGTAAACTCTGTTTAATTTCATGCTCCCAAAACCGCATAACCGTGTAGCCTTTACTTTCTAAAGCTTCGCGGTTTTCCCTATCTCGTTGCATATTGCGTTCAATTTTCGGGATCCAAAAATTACGGTTTGTTTTAATCTGATTTTTCCGTTTATCCCATTGGTAGCCATGCCAAAAAATACCATCAACAAAAATCGCTAATTTGTATTTGGTGATAGCTAGATCGGGCGTACCCGGTAATGTTTTTACATGGGTGCGATAGCGAATATTCTGTTTCCATAAAGCTTTTCTAAAAACTAACTCCGGTTTACTGTCCTTCGCCCTAATCTTACTCATGTTTCTGCTACGCTTTTTTGTAGTATAAAACCCCTCTGATTCTTCAAAGCGTGGAACTTTTATAGTTTCGTATGGATTTTTATACAAAGCCTTGGACATAAACAACTCTTACTGGTTTCACAATTAGAATATTATTAAACAAAATTTACGCCTAACAAATTGCATTTGCATCAAAAAAATAAAATCAAACACATTAGCTAACAGCATTTTAATTCACTAGCAAAGCCGATATTCTGTAAAAAACAAGTCCATTTTGGGGTTTGGAACACTAATTGCATATTTCTCCCCGAACTATTTACTTATTAATAAAACAAAAAGACATGAAAAACTTATTGAAATTAACCTTAATGCTATTTATGATGACCGCAGTTTTTACTGCTTGTAGTAAAGATGATGACCCTGCAAACAACGATTTATTTGTAGGTACTTACAAGGGGAGTATCAGTTACAACAAAAACGGTGGTGATTCAAAAACAATAGAAAACGGAAAGGTTACGGTGATAAAAACTGGAAACGATTACAACTTCCAGTTTTCTGACGGTATCCCTAATCTGAACGGCGTTAAATTTGAAAAAGATGCAAACACAGCTATTTCTGTTGGTTCAGATGAATCAAAATATATCAGGATTAATGAAAGTACGTTAAAAATTGCCTTTACTAAAGATGGCGAAGTTTGGACGGCCGATTGTAGCCGATAACAAAAATTTAATTAATTTAAAAGCTACCTCAACATTAAAAGAGGTAGCTTTTTTTGTTTAAAAAAACTTTTTCCGACGAATTTTACATCCGTATTAAAAAATAGATGGTTAAACACCATTATATTTGTAATTCAAAATCGATTTATGGAACTAGGTATTGGAATGTTTGGCGACCTGCAACACAACAAGGCAGGGAAAATTCAGCCAGCAAAAGACAGACTACAAGAGATTATTGAAGAAATTAAGCTAATGGACCAATTAGGGGTTGATTTTTTTGGTATCGGTGAGCATCACCGACCAGATTATGCCGTATCTGTTCCTGAAATTGTTTTGGCCGCAGCATCCACAGTTACCAAAACCATCAAACTAGGTAGTGCAGTTTCTGTGTTAAGTTCTGCAGACCCGGTTAAACTATACCAAAGTTTTGCAACTATTGATTTAATTTCTAACGGCAGAGTTGAGCTTACCGCGGGAAGAGGAAGTTTTATCGAATCTTTTCCGTTATACGGACAAAAGCTTGATGATTATAGTGAGCTTTTTGTAGAAAAACTAGACTTACTGCTAAAAATAAATAAGGAAAACCCGATAACTTGGAGCGGAAAATTCCGTCCAGCCTTAAATAACCAACATGTTTTACCCAGAGCCTTAAACGATCATTTAAGCATCTGGATTGCTGTTGGTGGCACACCAGAATCTGTTGAACGAGCAGCAAGATTGGGTTTACCAGTTATCTTTGCCATCATTGGCGGAAGCCCAGCACAGTTTAAACCGCTGTTCAAATATTACAGAGATGTTTACAAACATTACGGCCATGATGAGCAAAAAATGCAGATTGGAGTGCATATGCATTCTTTTTTTGGCGAGGATAGTAAAACCGTTGCAGCTTATTATTACCCATTATATTCATCGCAAATGGACAGAGTTGGGGCATCAAGAGGATGGCCTCCTTATCAAAAAAACCAATTTACACATGGCAGAAGCAATGAAGGCGCATTAATAATTGGCGATGCAAACGAGGCGATAGATAAAATTTTACAGATGGAAGAACTTTTTGGCTTAACACGTTTCTCCGCACATATGGATGTTGGCGGTCCGTCACACAAAGAGATGATGAGATCTATAGAAATATTTGGAGATAAAATTGCACCGAAAGTTAGAGAGGCTTTGAAAGCAAAATCTTAATTCCATCAAAAGCGCTCGACTTTAAACGAGCGTTTTTATCGCTTTCCGTTTTATCAAAAGTAAAATAATGCGTTCGTTAAACTAAGTCGAAAATCCGGAAACAAAATCTTTACCCTATTCCCACAAAAAGCAAAAGCAGAAAAGCGCATCTTTGCACCTTATTTTTTATAAGTAAACAAAATCCATGACGCGTAAAAGGCATATATTTCTGGTTTTAATATTAGGAACACTCACCACACTTGGGCCTTTTTCTATAGATATGTATTTGCCGGGTTTCCCAGCAATTGCTAAAGATTTAAATACCACCATTAACCAGGTTTCCTTATCTCTTGCTAGTTTCTTTGTAGGTATATCGCTAGGTCAGCTTTTATACGGCCCACTTTTAGATAAATTCGGAAGAAAAAAACCTTTATACATTGGTTTAGCAGTTTATATTCTAGCTTCGATAGGTTGTGCACAATCTCATCATATAGAATCATTGATTGCCTTACGTTTTGTACAGGCCATTGGAAGTTGTGCCGCTGCAGTTGCAGCAATGGCTATGGTGAGAGACTTTTTTCCGGTGAAAGAAAATGCAAAGATTTTTGCTTTATTGATGTTGGTGGTTGGTGCTTCTCCAATGATTGCACCTACTGCTGGAGGCTACCTCACAGCAAGTTTAGGCTGGCAATCGGTATTTTACGCCTTGGCGATTATAGCTATAGCAATTTTTGTAGTGGTGTTTTTCTTTTTACCAGAAGGGTTTAAGGGCAATCCTAGTTTATCCTTGAAGCCAAAACCTATTTTAAATGGTTTTAAAGAAGTTTTGGTTAATCCCCAGTTTTACACCTATACATTTGCTGGAGCTTTTTCCTTTTCGGGATTATTTGCTTACATCTCTAGCTCGCCATTGGTTTATATGGATATTTACGAAGTGAGCGAAACTACCTATGGATGGATCTTCGCAATTCTTTCTGTTGGTTTTATCGGCGCAAGCCAAGTGAACAATATTTTGTTAAAGAAGTTTAGGAGCGAGCAAATTATCCCTGTTGCACTAGCTTCGCAATTGACTATTGCTGTTATTTTTGTAATAGGCACATTTTTTAATTGGTTTGGTTTGTACGAAACCACCATTATGCTTTTCCTTTTTCTGTGCTGTATCGGTATTGCCAATCCAAATGGCGTGGCACTTTCTCTTGCTCCTTTTTCTGATAACGCAGGAACGGCTTCTTCTTTAATGGGCGCTATACAATTGGGGGCTGGTGCTTTAGCTTCATTGGCAATTGGGTTATTGGATAGTGCATCTGCCATACCGATGACGGTTGTAATGAGCGCTACTTCCCTTATTGCGTTATTGGTACTTTTGTTAGGAAGAAAAAACATTACAGAAATGAAAGAGATTGATAATTCCGCAGAAAGCTTTGTAATGCATTAATTTGTATTTTTAAGCTTCCGAAATGATTGATAAATCAGAAACAAAAAAATGGACAACTTTATCAAGCACATTAACAAGTTTACCACCATTAGCCAACCCGAAATAGAGACGCTAAAATCGGCTACGAAAACAATCAGCATCAAGAAAAAAGATTTACTGCTTAAAGAAGGTGAGATTTGCCGAGCAAACTATTTTGTAGAAAAAGGATGTTTAAGACTTTATTTTATTAACGAAAAAGGGAGTGAGCAAATTATCCAGTTTGCTTTAGAAAATTGGTGGCTAACGGACTATATGAGCTTTAATAACAGCTCACCTGCGCAATTTTATATCCAGGCGGTTGAAGACTGCACTATTATCGCGATAGCGAGAAATGAACAGGATAAGCTATTAACAGAAATCCCTACTTTAGAAAAATATTTTAGAAAGGTTTTGCAAATCGCTTACGCCGCCAGCCAAAACCGCTTGAAATTTTTATACGGTTATTCCAAAGAAGAAAGTTATCTGCATTTCACCAACAGTTTTCCTGCTTTTGTACAGCGCATACCGCAATACATGCTGGCATCGTACCTAGGTTTTACCCCAGAATATTTAAGCGAACTCAGAAAAAAGCTGAGTCAATAAATTTCTTAAACCAGCTTAAGTAATTGGGATTCACAAAGCTTTAAATTTGTTTCATCAAATCATAAAAAAATGAAAGCAAGAATGAATATGGCTGAACTTCAGCCCAATGCGTACACCGCATTAATCAGCCTAGAAAAAGCACTACATCATATTTCTTTATCTCCAATTGAAAAAGAACTGATTAAAATTAGAGCATCGCAAATTAACGCTTGTGCTTTTTGTTTAAACATGCACACCAGAGATGCCAGAAAAATTGGAGAAACAGAAAAAAGGATTTATCTACTAAACGCTTGGAAAGAAACTTCGCTTTTTAGCGAAAGAGAACACATAATTTTAGCCTTTACGGAAGAAGTTACGTTGATTAGCCAAGGTGGTTTGTCTGATAAAACTTATGAGGCCGGTCTGAAAATATTTTCGGAGCAACAGATTTCTGAAATTATCATGTGCATTGTTGCAATAAACGCTTGGAACAGAATTGCGATTGCTACGCATTTGCAACCAGAGGATTAAATGTTTTAGCAAGGTCTTTATTATTGTTATTTAAAGACCTTGCTTTCCTCCTTTTCAGAAAAAAGATTTCAAAATAGTTTACTTCATTTTAACCTAATGCGGTAACTTTTCCATAAACTTTCCATAAACCCATGTTCCGGCAATTGCACTTAACAGAGTAATAATTACCGCTAAAAAACCGCCACCTATCTGTGCAAATAAAGGTCCGGGGCAAGCGCCGGTAATTGCCCAGCCCAATCCAAAGATTAAACCCCCATAAATTTGACCTTTATGGAAACTTTTCGGCTGTAGCACCACTTTTTCTCCAGACAAAGTTTTAACATTAAATTTTTTGATTAGGTATATGGAAATCATTCCTACAATAACTGCCGTCCCGATAACGCCATACATGTGGAAAGCAGAAAGTCGGAACATCTCCTGAATACGAAACCAAGAAACAATTTCTGCTTTTACAAAAACAATCCCAAAGAAAATCCCTACAAGTAAGTATTTAATATTGGCAAAGAAACTTATTGGCTGATTGTTGTCGTTGCTTGAGTCAAACTCAGCATCATATTTATCTTTTATATCCATTATCCTATTAACTTAAAAATGATAGGCAATAAAACCCAAGTTGAAATAAAGCCACCTATCATAAAACAGATGGTTGCAATTAAAGATGGTAATTGCAAGTTTGCTAAGCCCATGATAGAATGGCCAGAGGTGCAGCCACCAGCGTATCGGGTACCAAAACCCACCATAAAACCACCAAACACTAAAAATATTAATCCTTTTAAACTAAATATCTGAGCGGTTCCGAAAATATCGCTGGGCATTAATCCGCTGAAATCTTTTACACCCAAAGCAATTAATTGCGCTTTAGTAGATGCTGCAATTTGCACAGGTTCTCCGTTTGATAGGTAAACCGTTGCGATAAATCCACCCACTAAAATACCTGCCACAAAAAATAGGTTCCAAACTTCTTTTTTCCAGTTATAACTAAAAAACGGAAGCTTTGCAGGCAAACAAGCAGCACACATGTGCCTTAAGGATGAAGATATACCGAAAGGTTTATTGCCAATTAATAATAAAGCTGGTACAATTAAACCTATTAAAACCCCTGCCACATACCAGGGCCAAGGTTGTTTGATGATTTCTAACATATTTTTTCAAAAAAAAGTAAAAAGTGATAGGTTTGGAGTAATAAGTGGAAAGTGGAAAGTTAAAAGCATCTAAAAACCAACTACCTAAAACTAGCCACCTAATAAACTAAGACTCTTTCATTTTTTTAGATTGGCACACAAAGTCTGTGGTTTCAAAGCCTGCATTCTTTAATGCATCAAAACCACCATTCACATTAATTACGTGATGATAACCGCGAGCTTTCAAAATAGATGACGAAATCATCGAGCGATAACCACCCGCACAATGCAAATAGTAAGGCTGGTCTTTATCAAACTCGTTTGTCCACTGGTTAATAAAATCTAAAGGTCGGTTTAAGGTAAACTCCAAATGCTCGGCTTCGTATTCGCTTGGTTTACGTACATCTAAAACCTGTAACTCTTCCTTTTCGCTTTTTTGTTTAAATGCTTCCACGTCAATAGTTTCCACGGTATCAATCTCTTTTCCGGCTTTTATCCACGCGTCTATGCCTCCTTTAAGGTAACCGATGGTGTAATCGTAACCAACACGAGCCAACCTTTTTACGGTTTCCTCTTCCCTACCCTCATCAGTAACCAATAAAATTGGCTGACTTAAATCAACAATTAAAGCACCAACCCATGGCGCAAACTGACCATCTAAACCAATAAAAACAGCATTAGGAATAAAGCCTTTAGCAAAAGCAGCTGGCGAACGTACATCCAGAATCAATGCGCCAGTTTGGTTAGCAGCAATTTCAAAGTCATTGGGAGTTAAAGCATGCAAACCTCTGTCATAAACCTCATCAATCGTTTCAATTCCCTCTTTGTTCATCTTCGCATTTTTCGGAAAATACTGTGGTGGAGGTAAAATATCGGTGGTTAATACTTTGATAAACTCGTCTCTAGAAATATCGCTTAAAGCATAATTTGTTTCTTTTTGGTTTCCTAAAGTATCAAAAGTCTCCTTGCTCATGTTTTTACCACAGGCAGAACCTGCACCATGAGCCGGATATACGATAACATCATTTGGCAAAGGCATAATTTTACTCCTAAGCGAGTCGTAAAGGTTGCCAGCCATTGCTTCGGGCGTTGTATCAGCAGATTTCTGTGCTAAATCCGGGCGACCAACATCGCCAATAAATAAAGTGTCGCCAGTAAAAATACAGTAAGGCTTTCTGTTTTCATCCAAACATAAATAAGTTGTGGACTCTAAAGTATGCCCCGGCGTATGCAAAGCTTTAATGGTGATGTCTCCGATTTTAAACTCCTCGCCATCTGTAGCAATATGAGCTTCGAAACCGGTAACCGCCGTTGGTCCATACACAATTTCAGCTCCTGTTTTTTTAGCCAAATCCACATGACCCGAAACAAAATCGGCATGGAAATGCGTTTCAAAAACATACTTAATCTTGGTTTGGGCTTTCTCCGCTTTCTCTATATAAGGCAAAACCTCACGTAACGGATCAATAATCGCCGCTTCGCCCTTACTTTCTATGTAGTAAGTTGCTGTTGCCAAACATCCGGTATAAATTTGTTCTACTTTCATATTTTTGAGTATTGGGTATTGAGATGTGAGTGCCTTTCTTCGTGTGTTAAAGTCGGCGGTCCTAAGACCGCTACCAGAAGTCTAGCGGATATTTAAACGTCTCAATATATTTTTATTAACTCGATTATTTTTATTTTCCATATTAAAAGTGACTTGGTACTTGATACTCAAATCTTGATGCTTCTTTACAAAACCAACTCCTCTATAACAATCACAATTGCCATAATAAAAACGAAGTAGCCAAAAACCTTCTTTAGTTTTTGATTATCAACGAACCTATTGATATAAACTCCTAAAAAAACGCCGATTGATGCGATCAGCGAGAAAATGAGCAAGAAATTCCAGTCAATCTGCGGTATATTTAGCCAATCACCAGTAAAGCCAATTAACGAGTTTATCGCAATTACCAAAAGGGAAGTCCCAACAGCTTTATTCATGGGTAGGTACATAAAAAATACTAAAGCTGGAACAATTAAAAATCCACCTCCGGCACCCACCAATCCCGATAAAATACCCACGGTAATTCCGCTCAATAAAACAAGCGGATAATTTGTTTCATTACCCACTAAGCTATTATCTTTTGCCTCTCCATAAACCATTTTAAACCCCGAAATGAGCATAATTAGAGCGAAGAACAACATCAGAAATAAATCTTTGGTGAGCACAAATCCACCAAGGTTAAACAAAACATCGGGCATGGCATGTATTACGAATTTACGCATCAACCAAACGGTTATAAAAGCTGGAACGGCAAAAATAAACGACATGCGGATGTTGACCAACCCCTTCTTCACATAGCTTCCTGCCCCTACCAACGAGGTAAAGCCAACAATAAACAGCGAGTAAGCTGTGGCAATTACTGGTTCAATTTTAGCAACGTAAACCAAAACCGGAACCGTCAAAATCGAACCACCACCACCAGTTAAGCCTAAGGCTAAACCAATAAAAAGTGCTAAAAAGTAGGTGATGTATAAATGCATAAATAAGGTTTACATGTTGCAATCACAATGCTCCATACAATCCAACAGTTTAATTAAATCGCGTTCTTTTAACGAGTAAAACACTTGAACACCTTGTTTTTCGGACATTAACAGTCCTTTAAGTCTCATATTAGATAAATGGTGAGAAAGTAAGGATTGTTCACATGCTAAAGCCATGCAAATCTCGTTCACGCTCATGCGATCTTTTACAGAAAGCAAATCAATTACAGATAACCTAAGCGGATGCGCTACAGTTTTTAAAATGTACGCTGCCTTCTCTAATTTTTCTTTTGATAAATTTCTTGTGTTTACCATAACAATACAAATATATGAACATATTATCATATGTTACTATTTACGTATCTGTAATTTATCAAATAAATGTTTAAATTTAATAGCTTTTCAAACCATTGGGGCAAAATATTCGTTAGTTAATATGATGAAGAAAACCGCTATTGTACTTTTTGCAAATTTGCCTGCTTTTGAGGCAAGAGCTAAAAGCTTAGGTAGCTTTTCATCGCAAAAAGCCACGCTGACTATTTCTTCTATATTGACCCATCATTTTTACGATTTAGCAAAAAAAACCACAGCAGATATATTTCTAATAAGTACATTTCAGCAAAAAGGAGAAAATTTTGGAGAAAAGATAGCCAACGCTTTCGCTGATATTTATGCTAAAGGGTTTGAAAACGTAATTTGTATTGGAAATGATTGCCCGGATTTAAACTTAAAGGATTTACAACATTCCATAACGCAAATTGAAGCTGGAAACGTAGTTTTAGGTCCAACGTTTGACGGTGGCGCTTACCTTATCGGCATCCCAAAACAAAAATTTAACCAACAAAAATTCCAGCAAATCAGCTGGGAAAGCAAGCAAACATTTAAAGATTTATCATCTCTATTCAACAGTGATGTTATTGAACTCGAAACCTTAGCCGATTTGGACAAGGCCAGTAACTTCTTATTCAGCAATATTGATAACCCACTGATTAAAGACCTATTAAACGTTATCAAAAGCTTTAAGCCGACTTTCGGTTTAAATACCGATACAATAAAAAGTGCGTTTTTCTTAGTTGATTCCTCCTTTTTAAAAGGTCCTCCCCTGTTTTCTATTTAAGAGAAAACCTTTTTACTCCTATTAAAATTCTATTCAAATATTATTTACTGACCCATTTTGTGGGCTAAAAAAAGATATATTATGGCAAAAGATTATTTCAATCCAGAAGATTTAAAAAAACTCGGAAACATTACGGAGTTTCAAAAACCCATGGGCGATAAATTCTTCGAGTATTATGCCGAGGTTTTCAAAGAAGGTGCATTGACTGTAAGGGAAAAATCACTGATTGCTCTGGCAGTTGCTCACGCTGTACAATGTCCTTATTGTATTGATGCTTATTCGTCTGATTGTTTACAAAAAGGTGCGGATGAAGAGCAAATGATGGAGGCTGTTCATGTGGCTTCTGCAATTAAAGCCGGTTCCACCTTAGTTTATGGAGTGCAGATGATGAACCACGTGAAAGATAAAATAATGTAATTGATGGGTGTTAAACAAATTTCAAAATCTTTAAAAGCATCTGGAAATGCCTTGGACAGCACCTTTTATCAGTTAAAAGTGTTATCGCAAAAAGACGTTCAGGATGGTGCTTATGAAAGTTTTTATAAAAAAATAAAAGCAGTAGGTGTAGATTCTATCACGGTTTCTGACTTGGAGATTTTCCAGATCAATATCGGTAAACTTTGCAACCAAACCTGTTCACATTGCCATGTAGATGCTGGTCCGGATAGGAAAGAGGAGAATATGTCTTTCGAAACTTTAGAAAGATGCCTTTATCTAATTAAAACCTACAAATTCAAAAAAGTAGATATTACCGGTGGCGCACCAGAAATGAATGCGCATTTTAAATGGTTTGTAGAAGAGTGTACAAAAGCCGGTGTTGAAGTGATGGTCCGTTGCAACTTGACCATTATTATGGCGAACAAAAGGTACCACGATTTACCTGACTTTTTTAAAGTAAACAAGGTTCATGTAGTTTCTTCTTTGCCCTCTTTTTCTGCCATGAGAACAGATGCACAACGTGGCGACGGTGTTTTTGAAGATTCTATTGCAGCACTGCAAAAATTAAATGCTGTTGGTTATGGTGTGGAAGGTAGCGGATTAATTATTGATTTGGTTTATAATCCGTCTGGCGCTTATTTGCCTGGCGACCAAAAATCAATGGAAGCGGAGTTTAAAAGACAATTAAAACGCAAGTTTGATATTGTATTTAACAACCTGTTTGCTATTACCAATTTACCGGTAAGTCGTTTTTTGGATTACTTGTTAGAAACCAATAAATACCTGGATTATATGCATGAATTGGTGAATGCTTTTAACCCTTCTACTTTAGACGGATTGATGTGCAAAAACACCATCAGCATTAGTTGGGAAGGCTTTATGTACGATTGCGATTTTAACCAACAGCTGGATCTAAAATTTGTGGGGAAGGCAAAACATATTGATGATTTCGATTTTGAGGAAATTTTGAATCGTGAAATTATTGTGAATAACCACTGTTATGGCTGTACCGCTGGGGCTGGAAGTAGTTGTGGCGGGGAAATAGCATGATTTTCAACCACATAGTCATCGAAAAACTTCCAAACTGAAAGCTTTTATCTGATACGTAGGAGTAGTATTTACCACGGAGGACGCAGAGTACACGGAGCTGAAAGAGAAATAATAAAATCTAACTAACTAACTAACTAACTAACTAACTAACTAACTAACTAACTAACTAACTTCGGACGTTACGGATGCTATGACTCAAGAGATCAACAACACCCTAAATAAATGGGCTGACACAGAAAAGATTGTTGATTATAAAATTGTGAACAGTCAATTAACTGCAACCAACGAGTCTGATATGTTTGGTTTTTTTTTGTGAGTACGATGATGTTATCAATCCATGTTTCCTATTAGGGGAGAATCTTCTGCTTCCTTTATAAAAAGTATAAGCCTAAATTGAATAAACCGGGGCGACAGCGTACCCCACAGCACCGCTTTTTTGCGGCGGGCGGGGCGAGGAGTATAGCAAAGCACCGGGCTATCGGTTGTAAGTAGCACAGGTTTGCTTTTCCATATCTTAAAATAAACCCAATCCTTTATAGTTTTTCACAAATTTGATTACGTTATCAGTGATGTGGAATTCTTCTGGCGTATGTAAAGTAGTAATTGCCAAAGCTTGCATTCCTGCATTTTTAGCTGCCTCCACTCCTTTCGGTGCATCTTCAAAAACTAAACATTTATCGTAGGCTATACCTAAAATATCTGCACATTTGGTAAAAGTTTCAGGATCTGGCTTGCTTAAAACCACATCGTTTGCACTTACTACTACTGGGAAATATTTTCTGAGGTTCAAATTATCCAAAATAAAATCGATATTGAACGGAATAGCGGCAGAACCGATGGCCATCTTAACTCCAGCTTGGTGTGCTTTCTCTAAGAACTCGCCTAAACCATCTATCAATTTAATATGTGGTTTAAAAGCCTCTTGGTATCTGCGCTCTTTCTCCATTGAAAAATCATCCATCTGTTGCTGGGTAAAATGTCCTTTTCCAAAAACTCGCTCCAATAATTCTGCGTTTTTACCGTACATCTGCAAAACAGTTTCATCATAAGTGATGTCCGATTTCAAATCGTTGGTCAATATATTATGCCATGCTCTGGCGTGGAAATGCATATCGTCTATTACGGTCCCGTTTAAATCAAAAAGGTAAGCTTCAAATTTTGTATTCATCCAGCAAAAATAGCAATCCTAATATTAAGGGGATGTAATTTTATTTTGATGGTGGTTTTTAGCTGGAAAGTTCTATTTTTGCAATCCATTCAAAAAAACACGGAGAGGTGTCTGAGTGGTCGAAAGAGCCAGCCTGGAAAGCTGGTATACTGGCAACGGTATCGTGGGTTCGAATCCCACCTTCTCCGCAAGTAATTTTAAATTAAAGCCTTTAAGACGACCTTAAAGGCTTTTTTATTGAAAAAAATTATCTTAGGGATATTGAAAGGGATACTAAAAGATAATTGAGTAACTAAAGAATGAATTCTTATCTAAAAGAGATTGCGGATGTATGTGGTATTCAAAAAGACCTGACTTCTCCTATTGCTAGGCACACTTTTGCTACAACAGTTACGTTGCTTAACGATGTGCCGATAGAAACTGTTTCCAAAATATTGGGACATATCAGTATAAAAATGACGCAGCATTATGCCTCATGTCCTTGATATTAAAATAAGCAAGGACATGAGGCATTTAAGACAGAAGTTTTCATAATTTTTTTTAGAATATCCAAATTTTATTTAGGTATTCTAATTGATTATTTATTATCGAAATGATTGTCTTCGAACTAATTACTTATTCCAAAATTTCGTTCTAGCGCTCCAGTAAAGTATTTGACTTGCTGCTTGTACTTCAACGTTATTTCGAAACCCTTAATCAGTCAGTTTTCCAACGTTAATTATCTGCTTATTCCAACTATTTTCAGCAATTGCATCAAGTAAACATTTTGCACAATCTGAATAGTGCAAAGCTTTAAACGGATATACTTTAGACTTAATTCCAGCCATATATTTCCCGGTCGGAACGTTGTAATTTAATGCAACAGCTCTTACAATTACCCAGTTTAATGAACTATTTTTGATAGTGGACTCCGCTATGACCTTATCGTTGTATGATTGATAAAAATATCTTTGTAAAATCTTGACGGCTAATCTATTTAAAAATGAAAATTCATTTCCATTTGATTGAACAAAACCACTCAAAAAAATGAGACGAGCTACTCCGTTTTCTTCGCAAGCTTTAACAATATTTAACGTACCGAGAGACATTAAGTTTCCCACTTTTCTATGATTTGTAGGTCCAAAACAACTGATTACGTAATCAACATCCTTTAATGCTAAAATTAAACTATCTAAATCTGTTACATCTCCCTTTAAGATGGTCAATTTTTTCTGTAATTCTATTTTAGTAGGATTTCGCACCACTGCAGTTACTTTGAAATTTGATTCAATTGCTAATCTCACCAACTCTTTACCAGTTGAACCCGTTGCTCCAATTATTGCTATACTTTTCATTTACTTTTTTTCAATTTTTTTCTTACAAACCTAACCACTATGTTTGCAACGTACAAGTATAGAGTATAGTCTATGCTATAAATTAGTTATCAACAATATTTGATTTTATGTTAATAAAAGAGTTTTCAAAGCGAACAGGATTGTCGATCCACACATTAAGATTCTACGAAAATTACGGTCTTTTTAAAGGTTTTTCAGACGAAACGATAAAATCCAACAACTACAAGCATTATGACGAAAGTTTATTACAAAAAATCGAGATTATTAAGGGCGCAAAGGAAGCGGGGTTTACTCTTTCCGAAATTAAAAAGTTATTAGATAATTGGTTTAACAAACGAATTTCAATAAAGAGTAAAGTCGAGATAGTTAGTGATAAGATTAATCAAATTGAGGATAGAATTATTCAGCTAAAACAAGTGAAAAATATTTTAATTGAAGCTATAAACGACATTAGGAATGGACATTGCTAGTTTTTTTGTAATATTTATTTCTAACTAATGATTTAAAAAAACAAGTTCATCTCTGAATTAGCGTATAACATAAGAATTAAATGTATCTAACTTATATTAAGTCAGATCTATATTCTATTTTACAACAAATTGACATATACATTTTAAAATTAAAGAACATTTAAAGCTTTCCGTTTCATTTGCTTATATTGAAATCTTCTTCTATATTCATAATGAACTGTATCTAAAGTTTGTAGTTAACTCTTGATACAGTTTATTTTATACCCTGCCTGTACCTACTTTGTAGCATTTCATTTTTACCAACAACGTAGATGCGTAAACACTTCCTATTTCTTCATGCTAATCTCCACTGTTTAATGGTTTAATATAAAATAGCTGAAGCTTCCAATTAAATTCCAATAATTAAATGTTTAAGCAATTTTGGTTACCATTTCCTCAACGGGTATTCTCACTTTCGAGGCGTTGGCTAAATAGTCATTCGCTTCCTCTCTATATCCTAAAGAGAGTATCACGATACTATGTAGGTCTTTTCCTTTTAAATCCAATAGTTCATCAAACAATTGCGAATCAAAACCTTCCATTGGTGTAGCATCTACTTTGGCATTCGCGGATGCAATTAATGCCGTACCCAATGCAATGTAGGTTTGTCTTTCTGCCCAAAGCTTGTTCTCCTCATTGCTTCGGCTTTTAAAATACATGTCCATCGTTGTAAATAATCCGGTCAAAGATTCTACTGTAACGTCTTGTTTTTCTGCAGTTAATTTTACTAAGTTTTGTACATGCTGGGTTGTTACGCTATTGAACGCTGCAAATACCAGTAAGTGCGATGATTGTGCTATTTGTCTGTTAAAAGAATTGTTTCCCAACTTCGCTTTCAACTCAACATTTTCAATAGCAAATATACGGTACGGCTGTAGTCCACATGAAGAAGCCGATAGATTGGTAGCTTCTAAAATAAAATCTAATTTTTCTTCACTAACTTTATTGTTACTATAGCTTTTGGTAGCATATCTCCAGTTTAAATCTTGTATTAAATCCATTTTTTTTAAAAAATTTTATATTACAAAGCTATATCAACTAAGTGACAATTTGTACCTTTATGACAAAAAGTAATGGTAACATTCGAGTAACCAAAAATAAATTGAAGGCATGGAAAAGAAAACAGTAACAACAAAAGGAATCAATAATGTATGTAAGCATAATATCAGAGCAATACATGATGCGCTGGATATCATCGGTGGTAAATGGAAAATATCTATTATTTCCTGCCTAACGTTTCAGTCGATGCGTTACTCGGAATTATTGAGAGAGGTAGAAGGAATTTCCGGAAAAATGCTCAGTAGAGAATTAAAGGAGCTTGAGTTTAACCAGCTGATCATAAGAGAGGTTATAGATACACAACCCATCACTGTTCAATATCAACTTACCTCATACGGGGAAACGCTAAAACACCTTACCCTAACCATTGCCGATTGGGGATTGAATCACCGAAAGAAGATAATTGGGTAAATATAGTTCTAATATGGGCTGTATATAAGGATCCTATTCTTTAATTAAGAACAAAAACCAATTCATTGGAAACAAATGTTACTACATCATCCAAACGGGACTAAATGAAAAAATTTGAATGAAACGATGTCAAATATCAGCCTGCCGAAAAAAAGTATGATACATTGCCTCAGCTTGATTTCCATAAATGGATAATTATGAAAAACCGCTGGGTCAAAGACGTGTTATTCACGATTGCTTCTTTAAACAACAAACACCCGTAAACTCCTCGGTCCATGTGCCCCCAAAACCAAACTCTGCTCAATATCCGCAGTTTTTGATGGACCGGCGATAAACGCACCGAAGCCGTAACTTTTATCAGCAATCAGCTCATAAGCCTGGTGCATGGTGGCCACGATGTTCTCTTTCTTTATAATAAATGCCAGATGCTGTGGAATAAACGGCAACAGTCTTTCCTGATAAAGCTCATCATCCAGCCAGCATGCTCCGTTTTCGGCAACTCCAAAATGGACAGGTAAAATCATCAGTTCTACATCGGCCAAATCATGATTGTCTGTCCCTGTATATTCATCAACAATCGCATCCAGTTCTGCGGAAACTATTCTTTTCCCTTCCAAATCAAGATCTTCTTTTAAATGGGTCATGATTTCGGAGTGATTTTGAACTTGATAAACTTTTGCACCGATACGTTCAGCTATGCTGATAAAGTTTTTAAGGTTTTCTTCCACAGAATCGTTGTTTGGGTAGAACAAACTAAGGTCGGGTAAGGGCAATAAATCTGGCTGACTGTCTTTTACCGCGTTCAATATTTTCTCTCTGCTAGTCATTGTTCGTTCTGTTTTTGCTGTACCATTCCCCAAAAGATGATTTGGGCACTTCCGGCATATCCCGTTGTAAATACCAGGCGTTAAACTTATTGTTTACCATAAACGGCGCATATTTAAGCGTTGTCCGGGCTGCTTTTCCGGCAATGCGGTACAAAGTTGGAGAAGCTAAAGTTTTAGCCATTACCTGCATGGCGATTGCCTTTTTAGGATCCACAAATCCTTCTTTCACAATTACCTGTCTCCATTTGTACAATTGCTCGTGGATGTCAATCTTTACCGGGCACACATTAGTGCATGAACCACAGAGTGTAGATGCGAAAGGCAGGTCTGCATTCTTTTTCATATCCCAGTTGGGTGCGAGGATAGAACCTATAGGGCCTGCAATCACACTGTCATAACTGTGTCCGCCACTTCTACGGTAAACCGGGCAGGTATTAAAACACGCGGAACAACGGATACATTTCAAGGAATTTCTGAAATCTGGTCTTGCCAACTGGCGTGTCCTGCCGTTATCCACCAAAATAATATGCAGTTCTTTACCCGCTGCAGGTCCTGCAAAATGGCTGGAATAAGTGGTTATAGGCTGGCCGGTTGCACTTCTGGTCAATAACCTTAAGAACACTCCCAAATGCTTACGCTGAGGGATAATTTTTTCGATTCCCATACTGGCGATATGGATGTCTGCTAAATGCGCACCCATATCGGCATTTCCTTCGTTGGTACAGACTACAAATTCGCCGGTCTCGGCTACGGCGAAGTTGACACCTGTTAATGCAGCTCTCCGGGTCAAGAAGGTGTTTCTTAAACTTTGACGAGCCGCTTCGGTCAACAATTGTGGGTCTGCATTTCCTTTTGGAGTGCCTAAATGGATATGAAAAAGCTCTCCTATCTCTTCTTTCTTTTTATGGATACAGGGCAATACAATATGGCTCGGAGCTTCTCCTGCCAGCTGCACAATACGTTCTCCTAAATCAGAATCGATCACTTCGATGCCGTTTGCCTCCAAAAAAGGATTAAGATGGCATTCTTCGGTCAACATCGACTTGCTTTTTACCATTTCTGTAATCTGGTGCTTTTTTAAGAGCTCCAGTACAATTTCATTGTGTTCTTTGGCGTCGCTTGCCCAATGGATAACGGTTCCCTTGGCTAGGGCGTTCTTTTCAAAATCCTGTAGGTACTGGTTTAGGTTCGAGAGTGTATGATTTTTGATCTGTGAACCTGCTTCCCGCAGTTCTTCCCATTCGGGGATTCCGTGGGTGGCAAGATCCCGCTTATGGCGGACAAACCATAGGGTTTCATCATGCCAATCGACACGCTTTTCATCTTCGTTGAACACCTTGGCTCGCTCTGCGTGGTCTGCTACTTTCATTGTACTCCTCCGTTTAAAATCTCTGCGATATGGATAACTTTGATCACTTTCTTTTCTCGCTTGACCAAGCCTTCCATGTGCATTAGGCAGGATAAATCAACTCCGGTAATGTATTCTGCTCCGTGTAAAACATGATCGGAAACCCTATCTTTTCCCATCTTTACAGATACTGCTTCTTCTGCCACGCAGAATGTTCCGCCAAATCCACAACATTCATCAACACGGTCTAAATCTATAATTTCAATATCATCAACCATGTTCAATAAATGGACGGGTTTAGAAAAAGCTGGTGCGGTCAGCTCGCTCATCTGCGCAAGCTTTAAACCTCTTAATCCGTGACAGCTCTGGTGGATCCCTACCTTATGCGGAAAGCTTGCTTTTAAATTATCAACTTTCAACACATCTGTTAAAAAAGTAACGAGTTCGTAGGTTGTTTCTCTTATTTTTTTGGCTTCCGCTGGAAACCGCTCATCATGCAGATGATCCTTGATGTGCAAAACACAGCTACCGGATGGGGCCACGATGTAATCAAAATCTTTAAAATTATCTACAAAATTACGGTTACAACCACCTGTTAAATGCCCAAAACCCGAGTTTGCCATCGGTTGCCCACAGCAGGTCTGATTTTTAGGGTAGCTCACATCGCACCCATATTTTTCTAATAGCTGCAAAGTCGCTATGGCGGCGTTCGGATAAAACTGATCTACGTAACAGGGGATAAATAATGCGACTTTCATTTTCTTAGTTCTTTACGACCTATACAAACAGGTTTAAGGCGATATATCTGTCGGCAACAGTTTGGACTTTCCGTATTTGCTATTAGCGACTGTTTGCTGCATTGAAGTTACATAGCTTGATTGCTAAAACCAGCATCGCTAACAGCCACACAAGTATATATATCAACAAATATCTTTTTAATCTTTCCTTTAAACCAAATGTTTGAACTTGTATTGTTAAAGATAATTCGTTGAACCCAAAAATAAGCAGGAATGAACAGAGAGCTGTTATGGACTGTCATGGACAAACAGATCAAATCTTGTTACTTGATATAAATCGGTGAGGAAAATCCAAATATGATATTTTCTATGCAGGATTCCTATCGAGTTTTTATTACTAATCTCTCTCTTATAATAAGCGAAATATCTAAAATATTTTCTTTTACCTCGCTCTATAAAAAAACACTTTCAGCTGTATCAGTTTTCCAATTAAATCTTTTTGGAGGTATAAATACTGTGGATTGATATTTTAAAAAAAAAGAAACTGCCTATCGGGACAGTCTCTTTTAAACTTGATGATCATTACAAACCAATCAACGAATAAGGGACTCTAATAGCTTTTACTTGGTAAAAATTAGGGTCTTGGTTTCCATCAAAACAAGTTTGGGTGGGACAACTACCTCCATCTGCATTATAGTTTAAACTATAGGTCAATAACAATTCATTTTTACCATTGACGAAGTGTCCATGTATTGAAGGCGTATAATACTTCGCAAAATGACCTTTATAGGTATCGTTAATAGTATAAACTAACTTAGGCGTAGTAAAAGGACCAAAAGGAGTCATTGCTGTAGAAATATAAACTCCTCTTGCAGATGGGTCACAGAAAAAGCCCAAATCCATCTGCATCATCACATACTTCCCGTTAACATAAGATATTGTTGCATTCTGCTGTGCAGTAGTTCCACTACCTACAGTAATCTTACCAGCAAAAGCAGAAGTTGTATCGGGAGTAGAAGCCCAGCTATTACCCCTCCAAAAAGTCCAGGATGTGGGGCTATTAGTGGGGAACCTTGCTAAAAGTATTTTGTTTTCGTTAAAATAAGTCTGAGCCCTTCCCCAAACGTAAACTGTATCTCCTGAAGTTTTCTTAACCATGCCTGCTGAGTAATTCACTCTGTACTGTGTTGATACACCATTAGGTGTAAGACGTGTTACATTTCCCCAAGCAGTGCTACTGCTTGACTGGGCAATTTTATTGAGTACCTGTTTAGCAGGAGTAACTCCATTAGCTGACTCGTGTGTCCATAAAAAAATATTACTGCCAATTTCTACGCCTGTTGACGGCCAACTATATGTTGAATTATGACTACCCGGACTTTTTATTATCTCTAATAAACTTACTCCAGTGCCTGAGTTACTTGTAGTAGTAATATTCGGAGTTGATGCTGATGTCCAATTGGTAATCGAAGGCTGCAATAACGCCGAGTTATGGTATGAAAAAAATTGGCAAGATAGTTGGCCATTTGATTTCAGCTGACTAGAAGCGTAAGCATCCTGAGTTATCCACAATATTTTCCCATTATTAGTACCATAAGTTAGTGGGATACTTTTCCCCTCATCAAAAGCAACAGTAGTATTTGACACATTTCCTCTTCTAAAAAATCTTACAACAGTGTCATCGCGATATGCCTCAGCTTCGATAGCTCCTAAACTCCAATATTGAGTAGGGTTGTTTATTAAAACTCCTTGAGTAATCGCCGTACCGTCAGTGGTAGAACCACCTACGTTAGTCAACACTAAACCGTTAGCATTTTTTATGAAATAATAGCTTTGACCAGTCACTTTCTGGATAGTCCATATCTGACTTGGAAAACCATGACTTCCATTTAATTGCAGCTGACTACCGGCAGTACTGTTAGGAGCCTCCAAAAACATCCCTGAAGCAACATTCATGATTTTAAATCCTGTGGTAGATGTTATGGGTCCAGTTCCCTGTTGTATCAAATACCATTTTTGATTACCCGCAGAACCCGGACCACTGTCAAAACTGGTCCCTTGTTGAATATTGGGCACTTGAATAGAAAGTAAATCAGCCCCAGGATCAGCTTGCAAAAGTTTACTGCTGGAGACATTTGTAATAACAAAAGTTCCATAAGCCGAGGGTGCACTGCTTACACTCATCGCTTTTATTGAACTGCGTTCCGTGGGATCCGTCAACTGTTTCTCGCTACAGCTATACAATAATACAAGCATACCCGCTGTTAGCAACATCATTCTGTTTCTCATAATTTTATTTTTTTATAGTTTATAATCGAGCAGAGAAAATAGATTTCTCTTTGGCTAGGGCTTCAATAACAAAATTAATTAAGATAAGGGTTTAACTGTTATAGACTGTGCTGTATAATTTTTGCCAGATACTTAGAAGTAGAAATAGATTTTGAGTGCTATTTATAATAACGATCGATAAACTCCCCGAAATATTTCAATAATTCATATAGAATAAATAAAACGATTTAGCTAAATTAGAAAACTACTTTGTTAATATTTATTGTAACCAATGATCTTCAATGAATGAGAGACTCTCCCTTATTTGAATACTTGATAATTGATCAAAAATCGGCTATTCCAAAATACTTACAGTTAGCAAATTCCCTGATTATAGCCTTAGAAGCTGGAGTAATTGAGCATGATTATCTACTTCCTTCCCTTAATGAGGTGAGCTATAAAATAGATATATCAAGAGAAACTATTCAAAAAAGCTACCGATACCTAAAACAGATTGGGGTTATAGATTCTTTCCCCGGTAAAGGATATTACTTTTGCACTTCTGAACATAGATGTAAGTTCAAGATATTAGTGCTTTTTAATAAACTTAGTAATCCAAAGAAGATGATCTACGATGCGTTTATCGAGAAACTTGGAGAGGATGCGCTTATTGATTTGCACATTTACAACAATGATTTTAATTTATTCAAGAAGTTAATCCAATCACATAAAAAGGAATATACGCATTATGTAATCATCCCTCACTTTACTAGTGGTGGAGATGATGTGCACAAAATTCTAAATACACTCCCAACCGAAAAACTGATATTGATGGGAAAAAATGTCAGAGGTATTATCGGCGGGTACGGTGTAGTCTTTGAAAACTTCACCGAAGATATCTATCGAGCGCTTGTACAAGCTAGGCAACAATTAAAAAAATATGCAACTATAAAATTGATTTTCCCAGATTCTGGCTACTTCCCCATTGAAATAACAGTGGGATTTGAAAGGTTTTGTAAACATTATGGCTTCAATTATGAGATAATTGGTTGTGTTTTAAAAAACTCGGTGAGTATCGGAGATGTGTTTATAAACTTATTGGAAGAACAACTGCCCATACTTTTTGAACACATTGTTGAACTAGGATATACAGTAGGAAAAGACGTGGGAATTATCTCGTATAACGAAACTCCAATAAAAAAATACATTTTTAATGGGATAACAACAATTTCCACTGATTTTAAATTCATTGGAGAGGCTGCTGCAAATATGATTTTAGAAAACTCACACAGACATATAGAAGTCCCTTTTTATTATACTAAAAGAGATTCAATATAATCATTTAAAGAATCTATCCGAGGCTCTTAAAAATTAATTTACAGCAAAAACTTAGTTTAACTACAATTAAAAACAAGAAGAAAACTTAAAAACATTTATCTCATACATTCATTCATGCTTATGCTATTTCCAAAGATAGATTTCAACGTCAGCCTTAGCGAGTGTCAAGATTCAAAATATATTCTCTATTCTGCGACAGCACCGATTAATGCAGCCTCTTCACCTAATTCCGCTTGTTTTAATTTTACATCTATTCCGGCAGACTGCAAATACTTTTCAGTTTCACTTCCAAATAAATAATAAGCTTTTGCGATGTTCCCTCCTAGCACTACTACTTCAACAAGAGGCTCATTATTAATAAACTGAACTAGAAAAGCTCCCAAATTTTTTCCAAACTCTTCAAATACGCTTAAAGCTACTGTCTTATGGTGAAGAACTTCCTCAACTAAATCCCTGACATTTAAAATATCAATCCCTAATAGTTCAAAATATCTTTTAATAAACCATCTTGTAGATAAATATTCTTCAACAATACTCTCTTTAAATTCACAGTTCCACAGGTTAGCGTCTTCCACTAATCCATTAGAAAACCTTGCGGATCCAAGACCTGTCCCTAGCGTAAGACCCAGTGCGCAATTCACACCTTTCGCAGCGCCTGAAAGTACTTCACCTCGTAAAAAACAACTAGCATCGTTGTCAAATCGGATTTGGTTAGAGTCTAAACCCAATCTTTGGGCCAATATATCTTTAATGTTTAGTCCATATAAAGCGTCATATTTGCTTTGTTCTTTCATTAAACAAACCCCACTATCATATTGAAATGGACCGGGCATAGATATCCCAATCTTATTTACTAACTCGGGGCCGAATAACTTAAGAGATTCTTTTATAGCAGTAATCCACCTATTAACAATATCAATCTCCGCTCCTCCAGAATCAACACTTAATCTAAATTTAGTATTCTCTATTATCGTGTTCGATTCTAGATTCACCAACGCACACGTGATATGAGATCCACCGATATCTACTCCTAAAATAATTCTCGAATTCATTAAACTGTGATAGAAACCATATTGCAATATGGCTTTAAATTAATTTATACTATGTTTTGGTAATACTAATGCGGTATATTAAAACGTTTTAGCAAATATAGAAAATAACCAAGAATTACTACTGCCTACAGTTAAAAATATCACTTCACTGATGAGTTTCTTAAAATAAGGTTAGTAGATAAAACTATGGCCTGGTTTTTTTTATACTTAGCGGGGAGATTAAGTTTATTTAAAAGAATAGTAATGACCTTTTCAGCGATTTCTTCGATCGGCTGAGCGATCGCGGTTATGGAAGGAGAATGAAGTTCAAATAAACTATAATCGTCAAAGGATATAATGGCCAAATCTTCGGGTATTTTTAAATCTAAAGCCTTAATTGCTTTTAGCCCACTGACTCCTAAATAGTTAGTTGCAAACAGAATAGCGTCTAAGTTATCTTTTCTAGTTAAAAAATTCGTAATATGTTTAATTATATTCTCGCTGTCTTGAAAAAAAGATATCTCCTTGACATGGTGATTTAAACTGTGTTCGTTTAAAGCTCTCTCATATCCTTTTAAACGATCTTGCATTTGCGACTGCAGAGAGTCAAGAGTAATAAAAGCTATTTCCTTACAGCCGGAATTAATCAACCCTACTACTGCATTATAAGAGCTCTCTTCGTTATTTATCACTACATGATCTGTTGTTATTTCTGCGAAGTATCTATCGAAAAGCACCACTGGGATACCACCATTTACTAAAGATGACACCTCGTCTTCAATGCCTTCCGGTGGGCTGATAATATAACCATCCACCTGTCTATCCCTAAACACATCTAAAAGATCTTTAGTCTTTTCAGTATTATTGTCAGTGCTGCAATAAAGTATCTTGTAACCACTTTTGTAAGCTTTTTCCTCAATAAGTCGGGCAACACTTGAAAAAAAAGGATCCGAGATATCCTCTACCATTAACCCAATAATCTTAGTTTTTCCAGTTCGAAGACTTTGAGCTAAAGCGTTGGGCTTATATCCTACCTCTTCTACATGTTTCAGTACTCTCTCCACCAAATCATCACTAATTCTTTTTTCTTTCGCTCTTCCATTCAAAACGAAAGAAACCGTGGTTGGTGAAATATTTAATTGCTTGGCAAGATCTACGATAGACAGCTTCTTTTTCAAGATCATGATTTTTAAGTGAGGATTTAGAGTATAATTAATGATTGACTTTGCAGTAATTACTCTCGAAAATAAATTTAAGTAAATTAATCAAAAAAAACATTAGTTTATCTTTTAAGAATTTTTCAATTGCTGAAATTTAAATCCGAAATAAAAAATTACCATATAACACAGTATAGGTAAATAATACGACTTAGCAACATCGTAATCTGCGACTAATCCCATAATCATAGGAAAAAATGCACCTCCAACTACTCCCATTGATATGAAAGACGATGCCTGCTCTGTGTGTTTCCCTAAGTTTTTAATACCCAAACTGAAAATTGTTGGATACATTATACCAAAGAAGAAATTGATCATCAACAATGCACCAAATGAAACCCATCCAAATCCTTGTGCTACGATAACGCACATTAAAACGTTAAACAGAGCGAAAGCAGCCAGTAATTTATTGGGTGCTATAAAACGCATCAGAAAAGTACCAGCAAATCTCCCTATTAACATCATAACCATGAATAGAACTAAGAAGTTACCAGCCTTTACCTCTTCAAAACCCATTACTTCGTGACCATAATTAATAAAGAATGCCCATGTGCCGCTTTGTGCCGCCACGTTAAAAAACTGACCTACTACAGCCCATACAAAATGCTTATGCTGAAAAAGGCTTTTCTGTGGTGCATGGTCGATATTAAAAGCTTCTCCATTAACAGCGGTAGTGGCATGAGGATTAATAAGCGAGGGCACTTTTATAAAAGAAAAAGAGATCGCTATGATAGTGATACCTATCCCTATAGCCAAATACAAAACCTTAACCGAGTAAAGTCCTTCACTTCCGGTACTTGCACTAAGTAGAAAATACGACCCGATGGCCGGACCAATGATTGTTCCTAATGCGTTAAAAGATTGCGCAAAGTTTATGCGTCTATCGCTAGAACGCTGATCCCCTAGAGAGGCAATAAATGGATGAGCCACAGTTTCTAAAGTAGATAAACCACAGCCCAAAATAAAAAGTGCAACTCTGAAGAAACCAAATGAGGCTGTGTTTGCGGCAGGGATAAAGAGAAAGCATCCTAATGCAAACAGAGATAATCCTAACAAAATTCCCTTTTTATATCCAAACCTTTTCATAAACAAGCCGGCTGGAATCCCCATTACGAAATAAGCACCAAATATTGAAAACTGAACCAACCCAGATTGTGACTTTGATAAGTTAAGTACTTCTTGAAAATGCTTATTAAGCACATCACCCATGGTGATAGCTATACCCCACAGCATGAAAACTGAGGTTACAAATACCAATACAACTAGAAATTTCTTCTCTGTGAATGCTATTTTTGAATTCATTATATTTAATTAAAGATAATTGGACAAATGAGAAGACATGAATGTTCTTCGATATTTTTTGCTAAATAAACAATAATAAAACGTTTTAGCAACTTATTTTTCAATAAGTTGCTTCTTGCCAATTATCCGTTCTAAAAGGAACAACTGGAAAACCTTCTCTATTCTGTAAATTGGTAACTGGATAGTTAAAAAAGGCATACCTAACCGATACAGGTTGCTTTACTTTGGTAGATTTTAATTTAACCACATTCTCTATAATCTCGGCCTGCGCCGGATAGAAAATCTGATCTGAGCCAGCTATGAAGAAAAATAACGGCGCTGCTCCATCATTTGTATTCAAGCCTGAGCCTAACGTCTCTGGTTTAAAATGGATAATAGCTTGTTTCTTTTTAAACTCTACATAATTAAACTCGGGACCTTTAAAAACTACATCTAAGTGTCCGTAAATCCTATTCAAAGCGGTTTTAGCTAAACGAATACCAACGGGTTTCTTGTTTTTTGGATGAAGGTCCTTTGCGTCACCAACATCAATTGTAGTTACCATTTCTGTATTGTTCAGCGCAGAAATTTTCGCTTGGGCTTCTCTAAAGAAAGCGTCTTTAGCTAACGCTGGATTTTCTTTTTCATGACCATACGGGGCAATCTGCACATAATAAAAAGGCAATTCTCCCTGTCCAAACCTCTCTCGCCAAGATTTAATCATCTCTTGTGTGGCCATAGTATAACTCTTTCTTTCTGCATGATTTGCCTCGCCCTGATACCAGCAAATCCCACGTATTGATAAATTAACTAAAGGATTGATCATAGCGTTATATAACAGAGAAGGACGCATTACTTTTTCAAAAGAGAAACCGCCGTCAATCTTTTCTTTTGATTTTGGACTTTGTAAATACGGCTGTAAATAAACGCTGTTTAAAAGCGTGTCGTTTTCTAAAACATCCTGTGGGATGTAAGCTTGGACTCCTGAAGCACCTATTCCAGAGAATATGAGTCCAATCGGAATATTTAAACTTTCGTATAACTCTTTACCAAATGAATACCCTACTGCACTGAATTTCTGTGCTGTTTCCGGCGAACATTCTACCCATTTGCCATCTATTGTATTGATAGGTTGAGCACTAAAATTTAAAGCAACGTTTAGCAGCCGAATATTTGGTTGATTTGCAAATGATATCTCCTCATCGGCACCTTTCATCTCCTTTACAGAGAATTGCATATTTGATTGTCCGCTACAAAGCCATAAATCACCAATCAAAAGATTATTTAGTTTAATTGTATTTTTAGCAGAACTCACGGTTACGCTGTGTTTAGTGAAGTCTCCTTTTTTTGCCTTTGGTATATTAATAATCGCCAAGAAATCACCATTAGTACTTGATGTAACACTTAACGGATGTTGCATCCAATCGGCCTGTATGTAGATTTCCGTATTTGGCGACGAACTGCCCCAAATTTTAAAAGGCTTATTCTGTTGCAGTACCATATTGCTCTGCAATACGGAGGACAACATTAAGCTGTCTTTGCTTTCGGCGAAACTCTGACTAATTAATAAAATGATTAAGCTTAAAAAAATTGTTGTTCTAATTATTTTCATTTTGTATTGATCAATTGATATTGATTTATAGCCCTAATTTTTTAAGGCTATGTATGTTGGTTGTTAACCGATTAGGTTTAAATGCCTGAATGCAGGTTAAATTTTAAAAAAAAGGTACAATCGCCTTATTTTAAAATATATCTTAAATAGAATATCATTGGAATTCAAACACATTTTTATCAGCTTTAAGCTCATAAGTTTTTCCTTTCCATACAAATGTACCAGTTGTATTTTTAGGGAAACTGATGTCTATTTTCCATTTCCCTTTATTAAACGCGTAAGCCACAGCAACTTTCCCATTTGGATGGGGCATTTCTCCGCTAACTTTGGTAATTGTTCCTAAATGTGGTTCTATCTTTATTTTTTGGAAACCAGGAGCGTCGCTATCGATACCTAAAACCACTCTAAAAAAGTCTACATTAGGACTGCTGCCCCAAGCATGGCAATCTGATCGGGAAGTGTTCACGTCAGAATATTCTGCCCAGGTGGTAAGTCCCATGGCTATATTTTCGCGATAGATATCCAGCCACGACATATAATTATCTCCCAAACCTGCCTTAACCAGTGCTTTATGTAAGTAATATTTAAAATATACAGAGCATTTGGTAATATTTCCATCATTTAGCATATTATTAGCTACGGTTTCCATAGCTGTATCACTTAGCATACCTGTGAGTATAGCAAGAGAATTAACATGTTGTGAATAGCCTGTCTGCTCTTTTGTATCAGCATATAATTTTTTTGTCGCGTTCCAGTACTTGCTTTGGATGGTGGCTTTCAACTGCTTCGCTTTATTATTATATATATCAGCATAATCTTGCAGACCAATTTTTGCTTCCATTTCTGCGGCGGACTGGTATGCCCAAAGTAACTGCAAATCGTAAATGGCGGCACTGCCATCTTGATCTTTAACTTCGCCCCATAAGTTACCTGCCCAATCAACAAATCCCCAATAAGGGAAATTTGCTAAAGAACCATCGGCTTGTTGGTACTTGCTAAAGAAGTCTAATATGGCCCGTTCTCCCACTAATTTATTCTTTATAAAATCGCTGTCATTTTTATACATCCAATAATCATGAAGCATCCCGATATACCATAAAGAAAATCCAGGAATTATCTGAGTTCCTTTTGAAGGATAATTACTCCTAGTTATCCCTTCAGCAAGTCGCGAATGATCAAAAAGATTTAAGGCATTTCTGGCCAACCGGTCATCAGTACTATTAAAATAGGAAACCATCGCCTGAATGCGGGTATCACCGATATATTGCAACAACTCATAATAAGGACAATCGGTGTAAATTTCCATTGCATTTAACCTAGCCGTATGCCAGCCGATATCCAATATTTGTTTGATTTCCTTATTATCGGTATTGAAAACTGTAGCTCTTTTAAAAGGATATCCGGTAAAAGTACCGTACAGATCTTCAATTACCAAAGGTTCGTTTTTCGTCTGTACGATCAACCTAATGTAGCGATAGGTGCGAAAATTCATAGTAGTAAAAGACTGCTCTTTGGTTCCATCTGCAATAAGGCTGTCAGTTCTCCCAATAAATTCTTTACCTTCAATCTCATCACGATTGCCTTTTTCAACTCCTTTGGTGCCTTTTTTGTATAACGACTCGGCGTATCCTAAGGAAATCCCTGCATCTTTACCACCACTAAAAGTTAAGGTTACGTAAGCATTGGTTTCATAAGTTTGATCTAACAAAAGTGTAGCTGTTGTATTTGCAGGTATGGTAAACGAAACTTTTTTAGCAGGGAATGCGATAGGAACACTTACTCCAACTGCTTTACGCAACTTCGGTATGCGTTGATAGGTCATTTCCATTTGAGGCAGAGAGGAAGGCACCAATGCCCAACCAATTCCCCATTCCATTCCTTTTAGCTTTCCGTCCTCAACCTTACTGGCTTTGGGCCAGCCAATATCATTAAAACCGGGTTTTGTCCAATCCCCTTTGATAGTTTTATTCATATCAACCATCTCTCCTTTACTGGCCGCGAAAAAATATCCGGGTATAGGTTGATGACCTTCATCTTTGATGCATTTCCAAGAATCGTTTGTGTTGAGTATTTCCTCTTCCTTGGAGTTACCTTGCAAAATAAAACCGGTACGAACAGATATTTGAGCTTCTGGACGATGCTCCGCTTCATTCCAGACGAGGGCGGCTATTGTGTTCTTTCCATTGTATAAGTATGGAGCGATATCAACAGTTTCGTAATTCCAGAAGTATGTATCGCCACGAGCTGGCCCCAATGAAACCAATTTACCATTAACGTATAATTTATATCGATTATCTGCCGATACATTGACGATAAAGGAATCTGGTTTTGTTGTTAGATCGATGGTTTTCCGAAAATAATATACCCCATATGCTATTCCGCTATCATTTTGCGCTGCGATCCATTGCGAATTCCATGGTTTTTGCAATTTTGTATAGCTTACAGATTGAGCATATCCATGGTTATTAGTTATTAAAGAAGAAAGTAAAAATAAAATAAAAAAACATCTCATCATATTTGAAAATTATTGTTAATATATTGTTGTACAGCCAATAGCCGTATTTGTTATTTCAGGTACAAAAAATCGTGTTTAAAAAAAAGAATTCCTGACATGTATATTTTATAATGGCAATTTCTAGTGTTTTTTTCAAAAATGCCCAAAGAAAGCACAAAGTAAAAGCCGTTTGTCTAAATTTCGCATTATTTAATTTTAGGGGGATCGTAAACAGCTACTCCTACTTTAGAATCGGCACAGCCATAATACAAAAACCATTTATCTGTAAAGTACACCAAACCTTCTACAAAAACCGTCCCCGACGGATATTGACCACTTTTTTCAAAAGATTCTGTTGGCACAAAGAAAGGTTTATCTAATCTATTCAATAATTTCCCTGGTTTTTTGGCATCAAATAATAATTGTCCTGCTGCATAAGTCTTAGCTGTATAATTGGGGTCTCCGTCTTTGCCTTCCAAATTTTTTCCGTTGTATAGCAATACAATCCCATTATCGGCTAGTACTGCAGGAGGGCCACATTCAGTGAGTTGGCTATCAAAATAACCTTTTCTCGGGAGAATTATTTTTTTCAAATCTCCACTTTCATCCAATTCTGGAGTCCAGTTAATCAAATCATCAGATGTAGCAAGATTGATAAACTCTTCTCCCCAATACATATAAAATTTACCGTTTATTTTAGCAATTACCTGCTTACCATTTTCAACAGTCGTAACTACTGATGCAGATTTACTTGCCAAGTCCGCAAACTTTCCGCCGTAGGCTTGATTAAATACAGGCCCATGTTTGTCCCAGTTTTCTAAATCTTTAGAAGTAGCAACAGCTAGTCGGGGCACCTTTTTATTCCATTGGGTGTACATCATAACGTAAGTGCCATCAGTTGCCATTACCACTCTGGGATCTTCACAACCACCCATCCATTCATTCTCCTTTTGACTATCATTAGCAGGATAAAGTATTGGCTGACTTCTACGATTCATGGCTAAACCATCTGCACTGGCGACTAAACCAAGTCGTGAGGTACGCTCCCCTATTCCTAAACCAGATTTATCTTCGACTCTATAAATCACGTAAATACTATCACCCTTTACCGTAGCAGCTGGATTAAAAGTATCATTAGCTTCCCAGCGGATTACTTTGCCACTTATAGGATCTAAAAAGGTGGTATTTGAATCCGGAGAAATCACTGGATAGCTGACAGGACGCACAAACGGCTGGAATGACCAGCTTTGGCCTGTTACCATTTTCTTTTGCACACAACCGTTTAATCCAATAGCTATCGCAAAAATTATAATTGTTAAAAATTGCTTATACATAAATATAAAATCCAATTCCAATTAGTTATCGTATGAGGGAGGTGTTGTTGCTTTTCCCCACGTTTTGTTTGGTTGGTCACTCAATTTAAACTCCAACGTACTGCTTTTTTTTAGATTTTGCCACTTAATCCACGTAGCGTCATAGTCTTTCCCATTAATTTTTAATGAACTGATAAAAGGCTTCTCCAAATCACCACCCTTGATATTCACTACCCCTAACGGGAGATGAAGTTTTATTTCTTTGAACGAAGGTCCGTTGATAGTAAAACCAGCCACCCCAGGAATCATCGGGTATAAACCAATATTAGCAAATACGTACCAAGCTCCCATTGCTCCCAAATCATCATTCCCAGGCAATCCATTATTTTTATTGGCATACTGCTCTTTGATAATGCGTTTAACCAAAGACTGCGTTTTATACGGATTATTTGTCCAGTTGTAAACCCATGGCACTTGAAAATCGGGCTCATTACCGGCCGCAAACCACTCTTGAGAATAGCTTGCGTTCAACTTTATAAAAAATTCATCTAACCTTCTCTCAGCAAAATCCTTCCCACCGATGGTATCAATTAAACCTTTAAGGTTATAAGGAACCATCCAAAAATAATTTTTGAAAGAGGCCTCTCTAAAATCTTCGTCATATTTTCTCCAAGTTCCGTCAGGGTTTCTGGATTGCAACCATTTTCTTTCCGGATTGTATAAGTTTTTCCAGTTTTGCGCCTGTTTCAAAAATTTATGATAGGTATCCATATCGTTAAATGCTTGCTTAGCAAATGCTGCAATCGCAAAATCTGCTGTGGTATACTCTAACATCATAGAAGCATTCATGTAGCCTTTTTGTAAATATTCTTCCAAAAAAGGTCGCGTAAGCTGACCTTGAGATTTAGTGTCCGATATCTCGGCTCCTCTCCGCATAATTTCGAGCGCTTTTTTTATGTCGAAATTTCTTGCTCCAAACGAATAGGCTACAGACACCATTGCCGAGGTTGGATCTCCTTGCATAATACCTGTCTCCGTACTTCCCATCACCCAACGGGGGAAACCTCCACCACTCTGCTCAGCAAACAAAATAACGGACTGCATCATATCAGAAGTCTCTTTTGGAGCTAACATACTGATGAGCTGAATTTGCGTACGGTATGTATCCCAGTTACTAAAAGAAGTGTAATAGTTAAATCCCTTGGCATTGTGTATTTTATCATCTCCTCCCACATAATCTCCATTTACATCGCTATATAAATTTGGATGAGTGAGCGCATGGTATAAATGCGTATAAAATTGAGCGGTGTGATTTGCTGAACCACCCTTTACTTCAATTTTATTCAGTTGTTTGTTCCATTCACTTACAGTTGCTTTCTTCACAGCTTCAAAATTCCAATTTGGGTTCTCCGCCTTTAAATTCTCTCTGGCATTTTCTAAAGACACGTAAGACACACCTATTTTATAAAGCAATGGATTTGCATTATTTTTAAAAGTAAAATAAACACCTGTTCCTTCTCCATTGGCACTTTTACTTCCTCTCAAGATGCTATCTTTCTGCCAAGTTCCGTTTTCTAAAGATGCAGCGTTAAACTGAGCCACAAAATAAATTTTATAACTCACTGCCGAACCGCAAAAAGAGCCACCGTCAGCAAAGCCTTCAAAACTTGAATTACTTGTAATTTTTACCGAAGCGTCATTTACTTTAGTAGCATTTAAACCCGTACCAATAACAATAGTTCCTTTGTTCTGGTGGACTGGAAAATTAAACTTTGCCATTCCTGAACGCTTGGTCACCACTAAGGCGCTATTGATCTCATCTTCTGTTTCAGATTCATAGAACCCTGCATAAGCATTTTTCACCTTAAAATTAGGGTGATATGCTTTCATATCATTTGGAGATTTATTGAGCGGGCCACACAAAGGCATCAATGGCAAATTGCCCATGTGCTCACACCCGGCGCCGCTCAATTGATTAATTACAAACCCCTTATTGGGTTCAAAAAAAGTCGGTGTAAATTGAACCATTCCAAAGGGGTGCATGGCTCCTGGAAAAGTGTAACCTGCTTCCAAATATGACTCGCTTGAATTAGCTCCCTTGCCTTCTGAGCCTATTAATGTATTTACTTTTTGAGCATAACTAGTAGTAGCCTCACGTTTTTGGGCGACACACAAGCTCGTAACGATAGAAAAATATATTAATATCAATATTTTTTTAAAAATCATGAATGTTTGGCTTATAACGGTATTCGTGTCGCAATATAAAACGATTTAGCAATAAAATAAAATAAACTCGCATTTTTTTAGTTCCCAGCGTTAATTATCCAAAATACACTCACACTATCGCGACTGAAAGCCATTTCTTTACAACTGTATAGTATATTTAATTTATTTTCGCACTACAATGGATTTATTTAAACAAATAAAACAACTATTAACAATTTGCTAAATCGATTTTTTTAATTACTTTTAACAATCCTTTTGTAATTTCTACATTTGGATAGAACCAATTATCTAAACAAATTAATGCAATGATGAAAAGATTACTTTTTTTGTTCACTGGTATAACACTCTTTATTTGCAGTTGTACCAAAGAATTTTCTAACCCTCCTAGCCCAGGGAGAATGATTAAACAGTTTAAGTTAGAAACTGGGCAATACGGTACTGAAACTTTTGCAATGCAAAACGATCAATACAAGATTAATATTTTGGTTGCCAAAGACGTGAATTTAACTGCTCTTACACCTCAAATTACTATTTCAGATGGCGCAACCGTATCACCTAAATCTGGCGAAAAAATTAATATCTCTACAAATAAATCTATCGATTACACTGTTACAGCTGCAGATGGTAAAGTGAGGGTATGGAAAGTTGACTTTAAAATTATTGATTCCAACATTGAAGATTACGGTGCATACATTATTACAAGTGTTGCTAATAATCAATATTTAGGCATTCAAGGAGATACGCTTTATAACGAGAAATACAAAGATGCCACCCTATTGGAAATAAGTGGTTTTGGAAGTAGCGCTGGAACTGCAAAACACCAAAAATGGCATACCATTTATAAAATCACTGAAAAGGGCATAAAATATTATCAGATCAGAAATCTTTTTAGCGGAAAATTATTAACTGTTCCTGTTAGCTCTACGGCTCCCAATATAGAACTAGGGCAAAGTCAGATTTTAAAGGATAAAGCTAATGACCAACTTTGGAGCATTGAAGAAACAATTGAACCCGGTGTTTACCGAATTATAAACAAGGGAAATGGTATGGCTTTAAGCAACGAGAATATCATTTATCCAAATGGAAAAACAAAAGCGCTACAGCAACCTCTAAATTCGACTTCTATTGGTCAAAAATGGAAGTTGACACCAATTAGCCCAGAAAGTTACCGTGATGATGAAGTGGTGAATTTCTTTAAAAGGATTACAGGATCAGTTGCTTTTGATCAAGGCACAAGCGTTCCCCTAGCTGATGGTCGTGTAATTTGGATTACCCAAGATGCATTCTATCAGGGTTCTTTAACTTCTAATGGACGATTATTTGGAAATCACTTTATATCTTATGGAAACTCTCTGATTATGCAACCTACAGTTTCTGATTGGAGCCCTAGCGCTCCAATGGTTACAGCGGTGGGTGCAAGAAACAATATTGGAAATGTTTTTCCGGTTCAACCTGGCTTAACCTGGAGTTGGCCAGGGGTTGGTGTTCAGATAGGGGATAAAGTATATGTTCAATGTGGAGAAGGTAATGGACTTACAGCGGTAAACCAGTCGTTATATGAGCTTACTCCTAATAGCGGGACACAGTGGACGTTCAAACGTACCACGCCTGCTGGAATGTCTAATCAAGTGGCAATTGGGTATTCCTCTGGAATGGTTAAAGCCGCTGATGGCTATGTATATAGCTATGGAAGCAGTAGCCCTCCGGGGAGTTTTGGATATTCTACCTATCTTCATGTGGCTCGTTTCCCGGTAACAGATCCTCAATCTTGGACTTTTTGGGATGGCTCTGCTTGGGTTAGTACGCCTACAACAAATGTTAATTCTAAAATTGACAACGGTTTAGGAACTAATTCAATCTCTTATGTAAATGGAAAATATATCCATTTAAGCATGGACCAAGGTTATAACTGTGGCGATAATTCCAGAAATATTTATATTTCTACCTCCAGCAGTCCAACCGGCCCATTTACCAACAGAAAAATGGTTCACCATATTACCGAATATTTGAAAGGTTATAATGCGAGGTATTATACTCCAGCTATTCATTCGGAATCTGTAAATGGAAGAAATGAACTTTTAATCACTTATAGTTTAAACTTTGGATCATGTCCACAAAATTCAGACAATAACTCCAAAGAGAGCGATGGCAACTACGATCCTTACTACTATCAAGTAAAAGGGATCAGAATTCCATACGCTGTAATCGGTTTATAGTTTTTTCAGACAGTCGAGGTTGTAATAAATTTAGAACTTCAGGCGAGATTTGAATTTTAGCAACAAACATATTAAACAATGCCCAGTAGGTAGGTACCAATTGGGCATTGTTTTTTCAAAAGTTGACCTTCAATTATATATACAACCATTCAAATATTAGTTATGAGATTTATTTCCACACTATTGCTGTTTTTTTGCTTATTGGCGACCCAGCAAAGCTACTCCCAAACAGATACTTTACGGAATACGCGAGCTTGGAATGCTCAATGGATAGGTTTAAATGCATTCTTTGATTTCGGCGATTATTACGGCGTTTATTGTTACCGTAAAACGGTATCGTTGGGCTCAAAACCATCAAATTTTTATATTCATATCTCAGCAGATAATCACTACAAATTATGGATAAACGGCAACCTTGTTTCAGTTGGTCCTACAGCAGGTGATCTTTTTAACTGGCGATATGAGACAGTAAATATTGCAAAATATCTCGTCGCTGGTAAAAACAGTATAGCGGCACAAGTATGGGAAGAAGCTGAATACCGCCCACATTACCAGAATACGTCAAGGGCTGGTTTTATCTTGCAAGGGAATACAGCAGCTGAAGAAATTATGAATACCAATAATAGCTGGAAGTGCGTACAGGATAAATCTATTAAACCTGTTTACGGATATTTTGTGGCTGTTAATGGCCAAAATGTGAGTATGAATTTAGCTCCTGCAACAGGTTGGAATGCAGGCGATTTTGATGACAGTGCATGGCCTGGTGCTGCAAATTTAGCTCCTGGACAGCTTAAGGGGGCCTATCAACTATCTAAATACATGTTAGTTCCTTCGCTTTTACCTCAGAGAGAACTCACTTTCCAGCCGATCACCGTTGTAAGAAAGTCTTCCGGAATAAGTATACCTCCAGTGGATTCCACCCAAAAATCATTGTCTTTCACCGTACCCGCCAACACAAAAGCCATAATCCTCCTTGACCAAACCTATGAAACCAATGCTTATCCTACAATAAAATTCAGCGGTGGTACAGGAGCGGGAATTTCTTTAGGGTATGCGGAAACACTATATAACCCGGGAACAAATTTCTCCAAGAAAGGTAATCGTAATGATGTAATAGGTAAAGTTTTCAGAGGACTTACTGACACGCTAACTTCGAATGGTAAACCAGGACAATCGTTTACTCCTTTCAACTTCCGTACTTATAGATATATTCAATTAATTGTAGATGCAAAAAGTTCACCAATTACAATTGATAGTCTGTATGGAACTTACACGGCTTACCCCTTCAAACAAAATGCTGTCTTCAATTCAGATGATTCTGAAATAAAAAAGATCCTAGATATAGGATGGCGCACAGTAAGCCTAAATGCTTGGGATACGTATACGGACTGTCCTTATTATGAAAGATTACAGTACATTGGAGATAGCCGGATACAGGCAATGGTTTCCTATTTTAACAGCAATGATGACCTTTTAACCCGTAACACTCTCAATCAAATAGATCAGTCCCGTTTACCGGAGGGAATCACTTTAAGTGTTTCTCCTACTAATGGGACCCAGATTATCCCACCTTATTCATTATTATATATTGGGATGCTGCATGATTATTACATGTATAGGAATGATCATAATTTTATAAAAGACAAATTAGTTGGCACAAGGCTGATACTGGATTTTTTTACTAAATACCAAGGAACAGACGGCTCTGTAGTAAGGCCACCATATTGGAATTATGTGGATGGTCCTATGCCAAGTACAAACAGCGACAGTTGGTTTCTTGCAGTTCCTCCTTATGGTAGCGACGGTTCATCTGCAGTAATTGATATGCAATTATTAGCAGCCTATCAGCAAGCTACAGTATTAGAAAACGCTATAGGGCAATCTAATTTAGCCACTTCTTACGGTCAAAAAATCGCCCAATTAAAACAGACAATTCAGTCAAAATATTATAATTCGGTAAAAAAATTATATGCAGATACAAAAGAGCAAAATTCCTACTCCCAGCATGCAAATGCCATGGCAATACTAACTGGCATCGTCTCTGACTCGAGTAAACTTGAATTTGCGCAGCGCATCGTTGCTAATACTAACAGTTTAACCCAGTGTAACATATACTTTAAATACTATCTTAATGCAGCACTTGTAAAAGCAGGGCTTGGAGAAGATTATATGAATTGGCTGGATGTCTGGCGCAATGCTATTGCAAATGGTCTTACCACCTGGCCAGAAATTGCAGATGTAGTAAATACAAGATCGGATTGCCATGCATGGTCGGCAAGTCCAAATATTGAATTCTACAGAACGGTATTAGGAATAGATACTGATTCCCCTGGTTTCCAAAAAATAAAGATAGAACCGCACTTGGGTGTACTCACTAATGCAAGTGGCTCCATTCCTCATCCTAACGGTACAGTTTCTGTATTTTATGTTTTACAAACAGGTAATACATGGAAAATAAATATTTTATTACCGACAAATACTACAGGCAAATTGCTATGGAAGGGAACATCTTATGAATTAAAAGCTGGAGAAAATCTTTTTGTAATTTAAGCATATGAAACATTTTTCAATAATTGCTACGTTGTTACTATTGTCGGGTTTCTCATGGACCTTTGCCCAACCCCCTGTAATCAATTCATTCACGCCAACGAGTGGCGCTATCAATACTATAGTAACGATAAATGGGACTGGCTTTAATTCAATTCCTGACAGTAATGTTGTGTATTTTGGGTCTATTCATGCTACAGTTAAGTCAGCAAGTTCAACTATGATTAGTGCCACTGTTCCCGCTGGTGCAACTCGTGGTTCTTTAACTGTTATAAATAAAGGTACAAGACTTTTAGCAAAGTCAACTTCTGCTTTTGATATTACCTTTTTGGGCAGCGAATTAGCCTTTAACCCTGTGGTAAGGCTAAATCCAAAAAGCCCTGCCATGAATGTTAAACTTGCCGATATGGACGGAGACGGTAAAGCGGATATACTTGCAACCGCACCGCATTATAACACCCTCATGGTGTTTCGTAATAAGTCTCAAAAAGAAAAAATAGATACTACTTCATTTACCGAGCCATTAACATACCCAACTGGGCCACAAGCTGGGTTTGTTGCTGTAGAGGACTTAGATGGTGACGGTAAATTAGACATCGTTTTACTGAATGTAGGTTTTACTAAAACTGACCTCTCAAATAACTCCTTAAGTTTTTATCGGAACGTGGGAAAGCCGGGGAATATCAACTTGATGCCCGTGGCTGTTTCCGATACCGTTCCTGGCAAACCAGATTATAATTTTATATTGAAGCCAGGTGACAAAGATGCCATTATAGGAGACATTGACGGCGACGGCAAGCCAGATCTAGTAGTTCTAAACAAAAACGGTTTTATAACAATATTTCGTAATACCTACACGCCAGCAAAACCTACTGAGTTTTTCTTTGGCGCTGGAATTACTATACAGGTAGGCATATCGTTGGGCATAATTAAGTTGGGAGACATGGACAATGATGGAAAAACCGACATTGTAATTACTAATGATAACGACCACTCAATTATAACATTACGTAATAATTGTACTGTCGGCCGTATTTTACAATCATCCTTTGTCCAAACAGAATTCCCCTTAAATTTTCGTCCCACAGCAATCAACCTGAAAGATATGGATGGGGATGGAAAATTAGATACCGTACTAGATAAACCTGAAAATAATTCAGTTAGTATTATTCAAAACACTTCCATACCCGGTGATTTGACTGGTAATTTAATAAATATTACTGAGCTAAAAATTAGTCCAGATTTTTATAATGATTTGATGACACAAGATATAAATGGTGATGGTAAACTTGATTTTGTATCGCTTAGCGCTACTCAAGATAGTATTTATTTTTATCCAAATAAGTCAGAACCATTACAACAGATTAGCTCGGCGTATTTTAAGGACAGGATTGACATCCCTATAGTTACAATTCCAGATTGCGTTGCAGACTTAGATGGTGATGGTATTCCCGATATGATTGTAGGTAGTGCTTTTGGCATTGATATTTACCACCATAAAATTAACGACGTACCTACCAGTATCCCGCGTGAGGAAGAGGTCTCTAGTTTAAGTATGACTATCTATCCTAATCCTGCTTCTACTATAACAAATATTAAGTATAATTTGCTCCAAAAATCACAAGTATCCATTACTGTGTATGACAATGTAGGGAGAGTATTACTATCAGCCGATGAACGCTCAAAAACTCCTGGAGACCATATAAAAACTATCGACACTTCTGGACTGAAGGATGGTATATACGTGTTGAAATTAACTACTGACAGTTCTTATAAAACAGGAAAATTACTTATTATCAGGTAAAAAGGATTAAGGTATTTGAAGTTGGTAATTGCAATTTAACAACCACTATCATTAGTAGATTTCAATCGTTTCTCCTAGTGAACGGCCAGAGGTTTTAGTCTCAAATATGCAGAAACCCAAGATTTACTCTTTGTTCTTTTCTTCAATTACCGCTACGTCATGTAAATAATCTCCTGTACGATTTCCTTTAAAAATAATTATTGCTAAACCTAAAACACCACCAACAATGAATATTAAAGCGATAATTTGCGCTTGAGTAATAAACATGCCTAAAAAAATATGTTTAGGATTGACACGGATAAATTCTATAAAAAACCGCTCCAGCCCATTAACGATCAGAAAAAGTGTAAACATAGTGCCAGGAACTTTCATTTGCTTTCTTGACAACCACAGTATAAGAAACGCTGTGAGTATGATTACTGTTTCGTAGAAAGAAGTAGGGTAAACACCCTGTGGCAGAATCATACAGTGCTCGCCATAACATCCAAGGATATATTGACCCTCATTTAAAACATTATGAGGGAACTTGAAAGACCACATCCAATCTGGTAATGTGCTTAAAAACTCTGGCTTGGGGTTATTATTTACAATTCCCCAATCACCATCGCCGGAAAGCTGACAACCAATTCTTCCCACGCCATAAGCGACTAACATACCAGGCGACCCTATATCAGCTAGATGTATAAGCTTCATCCCGTTCCTATATCCAATAACAAGATAAGCTATCGCTCCAAAAATAAAACCACCATAAAATGTAAGTCCAGTGAACGTGGTTAACTCATGCCACGGATTATCTATAAATTGGGGAAACCTTTCTATTAAACTGAAGAGCTTTGATCCTATAAATCCGCAAAAGGCGGCCCAAACAATTAATGTTGGCATCAATTGATAAGGATGAACTTCTTCAACAAGCACTTTTGGTTGTGGAACGCTTTCGCTTTTAGTGCTGAAGTAAGTAATAATTAGAGCAATTATTAAGAACGATAATCCTCCTAACCAACTTCCCTCTAACGAAAAAATAAAACCCGCTGGGTTATACTTAAACAGAGCGTAATTAAAGATTACACCAACTAATTTAAAGCCGATGAAAAAACCCAGGAAACCCCTTAATAGAATATTGGAGTAAAGTGAGAATAGGCTAACAACTGTGGTCTTCAAAAACGGTTTAATGTAACCCTCTTTTTCCTTGCGCTCAAATTCGCTTTGAAATATAAAGTACGGAAATATAAATGCCAAGGCAACAAAAACGCCAAACGTGTAAATTGGAAAGTTAAAACTAAAGCCAAAAAGATATTCGGTAAGCGATGATAAGGTTGGGAACATTGCTAGCTAAATTTAAAGTATTTTAGGTTAGTACACAAAATCGGACTTAGATAAATCTTATAGCAATACTATGTTTACTAATGGAGAAGAATGTTTTATAACAAAACCTTGTTGTCAAATTTGGAACAAAGGACTAACGTTCTCTATTAAGTTTCTTAAAGAACTTAAACCTCTTTTATTTTTGGAGCATTAAATGCAAAGAGGGTATCAGACTTTAACCCGACACCCTCTAAAAAAATCCTTATTTGATTGATTAGTCAAAAACAATCGTATCAAACACTACAGGAATACCACCTAAATTATTTGTTGATAAACTAACAAACGTTATTTCATTAGCTGTCAATACGTCTATTTGTTGGTAGCTTATGTCTACCCCACTAGTTGGTATAGTACGATATAGGGGATAATTGGTCGACCCTCCGTTCCAAGTTATATTCCCTTCAACCGTTATCGGCGAAGGAATAACTACGGCCACATTTGGATTATTATCTGCATAAACATACGCGGTGATTTTATACTCATTAAGAGTCGTGGAAGGATCAGTTTCTCTATGAATTATTACACGCACTTTGTATTCACTTATTTGTTTAAAAGGATTAGTGTAATTTACCGGATCTGCGTTTTTAGCAAAAGATGATACTGAGAATACCATTATCAGTGATAATGTAATAAAATTCATGAGCTTTTTCATTTTTTTAAAGTTTAAAGTAAATTGATTTTATATTAATTAATTTGACAAATTCTGCTACAAACCTATCTGCACCCCTATATTGATTACTCTCTGGTTGAAATAGGCATCTCCAGCAGTAAGAGAACTCACTTCAGGATCTTGTTGGTACAAGGAGTAATTTTTCCAAGTAAATAGGTTATAACCGCTCAAGTAAAATCTCACATTGCTTATTTTAAAAGGCAATAATTTTTCTGGTAATTGATACCCCAACTCTACTGTTTTAAGCCTTACATAAGTAACATCTATCAACCAAAAATCAGAAAGGTAAGATGCTGGACTGTTTATGTTTGTTGGATTGGTGGACAAACGAGGAAAAGTAGCGGTTTCGCTAGTTCCGGGCGTCCATCTTTTTTGGTGGATAGGTTGAAACTGACTTTGAAGCGGTTGGATACCTGTACCCACCAGGCCAAAACTATAACCAGTACTACCCTGAAACAACACGTTTAAACTAAATCCTTTATAGCTACCACCTAGTGTTAGGCCTAACGTAGTTGTAGGCGGAGAATTTGGTTTTCCAATAGCGCCTTGATCATACTGATCAATTACACCATCCTCATTTAAATCTTTATATTTCAAGTCACCTGGTTGGATTACACCACTACTTGGTTTTGCACTGGCGTCAATATCTGCCTGATCTTTATAAAAACCGATGAAAGTGTAACCAAATTGCTGACCTATAGGTCTTCCAGTTTGTGCTAACCAAGGGTATGCTACAGCTGGCTCATCCTGATACAGAACTTTGTTTTTAGCGAATGTAAAAACACCAGATACATTATAATCAACATTTCCTATTTTATTATGATAACCAATTTCTCCGTCAAAACCTTGATTTCTCACTTTTGCGATATTGGTTGGTGAAACTCCAATCCCTACGTTTAATGGTAAAGATTGCGAAACAATCAATTGATCGTACCTTACGTTATTGAAATAATCAAAAGTTAAGTTAAACTTACTATTAAACAAGTTTACATCTAAACCTACGTCAAAAGATCGTTGTTTTTCCCATCCTACGTTAGGATTTCCTAAAGGTCCCTCATATTTTGATGGTGCAAATTTATCTGTTTCCCCAAAAGAATAACCACCTCCATTGAGATATACCTGTTCGTAAAGGTATTGATTGCCCTGCACCTTATCAGATCCTACAAGACCATAAGAAGTTCTTAATTTTAACAGGTCAACAAAAGTGTATTTTTTGAAAAAGTCTTCGTTTGCTATGTTATAACCAATTGAAATAGCAGGGAAAAATCCATATCTTTTATTGGCACCAAACCTATCAGAACCGTTGTAAGCACCAGTTAAATCTAACATGTACTTTTCTTTGTAATTATACCCTGTTCTAAAAGTTACTCCTTTGAAATTTTGAGGAATCCAGTTATAAGGGGTGGTTAGGTTTGCCTTAGTTTTATATGATTCTCTGTTGAACAATAATAAACCGGTTACATGGTGATCTCCAAAATCTCTCACATAATTCAACAACCCCTGAAGGTTGATTCTGCTATTATATTCTCCTTGGTAAGCCCTTAAAGTATAATTACTTAAAGTATAATTAGGCCCATTTAGTGTGTAAGTATCTTTATCGGTATCGTACAGATAAGATGGCGGTGTTCCACGAAACTGTTCTCTAGTATTTGATTCCACACTTGCGTATGCAATCTTAGCAGATAAAGACAGACCCTTGGTTAAATCGTCCAACTTTTGTGTTCCACCAAAAAGGATATTCAAATCATTTCTTCTATCTAAATCATAACCTTGAGTAGCTAAACGGGCATTAATTGTTGGAAGTAATCCTTGGGTATCACTAGCGTAAGCATAACTGCCATCCGGATTAAGAAAAGGCGCAGAGTATGGATGAAGTCTAGAAAAATCATAAATTTCTGAAACTACATTACCAGCAAAAGGTCTATTTATTTGATTAAATCCTCCTCTAACATCTAATCTCAAACTTAAACTTTTAGAAGCCTGTACATCTAAGTTTGATCTTAAATTATAACGACGGTAATAATAGTTAGAGTTTACTTGACTTCTTGGGTCATAAAAATCTCTAACAAGACCATTCTGACTAAAAGCCCCTCCTGCTATAAAGTATTTAATGGTTTTGTCACCACCAGATATATCAATATTTGTATTGTACTGAAAGGTATTTTGTTTAAAAATTCTGTCATACCAATCAATATCTGGATGCCCGTAAGGATCGTCGCCGGTTCTAAAGTGATCCAAATCTGTTTGTGTAAATGGCAATGTTCTACCATCATTCCCATAAGCCTCGTTTACCAAGGTAGCGCTCTCAAAAGAGTTTAAAAAATCTAGCTTATTAGATGGGCTTTGCATACCTGATTCTACTCTGACGCTAATTTTTGGAACACCAGACGCTCCTCTTCTTGTAGTAACTACAAGTACCCCGTTGGCACCTTTGATACCATAAATTGCAGTGGTAGATGCATCTTTTAAAATAGAAACACTTTCAACTTCATTAACGTTTATTTGAGAAAATTGCTCGTACGTAAATTCAATGTCATCTACTATGATTAAAGGCTGGTTACCTTCACTATTTAAAGAACTTACCCCTCTAATATAAAAATCAGAGGCATCTTTTCCAGGTTGCCCTGAACGTTGCTGTGCAATAAAACCTGGTACTTTTCCCTGCAGTGCGTTTTGTAAACTAGAAGTAGGAATATCTCTAATGGCCGCTCCTTTTACTGAACTTACTGAACCCGTATTGGTTATTCTTTTAACAGTACCAAAACCTACCACTACAACTTCGTTCAAGTCTTGCGTACTGGGCCTTAAAATTATTTCTAAAGTCTGACCGTTGGCCACTGTCAACGTCTGTTGTTGATAGCCCACACTGCTAACCGTAACTATGTTTGACGAGCCTTTTAAAGTTAGATCAAACGCTCCGTTACCATCAGTTATTGTGATATTTTGAATTCCTTTTTCAGCTACGGCTACTCCTGGAAGTGGACCACCTGCATCTTTAACTACACCCTTTATACGCGTTTGAGCTACCGCTAAAACGGGGCATATAGCAAGTATAATTAATAAAATATATAAGCTTTTTTTCATCGTCTATTAATTTAATTTTTTGAGAACTTACCGTTACCAGCCTGGATTTTGGACCATATTTTTATTCTTTACAACTTCACTGTAAGGAATTGGTGCGAAATACATTTTCGGCGTAAATACCAATTTTTGCACCGGATCATTTTGATAGGTCAACTTACCTGAAGCTTCTAAATAAATAAGGTTTCCGTGGATCTGTTTATTAAAGGTAATTTCAGCTTCTTTCCATCTTCTCACATCGTAAAATCGGTGTTCCTCAAAAGCAAGCTCTTTTCTTCTTTCGTTATGGATAATTACCCGCATGGAATCTTTGCTTAAACCAGGAGTAAGTTCGGCAGGTACTAAGCCTGCTCTTCTTCTGATAGATTCTACTACGCTATAAACTTCTTGATTTGGCGAATCAAGGTATTCATTGCTCGCCTCCGCAAAATTCAACAGGATTTCAGCATATCGAAACAAAATATTATCGTGGTTTTGATTGTCGTAGGTAGTTTTAGTTTCAAAATTACCCATGAACTTTCGAGCATAATAGCTTGTTCTGGTTTGTTGTTTTACGCCACCTGGCTTATCAAGCCCTCCTTGGTAAGTTTGTACTGGGCGGCTTAACCAAGGTGCTCCATTATACAAAATTGTTGCATAAAACCTTGGGTCTCTAAGTAAATAAGGTTTGGTAGCATCGTAACCAGAAAGTGGCGCTGTTATGGGCAAACCGTTTGCCATACCAAAGGCGTCTACCAATTCTTGAGTTGGACTGGTACGACCGTTGTTTGCAGATGTTGTATAACCTACTGGACCGTTGTTATTTTCTACTCTTGTATTGTTTCCGCCTTGGCGTATAAAAATTCTCTCTGAATTTACCTGAACCAAAAAGACATCCTTAAAGTTGCTCAATAACCCATATACACCCAGATTAATTACATCTTTTGCAGCATCAGCAGCTTTTTTCCAGCGTTGTGCATCGTAGGCTGCATAACCCGTGAGTGGGTTACTAGCATCTACATTTTTACCATTATATAACTGGCTGGCAGCGTACAGCAATACTCTTGATTTTAACGCTAAAGCGGCGCCATTGCTTGGTCTTTCTATAGCATTATTAGCAACTGGGGCTATACGTAAACTATCCTTTATGGCAGCGCACTCGTTTGTTATATAGTTTACACATTCTTCGAAGGTGTTTCTAGGTAAAGAAATATCATCATTCAATTGATATACCTTATCTCCTAAAAGAGGAATCCCACCATATCGTTTAAGTAATTCAAAGTAAAATAATGCTCTAAGAAATTTTGCTTCTGCTTTCCACACCCTGTTAAATGAAGTGCCATTTGCCAAACTACCTTTTAGCGGAACCGCGTCAATATTTGTAATAAAGATATTGGTTTGGCGAATACCAGCATAATAACTGCCCCATTGGTTATCTGGGTAATTACTGGATGAATAGCTTCCGGTAGCTAACTGTTGTATAGATGTGTTGGTAGTGTTGGAGGAAATTGCATCATCCGTTGCAGCATCTAAGTAATCGTCGCCTACTCTGTTGCCCAGTAAAGGTAAATGGGTATAAATATCATATAAGAATTTATTGGCATTTACTCCGGCTGAATCTTGAGGGTTAAATAAATAATCTATTGTTTGCTGTTCAATTGGCACCGTCTCCAATTCGCTTTTACAAGAATAAATCAAAGTAGCCATCACACCTGTGATAAACAATAATTTATAATAGTTCGTTTTCATCATGATCATGTCTAATGGATTTTATAATTTGATATTTACACCTGCGCTAATTGTCCGCTGAATTGGATATGAAGCGTTTCCATAAACCTCTGGGTCAAGTCGTTCATAAGCAGTTTCTGTAAATAAATTTTGGCCGCTCATAAACAGGCGAAGTCCGGCTATCTTTAGTTTTTTAGTGATGTTATATGGCAAAGTATAGCCTAAATCAACGTTTTTGACCCTAAAATACTCGCCAGAATGTGTCCAATAACTTGAATTATTTAAGAAAGGAGTATTGTTGGCATTAAATCCTAATGTTAAACGTGGGTAAGTTGCTGTGGTGGCGGTTTCAGGTGTCCATCTGCCTAACAGGTATTCATAACCTTGGCTCTGCCCACCACTGCCAAAAGAATAATCCGTTTGTTGATAAGTTCTGTTTTTAACGCCCTGCAACAACACACTTACATCAAAACCTTTGACATTAAACCCTAAGGTAGTTCCATAATAAACAACGGGTTTGGTATTACCTAGCGCAGTTTCATCAAATTGATCAATAATTCCATCGGTATTTAAATCAACTAATTTCACATCGCCAGGGTAAACTTTAGTACCCGCTAATAGTGGAGCTTGATCCGCTTCTGCTTGTGTTTGTATTAATCCATTTGCTAAATAGCCAAAAGTTTGTCCAACAGGCATTCCAGTTCTTCTATTCCAGCTATATTTTTGCAACAGCTCGTTCTTGTCAATCACCTCAGTTTTCATGCGAGAAGCATTTGCGGTAATAAAATAATTGAAATTACCCAAATGGTTTTGATAGGTTATGCTTAATTCTTGACCTTGGTAAAGGTTTTTTCCTATGTTCTCATTCGGATAAACCATCCCTATAATCTCGCTGTTTGATCCTCGCTGTTGTAAAAGATCAGAATAAGCATCACGATAAAAATCTACAGTAAAACTTAAGTGCTGGTTAAAAAAAGCACCATCCAGCCCAATATTTAGTTTATTAGCTTTTTCCCAAGTGGCATTAACATTGGCCAACCCTTTTTCTATTAATCCAAAAACGCTGTTATAGCCAGTTCCGGATGGATATGAATTACTTCCATCTTGACCAAAAGCACTTCTCCATGTAAAATAGCCTAAAGCATTTTCATTACTATTACCGGTTTTTCCGTAGGTAGCTCTTAACTTAAGTTGATTAACCCATTTTGCATTGTCTTTAATAAAAGCTTCCTCAGAAATATCCCATCCCAAACCACCTGCATAAAATAATCCGAACTGATTTCCTGGTTGGAACCGATCAAAGCCTGAGTAATTTAGCGCCGCCTCTGCAAAATATTTCTTTTTAAAATTATATTTTGCTGTTGCTGCATAATTGGTGTATTTAAAAGGTAAATCAAATTGATAGGTAGATGTCTGTTGATCTGTAAATAACATTCCACTTAAATTATTATCTCCTATTGTAGTTTCATACCCGATAGCTGCTTGTGCATAAAAAAATTGAGCAGTGGAAGTGCTATTAAAAGAGTTCTGTTGATCAGAGATCAAACCGTATCTCGTAGAAACAAAATCTCCGGAAGAGTTTAACGAAAGATCATAAACTGGTTGGCTCCTAGATCTGTTGATCAAACTTGAGGAAGTTGAAGAAACATTGATTTTGCCTTTAGCGTACAAACCTGGCAACCAATTATCAAATTTATATTTCAGGTCTAAATTAGCGAGTAAATCCCTACTGTTATCTAACAAATAACCAGATCCGGTTGCTTGCTGGTATAAGTTATTGGTATAGTTGGAAGCTCCTCCGTATGTTCCATCATTATTGAATACCGGATAAACATTGTTAGGCGTATTGTATAACTGGCTTAAAATACCTGCTGTAGTTGCGCCAGGCTGACGGCCATCTTGTATACGACCGAATAATTGCAAGCCAATATTAAAATTTTTAGTTGCATCAACATCTATATTTGAGTTGATAAGGTATCTGCTTAGCTCTAAATTAGTTTGGTAACTTAAAGCATCATCAGACTTGAACATGCCTTCTTGGCTTAAATAACCCAACCCTAAAGAGTATCTCGCATTTTTAATCCCACCGTTTACATTTAAACTGTATTTTGTAATGGGATTATTATCCTTTAAAATTTCATCATACCAGTTAACATCTGGATATAATAATGGAGAAGTCTTGTTTTTAAAAGCGTTAAACTCATCTATATTATAAGCCAATGTTCTACCGCTATTTTGCAAAGCTTCATTGTACAAATACGCGTACTGATAGGAATTTAAAGGTTTAGGCGTTTTTAATGCACTTTGCATACCTGTTTGTGCTGTAAAAGAAATTCTTGGTGGACCCACAACTCCTTTCTTGGTAATTACTTCCAATACGCCTCTTGAACTTCTTTGACCTAATAATAAGGTGGACAAAGCGTCTTTCAATACTGTAATAGACTCTATATTTTCAGGGTCTAAAGAGTAAATATCCCTTTGTACACCATCCACAATTGTAACGGGCTGCTGTCCTCTTAAATTGTAAGAAATTTCTGAATTATCACTAATATTTGATGAATATTTCGTTGCTTCATTTGGAAGCCATCCTGCCAAATCTAATCTAGTAATTGGTTGTGTTTTAGCTGTACGAAAACCGCTGTATTGTTCTGTATAAAAACCAGGCAAACGACCAGTTAAGGCATTTAGGTATAAAGATGTTGGTGTAGATTTAATTTGTTGATTATTTACATAGCTAACTGCACCTAATATTTCTTTTGGAGACTGTTCACTATATAGAACCTGTACCTTTTCTGGGCTTGACAGATAACTTACTGTTAGTTTAACAGTAAGTTTGTCTTTTTGAGAAAGGTTTACAGTTTTACTTATAAAATTAGGAGAAACCAATACTATTTGTTTTATACCTTGGCCGGATATAATTAGGTTTCCATTTTCATCTGTAAATCCTATTTCCGAACCTGTAGTTGTGCTTACGCGTACCCCTTGAAGTGGTTTACCAAAATCATCAACTACATTTAATGTAATTTCTTTGGTCGCATTAGCTACAGATGATTCTGTAGAATTAATTACAGGGCTTTGAGCATAGGAGAAACAAATGCTACTGAAAAACAATATCATTCCTAATGTGCCCTTTTTAAAGTAGCAATTCAGCATATTAATCATGTTTAAGATCAATTAGTTTTAGATTTTAGGGAAGTTTCAATCAATCCCTAGTAAAGAAAAAATTTAAGCAACTATCACGGACAGTTAAAAACATATTTAAAAGGAACTAGGGTATTTCCATATCCTACCTTTCCAATTCCACTCAAATCTTTAAAATGATATTCAAGTTTAACAATTGACCGCCCTTTGGGAACATTAAAAAAACCTCTCGGCCAAAAATCAATGATATACCTTTTACCCCCTATTGGCTTAAGCTTAGTTTTGGCAGTTTGCTCGCAGATTTCTATTGAGCTACCATTATCAAGTAATGCTGTTGCGCATAAATAAATCTCTTCTGTATTACTTAAGACAGTTTCGGAAACTCCGTTATCATAGGTTAATGTAATAATATCATTATCTAAACTTTTGACAGGGTCAACCTTGCTTAACTGAGGATTAAAAAAATCTATCACCTCACCTTCACCGTTTTTAACTTCAAATGCATTTGAAAAAGCAAATTTATACATCTCGCCATTGTTGATCCCCTCTCTAGAGGCACCAATAAAAAAGCCTAGTTTAACAAGCATATTTTCAGGTCCTAATTTTGATTTGATAGTTACATTGATGTCTGTGTTTTTATCAGTCTCAAAAGAATACGTAGAAGTACTTCTGTAAACTACCCACTCCAGATCATTAACTAAGTTAGGTCCAATTCCAAATTGTTTTTTTGCAGCTTCAGGCCAACTTAAACCAGTATTAAGTTCTTTGTCACTTTCCGGAATAAGTTCTAGTGTGCCGTCGCCTTTTCCACTTGTAAAAGTGACTACTGTATTGCTCGCAACTTTCCAACTTTTCGGAGCTAAGAAGCCAACTACCATTTTAGTGATATATGGAGGTTTTTCTACCTTTGCTACTGTACTAATTTTTAATTTGAATGTGCTTACTTCATTGGCATTACCAGGTGGAGGTAATGTGATTAGCAATGCATCAAGGCCACACTGTGCTAAAAAAATCACTATTGATAAGCTCAATAGCATAAAAACCTTTTTTGTATTAATTTTAAATAGCTTCTTCATGTTATTGTAACTTTTCAAATACGTAATTATAAGTATTGCTTGAACAACCCATACTCATCGTTAAACTCATCCTTCTTTTACCTTCTACTACAGGAAACTGAAATTTTACAACCTTACTGGCATCTGGTTCACTCTGTGGTGTTAAAATAATAGAGAATGGATATTGAGGATCATCCAAACTATAAACACCGCCTTCCTCAACAGCAAATGCCAATTTATCAACAAGTGTGTAAGTTTTGTCTTCGTTAAACACAATCCTAAACTTACTTAAATCCATGCGTTGGGTTAAATCCTCGCCATTTCTTGTCAATTGAGAAATCTGCCACGTCCCTGAGATATCCTTAGTAGCTTCAGTGGTTTGACCGGTTTTTTCTTTTTTACATGCACTAAAAAAAATCGCTATGGCGCAAAAGCTCAGACATAAAAACGTTAGTGTTTTTTTATTTTTCATGATTTTATTTTCTTTTTCATCAGGTTAATAACCAGGGTTCTGCAATAGCTCCGTTGACTTTTTAATTTCACTTTCAGGTAGCGGCCACAAATACATTTTATCTGTAAACGTGTGTTTTCTTACCTCTACGGTATTGTAAGTTGTGCCGGAAGCTGTTTTAACAGGCTCGGTACCATGCATCATTTGGTTTTCTGTTTGGCTTGCAATTTTCCATCTTCTCACATCAAAGAATCTGTGACCTTCAAAAGCCAATTCTTTCTGTCGCTCGTTGCGTATTATTTTCTGCATTTCAAGTTGCGACAAACCAGCTGGTAAAGCAAAAGGTGTTAGACCTGCCCGCTCTCTAATTTTCTCAACCGCATCATAAACTTGTTGATCCGGAGCAGTCAAGAACTCATTTCTTGCTTCCGCAAAATTCAAAAGAACTTCAGCATATCTTATCAATGGAAGGCATCTCTCTGTGGCTGTAGTAAACCAGTTGGAAACCACCTCTCTATCTACCATCTTATAAGTATAATAGCCTGTTGGCGTCCCTTTATAAATAGCATCTTGACCAGAAACAACCTTATTTGGATCCGTTTTATCAACAAAAATATTTACTGGAATTCGAGCTAATTCAGGATAATGATAAACTAGCGATTGATCACGCACAAAACTATTGGCTAACCTTGGGTCTCTATTTGCGTATGGGTTTTGAGGATTGTAACCAGAGCCGGAAGCGTCTATGGCAAGGCCGTTCTTCATCCCAAAAGCATTAACAGTTTCTAAATAAGGATATCCTGCCGGATTGGTAACACCGTGAGTAGGCGGAAGCCAAACACTCTCTAACTGATTATTGTCGCCCACCATTCTGGCAAAAATCAATTCAGTACTCTTTCTTTTTATAAAGATTTTATAGAAACCATATCCAGGCTCAGTTGCATTATCTAATAACAAAGAATATTGTCCGGAGTTTAGCACTTCAGCCGCGGCATCTTCCGCTAATTTCCATCTTTGTTTATCAAAAGCAGGATAAGCAACCACAGATTTAAGTGGTTCCGCAGTAGCTATGCCTCCACCGTTGAACAGTGGGCTAGCTGCGTATAATAATACCTTAGCTTTTAACGCCAAACACGCAGCTTTATTAACTCTTCCGTAATCTTCACCATCTTGGATCCAGGGAAGATCCTGTGCCGCCGCATCGCATTCTTTCACAATATAGTTAACACATTCTTCGTATGTTCTTCTAACAGTAGGGATACTGTCTTTTGAATTAAAAGTACTATCACCTATAATAGCCACGCCACCGTAATGCTGCAACAGCAATGTGTAATACCAGGCCCTTAAAAATCTAGCCTCGGCTTTGGTCCTTACTTTTAAAGCGTTACCGAATTTAGCATCGGGCAAGTGAAAAAGAAATTTATTAACCCTTCTGATGTTAGCATAAGGAATACGCCATGCATCAGTCGTGATTAAGCTAGAGTTAACCGTACCAGTGGCGAATTGGATATAAGTATTAACTGACCCAGAAGCCGGGCCTTCGGACTCATCTGAAGACGCGTCCAAACCGCTATTACCAAACCTAGTAGGGCTGGTGCTAAATCCCACATCGGTATAAATACCTGTCAAGAAATCCATGGTATAAGCACTATCTAAAAAGACAGTCTTTTCATTGAGTTCGGTTGACTGTGTTTTGTCTAAAAAGTTTTCTTTTTGACAAGAATAGAGAACCGCAGTGACTAAAAATAAAATCACCAGTAAGGAGCAATTATTTCTCATTTAATTAATAGGTTAACGCCCGCTTTGGAGCAAAGGATTAAAATTCAAGAAAATTATAAACCTTTTTAATTACAATCAGTTGGTTGGTTACTTACCTTAATAGGTAATTATCGTCTAAATTAGAAACAAAAAACGATTTAGCAACTATTTAAAGCTATTTTTTTTACAAAGTGCGAAATTCTAATTAGGGAATACCGCTTTTGCATGTATGAAATGACTGACCACTTGAAAACTTAAATGATCAGTCATATCTTTTAAAATACAATTATTAATTTACTAAAACATTTTTAGCTGAAGAAAACCCTTCTCCTTCAATTTTTAGGATATAAACACCCAAGCTTAGCTTGGTACTTAGGTTTAATTTGTATGAGTTTGTGCTATTTGATGAGAAACTTTCTTTATGAACAATTTGTCCCTGAGTGTTAATCAATGAAGCATTCACTGTTGCGCCTTTATAACCGTTTAATGAAAAATTTATGTCAGCAAATGTGGGATTAGGATAAACCGACACAACAGCTCCTGGGGATTGCAAAGTAAAATTAACTGATTTTGAGGCCAATAATTTAAATGTACCGTCAAAATCATACTGTTTTAACTGATAATAGTTTACTCCATTCTCTGGGTTTTGATCCAAAACTGAGTATTCATTTTTAGAAGAAGAATTTCCCTCTCCTTTTACTGCGGAAACGACTGACCAGTTCTTTCCGTTGTTGCTTCTCTCTACAACAAATTTATCATTGTTCTGTTGAGATGCCGTTGCCCATTTAAGACTTACTCCATTGTTTTCTGCCTTGGTATCAAAGCTTAGTAAGCTAACCGGTAATGTAGCTCCTACAAGCAATGTAGGCAAATTAGTTGCAACATACTCACCATCGTTTGTAGAGAAATAATATCTTGTATTAAGCAAAGCGTCAGCAGTAGGCTTAATAAGAAATTCAACCTCTGAGTAATCTCCTACAGCAGGTAGAGTAACTCCAGGACTATTAATACCAGAATTTGCTAAAATATACCTGCCGTTTATAAAGTTTGTGGCTGCCGCATCTTTAGTTAATACACCAGAAGTAATTGCTTGCCCGTCAATAACATTCGCATTTGTCTGTGCCATTTCAAAAGCTTTAGTATCAGCATTTGAAGGATTATCAATATAAGTCCAATTTGATCCGGCATTGCCAGTAACCGTGGAGTAGCGGAGAGTATTAGTATTAGTCATACCACCTGCAGGAGCAGCTTGCCTTCTAATAATAAGTCTCAAGCGTAGAACTCCGTTATTGGTAATAGTAATAGATCCGGCTTGGCCTGATGCATCTGTGGCTCTTGCAGTCCCTGTAGCATCATCATTATTCCAACGCCAATTTTCTTGAACAACTCCTGGGGAAGCAAAGGAAGCCGTTGCAAAACACACAAATAGTGTGAATAATAGTAATTTTAATTTCATAATATTTTATAATTAGTTTCCACTAAAATATAGCAACTAAATCAATTTAGCAAATAAAAAGAAAAAAATATTTCTTAATACGACCTAGGAAGTAAAATAGATTAATCGCTGCTTACTTATTATTGGATTACTAAGCTTTTTTTAAGGAAAACTCTTTTAAAAGGACAGTAAAAATTAAGATTATAGCTATCCCTAATATTAAATTTGGAAAATAATATTTATAATTATTAAATCTATTAGACGAAATAGCAACCATTTCTACAAAAAAATCATTGCTTTTACGTTTTAACATAATCTCTCCTGTGTATTTTATGTATCCAGAAAATCCATTATTACTATTGGTTACCAAATCTTTCCGGCTAATAACAGCATTTAATCGGCAGAACAGAAAATGTAATCCAACAATGTAATTATTCTTAAACCAGCCATCATTACTTAGAGTCAGAAGAAATTCTGCATTATTCTTAACCATAGATACGGAAGATTTGGGATTTACTATTTCGTTACATATACTTATTCCAGCGTTACCATAAGGAGTAATAATAGGATTGCTTTTGTTGCCTGGTTCTATTAAATAATTATTTAAATTAAGAAATGGCAAGCTTAAACCCAAAATAGGAGCTTCAACAAAATCTAAAAGTTGCTGTTTATCATATCTGCCTATTATTTTACCATTAGTTGCTATTCCATAGACAGAATTATATACTGTTTTACTAGAATGGTCACTTATTAGTCCTATAATATGAGTGGTTTTTTCCGGATAAGGTTCTTTAAGAATTTCAAGCAGCAAATCATCATCTGACTTGTATGTCCAAGGGATTACAGATTCTGACCAAAGCACAATATCAGGTTTTAACAATGCGGCTTGTTCGTTAAGAGATAATAATCTTTGAGCTAAAACATTACCTCCTCCATTATCCCACTTTAAAAGCGGAGGAACATTTTCGGCTACAATTGCAACTTTTATTGGTCCTTGAAAAATCACATCATTTTCTGCCTTAAGTTTGATAAGAAATCCCATCCCTATAATCAATAATATAATTCCAGAAGGTAATATTAAGTTTAACCACTTGCCAGAGATTATAATCTTACTAATTAAGTAGTTAACGAAAACCACTATAAAACTTAAAATTGGCAGACCAAAATACGAGGCCCATTGTATTGTATATATATTATTTAGCAAACCATAACCGCTATTATACATATAATATGGTGCCTTATTAAAAACATAATTTAAAACTGATTCAAAAAGCACAAAAACACTTGCTGCACAAAGTGCCATTAAGTATGGATTATTTTTACACTTTAAGCTAAGAATACCTAAACTTTTAATTAAGACAGCCCAATATAAACTAAATAATGAACTGGAGATTAGAATAAGAAAAGTCCCATAAATCCAACTGTTTCCACTAAACTCATTTGCCCCTTTAAAAATCCAAAAAAAAGAAACTGTAGAAACGCCTATTCCAAAACAAAAACCACTTTTAAAAAATGAAAGTTTAGAATTACTGTTTAAAATATAAAAAAGCGGAATATAACATACCCAGGAAAGCAGAAAATATGCATTTAAAACACTAAAAGCTGAAAAAATTCCTGTAAATAGTATTAATAGATATACTTTTTTTAATTCCATTTTTACCAATTAGTTTTACCTCATTATGGTTTCTTTTTCGCCTCTCTGTCTTTTACCTTAACAATATGGTCGTTATATTTTGGATGTGACGTTTTCATCCAAATATCCCAAAATCTGAAGTATAACCCATAATTACCTTCGTAAAATTCGTGGTGCATATTATGAGTAATAGATGAGTTAATCCACCTCCCCCATTTAGACATCAAAAAACGTTTAGAAAAAATTTCGAAACCTGAATGACCATAGGCATCCCAAATCATTATAATAATAAAAAAAACAAGTAATGCTATGGGATGTAAAGGAATAATAAACGGCAACAATGATAGGATGAATGCCTGGATAATTGCCTCTATAGGATGGAAAGCGAAAGCACTCCACGAAGTAGGATTAGTTGATTGATGATGAACTTTATGTACGAAACGAAAAAAAGGCCGATGCAGTAACCTATGAGTCCAATAAAAATAGGTGTCATGCAAAAAAAGACACACTAAAATACTGAATATAAAATATGGTATTCCGTACTTATCGCCGTCCATATACATTAATGTGTATGGAATGGTATATGGGTTTATAATTAATAAAGAAATACTTGTAGAAAAGATAATCGCTATAAAAGAATTTTTAAACTCTCTAAATCTATGACTTATTGGAGCATCTAATAATTGAATTTTCTTTGATTGATTTTTCTTCAAAAAAAAAGAAAAAAAAAGATAAAAAAAACCTGAAGATATGAAATAAATAATAAAATTTAAAAACCAAGTTTTAAGCATTTTTTAAAAATTTATATTGATACGTTAATATATTGATTGTTAAATTCTGTTTATTTAAAATTAAAAAGATCAATACCTAAATACTAAAACAGTTTAGCAAATTTGAAATAAAAAATCGATAATATATTTTAATTGGCGAATTTTAAAATTTATACCCATAAACAATAGCTGGTATTTAAGGATATGTGACCAAGTATACCCACCTAGCCCTGTTATAAAAGTATGAGGAATGTTATCAAACAATAATTTATCATGTAGCGCTACATCCACCTTATAAAAATCATCACCACATTGACTAATGATTTTAAGTGAATTTGGTGTGAGTAAATGCCTTAAATTAACTACGCTATTCTGTTCCCACCTTTCCGAATAAACAGCATGAGTGCCAAAAAGCTTGGCGATATCCCAGTTATTAGGAAAAGGATGCAGATCGGCTCCTCCGATCATACTTCTAGCAACGCTAAAAAACATCTTGATATTTGAAAGCAAGATACACTGGTAATCCCTCTAGCGTTTTTATAAGCGATGGTTTTGTAATGCGCATCTATCCAAGTCAACTATTCTTATGAGATATAGGTTTAATATCGGGCTTCTGCCTGTTCGGGGCTATCAAAAACACCAACTTGCGTAATTACGATCCTGACAACAACAATAATAATATGATATTAATCTGCCAGCTCTTCAATAGCCAGAACATTTTTTGTTACATCTTTATAGTTTCCAGAAAAACCATGAAGTAAGTAAACCAACGGAAACCGTTCTATACTATTATATCCTTCTGGTTCAATTACAACCACCTTAATCTCCTTTTTCATTGAAGGCTGTAAGTTAATGCCGTATCAACCGTGGCAATATAAGTTTTCAGCCTTACAAGTAAAAACATCCATAAAATGAAAATTTTTAACCTATTTATTCAATAAAACCCATGCGTTTAAATAGCTAATCCCCAATTTTTATTCGGTTGTGAACCCATTTCCAACTCAAGGTTACCTCCCTTAATAATAGTTTCATAATCTAACCAGCATTTATCATACGCTTTTCCGTTAAGTGTGGCTTTTTGGATGTAGATATTTTCTGGAGAATTATTTTTAGCCGTAATGGTGAATTTATTATCATTATCTGCATTTAAAGAAACTGTTTTAAACACCGGACTTGTGATTTCGAACCTTGTACTACCTGGCGTGATAGGATGAATCCCGCTAGCAGCTAAAACATACCATGCCGACATTTGTCCAACATCTTCGTTTCCTACCAAGCCTTCTACAGAATTTTTGTAGGCTCTTTTGCAAATTAAGCGAGTCCATTTTTGCGTTAGCCATGGCGCCCCTACTCTATTAAACAAGAAAGGAACATGATGAACTGGTTCGTTAGCATGGTTGTAATAATCGTTCCACATCACATCTTTAGGGGCTTTTTCGAAAAAGTTCTCCAGATCTGCTTTTACTTTTTCCTTTCCGCCCATCAATCCAATCATTCCGTCTATATCTTGTGGCACAAACCAACCTTGTTGGTAAGGATTGCTCTCTACAGAACCGTACCATTGTTTTAACCTACCTTCTTCTGGCCAGGGTAACCATTTCCCATCTTTATCTTTAGGTCTGAACCAGTTTTTCTCTTTATCAAAAATATTTTTGTAATCTTTTGATCGTTCTAGGTACTTTTTCTGATCAGCGGTTTTACCTAATCCTTTCGCCATTTCCGAAACGCACCAATCAAAATAAGCATATTCTAGCGTGTTTGAAATCCCAAAAGGTTCATAAGAAAACCCTCTTGCTCCATTTCCAAATTCATTTACACTATTTACAGAAAGCTGATAAGCTTTTTGAATGTCAAAACCTCTAATTCCTTTTACATAAGCATCAGCAATTACAGAAACCGCAGGGTTGCCAATCATACACCCGGTGTAGGCATTTAAAAACTCCCATCTTTCTAAATAACTTTTACCCTTCTCGTCGGCTAGGGTAACTAAAGAATTAATCATATCACTCACTAACAAAGGGTTAATGATAGTCTGCAGTGGCATCTGACTTCTAAAAACATCCCACCCACTAAAAATCGTTCTTTTTGTGAAATTCTCAGATTGACGAGCAACGCCATCACCTCCGGGATAATATCCATCAACATCTTCAAATATCCTGGGGTCAATTTGTGTGTGATATAAAGCGGTGTAAAAAACTGTTTTCTCTTCTTCTGAACCACCTTCTACTTTTATTTTAGCAAGCGAGTTCTCCCATAATGTTATTGCATTTTGATGAACGGCATCAAAATCAAAATCTTTTACTTCTGCATTTAAATTCTTTTTTGCACCGTTGATACTTACAAAAGAAATTCCTGCTTTTAACACTACCTGTTCTTGCTCTGAAGTAGGGAATTCGGTATAAAAGCCTAAGTGTTTACCCTCTTGCTCCTGCGTTCCTACTATCACCTTAGCCTCAGCAATACGTTGTTGATATTGCTCACTGGTTACGCTTTCTCTTTTTCTTGACCAGCTGTCAGGAATATCGGCAGACCAAAAGCCGTAATTTTTGAATGGTTTACTAAATTCAGCATGAAAGTAAACGATATAATCCGCTTTCCCATCTCCATCGCCCCATCCGCCACCTTCTGGTGTACATTTCATCCATCCTTCAATGGTATGGTCGTTTACAACTTTCACGTACTGACTTGTTGAAGTACCACCTACTCTTCGAGCTAAATCAATTTGAATTCTTGACTGTTCATTTTTTGGAAAGGTAAATCTCAACATTCCGCTATGAGGAGCCGCCGTTGATTCTGTTTTGATATTGTAATCCGTTAAATCAACTTCATAATATCCAGCGGAAGCTTTTTCTGATTTTTTATTATACCTTGAGCGATAACCATCGTCAGGTTTTTCTAGAGAACCTGAGTTTGTTTTTAAAGGTCCGGTGGTAGGCATCACTAAAAAATTGCCTAAATCACCAAACCATCCCACGCCACTCATCTGTGTAAAAGCGAATCCCTCTATGCTACCATGTTCACTACTATATCCAGAGCCATTATCGCCACCTGTGATTGTGTTTGCGCTAACCTGCACCATTCCATAGGGAGTTGTAGCACCAGGGAAGGTTTTTCCCAAACCATGATAAGTACCAGCATCCCCAACATTTGTGCTTGCACCAATGAACGGATTAACGTAAGCTGTGGGTTTTTGAGAATTTGTTTTTTGTATTTTACATGCCGAAAATACCGTGGTAAAGAGTAATCCCAAGAAAAGGAAGTTGCTTTTATTCATCTTTTTGAACTGGTAATTAATTAAAAAAAAATATTAAATCATAAATATTTATAATACAAGATAGCATTGAATTTAAGCAGTGCTATTCTAAAAAAAACCTAAATTTGACCTCATCAAGGCTTCTTTCTAATTTGTTATATTTAATAATTCAAGTCTTACTTGACGTTTTATAGGTTTATTTATACTATATATTTTATCCGTCAATATATCCATATTATCTTTCCACATCGCCCTCACTTCCGGAAAACGGCTGTATTCATAATTCGCCATCTTACTTGCCACAGCCCAGTCTTTTTTCGCTTGCTTGTGCAGCGTGTCTAGTGTTGCCATATCGTCTTTGTAAAGCAAACCTTTCTCTTTCAAAAAATTAAATTTTAACCAATCATATTGTCGCAATTGATCTTCTGTTTCTTTACGCTGTCTGTTAAGATACATCACGTTAGTTGCCTGTAAATATTGAGGGGTATTTGGATAATTCGCTAAATTAACACCTGTTTGCAACTGTTCCGCGGTAAATACACCTATCATTCTGTTGTCTATTGCTAAATTGTACAAACCACTTTTGAGCTTATTAATTTTCAAAACCTCCTGATTCATTTCTTTTATAAACGGAATAACCTTTAAAGCGTTAGACTGCTTATCTGGATTTAACCATCTGTGCTCAATGGTATCAATTGGAAAAGGCAGTGATTTAGCTAAGTAATCGAAACTTAAACCATTTTGATTAAATGTCAACGAAGATATATTGCTATTCACTTCCTTCAACACTTTTTTTGACTTGCTATCAATCTCTACATCTGCGATAGGTTTACCTGCAAATCCCTGGGCTTTCAAAAAAAGATAAGCCATAATAAAATGCCCTTCTTCTCCCGGATGGATTCTATCACTACCAGTAAGTGTATATTTTGGGTCAATCTTTTGCTGTTGTTGGTTAATCTCCATCATTGGATGCATAATATCCAAAAACTCCCAGTTATTTTCTTTAGCGATGGCTTTCTGAAAATCGGTTATTTTCTCCATAGTGGCTACTTTGCCAAATAGGATATGTTCATCACTTTTCTGTTTCTCCATCCCATCATCGTAAGGAGACGACGACATAATGATTTTTCGAACATTAGGCACTTGCTTCAGTTTTGCCTCAATACCTTCAAAGCCAATTCTTGACTCGTTTACAATTGCATTTACCGCTTTAGCGCTTGGAACAGCATTCATATACTCCATATACTTACTGTCATTCATCCCAAAAGTGATCAACACCACATTTGGTTTTTCAACCAATACGTCATCTTCTAATCTGTAATTGATCTGACTTGCAACATTGCCCCCAACCCCTTTATTGAAAATCTTAATTCTTTTTTCGGGAAAACGAGTCATGTAGTAAAGCCAAATATTAGCTTCATAAAATCCTGCTTCCGTTATGCTATTGCCAACAAAAGCAATTTTGTCTCCATCATTAAAAGGTTTAACCTCTTGAGCATTCATGGCTGATGAAAGGGCTAACATGATTATAATTGAAGCAATTCTTTGTTTCATATTGTCATTTAGTTTTTCAGACGTATAGCTTTAAAGACGTATCTCTGACATTATAATTGGATAGTGCTAAATTATACAAAAAAAACGATTTAGCAAAAGGCTTAAACAGCTTTAGAGGCATAATTTTGATCTGTTAAACAATAACTCAACTAAATAAAATTCGACCTTCCTTTTAGCTATATTTCAATATTGTGGATTTATCAACGGAAATTACTGCGCTACTCGCTAATTACCACCGCTGAGCGCCGCACCTAATACGCTTGAGTACGGATCTGCTTTAGAGAGAATTAAAGGTACATTTATATTTTTTTTGATTAAATTCTTCCCCAAATCCGTTTTAAAACATGGATAGGCATCAAGCACCTCGCCTCCTAAAATGATATAATCGGGCTCTTCCCTTAAAACAAATTCATAAATAAAATTAGCAAGATTAACTGAAAAAGCTTTAAAAAGCTCTCTTGCCACTGGGGATTTGGAATAAATCCTACGCAAACCTTTAATATTGATGATATTAATACCCGTTAATTTCACGTACTCTTTCAAAAACCAACCAGAAGAAATGTAATCTTCGGCAGTATAGTCAAGAAAAGATGAATTCCATAATTGGGCGTCTACCGAGATACCATTTTTATATACCGCACTTGCTAAACCAGTGCCTATATTGAGCGCAATTACGGTTTGATTTCTAAAACCATCAGAATATGACAATTCCCCATTAAGAAAACAAGTGGAATCATTTAAAAATCGAATATTTTCTGATGGGATATTTAATTTTTTAGCCAATAACTGTTTTACACTCAACCCGTAAAGCGAATCGTATTTTTTTTGGCCTAGCATTAAAGATACACCGTTTGCATAGTCAAAGGGACCTGGCATTGCAATACGGATATACTTTTCAGCAATTTTTTGTTTATCAAATGCACTTAAAATTATAGATGTCCACGAATTAATAATTTCATCGGCGTTACCCCATGAATTTATCGGTTGTCTAACATAAGAATCGTCCATGATCTTTTTGGTCTCTAAATCTACCAAAGCAACTTTAATGTGCGAAGCACTTATATCAACTCCTAAAACTAGATTAATTTTCATCCTACTTTTTAGTCAAGCCCACCTCTTTTTCTTTCTGATTTATTAACGTCAAAAAATCTAATCGTTTTAAAAGCAAAACTAGGAATAGACATTTTTAGATTGGCTATAGAATTATTAGCTTTCCCAATCATGAGCGATTGGATTAAAACACCATTTAACTCCTCCGTTTGTGCTTTTGAAGCATTGAAGCCCAATTTTAAATCTCCCGCCGTATCTTTACCGCTCGCATTAAATATTCTAACCAAAAGATCATTACCATCAAAAACACTTGAAGATAGCACCCATCCTTTTTGATCTGTAGTGAGTAGTGGATTTGGACTCATTAACCTATTTTCTCCTGAATTAACGGCTAGTAATGGCTCATTTATCAGCTCGTTCTTTTGCCATAATTCAGCAACTTTCCAGTCTCCTTTGTGCGGAATTAACGAATAACAAATTTCGGTTGCCTCCTTAATTGTATAGTCCATACCCCAAAGTCCTTTTCCAGAGTATTGAACATTCAACCCTAGCGGGAAGTTTTCTCCATGGGTGTAACTTGTAGTATGATCGGTATATAAAGCACAACCATATTCTCCCTTTTCATCAACAACATCCACCCAGTTTAAAATGATGTTATTTTTAATGCTATCCCACGAGCTAAAAAAAGTATTCTTTAACTTGCTTTCAGTAACATCAAATGGTGCATTTTTAAAAACTTTTTGTCCTTTTAAGTTTAAAGGAAACAAGGTGAGCAGTTTATACTTATCGTTATAAAATGCTTTCTTATGTTCAGCATCTTGATAATTGTTTTCTTTATAGGCACCTATTCCTTGATTTGATTTCCAGTCTATGTTTAGTTTAAAGTCAATTCTTTCTTGCCCTTGATCCATGGTAATAAGCTGTTGAAATTTTTCACCGGCAATTTCACCTGTAATAGACAAACTAATTCTGGCTGGTCCGTTTTCGACTATGGCAATTTCTACAGACTTATCCCCACTTGAATGATAGCCTCCCTTATTATAGAAATATCCACGTAACTCATTAAAACCTCTATCAGATAGGTTGTCCACAAAATCCTTATTATTCATGTTTTTTGCAATTAGGTTTTTGATAATGCCACCTCGTTTGCTGTCTATAACAAGCTTGTATAAATTGGTTTCCATTACAAAATCACCATCTGCTAATTTTTTGACCTCTGCTCCAGAAAACTTAGTTCGTATACCTTTTTTAAAATAGAATTTATTATACCCAAAGGGTTTCACTTTAGCCTTAAATAAAAGTTTAATCTGGGTTTTATCAGACCCAACCACCTGAGCATCTAACAGTTTATGATTTTCATCAGCAATTGAAGTTCTGTGAGGATTCCAGCCGTGAGGAATAGCTACCGAAACCCATTCCTCTCTAGCACTTAAAGTTGTGTTATAAATTTTAAGTACTTTATTATCAAACTTTATTTCGTCGGTTTTTGTCCTGATAATACTATCGCTTACTGTATCAGTAAAAGCTGTCCAACTTTTAACCTTATCTGCCCATGTTTGCCCATCCAACACGTTGTAAGGCACAATCCATGAGTCGTGATGTTGAGCTAACAATAATGATTTCCATGCATTATCAAGAGAAACAGCAGGATAAACAGTTTTACTATCTAGCGTTTTGATGGAAGCAACTTTTTCTGCCTGAACAATTTTATTTTCGGCTATTCTTACGTTTTGTGCTAGTTTCTGAAGAATCTGCGCTCCCCACACCAAACTTACCTGCAAATCTTCTTGGCTAAAATTCCAGTCGGTAACTTTTGATCGGTCAGCTACGTTCTCAAAATAATTTGCCCAAGTGGTATATTCTGTAGGCATATAAAAGTCTTTCCTTAGCCAAGGCCCAAACCTCCAACCGGCATCTTGCAAGCACATTCCTACTGGCGACTTTATCCCAAACTTAAATGCTGATTGAAGAAAGTCAACGGCGTTATCGTTTGCGATAGTCTCCCAAGTAGATGATTCTTTTAATAGCTCGATTTGATAGCGGGGAACAGTTAAAATACTTGTGCCATCGGGACCAATCCAGTTTACTAATTCGCCACCAAACGCTCTGGTATAACCGCCCCAACATGTATTAGGGTTTTTTAATGAAGCATATTTAAACCCAAATGACCGTAATATACCTGGTAGTGCACTGGTAAAACAAGGCTCCTCTGAAGAATAAGTATGGAATTGAACCTCTGGGAAATGGAATCTAATCTTATCAATTCCGTAACTAAACTGTCTAATAATACTTTCTCCGGAGATATTAAACATATAACTTTGCCCGTAAGCTGGATTAACAAATTCAATTCTTTTACGTTTAGATTGATTTTTCACAAGAGACTGAAGCTGTAGATAAGCTTCTTTATCTGTAATGGCTACGTTGTCCCAGGTTTCAGGCTCAATTTCTAAGTTTATATTCCACTGCGGATGTTTATCTAGTTGAGTAATTATAAAACTTGTGTATTTTTCAGGATAATGCCCCCAAATACCACCGTGGAAACCATCAACAAAGTATGCCGTTTGAGAATACAAACTATTACCATAAAAAATAAATATAAGTGGTACAAAAAGTAGAAAACGCTTCATCATCGATTTTTGGTTTTTTTTTAATTATTGGTGTATCTCCCGTCAACACCCTTCAAAATAAAATGTAAGACTACTAATGAGCTATATGTCCTAAAAAATTAAATAAAACGATTTAGCAATGATAATTATAAATCACTAAATATCCAATTACATTCCATTTATACTTATCGAAATTCGCTTTCTTGTGCTTAGTCTAAATATGAATCTTATTAAAAATAATCTCATCTTTTTACTCGCCCCGCTTTTAGGAGAGAAGAAAAACGCAATAATAAGTTTAGTCTTTTTCGATTAGTACCAGTTTATTTCTACTTTGTGCCAAATTAACAATGTTAGCTTTATTCAGTTTCTTCCTTGCCCCACTCAGTGGAGCGTATAATTCTAAACTAGATTTTAATAAGGAATCTCTGGTGATGTATCTTACTTCCTCTGAATTCATCCCTGATCGCCAAAACATCAGATCTCTATAAAAAACTTTTTTAGGCATTTCGTTCCCTCCAAACTTTATACTATTTATAAAAAGCTTTCCCTTAACATTACCTTGGGCAGTACTGTCGCAGTATAATGTGGAGACTCCTTCTGCGTGATAGTGTGTAAAAACAACCTTATGCCATTTACCATCATTTATCGGTGTTTTACCGATGATGGCATTGCCTTTTGGGGACGTATATTTCAATACACCGTTTTCATTAGATATTGTAGATTCTCCATCAGCTCCCTCTATTGCCATCAATTTACCCGATGAAGATGAATTAAAAGTAAATGCAACAGTGAATGGATGTACAATGTTCTCTGGCACAAAACTCAACACAGTATGGTTTCGTTTCTTAAGTATTGACGATGAACTATCTAGCTTTTTAGGTATTGGCTTTTTATTGTTAAGTGCATCAAATAACGATGGCACTAATGTATAAGCCATCTCTCTGTGTCCTTTGTCATTTGGATGGGCGCTATCCGCCCAGTAACCATTACTCCAGCGCCCTTTTAAATCATCCACAGCTCCTAATAAATTAACGCTTGGCACATCTAACAGGTGAATAAATAAATTCATCTGTTTAATATATCCGTAATCCACCAAATTATAGTCATTACGGGTGTAGCTGTTCGTTATTACGGGAGTCATTCCGTCAGCTCTGGCTTTCTCTACCAATATTTTGATGTTTTTTTTGAACTGATCAAAAGCAGGCTCCCCGTTTTCGTGAATACCTTCGTTGCCTAAGGCAAGTGCAAAAATCACATATTTTAATTTTTTAGACGTAAGGTCACGAGTGTATCGGTTTAATACGCCAACTGTATTATTTCCAGGAATACTAATGTTAACGGTTTCCCACGGATAACCTCCATTTTTAGTCCGCTCATCTAAAATTTTAGTATAGATGTTGGTATACCCATCGTTATTTGTGGCACCTTGACCATAAGGTACTGAAGACCCAAAATAGGCGATTTTGAAAAGATTTACACCCTCCACTGAGTCCTTTTTGGTGTTCCCGGCTTGCGAATTTGGGCGATTTTTACTTTGCGCCATCGTTCCAAAAGAAAATAGAACAATATATATAAATAAGAGAATTTGGATTCTTTTCATAAATAAAGATTATATGTGTTTTATAATTATTGAATGATTTAACTTCTTTTGGGTTGCAATTAATGCTTTAAAACCTCAAAGTATTTTTTTTTAAAAAAACCTATATCCTGTAATTCTCCCTTTAATGATTCCCAAATAAGTTTTTATGTGGCACTCAGTTTTCGCAAATTCTCAAGCCGTAGAACGCAAACATAGAAAGTTATTTTACTAAAACTTATTCGTTTTTAAAAATCACTACAGACTCGAGTAGTTTTTTTTTGAAGGAATGGTCAATAAAGTAGTAAAACATGCTGAAAAAACCTCTTTCAAGATATATAAAATCTTATATAGATTATTCTCAAAGTTCCACCATCTGCTTAAAAGTGAATTTGGATTTGTTTGTTGAATGATAGATATTTCATTAGTTCTACGCATAGACAGTTCGCTTTTGCAAGCTTTGTAACAGTTGTGGCTACACCATTTGAATAGGTAGGTCTGCCCAAAATCGTATTTACTGTTACCTCTGCACCTTTCGTTAGTTTTGATAAGCCATTACTAATAGCCATCATCGCAACCTTATTCATTCCATAATGAATCATATTTTCGGGTATATTAACACCTGATTCACTACTTATAAATAATATTCTACCCAATTTATTTTGAAGCCTTTTCGGTAATAGTTTTTGCGACAACCTAACACTTTGAAAGATAGGTAAAAGTGGATTGCTGTTAATTAAATAGCCCTTGCTTTTTATTCCAGATTTCTTGATATAATTCTTTTTTATCAGCGCTTAAGAATGATAACTCGATCATTTCTTCAACTTGTTTATTACTAGCGGAAAATTTGTTGTAGGTATTCCTAACAGTGGTTCCAGGTATATTCATCATTTTTGCCAACAAATCGAAATCAGCTAATTTTATTTTTTTCTTTTTGCCGTTCAATGTCATGGCTAATTCTTCATCATCTTGTGGATTAACGAGATTCACATTGAGAAGGTCATAAGCAGGACTTAGATTTATTCCTTGGTCTGTATGTAGCACAGAAAAGTTCTTTAAGTGCATATCATTGTTTCCTGTTAAGTAAGAAAATAATACCAGCTCAAAATAGGTGAGCGCATCAAAGCCAGTTTGAGTGCAGTATTTTAGGATGAGCTTGCCAATCTTTTCATAAGATCCCTTGTATTTACTTTCTGTTAAAAATTCAGAAAGTTGGCAGAAATCTTCCATATGAACTTTTTGGCCTTTCACCCTGTCAAATCTTTTGGCCAAATAAACTAAACTGCCGCCTGACGCTTCCATTAAAGTATGATCGCAAGTAGGCATTTTAAATACAGTCGCCAAATGCATGGTCAAATCTTCTGACTGTGGCATTTCCGGAAAATCAGGATGCTGTGGTTTGAGTATGTATTCTCCCCAAAGTCCTACTATAGTCAACCGGTTCTGTTCTTTCTTCTTTTCCAGTGTAACGGAGAGTTTAGGCTGAACTCCGGTCATAGCAATCCTCTCGTTGATGGTCTGGTCAGCCAACGATTTCAGTAGCTTATTGTTCAATTCTAGCTCAGGTACTTTGGTAGTACCAAAAAAATGCTTTGAACATTTTTCATGATATGAGGATGTACCCGCATCCTGATAACAAAACCAACAATTTGCCATAATTAATCTTTTTCAGGTGTAACTGTCACCGCCCCAATTGTATCCCGGCATGTTAAAAGCAACAGTTCAAACCGGTCATTGCTTTTGACCTTCCAGTGTGTTGTTGCCAAATCCAATAACCAACCCTCAGGTATCAATCCATCAAAAAAAGCAAAAAGCACTTTACTTTCATATTTCAGAGAGGAAAGCGGGAGTGTTAAGCTCACGGGTCTTGCGTTTTTATTCTCCAAGTAATCGTCATCGTAACTAAATTCATAACCTTCATCAGTTTCCGCAATTATCCCCGCCAGCGTGTTCTTGAAATAAACTAAACCTTTCTTACTCATCCTCTTTTACTTTTGATATCACTCCTAGTTCTGCGCCGAACAACATCAAAACTTGATTGACCTTATCCATTCTTAATGTCGGCTTTCCTTGTTCCATCTCACGGACAACTCTTAGACCGACCCCAGCTTTTAAAGCGAGATCCTGCTGAGTGAGATTTAAGGCTTTTCTTTTGCTCTTTAAATATTCTGACAACATATCTATACCCTTTCGGGTACAAATATAAAATAAATTATCCAATTATACCCTATCGGGATTATATTCATTTTACATGCCATAATTATACCTTATCGGGACCATTACTACTAACAAGCGGTTGGCTATTTTTGCTTCCTTCATATAAAATGGTTGATTTTAGCATTCAATTGCAGACAATTAGTTACAGAAAAAAGGTGAGCATTTGGTGAGCATTAAGTTATAAATATTGCAAAATATTGGTTTAAAGAGAATAGAGCATAGGTTGAGTCCCCTCCCAACACTCCTGATTTTCGCTTAGTTTATCGAATTACAAATTTTGCTGTAACTTACCTAACGTCAAATAAGCGCATTAAAACAATTAAGAGGGCATGCTTTATACATAGAAAGTTACCTATATCGTCAGTTTACTTTATATTTAACTCCTAATAAACGCAGACAAACAAGATCAAAGCAAAGTAGAGTATATCGAGAGTAAGCAGCGAAGACACCCATTAAACCTATTATTTTCAGTAGGTTAAAAACAAAGCGCAAATCCCATCTTCTCCGCTGATACTCACATCAAACTTTATCAAAAGCCTGTTGATCAAATAATTGTAGGCTTTTTTTTCGCTTCGAAAACCGAGAAAAACATTTAAAAATATGCCCTACAAAGCTGGATCAATGTAGTACCAATTCATTATACTTCAAAAAAACACAGTACACATTACCTCATAGAACATCTTTGGAAAAAACTACACTTGTTTTTCTCAAAAAAATTTAAAACATCAATAAGTATCTGTAATATTTTTTCTAAATTCTTAAACGATTATAATTTTAATCTTCTAAATTTATCGGACCAAACCAAGAAAACCTAATTTCGATATGCCTATTTATTCCTCATTACCTGATCCGGTTTTACTGGATTTGCTAAAAGAAGACGACGAGAAAGCTTTTCAGGAAATTTACACAAGGTATTGGAAAATTCTATTAACAAAGGCAGGTCAAAAGCTTTCTAATACCGAAGAAGCGGAAGATATTTTAACTGATTTGTTTGTTTCTTTATGGAAAAGAAGAGAGAAACTGCCATCAATTGTTTGCCTAAAAAGCTATTTACACCTCGCACTAAAATATCAGGTTATAAAAATTTGGGCAAGGAGGCATCAAGACGCTCAATATCAAAATTTCAAAACTGCACAACCGCAACAAGTAATCCAGGATTCGATAAGCCTTAAAGAGCTTAATCTTGATTTAAAAAACGCAATACTAAATTTGCCCGAGAAGTGTCGGGTCGTTTTTGAACTAAGCAGGGAAGACGGAATGAGTCAAAAACAAATTGCCTCGATATTGGGAATATCGCAAAAGACAGTGGAAGCGCATATCAGCAAAGCCTTAAAGACTTTAAAATCGAGTCTACGCCACCATTTTATATTTTTTTTATAAAACACTAAGGGTAAACGCGTCCAAGTAGTACTTAATATTAGATACTTGGAAATATGCATACACCCGAAATGGCAAAACGATATAATGAACTTTCTGCGAAGTGGCTCTCAGGCGACATTACTGAAGCGGAAGAGCAAGAGTTATATCAGTTCTATAACGAAGATAATTCGGACATCTTTAAAATACCTCATAAATTCAATGGCTCAGAACAAGACTATAAGAGTTTTTTATACCGTATAATCCAAGTTAAGTTAGTAAAAGACAAATCGACTTACCGGATATGGATGTGGTCTGCTGCCGCAACAATTTTATTCGCCATTGGCGTGTTAATTAGTTTAAAAACGACTGATAAACTTAAAAATACAGCTTACAGTCCTAAACAGGAAATAATCCATAACAAAAAAGAAGTTTCCGCTCCTGTATTAATACTAGAAGATGGCTCAGAAATAAATCTGTCTAAAATTAAGGAAGGTACGATTAACCATCAAAAAGATGTGGCAGTTACTAAAGATGATACGGGACAACTGGTTTATTCCTATAACAATGAGCCTTCAAATAGCCCCTCTGAAAAAACTGTTTATAACGAAATCCGAACACCTGTTGGTCAAAAATTCACCATTTGTCTTTCAGACGGGACTAAAGTTTGGCTAAATGCAGGTTCTTCTTTAAAATTTCCGGTGCAGTTTGAACAAGACCGAAGATTGGTTCAATTGTATGGAGAAGCTTACTTTGAAGTAGCAAAAAATAAATCCAAACCATTTAAAGTAATTACTAATACACAAGAAATAGAGGTATTAGGAACACATTTTAATGTTAGTGCTTACGAAAACGAATCATCAGTAAAAACAACTTTACTGGAAGGGAGTGTAAAAATAAACAGTAAAACTGCTAAACAGTCTACCATTTTAAAACCTGGAGAGCAATCCGTATTACAGGCAAATCATTTAGAAATCTCGCAAGTAGATGTTGAGCATGTTGTTGCGTGGAAAAGTGGATACTTCACGTTTACTAATGAAGATTTAGAAAGTATCATGCGGAAACTAGAACGCTGGTATGATATAGATGTGGTTTTTGAAACCGGAAAAAATCCTAATCTAATTTTTGCTGGTAAAATATCCCAAACTAAAAGTATTTCAAGTGTTTTAAAAATAATAGAAGAAACAGGAAATGTTCATTTCAAAATTTCAGGAAGGAGGGTAACCGTAATGAAGTAATTTGGACAAAAAAGGGATCCTGACTGCAATCAGGATTCCCTCAGAATGCTCAGGCTTTCAAACTTTTCTTAATTAAAGAGTCACAATTTTAAACCTAAACTAACCAAATGTATGAAATTTTACAGGAAAATTTTCAGCAGTGAGTCTCGCTGCACTCTTAAATTCTTTCGAATAATGAAACTAATGTCTTTTCTGCTTTTGATGGGAATTATGCAGGTAAATGCTGCCAGTATTTATGCTCAAACCATTACTTTAAAGCTAAAAAATGCGCATCTAGAAAAAGTATTTGAACAAATAAATATCCAAACAGGCTACGATTTCTTTTATAACATAGACTTACTCAAAAAAGACAAGCTTGTAACGGTAGATTTTAAACAAACAAGTCTAACATCAGCTTTAGATATCTGTTTTAAAGACCAACCATTTACGTATACCATCACAGAAAAAACGGTAATCGTAAAAGAACTATCAAAAAATGCTTTTGCAGATATTGAAAAAGCAAATAAAATAGATGTGCGAGGAAAGATAGTTGATGAAACCGGCACAGGGATTCCTGGCGCATCTTTAAGAGTAACAGGCACCACAAAAGGCACTGTTACCGATGTTGGTGGTAATTTTAAACTGGTAGACTTAGATGAAGGACAGACGTTAACAATATCAAGTATTGGTTATCAAACTATTGAAGTAAAAGCGACATCAGGAAAGGATTTAATTATCAAACTTAAAGCAATATCAGGTTCCTTAAACGACGTTATTGTGATAGGTTACGGTACGCAGAAAAAGGTAAACCTTACCGGAGCAGTATCTGTAGTGAAAGGCGAAGATCTGGAAAACAGACCCGTAACCAATGCCAGCCAAAGACTTGCGGGCATTGTGCCTGGATTAAACGTAAACGCTACCGGGAACACAAAACCTGGTCAAAGTTATGCTATAAATATTAGAGGAGTTGGAAATTTAAGTAACACGGATAATCCTTTTGTTTTGGTTGATGGTACGCCCATGCCACTTGACCGGGTAAACCCAGATGACATAGAATCTATATCTGTTTTAAAGGATGCTGCAGCTTCTGCTATTTATGGGGCCAGGGCCGCTTATGGCGTAATCCTGATTACTACAAAAAAAGGCTCAGAAGGCAAAACGAAGATTACTTATTCAAACAATGTTGGACTTACTTCTCCTACAAAACTTCCAGAACTGGTTAATTCTTACGATTTTGCGCAGTATTTTAACGCCTCTACCTTTAATGCAACAGGGAGCAAACAATATACCGATGATAAACTAGCCAAACTAAAGGCATTTATAGCAGATCCGTCTGGTTTTCCGGTTCTTCCCGAAGCGAATGATAATTATCTTTCTAATTGGGAAAATACCGCAAACGGGATAGCTAACACCAACTGGCTTGATTTCAATTATAAACCTTCTGCCCTCCGTCAAACGCATAATTTAAACGTAAGCGGTGGCACAAAAGATATCCAATATTATGTTTCTGGAGGAAGCAATAGTGAGGGTGGATCATTAAGATATGCTGACATTAACTATAAGCGTTATAATTTTAATACTTCCGTAAGTGCTAACGTAGCGAAATGGATTAAGGCATCTGTTAACTCTAAATACTCACAAAGCACTTATAATAGTCCGTTTTCTCCAGGCTTCGAAAACTTGTTTTTCCATAATATGCTAAGGATGAGACCTAATATATCTCCGTATGATTTAAGTGGGAACTTCAACGAAATCTCGAGTGTGCCTTACTTAAAAGCAGGGTCAAAAAATGAGACCATAGAGAATTCATTGAGTATTTCACCGAGTTTGAAAATTACCCCTGTTAAAAATTGGAACATTAACCTTGATTTTAACCTTCAGAGAACCAATATTGATAATTCTGCTTTATTACTACCTGGTACTATTTACGGGATTGATGGCACACCAAAATTGGTAAATAGGTCAGAGTTTGGAATTGTACTTTCCGGCAGTTACGGTAGGTCTGGCTCTACAAACACATACATTTCTCCAAATATTTACACTTCGTATGATCTAAAAATTGGTGATGGACACCAGATAAATTTGCTTGCTGGATATCAACAGGAACTGAGCAGATTTGATTCATTAGGTACAAGTGCGCAAGATTTAATCAGTTTTTCTACACCAGGTTTGGTATTAACTACTACGCCAGGGGTATCTAAGGAAGCAAGAAATGAGTGGGCAACCAAGGGTTATTTCGGTCGTGTAAGCTATAATTATAAAAACAAATACCTCTTTGAAGCCAATGCAAGATACGATGGTTCTTCCCGTTTTGCCTCCAACAACAGATGGGGATTTTTCCCATCAATGTCTGTTGGCTATAACCTTGCTGAAGAAGATTTTATTAAAAATTTAGGCAATAAAATCAATCTCTTAAAAATAAGAGGTTCTTATGGTACGCTTGGAAATCAGGCTGGTGCACCAATTTACTCTTACGCACAAACTATGTCTATCGCGGTACCTGGACCAAGTGGTGCAGGACCAAGATGGTATTACCAGAACGGTCGTGAAGGAAACATTTTAGCTCCTGCACCTTATAACCCGTCTCTAACTTGGGAAAGGGTATTGAGCAGTAACGTTGGAATCGACTTTGAGCTTCTGAGTAATCGTTTAACTGGTAGTGCGGATGTTTACCAACGAAACACCAAAGACATGTTAGGTCCATCGTTTGACATCGCAGACATGTTTGGAGGTGCCGTGGCATCTAGCAACAACGCAGATTTACGGACTAGAGGCTGGGAGCTGAGCTTAAACTGGCGTGGTAATATCAATAAGGATATTAACTACCGAGTAGGCGGAGTGCTATCTGATTATAAATCTGTAGTAACCAGGTACCAGAATCCTACTTTTACGAATCCTGGTGGCACCTTTTACGAGGGTAAAAACATTGGTGAGATTTGGGGATACAAAACCGGCGGACTTATTCAAAACGCCGCAGATGCTACTGAGTACAACAAACTAAATCGAAGCTTTTTATCTGCCCGAGACTGGATACCTGGTGATGTGAAATATTTAGATACATCCAACGATGGGAAGATAAATAACGGCAGCAACAAACTTGGCGATATGGGTGATCTGTCAGTAATAGGAAATACCACGCCCCGTTACTCTTATGCATTAAACGGAAGTATTAGCTGGAAAGGGCTTACCATGTCTTGTATTTTGCAAGGTATTGGCAAAAAGGACTTTGCGCCAGGCTTAGGTGATGTTTATTTTTGGGGGTCTGGATCTTTGGCTCAAGTTACGGTCTTTAAACAACATTTAGATTATTGGACACCCGAAAATACCAATGCTTATTATCCTAATCCATATGCTTCACCTGGAGGCACTCAGCCTTCTTTTGCAAACAAAACGCAGCAAGTTGCAGACAGGTTTCTCCAAAGCGCTTCCTACTTAAGGTTAAAGAACCTAACACTTAACTATGTATTGCCTTCACAAATTATTAACAAGCTTAAGCTTAGCAGAGTCAATGTATTTGTAACCGGGGAAAACCTGTTCGTGTTTACCAATCTGGCAAAAATGTTTGATCCAGAAGGATTGTCGGGCTCAAATGGAACGGGTAAATCTTATCCGTTAAGTAAAGTATATGCATTTGGTCTAGCTGTTTCACTATAAATTTAACGAAAATGAAAAAAATCAATATAACTAAATTAGTGCTTTTTTTAGTGGCGCTAACAGTCTGTTCTTGTAACAAAGATTTTTTAGAGCGCAAACCTTTGGACGCACTGAGTACTGCTAATCCTTTAGCAAGTACTAATGAATTGCGTTTGTATGTAAATCAATTCTATAGCATTCTGCCTACACAACCAACTACAGTTGGCGGTGCAGGAATTGCTTTTGATGATGCAGGTACGGATAATCTTATTTTCTCATCGGTAAACACCAGATTAACTGGTCAGCTTGCATTGAGCAACGCAAGTACCTTAAGCGGTTATACCACTATAAGAAACCTGAACTATTTTTTGGGCAACTATAAAAATGCAGTAGGAAGCCAGAGTTCGATTAACCAATATGTGGGCGAAGCTCGGTTCTTTAGAGCGCTTACATATTTCAACATGGTAAAAAGCTACGGAGATTTAACTTGGGTAAATAAAGTTCTACCAGAAGATCCGGAAGTAATGAAAGTACCCAGAGATCCTCGCACCTTGGTAATTGACTCTGTTTTGAACGATTTGGATGTGGCTATTTCGCTACTACCAACAGCTTCTAATAGTTCGAGCTTACGTGTACATAAAGATGTTGCTTTAGCTTATAAATCACGAATTGCACTTTACGAAGGTACTTGGCAAAAATACCATAAACTAAAAAACGATAAGTTTTTTACCATAGGTATCACCGATGCTAAAATTCAGGCCTACCTCACACAGGCTCGTGATGCAGCACTTACTGTAATATCAAGCGGACGTTGGGCAATTCACAATACAGGTAAACCACAACAAGATTATTCTGATTTATTTACTACCTATGACCTTTCGGCCAACCGTGAAGTGATGTTATGGAGAAAATATAATATAGCAGACAACATTGGCCATAGTGTTTCAAAGTACACTTCAACAGACGGAGGAGATTTAGGAGTTGCACTTTCTTTAGTAGACGATTATTTAACTGCCGACGGCAGACCCTTTCTAGGTACAGAACGATCTAATGCACAGCAAATCTACTCAAAAGAGCTATTGGCAAGCCAGCGAGATTCTCGCTTATCGCAAACAGTGGGTGTTCCTGGTCAGCCTTTACGTCCGGTAAATATAGTTGTGCCTAATTATCCACCGATAGATCAAACCGGCTTTAACAGAAACACTACAGGTTTTCCACTGCATAAGTTTTTAGAATACAGCAGTGTACCGGCAACTTCCGACGATTTTAAAAGCATGACACCAGCCATTGCTATTAGATATGCCGAGGTACTGTTGAACTATGCAGAAGCTATGGCTGAATTAGGGGGTGACGCAACCTTGATTGCAAATGCATTAAAACCATTAAGAGATCGCTGTGGCATGCCTGCCGTTGATTTTGCAAGAGAATACAACACAGCAGCCGATTATCCTTTCAAAAATCTTTCATCAGTACTACAAGCAGTAAGGAGGGAGCGTAGAGTAGAGCTTGCATGCGAGGGTTTCCGTGTAGATGATATTTTTAGATGGGCTGTTGCGGACGACTTGTTGGTTGGCAAAAGACCCTTAGGAAGTCTTTTTGTAGGCAGCGATATGGCCACCCAAAACGTACCTACAGGTTTTTATAAAGGAGCACTTTATTATGATACTGCCCCCACTGGAAAATCAATCAACCTTTACTTAACCGGTACATCTGGAGATGCGGTACGTTACATCGACCCTTTTAAAAACACATTGCCTACAGGCTATAAGTTTAATATAGGTCGGGATTATCTATTGCCAATTCAGCAAAGGATGTTACAATTAACAAGTGAAAAGTGGGTTCAAAACCCTGGCTGGTAATAATTATTTATACTTTAAATTTAAATCAGATGAAAATTATAAAATATTGTGCAATAGTTCTTTTAATTGCTTTTGCAGCGACGGGATGTAAAAAACAGGATCAGCCGATAAAACCTATTCAGAGCGCTACGTTCACCGCAGTGGTAGAAGATCCTTCTGCACTTTTCCCTCCTACCCAAACAATTACAAATATCAATATCATTGCAGGAACAAATGGATGGTCTATCACCCAGAATCCAACCAATACTTGGTGCATTACAGAAAAGAACTTTGGTGCTGGAGACTTCAAATTAAAACTGACAATTAATGCAAACGCAACAGGTTTAGATCGTACAACGCAAATAAAATTAGTTTCAACCAATGCTAGTTTGGCTCCTGTTTTATTAAACATCAAACAATCAAAATAATATTACATAAAGGCTAAAAGCAGAATGCACAAAGCCTAACGCTAAAAACCTATATAATAATACATTATAATGATTGATTGTGAAATTAAATAATGGACTCTATGTAATGAAACGCAACTCAATTACAAACACTAGAGTGGATTTAAGCGATTAGTTTTAGTTTAGTTGGAAGTGTACTCACCGCAATGGGGAGTATATTTATACGGTGGGCAATTTTGCTCACCGTTTTTTTATCACCGTTTTATATTCCTTTCAAATTTCACATGGAACCTAATGGTGTTCCTCTTTCCATAGCGGACGTATTTCACTTCGAGAACAATTCCACGCTGTATTTCTTTTTGTCTCCAGATGCAACTTTAAGGTCTCTTTAGCTGAAAGGCGTTTATTGACTATAATTTTGAGGTTTTTCTGTGGGGATAGTGTTAATCAAAAAGAAAACCGTCGAACTATATTTTCCCATTCTGTTGTTTACTTTTGAGCCCAATGGAAAAACTGCCAGAAAAATCAAGCAAGGGTTGGGTCAACGGATTTATTGGCGTATTGATCTTTAGTGGATCTTTACCGGCAACGCGGATAGCTGTCATGGGCTTTAATCCAATCTTTGTAACCGTTGCCAGGGCTTCCGTTGCTGGACTGTTAGCCGTTTTTGTGCTGTTGTTTTTTAATCAAAGAAGGCCAACCAAAAAGCAATTCTCGCAATTAATAGTCACCGCAATTGGAGTCGTAATCGGTTTCCCACTTTTTAGTGCAATGGCGCTAAAGCATATCACGTCTGCCAGTTCTGTGGTATTTATTGGCATACTTCCTTTATTAACTGCAATCTTCGGAGTAATTCGCAACGAGGAAAAGCCTCACCCAGCATTTTGGCTATTCTCCATTCTAGGCGCATCATTGGTCGTTGGTTTTGCCGTCTATCAAGGAGTTTCAAATTCTCCGACGGGTAACCTACTCATGCTTTTAGCGGTTGTTTTATGTGGGTTGGGCTATGCCGAAGGCGCAAAACTCTCGAAAAGTTTAGGTGGTTGGCAGGTAATTTCTTGGGCCTTGGCGATTGCTTTACCACTGATGATTTTATTATTATTCTATTTTTTTCCACCTACACTGAGGGGAATCAGCATAGCTTCTTGGCTAGGTTTAGGTTATGTTTCGGTATTTAGCATGTTTATAGGATTTATTTTTTGGTACCGAGGATTGGCACAAGGTGGTACTGCGTCCGTTAGTCAATTACAGTTACTGCAACCTTTTTTTGGTTTAGCGCTGGCAACCAGCTTACTGCAGGAAGAAGTCAGTACATTGATGATGTTGGTTACCATTGGTGTGATTCTTTGTGTTGTAGCATCAAGAAAATTTGCGGGTTAATTTCAATAATCAATTTCCTCCTACAACAATTAATCATTGCACCTAAATAAAAAAAGCAAACCGACTCATCGCCAATTTGCTTTTACATATAATTTAAAACAGCTTACTAAAACTGTCTGTAGCTTCCTTTTCCGCCACGTACCTGTTGGGTTTTGTCCAACATAGACATTTGGCCTTTCATCATCTTTATTTGATCGGCAAGCAATTTATTTTTGTCTGCTTTCTCAGCTTCTTTCAATAACCTTTGGGCTTCTCTTTTATTTCTTTTACCCATCTCAACTCCCGCTAAACTTAAGTTAGCTAAAGCGATGTTATGATCCATGGTTAAACCTAAGCTTAAAGATTTTTTAAAAAACTTTTCCGACTTCATCGGCGATCTGCGAGATTCGATTAGCCCCATCAAAAGGTTGTAATAGCCGTATTGCCCTTTGTACAGTTCTCTTTCGTAATTTTTGATACTCAACAAAGTAGTTTCTGCTTTATCCATATTTTCTTTACGCAAATACCATTGCGCCAAAAGCATTCTTTCGTTAAAAATAAAGGTAACGAACACCAATATGGCTATAAAAATCAATAATATTCCCCATCCCCAAAAAGAGAAAACGATTAGCGTAATTGCCGTACCCAATATTAAACCGGCAATAATTATTCTTATAAAATTTGGCATAGCTGCTTATTAATTGTTTTATTTTAGTGGCGCAAATATCTATTTATTTAGGCTTTAAATCAATAAAAACGATAAATATGTCGGTTAAATTAGAATCTTCTTGGCTTACACTATTAAAAGCGGAGTTTGACAAACCCTATTTCGCTAATCTGAAAAGCTTTTTGGAAATGCAAAAGAGAAATGGGGAATTAATTTACCCAGCAAATAATGTAATTTTTAATGCCTTTGAACTCACTCCCTTTGATAAGGTTAAAGTGGTAATTTTAGGACAAGACCCATATCATGGTGCAAAACAAGCACATGGTCTTTCTTTCTCCGTTCAAGATGGCATTAAGCTTCCGCCATCCTTACGCAACATATTTAAAGAGCTACAGGCCGAATTTCAGAATTTTACGGCCCCACAAAACGGTAATTTGAGCAAGTGGGCAAACCAAGGTGTTCTTTTATTAAATGCCACTTTAACAGTTGCTGCTGGCAAGCCAGCTTCGCATCAAAAACAGGGTTGGGAAATTTTTACCGATGAAGTGATTAAAACCATCTCCAATCGCACAGAAAATATTGTTTTTATATTGTGGGGCAATTATGCACAACAAAAAGAAGCACTAATTGATACCCAAAAACATTTGATTATAAAATCTCCTCACCCCTCTCCTTTTTCGGCGTATAACGGTTTTTTCGGTTCTAAACCTTTTAGCAAGGCAAATGCCTATTTAGTAAAGAATGGCAAAGATGCGATCGATTGGCAACTTTGAACCTATTTTGATTTGTGTAAAAAACCGAGAGCTTATATCGGGTTCACAATATTAAGCTCTGGGTTTACCCACTTTTCAAACATTCTTTTAACTTATCTAAAAAAACAGACCTATTAATTCCAATTATCTGTACGGAAAGACGACACAGGAAAGCCGTTTAAACCAAATAAGTCGCCAATTACAAAATCTTTAAATGCGTAACGTACCGCAACAGGCTCTTTAACTAAACTCGATGACACATCAACTCCAATATTGGTGAGCACCGCATCTGCTGGGTAATATTTTTGATCGGCCCCGGCAATCTCAAAATTTAGTAGCTTTTTCCCGTAAGATGTTAATCCAAGTGGCGCATTACTAAAAGTTAGCATCGCTTTAGCGTCAGCTATTTTCATTTCCTTTAAAACCGGACTTCCTGATTGTATTCCTTTAACCCCGTAAGTTTTTTCTAAAGCCATAAATGCAAGCCGTTGTCCTACTGTTTCTTTATTTGGCGCATGGATAAAAGCCTCGTCGCCAATATCAAGAATGCTTGCCATACCAATATTAGGCAAACTGGTAGATGCCTTTAATTGTGCCTCGCGTAAATAAGCAGAATTTGCAGTAGTTGTTTTATAGTTATAGGGTGCTATCTGTACATAATAAAATGAAAAATCGCCAACGTTCCAAGCGCTCCTCCAGTCATTGATTAAACCCGGCATTAATTTCTCATATTCCACATATTCTTTTCTGTTAGATTCGCCTTGGTACCAGATTGCTCCCTTAATGCCATAACCTACCATTGGATTAATCATCGCATTAAACAGGACAGTAGGCGTTTGTTGTGAGAGGTTATCAACTGGCTTCTCTTCTGGAAGTTTTAGCCAATCAAAATTTTTCACACCCATTTCACTAATCCAAGGTTCAATGCGTGTACCGCCCCAGGTAGCTTGTATTAATCCGATAGGAACTTGTAGTTTTTTATGTAACATCAATCCATAGTAGTAAGCCACGGCGCTAAAATTATTCACACTTTCCGGCTCGCACAAACTCCATTGGGCGTCAAAATCATTTAACGGTGTTAAGCTTTTACTCTTTTTAACGGTAAACAAACGAATCTGTGGATTTTCAGAAAAAGCTATCGCTGCCGCCGAGCCTGAAACTGCTTGGTTACGGAAACCTTTCATCGGCATTTCCATATTCGACTGACCAGAGCAAACCCAAACCTCGCCAATCAATACACCCTTTAAGGTAATCGTTTTACCATCGTTAATATTTATCTGATACGGACCACCAGCTTTTGGCGTGGCAACCTTAACTTTCCAACTACCATCGCTTGTTGTGGTAACGTTATAACTCTCCTTATTCCAAGATGTAGTCAGCTTTACCTTGGCATTTGCTTTGGCTTTTCCCCAAATAGCCACTTCACTCTGTTGCTGTAACACCATGTTATCGGCAAAAATTGCGGGTAATTTCACATCGGCTAACAAGCTCGTAAAGCTCAGCAATAAAGCAAATTGTATGAGTAGCGTAGCTTTCGTTTTATTCATCATTTTAGTTTGAAATTAATGGTTCAAGAATTAATTGAAATCCCAATTTAAAAGATTTTTTTGTTCGAGGAGTATTTGGTTCAATCACTTCTTCGCTCGGGCTAGCAACCAAGCATTCAATATAGGGTAAAAACCATCTTCAATCTTTGCATCAACAAAATTGATTTTAAACTGCCCGCATTTTAAATGGAGTTTCTCTTTAAAAGTTTTTATTTTCTGAAGATACATTTCTTTAAACTGTAATGGATTTAGCTTTATTTCTGCCCCGCTTTCAACATCAACAAAATGATAAGGTCTGTTTTCAAAATCAAAGTCCAGCTCATGTTTCTGTTCGTTCACATTAAAAATAATAATTTCATTTTTCTGATATTTAAGATGCTGTAGCGCAACAAAAACTTCATCTAAATAAGTGTCGTCTGCTTCGGCAGAAAACATATCTGTAAACAAAATCACAAATGAACGTTTTGGGATTTTATCAGCAATAGCATGAATGTTAGCTATCAGACTGGTTTTTACGCTTTTCTTCTGCTCTGTTAACCTTGTAGCTAATTCGTTCAACAAAAAAGCTTGGTGGCTTGTGGTAGACTTGGCTGCCGAATGGAACTCAATTTCTTCTGCAAAAAGTGTTAGACCAAAAGCATCTCGCTGTCTTTTTAAAAGATTGATAATGGCAGCGCTCGCCAATGCACTAAAAGCAAACTTGTTGATTCCCTTTTCGGGATAATACATGGACGAGGAGCGATCTATCAATAAATGGCAACGTAAATTAGTTTCCTCCTCAAATCGCTTAACAAACAGCTTATCGGTACGGGCAAACAGTTTCCAATCGATGTTTTTAAGAGAGTCTCCGTTGTTGTACAAACGATGCTCGGCAAATTCTACAGAAAACCCGTGAAAAGGACTTTTGTGCAAACCTGTTACAAATCCTTCTACAACTTGCTTTGCCAATAACTCCAAATTTCCGAAACTGATGTTTTCGGCCAAATCAACTGTCGTGTTCGCCATTGTATAAATAAACAAAAAAATAGTTCTAAAACAAAAAAAGCAGGATGTGTAAACATCCTGCCCTATCAAACCAACTATTTAACCCTATTTTTTTAAGAATGTACCATTATTGTTAATCCAAGATAAGCCATATAACTTATCATCTGTTGTAATATCCATATCGCCATCATTATCCACATCATGCACCCGCACCAAATTAATCCATCTTGCGCTATTGCTTGCATTGTTGCTCAACACCGTTTTAGTTACGTCTTCAAATTTATCACCGCCGTTCTTCAATAACTGTAGATAATAACCTTTATAATATCCCTGCTCCAACTTACCATCACCTGTTCTTGTAATCAGAACATCCGTTTTACCATCTTTATCATAATCAATAAAATCAATATCAACCACTACGCCAAAGCCAGATATAGCTGGTATAGTAACCATTCTAGAAGTTATAAAGTTTCCACTTGCATTCCCTAAAAGAATAATTGTATTTGCATTATTGTGCTCATGTCCACCGGTTACCAAATCCAAATAACCATCCTTATTGATATCATAAAGCTCAGAGGAATAATATGCCTTACCCCATAATTCACCTGGATAAATTGCTAAATCTTCATTAAAATTACCTGCTCCATCATTAATTAAAAACTTACTGATGGACTTGTTATCAGTTACAAACAGATCAATATCACCATCGTTATCAATATCGCCGGCAGTTACAGATGCAAAGTAGCTTTTATTGATATTTAAGTCTTTTACAGCGAATTTACCGTTATAATTCATCAGAATTTTGATGGTTTCGCCACTATAAGGACTCTGATCAAATCCAGAACCTACGAATACCACATCTAACCATCCGTTATTGTCTAAATCCGCAACAATCGCCTTTCTGGCATTCAACATTTTAGGCATGCCATTGCTAAACACACTTTGATCCTTTTTAAATTCAAAAACATCATTTCTAAAATACTCCAGTTCTAACGCATTAGTGCCATATGCATTACTTGTACCTCCTATGATATCCAAATCACCATCTTTGTCAAAATCTCCGTACGCTCTTGCATTATAAGCATCCTCGTAATAGTTTACACCCAAAGCGGTTTTTTGAATAGCCGTTGACAAATCGATGTATAAATTATTTGTGATATAGTTATGGTATGAGGTCTTGCTGTTCGCTTCAAAATCCTGCGTTACGCCAACCAACAAAACAGATGGGTAATACTTAAAAATACTTTTATTCTGCGCCACAACAGTAATTGAAAGTGGCTTGGAAAAATTGACTGGAGTTTTATCACTCTCAACCTTGGTGTCGCCAATCATTAAAGTAGCCTTTTCTGACAATTCAAAAGTTGGAACCAATGCCGTTAAGTCTATCCCTTTAGGCACTTCTATATTTATCGCTTGTCCGTCAAAACTTGCTTTATAATCTTTGTCTAAAGTTGGGTTGTTAGCTTTTAGAAATACAAATTCCACCAGCTCCTTTTGTCCGGAATATGGAGAAACACCTGGCAACTGCTCTTTTGTACAAGCAACTGCAAAAATACTAAGTGTGAATAATAGTAAGTAAAAATTCTTTTTCATTTTAATGTCCCTTTAGGTTCTCTTTATGACCCCGTTTTTCCACACCACACATCTTTTATACGCTTCAACTAATAACGGGTTACAATTAATTTTAACTGAAATAACTTTGCAAGGCTTTTTATAAATAAAATTTTTAACCTCATAGAAAATAAGACAATAATACTACCACAAGAAAAAATACATAAAAAACACACTCTATCCATAATCAAACTATGATTCATATAAAAATGTGTAAAATTGAGAAAAGAAGTTATTACCCTATTAGGGGAAAAACATGTACAAAAGCCAAAAAACAGCCACAAACCCAAGCATAATTATGTTTCCGCTTCTAACCTAAAAATTGTGCGCATAAGAAATATGACAAGCCTATAATTACACGATTCCCACAAAAAACGAATTATCCACACCGTTTCGGAATGCCAAGCATAAAACGTATTTTTACGGGTATTGATTTAAATAAATAATGAGCGAAGAAAAGGAAGACAAATCACATTATTCGGCCGATAATATTCAGGTTTTAGAAGGTTTAGAAGCCGTTCGTAAACGTCCGTCGATGTATATTGGCGATACAGGCACAAAAGGTCTGCACCATTTAGTGTATGAAGTTGTAGATAACTCTATTGATGAGGCTTTAGCTGGTTACTGTACAGATATTTTTGTAACTATTTTAAAAGATAATTCAATAAAAGTTAGTGATAACGGTCGTGGTATCCCAACTGCGATGCACACCAAAGAAAAACGGTCTGCTTTAGAAGTAGTAATGACGGTTTTACACGCAGGTGGTAAATTTGACAAGGATACCTATAAAGTTTCTGGTGGTTTACACGGAGTTGGTGTAAGTTGTGTTAACGCATTATCTATCCATTTAAAAGCAGAAGTACACCGCGAAGGCAAAGTATTTGTTCAGGAATATTCATGCGGTAAACCACAATACCCGGTTAAAGAAGTTGGAATATCAACCGATACGGGAACTATTGTAACGTTTACACCTGATGATACCATTTTCACCCAAACTACTGAATACAAGTTTGATACTATTGCAAGCAGATTAAGAGAGCTTGCTTTCTTAAATAAAGGTATTAAATTAACCCTAACGGATGAACGAGAGGTTAATGAGGATGGTTCTTTTTTATCAGAATATTTTTACAGTGAAGGCGGTTTAAGAGAATTTGTAGCGTATTTAGACGATACACGTACTCCTTTAATTCCGGAGCCAATTTATATTGAAGGTGAGAAAAACGGCATTCCCGTTGAGCTTGCTTTCACTTACAACAACTCTTATAGTGAAAATGTACACTCTTATGTAAACAACATTAATACGCATGAGGGTGGTACACATATCGCTGGTTTTAGACGTGGATTAACGCGTACCTTAAAATCGTATGCAGATAAGTCTGGTTTGTTAAAAAACCTAAAAATTGAGATTACCGGTGATGACTTTAGAGAAGGTTTAACTGCTGTAATTTCGGTAAAAGTAATGGAACCTCAGTTTGAAGGTCAAACAAAAACCAAGTTAGGTAATAACGAGGTGACCGGAGCTGTTGACATTGCAGTTGGAGAAGCTTTAGGAAACTTTTTGGAAGAAAACCCTAAGGAAGCTAAGCTGATTGTAAATAAAGTAATTTTAGCTGCTACCGCTAGAGCTGCCGCCCGTAAGGCCAGAGAAATGGTACAGCGTAAAAACGTAATGGGCGGTTCTGGCTTACCAGGAAAACTTGCCGATTGTGCTAATAAAGATCCTTACGCCTGCGAATTATACCTAGTGGAGGGTGACTCTGCGGGTGGAACTGCAAAACAAGGTCGTGACCGTGATTTCCAAGCTATCTTACCTTTGAAAGGTAAGATCTTGAACGTGGAGAAAGCCATGGAGCACAAAATCTATGAGAACGACGAGATCAAGAATATCTTCACTGCTTTAGGTGTAAGTATAGGAACTGCGGAAGATGATAAGGCTTTAAACTTAGAGAAATTAAGGTATCACAAAATCATCATCATGACGGATGCTGATATCGACGGTTCGCACATTACCACGTTGATCTTAACGTTCTTTTTCCGTTACATGAAAGCTTTGATAGAGTTTGGAAACGTATATATTGCCGCTCCACCGCTTTACCAAGTTAAAAAAGGTAGAGAGTTTGAATATTGCTGGAATGATGCACAACGCGATGTTGCAGTTCAACGTTTAAAAGGTGCGGGTAAAGAAGAAAGCGTACACATACAACGCTATAAAGGTTTAGGAGAGATGAATGCCGAGCAGTTATGGGAAACCACCTTAAATCCAGCAACTAGAACTTTAAAACAAGTTACTATTGATAACGCCGTAGAAGCTGATCATATTTTCTCTATGTTAATGGGTGACGAAGTTGCACCACGTAGAGAGTTTATTGAAAAGAATGCGAAATACGCTAAGATTGACGCTTAGTCGATTTTAATGTATAAAGTGAAAGCCAATGTTTTTCAACATTGGCTTTTTTGTTTTTAGCTAATTATAGCATCAACAGATCGATCTCAATATGTTAAAATCACAAAACTCTAATCTGTAGTCCGTTTAGGTTTTTATCAATCATCAGTTGACAGGATAGTCTGATATTTTGCTGATTTACATCCATTTTAGCTAATGTTGTTGCTTCATTCCTGTCGAAACTCGCTAGCTTTTCTCTTGCGTTTAATATCTCCACCATACAAGTACCACATTTTCCCATTCCTCGGCAGTCGCCAAACTCTTCATCTGCAAAGCGATCATAAATCAACATCATTAAATTTACATACTCATTGTTACGGGTAGTAATTTGGTGAGGTTCGCCGTCGTATATTATTTCAAAAGAGATATTATCCAAACTGATATTAATTGCTCTGCCAAAATTCATCGCTAAAGTCATCCTCAAAACTATCTAAGTGTGACTGCGACAAACGTTCTTGAATATTTTTGAGTTCTTCTTCGGGTAGTAAAAGCTCTAAATGTGGAAATAAAACTCTTTCCTCGAAATTGATGTGCTGGTAAATTGAGGACACCAAATGAAGATAATTATGCTTCCCTACATTATTTCCCGAAACAATTTTTTCGATTTCTGAAATTATGGAGATGTGGTCTTCTTTTCCTTTGGTACAAAAAACATCATCTATACTCTTAAACAAAAGCTGTTCTTCTTCTAAAAAATGTTTTCTTAAATGTTGTTCCCAAAAAAAACTAACGTAATTACGGATGCGGTCTAAAGAAACATCTAGCTCGATTCCCTTTTCAATTCTTTTACAAAAAGAATGCTCTAGATGATGGTCTTGAGAAAGCCTTGCGATATAAGAATTACTTTTAATTGCCATTATTTTAATTTAGGACTTCCAATGTCGAATTTTTAGAACAATAAAAAATTGACTTCCGTCACATCCGGGATAATAATTAGAAGAACTTATGCTATTCTATAAAATAAACTTATTTCACGTCGATGTTTTTCACTGCTTTCATTATCCGGGCTATGCTAAACGCTCTTTTTTTAGCATTTTCCGCTATTTCGCCTTTAAACAATTCATCTAAGGTTTCTGTAAATAACAACATCCATGTTTCAAAGTGTTGTTTAGTTAAGGGTAAAGGCATATGACTTGTTAAAGGATCGCTTTTGTACTCTCGTGTATATAAAAGCAGTGTAGACCAAAAACTCACCATTTTGGCTAAATGGGCGGGCCAATTATTTTTTATAATGGGATCAAAAACAGCGAATAAACTTTCGTTTGCCCGTACTTTATCGTAAAAACTATAAACCAGGTTTTCAATATCGGCAACTGTAGCGATATCTTGCTTATCGGAGTCCATCATCCTCAATAGATTACTTTCTTATCATCTCCGCCTAAGGTTGCTAATCTTTTCATAAACATGGTTGCCATTAACTGCGCCCTGTTTTTAGCATCGTCTGCCATTATACCTTCAAATTTGCTATCTATAGTTTCATCAAAAAGCACCAGCCATCTATCAAAATGAGCAGGTATAATACCTAATGGCGCATGTTTGGCGAAAGGATTTCCTCTAAAGCCCGGAACCCCGAACAAAGCGGCATTCCAGAACTTATACATCTGTTCTAAATGTGGCCCCCAGTCGGTAATGGCATTCATAAAAATAGGCCCTATAAAATCGTCTTCTCTAACCTTCTGGTAGAAATCGTCTACAAAAACCTTTATCTCTTCCAATCCCTCAATATCTTTCATACTGCAAATTTTAAAGCTCGTTAAAATAACGAGATTGAATCAGATGTGATTGTAAAAAACGCTGCCCAGCCGACAAACAATATCAAAAGAATAATAATCCAGATTGGGATACTGCGTGGTGTTTCACTACCATGTAATACAAACGAAGTTTGATCTCCTTTACCGTACGAGTTAATCATTAATGGTACAATACCATCAACAACTTCATCTTTCTTTAAGCCCTCAATAGCTATTGCTGGTCCGTTTCTAACAACAAAAGGAATTTTTTTAATACCTTCTTTACCTTTATGGTCTTTACTAACAATTTTAAGAATATGCTGGCCGTCGGGTAATTTTGTAGTATCCAAATCAAAAGAAACTGGCGTCGGAAAAACCCCTACTGGCTGTAATTCATCGTCAATAAATAAAGTTACTTCGCTTTTACTTTTCATTATTGTGGTGTTAAAATTGTGTTTTTGATGTCGTTATATTTGCTCTCCGTTTTGCGGCTTAAAAAGCAGCGGATTGTTGCGTATAAAGTATAAACAGCAATAAGCACCATTGCAATTACCACAAAATAATCCCAGTTACTTTGTGGTCCACTTCCGTGAGTAATGTTTCTTAAAATTTTTGGCTGGTTTTTATTACAAACCTCACAAGCAAACGTTGTAAGACTGGCCGTAACCATCAGCAAAACAGTCAGTAAAAAACTTTTATATTTTTTTAGTTGAGTCATAATCATTATTTCCCTATTTGATCTAAAATTGCCTTTACCTCTTCTACTGAAACCTTTTTTGCATCATTACCCCAACTGGTACGCTCGTGACTGATGATTGCAGAAATTTCTTCTGGTTTCAAATTATTGTTTGTACCAATTGCCGGCATTTCTGGAAAACCTTCCTTCGCTCTTCCATTATACCCTTTCATAATTACCGTAATCAGTGCTGTTGGGTCTGGATCTAAAACAATACTACTTCCTTTAAGAGAAGGAAAAGCACCTGGCAAACCTTCTCCGTTTGCTTGGTGACAGCTTTGACAGTTTGCAGCATACAGACTTGCTCCGTCAAGTCCTCCACTTTCCGCTGCTGGCATGCCCGCCAAAGCTGGTGTTGCTTCTTTCGGATATAAGAACTTGGGCACTGGTCTACCATCAGGCAAACTTACCTGCTTTAAAGATTGTAGGTAAGCCACTAAATTTAAAGCATCTTCTGTAGCCACAATATCGCCCGTGATTCCTTTTCTATATTCTTCCGGAACTTGAACAATTACATCTGCAGCAGCTGCACTTTCCTTAATTTCAAAAAGCCATGGGTAAGCTGGCATAACCGATTGCCCAACTACCGAACGCGGATTGAAAAGGTGGATTAAATTCCACTCTTTACTAGGCTGACGTTTTCCAATTTCGGTCAAATCCGGTCCAGTACGCTCAGACCCTAACAGATTTGCAGTGTTACGCCAAAAATCTGTTCTCTTATTTCTTGCATAATCGGATGCGATACTTGGGCGTTCTCCCCAAACTTTATCCATATCTACGTTACGCACCTGTTGTGTATGGCAAGCTATACATCCTTCTTTCACGTAAACTGCTTTACCAGCGAGTTCTTGTTCTGTTAATGGCTTGCTATTGGGTAATGGCGCATTATCCTCTTGCGCCCTATATGCTGGAATTAATGCTGCATACAATGTTAATGCAAGAAACATAACCGTTGCAACAATAAATAAGCGTTTATGATTATTGTAAATTTCCATCTTAATCTAAATATTATCTTCTCGGTTTAACTGATTAAAAAGTACGGTTTGTGTATCAATGTCACCACTTTTCCTTGTCATTGTGTAAAGGTTATAAGCAAAAATCAAATGCGATGCCCACATTAAAGAACCACCAATTGCTCTCCACACCCAGTAAGGCGCCATGTTAGCCACTGTATCAATAAATGGTTTTCCTTCCATCCATTCTACACCACGCAACGTACTACCGATCATTAACGGAACGGTATAAAACATCATCCCAATTAAGGCCATCCAAAAATGCGCACCAACCAAACCATGGGTTGGTTCTTTACCAGTTAACCTAGGCACCAACGTATAGATAAATGCCCAAAGAAAAAATGTAATGATCCCATACATGGTCAAATGCGAGTGTGCCACGGTAAAATCTGTAAAGTGCCAGTATAAATTGGCAGATCTAAATGCTTCGGCTGTTCCTTGGTAAGAACCAGTAAAATAGAAAACAATACCTACTAAATAAAACGGCAAGGTATAACTTGAGCCCACTTTATGAAAGTTACCACGCATGGTCATCAAAAAGTTGGTGGTACCGGCCGCTACTGGAATTAACATACCCACACTACCCACAATTGCAGTAGTTTGCAACCACCAAGGAATTGCACTAAAAATAAAATGGTGCGTTCCAATTACCGTGTAAAACAAAATCTGCGTCCAAAAAGCTAAAATTCCTAAACTGTAAGAATAGATTGGCGTGTTAAGCTGTTGCGGAAGGAAATAATAAACTAAGCCTAACACAAAAAGCATAAACCACATTCCTACGCCTTGGTGCATATAATAACCCTGCGCAATGGTTTCTCCCAAGCCATTTTGCCAAAAAGGCAAGTAAGCAACCAAAGTAATTACGATGGTAAATATTACAGCCGATACAATGTACCAGTTGGAAACATAAATTTCTTTTGTAGCTCTTTTAGCGATGATGTTCAAATAATTTATTAAAGTGATAACCACGCCAATTGCAAAAAGCAACATGATTGGCCAGATATACTCGCGATATTCGCCACCACCATTGTTGATTCCTGCCATTAAAGACAGGGAGCCCAGCATTACGGACGCATTGATGAGCCAGAAAGCTAACCAAGCACTTTTTAGCGATTTAACTATGGTATTACTAACCGTATAAACCACGTAATAACCCAAGCCAATCATCGCTAAAGAACACCAGCCCCAGAAAACCATATTGGTATGCACCGGGCGTAACCTACCAAAACTTAACCAACTGATATGATCAACATCTGGTGCTACAAATTTTATCCCTAAATACTCACCAATGGAAGTCCCTAAAACCAACCAGAACGCGGCGCCGCCCAAATACCAGATGATTAATTTAGCTAATTCGGGGTTTACTGATGGTCTTTTGGTAGATCGCTTTTTATCAGGAATAAAACGAGCAATATTTACTTCGCTTACCCGATGGATCATACCCTTCGCATCCTCTGGAGGTAAATCTCCACCCAGTTCTTTATTGGTTAATTTATACTCAACTGCCGTTTTTCTATTTTCTAGAGACTGCCTTAGGGTTTTCAGCTCATCCTCACGCAAACTTTGTGAAATAGCAGTTTTCTGTTCATTAACATCCTGTGCTTTTACCTTCTTTACCAGATTTCTCACCTTCGCAGTAGCTAAATAAACAGCTATCAGAAGCGGAATTAATATCAAAACTATAGTAATTAACACCCCGGGGTTTGTAATGATATCTTTCGTTTTCTGCTCTTGCCCGAAAGCGCAGATACTTGATAACAAAAGAAAAATCAGCACAAAACTGCCTTGTTTACTAATTTTTGGTTTCAACCTGTTGATCATTTTTGTCTGCTTTATTGATTTTTTTAATTAAGATTTTTAATTGCTCAGCATCAAAGTCATATAGTTTATGATTGATCCACGCTGATCCTTTTTCTTTACTGCTTAAGGAAGATTCTTTTAAGTTCCTCAAACTTTTCGCCATCACAGCGAGTAACAGAATCATCACTACAATAGCAATAACCAATAGGCTATTGATTAAGAAACGATAATCTTGCGTTTGGAGTGCTAAAACAAATGCTAAGCCTTTTATTGAATACACTTGGCACAGACTCGAAATATATAAATCTATCACTTGTAAATACATATTACTTAATTGATATTAATACCTTTTTATCCTTTATTGTTTTTAAAGATTACTTTTTCAAATTTGTTACACCCAAATTTAAATCGCCATTGAACTCTTTAATAGTTGTTTTAAGTAGCATTTCATGGATGTTTTTTCTGATTACTTTAAATTCGTTATGCAGCGGACAGGGTTTGCTTTCTGAACAAGAAACCAGACCTAAGCCACAACCGGTAAAAAGGCCGTTTCCATCAATTGCCTCAACCACATCTGCTAAAGGTCTTTGTAAAGTACTTTCATCCATATAAAAACCGCCATGCGGACCTTTAACAGACTTTACAATTCCTTTTTTACTTAAATCCTGTAAAATTTTAGCTAAAAAATGTTCTGGAGAACTAATCCCCGTAGCAATTTCTTTAATACCAACCCTACTGCCGTTTTCTGTACGATGTGCAATAAAAAAAACAGATCTGATAGCGTACTCGCAAGTTTTTGAAAAAATCCCCATTTGATGGTACAAATATAATGGACTACCATCAATAATAAAAGAGTTTTTTGTCTTTTATTTAAAGCGCAACATTATCAACTGAATTATAAATATTACCAGTTCATTGGGGAATTACCAAAACTTAAACCACAGCTTTTTAAAACCAACCATCAAATTTTCTCCAACTATTTTAACTGGATATTTTCTCAGATAGTCTCCCTGACCAATTGCCCCTCTCCCGTTTTCTAAATTATATTGATATCTATGGATAGGACAAACTAAAAATCCTTCTGTGCACCAGCCATTCGTTAAATCGCCACCAGCGTGAGGACATTTATTAGCAAAAACATGATAATTTCCTTGGTGTTGCACCAACGTCAGTTTTTTACTATTGACTACTATTAGTTGCACATCTGCACTGCTTAAAGATGAGAGTGGGATTGTAAACCATTTCATTAATCTATTTTTTGGCTTTGTTATATCTAATCATTTCACCAAAGTCTATTTTCTTCTCCATGGCATCAACGGTTTGTGCAATCCGCTTTACCCTGGTTAACTCTGTTTTTGCGGCGTTGATCCAATTAAAATAATAGTTTTGATGTGATTTAGGCATTGCATTAAACTGCTCCATACTACCCTCCAAGTCTGATAAGCAAACATTCAGATCTTCTGGCATTTCCAGTTTAAAATCTTTGTCTTCTTCTATCAACAGGTTTACAATTGCTCCTTTTCCCTTTCCAATTTGTTTTTGAATCGCTTTTTTTAACGGTAAAATGAAATCGCCACCCCCCATTGGGGCTAAGGCAATTCCCTTAACAAGTGTATTGTCTATTTTTCCTTTTATTCTAAAACTAACTTTGCAATCTGGTTTTAATTCGGTCGCGATAGCCTGGGGAATATCCAGATAAGTCCAGCCGGTTTTCTCACCTTTTTCGTCAAACTGATGAATAATGGTCTGTAATTCAATCATCATTGAAATATAGAAACAAAAAAGACTCAATACAAATGTTGTAGTGAGTCTTTTAAAATTAATTTTTTGAAACTAGTTTTTAAATTTGTAAGTAAGTCCCATGCCTTGATAATTGAAACCTACCACTGGTGCAACAGATAAATTTGTGTTGTTTGTTTTTTTATGAAGTTGCGGAATTAAAATACCGCAAGCCATACCAACACCATAACCTAAGATATTATCTGTTAAAAAATGCTTTCCCGCTCTTAGTCTTTGATAGCCTACTAAAGCAGGAACCGCCGCTGCCGCAGCCCAAACGTAAGGTTTCAATTTAGAATCGGGGTTAAAATCACTGAATACTTTAGCCGCGAAAAACGTTGCAGCGGCAGTTGCAGTTGTATGACCAGCGAAGAAAGAACGTTGCTCGTCTTTATCCTGTCTGTCCGCAACTGGTAACGAGGTGTTGTAAACCAATGGGCGACTACGTTCTACCAAGCCGGCTGCAATTGTAAAAGAGGCTGCAGCGGCAGACATTGTCTCTAAAAACATCACAGAAACTTGTCCGTAATGACTTCTTTGCTTTCCATCAATCAATGCTACAATTGGCGCTACTGCAAATGAAGCATAAAAAGGAATGTAACTATCCTTATCTGCTTGCTCAGAATAATTACCTGCAGCAAACCGATCTATAAAAAAGACATCGTCTTTTGATTTACTTAAAACTTCTGATGGGGTTAATTCACTTTTATTTTTGATCAATGTTACTCCTAAATAGCTTAATCCTAAACCTGCAGCCACTGCAGGCCCGTCATATTTGAAACTAGTTTCGTATGGTGACTCTGATTGAGCCAGTAGGTTTGTGGAAATAAATATGGAAAGTATTAAAATGCTGAAGTAATTACTTTTTTTCATGCTGTTGTTTTTTAATGATTGTACATTTTGGACACACTATTCAATTCCTTTGCCAAGAGTTAAAATCCAAAAAAAATAAGGTCTCATTTCATAAAATAGATCTGACCTATTTATGAAATCGAAAAGGTAGAATAGATTTTTTAGCTCAAATTCCGATCTCTAAACCAAACTTCATCCGGTTTAGCGGAAAACATGTTCATGGCGTCTATAATCTTTTGAGGTGATGAGTCATTGATCACCAAATCTCTATTTATGGGTTTCAAAAATTTGTGCTCCACCATTACATCCATCTGTTTAAACAGAAAATCGTAAAAGCCATTAAAGTTTAAAACGCCTATTGCTTTCTGGTGTAAGCCCAACTGCAACCAAGTTAACACTTCAAAAAACTCTTCTAAGGTTCCAAACCCGCCGGGAAGAATTAAAAATGCATCAGCGATATCAGCCATTTTTTGCTTTCGCTGATGCATATTTTCTGTTACAATCATTTCTGTTAAGCCTTTATGCCCAACTTCTTTATCCATTAAAAACTGAGGGATAACGCCGATAGCTTCTCCTCCTCTATTTAAAACAGCATCGGCAATTAGCCCCATTACGCCCACGCTTCCGCCTCCAAAAACTAATTTGATATTATTGGCAACCATCAACGTAGCTAATTCTTCAATAACGGCTTTTAAATTTTCATCACCATTGAAATTGGCTCCGCAGTAAACGCAAATGGATTTGATCATTGTTAGAATTGATGTTTTAGAACTATTTGGATAAACGAGTGCTGTTGTAAAGATTATGCCAATCCTGCCTGTCAAGCTCGATATCAAATGCAGCAACGATATTTCTTATCCTACCCTCGTTTCTGGTACCAATTAACGGCAAAGCGCCTAATTTCAATAGCCAAGCTATCGCTACAGATTCAATAGTTGTATTGTATTTTGTCGCTAAAACATCCAGTTTTTCACGAATCACAACTTCAGAAATATCCATACCCATGGCAATTCTACCTTCGGCTAACGGCGCCAAAGCAAACGGACGCATGTATTTCTCTTTCATATAATCAATCTGTCCGTTTTCTAAAGCGCTGGTGTTCAGTAAATTTAGCTCTACGTGGTTGGTTACAATTGGTAATTTAAGATAAGAGGTTAAAAGCTGGTGCTGAAACACCGTAAAATTGCTTAAACCAACCGTTCTAATCTTTCCTGCTTGTTTAAGTTTCAACAATTCCGCTGCGGTTTCCTCCAAATTAGCAGTTGGATCTAAGTTGTTCAACAAAAAAACATCGACATAGTCCGTTTTTAAATTTTTTAAGGATTGGTGTAAAGTTGCGTTGATATGCTCTGCAGAAGAATCCAGGTAGCGAGTTTTAATATGTGGCCTTGATGGATGAGGTTCGCACAAACCACATTTAGTGAACAGTACAATATCTTCCCTTTTAACGGAGCTATTCTTTAGCATTTTACCAAACTCTTCCTCGCAAGAATAATTTCCGTAAATATCTGCATGATCAAAAGTATTAATTCCTAAACTGATACAAAGGTTAAAGATTTCTTCCATCGTTTTAGGAAGGTCACTCTCCAGGTCATTCCATCTGTAAAATCCGTATACTGCAGGAGAAACTTTTGGTCCGGCATCGCTTAAATAAATAGGTTTCATTTTGTATAGATTAATGTATAAATGTTGATGTTAAATTTAACGCTTTAATTATGGAAATAGCTTTGTCTATTATTAAATCATTGCATTTTATAAGAACTGATGAACAGATATCCACAAGATACGGATGCTAGAAATCAATACTACAATTCCCACGCCGATAAACATCTTTCTAACAGGCAGTTTTCCAGCTAACTTTGCGGCAATTGGTGCTGCTAACAATCCTCCGGTAATTAATCCTAAAATAGTGCTTACATGACTTACTCCTAAGATCACGAAAAAAGTTATTGCACTGGACATGGTTACAAAAAACTCTGTTAAACTTACCGAACCGATGACGTATTTAGCTGTTTTTCCTTTTGAAATTAAAGTACTGGTCACAATTGGTCCCCAACCACCACCGCCAAAAGAATCTAAAAACCCACCGAAACCAGCAAGCCAGCCTGCCCGTTTTATTTTTTTAGGTTTTTTTTCTTTTTTGAAAGCGTGAGATAAAATTCGGATGCCTAATATTAGCGTATAAACTGAAATAATAGGTTTTATATAACCTCCGAAACTATCACCTGCATAGCTTAATAAAATAGCACCACCAATTGCCCCTAATACTCCAGGGATTAAAAGTGTTTTGAACAACTTGTTGTTTACGTTGCCAAATTTGTAATGGCTAAAACCGGAGGCACCACTCGAAAACATTTCTGCAGTGTGTATACTTCCAGAGATTACTGCGGGACTTAATCCACCAGACAACAATAATGTAGTAGAGATAACGCCGTAACCCATACCCAAAGCGCCATCAACCAATTGCGCAAAAAAGCCTACCGCAAGCATAAATAGAAAAGCATTATCTACATGTTTGACAAAAAATGCTTCTATTTCCTCAAAGGAATAATATTGAATAATTGATGCCACGATTATGATTGCTCCCAAAATCACTAAACTAATGGTTGCAGTTTTTTTCCATTTACATTCTGAAAAACTCGAAATTTCTGAGGAAGTATTTATATATTCTTTTTGGGGTATCATTTTTTTTCAAATTAAAACGGCCGGTGTTTTAATTCCGACCGTCACATTTTCTATAAATTGTTAATTTAATAATCCATCAAACGTTATGGCTATATAATACAAACCGCCCAAAGTTGGTCCGCCTGCGTATTGCACATATTTAGTGTTAAGAAGATTTGTACCGCCAGCTTTAATAGTTGCTTTTGCCTGAGGAACTTTGTAGGTAACTTGGGCATCAAATGTATTAAAAGCTTTAACCTCGCCATTAACCAAGGGGCTTTCCCACAAGAACGCATCCTGCCATTTCCAAACGATATTGAACCCTAGGTTTTTAGCAATTTCCCTGTTTCCGAAAGACAGATTGGTAGCCCAAGCAGGTGTATTAAAGCCGGTTACAAATACGTCTTTTTGCTTATTTTCGGAGATTGCATTGTAGCTTATATTTCCGACAACCGTATATTTCTGGAAGAAATTATAAGTTAAGCCCAAGGAAGAGCCATAATTATTATAAGTGTTTTTAGCATTGGTATAAACGCGGTAGCGGGTTTGTTGTTTATCACGATTTGCTCTGATCATGGCGTAAACAGCTTCATTAGAACCAACTTCTACTTGCTGATCAAAGCCGGTTGTATAAGGGACAGAAACTTCTACTTGGCCCAAGAAACCATCATATTGGTTTAAGTACGTATCCACATCAACCACTAATTTGTTATCAAGCAAGATACTTTTATAACCGGCCTCTAAAGAGTTAATACGCTCTGGTCTGGTAGCAGAAAGGTTAGTTACCTGTAATAGATCTCTGTTTTTTAAAGCTGCTTGTTGTGGGGTTAAACCGTTAGCCAGATCTGTATTTAATGCTGCGTTAAATACGTCGCTTGATGCTAAAGTATAAGAATTATCTAAATAATTTAAACCATCATTAATGTAAGATAAACCTCCCACACGCCTTACATTTCCGTTATTCACAAAAGACAGTGCTTCAAATAAGGCTGGGAAACGGTATCCGTTTTGCACAGACACTCTAAAATTATGACGCTCTGCAAGGGTATAAACAGTAGCTAATCTTGGATTAAACTTGGCTTGAAACTCTGGGTTATAATCCAATCTTAAAGATCCAAAAAGCTTTAATTTTTCTTCGAAGAATGTTTTGGTAGCTTGTGCAAAACCACCAAACTTTTTATAGTAAACGTTGTCGCCGAAAGTACCATCTGCTAATGGCGTGTTTCTTTCCGCAACTGGTCTTGAAAAATCTACGAAGTTATTTCCATCAGGAATTACCTCATAAATTCTCGCATCAGCGCCAATCAGCAAATCAAAGTATTTTACTTTTTTAGATAAGTCCCATTGCGCATCTGTGTGATAAGTTCTGCTTTTTTGCGTTAACCATGCACCGCCAGTTGCTGGTGCTCCTGTGATTACCGCCCCGTTATCCCAATTATTAATTCCAATAATGGTTTTCTTCAATTGGTTGAATTCTGATGTTCCCGGCTCCACCCTACTTGCATCTGCCGCAGCTCTACCAATTCTCAACGCGTCAACAAGCGGAGTTCCGGAATTTAATTCATTTTGTAAAGCAGTTTTATACTTTGCACCCCAAACTGAATTTGTTCCACCGCTGGTAATTTCTAAGTTATCTACCAAAGGTTTAATGTTGTAAGAATCTCCTTTGTTCTCCGTAGAAATGTATGATTTCACAAAATAATCAGTTCCTTTTAGTTCCAACTTATGGTTTTGAACCACCACATTATCCATCTGGATTTTATTTCCTCGCTGAAAAAGTCCGTCTAGTTTCCCATAACGGTAGCTGTAAGAAAGTTCAGCTTTATCGTTAAAACGATAATGCAAAGCCGCATCAAATTTTAAATTATCTACCGTTGGATTGGTTACATCTTTTTCCCAATAACCTGTTCTCCTTACCAAAATGCTTTGGCTCCCTGTTTTACCAGGAATAGTTAGCCCACTAAGCGTAACGGCGTTACTTCCATTATCATCTCCGTATTTATTCCAGGCATCATAGGCTGGGTTATCGGCGTCTGCATTTAACTCCGGAAATTTGGGATTTGCAGTATTTAAGTTATTAGGGTTTTGATTGGTCGTTGTATTAGACAACCAGTCGGTTCCTCTCAAATAATCTACATTTAACTTAAAAGCCACTTTATTGTTAAAGGCTTTGGCGTATCTGACCGCAGTTTCGGTAAGGTTACTTAAATCTCTGCCGGTACCGCCACCCACATGATTTAGACCTGTTTTTTGATAAACGCTTAATCCCTGGTAATAAAACGGACTTTTGGTTAATAAGTTGGCCATTCCGTTAATGGCATTCATTCCGTATAAAGCAGACGCCGCCCCCGGTGTAATTTCTATACTTGCAATATCTAACTCCGTTGGACCAATTGCATTACCAAGTGGCACACCTAAAGTACCGGCTTGCATATCCACACCGTCTACCAATTGTACAAAGCGGAAGTTATTAGGAATGTTAAAACCTCTGGTGTTAGGCACTTTAAAGGTTAAGCTAGAGGTGGTCATTTGTACGCCTTTTACATTTTCGAGCGCATCGTAAAAACTTGGTGCTGGAGATTCGCGGATTGCCCGGATGTCTAATTTTTCAATAGCTACTGGCGATTTTAAAATACTTTCTTCTACCCGAGAAGCAGTTACTACTACTTCTTGCCCCAATTGCGATTGGGTAATTAACGCAATTTTCAACTCTGACCCTGGTCCTTTTACCTCAAATTGTTGAGGTTTAAAACCTAAACTGGTAACTAACAGATAAAACGGGTAAACTGCTTTTGTTTTGAGTTGAAATTTTCCGTTAGCATCTGTAGATGATCCATTGACTGTATTTTTTATAGTAACGCTAGCTCCCGGTAAAGGAAGTTGGTCATCCTGATTGATGATAGTGCCTGAAATAATAATGAAATTATTGCCTTGGGCTTTTGTACCAAAGGATATAAGAATGAATAAAATTGTGTAATATATAAGTTTCATTTTTTGATTTTTTAACGATTTGATATTGTGTGATTGTTCCTTGGTTTTTGAATTCTAATAATCAACAACATCGGGAATCAAAGACAATATAATAATGATGTGATGGATAGCTTTTGAACTTCATTCTTAATAATCTACTAAACTAGTCGACAATTATACGAAGATATTTTTAAAACAAAATATAAAATCTACTGATTATATAGATTATAACTAAGGCATCTTAATTTGAAGAACATAAATAACTGATTAACAATGAAATAAGATGATAAATAAAAAATCAAATAAAAGATGTTATTTTTGATAAAAACATAACCCATTGCTTACCAAAAGAACCAAGTACGCCATTAAAGCGCTGATTGCATTAGCCAGAAGCATAGACAATAAGCCAATGCTAATTGCAGAAATAGCTACGCAAGAAGGTTTACCCAAAAGGTTTTTAGAATCTATTTTATTGGATTTAAAAAGAGCGAAAGTTTTGAACAGTAAAATGGGAGCTGGCGGAGGTTATTTTTTGATGCAAAATTCCTCAGATGTTATGGTTTCTGAAATTATTAGAATTTTAGACGGGCCAATTGCATTACTTCCTTGTGTGAGTTTAAATTTTTATCAACGCTGTGAAGAATGTAAGGATGAGGTTACTTGCAGTATAAGAAAGATGATGGTAAAAGTAAGAGATGCCTCTATTGCTATTATGGGAAATACCAGCATCGCTGATTTAATGAATCAAGAGAAAGAAATGATTGATAAAAAAAATAGTCCGTAAAATACTTACGGACTATTTTATATTTTAAAACTAAAAACTAACTAACTAACTAACTAACTATCTACTATAATTAGGAGCTTCTTTAGTGATGGTAATATCATGTGGGTGAGATTCTCTGATACCAGATGAAGTGATACGTACAAATTGTGCTTTCTGTAAAGTTGGAATATCTTTAGCACCAACATAACCCATACTAGCTTTTAATCCACCAATCAGTTGGTGCATTACTTCTGCTAAAGTACCTTTATAAGCTACTCTACCAACAATTCCTTCTGGAACTAATTTTTTAATATCGTCTTCCACATCTTGGAAATAACGGTCTTTCGAACCTTGCTCCATTGCTTCAACAGAACCCATTCCACGGTATGATTTGAATTTTCTACCTTCGTAAATGATGGTTTCGCCTGGTGATTCATCCACGCCCGCAAATAATGAACCCGCCATAATTGAGCTTGCACCGGCTGCAATTGCTTTCGCAATATCTCCTGTGTGCTTAATTCCACCATCTGCAATAACTGGAACGCCTGTGCCTTCTAAACCTTTTGCTGCTTCGTAAACTGCGTAAAGCTGTGGAACACCCACACCTGCAATAATTCTAGTCGTACAAATTGAACCCGGACCAATACCAACTTTTACGGCATCAGCACCAGCATCAGCCAACGCTTTGGCAGCGGAAGCGGTAGCTACGTTTCCTGCAATTACCTGTAAATCTGGATAAACCGCTTTAACCGCTTTAACCTGATTGATTACATAAACAGAATGTCCGTGAGCGGTATCAATAGCAATTACATCAACCCCTGCTTTTACCAACGCGGCAACACGATCCATAGTATCAGGAGTAACACCAACCGCCGCTCCTACTCTTAATCTACCGTGTTCATCTTTACAGGCTAGAGGGAAATTTTTGAATTTTTGAATATCTTTAAAAGTAATTAAACCGCTTAATTTACCTTCCTTATTAACAACCGGAAGTTTTTCAATTTTATGCTCTTGCAAAATTGTTTCTGCCTGGGTTAAAGTTGTTCCTTCTGGCGCTGTGATTAAATTTTCTTTGGTCATCACATCAGCGATTTTATGATTCATATTTTTTTGAAACCTTAAATCTCTGTTGGTGATGATACCTACTAAAACATTATCTTCAGAAATAACTGGAATACCGCCGATTTTATACTCACGCATAATTTTAAAAGCATCGCCAACCAAAGCATCTTTATGTAAGGTAACCGGATCTTGAATCATCCCACTTTCTGAACGCTTAACACGGCGAACTTCATCTGCCTGAGCGGTTATACTCATGTTTTTGTGTAAAATCCCAATACCACCAGCTTGCGCAATTGCGATAGCCATGTTAGAATCGGTAACGGTATCCATTGCTGCGGATACAATAGGAACGTTTAACTTTATTTTTTTTGTAAGATAGGTGGAAGTGTCAACTTCGCGTGGTAAAACCTCTGAATAGGCGGGTACTAAAAGTACATCGTCATAGGTTAAACCGTCGGGTAAAAATTTATGTGGATCAAGTTGCATAGCAAATAAATTAGGGTACTCTATTTGCCGCACAAAGATAGTTTTTTTTGGGATTTATTATTATTAAAAATTCAGTAATCTTAAATTGGAACGTGTTTACCCATGTTCGGACTATAAATATTTCATTAAGATTACAGAAACACTGTTATCAATATGCTTTGATTTTTCAGGGAGACTCACCTTAATATTTCGCCACTCGGAAGCTATTAATCCTCTTCCAATACAGATTCGCCTTCAGAGAAATCACCAGAAGTCCACTTCCAACGTTCATGGAGCCTTATTTTACCGTTGGGAAGTAATTCTGGTTTAGAAAAACAAATGCCAGTCATTAATTCTCCGCTAAGGTTAACCTGATGATAGCACATTTCTATGCTACCATCATCATTTACCAAACCAATTAAATGGCCCTTTAAAATTTCTCCTCCCGAATATTCAGATGTCAACACGTTCTGTTCTTGTTGATAAACAAAAATAGTTTCTTGTGTTGTTTCCGAATTTGGAGAGCCGCTTATTGGTCTAAATTTTTTATTATGATAGTGAAATTTCATTCGGATTTGAGTTAATAGCTTCGTACAGATTACAACAATTCGTAAAACTGTTAGCTAATTACATTTTCCCTACTACAACTTTATAAAAAGCATCATAATCCCAATACCTATTGGCTAAATCTCTCAGTTTTTGAGGACTGATATCTTTCACGGTTTGGATATAGCGTTCGTAATAATCGTAACCTAAACCAAAAAAGTGAATATTTTTAAACTTATCTGCATGACTAAAAGCATTTTCTAAACTTCCGAGCAAACTACCCATCATGTAATTTTTGATCAGCGCAAGCTCTTCATCTGCAATTAGTTCGTTTTTTAGTAGGTTAACTTCCTTTTCTATCTCTGTTAAAGTTGCAGCGGTAACATCAACACCAACTTCCGTTGAAATAAAGAAATAGCCTGCTTGCTGTAACGATGCAATTCCAGAACCAATGCCGTAAGTATAACCTTTATCCTCGCGGATGTTTGCCATTAAACGGCTACCAAAATATCCACCCAATGCAGTATTTAAAATTTGCAAACCAATAAAATCTGGGTGTGTACGGTTTACCAATGGAATACCGATTCGTATTGCCGATTGTAAGGCATCTATTTTTTCGGTATAGTGTAGCTTTTCCAATGAACTTTGATAAGTCATATCAATTGCATCAACCGCTTCACTGTTATCCCAAGTGCCAAAAAGCTCATCAATTAAGGATAATGTGCTGCTTTCAATTTTACCCGACATTACCACGGTACAGTTTGCTGGGTGATAAACTTCCTTATAATACGCTGATAAATCTACGCGATCAAGCTTGTCATAATCGGAAAGCCGTGTAGCGTAACCATACAAGCTATCTCCAAATAAAGCTTCTCCAAAAGCTCTTCTCGCTAAAACGGAGTTCTTCTCTAAACCAACTTTTAGTTTTTGCTTTTGGTTACGCAAAAAGGTTTTTAATTCTTTTTCGGGAAAAATAGACCCTGTCAACATCTCCTTAATAATCGGGAGCGTTTGTGGCAGGTATTTATTGAGAGAATATAAAGTTAAAGACGACTGATCTTGGCTGTATTCTGTTTGAAAAAAAGCGCCGTAATAATCAATTTTAGAAGCAATTTGAGCCGACGAAAGTGAATGTGTGCCTTCGGTTAACATGCTATTTGTTACGCCAGGCAATAAAGGTTTTTTAACGTCCCAACCACGGTTCTGAAAAATAAATTCAATCCGAATCAAATCTTGTTCGCCAGCATTTATCTCAAAAACAGGAATCTTATTTGCTAATTCATGCTTTGTTGCTTTTACAAAATTGATATCTTCAACTTGTTTAAATTCTGGTTGCTGTGCTCTGTTTAACATTTTTTTTAAAATAAAAGTCAAAAGTAGAAAGTCAAAAAGACTTATCTATTCGTTACTTGGCTAAATAATATAGGGTTGTGGCTGCTTCTTTTTTAAACAATGTGTTTGCTTGCGCTTGAATATCTTCTGCAGAAACCTTCAGGTAATTTTCAATATCGGTATTGATCAGGTTTGCATCGCCAAAAAGCTCGTAGAAAGCTAGGTTCATTGCTTTATCCAACAAACTCATTTCGCCAAAAGCCTTGGTAGATTCGTACTTGTTTTTAACCTTGGTCAACTCATCTGCAAGCACAGTTTGAGATTTCAAAAAATCAAGTTCTTTCCAAATACATTCCTCTGCATAACCCATTTCCACATCGGGCAATAAACGACCTTCAACCACAAACATACCGGTATCAATACTTCCGTAGATGTACGCATTGATATCACAAAAAACCGCATTCTGCTGTACCAAGTTTTGGTATAAGCGAGATGATTTTCCCTGCGATAAAATATCAGAAATTAAATCTGTAGCCGCATAACCGTCTTCCATCCTACCCGGCATTTTAAACACTTTGTAAATTGCATTTGTTGGCACATCTGCTGTAACCGTAGCTTTTACTTCTTCTGTTTGAATAGGTTCGTTAGGTAAGTTACGCTCTGGCTTTGTACCGCCTTCAATTGGCGCAAACCATTTTTCGGCTAATTTTTTAACATCTTCCAGATTGACCGCTCCGCCAACTACCATAATGGCATTTTTTGGATTATAATGCTTTTTAAAAAATGCTTTTACATCTTCTATTTTAGCATCTTCAATATGCGAAAGCTCTTTACCAATGGTTGCCCATTTATAAGGGTGTTCTTTGTAAACCAATGGTCTTAGTTTGAGCCAAACATCGCCATAAGGCTGATTTAAATAACGTTGTTTAAACTCCTCGCAAACCACATCACGTTGTACGGCTAGGCTTTTCTCAGAAAAAGCCAAACTCAACATCCTGTCTGACTCTAACCAAAAAGCAGTTTCTAAATTTGCAGCTGGTAAAGTGATGTAATAGTTGGTCATATCGTTGCTGGTAAAGGCGTTATTTTCGCCACCAACTCGTTGTAAAGGTTCATCGTAAGATGGAATATTAACCGAACCACCAAACATTAAATGCTCAAAAAGATGGGCAAACCCTGTTTGTTCGGGGTTTTCATCTCTTGCACCAACATCATATAATATATTTAAAACAGCCATGGGTGTGGTATGGTCTTCATGCACCAAAACCCTTAAACCGTTTTCTAAAGTAAATCTTTCAAACTGAACCATAAATATTTTCCTTGCAAACAAAGCTAACTTTATCCTTTAAAATGGATGTCATTAATTGGTGAATTATTAAAAACAAAAAACGTCTCGAAAATTGATTCCGAGACGCTCTTAAATAATATATTTTCCGCGTTTAAGCGATCTCCTTTTTAGTTTGTAAAACCGTGAATCTAGATTTCGCTAATTCAAAGCCTCCGTAAAGTACAGCGCCAAAAACTAAATTACCTAACAACAAGTTTCGCTCGAAAGGAATTGCCGCAATTAAAGATTGATAGTAACCTGTAATATCTTTACTATACAATGGTGATGATAACCAAGGCTCAATATCTGTAGCTAACCAATGAATTAACACCCCAACTAAAGACGCTAAAAGCACACTGCCTACGCTTACTTTTTTAATAAGGCTACCTATAAATACCATTGCTGCAAAGCAAAGATAAACTATAGCAAAACCACCATAAAAAGCACTCCATTGACCTGTGTACATGTAGTTAATAAAAATATCGCTCACAAACAAAAGCAATAGTGGCAAGCAATAAGCTTTCCATCTGTTTTTAAAATGCGTACCTGCAAATAAAGCGATTGCACCGACTGGCGTAAAGTTGAACCAGTTTGCATCTCCCATTAAAGGTATAAAACGTGTTGCCGCTGCTACTAAAATTATTAAAAACAGTACCCAGTTTCTAGCGTTCCAATTTTTTAAAGACATAATTATTTTTTGGATTTAAGCTGTAAAACTACAAATTCTTTTTACGGTATTAAAATTTACTTGTTAAGGAATATAATGCTATTTGGTATTACGCCCGCTGTAAATTTATATCTCAACATTCCATCTTGTCCGAAACAATAAACTTGTCCGTTACTGGCATAGTTTTTTGCGTCGCAAACAAAAAATTGCTTATTCACAAAATCATACGTTAATCCAGAAGGTGTGGTAATTTTTGCTTCGTCAGAAACGTCTGTAATAATATTATCTTTTAAAACAGAGTCGCCTTTCATATCATAAAGCTTAATACCTTTTCCAGATAAGAAATACGCTTTATCCCCATTGATAACCATTCCGCTTCCGGAAAACACTTTAGTAGATTTCACTAAATCTGTTTTACTATCAATAATGGTTAAAGAAGGCTTTATATTGCCATAATTACCTGTCGATTTTACGTAAACCCTTCCGTCTGCCGCGGCAGTAACACCACCTGGATTTAATACTACTTCAATTTTTTTAATTTCAGTCAAGGTGTTCAGATCAATTACCGAAACCGTGTTGTCATAGTTTGGGTAATTTAAACCACCAGAGTTTGCAACATAGATTTTATTATTTGCAATTGCCATTTGCTCTGGATTTGGACCTACAGTTATGTATTTTTCAATAGCTAAACTTGCAGTATCAATAACTGCAACGGTACCATCATAAGAAGATACAAATGCTTTATTTTTATTAAATACAACGTAACGTGGCTGTCTTCCAACACCATTGTTTTTAAAGTCTAATTGCTTAATACTTTTCAAAGTAACCGCATCAACTATTTCAACTGTGTTTGAAGCATTTACCACGATATACATTTTTGAACCGTAAATTTGCGCATCATTACCTGTATCGCCTAAGCCTCTTCCATTCTTCTGAGCAAAAAAGCCATTTACTACTGAGCCGTTTTCTAAATTATAATAGCTCATACTTGAGTTATTAGAGTTGAAACCACCTTCGTTTAAAATGTAATAGCCGGATCTTACTACCGGAAGTTCCACATAACCGTCGTCTTTAGTACAGCTACTAATTGTTAATACCGCTATCGCAGCGACAAAAAGAGTTTTCAAATTGTAGTTAATTGTTTTCATGATTTTATATAGTTGTTTTAAGTGTTAAACGAATGGATGTACCGGGCATTGGAAAGCTCCGGACGATATCATAATTTAAGTTGAAAATATTGTTTACTTCGGCGGAAAGCATTATTGGCTTAGCATACACTTTTGTGCGATAATTTGCTGACACATCGCTTACCGAAAACCCTGAAATCAAAAAATCAGGAGTATTCTCCCCAAACCAGTACTTATCTGATGAAAAAATCTGGTTATAAAAAATGCCCCAACGCTTTTTCTGAAGACCAACATTAAATGCGATGGTGTGCTCTGGTGCATAGGGAATATGGTTATTATAAAGAGATGATGTAGGGTCGGATTTATCTAATGCTAATTGATAGCTATAATTAAGATTGGCTTGAATTTCTGATTTCTGATTTAAGGTATAATTAAACTTACTGGTGAAATCTGCTCCGTAAATATTCACTTTGCCCAAGTTGTACATTGTCCAGATAAACAAATCTTTATTAGGCAAAGCGATAATTTTGTCATTAACCTGGTTAAAATAAACATCGGCGCTAAGCGATATCCAATTTAATTTTGCATCCCTAAATTTATCATATAAAAAACCTAAGTTGTATTGCTTCGTTTTTTCAGGGTTTAGCTTTCTGTTACCGAAATTGGTATAGTACAAATCGTTAAAAGTTGGGTATCTAAAAATATTTTTATAAAAACCCCGCAATATTACATCTGAAGTAACCTGATAACCCAGAGAAACCGTTGGGTTAAAAACTAGTCGCTCCGGCGAATGTTTGCCGGTTTTCACTTTCTCCTTAATATAAGTGTTAAGCACATTGCCTTCAAACGTAAATTTGTTAAGCTGATATTTACCACCTAACACCTGCAAAATAGAGGTACGGGTTGGGTAGGCATACTGGTATAAGTTAGTGTATAGCGTGGTAAAAAAAACATCTGCAGCGTAATTAAAAGTAAGATTTTTAATAGGGCTGTAGGTTGTTGATGCCGATTGATAATATTCTTTCTGGGTGTATCTATTATCCAGCTCGCCTTGTTGATTTAAGTAATCGGGATCGTTGTAACGCGTACAGATTGTTGAGTACTTTGCGGCTACCAAAATATTCCAGTCTTCGCCGAGCTTCTGTTTGTATTGCGCCTGAGCGTAAAAATCTTTATCCCAAAGTTTTTGACTGCCGGTTGGATTGTAAAAAATAACTGCGTTTGGTAATCCTCTTTTAGAATCATAATAGCTAACCCTAACAGCTAAACTACTTTTTTCGCTCAGCTTTCCATCCACTCCACCACCTAACTGTATGGCATTAATTGCCGAATTTTCTCTGGTAGATAAGGTATCGGAACCATCGCCAATAACTTGAAACTTGTAGTCTCCAGTAGCTTTTTGCCAAGCAGAATTGATATTGAAGGCCCAATTTTTAGTTATTTTTTGATCGTAACGGATAACTGGGTTTATCAATCCAAAAGAACCACCCGTATATTTAAGCATCAATTTATTGGATCTGCCTTCTTCAAAACTGGGCAGTTTAGTTTTTACAACGATTAAACTTGCAGACGAAAAAGATCTGGCATTTGTTAGCAAATCATCAGGCTGGGCCTGATACAAAGAAATTGACTCTACATTATCCAAGGCCAACTTCCCTAAATCGATTAGCCCAGTTGACGCTTCGCCAATATTGATTCCATCATACTGAACTCCCGTATGCATGGCACTTAAACTGCGGACAGAAACTGTTTTTAAACCCCCTATTCCACCATAATCCTTAATCACCACGCCTGCAAAGTTTCTAATGGCATCCGCAACATTGTAAGAACTTGTTTTTAAAAACGAAGCTGAATCTGCTTTTTGGGTAGCTCTTAAACTTGGCTTATTTGCACTTGCTTTAACACTTACTTCTTTTACTTTTTGAACAGAATCTATTTTTTGCGCAAACACACATTGGGTTGAAACCAACAACAGACTAAAACAGGCAAAAAAATAAATTTTTGAATACATAAAGCTTAAAAAATAAGCTTACAGGAAATTAATTGAAATGAAAATACTGCGAGGTACCTACACTCAAAAGCTCCAATCCCCGAAAGCTATGAATTAAAAATGTTTGGCAGGTCTTCTGACTTACTCCTAGTTTTTCGGCCTTCCCATTCCGATTATCAGAACAGTGACCATTAGATTGAAAAACCTTCTAGAGCTTACAGCTGCGGGACAGTTTAGGATTTACACCTTATTCCCTTTTAATTCCGACCGAAGTAGGAAACCATAACGCTGCAAAAGTAACATTATATTTATAATTAAGACATATCGAAAACTTAAAATTGTAAAAGATGTTATACAAGACAGTCATGAGTTTTATGATGTTGACAATTTAGCACATCATTAGCAGTAAAAAGGTAAGGATAGCGTGTTTGAACATGAGGTTGTAATAAACTTACTCAACTACAGATCTTGGTACACTTATGGCATTAGAAATTATATAAAAATTAAAGATATGGATACGATAAACAAACAATTTTTTAAGTCAGAGAACTACGGTGGAGAATTCTCAATTCTTAATTCTTACAACCAAGCCGAACCAAGAAAATCAGTAGCAATAAAATCTAAAATTTACACAGGTTTTTTGTTTGCGCTTTCGTTAGTAAGCATTGTACTTTGGGTAGTATCGCTCAATATTTTACCTTTTGGGCATATTTTTCAGTTCCTTTTAGGCTCGGCGGTTCTTTTGATAAACATTTTAGTTTTTAAGTGGGTTAGGTTATAACATGTTATACCTTCCCATTTTTTAACGCTATTTCGCAACTATTAAGTAGCCCTACTTAGTAACTGGATTTGTATTGCCTAATTTCTTTTCCTCAATATATTTTCTGACTTCTCACTTACTGCTATAATTTGTTCAATTTTATCTGCAGTTTAATTCCCATTTTGCCGGCTAAATACTTGTATTACTTTATAATTTTAACACTCGCGGCATTTTTTGCAACAAAATTTAACCCTGTATTTTCTTAAGTTTTAACATTATTTTCCCTCATACAAACCAAACAAATAACCAAACTCCGCTTTTTTGTTTAAAATCTATACTTTTACCTTAATGAGAGTTTTAATTGTTGAGGATGAAGTGGAGCTCAGTAACAGTATTTTTCACTACCTAAAAAGCGAGGAGTACCAATGTGATTTAGCTTATAATGCTGATGAAGCTCGCGAGCAAATGGAAATCTTCAGTTACGATTGTATCGTTTTAGATGTAATGTTACCCTTGGGCAGTGGCTTAATACTTTTGCAGGAATTAAAAAGCACCGGAAAACAAGCCGGAATTATTATCGTATCAGCAAAAAACTCCGTCGACGACAGCATAAAGTCTCTAAATTTGGGTGCCGATGATTATTTGGCTAAACCTTTTCATTTAGCCGAACTAAGTGCCAGAATACAGTCTACAATTAGAAAGCGAAACCTTAAAAGCCCCACTATTTTAGATTATAAAAACATTTCCCTTAATTTAGAGTCAAAAGAAGTTAAAATCAACGGTGAAGACACGGAGCTGAACGCAACAGAATTTACGCTTTTTTTATTTTTATTACTTAACAAGAACAAGGTAGTTTCTAAAAATGCCATTGCAGAAAATTTAAGTAGCCACTCTGCTTTATATTTTGATAACTTTGATGCTATAACTTCGCACATCAAAAACTTAAAGACGAAACTAGGTACTGCTGGCACTTACATACAAGCAATATACAGTACCGGATATAAATTAGAATAATTTGAAACTACTTACCTACAGTTCAAGAAAACACTTATGGCTATCATCACTGTTAGTTTTATTAAGTATCCCTATTTTTTATTTGATCGTAAAGATGCTTCTTTTAAGGGCAACAGATGATGCCTTGATAAATCGCTTAGCCTTAATTCCGGAACAGCTTAAAGAAATTAAAACTCCAGATGATTTAGATCTATGGAAAAAGTTGGACAAGAACATTACCATTTCTTTTTTTGACCTCAGCCGTTTTGAAGAAAAACCTTTTACCACAAAAGTGCTTAATTCTGAAACTAAAGAAGTAGAAAACTATCGCTACCTACAAAAACAAATTAAAATATTTGGGGTAAACCATACAGTCACCATTAAAACATCCTTAACAAATAAAGAAACTGTATTAAGAAATATCATAATTGTTCAGCTCTTTATTCTGGTAATTATTTTAATTGGCTTTTTAATTGTAAACAGAAGGGTGAATGCAAAAATTTGGAAACCATTTAATAAAACACTTGATGCCTTAAAACAACAGGAAGCAAATGAAGAAATATCTCATGAAGGAGAAGAAGAGGAAGCAGAAAACATAGAAATTGATGAGCTTAACGATTTGAATGCTGATATAAAAAACCTGTTACAGCAAAAAAACACAGCGTATCAACTGCAAAAAGAATTTACCGAGAATGCTGCGCATGAGCTTCAAACCCCTATTGCAATTATCAAATCTAAACTGGATTTATTAATACAAGACAAAGACCTTAACAGCAACCAAAGCTTATTGATCGATCAGATTTACCATGTATTGCAAAGATTAACTGACTTAAATAAAAACTTATTATTGTTATCAAAAATTGAAAATCAGCAGTTTGAACTGAAGGATAAAGTTGATTGCATTAAAACAGTGAGTACAGTTGTAGCAAGTTTAAACTTTTTTGCAGAGGCTAAATATCAACAACTCCTTTTCCCAAGACCAGAAGCTAAAGTTTTTAAAGGAAACCAAGTGCTGATAGATCAGATGATACAGAACTTAACAATTAATGCCATCCAATATTCGCCCAAAGGAAGTATTGTAAATATTTTGTTGACAGAGCGTTCTTTATCCTTTGTAAATGAAGGACCAAAACTGGATTTTAGTGAGGAGAAGTTATTTTCGAGGTTTTCTAAAACCATCGAGAAAGATCAAAAAGGAAATGGTTTAGGCTTGGCAATTTCTAATAAAATTGCAAATGCTCACGGTTTTTCGATTAACTACGAATATATCAATGCAAAACACCACTTTTCTGTAAGTTTTAAACAACCAAACGAAGTCCAAAAAGCGGACTCCGTTTAGTTATTATTTTAATTACAAATCAGATAATATCATCACTACTTTAGCTCTAACAGCGCCAGGAGCATTTGTAAAAGAACCTGTACCACTAGAAGGCTGTACTTGAATTGTTATTTTTTGTTGGGTAACAATATAACTATAAGATAAACCTTCATAAGTCTGTGGAATTGGCTCCCATGTACTATTCGTATTATCTGTACCGCCATCGTAACTTAAGTACACCAAAACCCCATCAAAACCATTTTGATAAATATCAGTATTGGCAAATTTGATATCGGCAGAGTAGGTTTCGTTTCCAGCATTGCTTGATTTAACCCAGCTATTAGCAGCCACTGTTGTATAAATAGTTTGGTTTGGCGTGGTATAATACTCGTTGGTTACTTTACGGCAGGCCGATACTCCAAGTATCATAAAGCCTATTATAAAAAGAGATAATTTTTTCATTGCTGTTTTGTTAAAAGGTGAATTGAATAAAGATGCCATAATTGCCTAGTTATATGGAAGACGAAAAAACAGCATCAGTGGTTGCATGCAGTAAAACAAAAAACACACCATAATTAATTATAATATGTTTCACTTATAATATGTAAAGTTTAACTTTGGTTATATAAAAAACCAGATATATGCAAGAATTAGATAAAGCCACACAAGACCGCGTAAACCAATGGTTAAACGGAAATTACGACGAAGCAACCAAAGCAGAAATTAAAGCTTTAGTTGATAGCAATGCCGTTACAGAATTAACAGATTCTTTCTATAAAAGTTTAGAATTTGGGACAGGTGGTTTAAGAGGCATTATGGGAGCTGGTTCTAATAGAGTTAACAAATACACCATTGGCGCTGCAACGCAAGGTTTAGCAAACTACCTGATCAATAAATATCCGGGGGAAAAAATCAAAGTTGCCATTGCGCATGATAGCCGCAACAACTCTGATGTTTTGGGTAAAATTACAGCTGATGTTTTTTCTGCAAACGGAATACATGTTTACTTTTTTAAAGCTTTACGCCCTACGCCAGAACTTTCTTTTGCTGTACGCACATTAGGCTGCAAAAGTGGCGTAATGTTAACGGCATCGCACAATCCAAAAGAATATAACGGTTATAAAGCCTATGGCGAAGATGGTGGACAATTTGTTGCGCCTGATGATCAACTGGTAATGGATGAGGTTGCCAAAGTAGAAAGCGTAGACGATATAAAGTTTGATGCAAAACCAGAGAACATTTCTTACATAGGCGAAGAAATGGACGAAGACTACTTAAACAAAATTACTTCGCTTTCGGTTTCGCCGGATGCCATTAAACGTCAAAAAGATTTAAAAATAGTTTTTTCACCAATACACGGAACTGGAATTACCTTGGTTCCCGCTGCCTTAAAGCGTTTTGGATTTGAAAACGTAATTTTGGTTGAGGAACAAACCACACCAGATGGCGATTTCCCTACAGTAGTTTATCCAAATCCAGAAGAAAAAGAAGCTCTCACCTTAGCGCTTAAAAAAGCTAAAGAAACCGATGCTGATTTGGTGATGGCAACAGACCCAGATGCCGATCGCGTGGGTATTGCTGTAAAAAACTTGAAAGGTGAGTTTGAACTGTTGAACGGAAATCAAACAGGCAGCTTATTGATTAATTACATGTTAGAGGCTTGGGAAAAAGAAGGAAAATTCACAGGCAAAGAGTATGTAATTAAAACCATTGTTACTTCTTATTTGATTGATAAAATTGCAGCCGATAAAAAAGTTAAATGCTACAACACTTTAACCGGATTTAAATTTATAGGTCAGATTATGACCGAATTAGAAGGTAAAGAAACTTTTATTGTAGGTGGCGAAGAAAGCTACGGTTACTTGGTTGGCGATTTTGTAAGAGACAAAGATGCTGTGGTTTCTGCCGCTTTTATTGCAGAAATGACCGCTTTTTATAAAGATCAAGGCAGTAGTTTATACGAAGCCATGATTAACATGTATGTGAAGTACGGCTTCTATAAAGAAAAACTAGTTTCAATTACCAAAAAAGGCAAATCAGGCGCTGAAGAAATTGTAGCCATGATGGAACGTTTTAGAAACAACCCACCAAAAAGTTTAGGTGGCTCAAAAGTGGTTACTTTAAAAGATTACGGACAAAGAAAAGAAACCAATTTGGTTGATAACACTACTTCAGAAATTCCATTGCCGAAATCGGATGTTTTACAGTTTATTACTGAAGATGGCTGTATTATTTCTGCCCGCCCATCTGGTACAGAACCAAAAATAAAGTTCTATTGCAGTGTAAACAAGCCTTTAGCTTCTAAAGCGGATTTTTATAAAGTGAATCAGGAGCTGGAAGATAAAGTTGATACTATTATGAAGGATTTGGCGGTTTAGGAAAACATCGAAATTTAAAAAGCTAGAGAGGATTCTCTGGCTTTTTTTGTCTGCAAGCTATATGTTAGCAGTAACCTTAAATTAAATCGAGGATGAACTTCATCATAAAAGAAACCAAAAACATCAAACAAGACGACATCATTGAAATTTATAAAGCGAATCAATGGTCTTCTGCTGAAAAGCCAGAATCTTTACAAAGCTTTATTAAATTCCCATTCCTTTGTTACTGCATGGCACAATGAAAAACTTGTTGGATTAGGAAATGCAATTTCTGACGGACATTTGGTTGTTTATTATCCTCACCTAATTATTCATCCCGACTTTCAAGGAAAAGGAATTGGTAAGCTTATCTTAAAAAAACTTCAAGAAAAATACGCAGACTTCCATCAACAAATTTTAATTGCTGACGGAAAAGCAATAGATTTTTACGAAAAAAGCGGATTTAGAAAAGCGGGAGAAACAAAACCAATGTGGATTTATCAAGGACATGAGCACTAAAAATCTGGCTATTCGACATGTTCCGAAGGGTCATGTCGAACTAATGATGATGCGGATTTGCAATCCGCCACTTAGGGTTTATCTAAAGGCATTGTTTGGAAAACACGGATTTCAAATCCGCCATATTTATCAGTTCGAGATGCGCTATGCTAACATCTCGAACAGCGAGAATACAATTTCTGACGGACACTGGCTGTTCGACATGTTCCGAAGGGTCATGTCGAACTAATGATGATGCGGATTTGCAATCCGCCACTTAGGGTTTATCTAAAGGCATTGTTTGGAAAACACGGATTTCAAATCCGCCATATTTATCAGTTCGAGATGCGCTATGCTAACATCTCGAACAGCGAGAATACAATTTCTGACGGACACTGGCTGTTCGACATGTTCCGAATTCGACATGTTCCGAAGGGTCATGTCGAACTAATGATGATGCGGATTTGCAATCCGCCACTTAGGTTTATCTAAAGTCATTTTTTGAAAAACGCGGATTTCAAATCCGCCATATTTATCAGTTCGAGATGCGCTATGCTAACATCTCGAACAGCGCAAGGCTCGATAAACCCTTTACCTCCTAACCTTCGGCGTTTCAATCATTCCTTTCAATACAGCCGGTCCATAAACCTTAAGTACGGCAGAACTGCTGGCTTTTGTACTTTCGCTGTTAACCTTTTTGGTTGAAGTGCTTGTGGTAAATTTTCCAACGGTCAAAAAAGAAATCGCAGAGGACAGAGATTCTTCGTTTGGGTCTCCAAATCCCTTTTCTACGTCATCCTCACGTACTGCATCGGGTGTAATTCCTGCAAAATAATTACCCTCTCCGTTCGCATTGGTGGTAAAAAAAGAAGAGAGGTAAAGATCATATTTATCAATCCGGATTGGGAAGAAACCCACCGGTTTACCGTAAGAAGTACTGCCTACTGTTTTAACTGTAATATGAGGTTTTAAACTATTGATCACCAATTCGCTTGAAGAAGCCGTTCCTTCGGTGGTTATAAAAACTACTTTACTTATATTATCTAACGCTCCTTCTTTGCTAAAAACTGTTTTATTATCCGCTTTTTTAAACGATTCATCTGCATACGTAAGCATTCTCCCGTTATCATAAAGTATTTTTCCTTGCTGATCTCTTAATGGCTGATTTTTTAAAATTGTGGCTTTCCCTGCTTCCATGGTTGCATTATAAGTCTGTTCAAACATGGTTTTTCCGTCTAGACTACTTGGTGCAATTAGGTTAATTAAATGCTCTGCAGTATTTACATATCCCCCAGGATTGTAGCGCAAATCAATTACCAGATCAGATACGCCTGCTGCAGAAAACTTAGCGAATACAGCAGTTAATGGTGCAAAAGAGTTTTCATCGTCAGTAAATCTGGCGTAAGCCAAATAACCTATTTTTTTACCTCCAGTCACCAAAACAGTATCTTTAAAAATAGGACTACTATTGTATTTAGTTTTATTTAAAGTGACATTAAAGCTGGTTCCGTTTCTTTTTTTACCACTAATCTTTATGGTACTTTTATTGATTGCGTCATTAATATAACTCTCCTCCGAGTCAAAATCTGTTCCTATACTTTTATTATTTATGTTGTTGATATAATCTCCTCTGTCTAATCCGGCCAACGCAGCAGGAGAACCTGGAGAGCTAAACCTGAGGTATATTCTATAGTTGTCGCGGTAACCGGTTAAAGCCAAAGAAAAACCTAAATCGTCACCGTCGCCGTTAAAGTCGATATTACTTTTTGAGTTTTTTAAAACCGCGAGCTTACCCTCTGCAACCAGATCTTCGATAAAAGAGTACTTGGTTTGGTCTTTCTCCTCGGGATTGTATTCGTACGGAAGAGCCGTCAAAGGGTTTATCCCATATCGTGTTAAAGCGAAAAGTTCTGCATTCAAGTTTGTAAAATGGTCAGAAGACCCGTTAAATTTACTTCGCGGATCAAAAACACCGTAAGCCGGTAGCGCATCGTTCCATAAATAAACCTCCTTGGCATACAAAAACATAGAATCTTTGCTGAGCTCGTTTCTATTTGTTGTTGGCGTTGGTCCGGCTTCTTTAGGTAAGGCTTTATCTTTTTTACAGGCAACTAGCGCAAACGCACCAAAAACAGCTAACCTTAATGCTAATGAAATGTTATTCATTGGTTTTTATTTTACAAACGTAAAACGCTGATTTACGGTTTTTTAGTTTAAGCGTTACTATTTAATTGGCAGAAAATCTATTCCAGCTAAATTTGCCTTCTCTTTTTGATCATCGGAATTTCCAACAATCAATACTTCATCAGCAACCAAATTATTCTCTTTCATCAGGTATGTTAAAGCTTCATTCGGCAATTCGTTCGCAAATTCATCAGCAAAATAAACCTTTAAATACTTGTCCAACCCATTCCATTCGGTCTGCTTAATTTTATTCAGTTGTTGTTCTGGCTTTCCCGATGTTAAAATATAGATATCGTTTCTGTTTACCACCAACTCCTGTAGCAGATCTAAAGCTTCTTTGTAAAGCAACATCTTTAATGGCAGTTTTGCATTATTGAACAGTAAGGCAAGGTTCTCTTTAAATTTCTCGGCTATTCCAAAAGTATTCGCTACCTCATCAAACATGCCTTCATTGCCATGAACTTCATATCTTTTTTTTATAAAAGCTAACATTTCCTGTGCTGGCGGAAAAGTTTCTAAGTATTCGATAAAGTTTGAAAAAAGATAGTAAACCTGTAAATCGTAATCTTTTTGAGGAACCAGAACATCATCTAATTCAAAAATGATTGCTTTTTTAGAAGAATTTATTTGGCTGAATTTTAGCATTTAAAAACTGGCGTTAACGATTCTTAAAACTGTTCGGTTAGCGATAGCTACATGGTAAAAACCTTTCATGTTATTGGTTTGTATAACGTGTGCGAGTATTTTGCGAGTATCTTCTGCAACTGGATTAAAGCACTTAAGCTCTCCGTTTTCAACCAACATATAAAAAGCTTGAAAACCATCACCTGGCTGATAAAGTGCAACGGGTTGGAAATTACTCTGGTTAAACCATTTGCCCAGCTGGTTAAAGTTTATCGCTTTCACCCGGTTCCAAATCTGTAGATTATCCTTAACCGCATCATCAATTAAAATCAGTTCTCCCCTTCCCTCGACATTAGCTATCGCTATCTTTTTGGTGGGATAACCCAAACTTATTAAACCAGCAGACAAGTTGGCAAACGAGTTTACAATTTTACTAGCTTCCGTAAAAAATCTACGGCTATCGGCGCTAAGCATAACCTCAATCCCAAATTCATCAAACAGGATTATTGATTTTCGAAGTTCTGCAACTTCTGCAAAAGCTAAAGGAAACACTTTTTCTATTTGGTGATCTAAACAGAATTTAAGAATTTGATGTGCTATGGAGTTGCTTGCATCTGTTGGATAATCGGTAAAGTGATCTCCAAATATAATCTCGCTACCTTTTAAAAGCGCTGCCAACTGGAAACTGGCAACATGTTGTGATGTTGTAATTAAAACTTTCAAACCTAATTGTTATAAATTAAACCATCTTTCATCACAATTTTGCGGTCGGCCATATCTGCCAGCTCTTCATTGTGCGTTACGATAATAAAAGTATGGTTAAAACGATCGCGTAAATCAAAAAACAGTTGATGCAGCTCTTTTGCGTGGTGCGAATCTAAATTCCCCGAAGGCTCATCGGCCAAAATCAAATCTGGCTTGTTGATTAAAGCCCGGGCAACGGCCACACGTTGTTGCTCTCCGCCAGACATTGCTGCCGGTTTATGGTGTGCCCTATCTTTTAAACCAAGCAAAGTCAGTAATTCTAATGCTCTTTTTTCTGCTTCGGCTTTAGGCTGTTTGGCAATAAAAGCTGGCATACAAACATTTTCTAAAGCGGTAAACTCTGGCAGTAAATGGTGAAACTGAAATATAAATCCGATATGTTTATTTCTAAAGGCACTTAAAGCTTTTGCACTAAGTTTGGTAATATCAGTATCGTTTATAAAAACCTGACCACTATCTGGTTTATCCAAAGTACCGATAATATGTAACAAAGTGCTTTTCCCCGCTCCCGAAGCACCTACAATGCTCACGATTTCGCCTTTAACAACGTCTAAACTAACGTTTTTTAAAATTTGGAGGGCACCATAGTTTTTTACAATATTTAAGGCTTTTAGCATTTTTCAAAAATAGATAAAAGTATTATCAAAAAAAGGGCTTAAAAATGTAAAAAACAGTAAATTATTAAGCTTAAACTTTCTTTATTAGGATGGTATTCGTAATTTCACATCAAATTTTTAGACGATGAACATTCACGAATATCAAGGTAAACAAATTCTTAAAAGTTTTGGTGTTAGGATACAAGAAGGTATTGTAGCTGATACGCCAGAACAAGCGGTAGAAGCTGCCAAGAAACTGAAGGAAGATTACAATTCTGACTGGGTTGTAATTAAGGCACAAATTCATGCTGGTGGAAGAGGAAAAGGTGGCGGTGTAAAGCTGGCTAAAAATTTAGAAGAAGTAAAACAAAGAGCTACCGACATTATCGGGATGCAATTGGTTACTCCGCAAACCGGTGCCGAAGGTAAGTTGGTGAGCAAGGTTCTAGTTGCACAGGATGTTTATTATCCTGGAGCGTCTGAAACTAAAGAGTTTTATGTTTCTGTATTGTTAAACCGTTCTAGCGGTAAAAACATCATTATGTATTCTACCGAAGGCGGAATGGACATTGAAGAAGTTGCTGAACATACCCCACACTTAATATTTAAAGAAGAAATTGACCCTAAAGTTGGCTTGCAAGCTTTCCAAACTCGTAAAATCGCTTTTAACTTAGGTTTATCTGGTGCTGCTTTTAAAGACATGACGAAGTTTATAGCTTCTCTTTACAAAGCATATGAGGCTACAGATTCTGCAATGTTTGAAATTAACCCCGTATTAAAAACATCTGACGATAAAATTTTAGCGGTTGATGCTAAAGTTAATTTAGATGATAACGCACTTTTCCGTCACCCGGATTATGCAGCAATGCGTGATACAACGGAAGAAGATCCAACAGAAGTTGAAGCATCAGCATCAAACCTTAACTATGTTAAGTTAGACGGAAACGTTGGCTGTATGGTTAACGGAGCTGGCTTAGCGATGGCTACCATGGATATTATTAAGATTGCTGGTGGCGAACCTGCAAACTTTTTAGACGTTGGTGGAACTGCAAACGCTACAACGGTAAAGGCTGCTTTCCAAATTATTTTGAAAGATCCTAAAGTTGAAGCAATTCTGATCAACATTTTTGGCGGTATTGTACGTTGTGATCGAGTTGCACAAGGCGTAATTGATGCTTACACAGAAATGGGCAATATTACTGTTCCAATTATTGTAAGACTACAAGGTACAAATGCTGTTGAAGCTAAAAAATTAATTGACGATTCTGGATTAAAGGTATTTTCTGCAATTTTATTGAAAGAGGCTGCTGATTTAGTTTCTGAAGTATTAGCGTAGTAAGGCGGAAAGTTAAAAGTGGAAAGTTAAAAGCTTAAACTGAATAGAAAAATCCTGATTGAAAAATCAGGATTTTTTGTTTGGACAGTTCAACAGCAGGTTTGGGTTCATCAGTCTTATCAAGTCTGAGCAGAGCCATTTTGCTGAGCCCTTCAACAAGTTCAGGGTATCAGTCGTTTGTCATGCTGAGCGGAGTCGAAGCATTTTCCGTATGCAAAGTTTGAGTCCCATACACCCCTTCGACTAATGTCATTTAGTAAAGGCGTTCGTCATATCGAACGACTTGAGATATCTCACAAACAGGTGTCACATGCTATACGTAGACCTAGCGTGTGAGATGTCTCGTATCCTCAACGATGACGCCGTGAAGAGGCAATCTCTTAAATAATGTATCGCTCCCCTTCGACTCCGCTAAATTGACGTTATTTAATAACCATCTGTTAATTAAGCTATTAAGAGCATAGCCATTTTGCCCTGCTGAGCCCTTCAACAAGTTCAGGATAAACTCAGTCGAAGCATATAGTCGTTCGCTAAACCACTACGCCCATATAGCTGGAATTTCTCTACTTCTCTATCATGCTGAATAACTCTTCGTTTGTCTTCGACTCCGCTCAGACTGACACTTTAGTATTGTCTTACGTAGTGAAGTCTAAGCATAAAACCGGAAGCTCTCTTCGATTCCGCTACCATTGACGTTTTTTGTTCAAACGATTATTATTTTTTATCAATGTGGAAATAGAGAGAGAAAAAAAACGCTAAAAGAACATGCCTGCTCCGTTAGGAGCTACCGCTTTGTAACCTCAGCTACTATGTAGGTGTCTGCTCCGTAGGAGCTACCCTTTGTAGTCTTTTATCCACAAATGGCCCTGGGAAGCTCCTACGGAGCATTTCCTGTCGTATATCAACTTACAAAGCAGTAGCCTCTACGAGGCTTATTGTCAAAAGATTAATCTCAATGGCGAAACCGAAAAAAATCATCAACAATTAAGTAACGTCATTTAATATTGATTTTTATGAAATATATCAAACCTCAACTACGGCGATTTTAATTACCTTAATGACATGATCCTTGGCGGTTGCCTGCCTACCGCAGAGGGCAGGGAATACATTATATTCTTGAGTTTATGAAAAACAAAGAAAAAAGTAAAAAAGGGCTGTGCAGATGGCTAATTTGGCGCTTTCTTTTTTGTCAACAGTATATAAAAAAGAAAAGCTCAAAAAAAACAACTTATTTAAATGATGACGAGACAATTCCTCGCATCATTTTTGAATTAATACTGGGAACAATCAAAAATAAAAACAATGAAAATGAATCAGCCCGACCATATCATATACATCTGTACAGGTAGCAAATGCGACAAAAAAGGAGGAAAAGAATGCTACAAGAAAGGCAAAAAAATAATTAAAAGCTCGAAGAGTAAAAACGTGGAGATTATACGTACGGAATGTACCGATCGGTGTAAACTTGCGCCAGTAGCATGTTACCAGCCAGAAAACAAGTGGATGCTGATGTATAAGCAAGATGAAATACTAGCTAAAGTACTTCACCTTGTTAAAAAAGAATCTTAACCTTGCTCGCTGGTATAGCTTATTTTAGTAACTGCCTTATCAATTTCCCAACGCCCTGTACCTTCTTCACCGATAACATCGAATAACTCAACAGCTCGTCTGGCTTTGTACTCTTCTTCGCGTTGTTCTTTTAAAAACCAATTTAAGAACTCCATCGTTACAAAATCTTGTTCTTTATGACAAGTTGAAGCAATTTTTTTAAACGATTGTGTAATGGCGATTTCGGTTTCTAAAGCAAATTCAAATACTTCTCTAAAGCTTTCAAACTCATGTTTTAAGGAACTAACTTCTGGCGATAGTGCCTGCCCGCCCATATCCAAAACATATTTAAATAATTTAAGCTGGTGTTCTCTTTCTTCTGATGCTTGGGCAAAGAAATAATCTGCTGAATTTTCGAAGCCATTTTGATCACACCAAGATGACATGGCTAAATATTGAGCACTAGAATGTGCCTCTTTTTTTATCTGACTATTTAATAAGGTTTCTAGCTCCGTAGAAATCAAACTTTTAACCCGAAGTAAATCTTTCATAATTATTGTACTTACCTAAAAATAGGTAATCCAAATTTATTACGAGACATTTTTATGCAATAAAGAATTAAACTAATTAAGCGAACACGGCGTAATGTAACTTATCTCTCAACACTTGATTAACGTGTAAATTGAAAAAAGTTTGAGCAAGCAGTTCTCTGAAACGAATAATCTGCAATGGATTTAAGATATAGCAGTAGTTGGTGGTAGAAATGGTTACAATCTCGGTTCCGCTTGGGTTTAGCGAATCAACAGCAAAAATTTCTTCGATTTTGAAGTTATTCAGTTTAACTTTTAACTGCTTTAAGTTTCTAACGCTGTACTTCGCTCTTCTGCCTTCAAATTCTACGTAAAAGCACAATTCATTATCGCACTGGTATACAACGCCAGAATTATTGCTAAAAACTTCTATAAACGATGTGCAATCCATATTGCAAAAATAAGGCAATTTAGATTAAATCCAAATAAAGCTTAAGAAATTTCTTCTGCCAAAAGCTTCATCTCTGTATGTGGCGCATGCCTTTCATAAAGCACTGCGTAAACCGCCCTAGCAATCGGCATATTTACCTTATATATCTTATTAATCTGATGGATACAGTTTACCGCATAATAACCCTCAGCAACCATGTTCATCTCTAACTGCGCTGATTTTACCGTATATCCCTTCCCTATCATGTTGCCAAAAGTTCTGTTCCGACTAAACTGCGAATAGGCAGTAACCAAAAGATCGCCTAAATAAGCCGACTCTTTAATATCCCGATCTATCGGATGTACGGCATCTACAAAACGGCTCATTTCTTGCACTGCGTTTGAAACCAAAACAGCCTGAAAATTATCGCCAAAGCCTACACCATGGCAAATACCACTAGCCACAGCGTATATATTTTTTAAAACAGCGCTATATTCTGTACCATAAATATCATTAGAGACATTGGTTTTGATATAACGCGTGTTTATTAAAGCAGCAAAATAAGTTGCCAAATCCACATCCTGACTAGCAATGGTTAAGTAGCTCAGTTTTTCGAGCGCAACTTCTTCGGCATGGCAGGGTCCGCTGATTACCGCTACGTCTTTTAAAGGAATATGGTATTCTTGATGGATAAAATCTCCAATAATCTGATTGCTATCTGGCACAATTCCTTTTATGGCAGAAACAATTTTTTTGTCTTTAAAATCTGCCACGCTTAATCCTGCCAAAGCCGACTTTAAAAAAGCCGCAGGAACTGCCAACACCACAGTATCAACAGAAGAGATGATGTGCTTAATATCTGTAGATACATTTTTTGCATCTACTTTAAGTTCAACTGATGAAAGATAAGTAGGGTTGTGCTTGTATTTTGAAATATGAGCTACTGCATCCTCATCGCGAAGCCACCAAAAAATCTCTTTCTGTTCAATATTATCAGAAAGCATTTTTACAATGGCAGTCGCCCAACTTCCTCCCCCAATTATTGCAATCTTATTTTCTTTCTTATCAGTCATTCCTACATCAAAAATAAAAACCAGCTCAAAAACGCTAATAGTCACAAATTAAATAAATCTTTCCGACAATTGACTAGCTTGTTATCCACTACAATGGTTGAATTTTAGTTTAAATATCCGTAAATAGTTGATAACAAGAAAGATGTTAAGAATTAAATTACTATGATCTAACAAATTTTAAAATAAAAATCAGTTATTTTTATAAGTCTCAACAATGGGTCAGATAAATCTACCATTATGTCTTGGAAAAAATTTAGCGGGGAAATCCTCCATAACCCTATTTTAAAAGAAGTTGAAAGTACGATTGAGCGGGAGTACCTGCAAGGTAACCGACTAAAGGTTTGTATTGGTACCGACTCGCAGGTAAAAGGCTCCGTAACTGATTTTGCAACCGTAATTGTATTTTTAAGAGAGCACCGTGGCGGATTTATGTACATCAACCAAGAAAGAACTTCGCAAAAGATGACAATTAAGGAACGTATGCTTTCTGAAGTACAAAAATCTATTGAATGCGCTTATGCTATTTGCCCGTTATTGGATTTATACCATGTAGATTTAGAAGTACATGCAGATATTAATACGAGTCCGAGTTTTAAGTCGAACGTAGCACTGCATGAAGCGATGGGTTATATTTTAGGGATGGGATTTGTGTTTAAAGCTAAACCAGAAGCTTTTGCAAGTTCATATTGTGCTAATAAAATGGTGCAGTAACGTGGCCTATATCGCAAAAACAGGCGAAATACACCTTCAAACCCAGTAGCATAGTTTGAATTATAAATAGAGCGTTTGTACAAACCTTTTCTTAAATCAACTGTTTAAGCTGATATGAAAACTTATCATCAATTTTTTGAACAGAAACTGCCTATTACCTTGCAAGAAGCTTGGGATTTTTTCTCTTCTCCGCTAAACCTATCTAAAATTACGCCGCCTAGTATGAGTTTTGTGGTCACTTCCGATTATACGGAGAAAACCAAGATGTACGAAGGTATGATCATCACCTATAAAGTTTCGCCTTTGCTAGGCATTAAAATGGATTGGATGACGGAGATTACCACGGTTAAGGAAAACAAATACTTTATTGATGAGCAACGTTTTGGTCCGTTCAAATTCTGGCACCACGAGCATCATTTTGAAGAAATTGATGGTGGCGTATTGATGAAAGACCGATTAACTTATGGTATTCCGTTTGGATTTATCGGGCAAATTGCAAACGCTATTATTGTAGCTAAGCAAACTCAAGAGATTTTTAATTATAGAGAGAAGGCGGTGGAGGAGCTTTTTGGGCGTTATGTTGGTGGTTAGGTGGTTAGTTGGTTGGGTGGTTAGTTGGTTGGGTTGTTGGGGGTTAATATCACTCGAAACGGGCTTTCCCCTTGTTATAATGGAATCATTTGTTTTGGGTAAAGCATTTTTAAATCTAACTGATCATCGGGATAAAGCCCGACGCAATTGGTTTCGCTTTAAAATCTGTACCCCATAAAACGTTAATAGATCAACAAAAACCGTTTGCCAAAAAATTTTAAGCTTTTTAGCAAACGGATTGTATTTACCACTACTGTACCACCCTAGAAAGGGTATTGGTATAAGCCTCCTGCCCTTTCCGGCCAATAGCGGCCACTCGTACAAATATTCTTTGTCCGCTAGGTAAACCCGACAGCAAAATTTTTCGGCTAGTGCCAGATTTAACAGACCATACAGTAGCTTCGTCTGGCGCCGTGAAGGTGTACTCGTGACTGTAAGCCACTGCTTGTGCTACTGGTTTAACTACCGAACTGATTTCGCCAGGATTAATCCCGTCCACAAGTTTAAACTCCACAGGTGCCGAGAGTGGTGGAACGGTTTCACCGGTAGCAGACAAGTCAAAACCACTGCTTAGCAATTTGGCTTTATCACCCTGCGCCAAAGACTCAATGTTAGCGGCCAAAAAACGCATGCTGTTAATTAAAGCCAAACGGTCTGTATTTTTTATTGCAATGTTTGTGCGCCCACCATCCAACGCATTGGCTAGCGAAGTAGAAAATGCAACTTTCAAGGCGGTAAAGTCGGCAAGTGTAGGCGTTGTTACCGGAAATGTAGGGTTGCCGGTAAGTGATAGGATAATTGATTGTCCTTTAAACTCTAAGTTAGCATCTGATAATCTAGAGTAATCTGTAACTAAAGATGGTGTCTTCATAAAAAATGATTTAGGGCAGGAATTAGTTCCTGCATATTAAATTTAGTAAGACATTAAAAAACAATACAATAGCCACCATCGGAAAAAACACAATAGGATACAATATGTTCTTTTTTGTTTTAAATTATAGCTATTTCCCGCATTGCTTTCAGCTCGTTTCACTTGTTTAAGCCAGCAATTGGCAAAATTTCAAACGCAAAAACGCCTTATTCCAACATTGGTATTCAAGAAACCAATTAGACGGAGGAGACATTACCTCCTTAAAGAATACATCGGCATTTATTTTAAAAACATAAGGCCAGGTATTAATAACAGGAAGGTTTCCTCTGGAAACACGAAACGCTGTATTAAAAACTCAGAGGTTTATCTTAAATACACAGAGCTTTGTTTTAAATACATCAAGCTCGGATTGAAAACATACAGCTTTGTGTGTAAAAAAAGAGGCCATGTACCGAACATATGAAGTTTTGTTTTGAACGCAATCGTTCTTGCAACCTTTGATGATAAGCAGCAATGGATAAAAACACAAGCTCTAATCCATCACAGGGGGTATACGTATAGCTTATTTTGGCTTTTAAGAAAGAAGAAAAAGCCCTTTGCTTTGCAAAACATGAGCTGTAAAACCAAATTGCCAGCTTTAGCAACACCTAAAATACTCCATTGTTTTTAGCGCATCCGCAACAATAGTTCTTTTGTAGGCACCCTAAGGTATTTACTGGCGTGGTACACCAGCAAGAACTGATGTTTGGGTAGCTTATAGGTTGTTCGCATATCTTTCATGATCTCACGACACTTTACTAAGCCAAAACCTGTTATATCCTGCAAATCTTTAACAGTGAATACCAGCCTTCTATTAAAAGGTTCTTGCATAAATGAAATCTGTTTTAATCAGTAGGTAATAATTAATTATATTAAGCTGTAAATTTTAACGTATGCGATTTTAAAAAAGTTTCGTTTTTTTTAATAAAAATTTTTATTGGTTTATATTTCTAATCCGCTCTTTAAAATAGAAGCCTCTTTTTTGCCACAGACGGCTTTTAAATCGTTATTGATTTCTGTAGAAGATAGATGCTTTCATACACTTTCTCTATTTAGCCTATAGCTTTCCTTATAAACAATATTGTTGCACATGAATGAAGTTATGAGAATAATTATGTTTTATTGTGTATTTTATTTTCGTAGATTTAATAATGTATTTGTGTGATGAGGAGTTGAGTGTGTTTAGCTGATGTGAGTTGTATATGTGGGGGGGGTGTGTTGCACATATATGTAAGTTAGATGCAATTTGAAAAAGTGACCAGACCAATAAAATAACAAATATTTAATTATGAATATTAAACCAATAGATAAAACAATTAGAGAACTTCTAAATTCAGGCAAACAATTTTCTATTCCAAGATTTCAAAGAGAGTATTCTTGGGATAAAAAAAATTATCAAGAGTTCCTTGATGACATGATTAGTTGTTTAGATATAAAAGAAGGAAAATTAGAAACTTCAAGTTATTTTTTAGGCACTATGTTATTTATTGGTGATTATTCTGAAAATACTGATGAGTCAAAATCAATATTAGTTGTTGATGGACAACAAAGAATTACAACGATAACCATAATATTTTCTGCATTATCTGATAGATTTAAAATACTTGGAGAAGAAAAATTAAGTACTCAGATATTTAAATATATTATGAATGAAGATGACGATGGAAATGAAGTTCGAGTTTTAGAAAGCAAAACTCATTATCCATATTTTTCATTTTACATTCAAGATCGTGATAAAATCGACACTCAACCTACAACAACAGAAGAAGAAGAATGTATCAAAGAATCCTTCCAATATTTGTTTGAAAATCTTGAAGAGAAAAAGTTAAGAATTCATCTTAAAAAAAAATTAGGTAGTAAAGATGTAGACGATCTATCTTATATTGACATTTTAAAAGCTATACGTGATCAAATTTTAAATACGATTTTTATTTCAATATCAACATTCGATAAAGAGAATGCTAATATGATATTTGAAATTTTAAACGCAAAAGGAAAAAAACTATCCCATGTTGATCTAATTAAAAATAAAATATTTGAAATAGTTGATGATAAAGGATCTGCTGACTTTGCAGAAATAAAATGGAATGTTATTAAACAAAATTTAATTTCTGGAAAGGAAACAATAGGATTAGCTACATTTTATAGACATTTTTGGATCAGTAATTATAAAAAAACTTCTGGATCAAAACTATACGATGATTTTCAAAAAGAGATTAAACCAAAAACAAAAGAAAGATATAAAAATTTCCTGAGGGAAATAGAAAGCGATTCAACTACATATATAAAAATATTAAACCCTAACCGTGAAGATTACGGAAATAGAAAAGAATATTTTTGGCTAGTTCAAAGTTTAAATGTTTTAATGAATTATTTCAATATAGTTCAAGTCAGAATCGCTATTCTTTCTTTATATAAAGCAAAAGATAAAGATTTAATCTCTACTGCAAAATTCAAAAATACAATTACATTTTTGGAAAATTTTCATTTCGCATACAGCTCAATTTTTTCTGGAAGAGCAAACAGGTTTGAGAACACATATTCAAAATTTGCAATAGGCTTAAATTCAGCAAAAAACAAGACTAATGCAAATGACATTATTGATGAAAATTTAATAGCACCTTTAGATAACTTATTTCCCAATTACTCAGAATTCTCAAAGAAATTTATTGAACTTACATTTTCAAAGAAAGACCATCCAAATAATATAAAATCAAAGTATATTATAAATAAGATAAACTCTTATTATGAGAATGTTGATGTCTTTTCTGACAATGGAACAATTGAACATATAAGATCTGAAAAAGTTGATAGCGAGTCTTTAAATATCGGTAATCTAATATTGTTGGAAGAAAAATTAAATAATCAAGCTGGAGATAAATCGTTTAAGGACAAAAAAGAAATATATTTAAAATCTTCTTATAAATGGATTAAAGAATTTACTAATTCTAACGATGATTGGGATAAAGAGTCTATAATTTTAAGAGCTGAAGAATTAAGCAAAATATATTACACAAAAATTATTGGAAAGACAATCTAAAAAACAAACTGCATCTAGTCGAGTAGGCAAAGGGGGATTTCACCCCTAAACCTCTCACAGACCCGTACGTGAACCTCTCAATTCATACGGCTCTTGTTATACAGTCGATAAAATCTAAATAGTATTTAGACCAGTTTGTATCCCAATTCCCCAAGCTGGTGCGAGCTTGTAGCTCGTTCCTTCAACAACAATAAATGAGCAGAAAATATAAATTTCATAATAAAGAAGGATTGTACTTTGTGAGCTTCGCCACAGTTTACTGGATGGATGTTTTTGTAAGGGATTTATATTTTATTAAAATAATTGAAAGCTACAAGCTCGCACTAACGGAGAAAGAGAGTTCTAGAGATAGACTTGGTCTAAGAAATAAAAAAGAACGAGCTACAAGCTCGCACTAGCGGAGTGTTGCACATATGTAAGTTGGCGGTAATTTTAACCGAAATCAGAAATTGAAACAAAAAAAGACGAAAATTGATGGAACTCCCAAGCTGGTGCGAGCTTGTAGCTCGTTCTTTCAACAACAATAAATGAGCAGAAAATGTAAATTTCATAACAAAAAAGGGTTGTACTTTGTGAGCTTCGCCACTTTTACTGGATGGATGTTTTTGTAAGGGATTTATATTTTATCAAAATAATTGAAAGCTACAAGCTCGTACTAACGGAGAAAGAGAGTTCTAGAGATAAACTTGGTCTAAGAAATAAAGAGAACGAGCTACAAGCTCGCACTAGCGGAGTGTTGCACATATGTAAGTTGGCGGTAATTTTAACCGAAATCAGAAATTGAAACAAATGAAGACGAAAATTGATGAAATTGATGGAACTCCCCAAGCTGGTGCGAGCTTGTAGCTCGTTCCTTCAACAACAATAAATGAGCAGAAAATATAAATTTCATAATAAAGAAGGGTTGTACTTTGTGAGCTTCGCCACAGTTTACTGGATGGATGTTTTTGTAAGGGATTTATATTTTATTAAAATAATTGAAAGCTTGGACTATTGCAGAAAAGAGAAAGGCCTGGAGCTGTACTGCTGGTGTATAATGCCAAGCCATGTGCATTTAATATTTAGGGCAAAAGATAATAATCCTGGAGAATTAATGAAGAGTCTAAAAACATTTACTTCAAAGGCTTTACAGCATGAAATTGAAAACAATACGCAGGAAAGCAGAAAGGAATGGATGTTATGGCTAATGGAACGGGCAGGTTTAAAAAACAGCAATGTAAAGAGACGACAATTCTGGCAACAAGACAACCATCCCATAGAGTTATGGAGTGCAGAAGTGATCGACCAGAAAGTAGATTATATTCATCAGAACCCAGTAATATCCGGTTTCGTTACCGAGGCACATCATTGGAAATACAGTAGTGCAATTGATTACAGTGGAGGAAAGGGTGTTTTAGAGATAGACTTGATCTAAGAAATAAAAAAGAACGAGCTACAAGCTCGCACTAGCGGAGTTTTAGAAGATAGACTTGGTCTAAGAAGTAAAAGTAAACGAGCTACAAGCTCGCACTAGCGGAGGACTTTTAGAGATAGACTTGGTCTAAGAAGTAAAAGAGAACGAGCTACAAGCTCGCACTAGCGGAGATTTTGAGATAGACTTGGTCTAAGAAATAAAAAAGAACGAGCTACAAGCTCGCACTAGCGGAGGAAAGGGAGTTTTAGAGATAGACTTGGTCTAAGAAGTAAAAAAGAACGAGCTACAAGCTCGCACTAGCGGAGGCTTTTAAAAAACTAGCTTAATAAAAAAACCTCTCCGATTAACGAAGAGGCTTGTGCACCCGACAGGAATCGAACCTGTACCGTAAGAACCGGAATCTTACATTCTATCCATTAAACTACGGATGCAATATTTATCTGATGGCGAAATTGCAAAAATTTCGCAAGCTCTGCATTAAAAATTATACGTTAAATCTAAAATGCATAATATCACCATCTTCAACTACATAAGTTTTACCTTCTACACCTAGTTTACCAGCATCTTTACATGCGTTTTCCGAACCTAAAGTTACAAAGTCGTTATATTTAATTACCTCTGCTCTAATAAATCCTTTTTCAAAATCGGAGTGAATTACACCTGCTGCCTGTGGTGCGGTGAAGCCTTTGGTAATTGTCCAGGCTCTAACCTCCTGTACTCCTGCTGTAAAATAAGTATATAAATCTAAAAGACGGTAAGCCGCTCTGATCAACTTTGCAACACCAGATTCTTTTAAGCCTAAATCATCTAAAAACATCGTACGCTCTTCGTAATCTTCTAGTTCGGCAATTTCAGACTCGATTTTAGCAGAAATAATCAACACCTCAGCGTCTTCATCTTTAACTGCCTCTTTTACCAGATCAACATACTTGTTTCCTGTATTTACAGATGCCTCGTCTACGTTACAAACATATAAAACCGGCTTTACGGTAAGCAGACTTAAATCTTCAATAAACTCGAAATCATCAACAGTTATTGGAGCTGTACGAGCAGATTTTCCGCTTTCTAAATGGTTTTTAACGACAGACAAAATCTCAAAAGTGCGTTTAGCATCTTTATCATTACCTGTTTTTGCCATTTTTTCCACTTTTTGGATTCGCTTACTAACCGTATCCAAATCTTTCAATTGCAATTCCGTATCGATAATTTCTTTATCTCTAATTGGATCAACAGAACCATCAACATGGATTACGTTATCATCCTCAAAGCATCTTAAAACATGTATAATTGCGTTTGTGGCTCTAATATTTCCTAAAAACTGGTTTCCTAAGCCCTCTCCTTTTGAAGCGCCTTTTACCAAACCCGCAATATCAACAATTTCAATAGTATTTGGCACAATACGCTGAGGTTTAACTAATTCGGTTAATTTAGTCAATCGATCATCTGGAACTGTAATTACCCCAATATTAGGTTCGATGGTACAAAAAGGAAAATTTGCCGCTTGTGCTTTTGCATTAGACAAACAATTAAACAAGGTTGATTTTCCGACGTTAGGTAGCCCAACTATTCCGCACTGTAAAGCCATATCTTTTTATTTGAATATTCTTATTTGCATAAACCACGTAAAATCACGCAATTTGGGCGCAAAGATAATAGAATAAGCGTATATTTTTTTAGTTTCGCAAGAGTTTTATAAACAGCGTTAAAACATCAACATCTGTTAAATTTAGTAGCTATGCAAGAAGAAGAAGTTAAACCATCGTTTGAGACGGAAAATGATAAGCCTTTAAATTTTACGCCTAAAACTAAAAACCTATTTGCTGAAATCGCGAAGTGGGCAAGATTTGTAGGAATAGTTGGCTTTTCTGTTTGTGGTATTTTGCTGATTGTTGCATTTGCAATGGCATTTATGGGCGATGAAATTGCAAAACAACTAGCCGCAGCCGGACAATCAGTACCTATGGCGAATAACACCATGGCAGTTGCTTACGCAATTATGGGCGTGTTGTATTACTTTCCGTCTAAATACATCTATGATTTTTCAGTTTATATGAAGCAAGCTATTGAGCACAACGATCAGGAATCTATTGATTACAGTTTTGATAGGTTACGGGCCTTGTTCAAATTTATTGGGATGCTTGCTTTGGTTGCGATCGGTTTTTACTTTTTTGCGTTTTTATTTAGTCTTATAGCTGGTGGTGGCGCTTAAACTAAGCTAGTTAGATTAAGAATGCTGATAAAAACAAGTTGAAAACCTATACTTTTTCGCCAAAATAGCCTTCTATAGAAAACTCATCGTAGAAAATAACCCAGCCAAGGCTGGATGCCCTCCATAATTTGATGTTTAGAAATTTATTTTCTTTCCCTTCATACAGTTCAAAAGAGGATTTATAAGCGTAAGTAACATTTACCAAAGGCCGATTTCCAAATTTAAAGTTTGTACCGTCCTTACTGTACCCTAAAAATAAACGTCCGCCACTACCATAGCTATTATTTGAAGTGGTTGAAATTAACATAAACCACAGATTTTTAAACCTCTTCACCTCTAGGTGCCAAGGTTCCTGATCTTGCCCCCAAGGTCGGTTTTCAACATTCACCAGCTCATAACCTTTCGTTTTATCCACTTTAAAATCATGGATATCATGATGAATCATTTTTCGGATAGCATAATTTGTGTAATACGTCCCTGGCATTGTTTCTCCAGTAGAAACACCATAGCAATAGTATTTATCGGCTTCTTTTAAAACACTTGGGGCAATTAAATCCACACCTTGAAGATTCCAGCTATTGATCAGTTTCTTTTGCGACCAGTGTACACCATCAGTGGAGGTGCGGTAAAGTAAACTCCTTCCGTCTACCATTTTATTTAAGATCGGATCTTGAATATAAGTGCCTCGCCAAAAGCAATACATCACACCATTTTCAAAAAACAGATTAACGTCTGAATTATAACCGGGGTTTACTGGTGCTTTCTCAATCGGATTTAAAATACCTAAAGGTTCTTTCCAATCCTTACCGTTGTTAGAACAGAAGATTGTTGGGTTTTCAAATTCGTTGATTGTGGAGGGGTAAGGGGTGATCGCCATCCAATATTTATAATTATTCCAGCCGTTCTCGAAATACATTACCGAAGGATGGGTCCAGCCCACATCTGTCAACTGCCTGATATTGGCACTTCCGTCTGGCAACACACGTCCTTCTGCAGTAGCCATTAGCGAAATTTTCTTGGTACTTGGAACGTAGGTTAGATAGGATTCTAGCACCGCGGTATCATCTTGCTTAGGTGGTTTAACAGCTCCACGTTCATCCTTTTTACAGGAGATAACCATTTGAACAAAAATAAACGAGATTAATAATAGTTTCCTTAACGAAATTGTTGCAACCATTGATTTAACCTTCGATTAATTTAGCCAAGCTAAATTTAAATATAAGAAATCTATAAAACCATATTTATTTTAAAAAATGCTGAGACGGGAAGTCAAGTATTTAGCAACTCAGAAGCTTAAATGAAATATGGTTAACAGAATCTAAAACGCTCGAAATCAATCAAGATAATCGAATTAAAAAAATAAATGTACATTCGTGTGCGCAAACGTAGCATATAATTGAATTATAACCCGGTTTAAAATTAAATATTCTGACAAACTAACTTTTGAAGAGTTGGTCAATAACGAGTAGCTCTTTTATTTAAAGTAAAACAACGAGCGTAGTTATTTGAACTATTTTTATATACCGGAACACCAAAAAATATAGCTTTAAAATATCGGCTTTTCCAAAAAACAAACACCCACTAAAAATGAAAAAAATCACAACTTCTCTCCTCTGTTTCGTCTTAATTGTAATGAGTATTACGGTTAAGGCCCAAGATATGGAGTATTCCAAAAAAGTAATCAAAAAGCTAGCTAGCCCTGCATTTAAAGGTAGAGGTTATGAAGCTAATGGTGATAAAATTGCTTCGGCATTTATTGCGTCTGAATTTAAAAAATCAGGACTTATACCCTTAAACAGAAACTCCTATTTCCAAGATTTTGAACTATCAGCAAATACATTCCCAGGGAAAGTAGAAGTAAAATTAGATGGTCAATTACTCCAAACCGCTGTAGACTACTTGGTAGATGCTACAAGTCCGTCTGTAAAAGGAACCTATCCTGTAATTCCTGTCACTCGGATAGCCATCAATACGCCAGAAAAACTAATGACATTGGTTAACCGAGCTAAAGGAGCCTTTATTTTATTAGATAATAGAATCCCTAGCGGGGAAAGTGCCGATTTAAAACAAGTGGTCTCAGACAACATCATTAAACTTAAAACGAACGCCAGCTTTGACTTTAAAGGGCTTATTTTATTTAGTGAAGATAAGCTGACTTGGACCTCACTAACTTATCAAAACCCAAGACCAGTCCTACACGTTAATAAAAAAGGCCTTGATCCGGCTACTGTTCGTACACTTACCGTAAATATTGAAGCTAAATTAATTCCCAATTACCGCACCCGAAATGTTGTAGGGATGGTGAAAGGAACTTCTGCATCAGACTCTACGATCCTAATCAGCGCTCACTTTGATCATCTTGGATTGCTTGGTAAAAAGGTTTACTTTCCTGGCGCTAACGACAATGCCAGCGGAACCACTTTCATGCTTAATTTGGTACGTTATTATGCTAAAAATGCACCAAAGTACAATACGGTATTCATTGCATTCTCTGGAGAAGAAATTGGGCTTTTAGGATCGAAAGCTTTTGTAAAACAACCGCTAATTGATTTATCTAAAATTAAATTCATGCTGAATTTTGATTTAGCAGGCACCGGAGAAGACGGGATTAAGGTTGTAAACGGGAAGATATTTCGTCCGCAATTTGACCAGCTGGTAAAACTAAATGATATTTATAAACTTGTACCGAAAGTAGACATAAGAGGAGAAGCATGCAAAAGTGACCATTGCCCTTTTTATGAAGTAGGTGTACCTGCGTTTTTCATCTACACGTTAGGCGGTACACCAGCCTATCATGATATTTACGACAGACCCGAAAACTTACCGCTCACCGCATTTGAAAATTATTTCAAGCTCATGGTGAAATTTATACAAACGTTTTAAAAACCAAAACCGCCTGGAAAAAACCATCCGAGCAATAAAGAGCTCGAATGAACCAAAAAAAAATGCTTCCTATCAAAACAACTTTGATAGGAAGCATTTAATCTTTTTATATGTTTAGGTTAAGCCAAAACACTTTTAACTGCTTTCTTTTTCCCCAACAAAGACACCAACCAAACTGTTAGTACCGCCAATGGAAACGAAATGATAGCAGGATTATCTAATTGATGCAGGGCTGTTGCTGGAGCTAGTCCATATCGCTCCCACATGGTAGGCGACGTTAAAATAATCGCCAATGACGATACAATACCTACCACAATAGAAGATGCTATACCATTTGCAGTTGTTTTTTTCCAAAATAAAAGAAACAAAATTGCAGGTAAATTAGCCGAAGCAGCAACAGAAAATGCCCAACCTACTAGAAAAGAAACATTCATTCCTTTAAAAGCGATACCTAAACAGATTGCGAGCGCACCCACCCCAAAAGCGGCAATTTTACCTGCTTTTACTTTTTTGTCTTCTTCTAGATTAATTTTGAAATAGTTTTCAATCAAATCATGTGCAATTGCACCTGAAGACGCTATAATTAAACCCGCAACCGTACCTAAAATGGTGGCGAAGGCAACCGCAGAAATGATAGAGAATAAGACCACACCAAAAGCTTTTGCTAAAAGTGGTGCCGCCATATTACTGGATTCAACATCCATTACTCCATTTACTGCTGCGCCCAAACCCATAAAAAGGGTAAGTACGTAGAAAGCACCAATTGCACCAATCGCTAGAATTGTCGATTTTCTAGCATCACGCTGTGATTTTACCGTATAATATCTAATTAAAATATGCGGTAATGAAGCTGTTCCTAAAAATAATGCAAGCATTAAAGAGATGAAATCCATTTTGCTCCAAACACTAGAACCTTTGCCTATTTTATATTTTAAGCCTGGAAGCATAAAGCTTTTCCCTTGTGTTATGTTCTGGACGTAAAGCGTAATGTTACGGTCTCCGTCTTTTACATCAACTTTTGCAAAGCGTGTCAACTCACTTTTTTCGATGGTTGATAAAAACTCTGCTGGACCAACCGGACCAGTTTTTTCAACTTCTTTACCATCAACCACAATTTTATTCATATTACCTACTTGGTAAAACTTTCTATTGGCAGCGGGCTCTCCGTTATAAAGCTTTCCATTGGCAGTTTCTTCAATAGATAATGCTTCTTTTAAAGTGTAATTACCTTCTTTTTCTGCTAGTGAAAACCACCTCGAGATGTTATCTTTTTCCAGATTGACGTAGGTCTTTTCTTTTACAACTTGCTGTCCTAAAACTTTCCAATCATCTGCCTTCAACACCTTTCCGTTTTCCACTTCTGGCGTAATGGTCATAAATTTATGATAAGGCTGACCTTCGTGATCTGGTGTTAATGTAAATCCATTTTTAAGAATGTAAACGGTTAAAACGGTAGAAAGAATAATCAATAAACCACCTTTCAAAAACTGTACATACGTGGTAGAAGTCATCCCGGCACTAGCCACAATTACAATTACGACAACACCAACTAAAACAACACCCACCCAATGTGGCAAGCCAAGCAGTGGTGTCACTAAATCACCTGCACCCACCATCTGTGGGATTAGATAAAACATAGAAACAATTAATGTACTAACTGCTGCTGTAAGCGTGATTGCCCGAGATTTAAAAGTAGAATTTAAAGCATCTGTAAATGTATACTTCCCTAATCTTTTTAGCGGTTCGGCAATTAAAAATAGTGCGACAATCCAGCCAGCTAAAAAGCCTATAGAGTATAAAAAACCATCGAAACCAACGGTTGCAATCATTCCGCAGATACCTAAAAAAGAAGCAGCGGAAAGGTAATCGCCGGCAAATGCCACACCGTTTACCGCCCAATGGATTTGGCCACCGGCAGCGTAATATGAGGAAGCTGATTTAGTTTTACGAGCAAAATAAAATGAAAGCCAGAGCACAAAGCCGACAAATAATACAAAGAAAAAAAGTGCGGGATAAGAAACTTCGTAGATCATGCTGTAGGTTCCTCCTTATTTAATTCGTCTTCGTACCGGGTGCACAAAAAGTTATATAATATGCCTAAAAGCACTGCAAATACAATTAATCCCATCCCGTAGAAAAGGGCAAGATTTAATCCAAAAGCAACTTCGTGACTTAATAATTCGTAGTTAACAACGCCAATAACAACAAAGCCGGCATAAAAAAAAGAGTAGATTAGGAAAAACCAAACGCCCAATTTTGCTTTCTTAGCGGAAGCATTATCGACGCCGAGCTCAGCCGCGGGTCCGTGATTCATAAAAGGTTTATATTAGTTTAGGCAACCAATATAAGGTTTTATCCATTTAAATTTCAAGCGAAAAAGCAAATTTCGGCTAAAATCTCAATCAAAAGATATAGCTATTTATTAAAGCCAGTTCTTTTTCCTAAAATAAAACAGTGTTCCTAATGAAGATATGATCATAAAGAAGATAGCCGCTACATAACCGTATTGCCAATGTAGTTCGGGCATTCCTTCAAAGTTCATTCCGTAAATACTGGCAATCAAAGTTGGTGGCATAAACGCAACCGTAGCAACTGTAAAAATTTTTATAATTCGGTTTTGTTCGATATTGATTAAACCCATAAAAGTATCTTGTAGATACTCCAAGCGCTCAAAAGCAAATTTATTGTGTTCTAAAAGCGAACTGATATCCTTGATCATAATTTTCAAGACACCCATAAACTCTTGCGGAAAAATAGATGATTTAATTAATGAGGATAGCAAACGCTGTTTATCGATGATATTTTCACGAAGCATCATATTATCACTTTGCAAAGATGATATTTTCAATAAATCATCCTCATCTACTCGCTCGTTTGTTGCTTTTAAACTTCGGTTTAAATCAGCGATTTCTTTTGCAATGTTTTCGATTAAATCTGCATCTTGATCAATACAGGTTTCTAAAACAGTTGACAAAATCTGGTAACCGTTGATGTAAAGGGTTGGATTAGCTTTTATTTTTTTTACAGATTCGCTAAAAGTTTTAATATCATCATCGCGATAAGTGAAAAGAATGCCTTTTTCTAAGATAATAGATACCGGATTATAGGCAAATCCATCTGCCGTAATTGACAAAAAATTGGAGTTAATTATAATTTCATTGTCCATTTCGCTAAAGCGAGATGAACTTTCAATCTCTTGAGACTCTTCTTCTGAAGAATATTTGATATCGAAATAAGTTTCTATCGTCACTTTTTCCTGTATCGTTGGATTCTGTAAATCAACCCATACCAAGCTCTCTATCGGAATCTCTCTCAAGAGTTCAACATCTGATTCTTTTGCTAAGCGAGTGTTCTTTTTGTAATATATTCTAAGCATTTGGCATCAAGATAACATTAATTTTCAATTCGTATCTTTGCAAAAATATCATTTGACATTGGAAAAAGCCCTAGCCTTCGGAGAAAAGAATTATAATTATTACAGCGCCCACCTTAAAAACAAGTATAAGGTGAAAAGGGTGTATAAAGTAATTGTGGATGGTGGATTTACCTGCCCTAACAGAGATGGCTCTAAAGGCTATGGCGGTTGCACTTATTGCAATGTAGATTCCTTTACGCCAACCTCAAGAACCATGGAAACCATGAAACAGCAGATTGAGTTTGGGATGGAAAGGGCGTGGAAACATTATAAAGCAGAAAAATTTATCATCTATTTTCAGCCGAACACCAATACTTATGCTCCCGCACATTACTTAAAAACAATGTACGATGAGGCTTTGAGTGTAGATATGACCAATGTTGTAGGTTTATCTGTAGGAACCAGACCCGATTGTATTGATGCAGAGAAAATAGCACTTTTAGAAAGTTATACCAATAGAGTTGATGTGGATTTAGAAATGGGCATGGAGTCTATCTACAACGAAACTTTAGCGCAGATTAACCGTGGTTGCTCGCATGATGAGTTTGTAGATGTAATGGCTTTACTGACAAAAAGTAAATTAGATATTTGTGTGCACACGATTTTTGGTTTACCCGGCGAAACACATGAAATGATGCTGGCTTACGCCGATGAAATCAATAAATACCCACAGATTAATTTTGTAAAATTCCACCATTTACACATTGTGGAGGGCTCGATAATGGGTGCTAAGTATAAAAAAGATCCGTTTAAGCTTTTCACTCTGCAAGAATACGCCGACTTTTTATGTGAACTTTTACCAAGACTTCGTCCTGATGTAGTTATCCAACGCTTATTTGGGATATCGGATTTAGACATGTTGATTGCACCAAAGTGGGGCCTAAGAAAATCGGAAATCCAGACTTTTATTGATAATGAGATTGAGAGAAAAGGTGTGGTGCAAGGGAGTTTGTATAATAGTTGGTTAGTTGATTAGGTTGTTCGTTTTTTAGGGATTTGTTAATTAGTTCAAAGTTGAATTAGTTAATTAGCTTTGATAAAATCTATTTTCAATTAGTATTAACGTTAGCAAATAGCTCCCTCTCCTTCGGAGAGGGCTGGGGTGAGGCTTCTTTTTTTGCTCCCATTGATATTTTTTATAAATTGACTCGTCTAATAAAAAATCAATACTTTCCAAAAAATGAAAACCAATCTCTCATTAAACAAAATCATCTTTTTTTTAATCCTATTCATAAGTTTCAAATCTTTCGGCGCAACCGTTGATACGGTGAATACTTTTAGTCCTTCAATGAACAAACAGATTAAAGCTGTGGTTTTAAAACCGGATAGCTACGATAACAAAAAAACTTTCCCCGTGGTTTATCTTTTGCATGGCTATTCTGGAAATTACAGTAATTGGGCAAATAAAGTCCCGGCAATAAAAAATTTAGTTGACGAATATCAGTTGATGATTGTTTGCCCGGATGGGAACTACGGAAGTTGGTATTTTGACGCTCCAAAAGCACCTGAAAGCAAATACGAAACTTACGTTGCTAAAGAACTGGTAGAATGGATTGATAAAACCTACAAAACCATAGCAAATAAAAACAATAGGGCCATTACCGGTCTAAGTATGGGCGGACACGGTGCTTTATATTTAGCATTTAAACATCAGGATGTGTACAGCGTTGCTGGGAGTATGAGTGGTGGAGTAGATTTTAGACCTTTTCCGTTGAACTGGGATATCGCAAAGTCTTTAGGCACTTATGCAGACAATAAAGAGAATTGGGACAATAATACGGTTATGGAGCTTACGAACTTATTGACACCAAAGTCCCTAGCGTTAATTATTCAATGTGGAACCGAAGATTTTTTTTACAACGTAAATGTCAAGCTACATGAGAAACTGCTGTTTAACAACATTCCGCATACTTTTATAACCAATCCGGGAAAACACAACTGGGATTATTGGGGAGAGGCTATTCAATATCAGCTACTTTACATCCAAAACCACTTCAAATCAGCGAAATAAAAAGGACTCGAACTTTAGTCCATAAAAAAAGCCGAACATCATAAAAAATGTTCGGCTTTTTAATGAAAAAGCTAAATGGCTTTAAAAACAACCATTGCCAATGGTGGCAAATTAACTTCTATGGAATTTGATTTCCAATGACTGGTTATGGTTTCTGATTGTTTATCCAAATTTCTAATTCCGCTACCCCAATATTTCTTATCATCCGAATTAAAAATCTCTTTCCATTTGCCAGATTTATGAACACCAAAACGATAGTTTTCTCGCGGTATTGGCGTTAAATTTAATGCAACTATTAGATCGTCTTTTGGATTTAAACCCTTACGAGCGTAAACCAGTACAGAATTATCTGCATCATCATTAACAATCCACTCAAAGCCTCCAGAATCAAAACTGCGTTCGTATAAAGCAGGTTCTTCCTTGTACAACTTGTTTAAAGCCATAACGGTTTGCTTCATTCCTTGGTGTGGCGCATGTTCTAACAAGTGCCAATCTAAAGAATACGTTGGGTTCCATTCCCCCGTTTGCGCAAACTCGCAACCCATAAAAAGCAATTTAGTGCCAGGGTGAGTCCACATATAACCGTATAACGCCCTTAGATTCGCAAATTGTTGCCATTCGTCTCCGGGCATTTTATAAATCATTGATTTTTTACCATGCACTACTTCATCATGCGAAAGCGGCAACATAAAGTTCTCCGTAAACGCATAAATGGTGCTGAAAGTTAAACCAGCGTGGTGATGCTTTCGGTTTACCGGATCTTCTGCAAAATACTTAAGCGTATCGTTCATCCAACCCATCATCCACTTCTGTCCAAAACCTAAACCACCACCGTAAGTTGGATGACTTACACCGCTAAAGGAAGTTGATTCTTCGGCAATGGTCTGCACATCTGGAAACATAGAATAAACGGCTTCATTAAAGTCTTTTAAGAAAGAAATGGCTTCTGTGTTTTCTCTTCCGCCATATTCATTCGGAATCCACTCATTATGCTTACGCGAATAATCCAGATATAGCATCGAAGCAACAGCATCAACTCTTAAGCCGTCGATATGGAAACGCTCCAGCCAGAAAATTGCATTTGAAATCAAAAATGCCCTTACTTCATTTCTTCCATAGTTGAATATATACGATTTCCAATCTGGATGAAAGCCTTTGCGTACATCTGCATGTTCGTAAAGGTGCGAGCCATCAAAGTTATATAGTCCATGCGCATCCCCGGGGAAATGCGATGGAACCCAGTCCATAATTACACCTACCCCCTCTTTATGGAATTCCTCAATCAAATACATTAAATCTTGTGGCGTTCCGTATCGGCAAGTTGCGGCGAAATAACCTGTAATCTGGTAACCCCAACTCGGATAATAAGGATGCTCCATTAAAGGCATAAACTCTACATGCGTAAAGCCCATTTCCTTAACATATGGAATAAGTTTGTCCGCCATGTCTCGGTATGATAAGAACAGATCTGGCGTTTCTGGGCTTCTACCCCAAGAACCGAAATGCACTTCATAAACAGACATTGGCTTATTCAACGCGTTCTTCTGATGACGGTTCATCATCCAATCCTTATCTTTCCACTCGTACCAAGTATCCCAAACTATGGAAGCCGTACGAGGTGGTTCTTCACTACGCAAAGCAAAAGGATCTGCTTTCTCCAAATCTTCCCCACTAGTGGCATTGATGAAATATTTGTACGATTCGCCGTTACCAACATGCGGGATAAATCCTTCCCAAATTCCGGTTTCATCCCAACGAACGTACAAAGGATGCGAGCCTTTATCCCAATAATTAAAGTTTCCGATTACAGATACATAATGCGCATTGGGCGCCCAAACAGCAAAGTAAGTACCTACAACTCCATTATGTTCTACCACATGTGAACCTAATTTTTCATACAGTTTAAAATGTTTGCCCGACTTAAAGAGCAAAATATCAAAATCTGTTAGTTTAGAATAGTGATACACACTTGCGTAAGTAGGCTCTCCTTCAACAGAAGATAAATGCAACTCTGCTGTAGCTGAAGAAGCGCTTAAAGCCGACTTTTTTGCTGTAGCTCTCGTATTTGTTTGCTTAGGTGCTTTATCAGCTACTGGTTTTGTAACTTTTTTCTCAGTTACAGTTTTCACAGCACTTTTCTTTACAGAATCATCCGTCTTCTTATCTACGGCCACCTTTTTTACAGCTACCTTTTTTTCAGTTGCTTTAGCCTTTTGTTCCTTTTTATTCAAGTCGGCTTCTGGAGCGGGTTCTTTTATCTTTTTGGCCATAATAGTTTATTGAGAAATCTTTACCTGCAAATTTGCCGAATAATAAGATTTGGAATTTTATATGATTTACAATTTACATATAATGTTGAATTTTCAGCTATTTAATTTTAAAATATCGCTGACGAATATTTCAACAAAAAAAAGGGTTACTCCTTGATAAGAAATAACCCTTCTGTGCTTTAAAACGCATTATTTAACCACTTGTATCTGTTTAAAGTGCTTTGGTGTTTTAATTACTAAGCTCTTAACTTCGTCAAATATTAAATCTCCTGCGTACGTTTTACCATCAATTAAAACTTTTGAAGGCTTAAACGGCAGACCGTTAATTTTAAGCTCATAAGTTTCGTAACGAGGTGTAAATAAGCCTTCGATACTTTGTGTAATGGTTAATGATTTTTTATCGCCGTTAACTACAAACTTTTTTTCCATGTAAATATCTTGCTCGTAAGCAAAAGTATCACCATGGTCTTCAAAATAGAAAGAGTTTACTTCTTGGTCTGAGTAGAATATCTGAAACATCATTTCCTCCACTTCAAACTCACTCGTATACTGCATTACCGGATATTCTGGAATTACCGATCCTGCTTTTACAAAAATCGGCATCGAATCCAAAGGTGCATCAATCACATGCTCTGTACCGCCTTCTAAAACTTCGTGAGTCCAGTAGTTAAACCAATTACCTCCGCCTGGTAAATAAACTTTTCGTGATGTAGCGCCTTCTTCTAAAACTGGGCAAACCAAAATTTTATCTCCAAACGTGAATTCATCTTCGCGATACCTGTTGGTTGGATTATCTTGCTCTAACATAACTACCGGACGTAAAATTGGGAAACCGTAACGGTGATGCTCCCAAAAAGTAGAGTAGATATATGGAAGTAATTTGTAACGTAATTCAATAAATTTACGGTTGATATCTTCCAACTCCTGACCAAAACTCCAAGGCTCACGTTCTGCAGTATCTCCAGCAGAGTGTGCTCTCATAAATGGAGAAAAAACGCCTAGCTGAATCCAACGGGTAAATAATTCGCCCGTTGGCTCGCCACTAAATCCGCCGATATCTGTTCCAGCAAATGGCAAACCCGACATAGAAAGTCTCTGCATCTGCAAACTTCCAATTTTTAAATGTTCCCAACTTGCTACGTTATCACCTGTCCAGCATGAGCTGTAACGTTGCACACCTGCGTATCCTGCTCTAGTAATGGTAAACGGACGTTTATTTTTCTGGATTTTCTTTAATCCATCATAAGTTGCCCTTACCATTTGCATTCCGTAAACGTTGTGCGCTTTACGGTGAGAACCTCTAAATCCATCATAGTTATGACGGACATCATCTGGAAAAGTTCCTTTACCAAAAACGGCTGGCTCGTTCATATCATTCCAAACGCCAGCTACGCCTACTTCTACCAATTCCTTAAACAGACCGCCCCACCAAGTTCTAACTTCTGGATTGGTAAAATCTGGGAACTGGCAACGGCCTGGCCATACATGGCCTTCCATAAAGTAGTCATCGCTACGGCGACAGAAATATTTATTTTCTTTTCCTTCCTTAAAAACCCAGTAATTATCATCCACTTTAATTCCCGGATCAATAATTACCACTGTTTTAAAACCATCGTCAGACAGTTCTTTTATCATCTTTTTAGGATTTGGGAAGTATTTTTTATTCCACGTAAAACACCTGTAACCGTCCATGTAATCAATATCCAGATACAAGGCATCACAAGGGATTTTTCGTTTTCTAAAATTATCAGCCAAATCTTTAACCTTTGATTCTGGGTAGTAACTCCAACGACATTGATGGTAGCCTAAAGCCCAAATTGGAGGCAATTTATGAGTCCCCGTCAATGAGTTGTAGCGTTTCACCACATCCATCATATTTGGACCATGGATATAATAGTACTGTAACTCACCACCGTCTGCCCAAAAACTTAATTTATTATTATCTTCCTGTGCAAAATCGAAATGCGTTTTAAAGGTATTATCCAAGAAAATACCATGGGCAATGTTTTCGTTTAAACTGATAAAAAACGGAATACTTCTATAAAGTGGATCCTGATGTTTTGCAAAAGAGTAAGTGTCAGAGTTCCAGTTCTGTAACCTTTTACCTCGCAAATTCAAATCAGTTGGCTTATCGCCTAAACCAAAATATGCTTCTTCTGGATAACACTTTTTGGTACAATAAACGTAATAACCGCCAAATTGGTCGTTTTCTTCCCAGTGCATGGCCAAATAATCTTCGTTGATTATTTTGCTATCGTTATCTCTAAAAGAGATATGGAAATTAGACTTGTTGATTAAGCAGGAAACTGTGTTTGTAGAAACAGCATAATGTGTTTCATCCTCTGTAAAGTTAAAAACTGCAACTTTTTGATCTAAGGAGGGAACAGCGTATGAGAACTCTTCCAAGAAAACGCTATGGGGCGCTAAACGAACGCGAATAATCTCGTCGCTTACCACTCTTATTTCTACCGATGCAGATCCATCCGTAAAAATAAATTTATTGTTTTCTTGCCGAACTTCTTTAACTGCACCTAAAAACTCCTTTTCAATAGGTTTTATGCCTACTATAGGGTTATTAACGTGTTGAATATCCTCTTGATCTAACTCGTCTGTGCTAACTTCTATATGTTCTGATGTATCTTTTTTATCTAATTCCTCTTCTGGCCTTCTTGCTTCTTCCATGCTTTTATACAATTAATCTGCTAAGATGCTTAATATCCTTTGATTAGAAAAAAAATGTATGTTGAAAACCCGATTTTTTCCTAACATATTTCCTGATGATTTAAACCCACTTAAAACACAGATTATTAATAAATTAACTTTGCGTATCCGTTTACGCAAATTGTTAAAGTAACAAATTACATGTTTTTAGCATTTATTTAACACACGATTTGGTGTTTGATGGTGTAAATCTCGATATTTACCAGTCATGAATGTTAGTCCAAACACCTTAAAATGGTTACTTCGGTTTTATCCACCACTTTTTTTCCAAAGAATTTGGGTGGTAAAGTTTGGAGAAGACTTTAGGTCGGTAGAAGTAAAAATCAACAAAAGCATACTCAACATAAATTATAATAAAACGCTGTTTGGCGGAACTATATTTAGCGCCTCAGACCCATTTTACGCGATATTGTTTGATCAGATTTTACAAAAACGGGGCTTTAAAACGAAGGTTTGGTTAAAAAGCGCCCATATACGATACCTTAAACCGGGAAACACCACACTACGTTTTAAAATAAACATTGTTCCCGAAGATATATTTGAGGCAGAACAACAGCTAAAAGCTGGCGAAAAGTTTATAAAAACTTACCCTATTGAGATGTACAATGAGGCGGGCGTTTTATGTGCTGTTGTACAGAATGAAGTTTATGTTAGAAACTTACATATAGGCGAAAAACAAAGTATAGCGTATTAACAATGTTTACTAAAGTTATCATTAACGACAATCATTTCACCGTAAAAGGCTTTACAATCAGCGCAGATAAAGCATTACTCAATCTTGATTACGTTTACAGTTTTTTGACTCAAGAATCATATTGGGCTAAAAATCTACCTTTTGATCGATTTAAGATCTCCATTGAAAATTCGGATTGTTTTGGTGTTTATCACAATCAAAAACAAGTTGGCTTTGCTCGTATAATTTCTGACAAAAGCAGCTTTGCTTACCTAGCAGATGTTTTTATAGCTAGCGATTATCGAAAACTGGGTTTATCAAAATGGTTGTTGCAAACAGTTTTAAACCAGCCGAAATACAAAGACCTAAGACGTTGGATGTTAGCTACCGCAGATGCACAAGAATTATATGCTCAATTCGGTTTCGAAAAGCTGAACAACCCCGAGCGTTTTATGCAAATTCTTAAGCCTTACAGTTCAGAAAACTAATCAATATTTTACAAAGGACTGTAAAATAATAAGCTTTATTATCACGTCCTTTGCAGGTCAAATTATTTGAACCATGTTTGGCAGATTTAACAAATACCGACCGTATTACAAAAGCAATTTCTTATTGGCTTACCCTGTGGTAATTTCACAGTTGGGCCACATGTTTACCATGGTTGCCGATAGTGTGATGGTTGGGCAGCTGGGTACAATTCCACTAGCTGCTTGTGCTTTGGGTAACAGTATTTTTGGAATTTTTATGGTGAGTGGTATTGGAATATCACAAGGTGTTACGCCTTTGGTGGCACAAGAAGACGGAAAAAACAATAAAACCATTTGCGGCCAATATTTGGAACAAGGCGTAATTATAAGTTTAGTTACCGGAGTTTTATTATTTGGGTTGGTAGCCATAATTGCACAAAAACTATCATTGCTAGGGCAATCAGAAGCAGTGGCCGTTGCCGCAAAAGATTACCTTTTGATTATCGGCGCATCAGTAATCCCTTTAATGGCGTTCCAAAGCTTTAGACAATTTGCAGAAGGCTTAGGCTATACCAAACAGGCCATGTATATTTCTGTTATAGGAAACATCATCAACATCATTTTCAACTTTCTATTAATTTACGGTTGGCTAGGCTTCCCTGCTATGGGCTTATATGGCGCAGGTTTAGGCACATTTATCTCCCGTGTTTTTATGGCCATTTTTATGGGATGGTTTGTGATAAAATCTAGTCTTTTCACACCCTATTTGGCAAAGTTTACGTTACGCCAGCCAGATTTTGGAAAGCTTAAAAAAATCATCAAACTGGGATTCCCTATCTCATTACAGTATTTTTTTGAGGTTGGTGCTTTTTCTGGCGCCGCAATTATGGTGGGCTGGATTGGCGCACAAGAACTGGCAGCGCACCAAATTGCATTAAACCTGGCTGCGTTTACGTATATGGGTGCAAGTGGCATTGGCGTTGCCGCTACAATAAGAGCTGCAAATGCATTAGGGAAAAATAATTTTAAAGAAATTAAACTTTCGGCAATTACCTCTTACCACCTGGTTATTTTTTACATGTGCATTACCGCGGTTATATTTTTAACCTGTAACAAATTGCTCCCTTGGATTTATATCAGAAACGAAGAGGTGATTTTAATTGCCTCGCAACTGCTGATTGTTGCGGCGTTTTTTCAGATTTCTGATGGGATACAAGTTGTTGGTGTTGGTATTTTACGAGGTTTATCAGATGTCAAAATCCCCACTATTATCACTTTAATTGCATATTGGGTAATTGGTTTACCTTTTGGCTATCTATTGGGCTTCACATTTAAAATGGGTGCTTTAGGTATATGGATTTCCTTATCTTTTGCACTTACACTTGCCGCTATTTTGCTGTATTACCGGTTTAGAAACATGGTTAGAAAGCTAGGTGGTTAGGTGGTTCGTTTGTTAGGTGGTTAGATTATTGGGTTGTTGGATTTGGGTTTCTAGGTGGTTAGATCCCTTTCATCAGCTCGTAATAAAAACCGATACCTTTTTTAAATTCCGTTATTTTTATCCGTTCGTTTACACCATGGAAACCTTCGGGGTCTGTAAAAGGAATAAACCTAAAAACCTGAGAACTAATGTTTGCAAAATACCTGCCGTCTGTTGCACCTAAAACCAAATAGGGTGCAACAACAATATCTTTCTTGTAGGCGCTAATGGTTTTCTGAAGGTATTTAAAGCTTTCATCTTTTACATCAGCAACCTGAGTAGGTTCGTTTCCATCTCCCTGTGGCTCAATTTCTATACTTTCATTCGCAATCACTTTTTTAACGTGTGCTATTACATGAGCCCTTGTAACGCCCGGCTGTGTTCTAAAGTTCACAATGGCTTCGGCCTCCCCGGGAATTAAATTCTCCTTAATTCCTGCGTTAAAAATTGTGGTGGCAGTTGTTGTTCTAATGGTAGCATTACCAGTTGGTGTTTTTGAATAGATATTTTTAATCATGGGCGTAAACAACCATTGATTAGCCATGGCCATTTTACTTACAAAAGGCATTTCTGGTCCAATATAATCTAAAAACCGCTTCACCGTTGTGCCTAAAGATGCTTCAAAGGGATTATCTTTCAAAGCGACAATCGCTCTGGCAAGCTCATCAATAGCTGTTTTAGATTCAGGCATAGACGAATGCCCACCTGGGATACTAATCTTTAATTTCAAAGTCTGATAACCTTTTTCAGCAATACCAACCACAGCTGCGGTTTTATTTAATCCAGGCACTTTAAATTCGGTAACAATTCCACCCTCATCCAAAACAAAAGCGGGGTCAACTTTACGATCTTTGAAGAGCTGAGCCATGGTTTTAGCCCCTTTTAAACCCATTATCTCCTCATCATGCCCAAAAACAAAATAAATATCGGCTTGGGGAATAAAGCCTTGTTTAAGTAAATGTTCCGCTCCTTCTAAAATTGCAATCAAACTTCCTTTATCATCAATTGCGCCACGTCCGTAAACAAATCCATCTTTTACCTCTCCAGAAAAAGGATTAACCTCCCATTGTTCTTTAGTTGCTTCTTCAATTGGCACCACGTCTTGATGGGCCATTAAAATTACCGGTTTTGCAGTTGCAGATTTTCCTTTCCAATGTAAAATCAAGCTAAAGATATTTACTTTCTCTACTTCCATTTTACTAAAAACCAAAGGATAATTTTCGACTAAAAAAGCTTGAAATCCGTAGAATGCACTGCTATCCATTTTTGCAGCATCATCATAAGAAATCGTTTTAAAACTTATTGCTTTTTGAAGGTTTGCAACGCATGAATCATTTAACAGAAGTGGTTTATAGGGCTGTACGCTTACCTGTTTACTTTTAAACAGAAAAGTTTTGACAAGCACTGTTACAATAAGCAACAGCAACATGGCTCCAATAATTTTCAGCAGATTTTTCATTATTGCTCAATTTACAAAATGAATTACAAAAACAGCAAGGTCATTAAGAAAGTTTTTTGGCAATAAAATTGTTTAATAATCAGGAAAACATCATCATGGAAAACAGAGAAGAAGAAATTAGGAAATCGCCGGAAGGGATTGAACACGATTATAACAAACACCAAGAAAATCCAGCTCCATCAGAAGAAGCCGTGACAGAAAAGAACGAAAATGGTGGTGGCTTAGCGTTAAAATGGATTATTCCGATATGTTTGGTACTACTTTTAATTGTCTATCTCTTTGTCAGGGAATAACACATAAACAGTTATATTTTCCACTTTTTTATAGGTAAAAACACAATTCGTTTATAGTTTTTGTACGCTGATTTTAGATTAGGTACAATAAAAAGGTGCAAAACGGGGTTTAATTCTGATAACAAAATTAAATTCTCATGCACAAAAATCAATTTCTACCGATTTTATCATTAGCAGTTTGCCTATTTTTTGGTTTTGCTGTACAAGCTCAATCCATCAACGAACAATTTAAAACCGTTGTTGACGGCTCAAATAATTATCAGGAATATAAGGTAATTAAACAAGCACAGATTAAACAGTTGTGGAGTAATGCGGTTGATAGTTTAAAACGAAAAGATGCTAAATATTTAGAAATTAGCCAGCAAATAAGCAATCAGAAAACGGCTATACAGAAACAAAAAACGGATTTAGCGAACAAAGAAAACAGCTTACAGGAAACGCTGAACAGTGTTAACGAAATCTCTCTTTTAGGGATTTTTACCCTTGAGAAAGGAAGCTATAAATTGTTAATGTGGAGTTTGGTGTTGATTTTAGCAATTCTGGTCGGCGTATTTTACTTCTCTTCATTTGCTGCCCGTAAAGAAGCAAAGTACCGGATCAAGCTTTTTGAAGAAGTGCAGGAAGAGTATAAAGTTTACAAAGCAAAAGCCAATGAAAATGAAAAGAAATTGGCCAGAGCTTTGCAAGATGAAAGAAACAGATTAGCCGAATACAATATTAGATGATGTGTACCACAAATACAAAAGAAGCCCACGTTTTGATTTAAATCGTGGGCTTCTTTTGTTGTTTTAAACGCTTATTTAATTTGCGCTTTAAAAATTTCTTTGCTCCATGTTGGACCAATTTTTTCGCTTAGCCAAAATGGCGTTTTCTCATTTCCGAGTAATTGTGTAATTCCGTTTGACTGTACTAAGCTGGTTTTTAATAGTTCGAAACCAGGTACTGTAGACGCACCTTTTACTAGGTTTCCTTTAATAAAAGCATCTTTTAAATCCTCATTATAAACAATCAATTTCGACGGATTTATCACCACATTATTTTCCAACACTAAATTAGTTGGAGGCATCATTCTTTTTTCGTTTTTTCCAGAACCTAAAACGATTGCTTCTTTACAATTAACAATTATATTATTTTTAATGGACGCATTTTTTACCTGAAAATATTCATTGGGTTTTGGAGTCTCCAAAGCATTCATTACCGAAATTGCCGCTCGTAAATTCGTCCCCGTTAATCCTTGTAAATAGTTATCATGTACACTTTGATTCTCGCCAATTAACCTAATGCCACCAGTGTCCTTTATATTATTTCCTATAAAATAGTTTCCAGCAACTTCAGAATTATTGCCGTGGCGGAAGGTTAGCGTACCTACACATTCGTAAAAAAGGTTATTTAAAATGGAATTATGTCCGGATTTGATGGAAATAATTTCCATTTCGCCGTTACATTTATCAAAAATATTATTCTCTACTTTGGTGTAAGAATCAAACATAGACCATTCGCTTGTCCCGATACGTATAGTTTCTCCTCCGTTAACGCCTAAATCTGGGCGTGGACCAAAATAATTATGGTCTATCTGCGTGTAATTTGGTTTGTCAGACAACCAAACCACCAAAGTGGTTCCTTGGTGAGTTTTGCCAGAAAATCTGCTATGGTCTACCCTGTTGTTTAAACCAAAAACTGAAACCCACTTATAGTCAAAAGTTTTATCAGGATGATTATAATCAATAATACTGGAATTGGTGAGCCTGCAGTTATTGGAGGTTTTTGTAAACGTAACGACTGCATCCTTCTCAGAATAACCATCGGCAAAGGCCAGGCCGTCCACTATCAGATAATCACCGTCGATCTTGAGCGTAGAATTTCCGGAAGAAATCACCTTACCGGGATTTTCTGTAGTCAGCGTGATCGGTTGTTGTGCTGTTCCTTTTCCCCTGAAAACGATCTGCTGGTTCTTCCAGTCACCTGCTTTCATAATCACCTTATCACCCGGAACAAGCTTTAGGGCCGAGATTTCCTGTGCGCTTGCAACCCTGTAATCTTTGGCGTTTGCACTGATTACAAACAGCATACCTAAGGCTGTAAGTTTTGTTTTTTGAAAAAAGTGTTTCATATTTTCTATTGGATTACGGGTTGGTTGTTTCGTAAACGGTTTGACCTTGTTAATGCTTCCAGATAATAGTAATCAGCATAGCTCAACGGCTCGTCAACTTCGGAATTATGAGGTTTGGAACCGGTGCTGTGCAACAGGATAAAGCCTCTGTTCGCTCCTATCGGCGAGGTATAGGATGTACTCAGGCTATACAGGATTTTCTCTGCTTTTTCAAGATAATCGTTCTTCTCTTCTGTGTAGGTGCTCAGCTCAAACAGGGCTGACGAAATCAGCGCTGCCGCGGATGCATCACGGGGCTCGTCTGGAATGTTCGGCGCATCAAAATCCCAGTAGGGTACTAAGTCTGATGGCATATTTCTGTTATTGAACAGAAATTTAGCAATATTCTGCGCCTGCAGAAGGTACTTTGGATCTTTTGTCTCGCGGTAGCACATGGTATAGCCATAAATTGCCCAGGCCTGTCCCCTTGCCCAGGCAGATGCATCGCTATAGCCCTGATGGGTATTCTTCTTTTCCACCGCACCGGTTTCCGGGTCATAATCTACCACATGCCAGGTACTGAAATCTTTTCGGAAGTGGTTCTTCATGGTGGTGTTCGCATGTGCAACGGCTATTTTGTAGAAACTGGAATCACCGGACAGTTTTGTGGCCTCAAACAGCAGTTCCAGGTTCAGCATATTGTCGATGATCACCGGAAAATCCCATTTATCACTGTTGTGGTCCCAGCTGCGGATCGCTCCTACCTTTGGGCTGAACCGTGTTGACAGTGTTCTTGCAGCCTGTATAACCACTGCTTTGTCATGCTGGTTTTTGTTCAGGCGGTAGGCATTGCCGAAACTGCAGTACACCTTAAAGCCCATATCGTGGGTCTTTCCGTTCAGCTTTTCCTGCTCTATGGGAGCGGTGAACTTGATGGCCTGCTGTTTCCACTTCTCGTTCTTGGTGAGCTCGTACAGGCACCAGAGCTCGCCGGGAAAGAAACCGCTGGTCCAGTCGGTGGACGCAACCAGTTTTAGTTTACCATCTTCTAAAGTCCGTGGAGAAACCAAGGTGCCGTTTTTGTTGTTGGCTTTTGCAATTTCCTGGAGCATCAGCGTGGTCTGTTTTTCTGCCTGGTTTACTTCTTTTTTGAAGTGGAGTTTTTGGGAGCAACTGCTGAGGGTTATTGCTGTTAATGTTAGTAAGGATAGGATTGTATTTCTCATAGTATTGTTTTTTTTAACCGCAGAGGACGCGGAGGCCACAGAGCTAATTTGATTATTTGTGTGCTTTGTGGCTGATATTGCGTTAAGTTTACAAATATAGTAACGGATATTTGATCGGTAAGTTGCGGATAACTTCTTCTACTTTGGGTCGGTGTTCCAGACTTTTCCAGGTGCTGAACCACGTTTGGTCCTGGTACGCAGTTGCCCCGAAGATCAGGAACGGCTGTGCCACTGGCCACTCTTTCCAGTACATCACATCGGGTCTCAAGGTCCATCTGCTTTTATCTGCGATAAAAGGGTACAAAAACTCGATTCCTTTTTTGATCGATTTTCCATCAGCTGTGGTGTAAGTAAAGAGCTTGTCTTCTGGTGTTGAAAGTATCTGGCAGAGCACAGTCATCGCATCCAGGTTAAAAATAGAATAACCGTAAGGTTTGGTACGGGCCATCTCTAGGGGGAAGCTTCCGTCTGTTGCCATCTGGCTGGGTAGTAGAACAGTTTTGTAACGGTCTGAGGCAAACTTAAGCAGTTCCCCATTGCCCGTAAGCTTTGCAAAACCGGCTATCTGTAAAGTAAAACAGGTTCCGTGATTGTTCTTTGCGTTCATCTCCTCGATACCGTTCTTGCTGGTCATCAGCCATTTGGTATAGCTGGAGAACCAGCTCTTGATGGCTTTCAGATCGGCAGGACTGATTTTATCTGACATCACCAAAGCTCCCTGTGCAACATCCAGCAGATGGATGGTATCGATGATACCGATACCCCTGCCTTTGAACCTTCCGGTAATGGCCTGTGCGTATTCCAGGTCTGGGTTCATCTTGGTGCTGGCGTTTACAAACCAGGCTTTCAGATGAAGAACTGCCTGCTTTACATACTTTTCCTCTCCCGTGATCTTATATGCTGATGCCAGAGCACCCACGATCCTGTTCAGACGGATCATCGCCAGCCGGTGTGCAACAAAGTTGTCCGGATTGGTCAGCCCGTCTTTCTGGATATAGGGCGCACTGGCGTCTTTTGGATCCGGCCACCAGTAGTCTCCCTCCGAAAAGAAATCATGCTTCCCGCCCGCACTTCTTGTTGATGTTTCTGCGGTGACGGTGACCGGTTGCTGTTGCATGGCCCAGTCTGCCTCGGCCAGGGTCTGTTGTTTCAGAACTTCTTCTGCCTGCTGTGCTATATTGGTTTTCTTGTCCAGTTTGGGCGAACATCCCACAAAAAACAACACTCCGATAATACTTAAGAATCTCTTCATTTTTTACAAGTTTAAGAACTGGGTCGGGATACTATCTGACTTTACAGAGGCAATGCTTTTCCCCTTGTTTGTATATAAACTGATTACTGCTCTTCCGTTGTACAGCTGTACTTTGCGTGAGCCTGAGGAGGTTCCCTGATCATCGATCAGTTTCCCGTCTCCGGTCAGCCCGAAATAAACGTATTCTTTCGCATCCAAACATAAGACACCATTGGTATCCAGCAGTTTTGCCTCTATCGTGATCTTCCCATCGGCCTCTTGTAGCTTTGTCAAGGTCAGCTTTGCGGGCTTGCCCCATTTGGCGGTCTGGTACTCTTGTCTTATCTCATCGGTTACGGTCTGTTTTCCTCTTTTGGCCACAACCCTGATCTCGTTGTTCCCTTCTTGGTAGTTCACCATCCAGCGTAAACCAGAAGCTGGAAAGTCTTGGCTATTCCGTTTTTTAACGCCCTGGCTTTTTCCGTTCACGAAAAGCTCTGCCTCATCGGCATTGGAATACACTTTTACCATCCGCTTATGTCCCTTATCGCCCCAGCGTACCGGCCAGCTGTGCCCGTAGATGTGTGCCATCAGTCCTTCTGTCCAGTACGACTGGAATACGTAGTATGCTTCTTTCCTGGTAAAATCTCTTTCCACTACTCCCTTCTGGTTCATGTATGGAACGGGATTCTCCGGACGTACAGGTGTAGAGAAATCTTTGAAAGGCCAATAAGCAGCACCGCTCAGCCAAGGCATGGTCTCCTGTTCTTTCAGATGCCAGTCGATCAGGTTCACGATATAGGATTCGCTCCAGTCGCCATCTTTGGATACTCTTGCGCTCCCGCCGTAGAGCGAGGCATCTCCTGCCCGCTCGCCTGCACTGTCTGCTTTCCTTACCTTGCTCAGTGCATCGTCCGGGGATTCTGAATGGCGCCCTGCATGGCTGTCGCCTCCCCATTCTACGTGTATAAAGCGGTCGACCGTGTCGAACTCTTTCTTGGATACTTCTTTGTAATCGGTATAGATCCCGCGGTACCAGCCTGCCCAGATGGATGGTGAGTACACATCTACGATATCCTTACAGAAGTCACAGCGTCTGATCGCGGTCAGCCGGGTATGGTCCAGCTTATGGCTCAGGCTGTTCAGTTCGCTCATGTAGGTTCTGATCTTTCCTTGGTCAAAGGTGGTGAAATCGTTGGGCCAGTCGTTCTCGTTGCCCAGCCCCCAGATGATGACCGATGGATGGTTGTAGTGCTGTTCGATCATGTTGGTCAGCATCCGCTTGCCCTGCGCCTGGTAGACTTCGCCTCCCAGACCGCCACGGCACCATGGAATTTCTTCCCACACCATAATCCCTAGACTATCGCAAAGGTTTAGTACGATGCGTGACTGCTGGTAATGCCCCAACCGGATAAAGTTCACGCCCATACCTTTCATCAGCTTCATCTCGGTGCGGATCATATCTTCTGTCATGGCCTGCGCTACACCGGCATGGTCTTCATGGCGGTGGGTCCCTCTCAACAGCAGGCGCTTTCCGTTCAGCATGAAGGGTCCTTTCTTTACGAACTCAAAGTTCCGGAACCCTACTTTTTCTGTGTGTACTGCTTTCTCGCCATTCTGTTCCACACTGATCTCTACGGTGTAGAGATTGGGTGTCTCTGGAGACCATAAGATCGGTTTTTTGATATTCATCAGCGAAAGCGCTTCTTCAGACTTTAAGCCTTTAATTTCTTTCTGGCTGTTGCTGATGGTCTTTCCTTTCGGGTCGGTTACTTTGATATTGACACTGGCCTTTGTGATGTTCAGCGGGTTGTAGAAACGTGATGATATCTTCAAGATTCCCTGTCTGCCTTTTGCATCAACTTCTGACAAAGCAAAAACTTTATCTATTGACAGCTGTGGAGCGTAGACGAGGTTAAGGTAACGGTAAAGTCCGCCATAAACGTTGAAATCGGAAAGATCCGAAGGCATCATCTCTAAATCTCGCGTATTGTCGCAACGGATGGAAATGGGGATTCTGCCCCTGAACCTACCGCTGAACACGCTGTCTTTTCTGAAAGATGCAACCGCATCCGTGATGTCGACAGTCCATTCATCGTATCCACCTACGTGTTCGCCTACCTTGGTATTGTACACATACACCTGTGTCTTCTGCCCGGCACCTTCAAAATGCAGTAGGGTTCTACCGTTCTTATATGGATTCTCAATTTTTAGATTACTGCGGTACCAGCCGGGTCCCTGATAATAATTTACGTCTGGGTCTACCGCGTCTGTGGCGTTGAAGCAGTGCGGAAGGGTTACTCCTGTCCAGATCGGAACTGTCTCCGAACTCCCCGCCTTTGCATCGCGGTTCGCCTCCCAGATCCCGCCAAGGTCGCTCCTCAAGAACTCCCAGCCCTGCCTGAGCCGTTCGCTCTGTTGGCCATAGGTGGTTATATAAGGAAACAAAAATAGGGCTAGGGCTAAAACAATCTTAAATCGATTCATTTGAATAGGGTTTTTCTTGTAATTGATATCGCTAAAATATAGCTTGTAAGCAATTATGTTAGGGAATATCTTAAATAAGAGATGTAGAATCTTAATATTTATGGATTTTTGATTGAAAAAATCAACATATATATCTCCTTACTCATGCTTTACCCAAAGCTTATAAATTTCCACTTCGCCGTAAGCATCACAACTTTCACCTGTTACCTTTTTATTTCCTTGACAGGATGATTGTACATATGCACCAGCTTTAAAATAGGCACCAGAGAATTTAACCTGATAAGTGTAGACCAAAACATCGTTGTAATAACACTCTACCTGATCATTATGTACTTTAAACATCACTGTAAAGCGCTTACCTAACGTGTAATTATTATCTAAAGTAGGACCGTTTTTGCCGTTTAAATCAATAAATAGCTTTTGCTTTTCTAACCTAAAAACAATCACATCATCATTAGCATCATGAATTTGACCAATAACAATATGGGGTTTAACGGTTGGTAAATGAACAATAGCTTGCTCAATAAATAGCGTATGAACTCCAGAAGATGAACCCCAAGAAGCATTGGCAGCACCTTTATCGGTCATCTCTCTTAACTCGCTACGCGGGTAACCCGAACCCGAAGTTGTTACGCCACCCGCGTTGGCTTTAAAAACTACTCCATTTTTATTGGCATTTAAATGAAACCAGTTGGCATCAATAAAAGTATTTAATGTTGGCTGTTTATACTCATCAACTTTACCGGGTGTTTGTGTATCTGTTGGCGTGTTCAATTTCCAATTGCTTAAATCTATGAGCTCTGCAGGGTATTTTTTATCCGCAACGACTTCTATCGGAAGAATGGCAACCGGTGGAGTGGGCGTTTTTTCGGGGACTTGCTGTGTTGCACATGATGACATCAATAACAACGCTAAAGATAAATTTTGCATGCTGAGTAGGTTGTTTTTAATAGTCATTATTAATTTCGGCACCTATTGCTTTTCCATCATTACCTTTCTTTAACTCAGAATAGTTACTGAGGTTAAAATTAAACTGGTTGCTATTCTGATAAGTGGGCTTAACCTGGTAATTATGTGCACCCAAAACTTTATCATAAAAAGAAGCTACTTTACCCGATTGGTAAAAGTTGCAGTAATCAACTTTGATTTCGTCCCAACGGTATTCTTTAAATTCAATAGAACGACCACCTTGCCCGCTGTTAGAAAAAAGCGAATTGGTAATACTGGCGTATTGTGCACCAACTAAGCGTACTACTGTGCCTTGTTCTCTGTTTTCCACCTCGTTAAAAGTGCAATGGTCAATGGTAACAAACGGGCCTAAAGTACTTTCATCGTTTCCACCACGGTAAACATTAATGGCACTGCCTAAAACATTGGTAAAAACACAGTTTTTCACGATAGTGTATTCGGCGCCGTATATTCCTTTATCGTCTCTTTCTTCTCCTAAATTGATTCCACTGCCCGAAATATTGCGAAATAGTGAATTGGTGATAATTAAACTATCTGCCAAAGTAGATTTTGAACCCTTAAACCCAGAGAAAGACCCTTCGTTATAATCGTAGAATTCGCAATGGTCAATTTTAACCTTGTAATGCTTATTCATGGGTTCTTCTGTTGATGCAATTCCTGCTTTGGTATCTCCAAAACTTTCAAAAGCACCTTTAAACGCCAAACCTTTAACATTTAATTCGCCACCGTTTTTAATAATGATAAAGGCTGGTAAAGATTTAAAACTGGTATTTACAAAAATAGGTTTGGTTTTTAAACCTAGCTTAGCCATAATGGTAATTGGTTTATCAATCACCAAACTTTCATTGAGCTTTACGTAACCTTCATCACTTATGATTAAGGTATCTCCAGCAATCATTTTCTGTAAAACATCTGCTATTTTATCGCTTTGCGCTGATTTAAGTTCGAAACTTTTATTGGATCTTTCGGCGTTTTGAACCTGAGGTTGATACCATTTTGCTCCTGTTTTCTGTTTGGTTACAAAGGTTAGCTTTTTAACATCAGCACCCATGCTTTTATTGAAAGGAAATGTAAATGCTCCATTTTTTATTTCTGTCGCTCTCGCTGATGAAAAATTAGCAGGCAAAACACCTTTAACTTCACCTATCACACCGTTATTTTTAAAAATAATACCACCATCTTTATTTTCATCTTGATAAAATGCTGAAGGCGTATTTGTAAATAAATTATTGGCAAACAAAACATTCTGAGGCGATAAGGTACGCTCCGCATCTTTACCTCCACCAAATAATACGGGCGCACAATTGATAAATGTATTGTTGTTGATGGTAGCGTCTGTTACTTGATAATACCTGTTGATTAAAGAATTTGGAACTCCATTTAATACCGACAAAGGTGAGCGGAAGCCAGTGCCTTGCAAATCTTTGAACACATTATTAAACACTTGATGACCAGGATTAATTACCCTTACACCTCCCGTAAAAGGTTTGTTATTACCTAAAAAAAGATTCCCGGAAACCACATTTTTGGAGCCATGGCGCAATACCAAACCACCTTCACATTCAACAAAAGTGTTCCCACTAACATTGTTCTCGCCAGATTTAATGGAGATAATCTCCACCTCGCCATTGCAACGTTCAAAATAGTTGTTTTTTATCTGCGTTCTTGACGCTGTTAACGAATATCTAGAAACACCAATGCGCATGGTTTCGCCACCGTTAGAACCAAACCTTTCTCGAACTTTGAAATAGTTATGGTCAATGCTGTGGTAATTCTCCTGGCTGCGTTCGTCATTCAGCTCCGCAATAACAGTTGGGCCTGCATTCAATTTATTCACTAAGGTTGTATGATCTAACCGATTATTCTTTCCCCAGAAAACCACCCAATTATCACTTTTAAAACGATCTGGCTGACTAAAATCCTCAATCACACATTCTGTAACCCGGCAGTTATTGGCCAAATTATCATTATTGATACGGAAGGTTATTACATCTGCTTTTGGCGAATAACCATTTTTAAAATGGAATCCCTTAATGATTAAGTACTCACCACCAATTTTCAAATCGGATTGACCAGTAATTAAAACCGATATTTTATTTTCGGGCATAATTACAATTGGCTTTTGTGCAGTTCCATTTCCCTTTACCTGTAGTTGTACATTGCTCCATTCTTTGTTTTGCAAAAAAATGGTGTCGCCGGGTTTAGCATTAGCTACTGCGGTTTTTAATTCTTTTGGGTTGGTAACTATAACTGATGCTTTTATGCTTGGGCCTATCAATAAAAAGGCTAAAAATAATTTGAATTTCAACATATTAAAGACATTGTAAAACCAAACATCCTGCTTAAAACAGGATGTTTGATTAATTATTATTTAAGAAAAAAACTGATTCTACTTTTGGATGTAGATATCGAATTTAATGGTCGAATTAACAGCTCCATCATCTTTCGCATCCTTTATACATATTAAAGCATTTTTAGTAATGGATGTTAGCGGATCTGTTATTTTGAGATACACAAGCTTACCATCGGTCAAGTTAAACAAGGATGCAGTTGCTGCAGCTGTAGCGGTATATCTAGGGGTATTAGAAGTTGGAGCTGAAATGCCAGTAAAGAAAGCATCACTCAAATCGTCTATTTCGTTATTATCTAATAATGTATAAATATTGTTCACCCCAGTTACACCTTTAACCAACACTCTAAACTGGGTTTTGTGAATAACCGCAGTATTATTAGGTACCCAACCTACGTTATTACATTTTAAGTTAGCTGGAAAACTTCCAGGACTAGCAGGATTAAAAAATGTTAAACCAGCACTTTGTTGTCCAAAAAGCATGATTATATTAGCCTCGTTTGCAAGCAACTCACAATTACCTATAGTAGTACCATTCATTAATAAGGCAGTTGCTGTACCAGCATTTTGTGCGGTCATCACTATATCTCGATAAGCTACACTTCCATAAGTTATATTTAAAGGTATAATTAACTCGGTCTGTAAATCTTCCTGATCTATGGCAACCAATTTTATATGCTCAGCTCTTTTACGGAAGGTGTAGCCATAATTGAAATTATAATCTAACACACCATTTAGGTTATTTACAGTGCCAACTAAAACGTAAGCACCTTTATAATCGTCATAAATATCTACACGTTTTAAACCTGTTATAGCAGTAATTTTACCAGTTACAGAAGTAGTTCCACCTGTTTGAATAGGTGTAATAGCAGTTGCAAAATTTGCAAATTTAGGTTTAAAAATAGCCACATCAACTGGCATGTTAATTATAACTTCATTCGGCTGGTTATAAATATCTACCGCTACAATTTTTATATGTTGCGCTGCTTTACGATAGCCATAAGCGTAGTTTAACGTATACTCTTTTAAACCATTGGCTTCAGTAATACTATTTACCAGCACATAAGTGTCTTCTGTTTGGTAATCATCATAAATATCAACACGTTTTAAGCCGTAAATGGAAGTAACTTTACCTGTAATTGTTGTTTTTCCTCCTGTAAGATCCGCAGTAATTTGAGTTGGAAAGTTTATCAACTGAGGTAAATCTGGATCGAAAAAATTAACATTTATAAATCCTTCTATAGAGCTATTATCCGTTTGTTTAACCAACACCTTAACCCCTTTAACTTTAGTCATGTTGTAAGCCGGGAAAGATTCTGTAGGGATAGATAAGTCATAACTAGTAGGGTTTTCTCCCGAATTGTTACTTACATAAATTAAAGAGTCAGTTTGATCTTCTCTAATAAGAAAACAATAAACAAACCTAATACCCTTAGGTGAAGTTATTTGGGCAGTAACTGCTTCTACTGGTTCAAAAGAACGCGTAGCTTTATTAAATGTGTAATCTATTGCTTCAAACTTCCCGCCACCATTAATGCCTGTTGTATCTTTTTTACAGGAAGATATGGTCGCTGCAAACACTACGAAAAGCAGCAATAATGTTAAAATTCTTTTCATCTTCTTATCTTTATTTGTACTGTTTAATAACCTGAATTTTGAGCGATCTCAATCTGTGTATTTGTATCTATCTCACGCTGTGGTATAGGTAACAACAACTTCTGCGTAGTTACATTTGCCTGTAAATCTGCAAGAGCTATTTGCGGTTTGTACTTGCCATAGTGTGTGCTGTATTCTGCAGAATAATAATTTTTCATAATATCAACTGCCTCACCAAATCTTACCATATCAAAAAATCTCTGATTTTCGAAGGCTAACTCTAAACGGCGTTCATTAAGTAAAGCTGCCTTAAAAGTAGTAGCATTAGTTAAAGCGGGCGTTCCTGTGGCTGGATATTTATAAAAAGCAGATCCAAAAGTTCCTGTTGTGTAATTGCCTGCTCCCGCTCTTTCTCTTATCCTATTAATTAAGCCAACAGAAATACCAGCGGCCCCATCGTATCCTAAAGCTTCAGCTTTCATCAACAATACATCAGAAAACCTAATCACTGGAAAATCGTTCTCGGCATCGTCTTTTATAACCACCTTAGACATAAATTTATTAACATACAAAGGAGTTGTACTATTGGCATACACCGCTATGGTAGCATCTTTACGACTATCTTTAAAGCCTGTTACAGGGGTAGAAAATGCAGCATTTATATTACTAGTTGGATAGTTAAAACCACTACCATCTCCATTAATGACAGCATCTCCACTACTTGCTGGCGCAAAACTGTTGGCCATAAAGTTCCCCAAACCTACCAAGCCAGCTTTGTAACGAACAGCAAAAAGAATTTCTTGATTCATTTCGTTGTTTACTGAAAAAACTCGGCTAAAGCTAGACTCTAAGCCATAACCACTATTAGTAATTACATCATCCAATAATGGAAGCGCAAGGTCTGGACGTGGAGAAGGCATTGTTAAATAAACCTTAGCTAACAATGCTTTTGCCGACCAAGAATTAGCTTTTCCTAAAGTATTGACAGGAATTTGAGCGTATTTACTAGCGCCTGCCTGCTCACTTGCTGCCTGCAAATCACTAATAATAAAATTATAACAATCTTGTACAGAAGATCTGTTAATGCCTTTAACTTGCGTAGGTGTAACTGGTTCTGCTATCAAAAACACACCCCCAAACAGCCTTACCATATTAAAATAATGGTACGCTCTAAGAAATAACGCTTGACCCGCAAGTTCTGCTTTTTGTGCATTTGTTACATTAGCAGTTGGCTCTCCGTAAACCAAGTGTCCATTACCATCATAAGTTATACCTAAGCTTCTGAGTACATAATTAATATTACGGATGTTGCTATAAACATTTAACCAGTAATTATATACCTGTTGGTGTTGCGGACTAACGGTATAAAGGTTAAGTACATTTAATTCCTGATTTGTATTGGTTGTACTACCAGTAGATCTTTGCTTTGCATTGTCGCTTCTTAATTCTGTAAGCATCCATTCGGTAACCAAAGGAGCCTGCATTCCATTATAACATCCTGCTAACGCAACATTAACCTCTTTATAGTCTTTGTAATATTTAGATGCGTCCTCATTAGATATTGGACCCACGTCTGTTAATTTTTTACAAGAAGATGCACCCATTACTAGCACTAAGACTAATGAGAGCGTCGCTAATTTTGTGTTTCTAAATCTATTAGCTATATATAAAAATTGTTTCTTCATCTCTTTTTGCTTTTTTAAAATCTTAAAAATTAACATCTAACCCGAAAGTAAATGTTCTGTTTACAGGGAAACCACCACGCTGATAGCCCATAATAACTGGAGAAGAATACATAGAAGAAGTTGACCTAGCTTCTGGATTAATTCCTCTATATGATTTTCCAGTGATAAAGAATAAATTATCACCTGTTGCATAAAATCTCAGGTTATTAACTTTAAGTTTCTTTAATGCGCTTTTTGGAATGGTATATCCTAAAATTATATTTCTTAAAAAAACATACGAAGCATCTTCAATTACATAATCTGTAAGTAATATATCCGCAGCAATTCCATTGGTATAATAAGGCGTTTTACCATCACCTGGATTGGCAGCACTTACCCAACGGTTGTCTGTAAAGTTTCTATTCAATTTCTTAGATTCATTATAATAGATATCGCCGTTTACAAGTTGTCCACCTTGCGATCCTTGTATCAACACATTTAAATCAAAGTTTTTATACTTAAAGGTGTTGGTTATACCATAAATAAAATCCGGAAATGGAGAACCGATAACCGTACGGTCTTGCACATCTATCCTTTTATCATCATTTAAATCTTTCAATTTTACACCTCCGGGTGCAAAATAACTTTGAAGAATTGAAGTTTGTCCATCTGCAATTGCAGCGTCAATGTCTGCTTGCGAAAGCCATACACCATCTGTTTTGTAGCCATAAAACTGCACATACGGCTGACCAACAATAGCTGCATAGATTTCGTTTCTTTCTCCATAATTATATTGGTAAGGCTCGCCTCCTAGTTTCAACAACTTATTTCTATTTGCAGAAATATTAAAGGAGGTTGACCACAAAAAGTTTTTCTTATTGATGTTGTTAGAACTAAATTCAAGCTCTATCCCGTTATTTCTAATGGTTCCGTTGTTGTTCCAGTAAGAATCAGATCCGGAATAGCCTTGAGTTGCTTGTTGCAATAGTAAATTATCGGTAACGGATCTATAAATGTCAACACTTAATTGAAATCTATTTTTGAGAAAACCCATATCCAAACCTAAGTTTGTAGATTTTGTAGTTTCCCAAGTAATATTAGGTCCAAAAATAACAGGGTTGTTAGGTGATTGACCGGGATTTACCTGACCAGTGCCCTCGCCAAATGAATAATTTGATCTAAATAGTAAATCTAAATAAGAAAAATCTGGAATACGGTTATTACCAGTTTGTCCGTAACTCGCTCTAATTTTCAAGTTTTCTAACCAGTCATGGGTATTTTCCATAAAAGATTCGTTGGTAACATTCCAACCAGCAGAAACAGAAGGAAACCAACCAGATTTCTGCCCATCCCTGAACTTAGAGCTAATATCTGTACGTAAGCTACCAGCTAATAGGTACTTATTTTTATAATCATAAGTAACACGACCTAAGTAAGAAACCAAGCCTACTTGGGTTTTAACTGGAAAAACTGGTGCTTGATCATAATATGCTGCCTGGTTTAGGGTGGTAAAATCATCTGATGGAGAATTATATCCAACTATACGAGTGCCATCCATCATGGTGTTTTGTGCAGTAAAACCAAGTAAACCTGTAAAATTATGATTACCGATTTTCTTGTTATAATTCATGGTGTTTTCCCACAAAATATCTAACGTTCTACCTGTTGTTATCGAGCCAGAGTTTACGTCGCCATCTTTACGAGCATTACTTTTGGTAAAAATTTGATCTTCTCTTGTGCTATAATATGTACCAAGCGAAGTTTTAAAAGATAAATCTTTAGAATATTTATAGGTTAAGTCTGTACCTCCTTGAAAGCGGTAAGTTGTGGTGAATCTATTTTCCCTATCTGCTATAGAAAGCGGCGAGTTATTTTGCGACGAGAACGGAGCAACACTTGCGCCACTATTCCAGAAAGTACCATCAGGCATATTTCCGTAGTAGTTTAAGTTGGTGAAATGGCGAGCTTGAGCCCAATCTCCTTCTTTAAGATAAGACCATTGTGCATTCTGACCTACAAAAGCAGCGGTAAAGTCGGTATGCCTAGCTGGCATAAACGACGGAAACCTATAATAATCGGTAAAATTCACCGCTGGTCTCTGTAATTTGGTATAAGTTGGGTTAAGGTTAATGTTCAGCGCAAGCTTAGGCGATAGATTAACATCAAATTTAACCCGGAAGTTTCCTTTATTGTTCTCACTATACTTCATCACACCTTGGTCTTGTTGTAGGTTTCCAGAGATATAATACCTCATATCTTTTTTACCTCCAGAAGCACTCAGTTGCATGTTATAAATCCCTGCATTACGCAAAGCTTCATCTTGCCAATTAACACCATCTCCACTAATCTGGTTTTCTATAATATAAGCCGCTCTTTCATTATCAGTAATTAAATTACGAGAAGCAACTGCCACTGTTGGATCATTTTCTCTTAGTTTAGCTTCTGTAAACAACAACTCTGTGTACTCGGCCGTAGACATTATTGGATGCTCGCTATAAGCTTCTTTAAATCCATAATAGGTTTTTAAAGTAAATTTTGGCTTATCAATCACACCCTTTTTTGTAGTGACCAAAATAACACCATTTGCACCTCTAGAACCATAAATAGCAGCTGAAGAAGCATCTTTAAGCACTTCTATAGATTCAACATCAGACGGATTGATGAAAGAAAGTCCATCTGCTATTGGATGCCCGTCTACCACAACCAAAGGATCTGCATTTGCATTAATAGAAGTTGCACCTCTGATACGCAACGTAGGCTCTGTACCCGCTTCAGAACTATTAATCTGTACAGATAAGCCCGCAATTTTACCTATTAATGCATTATCCAATCGGGATGTTGGAAGTTCATCAAGATTTTTATTATCCAATTTAGCAACCGCACCCGTAACCGACGACTTCTTTTGCGTTCCGTAACCGATTACAACAACTTCATCTAATTTGCTCCTTTGCTCCTCTAGCGTTACGTTTAACGTTTTTGCTTCGGTAATTCCTATGGCGTAAGATTTATATCCTAAAAAGGTAAATACCAAAATCTTACCTTTTTCAAGATTAATGGCGTATTTACCATTCATATCTGAAACCACACCAGTGTTAGAATCTTTAACGGTAACAGAAACCCCTGGCAAAGTTTCTCCCGTTTCCGTTTTAATTACGCCCTGAACTTTTACTTTACTCTGTGCCATCACATTGCTTACTCCGCAACATAAAAAAACCACAAAGCAAAATGTAAAAGCTGAAATGTAGACTTTAAATTTCATAATTATCTATTGGTTATAAATTGGTTTACTCCGGCTTATAAAAGCCACTTGATTGGTTTACCAAAAATTGGTTTACCAAAAATATCATTTTATTTCACTAATACAAAAGTTTAGCCCATCTTTTATAAAAATTGGTCGAAACTTATTCTGAAAATAAGATATAATGGTTCAAATTATTGGTGATGCTAATTTATAGCCTATTGATAATCTTAGGGGGCAAAAATCTTAAAGGAATAGGGTGATTTCTTAAAAAGTCATCAAATACATAACTAAATATAGGTGGAAGGGGATTTTCCGTATTGTTTTTTAAACTCTTTACTGAAATACTTGGCATCATTAAAACCAACCATATACGCTATTTCGGATATGTTACCAGCTTTTTGCTGCAACAACTGAAGGGCTCTTTTTAAACGGACTGATTTTATAAAGTTATTTACGGTTAAACCTGTAAGCGCATCAATCTTTTTATAGAATACGGGTGTGCTCATTCCTATTTCTGATGCGAAAAGATTTACATTGAAATCTGAGTTGCTGATATTGTCTTCCAATAAACGCATCACTTTGTTTAAAAACTCTTCATCAGAAGATTCTATCTGCACTACGCTGGGTTCCAATGTAAATTGTTGCGAAAACTTTTCTCGCATATTTTGGTGCAGTGCAATCAGGTTATCTACAATAAGCTTAAGTTTTGTGGTATTAAATGGCTTGGTAAGGTAAACATCTGCACCGGTTTTTAAACCTTCTAATTCATGTGCTTCGCTGGCTCTGGCCGTAAGCAACACTACAGGTATATGGCGTGTTCTAATGTCGGTTTTCAACAAAGAACATAGCTCAAAACCGTCCATTTCTGGCATCATCACATCACTCACTATTACGTCTGGCAGTTTTTCAAAAGCTATTACCAGTGCTTGTTTACCATCAGCTGCCTGCACTACCGGATAAAACGGACTGAGTGCGTCTGCAATAAATGCTCTGATCTCCAAATTATCATCAACCACCAAAACCAAGGGCATGTTACTTACGATAGAAGTTTTTTTATCCAGATCGGCAACTGCTAAATCTTCTGGGTAATAATTAATTGAATGCAAATTGCCATCCTCAATAACCAGTGCACTAGCTATTTCTTCGGCTTTGAAATGCGCAATCCCCATCATCAATGATAAACAGAAACTGGTACATGCAGCATCTTGCTCCAAAATCAAATCTCCATGATGAAGCTTTGCAATACTCTTTGATAAAGTCAAACCTATCCCAGTACCCAAATTACGTTGCTGGTGATTAGGTACTTGATAAAAATCGGTAAAAAGCTTCGCTTTATTTTCTTCGGCAATACCCTCACCATTGTCTTTTATTCGTATGTAAACCTGTTGGTGGTCTTGGGTAATCTCAATTGCTATTTTTGCATGTTTTTCCGCCGTAAATTTAAATGCATTTGAAAGTAGGTTAAACACGGCTTTTTCCAATTGTGTTTTGTCGAAATAAAGTTCTATATACTCTTGATCTGCTTTAAAGGTATATTCTATTTGCTTTTGCGAGGCTAGTTGCTCAAACGATGAATAAATTTCGCCTACAAAACTCACAATATTGCTTGCAGAAAGCTTGAGTTTCATTTTCCGGCTTTCAATTTTACGGAAATCCATCAGCTCATTCACCAAATTCATAAGGCGTTTAGCATTTCTGTTAATTATCAGCAACTGCTTGTTAACCGCAAAACTGTTTTCCGTTTCTTGAATCAATTTTTCTAATGGTCCCAAAATTAAAGTAAGTGGTGTACGTATCTCATGCGACACATTGGTGAAAAAATCTACCTTCATCTGGTTCACATCATGCTCTCTTTTTAACAAGGCTCTAATCAATAAAAACCTCATTACCAAATAAAGTAGCGCAACAAAAGCCAAAGTATAAAACAAATATGCCCACCAAGTACGCCAAAACGGCGGTTTTATAATGATCTCTAAACTTGCTGGCGACGTATTAAATACGCCATCGTTATTACTGCCTTTAACCAGTAAAGTATATTCGCCATCAGGTAAGTTGGTAAACGTAGCTATAGGTTCTTTTACCTCATTCCATTCATGTTCAGCACCTTGTAATTTATAAGCGTATCTATTTTTTCTAGGCTTTACAAAGTTTAACGCCGCAAAATTGACACTAAATACATTCTGCTGGTAGTTGAGTACCAAAGTGCCTATTCTGTTTAAGGATCTTGGGAGAATGGCACTACCTTTTTTAATAGAAACTTCGTTATTAAACAACTTCAATTGCGTAAAAACAACCTTGGGCGCTGTATTATTCTCTAAAATATCTTTTGGGTAAAAACTAATCAAACCATTATATCCGCCAAAAAACAAGGCTCCCTTACTATCTTTTAAAACAGAGTGTTTATTAAAAACATTGCCGGGTAAACCGTCGTTGTTATTGTAAATTTTAACAGTGCCCGAATCTAACAACGCCAATCCCTTATCTGTGCTTATCCAGATTCTACGCTGATTATCTTCTAAAATTCCAGCAATGGCATTGGAAGGAAGCCCATTTTTTTTATTATAAATGACTGCTTTTTTGGATTTCGGATTGTAATACGCTAGTCCTTCGGTATCACTACCAAAAAGCAGTTTCCCATTATAGTTTTGAGAAATCACACTAATTCGGCTAAAATAATTACTGTTTTTAAGTTTTATCTGCACAAAAACAGCAGCATTTTTTCGCTTGTAAAACAAGCCAGCATCTGTAGCTACCCAAAGATTCCCTCCTATATCCTGAAACAAACAGTTAATTGTTGACGCTGGCAAATAAATACCAGCTTTTCGATTTTCTGCTAAAGAAATGAAAGCATCGCCGGCCGGATTATACAAAAACAGCCCCTTACCTTTTGTGCCCACCCAAATATCACCTTGTTGGTCTGCAAGCAGATAGGTAATACGCTTTTCGCTGATTGATAATTGGTAGTTTTTAAAGGTCTGTGTTTTCGTATTGTAATAGTCAACTCCGCCTTCATAAGCTGCAATCCAAAGATTTTGTTGTTGATCAATACTAATTGCTTTAATTAGATTTGAGCTTAGGGATGTTTTGCCCTGCCCTACCCTAAAGGTCGTAAACTTACCAGTATTGCGGTGTAAGAAATTCAGTCCTTCGGCCTCTGTGCCTATCCAAAGATTACCAGCCTTATCTTCTGCCAAAGCACTAATAATATTGCTACTCAATGAATTTTTATAGGAGTAATGTTTATAAATCTGAAACGATATAGCGTTTGGGTGATAAACGTTTACACCGCCATAATACGTCCCTACCCAAACAGAACCAGCTTTATCCTGAAAAATATCATAAATAGAATTCTGATTTAAGCTGCCCGGCGTTTCTGGATTATGAGTTTGGTTTTGAAAACTGTTTGCTCCTGGATCGTAAATACTGATTCCGTTAAGCGTTGCAAACCAAAGTTTCCCATGGTTATCTAGCATTATTTTACGGATAACATTGTTAACAAGTCCACTGTTTGCGGTGTTAAAGCGCTTGAAACCATTGGTGTTTTTTGCTAGCTGATTAACACCTTTAAAGTGTGTACCAATCCATAAATTATGTTCTTCATCCTCGGCAATTGCGGTAATATCATTATCCGAGATACTGTTACTGTTGCTGTTATTAAAATAAGTTTTGAAGCTATAAGCCTCTCCTTTTTTAGTCAGTGAAACCAATCCGTATTGCGTACCTGCCCATAAAACGCCATCGTTCGCTTGGTAAATTGCCTTCACAATTGGATTAACCAAACCCGCACCAACAGAACCTTTGCAAAAAAATCTATCGAATTCTCCTTTTTTATTCAGCCTATTTAAGCCGTTTTCTGTCCCTATCCAAAGGTTACCTTCCTTGTCTTCGTACAAACACCGGATGGTATTGTTACTTAAACTCGATTGCGATTTTGGCTTGTTAAAAAAGCGTTGGAAAGATTTGGTTTCTGGAAGGTATTTATTTAAACCATCTTGCGTACCTACCCACAAATTGCCTTTACTATCTTTTAGCAGTGCATTTATATTTTGACTGCTACTGATGGATGTGCTATCTGCACTGTTATTTCTAAAAACTTCAAATTGTTTTGAATCGTAACGATTGAGCCCATCTTTTGTACCAAACCACATATAGCCAGTACTATCTTGCGCAATAGCGATTACGCCACTTTGCGATAATCCTGATTCTACGGTAAGTTTATCAAAAGAAATTTGAGCGGTTTGAGCGATAGCTGTATAAAAGCCAAAGCTTAACAATAAGTAAATTGTTAAAACTCGATTACTAAAGCCTGAAAAAAGCCTGTAATCTGTAAAGGCGTCAGCAATGGAACTTAATTTCTGAAATAGCATACTTTGGCTGGTGAGCGGTGGTTAGTGTTAAAGATATTTATCTTTTCTTAATAAAGGGATAGCGCAATGGCTTTAGTTTGTAAGTTTACTTTTACAAAAATCACCTATCTAATTAAAATTATAAAACGGCACCTGTTAGTGAACAAAGTATTTCAAAATGTATACAAGACGATGTTGATATTTCTACAAACAAAAAAAATCCGATAGCTTTTTGAACTATCGGATTTAGAAAAATTAAGACGGGTTATTAAGAGAAACTTAAACCACCGTTAATATCAATATTGGTTCCTGTGATATAGCTTGATTCGTCAGAAGCTAGGTAAATAACCAAATCAGCTACTTCTTTAGCTTCGCCTTCTCTTTTTAAACAAGTTGCATTGGCTACGTTTCCGCGAACTTCTGGTTTTGTAAAAGTATCATGAAAAGCGGTAGCGATCATTCCGGGCGCTACTGCATTTACCCTAATTCCTTTTGGACCAAATTCTTTAGCCAAGCCTCTAGTGTAAGTCATTAAAGCACCTTTTGAAGTTGCATAAATTGCTGCACCTGGACCACCGCCATCTCTGCCTGCAAGTGAAGTAAAGTTAATGATAGAACCGCCTTTAGGCATTAAAGGAGAAATGTTTTTTACTGCTAAAAACACAGACTTCAAGTTCATATCCATCACTAAATCAAAAAACTCTTCGTCCATTTCTGCTGTTGTTTTACGGGCAACTAAGCCTCCGGCAACGTTTGCTAAAATGTGGACTTCGTTTCCGAATGCTTTTTTTGTTTCGGCAACCAAAGCCTCTACTTCTGCTGCTTTGGTCATATCAGCTTTCACAATAATCGCTTCTCCGCCAGCTTCCTTTATTAATCTCAAAGTTTCGTCGGCATTGGCTTGGTTGCCAAAATAGTTAACCACTACTTTAGCTCCTTCAAGGGCTAATTGTAAAGAAACTGCTCTACCAATATCTCTAGAGCCACCAGTTACTACTGCTACTTTGTTTTTTAATCGCATAATCTAATTTATTTAATTTGTAATTTTTTACTTGTTATATATTTCACACTCAACCACGATAGTGGCACTAAAACCGCCGCCAATACAAAGAAAGACTGGTAGCTGGTTTGGGTAATTATTGGTACTGCCCAAGTGGTTAACAAGGTACCCGCTACTGCTGCGGTGCCTGCCATACCAGCTACTGTTCCAACATTTTTACCGTTAAAATAATCGGATGGTAAGGTTTGTATGTTTCCGATTAAAAACTGAAAGCCAAAAAGGGTAATTCCGATGAGCACCATGGCAAACATTGGCGTTTCTTTTAAACTATCTAATTGGTAAACAATTGCGATTAGCGCTACCAACATAATTGCCGAACCTACCGCAATTGCAGTTTTACGAGCTTGCTCTGCACCGCTACCTCTTTTAATTAAAAAGGAAGAGAAATAACCGCCTGCCAAACTACCAACGGCTGCAAATAAATACGGAACCCATGTAAACGCACCAATCTGCTTGATATCAAAAGCGAAAGATTCTTTTAAGAAAGTAGGCAGCCAGGTTACAAACAGCCACCAAACTGGATCTATAAAAAACCTACCCATAATAATCCCCCAGGTATTTCTGAACTTTAACAGCTCTTTCCAGGTTAAAACTGGTGCGTCGTCAACACTTACCTGCCCTTCTGCTAAAGGACTGCGGGATAAAATATGTTGACGCTCTTCTTCTGTTAACCAAGGATGTTTATCTGGTGTTGATTTATTGACAACCAACCATGGAATAATCCATACTAGACCCAATGCTGCGATCAAGAGAAAAGTAACCTTCCAACCGAAAGCGATAAATAATAGTGCAATAATTGGTGCAGAAACCACAGAACCCAAAGATGCACCTGCACCAAAAATTCCTTGCGCAATGGCTCTTTCCCGAGGCGGAAACCATTCGGCATTACTTTTTGTTGCTCCAGGCCAGTTACCTGCCTCACTAAACCCTAACATAAATCTAAAGATGTTGAAAGACATTAATGATTTTGCGAAAGCATGTAAAGCAATAGAAATACTCCATCCCACAATGGAAATCGTCATCCCTATTCTAGTACCTACGGCATCCATTAACTTACCTGTAAACGTTTGCCCTAAAGCGTAGGCAATCATAAAAAAAGTGGTAATCAAAGCCAAAGCATTTTTATTGTCTGCATCAGCTATGCCAAAATCTTTATAGATGTAAGGCCATAAAATATTTATTGCACTTCTATCTATGTAATTTATTACTGTTGCTAAGCCAATTAAGGCTATAATCCACCATCTTAATCCTTTTACTTTCATTTTCTTAATTGGTTATCAATGGAATATTTGCTACTCCACTCCCTGCATTATTTACTTTATTGTTCGAATAAACTTGGTTGCCAACAGCCTCTCCCTTGCTGCTTTTCAATCGAATATTAAAACCAAAACCGGATGCATTTACATTGCAAACATTATTTTTAAAAACATTATGACTTCCCCAACCTTTATAAGCACAGTTCACTTGGTAGCCATCTTTTAAAACCGACGGCTGTGCATTGTTACCGATATTATTCTCGATCAAATAAGCATTTCCCTTAACATCTATCCAGCTATCGGCACTGTTTGCACCAGTTATTCCCTGTGCTTCAAAAGTATTCCCTCTAATAACACCACCTGTTGTGCCTTCTTTAATATCAATACATTCGGCAGCTATGTACGGTCCAATTTTATTGTTTAGCACTTGGTTTGAATCGCACCTATCGGGTTCTCCGTTACTATATTTGGCCCAGTTGCTGTATGCAGACCCAATGTAAATGCCTTCTCCGTAATCGGGAGTTTTTAAACCGGTATAACTGATCTGCAAATTTTGGATAATATTATGTTTGCTGAACTTACGTAGATGGATAGCTTCCTCCCCTATTTTAGAGATTGTTAAATCATCAAAAACATTATAATTTGCGCCATCAGCAACCAAACCTTTTAAGCCATTGGTAATGGTGATGCCTTTGATATGCCAATAATTAGCTTGCAGACTTAGCACATAACCTGTTTGTAGGCTTCCGCCGTCTAACACTGCTTTGTTTGAGCCAACCAAAGTAATTGGCTGTTTTGCGGTTCCGCTGTTTAGCGCTTTTATCACAAATTTGCCATCGTAAACTCCATCTTTTAAAACAATGGAATCGCCTGCTTTTGCAACAGCCAATACATTTTTTAGCTCGGTGCTGTTTGCAACTATAATTAAATTACGCTTTGCTTTTACTTGTGTTTCCGTGATTTTCTTACTGCATGACTGTGTAAAAAAAGGTACAAAAAGTAGCGCTAAAAAGCTCAGCTTCCTCATAATCCCAAACTTTTTAAGAAAGCAACAATTTTAGCATTAAGTTCTCTGTTTGCATCGGCTTCAAATCCGCCATGTTTACCACCCGGAATGGTTACAAATTCATTTTTAACACCCAATTGGTCTAACTTTTTATGCAGTTCTACAGATTGCTCATACGGAACAGTTGGGTCAGCATCGCCGTGTGCTATAAATATTGGCGGACTGTTTTTTGTAACCCAATTGATTGGCGAAACAGACCTTGCAAAGTCGGCGTTAGTGGCATTGTCTCCTAACCAACGACTAGCAGATTTACTGGTGATATTTTTACCGTAGCCCCAGTCCCAAACATCCGTAATGCCATATTTATCAATAATTGCAGCTACTTTAACATCTTTAACACCTTTACAATTACCGTCAAACAATGGATTGTTACCTAACAAACCGCCCATTAAAGCTAAATGACCACCTGCAGAGCCGCCCATTATCACAATTTTATTGACATCGATATTTAATGCTTTTGCGTTTTTGATAAGGTATATTAATGCGCAACGTGTATCCTCAACTGCTGCGGGTGCGGTTGCTTGTGGCGTTAAACGATACTCGATATTTGCTACCGCATAACCCATCTTAAAGAAAGTATTGAAACCAGTTTGCGATTCTTTTTCGCCGTGATTCCAGCCACCGCCGTGGATGTTGATCACAACCGGGCTAGGTGCTTTGTCTTTTGACGGAAGGTATAAATCCATCCTGCCATCCCAGTCGCCAACTTTGGTGTAAACCACATCAATTTGTGCGCTATATCCATCTGGATAAACTACTGGTTTATATTCTTTTTTCTCTTGCGCAATGCTACAAGAAGCGAGTGCAAAAAAACCAATAATTACGATTAACTTTTTCATTTTTCTTTTCGTTTTTAAATCTAATACTGTTTTTAGGTTGTTGTTCTCACTTCATTTCGAGGTACGAGAAATCTCACAAGCAGAGTCTGCATATAGCATGCGCTACCTATTTGTGAGATGTTTCGCTATTGTTCAACATGACGAAATTGCTTAACTCAAAAAGTCTTCCCGATGCGGGCTAAACACATCTACCAACATGCCCGCTTCCTTGCAAACTACACCATGAAGTTTATGTGGAGGTGCGTAAAAACCGTCGCCTTGTTTTAGTGTTTCCGTTTTACCATCAATGCTGGTTTCAAAAACACCACTTTCTACGTAGGTTACCTGCGAGTGATGATGCTCATGCAACGTTCCTATAGCTTCAGCCTCGAACTTTACCTTTACCAGCATAATCACATCGTCGTATCCGTAAATCTGTCTTTTAATTCCATTACCTAAGTCTTGCCAAGGTGTTTCTGCGTCTATTTGAAATAAATTACTCTGCATCTTTTTAGGTTGTTAGTTTGTTAGCGGTTAGTTTTTTAGGTTTATTAAGTGCATTTAGTTCATTAGTCATTAGGCTTGTTTTGATGGCTTTTAATTTATTAGTTGTTATTAGATATATAGTTTTTTTACCAAACCCACTTAGTTATTAGGCTTCGTAGTGGCTCCCTCTCCTTCGGAGAGGGCTGGGGTGAGGCTAACCTTCTTTTTATTATAATCTATTGAATATTGATATTGCTGATTTTTCATCTTAAACGAAACAACCGCTTTCTGATCATCAGAACTGATTATTTTTAAGTCTTTTATGTTTTGAGTGGCGCTGGCTACTGTTTCATTAATTGGATCTGTACCACCATGTGTTTCGGTAATGCTTACAAAAGTTTGGCTTTTTGCATTTGGCTGACTCAAAATAAATGCTTTACCATCAACCAAGTTCATTTCTGGATCGTTTGCACCGATAGAAACCAATTTAACCTGCAAAGGATTTTCTGCAACAAAAGTGGTGGTATAAAACCGTTTATTGTTTAAGATAGATACGAAACCACCTTTTTCATCTAACTGGTTTTGTGCATTGAACCATAAGTGTTGGTAGCCGTAGTTATTGCCTAAAGCTTGTAAATTGTTTCGTTGAGCATCAACTTTAAAAGAAGAATTTACCAATTGCCCTTTGTACCAAAAAGGCAAATCAAACTGATGTGTGTTTGCAGAACTTGCTCTAAAAACATCTACCAAAATTGGCTTATCAATACCCTCAATTTTAATTAAAGCGCTTGTTCTTATCAGCTTAGTATCGGCGTAAGCGTTATCTTCTTTTGCACTTACAACCTGTAAACCGGGTTTATCGGAAAAGAACAAAAGATCTGGATGTTTGGCATCACCGGCTTTTACATTTGCTTTAAAATGCGATACCTGATCTACCACCAACGTGTTGTGCGCCACGGTTTGCTTTGCCCAAGTGTTATTCTCTGGCAAATAACCTCCTCCACGTTTGGTATCAATATTTAAGAAACGGGCCGAACCGTAATCTGGAAAAATTTCTTCTCCGTTATCGTAAAAAAGTAAATTTAAACGATCAAAATGCCCGTGTCCCATTCCTTGCGATGCCGCTTTCATCAGCACCAATTGCTGATCTGTATTTGGTCCATATCTCAAAATACCCAAACCGCCTTCGTCACCTTTAGCACCATCTTTAACCCATAAAGACTTATACTTAAAAGGTTCTATTTTTCCTTCGTCGATGGCTTTTGAAACCTTTAAACCAGCATCTGAAACTATAACCCGACCTTGTTTCTGTGCTATATCAAGCAAATCTGCTTCGGACTCAATATCAGCGTAAGCGATATCTAATCCGTAAACCAACTCTACAGACTCATAAGTTTTATCTTTAATGGCATCATTAATTGGAAAAAATGCTTTGTTGGTATAAGTTAACTGCAAAGCGGTGTGAATGGCTTTTGACAATAATTTATTACGGTACTCGAATATATTAAGCTCGGGCTGATAATTGTTGATGGCTTTGGCGAGCATTACGAAAGGCAATAAAGCATAACGCTGATAGTAAGGCCCTTCCATATAGTAACCGTCTGGAGAAAAAAGTTGGTCGATCTGTGCTAAAAAGCCCGACTTACCGTCTTTCTTGGATCCTTTTAAAGCCATTTGCACATAATCTGGTTTATTTAAAACGTAAGCAGTCATGCCTACGGCTGCCAAATTCCAAGTACCGTGGTTATGGATCTGGTCAAAAATCTCTACCCGATCTACTGTGAAAAACTTTAAGATTGGCATAAACAGATGCTGTTCAATTGTTGCTCTGTCTTTCTTTGAAATGGCATTATAAACTAAATCATAAGCTTGGATGGTGTAAACCTGCCAAACAAAATCATTAAGGCTTTGCCAAAAAATACGCCCACCGTCTTTGTCGTCTTTTCTTTTTGGATGAACTGGCCATTTTTCGTACTGACTGGCGTAAGCTAACAGTATATCTTTTACATAATTGGCGTATTTTTCATCATTTGTAATCTGATAAACTGTGGCACAATTAAGCATGGTTGTATAATTTCGTTTATGCTGTTCATGCGTATAACCACCGCCACCGTCTTTAGGAACTGGAACGTTAATAGGTTGTTTAAGTGCGAGATCTGCATCTTTTTTAATTGTTTGATAAGAGGATTTTAATAACGCACTATTTTGAGAACCCAAACGTACCTCGGCTAATTTTGCTTGAGTAAGCATTAAACTTGGATGAGTTTGGGCATACATATTAACGCTCGATAAAGCGCAAAACAATACAATTACCACTGTTTTTAAGTAGTTCATTTTTTTTAAAATTAATATCTTAACTGTGTTCCTCTTGGGATTTATTAGATCAAAATCTTATAATTCGCTTATAATTTTTTCTGTGGCAAAACCTGCTTTACTTATCTGCCAAATTTCGTTTAAATGGGTTGTCATTGCTTGTTCGGCAAGTGCAACATCTTTAGTTTCTATTGCTTTTAAGATCGCTCGATGTTCTGGAATAGCAGATTTTCCTCTGTTTTCGCCACACACTTTATTGTCAACAATATTCTTAATCAAATCAGGGATCAAAATTAAAATCATAGATTCTATCACTGAATTTTTTGATGCCTTAGCGATTTTAATATGAAAAAGCATATCCTCTTCAACAGCGTTATTAACTCCGCTATTGATTTTGTCTTCGTAATTAACTAATGCCTCCTTAATTGCTGCCAAATCTTCCTCAGTTCTCCGTTCAGCAGCTAACTTAACGGCACTAAATTCCAAGTAACATCTAGCTTCTATTAAAGCGTTAAAATCATCTTTATTAAAGTTGATGATGTCTGATATAATACTATCAATCACATTAATACTTAAACCAGCAACATAGGTACCGCTCTGAGGATTAATTTTCAAAAGCCCATAAAACTCCAATTTCAAAATCGCCTCTCTTATGTAGCTACGCCCAACCCCAAATTTTTCTGAAAGAACGCGTTCTGCGGGTAACCGATCTCCTGGTTTTAATTGACCAGAGGTAATAAGCTGCTTGAGTTGAATAATTATCTTATCAACCGGCGACTCTACTTGTATTGCGGTAATGGTATCTATCAATGATTTCATACAAAATTTTTAAAATTTTGGTAAACCAATTAATTGGTTTACCAAATATACTATAAAGACAGTTAATGTAAAAACATATTTTTGATTATTATAAATTTATTTTTTATCTAGGAATTTCTTCTATTTGAATTTTCCAGTTATCTGTTCTAAATGGTTGCATAGGCAAATTAGCAGAATTCCAAAAATAAGTATCGCCAGGGTTATCTGCCCAAGCATATCTAATGGCAACTGGATTTTTTATAGCGTTATTCCAAACTATTATTTTATCATCAATCAATTTAGTTTGAGCCCAGACAAATTTTTTGTCTGCACCAGCAATCATAAAAGAAGAATGATTGATTTTTCCACTTTCATGCAAATTTTTTGCGCTGCTAAATGTTACAACCCCTTTTCCTTTCTCAAAACTTACCATGTAAAAAATTGGGCCATCTGCCATAAGCTTTTTCCCATATAGCATTGATTCAACTTTCAATGCGGTTCGGTCTCCTACAGGTATTTTATTAGTAGGATGTATGTCATCAGCCAGACCTAAATCAATAATACTTACTAAACCTACGTTTGGCAATTTTGCTGTATTTGCCTGAGCTTCTCTTATTAATGCCCAAGTTGAATTAACTTGAGGCTGCTGTGGAATTTTTTTATAATTAGGGAGCTGGATGATGACAAACGGAAGCGTTGGCTGATTAAACTGCGTACGCCAATCTTTGATCATTATTTTCAGTAACTCTTCGTACTCATTTGCCCAATTTGCACTGCTTTCGCCTTGATACCATATTACTCCTTTATATTGAAGACTTTTTAAAGGATTGATCATGGCGTTGTAAATTGAAGAAGAAACATCATTTGGATGAACTGCAATCTTCATCTCTTGTACCTTATAATTCCAGTTACCAGAAAGACTTAGCTTTTTCTGATTAGCATTTTTAAAATAAAGTAGCGCTTCTGGACCCCAAAAACCTCCATTTCGCCCCTTGTTTGCAACCCTTACCATAATTGTATTTGTTCCAGCTTGCAAAATATTTTTTGGAATATTATACGTCCTCTCAAAATCACGGCTATCTATAGAAGAACCTAATTTTGTACCGTTAAAGTAGGCAACACTTTGATCGGCAATTCTTCCCAAACTCAAAAAGGCATTTTTGCTACAGTCTTTTTTATTTAAATTGATTTCTTTATAAAACCAGATTACACCATCAACATTTTGTAAACCTGCTTTTTCCCATAAAGTGGGTAATTTCATTATTCTCCAACTGCTATCATATTTAGGCAAAACAGGATTAATGGTATCCCACAATACCTCAGCACTTAAATCTTGATTTACGTTGCCGTACTTTTTTTGATAATCGGCAACATTGCTTTCAATAAACTTTTCTACATTTTTATCTCCAATTTTTTCTAAAATGGGTTTTAAACGAGCAATGGTATCTAAAGGCACTGCGCTAATAAAGGGTTCAATTACGGTTCCGCCGTAACTACTATGTACCACACCAATGGGTATGTTTAAATCTTTCTGAAGCTTACGGGCCATTAAATAAGCCACAGCCGAAAACTTTTTTACTGTTTCAGCATTACAAAGCTGCCAATCTGTTTGTTCAGAAATATCATCTAACGGATAAAATTCAATTGCTCTGGGAACTGTAAATAACCTAATATTTTGGCTCTCCGAATTTTTTATGGCTTCTTCTCCCCCATCAGCATTCTGTAACATAAAAGCCATGTTACTTTGCCCGCTACATAAAAACACATCCCCTACTAAAATATTTGTCAATACTAAATTATTTACATTTAGAATATAGGGTCCGCCAAAGACGACAGCTTTCATGGTTATTTCCCATTTACCGTCTGCATCTGCTTTTGCTAAATAATTATCCCCTAAAAAGTTAACTTTAACTTCTTCGCCAGAATTTGCCCAGCCCCAAATGGGGATGGGCTTATCTCGCTGTAGAACCATGTTACTGCTGAAAATCTGCGGTAATTTTACTTCGGCAAAACCAGTGTTGGCAACCATTAATAGAATGGCACAAAACAATGTTTTGGAAATGGAAAATAGATGGTTCATTTATTCAATTTTTAACTCTATAAAATTTACTGTTTCACAATTCGGTAACTTGAACTTACTTTACCTGCATTTTCAATAGACAAAATATAAATCCCTGGCTTTACTGTAGTCATATTTACAGCATTTACTTGATTGCTTTCCGCATTTTGACTTATTAATAATTGCCCCGAAGTGTTGAACATTTTAATAATATCTCCTAACGCAAGACCTGAAACATTTAGCTGATTAATTGCTGGATTTGGATACGCTTTTACACTTGTTACACTCGCTCCCAACGTAGCAGATCTTAATTCGCTTTTTTGAGTTTTTCCGTCGGTATCAACACTTATTAATTGATAGTAATTGGTTCCGAAATTTGCAGTTCTATCTAAAAAAGCATAATTAAAAACGCCAGTTGTATTGTTTGCTTCTACAATAGTTAAATCAGTAAAATCAACTCCGTTTGTAGAACGTTGAACAATGTAATGTGATAAATTTACTTCTGCTGTTGCTTGCCAAGCTAGTGCAACGTTGTTATTGTTATTTTTTGCAGTGAATGAAATTAAAGTAACAGGTAAAACTGACGGTTTACCTACTAAAAATTGACCTAATGTGGTAGATGAAACAGTTGCTGTATTGGTAGTTTCACTTGCTGTTCCAGCAAAAGCGCCGTACGCACCACCAGTATAATTGGCAACTCCCAAACCGCTTCCACTAAAACTAGACCCTTCTAAAGCATCGTTCCAAGCAAAAGTTAAATCACAATTACCTGTTCCTGAAGTCCGGTTAATGTTCCAAATCGCATCAACTGCACCGTTTTTTTGGGTTGCTGTAAATGCGGTTCCGTTAGGTGTTGCATCTGTTGTTGCGCCTTGGAAAACATTGATAGAAAAATCTGACGCTTCAGCAGGCGTTATACTAATTGGTGTGTAGTTTAAAGTTGTGCCTATTGGGATTTGTGTAACAGAAGCTATTGTCGATAATTTTAATGTCCCTACAATGCCTGTTGAGGTATTGGCTTCTGTTGCGATGTAAGCCATATTTCCAAAAGTACCATCAAAAGTAGCAGAAGAACCCATTGTTAAATTATCGCCATTACGGATAGTTAATTTTGCATTGTTTAAAGTTAACTTTCCGTTGATAGTAACGTCTCTATTTGTTGTTGCTGCCGCGTTAAAGGTTACATCGCCTAAATCGTTTGAATTAATTATTGAAAAAGGAGTACTGGTAGCGGCATTAAGAATGAAGTTTGTGCCAGCTTCATAATTTTTAGTTCCTGTTACAACCACGCTACCCAAAGCATCGTCAAAACCATTTGTGTTAGATGTAGTTAAAGTAGCCACATTGCTTCCAAATGTTAAGGTTACATTTGTTGCGGATACAGTAGCAGGCTTAGACAAATTAATTTGTCCATTACCCGATGAATAGGATACGATATTCGTATTTACAGGAATACCTGTTCCAGATATAGCTAAACCTTGTAAAGCTGATAAAGCTAAATTTGTCTGAACAGTGATTTGATACGAACCCTCTGTTAGGATAGCGCCAGCTTGTGTAGCACCAGTTGAAGACACGAAGTTTACACGCGACGCAAATGTTCCATCTCCTTTTATTCTATTTTGTTTAAAATTTAATTTACCGAAAACGTTTACCGCTACGCTTACATCCACATCATTATCTAAGGTTACGCTAGATTTATCCGCGACCACAAAATTCACTACTTTTATAGATCCAGTACCGCTTATTGATTGAGGTGCACTACCACCCATTACTAAAATAGCACCATAAGTTCCAACATTAATAGCACCATTTACTATTAAATTTCCAGTAATAGGTAACTGAGTATTTGAAGTTCCTCCCACAGAGAAATTAGAACCAGCATCAATAGTAAGATTTTCTATTTTATTTATTATCGAGGCATCTGTCGTTAAAGTTGAACCATTTTCTATAAAAACGTTAGCAAATGTTTTAGAATTTGTAACAGAACCCGTTGTAATAGTTTTTCTTACATAATAATTACTACCACTTTTAAAATCCACTATAGAACTCGCCGAATTATTTCCAAAAGGACTGTAAATACTGTTGTTGATTAAACTTGCTCCTGATTTAAATACAATAGCATAGTTTGACGAGTTACTTGTCCCCCCCCCTGGAGTTCCAAAGGGATAACCTAAAACGTTATCATATTCTAAACTTGAACCATCCTCAAAAATTATCGCACCAACCGTACGGCTAGTTATTCTTTGAAAACCCGTTGCTCCTCCTTGCACCATCTTTATTTTACCTAAAATGGAAGCTGTGGAAGCAGGGAAATCTACATAAACGCTACCTGTATTAACTATAGGGTTTTCCTGTCTACCTAACTGTAAAGAAGAGCTCGCATCTATTGTTAGTCCTGCTTCTCCTGGGGTATTATTTGCAATCGTTAGAGATCCGCTACTTGAAGCTCTTAGCAAAACGACAGAGGCGTTATTTTTTAATTTTACTTGAGCAGTTGTGGATGTATTTACAATAATAGACGCGACACCAGTAATAGGAATATTTCCTCCAATATTTGCCCCGTCAATAATTAGTATATCACTTGCCGCAATTGACGCTCTTGTTGCTCCTAAACCATCTAATTGCGTATTCCATTTAGCGGCAGTATTAATATTACCATCCGTAGTCCCCCCAACCCAATAATACGTGGTTTGTCCAAAACTCAACATGGCAAATGCCATTAGCACTGTTGTAAAAAGTAACTTTCTCATCATATTTAATTTAAAATTGGTTTATAATTTATTTTGGCTTTACTTGGGAGTATCTGTTATAGAAATGTTATCCAATATTGCTTTAGGCTTTTCGCTGCTATCTTTCGGTTTGTATCCTAAAAATAGGATAGCATTTAAATTTGTGTCAGATTGCAAGCCCCCACTTTTGTACGCCCGCCCAATTTGACTTCCGCTAAGCATAATCTGATAAGTACCTTCTGAAACTTTATAACTTTCAATAGTTTGTTCTGTTGCAGCGTTGTTGCTTATAATATCCAAATGATATTCTTTTCCTTTTACAAAAGGATGAACTTTAACTTTTTCCCACTTAGCACCTTCACGCACATAAAAACTTAATTCATTACTCTCAGAAAGCACCCAACGTAAGCCCGCAAAAATCTCGGTATTGGTTTCTTTGACACTTGAGTTTCCTTGGAAAACATCCTCCTCACTTGCAGAGTTGCCATTAGCAAAAATCCATTGTCCAGTCTTACTTTCATCAAATTTGATATCGAAACTCGTTTTGGTAGTTTTTTTCATTTCCAAGTCATACATAGAAAGCTTGCTGGTGGTAGTTCCCGCAATTACTTCTAATCCTGCACCGTTTATAAAACTTGCTCCATCGGTTACCAAATTAAACTCGCCCGAACCGTCTGAAGCAGTACGTATCCTAACAACTGGTTTAATTGTTTTTACCGACCCCATTATCCTAAGCAAAAACTTGGTGGAAGAAGCACCAGGATTTGGAGCGAATGAAGCCTTAGCATCCCCAAAACCATAATTGAAAGGACTAGTTTGTGCTAAAACTGATGTTGAAGCCAAAAGGCAGATACCTAATAAAGTTTGCTTGATCATATTATCTATTTAATTTCAGTTATGTTAAAATCGTTGAACCTAATTTGTTCATCTCGTATATATTCTGGAGACAATAAACTCCTATATATCCCCCATTTTGGACGGCATAAGGTTGTAGCGTCACGCCATAGATCTATATTGTTAACGGTTAAATCTAAAAGTGTTTTCCCGTCAGAAATTCGCTTAATCAAAACCTGATATTTTCCATCGAAAGAAAAACTAACTTCCTCTTTTACTTCAACCCATTCTCCCATAAAATCAGAAAGTGGCACACTGGCTATATATTTTAAAGAGGTCGTTCCTGTTCCGCCAGTATGGATAACCTCCAATTTATTACCAGATGATTTATACCTTGCTGTAAAGGTGATCAAAGGCAAATCATCATCGCCGTCTAAAGCTTTTATTTGATGGATATGGGTAAAGTTTGGAGAAGGTTTAAAATCTTTATCAAGTTTAAATTTCCAACTGTATCTAACCGTTTCATTTAAGGATGCCAATAGCGAGTCTGGAGATTTATCATAAGTCTTGATCTCGTTACGTTGCCTATCAGTAGCAGGCAAACAGCGATCATTATCAGGACTTACATGAATTTGAAAAGCAAAAACATACTTTTTCAAAAGCTCATCATAAATCTGAGTAATATGTGGCGCACCCGGAGAATGTGCACAATCTGGGGTTTCTATAACATCGCCAGTGCCACCAAAATATTTATTTATTAAAGTATAAGTATTGGTGAGCCCGTCAGCAGATAACGTAACTCCGCTAGTTTTTTCTGGTTCAACTGGAACAATTGGATTTTCAACTTTAACAATAGGAGAAACATAATCCTCCTTGCTTGTTTTTTTACTACACGAAAGGCTACTAATTAATAGCATAACCAAAACAGGTATTGTTGTTTTCATTGCGGTGTAAGAAAATTTAAATTGGTCAACCATTTTATTGGTTAACCAAATGTAATGATATAATCTGGTTAACCAAATAAATTCGTTTAAATCTTTTTACAAGAAAAACGTTTGGTGCACACCAATTTACGCTAAGCACTAACTCAGCATAGGGTATATTCTTAAATGTATAGAGGAGAATATTAAACGCTACCTAAAAAGCGGTCAAAAGAGTTTTAAAGTCAGTTTTTTAGCTATAAAAACACGTGACGTGTCAATAAATCTGACTTTTTAAACTTAACTGGAAGCTCTTTCAAATTGATTAACCCCGCTAACGTCTTAGTTACCAAAAATTTAGTTTCCTAATTTCTTTAAAATATCAAGATAAATGCGTCTTTTTGGTAAACCAATTTTTGGTAAACCAATTAAACAACGTGTTAAATGAAAAAAAATCTACTATTATCGCTAGCCTGCGTAATATTTTTTATGCTAGGTGCCAGAAGTCAAACAGCAATAAATACCTCCTTTGAAATTACTTCCTATATTATTGGAAATTTGGCTAGCCAAAATAGCTGGACGGTAACTACAGGTAATGGCAGTGTCTCAAATACGTTTTCAAAATCAGGTACTCAATCTGCTAAATTTAGTGCGTCTGGCACTGCTCTTTTAGCTAATTACATCGGTTATTCTGGAAGTATACCTGGACTACACACCGAATTTTACACCGATTTATGGGTAAAACCAGTTGCTTATACCACAAAAGGATTTGCTATAAATGCTTATGACCTATTTGGAGCAAGTGCCAAAAGAATATTTGTAATAGATTTTACCACGGATAATAAAATTAGAGCCTATAACGGTTCAAGTGCTGTCCAAATTGGTACTTGGACTTCTAATACTTGGGTAAGAGTTTCTGTAAAAGTAGATTTTGCGACAGAGAAGTACTACGTTGCGTTAGATGGGGTGGTTAAACCCACAGTATCAGGTGGAAGTACAACTGCTTTTGGTTTAAGAGAGTCCTATACGCCAACATTAAGCGGAACTAGAGTTGCTGACAGAAAAGAATTTCACGCTATTAGAATTAACCATGGTGATGACACTTCTACGGGCACAACAGAAACTTACATTGATGATTTGTATGTTGGCACTACCGCAATAACAGGTATTGATTTTGGAGCTTCTTCAACAGCCAGAACAATTACGGTGACACAACCAGCTTTTGGAACTATTTCTCTGTCGCCAGTAAAAAGCAGTTATAATTTAAACGATGAAGTTACTGCAACTTTAACTTTACCGGCGGGTTACCAAAATGAGGGATGGACAGGCGATTTATCAGGAACCGAACTCATAAAAACTTTTACGCTTTCAGCCAACACAGCATTTGGTGCAACCGTAAGTATTGATCCGCTAAACCCGCCCGCTGCTTTTGATGTAAACATCACACAGCCTGCAAACGGCTCCATTACTCTAACACCAGCGCCAACCGGTGGCAAATATTATCAAGGTACTGTGGTAACGGCCAAAATCAATTACGAGGCATGTTACCAATTTAACAACTGGACGGGAGATTTATCTGGCAACCAGACCTCAAAAACCCTTACCGTAAATGGCGATGTAAATATTGGTGCAGATATAGCGATCAATAATACGCCTTCTGTAACAAGGAACGTTTCCACCGTTACTGAGTTTAAAAATGCTTTAGCATCAATGAATCCAGGAGACGTTATTGTTGTGGAGGATGGCACTTATAACCTTAGTAGTTTAACAATTGACAGAGGTGGCTGTATGCTGAAACCGATTGTTATTAAAGCTAAAAATGAAGGCGGTGCTATTTTAAACGGAGCTACAGCATTGGTTTTACAGAGCATTAGTTATGTAACTATTCAGGGTTTTTCTTTCCAAAGTGCAAATATTGGTACTGGAATTAAGTTTCAGAACAGTACACATGTACGCATTACCAGAAATAAATTTAATATTGTGGAAAATGCTTCCTGTAATTGGATTTACATTGGTGATACCTTTGGCAGTACAGAACCGCTAAAATCTGGGCATAATAAAATTGATTATAATATATTCGACGGCAAAACAGAAGCAGGTAAATTCATTGTTTTAGATGGAAACATAGACCATCAGTCTCAGCATGACACCATTAGCTATAATATTTTTAAAAACAATGGTCCAAGGGTTGCCAATGAAAAGGAAAGCATTCGTGTGGGCGTTAGTACTTTGACCAGAAGTAGCGGTTACACCGTAATTGAGCATAATTTATTTGAAGATTGTGACGGCGATCCAGAAATTGTTTCCATAAAATCATGCGATAATATTGTCCGTTTCAATACTTTTAGAAGATGTTTAGGGACTTTATCTTTTAGACAAGGTGTACGAAATACTGCTGAAGGAAACTACTTTTTTGGGGAAGGCAAAACGGGTACATTTACAAATAATGGAGTAACAAGTACAATTGGCTGTGGCGGAATCCGGGTTTACGGCCTAGATCATAAAGTTTTCAATAATTATTTTGAAGGATTAACTGGCGAAAAATGGGATGCAGCTCTTGTTATTACCAATGGAGATGTTTTAAACTCCACCACCAGCAACTCTAGCCACAATATTCCGGAAAATGTGGAGATAAGTTTTAACACTTTAGTGAACAACAAATCCAATATTGAAATAGGTTTTGACAATGGAGGTAGTTACCCTAAAGCGCCTGTAAATGTTTTATTGGCAAATAATATAGTGGTAGGCAATACAAGCCCTCTTGTTAAATCTTACAGCGGCACTTCGTTAGCAGGAGTAAGTTTTGCAAACAACATGATGTACCCAACAGCCACAGCCAGTATTGGAATTTCTGCAAGTAATACGGAAATAAACAACACTAATCCTAAATTAATTAAACCAGCATGTACAGGGCCAGATTGTGAATTAAACCCAGCCGCACAAATTTTCCGTTTAGCAGATAACAGCCCCGCAATAGATGCGGCAACAGGTGTTTTCACTTATGTAAACGGAGATTTTGAGCAACAGACCAGAACCGGATTAAAGGATATTGGTGCGTATGAATATAGCGGTGCAAAAACCATAAATACAAGCGCTTTAACAGAAACCTATACAGGTCCAAATGCTGAAGGCTTTTCGTACAGCTACAACTATGAGGGAGTTTTACCGGTTAAATTGATCAGTTTTAATGCTTATCCGCAACTTAACGACATGAAGATTGTATGGCAGGTAAGTACTCAGCTTAACTTTAATCACTATGAGGTGGAGTGGAAAAAGGAAAATTCTAATTTTTTAAAAATTGGTAAAGTTGATGTACAACAAGAGAGCAACAGTTTGGTTAATTATTCCTATATCCATCAAAATGCTGCTACCGGCAATAATTACTATCGCTTAAAAATAGTTGATACAGATGGCTCTTTTGGATATTCTCCCATTGTTGCGATAAAGAAATCATTTTCTGCAAGCGTTTACCCAAATCCAACTACCTCAATTGTCAATATAGAACTTAAAGAGAATTTAACCTCAAATGATAAATGGACGCTGACAAACAGTCTAGGTTCGGTAATAAAAGTTCAAAAAGCGAGCGCTACAAACAGCTATCAATTTGATTTAACAGGTTTGACAACCGGCATTTATTACTTGCATTTATTCCAAAATGGCAAAAGAACAATGGTGCATAAAATAATGAAGCAATAAGTTTTTATTTTAGTGCAAAATTGAAGGGAAGCTGTAAAAAGTTTCCCTTTTTTGTTAAAAAGCCGTAGCGTTTAACTTCTAAAACTGTTGTTAAATTATCGAAAGATGGTGCTTTTATCAAACAATTCACACCGCGACATAGCAAGAATTAGTGCAGAAATCAAGTGCGTACATAGAACGTTTTACCTATTAGGGATTAACCTTTAATCACCACTTTGCTGCGTGTAGCAAAGAATACAAATTTAACGTATTCAGATTATCAACCTAATCATTATTCACATGAAGAAAACTCTGATTACTTTTATTTTACTAACCTTTATGATTTGTGTTTTTTCATGCAAAAAAGAAAACGACAGGGCGAATGATTTTTACAACACACATTACAGAGCCGGGCTGTGGATTAGCCTTGATAAAGCGGACACATTAGACTTTATAAACGGTAAAAATTTGGTAAGAAAACACTATGGATATGAAGAATATTTATACCGAATTAATGGAGGAAATCTTTTCATAAGATTACCCAATTCGACAGAAGAAACGCAACACCCAATTTTAAAAGTTGAGAAAGATAGCGTCGTACTTGGAAACATGTATATCACAAATGGGTTTACGGACAATTCTGAAACTTTTATCAAGGAAATTAAAAATTGAACTTTTGGACGAACACCTCAAACTTAGTGTAGGTATGTTGATTATAAACAAAAAAGCAGTTTCAACTTCTGCTGAAACTGCTTTTATCAAACAAATTAAATAGTTGTACTAAAGATAATCCGGGTTTTGAACCAGTTTGCCTTTGCTTATATTAATTTCTGTTTGTGGTAATGGATAAACAAACTGATATGGTTTAACGGTGATGCTATTGCCAGTTGCCGTTAGATATGCGTTTAAAGTTGCAATTGCTTTGGTCTGATCCATACGTTGCAAATCATACCAGCGTTGGTTTTCAAAGCCAAACTCCAATTGTCTTTCCTTATAAATCAAATCTCGAGCTTGCTCTTTAGTGGTAACCACGGCAGGAAGGTAATTAGCAACGTTTGCTCTTGTCCTCACTTCGTTTAAGGGTGCAAGTGTGGTTACAGTTGGTACGGTACCAAGTTCATTTAACACCTCTGCATACATTAATAAAACATCTGCAAATCGGATAACCGGGAAATCATTTCCGGCATCTCTTTGCGGAGCTGCTGCATCAATAAATTTAGCAGCCAGCCCAATATTAGCGCCCGTGGTAGTAAATGTTACTGCTTTTCTAACATCTCCAGATTCAAACAATGCTTGGTATTCGGCAGAAGCTTTTACATTTCTGGCGTTTCCGCTATTGCTATATTCATAAGAAAAAGAATTTCCTTCGCTACTTGAACTTGCTTTATAACGCACTGCAAAAATTATTTCTTTGCTCATTTCTGTTGCGGTACTAAATATTGCAGCGTATGAAGAATTTAAACCATAGGGCGCAATTCCTTTTAAGTTTGTTCCTACAATTGCCTCCAACAATGGCTTTGCGCTTCCAAAATCTTTCAAAGTGATGTAAACTTTAGCTAGTAACGCTTCTGCAGCTTGCTTATTTGCTCTTGCAGATGGAACAGTAGCCGAAGCGTTCACATTTAAATTACTTACTGCTAGCAACAAATCAATTTTAATTTGTGTGTAAATTGCTTCTTTGGTGGTTTTTACAAAGCTTGCCTGATCGTCAAACGCAATAGATTTGGTAATTAAAGGTACATCACCATAAAGTCTCACCAAATTGAAATACATTAAAGAACGTATAAATTTCACCTCACCTTCAAAAGCACTCTTTTTAACAGGATCTGTAACATTATCCAGGTACTTTAAAACCAAGTTACAACGGGCAATGGTATTGTAAGAGCGTTGCCAAAAATCTAGGAGAAAGAAATTGGCAGGTGATTCTCTAAAAAATTTAATGGAGCCCCAGTCTCCTTCTAAAGAATATCCAGAAGTATTGTCGGCTCTAATTTCCGTAAGCTGGTATTCGGCATCGTAAACTTTTTGCAAACCATCATAACATGCAATAACTCCAGTTTCAACCTCGTCGGTGTTTCTGTAAAATGTATTTTCTGTTAATGATGAAATAGGCTTTTGATCTAAAAACTTTTCGCAACTGGCTAAGCTAGAAACCGCCAGAAGTGCTATGATAATTTTTTTCATGTGATTGAGTTTTATTTAAAAATTAGCGTTAATTCCGAAAGTGATGTTCCTTGTTATTGGAGCTGCACCTCTCTGGTAACCATTTCTCAAAGGATCATCAGTATATTCATTTATACCTTCTGGGTTATAGCTGCTATAACCACTTGCGAAATGGTACCATAAATTATAGGCAGATGCGTAAACGCGTAAATAGTTACTATTGTTTTTACCTAAGAACTTAGCAGGGATCTTATACCCAACATTTAAACTTCTTAATGCGATGTAAGATGCATCTTCAATAGCGTAACTAGTTTCCGTTTTATACTTCACTTTCGCCCTTAAAGCAGGAGCCAAATTTAGGTACGCGTTGGTTCCTGTTGCTGCAAATTGCGTTTCGTAATAGTTTGGATCGGCGTTAAAAACACTTGCACCATGTGACCCTTGAAGCACAAAGCTTACATCAAATCTTTTAATTTCGAAACTGTTGGTTAATCCCCAAATAAACTTTGGAGTTGGCTGACCCAAAACTACACGGTCCAAATCGTTAATTACACCATTATTATCTCTATCCTTTACAATAGCTTTATCAGAATGTACATTAATCGGCCAGAAGTTTCCGCTCACAGGAATATCACTTTCATACTCAAAACCATAAAACTGAACTAAAGGACTGCCCACCTGACTCAAAAAATAATTTGGTCTTTTTGGATCACCTACATTAATTAAAAGATTACTGTTTCCTAAATCTTTGACGGTATTTTTATTAGTAGATCCGTTGGTAGAAACGTTCCATCTGAAGTTCTTTTGGCTGAGAATATTTGCAGTAAGCTCATATTCTAAACCTTGGTTCTGTACCTCTCCAGTATTTCCCCAAACACCTGTACTACCGGTAACGGAAGGAATAGCTAGGTAAAGCAATAAATCTTTAGTAGTTGATTTATAAGCATCAATTGATAAAGTGAACTTGTTTTTAAGAAACCCAAAATCTACGCCTCCGTTAAAACTATAGTTTTTCTCCCAACCTAAATTAGGGTTATCGTATAAATCAGAATTGAAACCCAAGGTGGTTCCGCTGCCATCTAAAATAGCACCAACGGTGTTTACATTGGCAAAAGCTCTGTAATTACCAATATTATTGTTTCCGGTTGCGCCATAACTTGCCCTAACTTTTAAATCGTTAACAAAATTATCTGGCGACCAAAAATCTTCTTGGCTAACCCTCCAACCTAAAGACGCAGAAGGGAAAAACCCCCAACGGTTACCAGCACCAAAACGAGAACTTCCGTCCCAGCGAGAAGCAAAAGAGGCCAAGTATTTATCATCATAGCTATAATTCACCCTAAAAAGTGCCGATGCTAAATTGTTTCTTTCTTTGGATGAACTTACCGCGTTTAAAGTACCTGCATTTAGTGTTGGAATATTATCCGTTAAAAAATTAGTCGCTGCAGAATTACTGTAACTAGCTAAGTTAGATTGTGCTGTAAAGCCTGCAATAGCATTAAAGTTGCTTTTGCCAATAGTTTTATTGTAGTTTAACAGATTTTCTGAAAGCCAATCAACACTTTGGTTATTAGCCAAAGTTGCTTTAGTTGACGCCCTTGCTGCTGTAATACCTTGTATTAACGGGTCTTTTGTTGCCCAAGATTTTTGAAAAAACTCGTTCTTAGCATTGCTGAAATAAACGCCACCAGAAACTTTTACAGATAAGTCTTTTGTAATGTTATATTTCACATTAGCATTGGCTAAGGTTTTTGTTATATAAATCATATTTGAAACACCTTCCAAATTTGTATACCCCGTATTATTTGCAGTTGCCGACAGATTTACACCAGTATACTTGGTATTTGTTGAAGGATCAAAATCTCTTTGATGAACGATATATCCTAAGGGAATTCCTGTTCCGTCGGCAATAGTTTGTGTTGCATATAATGGCAACCAAAGGGCAACAGAGCGGATAACATCATGTATTTTAAAAGTTGGTGCTCTTTGTATGGTATATGATGGTGTTAAATTAACCCCAATTTCCCATTTCTTATTTGGTGTAATATTAAGATTTACTTGTCCGCCGTAACGCTTGTAATCATTAGTTCTGATTACGCCTTTATCATACAAACCTTCTCCAGAAACATAAAACTTTACTTTATCGCTTCCGCCACTTACGCTAAACTGGGTGTTTTGAAAAAAACCAGTTTGGAAAGCGATATCCTGCGGGTCTGTTTCAACGTCATATTTTTGAGCCGCAATAATCTCTGGGCTCAAAACACCGTTGTTTACCTCTTTAACATGGTTAGCCCATTCGGTCAAGGTAAGAAAGTCTAATTTGCGGTAAACACTTTTAGTACCTGTACTGTTATTAAAGCTAAATTTTGTATCGCCAGCTTTACCAGTTTTCGTGGTAACCAACACTACCCCGTTAGCACCTCTAGACCCGTAAATTGCTGCAGATGCCGCATCTTTTAACACCTCTATGCTTTCTACATTATTCATATCGATGGTTGAAAGATCGCCTGGTATAGGGTAACCATCTACAACATACAAAGGTGTTGTTCCCGCAGTAATTGACGCCGACCCTCTAACTTTGATTACTGGCGCTGCACCAGCTGTAGCATCTGTATTGATAACCTGTACACCAGCTAATTTACCAGCCAATGCTTGGTCTGCTCTAGAAACTGGAATTTGGTTAAGATTATCATTATTAAGTTTTGCCACCGCTCCGGTTAGCGACGATTTTCGCTGGGTTCCGTAACCGATAACCACTACTTCATCTAAAGCGCTACTTGATTGACTTAGCGTAATGTTTAACAAAGAACTATTTGTTACGGTAATTTGCTTGGTTTCGAATCCTAGATATTTTACTTCTAGTACATCCTTTAACATCGCATTAATTTTAAAACTGCCATCGGCTCCCGTAACGGTTCCACCGGGTTTCCCTTTAACGGCAACAGATACGCCGGGTAAGGATTCCCCGCTTATATCTTTTACTATCCCGCTAATTAACGTCTGCGCTTGTGCGGAAATTGTTCCAAAAACAAAGAACGCTGCCCACAACAAACATATGCTGTACATTGACTTCATAAAAAATAATTTTAGTAAATAATTGGTTTACCAATAATTGGTTTACCAAAAATATGGTATTAAATATTATAAATCAAAGGTTTTACGTTTTTTTTATTGGAAGCGTAGCAATAGCTATTTAAATAACCTAGAGGCATACTATTAGATTAATATGCAAAGAAAAAGAGAAGATTTGATGTTAATCTAAAATGGGGAATACAGAAATTATTTTCGTAAGCGTAACATTTATTCGATAAACAGATTCAACTTAAACAAAAAAAGTAGCTTCATTTTAACTTGAAATTTCCTTTTAACTAACAAAAAAAACAAACTTAATCCTACGATAAAATTAAAGCCGTATAAGGTGCTAAAATTTCAAAAAACCAAAAGGCTTGCAATAAAGTTCATTGTTTTCAACTAAAAAAAACAATGAACAAAGCACATTAGATCTTAATCCTTAAAAAGACAAAATCCGTACAGCCAGCGAAAAACCAGCTATTCGGATTTATTTAAAAATTAATGGGTAGTCAAAAGTTTGCTGTAAAACTCACCTACTTCTTTAGTCATACTATCTGTCATACGATTAATCTCACGTGGATACTCCACCATTAAATTTGCTTTTTGCTTATAAAGATCATAAACATTAAACACTGGCGTCATCGCAGACTTAAGGGCTGGGATATCGGTATAACGATCTAGTTCTGGAGCTATAATCAGTAAAGGACGAGGCGCAATTGCTGAAATAATTTCCCCAAAATCTACTGGTGTGTTTTTTGGATTCTCGGCAAAAAAACCTAAACGTGGCATACTTCCATGTAGATTGGAATAAGTTCTTATACTCTCAAATTGATCATCGGATGTCCGCCATGGAGAAAAAGCAGCTACTGCAGCTACTCCTGCTACCCTGGAATCTAATGCAGCGGTTATGAGAGAAACGCTACCACCCAAAGTATTCCCCAAAAGATATATTTTACTTTTATCTATATAATCGAGCGTTTCTAAACCATCGATACTGCTTTTCACGTCTTGAACATATTTCCCCATCTTAGACCATTCCGGATACCTATCATAAAAATCTTTTGCTTCTTCTATGCGGGCGCCAAAACCGTACATATCTATAGCTAAAACAGCAAATCCTCTACTAATAAGCTCTTTAAACAACAAACCTGTGCCATTTCCTCCGTTTTTCGTATATCCTTTTGCAAAACCAGTAGAATGTGCGTATTGATGAGAATAAACAATAACTGGCAACTTGCCGTTTGGCTGTAGTTTCATTTTACCCGATTTATCCACAGGATAATAAAGAAAACCGTTTAAATTGTCTCCCATAGAAGTGTATGCCCCAAAATAATTAAGTTTTGAACCTGGAACATTGGGCAATTGGATTACGGAATTCAACCAATCCCTACGAGAGTCAACGGTTTCCACCATCGGCGTTGGTTTAACACCTGATGGCTCTTTACCCAAAATCCATTGGAGGTTCTCGGCTATCTGCTTCTTATCTTCCTCAAACGCTTGAATACTTTTATATTTATCCTTAAGTATAATCGGCTTAATTTTTCCAGCAACTATTTTGTCCGACGCATGTTTTTTCTCCCATTCCGCATAATCGTATTCATAATATAGATTGTTATGCCATTTCTTGGTATTTCTATTAAATTGAATATCTAAAAAATCGATTCCGTACTCGATATCCCTCGCAGCAACAAAGTGGTTACCGTAGCGGTTAAACACACCGATTTTATCACGGGCACCTAAAAAATCATAAACTTTTTTAGCGGAATAATAATTTTGTTCTATTGCCCAAGAGTTTAAGCCAGCTTCAACCAAAGAATAGTGCAACAACAGCGGTCTTGGTGCTACAAGTGCTGCCAGCGAGTTTTGATCAACAGGTAGTTTATCTTCATGACCGAAGAAAAAGCGTAATTGTGGAATAAACCAATGGCTATTGGCACCAGTTACTAAATCTATGGTTTCGCTGGCGTATTGTGGATCTCCAAATCGCCATGGCGAATCGCCACCTGTACTTGAACTAACGGGAATAGCTGCCGCAAACCTGTCATCAAAAGCAGCCGCCCATAAGGCCTGCTTCCCGTTTCTGGAGTGTCCTGTAATAGCAATTTGTTCTTTTTTAACTTCCTTTTGTGTGATGAGGTAATCTACAACACGTGAAGCGCCCCAAGCTCTTCGCATCAACATGCTAAAATCATATTCTGGATAGAGTATTTGATACGCTTGGGTATCATCCTTGGTGTCAGCTGCAGCATATACACAGCCTATGTAACCACGCCTTACCGCAAGCTGTGCCCAATTGCGATGATTCCACTGCGTCATATATACTGGAAAAGGACCTTTCCCAGCAGGGATCATCAGTTCAAAAGTAATTTTAGCTTTGTAACCTGGTCCAAAACTGGTTTCAATCATTTGAATTCGTGTACCATCCTCCACCCTATCCGATAGCACTCTAGTTTTAAAGTCTTTCGGTGCAGGCGGTTGTACACCAGATATATATTTTTGGTATTGCTCCTTTATCCATACCCTTTTAACCTCCCAGTCTGCTTTCGTGGTAATCTTTTGATCTTTACCGTCTTTGACCTGCATCAACGGGTCTGGTAAAAACGGAATAGATTTCATCTGCGAAAAATCTGGTGGCAATTCGCCACTACGATTTAACCAATCTTTCCATGTACTATCCTGCCATGTTGTACGGCGTGTATTGGCTTGTATTCTTTGCGGAATTGCGATTTTCTCAAAGTCATTAAGGTATTGCTTTTGTCGATCTATACCTGTTTGTGAATAAGCATCTGCTACGACAATTAAAGTCGCGATAAACAAAGTGATCTGTTTCAATCTTTTCAACATTTATAATAACTATTTAAGTTTACAAAAAATACCCAAAGTAATACATGCAAGATAAAAGCAAAGTTTTCCAAAATTACACCTATGTATTACTTATAGATATCCCTGTGAAAACTTAAATTAAATAGCTATGTTTACGTTACCGAAAGTAAAGATTTTTTATAGCTACGCAAAGCTATTTACAAGAATTTTTCTCTCTCTATTTTTTAAATGGGTATTTCTCTAAAACAATTTCATTCGATAAAAAACAAATCAATTTATAATCATGAAAAAATTCAAAGCGTTAGTGCTCTTTTTTGCGCTATTATCAACCCAAAGCTTACAAGCTACAAACCCCGTAAAACCTGCAAAAGATCCATTTTTAGTGACCGGTTATCTAAACTCTTCTTGGGTTAAACCAACAACTGATTTAGAATTCATCAAATACCTCGATAGAATTTTCTTCTTCGGACTTTCTCCGGATAGTGAAGGTCGTTTTACTGTGAGTGACGCCTACATCAAAAATTACGAATTGGTACGCTCGAAGATGAATAAAAATCAGAAAATACTGCTTGTTGTTGGAGGCGGGGGTTTGGTTGCCAATATGCATGTAATGGGTGACAATCCAGAAAAAAGAGAACTGTTTGTGAAAGAACTGGTCGCTTTTGCGAAGAAATATAAGTTTGATGGAATAGATATGGATTGGGAAACAGATTGGAAGTCTAAACCAGCAAAAAAGGTTTCCACCGAAAACTTAATTGCGTTACTTACTAGCATTAAGGGCCAAATGCCTAAAAACTCTATTTTGACTGCAGCTTTGGGTGGATCTTCGGGTCAACAAGCCACGGATATATCTGGCTTAGTTGAAGATGTTAGCGTTATGTTATACAGTACACTTAATAAAGAAGGATTACACGCACCGCTTTACACAGTTAAAGAAAGATTGGAGAATTATACAAAATCAAACTATCCCAATAACCGCTTATTAATTGGGGTTCCTTTTTATGGCCGCCACGCAGACAGGCGTACCCAAAAATATTACCAATTTGCAGACAAATTAGCTGGCAACCAAGTCATCTCGATTTACGATGGTTTTTCTTTTAACAGCGCTGAAGTGATGAGAGAGAAAGTGAGATATTTTAAAGAAGCCGGCTACAAAGGAATTATGATTTGGGAGCTAACCCAAGATGTGCCCTACTCAAACCCAATGTCCTTGTTACGGGCTATTTACGAAGAGGCAAAGAAGTAAATATTTTGACCAGTTTTTGTACCACACAAAATGTGTGAGTGGAATTTGTTAGGATTCAGCTTTAATATTAAAGCTGAATCCTGACAAATTAAGTTAAGAACTGATTTAGAATAATGTCACATGTTATATGCTAACCCGTTTTTAGACCAAAATTTAAGGCTACTAGCACACCTACGGTAAGTTTACACAAAAAAATTTGCCAATATATTTAAAATTTAATCCTGCGATAAAATCAAAGCTGTATAAGGTGCAATAGAAATTTCGGCGCTATGCTCAAAACCATCACACGCGTCGGATATAGCTTCAACATCATATGATTGATAGTTGCCAAACTCAGCATTATAGCCTTCCCAGTCAGAGTTAAACCTAACTTTCCACATACCCGGAGCGGGAAATCCAATTCTGTAAACCGCTTTATCACCGTCAGAAAAATTTAATACAACCAATGTAGTATCTTTTGCACCACCTTCTTTCCAACGTTGGTATGCAATAATTTTTTGCTCGTTATCAGTTCTAATAATCTGAATATGTTGCCCTGTTAAACCAGCAGTAAAACCAGTAAGATTTCGTCTTAGCGTGATCAAATCTTTATGCAGATTGAAATAGCCTTTAAATTTCTTTAACCTGCTCCAATCAATTGGATCTGTATCAGAAAACCATTTATCTTCCAGTAGCTCCTGACCTTGAAAAATCATCGGAATTCCCGGAGCGGTTAAAACCATTGCCATCCCTAAGGATGCCCGTTTCTTAGAATACCAATTATTAACGTCGCCAAAAGCAATTTCTTCTGCAACTCGAGCACTTCCGTTAGCCACTTCATCATGAGATTCTGTGTAAACCACACGTCTAAAATAATCGCCACTATATTGGTTCAACAAAGCTTCAGTAGCTTCATTCATATCCCTATCTTCATCATGCTGTGTAGTTAGTAGCTGGCGTACAGGGTGTACAAACGCAGCATCCCATTGGCTACCAAACCCTAAACCTTCACCCTCTCCAACCCTATCTGTAACCCAGCTTAGCTTATGTAAATCTTCTGCAACTGTTAATTTATAGGGATATTTCTCAGTAATCTCTCGGTTAATATCGCGTAAAAGTGTTAATCCTTCTTCTAACACTCCTCCCGGATTCTCGTCCGCATTTACGTTTCTGATGTATGGGATCATATCCATACGCAAGCCGTCAACATGGAAATCTTCTAACCACATTCTAGCGTTGTCCTGAATGTAATTGCGTACTTCTTCTCTGCCAAAATCAGGTCGGGTATCACCCCATGGCGTATTTGATCGCCAATCGTTGTAAAAATAAATACCACCTTTATCGTTTTCACTCCAACCATCAAACTGCCATAAGTCTAAATCAGACGGACCAAAATGATTGTACACTGCATCTAACATAATTGCAATACCCATTTTATGCGCCGCTTTCACCAATTGCTTTAAAGCATCTGGCCCACCATATTCGGTTTCAATAGCAAACGGGTAAGAAGGATTGTATCCCCAAGAGAAACCGCCCGGAAACTCATATGGAGGCATAATCTCAATTACGTTAATCCCCAATTCTTTTAAGTAACCCAGCTTTTCAATTAGTGAATAAAAATCGCCGGGTTTACCTTCTTCTGTAGCATTAAAAGTCCCCAAATGTAATTCGTAAATTACGGCTTCATTCCAATAAGGCATAAAAGACGCATCATCTTCCCAATCAAACGCATCGTTATCATATACCACAGAATTGCCGTTTGAATTGGTCATTTCCTTTGCATAGGGATCGTTTTTAGCTAATTCATCGTCGTTTTGCGTAATAATTACAAACTTATATTCACTACCAGCCTTTGCCGTATCCACATTTCTGGCGTAGTAGCCGCTATCTTCGTGTGCTAATTCCAGCTCATTTGGTGTCCAATTATTAAAGTCGCCCATTACAAAAACCTGCTTTGCATTAGGAGCCCAAACTCTAAAAAATACACCTTTATCATGTAAAATGGCACCCATGCCACCCATATTTATTTCATTATCAATCTTAGCCTTCATTAAATTACTTTTTACAAAAACTTGTATGCTAAATCTTTGCCATAATTGTAGGTTTTGCTTAAATAATTTGAGCGTTCAAACGCTATCTTCCATACGCCGCTATCGCTTCGGTTTTTTTTGCAGATTCTTCGACTTCGCTCAGAAGCAAGAAAGAACTGGCTTAAAAAAAGCCATATTCCAGCTAGCTAACGCAAAGAGGATTACTTTAGAAGATATTATATTAAACGTTAAACCTTGAACTTGGCCAGTTCATTACTTTACTCACTTCGACCGAAGATCTGCGAAAACTTAGGATACTTATCCACAAAATGAACCCAGCTTATAAACGAATGATTACCTAGCCCAAAGCCCCTTGTCCTGTTGCCTCGCTTGCTTTTGTAGCTCAACAAATAAATCGGCGTAACGCACATTTGGAGGAATAGTCATAACCGTTGCATATCCATTTTTAACCAGCTCGGCATTTACAAAAGTTCCATCTTCCAAATAAACGTAAGCAAGCGTACGCCCATAACGGTCTAGCGAATCAACATCACTAATCAATTTCACGCTTTTACCATTGAGCAATTTTTTGAGATACTCCTTTGCTTCCTTGCCGTAATAACCTATTTCCTTTCTACCGGTCTTTCTTGATTCTGGTGCATCTACGCCAATTAATCGAATTTTTACACCTTTTTCGGTTCCATTATCCGCCCAAAACGTATCACCATCTACAACCCTAGTTACAGTCAAATAAGGGCTTCCATGTGTTTGTTCGTCCCTAGCTTCGTCGTAAAAACTACAAGAGAATTGTACAAATACGATTATTAAGAATGCAGTTCTGAACGAAAATTTAGCCATTATTTAAATTTACTTGGTTTGTCAGTTTTGATTATTAGACTGGACAGGTTAACCTAAACTTTCGGTAGGGTAATATTTTCGCTTTAACCAAAAAGAATTTTTTAACGATAAAATTAATCCTGGTCTGCTAACCGTATAAAATCCCAAGCTCTTAATTTGCCGTGGCTTATTTTAGAGAAAACATAAAACAGTTCTGTTGCAATTTGCAAACTTCTTTCTTCATATTTTTCGGTCTTTTGTGCCGTATGATCAAATGCTTTTGGATCTTCAAAAGGAAGTGCAATTCTTTGCTCGGCACCTACTATAAAAGGACAGGCACCATCGGCTTCCGTACAAGTAAGTATGGCGGCGAAGCCAGTTGAAGGGTTGAAATCCGCATCGTACTTTTTAGAAAACGCGATAATTGGATGTTCATCTGCATCGTACTTTATGCCATAAACTGGATTTGATTCTTCTGAGAGCTTATTGATTTGAAATCCAGCAGTTTTTAGCGCAGTTACAACCTGTGGAAAAACTGCCGTTGCTTCTGTTCCGCCCGAATAGCAAAATACATTACTTATGTTAAAATGATGAGCCAAAGTTTGCGCCCAAACCTGTGATAAATGACTTCGCCTTGAGTTGTGAGTACAGATAAAATTTAAACGAATTTCTTGGTGATGATCAACTTTATACTGAACAAAGTTGATCAAAGATTGCAGATTATCTTTACGTTCTTTAGCTATGGTTTCTGCATTAAGCTCAGAAACTGTTTGTATTAATTGATGATAGAGTTCCATGTTTCTAAAGTAATGCAAGCATCGGAATTAGGGAATATTTGTTGAAATATTAATCTAAAACGGGCTAGTTTACTTTTATCCTGCAACCCTTTTCGGGAACACCAAAGACGCAACCACACTAACCGTTAAAATTGCGAGAATAATAAATAAAGAGTGGATGGTGGTAAAACCCCATTGCTCTAACCAATGATGGGCAAGCATTTTAACGCCAATAAATATAAGCAATACCGCCAAACCAGCTTTTAGGTAATGGAATTTGTGGATTACGTTAACCAATAAAAAAAACATAGAACGCAAACCTAAAATGGCGAATATGTTTGAAAAGAAAACAATATAAGGATCTTTGGTAACTGCAAAAATAGCTGGGATTGAATCTACAGCAAAAATAACATCGCTAAATTCGATTACTAGAAGCACTACAAAAAGTGGTGTTATAAAAAGTTTTCCTTTGTTACGATAAAAAAAATCATGACCCACATATTCTGGATGTATCGGAAAAAATTTGGATGCAAACTTAACCACCGGATGTTTGTCTGGATCTATTTTTTCCTCCTCGTCTTTAGCCAAAAACATCATTACGCCACTATAAATCAAGAATGCACCGAAAATGTACAATATCCAACCGAACTGGCTAATGAGCGTTGCACCAAGAAAAATAAAGATAAAGCGCATAATCACTGCACCTAAAATACCCCAAAATAACACGCGGTGATAATACTTTTCATCAACCCCAAAGGCAGAAAAAATCAATACCATCACAAAAATATTATCTACGGAAAGCGCATATTCTATCACATATCCAGTGATAAATTCTAAGCTTAAGTTATCGTTATATCTATTAAGGTTTTCGTGAAAATTAGCTGAATTAACACTAATGTTATGTTGATGGTCAGTAACAATTTGTTCTAAATGAGCCTGATCCTTTATATTATGTAATTCCTGCCCTTCTGTTTTCAAGAAAAAATAAAACCCGATTGCGAAAGAAATCCAGATCGCACTCATCGTTGCTGCCTGTTTAAAACTAACAGGTTTATCGTCTTTATGAAAAACGCCTAAATCAAGCGCTAGCATGAGCACAATAAACAGTGCAAAAGCGCCAAAAAAAATTAATTCGTGACTCATTTATTTTTTTCTTTCTGTGGTAAATTTCACTAGGTTTTCCAAACCGGATCTAAACTCAGATTTGGGGAATTTATATAAGATTTCAAAAGCTTGTTGTTGGTATAAAAACATTTGCTCCTCTGCGTAAGTCAAACCACCACTTTCTCTCACAAAATCAATGATCTGGTTAATCTTAGCTTCATCATCATTATGGTTCTTCACCAGGTTGATCATCTGCTTTTTATCAGCTTTAGATGCTTTATTTAAAGCGTAAATTAAGGGGAGGGTAACTTTCTTTTCCTTGATATCTATCCCTTTAGGCTTCCCAACATCATCTACCCCAAAGTCGAATAAATCATCTTTTATCTGAAAAGCTATGCCAATTTTCTCGCCAAAGTTTTTCATCATCTCTACCACTTCTGGCGTAGCACCTGATGAAGCCGCACCCGCCGCACAACATGATGAAATCAAAGAAGCTGTTTTCTGACGGATAACCTCGTAGTAAATCTCCTCGCTAATATCCATCCGGCGTACTTTTTCAATCTGCAAAAGTTCGCCCTCGCTCATCTGCTGAACCGCATCTGAAACAATTTTCAAAATTGTAAATTCTTGGTTATCAACCGAAAGCTGTAAACCTTTGGCAAGCAGATAATCGCCTACCAAAACTGCGATCTTGTTTTTCCAAAGTGCATTTACAGAGAAAAAACCGCGACGCTCGAAAGAGTTATCTACTACGTCATCGTGTACCAACGTTGCAGTGTGTAAAAGTTCTACAAGCGCCGCCCCACGATGTGTTGATTCCGTTATTCCACCGCACAAACCCGCTGAGAAAAACACAAACATAGGCCGCATTTGCTTCCCTTTTCTTTTTACGATATAATGCGTAATACGATCTAGCAATGGCACACTACTTTGCATAGAAACCTTGAACTTTTCTTCAAAAGCATCAAGCTCTGCAGCTATGGGTATCTTTATGTGATCTAACTTCAGCATTATCTAATAATAGTCACTTCATTTGGTTTGCAAACATAATGTAAAAAACCCGATTATTGAACAGAATTTTCGGCTTAAAAGCTTTTGCTGACAGCATTTGGCTATATTTGAAATTAAAAAATATCACGATATCAATGAAACAATTTTTAGCTGCATTTGCTTTCTTATTTTTATGTTTTTTTGTTGCAAAAGCACAACATCAGGCATCTTCGAACAAAAAATTCAATCTATTTAGTCAGGCCAACGTTAATTACGTTTTTGGGATTAATGAAAGCAGTTTAGATCAAAAAACAAACTCGCTGCATGTAAAACTTGTAATTGGAGTGGCAAATCCTAAAACCGGGTTTGGGATAGGTTTAGAAAACGCAACCTTTAGACCTGCTGGTTCTGCTGGCTCTCGGTTCGAGACTTTAAACTTTACAGGAAACGTTCATTTTTTGGCGAAACCCATAACCACTGACGAGTTAAATTATTTTGCAAAAGGCGCAGTTGGCTATGCCCCACGCATATTTAGAGGTTATAGTAAAGGCTTTAACTACGAGGTGGCTACTGGGATTATGCTTACCACAAAAAGAAAATCAAAATACTTTCTTCAAGCGCTTTACCAGTATCAAGAATTTGATGGCTTTTTGGTGAGTGGCGGAAAACCTAAATTAAAATCTGTTGGTTTTGGCGTTGGAACGTGGTTCTAAACTGGCAAACTATCTTTCTAAATCCAGCTCTTCGGCCGGATTCCAATAAAGTTTTTTAAAATCAACTACTTTATCATCCACAACTTTAACACCTTCTAAAGCTAATAATTCTTCCATTTTTGTTAATGTTTCAAAATGGAATTTACCTGTTAGCAAACCGTTTCTGTTGACCACTCGGTGCGCCGGAACTGCAGGAATAACTACACCGGCTCCGTTCATGGCATAGCCCACCATCCGCGAAGAGCCTTTAGTGCCAAGATAACTGGCAATAGCACCAAAAGACGTCACTCTCCCTTTCGGAATTAAGCGAACCACTTGGTAAACCTGATCATAAAAAGAAGCTCTATCCATTTTTTTAATGTTGAAAGCGTAAAAAGCTAAAGGCTTAAAGCTGATTTGCTGTGTGGTAAAAATTATTTTCTAATGAACACTCTATCTCACTACTTCCTACTCACCACTTCATACTTGCTACTTAATACCCAATACTAAAAAGCAAACTTCACGTAATTGATATTTTTATCCTTTTTTAAGTAAATCCGCTCGTAATGTGTTTTTATCGACAAAATCTCATCACCGGGGAAATCCCTGTAAACATTTGTAGTTTGTTGCATGGTAGGGATTTTCAATTCTGCAAGTTTCTCTAAGGTGTATTCAAAAAAGCCGTCGTTATCTGTTTTTAAATGCATTATCCCTTTCTCTTGTAAGGCAGTTTTGTATTTACCTAAGAACATAGGATTGGTTAAACGTTTACGCTCTAACGGACTTTGTGCTTGCGGATCTGGAAAAGTAAGCCAGATTTCTTCAACTTCACCTTCTGCAAAATAATCAAGAATATTCTGGATTTGAATGCGCAAGAAGCCTACATTTTGAATACCTTCATCAATCGCCATTTTAGCACCAACCCATAAACGATTTCCTTTGTAATCGATGCCTACAAAGTTTTTATCCGGAAATTTTTTCGCTAAATTCACACTATACTCGCCCTTTCCACAGGCTAACTCCAAAATCAAGGGATTATCGTTCTTGAAAAAGTTCTTCGACCAGTTTCCTTTAAACTCTTTTCCTTCTTCTAACTGTTTAACGTTGTCAAATGTGCCGATCTCCGCAAAACGCTGTAATTTTCTCTTCGCCAATTCTTTAAATTTTCTTCAAAAATAAGATTTACATAGTACTATCCACAAAAATTAATTTTAAAGGTTTTAAAGCGACCCAATAATTTTATCTTTGGGCACATTATTAGCTCATCGTTTTGGAAAAATTATCAAAAATTTACATCGCCGGTCACCGTGGAATGGTTGGTTCAGCAATTTTAAGAAAATTAGAAAAAGAAGGTTATACCAATATCATCACACGTACTTCTAAAGACCTAGATTTAAGAAACCAAGTAGCAGTAGCCGATTTCTTTGCTTCCGAAAAACTTGATTACGTTTTTTTAGCTGCGGCAAAAGTGGGCGGAATTATAGCAAACAATACCTATCGGGCCGAATTTTTATACGATAATTTGCAGATTCAAAACAATATTATCCATAATGCTTACCTCAATAATGTTAAAAAACTGATGTTTTTAGGTTCCAGCTGTATCTATCCAAAAATGGCTCCACAACCTTTAAAAGAAGAATATCTGTTAACGGGTTTATTGGAAGAAACTAACGAACCTTACGCCATAGCCAAAATTACCGGTATCAAAATGTGCGATGCCTACCGGGCACAATACGGTTGTAATTATATATCGGCAATGCCGACCAATTTATACGGCTATAATGACAATTACCATCCACAAAATTCTCACGTTTTACCCGCATTGATTCGCAAGTTTCACGAAGCAAAACAAAATAACGATGCTAACGTTACCGTTTGGGGAAGCGGAAGCCCGATGAGAGAATTCTTATTTGCAGATGATTTAGCGGATGCTTGTTATTATTTAATGCAAAATTACAACGAGCCTAATTTGATTAATGTAGGTACCGGAGAAGATTTGACCATTAAGGATTTAGCCTTGATGATTAAAGATATTATTGGTTTTAAAGGCGAACTGGTTTTTGACGGCACAAAGCCAGACGGCACTCCGCGTAAATTGATGGATGTAAGCAAAATACACGCCACTGGCTGGAAACACAAAATTGATTTAAAAGAAGGGATTGCGTTGGCTTACCAGGATTTTTTAGCTAAACACGGCTAAGATTAGTGCATAATTGCCTACAGCCCGTTATGTCGAGAATGCGAGAGCGCTCACATTTATTTACCAGTTACCGGAATTGGGATAAGTACAAACACAACTTAGAAACAATACAAAGTCAAAACATAAAATGGAAGACATAAAACTCACCCAATATTCTCATGGTGCAGGCTGTGGATGTAAAATTTCACCTGCTGTTTTGGACAAAATTTTATACAGCTCCGTAAAATACGAAGCAAATAAAAATTTACTGGTGGGTAACGATACTCGGGATGATGCAGCAGCTTATGATTTAGGAAATGGAACGGCATTAATTTCTACCACAGATTTTTTTATGCCCATTGTTGATGATGCTTATGATTTTGGTCGAATTGCTTCGGCAAATGCAATTTCTGATGTTTATGCCATGGGCGGAAAACCCGTTTTGGCCATCGCAATTTTAGGTTGGCCTATTGATAAATTAGCACCAGAAGTTGCGCAAAAAGTTTTAGAGGGCGCAAGATCTGTTTGCGCAGAAGCTGGAATTACACTGGCCGGCGGACATAGTATCGATTGCCCCGAACCTGTTTTTGGTCTGGCGGTAAACGGGATTGTCGACATTAAAAATCTAAAGCAAAACTCCACTGCAAAAGCTGGTTGTAAACTTTATTTAACAAAAGCCTTGGGTGTAGGAATATTAACTACCGCACAAAAGAAAGGCATTTTAAAAGCAGTACATCAAAATATCGCTCCTACCTCTATGGCTAAGTTAAATTCTATTGGAGAGTTAATTGGCAAATTAGATTACGTTACCGCGATGACAGACGTAACAGGCTTTGGCCTGTTAGGGCATTTATCGGAAATGTGTGAAGGTAGCAATTTACAAGCAGTTATTGAATTTGAAAAAGTACCTCGGTTAAAAGAAATCGACGAATACTTAGATCAGAAATCTATTCCAGGTGGTACTAACCGAAACTGGGCAAGTTATGGACATAAAATCGGTGAAATTACCGAAAGGCAAAAACACATTCTCGCTGATCCGCAAACAAGCGGTGGTTTATTGGTAGCAGTTGACCCCAACCACACTGCCGAGTTTGAAGCTTTGTTAAAAGAAAACAAAATTTTAGCGGAAAGCTGGGTTTCCTTCGGAGAATTAAGAGCGAAAAAAGAAGGAAGCTGGATTGAGGTAAGCTAATTATTTCCGTTTTATGCCTTTCCTTATATCGATCTCTCCGCCAACCGGCAGAGAGACATAAAGTGGCGTATGAACCTTTTATTCCAAAAGAAACCTTTTACGATTGCTAAGATTTCCTTAATATAAGGTTGCGTAAGGAATTGTAGCGGATACCGGCCTGGGCATAATGTCTTGGAACGTAGGAGCGAAAAACCGATCCGCCAGCTGACGGATTATCCCCAAATAAGCCATCTTACAAGCAAAAAATATCCCCTCAGAAAACCTTCTTCACAACACATTTCAACTGTTAAAAACTTTACAATATTCGTGTTGCTAATCTGATTAACAAGCGCATAAATTTTTTTACTTTTGCACATCCATCTGGCAATTATCGGTTAGATATTAAAAACGTTAATCCTGTTTAAAACATAAATAATACCCTCTCAAAAATGAAATTGAACGTAGCGTACAAAGAGCAATTTGAAACTCGACATATTGCACCAAATGAGCAAGATACGGAATCGATGCTGAAAATTATTGGTGTAGCTAGTTTAGCGGAGTTGATTGATCAAACGGTACCAAAAAACATCCGGTTGAAAAAACCAATGGCTTTGCCAGCCGCTAAAAGTGAGTACGAATATTTAAATAAACTCCGCCAAACGGCTTCAAAAAACAAAGTTTTCAAAAGTTATATTGGGCAGGGATATTATGATGTGATTGTGCCTGCGGTTATCCAAAGAAATATTTTAGAAAACCCGGGATGGTACACTCAATATACTCCTTACCAAGCAGAAATTTCACAGGGACGTTTGCAAGCTTTGCTAAACTTCCAGACTATGGTTCTGGATTTAACGGGAATGCAGATTGCAAATGCTTCGCTTTTAGATGAAGGGACAGCTGCCGCGGAAGCTATGTTTATGCAATACAGCCTACGTAAAAATGCCGAAGCAAAATCGTACTTCGTTTCAGAAGAGGTTTTTCCTCAAACCATAGATATTTTAAAAACTAGAGCGCAACCTTACGGAATTAAATTGATCATCGGCAACCATAAGACTGTGGCATTAACTGATGATTTATTTGGTGCTTTAGTACAATACCCAGCTGGACATGGCGAGGTTTATAATTACAAGGCTTTTGCCGATATAGCACATCAAAAGAACATAAAGCTTACTGTTGTTGCCGACTTGATGAGCTTGGCACTTTTAACTCCTCCGGGAGAATGGGGTGCTGATATTGTTGTGGGTACAACGCAGCGTTTCGGTATTCCCATGGGATTTGGCGGTCCGCATGCTGCTTATTTTGCTACAAAAGAAGAATACAAGCGAAGTATGCCAGGCAGAATAATTGGCGTGACCATTGACAAGCATGAAAATTATGCTTTGCGTATGGCCTTACAAACCCGCGAGCAACATATCCGTAGAGATAAGGCCACCTCAAATATTTGTACTGCACAAGCATTACTTGCCATTATGGCGGGGATGTATGCCACTTACCATGGTGCGAAAGGGATTAAAGCTATTGCCGAAAGAATTCATGGACTAACGGTTTTGTTAAGTACTGCCTTGGCTGAGTTTGGTTATAAACAACTAAACGAAAACTATTTCGACACTTTGAAATATGCTGTGGGCGATTTAACAAACCCACTTCATTCCGAATCGTTAAACAACGAATTCAACTTAAATTTTGACGGGGAATTTATCACCATTTCTTTAGACGAAACCACCCGTTTACACGATATAGAAACGATTGTTAAAGTTTTTGGAAAAGTAAAAGCTAAAACTTTACACGATATAGATTTAGAAAGCTTGGCTAAAAACGTAGAAAGCGTTATTCCTACCGAATTACAACGTACCTCTTCTTTTTTAACACATCCGGTTTTCAACAAGCACCATTCGGAACATGAAATGTTGCGTTATATCAAATCTTTAGAAGCTAAAGATTTGTCGCTTTGCCACTCTATGATTGCATTGGGTTCATGTACCATGAAGCTAAATGCAACTACAGAAATGATTCCTGTTACCTGGCCAGAGTTTGGTGGCTTGCATCCATTTGCACCCGTTCACCAAACCGGTGGCTATATGCAGATAATAGCCGAACTTAACGATTGGCTGAGTGAAATAACAGGTTTTGCTGCAATGAGTTTACAGCCAAACGCAGGTGCTCAGGGCGAATACGCTGGACTAATGGTCATCAGAGCTTATCATCAGGATAGAGGCGATTTCAACAGAAATATCGCGTTGATTCCTTCATCAGCACACGGAACAAATCCTGCTTCTGCAGCCATGGCCGGGATGAAAATCATCGTCACTAAATGCGATGAAAAAGGGAATATCGATGTTGCGGATTTAAGAGCCAAAGCTGAGGAACATTCGGCTAATTTGAGCTGTTTAATGGTTACTTACCCATCTACACATGGTGTTTTTGAAGAATCAATCATCGAAATATGTGAGATTATCCACCAACATGGTGGTCAGGTTTATATGGATGGTGCCAATATGAATGCACAAGTCGGATTAACTTCTCCAGCCAGTATCGGTGCAGATGTTTGTCATTTAAATTTGCACAAGACTTTCTGTATTCCACACGGTGGTGGTGGCCCTGGGATGGGTCCAATTGGAGCTGCTGCTCATCTTGTTCCTTACCTGCCAGGCCATTCGGTAGTGGATATGGGCAACGAAAAATCTATTTCAGCAGTTTCTGCAGCGCCCTGGGGTTCTGCATCTATCCTATTGATTTCTCACGCATATATTGCGATGATGGGTGCAAAAGGCTTAACTAATGCCACTAAATATGCTATTTTAAACGCTAACTACATCAAAGCGAGATTGGAGTCTCATTATCCTGTCTTATACGCTGGAGCAAACGGACATTGCGCCCATGAGATGATTTTGGATTGTCGCAGTTTTAAAACTTTTGGAATTGAAGTTACTGATATTGCCAAACGTTTGATGGACTATGGCTTTCATGCACCAACGGTTTCTTTCCCTGTTGCAGGGACTTTAATGGTTGAACCTACAGAATCGGAACCAAAACACGAACTCGACCGTTTTTGCGATGCGATGATTGCCATCAGAAATGAAATTGCTGATGTCGAATCGGGCTTATCAGACAAAATTGACAATCCCTTAAAAAATGCACCTCATACTGTCGCAGTAATTACTGATAACGACTGGGATAAACCTTATACTCGCCAAAAAGCAGCTTTTCCTTTGCCATATGTTGCGCTAAATAAGTTTTGGCCTTCTGTTGGGAGAGTGAACGACACTTATGGCGATAGAACACTTATTTGTAGCTGTCCGCCGATTGAAGAGTACGAGTTTGACGTTTTAGTTTAACTATTTGTTAGTCTTCCATGGCGCTCTCCATGGAAGACTAACCTTTTTTACACATAAAACAAATTGTAGTTCCACCCTCAGCATTTCGTTCTGCCCAAATTTGTCCATCGTTTATTTCAACAAATTCTTTGCATAAAACCAGTCCTAATCCAGTACCCACTTCATTATTCGTTCCGTTTTTACTGCTGTTACCTGGAGAAAAAATACTGATTAATTCTTTTTCGGTCAAACCTATACCATCGTCAGCAACACAAATCTTCCAAAAGTCTTTTCCGTGATGTTCTGCAAACAGCTTAATATTACCTGCCATTGGTGTAAATTTTATAGCATTTGCCACTAAGTTTCTAATAATAAAAGAAAAATGATTACTACAACTAAAAACTTGTAAGCCATCGAGTTTGTAATTCTGTACGTTTAACTTCTTTTCATGGATAGCCTCTGAATTTAGATCTAAAGCGTTTTGAATCACGGGTAAAATCTCAAAAACTGTTCTTTGAGGCGCTTCTCCCTTAATTTCTGCTTTCCCCCAAAGCAACAAATCATCTAATGTAGTTAATGCTGATTGAGACTGTTTAACCAACATTCCCAGATATAATTCTAATTCCGCATCATCAAGCTCTCCATCTTTTATCAAATTCAAAATACCTAAAGTAGTACTTTGGTTTCCCCGAAGATCATGACCTATAATTGAAAAAAGCTTGTCTTTGACATGATTACTTTCTACCAATTGCACTCGTTTAACATTAAGTTTAGTATTAAGCTTTCTTAAGCGGAACAAAATAAATACTACAAAGCTCAATAGAATTACCACAAAAACCAATATCCCGAAAAGAATATTCTGTTCCCTATTCTTCTGAAAAAGTAGGTTTTGATTCTCTATTATTCTTTTGTTTGCAGTATAAAGCCCTAACATAACGCTGGCCTGGCGAAATGCGCTTTGCTTTTGCTCGTTTATTTGCTTGTCTTCGATGCTTTTGGAACTGCCGAGGTATTCAAACGCCTTTTTATAATTGGCCTGTGTTTTAGCCAAACTGATCAAGTGACCATAAACCTCCAAAACTAAATCTTCTAAACCAGCTTCTTTTGATCTAGTTAATAATTCCAAAAACTCATCCTCTGCAAGTTGGAGTTCATTTTTCTCAACCAATATAACAGGAATATTAATACTAAGTCTTAACTCCTCGTCTCTTAACCCGCTCTTTTTCGCAAGTGTTAATCCTTGATTTAAATACGCTAGTGCCCTCTTGTAATCCTTTTCCTCTTTATAAATTAAACCAATATTCTGTAAACCTAGTACCTGCTCTACTTTTGCCCCTTCATTAACTGCTACCTCATAACTTTTCTTAAAAAAACCGAGTGCCTTTTTTAGGTTACCTCTTATCGCGTAAACTACGGCTTTATTGCTCATTAAGTCAACCTCAAAGAAATGAGATTGATACTTTTTGTTTACAGAATCTGCCTTCAAACAAAAAATATAAGCAGCATCCACTCTGTTTTGCCGTATTCTCAATGTAGATAATTTAAGGTAAGAGGCTGTCATCAACTCAGGATTATCTTCCTGTTTGGCAATTAACAAAGCTTTTAAAAACGAAGCTTCCGCTTTTACATAATCACCCTTTTTAGCCCATAAAACACCCAAGGAATTTGTGTTCTCCGCTTCTGCAGGTTTATCATTAAGTTTTCGGCTAATTGCTACCGCATCCTCATAATATTTTTCTGCAAGTTGCAAATAACCGTATCTTAACAGTAAAGCACCAGTCGTCCTATTTATCCGTAATAAAGATTTTGCATCTGCATTCTTATTATGGTCATGAATCAGGCCATCCGCGAACCGTACAATACTATCCACGTTCTGAGCGCTGATAGCTGTTAAAATATCAAGAGAAGTGTGTAGTTTAAGAGAATCTTTAACAGTTGTTTTTTGAAAAGCACTACCGTTAAGCGGAACAAAAAATACTAAAAACGCATATTTTAGCAAAAAAAGAAATCTATTTTTAACTATCGATAACATATTAACCCAAAAAGAAATGTTAAGATAACAAAATTAACGGTGTACATTAAAATGAAAACAATCATTTTAAAAAATAAACCTCCTACACTAAAACATACTGAATAAAATAAACAAAAATCAAAAAAGCCTCCAACAAATGAATGTTGAAGGCTTTCTTAAATTAAAACTTGAATTATTCTGCTGATTTTCCTTCTTCTGAAGAATCAGTTTTCTCTTCTTTTGCTGGAGCTTTCTCTACTTTCGCTTCTGGAGCATCCTCAACTACAACTGCTTCTTCAGCTTTTGCTTCTGTTGCAGGAGCGTCTTTTTTAGCTTTAGCACCTCTTCTACGTGTTGTTTTTTTCTCAACTTTAGCTTCGTTGTTGTAAGTCTCGTTAAAATCTACCAATTCAATGAATGCCATTTCAGCATTATCACCTAAACGATTTCCTAATTTAACGATCCGGGTATAACCACCTGGGCGGTTAGCAACCTTTTCTGCTACTTCACGGAATAAGGTTGTAACAACCTCTTTGTTTTGCAAATAAGCGAAAACAGTACGACGAGAATGCGTAGTATCGTTTTTTGATTTTGTTATGATTGGCTCAACATACACTCTTAACGCTTTAGCTTTAGCTAAAGTAGTTGTAATACGCTTGTGCTCAATTAAAGATGAAGCCATGTTAGCCAACATTGCTTTTCTGTGAGCCGTTTTACGACCTAAGTGATTAAATTTCTTTCCGTGTCTCATTTTCTATTTATTTGCGCATACCGTCAGTTCAAGCCACCATTGGCGAACCGGGAATTATGCGTCATTTATACTTATTACATAGTCCTTCTCCCCATTAAGGAATTAAGGGACTATTCTTCGTCTAACTTGAACTTAGACAAGTTCATACCAAAAGATAAACCTTTTGATTTAACTAGTTCCTGAATCTCTGTTAATGATTTTTTACCAAAGTTTCTGAATTTCAACATATCAGCAACATCATAAGAAACCAATTCAGCTAACGATCTAATGTCTGCAGCTTTTAAGCAATTTAATGCTCTTACAGATAAATCCAAATCAACCAATTCAGTTTTCAAGATTTTACGCATATGTAAAACTTCTTCGTCAACTTCTTTAGTTTCTTCTTTAGCTTGAGATTCTAATACTAAATTCTCATCAGAGAATAACATAAAGTGCTGGATTAAAATCTTCGCAGCTTCTTTTAATGCTTCTTCTGGATGGATTGAACCGTCAGTAGTGATATCTAAAACCAATTTTTCGTAATCGGTCTTTTGCTCAACTCTAAAGTTCTCAATCGTGTATTTAACATTTTTGATTGGCGTGTAGATAGAATCTATTGCGATTACACCAACTGGTGCATCTGCATTTTTGTTCTCTTCAGCAGCAACATATCCTCTTCCTTTATTAATAGTCAATTCTATTTCTAAAGTAACAGAATCTTCCATGTTACAAATCACAAAATCAGGGTTTAAAACCTCGAAGTTATTAGAGAATTTGCTAATATCGCCAGCCTTAAAAGACTCTTGTCCGTTGATAATTACAAATATTTTTTCGGTATCACCAGAATCACCTACTTTCTTAAAACGTACTTGCTTTAAGTTTAAGATAATGTCTACAACATCCTCTGCTACACCTTTGATAGTAGAGAACTCGTGAGAAACACCTGAAAAACGAACAGAAGTAATTGCAAAACCTTCTAGTGAAGAAAGTAAAATTCTCCTAAGTGAATTACCTATTGTAACACCAAATCCAGGTTCCAACGGACGAAATTCAAACGTACCATCGAAATCCGTAGATTTCTGCATAATTACCTTATCGGGTCTCTGAAATGCTAAAATTGTCATTTATATTGCCTTATGTTAATCGTTTAATTTTTGGATAAATAAAAATTGCTAATTCTCGTTTGCACAAGAATCAGCAATCAATTTTCATCATTATTTAGAGTACAACTCGACGATTAAGTTTTCCTTAATGTTCTCAGGAATACTTTCACGTTCTGGGTATGATATAAATTTACCAGACAATGCTTTTGCATCCCACTCTAACCAACCGTATTTGTTAATTGTGCGACCAGCAACTGATGTAGTAATAGTTTCTAAAGCTTGAGATTTCTCTCTCACTGCAACAACATCACCTGCTTTCAAAGTGTAAGAAGGAATGTTAACTACTGAACCATTTACCGTAATGTGTCTGTGGGAAACCAATTGACGAGCAGCTGATCTTGTTGGCGCAATACCTAAACGGTAAACTGCGTTGTCTAATCTAGCTTCTAACAATTGTAATAAGTTTGTTCCTGTAATTCCTCCTTTTGCAGAAGCTTTTTTGAACAAATTAGAGAACTGCTTTTCTAACACACCATAAGTGTATTTTACTTTTTGTTTCTCCATCAACTGAACTGAATATTCAGACTGCTTTCCTCTTCTTTTAGAAGCGCCATGCTGTCCAGGAGGGTAATTTTTTCTATCTAATGCCTTATCAGGACCGAAAATTGGCTCTCTGAATTTACGGGCGATTTTGGACTTTGGTCCTGTATATCTTGCCATTTTGTGTGTCTTAAAGTATCACCCCAACTTAAACTGGGAGAATCTTATCTTTAAAATAAATAATTAAACTCTTCTTCTTTTTGGTGGACGACATCCGTTGTGTGGAAGTGGAGTAATGTCTTTAATAGTCGTTACTTCCAATCCTGAATTTTGTAAAGTACGGATAGCCGACTCGCGACCAGACCCTGGACCTTTAACAAAAACTTCAACTTTACGTAAACCCAAATCATGAGCTACTTTACCGCAATCAATCGCTGCCTGTGAAGCTGCGTACGGAGTGTTCTTTTTAGAACCTTTAAATCCTTGCTTTCCAGCTGATGACCAAGAAATTGTTTGCCCTTGGTTGTTGGTTAGCGTGATAATGATGTTATTAAATGTAGCGTTAATGTGAGCTTGCCCTATAGGCTCAACTACAACTAAACGCTTTTTAGTAACTTTTTTTGACTTAGCCATTTCTTACTATCAATTATTATTTAGTAGCCTTTTTCTTGTTCGCAACAGTTTTTCTCTTTCCTTTACGGGTACGAGAATTGTTTTTGGTTCGTTGTCCACGTAGTGGCAAACCTTTCCTGTGGCGTAGTCCTCTGTAACAACCAATATCCATTAAACGTTTGATGTTTAACTGAACCTCAGAGCGAAGTTGACCCTCTACTTTGACGCCTTCATTGATAATGTTACGGATCGCTGTTAATTCTTCATCGGTCCAATCTTGAACTTTTTTATCTACGCTAATACCAGCTTGCTCTAAAATAGATTGCGCTGTGCTTCTTCCTATACCGAAGATGTAAGTAAGGCCGATCTCTCCTCTTTTGTTTTTTGGTAAATCAATACCTGCTATCCTTGCCATTTAATTTTGTTGATAGTTTAATAATTAACCTTGACGCTGTTTGAACTTAGGGTTCTTTTTATTGATTACATAAAGCTTTCCGTTTCTACGGACAATCTTGCAATCAACGCTGCGCTTTTTAATGGATGCTCTAACTTTCATTTTATTTATACCTATAAGTTATTCTACCTTTTGTAAGATCATACGGAGACATCTCCAATTTCACACGGTCACCTGGTAAAATTTTGATGTAGTGCATCCTCATTTTACCCGAGATATGTGCGATAATCTCATGACCATTCTCTAGTTCAACACGAAACATTGCATTAGATAATGCTTCTTTAATTATCCCGTCTTGCTCTATAGAGGATTGTTTAGCCATATTTCTTTGATTTTTACTGCTTTAGCACCGCCCAAAGCGGGACGCAAAATTAAGTAAAAATATTTAAATTCCTATTTTTTATTTAAAACTTCTTCGATGAAGCTAAAAGTCGACAAAATGTCTGCTTTTCCCTTCTTAATTGCAACAGTATGTTCGAAATGTGCAGATGGCTTTTTATCTACTGTAGACACCGTCCATCCATCATCCCAAAACTTTACTCCGGCTCTTCCTGCATTAATCATCGGCTCGATCGCAATCACCATTCCTTCAGTTAACTTTGTTCCTGATCCACGTCGTCCGTAATTTGGAACTTCTGGTTTCTCATGTAACATTTTCCCTACACCATGACCTACCAATTCTTTCACTACGCCGTAACCATGCTTCTCTGCATGTACTTGGCAAGCATAGCCTATATCACCAATCCTATTGCCAACAACAGCTTGTTCAATCGCCAAATCCAAACACTCTTGGGTAACTTTTAAAAGTTGCTTTGTTTCCTCCGCAACTTCGCCTATCATAAATGTATAAGCCGAATCCCCAAAATATTTATCTTTGATCACTCCACAATCTACCGAAACAATATCTCCACTTCTCAATTCATAATCACTAGGAAAACCATGTACTACTTGGTCATTCAATGAAATGCACAATGTATAAGGAAATCCGTTGTAATTTAAGAAAGCTGGAATAGCACCATTATCTCTAATAAACTCTTCAGCAACTTTATTTAAATGTTTGGTCGTTACACCTTCTCCAATAACCTTCACTACCTCAGCATGAGTCTTAGCCACAAGCTGTGAACTAATCCTTATCAATTCAATTTCTTCTGCTGATTTAAGAATTATCTTAGACATTATTTGCTTTAGATTACCGCTTCTGAAGTTCCCATTGCTGCTGCCGTACCTGTACGTCCGCTAATTCTACCGGTCTTCATTAACCCATCATAATGACGCATTAATAAATGACTTTCAACTTGTTGCAATGTATCTAAAACAACCGCAACCAAAATCAACAATGATGTACCGCCAAAGAAGTGTGCAAACTGTGAGTTTACACCTGCAATGATTGCAAACGCTGGCAATATGGCGATGATTGCTAAGAATATAGAACCAGGAAATGTAATCCTAGAAATAATAGCATCAATAAAATCTGCTGTTGCTTTACCTGGCTTAATACCTGGAACAAATCCTCCATTCTTCTTCATATCATCCGCCATCTGATTTGGGTTGATGGTAATTGCTGTATAAAAGAAGGTGAAAAGGATAATCAAGATAGCAAACGTAAAGTTATATGCAAACGAAGTATAATCACTAAGCGATGCTAAAAACGAAGACTGAGCCGCTGGAAAAAACTGTGCTATAGTTGAAGGTATAAACATAATTGCTTGCGCAAAAATGATTGGCATAACCCCTGCAGCGTTAAGCTTTAAAGGGATATACTGTCTAACTCCACCGTATTGTTTGTTTCCAACAATTTTCTTTGCGTACTGAACAGGCACCTTTCGAGTTCCCTGTATTACTAATACCGTAAATACTACTACTGCAAATAAAGCTACGAACTCAATAAAGAAAGCTATTAAACCACCTTGACCGTTTTGTCTGCTCATAAATTCAGCACCAATACCATAAGGAAGTTGTGCGATGATACCCACCATGATCAATATAGAAATACCGTTACCGATACCTTTATCAGTGATTTTCTCTCCCATCCACATTACAAACATGGTTCCGGCAGTTAAAATAATCATTGACGATATCGTGAACAATGGTTCTGATATTAACCTAGCATCTGGAGCAATCTGCGACTTAACGTAGCCAATTGCTTGTAACGCGGTAATACCGATAGTTAAGTATCGTGTAATCTGAGTGATTTTTTTACGACCACTCTCTCCTTCTTTCTGCATTTTTTGGAAATAAGGAACAGCGATACCTAAAAGTTGCACAACAATAGATGCCGAAATATAAGGCATTACTCCTAACGCAAAAATTGAAGCTCTTGAGAAAGAACCACCGGCAAACATGTTCAACAAACCTAAAAGTCCGTCTTTAGCCTGCTGGTTATCTAAAGATGCAGGATCTACTCCTGGCAAAACGATAAACGAACCAATTCTATATACCAAAAGAATTAAGAGCGTGTATAATATACGCACTCTTAACTCTTCAATTTTCCAAATATTGGATAATGTTGTGAACAGCTTCTTCATTAACTAAGGTTATATTTTTTCTACTGTACCACCTAAAGCCTCAATAGCTTTCTGTGCTGTAACAGTAAATGCGTGTGCTTTAACGTCTAACTTAACTTTGATTTCACCTCTTCCCATGATTTTAACTAAATCATTTTTAGAAATTAAACCATGTTCTTTCAACGTATCAAAAGAAATCGTTTTCAAATCAAATTTTTCTGCTAAACCTTGTAAAACATCAAGGTTAACACCAACGTACTCAATTCTGTTTGGATTTTTAAATCCTACCTTAGGTACGCGACGTTGCAATGGCATTTGACCACCTTCGAAACCCACTTTAGATTTATAACCAGAACGAGATCCGGCTCCTTTGTGACCACGTGTAGATGTTCCACCACGTCCAGAACCAGTACCTCTACCAATTCTTTTTCTATTTTTTGTTGAACCTTCTGCAGGTTTTAAATTACTTAAATTCATGGTAATTATACTTTTTCTATGGCTACCAAATGATTTACTGCTCTAACCATTCCAATAATTGCCGGGTTAGCTTCTACTACTACGCTACTGCTGATTTTTCTCAAACCTAAAGCTTGCATAGTTCTTTTTTGGCGTTCGCTTCTATCAATAACGCTCTTAATCTGGGTGATTTTTATCTTAGCCATCTTCTTAACCGTTAAAAACTTTACTTAATGAAACACCTCTTTGTTGAGCTACCGTTGCCGCATCTCTTAACTGAGACAATGCAGAAATAGTTGCCTTAACCACGTTGTGAGGATTTGAGGAGCCTTTAGATTTTGCAAGTACGTTATGTACGCCTGCAGACTCTAACACCGCTCTCATCGCACCACCAGCAATAACTCCAGTACCATTTGCAGCGGGTTTTAAGAAAACAAAACCTCCTGAAAATTTACCGATCTGCTCATGTGGGATAGTGTCGTTAATAATTGGCACTTTTACTAAATTCTTCTTAGCATCATCAATTCCCTTAGCAATTGCCTCGGTAACTTCTTTTGCTTTACCCAAACCGTAACCTACAACACCGTTTTCATCTCCTACCACAACGATAGCAGAGAAACTGAATGTACGTCCACCTTTGGTAACTTTAGCAACACGTTGGATGCTAACCAAACGATCTTTTAATTCAATCTCGTTTGCTTTTACTCTTTTTATATTTATAGTTGACATTTCTCTACCTCAATTAAAAGATTAAACCACCCTCACGAGCACCTTCAGCCAAAGACTTAACTCTGCCATGGTACAAGTAACCATTTCTATCAAAAACAACTTCTTTAATTCCAGCTGCGATAGCTTTTTCGGCAACTTTTTTACCAACCTCTTTAGACTGGTCAATTTTGTTTCCGTTTGCACTGAAATCTTTTTCTGAAGACGAAGCAGCAACTAATGTTTTGCCATCATTGTCATCAATTATTTGAGCGTATATCCCTTTGTTACTTCTGAATACAGATAAACGTGGACGCTCTGGAGAACCAGTAATTCTTTTTCTGATACCCTTTTTTATTCTTTCCCTACGGGATAGCTTAATTTTTCCTGCCATGACAATTATTTTTTAGATGCTGACTTACCTGCTTTTCTTCTCAACTGCTCACCAACAAACTTGATACCTTTACCTTTGTAAGGTTCTGGAGCTCTTAATGAACGAATCTTAGCTGCAACTTGACCTAGCAATTGCTTATCTATAGATTCTAAAATGATTGTTGGATTCTTTCCTTTTTCTGAAGTTGTAGCAACTTTAATTTCTGGAGGAAGTGCAAAAACAATATGGTGAGAATAACCTAACACTAAATCTAAGGTATTACCTTGATTTGATGCTCTGTAACCAACACCTACTAATTCTTGCTGTAATTTATATCCTTCTGTTACACCAACAACCATGTTGTTAAGTAACGCTCTGTACAAACCATGTAATGCTTTGTGACGCTTTTGCTCAGTTGGACGTTTAACTACAATATTACCATCTTCTTGATCGATAATAATATCTGAATCTACTTGTTGCGTTAATTCTCCTTTAGGGCCTTTAACTGTTACTAAATTTTCTTTAGAAACGGTTACTGTTACACCATTAGGGATTGAAATTGGGGATTTACCTACTCTTGACATATCTTTCTCCTCCTAATTAGTAAACGTAACATAAAACCTCGCCGCCGATATTCAATTGTTTCGCTTCTTTATCGGTCATTACACCTTTAGAAGTTGACATGATGGCGATTCCTAAACCATTTAATACTCTAGGCATATTGCCCATACCTGCATATTTTCTCAAACCAGGTCTACTTGCTCTCGCAATACTGCGAATAGCCGGAATTTTAGTTATTGGATGATACTTTAAAGCTACTTTAATAGTGCCTTGAACATCATTATCCTCGAACTTATAATTCGTGATGTAACCCTTATCAAAAAGTACTTTTGTAATTTCCTTTTTGAGGTTTGATGCAGGAATTTCAACAACCCTATGGTTGGCCTTGATGGCATTCCTTACTCTTGTAAGATAATCTGCTATTGGATCTGTATACATTTTATTGTTATATAAAAAAGAATTTTTCGGACCGCAAAGGTACAAAAAATTCTTTATGATTCTTTTTAATTACCAGCTGGCTTTTCTAATCCCTGGGATTTTGCCTGCTAATGCCATCTCACGGAAAGTTACACGTGATATACCAAACTGGCGCATGTAACCTCTTGGACGACCAGTTAATTTACATCTGTTGTGTAAACGTACTGGAGAAGAGTTTTTTGGTAGTTTATCTAAACCTTCGAAATCGCCAGCAGCTTTTAGTGCTTGTCTTTTCTCAGCATATTTTTCCACCATTCTCTGGCGTTTAACTTCGCGAGCTTTTATTCCTTCTTTAGCCATTGTGAACTATGTTATGATTTTTAAATGGTAAACCGAATTGCTTTAACAATTCTAACGCTTCTAAATCTGTACCTGCACTGGTAACAAAAGTAATATCCATACCTTGGATCTTATTGATTTTATCAATGTTGATTTCAGGAAAGATAATTTGTTCTGATATACCTAACGTGTAGTTACCATGTCCGTCAAAACCTTTATCATTGATTCCTTTGAAATCACGGATACGAGGAAGAGCTACAGAAATTAAGCGGTCTAAGAATTCATACATCTGGCTATCACGTAAAGTTACACGTACACCTACCGGCATACCTTTACGTAATTTAAAATTAGAAATATCCTTTTTTGACTTCGCTACAATTGCCTGCTGACCAGTAATGGTAGTTAATTCTAAAATTGCAGATTCTACAATCTTTTTGTCAGTTACACCAGCACCAACACCTTGGTTGATTGCTATTTTCTGTAACTTAGGTACTTGCATAACGCTTTTGTATTGGAATTTTTCCTTCAAAGCGCTAACAATCTCCTCTTTGTATTTGTTTTTTAATCTTGGTGCGTAAGCCATTACTTAATTTCCTCCCCAGATTTTTTAGCTATTCTAATTAATTTGCCATCCTCGTTCTTTTTTCTACCAATACGTGTAGCTTCGCCTGTTTTAGGATCAACCAACATTACGTTAGAAATATGAAGTGGGGCTTCCATTTTAATAATACCACCGTTAGGGTTAGCTGCGTTTGGTTTTGTGTGTTTAGAAACCATATTGGTTCCTTCAACCAAAACACGGCTAGTTTTAGTAATTACTTCTAATACTTTACCTTGCTGCCCTTTTGAGTCTCCTGCTATTATCTTAACTAAATCACCTTTACGGATGTTTAGTTTAACATTCTTTTTCTTTTCCATATTACAAAACTTCCGGTGCTAATGATACAATTTTCATGAATTGTTTCTCACGCAACTCTCTTGCAACAGGGCCGAAAATACGGGTTCCTCTTGGCTCGTCTTGAGCGTTTAACAAAACAGCTGCATTGTCGTCGAAACGGATATAAGAACCGTCTTTTCTTCTGATCTCTTTTTTAGTTCTTACAACTACGGCCTTTGATATTGTTCCTTTTTTTATGTTTCCAGATGGAATTGCACTTTTTACAGTTACAACCACCTTGTCTCCTATTGAAGCATATCTTTTACCGGTACCACCTAACACTCTAATTACTAAAACTTGTTTAGCACCAGAATTGTCGGCTACGGTTAATCGTGATTCCTGTTGTACCATGTTATTTAGCCCTTTCTAAAATTTCAACTAATCTCCAGTTCTTATTCTTACTCAGCGGACGTGTCTCCATGATCAGAACGGTATCACCGATACCGCAATCATTTTTCTCGTCATGAGCCATAAATGTGGTAGTCGTTTTTACGAACTTACCATAAATTGGGTGTTTCACTTTCCGCTCTACCGCTACAACTATGGACTTATCCATTTTGTTGCTCATCACCAACCCAGTTCTTGTTTTTCTTAATTTTCTTTCCATTTCGACTTTAAAAATTATGAATTACTTTCAGAAACTGCCTTAGCCGCCTTGCGCTGAGTTAATTCGGTATTGAAACGAGCGATATCTTTTCTCGCCTTGTTAATTCTTGTAGGATTTTCTATAGCAGAAACTGCGTGAGCAAACTTTAACTTGGTTAAACCTGCTTTCTCCTCTTGAATCCTGGTAACGATTTCTTCGTTTGACAGGTCTTTGATTTCTGAGTATTTCATTTTTGTTGTTAGTTAATAGTTAAAGTTGTCTTTGTTAGGTAACGGCCAACAAAAAAAACTAAAAACTGATGTTATGCTTCTACGTAATCTCTACGTACTACAAATTTTGTTTGAACTGGTAATTTCTGTGCTGCTAAACGCATTGCTTCTTTAGCAACTTCGAAAGGCACACCTTCTGCTTCGAAAAGGATTCTTCCTGGTCTTACAACGGCAACCCAGTATTCTGGAGCTCCCTTACCCTTACCCATACGTACCTCTGCAGGTTTTTTGGTAACTGGCTTGTCTGGGAAGATACGAATCCATACTTGCCCTTCACGTTTCATAAAACGTGTTACGGCAATACGGGCAGCTTCTATCTGACGACTGGTGATCCAGGCTTCTTCTAATGATTTTATTCCGAATGAACCGAAAGACAACTCAGCACCACGAGAGGCTAAGCCTTTCATTCTGCCTTTTTGCATCTTTCTGAACTTCGTTCTTTTTGGCTGTAACATTACTTTGTCTTTAAATCGTTATAACGATAGTTTTTTAATAATTATCTCTTTCCTCTTCCGGCACCACCTGCACCTGGTCCACCACCTCTGTTGTTTCCACCACGGTTGTTAGGTTTTCTATCGCCACCGCCGCGGTTATCGCGTGATCCGAATCCACCTTCTGGTTTACCACCTTTGCCAGTGTTAGCACCTATGTTAGGAGAAAGATCTCTCTTACCATAAACTTCGCCTTTACAAATCCAAACCTTAATACCTATTTTACCATAAGTAGTTAAAGCTTCGCCTAAAGCATAGTCTATATCAGCTCTCAAAGTATGCAATGGAGTTCTTCCATCTTTATATTGTTCGCTACGAGCCATCTCTGCTCCACCTAATCTTCCTGAACACATGATTTTAATCCCTTCAGCACCCATTCTCATGGTTGCAGCAATTGAAGTTTTCATTGCTCTACGGAAAGAAATTCTAGCTTCTAATTGTTTTGCAACACCGTCTGCAACTAACTGTGCATCAAGTTCTGGTCTTTTGATTTCAAAAATGTTGATCTGTACATCCTTCTTAGTCAATTTCTTTAACTCTTCTTTGATCTTATCAACCTCTGAACCACCTTTACCGATTACAATTCCCGGACGGGCTGTGTGTATAGTTACCGTGATGCGCTTTAAAGTTCTTTCGATAACAACCTTTGAAACACCACCTTTTGCTATACGAGCAGATAGGTATTTACGAATTTTTTCGTCCTCTACTAATTTATCAGCGTATTTGTTACCGCCATACCAGTTAGAATCCCATCCTCTGATGATACCTAACCTTAGTCCTATTGGATTAGCTTTTTGTCCCATTTCTGCTTAATTAGTTTGAGGTTCAACATTCTTACTATCTACAACCAAAGTTACATGGTTAGAACGCTTGCGAATTCTGTATCCACGACCCTGAGGTGCTGGTCTTAAACGCTTTAATTGACGACCACCATCAACCATAATTGTTTTCACAAAAAGTTGTGCGTCTTCAGGGCGTTGACCCTCATTTTTTGATTCCCAATTTTTGATGGCAGATAATAATAGTTTCTCAACTCTTATTGCTGCTTCTTTATTGGTGTATTTTAATATGTAAAGTGCCTTTTCAACACCTTCGCCTCTGATCAAGTCAACTACCAGTCTCATTTTACGAGGTGAAGTGGGGCAATTATTTAATTTTGCTACTGCTTCCATTGCTTATTATCTTTTCTTATCAGCGTGTCCTCTAAATGTTCTGGTTGGAGCAAATTCTCCGAGTTTGTGACCAACCATGTTTTCAGTTACATAAACAGGAATAAACTTATTACCGTTGTGTACTGCGAAAGTGTGACCTACGAAATCCGGAGAAATCATTGATCTTCTTGACCATGTTTTAATTACGGTCTTTTTACCTGCATCATTCATTGTAGAGACTTTTTTCTCTACGTTATGATCTATATAAGGTCCTTTTTTAATCGAACGAGCCATTATTTCTTCCTCCTAGATATGATTAAACGATTTGAGTTCTTCTTCTTATCGCGAGTTTTGAAACCTTTAGATAATAAGCCATTTCTTGAGCGTGGGTGACCACCTGATGATCTACCTTCACCACCACCCATTGGGTGATCGACTGGGTTCATCGCAACACCTCTTACTCTTGGACGACGACCTAACCAGCGCTTTCTACCAGCTTTACCCAAAACCTCATTTGCATGAGATGAATTAGATACAGCACCGATAGTTGCTACACAGGTCACCAAAATCATACGTGTTTCACCAGAAGGCATCTTAATAGTTGCATATTTACCATCTCTTGCCGCTAATTGTGCGTAAGATCCAGCGCTTCTTGCAATTTGACCGCCTCTTCCTGGGTTTAATTCTATATTGTGAATAATAGAACCCAAAGGAATTTTAGCTAATGGAATAGTGTTACCCAATTCAGGTGCTACATCGTTACCAGCAATTACTTTTGCTCCAACTTGTAAACCTTCTGGACAGATAATATATCTTTTCTCACCATCGGCGTAATTTAACAGTGCAATATGGGCGGTACGGTTTGGATCGTACTCTACTGTTGCTACTGTTGCAGGGATATCTTTTTTATCGCGTTTAAAATCTATCAATCGGTACAATTGCTTGTGTCCCCCACCGAGATAACGCATAGTCATTTTACCAGTATTGTTACGACCACCTGATTTGCTTTGTTTAAAAACAAGCGACTTTTCTGGAGTACGAGTTGTGATTTCAGAGAAATCATTTCCTACTCTAAAACGAGTTCCAGGGGTTACTGGTTTAAATTTTCTTAAGCCCATAATTCAATTAAATATTGCTATAAAAGTCAATAATTTCACCTTCTTTTAAAGTAATCACTGCTTTTTTGATTTTAGCAGCCCTACCTGATACCATGCCAGCCTTAGTTGAGCGGGTTTTTAATTTCCCTACAACAACCATTGTATTTACTGACTCTACATTTACACCATACATGGCTTCAATGGCAGATGCAATCTGCAACTTGTTAGCTCTGTGATCGCACTGAAAAGTATAACGGTTCAGTTTTTCGGTCAACATAGTAGCTTTTTCTGTTAATACAGGTTTTTTTAAAATATCCATATTACTTGGCAAATGCCTCCTCCAATGTTTTTACCGAACCGGTAGTGAATACTAATTTTACTGCGTTCAATACATCATATGTATTTAACTGATCAGCAGTGATAACTTTTACCTTTTGTATGTTTCTGCTTGCTAAGTAAACATTTTCATTTCCTTCTGCAAGAACCAATAAGGTTTTTTCTTCTGAGAAATTTAATGCGCTTAATAAGCTTACAAAATTCTTAGTCTGTGGGGTATCGAAGTTGAAATCTTCTAATACAATAACACTGTTATCTTTAGCTTTATAAGCTAAGGCTGATTTACGAGCAACTTCTTTAAGTTTTTTGTTCAACTTAAAGCTATAGTCACGGGGCTGCGGGCCGAAAACTCTACCACCACCATTAAATAATGGAGATTTAATACTTCCTGCTCTTGCACCACCAGTTCCTTTTTGTTTGTACAATTTACGTGTAGAACCTGCAATCTCGTTACGTTGCTTTGACTTGTGAGTTCCTTGACGCTGATTTGCTAGGTACTGCTTTACATCTAAATAAATAGCGTGATCGTTTGGCTCAAAACCGAAGATTTCCTCAGAAAGTTGCACCTTGGCACCTGTTTCTTTACCTGAGACGTTTAATACTTTAACTTCCATCTTACTTCTCGATTAATACGTACGAACCTTTAGCTCCTGGAATTGACCCACTCACTACTAATAAATTTTGCTCTGCAAATACTTTAACAACTTGAAGATTCTGAACTTTCACTCTGTCGCCACCCATTCTGCCGGCCATCCTCATTCCCTTGAATACTCTCGCTGGGTATGATGCTGCACCTAATGAACCTGGAGCTCTTAAACGGTTATGCTGACCGTGAGTTTGCATACCCACACCGCTAAATCCGTGGCGTTTCACAACACCCTGAAATCCTTTACCTTTAGAAGTACCCACTACATCAACGTAGTCTCCTTCTAAAAAAAGATTAACATCTACAACTTCACCTAAAGTTTTTTCTTCTGTAAAGTACTTGAATTCCACAACTTTACGTTTTGGAGTAGTTCCAGCCTTTGCAAAATGACCTTTTAGGGGAGCAGAAGTGTTCTTCTCTTTTTTCTCATCGTAAGCTAACTGCACCGCAGCGTAGCCATCATTCTCGATGGTTCTCACTTGTGTTACTACACAAGGGCCAGCTTCAATCACAGTACATGGTATGTTTTTACCGTCTGCGTCGAAAATGCTGGTCATTCCTACTTTTTTTCCAATAATTCCTGACATTTCTTAATTTAATTAACACCCATCGAAGCAGTAGGGCTTCGTTCAAGGTGGACATAATATCCCCAAAAGGGACGGCAAAGATAGGAAAGTCTTATTAATAATCAAACAGTTAGAAAGAAAAATAAAAATATTTTATTCACAGCCAATTACTTAAGGGAAATTAATGGCTCTGGAAAGATTACGAATGTTGTTTGATTGATTGGATTGATTTCCAGCAGATCCTTTAATATCTAATATGTTGATGGGTTTTAGGGTATCATCCCCGCCATTTTTGTAAGAGCCTGTGTGTGCCGTTTTCCTTTTCGTCAAAACTGTATGTTGCAGTTTGGTGAGTTCAAATATGCCACCTGATATTTTTCAAAGTCTTGTTCTGAGATCCCTATTTTTAAAATTCTTTTTTTGAAATACGCAGTGTCAAATGTAAACTGGTCTTTGTCCAGAACTAATTGTCGTAAAAGTTTAAATGTATTGTCTATGCCAAACATTTTTTCAAAGCCAATTATGAAGAGTGGGTAGTAATTGTATGATGCGTTAGTCAAATCCTTTTCAGATTTTTCAATTTCATCAAAAGTGGGAAAGATACTTTTCTTGTTCTTTTCTGTAAAAATGTACTTGGTTAATTGTTCTTGATAAATAGTTTCAGAGAGTAAATTCTCCACTGCTTTAAGTGCTAAATACTCTGCTAAGGTTTCATGGTAAAATCTCCAAAGATTCCTTGTGCCAATGGCATTTAATTGCTGCATAAAATATTTATGTGCCATTTCGTGGGCAATTATCCGAAAAGTGTTTGGATCACTAATAGCTTTTGATTTTAAATCAATTTTAGTGTTTAATTCATTCACGTCCATCACAATGGTTGGCGTGACGGTAAATGCCCATTTCACATATTGATTTTTAGGCCCAATTGAAAAAATTTGAGGGAAGACTACATTAGCGTCGTAAGCAATACCTATGTTCTTTGAATAATATCGGCTGATCTGTTCTGTTGTTTTTGCTAAAACATCGATGTATTGTTTCTCAAGATTTGTATTCAATAGGTACAAATTATCATGATGCTGAATATTGTAATTGCCCGCATAAATTAAAAAATCAAGTGGTGAAGTGTTTACAAGGTGTAAAACTTTACCTGTCTGGGGTGCTGAACCGTTTAGGTAAACAGTTTCTTTTCTGCTACAATTTACTACTATATCATATGTATAACTCGTTATGTGTTTTTTTGTAATCCTATCTACTAATTCCGGTATAAAAACTGATTGTACGGTGGCTCTTAAAATATTATTTTTTATTGCGATCACTCCCATGTCATCGCTGGTTACACTATCTGTTGTATAAGTTGGGAAAGCTCCTGTATAAAAGATGCTTACCCCTTCTATTGATTTCAATGCCACGGAATCGCCCTCCCTTAAATACAAGTCATATTCTTTTAATCCTGAATTGTCTTTAGTTATAGTAGAGAGCACAGTGTCATCTTTTTTAAAATATTTAAGGTTAAATCCGCTATTTAATAAGACTGTATAAGAGTCTTTCATTGATGTATTTGTGAATTTAAATTCACAAGTCACCAGCCCTTTCGGAATGTCTAAGTATATTGTTCCCTTGAGATGAGGTGCTTGTCCGAAGGACAAAAGTGAAATAAATATGCAACAGATTGAAAACAATATTCTCATTCGTAAGGTTTTTAAAGTGGCATACAGCTCTCAGACATGGATAAGATTTTTTTCAACGAATGGAAGGTATTGAGGCTTTATGCTCCTCCTCGATACCATATCAATTTTTTGTTTGAACAAATCTTCAAACTCATGAGCTAGTCTAATATAATTATAGCCATCAATTTCTCCGTTGAAGTCCACCAAAATATCAATATCGCTTTGTTCGTTAAAGTCTCCTCGAGCAAACGAACCAAATATACCTAGTTCAGAAACGGAATATTTTTGAATTAATTTAGACTTGTTTTCTTTTAAAATTTCAAGAATCTGATTTTTGCTGTACATAATAGCCTCCTCTCAAACAAATATAATAAATTAAACAGCCAAAGTTTTGCTGGTAATTTAAAAAGCCATAATGACGAGGAGTGCTCAGCCTATAAGCGCATTCAACAGACTAGGAAAAACCCCAAACAACACCGTTAAAAATGTAAGAAGAATTGCCAATGCTACTAAAACACTACTATTTCTTGCGATAGGTAAATCCCCAACAGATTTTTTAAGGAAGAAATTCAACGGAATTTTAAGGTAGTAGAATAAAGATACTACGGTTGTTAAGACGGCGATTACTAAAAGGAATGTTATATATATACTAGCGCTGTTAAAACTGATTAAGCTTGAAAACACCAGGAACTTTGCAATAAAACCTGCTGTTGGTGGTATCCCTGTTAAGGAAACCATCAAGATCACTAAGCAAACTCCCATAGCTGGAATGTTTTTACCCAAACCCTTGAAGCCAGATATATTAACAACTGCATAATTATTTTCAATATAGCTCAATGACATAAATACGCCTATGTTAGCAATACTATATATCGCTAAGTAAAACAATACCGCATTTAAAATCAGCGCTTGTGGCATCACAAAAAGCATCAGTACAAATCCGGTATGCCCGATTGCAGAATAGGCCATCATCCGTTTGGCATCGTCCTGAAAAACGGCAGCTATGTTACCAAGAATCATAGAAGTGGCCGCTGCGAAAAGAATAAATTGATTTATCGTATCGCCGATTTGGAAGTAGGGCAACAAATAATAAAGAAATCCGAAAACGGCAATCTTTGGTGCAGCTGATAAAAAGGATACCACTGAAGTTGGCGCCACCTGATAGGCGTCTGGTGTCCAAAAATGAAAAGGAACTGCTGACAGCTTAAAACTTATCCCAGCTAAAACCAAAATGATTGCCAAAGCAGATGCGCCGATACCAATCTGCGATAAGCCGATTATCAATGCATCTCCGTATAAATTGATGGTTCCTGTAAAACCGTAAATTAAGCTGATACCATAAAGCATAATTGCTGATGCAACTGCGCCGAACAAAACATATTTCATTCCGGCTTCTGCTTCCTTTTTTTGGTAGGCATTATAACTCACCATTAAATAGGAAGCCAGGGAAATCATCTCAATAGAAAGAAAAAGCATTAACAAATTTGCCGAAGATACCAGCAAGAACATTCCCAAAATACTCGCCAAGAATATGGAGATTAAATCATTGATTCCTTTTGGATGTTTTGTTAATCGGTGATCCTGATAAAAGAACACCAACGAGAACAATGAAACTGCAACAATCAACAATTTAAACTGAATGGCTGATTTTGAGAAAACGAACATACCGTTGAACAGTAATTCTGAATTTTGGAAATTGATTAAATCATGAACCAAAAACGCACCACTGGTTAGTAAAGTCAGCATGGCTAGCCCAGCGACAAACATTTTACTCTTCTCTACAAACAGATCCGTAAGGATAATAACCAAAAAACCGACAATAATTATCCATTCGCTACCTAAATAAGCTAGCGAGTTTATGATATCTGTTGTGGTTTGTTGAATGTTTGGTAAATCTTGCATAATTATTTAAACATCAACAAAAACTGATTTACAGAACTGCTCATTACGTTAAAAGCGATAGAAGGCATTATTCCTAAAACTAAAGCCATCGCAGCAAGCGGAACCAACACCATAATTTCTCTCGCATTCACATCGGTTAAAGCCAATTTCCATTCTTCTTTCTTTACCCTAAACTTCCCGAAAAACATCCGTTGTAACGTCCACAGTAAATAACCTGCGCCTAATAAGATCCCCAATGTACCAAACATAGCCATCCAGCGTGGAAGCAAACCGTTTAAAGTTTGGGAAGAAAAAGCACCGATTAATGTAAACGCTTCTGCAATGAAAGCCGAAAACCCGGGTAAACCTAAAGATGCGAAAAACGCAATCATTACAAAACCAGTGAATACGGGCATTTTGTTGGCCAATCCTCTAAAATTATAAATATCACGATCATGAACACGGGTATAAATTACGCCCACAATAAAAAACAACATCACCGAAAGGAATCCGTGAGAGATCATCTGCATCATAGCGCCATTTAATCCTTCGGAAGTTAGGGAAGCAATCCCCAACAATACAAAACCCATGTGCGAAACAGAAGAATATGCCACCAAGCGTTTTAAATCTCGTTGTGCCAAGGCGGCCATTGCGCCGTAAATAATAGAGATTACACCCAACAATCCCATCCAAAAAGAAAGCGACATGGCTGCTTCCGGAAAAATCCCATAAGCAATCCGGATGATTCCGTAACCCCCAACTTTCAATAATATCCCCGCAAGAATCAAAGAAATTGGTGTTGGTGCTTCTACGTGGGCATCGGGCAGCCAAGTATGAAACGGAAAAACAGGGACTTTAATCGCAAAAGCGATAAACACGACGATAAAGCCAACTGTTCTGGCTGGGAAGCCGAATATCTCCGCATTCGAGAGTGAATTGAAGATAGAACCATCGATGTAATTAGCGGGATTCATGGCGTAAACCATATTAAAAGTATGATTCCCTGTAACTGGATCTATTACCGAAAGGTATAATCCGGCTATCACCAAAAGCATAAACACCGAACCAAATAAGGTGTAAAGGAAGAATTTGATAGATGCGTATTCCCGTCTCACGCCTCCCCACATCCCGATTAAGAAATAAAGTGGCAAAAGCATCAGCTCATAAAAAATATAGAAAAGGAATAAATCAAGCGCACAGAACACACCAACAATTGCAGTATTCAGCAATAAAAACAAAGCGAAATAACCTTTTAGATTAGTTTTGATTTCCCAAGATGAAAGCGTTGCGACTAACATCACCAAAGCAGAAAGCCAGATTAAACCAATGGAAAAGCCATCAACGCCTAACAGATAATCGATTTGTAAAACACCAAATTGCCCAACATCTAATCGTATCCAATTTAAGTTCTCCAGCCATTGGTATTGCGAAAGCTGGTTGACTCCTGCAAAAGCATCTCCGGTTTTAAAATGGTAATACATATAACTGGCAATGGCCAATTGCACCAAAGAAACTGCAAGTGAAATGTATTTGAACCAAGCGTTCAAACTTTTCGGCATCGCTAGAATCAGGATTCCAAAAACTAAAGGCAAAAATATAAGGACTGATAATAAACCCATCAGATAATAACTTTATAAATTATGAAACTTAAAAATATAAACAACATCCATATAAAATAGTGTTGCAGCTTTCCGTTCTGTACCGATTTGAACCAGACACTCCAACTACTTACGATATTTGCTAAACCATTTACAAACGCGTCAACAATATGCGTATCCACCCAATCAACAATTTCTGCCAGCACCAAAATGGCTTTCGCCGATAGATGAACGATACCGTCGATAATATGTTTATCAAACCAAAAAGTGATTTTTGCTTTCCACAAAATTAAACCGACCAATTTTTTATCGTACAACACATTGAAATACCATTGATGATACGAAAATTGATAATACCAGCTTTTATGATTGGTAAAAACAATTTTATTTTTTGCGTAGATGAAATATGCCGACGCGATTAAGACTAAACTTAACGCATTGATATAAATAGGTACAAAAAGATGCAACAAGCCTCCGGCATGAGGTTCTAAATTAAAAGCATGGTGCAGCCACGAACCTTCTAAACTAAAAGGATTTAAGGCAAAGAAAAAACCAAAACAGAACACTGCTAAAATGATTGTCGGGATCTTCATCCAAAGATTGGGATCGTGAAGGTGAAGTTCTTTTTCCTTTTTATTTATCAGAGCGGGAAGTTTGAAGTCGCCAAAAAACGTTTTAAAAATTACCCTAAAAATGTAAAAAGTAGTTAGCCACGATGTTATGGAAATAACGACAGGGAATAACCAATAAACTCCACCACGTTCGCTTGCCCATTCAAAAACACTGATTAAAATAGCGTCTTTTGATAAATAACCTGAGGTAAACGGTAAGCCTGATAATGATAAGGCCGCAATAATAAAAACTACCGTAGTAATCGGCATAAACCTGGCCAAACCGCCCATATTACGCATATCTTGCTCGTCGAACTTTGTTTTTGTATCGTCTTTTACATGATGCAATTGGTGGATCACCATACCGGCAGCTAAAAACAACAGACATTTAAAAAAAGCATGTGTTGATAAATGAAAAATTGCAGCTGCATTATCTTTAACGCCCACCGCCAAAACCATAAATCCTAATTGAGAAATGGTTGAAAAAGCCAAGACCTTTTTGATATCATTTTGCGTTAACGCGATAGTCGCCGCCATAAATGCAGTAAGTAAACCGATGGAAGCCATTGTTGTTAAAACAACGTCGTTAAATAAAGGCGACACTCTTAACAGTAAAAAAACGCCGGCTGCAACCATCGTTGCCGCATGGATTAAAGAAGAAACTGCGGTTGGTCCCTGCATGGCGTCGGGTAACCAAGAATGTAATGGGAATTGCGCTGATTTTGCACAAGCGCCCAGTAAAAAACAGAAACCGGCAATAGTTAGCCAATAATCTGGGATGGATGCGAACGGACTAACCCAATTTCCGTTATGGATAAACGAAGAATGAATAATTCCTTTTGCACCGAAAATCGTTTCAATATCTAAAGTATGGAACTGCGAAAGTAAAATCATTAATCCGATAAGGAAACCAACGTCTCCTACCCTGTTCATGATAAATGCTTTTTTATTGGCCTGAACCGCTTTCTTTTTTGTGAACCAAAAGCCAATTAGTAAGTAAGACGCAAAACCTACCAACTCCCAAAAAGCGTAAAGGATAAACAAATTATCGGCTATCACCACGCAGAGCATGGCAAAACAGAATAAACTGAGGTAAGCGAAGTAGCGATACCTTAATGCTTCTTTACGGATATACTCTACCGAATAAATATGAACCAAAAGCGCAACGAAGGAAACCAAGAGCAACATGATTACGCTTAAATCATTGAGTAGAATACCAATGTTGACACTTACGTTACCTAGCTTTATCCACGAAAAAGAGAAATGGAATGTCTGCTTTTGCCAAATACTAAAAAATAGAATAGCAGAGAAAACTAGAGAAACTGTAATGCTAACTATCCCAAATGCTCCGGCCAGTTTTTTAAAAATCAATGAAAATACGAATGCTAAAAACGGTGCTGTGATAGCCGTTAAAGCAAAACATAAAATCTGATAATTTGTAAAAACACTGTCCATTAGCCTCTTAAACTCTTAGTTTGATTTGGATCGATTGTTTGCGTCCTCTTGTAAAGATTCATGATAATCACCAAAGCAACCGCAACCGATGCTGCCGCCAATATGATAATGAACAGCCCAAATATTTGTCCGGTGTTGTCGATTTTATCGTATTTACCAAAAGCAACCATGTTTAAAATGGAAGCGTTGATCATCAGTTCAATTCCCATTAAAATTTGAATGGCATTTTTACGAGTAATCACTGCGAACAAGCCCAAAGAAAATAAAACTGCACCGATTAGCAAGAAGTGTTGAAGCGGGATCATAAAGCTTTCGGCTCCTTTCTTGCAATTTGGGTTGCACCAATCAAAGCCATCATCAATAAAATTGAAATCATTTCTAAAGGCAACAAATATCTGCTCATTAAGTTTACACCTATATTTCTAATGGTATCGTCTGTTACAGATTTTACGTTTCCGCTGGCTTGTGCCGATGTAATCCAGTTCAGATTTTGAAAGTCGATATTAAAAAAAGTATAAGTCAACAAACCAAAAAAAGCGAGTGAAATTAAAACGGCTGGTAATCGGTTTGCAGAAAGCAAACCTGAAGGAATTTCTGAAATTGTATCTAAGGCATCTTTGCTCGATAATAAAAATGCAAATAACAATAAGACCAATACGCCGCCCACATAAATTACGATCTGCGTTAAAGCCACAAAATCTGCTAGAGCAAAAACGTATAATCCAGCAACGGCAAAAAGCGTTACAAAAAACATAAAAACAGAGCGTATCAGCTGTTGACTAAGTACAACGTAAGCTGCGCTACCGATTGCGATTGCTGTTAAAATGTAAAATATGATTTGTTCAACCACGTCTTTTTCTTTTCTAAACTTTAGGCGTTTCCGCACAGTCTTTCCTGCCCTCATGCCGGGCATTGGCATTTACTTTTTTTCCGAAAAAAAGTAAACAAAAAACTCTCGCCTGCGCCATTTGCTATGAATGGCAGTGCTTTTACTTCTTCACCTTTACCGCAAAGGCCAAGGGCGAATAGAAGGTGAACGTTCGGTAGTGCTTATGCCTAACCGTCGTTAGATCTATTTTTCTTCCGTTTTTTTCATTGCGGCTTCTTTTGCTGCTTTTCGCTCTGTTAATTGTGTTTCTAATTCTTCTCGTCTCAATTCAGCTTCTTCCTCTGTCATATCTGCAAAATGATACGTTAAGTCGGTTACCAAAGTAAAACTTCGGTCGTACTCGTTAGTCATGGTGATGCATTCTGTTGGGCAAACTGTCGTACATAAACCGCAGAACATACACTTAGCCATGTCGATATCAAACTTTGGCGCATATAAACGCTTGACTGAACCATCAGAAGTTTTACCGATGACCTCTGTCCCTTTTATACTTTCAATTTCAATACAATCTACGGGACAAATCTTCGCACACAAATCACAAACGATACAATCGTCAATTACTACATCCAACTGGTACCGTCCAACTTCTGGAATCGGTAACTCTTGATGCGGATATTGAACCGTAGCAATTCCGTTTTGTTGATCAAAATAATTAGCCTCCTTAACGTTGACAACTTTTTTGCTTTCCCTTGCGTCAAAAAAATGCTTGATGGTAAGAGCTAATCCCTTCCATGCAGTTTTTAATCCGTTATAAGCAGTTTTAATCAATCTGTTATTTTTTATATGGGGGTTTTAACACGTTTTCCACTATATCTTTTTTGCCTTATTCCTTTACTCCCTCTTCGACTCCGCTCAGAGTGACAATGCTCAGAGTGACAGTGCTCAGCAAGGCAAAAAAGGATGCCGTTTCAATCGTTAACCCAATAAGTTTATTTATAAACAATTCAATTTAAAGCAATAATTTCCACAACCCTGAAATCACCAAACATAAAAATGCTAATGGTGTTAATATTTTCCAACAAAGTGTCATCAGTTGATCCACTCTTAAACGAGGCAACGTCCACCTGATCCACATTTGAATGCCCACTACCGTTAAACACTTCGTCATAATCCAAAATATCCCCCAGAAAACTCCGGTGGTGTAAGTTGCTAATTGTAAAGAGCCAACATTTGGAAGTGGGGTATTCCATCCTCCTAAAAACAAAGTAACGCCTAACATCGCTACCAAAAACATCATGGCGTATTCGGCCAAAAATATAAATGCGAAGCGCAAACCTGTGTATTCTGTGTGGAAACCACCGATTAATTCCGATTCTGCTTCGGGCAAATCAAATGGCGCTCGGTTACACTCCGCTAAGGAAGCGATGAAATAAATAACGTAAGCCACCAACAAGTGAGGTGCTTGAAAAACATTCCAAGCTAAAATTCCGCCTATTTTTGTTACGTCTACAAAACCTAGAAACTTAACGGCGTCTATGGCCAAAATCCCTTGGTTATAGTTGATGATTTGTAAATCTAAAGTTTGGGAAATCATTACCGCAGAAATGATAGCAAAACCAATCGGAATCTCGTAAGAAACCATTTGTGCTACCGAGCGCACTGCGCCCAATAAACTGTATTTATTGTTAGAACCCCAACCCGCCATTAAAATACCCAATGCTTCGATAGAGATAATAGCAAAAACATAGAAAACCCCTAAGTTCATTGTTGCCGGAACTAATCCCGGTGCCCAGGGTAAAGCAACAAAACCCAGATAAACGGCAACGAAAATAATAACTGGAGCGATGGTAAAAAGCACTTTATCTGCCAGTGCTGGCAAAATATATTCTTTTTGAATGAGTTTAAGGATATCGGCAGCGGTTTGTAGCCAACCGTATTTCCCCACTTCCATCGGACCTAATCGATCCTGCATAAAGGCAGAAACCTTCCTTTCCGCGTAAACACTAAAAAGCGAAAACACCGCAATAAAACCAAAAATGGTAAACGCGACTAAGAAGTATAAGAGGTAAAAATTCAATCCCTATTGCTGTTTTTTCGTTGCAAAGCTAATTAATTTGGGCGCAAGTTAAAGAATATCTACTAATTTACTAGACATTTATTTTTAAGGACTGAAACTGGCGTATTTTGAGCGTGGAAATGATGCAAGCGAATCGGCAGGCTCTTTCCCCTGTTTTTGAATCAGCTTCATACTGTGCTTAAGAAGTATACGAATACGACTTAATTTCTAAAAAAAGCTATAGAATCTAAAAAGCTCCTGCAGATTAAATCCGCAAGAGCTTTATAAATATTATATCCTTATTATTTGTTTAAAAATATACAGCCACAAATTTAGCTAACGGAGCCATTCTCGCTTTGTTCAAGGTCATCGTATCATTACTATAGCTGTAATTATCTACTGTTTCTAACACTTTAAATAATTCTTGCTCATCTTTAAGATTTGGACAAGCCATCATCGTAGATAAAATCTGAGAAAAGCGAATTCTGTTGCCCGGTAATATTTCATAAGTTCCACCGAACCCATTACAACCGCCATTTCCAGTTATTCTATTATCTAAGGTTTTCAACATTAGATGAGCTTCTCGCTCGCCTTCTGCTGGCGGGGTAACTGGTCTTCCGTTAAGTTCTACTAATTTCCAGTACTTTTCTACGATAGCGTTGTTCTCCTTTTTCAAGATGTATTTGCTCGCTAATTCGCTCATCACTGGTTTCCCGTCTGAATTCAACTGTATCAACTGGTTTTCTCCAACTAAATAATAGCTTGGAGAAGTCGCTTCTACAGAGTTATCAAGTTTGATTCTGCCCCCACTCTTGTCCCAGCTGAAAGTTCCTTTCTCGATAAACGGCTTAGTAACCTTGCCAAGATAAGAGGTTTCTAGCTGATAATTGTTATTGGTATCAATTCGTAAGATGGTCTGAATCCCCTCACAGTCTGCGCATGGAGTAACGCCAGTATAAACACCTTGCCAATCTAGCGAGTTTTTACTGTTATGGGCATTATCAGCGATGTTTTGGGTGGATTTGCAAGCTGTTACACCTACAGAAAGTGCGAATATTGATAATACTAAAATATAGTTTTTCATGATTTTTTGATTTTACATTAAAGAGTTTAGCAAAGAGTTTGCCGAGTTATAGTTTCTTACGACAATTCTAGCCTAAGCGATACAGTTTTTTCTCAGTAATGCTTAGAACGCTGATATCCAACAGGTATTAAATTGCAGTTTTTATTGAACGACAAAACCTAAAGTAATATTTTAAAAGATTTATCAACCAATTTTAGATTAGTTGCTACCTTTAATTACTAAAACCTACTCAAATGAAAAAATCATGCACCGCTTTGTTTCTTTTACTTTTCAGCTATCAGATATACGCTCAGGAACTGACAGTCGGCACTTTTAATATTCGATTACAAACCAGTGGAGATGTTGGCAATTTATGGCAACAGCGAGCGCCGTTAGTAGCGGATTTAATTCGTTTTTACGATTTTGACATCCTGGGAACGCAAGAAGGTTTTGCTAACCAACTGCAGGATATCAAAACCGCTTTACCTTATTACTCGGTATATGGAAAAGGAAGAGACGGAGGCGACGCTGGAGAACACTCATCTATATTTTATAAAACAGAAAGGTTTGACCTACTTGATAAAGGAGATTTCTGGCTTTCCGAAACACCAGAAAAACCATCTATAGGTTGGGACGGGCGATGCTGTAACCGTATATCGTCATGGATTTACTTGAAAGATAAAAAATCGAGAAAAACTTTTTACGTTTTCTGCATTCACTACGATCATGAAGGGCAAATAGCGAGACGAGAGAGCAGTAAACTAATGTTGGAGCGAATCAAAGAAATAGCAAGAAACAAACCGGTTATTTTAATGGGTGATTTTAATGGCGACCATGATAGTGAGCCATACAGAATTATAGCGACTAGCAACCAACTAAAAGATACTTATGGGATGGTTGATTTTCCCTATGCCAATAACAACTCTTATCAAGAATATGGAAAACTGATAACAGGTAATAAAATTATAGACCACGTTTTTGTGACGCCTCAATTCAGCGTTTCTAAATGGGGAATCTTGAGTGATACATTTCAAGGAAAATACCCATCAGATCATTTCCCTGTTTTGGTTAAAATAAAGCTTAAGTAAAGTCTTCAAGCTTAAAGCAAAAAGCTTAAAGCTCGAAATGTGTCAAACAGCGAAGTCATTTAAAACAAGGAGTTTTAGTTTACTTTATTGTAGGCGTTATGATCGTAAGCCTCAAAAATGACGTAAACGACTTATGCACTCTGATAATTTTTCACCACAGAGAACGCGGAGGTCCTAGACCTGTGATGTTTTTGACCTTATCTTGTTGACCAGTGTTATAATCGTACCACCATAAATCTTGTTTAATTTCCCGGTGAGCAATATTTCTTGTGGTCGGCATCACCCTACCATTACAGCTTTATTTTATTAATGACTGGCATAAAAAACTAGTTAAACTTAGTTTTTGCAACCACTGGTTGTGGAATTTTTACGTAATAACCAGTTCCATCATACGGACGTTTGCGTGGATGAGTTTGACAGGCTATAGAACAAGCACCATCTAATTTAGTTCCACAAGCATCACATTGTGTGAAATGGATATTGCATTCTGGATTAGCACAGTTGATCATTTTCTGCGTAGTTGTTCCGCAATTACCACATGTAGAGATCACCACCGGATTTACCGTATTTACATCAACGGCTAATCGGTTGTCAAAAACATAACATTTGCCTTCAAAATCTTTCCCTTCGGCTTCTTTACCGTATTTAACAATGCCTCCGTGTAACTGGTAAACATCTTTGAAACCTTCTTTCAATAGTAAGGCTGACGCTTTTTCACATTTAATTCCACCGGTGCAGTAAGTCAGAATTTTTTTGTCTTTGTATTGCGCCAATTGATTAATCATTTCAGGAAATTCTCTGAAATTATCAATATCTAAGGTGACTGCATTTTTAAATTTGCCCATTTTGTGTTCGTAATTAGAACGAACATCTAAAATAACCACATCATCGCGGTCTTTCATCTCGGCAAATTCTTTGGGTTCCAAATGCTTCCCGGTTTGTTTTGTAGGATCAATATATGATGGATCTTTTAAACCAGAATACACAATTTCGGATTTATAACGGCAGTGGATCTTTATAAAACTAGGTTTGTCAACTTCATCAATCTTAAACTCAGTTGCATTGAATCTGCCATCGGCATAAATATAATTCATGTAAGCTTTGCAGGCTTCAGCCGTTCCGGATACTGTTCCGTTTAAACCTTCATCGGCAATAATAATACGCCCGGTTAAACCAACAGATTTACAAAATTTTAAATGATTTGCGGTGTATTGCTCCGCATCCTGGATGTGGCTATAGCAATAATATAGAAGTGTTTGGTAATGCTTTCTCATAATTCATTGATACTGGTGTAAACAGTGTTAAATGAAACGCAAAGATATTAAAAATAATTTTTCGTGAAATTTGATTTTCATCATTAAAATAAAAGCTAAATGCACAAAGCCGAAAACTAAAAAAAGAATATGCTATACCTCGAGTTCTTTCGAACGAAGTATTAAAAGAGTTGCAAGACAATTATGAACGCCTAATCCGTTTGTTTCTTGGTTGAACCAAGGTAGTGCAGAAGAACTTAGAGATCTCTCCTATCGTCGAGATGACGAAATTGAAATTCCACGACATCATTCCTTCCATATTCTCTCATTCAACCTTAATTCAACTTATACTCATACACAGAACGAGCAATATTTCCATTTGCATCCACACCTTCTAACACTACTTTATAAGGTCCTTTATCGTCACTATTGTAAAACTCAAAACTCCCTTTTCCGTCTTTATCTGTTAAAACTATTGGGTTCCAGTAAATGGTGGTACGGTAATCTTGCGCTTGTAAGGTTGTTTTTGGACCAGCATATTTTGGCACATAAAAACTGCGCTCTGGACTATAGCCTTTTGGCTTAATAGTTACTACGTTGTTTGGCGGAAACAATTCTTTAAGCTGATCTTTGCTGATTTTAACTTTTTTAACCTCTTTCATATTCACCACAACAACGCCTAAAGTGTTGCTACGCTGGTTAATACCAGAAAGTCCATCGTTGTTAAAAACTTCTATGGAAGCAATTCCCTTTGGGTCGATGCTTAAAAGGTAATTCACGTCTACCGGCATTCCGTCAACATAAATTTCAATAGGCGTTTTGTTTCCTTGGTTATAGGTTTTAGATAAATAAAGCTGGTAATCAATATAAGTAAGCCCAGCAATGCTTAAACAATTGGTTAACACATTACAGCCGTCAAATTGGTCGCCAGAAACTTCTCTATCTGCCTGCATACTTAGCCCGCTTAATGCACTATGATCGGTGTGACTAGGTTTTTTAACCACTGGCTCACTTTTCACCACCACTTCTTGCAACATAAAAGCGCTACGACGTTCTATTTTACTATTTGCCAAATAAGTATTCATAAAACTGTCCATATTCAACACGTTATCCGGAGTATTGATGTTTCTGATTAAGGCCGGGTAAGTTTCTCCATCAACCATAATGCGGATATCTTTAGAATTTACGTTGTTTCGGGCATTGACAACCACATCTGACGAATCTTTGAATATCAGATTTTTGAAAGCGAAACGACCTTCTTTATCGGTATTTGCGGTTATACTATAATGTTTATCTGGAATCTGAAACAATAAACGGGCGTTTTCCCAAGGCATACCGTTCATTCTTCTAATGGTTCCTGTAACATCTATCCCCTGCTCTGGCAAAACTTTTAAAACCGGTAATTTGTCTGCAGCAATATCTGCGTAGGCAAAACTGCTGTAACCTTGGGTAATCAACAAATTATCTAAATCCGCTAAACGGTTAGGGTTTTTATCGTTAAAATAATAGTTAGGTTGTTCTATGTAGCCTAAAATATAAGAACTCAGCAACAGATTACTATAAATGGTGATTTCTTTATTTTCATCATACGGAACTTTTGTAGCGTTGATAACCGAAACCGAATAGTTTCCATGATCAGCATCTAAACCTCCAACGCGTTCTAAATTGAACTTGATTTTTTGGCGACCTTTATACGATGGAAGATCTGGTTTTAAGTTAATTTTTACAAAATCTTTTCGTTTGACAAACACCAAACGTTCTGAATAAGGCTTGTAATCTGGCTTTAGAATAGCAATCTGTAATAAACCATTCGGCAAATTATCTACCGGTAAAACAATGGTATAATTTCGTAACCTAAAAATACTTTGTGCCGCATAAAATAGGGCATTGCCGTTTTGTGCTACAATGTAAAACGCCTGATTTTTGTTTTTTTGCAGAAAACTTTCGGTGGCATTGATATTAACATATACGCTATCGGCTTTTTGGAGAATGCTTAACCCAACTCCTTCATCGGTAACTGCGGGTAACGCAACATTTTTTCTGTCGCCATTGGCAAAAGTAATCTGTGCGGTATAAACTTCACCTAATTTTGGTGTAAAACTAAAACTTCCCATCCCTAAATGCTGCGCCTTAAAAGTTGCAACCTCTGTCCCGATTTTATCAACCAAAGTACCTTTAACATCAACACCTAAACCGTTTGAGCTTATGGCTTTAAATCCAACTTTTGTTGTTATACCGTTTAATAAGTAACCGCCTTCTGGAAAAAACTGAATATCATTTTCTGTAATTGCAGTTTTAAGATTGAAATTTTTGTTCAGCACTTTCCGATCTCCAACCTCTACAGAAGTGCTTAAAACCCCACTATTCAGTGCAACTTTATTGCTACTGCCAAAATCTAAATTAATAACCCCGTTTGCATCCGTAGTTTCTTTACCGCGGGCAACCCTATTAAAATCTGCATTTACTTCCCAATTTACTTTTTTATTTGCCAAAGGTTTGCCGTCCGAATCTTTATAAACAATTTTGGTTTTTACTCTCTGCCCTTTATCATCAATACTTCCGTTAAAACTAATGTTTGTAATTAGTTCTTTACTAAGTGCACTCCCCACATAAATGTTTTTCGAGAAAAAATAATCGGCATCTCTGTTCAGCATCCATTTTGTGAAGGCTCTAACATGGTAATTCCCCTCCTTAAAATCCGGATAAGGCAATACAAAACTTCCCGTGGCAACACTACTTTCTACAGGTATCTTCAAACTTTTCACTAAAGAATCCCTATCGCTAATCAACTCAACATATAAAATTTTACTAACCGGCGACGGGATGTTTAAACCCATCGTTACGTAACCTTTAAACCAAACCGTATCGCCTACAGCGTAGTATGGCTTATCAAAATGTAGGTAAACTTTTTCTATCGGGTTTTCCGCCGCTATTTTTGCTTTTTTCTGCGCAACTTCAGCCAGGGGAATATTTTGGGCATACACTGAATTTTTAAAGGTGCTTAAAACACAAAACAGTAATATATATCGGGCTATTCTTAATTTGATCATAAATATGTATTCGGAGTTTTAAATTTAGCTTTTTAAATAGCTTTGTGGCAAATAATCTGCAATTTTTAGGTTTTTTTAACATTTTCCTACGGTTTCTTTACTAAAATACAGTAAACAAAAAATTTTAGCGCTTCTTATTTTTCGCTTAAAATTTGGGCGTTCCCCAATTGCTTTCGCCCGGGGCTCAAACGGGGCGGGCTATACGTTCATACTACACAAGGCTTTAGCCACATTGCCGGTATCCACTGCTATCCCTAACGCAAAATACTAGCTACAATGAAAATTGAAACTGGTGGGTTAACTTCAACCAGAATCAATCGGTCTAAATCCATCTGACATTTTATAAAACAAAAAAAGGAGCTTCTCAGCTCCTCTATCTATATTTTTTTTAACTAAGATTGAATACTATTGCTCAAAAACCAAACCTTCAGCATTTGCTCCCGATTCTTTTAGGATGCCCAAAATAGTTTTGGTAAAACCTTGTGGACCGCAAACGTAAAATTGTTGGTTAAAATCTTTGATATGAGCTTGCAGGTATTCTTTATCAATTCTACCGATGTGTAACTCGGGTTCATTTTGTTTGGTAATGGTATTAATGAACCGATCGCCTAGCATACTTTTCAGTTCGTCATAACAGATGATTTCATCTTCAAATTTATTAGAGCAAATCAATTGATTATAACCTAATGCTCCTTTTTGATGTAAATCTCTTAGAATAGAAAGAAAGGGCGTTACACCGGCACCACCTGCAATAAATACACCTTCACCTTTATAATTTATGGTTCCCCAAGCATCTCCAATTTCGAACTCGTCGCCAGGTGCAATAGTGGAAATTCTTTTCGTCACGCCTTGGTGATCTTCGTAAGTTTTAATAGTAAACTCCAAAAAGTTATCTTTTGGTAAACAGGTAAAAGTAAACGGTCGTTTTTCTTTCTCCCAGCCCTCATATTGTAAAGAAACTTCGGTTGCTTGCCCGGGACTAAAATTATAGCCAGCTGGCTTCTCGGTTCTTATTCTGAAAACATTTGTTACTAAAGGAGTTACTTCTGTAATTTTTACTTTAAAGTTTGCCATAATGCTATCAAACAAACAAAAATCTTGCCGTTTAACTTTCTACCTTAGCCAAAATCCCTTTCGGAATTGCATTGATCAAAGCTTGTGTATATGCTTTTTTTGGATGGTTGTATAGCTCTTCGGGATAGCCGATTTCTTCAATTTCACCTTGGTTCATCACCATCATTCTATCGGCAATATGCTTTACCACCGCCATATCATGCGAAATAAAAATATAAGTAAGGTTAAATTCCGCCTGTAGATCTTTCAGTAAATTCAAAACTTGCGCCTGTACCGAAACATCTAATGCCGAAACTGCTTCATCACAGATAATCAATTTTGGTTTTAAAGCTAAAGCTCTGGCAATTACAATCCGCTGTCTTTGCCCGCCAGACAACTCATGCGGATAACGGTTATAGTGCACTGCGGTTAAGCCAACTTTTTCTAATAATTCTAAAATATAAGCTTTACGCTCTTTGCTCGATTTTAAAACGTTATGGACAATTAATGGCTCCATTAAAGCATAACCGATGGTTTTAACCGGGTTTAACGAGGAATAAGGATCCTGGAAAATAATCTGGATATCTTTCCTCAGAGGGCGCATCTGCTTTGCATCCAATACAGAAATATCCTCGTTATCAAATACAATTTTTCCCGATGTGGGTTCTATCAGTTTTAATATGGTTCTGCTTAAGGTTGTTTTGCCACAGCCAGATTCGCCAACTAAACCAAATGTTTCTCCGGGATAAACCTCAAAACTAACACCGTTCACGGCTTTGGTGTATTCTTTTTTTGCAGAAAATAAACTTCCTTTTTTTAAGAACCACGTATTCAATTCTTCCACCTTTAATAAAGGTTGCTGTTTGTAAAGCTGTGCCCTTTTAATGGCAATAGTTTCGGGCTTCAACTGGTACTTATCGTTAAGTTCGGCAACCGTTAAACCTGCTGAAACAAAATCGCTAATAGTCGGCAACCTACTCAACTGCAAATTAGGCGCTGGGCGACAAGCCAATAAACCTTTAGTGTAGGGATGCTGTGGATTTAAAAATACTTGGGCAATATTTCCCTGTTCTACAATTTTACCGTTGCGCATCACCAAAATTTGATCAGCTATCTCACCAATTACTGCTAAATCATGCGAAATAAAAATCAAACTCATATTACGCTCTGCTTTCAGCTTCAGCAACAATTCCAAAATACTTTTCTGTACTGTTACGTCTAAAGCAGTTGTTGGTTCATCGGCAATTAACACGTCGGGATTGCAAGCTAAAGCCATCGCAATCATTACGCGTTGCTTTTGTCCGCCAGAAAGTTCATGCGGAAATTTGTTGAATGTATAAGCAGGTTCTGGCAGTTTTACTTCTTCAAAAAGTTGGATGGTGCGCTCTTTGGCAGTGTTTTCATCAACTTTTTGGTGTAGAATAATGCTCTCGGTAATTTGCTTTCCGCATTTAATCACTGGGTTTAAGGAAGTCATCGGTTCCTGAAAAATCATTCCAATGCGGTTTCCTCTGAAAGCCTGCATTTCATTTTCTGGCAATGCCAATAAATTAATATCGTTAAATAAAACCTCGCCGGCTACTATCGCATTTGGCGGTAACAAACGCATCAATGCCAAAGAACTTACCGATTTCCCAGAGCCCGACTCGCCAACCAAACCAATAATTTCTCCTTTTTTTAACTGGAAATTTATCCCATCAACAACCTTAACCAGTCCGCTCTCGGTCTTAAAGCTAATGCTCAAACTTTCAACTACTAGCACCTTATCAATCATAAAACGACCATTTTTTTCAAATCACTAATCAACTATACAAGCCTTTTTACTTTTGACTTTGAACTTTTCACTTAATCGAACCTAATCAGCATAAGTAATTTGTTCTTCGGTAAGTGCAGGTAAGCCTTTAAACTTCTGCAAAAGTCGGGCGGTAGTTACTACGTCTTTTTCGCAGTAATTCTTAATCCGTTTCGTGTCTTTTTGATTCCAATAAACATCGCCAACCATACTGCCGTCGATATCATCTTTTGGGGTTGGAATATCAAATACCGCAGCTAACAGATTGAGAGAAGTGTAATGCTTATAATCGCCGAACTTCCAAAGCTCCAAGGTATCTAAATGATGGATTTCCCAAGGTTTTTTACCAGATAATTCCAGCTGAGACGGAATTTGTAAACCATTAATCAGCAATCTTCTACAGATGTAAGGGTAATCGAACTCTTTTCCGTTATGCGCACATAAAGAAAGGTGCTTCGGTTGCTTAGCTAAAAGGCTCAAAAAGTCGATAAGCAGTTCTTTTTCATCGTCGCCATAATATGATTTCACCCTAAAACTTTGCTTATTGGCAAACATTCCAACGGAGATACAAACAATCTTTCCGAATTCTGCCCAAATCCCTGCTCTTGGATAAAATTCCTCAGCGCTTTCCTCGTTTTTACGCTGATAGGCTGTTTTTAAATCCCACAGCTGTTTCATGTTTTCCGGCAGTTCCTCAAAACTCGAAAAAGCGGGAACGGTTTCAATATCTAAAACCAAAACATCTAGTAAATCAATGTGAGCTAGCATAAGTGAATTTACATTTTATTTGCTGAATTTTTAAACAGGGTAAAACACTACCAGTTAAAAGTTAAATTTTCCGTAGCATCTTTTACACTTTCTTTATCGATTTTATGCAGCATCGGGATGTTTGCAATTACCTTTAGACCTGTCATTTTTATAATGATACTTTCACTGGCTTGGTTAGGTTCTCCATTAAAAATAATTCCTTTAATGGGGATATTTCTGCTTTTTAAAGCTTCCACCGAAAGTAAAGTATGATTAATGCTTCCTAAATAATTCTTAGAAACCAAAACCACCGCTAAGCCCAGTTTTTTGATTAAATCGATGATCAAATCCTGATTATTCAACGGAACCATTAAGCCTCCAGCACCTTCAACAATCAGGTTATTTTGAGTTTCCGGCAAGTTAATCGAGTTTAAATCGATTTTAACTCCATCTAATGCTGCCGAGTAATGTGGCGAAAAAGGTTGTGTTAATTGATAAGCTTCTGGGTGAAATTTAGTTCTCTGGTTACTTATTAAATTCTTAACTTTTAGGGTATCCGACTGGTGTAAATCTCCTGATTGTATCGGTTTCCAATAATCTGCTTTAAGGTGCTCTGTTAATATTGCAGACGTAACGGTTTTACCAATCTCGGTACCGATCCCGGTTACAAAGTATTTTTTAGTCATGGTTTATATTTAGCTGACTGGTTAATTCATAAATTTCGGCCTTGGTATTATGCGCATGTAGGCAAATCCGCAAACGTTCTTTCCCTTTTGCAACCGTGGGGCTTAGAATCGCTTTTACATTAAATCCGCTTTTTTGCAATTGAGTGGCCAACTTTTTACAAGCTTCGTTCCCTGGAACCAATATGCTTTGTATAGCGCTTGCACTCGGCATAACCGTGTTTTCCTTACGTGATGTTAAACGAGTAAAAAGCCGGATATTCTCTAACAATAGCGCTCGTTCGGAGGTTTTGGTAATTTCCTCATAACCTACAGCAATGCAGGCCAAAGCGTGGTAAGGCAAAGCTGTTGTGTAAATAAAAGATCTCGCAAAATTGATCAGGTATTGCCTTAAAAGTGTAGAACCAACAACAGCAGCACCGTGGCAACCCAAAGCTTTCCCAAAGGTGTAAATCCGGGCAAAAACCTTATGCTGTAAGTTTAAATGTTGCGTTAAACCTTCACCATATTTACCAAAAACACCTAAAGCATGTGCTTCATCTACAATCAAATTAGCTTTGTATTTCTCGGTGAGTTCGCTAAGTTCCAAAAGTGGTGCACAATCGCCATCCATAGAAAACACACTTTCTGTAACCACAAAGATATTGCCTTTGCTCTGCTTCAGTTTTTCTTCTAAAGCCCTTAAATCATTGTGTGCAAAAGTGTAGCGGTTAGCCAAGCTCAATCGAGCGCCATCTATTAAACTGGCGTGGATCAATTCATCGCAAATAATGGTATCGCCACGTTGTGCAATTGAGGAAAGCAAACCTACATTAGCATCATAACCCGAATTGAAAATCAGTACTGCTTCCGCTTGATGGAAATCGGCAATTTTTTGTTCCAGTTCTTCAGCAAACTTGGTGTTTCCGGATATTAACCGCGAACCCGTTGCACCATTCTTATAGTTAGGATGCGCATCTAAAAGTTGTTGGATTTTCTGCTTATGGCAGATGCTCTGTGCAAAACTCAGGTAATCGTTAGAAAAAAAATCTGCTAAACCTTCTTGGTATTGATGCAATTCTCTTAACGAATTCTCGCGTTGCCTTTCAGTTAGTTTTTCTTGTAAAAAGTTTTCCAACAGGTTATCTATTTAGCTTCCAAAACGGTGATGAGCCAAATATAAAGCTTTGGAATGAAAGTTTGGCTTGATGTTTTCTAAAAACACAAACAGGGTTTATCCTAATTAGAGAACCCTGTTTGATTTCGCACCAGCTAATCTTTTTTGTGACCTCCCCTAAAAACAACACAAAACACGCCTGATAAACGTTTATTCTATACGGCTTTTACCGCATGTAATGCTGTCGCTTTTTTACGATAAGCCCAATAAACCACAATTGGATAAACAAAAAGATTGAAAATGGTATTGGTAACCAAACCGCCAACGACAACAATAGCCAATGGCTTTGCTGCTTCCGAACCAATACCCGTAGAAAGCGCTGCTGGCATTAAACCTATTGCCGCCATCATTGCGGTCATTAATACTGGTCTAAATCTACTCGCTATGCCATCGCGGATGGCATCGGGAAATGTAAAACCCGTATTGTGTTTCATCTCTACCATATTTGATTTAAAACGGGTAATTAAAATTACTCCATTTTGGATACAGATTCCAAATAGTGCGATAAAGCCAATACCCGCCGAAATATTAAAATTTACACCTGTTGCCAAGAGCGCAAATATTCCCCCAATTATTGCAAAAGGAACGTTATTTAGCACCAACAAAGCGTCTTTTAGATTTCCGAAAAGTACAAACAGAATAAAAAATATCAACAATAAACTGATGGGAACGGCAGTAGATAAGCTTGCGATTGCCCGTTGCTGGTTTTCAAAATCTCCTGCCCATTCTAACGTGTAAGGTTTTGGAAGATTTATAGCTGCGTTTACTTTTTTCTTCGCCTCGGCTATTACACTGCCCATGTCTCTCCCTCTGATAGAAAATTTGATTGCGCCATAACGTTTGTGCTTATCGCGATAAATCATGCTTGGACCTGTAATTTTACGGATGGTAGCAATACCTCCCAATTGCACATCAGTTCCTGATAACGTTGGAACCCGAAGTTTTGCAATCTCACTTTCATCATTTCTAAAATCTTCTGGATAACGGATAATGAGGTCGAATTTACGTTCGCCTTCATAAATCTGCGTAGCCGCTTTTCCGCCGATTGCCATTTCTACTACTGCGTTTGCTTCTGCAGCGGTAACCCCATAAAGTGCCATTTTTTGCTGATCAAGATTAATCTGAAGTTCGGGCTGACCTAAATTTCGCAAAATACCCAGGTCTTCTATACCGTCAACTGTTTTAAGAATACGCTCTATTTTGGCTTCTTGTTCTTCAATAAAATGGAAATCATCGCCAAACAACTTTACCACAATAGAACCTTTAACTCCAGAAACTGCTTCTTCTACGTTATCCGAGATTGGTTGCGAGAAATTCAAATCTATTCCTGGAAAACCTGCCAGTTTATCTCGCATCCGCTCGATGAGCTGTTCTTTGCTTTGCTTACGTTTCCATTGCTTTCGCGGATAAATATCCACATGAAACTCCATGTTGTAGAAACCAGTGGCATCGGTGCCATCATTTGGTCGCCCGGTTTGCGAAAGCACCTGTTTTACCTCATCAAAATTCAAGAATATCTTGCGCATCTCATTAGAAAGTTTCTTGGTTTCGCTTAACGAGATGCTCAATGGCGCAGTTGCTCTTACATAAATAGAACCTTCATCCAAACTTGGCAAAAACTCTGTACCTAAAAAGCTAAAACTGATAATTCCTGTCAGTAAAACTGCAAGTGCAGCACCAAAAACCAACTTCTTGCTCCTAAAGCAGAAATCAAAAAACTTCATGGTGGCTTTAGTTAGCCATCTTAAAACTAGGTTATGTTTTTCTTTAACATCCTTTTTCAGCAATACGCTAGATAAAGCTGGCACCAATGTAAAAGTTAAAACAAGCGCACCTAAAAGTGCAAAACTTAGTGTCCACGCCAATGGAGAGAACATTTTACCTTCCACTTTCTCGAACATAAAAATCGGGAACAGGCCCACAATAATAATGAGTTTGGCAAAAAGAATTCCCTTACCATTTTCTAAACAAGCCTGTTTAATAAAACCCAACTTGCTTATTTTGTTGAAACGTTCCATCCCAAGCTTTTTGGCCTTCCCATCCAACATCACAAAAATCCCTTCTACCATTACCACCGCACCATCTATGATAATCCCGAAATCAATGGCGCCCATAGACAACAGATTGGCGGGCATCCCTTTAAGTTTTAAACAGATAAAGGCAAACAAAAGCGATAAAGGAATGATGATAGAGACAATCAATGTAGTTCGCCAATCGGCCATAAAAAGAAATACAATGAGCGTTACAAACAGAATACCTTCCATCATATTACCCATTACGGTATGTACCGCATAATTCACCAAGTCTTCACGATCGTAAAACGGGACCAGTTTTACATCGCCTGGAAGGATAACATCATTAATTTCATTGATTTTTGTTTTCAGCCTGCCAATCAATTCGCTGGGGTTTCCGCCTTTGCGCATTACCACAATTCCTTCTACCACATCTGGATCATTATCTCGGCCAACCTGTCCTAATCGTGGTAAAGCCGATTCTGAAACTTCTGCAATGGTTTTTACATAAACAGGCGTTCCGTTTAGCTGGTCAACAACCACATTTCTAATTTCATCGATATTATTTAACACACCGATTCCTCGTACAACGTACGCCTGCCCGCTTTGTACAATTACATCGCCACCCACATTAATATTGCTTTTTGATACCGCATCAAATAATTCTGTTGCCGTTACACCGTATTGGATAGCTTTTTTTGGATCAACAGTGATCTGATAAGTTTTTACCTCGCCACCAAAACTAACCACATCTGCCACGCCAGAAACGGAAAGCAGTTCCCGCTCAATTACCCAATCCTGTAAAGTTTTTAGTTCCCTAGCGGATTTAGTGTCGCTGGTTAAAGTATAGCGAAAAATCTCGCCAGTTGGACCGTAATTTGGTTGTACCTCTGGCTTAATTCCTTCTGGTAAATCGGCATCTTCTAGGTGGTTATTTATTTGTACCCGAGCTTCTGCGTATTCAACATCATCCTCAAAACTCACCTTAACAATAGACAACCCAAAAAGTGAAGTTGACCGAATGCTGGTTCGTTTTTCGGTGGGATTCATCGCTATTTCTAACGGCCGACTAACAAACTTTTCTACTTCCTCTGCGCTACGGCCTGGCCATTGTGTAATAATGGTAATATTGGTATTGGTAACATCTGGAAAAGCATCGATAGTGGTATTTTTAAAGCTGATATAGCCTGCAAGCACCAAAATAAAAGTGCTAAAGAAAATAAAGTACTTATTTTTTAATGAAAAACCGATAACGCTTTTGATAACTTTATTCATTGTAAATAGTTCAATGGAGGATAAATTATTTTGATTTTAGGCTTTCGAATAAAAAGACTTGTTTAGATGCAATGACACGGTCGCCAGTTTTTAAGCCTTTCTTGATGTAGATTTTATCACCAGCTTTTCTACCTATTTCAATCTCTTGGATACTCACCTTTTGCTGTTCGTCCAAAAGCAAAACATAGTTTTTATTGTTATCAAAAACAACTGCTCTAGCATTAAGCACTGGCAAATCCACGCCCGAACTCGCCGAAACTTTAGCAGTGCCTAGCATTCCTGGTTTTAACAGAAAATCTGGGTTTTTAATCACGACTCTTGCGCTCATTACCCTACTTTTTTGATTGATAAGATTATATATTTTATCAACCTTGCCGATGAACTTCTTAGCTGGATAAGATAAAGTTGCTAAGCTCACTTCATCACCAACGTGGATCTGTGAAACCTCAGATTCATAAACATTCACCATTGCCCAAACTTCTGAAAGGTCTGCCACGGTAAAAAGGCTATGGTCGTTATCGTTTCTCAACTGCATAAAATCAGTGACGTTTTTTTCGATAACGAAACCGTTTAGCGGAGATTTTATAGCGTATAGCCCTTTTTGATTCCCTCCATTTAAATTCAATACTGCATTTGCTCTTTTAAGTTCGGCCTGTTTAATCTGATAATCATTCTCCGCCTCTTGTAACTCTCTTTCAGAAGTTAGCCCACTTTTAAATAATTGCTTGGCTTGTGTTAAACTACGACCTGCCGTTTTTAGCTCCGCTGTCGCCGCAATTACATCTTTGTCAAAACCTGCCATTTCAGAACTGATAACAGTTGCCATGGTTTGTCCACGTTTCACCTCATCTCCCAACCTAACATTTACATTATTCACGGTACCACTCACCATCGGGAATAGGTCTGATTTACGTTCCTCGTTTACTGTAATTTTAGCTGAGAAAGTCAATTCTGTTTTTCCGTTAGCTTGCTCCACGGTATCAACAAGCAATCGCTTAATTAATGAATCGGTTACTACAAATTTTTCGGCTTTCGGCTTTTCCTCAACGTGAGTTGTACAAGCCATCATTAAGCCTAAATATAAAACGAATATGGCTTTTAAAGTATTTCTATAAAGATTTAGCATGTTATTTAAAAATTTTAGATCCAGTTACGTAATTGATTTCTTCCTTTGCTTTTATATTTTGGAAACGAAGTTTATTAAGCTTTAAAGTGTGTTCCTTATAAGCATCATATAAGTCCAAAAATTCTAATAGGCTGATGTCTTTCTGTTTAAGATGCTGCGTTAAGTCTACCATCATCTTGTTAAAATCTTTATCAGAAGCTGGGTCTAATTCCTGATACAACTTTTCAATTCTGATGGCTGTATTTAGCGAGGTAGAAACCTCATTTTGGAGTATATCTTCTTGTTGCGCCAACCTATTTTGAGCCGCTTGGATACCGATATTTGCTTTTTTAATTTCGCCCTGGTTCCTGTTGAATAACGGAATTGGAATGCTGATACCTAGTCCCGTATATTTTTCGGGATAATTACCTTTAAGATCATAAGTAAGTGAAATCTCCACATCAGGAATTGCGGTAGCTTTTTGTAATTTTAGATTTTGCTGCTGTAAACGGAGGCCTGTATTTGCCAGTTTAAGATCGGCTCGGTTTAGTTTTGCCGAATCCAATAAAACGGAATAAGGAGTTTTTGCAATCGTCTCTTGCGGAATAACATCGGCTACTAATGATATCGGTTTAAGCGCATCAATCCCACAAAAAAGTCTTAAAGTTTTATAGTGGTCTTCCAGCTCATTTAAAAGTTCTGCCAGCTCAGCCTTTAAAGCAAACACCAAAGACCTAACGCGAATAACCTCTTTTAAAGCAACATTGCCCATTTTCAGCTGTTCCTCGTACACATTTAGCAATTGTTGAGTAGCCAAAATCTGTTGTTCGTAGGTAGCTACCGAGCGAGATAAAAAGTAAGTTTCGTAAAAAGTACTCCGCAGTTCAAAACGTAAAGTACGCAATAAGTCGAAGTAAGCATTTTCTGCTAGTACGCCGCCTGTTTCTGCGAGCTTAATATTTTTATTACGCTTACCCGCTAACTTAATAAGTTGAGAAATGGAGCCGCTATACTGCCCATACTGATAGGATGTTTGTAGAAACTTCTTGGTTTCGTGGTTATAGAAAAGATTCTCGTACTGTAGCTCTGGATTATCGAAAAGCTTTGCCGTAATTATTGCTGCTTTAGCTTCTTCAATTTGGTAGTTTGCGGCTAATAAATCACGATTATTACTTAAGAAAAGGCTTTCTGCAGTTTGCAGGGTAAGTTTAAGCGTGTTGGTTTGTGCAAAGCCAGAACTCACAAAGCCTAGAAAAAATAAGAGAAGTGCCGTAATGTTTTTTGTCATCCAGCAAACTTAGTCTTGCCGAATTAAAGAGAACTTAAAGGCAGATTAAAAAGGGATTAAAGTTTAGGTAGGCGAACAGTAAACACAGTTCCCTGATTCTTTACAGACGCTACATTAATAATACCGTGATGTAAAGAGATGATTTTTTGTGCCAGATACAAGCCCATTCCTTCTCCGGCCTCGCCAATTTGGTTTGATTGGGTGAAAAATGGCTTGAACACCTCCGTTAAATCAGCTTCGTGTATTCCTACACCTGTATCTTTAATCGTGATTAAATAGTTCTCTTTCAAAACTTCCAATGTGCAACCCACCTCTTGATTGTTAGAAAATTTGAACGCATTTGCTAGCAGGTTATCCAAAGCAATTTGCAACAACACGGCATTTGCCAATACTTCTGGTTGCTTTATAGTTGTTTTTGGGAAGTCCGTTTTTAGCGGGAGCTTTTTGTAATGCCATCCGGTAGCTATTTTTTCCATCAGCTGATCCAGCCGCAAAGGAGAAAAATGAGCATTCGTTAAAGTTAGGTCTACTTTTGCCAACGCTAGTAATGCCGAAATAATTTCATTCATTTTTTCAGAATCCTCGAGCAAAGACTGAATCGCAAGCTTATAATCTTGCGGATTTCTCTCTTTCGACAATGCTAATTCAGCAGTCATCATCATACGGGTAACAGGTGTTCGCAATTCGTGAGATGCATTGGCAACAAAGGTTTTCTGTAAAATAAATGCTTGCTCCAGTTCCTCCATCAAGTGGTTAAAACTTTGCGTAATAAGGTTAATTTCATCTTTTTTAGACTGTTCCTTTACCCTAAAAGCCATATTCTGAAAACCAATCTGTTTCACTTCCTGCGCAAAACGATGTAAAGGCTGCAACATCTTTTCTGCTACCCAACGACTCAATAATAAAATGATGACCGAGATAATCAAAAAGGAAAAAAGCATAATCTTAAGCAACTTGCCCAATCGCTTATGCGACCCAAAATCTGCTGCTGCCGCTAAAATCACAAAATCGCCTTGGTTGTCTTTATAATAAATACCTACTACCTGTTTTTCGCCATCATCATATTTTAAATGTTTTTTTTGGCGGACTTTATCAATAATAGATTTAGTCCAATATTGGGTAGAATCGCCTATAAAGGTGGCTCTATCTTTTTCATCGTAAATCCTAATTACTTCGCCATTAAGCTTCTGAAGATATTTCTGTCTAACAACGTCCAAGTCATCTCTACTAATTTCGTCGGCTTCTAAGTAAAGTGTGGCTGTAACCATAGTCCGATCCGTTAAACGTTCAAAAAAATCAGCCTCTAAAAACTTCATGAAAGTAAAATACACCACACATAATACCATTAGCAGCATGGTAGTGCTAATGAGGGTAAAAAACAGGGCTATGCGGTCTTTGATTTTCATCATTTTAAAATATATCCCATATTAATTTTGGTATGGATGAGCTTCCGCGAGAAGCCTTTTTCTATTTTTTTCCTTAAAAAGTTAATATAAACATCAATCACGTTGGTACCTCTTTCAAAATGGATATCCCAAGCCTGTTCCGCAATATATTGCCTAGAAAGCAAGCGGTTCGGGTTTTGTAAAAACAGCATTAACAGCGCAAATTCTTTAGCGCTCAATTCAATTGAAACACCACCTCTACTTACCTCCTTGCTTTCGATATTCATTTGCAAATCTTCAAAAATCAACAAATTTGTTTCGGGTTCGTCTACATATTTCTGTCTACGCAATAATGCGCTTACTCTTGCCAAAAGCTCTTTCAAATGAAAAGGTTTAACCAAGTAATCGTCTGCTCCAGCTTCCAGTCCAATCACTTTATCATCTACAGTTCCTAAAGCGGTCAACATCAAAATGGGGGTTTTTATTCCCTCTTTTCTCAACTGCATACAAAGCTGAACGCCATTAATCCCGGGCATCATTACGTCAATAATAAGCAAATTGAAAGTTTCCGCTTTGAAAAACGTTAAGGCATCTAAACCATTATCCTCAACAGCTACTTGGTAATCGCTTTCAACCAAAGCAGTTTTAAGAAGAATTGCAATTTTATGGTCGTCTTCCGCTATTCCTATTCTAAGCATCTTGTAAAAATAATGATAACCCTATTAAATTGAGATTAAAAAGATTGAATACACTTAGAGCCTGTTTAAAAATGAGAATTTAAAGCAACCCTAAAATCCAGTCGTTCCATTAATTTTATTAATTTGCAAACATGCAATTCAAAAATATTGTAGGTCAAGAAGCTGTTAAAAAGCACCTCGTACAAACTGTTAAAGATGAACGTATTAGTCATGCGCAGCTGTTTTTAGGGCCCGAAGGTTCTGGAAGTTTAGCTTTGGCTTTGGCTTATGCCCAATATATTTGTTGCGAAAACAAGGAAGAAGCAGACTCTTGCGGTGAGTGTTCTTCATGCAGAAAGTACAATAAATTGGTTCATCCAGATTTGCACTTCTCCTACCCTTTCTTTGCAAAACATAAAGAAGATACTGCATTAACTTTTATTGAAGAATGGCGAGCTGCGTTTTTAGCAAATCCGTATTTAGGCTTAGATGAATGGCGGGAACAATTAAATGCAGAAAACAAACAGGCTAACATTAACATCGCCGAAGCTCACAGTATCATCAGTAAACTAAGCTTAAAACCGTTCGAATCAGAATATAAAATACTGATACTTTGGTTGCCCGAATATCTAGAAAAGGAGGGTAATGCCTTGCTTAAAGTAATCGAAGAGCCATCGCAAAAAACACTTTTTTTATTGGTAGCGCAAAATCAGGATCAGATTTTAAACACCATTATTTCCAGAACACAACTGGTAAAAATCCCTAAATTAAAAGCTGGCGAAATTGAAGATTATTTGATTGATAAAAAAAACATCAATAGCGCAGTGGCTAAACAACTGGCCTACTTGAGTAACGGGAGTTTGCAAACTGCACTTCAACTCATGGGGCATCAAGAAAACAGCTTTCACGATTTATTTTTAGGCTGGTTAAGGGCTTGTTGGGGAAATAAAGGTTTAGAAATAGTTACCTATACAGAGGGCGAACTGGCGAAAATGGGTCGGGAAAATCAAAAAAACTTTTTGCGTTATGGCGTAAATCTAATGCGGGAATGCACCCTGTTTATTGCGCAAACACCTGGCTTAATTCATATTCCCGAAAAAGAATTGGAATTTATCAGTAAATTTTCGTCGGTATTAACCTTAGCACAGGTACAGGCAGTTGCGCAAGAATTAGAAAAAGCCCAATATCATATTGAGCGAAACGCAAACCCTAAAATATTATTTTTAGATGTATCTTTGACCTTAGTTAAAATTTTAAAATTTAAAACGCTCCGCCCTACGGCGGACTCAATTATATTATAAATTATGGGATGTGGAAGTTGTTCATCAGGAGGTGGTGGTTGTAGCACTACTCCTAATGGCTGCAAAAGTAATGGCACCTGTTTAACAGATGGCGGTTGCAGCAAATTGGATGTTTACGATTGGTTATCCGACATGGATTTACCTTCTAATTATAAACCTTTTCCTTACGTTGAAATACGTTTTAAGGGTTCAAGAAAGGATTTTTACAAAAATGACGAGAATATTTATATCGAAAACGGTGAGTTAGTAGCCGTTGAAACCACTACCGGTGGTTACGATATTGGTCATGTTACGCTTACCGGCGAACTGGTGCGTATGCAGATGAAACGCAAAAAAGTTACGGAAGAAAAATCGCCTTTAAAACTTTATCGTAAAGCTACACCGCAAGATGTAGACAAATGGAAAAACGCAAAGGAAAGAGAGTCTGAAACGATGCATAAAGCTAGAACGATAGCTTTAGAACTTGGTTTAGCCATGAAACTTTCTGATGTTGAATACCAAGGAGACCGCTCAAAAGCAACTTTTTATTATACTGCTGATGGTCGTGTGGATTTTAGAGAATTAATTAAAAAACTTGCCGAAGCTTTTAGGGTAAGGATAGAAATGCGCCAGATCGGAATGCGCCAAGAGGCCAGCAGATTAGGTGGAATTGGCTCATGCGGACGAGAGCTATGCTGCAGTACTTGGCTAACCGATTTTAAAACGGTTTCTACATCATCCGCCAGGTATCAGAATTTATCGCTAAATACGTTGAAACTTGCTGGTCAATGCGGCAAACTTAAATGCTGTTTAAACTACGAGTTAGACACTTATATGGATGCGCTAAAGACCATTCCGTCTCATGCTGATCGTTTAAAAACCGAAAAAGGGGAAGCCCGACTTCAAAAAACTGACATCTTTAAACAACTGATGTGGTTTAGCTACTTCGGAGAAGAAAACGCTTGGATTCCGGTAGAGGCAACACGTGTAAAAGAGATTCAGGAAATGAATAAACGTGGTGAGAAGCCAGAGGATTTACGCGATATGGCAGCCGTAATGGAGGAGTTAAAAGCTACTGAAAAGTCTTTTGATTACGAAAACGTAGTAGGACAAGATAGCTTGACCCGTTTAGATGAAAAAGCTCGTAAAAACAAGAACAACAACAGAAATAAGGCGAGAAACAGTAGACCTGCTAATAAAACTGAAAAGGCGGACAGTACTGATGCACCGAGAGTAGCAAAACCTCAGGCAAACACAGAAAAATCGACAGAAGACCCTGCTCAAGCCGACAAGCCTAAACGCAACAATCGCAACAAAAAACGCAGGACCAATAACAACAACAAGCCCACACAAGAGTAATGGAATTTAAAAAATTATTATTTCTGTTTTTTTTGCCAGTGGTTGGCATACAAGGTTGTGTTGATCAAAATGTTAAAGTAGATACCTACCAAGCAATTCCAAAACAGACTTGGAGCTACGTAAACCCTGTGAAGGCAAACATTAACATAACTGATAGTATGCAGGCTTATAATATATATGTAAACTTTAGGCATACCGCGGATTATAAGTACGCGAACATATGGTTGCGTTTCCATATTATTGGTCCTAACCAAAAAGATATACCTGTAAGGCAAGAGTTTCAGCTAGCTATGCCAGATGGCCAATGGCTGGGCACTGGAAGCGGGAATTTATTTACATACCAGCTCATCTACAAAGAGCGATATAAATTTGCCAGCACTGGAAAATACACCCTAATCGTTGAGCAAAATATGAGAGATAATCCGCTTAAAGGGATTAATGATGTTGGGATATTTATTGAGGAAACTAAATAAATTATCTGCTACTGCTTGTTTTTTTAGCAGACCTTTAACGTATTACTTAAGCCAATAAAGGTGATTCTAATTAATAGTAATCACCTTTATTGTATAATCCTCACCTACTTTATGTTTAGGTTTGGTTGGGTAAAAAACGTTTGCAGTTAATATTGCCGATGGAAACACAGAAAAAATTCCCGCAAATGCTACAGCTCCAGAATTTAAATCTGCTGCGTTTGCTGCCAAGGCTGCTCCCGTTCCTATAACTGCCCAAGACCCCAAAAACGTTAAAAATTCAGCCGATTTTGAAACACTTTTGATGGCCACAATATCATCAATAGTAAAAACTCGCTTTTTCGCTGTTCTTTTATCCACTTTTAGCCAAACCTGATTTTGAGCGATAGAATCTACTTTCCCTCTAAACCCTAAAAGTTGTGGTGTTTTAGCTGTTTTTTTGATATCCATTTTATTACTTGGATATGATAACCTAACATAATCTCCTTTTTTGATAACCTTGGACGTATTATCTTTAAATGAAATCAATATTTTATTTTCCTGCGATTGTACAAACTGTGTACTTAAACACATCACAAACGCAATAATTAGAGTTCTTATAAGCATATGATAAAAGTATTACATTTTTTTAGCTTCACACAAAAAAAATAACATTATCACATTAGCTTATTAGCGTTAAAAAATGTACATTTGCGTCCCTTTCGAGAAAAGGGGTATTGCAAAAATTTAATGTATTTAAAAAATGGCAACTAAAATTAGATTACAAAGACACGGTAAAAAAGGAAAACCTTTTTATCACATCGTAGTGGCAGATTCAAGATCTCCAAGAGACGGTAAATTTATTGAGAGATTAGGTTCTTACAATCCAAACACTAACCCCGCAACTATCGAATTAAATTTTGATAAAGCAGTTACTTGGATATCAACTGGAGCAACTCCAACTGATACTGCTAAAACTATACTTTCTTACAAAGGCGTACTTTACAAAAATCACTTAAACGGTGGTATTACAAAAGGAGCTTTAACTCAAGAACAAGCAGATGCTAAATTTGCAACTTGGTTAGAAAGCAAAGAAAGTAAAATACAAGCTAAAAAAGATGGCTTATCTTCAACTAAAGAAGCTGCTAAAAAAGTAGCTTTAGAAGCAGAAACTAAAAAGAAAGAAGCAACTGCAGCGGCAGTAGCTGCTAAAAACACTCCACCAGCTGAAGAGCCAGTGGAAGAAGAAGTTACTGCAGAAGCAACAACTGAAGAGGTTACAGCAGAAGCTACTTCTGAAGAAGCAGCAACAGAGGAAACTCCTGCAGCTGAACAAACTAAAGCAGAGGAAACTCCAACTGCTGAATAGTTTTAAATCATCACAAAAAAGCTCCTTGATAAATTTATCAAGGAGCTTTTTTTATGCATTTAGGTTTTAGATATGGATAAATAAATTATCCTTTGCTTTTCTCACTTTGGTATAATGCTGATAAACATCATCTGCCGCTCTAAAGCCAACAGCAGCAATAGCTACAGCATGTAAGTTTTCAATCTGTAAACCTAAAATCTCATCAAACTTTGCATTATCAAAACCTTCCATTGGGCATGCATCAATTCTATTTAATGCAGCAGTTTCTAACAAAACGCCCAAACCAATATAAGCTTGGCGGCTGTTCCAAACATCTAACTCCTCGGCTGATCTTGAGTTTACAGTCCCTTTCATCACATCCGAAAAACCTTTCAAATCGGCTACCGCAACACCGCGGGTCTCAGCAATATTTGCTATAAAAGAATCGACATGTTTTTCGGAGAAGTTCTTCTCTATTGCAAATACAAAAATGTGTGAAGCATCTGTCAACTGAGCTTGTCCATATGCCGCCGCCTTTAGTTGCTCTTTAACTTTCTGGTCTTCAACTACTATAACTTTATAAGGCTGCAAGCCAAAAGAACTCGGTGCAAGCTGAATCGCTGACAATAATCCATCTAGCTGGTTATCTGTTAATTTTTTGTCGCCGTTAAACGATTTAGTGGCGTATCTCCAATTTAAGGAATCAATAATCTCTTTCATTATTCTATATTTTCAACAAAAATAAATGTTTAAACGTCTAGTTTTTTGTAAATTAAATTAGATGACCTTTTCATGATGGTATGGACCAGCAAAAGTTCCAACCTAATTATCAGCGATAAGTTTCAACGCAGACGCATAACTAACTTATCATTTAAATAAAAAACGAGCTAATAAAAAAATATTCTCATTTTAAAAAGCCTTCTTTTTTACCATAATTATATTCTTTAGGTTTTATGGTTACATAATTGCTTGTATATGTAGGCACAGTACTATCAGAAAATTATGAGTAAGACAATTATTATTTCGAATAGATTACCAGTTAAGATTACTGAAGAGAACAACGAATACCAACTAAAAGTAAGCGAAGGGGGGTTGGCTACCGGTTTAGGCTCTGTATATAAAGAAGGCAACAATATTTGGATTGGTTGGTGTGGATTAGACGTACCAAAATCTGAAGAACCCCGAATTAAAAACAAGCTTGCAAAAGAAAATCTTGCTCCGGTTTTTTTAACCGAAGAAGAAATACACTTATACTACGAAGGATTTTCTAACGAAACGCTTTGGCCAATTTTTCATTACATGAGCACCTATGCGCAATTTGAACAGACTTACTGGGATAGCTATAAGGCCGTTAATGAAAAATTCAAAAATGCAGTTTTAGAATTTGCCGAACCAGATGACGTCATCTGGATTCAAGATTACCAATTACTTCTTTTACCGGGATTGTTGAGAGATGAATTGCCAGATGCAACCATCGGCTTTTTCCAGCACATCCCCTTCCCCTCTTTTGAGCTATTTCGTTTGATCCCTTGGAGATCAGAACTTTTAGAAGGAATGCTTGGTGCCGATTTGATTGGTTTCCATACTTATGATGATGTACGGCATTTCACAAGTTCGGCCACTCGGGTTTTACCGATACAGACGAGTGCAAATATCATCCATAAAGAAGACAGGAATATTGCTATTGATGCTTTCCCAATGGGAATTGATGCCGAAAAATTTAGTGCCTTGCCAAAAACCTCGAAAGTAATGGAGATTATAAATCATTACAATGAAATTCTAGGTGACGTCAAAGTTATTTTATCGATTGATCGATTGGATTATAGCAAAGGGATTTTACAAAGATTAGCGGCCTTTGAGAAGATTTTATTAGAGAACCCAAAATACGTGGAGCAAATTTGCCTGCATATGATTGTGGTACCGTCTCGTGATACCATTCCGCAATACAGCGAGTTGCGTGATAATATTGATAAAATGGTAGGCAACATCAACGCCAGATTCCGTACTACAAGCTGGAACCCTATTCAATATTTTTACAGATCTTTCCCTATTGAAGAGCTTTCTGCGCTTTATAACAAATCACAGATTTGCTTAGTTACGCCCATGCGAGACGGGATGAATTTGGTGAGCAAAGAATATATAGCCAGCAAAACCGACAATAGCGGGGTACTGATTTTAAGCGAGATGGCAGGTGCATCCAAAGAGCTGGTTGAAGCTTTGATTGTTAACCCTAACAATTTAGAAGAGATGAGCCAAGCTATTATTCAGGCATTGGAAATGAGCGAGGAAGAGCAACAGTGCAGAATGACGAGCTTAAAACAAACCGTTACAAAATTTGACATCAAACATTGGGTAAAAGTATTTATGGATCAACTTAAAGAAGCAAAAGAAACAGAAAAATCAAGAAGAGCAAGACATGTAAACAAAAATTTATTAGCTGAATTTAGCACCAAAATGAGAAGCGCTAAAAAAAGAGCATTATTTTTAGATTATGATGGAACGTTGGTGAACTTTAAAGCTAATATTGATGATGCATCGCCAGATCGAGAACTTTATCAGTTGATTAATAAGTTAAGCAACGATGATAGAAACCAAGTAATCATCATTAGTGGTAGAAAGCATGAAACGCTGGAGCAATGGTTTGGACATTTGCCTGCTTTAGACTTGATTGCAGAACACGGTGCTTGGAAAAAATCTGGAACTAACGACTGGGAGGAAACACCAAATCTTTCTGATAAATGGAAAGTAAACGTACGCCCAATGTTAGAATCCTACTCAGACAGAACTCCAGGTAGTTTTATTGAAGAAAAGAGGTATTCATTTGCTTGGCATTACCGAAAAGTGGAAACTGGCTTAGGAGAACTTAGAGCGAATGAGCTGATGAGCAACATGAGATACCTCACCAGAGAAATGGGGCTACAGCTTTTACCCGGGAATAAAGTACTAGAAGTTAAAAATGCAGAAATCAACAAAGGGAAAGCTACTTTAGAATACCTTCACAACAAACAGTTTGATTTCATTATTGCCATGGGCGATGACCATACGGATGAGGATATATTTACTGCCATTAACGATGTTGCAATTACCATTAAGGTTGGCACAAGCATTTCTGAGGCAAATTATTACCTCAGAAATGTGGAAGAAGTAAGAAACTTACTTAATAGTCTCTGAAGATAAGTACAGAGGCTTATTCAATTTATTGGAAATTCTGTAGGCTGCATTCATTAACCCAACATGACTGTATGCCTGCGGAAAATTCCCCCACATACTGCCATCTGTTTCGTCAACATCTTCGCTAAACAGTTTTAAATCATTGGCATAAGGCATCAATTTTTCAAATTCTCGTATTGCATCATCCAATCGCCCTACACAGGCTAAAGCTTCCACATACCAAAATGCACAAATCAAAAATGTAGTTTCGGGTTTACCAAAATCATCAGTATGTACATATCGGTAAAACAAACCGTTTGGTGTTTTAAGTTCTGCCTCTAAAGCGGTCAAATGATCTCGAGCTTTTTGCGAATTAGGGTCAATGTAGTTCATCATAATCAGTTGCAAGGTACTTGCATCTAAATACGGGCTACCAACAGCGTGTGTGTAAACCTTACGGACAGGATCATAACAAGCTTCAATATGTTCCGCAGCCCGTTCCATTAAACCCCTGGCTTTTTCTTCAAGCTCTTTATTATTGATGCTTCTTGCAATTTTAAGCGCTGCGCTACAACCCGCCCATTGAAACAAGTTACTGTAGCAGTGCATATAAGCACTGTTTCTAAATTCCCATATTCCAGCATCTTTTTCATCAATAGTATGCTCAATTCTTTTCAAGGCCATTTCTACTAAATGGGCCGAATCTTTACGTTCTGAAAAAACAAAACGATGATCAGTATATAAAGGTAAAAGAGAAATCAATGCCTGTCCGTAAATATCATTCTGTATATGCTCATAAGCTTGGTTCCCAATTCTCACTGGTCCATTACCTAGGTAGCCCTCTAAATGATCGGCGATTTTTTCTGTTAAATCTTTTTGGCGGGAAATACTGTACAAAGGCTGATAGCGCAAACCTTCTTCAAAAGAAATATCGGTAATGTAATCGAAGTACTTTTCTGTTTCCTCAAAGTGCCCAATGTGGTGCAGTGCGCTAATTACATAATAGGTATCTCTTAACCAACAGTAGCGGTAATCCCAATTTCTACCACTTCCCGGGAACTCTGGCAAACTGGTGGTACTGGCTGCAATGATAGCTCCAGTATCTTCATATTGATGGATTTTTAAAGCCAAAGCTGATCTAATCACAAATTCCTGATTAAAATCACCGATGGATGATCTCTTCACCCAAGTTCGCCAATAAGCGTTGGTTTCCTGCAAAAAGCGTTCTGCGGTAACCTCGGTACCTGCTTCAAGGGGTTCACCGTAAGTTAAAATCGCGTATTTTGTTTCTTTCAGAATAAAATACTGGTTTTCAACAATGTATGAAATCGTTGCATTTGTAGTTAAGCGTAAGTTTTCGCCACAGCCATGAAAGTTAACATGGTTACTTCCTCTTACCGTTTCTAACTCGGTTAAGCCATAGTTATAAACTGGCTTACACACAATTTTAATATGTGGATTACCTTCTAAAGGCTCAATTTTTCTTACAAGCATTAAAGGCTTAAAATATCTATCATATTGCTGAAACCTGGGTGCAAAATCAGTAACTCTGTATTTACCTGTTTCTGTGGTAATTTCTGTGCAAAGAATATTGGTGTTTTCTTGATAGTACTGCTTAGAAGTAAATTCGCCAGATGGTTTGATTGAAAATTCTCCGCCCTTGTTTTCGTCCAACATAGATCCAAAAACAAAAGAGCTATCAAACCTTGGCCAGCAAAGCCATTTAACGTCGGTATTTTTATGAATATGTGCTAAAAAAGAGCAATTACCAATTAATCCTGTCTCATAAACGTGTCGTCCCATAAAATGTAATGTTTGTTATTAACCATGCAAGGTCTATACCTAAATCTCATAAAAAGATTTTTTTCCTGAGATAAGTGTTACCCTTTGCTATTATCAGCACCAAAAAATAACTTATTTATTGCTTCTTCCTTTGCTCCCGACGCTCTATACGACGCTCTTTTGGTGTTTTCTCTGTACTATCTTTCCCAGTATTTTCTCCCTCAAAAACACGCTTTAAAAAACTTTCCTTTTTCTCAACGGAATCTTTGGGCAATACTTTTTTGAAAATATTTAGGTTAAAAAAACCATTATCCTCTTCTTCTGCAAGACTATCGGGCACAAAATCACTTGGCGCAATTTGCCTACGTAAGCTTTCTTTTAACCTCACATTATAGAAACCATAATTACTGCTATCTCTAGCAATGTATCCGTTAATGGCCATTAACTTACCTAACGATGCATAATAACCACTCATAAATGGCTTTAAAGAACCATCATACTGCCATTTGTATAAAGAAGCTTTTGGTTTAGGAACTATACTGGCCAGGTAAATAGATTCTCCCACAGATAACTCTGCCGGCGATTTACCGAAGTAATAATGCGCTGCTTCGCCAATTCCGTAAACGTTATTGCCCCACTCAATAATGTTTAAGTAAACCTCGTACATTCTAGATTTTGAGGTCAGTTTCTGATTTTCTATCAGCCACACAATCAATATCTCCTCAAACTTACGGGCTAGATTTTTTTTACGGTTTAAAAAAACGTTTTTCACCAACTGCATAGATATGGTACTTGCTCCTCTTTTAAAAGATTTTGCTTTAAAGTTGGTTGCAATTGATTTCCGTATGGCTTCCTCTTCAAACCCTTTATGCGAGTAAAAAGTGGGGTCTTCTGAGCTGATCAACGCGTTTTTCATGTTTGGAGATATAGACTGAAGCGATGCGTAGTTTGGGTTAGCCGGACCAACTGTAATGTCTCGCACAGGTTTTCCTTTTTCGTATGGAGTGTATGTAAAGGGATTATTGATTTTCTGGAAATTCACTTTACCGAACTTCATAATCTTAAAATCATCAGCCCCGGTTAAGCCCGAGCTAAATACAACACCATCTGGCTTGGCTTCATCTAAATAAAAATCAAGCATGTAATTTAGCTTTCCATTTACTTTTATACCCTCTAAAGACTCAAATAAACCGATGGGAAAGGCGTCAAAAACGTCTTGTGCAACTTGATCATAAGCGTTAAGCTTTAGCTGGTATATTTTCTTATTACCAAAAGTTATTTTCACGAATGGGCTAACTTGCGCTTTGCCCAAACTAACTACCGAACTACTATCCAAAGCAACGTAATTTGGACCAATAAGCATGATTGCATCTACCGATCCAGATTTCACAATAACATCATTAGGGGCAATTTTCGGATGGTTAATCACCAGGTTTCTTACGTACCAAGTACCATCAATCTCGAACTCCTTCCCCACCCGTTTTGCACCTCTCATAATGGTTCTTACTGTATCAAAACTTACTTTTAAATCGTATTTCTTATCCAAATACGGAACTTTTACAGGTTGATTATCCGCAAAAAACTTTAAATCAAATTGTTGGTTTGAAGGATCTGCGGAGCCCGTTACATGCCATACTGCTTGGTGATCGTTTAATTTGATGGTAGAATTTACTTTTCCGCTTACAATGGTTGCGCTTTCTGCTTTTAAACTAAAATGAGTAGTATCCTGATCATAGCTTATCACAAAGTTTTTGATATCCATATCATCTGGAATTTTATCCAGTGCTTTTTTCAAAAGCTTGTTAGCAAGCTCAGACAAATCGGTTTTAGCATCTTTTTTCACCGAATCCTGCACATCCTTTTTAAACAAAAAATCGTAATTGCTTACACTATCTTTCTTTACTAAGGACAGTAACGCGTTGTGAATCGTTAGTTCTGCAATTTTTACGTTTCCGAACAGCAATGGGAACAACTTTACCCCGATCTTTAAGTCGCCTATTCTAGCTAAACTATCACGGTTTTCTGGAATCACCGTAACATCTTTAAGGTAAACAGACGTTAATCCATCAAACCCATAAGAAGCAATAGCTACATTTAAATTATACTTCACTTTTGCTTTGATGATCCCTTTCTCTACAGCGGACTTCAACAGTCCATCCCTTTTGTTATAGATGACGGAAACACCAACAACCATAATCGCTAAAAAAGCCACAACAGTGATAAGGATTGTTTTTCTATATTTTTTAAAAAAAGACTTTTGGTAGGGCTTGGTCATACAATCAGCTGTTGCTTAAAATTATCGTCAAAGATATTTTATTATTTCTCGGTTTTGTGTCAAAAACAACGCCGAATCCTATATATCATTGTAAGTTTTGTAAATTCGGACATAAATTAAATAAAATGTCGTTTACGAAAGAAAATATATTAGACGCCTTAAAAAATGTAGAGGACCCCGATCTGAAGAAGGATTTGGTGACCTTGAAAATGATTGAGGATTTAACGATTGATGGCAACAAGGTAAGTTTTACGGTGGTACTTACTACACCGGCATGCCCAATGAAGGAAATGCTGGAAAATGCCTGCCGAAACGCAATCAAACATTTTGTAAGTAAGGATGCCGAAATCAGTATTAAAATGAGTAGCCGTGTAACCGCACCGCCACAACAATTGACCGGGAACATCAAAAACATTATTGTGGTAGCATCTGGCAAAGGTGGCGTTGGTAAATCAACCGTTGCCTCGAACCTGGCTCTAGCACTAAATTTAAATGGTGCAAAAGTAGGTTTAATTGATGCAGACATTTACGGCCCGTCGGTGCCAATTATGTTTAATCTACAAGGTGCAAAACCCAAAGCTTCTGAAGTTAACGGTAAAACCCGGATTGAACCTATTGAGCAATACGGTATTAAATTACTTTCCTTAGGTTTTTTTACAGATCCAAACCAACCTGTGCCATGGAGGGGACCAATGGCTTCTACCGCTGTTAAACAACTTTTTAATGATGCAGATTGGGGCGAATTAGACTATTTAGTAGTTGACTTACCTCCGGGTACTGGCGATATACACATTACGGTAGCCCAAAGTTTCCCAATATCTGGGGCAGTGATTGTAACTACGCCACAACAAGTAGCACTTGCAGATGCAAAAAAGGGTATTGGTATGTTTAGGATGGAAGCCATTAATATCCCTATTTTAGGTGTGGTTGAAAACATGTCGTACTTTACACCAGCGGAATTGCCAGATAACAAATATTATATTTTTGGAAAAAACGGTGGTAGAGAACTTGCAGAAATGTACAACGCCCCATTTTTAGGAGAACTGCCTTTGGTGCAAAGCATAAGCCAAGCCGGCGACAGTGGAACGCCTGTGGTTTTACAAGAAGACAATGTAATTGCCGCAGCATTTATGGAATTGGCCCAAAAAGTTGCTCAACAAGTTGCAATTAGAAATAACCAAGCACAAAATAAAAGTGCTGTGTAATTAAAAAGAATAAAATCTGTATTTTTAGGAATAAAATAAAACACGATGAGTGATAAAGAAAATTTATTGGCAAGAGTAGAGGCCGCATTAGATACAATTAGGCCGTACTTAATTGCTGATGCTGGGAATGTTTCTATTTTAGAGATAACAGACGAAAATATTTTAAAAATTAAATTGTTGGGCTCATGTGAATCATGTCCGATGAGTATAATGACGCTAAAAGCAGGAATTGAGCAGGCTGTGCTTAAAGCTGTACCAGAAATTAAATCTGTTGAAGCCATTAACTTAACGCCTATTGATTCGCCAAATGCGGTAATGCCAAACAGCAAATAAGCTTAGCTGATAAAACATTTAGAGAGCCTTTTCGTTAAAAAGAGAAGGCTCTTTTGTTTAACAAAAATTAACAAGATTAAACCAACATGGTATTTTTTTTGATATAAATTAGCGTTGTGAAAAACTTACTGATTATCCTATTACTTACTTTTGGTTTGCAGGCATTTAGCCAGCAGGGTAAACCGCTTGTGCAGTTTTCTGGGGTAGTTTATGATAGAGACAGTAATTCAGTAGTTCCATACGTAACCATTAGAAATTTATCTGAAGAAGGAAAAACATACAGTGCAAACTATAAAGGCTATTTCTCTTTTGTAGTGCATGAAGGTGATAGTTTGGTGTTTAGCTCCGTCGGATATAAAAAACTAAAACTTAATATACCTAAAAATCTTACTGAAAGAAAATTCACCGCATTGATTAAGATCAAAGCCGATAATATTGAACTACCTATGGTTACGGTTTTCCCTTGGGCTAGTGTTGACGAGTTTAAAAAGGACTTTTTAACAATGAAATTTGCAGATGATGATCTGGAAATTGCAATGAAAAACATCTCTAAGGAAAGTCTAAGAGACTTAACCGCTAGCCTACCGCGAGACGGCGGAGAATACAACGGAACTAGTTTTCAAAACAACCACAACACACTCATGAACAGCCACATGGTTCAAACCAATCCACTTTTAAATCCTTTTGCTTGGGGCGCCCTTATTAAACAGATTACTGAGGGTAATAAGTCGAGAGGGAAAGATTAAAAAGCCTCACCCCAGCCCTCTCCGAAGGAGAGGGAGCTACCTGCTAACGGTAATGAATAATGAACCAAATTGACATAAGGAAAGTTCTAATAAACTAACCACCTAAGAACTAACTACCTATGACCAATGAACTAAATTATCGTTTTTTTCTTTGCAGTGGAAATTTCATTTTATAATCCACTTTTACGGCACCTTTAGAAATTGCGTCTAATTTACCTCTAAGCATTGTTTTACGAAGTGGATTGATTCTATCGGTAAATAGTTTACCCTGAATATGATCGTATTCGTGTTGTATAACCCTAGCGGCTAAACCGGTAAAAGCTTCTTTTTTAAGCTCAAAGCTTTCGTCATAGTAACTGATTTTCAAATCTCTATGCCTGCTCACGTTTTCTCTAATATCAGGAATACTCAAACATCCCTCATTAAAATCCCACTTCTCACCGGTCTCTTCATCAATAACTGGGTTTATAAAAACTTTTTTGAAATCTTTCAAACCCTCCTCATCCTCAGCAAATGGAGAAGCATCTACTACAAATAACCTAATAGGTAAACCAACTTGTGGTGCGGCCAAACCTACCCCGCTCGCAGCATACATTGTCTCAAACATATTATCAATCAAGGATTTAAGTTCTTTATAATCTTGATCAATATTATCTGCGACTTTCTTTAAAACAGGATCTCCGTATGCTACTATTGGTAATTTCATTTGGCAAAAATAAACATTTATGTATCTATTTTAATAACATATTAGTATAACAATAAATTAGGTATTGGCTAAAAAGATAATTTCCTTAACTTTAATAAATTTTTATCTTAATGAAAAAAATACTACCTATTCTATCCTTGCTCCTATTGCCTCTAAGTCAGCTTTTTGCGCAATGTACTACACCGGGAAATGTAATCATATCTGGAACTGGTATTGCCAGTGGTGCAAACACTGGCGTTGGCTGTACCGATCGTGTTGTGATTTATACAGCTTCAACATCAACAGGGGCTACAAATTATGTTTGGAATATCACCGGTACTTCCGGTATTACCCAAATATCGCCCACACAATATAGCGTTGTGTTTGAAAATAGCAATGTTACTATTGAGGTTACCCCAATGAATGGTGCGTGTGCAGGAAACAAATCCACTGTGACTATCACAGTTGCTTCAATTCCGAACAGGCCGTCGGTCCAGCAAACTGGCAATAATTTAGACGCTAACGTTACAGCTGCGAAGTACCAATGGTATTTAGGAAACACCCCGATTACTGGAGCCACTTCTAAAACATTTAGTCCGACTACCAACGGCGCATATATTGTTGAAGCTTACAACGCAAGTGGTTGTAGCGTATACTCTTCCCCATTCAACTTTTTTCAAACAGCTATACAAGAGGATGCTATTTTCAACAATTTCAGATTTTATCCAAATCCAGTTGTCAGCAATCTAAATATAGATTTCAGCAAACGTTACGACTTAAGTTTAATCGATTTGCGAGGGCAGCAGGTCATGCACAAGAACGACTTGCAAAACAAACAAGAAATTGACCTATCGTCGTTAAAAAGAGGGCTATATTTAATGAAAATCACCAGCGATGGTAAAACCGCGGTACGGAAGTTGCTTTTAAAGTAATCATAACAATTTTTTAAAAGCCTCGAGAAATTGCTTTTTCGGGGCTTTCTCATTTATAACAAATAGTATGTCCATAAAACCAAACTCAATAGAGACTGTTGAACTAAGAACCCTAAAACCCGAAGATTATATTGATCTAAAATCAGCGATGATTTCTGCCTACTCGGCTATGGGAGAAAGTTTTTGGAGAGAGAAATCAATAGAAAAGTTAATAAACATTTTTCCGGACGGGCAGCTATGTATTGAAGTTAACGGTAAAGTGGTTGCTACAGCTTTGAGTATTGTTGTTGATTTCGATAAATTAGGCGACACACATACTTATGCACAGGCAACGGGCAATTATTCCTTTAGCACCCATACTCACGAGGGCGACGTTTTATATGGAATTGAAGTTTTTGTTCATCCCGATTATCGCGGATTACGCTTAGCCAGAAGACTTTATGACGCCCGTAAATTATTGTGCGAAAACTTAAATCTGAAGTCTATTATCTTAGGTGGAAGAATCCCCAACTTTGAAAAGTTTACCGACCTTACGCCTCGCCAATATATTGACAAGGTGAAGATGAAGGAGATTTACGACCCCACGCTTACTTTCCAGATTTCGAACGATTTCCACGTTAAAAAAATACTAAAAAACTACCTCCCAGAAGACCAGCAGTCTAAAGAGTTCGCCACATTATTAGAGTGGAACAACATATATTACGTTGACGAGAAAAAAGACAACTTACAGAAAAAATCTAAAATAAGAATTGGCTTGGTACAATGGCAAATGCGCTTATTCCCAAGTGTATCAGATTTAATGGAAAGTGCCGAATACTTTGTTGATGCAGTAAGCGATTATTCGTCTGATTTTTGCGTTTTCCCCGAGTTTTTTAATGCGCCTTTAATGGCTGATTATAACCATTTAGGCGAGGCAAAAGCCATTCGAGAACTGGCAAAACATACCGAATACATTAGAAACCGCTTTTGCGAGCTGGCTGTGTCATACAATGTGAACATCATTGCTGGCAGTATGCCTTTGTTAGAGGATGACAAGCTTTATAATGTGTCTTATTTATGTCGTCGCGACGGTAGTTTTGACCGCTCTATTAAAATACATCCAACCCCATCAGAAATACATTCGTGGGGAATGAGCGGTGGAAATGATTTAAAGGTTTTTGATACAGATGCCGGACGAATTGGGATTTTGATCTGTTATGATTCGGAATTCCCAGAATTGGCTAGGATACAAGCATTAGAACAAATGGATATTTTGTTTGTCCCATTTTGGACCGATACACAAAACGCTTATAACCGAGTTAGAATTTGCTCACAAGCTAGAGCCATTGAGAACGAATGTTACGTGGCTATTACTGGCTCTGTAGGTAACTTACCCAAAGTCAATAATATGGATTTACAATATGCGCAATCTGCCATATTCTCTCCGTCTGACTTTGCTTTCCCGTCAAACGCAATTGTTGCAGAAACTACGCCTAACACAGAAAATATTCTGATTGCAGATGTGAATTTGGATTTATTAAAGGAACTACATGAGTTTGGTAGTGTAAGGAATTTGAAAGATCGTAGAACAGATTTTTATAATTTGACGTTAAAGGGTGAGGTTAAATAATGCCAGAAATTTTTGAATGTAATTATTTTTTTGATTTGCATAAATAATTTTAATCGCAGAGAACACGGAGAGCACAGAGCTGGAAGCCAATAAAAACAATAAAGCATTCAAACTCTGTGACCTCTGAGACCTCCGTGGTTAAAACCAACCATCCAAGCCCTCTGTGAATCCCAGTGAAAAAACTCTTTGCTCTGTGTTAAAAACAAATAAATCAGTTTAACTTTACGTTTTTAAATAAGTTTATGAGCATCTCAGAATTATACAGTCTTTATTTAGCACACCCAAAAGTTTGTACCGATACCAGAAACATAACTGCAGGCTGTTTATTCTTTGCGTTGAAGGGCGATAATTTTGATGCAAATGAGTTCGCTTCTGAAGCTTTGGGAAAAGGCGCTGCTTTCGCAGTAATTGATGATGCAAGCTATAAAACGAGTCACCAGTTTATCTTAGTTGAAGCCACTTTAAATACGCTACAAAATCTGGCGAAACATCACAGACAGCAATTAAAAATCCCTTTTATTGGTTTAACCGGAAGCAACGGAAAAACGACCACCAAAGAATTAATAAATAGCGTTCTGAGTGAAACATTCAAAACATCCGCCACCAAAGGAAATTTAAACAATCACATTGGTGTTCCTTTAAGTGTGTTAGAGATTGACAATGACATTCAATTGGCTATCATAGAGATGGGTGCCAACCATCAAAAAGAAATTGAAATGCTTTCGCAGATTTGTCAGCCCGATTTTGGACTGATAACAAACATTGGTAAAGCGCACTTAGAAGGTTTTGGCGGGATTGAAGGTGTAAAAAAAGGTAAAGGAGAATTATATGATTTCCTCCAAGCTCGTGACGGAACTGTTTTCATCAACGAAGATAGTTCGGCTTTGACGGAAATGGCCAGCAAAAGAAGTTTCCAAAAAACAGTTACCTATGGAACTGGAAATATCAGTAAAATTAAAGGAGAATTAATTGATAACAATCCCTGTTTACGGATTAAATGGACTGCAAATAACGAAACTCATGAAGTGCTCTCGCAATTAACGGGCACCTACAACTTCGAGAATATTTTGGCAGCGGTTGCAATTGGTTTAGAATTTGGATTAACGGCAACCCAAATCAACAAAGGTGTTTCAAATTATGCTCCAAAAAATAACCGTTCCCAAATCACAACAACCTCCAAAAATACGGTTATCGGCGACTATTACAATGCCAATCCAAGCAGTATGGTTTTAGCTATTGAGAACATTAGTAAACTAAAAGCTGATAAAAAAGTATTGATTTTAGGCGATATGTTTGAAATTGGAGAAACTGCTGACGCAGAACATTTAAGCGTGTTACAAACAGCAATTTCTTATAATTTTTACCAAGTTATTTTAATTGGAGAAACATTTAAGAAGCAAAGTCCAAACGGGAACACAGTGTTTTTTAAAACTACCCCAGAAGCTACAGAATACCTAAAACAAAATCCAATAAGTGGCGCTTTGGTATTGGTAAAAGGTAGCCGTGGCATGAAATTAGAAACGCTGATGGAGCTACTGTAAGCTACTCTTCCAACAATTTCTCATCAATACTTTTAGTGGTTTTTGCACCTAATTTCTTTAGATTCTCAACCCTACCGACTAGATTTCCATTGCCAACGCTCAGTTTGCCCATCGCATCTTGATATACTTTTTGTGATCTATCTAGATGATCCCCAACTTTTTGTAAATCGCTTACAAAACCAACAAACTTATCATACAACTGACCAGCTTTTGTAGCAATATCTATCGCATTTCGGGTCTGCTGTTCTTGTTTCCAAATAGAAGCTACCGTTTTTAAAGTTGCCAATAAAGTTGATGGCGTTACAATTACAACCCGCTTATTCCAGGCAAAATCAAACAATTCCTGATCGTATTGCACTGCTATCGCAAAGGAAGACTCAATCGGTACAAAAAGCAAAACGAATTCTGGCGAATTAATCTGATACAAATCATGGTAATTTTTAGCACCCAAACCATTTATATGTGCTTTTATTCCAGCAACGTGTTGCTTCACAAAAAGATTACGTTCTTCATCAGTTTCAGAATTCACCAGGCGCTCATAAGCCACTAACGAAACTTTTGAATCTATAACGATATGCTTTTCATCAGGCAAGTTAACAACCACATCTGGCAATAGCCTACTGCCATCCTCTGCCGTATAACTTCCTTGCTTGCTGTAATTTATGTCTTCCAGCAAACCAGAACGTTCCATCAGTTTATCCAAAACCATTTCGCCCCAATTTCCTTGTTTTTTGTTATCTCCCTTCAGTGCTTTTGTGAGGTTATTGGCTTCATCACTAATCTGCTTGTTCAGCTCCATCATTTTTGTGATTTCACCTTTCAAAACATTGCGTTCATCAGATTCTGATTTATAAACTTTCTCCACTTTGTCTTCAAAAGCTTTGATATTTTCTTTTAGTGGATTTAAAAGTAAATCTAAATTTGTGCGGTTAACCTCCGTAAATTCAGCAGATTTCTGCTTTAATATTTCGTTTGCCATCAGTTCAAAATCTTTTGAAAACTTAAGCTGGGTTTCTGCAATAAACTCTTTTTGCAAATCAAAACGCTCTTGCTGTGCTTTTATAGATTCTTGGAGTTTAACCAATTCCTGTTTTTCAAAAGACACTTGCTCTAGCAAACTGGTTTTTTCAATTTCTAGCTTGTTTATCCTTAAGTGCAAACTATTTTCAAGCTCTTGTTTATCTTGTTTAGCGCTCAAAATCTGCTGTTGCGCCACGGCAAGATCTGTTTTAAGGTTCTGATAATCCGTTAAACTAAAGTCAGCATTCGCCTTCGGCTTTTTTAGAAAAACTAAAACTGCTAACAACAAAATCAACACTGCAATTACCACTAAACTCAATTCCATCACCAAAAATTTACCATTAAAAATACCAAGATAGCAAACATCAACAAGCTGTTAATTAACATCTGCTGTTTTTTAAAACAAGTTTTATATTTCAATGTTTTATAGGGGTGAAAACACAGAAGATTATATTAAATGAATTAGATACAGACCGTGTAATTGAAATGGCATGGGAAGATCGCACTCCGTTTGAAGCCATTGAAATTCAGTTTGGTTTAACAGAAAAAGACGTGATAAACCTTATGCGTCGTCAACTCAAACTAAAAAGTTTTAAGCTATGGCGTGAAAGAGCACAGCGGATTTCTCATAAACATGTAAAAAAACGAAATCCGGAAATGTTGGGATTCAAGTGTAAAGAACAAAGGCAAATCACTTTAAACAAAATATCTAAACGATAAAAGGAAAACCTGCAAACAATTAATGTCGTTAGTTAAAATAATTATCGCTAATTTTTAAAACAAAAAGATCACATTTTAAGTTGACATAGCAATGAAACAAAAAATATCTGTTTTTAGAAAAGAGCATTTTAATGCGGCACACCGGTTAAACAATCCAAATTGGAGCGAAGAAAAAAACAAAGCCTTTTTTGGCAAATGCAACAACCCAAGCTATCATGGTCATAACTACGATTTAATTTTAAAAGTTACTGGTTATGTAGATGAAGAGTCGGGTTACTTGTTTGATATGAAATTATTATCAGATCTGTTGAAAGAACATGTAATTGACAAGTTTGATCATCGAAATTTAAATTTAGACACACAAGAATTTAAGAATTTAAACCCTACGGCAGAAAACATTGCAATGATTATTTATGATTTAATTAGGCCGCACATTGCAACAGATTTAGACCTAAAAGTAATATTATATGAAACTGAACGAAACTATGTCGAATATCCAGCTTAGTAACTTCTCTGAAGAAGACATACTGATTGATGTAATGGGCGATGACCATGTGGGCACATCGTATGACACGCCTATGCGCAAAGATGCTTTTGATTTAAGTGATGACGAGAAAATCGCAAAAATTGAATCTCATTTTAGAAGTATTATGGACATCATGGGTTTAGATTTAACCGATGACAGCTTAAAAGGAACACCTAAACGGGTTGCAAAAATGTACATCAAAGAAATTTTTAGAGGGTTAAATCCTAAAAACAAACCTGATGTAAAGCTTTTCGAAAATAAATATAAATACAACCAAATGCTGGTTGAAAAAGACATCACGCTTTTTAGCAATTGCGAACATCATTTTGTCCCCATTATTGGCAAAGCACATGTGGCCTATATCAGCAACGGAACAGTTATTGGCTTATCAAAACTGAATAGAATTGTGCAGTATTACTCACAACGTCCGCAAGTTCAAGAACGTTTGAACATACAGATTGCTAATGAAATAAAAAAAGCTTTAAATACCGAGGATGTGGCTGTGGTAATTGAGGCTTCTCATTTATGTGTATCATCCCGTGGCATTAAAGACACCACAAGTTCAACCGTAACGGCCGAATATTCGGGTAAGTTTTTGGAAGACGCCACAAGAAACGAATTTTTAAAATACATCGGTTAGTATGAACTATTTGGTAATCGGCGGAAGCTCGGGAATTGGATTGGCACTAGTTAAAAAATTGGCAGAAGCTGGACATCAGGTATGGTCGGCCTCTAGGCAGAAAGGTGAAATTCCAGCGAGTGTGAATTACATTGAGCTAGATGTTACTGCCGATGAAAATCAATTAAAATCACAGATTCCGGATGTTTTGGATGGTTTGGCATATTGCCCTGGAACAATAAATTTAAAGCCTTTTACCCGTTTAACCGAAGCTGATTTCTTGGCCGACTTTAATGTGAACGTTTTAGGAGCGGTAAAAACAATTCAAACTTGTTTGCTGGCGCTTAAAAAATCAGAAACCGCTTCAATTTTGATGTTCAGTACGGTTGCCGTACAAACCGGGATGAATTTCCACTCCAGCATTGCTGCATCAAAAGGCGCCATCGAGGGCTTAACAAAATCTTTGGCTGCCGAGTTTGCTTCCAGCAAAATTAGGGTAAATACGCTCGCACCTTCTTTAACAGATACGCCTTTAGCTCACAACCTAATTTCCACGCCTGAGAAAAAGGAAGCATCAGATAAGCGACATCCTTTAGGCAGAATTGGCAATCCTAACGAACTGGCGGATGCTGCATTTTTTCTGCTTTCGGAAAATAGCTCATGGATAACGGGACAGATTTTAGGAATCGACGGGGGAATGTCATCGGTTAGGAATTTATAAAGACGTCATCTCTTTTTTGACCGAAATAAGATATTATTTTCTAAAAACATACTTGCTTTTTAAGCGTTAATAAAGGAAGATTAGTAATTAATAATTAGGGCGTTCTGGCGGGCTTTACGTTGCAATCTTTTCTACTATTCTTCGCCTAAAGCTCAGAATTGAAGAAAAGGATTTCCACTGCACTCCCTAACGCAAAAAACTCTCGTAAAAATGGCTACAAAAGAAAAAATACAAAGCGCTTATATTGATTACGTTTTAAGCGAAGGCAAAAAACCTAATTCGGTTTTTACATTTGCCAAAAAAAACAAATTCCCCGAAGAAGAATTTTATAAATACTTTGGTTCTTTTGATGCAATTGACGCCGAAGTTTGGTCGAGCTTGTTTATCACCACCATTAGCGAAGTTAAAACGCAAGAAATTTGGGGTACGTATAGCGTTAGAGAGAAGGCCTTATCTTTTTATTACACTTTTTTCGAACTCTTAAAAAGCAAAAGAAGCTTTGTGAATTACAGTATGGATAATTTCAAAAAAGGATTAAAAACGCCAGCTCAGCTAAAACAAAGCAAAGAGATTTTTGAAGAATTCAGCAAAGAACTCATCAGCGAAGGCTTAGAAAGTGGCGAAATAAACGAGCGAAAATTTGTGAGCGACAGGTATAAAGATGCTTTGTGGTTACAATTGGCTTTTCTGTTAAACTTTTGGCTTAAAGATTACTCCGCCGGATTTGAAAAAACAGATGAAGCGATAGAAAAAGGAATTAACGTTACTTTCGACTTATTTCAACGCAGTCCGATTGATAATTTATTGGATTATGGCAAGTTTTTAGCGCAGAACGCAGGATTTAAAATGGGGTTTTAGTTGAGAAGCAAGAATTAAGTAGCAAGAATCAAGACACTTATATAATGGAAAAAACTGATTCGTTATCTGGTTCCTTATTCTGAGTTTTTGACTCTACATATCCATACCCAACACCAATTTACATCTCGAAATTCATCATCGTAAAGGTCTTTTGACTTTTTACTTTCTACTTTTTACTTTAACAAACATGAAAGAACAAAACAGTATTCCAGCAAGTAAAGTAGCCCGTTCTGCAAAGTTTGTGGGTACAGGTTTTAAAATCGGCGGAAACTACATCAAACATTATTCGAAAAAAATATTCAATCCAGAGCTGAGCAGAGATGAGTTGAATGAAGATAATGCAACAGATATTTATAGTTCGTTAAGCGAGTTGAAAGGCAGTGCTTTAAAAGTTGCACAAATGCTGAGCATGGACAAAAACATTTTGCCAAAAGCTTATGTCGATAAATTTTCCATGTCGCAATATAATGCTCCGCCTTTAAGCGGACCGCTTATTATGCAAACGTTCAGAAAAAACTTTGGAAAAACACCAGATAAAATTTTCGACAAATTTGATCTACAATCTACCAACGCCGCATCAATTGGACAGGTACATAAAGCCGAATTAAATGGCGAAAAACTAGCGGTAAAAATCCAGTATCCAGGCGTAGGCGATTCTATATCTTCTGATTTAAAAATGGTGAAACCTTTTGCATTTAGATTGCTTGGCATGAGCGAAAAGGAATTGGAAGTTTACATGAAAGAAGTAGAAGAACGTTTGGTAGAAGAAACCGACTACGAACTAGAAGTAGAAAATTCTCTTAAAATATCTGCAGCTTGCGCCAACATTCCAAATTTGGTTTTCCCAACTTATTATAAAGAGCTTTCTGGTCCTCGTGTAATTACCATGAGCTGGTTAAATGGCTTACATTTAAAAGAATTTTTAGCTACAAATCCTTCTCAAGAAACCCGAAATACCATTGGACAAGCCTTGTGGGATTTTTACAATTTCCAACAACATGAACTTCGGGCGGTACACGCTGATCCACACCCAGGTAACTTTCTAATAACTCCTGAAGGCAAACTGGGAATTATTGATTTTGGATGCATTAAAGAATTACCAGACAGCTTTTATTATCCTTTTTTCTCCACCACGTCAACAGATTTGATGAACGATAAAGAAGAAACAATCAAAGCTTTTAGGGCGTTGGAAATGATTTTACCGAAGGATAATGAGGCGCAGATTGAATTTTACCACCAAACTTACAAGGAAATGATTACTTTATTTGCACAACCTTATATTAAAGGTGAGTTTGATTTTAGCAAACCGGAATTTTTTGAAGGTCTTTATTCATTTGGAGAAAAAATAGCCAGAATGCCAGAGTTTAAGCAAGCCCGTGGCGTTAAACATTTTATTTACGTTAATCGTACTAACTTTGGGTTATATAACATTTTGCATGAATTGGGTGCTACAGTAAAAACGGACACCTATAAACCGCATATAAAAAGCAGTTTTTAAACATGAAAATAATCATTGAAAATGCCTAAGCCAAATGTGCTAGAAAAGCTAAAAAATTCGATTTTTATCGACGTAGATTTTTCGGGGCTTAAGGTTAATAACGAGAGTAAAGAATACAGTGCCTGCTGTTTTAAAATCAAAGAACAAACAATAGAATTTAGAACTTCGAAAATTACCCCTAAAAAAGTTGGTCAATTTGTAGCAATCTGGAAAAGAAATGCTGAAGGGATTACGCAACCTTTCGATGAAAAAGACAATTTCGACTATTTCATCATCGCCTGCGAAACCGAAAAAAGATTTGGAGCTTTCGTATTCCCTAAATCGGTATTAGTCGAAAAGAAAATTATAGCCATAAACGGTTTTGGTGGTAAAAGAGGTATTCGGGTTTATCCAACTTGGGACGTTGCAAACAATCCACAATCAAAAAAAACACAAGCATGGCAATGCCAATACTTTATGGAACAACCAAGCCCAAACTACTTCCGCTGAATACCTTGAGTATCGATTAAGTAAACCAAAGCAGCCATAGCGCCTGCTCCTAATGCCAGTTCTCTTTTATTCACGTTCTCAAATACATCTTTTGCACTATGGTGGATATCAAAATAACGTTGAGAATCTGCTCTAAAACCAATTAAAACCGCTGTATTCAGTTTCCGAAGATGTGCTACATCTGCACCGCTCCCGCCAGCTTTTAGCTGGTCTGCTAAGTAAGGTTCTAATAGTTGTTTCCAGTTTTCTTTTACATAAACCAATCCCTCCTTAGAAATATCCTGAAAAGTAAATCCGCGAGGTGTAAAACCTCCCCCATCTGATTCAATCGCTGCAATATGTATTTCCTTATTTGCTTGCGCTTCGTCGGCATATTTTGCACCACCACGACCACCATTTTCTTCGTTCATAAACATTACCGCCCTAACACTATGTTTTGGTCTGATGTTTAGCGCTTTATAAATTCGTAAAACTTCTACTGCTTGCACTACTCCTGTACCATCATCATGTGCACCTTCTGCTAAGTCCCAAGAATCTAAATGCCCACCCACGGTAATAAACTCATTGGGTTTCTCAGAACCTGTAATCTCTCCAACCACATTATAAGATTTAACGTCTGGCAAAAGTTCACAGTTCTGTTTGAAATAAAATTCTACTTCGGGTAATTTACGCTGTTTTAATAGTGCACTTAACTGATTTGCACCATTGGTTGATATCGCCGCAGCCGGAATTTTAATATCTCCATCAGTAAAGCCGGTAGTTCCTGTATGTGGATAATCGTCCAAGCTTTCTGTTAAAGACCTCACAATAACCCCAACAGCACCTAATTTAGCAGCCAAAACTGGTCCCGAAAACCGTTGATCTCCTGCAGTTCCATAAGCGTTTCCTGTTTCTATAAAACGTGGATCAAATGACCTGTTAAAAAAAACTATTTTACCAGCAACGGCTTTACTGCCTAATTCCTTTAATTCATCTAAACTTCTAACTTCAATTATTTTTGCTTGCACACCATTTTTCGGTGTTCCTGGAGACATTCCTAATGCAGAGATCGGCACATTAATGATTTTTTTACCATCAATAATTCTGGCTACTTCCTTTTCTCCACGTACCCAATGTGGCACCATACATTCTTGCAAATACACTTTATCAAAACCGTATTTAGTCATTAAATCTTTGCCCCACTCTACCGATTTTTGTGCTTGCGGAGAACCACTTAATCGGGGTCCAATTTGCTTACACAGGTATCTTAAGTTTTCGTACGCTTGGCCATTAACCAGTGCTTCATCGTATATTTTTCTAATGATTAACGAATCCTGAGCCTGGGAAACTAACCCTAAACAAGCAAACAAAACGAGTAAAAAAATAGATTTAAGTGTTTTCATGGTATGTGATTTTCAATAAATGTAATTGTATTTCTGTGCTTTTTTATAATTATTTCACAGAATCCCAAATCATCCAACGTATTATTCGGTAGAATTTATTTAAGAGATTTTGTTGAGCATAATTCCCGTTTCAGATTTTAGTAAAATGGCTTTTAAAACTTGGTTTTCTGGCTTCGCTAAATCAGGATCAGTTTCAAATATTTCAATTACTGTTTTTCTGGCTTCTGCTAAAATATTTTGATCGGTTGTTAAATCAGCCAATTTTAATTCCATTACCCCGCTTTGCTGTTTGCCCTCTATATTTCCGGGTCCGCGTAACTGTAAATCAATCTCGGCAATCTCAAAACCATCATTACTTTTAACCATTGTTTCCAGGCGCACTCTCCCGTCCTTACTCAACTTATCGCCCGACATTAATATGCAATAAGATTGTTCCGCTCCTCGCCCAACACGCCCTCTTAACTGATGCAATTGCGACAAACCGAAACGCTCAGCATTTTCAATAATCATTACCGATGCATTTGGAACATTTACGCCAACTTCGATTACTGTGGTTGCCACCATAATCTGTGTTTCACCTTTTACAAAACGTTGCATCTCAAACTCCTTTTCTTTTGCTTTTAGCTGTCCATGAACAATGCTGATTCTATATTCAGGCAAAGGAAATTCTCGACTCATGGTATCTACACCATCCATTAAATTCTTCAAATCAAGCTTTGCACTTTCCTGGATCAACGGATAAACAATATAAATCTGGCGCCCTTTAGCAATCTCTTGCTTCATAAACCCGAACATTCTTAAACGTTGACTTTCGTATAAATGACGAGTCTCTATCGGCTTTCTTCCTGCGGGCAATTCATCAATCATGGAAACATCTAAATCGCCGTAGAGTGTCATAGCAAGCGTTCGTGGGATAGGTGTTGCCGTCATTACCAAAATATGAGGCGGAATTACGTTTTTTCGCCAAAGTTTCGCTCTTTGCTCCACACCAAAACGATGCTGTTCATCAATTACGGCAAAACCTAAATTTTTGAACTTTACGGGATCTTCAATCAACGCATGCGTTCCTATCAAAATAGAGAGCTTTCCACTTTCTAAATCTTCCGCAATAATTCTGCGTTGCTTTGTTTTGCTCGAACCCGTCAACAATGCGATTGACACAAATTCGTCTTTTAACAACTCTTTTAGCGAATGGTAATGTTGTGTAGCTAAAATCTCTGTTGGCGCCATTAAACAAGCTTGATAGCCGTTATCTACTGCCAAAAGCATCGTCATTAATGCGACAACTGTTTTCCCCGAGCCAACATCACCCTGTACCAATCGGTTCATCTGGATACCCTTTTGCGTATCCATCCTAATTTCTTTAATAACCCTTTTTTGGGCATTTGTTAATGAAAAAGGGAGTAAGTGCTCATAGAAATAGTTAAACTTATCGCCAACGTTTTCAAAAACGTTTCCTTTAAATTTTTGAGTTCTAATCATTTTGGATTTTAACATCCTAAACTGAATCAAAAATAATTCTTCGAATTTCAAGGTATTTTGTGCAGCTCGTAAATCATCCGCATTTGCTGGAAAATGAATATTGTATATCGCTTTTGCTCTCGCCAGAAGCTTGTATTTTTGAGTAATGTAAAGAGGTAACACTTCTTCAATATCCTGCAGACAAACATCTAAAGCGTTTGCTGTTATTTTCTGGATACCTTTGGCATCTAAACTATATTGCTTTAGCTTTTCTGTTGAGGAATAAACCGGTTGTAATTTTAGATTCCCGCGGTTTAAAGCATTTTTATTATACACTTCAATTTCTGGATGCGCCATCTGCGCTTTCCCATTAAAAAAGGTAACCTTACCAAAAATAATGTAAACTTGATTGAGCGCTAAGTTTTTTTGCACCCATGTAATGCCCTGAAACCATACCAGCTCAATTTCTCCTGTATCGTCAATAGCTTGGGCAACCAATCTTTTTGTTCGCTTTTCTCCGATAACTTCGAGTGATCTTAATCTCACTAAAATCTGAATGTAAGGCAGGTCTGCGTTTACATCCTTAATCTTATAAAACTGCGTTCTATCAATGTATCTGAATGGATAATAGCTTAGTAAATCGCGGTAGCTAAAAACAGCAATTTCCTTCTTCAGAATTTCTGCTCTTTGCGGACCTACTCCTTTTAAATAGGCTATTGGCGTATCTAATACAGATTGATTCAATTTATACAGCTTGATTTGTTTTAATTGAACTTTTTGAAAATTTAAAAAAACTTTCTTTGATGATTTTGAAATTAAAAATCACAACGGCACAAACCAACAATCCGTAAGCAAATAATTGGTTAGCTTGGATGCGTTCGTTAAAATAAAAAAATGCCACACTAAATGCAACTACCGGATTAATATAAATCAAAATCCCTACGGTTGAAGAAGGTAAACTTGTAAGTGCAATTAAGCTGAGTAGCAATGGTAAAACTGTAAAAAAAGCTGATATGATAACGATATTTACCCAAAAAGATAGCTCAACAGGGATAGGTTGTGGAAAAACAAAGAATAGCGGAATAATTAAACCGAGTGCAACAATCATTTGAAAAGCTAACATATTCAGTTTATTGATACTTTGTATTTTACGCTGGATAATCAAAAAGAAGGCGTAGAAAGCGGCGGTAACTATAGACCACAATACTTCATGGACTGAGCCTGTTGCTAAAATAAAAATCGAGACCACAGCAATAGCGATGGCAATAACTTTAATCTTACTTAATTCTTCTTTCAGCAAAACAAAACCGCCTAGTGCTGTTATCAAGGGGCATATCATGTAAGCGAAAGCTGCCGATTTTAGATTTATACTGTTTACCACATAAATAAAGGTAAACCAATTGAGCGTAATAAAAACACCCGATACAACAATGAGAATAGCAAGGTTAGAAAAATCTCGCCCTTTAATGGAGCTTAAATAAGCAATATCTGTTTTTAGATTTTTTCTGTTAAAAAAAACAACTACCAAACTACTGATCAAAAAAGAAACAATAATTCTATAGTAAAGAATTTGATCTGCGTCGTAAGATTTTATCAACCTTAATGGGATAGACATAAAGCCCCACATCACATTTGCTGATAGGGCCGCCAACAAACCAATTGATTTTTTGCTCATTACATTTTTACAGCGATTGCTGAAATCTCTACATTAACGTTTTTGGGTAAGGTTTTAACAGCTACCGTTTCTCTTGCCGGAAAATCTTTGGTAAAATACTGTCCGTAAATCTCATTTACTTTAGAAAATGAATTCATATCACTTAAAAAGATAGATGTTTTTACTACGTTGATAAAATCTAGATCAGCTGCATTTAGCACAGCTTTTAGATTTGCCATTACCTGATGCGTTTCTTCTTCAATGTTAGCATCAACTAAATTACCGCTCTGTGGATCAATAGCAATTTGTCCTGACACGTATAAGGTATTACCTGCCATTATTGCCTGATTATAAGGTCCGATTGGTGCAGGGGCATTTTGTGTATTTATAACCTTTTTCATAATTATTTACTTAATATAAATATGTCTATTAATTTCCACAACACACCTAGAATAAAAACGATGATTACGAATTTATTTACCCAATGCATTGCTCGGATATTAAAATTAGTGGGTCTGTTTGAATCTTTTTTTCTAAAAAAGTACATACGCAAATTTATAAATAAAAAAAGGGAGTCTGCTAACAGACTCCCTTCTTTAAGATTAAAATTAATCTAATTATTTTGTTCTGAACTCAACACGACGGTTAGCTACACGACCTTCTTCTGTTGTATTAGAAGCGATTGGACGAGTTTCACCGTAACCTTTAGTTGCTATTTTCTTAGCATCAACACCAGAATTAACTAAGTAAGTTTTTACTGCGTTAGCTCTGTCTAAAGATAATTGCATGTTATAAGCATCAGTTCCTTCTGCAGAAGCGTGACCGTCTAACTGTAAACCAGCGTTTTTGTCTGCTCTTAAAGTAGAAGATACTTTATCTAAAGCTGTATAAGAAGAAGTTCTTAAAACTGAAGAGTTGTATTCAAACTGGATGTTATTAACACCAGCCATTGTAGCAGTTCCCATTGCTGGACAACCGTTTAACTCAGCAGTACCTTTTTCTAATGGACATTTGTCTTTCCAATCTGGAACACCATCGCCATCTGTATCTAACTCACAACCAGAACCATCAACTTTAGCTCCAGCTGGAGTGTTTGGGCATTTGTCTAAATGATCAGCAACACCGTCACCGTCTGAATCTTTTTTCAAATCTTCAACAGCTTGCTCAACGTTAGTAACACGTCCTTTTAAAGCTTCAACTTCTTGACGTAATGTAGGATCTTTTAATTCATCGTACATCATCGCTACTGGATTAACCCAGTTTAAATCTGCTTTAGATTTAGATCCTAAAGAGAATTCTAAACCAGCTCTCATTACAGAGAATTTATCTTTTGAATTTCCTTTTGCGTAAACACCATCAAAGTTGTCAGCATCAATAAACTTAGCATCGTAACCTAAGTCTAAAGCAATTCTATCGCTCAACTTAAATTTAACACCAACTCCTACTGGAATGTATGCTTGTCTGATGTAATCATTGTTATCACCAGCTGAACCGTAGTTTCCTTTGTTGCTTTTGTTTGCACCGTCTAAATTGTCACCAGTGTAAAGTTCAGGATTGTAAGCGATTAAACCGTAACCAACTTTACCGTAGAAATTAACTGCATTGGTTCTGTTTAAGAAATCAATAGTAGCAAGGTTAAAATAACCACTTAAATTAACGTCATACTGAACTTGAGTTTGAGCAGATTTGTAATACACACCTGGATTTCCGAATCCTGGAGCTAAAGTACCTGGACTAGGTGCTTTGTCAATATGGTTTACGTGACCTCTGTAACCGTTTAATTCTAAACCGAAAACATGACCAAATTGCTTTCTTAAAGCTAATCCGTAGTAACCACCAAGTTTGTACTCGCCGAAACCAACGTTGTCTCCAAAGTCATTAGTTCCACCTGTAATAACTGCAGGTACACTAACACCTCCGTTTAATCCAAGTGTCCAAGTACGATACTGTTTTTTTCCACCAAATGTTTTGGCAGAGCTAGATGTTGGTGTCTCTTGTGCGTTTGCTGCAACAGCAAAAGCAGTAGCTAAAGACAAAGCAACTGTTTTTTTTAATGTAGAGTAATTCATCATTTTTTTTTTAAGGTTAACAATTCTTAATTGTAATTTTTTGTAAAATTAATTATAAGTTTGATTTCAGCAAGTATTCAAATTCTGTTCCAAAAATTCATTTTGCAATAAAAACTTCCAAAATGAGTTATTTTCAACTTTAAACTATCGGCACCGATGAAACAACAAATCAGAGAACCAATTTTACACGGCAAAAATAGAGAAAATTTTTCTTTAAACCTTAAGAAAAATTCTTTATCAGTAATCAATGCAAGTGATGAGTACCCAAGAAGCGGGGATCAAACCTTTATTTTTAAGCAAAACCCCGATTTATTCTACCTTACGGGCATAGATCAGGAACAAACCATACTGTTACTTTTCCCCGATTGTCCTAATCCTTTATACAGAGAAGTCCTGTTTTTAAGACAGACAAATGAATATATTGCAGTATGGGAAGGCTATAAATACACTAAAGAGGAGGCAAAAAAAATATCGGGCATCAATAATATCTATTGGTTAGAAGAATTTTGGCCAATATTTTCATCGATTATAAATTATGCAGATAATATATACCTGAATACCAATGAGAATGATAGATATGCGCATACTTTAGCTTATCGCGATATTAGGTTTATTGAAGAAATGAAAGCCAAATATCCTTTACATAACTATGAAAGAGCTGCTCCAATTTTCAGAAAATTAAGACCTATTAAGTCAGCAACTGAACTAAATTATATACAGAAGGCTTGCGACATTACCAATGATGCGTTTAGGAGGGTTTTAAATTTTGTCAAACCCAACGTTGGTGAATGGGAAATTGAAGCTGAAATCATTCATGAATTCACTCGTCAGAAATCTACTGGCCATGCTTATTCTCCTATTATCGCTTCTGGCAAGAATGCATGTATTCTTCACTATAACAACAATGACCAGGTTTGTAAAGACGGAGAGGTTATATTATTTGATTTTGGAGCCGAGTACGCAAACTACAACGCTGATATGAGCAGAAGCATCCCGGTAAACGGCAAATTTAGCAAACGCCAAAAAGATGTTTATAACGCTGTACTCCATGTTATGAAAGAATCTATAAAAATGCTTGCGCCGGGAGTTATCTGGAATGCCTATCACGAAGAGGTAGGGAAAGTGATGACTGCAGAATTAATTAAATTAGGTTTATTAGACAAACATGATGTTGCCAAGCAAGACCCTAGAATGCCTGCTTACAAAAAATATTTTATGCATGGCAACTCCCATCACTTAGGAATTGACGTTCACGATTTTGCCAGTAGATACGATGCTTTCGCTGTTGGAAACGTTCTTACTTGCGAACCCGGGATTTACATTCCGGCTGAAGGCTTAGGAATCAGATTAGAGAACAATATATGGATTAGCCAGAATGGCCCCGTGGATTTAATGGCAAACATCCCGATTGAAGCTGATGAAATTGAAGCGTTAATGAATGCATAGTTCAAAAAAAGAGAGTTCCAGTATATTCTATTGGAACTCTAACTTTTTAACCACACTAAAAACCAACCGTTCGAAATCTCGGATATCTGGATCAAATTGCACATTGATTAATTGAGCTTAAAAAAATATAAATCGATACATTTGCGAATTATTTTAAAGCATGAAAACCTATTTCAGATTACTTTCTTTTGCTAAGCCAATCGGTAAGTTTGCAACTCCCTATTTCATATTTACGTTGCTATATGCATTGTTTAATACGGTAGTTTTTTCTTTATTGATGCCTGTTTTAAATGTTTTGTTTAAACAGTCGCCAGAAAATATTGCTGAACATATTGGCCAATCACCTACTTTTGATTGGACATTTCAATATTTCTCAGATCTTTTCAACTATCATTTCAACACCTACATCGCAATAAACGGACAAAAAGGAGCACTAATTTTTGTAGCCATTTCTTTAGTAATTTGTGTGTTGTTGAGTAATGTTTTCAGATACCTTTCTCAAAGGATTATGGAGAATTTGAGAATATATACGCTTCAAAACTTAAGAAAAACGGTATTTGAATCGGTCACCCGTTTACATTTACATTTTTTTAATAGCGAACGTAAAGGTGATATTATAGCGAAAATAACTTCCGATGTACAAGTGGTTCAATTTTCTGTCACCAATACTTTACAGGTAATTATTAGAGAGCCTTTATTAATTATTGGCTACATGTACCTTTTATTTAGCATCTCTGCCCAACTTACTTTATTTACACTTATATTATTACCAGTTTCTGGTTTGGTAATTGGCCGAATTGTAAAAAGCTTAAGGGCACAAGCTGCAGAATCTCAAAATTCTTTTGGGGTTATGGTAAGTTATGTTGACGAAGCCATTAGCGGAATGCGCATTGTAAAGGCATTTAATGCTTTGCCGTATATCAACAATAAATTCAATTCAGAAAACGATAAGTATTCTAATATTAATAAATCAATTGCCAAAAGACAACAAATGGCTTCTCCTGTTTCGGAGTTTTTGGGTGTTTTAACCCTTTCGGGGATTTTGATTTATGGCGGTTCTTTAGTTTTCGAGAAAAATTCGGGTATTACTGCCGCAGGTTTTATTACTTATATCGCTGCCTTTTCTCAGTTACTACGTCCCGCGAAAGCTATTTCAGATTCGTTTAGTAATATTAACCAAGGTTTAGCTGCCGGCGAACGTGTTTTAGATTTAATAGATACTCCTTCAACAATAACCGATGTTAAAAACCCTGTTGAGCTAATTGAGTTTAACAAAGAAATAGTTTTTGACAATGTTGATTTCTTTTATGGCGAAAAGCAGATTTTAAACAAGCTCAATTTTGTTTTATCGAAAGGTAAAACGGTTGCTTTGGTTGGCCCATCGGGCGGAGGAAAATCAACCTTATTAGATTTAATCCCACGTTTTTCTGACCCACAAGCTGGGACTATTTCTATGGATGGTGTTGATATAAAAACTGCTTCGCAAGAATCTTTAAGAAACTTGATGGGCATTGTTAACCAAGAATCTATTTTATTTAACGACACCATTTACAACAACATTGTTTTTGGCCGTAACGGTTTTACGCAAGAACAAGTTGAAAACGCCGCGAAAATAGCCAACGCTCATGAATTTATTGAACGAGCAGATGAAGGCTACCAGACCAACATTGGCGATAGAGGAATCAAACTTTCTGGAGGACAAAAACAAAGAATCTGTATTGCGAGGGCAGTTTTGGGAAACCCTCCTATTATGCTTTTGGATGAAGCAACTTCTGCTTTAGATACCGAATCGGAAAAATTGGTGCAGGAAGCATTAGATCATTTAATGGAAAACCGCACTACTTTGGTTATTGCTCATCGTTTAAGTACCATTAAAAACGCTGATTTAATTGTGGTGTTAGAAAATGGGAAGATTATAGAAACAGGCAACCATGAGGAATTGATTGGTAAAGGTGGGTTATATTATAAGCTGATTTCTATGCAGAGTTTTGAAGAGGGATAATTCTAATTTCCGACCAACCAGTAATCTTTCGAGTGAGATGCTTCCTATCGTCAGCATGACGGCGTGGATATTCAGTTCGTGATGTTGAACGGAGTGAAACATCTCAAGAAAGTACCTCTTCCAGGATCTCATGCGATTTTACCACCCCAAAATCCTCAATATGGAAACTGTAATATTCAATAATTTTATTCAACAAAACCTTACGAACAGAAGAACCAATCTTTAATTCTTCAAAATTTTCTATCGAATTTTTAAAAAGCTGCAACCAATACGTTTTTAAATCTGCTTCAATAAAAAAAGTATGTAGCGGTTGGTTCGCTACAAAAACACCGTCTTTTAAATCGAAGAAATTAAACTTTTCTGCGCCACCTAAATCCGGGTAAAACCCAAGAAAACGAGTCAGCTTTAACAAAAAAATTAAATGAAAATTGGCAACCCCATGTTCGCTATGATCTAACAGTTCTATGCTTTTTGCGATAAACTCAAACAGGACCTCATCCTCCTGCTGTTGCTTGATGGATTTGTAGATCATCTCGTTCAAAAAAATAACGATGCTACTTTTTACAATATCGTAAGGAATGCTTTGCAAAACCGGGGAACTGCTTACATCCTTTACCCTTTGCATATTCCCGTTAGGTTTGTGATAAACCACCATATCCAGTAAATGCATGGGTTGTAACATGTTCAGCGGAATTTTTGCTTTAGGTTTTTTAACGCCATTAATTAAGTAAGCTTGTAAGCCAAATTTTTGCGTATAGATTTTAGCGACCACGCTAGTTTCTGCGTAATTGGTGATTCTTAAAACTATTCCTCTGGTTTTGTGGAGCATATTATACTAAACATACGTTGTCAGGCTGAGCGGAGTCGAAGACTATGCAAATTACCCTTCGACTCCGCCCGGGGCGACAATTAACAAGATATTTTATAGTTAACATTAGCGCACAATCAAAATTTTAGCAACGGCAGAATCTGAGCCATCTTTATTAACAATCAATACCAGATAAACGCCAGAAGATGCCATTTCATTACTGAAGTTTTTACCGTTCCAAGTTGCCTGTCCGCCATTAGCAGTGGATTCGTAGACTAAAGTGCCGTTTATATCTGTTATTTTAATATTGGCATTTTCGGCGAGTCCTTTAATCCCAATATTACCTGTGAAACCTGGACGAACAGGATTCGGGTAAACGATAATTTTGCCCATTTTAGCAACAGGTGCGGTTGCATCACCTTTATAAGAGATGATACCGTTAGCAGTTCCAAAAAACACTTCGCCAGTTTCACCGTCTATCGCAATACTTAAAACTTGATTACTTAACAGCGGACTATTATCCTTGTTAAAAAACAAAATCTGCTTTGTCCCTTCCGGATTGAATAACCAAACGCCATTATCTGTTCCCATCCATTTTCGATTTGCCCCATCTACTGCAATACAATTTATGTTTTGGTCGGCAAGTAAAGGTTTTAAAAAACCGTCTTCAACCAAATTTGGGATTTCTACATTTGCACCCATCAATAAATCCTGAGGATTATAAGCCACCGCAACTCCAGCCTCGGTTCCAATCCAAACGGCTCCATCTTTATCTGAGACCAAACATTTCACATCTGTTCCGGGTAAAGCTCCGTTGTTATTTCCAAATCCAACTTTCCGAGTTTTTGAACCATCGAAGACCAACAAACCGCCAGTTCTTAGCTTAAGCCACTTATTATCTTCGTTATCGATTAAAAGACCTGTAACCGTAGTCATAGGATCGGGCAACACCGATGTGAAATCATAAGAAAGCCATTGACCGCTTGTGTTTTTCACAGATAAGGGCTTATTTACGCCATATTGCGTTACCCAAAGGCTATTTTTACTATCGAAAGCCAAACCATTTACACGGATATTTGTGGGATCGCCGATGGTCAACTGTAAAGTGCTATTGTTTTGATTAAAGGTTTTTAAAACTCCAGAAGCATCGAAAGCTAACACGCCGTTAACGTAGGAGCCTAAATAAGTGATCTTAGTATTTGCATCAAATGCACTGCACACAATATCACGAATTCCAACAAAGGCTGTGTTATTTCTACCGCTATTACTGATCCATTCCCCGTTGGCAAATTGAGAAAACCCATCGTTATAATATGCTGGGGCATAAGCCATAGAAATCGCCCCTGGAGCTAAAGTGAGTTTTCCATTTACATAATTCAAATTGGAAACATGTGTTGTATTTGGCCCGTTGGGCAAAAGCGCTTTAAATTCTTGGGCAGTAGCTTTCACCAATAATCCCCTAATTCCATCAACTAAATACATGGAATTATTTGGGCGAACAATCACGTCGTTCACTCGGTCAAAAGCTGACAAATCACTCAAATTCTCTACAATATTTTCTTGTTGATCATAGCTAATTGCTCTAAATGAGGCAATCGCTAACAACAAATTATTGCTTGTTTTCAACGTATTAACATTTGTACGAAATATATTGGTAAGTTGCCATGAATTATCTTTGTAACGGTAAATTCCATCAGTAAATAAACCGTATAGATTACCGTTAAAGGCAGTTAAAGAAGTACAAGCCCCATTCGGATAATTTTTTGTAGCATCGTGTTTTTTCCAACTGGAAGCATCTGCCAATAGCAGATTCGTTAAGCCTGCTTCGTAAACACCATCGGCAGTATTAGCGAAAATTGCATCGTCATTTATTGCGATGTTTAGAATTTCGAGATTTCCGTTTCCTAAATAGTAGGTGTCTTTTACTTCTCGCTTGTTTAAATCATAAACCACAATTCCAAAACTGCAACTTAAATATGCGTTTCCGTTGTTAAAAGTGATGGTGTTAATAGCTTTATTTCCTAACCCCGTTTTATCAAAGATTTCTGGCAAATGATAAATCTTCTGATTTTTGATTAGATCAAGATTAGCATTTTGATAGGCAACTAAAAACTGTTTGGAAGTTTGGTCGTACGCAACAAGCTTGGTATTTGTACCTGCAAGTCCGTCGATGGTGGAAAGTTTAGTAATTTCGTTTGTTTTTATATCAACTTTGAATAAGCCTCCGATAGTTGCGCAATAAATTTCATCATCAGAAGACTCGAGAGAAAGCGCATTGTTATAAGGCAAATGAGTACGCCACTGCCCCAATGCGACTTGTTGTGCGGAAATCCGCAGGCAACAGAACCAGATCAAAAGAAAGGGAAAAAGCTTTTTCATCTAAAAGCCTCTAAAATACGTAATTCTTAGGATTTGACTTATTCCATTTTAGCTTTTGTTTTTTCGCCGTAGCGTTTAAACATAAACAAGATATAGAGCACCAAAGCCACAGAAATCAGTATCATCCCTACGCCCAAAACGTATTTACCGTATAATTCGCTATAAAAATATAATGCTACACCTGCAAGCAGGACAATTAAACCTATCTTAAATATTGGTATTGATCTTCTGAGCATTTGCATTAGGCCTCCTTTTTTTATGTTGAATATACAAATTTGTGTCCAATCTCTTTTTTATCCGCAAAGTCCACGGAGGTTTTTACAAAGGTTGCAAGGTTGAATGATTTTTTTTTTAAAACCACAGAAAACGCAGAGCTCACAGAGCTGGGGAGTTTCTCTTTAATAAGAATCTCAAAACACCTAGAATCTTGCGTTAAGGATGGAAACGGCATCTTATTTTGTAGACCTGAGCCTAAACAAAAAAAGATACAGTGGACAGCCTGTTAAAACGCCCAAATAATTAATGTAGAAATATTTCCCACAAAATCCATAAATCAACTAAAAACCAATTAAATATGTTCAAAATTTGATACAGCAATGTTTAATTATATCTTATTTACCAAACGATTTCGTAAATTTGCAACCTTTAAATTTTGGAGATAGCGCAGATGTATAAAGAATATAAGCAATTAAATTTATCGCAGGTTGGGAAAGATGTTTTAGCCGATTGGAAGAAGAACGAGATTTTCGATAAAAGTATTCAGAACCGACCAGCATCTAAACCTTATACATTTTATGAAGGACCACCTTCTGCTAACGGAATGCCTGGAATTCACCACGTGATGGCGAGAGCGATCAAAGATATTTTTTGTCGTTATAAAACGTTAAAAGGCTTCCAAGTAAAGCGTAAAGGCGGTTGGGATACTCACGGTTTGCCGATTGAACTGGCTGTCGAAAAATCTTTAGGCATTACCAAAGAAGACATTGGAAAAAAGATTTCAGTAAAAGATTATAACGACGCTTGCCGAAAAGAAGTGATGCGTTACACTGACGTTTGGAATGATTTAACCGAAAAAATGGGTTACTGGGTTGATTTAAACGACCCATATATCACCTATAAAAACGAATATATTGAATCACTTTGGTGGATTTTAAAACAATTGCACCAAAAAGGATTTTTATACAAAGGATATACTGTGCAACCTTTTTCGCCGGCTGCAGGAACAGGTTTAAGCTCTCACGAACTGAACCAGCCTGGTACTTATCGTGATGTAAAAGACACTTCTATTGTTGCGCAGTTTAAAATTAGAAACCAGCAGATACACCCGCTAACGGATGTATTATTTGAAACGCCCGAAGAAGATACCAGCATGATTGCCTGGACAACTACACCTTGGACTTTACCATCAAATTGTGCGCTGGCGGTAGGCGAAAACATCAATTATGTAAAGGTGAGAACCTTTAACCAATATACTTTTTTACCAATTAGTGTGGTTTTAGCCAAAGATTTGGTGGCTAAACATTTTAAAGCTGATGCTAAAGACGCGTCTTTCCAAGATTACAATGGTGGTGATAAAATTATTCCTTGGGAGATTGTTGCCGAATTTAAAGGCGTTCAGCTTTTAGGGTTACGTTACGAGCAGTTGATGCCCTATGTAAGCAATGAAGCTTTAGAGAAAGACGCTTTCCGTGTGATTCCTGCTGATTTTGTAACTACAGAAGACGGAACAGGAATTGTACACATCGCTTCTGTTTTTGGTGCGGATGACTTTAGAGTTGCTCGCGAAGCTGGCGTACCGTCGGTAATGGTAAAAGATGAAAACGGAAACGAATACCCTTTGGTTAACAAGCAAGGTAAGTTTGTTGAGGAGGTTACAGATTTTGCTGGGCGTTACGTAAAAGAAGAATATTACAGCGATGAAGAACGCAAAGCCGAAGATTTTAGAGGAACAGATGTTTTAATCGCAATTAAACTGAAGGAACAAAATAAGGCTTTCGACGTTAAAAAATACGAACACAGTTATCCACATTGCTGGCGAACTGACAAGCCTGTTCTATATTATCCGTTAGACAGCTGGTTTGTAAAAACTACTGCAGTTAAGGATAAATTGGTAGAACGTAATAAAACCATCAACTGGAAACCAGAAAGTACCGGCACCGGCCGTTTTGGCAATTGGTTGGAGAATTTGGTGGACTGGAATTTATCTCGCTCCAGATATTGGGGAACTCCTTTGCCAATTTGGAGAACAGAAGATGGTGCGGAAGAAATCTGCATTGGTTCAATACAAGAATTAAGAACAGAGCTTTCAAAAGCTTTAGACAGTGATGAACTTTCTGTTGATGAAGCCCTAAAAAACAATACCTATTTACAAACTGTAGGAACGGGAGATTTTGATTTGCACCGCCCTTATGTGGATGATTTGGTTTTGATTTCTGCCAAAGGTGCAAAAATGCACCGCGAACTGGATTTAATTGATGTTTGGTTTGATAGTGGCGCCATGCCTTATGCGCAATGGCATTATCCTTTTGAAAATAAAGAAGAATTTGAAAATGCCTATCCGGCAGATTTTATTGCCGAAGGTGTTGACCAAACCCGTGGTTGGTTTTTCACTTTGCATACTTTAGCTACCCTTTTAGATGAAAGTAGTGAGGAAATAAAAGCAGTAAACGAGAAAAATCATAATAATGCCGTTGCTTTTAAAAATGTAATTTCTAACGGATTGGTGCTGGATAAAAACGGCAATAAAATGTCGAAACGTTTAGGTAATGCGGTTGACCCATTTATCACTATTGAAAAGTACGGTGCCGATGCAACGCGTTGGTACATGATCAGCAATGCATCGCCTTGGGACAACTTAAAATTCAACGAAGATGGTTTGGATGAAGTTCGCCGTAAATTCTTCGGGACACTTTACAATACCTACGCATTCTTTGTACTTTATGCCAACATCGATAAATTCACTTATGCAGAAGAAGATATTGATTTAGCAAACCGTCCAGAAATTGACCAATGGATTATTTCTTTGTTGAACACTTTAACCAAAGAGGTTGATGAGTTTTACAACGATTTTGAACCAACAAAAGCTGCCCGTTCTATCCAAAATTTTGTGGATGAACATTTAAGTAACTGGTTTGTGCGTTTAAGTCGCCGTCGTTTCTGGAAAGGCGATTATTCTGAGGATAAAATATCTGCTTACCAAACACTTTATACTTGTTTAATCACCATCAGCAAGTTAATGTCTCCAATTGCACCATTTTTCTCTGATCAGTTGTTTAACGATTTAAATTCTGTTAGCAACAAAGAAACTTTCGAATCTGTACATCTTGCTGATTTCCCGGTTTATCAAAACAGCTTAATCAATAAGGATTTGGAAGAAAGAATGCAATTAGCACAGGATATTTCTTCGATGGTGCTCTCTTTACGTAAAAAGGTGAGTATTAATGTTCGTCAGCCTTTGAGCAAGATTTTGTTGCCTGTTTTGGATAACGATTTTCAAGCAAAGGTGGAAAAGGTTAAAGAGTTGATTTTATCGGAAACGAACATCAAAGAAATTGAGTATATTCATGATACAGCAGGAATCATCAAGAAAAAAATCAAACCTAACTTTAAATCCTTAGGTAAAAAATTAGGGAAAGACATGAAAGTGATTGGCGCACAAATTAGTACGTTTACTGATGCTGATATTGTTGAATTTGAACAAAAAGGGTCGGTAACGCTTAACGCTGATGCAGATAGCTATACGATTTTACCAGAGGATGTGGAGATTATAGCGGAGGACGTACCGGGCTGGCAAGTCACAAACTTGGGCAAATTAACAGTTGCCTTAGATGTAAACATTTGCCAAGAATTAAAAGAAGAAGGCATTGCCCGCGAGGTAATTAATAGGATACAAAACTTAAGAAAAGACTTAGGTTTTGAAGTTACAGACAAGATAAATGTTACGCTACAGCGCAATGATTTAATTGCAAATGCTGTGGAAAATAATTTATCTTATATTTGCGCCGAAATACTAGCTACTTCTTTAAAAATAAGTGCTAATGTTACGGAAGGCCAAGTTATAGAAATTGAAGAAACAAAAATATTTACCATTATTAAGAAAGACTAACCATGGAAGAATCTAAACCTAAAAACCGTTACTCAGACTCTGAATTACAAGAATTCAAAGTTTTGATAACAGATAAATTAACCAGTGCTAAAGAAGAGCTTTTAGCTTTGACCAGTTCATTAAGCAATCCGAACAAAAACGGGACTGATGATACTGCCGGAACTTACAAAACTTTAGAGGATGGTTCGGCTACTTTAGAAAAAGAGCAGTTGAATCAATTGGCTGCCCGCCAAAAAAAGTTTATTGAAAACTTAGAAGCTGCATTGGTACGTATTGAAAACAAAACTTACGGTATTTGCAGAGAAACTGGTAAACTGATCCAAAAACAACGTTTAATGGCGGTGCCTCACGCAACTTTAAGTATTGAAGCAAAGTTAAAACAGAATTAATGAAGGGTTATACAAAACCACTTATTGCCATTTTCGTAATATTAATTGCCGATCAAGTTTTAAAAACTTGGGTAAAAACCAATATGTTTATTGGTCAGGAATTTCACTTGATTAAAAACTTTGCTATCATCCATTTCACCGAGAACAACGGAATGGCTTTTGGAATGGAGTTTGGTGGCGAGGCGGGAAAATTGGCTCTTTCCTTATTTAGGATTTTAGCTGTTGCTGGTATTGGTTACGGTTTACATCATTTAATCAAACACAAATACCACAGGGGTTTAATTTTAAACGTTGCCTTGATTTTTGCGGGTGCTTTAGGCAACATTATTGATTCCGTTTTTTACGGAGTGATCTACCATTACGAAAAATTGTTCCACGGACGGGTTGTAGATATGTTTTACTTTCCAATTATACAGGGGCATTTTCCACAATGGTTTCCAATTTGGGCAGGCGAAGATTTTGTGTTTTTCCGCCCGGTATTTAACATCGCAGATTCTGCCATATCTATCGGCGTGATTATGATTTTAATTTACCAGAAAGTTTACTTTAAAGAGGATATTAAAGAACAACCATCTATTAATAGTGAGGTTGTGGAGGATTAGGCTTTTTGTAAGCTGAAAGCGAAAAGCCGAAGGCTGAAAGCCTGAATGGAAATTTAAAATTTATGCCGTTTTCTGAAAAGAGAGCGGTTTTTTTTATATTTAGTTGTTGCGTTTTTACATAAATGCTCGTATTGCCGATAAACAGATTATTAATTTCTGGGGAACTCGAAATTAATTCACTTTGAAGGACTTATCAAGTTATGAAACATCATTATTCAATCCTCTTAATACTTTCTGTTTTTTTGCTTTCTTCGATGTCCGAGTGTAAAAAGTTTGAGGGGCCTGAAACAACTATAACCGGAAAAGTGATTGATGCGTACACTTCTGAAGGATATGCCAATGTGCATTTAAAATTGGTGAGACAGATACCCTCAATCGACATGATCAGATATGAGGATTTCGACAGCGTCGTTACAGATAATTTTGGTAGCTATCGCTTAAAGTTCACTCCGGCATTAGGGCAATACCGAATCCAGTTCAAAGACAACGACATAAAAAAATACGGGATAATTAGATCGATAGATGCTTCGGATATAGCAGACCTAAAGTTGGGAGAATCGAATACCGTAGATTTCAAGGTAAGTAAACTAATCGAACTCAAAATCAATCTTAAAAACAGCTCAGATTATAACTACAATAATTTTTTACTGGAATCCACAAATTGTTACTGTGTGTATTATCAAGCATCCTCGGTTTCCATAACTAAAGATACTATTGTCAGTTTCAGTGTGCCTCGCTATACCACGATAAAATTTAAGAATACCTTCTATACCGATAAAAAACCAGAATTTAAATCTACAGTTTTTACAATCACTACCCTCGGCTCTGACACAACCGTATTCGTAAATAACTAAATAGAATACGATCTTGTATAACTCAAATTTAAATTAATAATCCAAAAAACAACATCATCACATACTGCAAAATCAAAGTCCCATCTAAATAAAAGAAATAGTAATACTCATTCTTTTCCCATTTAGATTTAAATATTAACCAGCCCGTTAAAACTGCAGTTATTCCTAACCCGAAAAAATCCGCATCAAAACCTCGGTTTCTGAAAAAGAAAAGCAACACCATATAGGTCAACAGCATTACTTGACAAAAGAGATATGCTTTCTTCTCACCAAAAATCGTCGGGATAGTCCTTAGCTCATAAACCCTGTCCTGAAACATATCTCTTATATCGAACGGAACTGTGATTGCTACTAAAAATAAAAACCGCTTACAGTTTAGAATTGCTATATCCTGCCAAGGAAGATAAAATTGCTGGGTATTCTGCAGTTCAAAATAAGGTATCATTACCGAGCTTAATGCCCATACCGCAGCAATCAAAAACAACTTAACCGCGGGTACGTTCCTTAGTCCAAACTTCGTGTTCTTTGATTTAAAAAGGGGCATTGCATAGCCCAAAGAAAGGATACCCAGAAATACGTTGAGCAATTGCGACCTAAAACTGAGCATAAAAAACAGCGGAATTATCGCAACCAAAGCAACAATAGATATCCCAACGTTTAACTTATAGTTTCCAAAAATCCAGCGCACTCTTCTATACTCCGATTTCTCTGGATTTTTAGGACGCTGAATTAGAATACTAAAATTATAAGTGAGCAAGGTTGAGAAAAACAGGAAACCTACAACTACCCAAGAGGGCGAAAAACCCAACAAATGGTAGGTTAGTAAACCTTGCGCTAAAGCACCTAAAGAAATGAAAATATTGCTGAACAACAAAAAATCCAGCGGTCGTTGAAAGTACTTTATCATTAAAAAAAGGAATACTTAAGCTCTTCTAAGCTCAAATATCGTTATTTCGGGCAAAATTCCAACCCGGCCAGGATAGCCTAAAAAGCCATAACCTACGTTAACGTATAGTTTCTGTTTTCCTTCTTCATATAAACCGTCCCACTCATCATAAACATATTGTACTGGGCTCCATTTCACATATTCGCTTTCTACACCAAACTGTGCACCATGGGTATGTCCGGCAAAGGAAGCATCAATCTGTGGGTATTTTTGCAAAACTTCTGCTCGCCAATGTGACGGATCGTGAGATAAAAGCAGTTTAATCGGCAAATCATCAGTATTTTTAATCGCATCTTCCATTTTGCCAAACTTCGGGAAACGGCCTTTTCCCCAGTTCTCTATCCCTAAAACACCAATTTCTTCACCGTCCACTTTAACACGACGGTTTTCATTCATCAACAAATCCCAACCCATTAAAGCGTGTACTTTTTTAACGTCTGCTATGTTTTTGTTCCTAGCTGCTTCGCTTGACCATTTTTCATACATTCCATAATCATGGTTTCCTAAAGTAGAAAAAACACCCAGTGGCGCTTTTATTTTTGCGAAAATATCTTGATAATCCCGCATCTCATTCGCTCTACCATTTACCAAGTCACCAGTAAAAAACACCATATCGGGCTTTTGTTGCAACATCATTTCTACACCACCCAACACTGCTTTTTTATTGTAAAAACTTCCGGAGTGAACATCAGAAATCTGCGCAATGGTAACCCCATCAAATGCTTTAGGCAAGTTTTCAAACGCGAGAACCTGTTTGCGAACCCGATAATCATAAGCACCATAAGCAACGCCCCAACTCAAACTAGCAAAGGGCACTGCAGCAACCGCCATACCAGCTTTAACTAAAAACTCGGACCGTGGAATCGCATCCCTGTTTGGCTCAGTAATAGGCACTTCTGTTACTACTTTACGTTTAACAAAAACAGCTCCTCGCCTAATATCATCCACAAAAAGTATAATACACCAGACCAATTTGGTGACAAACGTAATAAAATAGGCCACCAAGATGACCGTTTTTAACGACAACCAAATATTGGTAAACGTTAGACTAATCACTACACCAAGCAGTAGCACTAAAGTGTAGCCAAACCAGAGGTGCTTAAAATTTTTCTTTTTTACTGCACTCCATTGCGGATAGATGTTTAAAACCGCCTTGTATATGTAAAAATCAAACGCTATTAGTGAAAGCGAGATAATACTTAATCCAATAATTTTTCCCATTATATTTCTTTGGGCGTTCCCGCTAAAAAGCGGTCGGGCTTTACGTTATAGTTTTTTGTCTATCCTTCGACTCCCTCTTCGACTCCGCTCAGAGTGCCATTTCTCAGGATGACAAAAAAGCTACCACTGCAATCCCTAACGCAAATTATTCTTAAATTTTAATTAATACCTGTCGTCAAAATTCCCATCATCATCATCCTCTGCAAACTCGGAGCTGAATAAGCTATTGAACATATCCTTAAACTCAAAACCTTTTTCTAAAAAGCCTTTGCTCACCAAAGAAAATTCTGCCAAACCATGCAACACAAATTCCATGTACAACAAAGTTTGGTTTTCGCTGATGTCTTTATGGAATTGCTTTACCACCTGTTTTAAACCGGGGACAGAATTCAATGCTTCTTTATATTCAACATCAGTAATATCATCCAATAAATTCAAACTATTTCCGCTACCGAACCAGTTGATAATATCCGCGTAAGGATTATCTTTCTTAGCTTTCTTCATCCGCTCTGGATCTGGAAAATAAGTCTGCAATAATGTTTTTATCGCTTTCCCTATTAAAATGTTGGCCACCTTAGCCGGACCTTCTAATTCACCTTCATAAACCAATTCTATTTTACCTGTAATTGCTGGAATCACCCCCAAAAAATCGCTGATTCTAACGACTGTGCTTTTTTCACCATTAATCAGCATTCTACGCTCGGCATGAGATATTAAATTCTCGTAAGCAGAGATAGTCAAGCGGGCAGAAACTCCGGATTTTTTATCGATGTATTCCGAATTCCTAGCTTCAAAAGCTATCTGCTCAATCAAATCCTTAACCAATCCGTCAGATTCAATAACTTTTTGTTCTGCTGTAATCGAAGCTTCCTGTTGCGTTATTTTCCTCGAAATTGCTACAGACTTTGGATAATGTGTTAAAATCTGACTTTCAATCCTATCTTTTAAAGGCGTTACAATAGAACCACGGTTGGTATAATCTTCTGGGTTTGCAGTAAATACAAACTGAATATCTAAAGGCAAGCGCAACTTAAATCCTCTGATCTGAATATCTCTTTCCTGCAAAATATTAAATAGCGCAACTTGAATTCTCGCTTGCAAATCCGGCAGTTCATTGATTACAAAAATACTTCGATGCGCCCGCGGAATCAATCCAAAATGGATAATCCGCTCATCAGAATAATGAAGTTTTTGCGTAGCGGCTTTTATCGGGTCAACATCACCAATTAAATCGGCAACGGTAACATCTGGCGTTGCCAATTTCTCGGTATATCTATCGCTACGGTGCCACCAAGCAATCGGCGTTTCATCCCCGTGGATCTCAATCGTGTTTTTACCTGCCCAACTTATTGGGTTTAAGGGATCGTCGTACAATTCAGAATCTGCAATATATGGCACATACTCATCCAAAAGATTTACCATCAAACGGGCAATCCTCGTCTTCGCCTGCCCTCTCAGTCCTAATAATAGTATATTATGTCGACTTAAAATTGCAGTCTGTAAATCAGGCATTACGGTATCTTCAAAACCAATAATCCCTTCAAAACCTAAATCTTTATCTTTTAATCGGGCAATTAAGTTTTCTCTTAGCTCTTCTTTTATAGAACGGCTTTTGTACCCCGATTTCTTTAATTCTCCTAGTGTCTTTATCATGGTGCCTCACCCTAAATCCCTCTCCGAAGGAGAGGGACTTGCTTATTTTGTGGTTTGTTTGTACTAAATTTATATCTTCTGCGTCGATAATTTGTCTTGATTCTTATGTCTTTGATCTTAGTCTTGATACTAAAATCTTGCTACTAAATCATCTAACAGTCTTTCTTCTGTTCTTTATGTAGTCTTCAAAAATGTATTCGCCTAATCCTTTTAATGAGCTATAAAATGCTCTGCCACCGTTTACTTCTGTAAATTTGCGCACAAACTGTTGCAGGTAAGGGTCTTTTGCAATCATAAAAGTAGTAATTGGAATGTTCAACTTTTTGCATTGAGCAGCCATAGTTAACGTTTTGCTGATTACTTTTTTATCCAAACCCACACTGTTTTTATAATATTTCAAACCTTCTTTTAAGCAAGTTGGTTTCCCGTCGGTAATCATAAAAATCTGTTTGTTATGCGTTTTTCTTCTTCTCAGAATATCAGTTGCCAATTCTAGCCCTGCATACGTATTAGTATGATAAGGACCAACTTGTAAATAAGGTAAATCTTTAACAGATATTGGCCACGCATCGTTACCAAACACTACAATATCTAAAGTATCTTTTGGATATCTTGTTTTAATTAATTCGGCCAAAGCCATGGCAACCTTTTTGGCTGGCGTAATTCTATCTTCTCCGTAAAGAATCATAGAGTGCGAAATATCAATCATCAGAACTGTTGATGTTAGCGTTTTATAATCACGCTCCTCTACTTCCAAATCTCGCTCGGTCATCATAAAATCACCGATGCCATGGTTAATTTGCGCATTATGGATAGAAGCCGTCATATCAATCTGATCCAAACTGTCCCCAAATTGGTATTCCCTCCTATCTGCATTTTTTTCTTCGCCGGTACCAGATTGTGGTGCGTTGTGATTTCCCTTCCCAGATTTTTTTAGCTTACCAAAAATCTCTTCCAAAGCCGACTGGCGGATAGTTTGTTCTGTTTTACCAGTAATTTTAAATCCACCTTTCGGGCCATCATCTCCTATATAGCCCTTGCTTTTTAAATCATCAATAAAATCACCTATCCCATAATCGCTTTTGGTGATATTATGTTGCTTATCTAGTTCGTTCATCCAAGAAAGTGCTTCATTTGCATCTCCTGCCGAGTAGTTTAAAAGCTCCAGAAAAAGTTTTAGCAATTCATCAAAGCCACCGTTTGGCAATTGTTTGGGAACATATTGTGAAAATCCGTAACCTCTCATCTTCTGCAATTGTTTTGAATAGCTATAACGATTTTATAAAGCTAAAAGTTTTGATTTATAATAAATGAATTTTGGATGATTGAAGAATTGAATGACAGAAGGATGATTAATTTTGAAGAATAGCGTAATTCAATTTTGAATGAGAGAAGGGTTGAATGACAGAATACTTAAAACCTTTAAACTTTTCACTTAATACCTAAAACCTACCACTTAAAACCTTCTCCTACAAATACCCCTCATCTGCAAAACTGAAATACCCTTTTCCAGCAAAAACCAGGTGATCTAAAATTTTGATATCCAACAATTCTCCTGCTGCTGCCAATTTTTTTGTTAAACTTAAGTCTTGCTGACTAGGTTTTAAATTGCCCGATGGGTGGTTATGAGCTAAAACCAGATTTACTGCATTGTGCTCAAGGGCTGCTTTAAAAATGATTTTAGAATCCACCACTGTACCCGATATTCCACCTTTTGATATCAGTATCTTGTTCATTACCTTATTGGTTCTGTTTAACAGCAAAATCCAAAATTCCTCATGCAACAAATCAGAAAAATACGGAGCCAAAATATTAAAACCATCTTTTGAGCAGGTAATTTTATCAGTAATTACAGTTTCAGTTTCCTTACGCCGCCTGCCTAATTCTAACCCTGCGATGATGGAAATAGCTTTAGCTTCGCCAATTCCTTTAAATTTGCATAATTCCTGAACAGATAGCTTTGCAATGCTGGCTAGATTATTTTGATACGTGTGTAAAATGCGTTTGCTCAAATCTACAGCAGATTCTGTGGTAGATCCAGAACCAATTAAAATGGCAATCAATTCAGCATCAGACAAACTTCGTCGGCCTAGGGCTAGTAATTTTTCACGTGGACGATCTTCCTCTGCCCAAGCTTTAATGGTTATTTTTTGTTCGTAGGGTAGACTCATAAAATAAATCTACAAAAAAAGCAAACAAAAAAAGGCAGAACTCTTTCTAAGAATTCTGCCCGTTAAAATATTTTTTATCTCCTATAAAGAGTTAGCGAACTTAGTCAGTTTTGACTTGTTGTTAGCTGCTTTATTTTTGTGGATAACGTTTTTCTTAGCCAAACGATCTAACATAGAAGTTACTTTAGGCAATAAAGCCAAAGCATCTTCTTTACTAACAGCACTACGCAACCTCTTAATGAAAGTTCTAGTAGTTTTTGCTTGGTATCTGTTACGTAAACGTTTAGCAGCGTTTGCTCTAATTCTTTTTAATGCTGATTTATGATTTGCCATTGTTAGCTTTTTATTCCTTTAAACATTGCCTCTATTGAGGGTTGCAAATATACTGGTAATATTATTAAAAGCAAATTCATTTTTAAAAAATTATTCTTTAAAAAAACCACTGATTATTAAATGCATACCTTAATTTTAAACCTTATACAAATAAACAGCTTTTAAGGCTCAAAAACGACTAGCGTAGCGTTTAGATTGTTTGATATATAAAAAATGAAAAATGAAAAACAAGCGTCTTATTCTTTTATTAATCATTCCTTGCTTGTTGCTCACAACATCTTGGGGCTTTTTTGGGCATCAAAGAATAAATCGCTTGGCTGTTTTCACCCTACCCAAAGACCTTATTGGCTTCTATAAATCTAACATCAACTACATTACTATTCACGCTGTTGACCCAGATAAAAGAAGATACGCAGATTCGCTTGAAGCACCCCGACATTACTTAGATGCAGACCATTACGGCACAGAACCTTTCAAAATTATTCCCAGAAAGTGGAATGATGCTGTAGCAAAACTAAGCGAAGACACTTTAAAAGCGTACGGAATTGTACCTTGGCAAATTCAACGAAGTTATTACAAACTCGTTGATGCATTTATAAATCGCGATTCGGTATTGATTTTAAAATACTCATCAGATTTAGGGCATTACATTGCTGATGCCCACGTTCCGCTACATACTTCTGAGAATTATAATGGGCAAATGACCAACCAAGTTGGAATACATGGCTTTTGGGAAAGTCGCCTACCCGAACTTTTTGCAGATAAATACGATTATTTTGTAGGCAAAGCCGTTTACATTAACAATCCGCTAAATAAAGCCTGGGATATTGTAGAAAATACCTACACACTTTTAGATTCAACACTTGCCGTAGAAAAAAGATTGAGCAAAAGTTTCCCTGCCGACCGCAAGTACACCTATAACGAACGCAACCGAAAGGTAATAAAAGAATATTCTATAGAATACTCCAAAGCCTATCATGATGCACTTAATGGGATGGTGGAACGCCAAATGAGGAGTTCTATTTTAAGCGTAGGTAGTTTTTGGTATTCCGCATGGGTTGATGCTGGGCAGCCCGACATGAAAAAACTCTTAAATACAGACCAAAGTGTAAAAGAGAGAAAAGAGGTGGAAGAAGAAGAGAAGAAATTTCAAAAAGGACAGATTATTGGACGGCCAGAAAATTAATTTTTAACAGCAACCTTATGCTGAAAACAACGTATAACTCCTTATAATATATAGGAGGCATACGTTGAAAAAGTCATATTTCATTATTTTATTATTAGCTACAATAGGCTTTAGCAAGCAATCTTTTGCGCAACAGATAAATGTTCAGCGAAACTCGCACTTTTTTGTGGGAGTTGACTTTAAAATAGCCACTCTTTTAACCAGCACAAGCATAAAATCTTTAATGACGATTAAAGCGGGCTACAACCAAAAAATTTCACCTTTGTTATTCGCAGGTCCACAAGTGGAAGCACTATTTATTAGATCTCCCGTTAATAAAGGAGCAAGAATTTCCTTGTTTGCAGGGCCTTCCACCGAGTTGGAACTAAAAACTTTAACCAAAATGGCACATTTAAGCAATACCAGCTCGTTTAGCGGAAAACTAAGTTGGGTATTTCCGCTTAATCCGCACAGTAGCGATTATACTTTTTTAGATTGTATCTCTGTTGGTGCTTCCTTCATCAACGACGACTTTTTAGGTTTTAACAAAAGTTCAATAGGCGTTAGTCTTGATTTTCAACGGTATGATATTGGATTTTACAACTCCCAAAATCGGATGATTAACATCAATACAAGTAGCACTACTAGCTTTTAGGGAAGGTTTGAAGCTTTTATCTTAAAGCTACATCAATCGCCAATTATTAGAGTTTTAAGGGCATTCCCAGCAAAAAAACTGGTCACGCTTTCCGCTGTATTTTTTTGGACTGATTCTTCGACTTGGCTCAGAATAGCCAAAAAAGATGCCACTACAATCGTTAATGCAGAGAATATCCTAGTTTAAAAATTTCCAAACTCATTCATAATAGCTGTCCTTATCGTCTCCTTGCTGGACAGATATTTTATTTTTCGGATAAACCAACCAACCAACCAACCAACCAACCAACCAACCAACCAACCAACCAACCAACCAACCATGTTTGCGCTAACGACAGCAATGGCATCCTTTTTTGCCATAAAGCGTTGGCAGATTGCAAAAAAGATATAATGGATGGCGTGTTAAAAGCGTCCTAATTTAAAAACCGTTTATTTTTCGCTCGTTTCCCAGCTATCAAATCACTTGATTAATAAAAATTTAAGGCAAAATTGACTTTCAAATAGAGGTAATGCTATATTTGCAACATCATGTCAAAAAATAACGAAGAAATTTTCAAAAATGTAATCTCACACGCTAAAGAATACGGATTTGTTTTCCAAAGCAGTGAAATATATGATGGACTTAGTGCCGTTTATGATTACGGTCAATTAGGTGCAGAGCTTAAAAACAACATCAAAACTTACTGGTGGAAAGCCATGGTGCAGATGAACGAGAATATTGTGGGAATTGATTCTGCCATATTTATGCATCCAAAGGTTTGGAAAGCAAGCGGTCATGTGGATGGCTTTAGTGATCCGATGATTGACAATAAGGATTCGCAAAAGCGTTACCGGGCAGATCAGTTATTGGAAGATAAAATTGAAGTTTATAAAACCACTGGCGAAATTGAAAAAGCTGGAAGCTTACAAACCGACATGGACGATGCTTTAAAAGCAGAGGATTTACCTCGTTTAAAAGCATTAATTGAAGAGCATAAAATTGCTTGCCCAGTCTCTAAAACCTGCAATTGGACAGATGTTCGTCAGTTTAACCTGATGTTTTCTACGCAGTTTGGCGCAATGGCAGAAGGTGCTGAAGAGGTTTATTTACGCCCTGAGACAGCTCAAGGTATATTTGTTAACTTCTTAAACGTTCAAAAATCTGGAAGGATGAAAATTCCTTTCGGGATAGCCCAAATTGGTAAAGCTTTCAGAAACGAAGTAATTGCCCGCCAGTTCATTATGCGTATGCGTGAGTTTGAGCAAATGGAAATGCAGTTTTTTGTACGCCCCGGCACTGAGATGGAATGGTATAAAAAATGGAAAGAAACCCGTTTAAAATGGCATTTAGCTTTAGGCACAGATCCAGCAAAATACCAATTCCACGACCATGCAAAATTAGCGCATTACGCAAATGCAGCAGTTGATATTGAGTATGAATTCCCTTTTGGTTTTAAAGAAGTAGAAGGAATCCACTCGCGTACGGATTTTGATTTGACGCAACACCAAGAGTTTTCGAGAAAGAAAATGCAATATTTTGACCCAGAGGTTAACCCAGAAACTGGCAAACCTTACGGAAATTATGTGCCTTACGTCATTGAAACTTCTATCGGTTTAGATCGCTTTTTCTTGGTTACCATGATGAATGCTTTTGAAGAGCAGGATTTAAGTACTGACGAAAAACAGGATTCGCGTTCATTGCTAAAGCTTCATCCTGCGTTAGCACCTTATAAAGCAGCGGTTTTACCACTAACAAAAAAAGATGGTCTGCCAGAAAAAGCTCGCGAAATTATGGATGCTTTGAAATTAGATTTCAGCATGGCTTATGATGAAAAAGACGCCATCGGTAAAAGATACCGCCGTCAGGATGCGATTGGAACACCTTATTGCATTACCATAGATTACGACACCTTAACAGATAACACCGTGACTATTCGCCATAGAGATAGTATGGAGCAAGAAAGAGTAGCCATTGCTGATCTTGGAAAGATAATTGGCGATTTAGTAAGCTGGAAAAACTTACTAGGTTAACAAAAACACAAACAAGAAAGCGCTTACCTACAACAGGTAAGCGCTTTTTTTATGCAATAAAAAAATTGAAACTTTATTTTTTAGCTTCCGTAAAAACTAGATACAAAACCAATAAATTATGTATCGCTACAGAACCTTAATACTTACCTTATTAATCGGCACATTGGCCAACATAGTAGTTTCATTTTATGGTTCTCTTTTAATTAGAACTATTCTTCTAGAAACGAGTTTGTTAGTATTTTTCTTAGTGCTGTTTTCTAAAAGAACAGATAAGAAAGAAACCGAAAAGAACGAAGAGCATAACGGCGTAAAGATTTATTTGTAGCTCACGCAATAAAGTAGCACAATCTTCGTATTATTGATTACGTTTCTTAAAACCATTTAGATAGATGACTTCTCTTACGCTAATCAAATCAGCACTCAACTCCATTCTGAATAAACTATTTGGAACAAATAAAACACCTTACGCTCCACAACATGTACGGTCCCAAAACCAGCCCAGCAACAAATTAGCGCAGGCATTAAGGGACGCGGAAGCTTCCAAAAAATCTCGATAATTTAGGCTTTTTTTTATCAAACTATTGTTAATCTGACAATTATCGCATGTTTGCTGAATGTCATGAAACAATAAAAAGAGGTTACTTTCACTAAAAACGAGCATTAACAATAAAACGGGAGATAAATTATGAGATTTATGAGAAATAGAAAATTCAGAACTTACTCGATCAAAGGTTTAATGTTATTAGCTGTTGGTTTTATGTTTTTAAACCTAAGCTGGAAAACATCAAAAGACCAAACCAATAACCAACCAAAAAATATTTCACAAGATACTACCAACGCTCAAGCTACCGAGCAGGTTTCATTTACTAATTTTGTCAACAACCTTTACGAAGAAACACATTTAAAAGCGTCTAATCTGGCTTTGCCAGTTTTTGAAAAAGCGGTTACTGGCTTTATGAATTTAAAAAACCAGAATGCGCTCAGCAATAGTAAAAACATCATCACCATTATTGATTTTACCAAGCCCAGTACCGAAAAAAGAATGTGGATTGTTGATTTAAAAACCAAAACACTTTTATTAAACACTTACGTAGCCCACGGGCAAGGGAGTGGTGCTAATATGGCTGATAATTTTTCAAATGTTGCAGAATCGCACCAAAGCAGTTTAGGTTTTTATATAGCTAGCGAAACCTACTTTGGCAAACACGGTCTTTCACTAAAATTAGACGGACAAGATAAAGGTATTAATGATTTAGCAAGAGAAAGAGCAATTGTTGTACATGGCGCAAGTTATGTGAGTGAAAACTTTATCAAAAGCACCGGAAGATTAGGCAGAAGCTATGGTTGCCCAGCAGTTTCTGAAGAATTAAACGCAAAAGTAATTGAGTTGATCAAAGGAAAAACCTGTTTTTTTATTAACGGCAACAGCGACAAATACGAGTCGAATCTTTTAGCTACAAATACTTTAAATCAAAATTTTAGCAACCTAGCTTCTTTGTAATTTTTTAAAAACATTGTTTATATAAAGCTTTCCATTTCTGGGAAGCTTTTTTTGTTTTTTGGCTATATTGCATCACCTTTTAACAACCATTATTCATGAAACTAAAATTAGCAGTATTAAGCTTGGCATTTTTTATTCCTTTGTTAGGCTTCTCTCAATCAAAAGCTATGGACTACCACTTAATAATAGGAACCTATACAAAAACGCAAAACAATGGTTTATTTGTTTATAAATTCAATACCGAAACGGGGAAGTTGAGCTTTGAATCCAAAACGGAAGGTGTTGTAAATCCCTCTTATTTGGCAATTAACAATGATGCTACAAAGGTTTACAGCGTTAGCGAAGCGGAGGGCAAACAAAGCGGTGTCAGTGCTTTTAATTTCGATGCAAAAAATGGTGTATTATCATTTATCAATTCACAACCTACCACCAGTCCAGGTCCTTGCCATGTTACGCTTTCTAAAGATGGTAAATTTGCTTTTTCTGCCAATTACGGTGGCGGGAGTTTAAGTGTTTTCCCTATAAAAGGAGATGGAAGTTTGGCTCCAGTTAGTCAGCTGATCAAACATGCCGGCAATAGCATCGATAAAAAAAGACAGAATGAGCCCCATGTTCACTCCACAACTTTTTCGCCGGACGGTAGTATTTTATACGTTGCCGATTTAGGGACTGATTTTGTAAATGCCTATAAATACAATGGCAACGAAAAACAACCTCTAACATCAGAAAAATCATCAGATATAAAAGTTGCGCTAGGTTTTGGTCCTCGCCATTTTACGTTTAATAAAAAAGGGGATAAGCTTTATGTGATGAACGAAATGAAGCCTTACGTTTCCGTGTTTGATTACAAAAACAATAAGGCTACGCTATTACAAGAAATCAACTCAAACGCAACCGATTTCAAAGGTGAAGATGGCGGTGCTGACATCCATTTAAGCAACGATGGCAAGTTTTTGTACACCACTAACCGTGGGACTGCTAACAATATTGGGATTTTTAAAATAGAGAAAAACGGCAAACTTACCAAAGTTGGAAACGAAAGTACCAAAGGCAAAGGCCCGAGAAATTTCGCGATTGACCCTACTGATAACTTTTTATTGGTTGGGCATCAATATACCGATGATATTTTTGTTTTTAGACGAGATCAAAAAACGGGATTATTGAGTTTTACAGGAGAAAAAATCAACGTGGGTTCACCGGTTTGTTTGAAGTTTGTGGAGGTGAAAAACTAACTGGATTTAGCTTTGTAAGCTATTCGATAATTTTCAAGTTACAAAAAACAACTACTAGTTGTTAAATTATATATATTTATGAAAATTTAAACCATGACAGGTCAACTTTTATTATCGTCGCTTTTTACAACTTTGCAAACAATTCAACCTTCTCAGAAGAACCTTGACTTATTTCGAGAGATTCAATCGTCCCTTTCCAATACCTCTTGTCTAAATTCTTTTCACCAACTAAAAAAAAGCGCAAAAACAGATGGATTAGAACTAGAAATAATGTTCTATAACGAAAGCCTAATCTACGATATTGTGATTACTCGTACGACTGTCGATTATTTATCAGTCCTAACCAAATCAGTGAATATGCTTTATTTACAAACTGACTATGGGGAAATAGTAAATGAAAATGGTACTACAAAAAACTCTGATTTTTTAAAATTCACGATATCTTACGGAGGTGATTTAAGGACTTTAGCTTATCAAACGGAGATAAAAAGATTTTCAGAATTTAATAAAATCAACAATGATCTACTTAAAATCATTTCCAAATGATTTTAATAGACAGTTCAATTTCAACATGGAGAACCTGGCTCCAAGACGCTAATCAAATAGCACAACTTATTGGAACGATTTTAGTAGTAATATACGTGATATACACCTACTTAACATTTCGACAAATAAAAAAACAAACTGATTACCAGCAGGATGCTTATTTAAAAAGCGAACTAAGTATTTTAAAAGAAATAATTGAATCAGGACCTATGCAATTTCAGAACAGTAAATTCACGAATTCAAAAAACACCTTCTCTTTAAAATATTTGGATTTGAGTTTAGCGACAAAGATGAAAGGAATACTCAAACCTATATTTAACTTTGAAGACAGTCTTTTCGACGGAAATTATTTGATAGTCTCCTTCACAAATTATGGCAACGCAGAAGTAAATAAAATAATCGTTAAGGTTACCGTTACTGTTTTAAACTCAAAAGAGTTGATTGACAAAAAAATGCTTCGCGAAAGAGAAATTGAAGTTATTGATGTCGTTATAAATGAGATTGTTCAACGTAACGGTGGCAATTTAAAAGTACCAATATTGACGACTGCTTCTTTTCCGATATATTCAATTAGTGTGAAAGGGGAATATTTCGATGTCAGAAATAAAAAGTATATTATAGCTGAAGAAAGATTACAAGGTCAGAATAAGCATTTACAAATTTTACAGTAACTAATAAATTGACTATTGTTATTTGAGAGACCTCCACGCTCTTTTAATTTCACGTATAGAGCTTAAATAGATGTTGATTGAAAATTATCTTAAAAAAGCCAGGAAAAATGTTTCTCAAAATTCACTCAAACTGTTTTATAAAATTCGCTTTCTCAATTTTCTTTTTTTTACTAGCCTCCCAAACTACACAAGCCCAAACCCTTAAAAAAGACAGCACCCAAACCCTACAAGAAGTCACCGTAAAAGCATACCTCTCCGATAGCAAGCTTTTCAACCTTCCATCTACCGTAACGGTAATTGCCAAAAAACAAATCGAGCAAAATCAGAGCGTTTCTTTGTTGCCTGTATTGAATAGCGTTGCCGGCGTAAAAATGGAAGAACGTTCTCCGGGAAGTTACCGCTTATCTATTCGGGGGAGTTTGTTACGGTCGCCGTTTGGAGTAAGAAATGTGAAAGTTTACTTTGATGGATTACCTCTAACGGATGCAAGTGGAAACACTTATCTGAATTTAATTGATCAATCTGCGATTAACAATATCGAAGTGTTGAAAGGCCCTGATGGGAGCTTGTTTGGCGCAAATTCGGGTGGTGTGCTTTTGATAAATTCGCAAGGAACGGAAGACGAAATCAATGTAAATGCGAGTGCTGGTAGCTATGGATTTTTCGGAGAAAATGTTCACGTCCGGAAAAACTACGATAAATATCAATACAGTTTTCACCAAGCTTATCAGTATGCAGACGGTTACCGCGATCAAAGTTTAATGAAACGTTCGTATTTTCAAACGCAACAGAAATTTCAATACAACCCAAAAGCAGAACTAAAATTCTCTGGCTTTTACAGTGATTTGGGCTATCAAACTCCTGGTGGATTAACCGCCAGTCAGTTGCAAGCAAATCCTCAACAATCGAGACCAGAAATTCCAGCAAAACCACCACGCGATAGAGTTCCAAGTGCAGCGGAACAAAAAGCAGGAATTTACAATCAAACTTTTTTCGGTGGGATAACACACCAATACCAGTTCAACAAAAACTGGAAGCACAGCGTTTTCTTGTCCGGAACAGACGTTGACTTCGAAAACCCCTTCATTACCAATTATGAGAAAAGAAAGGAAGTAAGTTGGGCCGTTCGGACTTTTGTGAGCTACCAAAAAGAAGTGAATACGAAATTAAAATACAACTGGAATTTGGGTTACGAATATCAACATACCAATTCAGAAGTTAGAAATTACGACAACAACCAAGGTAAAATTGGTAACATCCAAGCGGCAGACTTAATTAAAAATGAATCTCAATTTTTATTTACACGGTTAAAGTTTGAACTGGATGAAAGATTGAGTACTGAGCTTTCCACCAGTTTAAATTTCGCAAAATATGGTTTCGAAGCTTTACCAGAATCACAAAGCAATACGTTTGGAACGGTAAAGTTAAATCCAGAGCTGATGCCGAGGGTAGCGCTCTCTTACTTAATTGGAAAGCAAACCGTATTGCGAGGAATTGTAAGCAGAGGATATTCGACCCCAACAAAAGACGAAATAAGAGCTTCTGATGTTACTATAAACCCTAATTTACAAGCGGAAAACGGCTGGAACTATGAATTAGGTTTAAGAACTAGAACGCCATTTGAACGTGTTTATCTAGATATTTCTGCTTTCTACTACCGATTGAATAACGCCATCGTTCGTAGAGTAGCACCAAACGACCAAGACTTTTACGTCAACGCCGGCGGGACCAACCAAAAAGGACTAGAAATTGAACTGAACGCCAATTTACTCAAAAACAATTCTGGTTTTTTTAAACAAATTGATTTTAGTACAGCTGTAACCTTGAACGATTTCAAATTTAGGGATTATGTGATTGGTGGCGATAATTTTAGCGGAAAGCTATTGACCGGGATTCCAAAAGCAAATTTCAGCAGTTCCGTAAATTTCAATTTTCAGAAAAACATCAATTTATTTATCCAACATCAATATAACGGTAAAACCTCTTTAAATGATGCGGAAACTGTATTTGCAAAAAGCTATCATTTGTTGGATGCTAAACTTAGCTGGCAAAAATCAGTTAGAGATTACTGCTTAACATTCAGTTTCGGCGCAAATAACATCTTAAACACCAATTACAGTTTAGGGAATGATTTGAATGCTTTTGGAGCTAGGTATTTCAACCCTGCTGCTAAAAGAAGTTTTGTTGGAGGTATTAGTTTGAGGATTTAAAAGCAAGAGCGCCAACTTCGGTTAGCACAAGCCTGAGTGAACCATTTTATTCGCCCTTGGCCTTTGCGGTACAGCTGAATAAAATAAAAGCACTTCCTTCCCTAGCAAAGGGCGCAGGCGAGAGTTTTTTTGGTTACTTTTTTTGCGGAAAAAAAAGTGACTGCCAATGCCCGGCATGAGGGCAGGAAAGCTATGTGCGCAAAAGCCTACAACGTTCTATAAGAAAACAATTAATCTTTCTTTACCCTCTTCAACACCAACAAATTCTGTGCATTCGCACTCAAACCACTAATATTATTCTGATATAAATTCACTGACTCATCATAAAACAAAACCACCACCGGCGCTTCGTTCATCACAATTTGATCCATTTTTTGGTAAAGCTTAAACCGTTCTTTTTCATTTCTATAAAGCGACATCTGCTCATACAAACGATCAAATTCTCTGTTATTAAAACTGGTATAATTTGGGCCAATAGGTACATAGTTTTTAGAGTAGAACATCGATAAATAAATCTCCGCATCGGCGTAATCCGCAATCCAACTTCCTCTAAAAAAATTAACCTGTCTTTTGGCAATCACTTCGCGTAGCGACGCACTCTGGTTAACTTCAATTTTCGCTTTTATTCCCACATTACTCAATTCGCCTTGTATAAATTCAATCAAATCTTTATAACTCGTGGTGGTACTCAAGGTAATTTCTGCCATACCTTTTCCATTCGGAAATCCAGCTTCTCGTAATAATTGCCTGGCCTTTTCCAGATCATAGTGATAACCTTTTACAGCTTCCTTGCTAAAACCCGGCATTCCATCAGGTACAAAACCAGAAGTTCCGGGAATGCCCACACTATTTCTGAGATACTTCACCAAACGCTCCCGATTAATGGCATAATTAATCGCTTGGCGGACTTTCCTGTATTTTAAAGGCGACTTTTTTACGATGGCGAGATTGCTATCCACCAACATTCCCAAATACTCGGTATCCAAATAGGGTGCTTTACGCAAATGAAATTTCCCTTTGTATTTGGCAACCATTTTACCGCTTTTCGTTAAAATATCATCACGATAACTCCCGTCAATTCCGTTAAAATAATCTAGTTTTTTTCTCAGGAATTCCATAAAGGCAGTCTGCTTATCCGGAATAAACGTTGCCTTTACAGCATCTAAATAGGGCAAAGAATTGCCAGCACTGTCTTTTTCAAAATAATTTTCGTTTTTCAACAGCACCAAAACCTCTCCTTCTTTCCAGTATTTAAACTTAAAAGGCCCAGTACCAACGGGGTGCGTTCTAAATTCTTTTCCGTAATGATCTGCCACCTCAAAAGGAACTACCGAGCAATATTGTGCAGAAAGCATCGACAAAAACGGAGGGAAAGCTTTGTTCAATTGGATAATAAAAGTAGAATCATTCGGTGCAATAAAAGCTTCTTTTCCGCTCAACTTATCATTAAAAATCCATGCACCAGACGAGGCAATTTTAGGGTCAATAATTCTTGAGAAAGAATAATTAAAATCTGAAGCAACTGCCCTCCTTCCCTTTCCGTTTTCAAACAAATCATCATCCTGAAAAAAAACATCTTTCCGTAAATGGAAAGTATAGGTTTTTCCATCCGTCGAAATCTCCCAACTTTTAGCTACACAAGGTTTAATATTTAAACTGTCGTCAATCTGCACCAAACCGTTAAAAACCTGATTCGTCATCCAAAGTACATTTTGGTTACGCGAAAAAGCTGGGTCTAACGAAGTTAAACCTTGATCTAAGTTGATATAAAAAACCTTCTTCTCTGTGGATTCATCTTGATGATCGCAGGCCAACAGTCCTACAGAAAAAAGCAGGAACATCACTTTAAAAAACAGATGATTATCGTCATTAAATCGCATAGAAAGATTCAAATTTTTATCTTTGGCAAAATACTTAAAATGCATCAGAAAAGAATTATTTCCTTATTACCGGCCGCTACCGAAATTATTTGTGCTTTAGGTTTAGAAGGAAACCTAGTAGGACGTTCACACGAGTGCGATTTCCCAAAAAGCATTCAGCATTTACCCGTATGTTCGGATGCGAAATTTATTTCTGGTGCTAATAATGCAGAAATAGATGCCCAAGTGAAAGAAATTTTAACGGATACGCTGTCTATCTATAAAATTGACGAGGAATTAATCCAGTCCTTAAAACCTGATCTAATCATTACGCAAGACCAGTGCAAGGTTTGTGCAGTATCAGAAAAAGATGTAGAAAATGCTTTGAGCGATTTATTGTCGAAAGACACACAACTAATTTCTTTATCACCCAATACTTTGACTGATATTCTAAGAGAGATTAAAGAAGTTGCCATTGCGCTGGATGTAGAAAAAAACGGAGAGCAGTTGGTTGAAGATTTACAAGAACGTATTGATTTAGTAAAACATAAACTCAAATTTTTCCCGGATAAACCAACAGTAGCCATGATTGAATGGCTTTCACCCTTGATGATTGCGGGAAATTGGATTCCGGAATTGGTAGAAATTGCTGGTGGAACACCTGTTTTAGCAGAAAACGGAAAGCATTCGCCTTTTGTAGATTGGCAACAGGTTTACGATGCAAATCCTGATGTGATTGTAATTGCTAACTGCGGTTTTACCATTGGCAGAAGTTTGCAGGAAATAGATTTATTATTGAACCAACCCGGCTGGCGAGATGTAGAAGCTGTAAAAAACAATCGTGTTTACATTGCCGATGGTAACGCTTATTTTAATCGGAGTGGTCCTCGGATTGTGGACACCATTGAAATATTAGCAGAAATCATCACCCCTAAATATTTATCTTTTGGCTACGAGGGTAAAGGCTGGATTAAGTTTGAGAGTTAGTTAGGATATTCTTTTTAAGTTATTACTTAAAGGCTAAACCTTGTTACCTATTTGTGAGATGTTTCCTATCGTCGACACGGTGGAGAGAGAAAAAGCCTAAAAATAGCAACCCAAATCTGTGAATCCTACGTCCTCTGTGGTTAACCTTCCGCTCCGCTCAACAGATAAATACCTCCGTAATCTCTGTAAAAAACGCTGTGACCTCTGTGGTTAGAATACGTACCTAACTCAAATCTAAGTTAAATATTCTTCTAAAATCATTCAAAGCCGGATTCTTCTCCGCCATGTGCTGATATTTATCTTTAGAAGTATAAAGCTTTTTGCCTTCCTTAATTTCAGTAATAACAGCGTCTAAAGAAATCTGAAAGTTCAATAATTTGGTACGCAAGTAGTTCAGCAAATCAATTTTTTCAAAAACCAGTTCATTCTCTTGGAGCTTGTTTTCAATCGGTAACTCTATCCGAAAACCCTCCTTTAAAATTGGCGTGTAACTATTCATAATAGAAGCCAAATTCATTTTATTTTGTTCGGTAATAATGTCACAATAATCTACCCAACATTTCATCAAGTCTTCTTGTGTAAAAGGGTTTCGCTCTGCACCACTCACCACAACTTTTTCCTCGTTTCTTTCTTCCTCAGATTTTATACTGCTAAGGTCTCTTAAATTTGGAATTAAAGAAGTTTTTGAACTTTTATTCAATAATGATTGACCCGCAATAATTGGGGGTGGCGTAGACTTAGGAATAACTGGAATAGCGGGCACAACCACCCTTTCTGAAGTATCGTTTTTAACCGATTGCGCAACTAATGGCTCTACAACTGGCTTTATAGCCGATATTGTACTGCCAGTTTGATAAGGAGCCTGCTCGTCTTCTACTAAACTTTTAGGTTTTTTTTTTAGCTGCTCAGCTAAAAGCTGAACATTCTCGGTTTGGCTTAGCTGTAAAGCCTGCGCCAGATGGCTGATCTTTATGAGGGTTAATTCAACCTGTAAACGCTGGTTTTTGCTAATCCTATAGTTTAAATCGCACTGGTTGGCAATATTTAAAGCACTGATCAAAAAAGAAGCTGGAGCCTGCTTTGCCTGTTCCAGATATTTTTGTCTGATGTTATCACTTACCTCCAACAATTTAACTGTCGAAGCATCTTTACACACAAGCACATTGCGTAAATGCGATGCTAAACCAGTGATAAAATGATTACCATCGAAACCATTATTTAAAATTTCATCAAATAGTAAAAGTGCACCTGGCGTATCCTGCGCAAGCAATAAATCTGTGAGTTTGAAATAATAATCGTAATCTAAAATATTTAAATTATCAATTACCGCCTGATAGTTGAGCACTTTATTAGAAAAACTCACAATCTGATCAAACATGGATAAAGCATCACGCAATCCACCATCGGCTTTCTGCGCAATCAGGTGTAAACCGTCCATGTCGTAGGTTACGTCCTCTTTTACTGCAATGCTGGCTAAATGATTAGCCATATCCTCCACCCTAATCCTATTAAAGTCAAAAATCTGACAACGGGATAAAATGGTCGGTAAAATTTTATGTTTTTCGGTAGTTGCTAAAATAAAGATAGCGTAAGAAGGCGGTTCTTCCAACGTTTTTAAAAACGCATTGAAGGCACTCTGTGAAAGCATGTGCACCTCATCAATAATATAAACTTTGTACTTTCCGGCTTGTGGCGGTATGCGCACTTGGTCAATTAGGTTACGAATATCGTCAACCGAGTTATTAGATGCCGCATCCAGTTCATGAAAATTGAAAGAATTTCCGTTTTGGAACGAGATACACGAATCACAAACACCGCAAGCTTCAAATTGTGGCGTAAGATTAGTGCAATTGATGGTTTTAGCTAGAATTCGGGCACAAGTGGTTTTACCAACCCCACGCGGACCGCAAAACAAGAAAGCCTGTGCAAGCTGGTTATTTTTAATCGCGTTTTTTAAAGTATTGGTAATATGCAATTGCCCAACAACGCTTTCAAATAAAACAGGTCTGTATTTTCTTGCAGAAACTATAAAATTTTCCATCGTTGCTAAAGTAGGAAGATGTTGCCGATTGTGCAATTTTTTAAATTGAATGTTCAAAAATAAAGCCTACCCACTTCTAGGTATTTTCAAAAAATCCGTATTACTACGTATATAGAGGTCAAATTATTTTCGGACTTTTGCGCTATGCTTTTAAAATTATCAAACAGGTATAAATTCATCAAAGGTTTCATTAACTACCTGTTTAAAGATGTATTGAGGATTTTTTAATTTGCTCTCCCGTAAAGACGTAAAGTCTTTATATATTTCGAATAGGTGTGTTAAAAAGCGGTAGTTTCCCAAACTATACCGCTTTTTTGTTGTCCGATTTTTTTTAGGGCATTTTAACACGCTTTCCGCTATATTTTTTTTGTTTTCATCACACCAAAGCTAAAAAACAAAAAAAGGATACCACTCCTATCGTTAATGCAAGTCTAAAATTGAATAAAACCGGTTCCGAAAAACGAACCAGCCAACCCTGTGACCTAGGCATCCTCTATGGTAAAAACCACCACACAGCTATGTTCATCTTTGTAATCTCTGTAGTCAAAAAAGCTAGCGTTCAAAACTCAAACGCTCTCCTTTAACTCCCTCATCAAAAACACCATTCTCAAAAGCCAAATGCCCACTTACAAAAGTGTGGGTAATTTTAGAGTTAAACTTTTGCCCTTCAAACGGCGACCAGCCACATTTAGAAAGCAAATTACCCCGATTTACTTCGTAAGAAGAATTTAGATCTACCAACGCTAGATCAGCAAAATATCCCTCTCTAATAAACCCACGATCTTTTATCTGGAAACAAACCGCTAAGTTATGCGCAGTTTTCTCCGCTATCCTCTCCAAACTAATTTTCCCTTCATGGTAAAGTTCAAACAAAGCATTAAAAGCGTGTTGTACCAATGGTCCTCCAGAAGGCGCCTTTGAATAAACTTGAGATTTTTCTTCAATGGTATGTGGTGCGTGATCGGTAGCAATTACATCAATATGATCATCCAGAACTGCTTGTAAAATTTGATCGCGGTCTACGGCAGTTTTTACTGCAGGATTCCATTTAATCCAGTTCCCTTTAGTTTTATAATCCTCCGCAGCAAACCAAAGATGATGGATACACGCTTCCGCAGTAATTCTCTTATCTTTTAATGGAGTTTTGTTATCGAACAAAAAAGTTTCTTTACCGGTAGAAATATGCAGAATATGTAAACGGGTATTGTATTTTTTAGCCAAACTCACCGCCAAAGACGAGGATAAATAACAAGCTTCCTCGCTCCGAATCAAGGGATGCATTTCTGGCGTTAAGTTATCGCCATACTTCTCTTTAAAAATCTCGAGGTTTCTTCTAATGGTTGCTTCGTCTTCGCAATGAGTGGCAACCAATATCGTTGCATTTTTAAAAATACCATCCAAGGTTTTTTCATTGTCTACCAACATATTCCCTGTTGACGAACCCATAAAAACTTTAATCCCACACACGTTTTTAACATCTGTTTTTAAAACTTCTTCCAAATTATCGTTAGAAGCACCCATAAAAAACGAATAGTTCGCCAAAGATTTTTTAGCGCCTATCGCATATTTATCAGTCAATAATTCCTGCGTAAGCGTATTAGGAACCGTGTTCGGCATCTCCATAAAAGAGGTAATTCCGCCTGCAACCGCTGCTTTAGCTTCGGTGTAAATTTCGGCTTTATGTGTTAATCCCGGTTCGCGAAAATGTACTTGATCATCAATAAACCCCGGAAAAAGATATTTGCCTTCAGCATTAATTTCTTTAGCTCCGCTAGCAGATAAATTCTGTCCAATTTTCTCGATTCTTTGCTCATTGATGTATACATCAGCAACCACTTGTTTGCCTTCGTTAACTATTGTTGCATTTTTTATCAGGTATTTTGCCATTATATTAGATTCGAGAGTTAAAAGTGGAAAGTTAAAAGTTAAAACCTGAAAGTCAAAGTCATCCCATCATTCTCTATAGCTAAAATCAAGCGCAAGGTCGATTCTTTCTAAGAAAAAATCTGCTCCCTAATCTTCATTCCTTACATTACTCCGTTTTTCCGTCCTTCCTTAATCTCTCATTAATTAATTTTACAATCGTATCTTTGCGGCATGTCAAAAACATTCGAGGAATTTGGTTTTAACAAACAGGTATTAACTGCCATTGCAGATGCCGGTTACACGCAACCAACTCCAATACAAGAGAAAGCCATTCCGCCAATTTTAAACGGCCAAGATGTTTTAGGCATTGCCCAAACCGGAACCGGGAAAACTGCAGCTTACGTTTTGCCCATGATTATGAAGCTGAAATACGCTCAAGGGAACGATATCCGCGGGTTAATTGTTGCGCCAACTCGCGAACTGGCCATGCAGATTGAGGAAAATGTTAAAATTTACGCTGCAAACACCGATTTACGTTCTTTTGTTCTTTACGGCGGTTTAGGTCCAAAAACACAGATTGAAGCACTAAAAAAAGGTCTGGATATTTTGATTACCACACCTGGCAGGTTTATGGACCTTTACTTGGAAGGACATATCGTGACCAAAAAATTAGAGGTTTTAGTTTTAGACGAAGCCGATAAAATGATGGACATGGGTTTTATGCCTCAGATCAATAAAATTTTAGAAGTGGTTCCACGCAAACGTCAGAATATGCTTTTTTCTGCAACCATGAGTGAGCGGATAGAGAAATTAGCAGAAAATTTTTTATTATGGCCAACTAAAATTGAGGTTACCCCACAAGCTACACCGGCTAGCACAGTTGAGCAAGTTCTATATCATGTCCCCAACTTTAAAACAAAAATCAACCTGCTAAAAGTTTTTGTGGAGGATGACCCGGAAGTAAAAAAACTGATTATATTTTGCCGAAGCAGAGCAAACGCGGAGAATGTTTACAAGTTTTTATTGCGCCGTTTTAACGATACTCATGTAAAAGTTTTACACGCTAATAAGGGACAAAACACAAGAATAAATTCTATCAACGCATTTAAAAATGATGAGGTAAGAATTTTGGTTGCTACAGATGTTGCTGCCCGTGGCATTGATGTTTCTGATGTCACCCATGTGATCAATTTCGATGTTCCGGTGATTTACGAAGATTATGTGCACCGAATCGGACGTACGGGCCGAGCTTATAATTTAGGAAAAGCGGTTACTTTTTGCAATCCTGCAGAACAGCACTTCATCAATAAAATAGAGAAACTGATTCGTCAACAAATTACGGTTGCAAATATACCCGAAAAGGTGTTCATTGAAGAGACTCCGTATGAAGAGCGCCAAGCAATAGACAAACAGATTGACGATCAAAAACGGAAAGAAGACCCGGACTTTAAAGGTGCTTTCCATGAAAAAAAGACCTTATCGCAAAAAAAGAAATTTAATGCTGGCAGAGCAAAAGCTAATGGTATGAAAATGAGCGACGCAAAAAAGAAAAAATACAAATAATGCTGGATAGGTTAAAGCTCACCCCTTTAAGTTTGGTAATTGCAGTCTGTTTCACTTATGCCGCATATCTGATTTTAGGTCTAGAAACAGAGACAAGAGGAATAGGAAACGGAGTTAAAATTGCATACACCTTAGTATTAGTAGTTATTTTATTTTTAACCGACCTTCTTTTTAGGCGGTTTATAGAAAGTAAAAAATGGATCTGGTTGATACAAGGTTCATTCATTTTAATAATAGTAGTATTGATGATTATTTTTCAAAAAAGATGAAAAAAGCAGAGATTAAATTAACAATAGAATTAGATGATAACAATGTCCCAGAAAATATTACCTGGGAATCTACAGATTCGGAAAACAAAGAAGCCTTAGCAGTAAAATCAATGATGTTGGCTTTATGGGATCATAATTTCAAAAACAGCCTACGTATTGATTTATGGACTAAAGATATGCCTGCCGATGAAATGAAAAGGTTTTTTTATGAAACCTTACAAACCATGGGCGATAGCTTTTTAAGAGCAACTGGCGAAAAAAATATTGTTGAAGATTTACGAGATTACTGCGCACATTTTGCCGATAAAATGGGCATCATGGAAAAGTAACACGCCACAACTCCAACTTAAAAATCCTAAAATTTATTTTTAGGATTTTTTTTGTATTAAATATTCATACCTTCTCCTGATAAATTTTCTTTTGAATGAAAAAAATAAGTTTTAAGACTTGGATCTTAATAGGCATCAGCTTGTCGCTAACCTTGGTTTTTTTGGTTGGTTACAGTTCTTACAAAAGTTTGCAAAATGTGAGTAAGGACCAAGATTGGGTAGCCCGAACAGAAAAAGTAATCAGTAGGTGCGAAAGTATCACAAAATTGCTAATTGATGCGGAAACTGGGCAAAGAGGATTCTTATTAACAAAAAAAATAGAATTTCTAGAGCCCTATAAAAACGCTTTTAATCAATTAGAACTAGACCTAAAAGACCTTGACGTATTGGTTGCAGATAATTCTTTACAAGTTGCAAATACCGAAAAGCTAAAAGTCTTAATCAAAAACAGAATTACGCATTTAGCAAAAGTAATAGAAACTAAAAAAAGTGAAAATCTAGCCAACTCCCTTTTGGTTGAACAACTTGTTGTTGGAAAAACACAAATGGATGCGTTCCGTTCGCAGATTAACAAAATCATTAATATAGAAAGGGATTTATTAGTTAAGAGAAAGCAAGCTTCCGAAAAATCAATTCAACAAACCATTCTTACAATTTTTGGAGGTTCTGTTTTAATATTCCTGATTATTTTAGTGCTTTTCCAATTCATCAGAAATGCTTTTGCAACTCAACTAAAGGCTCAAGAAGAGTTGAATTTGAGCAATATTGATTTGGAGCGATTATTTAAACAAAATGAGGAAAAAACATGGTTAATTTCTGGTTCTGCAGTAATTGATGATGCCATGCGTGGCGTACAGGATGTTAACCTAAGAACACGCAGTTTACTAGATGAGATCGCTAGATATGTTGGTGCAGAAATGGGTGTTATTTATTTAGTGGACGACGAAAATTCAGATGTACTCATTAAGTCTGCGGGTTACGCTTTTTCTGGGACGGATAGTAACAAAATCGCCGTTAGCGAAGGTCTTATTGGGCAAGTTGCGAACGAAAGAAACAGAAAAATTTGGGATAACGTACCAGAAGATTATTTCAAAATCAAATCAGGCTTAGGTAGTACAAAACCCAAACATTTACTAATTGAACCCATACTTTTTCAATCAAATTTAAAGGCTGTGATGGAACTAGCCTTTTTGTCGCCAATACCTCAAAAAGTGCTGTCCTTGCTTGACAATGCCAACTCAATTATTGGTGTGGGTATAAACGCTTCACAAGATCGGGTAAAGATGAAATCTTTGATTAAAGAGACCCAATATCAAGCTGAGGAATTAGAAAGCCAACAAGAAGAACTTAAGGTAACCAATGAAGAGTTAATTCATAAAACGGAAATGTTGCAGGCTTCTGAAGAAGAATTGAGGGTTCAACAAGAAGAGTTACGAGAATCCAATACAGAACTTGAAGAAAGGGCCAAATTGCTCTCAGAAAAAAACCGAGTAATTGAGGAAGCTAGGGAGGCTATTGTGTTAAAAATGGAAGAACTAGAAATCAGTGGCCGATACAAATCTGAGTTTTTGGCAAATATGAGCCACGAACTGAGGACTCCGTTGAATAGCATTTTAATATTGGCTAGGATTTTAAAAGATAATAAAGCCGATAACCTATCTGCAGAAGAAGAAAAGTATGCAAACGTAATATTCAAATCTGGAAATGATTTACTGCAGTTAATCAACGATATCTTAGATTTAGCCAAGATAGAATCTGGCAAAATAGAGCTGGTTTATGAAACTATTGAGATCAAAGAGATAGCAGATGATCTGAAGCAATTATTTGCCGAAGTAGCAAAGTCAAAAGACATCAAATACCATTTCTCTTTTGAAGAAAACCTGCCCCAAACGCTAGAAATTGATAGATTCCGTACCGAACAAATTCTTAAAAACCTGTTATCTAATGCCTTTAAATTTACACCAGCTAATGGAGAAGTTAAGGTTTCATTTACGCTAAATACTCCCGAAAAACTAAAAATTGAGATAAGCGACACAGGTATTGGCGTTTCGGAAGAAAAACAAAAACTCATTTTCGATGCATTTCAGCAGGCCGACGGATCTACCAGTAGGGAGTTTGGTGGCACTGGTTTGGGCTTATCTATCTCAAAAGAATTAGCCAAATACATGGGTGGCGAAATTACCCTATCAAGTGTGGTTGAAAAAGGAAGTGAATTTTCATTAATTATCCCACTTAAACAAGCTGATGCCCTTAAACTGGAACAACAGCGAATAACTAAATTGGCTGATTTTTCAAATTTCTCACAGCTTGAAGGAAAAATCAATACACCATTAGAAGTTACCAGAAAATCTGGTACAGAAAACCACGCTCTATTAGTAGTTGAAGACGATAAAGTATTTAGCGATTTCCTAAAAAATTACGGAGAAAATAAAGGTTTTGAAGTAACCCAAATTTACAACGGAGAGCAGGCCTTTGATACAGCGCTCAACTTACAGCCAGATGCAATTTTGTTAGACGTAATGCTCCCCGGCATTGATGGATGGAAAGTACTTAAATTACTAAAATCGAACACTAAAACCGCACATATTCCTGTGCATATTATGTCGGCAGGAGATCAGCGGGGCGCAAAGGCGATTCAGTCAGGTGCATTATCATTCATTAAAAAACCCATTGATATAAATGCTTTAGACCATGTTTTTAACCAAATTAATACTGGTGGCACTACACCCAGCTATCAAAATATTTTATTGGTAGAAGACCACCAAGTGCAAAGTGATGCGCTTGCAGAAATGTTTAGAAGTAGAAATATAAACGTTCAACAGGCTTTTACCGGAGCAGAAACCTTAGCGCTGTTAAAGCAACAACCTTTTGATTGTTTGATTCTGGATTTACACCTTCCGGATGTTTCGGGCATAGATCTTTTGGAACAGATTAAAGAGAACGAAGACTATAAACATCTGCCAGTGATCATCAACACTGCTATGGAACTTGATCAGGAAAAAACGAACCGTTTGCTAAAATATTCAGACGCTACGGTAATGAAATCAACAAAATCAAGCGATAGAATTTTAGACGAGGTAAACCTTTTCTTACACCAGGTTAAACTGCAAGAGGGCAAACAAAAAACCAAAACAAACCACGTAAACACCGAAAGCCTAAAAGATAAAATTATTTTATTAGTGGATGATGACATGCGTAACATCTTTGCTTTAAGTGCCGTTTTAGACGGGTATGGTTTTAAAGTAGAAATTGCAAATGACGGGGAAGAAGCACTGGTGAAAATTGAGGAAATGGAAAAGTTAGATTTGGTTTTAATGGATATTATGATGCCCAAAATGGATGGTTATGAAACCATGAAAGCAATCAGACAAAACCCAAAATGGAGCAAATTGCCGATTATTGCCTTAACTGCGAAAGCAATGAAAGAGGACCGAGACCTTTGTATCACTGCGGGAGCTAACGATTATATCACAAAACCAGTTGATGTTGATAAGCTTTTAAGCTTAATTAAAGTTTGGTTAGCAGGGTGAGAGAAGGATTAATTTTGAATGAGAGAATGAGTGAATTAATTTTGAATGATAGAATGAAGAAAGATTAATTTTAACACATCTTGATACTCAATACTCACACCTCAATACTATAAACAATAATGAGTGAAAAAGACTTAGAAGAAATTGTGGCGCTCATAAAAAACATCCACGATTTCGATTTTTCGAATTACAGTAAAGCATCCCTAAAACGGCGTTTTGAGGCACTGATGTCAAAATTTTCGCTATCAGTTTTCGACTTAAAAGCCAAAATCATCAATGAAAGCAATTTCTTACGCCTTTTGGTGAATGATATTACCGTAAACGTGACGGAAATGTTTAGAGATGCCGATTTTTTTAAAAGTGTAAAAGAAAATGTTATCCCTTACCTTAAATCATACCAACGCATAAAAGTTTGGAATGCAGGCGTTGCTACCGGCGAAGAACTTTACTCTTTTTCCATACTTTTTAAAGATTCAGCTATTTATCAGAAATCTTTTTTTTACGGTACAGATATCAACACAAAAGTACTTGATGAAGCCAGAAGTGGGATATATGAGTTAAAAAAGATGAAGATTTTTGCGCAAAACTACGCAGCAATTAAATTAGTAAAACCTTTTTCAGATTATTTCACGGTACAGTACGACAACGCCATCATCAACGCAGAACTGCGTAAAAACTGTTTGTTTTCTATACACAATTTAATTTCTGACGGTGTTTTTAATGAGTTTCAATTAGTGAGCTGCAGAAATGTATTGATCTATTTCAATACCGAGCTCCAAAACAGAGTACTCGAACTATTGATAGATAGCTTATGTGTTTTCGGTTTCCTTTGCTTGGGCTCAAAAGAAGTCGTTAGAAGTGAAGATTTGAAGAAAAGACTAAAATTAATTGACAAAAAACAGAATATCTATCAGCGAGTTTTATAATTCGCTATTTTAAATAAACAAATGAGAACCAAAAAGGTGATTATTACGTTAAACCAATAAGTATAGTTGACTAACGCAAATAGAAATTTTATTCACACATTTCTGTTGCACTATTTTAATCCATGCAAAAAACAAATATTCTAATTGTAGACGACCGGGAGGAAAACATTATCGCTTTAACAGCTTTAATTCAAAGAGCAGATGTAAACATTATCACAACTACTTCTCCAAATGAGGCTTTAAAACTAGCTTGGGAAAACAATATAGCTATTGCGTTAGTGGATGTTCAAATGCCAGATATTGATGGCTTTGAGCTGGTTGATATGCTAAAAGCAAACCCAAGGACTAAAGACATTCTAGTTATTTTTGTTACCGCTATATCAAAAGAATCAAAGTATGCAGTTAAGGGTTATAACGCCGGTGGGATCGATTATCTATACAAACCGTTAGACCCTTATATTACAGCGGCCAAAGTAGATTCATTTATACAGCTTGCCACTGCGCAAAACCTTGTTAAACAAAAAAACGAAGAGCTTGAGAACTTTGCTATCGTTATTAACAACTGTGCAGATATCATCTGCGCTATAGATGCAAAAAATCTTAGAATAAAAACAGCAAGCCAGGCTGTTGAAAAAGTTATAGGCTATAAACAGGTCGAGTTTGTTGATAAAAAAATAACCGACTTTGTTGATCAAGATCTGAAACAAGATTTTATCGCTAACCTAAACAAAATCCCAAAGTCGAAAATCACCACCTCGTTTGAAACCCGGTTTGTTAATTTTACAGGTGAAAAAATCTGGTTTGAGTGTCGAGTTACTTTTAAAGCTGATATCTTTTTCTTAAATGCAAGTAATATTTCGCATCAAAAAGAATACGCTACAGAACTGATACAGGCAAAAGACGAAGCTTTAAAAGCAAAAAAAGTAAAAGAGGTTTTCTTGGCAAATATGAGCCACGAACTTCGCACACCAATCAATGGCATAATTGGCATATCTAACCTGCTACAAAATACGGAGTTAACTGCCGCTCAATTGGAGATGATTAAATTACTCGAAATTTCATCTCAATCTTTATTAGGCGTAGTAAATGACATTTTAGACATTTCTAAGATAGAGTCTGGCAAATTTTCGATCGTAAATAAAGACATCAATTTAAAGGAATTACTTAAGTCCGTAACCGATATTTTAAGGTTTAAAGCCGATGAAAAACTAATTGAATTAAAGCTAGAGATATCCCCAGAAGTACCTCATTATATCATTGCCGATGCCTTAAGGCTAAACCAAATTTTAATGAATTTGCTTAGCAACGCCATTAAATTCACCAATAGAGGAAAGGTAACATTACGTGTAACTAAAGAATCAATGCGTGAAAACGCTGTGAATTTAAAGTTTGAGGTCATTGACACCGGTATTGGCATCCCAAAAAACCGTTTAGCAAACGTATTTGAATCATATGAGCAAGCAGACGAAGAAACTGCTATCAAATACGGAGGCACAGGCTTAGGTTTAACCATTGTTAAAAAGCTTGTTGGTTTAATGAACGGGGAATTAAGCGTAGAAAGTGTTGTTGGCCACGGAAGTGTATTTACTTTTACGGCAAGTTTCAAACTGCATCAAGATAATGCAGGCTTAATGATTAAGTTTAACCAAGGCTTAACACCCTTTAAAGGTATTAAAATTTTAATTGCAGAAGATAACCTGGTAAACCAGTTTATGGTAAATAAAATTCTAAAATCCTGGGAAGTAGAAACTTACACCGTAGATACTGGCTTTAAAGCAGTGGAGATATTGCAAAAGCAGGATTTCGATCTGATACTAATGGATACGCACATGCCAGAAATGGGTGGGTTTGAAGCTACAAGAAAAATCAGATCCGAGTTTCAGTCTCCTAAAAAAGACATCAAAATTATATCACTTTCTGCCGCCATATTAGAAGAAGAAAAAGAAGCCGCACTTGCCGCTGGTATGAACGAGATATTAACCAAACCTTTTGTTTTAGAAGATTTACATCGAATTATCAGCAAAGTTTTAGTTGTTTAATTAGATTTGCTCAATCTGCAAAATCATTCATGAAACTGATCACAGAAATAAGGTATCTGCTTAAAAAAGAAATGGTTTTAGAGTGGCGCTCAAAATATGCGCTAAATGGGATATTGCTTTACGTAGTTTCCACTGTTTTTGTTTGCTACCTCTCGTTCAAAACCACTCCTCCCCTAGTGTGGAATGCATTATTTTGGATCATTATGCTTTTTGCGGCCATTAATGCCATAACCAAAAGTTTTGTACAGGAAAGTAAAGGGCGATTATTGTATTATTACCAAATCGCTAGTCCGCAAGCTATAATTATTGCCAAAATCATTTACAACATGTTGTTGATGATTTTAATGTCTACCATTGCGCTTTTCTTCTATAGTATTGTATTCCAGAACGAGGTTGGTGATAAGCTGCTTTATTTTGCAGCAGTTATCCTGGGCGCCATCAGCTTTTCAAGCGTGTTTACCATGATCTCTGCCATCGCTTCAAAAGCAAACAATAACGGCACCTTAATGGCAATATTAAGTTTTCCAGTCATCATACCCGTTATCATCCTAATCATCAAACTTTCAAAAAACGCGATGGACGGTTTAGACAGATCGGTATCATTAGATGAGATAGGGGTTTTAACTGCCATTAATTTGATTGTTATCACTGTTTCTTTATTACTATTTCCTTACCTTTGGCGAGATTAAAAACATAAAAATATGTCTAAGAACTGGTGGAAAATCACAGCATCGGTATTTGTTCTCTACAGCGTAGTTACTGGCTTACTTTTAAAAGTTCCTATGCTTCCCATCCTACACGAAAGCATCCGAAACTTATACTTTCACGTACCGATGTGGTTTGCAATGATTGTTATTTATACCATAGCGGTAGTAAACAGCATCAGATATTTGCAAACAAATGATGAGAAATATGATTTAATTGCCGTAGAAAGCGTAAATACAGGTTTACTTTTTGGATTTATAGGTTTACTATCTGGAATGATTTGGGCAAACTTCACTTGGGGTTCTCCATGGCCTAATGACCCTAAACTAAACAGTGCAGCAATTGCAACCCTCATGTACTTAGCTTATACTGTTTTGCGCAGCTCTTTAGACGAGGAACAAAAGCGGGCTAAAATATCGGCCATTTATAACATTTTTGCTTTTCCAGTAATGGTGGTTTTACTTTTTGTGTTACCACGTTTAACAGACTCTTTACATCCCGGTAACGGTGGAAACCCAGGTTTTGGTGCATATGATCTAGATAGTAATATGCGTTTTGTTTTTTATCCTGCTGTTTTAGGCTGGATTGGAATTGCCATCTGGATCATGAATATCCGTTTCCGCATCAGAAAACTAGAAAACATCAAGAACCAAATCTAATCATCAGCGAAAGCATAACCATTAGCATATCTATTATGAAAAAGACAGTTTTATTTATGATCGCCCTTATCAGTTCTTTTACTGTATTTGCGCAGAATAACGGTGTTGAAATGGCCGAAGAGCTTAGGTCGTCAGGTAAAATATATGTTGTTGTAGCTGTAATGTTACTTCTATTTACCGCTTTCATTCTGTACCTTTTCAGTATTGACAGGAGACTAAAAAAACTCGAAAAAGGGAATTAGCCAAGACTTTCGTTACCGCTAATCGCAGATTTTTAGCACAGAACTTAAACGCAGATAGGCTTCGTTCTAGAAATCTTTACAGCCAATCGTATTTTATAGCAGTTCATTTATAACCAAATTATAATCTTATGACTAAAGAAAACAATCTTTTTAGTGAGGAGCCACATTTTTATGCAGACGTATGCCAATACGTAGATCAAGCCGCAAAATACAGCAATCATGATGTTGGCTTACTTAACCAAATTAAAGCATGTAATAGTGTTTATAGATTTCAGTTTCCGATACGCAGAGGAAATAGCTTTGAAATTATCCATGCTTGGCGAGTAGAACATTCGCACCACATGTCACCGACTAAAGGCGGAATTCGCTACAGTGATATGGTTAACGAAGACGAAGTGATGGCACTGGCCGCCTTAATGACTTATAAATGTGCTATCGTAAATGTGCCATTTGGTGGTGCTAAAGGTGGGATAAAAATAAACCCGAAAGACTATACAGTTGCAGAGTTAGAGAATATTACCCGCCGTTATACGGTAGAATTAATCAAAAAGAATTTTATTGGTCCCGGCATAGATGTTCCAGCACCTGATTATGGATCTGGAGAACGTGAAATGTCATGGATTGCTGATACTTACTTAACCATGAATCCCGGTTCTTTAGATGCTTTAGCTTGTGTTACCGGAAAACCAATTGCATTACACGGTATCGCAGGACGCAAAGAAGCCACCGGTAGAGGTGTTGCTTTTGCAGTTAGAGAGTGTGTGTCTTTTGCGGATGATATGAAAGCTTTGGGTTTACAAGCCGGAGTTGCCAATAAAAAAATAATTGTACAAGGTTTAGGAAACGTAGGATATAATGCTGCTAAATACCTGATTGAATTTGGAGCAATATTAGTGGGATTGTGCGAATACGAAGGTGCCATTTACAACGAAAATGGACTGGATTTAGAAGACGTAGTTAAACATCGTAAAGAAACAGGTTCTATTTTAGGATACAGCAAGGCAACAAAAGAATTTAAAGATTCTGGTGAGGGCTTAGAACAGGCTTGTGATATTTTAGTACCCGCAGCTTTAGAAAATCAAATTACCGATGCCAACGTTAGAAGAATTCAAGCTAAAATAATTGGGGAGGGTGCAAACGGTCCAACTACCCCAACTGCTGCAGCAACATTTTTAGAGAATGGCGGAATCATCATTCCTGATATGTATGCAAATGCTGGTGGTGTTACCGTTTCTTATTTCGAGTGGTTGAAAAACCTATCTCACGTAGCCTTTGGCCGTATGGATAGAAGATACGATGAAACAACAAGCGCTAATATTGTAAAGATTATTGAGTCAACCACCGGAACATCCTTATCGCCAGAGCAACGTTTATTGGTTTCAAAAGGTGCATCGGAACTAGAGTTGGTAAACTCTGGATTAGAAGACACCATGATAAGATCTTACCACGAAATTAGAGAACTTAAAATGACTAAGAATGTGGAGAGCTTGCGTACCGCCGCTTTTGTGCTGGCAGTTGACAAAATTGCAGTCTCATATATGAATATGGGAATTTGGCCATAATAATTAGTGAGGGTGAAGGTTAAACTAAAAGCTTTAGTCCAAAAGCCGAGAGCCTAAACTATTTTAGGCTTTCTAAGAACAAATAGAAATAGCCGTTTTAATTCAAACATTAAAGCGGCTATTTCTATTTTAAAACAAGCAACCTTATACTATCACTGTAAACTACGCGTAGCTCTGTGACCTCCACGTCCTCCGTGGTTAAAAATTCACAAAAAATCTCTGAAAAATCTTTGTGATTTCCGTGATTAAAACCATCAATACCTCACATTCAATTTCTTCAACACACAATGCAATAACCATATCGGACCAATCAATAAAAACTTGAGATCATCTAAGAATGATGGTCTTTTGCCTTCAATCTTATGCCCAATGAATTGACCTATCCAAGCAAGCACAAATATCCATAAACTTACCTGCCACAAAGCCGGACCGCCATCACGTTCAATATACTCTAGCTGAACGATAAAAAAATAGCATATCCCAAAAAAGAAAAGCATCAAATACGATAATATCGGCGATAATGTTGAATAATAATAGATAGCTATAGCTAACACAAAAGAAAACCAATTGATATACATGTTGTACTTCCCTAAAAAACCAATCTGCGGAAAAGGGATTGCGGTAAGTAAACCGATAATGCTAAACAAAATTGCCGGTACACAAATCCAATGAATTAATTTATTGGTTGGGTTTTGATGGCTTTCCGTGTATTTATCGAATAATATATCGATTGGTCTTTTTTCTTCTTTCTTCATGCGTATTATTTAACCTCAGAGATTTTGTGCAAAGGTAGTATTTATTTCAACCACGGAGAACGCAGAGTTCACAGAGCTACACTGGAAATCCCTAGTAAATAAAAAAGCGATGGTTTTTCCATCGCTTTTAATCCATTTATATTTTTAAAAGATTTTAAATGCCTGATAAAATGTCTCTTATCTCAAATCTCCCATCTAATATTTACTTAGCGTAAGCCACACTCCTAGTTTCTCTAATCACAGTAACTTTAATCTGTCCTGGATAGGTCATTTCGGTTTGGATACGGTTTGAAATATCAGCAGCTAAAATCTCAGACTGTGCATCAGAAATTTTCTCGCTTTCTACAACAACCCTTAATTCTCTACCTGCCTGTATCGCAAAAGTTTTTTCAACACCTGGATAAGATAATGCCAAGCTCTCTAGCTCTTTTAACCTGCGGATGTAACTTTCTACAACTTCACGTCTTGCGCCCGGTCTTGCGCCAGAAATAGCATCACAAGCTTGAATAATTGGCGAAATCATGGAAGTCATTTCAATTTCATCGTGGTGAGCACCAATCGCATTACAAATTTCAGGATGTTCCTTATATTTTTCTGCCAATTGCATACCCAAAATAGCGTGAGGTAATTCTGGGTTGTCATCTGGTACTTTACCAATATCATGTAGCAATCCAGCCCTTTTCGCCATTTTAGCGTTCAAACCTAATTCAGAAGCCATAGTAGCACAGAAATTCGCTACCTCGCGAGAGTGTTGCAATAAATTCTGTCCGTAAGAAGAACGGTAACGCATACGTCCAACCATTCTTATCAGCTCGGGATGTAAACCATGGATTCCTAAATCGATAACCGTACGTTCACCAATTTCAACAATCTCTTCTTCAATCTGTTTCTGCGTTTTAGCAACCACTTCCTCAATACGGGCAGGGTGAATACGACCATCTGTTACCAAACGGTGCAAAGCTAAACGGGCAATCTCCCTACGAACCGGATCAAAGCCCGATAAAATAATAGCTTCGGGTGTATCATCAACGATAATCTCAATTCCAGTTGCCGCTTCTAAAGCCCTAATGTTTCTACCTTCACGGCCAATAATTCTACCTTTAATCTCATCGTTTTCAATGTTAAAAATAGAAACCGTGTTTTCAATTGCAGATTCTGTAGCCGTACGCTGAATAGTTTGAATAACTACCTTTTTCGCTTCTTTAGCTGCAGTTAAACGGGCATCGTCCACAATATCCTTAATAGAAGCCATCGCATTCGTCCGGGCTTCCTCTTTCAAATTACTTTCTAACTGCGTTTTAGCTTCCGTTGCTGTTAAACCCGCAATAGATTCTAATTGAGTAAGGTGTTGCAACTTTACAGCCTCAACTTCTTCTTGCTTAGCTTTTAAAATTTCGGTTTGCTTTTCGTAAGAATTACGCTGATTCTCTAAATCTTGCTCTTTCTTAGTCTGGTTTTCAAGCTTTTGAGTTAAAGATTGCTCTTTTTGCTTCAGCGTGTTCTCTCTTTGAGAAATCGTATTATTTTTCTGGTTAACCTCTTGCTCATGGTCAGCTTTCATCTGCAAAAACTTCTCTTTAGCTTCCAGTAACTTATTCTTTTTTAAAATATCGGCATTGTTTTCCGCTTCTCTTAAAATCTTTTTCACTTTGGTTTGAGCTGCAACTTCCTGTTGTCTCAAAAGCTGTCGTAGTAAGTATCTTCCTATAACAATACCCAATCCTAATGCTACTACCGCAATAATCAGGTAAATCAGTATTTCCATAAATTGTAATTAAAATAAAATAAAAAACCGCCTTAAATCTTAGATCCCAGTATTGTAAACTTGTCGAACATGTATAGGGTTTAAGCTGTCTACAGATGGCAAAACCAAATGTGGTATGCTTTTGTAACCCTTCTTAATATCGAAGTGTTAAGTTTAATAAATAGTGAAACCTAAAACCTAAAGCGGTTATATTTTCAAAAATAGTTTATTCTGATGAAATAATTATGCTTTGTTAAAAAAATCGTTCAAAATACTGTCCAATTCATTCACCTTTTCCGCTACATCGGTATCCACATGGCTCGCTTTTTTCTCTGCATTTAAAGAGAGCGTAGCGTAATGCAACACACACATAGAAAGCAAATCTTGTTTATCTTTAACCGCATATTTGTCTTGCAACTCTTTAATACGGTCATTGATTAACTTGGCAGCCCTCCTCACAACTTCTTCCTCCTCCATGTTTATCTTTAAAGGGTAAACACGGTCGGCAATATTTATTTTTATCGAGATTTCTCCCATCTGATCATTAGGTTCACAGTATTACTTACTTCAGCAATACAATACACTTATCTATTTCCCGCACAAATTCGTTAATTTTTTGTTTGATATCAAGTGTTTTTTCACTTGTTCCCTCTAAACTTCTAGCTAATTTAACCACACGTAACTTTTCTTCCATTTCTTTTCGCTTAGTCTCACTACTTTCCAGCGCAACTTTTAACGATTGGTTTTCTAAATTAACAAGGTCATTTTGCTCCTGTAAAGCTTTTGATAGTTCAACCAACTTTTGGGTGCGGTCCAACACCTGATCTAATTTCTTAGCAATTACAGACATCTTTAATTATTCTTTTTATTGATTTTGGGTTGTTGTTTGTTCTGTTGGTTGTTGTTGTTGTATGATTTTTTCTAATAATGCTTTGTGCGTTTATACACGCTGTCCACTGTATCTTTTTTTGAAATTTGCAAAATGGTTAATCAAAAAAAGGATGCCGTTCCAATCGTTAACGCCTTATCGAGTGGATATGCAAGAGTTACATTAATCTTTAAGAATTTTTAAAGTATTTTTCGAATTCGATTTATCAATTATTATTGTCATAATTCTCTGTTTTATAGCTGATTTTCCTACAAAAAACACTTACTCCAAAACTACCAAATCATTAAGATTTCGCCCTAAATAGCATTATCTAATCTCAGCACCAGCCTCTTTACCGAAGTTAGCAATTAATTTTTGCATAATCGCATCAATCTGTTTGTCGTCTAAGGTTTTTTGCTCGTCCTGTAAAGTAAAACTTAAGGCGTAAGACTTTTTACCCTCAGGCAGTTTATCACCTTGGTAAACATCAAAGACATTGACTTCTTTTAGCAATGCTTTCTCAGTTTTAACTGCAATACGTTTTAAATCTTCAAAGCGTACATCCTCATTAATCAACAAAGATAAATCTCTACGTACAGCTGGGAATTTAGAAACCTCTTTATAACTGATTTTATTACTTTTAACCAACATCATCAGCATATCCCAATTGATATCGGCATAAAAAACAGGTTTGCTTATATCTGCCAGTTTTAAATCCTTTTTAGCAACTGCGCCAAAAGAAACTAAGACTTTAGCACCTCTTCTATATTGTATCCCGTATTCAAAATCTTTCCCATCTGCCTCGTCTGATTGTAGGTTTACAACACCCAGTCTTTTCAAAATCGCATCAACCGTGGCTTTCAAATGAAAAAAACTGATTGCATTAGCTTTTTGATTCCATTGTTCTGTTTCTACTTTACCACTTAAAAATATGGAAAGGTGATTATCTTCCTGATATTTACCGTTAGCGGTATGGTAAGTTTTACCAAACTCATAAAACTTAACATCTGCAGTTCTACGGTTTTGGTTATAGGCAACAGCTTCCAAACCAGAGTAAAGCATCGTTTGGCGCATTACATCCAAATCAGAACTTAACGGGTTCAAGATTTTAACAGCTTCGTCTAAATTTTCTGAGTAGGATGATTTGGTTAAAGAGTTCGCTAAAATCTCAAAGAAACCATTTGCAGAGAGCATATCGGCAATGGTATTTTGAATCACTTCTTTATCTGGCTTTGGCGAAACGTTTAAAGAAGCATTTACTTTCTGCGGAATCTCGATATTATCGTAACCGTAAATGCGCAATACTTCCTCAATAACATCTACCGAACGTGTTACATCTACTTTGTAAGTTGGCACTTTCAACTGTAGACCTGTTGTGGTTTCATTTCCTACTTCAATCCCTAAAGCTTTAATAATCCCGGTGATTTTTTGGTTTCCAAGCGCTTTACCAATCAGTTGATCAACTTTTTCAAAGCTAAGTTCCACATCAAAAGGCGCAACCGGTTTTGGATAATTATCAAAAATATCCGACGTAATTTCTCCACCGGCAATCTCTTGAATTAACAAGGCTGCTTTTTTTAATGCGACCACCGTAATCTCTGGATCGGTTCCACGCTCAAACCTAAAAGATGAATCTGTTTTTAATGCAAACCTTTTAGCTGTTTTCCGTACAGAAACAGCATTGAAATATGCGCTTTCTAAAAATATATTTGTAGTGCTTTCTGTAACTCCAGAATTTAATCCGCCAAAAACACCTGCTATGCACAAAGGTTTTTCGGTATCACAAATCATCAAATTATCAGCGCTAAGCGTACGCTCAACTTCGTCCAAAGTCTTAAACTTAGTTTCTGCCTCGCATTTTTTAACAATTATTTTTCCGCCAACAATCTTATCAGCATCAAAAGCATGTAAAGGTTGCCCTAAATCATGTAAAATATAATTAGTTGCATCAACAACATTATTGATAGAACGCAACCCAATAACTGCCAATTTTTCTTTTAACCAACTTGGAGATTCTTTAACCGTAAGACCTGAGATTGTTAAGCCCGAATATCTTGGAGCCGCATCAGTATCTAAAACTTCTACCTCAATTGCAAAACTGTTATCTTTTATTTTAAAGTCACCTAAATTATTCGGCTTAATTGGTAATTCTAAAAAAGCTGCAATATCTCTAGCTACACCCAAATGTGATGCAGCATCTGCTCTATTTGGTGTTAAGCCAATTTCGAAAACGTAATCATCATTTAAATTAAAGTAGTTTTTTGCTAAAGTACCAACAACTGCTTCTTCTGGCAAAACCATAATACCTGCATGTCCTTCGCCTAAACCAATTTCATCTTCGGCACAAATCATCCCTTCAGATGATTCGCCTCTAATCTTAGATTTATTTATTTTAAAAGGTTCGCCAATATTTGGATAAACGGTACAGCCAACAGTTGCCACTACAACCTTTTGTCCTTTTGCTACGTTTGGCGCACCGCAAACAACTTGTATATCTTCTCCTACACCAACATCAACCTTAGTTACCCGTAACCTATCAGCATTTGGATGTTGCTCGCATTCTTTCACATAACCAATTACTAAGCCTTCTAAACCGCCCGGAATAGCCTGAACTTTTTCTAAAGACTCCACTTCCAAACCTATTGCCGTTAAAATAGTCGAAATTTCTTCGGGGTTTTTATCTGTATCTATAAATTGCTTTAGCCAGTTATATGAAATCTTCATTAGAATATATTTGTTTTTTGGTTACGGAGCCAGTTAGGCTTCATAAAAGTATTTAAGCTGCAAAAGTAAGAAATTAGACTTTAATTCAAGCCTAGTGGATAGATTTAGCGGGATGCTTTATTTAGGAAATTATTCATCAACTCTTTTTATGCTAACTAGGAGAAAAAATAAACTTCAAATCCTCGGAGTTAATGGGTTTAAAGAGATATTTCTCAACCAAGGGGAACTCATCTGCTTTACGTAAATCTCTGGGATCAATTGAAGAGCTTACCACATAAACACCTACTTTATGCTTACCTACAAAATCAAGTTTAGAGAACTGCTCTAAAAAACCCCATCCGTCCATTACTGGCATCCTAATATCAAGCAAGATAATATCCGGCATAATAACCTCTTCTAAAGGAGTTTCGACAAAATAATCAATTGCTTGTTTTCCATTTTTAAAAACGACTACTTGTTCTGATAATTTTCTGATGTTAATCAACCTTTTTATGGCGTAAACATATATGTCATCGTCATCAATAATGAAAGTTGTTTTAACCATTCTTGTTACATATTAACAAATAGTGCAATGCTGTTTAATTTTAAAGTTAACCATAATAAAGAAGAAATAAAACCCTAATTTAATTGTTTAACAACTCGATATTTTGGCGCTACATTTTCATCTTTTCTAAAGAGATTTTGATTTTTCCCACTTGCGTACGTATTAGCCATATCGCTAAATGCAAACCTCATATTTCCATTTTTGATAACTAAACGATAACTTAGACCACTCAAAAAATAAAAATTATGAAAACTTCTTTCGATTTTGAAAAGCCGATTGCTGATCTTCAAGGTCAGGTTGAAAAGGTGAAACAGGTTGCAGAAAAAACTAAGGTTGATATGTCGGCAACTTTGAAAGAGCTTGATGAAAAAATAGAAAAAACAAAAACCGAAATTTTCTCTAACCTAACCGGCTGGCAACAAGTACAGATATCTAGGCATCCGGAAAGGCCATATACCTTACAATATATTGAAACCATTTGCGACGATTTTATTGAAATGCATGGTGATAGAACGGTAAAAGATGATAAAGCTATTGTTGGAGGATTTGGTTCTTTAAATGGCGAAACGGTAATGTTTATTGGCCACCAAAAAGGCACAAACACTAAATTAAGACAGTACAGAAACTTTGGAATGGCAAACCCAGAGGGGTATAGAAAAGCATTACGCTTAATGAAACTTGCCGAAAAATTCAACAAGCCTGTTGTAACTTTTATTGATACACCAGGAGCTTACCCGGGGTTGGAAGCAGAAGAAAGAGGACAAGGTGAAGCAATTGCTCGTAATCTTTTAGAAATGTCTGTTTTAAAGGTGCCAATTATATGTATTATCGTTGGTGAAGGTGCAAGTGGTGGTGCTTTAGGTATTGGCATTGGTGATCGAGTTTATATGTTAGAACATACTTGGTATTCGGTAATTTCGCCAGAATCTTGTTCTTCTATTTTATGGAGAAGTTGGGATTTTAAGGAGAAAGCTGCGGAGTGTTTAAAACTAACCTCAGATAACATGCTTGCTAATCGCTTAATTGATGGAATTATCAAGGAACCGATGGGTGGTGCGCACCAAGACCCAGCGCAGATGTGCCAAACAATAAAAGAGAAGTTAATTAGCGACTTAAAAATTTTAAAAGCAAAGAATGTTGATACTCTAATTGCCGAAAGAATTGACAAATTTTGTTCAATGGGTGTTGTTGTAGAAGATTAAGAGCAATGAATCTTAACCATAAAAAAAAGCCGATTTTAAATTAAAATCGGCTTTTTTTGTTCTATGCGGTTTCGCTTTCTGGAGGGATTCCATAATCATCAATACCGTATCTTTTTTCTTTTTTGGTCTTTGATTTTACGAAATCTGTTACACTGTCAATCCAGCCAGAAAGTACATCTTTATTAAATACTGAGTAGTTGATTGCTTTTTGAGAGACTAAGGAAACCAAAGTCTTCATGATAACTCCACTATTTTTCAGCAAGGTTTTGTTTAAGAACAACGGAAAAAATATCCGACCTAAACTTGTAGCCCAATCTGCATTAGCTAAACCAGTGGTGTTACCACCGAACACAATTGCAGACACCATATCTTTAACAAATTTAAATGGATGGTGTACTTTGTTTTTAATTGACTCAAACTTTTGTTCGAAATAAATTTCGTCATCTATCTTTTTTATTTCTAAAAATGCTATTCTTGCTTTAAGCTGAGCTAGATTTGTTATTTCTGTCCCCATTATTCGCCCTTTTTTAAAATTTTACTAATCAACCAATCAGTTATAGGATTTTGGATGTAGTTTTTACTCATCAGCACTACGATTATACCAACAAGCAAATAAAAAGCTGTTACTACAAAGAAGCCTTTATAAATACTTGAAAGTAACTCGCCAAAGTAAAATCCTGCACCAATACTCAAAAAAAACAGAAAGAAAACAGCTACAATCGTTAATATAATCTTACTTGCTGCGCTTCCACCGGTTTTCGCCACAGCTTGAACAATGGTCAGCTTTTTAAGCTCTATATTGGTATCTAGATAATCTTTAGCTCTTTCAAACAAACCATCGTTGTTAAACTCATCAGCTTTTTCCATAGGTATTACTCAATTAAATATTGTGAACATCATCAACGTATTCATCTTCTGCTGTTTGAATCTTACTTTTTATTTTACTAACAACTTTTTCTTTAAACTCTGTAAGGCTGTCGATTTCTTCTGCTGCTTTGTCTTTAATACTGTCTCCTAAATTTTTCAATGACTCTGATAATTTATCGCGTGTTTCTGAACCTTTTTCTGGTGCAAAAAGTAAACCTAGTGCAGCACCTGCCGCAACACCTGCCAATAAAGCAATAAGGGTTTTTGAGTTATCTTTCATGATTTTTATTTTTTAGATTTAAACTATACACTATAATAAGAAAATACCTTGCCAATTACCTGAATTTTGGGATTTTTAAAAAAAATCTGTTATTCCTGCTCTACAACGGCTTTGTTTGTTTCGTAAATTTGAATCAAATGAATAAACCACAACAACAATAGCGGTCCAAAAACTAAGCCCACAAATCCAAAGAGTGGGAGTCCAATAATTACTCCAACTACAGTTATAATGGGATGTGTATCTGCTAGCTTTTTATTGATCATAAACCTAATTACATTATCAATATTAATAATAACAATAAGCGTAAATAAGGTTACAAACATCCCTTGCCAAGTTTGACCATTCAGAAACAGGATGATAGCTGCAGGTCCGGTAATCATTGGTGCACCGATAACTGGCATAAATGAAAGGAAAAAACCGATTATGCCCCAAAACACAGCATCGTTAACTCCTGCAACAAAAAAACATAAAATTACCAGCAAGCCTTGCACTAACGCAATTACACCTTGTCCCAAAATATTTGAGTAAGTGGTATTGCGCAATTCTACTCCAAATTTAAGCGCATTTTCTTTTTTTAGCGGTGCATATTTTATCATGCTACTTTCAAACTCTTTAGACTGCATTAGCATAAAAAATAGTATAAAGTACATCACCGAAACAGTTAGAAAAACACCTAAGGCACCTGTAAGAAGTGTAGGGAAAAGGTCTTGAACAAAGGCGCTGAACTTGTTGATGTACTTTTCTATAAGATTTGGTTGGTTAAATTTAGTACCTACGAAGTCGTCAATTTTAGAGATCAATGCTTTTAACTGAAAATCATCAGTTTGCAATTTAGCCAGTCTGTTTACCACCATATAGCTTAATGTAAAAAATGGCAGTACAATAATTATAAATGAACTGAGAATAACGATAATTGCTGAAAATATTTCTCCTGTTTTTTCTTTCAAATAAAAAAACATAGGCTTAAACATGGTGTATAGAATAATAGACCCTAAAAAAGCATTAAATAATTCTCGCAGGCTATAAATGATAACGCAAGCCATAAATACGATAACTCCTAATACAATATTATTTCTTTGCTTATCAGTAAAAATGGACATATTATTAGTTTGGTGAGTATAAAGCAGTATAAACAAAAAAAGCTCCGAAAATTTCGGAGCTCTATGGTTTAAAATGTTTTTTTTATTTTGTTATCACGTTTAACGGACAACCAGCACCGTCAACTTTTACTGTTGATGGAGTATTAGGACATTTGTCTAAATGATCCGCAACACCATCACCATCACTATCTTTCTTCAAATCAGTAACAGTATCTTCAACTTTTTTAGTTCTAGACTTTAAGTCCAATACTTCTGATTTCAAAGAGTTGTCTTTTAACTCGTCATAAGCAGTAGCAACTGGGTTTGCCCAAATTAGATTAGGTTTTGATTTAGAACCTAAAGCAAACTCAATACCTACTGAACCGTATGCAAATTTATCATTTGAATTCGCATATCTAGCGTCTAAATTATCGGCATCAACAAAATTCATTGTATAATCTAAGTTGAAACTTACGCACTCAGAAACTTTAAATTTTGCACCTACTCCAATTGGAATAAAAGCTTCCTTGATATAATCTTTTCCATCAGTTGCCATTCCTTTCCAATCAACAGTAGCGTTGCTTGCATTAACATAGCTTGGTGCATAAGCCAATAAGCCGTAACCTAAAGTACCTGTAAAGTTAATTGCGTTTGTTCTGTTTAAAAAATTAATTGAGGCAAGGTTAAACACACCTCTTAAATCAACTCCGTAAGCAATTTTAGTTTTAAATGATTTGTAATTACCAATTACGCCACCTGGTGCATCAGTATTATCACCTGAAAGGTCTCCCAACAATAAGTTACCTTGTAAGCCAAAAACATGACCTAATTGTTTTCTTAAATAAACCCCGTAACCAAAATCAGCACCCCAATTTTTATAATCGTTAGAACCGCCTATTAAAACAACCGGACTTAAAACACCAGCATTTACGCCGATAGAAAAAGTTTTGTACTGGTTTCTGCCTCCAAAGGTTTTACCTGTAGCTGGAGTGGTGTTTTGTGCAAACGTTGTAGCAGACACTAATAGTGCAACAACTAAAAATGTTAATCTTTTATTCATGTTTTTTAAATTAAAACCCAAATATATTGTTATTAAACGATAAAGTAAATTCTTTAAAAGAAAATTGAACTAAATAATTAGACTTCCCATAAAACTGCCTGATTACTTGACGGGAGATAGACTTTAAAAACCGCCCCTTCTCCTTCTTTACTATAAAACTCTAACTTTCCGTTATGGCTTAAAATAGATTTTTGAGCGTTTGGCAAACCCAAGCCAAACCCTTTGGATTTGGTAGTGAAAAATGGTTCGAACAGATGTGTCTTGTGCTCTTCCGCAATACCGTTACCGTTATCTTTAACTTCTATCACAGCAAATTCACCAGCTTTAAACACATTTATATCAATATTAGATGCATTGGCTTCAATTGCGTTTGTAAAAAGATGAGAAAACACATCTACCATACACTCGTAATCGGCATTAACAAAAATATCTGTCTCGCTGTAAGTTTTCTGCAAATTCACATTGTTTTGGCTTAATTCTGCCGATAGAGCCGATACACTTTCATCCAAAATAACTTCTAAAGCTCTCGGCTGAATATTAAGGTCTGCAACCTGAGTAGAGTTTACGAAATCTGTTATCAATAAATTTATGCGGTCGAAATTATTCTTTAAAATATCTAAATATAGCTTTACAGACTCATTATTGTTGGCATCTAACTCAATATTTAACTGATCAAGCGAAAGGTTAATATTTGATAGCGGATTGGTAATCTCATTTGCTAAGCTTTTTGCAATCCTTTCAGTAACTGCAATTTTTTCTGCGTTAACAGATGCCTTTTCTGATTCCACACGTCCGGATATATCATGAACAATACAATAATAAAGTTCTTCGGTTGCATGCTGGTCTATCTGTAAAAAGGCGGAAACCGACACTTTCCTAACCTCATGATCCTTGCTTATAAAATCTGTTTGAAAATCATTGATCGCACCATTCTTATCAATTATATCTGCAAATTCAATACTTTCTTTTGCGTTATGAAATAACTGAGTGCCGTTTAAGCTTAAAACCTCTTCTTTAGAATAACCCAAAAACTTTAGTCCCGCGGGGTTCATATCTCTTATACCGCCTAAAGAATCCATAATAAGAAATGGTTCTTTTGAGCGCTCAAAAATAATCCTAAATTTGGTTTCACTTTCCCTTAATGCCTTTAAATTATACTTGTGTTTTAAAGCATACCTAAGCGATCTTTCGATAGCATAGGGATTTATCTGATCTTTAACCAAGTAATCCGCAGCGCCAATTTCTAAGGCTTCTTCATCTACTTTTGAATCTCCTTTACCAGTTAAAATAATAATAGGCTCGTCTACATTTGACTTAATAGCCTCATGCAACAAATCTATACCTGTGTGTTTCCCTAAACGGTAATCAACCAAATATATGTCATAATGGCTTTTAAGCATCGCATTAATAGCCTCTTCATAATTATTGATCCAGCTTAACTTATAATTCTCGCGTTGCGGGATTTCGTTAAAAATATCTTTTGTTAAGATATAATCATCTTCATCATCGTCTACCAACAAAACTTTAACTGGTTTCATCTCAGCCATATTTTTCTATTAAATTACGAGTAATTTCTATCATACTATCAAAACTAAAAGGTTTGGTGATAAAATCATCTGCACCTAACTTCATCATCTTTTCTTTGTCTTGACTACTTTTTGACGTAGACAAAATAACAATCGGTATTTTTTTAGTTTTTCTATCGCTTTTTAAATGGATTAGAAGTTCTAGTCCATTTACCTTGGGCATATTTAAGTCTAAGATCAACAGAGACGGGTATCTAAAACCTACTTCTTGTGATTCTTTCTCAAAACGATTAATCACCTTTTCTCCATCTTCAAAAAAAGACAATGAATCTGCAAAATTATTTTCTTCAAATGCATCTTTAATAATCATCCTATCATCAGGATCGTCATCTGCTATCCAAAAAAATTTCTCCATAATTATTTATAAATGCTGAATTGGTAAAATTATCACAAATTTAGTTCCATGGTCTCGCTTACTTGATACGCTAATAAAGCCATTATGCTTATCAACAATTTTTTTACAAACAGCCAAACCAATTCCCGTTCCTTGATATTCGTTACGCGTGTGTAATCTTTGAAAAAGTTCAAAGATTTTATCCGCATACTGCTGGTCAAAGCCTATCCCATTATCCTGTATACTTATGCGACAGTAATCTTTGTTTTGTTCTAATTCTGGCTGGTCTAATAAACTACCTCTTAAAATCTCACTTTTTATTTCAACCGTAGGATTAACGCCATCTCTGGTGAATTTAATTGCGTTGCTCAACAGGTTTTGAAGTAGCTGTCTGATTTGTCCAGGAATAGCCGAAATATGATGATTAACCATTAAATCTATGGTGGCATTCTTCTTTTCTATGGTGTATTCTAAATCTTCAATAATTTTCTGAAGCTCATCATGCAAATCAACATCAACAAATCCCTCATCCGTACGTGTAACGCGTGAATAGGTCAGCAAATCATCAATCAATGTTTGCATACGTTCGGAAGCATTCTGCATACGCTTGATATAATCAAGCCCCTCTTCGGCTATATCTTTACTAAACTTATTCTGCAAGCGGTCTCCAAAGGCCCTGATTTTACGAAGCGGTTCTTGCAAATCATGCGACGCCACGTATGCAAACTGCTCTAAATCCTGATTTGAATTGTTTAACTCCTCAACTTTTACTTCTAAACTGCGCTGAACATTTTTAATCTCTGTAATATCATGCATTACCACCATTACGTTAAACACATCGCCAGTTGCGTTTTTCACTGGCTTATAATCTATCATAAAAGTTTTATCTTCAAATGCTCTTTCTGATTGAATTTCTTCGCCGTTAAATGCTTTTTGCAGGATCTGCTCATTATAGTGAGCTTCGTCTTTACTGAAAATCTCCTTTAAATTTATACCTGATTTTAATTCGTTCTCGAAATGAAAATCTTGGATAATTGGGCCATCAAAAAGGATAAGGTTTAATTGCTTATCAAACATTAAAACTATAGAATCTGGTACGTTACTGGCAATAGTTTTATATATGCTTTCGGTTTTTTCTAATAGTATTGCAGCATTTTTAAGCTCTGTAATATCCAGCAGGTTTCCAATAATTTTGATGATGTTGCCTTCTTCATCTAACACAAGTTTTGCAGTTAAATATACGTATCTAACTGTTTTATCCGGCCGTATAATGCGGTACTCAAAAGCAAAATTTGTTTTATCTGCAAACATGCTCTCCACATATTTTTTACACTTATCTAAATCGTCTTTATGGATTAGCGTGGTATAAAAATTCAAGGTAATTTCTATAGAATTTGGTTTGTAGCCGTGAATTCTAAACAGTTCCTCAGACCAAAAAAAGTGATCAATCCCATCAAACCATTCAAAACTACCATTATGTGCAATAGACTCTGCTTCTTTGAGCAAAGCTTCATTTTGTGATAATTTCTGACTGGTTTCTTTAAGCTCGGTAATATCCAAACAGGTTCCGATAATCTTATTATCTGGATGGATGTAACGGCATTGCGCTAAAATATAACGCCTTTGTCCGTTTACCCAAAGCACCTCATACTCTGTATTAAAAGACGACTGCGTTTCAATAGCGCCTTCCAACATTTTTTTATAGTCACTTCTATAAATAGGTATAATCATGTTATACATCAGCTCTATATCGGGTGAAATAGAGTTCGGCATGTATCCAAAAATCTTATATAGGGCATCAGAAAAATTGATCTCCCTTGTTGCAACATCCAACTCCCAACTGCCCATATTGGCCAGTTTCTCGGCGTTTTGTAGTAAATTTTGTCTCCGTTCTAAATCTTGCTGAATCTTTTCTTTCGACTTAATCTCTTCGTCTAAAATTAAGTTCATTTGGTGTTGTTTGGAGATATTTCTGGAATAGGTTAAGCTAATACCTAATAACGGAACAACGTAGGTAAAGAACCTTAAAAACTGGGCGAAGTTATATTCAATATCAAAATTTTTGAAAAATATTGCCATATGCACATTGGCAAAAATGGCTGGAATCATACTTAAAATAAGCATTTGAAAAAAGATTCCGCTATGCTTTTTCAACACTTTAGGCATCAAAAAAGCTCCCCAAAATAAGTATAGAACGATACTTATTAACTCTAATGGATGTGTAAAAAACGAATCTCTTTTTATAAAAATAGGACTAAGCGACCCTAAATTAAAAAGATATACAATAGCCATCATCGTTAGTACTCCAAAACCTATGGCAATTGTGCGGATTAAAAAGGTTTTCTTTTCACTTTCTACATCAGGCTTGTACCTAATCTTCAGAATTATTATTGTACCCGCAATAAGTAATACAACTTGAATTATCCGTCCAAAAAACCAGCTCATGTAAATGGCTTCGTCTAAACTTAGATTTGTTTTTAACACCCCAAAAACCACCAATAAATGAACTAGATCAAATACAGCGGTTGCCAACATTACAATACCTATAACAGGTGCTGCAATATCATTTTTAACTCTGAAATCTATGATGGTTAGGATGCAGGTAAATACACCAACGGCAATACTAAAGACAATCCAGATGGTTGAAAAGGTTTTTCCTAATACCAATTCTGTAGAAATACCTTCAATAACTTTTGAAAAATTAATAACCCTGTAGCCATTATAGCTAATTTCTACACCTAACATAGAAAGTATGGTAGGCGCTATACATATCAAAAAGATAACCCAAAAATATCCCATTGGGATATTGATTCCATTGTCTTCTTTTTTTATCGAGATTTTATTGATTGCCACGTTGGGTTGCGGTAAAGGTTAATCCATATTAATTGCTTTCATTTTGTTGTACAACGTTTTTCTATCAATATTTAGAATTTGCGCTGCTTTTGTTTTGTTGAAATTTACTTCCCTCAAAACTTTAAGAATGGTATCATATTCAGCCTCTAAAGCTGCGTTTTTTAAATCGAGTTTTTTCTCTCTGTGGTTATTGGTACTTACGTTTTCCACAGCGCTTTCAAAAGCCGAGACTTTAGAAAAAGTAGAAATCTCCAAGGGCAAAGCTTTGGTTTGGATAAAATCGCCTTCGGTGAGTAAAACAGCTCGCCTTAGCACATTCTTTAATTCTCTTACGTTTCCAGGCCAAGGGTATGTTAAAAAACTTTCTTCCACTTCTGCAGAAAAACCTTTAACCCCTTTGTTTAATTCCTTATTTGCCGAGAGCAAGAAATATTCGGCAAAAATCATGATGTCTTTTCCGCGTTCTCTTAACGGTGGCATATAAATACCAAATTCATTAAAACGATGGTACAAATCCTCTCTAAACTTTCCTTTGGCTATTGCGTCAATCAAGTTTTCGTTGGTGGCTACAATAATACGTACGTCTAAATCAATTTCTTTGGTTGAACCAATTCTTTTAACCTTGCGCTCCTGCACTGTTCTTAATAAAGCCGCTTGGATTTCGTAGGATAAGTTGCCTACCTCATCTAAAAACAAAGTGCCTCCGTTTGCCATTTCAAAATGACCAATTTTGGTGTATAACGCACCGGTAAAGGAGCCTTTTTCGTGACCAAAAAACTCTGAACCTGCTAATTCTTTGGTTAAAGAACCACAGTCCATCGCAACAAAAGGCTTATCTTTTCTCGGGCTTTTTAGGTGGATGCTTTTTGCTACCGACTCTTTTCCAGTTCCGCTTTCGCCGATTAAAATTACACTGTAAGTCGTTGGAGCAACTAAATCAATCTGACGAATCAATTCTTTTGCAGGCCCACTTTGCCCTATTACATAATCTTCCTGACGGAAATCCTGATTGCTGACTTCTCTGTTTTTACCGGGCTCTGTTGAAGATTTTGGTTTATCCATTTCCTCATTCAAAGCCTGCTGGGTATCAATAGCTTTCTTAATGGTATTTAAAATCTCATCCGGATAGAGTGGCTTGGTGATATAATCATAAGCACCCATTTTAATTAACTCTACCGCTAACTTAATATCGGAATAACCCGTAATGATAATTACACCGGTACGCGGGTAATTAAGTTTGATTTTTTTTAGAATCTCCCTTCCATCGGTATCTTCTAATCTAAAATCACAAAGCACCAAATTAAATTCTTCTTTTTCTAAAATCTCAAAAGCAGAAACTCCAGAAGTTGCTGTTTTTACTTCGAAACCATTCCGCCCTAAAAATTTGGCAAGTAGCAAACCAATATTTACTTCGTCATCAACGATGAGTATTTTCTTCATGGATCAGTATATTTCCAATTAAAATTGTCTTAAGCGAATATAAATATTTATTTTTAATGGGAAAAACTTTCTACACAATTAACTACTAAGAATTTAAATTAAATTAAAACTCAGTAAATTACTTAAAATTTGGTTTACGTTTTCCTAAAAACGCACTCACACCTTCTTTAAAATCTTCGTTGCCAAAACATTTCCCAAATTCTACTATCTCAGTGGCAAACCCATTAGTGCTTACAGCAGCATTGACAGCTAAAATAGCAGCTGCAACAGCTTTTGGAGAACGCGATAAAATGGTTTTTAACAGACTTTTAGCTTCTGGCAGTAGCTGGTCTAAAGCGCAAACTTTATTGACCAAACCCATTTTTGATGCTTCATCCGCATCGATCATATTGGCGCTTAAGATTAATTCCATCGCTTTTCCTTTACCAACAACTTGCGTTAAACGCTGTGTACCGCCGTAACCGGGTATTAACCCGAGCGAAACTTCTGGCAAACCAAGTTTCGCATTTTCGCTTGCAAACCTGATATGACACGCTAAAGCGAGCTCTAATCCACCACCTAGCGCAAAACCATTGATTGCAGCGATAATTGGCTTTTGTGCATTTGCTATCAAATCAAAAACTTTGTACTGACCGTCTCTCGCAAGATTCTCCCCTTCTTCCTGATTGTAATTGGCAAACTCCGAGATATCGGCACCGGCAACAAAGGCTTTTTCTCCCGAACCTGTAATTATAATTCCGCCAACTTTAGCGTTTTCAAAAGCATCCAACAAAACATGATTCAATTCTACCAAAGTTTGCTTGTTTAAGGCATTTAATTTTTCGGGACGATTGATGGTGATTTTTAAAATATCGCCATCTGTTTCCATTAATATATTGCTGTAGTCCATTTTAAATATGTTTATTTCATTTATTCTCTATAAATCCATCTTAGGTTTACAGATTGCTTCTATATAGAAATTTGTGTGATTATTTTCTGATATTGCTCTACTTTTCCGCTATCTCTAAATATAAAAAAATTATGCCCAAATATTTTTTGCTTATAAAAGCTAATGTTTAACATCATTAAATCATCAATTCAAAAAACAAGCAGTGACTCAAGCTTTGTCGCCAAACTTTTGCTGTTGCACTTGATCTTCTTTCAGTTAAGTGCCAATGCTTTTACAGAACCCAGCAACACCTATCAAAAAATCAATTCCGATAAAAACCCAGTATTAAACGCCGACAGCTTAAAGAAAATTACGCCCAAGCGTTTCGTTCGCAGTTCGTTAAATACACTTTCAGAAAATATTTATTTTAGTTCGCTCAACACTTACTTTTTCGTGTCGAGCATCTTGAACATCCAGAATGATGAGAAAATTGAAACAAATTTGGAAGAAATTTTAGGTATTAACGAGTTTTACAATGGCAATCACAACCTCTCTTTAAAGCTATTAAGCCACGCATTCATTAACACAGAAGATAGTTTACAAAAAGCAAATATATGTTTGAACCTCATTAAAATAAGCTATCTGGACAACCGCCTAACGGAAGCAATGCGCTTTGTGAAAACAGCTAAAGATAGCCTACAAAGGTTTTATAGTATTAATGAAAGGTACGATTTGGTGTTTACCGAAGCTAAAATTGCTTTAACGCAGGGCTTAACGGCAAAAGCCGAAAACCTAATTATATCAAGAGTTTTACCCATGAGTAATAGGGCTAAAGGAAAGCACAACGAGTTTAATTGTTACCTGTTTTTAGGGAAAGTTTATTTAAAAGCCAAAAAGCTTACGCAGGCAAAATGGTTTTTTATACAAGCTAATAGCATTGCTATAAATCAGCATTATATTGAAGGCGAAATAGAAACTTCATTGCTATTGGCCAAAACCAAAATTAAAGTTGGAGACAACGCCGTGGCACTTCAAGATTTGGCGAGAGCCAAAAAATTGATTGATGATGAACACAGTATTTATTTGGCAGATTTGAGAGAGTTAACAAGGCTGGCAAAACAATAAAATTTGAGCATCAATCTTTTCGATAGATACCCAAATTTCATCAATTACTTCAAACTCAACAAAGCCTGTTTTAAAGCAGGAATCTTACTTTCTATCTCTTCCGCTGAACACGCCCCAACAGAAGCTCTAAACCAGCACATTTCTTCTGTACCGAAAGCAGAAAAAGGAACTAAAGCAATGTTAGCCTCTTTAATTAAATAAAAATTCAATTTGGTAGGTGTGTCCAAAACCTCTCCTCCAGAAGTGGTTTTACCTACATAATCTATTTTTATAGTTAGGTAAATTGCCCCCATTGGTTCAATGGCATCAATGGCGAAACCTTCATTTTTCAAAGAAATTAATCCCGCATAAAGGCTATCTAAGCTTGTTTTTACTTTCGCTTTAAAAGTATTTAAAAAACCATCAACAGCCTTTTCATCATCAATAAAGTGGCCCATTGCTACCTGTTCTGCTTTTGGCGCCCAAGCGCCCATGTGCCCAACAATTGCCTTCATTTTACTGATGATAGCAGCCGGGCCAAAGCCCCAACCTACCCTAACGCCGGTTGCAGCAAAACATTTAGAGCTTCCATCAATAAAAATGGTATAATCGCGTAAAGCCGGAACCAAACTAACGGGATCAACATGTAGGTGATTACCAAAGGTTAATTGCGAATAAATTTGATCATAAAGGATATATAAAGGTTTTTCGTTAGCCCCTCTCGATTGATTTTCTTTTAAAACCAATTCACTTATTTCCTTTAAATCTTTTGCAGAAAACATAGTTCCTGTTGGGTTCAACGGGGAACATAGCGCCAACAAAGTTGCCCCTTTCAAAAACGGCTTTAAATCAGCTCCAGTTGGCATAAAGTTGTTTTCTGGGAGAGTTGGAACTGCAATTCCGTTTGCTCCCAAAAGATGTACATAGTGGTTATTATTCCAAGACGGTGCCGGATAAATCACGGTATCACCAGCATCAAGTAAGGCCAAATACGTGGCATAAATTAAAGGTCTGGAACCTCCGGATATCAAAATCTCACTTTTAGCATCGTAAGCTAAACCCAATCTTTTATTTAAAAAGTGCGCAACACTTTCCCGTAAAGACAAAACACCATCCGCTGGTGGATAATTAGTTTGGTGCGCAGCGTAAGCTTTTACGATATTATCTTCTAAAACTTTTGGTATCGGGAATAAATTGGGGTCAAAATCGCCGATGGTTAAATTGGCAACGGCAATTCCTTTCGCCTTCATCTCGTTAACCTCGCCAGCAATTTTAATAATCTCGGACCCAACTAATGATTGTGCTAATGCAGATACTTTCATAAATCATTTATATAATACCCCAAAGTTAAAAAAATTGAGCAGGCAGTTTTAGCTATTTTTAATCTTTACATTGAATCTAAAAATCTAATTTAGTAGCACATTTAAAATTATGAATATGAAAAAAATCGTTCTTTTAGCCTTAATTATTTCGATGATTAATGTGAACTTGAAAGCACAGGACAAAAAGGCTGAGGTGGAAAATGCAGTAACTTATTTAATTAACTCATTAATTAGTGGTCGTCAGGCTGATTTAGAATACATAGCCAATGACAACTTGAGTTACGGACACTCTAGTGGGAAAATCCAGAACAAAAAAGAATTTGTGCAGGCATTGGTAACCAACCAGTCGGATTTTGTAACCATTGACATTACCAAACAAAGCATTCAGCTTGATGGAAACACGGCGATTGTAAGACATAATTTATACGCAAAAACTAACGACAGCGGAAACCCTGGCGAGGTTTACTTAGGAATTATGTTGGTTTTCACCAAACAGAAAAATGGCGAGTGGAAATTATTGGCTAGGCAAGCTTATAAGGTGTAGATGGTAAATGGTCAATGGTAAATGGTCAATGGTCAATGGTAAATGGTCAATGGTCAATGGTCAATGGTCAATGGTCAATGGTCAATGGTCAATGGTCAAAATAAAAGGGATTTATCTGACGATAAATCCCTTTTATTTTGATTCTGATAAGCCGTCAGAGTTATTGTTTTAAAATCCAGGCAAACATTAAAGGCACTACAATAGTAGCGTCAGACTCCACAATAAACTTTGGTGTATTGATATCGAGTTTCCCCCAAGTGATTTTTTCGTTAGGCACTGCTCCAGAATACGAACCGTAAGAAGTGGTAGAGTCAGAAATTTGGCAGAAATAGCTCCAGAAAGGAATGTTTTCCATTTCTAAATCCTGATAAAGCATAGGTACTACACAGATTGGAAAATCACCCGCTATTCCACCGCCAATCTGGAAAAAGCCAACGCCTTTACCGCTTGAATTTTTCGGATACCAATCTGCCAACCAAGCCATATACTCGATACCGCTTTTCATGGTAGACGCTTTCAATTTGCCTTTAATTACGTTTGAAGTGAAAATATTACCCATGGTAGAATCTTCCCATCCTGGAACCACAATTGGCAAGTTTTTTTCTGCCGCTGCTAACATCCACGAGTTTTTTGGGTCAATTTCATAATATTGTTCCAAATCGCCACTTAAAAGCATTTTGTACATATATTCATGTGGAAAGTAACGCTCTCCTGCGGTTTCTGCATCTGTCCATATTTTTTCGATGTGCTTCTGTAACCTTCTGAATGCTTCTTCCTCTGGAATACAAGTATCGGTAACGCGGTTATAGTGGTTTTCTAACAAATCCCACTCATCCTGTGGACTTAAATCTCTATAATTAGGAACACGTTTATAGTGCGAATGCGCCACCAAATTCATGATATCTTCCTCTAAATTTGCGCCAGTACAAGAAATAATAGAAACCTTATCTTGTCTAATCATTTCTGCCAAAGAGATACCCAATTCTGCTGTACTCATTGCGCCGGCAAGGGTAATCATCATTTTTCCACCCTCGTCTAAATGGGTTTCATATCCTTTAGCCGCATCCATTAATGCAGCCGCGTTAAAGTGCAAATAGTTTTTCTCAATAAACTGAGAAATTGGACCTCTCTGATTGCTCATAGTAATTTTTTTTTTTGCAAAAATAGGCTTTTAACCGCATTGAAAGAAAACCTTTATTTTTTGATGGCTTTTAAAACTTTATATTGCGCTTTCAAAGCAGCGGGCTAAAAGCAAAAAGCCCATGGCTGTTGACATGATCAAGAAGCAAACCATCATTAATGAAGAAACTATTTTACGTTTTAACGCTTGTTTTATTTTCGTTACAACTTAGTGCACAGCGCAAAATTTTTAATAAGGTTTTTTCTGACGACACCACCCGACACAATAGTTTTTTACCCCTTCCGCTGCTTGGCTACTCACAAGAAGCTGGCTTAACATTGGGTGCAGTAGGTATTTATTCTTTTTATACCGATAAAAATGACCCTAATATCAAAGCCTCTCAAGCCTATGGCGTTGTTGGTTTTAGCACCAAAAAACGTGTACAAATAAGTTTTAAAACCGATGTTTGGACAGCGCAGAACAAATACCATTATATTGCAGAAGCTAAATTTATAAACCAGCCTTTTAATTTTTATGGGATAGGGAACCACACTTCTTTAGCCGATGAAGACAAAGTAAACCTACGCCGCTTTAAGCTTAACGGAGAATTAGAACGTGAGGTTTTTACTCATTTTTATTTGGGAGGTGGGCTTGAATATGAAAACCAGAAGTTTACCGCTAAAGATCCTGCCGGTATTTACAGCATTAGTCCGGTTTTGAACGATAGAGATGGTGGAGAGTTTATGTTTTTTAAAGCAACCTCCTTTTTTGATTCACGAGATAATGTACCCTACCCTTCAAAAGGATTTTATGCAAAGCTGCAGTACGGATATGCACCCAATTTTTTTGGGTCGCCAAATTACAACGGTAGCTTGGTTACTGCAGACCTTAGAAATTTTTACACGCTAACAAAATCGTTGAATATTGCGTTAAATGCTACTTATGAAGGTTTAATTAGTAACAAGGTTATTCCCTTTTATAATTTAAGGCAATTGGGCAATGACCAATTTATGCGTGGCTATTACAGCGGAAGGTTTAGAGATGAAAACCTAATTACATCGCAGGCAGAAATCAGGTACAGACCAATACCCAGATTTGGTGTAGTTGCGTTTGGTGGCGCTGGGAAAGTATATGGCAAAAATAGTTTTAGCCAAAGCAATTTTAAACCTACTTATGGCCTGGGTGCTCGGTTCTTTTTTGATTTAGAAAAAGGCTTAGCATTACGTATTGATTATGCCATGGGCGAAAAACCTGTTGGCGAAAAAAGAATTAGTGGCTTTTATATTTCTTTGGGAGAAGCTTTTTAACTGTAAGCCAGCATCATCTGGACAGCCCTTATCTCTATTCTTTTAACGGATTTTCTTCTGGTACATCTGTTCCAATTACTACTCCCCATTGTTTAAAATGTTCGGTACGGTCAAATACTATTTTTAATACTGCAATTATTGGTAGTGCTAAAAACATTCCTGAAATACCTGCCAAACTACCTGCAATTACAATCCCTACAATGGCTACCAAACTGTTTATCTGAACTTTAGAACCTACAATACGTGGCATCAAGATATTATTGTCTAAAAACTGAACAACGGCAATCACAATTAAAACCGTAAATACTGGCCATAATTCTTGAGACGAACTTACCGTTAACATTACTCCTAAAATATTACCGAAGAGTGCCCCAATGTATGGGATAAGGTTTAAGATAGCGAACAATACCCCAATTAGCAATGCGTGTTTTATCCCTACAATCCAAAGAATACCGCCTAATAATACCGTGATATAGGCTATCTGAATCAACAGACCCATTAAATAGCTTTGGATAATGCTTTCTATCTGTTGGATACTTTCTTTTACTTTTGGCAAATCCTCATTGCTAAACCACATGATACAAAACTTTAACAATAAATTTTTATAAGCCAGGATGAGGTAAATGTAAATTGGCAATAAACCAAAAAAGATAAATGCGCCAGAAACTGAACCTGCAATACTACCTAAAATTGCGCCGGTACTGTTTAGTAATTTATCACTTTGCTTGGTAATAATAGCTATTTGCTCTTTGGTAGAATAATGCGTAAAACTACCTACCCATTTACTTAAAGTATCCAGATGTATATTTATATTCTTCTTAATCTGCGGAAAATCATCTACTAAAATTTGAACCTGCGCCGAAAAAAACCATATTAAACCCGCAACCACCAGCAGCAAAAAAAGAATAGGAATTATAATTGACAAGGACTTTGGAACTCTTTTACGCATTAAAAAGCGCTGGACGGGCAACAAAAGCATGCTCAAAAAGAAAGCCAACAGTAAGGGCATAATTACATTACTTGCTACCATAATAATGTAGCCTAATAAAAATAAACCTAAAAGTTCAAGTGATCTTTTTACTGTTATGGGGAAATCTTTCATTTATATCTTTATAATTCTCTTTGTTTAAGCCATTGTTGTGCCAAATCAAGGAAAAATTAGAAATAAGCCTCGAAGGCTAAACATTCGTTTTTAAATGGCTAAAACCAACTCTAAACTGGCTTTTCCTTAAAATCTAATCTTAAAGTCTTGTTTGGCCTGCCCGCTTCTAAAAAAAACAAGCCCTATCCAAAATAAATCAATGGTAACGGTAACATCTGGATGTGCTTTAATATGTTCCCAAGCTTGGGCCATTCCTTTGCTCCAATAAATATCATCAAAAACAATTACCGAATCTTCATGCACTTTGGGTAGGCAAAGGTTAAAATAATTTAGCGTAGCATCTTTTCTGTGATTTCCATCGATAAACACAAAATCCAGTTTGGGTTGCTCTTCAATAACCTCCGCCAAGGTATCGTCGAAATTGCCAACCTTAACATCTATATTCTGTATTGAGAGCTTATCCCAATTTTCTTTCGCAACGCTTGCAGTTTGTGGACAACCTTCCATCGTTATAATCTTTGAACCTGGCAAAGCTTCGCTAAAATAAGCAGTGGTTACGCCTAAACAAGTCCCTAATTCTAACAATGTACCTGGTTTAAATTCTTTTGCTAAACGATAAAGCAACTGAGCCAGTTTTTTTGGTTTCAATGCATTTTTGGCAATTGTTTTTATCTTTTTTGTACGCTGGTTGTTTACATGAGAACCCGCACCCAAATCTGTAACTTTAATGGTTCGTTCGTCTTTTAACAGCGCTGCTCTCAAGTTTTCTGCTTTATCGTATGCTGGTTTATCTTTAAAATCGTAAATTACTTCATCAACCAATTGGTACACAAACGGGGAGTGGGTACCATGGCGGCTTTTGGCACTTAAAATGTGTTTTACGTAATTTTTAGTTAAGGTAGTATTAAACATAGCTTGCGAAAATAACAATTTAGCAACATTTAGTAGAAGCAAAAATTGCAACTGTTTACTATTTCTTGGTTTATTCAATAACTAAGCCCTAAATTGCTTTTTAGATTCAAAACATGATGAATGAAAAAGAGATAAGTTCTTTAATAAAACTGTTGGACGATCCAGATCCGCAGATTTTTAACCACGTTGAAGATAAGCTCTTATCTTACGGAAACGAGGTAATCAGTTTTTTGGAAAGTGCGTGGGAAAATTCTTTTGATGCAATTTTACAGGAAAGGCTTGAAAACGTAGTGCACAAAATTCAGTACCAGAACGTGAGGGAAGATTTAGCACTTTGGTACCAAAGCGGAGGCTTTGATTTATTACGCGGCTTTTTAATTTTAAACAGATACCAATATCCAGACTTAAACGAAGACAAAATAATCAATCAGATTGATGCTATAAAGAGGGATGTTTGGTTGCAGATGATGTATGAAGCAAGTCCTGTGGAAAAAGTAAAATTACTGAATCACATATTCTACAATGTCTACGGGTTTTCTGGAAACACAAAAAACCATCACAGCGCACAAAACTCTTACTTAAGCCAAGTTTTAGAAAGCAAGAAAGGCAATCAAATTTCTTTGGCTATCATTTACTCTATCATCGCTCAAAAACTAGATATCCCCATTTACGGTGTAAACTTACCGCAACATTTTGTACTGGCCTATGTTGATGAGTTTGAACAGTCGAACAAAGAAGCTTCAATTCTATTTTATATCAATGTTTTTAACAAAGGTCATGTTTTCGGTAAACGAGATATAGACCAGTTTCTGCGACAGCTACAAATTAAGCCGTCAAGTTTTTTTTATGAGCCATGTTCAAATACAGAAATTATTAAACGAGTTCTTAGAAACCTAATTAGTGCTTACGAAAAAGAAGGAACCAATGAAAAGGTTAAAGAACTGGTAAAACTGTTAGAAGTTCTGAATCCTTAATCAACCATTTTAATAGAACTCAGCCATTCCATCATCGTTAAAAACCAGTCTTCTTTGGTAGTTTTGTTGTTTAAACCAAAACCATGACCGCCAGCTTTGTAAAAATGGGCTTCTACGGGCACATTCGCTCTTTTTAACGCAATCATATAATCTGCACTATTTTCTGATGGAACTGCTTTATCATCATTAGCCAAAAACAAAAAAGTAGGTGGCGTATCTTTGGTTACCTGTCGCTCATTTGAGTATTCTTTCACTTGAGCCTGGGTAGGATTTTTACCTAACAGATTGTTTTTTGAACCTTTGTGCGTAAAACTGTCCATCGTAATTACGGGATACCCCAATATCGAAAAATCAGGACGAAGGGAGACGTTAGTTGCGTTATCAATCACTGACTTTGTGAAATGTGTTGAAAGTGTAGAAGCTAAATGGCCGCCGGCAGAAAAACCCATAACCCCAATTTTACTTGGGTTCAAATTCCATTTCACTGCATGCTCCCTAATTACTTTAATAGCCTGTTGTGCATCCTGTAACGGACCAATGGTTTTGTCAATCATAACTTCATCAGACGGCAATCTGTACTTTAAAACAAAAGCGGTTATTCCTCTTTTATTAAACTCTGTTGCTATTTGATACCCTTCATGCGAGATTGCTAAAATTCTATATCCACCTCCCGGGCAAATAATTACCGCAGTACCATTTGGCTTCTCCGGAAAACAAGCAATCAGTTTAGGTTGCGATACTTTGCTTATCCGCAATATCCCATCAGCACCTAGCTCACTTTCCTCTAAATATGTTTTGGATAGCTTTGAATTTGGAATTTTTGATGGATATAAATCCATTGTTTCTTGTGCATTCGCCATTGCTGTAATCAAAAACAATATCAAAGTATAAAAAACCGCATTTTTCATATTAATTATTACCTCCGTATTCCATTAAATATGATTTCAAAAACTCATCAAGCTCTCCATCCAATACAGCTTGTGCGTTTGAAGTCTCAAAATCTGTCCTTAAATCTTTCACCAGTTTATAAGGATGCAATACATAATTTCTAATCTGCGAGCCCCACTCTATTTTCTTTTTGTTACCCTCAATGGCATTGCTTAACTCCATTTTCTTGCGCATCTCAATCTCGTAAAGCTGAGATTTTAATAAACGCATCGCATTTTCTTTATTTTGGAGCTGTGAACGCGATTCCTGATTTTTAATGATAATTCCCGATGGCTTATGGTGTAACCTTACCGCAGTTTCTACCTTGTTAACGTTTTGCCCACCGGCACCTCCCGAGCGGAACGTCTCAAATTCCACGTCAGACGGATTGATATCAATCTCAATACTATCATCCACCAAAGGATAAACATATACCGACGCAAAAGAGGTATGCCTTTTCGCATTAGAATCAAACGGAGAAATACGCACCAAACGGTGAACGCCATTCTCACCTTTCAGATATCCGTAAGAAAAATCGCCATCAAACTGCAAAGTTACCGTTTTGACACCCGCAACATCACCTTCCTGAAAATCCTGTTCGCTAATTTTATAACCATTTTTTTGCCCCCACATGGTGTACATCCGCATAATCATGGCTGCCCAATCACAACTTTCTGTACCACCAGCGCCGGCTGTAATTTGTAAAACTGCACTCAACTGATCCTCATCTGCCGAAAGCATATTTTTAAACTCTAGCTCTTCAATAGTTCTATTGGTATGCTTAAAACTTTCCTCTAGCTCTTCTTCCGTCACCTCGTTCGCTTGGTAAAACTCAAGCAACACGGATAAATCTTCCACCTCGACTTCGGCCTTCGCATAAGCATCAGTCCAAAGTTTCTTTGTTTTAATAGCATGCAAAAGCTTTTCAGCTTCTTTAGGGTTATCCCAAAAACTAGGAACCAAGGTTTTAGCTTCCTCTTCTCTTAATATTTCTAACTTGGCATCAACGTCAAAGATGCCTCCTCAGAGACGTTATTCTATCTCTTAAATCCTGCAGATTTTCTTTTGTCATAGCGCAAATATATATTTTATAAGCTTAGTTCAGCAAGCGATGTTTTAAGAATAAAGGTTAGGGTGCTTTAACACGCTGTCCGTTATATCTTTTTTTGTCTTATTCTTCGACTCCCTCTTCGACTCCGCTCAGAGTGACAATTCTCAAAATGACAAAAAAAGGATGTCACTCCCATCGTTAGCACAAAACACCATTCCAGCTTTCAAAAAAACAATGATTCCGGCAATTAAGGATGAAAAACAAAAAATCCCCAATTTTCATTGAGGATCTGTGTGAGAGCATTTATGTTTTTGTTTATTTTATAGTTCTGCGTATTTACCGTCTACAATCAACTTGCTAGAATATACTTTTTTGTTTGCGAAAACTTTCACAGTGTAGTAACCGCTTGGTACGTTTCCGAAAGCAAAGTTTAATTCGTGTTTACCTTGTGTAACTTTGTAATCCTGAGCTTTCAATTCCTGTCCCCAAGTATCAATAATTGAAACCTTAACACCATCATCATTAATCAGATTAACAGAAACCATGGTGTAGTTAACCGCTGGGTTTGGATATGCTTTGATTTTATTAAGACTTGCTTCTGCATATACCGGCGTAGTTAAAGCAACATAGTTATAATTGCTAGGCTGTTGGAAACCCTGCGTAACATAGTTACTTCCGTTTTGAGTAAGCGTGTTAGTCATAAAAGCCTGACCAATTGAAAATTGAACTGTTTCTCCGTAAACTGAAGTAGCTTCTCCCGCACCAGATGTAATTGCTGATCTTTCTATAGTTTGAGCTGTTAAGCCTAAGCTTAAAGTTACTACTAAAATTGCGGTTAAAATCGTTGTTCTCATGCTAGCAGTAAGGCAACTCTCAAGCCACCTCAATTTCTACGATGGAAATCCACAAAATGCTCGCTGAAATTACCTAATTATTACTTCGAATTAGATGATTAAAAATCAAAAAATAGCAGTTAAAACAACTTTAAAGACACATTTTAAAAGCTTACTTGTTAGTGATCACTTTTCTTCATTTTATTTTTAGAGCAAGAGAACTTAGCTAGCACTCTTTTCGAAATAGAGAATAGAAATACCCAATATGAGTAACATGTATTTTATATCGGGGAATTTAATACTCACAAAGGCACTGCGATCGCAACTAAGCATGCTCACTAAGAATTTGAACAAAGCCGAAGAACTACGAATTATGAACTTAAAAGTTTCAAAAACATCAAATAAAATATATGAGAATTATTATACCTGAATTGGTTATTATTGAGTAAATTATTGCCCAATAAAAAAGCCCCTGCTATTAAACAGAGGCTTTGATTTATATAAAGATACCTATTGGATAATCGTGATATTCAACTGGGTATTGGACATATTACTACTCGAAGTATTGGTATTGTTAAAACTGATCTCAATTTTATTACCTGCAGTTACCCTAGCATAACCAATTACTACTGTAGCTGGTAGAGCTGTCTGAGGGGAAACCATAACGGTTGCAGTACTGCTATCCAATCCCGAAATCCCACTCAAGGTATAGGTTTGGTTTATGGAAGAAGTGTTTTTAGGAACCGTAAATGCGCCACTTGATATGGTGGTTTTTATGATACCCGAAACCACGGTTGAATTATTACCAACCTTTAAGTTATCAGTATGTGTAGTTCCTACAACCTGCAGTTCAGAATCTGCAGTAGCACCAGCAGTATTAATACCTACTCTAACATCATCGTTCAAACCTGTTCCCTGCATCCTTAGCATTTCTACAGTTTTAGCTACCGGAGAAAAATTATACTTATAAAAAACTATAGGTTCATCTCCATCGTCACCAACAATAAATTCTAACCTACCATCATTATTTGTACCGCCACTTCCAATTTCGAAGAAATCTGTTTTCGCAGCACTACCTTTTAATCTAAAATTACCAGCTGCGGTAGTGAAAAACATCGGTTTATAAAAATCAGCAGCACTTGCTTCAAACTGTAATGCTGATGTTGCACCATCACCGTTCACAAACACTAACGGTTGCGTTGCACTTGTATAATCCGGATATGATTGCGTTAAGCCTAAAGCCCCACGCGTACCAAATTGCAGCATCTGCAAATTATTAGATCCAATCTTAAACGCTACATTATTTGTAGTCCCTAAGAACGTTGAGGCTGTGGCATTTGAATTACCCGTCATGGACCAGTTTGTTGCCGCCACTTCTGTTGCAGGTGCCCACGCAGTTCCGTTGTACTTTAATACCTGCCCACTAGTTGCAGCCATTTGATTTAATTTCGCCGCAGTTACACTTCCGTCAACCAGATTTGCTGTTGCTACTGCCGCGTTTGCAATTTTCGCAGTTGTAATTGCATTATCTGCAATATCTACTGTGGCTATTGATAAATCCACGATTTTAGCACTGTTCACAGAGTTGCTGTTAAGTTTTGCCAAGGTCACGGCATTATCGGCAATATTTCCAACAAGAATAGTATTACTAGCAATTTCAACATTTGTAACCGCGTTGGTTGCAAGTTTAGCTGTAGTAATCGCCTTATTTGCAATTGTAGGAGAAGCCGCTGTTCCGGATAGGTCACCGGTTAATTGTATAACCCCTTTTGCAGAAACCGTTGCATCCGTAGCACCCGCCGAAGGAGCTACTGGCTTCCATTCACCAGATACATTTGTTAACACATCGCCATTGTTGCCACCTGATGGAGATAATTTACTCACACTTATTGCTTTATAGGCTATAGCTCCATCTGTAACAGCATTAGAAGCTAACTTATCAGCACTGATATTCCCAGCAAGTCTGTCGTTGGATATTGTTCCAACAGCAATTTTTGCATTTTGGATCGCTCCATCCTTAACATTATACCCTTCGACCGTACCCGTTCCTATTTTACTAGCTGTTATTGCCCCTGTTTTAAACTGCATTTGATCTAAACTACCAGTTATATCACCACCTCCACCACCAATTGAAGCATATTTATTTACTTCGATAATATTCGGATAAGCAATATTGATCATATTCCCTGCCGTATAACTTGTTCCTGTTCCGGGATCTCCCTTATCACCTTTTGGACCAACAGAACCTTGCGGACCTTGAGGACCAATACCACCAGCAGAACCAGTGTCTCCTTGAAGAGGAACGCCACTCCCCCAGTTTGAACCTGCTTTTGGTCCATATACTGATTTTGTGGACGCATTGAAATAGAAATCACCACTTAAACCGGTGGATGCAGTTGGAGCAGAAGTGCCCGCTATAATTTTACTTCCATCCGCCCCCGCATCACCTTTAGCTCCTGGCGCACCTGCTGGGCCGGTTAAACCGATTGGACCTTGTGGACCTACTGAACCTGTTACACCGATCGGACCTTGTGGACCTAATGGACCTGTTAAACCTGTTCCGCCAGTTGCTCCTGTATCGCCTTTATCCCCCTTCGCTCCTACTGAACCTGTTACACCGATCGGACCTTGTGGACCTAATGGACCTGTTAAACCTGTTCCGCCAGTTGCTCCTGTATCGCCTTTATCACCCTTCGCTCCTACTGAACCTGTTACACCGATCGGGCCTTGTGGACCTACTGGACCAGTTAAACCTGTTCCACCCGTTGCTCCTGTATCGCCTTTATCACCTTTTGTTCCTACTGAACCTGTTACACCGATCGGGCCTTGTGGACCTACTGGACCAGTTAAACCTGTTCCACCCGTTGCTCCTGTATCGCCTTTATCACCTTTTGTTCCTACTGAACCTGTTACACCGATCGGGCCTTGTGGACCTACTGGACCAGTTAAACCTGTTCCACCCGTTGCTCCTGTATCGCCTTTATCACCTTTTGTTCCTACTGAACCTGTTACACCGATCGGGCCTTGTGGACCTACTGGACCAGTTAAACCTGTTCCACCCGTTGCTCCTGTATCGCCTTTATCACCTTTTGTTCCTACTGAACCTGTTACACCGATCGGACCTTGTGGACCTACTGGACCGGTCAAACCTGTTCCGCCAGTTGCTCCTGTATCTCCTTTATCACCTTTCGCTCCTACTGAACCTGTTACACCGATAGGGCCTTGTGGACCTATTGGACCTGTCAAACCTGTTCCGCCAGTTGCTCCTGTATCTCCTTTATCACCTTTCGCTCCTACTGAACCTGTTACACCGATAGGGCCTTGTGGACCTATTGGACCTGTCAAACCTGTTCCGCCAGTTGCTCCTGTATCTCCTTTATCACCTTTCGCTCCTACTGAACCTGTTACACCGATAGGGCCTTGTGGACCTATTGGACCTGTCAAACCTGTTCCGCCAGTTGCTCCTGTATCTCCTTTATCACCTTTCGCTCCTACTGAACCTGTTACACCGATAGGGCCTTGTGGACCTATTGGACCTGTCAAACCTGTTCCGCCAGTTGCTCCTGTATCTCCTTTATCACCTTTCGCTCCTACTGAACCTGTTACACCGATAGGGCCTTGTGGACCTATTGGACCTGTCAAACCTGTTCCGCCAGTTGCTCCTGTATCTCCTTTATCACCTTTCGCTCCTACTGAACCTGTTACACCGATAGGGCCTTGTGGACCTATTGGACCTGTCAAACCTGTTCCGCCAGTTGCTCCTGTATCTCCTTTATCACCTTTCGCTCCTACTGAACCTGTTACACCGATAGGGCCTTGTGGACCTATTGGACCTGTCAAACCTGTTCCGCCAGTTGCTCCTGTATCTCCTTTATCACCTTTCGCTCCTACTGAACCTGTTACACCGATCGGACCTTGTGGACCTATTGGACCAGTCAAACCTGTTCCACCCGTTGCTCCTGTATCTCCTTTATCACCTTTCGCTCCTACTGAACCTGTTACACCGATCGGACCTTGTGGACCTATTGGACCAGTCAAACCTGTTCCACCCGTTGCTCCTGTATCTCCTTTATCACCTTTCGCTCCTACTGAACCTGTTACACCGATCGGACCTTGTGGACCTATTGGACCAGTCAAACCTGTTCCACCCGTTGCTCCTGTATCTCCTTTATCACCTTTCGCTCCTACTGAACCTGTTACACCGATCGGACCTTGTGGACCTATTGGACCAGTCAAACCTGTTCCACCCGTTGCTCCTGTATCTCCTTTATCACCTTTCGCTCCTACTGAACCTGTTACACCGATCGGACCTTGTGGACCTATTGGACCAGTCAAACCTGTTCCACCCGTTGCTCCTGTATCGCCTTTATCACCCTTCGCTCCTACTGAACCTGTTACACCGATCGGTCCTTGTGGACCTGTCAAACCTGTTCCGCCAGTTGCTCCTGTATCTCCTTTATCACCTTTTGCTCCTACTGAACCTGTTACACCGATCGGACCTTGTGGACCTACTGGACCAGTTAAACCTGTTCCACCCGTTGCTCCTGTATCGCCTTTATCACCTTTTGCTCCTACTGGACCTTGTGGACCAGATGCACCGTCGTTTCCCGCTGAACCGGTTACGCCGATAGGACCCTGTGGACCCACTGGACCTGTTACACCGATCGGACCCTGTGGACCTACTGGACCAGTTAAACCTGTTCCGCCCGTTGCTCCTGTATCGCCTTTATCACCTTTTGCTCCTACTGAACCTGTTACACCGATCGGACCTTGTGGACCTATTGGACCAGTCAAACCTGTTCCACCCGTTGCTCCTGTATCTCCTTTATCACCTTTCGCTCCTACTGAACCTGTTACACCGATCGGACCTTGTGGACCTAATGGACCTGTTAAACCTGTTCCGCCAGTTGCTCCTGTATCGCCTTTATCACCCTTCGCTCCTACTGAACCTGTTACACCGATCGGTCCTTGTGGACCTGTCAAACCTGTTCCGCCCGTTGCTCCTGTATCGCCTTTATCACCTTTTGCTCCTACTGAACCTGTTACACCGATCGGACCTTGTGGACCTACTGGACCAGTTAAACCTGTTCCACCCGTTGCTCCTGTATCGCCTTTATCACCTTTTGCTCCTACTGAACCTTGTGGACCAGTTGCACCGTCGTTTCCAGCTGAACCTGTTACGCCGATAGGACCTTGTGGACCTACTGAACCAGTCAAACCTGTTCCACCCGTTGCTCCTGTATCTCCTTTATCACCCTTCGCTCCTACGGAACCTGTTACGCCGATCGGACCTTGTGGACCTACTGGACCGGTTGCTCCGTCATTCCCGTTGATTCCGTCTGTTCCTTTCGGACCTGCTGGACCGGTTGCTCCGTCA
>NZ_JH947125.1:514217-518288 GCF_000302595.1 Pedobacter arcticus A12 | reverse complement strand
CCCGTTGCTCCTGTATCTCCTTTATCACCTTTCGCTCCTACTGAACCTGTCACACCGATAGGGCCTTGAGGACCTACTGAACCGGTTAAACCGATTGGACCTTGAGGACCTAGCGGACCGGTCGATCCTGTATCTCCTTTATCACCCTTCGCTCCTACTGAACCTGTTACGCCGATCGGACCTTGTGGACCTACTGGACCGATTGCTCCGTCGTTTCCGTTGACTCCGTCTGTTCCTTTTGGACCCGCTGCGCCGTCGTTTCCTGCTGGACCTGTTATTCCGATTGGACCTTGAGGACCTACTGAACCGGTTAAACCGATTGGACCTTGTGGACCTACTGGACCGGTTGCTCCGTCATTCCCGTTGATTCCGTCTGTTCCTTTTGGACCTGCTGGACCTGCTTCACCTGCTTCACCTGTATCCCCTTTCGGGCCGGTCGTTCCTGCTGGACCTGTTGCTCCATTATTTCCGTTGATTCCGTCTGTTCCTTTCGGACCCGCTGGACCAGTTGCGCCGTCGTTTCCGTTTATTCCTTCCGTTCCTTTTGGACCCGATGGACCGGTTGCTCCGTCGTTTCCGTTGATTCCGTCTGTTCCTTTTGGCCCTGCTTCACCTGTATCACCTTTAGGACCCGTCACTCCTGCTGGACCTGTTGCTCCGTCATTCCCGTTGATTCCGTCTGTTCCTTTTGGACCTGCTGGACCTGCTTCACCTGCTTCACCTGTATCCCCTTTCGGGCCGGTCGTTCCTGCTGGACCTGTTGCTCCATTATTTCCGTTGATTCCGTCTGTTCCTTTCGGACCCGCTGGACCAGTTGCGCCGTCGTTTCCGTTTATTCCATCCGTTCCTTTTGGACCCGATGGACCGGTTGCTCCGTCGTTTCCGTTGATTCCGTCTGTTCCTTTTGGACCTGCTGGACCTGCTTCACCTGCTTCACCTGTATCCCCTTTCGGGCCGGTCGTTCCTGCTGGACCTGTTGCTCCATCATTCCCGTTGATTCCGTCTGTTCCTTTCGGACCTGCTTCACCTGTATCCCCTTTAGGACCGGTCGTTCCTGCTGGACCGGTTGCTCCGTCATTCCCGTTGATTCCGTCTGTTCCTTTTGGACCTGCTGGACCTGCTTCACCTGTATCCCCTTTCGGGCCGGTCGTTCCTGCTGGACCGGTTGCTCCGTCATTCCCGTTGATTCCGTCTGTTCCTTTTGGACCTGCTGGACCAGCTTCACCTATATCCCCTTTCGGACCGGTCGTTCCTGCTGGACCTGTTGCTCCATCATTCCCGTTGATTCCGTCTGTTCCTTTCGGACCTGCTTCACCTGTATCCCCTTTCGGACCGGTCGTTCCTGCTGGACCTGTTGCTCCATCATTCCCGTTGATTCCGTCTATTCCTTTCGGACCTGCTTCACCTGTATCCCCTTTAGGACCCGTCGTTCCTGCTGGACCGGTTGCGCCGTCATTCCCGTTTATTCCGTCTGTTCCTTTCGGACCCGCTGGACCGGTTGCTCCGTCGTTTCCGTTTATTCCATCCGCTCCTTTTGCGCCGGCTGGACCGGTTGCTCCGTCATTCCCGTTGATTCCGTCTGTTCCTTTTGGACCTGCTGGACCAGCTTCACCTATATCCCCTTTCGGACCGGTCGTTCCTGCTGGACCTGTTGCTCCATCATTCCCGTTGATTCCGTCTGTTCCTTTCGGACCTGCTTCACCTGTATCCCCTTTAGGACCGGTCGTTCCTGCTGGACCTGTTGCTCCATCATTCCCGTTGATTCCATCTGCTCCTTTTGGACCTGCTGGACCGGTTGCGCCGTCGTTTCCGTTTATTCCGTCTGTTCCTTTCGGACCCGCCGTTCCTGCTGGACCCGCTGGACCCGCTTCACCTGTATCACCTTTAGGACCCGTCACTCCTGCTGGACCTGTTGCTCCATCATTCCCGTTGATTCCATCTGTTCCTTTTGGACCTGCTTCACCTGCATCCCCTTTCGGACCCGCCGTCCCTGCTGGACCTGTGGCTCCATCATTCCCGTTTATTCCATCTGTTCCTTTCGGACCTGCTGGACCTGCTTCACCTGTATCACCTTTAGGACCGGTCGTTCCTGCTGGACCTGTTGCTCCGTCATTCCCGTTGATTCCGTCTGTTCCTTTTGAACCTGCTGGACCCACTTCACCTGTATCCCCTTTAGGACCGGTCGTTCCTGCTGGACCGGTTGCTCCGTCATTCCCGTTGATTCCGTCTGTTCCTTTTGGACCTGCTGGACCTGCTTCACCTGTATCCCCTTTCGGGCCGGTCGTTCCTGCTGGACCGGTTGCTCCGTCATTCCCGTTGATTCCGTCTGTTCCTTTTGGACCTGCTGGACCAGCTTCACCTATATCCCCTTTCGGGCCGGTCGTTCCTGCTGGACCTGCTGGACCAGCTTCACCTATATCCCCTTTCGGACCGGTCGTTCCTGCTGGACCTGTTGCTCCATCATTCCCGTTGATTCCGTCTGTTCCTTTCGGACCTGCTTCACCTGTATCCCCTTTCGGACCGGTCGTTCCTGCTGGACCTGTTGCTCCATCATTCCCGTTGATTCCGTCTGTTCCTTTCGGACCTGCTTCACCTGTATCCCCTTTCCGGTCGTTCCTGCTGGACCTGTTGCTCCGTCATTCCCGTTGATTCCATCTGTTCCTTTTGGACCTGCTGGACCTGCTTCACCTGTATCCCCTTTAGGACCCGTCGTTCCTGCTGGACCGGTTGCTCCATCATTCCCGTTGATTCCGTTTATTCCTTTCGGACCTGCTTCACCTGTACCCCCTTTAGGACCCGTCGTTCCTGCTGGACCGGTTGCGCCGTCATTCCCGTTGATTCCATCCGCTCCTTTTGCGCCGGCTGGACCGGTTGCTCCGTCACTCCCGTTGATTCCGTCTGTTCCTTTTGAACCTGCTGGACCCGCTTCACCTGTATCCCCTTTAGGACCCGTTGTTCCTGCTGGACCTGTTGCTCCGTCTTTCCCGTTGATTCCATCTGTTCCTTTTGGACCTGCTGGACCTGCTTCACCTGTATCCCCTTTAGGACCCGTCGTTCCTGCTGGACCGGTTGCTCCGTCACTCCCGTTGATTCCGTCTGTTCCTTTTGAACCTGCTGGACCCACTTCACCTGTATCCCCTTTAGGACCGGTCGTTCCTGCTGGACCGGTTGCTCCATCATTCCCGTTGATTCCGTCTGTTCCTTTTGGACCTGCTGGACCTGCTTCACCTGTATCCCCTTTAGGACCCGTCGTTCCTGCTGGACCGGTTGCGCCGTCATTCCCGTTGATTCCATCCGCTCCTTTTTGTATCCCTGGACCGGTTGCTCCGTCATTCCCGTTGATTCCATCTGTTCCTTTTGGACCTGCTGGACCTGCTTCACCTGTATCCCCTTTAGGACCCGTCGTTCCTGCTGGACCTGCTGGACCAGCTTCACCTATATCCCCTTTCGGGCCGGTCGTTCCTGCTGGACCTGCTGGACCAGCTTCACCTATATCCCCTTTCGGACCGGTCGTTCCTGCTGGACCTGTTGCTCCATCATTCCCGTTGATTCCGTCTGTTCCTTTCGGACCTGCTTCACCTGTATCCCCTTTCGGACCGGTCGTTCCTGCTGGACCTGTTGCTCCATCATTCCCGTTGATTCCGTCTATTCCTTTCGGACCTGCTTCACCTGTATCCCCTTTAGGACCCGTCGTTCCTGCTGGACCGGTTGCGCCGTCATTCCCGTTTATTCCGTCTGTTCCTTTCGGACCCGCTGGACCGGTTGCTCCGTCGTTTCCGTTTATTCCATCCGCTCCTTTTGCGCCGGCTGGACCGGTTGCTCCGTCATTCCCGTTGATTCCGTCTGTTCCTTTTGGACCTGCTGGACCGGTTGCGCCATCATTCCCGTTGATTCCATCCGTTCCTTTTGCGCCGGCTGGACCGGTTGCTCCGTCGTTTCCGTTGATTCCGTCTGTTCCTTTCGGACCCGCTGGACCAGTTGCGCCGTCATTTCCGTTTATTCCATCCGCTCCTTTTGCACCGGCTGGACCGGTTGCTCCGTCACTCCCGTTGATTCCGTCTGTTCCTTTTG
>NZ_JH947125.1:0-513674 GCF_000302595.1 Pedobacter arcticus A12 | reverse complement strand
TTCCCGTTGATTCCGTCTGTTCCTTTTGGACCTGCTGGACCGGTTGCGCCATCATTCCCGTTGATTCCATCCGTTCCTTTTGCGCCGGCTGGACCGGTTGCTCCGTCGTTTCCGTTGATTCCGTCTGTTCCTTTTGGACCTGCTGGACCTGTTGCGCCGTCATTCCCGTTGATTCCGTCTGTTCCTTTTGGACCTGCTGGACCGGTTGCGCCATCATTCCCGTTGATTCCGTCTGTTCCTTTCGGACCCGCTGGACCGGTTGCTCCGTCATTTCCGTTTATTCCATCCGCTCCTTTTGCGCCGGCTGGACCGGTTGCTCCGTCATTCCCGTTGATTCCGTCTGTTCCTTTTGGACCTGCTGGACCGATTGCTCCGTCGTTTCCGTTGATTCCGTCTATTCCTTTTGAACCTGCTGGACCAGCTTCACCTTTATCCCCTTTCGGACCGGTCGTTCCTGCTGGACCTGTTGCTCCATCATTCCCGTTGATTCCATCTGCTCCTTTTGGACCGGCTGGACCGGTTGCGCCGTCGTTTCCGCTTATTCCGTCTGTTCCTTTCGGACCGGCTGGACCTGCTTCACCTTTCGGACCGGTCGTTCCTGCTGGACCTATCGGACCTTGAATTCCTTGAGGACCCACTGCACCATCACCTCCATCTTTCCCAGGATTCCCATCAGGACCTTTATCTCCAATTAATCCTTTGTCACCAATAGGTCCTTTTGCTCCAGTTGCACCAGTCAAACCTGTTACACCAGCTGGACCTCTTTCTCCAACTAGACCTGCATCTCCTTTAGTACCTTTTTCACCAACAACACCTTTCAATCCCACTTCGCCTTGAATACCTCTTTCACCCTGTAAACCTTTATCACCCTGTGGTCCTTTATCCCCAATCAATCCCTTATCGCCTGGCAAACCCTTATCTCCTTGCGGCCCTTTGTCGCCAACCAATCCTTTATCTCCTGTTGGCCCAACACTCCCTCCAGCCTGAGCGTTACCTCTCCCGCTGGACTTTGCATAAAGAGCAAACGGCACCGCCAATAGCTCCGAACTTCCAAAAGGCTGAAAGTTATTACCTCCTGTTAAATCGAGCTCTACTTTTAAAAAGTAATTAGAGACAGAAAAATCCACATCAGTCAGTTTAATTGAGGATGTTGGAGTTCCTCTACCCACGATATGGTTGAATAAACCAAACTGGTTGGTTGTCATCTTCTGGGTTTCGGTATAAACCTCAACACCATTAGACGAACCACTTAATACTGTAAATCGAGCATTAATTTTCTGGTTTGTGAGTTCTTTACCGTCTGCTTTCCTTACCACTGCTTGGTATTGGAAACCATTCATGCCGTCTTGTGCAAAAGTTGCGCTTGTTAAGAAAAGCAGTAGACCTAGGACGAAGAGTAGATTTTTTTTCATTTATTTTTGTTTAACCTATTGTTTAAATCAAGATTTGAGCCGCAAGAATCAATAAAGTTTAAAACTCAACCCTGCTCGTTTTTTTATATTAAAATTCATCTGTTAGAATTTACAAAAGCTTCCTTAATACTGTTTTGAGGGTCTATTAATACGACGTTCAACCCCTTGAATACCTGTCGACTATTTTCAATTTCAGCAGCTAGATAAATTAATCCCAGAAAACCAATTACATGATTTTGCGAAAAAAACTTCCCAAAAAGAGATTTACGGGCAAAAATATACTCATTTATCAGTTCTTAGACTTTCCTCCTTAACTCTTGCAAAAATGTTAATAACTTTAAAAGTTTTCCACACAGCATCTCATCTTTAAAACTGACATGTATCAGTTATATCTATTACCCTGCTATTAAGTTTCCATGGAAACTTCAGTTTACGGCACTTTAAAACTATTATTTTCTTTGACACCCAATTATACGACTGTTTGCATTTTTAAGTTGTAGTTTTTTCACACATTACCGAAATAACAGGAATCCCTTTTAAAGGAAAGAAATGTTAAATTTGGAGTATGACTAAAACAGCAGAAAAATTTGTAGAAATTTCTTCCCAAAAATCTTTCGATATTCCCCATAGAGGGATTATAAATACCAATATCGGAAGGTACAATACTGCTGTTGAAAGAGGCCTTTCTCGTTTAGTCAATATGGAACATGCAAAGCGCAAAGGCCACCAGATCAAATGGAAAGTAATGGAGAATTTAGACAAACTTTTGCCTGAGTTTGAAAGTAATTTCCAGAAAAAAGGTGGTAAAGTTTTATGGGCAAATACAATTGACGAGGCTAACAAAGAAATTTTAAACATTTTAAAAAGAGTTAACGCTAAAACAGTTATCAAGTCCAAATCAATGGTTACCGAGGAGATTCATTTAAATGAGTTCCTAGAATCGAACGGAATTGAATCTTTAGAGTCTGATTTAGGCGAATATATTGTGCAGCTACTGGGTCAAAAACCTTATCATATTGTCACTCCTGCGATGCATTTAAGCAAAGAAGACATCGCAAAACTGTTTCACGATAAATTTGGAACACCTCCAGATGCAACACCTCAACAACTAACTTTAAAAGCAAGAGAATTACTAAGAGATAAATATTTAACTGCAGACGTCGGCATTACGGGTGCTAACTTTTTAATTGCTGACACAGGAAGCATTGCTATTACAGAGAATGAAGGCAATGCCAGGCTAACGACTACCTTCCCAAAAATCCATATTGCTATTGTTGGGATAGAAAAAATGATTCCTTCTATTGCGGATTTGGATTTATTTTGGCCAATGCTATCAACCCACGGAACTGGGCAAAATTTAACGGTTTACAACACGATATTAAGTGGTCCGAGACAAGAGAATGAAACCGACGGGCCTGAGGAAATGTATGTTATATTACTTGACAATGGACGTACAGAACTTTTAGCACAAAAAGAACAAAGACAAGGTTTATATTGCATTAGATGCGGAGCATGTTTAAATGCTTGCCCTGTTTATAAAAACATTGGTGGCCACACTTATGACACTACCTACAGCGGACCAATAGGCTCACTTATTACCCCACATTTAAAGGGGATGAAAGAATTTAAGCACCTCAGCTATGCCTCAAGTTTATGCGGAAAGTGCACCGAAGTTTGTCCAGTTAAAATTGATATCCATAAAATGCTTTTGTTAAACCGAAGAGATGCCGTTAAAGCCAACCTGAATACCAAAAGTGAAAGTATTGGCTGGTTTTTATGGAAAAAAGGAATGTTAAAAAGAGGTTTAATGGATGCTTTTGGGGGGAAATTCAAAAACACAATCTTGAAAAATTTCTTCAGCAAATATTGGGGAGAAAAAAGACAATTACCTAAAGTGGCCGACCAATCTTTTAGTGCGAAATGGAAAAAAGAAAACCAAAGTATTAAATAAGTATTTATAATTTTTAATGGACAAAAAAGTCGAAATTCTTTCTAAGTACGTCCCCTTGCCAGCAGCTCCATTACTTGCAAAATGGATTGATTTTTATCATTGTGACTTTAAGATTTCGAAAAGTAGGAGTAGTAAGTTTGGTGATTACAGACCGCCTCAAAGGGGAGAAGGTCACAAAATATCTATAAACTATAACCTAAATCCTTATGCTTTTTTAGTAACTACCGTACATGAGTTTGCTCATTTGGTAACTTGGAAAGAGTTTCAGCAGCAAGCAAAACCGCATGGTACTGAGTGGAAGCTAAATTTCAAGAGAATGATGCAACCCTTCTTTGAGCTAGAAGTTTTCCCTAATGAAGTCAAAATTGCCATCCAAAACTATTTAACAAATCCGGCAGCATCGAGTTGTTCCGATATCAATCTATTTAAAGCTTTAAAAGCTTTTGATGTAAAACCAGCAGGTTCGTCTACAGTTGAGCAAATAAAGGAAAATCAAATCTTTTGTCTAAAAAACGGACGGACTTTTAAAAAGCTTTCAAAGATCAGAAAACGGTATCGTTGTATAGAAATAAAGTCGGGTTTGGTTTATTTGTTTAGCCCGATTTCGGAAGTTTTTCTTGTGAATACTGAAAAGGAAACATAATTCATCCTCTTCTAAAATCTGGAGATGAAAATTTCTATGATAAAATAAGCTATCTCGATCCAAGAGTACGAGGTATTAAATAGGTTTTTTTTATCGACGCAAGCGTCGGGGAATTAAACCCTTAAACTGATTAAGTTCAGTCACGATTAGAATTAAATTATCTAACTTGGTATAACCTAAATCGCCAAGTATGAAACACATAACCGTCCTCCTAACTATACTCTGTTTTAGTTTTTTTTCGGCGAAAGCCCAAGAAGTAACTAACAAGGAAGTAACAGATTCCACAACTCACTTCAAAACAATAAAACCTTTGCAACTGATTGACGGTCAAATTTTAGGTGATGGACTATTTTTTAGTATAAACTACGATACCCGATTTAAAACCAGCAATAAAGGCTTGGGTTTAAGAGCCGGGGTAGGTATTCTATTTGGTGCTGCTCTTCCCGTATCTATAAATTATCTTATCGGAAATAGTAATAAAAGAAGTTTTTTGGAATTAGGAGCAGGCGGTACAGTTTATTTTAAATATAAGAGCTTTAATTTTTTTGATGAAAACTAAATAGTTCCAGTTACTTACATTATGTACCGGTATCAAGCACTTAAAAGTCCAAATACGTTTAGGATAGGAATAACTCAATTATATGTGTTTGGAGAGGATTACGCTAAATATAGATTTTACTACCCCACTTTAAGTTTAGGTCATATTTTAGGGCGCAGACCCAAATAAAAAAAGGTCTGCAATTTCTTGCAGACCTTCTATTCAGATTATGAGTTCTCAAATCTCACATCTATTATCTCAAATCGAAGAACTAAGCCTCAACTTCTTCTTCCTCTTCTTCTTTCTTAGAAGCCATCAGTTTATCGTATTCTTCTTGAGAACCAACAATGATTCTTTCGTAATCACGTAAACCTGTACCCGAAGGAATTAAGTGTCCAACGATAACGTTTTCTTTCAAGCCTAATAAATGGTCACGCTTACCAGCAATTGCTGCTTCGTTTAACACCTTAGTAGTCTCTTGGAAAGACGCCGCAGAGATGAATGACTTAGTACCTAACGATGCTCTGGTAATACCTTGCAACATTGGGCTTGCTGTAGCGGCTCTTGCTTCACGAGCAGTAACCAACTTCATATCCTTACGTTTTAACTGTGAGTTTTCATCACGTAATTTACGTACAGAAACGATTTGACCTGATTTTAACACGTTAGAATCTCCGGTTTCTTCTACAACCATTTTGTCGTAGATTTCATCGTTCTCTATTGCGAAATCAAATCTATCAACTGCCTGCTTCTCTAAGAACATGGTATCTCCAGCATCTTCGATCAGCACTTTCTGCATCATTTGGTGAACGATGGTTTCAAAGTGTTTATCGTTGATTTTAACACCCTGCAAACGGTAAACTTCTTGAATACCATTTACTAAATATTCCTGAACCGCTGCCGGACCTTTAATAGATAAGATATCTCCAGGAGAGATAGCACCATCAGACAATGGCATACCTGCTTTGATAAAGTCGTTTTCTTGTACCAAGATGTGCTTAGAAAGCGGAACCAAGTATTTCTTAATCTGCCCGTCTCTAGATTCGATAGTTACCTCACGGTTACCACGTTTAACACCTCCTAAAGTTACAACACCGTCAATTTCAGTCACTACGGCTGGATTTGATGGGTTTCTAGCTTCAAACAATTCCGTTACACGTGGTAAACCACCTGTAATATCTCGTGTTTTACCGCTTGTACGAGGAATCTTAACTAAGATCTCTCCCATTTTAATCTCGTCACCTTCATCAACGGAAATGTGAGCACCTACCGGAACGTTATATTCTCTGATAGAACCACCTTTTTTATCAACGATTTTAACAACAGGGTTCTTAGTTTTATCTCTAGTATCGATAATTACTTTTTCTCTGTGACCAGTTTGCTCATCAGATTCCTCACGGAAAGTAACACCTTCAATTACTGCTTCAAATTCAACCTTACCAGTAAATTCAGAGATAATTACCGCGTTATATGGATCCCATGAACAAATTCTATCTCCTTTAGTTACGTTATCACCTTCTTTTACATAAAGGAATGATCCGTAAGGGATGTTGTTTGTCATAATTACTCTTCCAGAATTTGGATCAGTAATCTTGAATTCACCTGAACGACCTAAAACAACTTCAGTATCTCCATCATCGTTTGATCTAGTAACCGTTCTTAAGTTTTCAAACTCAATAACACCATCAAACTTTGCATTAATCTGAGATTCTGCTGCAATGTTAGATGCAGTACCACCCACGTGGAAAGTACGTAAAGTTAACTGTGTTCCAGGCTCTCCAATTGATTGTGCTGCAATTACACCAACTGCCTCACCCATTTGAACTGGCTTACCAGAAGCTAAGTTACGTCCGTAACATAATGCGCAAACTCCACGTGGAGCTTCACATGTTAATACCGAACGTATTTCAACACCCTCTACTGGAGATTCTTCGATTGCTCTTGCAATTTCTTCAGTAATATCTTGATCTGCTTTTACATATAATTCGTTAGTAATTGGGTCGTAAACATCATGTAATGAAGTACGTCCTAATATCCTATCGTATAATGGCTCTACAATATCCTCGTTGTCTTTTAAAGCTGTAGTAAACATACCTCTTAACGTACCGCAATCGTGGTGTTTAATTACCATATCCTGCGCCACATCATGTAAACGACGAGTTAAGTAACCCGCATCGGCAGTTTTCAAAGCCGTATCGGCCAAACCTTTACGAGCACCGTGAGTAGAAATAAAGTACTCTAATACAGATAAACCTTCTTTAAAGTTTGAAAGAATTGGGTTTTCGATAATCTCACCTCCAGAACCTGATTTCTGTGGTTTCGCCATCAATCCCCTCATACCACATAACTGACGAATCTGCTCCTTAGAACCACGGGCTCCAGAATCAAGCATCATGTAAACAGAGTTGAATCCTTGATTATCGTTAGTCAACTGGGTCATTACGTGAGTAGTTAACCTGTTGTTGATACGAGTCCAGATATCAATAATCTGATTATAACGTTCGTTATTAGTAATGAAACCCATGTTATAGTTACCCATAACATCGTCAACTTCTGCTCTAGCTTGCTCTAATAAGGTATGTTTTTCTGTAGGGATATTTAAATCCTTCAAGTTAAACGATAAACCACCTTTAAATGCCGACTGGAAACCTAAAGTTTTAATCTCATCTAAGAAATCAGCTGCGCCAGCCATACCGGTTATCTTCACTACTTCACCAATAATATCTCTTAAAGATTTCTTAGTTAATAATTCGTTGATAAAACCAACTTCTTTAGGCACAACCTCATTAAATAATACTCTACCAACGGTGGTATCAATTATTTTAGAAACAAGTTCGCCTGATTTCTCTCTTACGTTTGTTTTAACTTTTATAAAAGCGTGAACATCAACTTTCCCCTCATTGTAAGCAATATTTACTTCTTCTGATGAGTAAAACGTTTGTCCTTCTCCTTTTACAATATGTCCTTCTTCAGTTTTACGGCCTTTGGTCATGTAATAAAGACCTAAAACCATATCCTGAGATGGTACTGTAACTGGAGTTCCGTTAGCCGGATTTAAAATATTGTGAGAAGCTAACATCAAGATTTGGGCCTCCAAAACTGCAGCGTTACCTAGTGGTACGTGAACTGCCATCTGGTCACCGTCAAAATCCGCGTTAAACGCAGTACACACTAATGGGTGTAATTGAATAGCTTTACCTTCTACTAATTTTGGTTGGAAAGATTGGATACCTAACCTGTGCAACGTTGGCGCTCTGTTTAAAAGAACTGGGTGTCCTTTTAATACATTCTCCAAAATATCCCAAACTAATGGATCTTTTCTGTCAACAATTTTCTTTGCAGATTTTACCGTTTTAACTACTCCACGCTCAATCATTTTACGAATGATAAACGGTTTGAATAATTCAGCAGCCATATCTTTAGGCAATCCACATTCGTGTAGTTTCAAAGTTGGTCCTACAACAATTACAGAACGTCCGGAATAATCCACACGCTTACCTAATAAGTTTTGACGGAAACGACCTTGTTTACCTTTTAAGATATCTGATAAAGATTTCAAAGCTCTGTTACCTTCAGTTTTAACAGCATTCACTTTACGTGAGTTGTCAAATAATGAATCTACAGCTTCCTGTAACATACGTTTTTCGTTACGTAAGATTACTTCTGGAGCTTTAATCTCCATCAATCTTTTTAAACGATTGTTACGGATGATTACTCTTCTGTACAAATCATTTAAATCTGAAGTTGCAAAACGACCACCTTCTAAAGGCACTAACGGACGTAATTCTGGAGGTATAACCGGAACAATTTTAACAATCATCCACTCTGGGTTATTCTCAATACGTGTTCTTGCTCCACGGAAAGCTTCTACAACTTGAAGACGTTTTAAAGCCTCATTTTTACGTTGTTGAGAAGTCTCGTTTGCTGCTTGGTGACGTAAATCATAAGACAACTGATCTAAATCTAATCTTTTCAATAAATCCTCTAATGCATCAGCACCCATTTTGGCGATGAATTTATTAGGATCTTTATCATCCAAATATTGATTTTCTTTAGGTAATTTATCTAAGATATCAAGGTATTCTTCTTCCGTTAAGAAATCCATGTAATTGATTCCCTCGTCAGCCATCATACCTGCTTGGATTACCGCGTACCTTTCGTAATAGATAATTAAATCTAAACGTTTTGTAGGCAATCCTAATAAGTAACCAATTTTGTTAGGTAACGATCTAAAATACCAAATGTGCGCAACAGGAACCACCAAGTTGATGTGTCCCATACGCTCACGACGTACTTTTTTCTCAGTAACCTCAACACCGCAACGGTCACAAACGATTCCTTTATAACGGATTCTTTTGTATTTACCGCAATGGCATTCGTAATCTTTAACCGGACCAAAAATTCTTTCACAGAACAAACCATCACGCTCAGGCTTATAAGTTCTGTAGTTGATGGTTTCCGGCTTTAACACTTCACCGCTTGACCTTTCCAAAATTGCTTCTGGAGATGATAAGCTGATGGTAATTGAAGTGAAATTACTTTTTATTTTACTATCCTTTTTGTAAGACATATTCTTTCTTAAGTTGAAAGTCATAAGTTAAAAGTTGAAAGTCCAGTGTCGCCACTTTAAACTTTCAACTCTAAACTTTTAACTTATTAGTCTAATGTAATATCTAATCCTAATCCTCTTAATTCGTGAACCAATACGTTGAATGATTCTGGAACTCCTGGAGTTGGTAAGTTTTCGCCTTTTACGATAGCCTCGTAAGTTTTAGCTCTACCTACCACATCATCAGATTTTACGGTTAAGATCTCTTGAAGAATGTTTGATGCACCAAATGCTTCTAAAGCCCAAACCTCCATCTCACCAAAACGCTGACCACCAAATTGTGCTTTACCACCCAGTGGCTGTTGTGTAATTAATGAGTACGGTCCGATAGAACGAGCATGCATTTTATCATCAACCATGTGACCTAATTTCAGCATGTACATAATACCTACTGTAGTTTGTTGGTCAAAACGATCTCCGGTTAAGCCGTTATATAGATAAGTTCTTCCAGATTCTGGTATTCCTGCTTTTTCTACATAACCTGCTACTTCTTCTTGAGAAGCACCATCGAAAATAGGAGTTGCAAACTTAACACCAAGTTCTTTACCTGCCCAACCTAACACAGTTTCGTAAATCTGTCCAAGGTTCATACGAGAAGGTACACCCAGTGGGTTAAGGATAATATCAACTGGTGTTCCATCTGCTAAGAAAGGCATATCCTCATCTCTTACGATACGAGCAACGATACCTTTGTTACCATGACGACCAGCCATTTTATCACCAACTTTTAGTTTACGTTTTTTAGCAACATAAACCTTAGCCATTTGTACAATTCCTGATGGAAGTTCATCTCCAACACTGATAGCAAATTTATCTCTTCTGTAAGCACCTAACTCTTCGTTAGTTTTGATACCGAAGTTGTGTAGCAAGATTTTGATTAGATCATTCTTATCATCATCAGTTGTCCATTTTGTTGGGTTGATGTGGTTATAATCTAATTCCATTAACAGCTTTTGAGTGAATTTAACACCTTTTGCTATCAACAGTTCTTTGTACACATTATAAACTCCTTGTGATGTTTTACCATTCACAATGGTAAATAATTTATCAACTAAACTTTCGCGAAGCTCTCTTACAGCTTTTTCATGTTTAGCATCTAACTTTTCGATCAATGCTTTCTCTTCAGCTTTAGAAGTTTTCTTAGCTCTAGAGAATAATTTAGTATCGATAACTACACCTTTAATAGATGGTGGAGTTTTCAAAGATGCATCTTTAACGTCACCAGCTTTATCACCAAAGATTGCTCTCAGTAATTTTTCTTCTGGAGATGGGTCAGACTCTCCTTTTGGAGTAATCTTACCTATTAAAATATCGCCTTCTTGTACATCAGCACCAACTCTAATAATTCCATGCTCATCTAAGTCTTTTGTAGCCTCTTCAGAAACGTTTGGAATATCCGGTGTCAATTCTTCTTCTCCACGTTTGGTATCACGAACTTCAAGTTCGAATTCTTCAATATGAAGAGAAGTAAATATATCTTGTGAAACTACTCTTTCAGAGATTACAATCGCATCCTCGAAGTTGTATCCTTGCCAAGGCATGAATGCTACTTTTAAGTTGATACCTAATGCTAATTCTCCGTCTTGTGTAGCATATCCTTCGCAAAGAACTTGTCCTCTTTCAACTTTTTGACCTTTTTTAACAATTGGCTTTAAGTTGATACAAGTGCTCTGGTTGGTTTTCTTAAATTTAATTAAGTTGTATGATTTTGATTCGCCATCAAATGATACTAACCTATCATCATCGTTTCTTTCGTACTTGATGGTGATTTTATTTGCATCAACATACTCAACAACACCGTTTCCTTCTGCGTTGATCAATGTTCTTGAATCACGAGCAACTCTACCTTCTAATCCTGTTCCAACAATTGGAGCTTGTGGACGTAATAAAGGCACAGCTTGACGTTGCATGTTAGATCCCATCAGGGCTCTGTTCGCATCATCATGCTCTAAGAAAGGAATCAATGAAGCTGCAATTGAAGTAATTTGGTTTGGAGCAATATCAATGTAATCTAACTTTTCAGGGTCGATTACCGGGAAGTCACCTTCATATCTTGCTTTTACCTTATCTTCTTCAAAAACGCCACCATCACTATATTGAGCACTCGCTTGTGCAATAGTCATTCCGTCTTCATCCTCAGCACTTAAATAAGTAACCGGCTTATCCATTACCACCACACCGTCATTAACTTTACGGTAAGGCGTTTCGATAAATCCTAAATTATTTATTTTAGCATGCACACAAAGTGAAGAAATCAAACCAATGTTTGGTCCCTCTGGAGTTTCAATCGTACACAACCTCCCGTAGTGAGTATAGTGAACGTCACGAACCTCGAAACCAGCTCTTTCACGTGATAAACCACCTGGACCTAAAGCCGAAAGACGGCGTTTGTGTGTAATCTCTGCTAATGGATTGGTTTGATCCATGAACTGAGATAACTGATTAGTTCCGAAGAAAGAGTTAATTACAGATGATAATGTACGGGCATTAATTAAATCTGTTGGAGTAAACACCTCGTTATCACGGATGTTCATACGCTCACGGATTGTTCTAGCCATACGAGCCAAACCAACACCAAACTGAGCATAAAGTTGCTCACCTACAGTTCTAACCCTTCTGTTTGATAAGTGATCAATATCATCTACATCTTCTTTAGAGTTGATTAGTTTGATCAAATATTTCACAATCGCGATAATGTCTAACTTAGTTAAAACCTTAGTTTCAACTGGTGTATCCATTTTTAATTTACGATTGATTCTGTAACGACCTACGTCTCCTAAATCATAACGTTTGTCTGAAAAGAACAAACGATCAATGATACCACGAGCAGTTTCCTCATCAGGTGGATCTGCGTTACGTAATTGTCTATATATATGTTCTACCGCTTCTTTTTCAGAATTGGAAGTATCTTTTTGCAACGTATTGTAGATAATTGTATAATCTCCAGAGTTTGCATCTTCCTTAGAAAGGATCAATGTTTTAACTCCAGCATCAACAATCATATCTATATGGTCGTCTTCCAAAATGGTTTCTCTTTCAAGAATAATTTCGTTTCTATTGATAGAAACTACTTCACCAGTATCTTCATCAACAAAATCTTCAACCCATTTTTTTAGAACTCTGGCAGCAAGTTTACGACCTACATATTTTTTCAAGCCAGACTTACTAACCTTAACCTCATCAGCAAGATCAAATAATTCTAGAATGTCTTTATCAGAATCATAACCTATTGCTCTTAAAAGCGTAGTTACTGGGAATTTTTTCTTACGATCAATGTAAGCATACATCACGTTGTTCACATCCGTTGCAAACTCAATCCATGAACCTTTGAAAGGGATAACACGAGCCGAGTAAAGTTTACTTCCGTTTGTATGGCGGCTTACGCCGAAGAATACTCCCGGAGAACGGTGCAATTGAGATACAATAACACGTTCTGCACCGTTGATCACGAAAGTACCTTTAGGTGTCATATAAGGGATAGTTCCCAAATAAACATCCTGTACGATGGTTTCGAAATCTTCATGCTCTTCGTCGTTACAAGATAAACGAAGTTTTGCTTTAAGAGGAACGCTGTAAGTTAGTCCACGCTCTATACACTCCGTGAGGTCGTAACGCGGTGGATCAATAAAGTAATCCAGAAATTCGAGAACAAAGATGTTTCTTGAATCAGAGATCGGAAAGTTTTCAGCAAATACTTTAAATAAGCCTTCTGTGTGTCGGTTATCTGAAGTTGTTTCTAGCTGAAAGAATTCCTTGAACGATTGGATTTGTACATCCAGAAAATCAGGATAATCTAACACATGCTTACTTTGAGCAAAGTTTATCCTTTGATTGCTTTTGTTTGCCAAGGGTCTTAAATTTTAGTTAAACCGAAAATTCGATTAAAAACTGAACCTATGTTCAGTATAAATTTGGTGATATACACCAAAAGCCGTAAACTCCGTCCGCCGATTAGCAGATGGAGTTTAAGGCTATTTTGTTATTTGAGTTAAGTAAATTACTTAATCTCAACAACAGCTCCAGCTTCTTCAAGCTGCTTTTTTAATGCTTCTGCTTCGTCTTTAGTAACACCAGCTTTCAATTCTTTTGGTGCACCATCAACTAAATCTTTAGCTTCTTTTAATCCAAGACCAGTTAAGTCTTTAACTAATTTTACTACAGCTAATTTAGCTCCACCAGCTTCTTTCAAGATTACATCAAAAGATGTTTTCTCTTCAGCAGCAGCTTCACCAGCAGCGGCAGGACCAGCAACAGCAACTGCAGCAGCAGCTGGCTCGATACCATACTCGTCTTTTAAGATTTGAGCTAATTCATTAACTTCTTTAACAGTTAAGTTTACTAATTGTTCAGCAAACGATTTTAAATCCGCCATTATATTTAATTTTAAAATTTTACTATTTAATAATTTATATCAAACTCAAGGTGTTTGAATTAACCTTCTCTTTCTTGTAAAGTTTTGACAATTCCTGCCAATTTGTTTCCGCCAGACTGTAATGCTGAAATAACATTTTTAGCTGGAGACTGTAATAATCCAATGATTTCACCGATAAGTTCTTCTCTTGATTTAAGATTAACTAAGGTATCTAATTGGTAATCGCCTATGAAAACAGTCGAATCTACATACGCTGCTTTTAAAACTGGTTTCTCTTCTTTTCCTTTTCTTAACGATTTAATTAGCTTAGCCGGAGCGTTTGCATTCGTTGAGAACATTACAGATGAAGAACCTTTAAGAACATCGAACAAAGGAGTTACATCACCATCTAATTGCTCTAGAGCTTTTTTGATTAAGGTGTTCTTAACAACTTGCATTCCGATTTCGTTCTCGAAACATTTACGGCGAATAATATTGATCTTTGCCACCGATAGACTAGAAGTGTCAGTAATGTAAAAATTACCAGACTCTTTCATTCTCTCAGCTAAAGCAGAAACAACTTCGTGTTTTTCTTCTCTTCTCATAATCTTAAATTCCCGCTACTGATTTAGTTTCAATATTTATTCCAGGAGACATGGTAGAAGAGATATTAATACTCTTAAAATATGTTCCTTTTGCCGCTGATGGTTTCAACTTAGAAATTACTTGAAGAACCTCCAAAGCATTTTCATAAATCTTATCAGAAGGGAAAGATACTTTACCTATTGAACAGTGTATGATACCGGTTTTATCAACTTTAAAGTCGATCTTACCACCCTTAACGTCAGTTACTGCTTGTCCCACATTCATGGTTACAGTTCCTGATTTAGGATTTGGCATCAAGTTACGCGGACCTAAAATACGACCTAACTTACCAACCTTAGCCATACAGCTAGGTGTAGTAATAATAATGTCGACATCTGTCCAACCACCCTCAATCTTAGCTATATACTCATCCAAACCTACAAAATCAGCTCCTGCAGCTTTTGCTTCTTCTTCCTTATCAGGAGTTACTAAAGCTAAAACGCGAACTGTTTTTCCGGTACCATGAGGTAAAGTTGCAATGCCACGAACCATTTGATTGGCTTTACGTGGATCCACACCTAAACGAACATCAATATCTACTGATGAATCGAATTTGGTAGTGGTAATGTCTTTTACCAAGGCAGCTGCATCTTTTAAAGAATAAGCTTTACCGTCTTCAAGTTTGGAAAGTGCCGTCTTTTGATTTTTTGTTAATCTTGCCACTTGTCTTTTACTTAATGTGTTAATTAATTAGTCCAGGGTGCATCACCTGTAACATTTATTCCCATACTGCGGGCTGTGCCTGCAACCATCTTCATTGCTGAATCGATTGTGAATGCGTTCAAATCAGACATTTTATCTTTAGCGATAACTTCTACCTGCTCCCAAGAAACCTTGGCAACTTTTTTACGGTTTGGCTCTGCTGATCCACTTTTTAAATTAGCAACTTCCATTAACTGGATTGCAACCGGTGGATTTTTGATGATAAATTCGAAAGACTTGTCTGCATAAACAGTGATTACAACAGGAAGTACTTTGCCTGCTTTATCCTGGGTACGAGCATTAAATTGCTTACAGAATTCCATAATGTTCACACCTTTTGCTCCTAATGCAGGACCAACTGGTGGAGACGGATTTGCTGCCCCTCCCTTGATTTGTAATTTGATTAACGCACTGACTTCTTTTGCCATTTTTTATTTATTTATTTCTCAACGTTAATAATGTGGAAGCATTTGTAACATTTAAGATCTTGTTAGTATCAAGTAAGGAGTATCAAGTAGGAAGTACCAAGTATCAAGAACTTATATGTCTTGCTACTTGATACTAAAATCTTGCTACTTCATAAATCTTGCTACTCTATTTATTCTTTTTCAACTTGCATATAGTTAAGTTCCAATGGCGTTTTACGTCCAAAAATCTTAACCATAACTTTCAGTTTTTTCTTTTCTTCGTTTACCTCTTCAATAACTCCAGAGAAACCGTTGAAAGGTCCGTCCATTACTTTGACATTTTCGCCAACGTAATACGGCACACTCATCATCTCTCCCTGCTCTGCCATCTCATCAACCTTACCTAAAATACGGTTAACTTCTGCGGGTCTTAAAGGAACTGCATTACCAGCTTTATCTCCTAAAAAACCTATTACACTATTGATTGCTTTGATTATTTGTTCTAATTCTGCGTTTAAAGCAGTTTCAACTAAAACATATCCTGGGTAGTAGTTTCTTTCTTTTGCTATTTTCTTACCATCTTTCATTTGGTAATATTTTTCCATCGGTATTAAAACCTGTGGAACCAAATGTGTAAGACCTAAACGGCTTATCTCTGCATCTATATATTGCTTTACCTTCTTCTCTTTTCCGCTTACCGCCCTAACAACATACCATTTCAATTGATCGCTCATGCCTTATTTTTATGCAAATGATTTATACATTAACTTAAGTAAGTTTCCTGCTGACTCATCCATTGCCAAAATAATTAAAGCAATAATAAGTGATGCTACTAAAGTAATTACAGCACTATTCTGTAATTCACTCCAAGTTGGCCAGGTAACTTTTTCACTTAGCTCGATATATGATTCTTTTATGTATTCTGCAAAACCAGCCATTTTTACTTTTTTTTTGCGTTAGCACGGGAACAAGGATTCGAACCCTGATCAAAGGTTTTGGAGACCTCTATTCTACCGTTGAACTATTCCCGTGTGTATAAGAAACCTGCTAGCAGGTTTCAATTTGCTTTTAGATAAAAAGTACTCAGGAAATACTTCCCAAGTACTTTTTATATTTCAAATCCTTAGTTAAGGAAAATGATTATTATTTTACAATTTCAGTTACCTGACCAGCACCTACTGTTCTACCACCTTCACGGATAGCGAAACGTAAGCCTTTTTCCATTGCAATTGCGTTAATCAACACTACGTTAATTGTAACGTTATCACCTGGCATAACCATTTCAACACCTTCTGGCAACGAGATTTCTCCTGTTACATCTGTAGTTCTGAAATAGAATTGTGGACGGTATTTATTAAAGAATGGAGTATGACGTCCACCTTCTGCTTTTGAAAGTACGTAAACCTCAGCTTTGAAATCTGTGTGAGGAGTTACTGAACCTGGCTTACAGATAACCATACCACGACGGATATCAGTTTTCTCAATACCACGTAATAATAAACCTACGTTGTCACCAGCTTCACCTCTATCAAGGATCTTACGGAACATCTCAACTCCAGTTACTGTAGACTTTAAGTTTTCAGCACCCATACCTAAGATATCAACACCTTCACCTGAGTTAATGATACCTCTCTCAATACGTCCTGTAGCAACAGTACCACGACCTGTAATTGAGAAAACATCTTCAACTGGCATTAAGAAAGGAAGCTCAGTCAAACGTGGAGGAATTGGAATGTAGTTATCTACTGCTTCCATTAATTCTAAAATTTTTCCAACCCATTTTGGATCTCCGTTCAATCCACCTAAAGCAGATCCTTGGATAACTGGAATATCGTCACCTGGGAAATCGTAGAATGATAATAATTCGCGGATTTCCATTTCAACTAATTCTAATAATTCTGGATCATCAACCATATCCACTTTATTCATGAATACAACTAATGAAGGAACACCAACCTGACGAGCCAATAAAATGTGCTCACGAGTTTGTGGCATTGGACCGTCTGTAGAAGCTACAACGATAATAGCACCATCCATTTGAGCCGCACCAGTAACCATGTTCTTTACGTAATCCGCGTGACCTGGACAGTCAACGTGAGCGTAGTGACGGTTAGCAGTTGAATACTCAACGTGAGATGTGTTAATTGTAATACCTCTTTCTTTTTCCTCTGGAGCAGAGTCAATAGAAGCAAATGAACGAGCTTCAGAGAAGCCAGCGTCAGATAATACTTTAGAGATTGCTGCAGTTAATGTAGTTTTACCGTGGTCAACGTGACCGATTGTACCGATGTTAAGGTGTGGTTTACTACGGTCAAATTTTTCTTTTGCCATGATTTTATACTTATTACTAGGTTAATTTTTATTTAAATATTCTAAAATATCCTCTTGCGAGCCAAAGATGGGACTTGAACCCACGACCTCTTCCTTACCAAGGAAGTGCTCTACCGCTGAGCTACTTCGGCTTATTCTTTAGTTCGTTAAACTCAAACAACAAAAAAGCTCATAGCACAAAATATTGAACTAAATGAACTGTTTTGCATCATTAATAAACTCCTCTACCAATGAATTTTATGAGCGAAAGACGAGGTTCGAACTCGCGACCTATAGCTTGGAAGGCTATCGCTCTACCAACTGAGCTACTTTCGCATTTTTAACTTTGAAGGAGTGAATTTATTAATGAGTACATTAATAAATTCAAACTTTCAATCATTATTCCAGTGGGGGGAGAAGGATTCGAACCTTCGAAACCGAAGTAACGGATTTACAGTCCGTCCCATTTGACCGCTCTGGAACCCCCCCATCTTTTAGTCCTAGTATGTCAAAATCTAGAACTAAAGAGCCTCCTATCGGGATCGAACCAATGACCTACTGATTACAAGTCAGTTGCTCTACCAGCTGAGCTAAGGAGGCTTTTCAATGTTTTAAAGAACTCGTTTCTTTAACCCGTTTACAAGTCGTTTGCTTAAGGGACTGCAAAACTACGAAAATTAATATTCGAACAAAATTTATTTGAAAAAAAAAATCAATGATTTTTTAGGATCATTGATTTTTGTGTAAAATAGCCTTAACAGCCAACTAGTTATGTTTTAAACTTCTTTTACTAAATCTTTATGATTACTCTCATGCGATTTAACTTTGTCTTTCTGTTTGGTAAGTTGCTTCCTTAAAGACTCAATAGCCAAATCCGTAGCTTCCTCAAATGTTTTACAAGTTTCTTTCGCAAACAATGTAACTCCAGGTATCATGATTTTAATCTCGGACGTTTTATTAGTGTCTTCAGCCACATTATTGAGCTTCAGATACACTTCTCCGCTAATAATTTGATCGTAGAACTGATCTAGCTTGTCTACTTTTTTTTGAATGAACGCTAATAGCTTCTGATCAGCGCTGAAATGGATAGATTGAATTCCGATTTTCATGTTTCCTCCTTTTTTAAGCCTTTGGATGAGCTTGTTTATAAATTGTTTTTAACCTTTCAATTGAGTTATGGGTATAAACTTGCGTTGCAGCCAAGCTTGCATGCCCCAATAAGTCTTTAATTGCATTAATGTCGGCCCCATTGTTAAGCAGGCTTGTTGCAAAAGAATGTCGCAAAATATGCGGACTCTTTTTAGTTTGTGTTGATATCAATTGTAAATATCTGTTGACGATGCGATACACTAATTTAGGGTAAGCTGGCTTTCCTTTAGCGGTAACGATTAATACACCATCTGCTAAACCGAACCCTTGTTCTTTTTTAATCCCTACATATGCAATCAACTGATTCAGTACTGATAAATTCAACGGAATAATACGTTCTTTATTTCGCTTACCCAAAACCTTAATTGTTTTTTCTGCCGGCAAGAAGTCAGTTTGCTTTAAGGTAATTAATTCGTTTAATCTTATACCGGTTGCAAAAAGCAATTCAATAACCAGCCTGTCTCTTACACCTTCAAAACTATCCTCAAATGCCTCGCTATCTAACAGTATATCCATTTTTTGCTCAGTAATAAACACGGGAAGCTTTTTTGCAACTTTTGGACTTACCACCTTAACAACAGGATTTTCGTTGATAATACCTTCTTTCAAAGCGAATTTGTAAAATGACCGAATACTTGAAACTTTTCGATTAACTGACCGAGGCTCGATCTGCTTATCCATTAAAGCTATTATCCATAAGCGGATATCTTTATGACTTGCAGTTGCGAAAGTTTTATCTATTTGTTGAATAAAGTCTTGAAACTGAAGAATATCATTTTCATAGGCGATTAGTGTATGTTTAGAATACCGTTTCTCGTACTGTAGATATTTTAAGAAATCCTCTAAAACCATAGAAAAATTTAGACCTAGCTTAAAAAGTGAATATACAAAATGTTTGTCCAATGTTTAAACTAATACCAAAAGATTTAAGTTAAACTAACTAAATCTTCTTTAAAACAGAGCGGACTGCTGTAACGTATAGGTCTGCCGCTATTCTAGCGCAGTAAAAATCAAGGTAAAAACTAATCAAAATAACCATCATCTTTTATGCCTAACGTACAATCAGTTAAACACCTTAGAATTACCAAAACCTAATGAAAGCGATATTTTGATTGTGGATGCGGAACCATTATCAGAAGAAATGATAACCGAAATTTTGAAAGAGTTTACTCAGGAAGAGCTATAAAAAGAAAAAACTATTTATACAATCACCCGAAAGTGAACGCATAAATAGTTAATATATAATCGGCTTAAACCTAAAAAAGATTAAGCTTCTTGGTTCATTGCTTGAATATAAATGGCGTGTCTTCTCTCCATTCTAGATGCTACGGATTTTTTCTCGTAAGCTTGACGACTACGAAGTTCTCTTAGAACACCAGTTTTCTCGAATTTCTTTTTGAAACGTTTTAACGCTCTGTCAATTGATTCGCCATCTTTTACATTGATAATAATCATTTGTTAAATACCACCTTTCTATCCCTCTTTAAAATTCTGTTGGGGTTGCAAATGTAAGAGAATAATTTTAAAAAAGTAAATTAATTAAAAGATGAACTCAAATTAGGCTTTACTGATCATTGAAGCGGTATCCCACTCCCCTAACCGTTTGTAAAAAATCCGGACGATCTGGGTTGGTTTCTATTTTTTTACGCAACCTTACAATATGCATATCTAAAGTACGCGTATTTACATCTGAGTTGTAACCCCAAACTTCCATCATCAGATCATCTCTGCTAATTACGGCGTTTCTGTGGTTTAAGAAATAGAGTAAAATCCGGTTTTCTAATATGGTTAATTCAATTTTTCTATGATTTTTCAACAGGGAATGGGTGTTCGGGTGGTGTTCCATATCGCCAAACCTGTTATTATCAGTTTTGCCTTGTAAAACGTACTTTACCTTGCTATCAATCATTGCAACCAATACATCCATATTAAAAGGCTTGCTTACATAGTCGGAAACGCCAAATTGAAAAGCGTCTATTTTATCGATATCCTGAGATTTTGCAGACATCATAATAATTACGTTTTCAAAACCTTTTGACCTTAAGCTTGTACATATTTCCGAACCTTCTTTTTCGGGCAACATCCAGTCTAAAAGCACAATCTCTGGTTGTTCAGCGAGTATTAGTTCAACGGCTTCGCCACCATTTGCTGTTTGTACAACTTCGTAACCCTCTTTTTCTAAACGGTGACTTACCAAAAACCGCAGATTTTCGTCGTCTTCTATAATTGCTACTTTTATATCTTTTTGCATATATTATTTATCAAGGGGCAAAGTGACTACAAACACTGATCCTTTACCGGGTTTGCTTTTTACGTGGATTTCTCCGTTCATAAAAGTAACAAGTTCCTTACAAAAAGCCAAACCTAATCCAACACTACCTTGCTGGTTGTAACGGCTTTGTATCCTATAAAATTTCTTAAAGATGTGTACTAACTCGCTTGCATCAATACCAATGCCCTTATCCTCAAAAGAAAAAACAATATTTTTTTTATCCTTTACTATCGATATTTTAAGAAATTTATTATCGGCATTTGCATATTTATAGGCATTCTCTATCAAATTATAAAAAATACTACTCAGTAAAACTGGGTCACTCTGAAAAACAGTTAATCCCTTAATGTTTAATTGTATATCGTACTCGGGGTGTTTTAACTGAAAAGCGTCGATAATATTCTGCGAAAAAACTTCTACGTTTATTTCTTCGTTTTTTACTTTTATGGATCTGTTTTCAATTTGTGTAAACGACAAAAGTTTGTTCATCAAATCGTTCAGTTTATCGGCTTCTTCATCTAAGATTTTACCGTACCGCTTTCGTTCTAGATCAGATAAATCTTTCGCATTTAAAATATTGTTACCGGCAATTTTTATAACCGCTACGGGTGTTTTAAACTCATGAGTAAAGTTATTTATAAAATCATACTGTAGGCTAAAAAGCTTCTGATTAACTTTTAAGTTTCTGCTGATCAAAAAAATAAGTATTAATAAAATGCCATAAACAGCAAATATACCTAAACCCACGGGCAAAAACCTGCGTCGTATTTCCTTATCCAGAAATTTTCTATCGCTACTTAAATAAAGTTTGAAGTTTGAAAACGCTAATGGTAAAGCTATTTCCGTAGTAACTAGATTAGGTTTATCTGAAATGGTTTCGAAAGATAATGGCTTGATAACTACATTTTGATATAGCTGAGGATAAGTATTTTTAACAACTAATTTATATGGGTTGAGCTCAAAAGAAAAAATATCCTGTTCATAAAACGGAGAAGGAGGCATTTTTTTAAACATCAGGTCCTTGTACACTTTAATGTCTTCCCTTCTCAACACGTTCATGTAGGTTATCTTATTGTGGGAGATGTTATAAAAAATATTAAATATCTGATCGTTAGAAAGCAGTTTAGTGGTGTCAACGTTAGATAAGTAACTGGCTAATTTTAATCCGATCTTATTAAATTCATCGCCATTTGATAAAGAAAGTGACCCTGGTTTATCTGCAGAAAAAAGAACTGTCGAGTCTTTATTAACGTTTAAACCGTACTGATAAAGCCCTTTTATACCCAATGAAAAATTTAATGTACGCAAACCATCTTCCACGTCTCTATTGCTAATCTGCGCATCGTAAAAAAGGATCCGTTCTACAAAAGGGTATTTATTAAGTACAGAATTTGCGTATTGTGTTGCCGATGTAGAATCTAAAAAACCTTGGTAAAAAGATATTTCCGAAACCTTATTTTGAAAAAAAACATTGTAAGGCAATACTGTTTTCTCCAACACATCAACCTTAGCGGCCGAGAATTCGTTTTCTACTACCTTTTTTGTTAATTTATAACTTACGTATAATGCAATAATTAACAGGCTAGAAATCAAAACTACAAAAGAAGCAATTAGCGTAAAGTTTTTACGATAGCTTAAGATTCTAGTTTTCATTTAACGTTAATGTGGTTTAAGATGTTGGTCTAAAAAGTCTACAAGCTCCGTATAAAATCTGATTTTATTGTCTACATTTTTAAATAACTGTGTCTCATTCTCATTTAAGATGTACTTAATAGGAATATTTTTTTTACGAAGTTCTTTTACAAATTGATTTGTTTCATTAACGTTTACTTTAGCGTCTTTTCCGCCTTGTGCAATCAAAATGGGTGTTTTTATTTTTTCGATCTGAAAAACCGGCGACGCACTTTTAAGATAATCAACATCTGTTTCTGGATCCCCAATCATCTCGTTCAACATTAACTTGTAAGGCTTAAAATGTGCTGGATAGCCTTTAATGTATGTAAATAAATTAATGTAGCCCGAATAAGAAGCAGCACACTTATAAGTGTCAGGATGATTAATAACTTGGTTTAATGCTGCGTAACCCCCAAAACCATAACCAAAAACTCCTATTTGCGAGGGATTTGCAATACCCTCTTTTATAAGCCAGGCAACTCCATCAAAAATATCATCCTGCATTTTAGCACCCCATTGCTTAAACCCGGCATTCTCAAATTTTTTACCATAACCGGTGGAACCTCTATAATTCATCTGCAGAACGGCATAACCCCTATTGGCCAAAAACTGCACCTCTGGTAAAAAACCAAAGACATTCCGTTGACTTGGACCTTGATGCGGTAATATTACGCAAGGCAAATTTTCTTTCTTTTTACCTAAGGGCAAAGTTAAATACCCATGAATCGTTAAGCCATCTTTTGTTTGATAGCTAATTGCCTGCATGCTACACATATTGGCAGGCTCAATTTCAGGATTAACTTCAGATAATTTTTTAAGACTTCGTTTTTCAATGTTATAGCTATAGAAAGCCCCGGGATTTCTATCCGTGTAGACTTTAATAATGAGATTACGCTCAGAAATATCTATTATTTTTATTTCTTGATTTGGGAGTTTATCCGAGATATCCTCATATATTTCTTTATACGTTTGGTTTAGGAAATGCCTTTGTCTTCGGTCTAAATCATAAGCTACCAGAGCTGGTTCTTTATTTAACCCCGAAGTCAAAACTTCGAGGATATCCGCATCTGGATGCTGATAGATCAGCTTCGACTCTTTACCTTCTAAACAGTCAAACTCAACCAATGCAAGCTTATCGCGATTAAGATCCGACAATGCGTAAATGTATCGCTTGTTTTTTGTAAACCCTAAAGGTTTTAAGGTACTCTTAAAATTATTACTGAATATAGCTTTGAATTTTTCTTCGATGTTTTCCCTGTAATAAATCGTTTCGTTTACTCCATCACTACCGGCACCTAAATTAACATCTCCCTTTTCATCTGCAAACCAAAGTAAAATATTGCCGGGATTCTCTACGAACAGCTTTTTCGAACCATTTTCTATATTTAAGTGGTAAACATCAAAAAACGATTCGTCCCGCTCGTTACTAGTAATTAATACCTGGCTAGCGTGAACGCTATTATCAAGGATACTTAGTTTTGTACCAGCTCTACTCTTAATCGAAGTATAATTTGTTCCATCTTTATTGATCAGGAAAGCACCACACCTATTGTTAGTGTCTCTTTCTTTTTCACAAAACAACCTATTATTACCCACCCAGCTAAAATCTCGGATAGATGAATCCTCGAACTTTGTTAACTGTAATCTAGTGGTATCATCAATTGAACGTACAAAAACATTCATTTTACCTTTATAAGTCTGTAAAAAAGCAAGGGCTTTACCGTTAGGCGAAATACGATAATTAAATTGTTGGGCGTTTTTAAAAAAGGCATCTACCGGCAACACCTCTACCACTGGATGTGTAGAACATCCAGCTATCAATAGAACAGTTATAAGGTAATATTTTTTAATCCAATAGGGCATTAAATCTTTTTGTTACTTTATTTATACAACATCCAGAAAAAAGTTTGCAAACGTGAGTTTAACACAAAACCAAATTAGGTATTAAAACACGAGTAAGGTTTATAACGGCAGTAACATTTAGAATACACTATTTATAAACCTGATTTTAACAATAGCCACAAGAAATTTCTATTTTAGCATTGATGTGTAAACCTTTTAAGATTTTAAGCACTGTACTTCTTTTGCTTGCATGCTTTAATTATGCAAAAAGCCAAAATTCGGTAAATGATATGGAGTTGGCTCGTCAATTTTATAACAATGGCGAATATGATAAATCTTTAGCCATCTATCAAAAATTTTATCAGCACAATACCGAAAATGACTTTTATTTTGAAGCTTACTTTAACACACTTCTAAAACTCAAAAACTACAGCGAGGCCGAAAAAATAGTTACTAAAAGGTTAAAAATCAACTCCAAATACGGCATTAATTTGGGGCAATTGTATTTAGAAAAAGGCGAAGTTGACAAGGCCGACAAAACTTTTGATGATGTTTTAAATAAAATGCCCAAAGATGAATTTGCAATAAGCGGCATTGCCAATTCCTTTTACAGCACCGGAAATTACGATTATGCTATTAAATGTTTTTTAACGGGCAGAAAATTATTAAAAGATGAGTATGCTTTTAGCTTCGAGCTTATTAATTTATATCGGTTTAAAAAACAAAAAGCAGAACTTACCGATGAGGTTTTAAACACCTTAGTTTATCAACCAAGCTTTTTGGCGAATGCAAAAAACAACCTGGCCAGAACCTACGAACGTGATGAAGATTACGCAACATTAAAGTCTTTATTGCTGAAAAAGATACAAAAGGACCCCCAGAACACCACTTTTATAAACTTGCTGGCTTGGGCTTATCTACAGCAAAAACAATATGATTTAGCTCTTGTACAGCTGATTGCCTTAGATAAAAGAACGCAGGATGATGGGGCTTCCCTTTATAACTTTGCAAATATTTTGATAGAAAACAACGCTTATGCTACTGCCGAAAAAGCTTACCAATATATTTTAACAAAAGGCCAAAACACGCCTTATTATATCGCATCTAAAGTGGCGATGTTACAGCTTAAAAACCAACAGGTAATTGACGGCACCTATTCGCAACAACAAATAGAGCAGTTAAGTACCGATTACGAACTACTTTTGAAAGAATACGGCGAAAACCCACAAACCATTTTTGCAATTAGAGCCTTAGCTAATTTAAAAGCTTTTTACGGCACTAAAACACAAGAGGCTACCTTATTACTGGAAAAAGCAATAAGCCTACCCAATATAAATCCGGATATTGCTGCGCAGCTTAAGCTAGATTTGGCAACTATTTATATTTTAAATAACCAACCTTGGGATGCTGCGCTTTTATACGGCCAGGTAGAAAAAAATTTTAAAGACCACCCAATTGGGCAGGAAGCGAAGTTTAAAAATGCTAAACTTTCTTTTTACAACGGAGATTTTAGCTGGGCAAAAGCGCAGTTAGATGTGCTAAAAGCTTCCACATCGCAATTGATTGCTAACGATGCGCTTGATCTAAGCCTACTCATTCAGGATGATTTAGCTGTTGACAGTACCGGGAATGCTTTAAAAATGTATGCAAAAGCCGATTTGTTACAGCTAAAAAACAAACCTAGCGAAGCTATTAAAACATTGGATAGTTTAACTGCGTTATACCCGCAATCTAGCTTGTTTGATGATGTGCTGATGCTAAAATCAAACATTTACATTAAACAACAACAATATCAAACTGCACAAAATAACCTTAGTACCATTGTAAAAAATTATCCCAACAGCATTTGGGCAGACGATGCGCTTTTTAAACTTGCGGTGTTAGAAGAAGAGAATTTACAGGATTTAAATGCTGCTAAAAAGTATTACCAGCAATTGATGAATCAATACCCTGGGAGTTTATATTTGATAGAGGCCCGCAAAAGATTTAGAAATTTAAGGGGAGATGCGCTGTAATAAAAAGCCGTTGATTAACTTAGCGCCATGATTATTTATAACGTAACTACTATTATTGAGGATACTATCCACGAAGAGTATATCCAATACATGCAAAATGTGCATATGCCTGCGGTAATGGCGAGCGGTAAATTTATTGATTGTCATCTTTTAAGGTTAACAGAGCCCATAAATGAAGGCATAACCTACTGCGCACAATATGTTACCAATGATGCAGAGCATTTAGAAGATTATCGGAAAGATTACTCGCCAAAGTTGCAAGAAGATATTTTAAAAAAGTTTCCTGAGCAGTTTGTTTCTTTTAGGAGCGTATTAGAAAAAGTATAGATGAATATTATTGAAACCCCTATTAAAGATTTAGTTATTATTGAACCCAAAATTTGGAAAGATGATAGAGGCTACTTTTTTGAAAGTTACAACAAGGCTCTTTTTGAAAAATTAGGTTTAAACGCAGAATTTGTTCAAGACAATCAATCTTACTCGCATAAAAATGCTTTACGTGGTTTACATGCACAAGCTACACCTTATGCGCAAGGGAAACTGGTACGGGTAGTGCAAGGAAAAGTATTGGATGTTGCAGTAGATATCAGAAAAGACTCTCCTACTTATGGTCAGCATTTTAGTGTGGAACTCAGCGGAGAAAACAACAAAATGTTTTACGTACCTCCAGGATTTTTACATGGCTTTTTAACTTTAGAAGATAAAACCATTTTCAACTATAAGTGCACTGGACTTTTCCATAAAGATGCGGAGATAGGCGTAATCTGGAATGACAAAGATTTGCGTATAGATTGGGGAATTAATTTTGAGGACACGGTGGTTTCACCAAAAGATGCGGTTTTACCGGCATTTTCTACCATCAACAGTCCTTTTTAAATTTAAAATTATGGCTTTAAACCAAAAAACTTTAAGATTAAACAAAGCCATTAGTGATACTGGTTTCTGCTCCAGAAGAGATGCTGACAAAGCAATTTTGGAAAGGCGAGTAACTATTAATGGCAGAGAAGCTATTTTAGGCGATAAAGTAAGTGATAGCGACGATGTTAGGGTAGACGATAGACGGGTGAGATTTAAGGATGAAAGCGACTCGATTTATATTGCGTTTAATAAACCCAAAGGAATTACCTGCACTACAGAAAGACACGTTGAAGGAAATATTATTGATTATATAGGTCATCCCAGACGTATTTTCCCTATCGGGAGGTTGGATAAACTATCTGAAGGATTGATTTTTTTGACCAGCGATGGCGACATTGTGAACAAAGTTTTAAGAGCGGGCAATAACCACGAAAAAGAATATGTGGTTACGGTAAACAAACCCATAACCATTGATTTTTTACGAAAAATGGGAAATGGTGTGCCTATAATGGATACCGTAACTCAAAAATGCTTGGTAAGGAAAGAAGGAGAATCTACTTTCAACATTATACTTACCCAAGGCTTAAACCGCCAGATCCGTAAAATGTGCGAATACTTAGGTTACGATGTTACGCGTTTAAAGCGTACTAGGGTGATGAATATTACAACCAAAAATATACCGGTAGGCACATTTAGAAATCTTACCCGTGAAGAGGTATCAGAAATTATGGGTTTAGTTTCTAGATCCAGTAAAACTGAAGAAGCTTCTAAAGGCGATACGGGCGTTAGAAAAGTGAGCAAGAAACAGAACAAATACATTTAGCGTCTTTTTTTAGACCGAAATTTCGGCCGTGTATCGCTAAACCTAAAATAGCTTTACACGGCTTTTTCTTTTTCAAAGAGGTTTAAAATCCAATTATAGCCAATTTTAGATGAGCTCATTATATTGAAATGGAAAAACAAACTATCGACCGAAGTTCTGAGATAGTTAGAAACCTTTATTTTTTTGGCTTAATATTGGTTGCGTTAGGCGGATAAAGCAAGGCTTTTAGGAATGGGAATGTGCGCTGTAAAAGCCTGTTCTTTTTATGATTTTTTATCATAAAAAAACCGTAGCGGAGCGGAGTGCGACATACGCCGACCTTTAGGGAACGCCCTTAAAAAAACTAAAGGCAAAAGCATAAGGCTCCTATTGCAGGAAAACAGATTCTTTAATAGGAATTGAAATCAAAACTTAAAGACAAACCAATGAATTTAGCAGAAACCTACCTTAACATAAGACAACATACAGCAACAATTTGCGAACCATTGCAAACCGAAGATTATGTGGTGCAACCTGTGGTTGATGTTAGTCCGCCGAAATGGCACTTAGGACATACCACTTGGTTTTTTGAGACTTTTATTTTGAAGCTAAACGCTGTTAAATATGAGGTATTTGATGAAAATTACAACTTTGTTTTTAACAGTTATTACGAAACTGTTGGGGCAAGGGTGATCCGTACCGATCGTGGGAATTTGAGTAGGCCAACTGTGCAGGATGTTTACCGGTACCGAGCCTATGTGGACGAAGCTATGGTTCGGTTTTTAGCTTGTGAGGTAAGTGACGAGGTTAAGGCGTTAATAACGTTAGGGCTAAACCATGAGCAACAGCACCAGGAACTATTATGTTACGATATCAAATATATTTTGGGGCATAACCCTTTATTTCCGGCTTATGCAACTGAAAATATTGAATGCAATTTGACTGCCGGGGGAAGCGGATTTGCAGCTATAAACGAAGGGGTTTATGAAATTGGTTATGCTGGGAAAGATTTCTGCTTTGACAATGAGCTGGGAAGACATAAAGTTTACATCAACAGTTTCGAGATTTCGAAAAGCTTGGTTAGCAATGCTGAATATTTAGAATTCATAACCCAAGGCGGTTATCAGAATTTCAAGTTTTGGCATTCAGAAGCTTGGGATTGGGTACGTAACAACGACATTAACGCACCTTTATACTGGCACCTAGTTGATGAACAATGGTTTAGGTATGATTTACAAGGTTTAAACCCGATTAATATGGATGAACCGGTTTGCCATATTAGTTTTTACGAAGCTTGGGCATTTGCAGCATTTAAAAACATGCGTTTACCTACAGAATTTGAATGGGAAGTTGCTTCGGCTGAATTGGATTGGGGAAAACTTTGGGAATGGACAGAAAGTGCTTACCTACCCTATCCAAATTTTGTAAAAGCTCCTGGCGCAATTGGCGAGTACAATGGTAAATTTATGGTAAACCAAAAAGTTTTACGTGGTGCTTCTGTGGCCACTTCGCCAGGGCATCAACGGTTTACTTATCGCAATTTCTTCCACGCTAATTTACGGTGGATGTACAGCGGGATTAGATTGGTTAAGTAGCTTAGGAATAAAGACAAACGGTATAATGTAGAAACAAAAAAAGACCGGTGAAAAACCGGTCTTTTACATTTAAATATATCTGAATTATTTCCGTTGTGGTGTTTCCAATAATTTAAAGAATTGATCTAACTGTGGAAGAATTACAATACGCGTTCTTCTGTTTGCAGCCTTACCATCCGCAGTATCGTTAGTACTAACCGGTACATATTCACTTCTGCCGGCGGCGGTCATTTTAGCCGGTGGAATGTTATATTGGTCTTGGAGAATCCGCACTACAGAAGTAGCTCGTTTAACACTTAAATCCCAATTATCTAAAATTACCCCGGTAGATTTGTATGGAACATTATCGGTATGTCCTTCAACCATAAACTCAATATCAGGTTGGTTCAACAGCACTTTCGCTACTTTGCCTAACACATTTTTAGCACCTTCGTTAACTTGGTAACTTCCGCTTTTAAACAAAAGTTTATCAGAAATATCGATATAAACCACACCTTTATCTACCTTAATATTGATGTCTTTATCATCCATATTGCCAATGGCTCCTTTTAAATTCATTACCAAAGCCATATTCAAAGAATCTTTTCTTTGTATGGCTGATTGTAAATCTCTAATGTAACTGTCTTTTGCGCCTATATTTTCTAAAGATTTATTGATGCTTTCCGCCTGTGTTCCGGTAATTACAGACAGGTCTTTTAGCTGATTAACCATTTGGCTATTGCTACCTTTCACATTTGACAGCTGTTCGTTAAGGTTTTTTATCCGCATTTGATAATCTGCACTGCTACTTTTTTTCGCATTCTCGCAGGCTAATAGTTGATTTTGTAAATCTCTGTAAAGGCTATCAAGTGTTTTATTTTGGGCTTGTGCCTCTCTTAATTTTCTTGGTGCAGAACAGGACGCCATAATCAATGCAACCCCTGCAACTGCCAATACCGCTTTAATTTTCATAATAATCTATTTATGTTAAAACTATTTTCGCTAGTGTTACAATTACTGTGCAATAGCATTATAAGCAACATATTGGTTGTTAACACACTGATTCCGTCCTTTTTAGCCTACGTTAATAAGAAGGTATTTATTTAAACATCTTCTTATTTATATTGTTCAATGCCAAACTTTTACTAAGTTTAAAGCCTATAAAAATGAGCCAAAACTACCAACAGCTAATCCATAAAATAGACGGTTTTATCAGAAAATATTATCTGAACAAAATTGTACGTGGTTTAATTTGGTGGATTGCCGGTTTTTTGATCAGCTATTTGGTTTTTATTGTTGCTGAGTATTATGGCTATTTCAACATTACCGTAAGAAGCATTATTTTTTATGGATTTATAACTGTACAGGCGGTTTTATTCTGGTTTTTGATAGGAAAACACCTGGTTTCTTATTTTAAGTTGGGAAAAACCATTAACCGCCAACAGGCTTCGGTTATTATCGGAAATCATTTTCCTGATATTCAAGACAAACTGATTAACACCTTAGACCTTAAACAGCTTGCAATTGAAAATCCCGAGCAAAAAGAACTGATTGAAGCCAGTATTAACCAACGGATTGCCAACTTTAAACCTATTCCGTTTGTAGCGGCGGTAAATCTTTCCGAAAATAAAAAGTACATCAGCTATGCTTTAATTCCTATTGCCATAGTTGTTCTACTTGCTTTTGCAGCACCGTCTGTTTTAAAAGATGGTACCGAGCGGATCATTAATCACCAAGTTTTTTATAAAAAGCAAGCACCTTTTGAGTTTAATGTTTTAAACAAAAATTTGGTTGTGCGCCAAGGCGATGATTTAACATTAAACTTAAAAATGACTGGCAACCAAGTGCCCGAAGAAGTTTATTTGGTAGATGGCCTTAACACCTTTAAGCTCAACAAAAAAGATATTATTAATTTTAGTTACGATTTTAAAAACCTGCAAAAAGATAAAAAAATAAGATTTCAGGCAGGCGAATTTTTCTCTGATGAGATTGAGATTAAGGTTAAAAAGAAACCTTCACTTTTGAGCTCTCAGGTTGAACTTACTTATCCAGCTTATCTTAAAAAGAAAAATGAAACGCTCAGCAATCCCGGAGACCTAACTATTCCGGCGGGGACAATAGCTAAATGGAATTTTAGCACCGAATATGTTGATGATGTTTCGCTATCAATCAATAACCAAACAACAGCCACAAAAAAGAACAATAACGTTCAGTTCAACACCCAAATCCGGCTATTAAAAAGTGGAAAATACAGTATCAATTTTAAAAATAACGAATCTGTAGTTAGTGATTCTGTAGCTTACAGTTTAACAGTGATTACCGACGAATACCCCAAAATTGAAGTGCAAGAGCGTATTGATTCTGCAAATGTAAATGTGCTTTATTTTATAGGCAACACCAGCGACGATTATGGGTTAAGCTCCCTAAATTTCCATTATCAGCTGTTAAAAGCGACCGACAAAAACAGACAAGGAAAGTTGTTTACTATACCGGTAAACTTTAACAAAGGGCTTTTACAAAGTAATTTCTTTTATGTATGGCCGTTAAAGCAACTGGGAATTAAACCCGGCGAAGAAATTTCTTACTATTTTGATGTTGCAGATAACGATGGCGTAAACGGATCAAAACATACGCAATCTATTAAACGGATTTATAAATTAGCGAGCACTATAGAACAGGTTGAAAAATTAGCAGAAAGCACTGAAAGTATTCAGCAAAAAATGCAACAGGCTATTAAAAAGGCCGATAAAATACAGCAGGAAACCAAAAAGCTAACGCAAGATCTAATGGACCAAAAAAATCTTGATTACGAACAGAAAAAACGGATTGAGAATTTAGTGGCAGAGAAAAAAAGCCTTGAAAAACTAATTGACGACATACAAAAAGATGGAAAACAAAATTTAGAGCAATCCAAAGATTTAGAAAAGCAAAATAAAGATCTGTTAGAAAAACAAAAGCAGATCCAGGATTTGTTTGAAAATGTACTTGATAAAAAAACGAAGGATTTGTTAGAAAATTTACAAAAGCTGATCGACAAAAACCAGAAAGATAGGAGTCAGGACGAATTGCAGAAGATGCAATTAGACAATAAATCTTTACAAAAAGAACTCGACAGAATTTTAGAGCTCTATAAAAAACTGGCTGTTGAACAAAAACTAAATAATACCATTGACAAATTAGAAGAGCTCGCAAAAAAACAAGAACAGCTAAGTAACGATGTTAAATCAAAACCTACAACGGAAATTAAAAAGCAACAAGAACAACTAAAAAAGGATTTTGATGGGATTAAAAAAGACTTAAAAGATGTACAGGAAAAAAATGAACTGCTAGAAAAACCTGAGGATTTCAATATCGAAAAGCAAGACCAACAGAACATTGACAAGGATTTGGACAACGCAGACAAAAATTTAGAGAATAACAAAAAACAGGATGCGACAGAAGCACAAAAAGGTGCTTCTGGAAAAATGCAGGATTTAGCACAGAAGCTAAAAGACAGCATGCAGGGCGGACAAGAAGCGGAAAACAAGGTTAATGAACAGCAACTGCGAATGATTTTGAAGAACCTCCTTAAAACGTCATTTGACCAGGAAAAGCTGATGCTTGATTTCAAAAATAGTAACCAAGATGATCCAAACTTTGTAAAACTCGGGCAAAAACAACTGGAAATTAAAGAAAACCTAAAAACAGTTGCCGACAGTCTGTACAGCCTCAGCAAATTGGTTCCGCAAATACAATCTACTGTAAATAAAGAAATTACAAATATTAACCAACAGATAAACCTTGCCATAGAACAAATTACCGAGCAAAAAATAAGCGAAGCCAACAGAAATCAGCAGTTTGCTTTAACCGGTATTAATAATTTGGCTTTAATGTTGAGTGAAGCGTTGCAACAATTGCAGAATGCCATGAAAAACGCAAAATCGGGTGGCAAAGGTGGAAAGCATAAGCCAGGCTTATCTGAACTAAGCAAAATGCAGCAACAACTGAACAAAAACATGCAGAAAGCAAAAGATGCCATGCAACAACAGGGCATTATGCCAGGACAAAAAGGTGGTAAAGAAATTTCGGAAAGTCTGGCTAAAATGGCGCAACAACAGCAAATGATAAGGCAAGCGCTACAAGAAGTCAACAATAGCTTAAACAAAGACGGACAGGGAAAACTGGGCAATTTGGAAAAAATTATAAAACAAATGGAACAAACCGAAGCCGATCTCGTAAACAGACGTATTACACAAGAAGCGCTAACCAGACAGCAGGAAATACAAACAAGATTGCTGGAAGCCGAAAAAGCAGACCGCGAGCGGGAGCAGGATAATAAAAGAGAAAGTAAAGCACCAAAGGAATTTTACCCGAATTATAACCTAATTTTGGAAGAATACCAAAAGCTAAAACTTAAAGAGACGCAGCAAATTAAAACTGTGCCTCCATCTTTAAACTATTTTTACAAGAATAAAATAACAGAATACTTTAAAATATTAAATTTGGGAGAGTAAATATGGACAACTTCACAGACACTATTATGGAAAACGAGTTATATTCTCTTCAATTACCATCAAATAGCGAGAGCGTTGCAGTACTGGAAAACTTTATTGATGACCTTGTACAAAAATTAGAAATTGGCGAAGATGTTTATGCTAATCTAATGACTTGTTTAAACGAAGCTATTACAAACGCAATTTATCATGGTAATAAGCAGAACCCTGACAAAAAAGTTTATGTTAACCTTGATGTTATTTTAAACAAGCGCTTGGTTTTTACCGTTGCAGATGAAGGCGAAGGTTTTGATTTCAACAACATACCAGACCCTACCGACTTAGATAATTTGGAAAAATTGACTGGCCGTGGTGTATTTATCATGAAACGCTTGGCAGATCAGTGCATTTTTAACAGCAGAGGTAACGAGGTAGAACTGCACTTTAGGTATTAATGAGCACAATTGCGATCAACTTTTTTTCTGAAGAAACTACTTTTAAGCCTACACAGGTTACGTTATTACGTAATTGGCTTTTAATTAATATTAAAACCGAAGGCTACGAACTGTTGGAACTTAATTTTATTTTTTGTTCTGATGATTACCTGCTGAACATCAACAGAGAATATTTAAACCACGACACTTATACCGATACAGTAACTTTTGATAATTCGGAAACTGAAAACGATATTTTAGGAGACATCTTTATCAGTATAGATCGGATTCGCGAAAATGCAAAAACTTTTAAAACTTCCGTAAAAGACGAACTGCACCGTGTAATGATACACAGCACTTTGCATTTGCTAGGTTATAAAGACAAAACCACCAAAGATAAAACCACTATGACTGCCAAAGAAAACGAGTATTTGGCTTTACGCGGGTTTTAACCACAATTGCGCTTATTAATTTCGGATTATATCGCCATCAGCAGGAGACATAAACAGCAATTTCTGATTGCCGACTGCGGACTTTAAAACAGCGGACTTGCTCACTCCTCCAAAGCTTCCTTACTAAGCATAGTTGCGTACTGAGCTCTCAATTTAGATACTTTAGGCTCAATAACTGCCATGCAATAACCAGCATACTGATTCTGATTATAGTAATTCTGATGAGAAACTTCTGCCGGGAAATAATTACTTAAAGGTTTAAGTTCCGTTACAATAGGCTTACTATAAACCGAAGCTAATGCTGCCAGAACCTCTTCTGTAGCATGCTTTTGCTCTAGATTGTGGTAATAAATCCCTGAACGGTATTGTGTTCCCGCATCTGCACCTTGGCGGTTCAAACTTGTTGGATCATGGCTGGTCATAAAAACATTCAACAAATCTTTATAACTTAAAATAGAACTATCAAAAGTAACTTGTACAACTTCAACATAGCCAGAAATTCCACTACAAACCATTTCATAGCTTGGGTTTGGCGTTAAGCCGTTTGCATACCCCGATTCAATTTTCACTACTCCCTTTAATCTTTGCAGTACCGCTTCTGTACACCAAAAACAGCCACCACCTAATGTTACAACTTCTAAATTATTTTCCATCTCAATACTTCCTATTTGCTAAGTAAGCTATCTGTAAAATATCGCTTACTATCTATAAAACAATTTACAACCGAAAAACCAGATTGTTCGGCTAATAATTCAATTTCTTTAAAATTATATTTCTTCGATTGCTCTGTCCAAATGATTTCATCTTTTCTAAAAAAAAGTTTTGTGTTTGTATTGGGCAAAAATACTTCCTGTTCTGCTAAACTTACCAAATAACTAAATAATTCGCCATTTCTGGGATTATAATAGCAGTAAAAATCAAACTGGTCAATATCAAAGTTAGCACCCAATTCCCTATTTATTCTTTTCAGCAAATTGAGGTTAAAGCGCTTGGTAATTCCTCCACTATCAGAATAAGCATCATAAATAACCTTTGGGTTTTTCTGTAAATCAATCCCCATCAATAATTTATCTCCCTTTTTCATGCACTTGTTTAACAGTTGCATGAGCTCAATAGCTTCCTTATTAGGATAATTACCAATGTTACTGCCCAAAAACAAAAGTAGACTTTGTTGTTTATTGGTATGCTTAAGCTGATCCAAAACTTCAAAATAATCACCAATTGCGGGTTTAATGCTTAGCTCTGGCAATTTTAAATGTAAGGTTTCGCTCAACATATTCATCGCTTCTTGCGAGATATCTATCGGGATATAATCAAAACTCACTTTTTGTGTTAACAGATATTGCAACAGTTTAAACGTTTTTGTTCCGTCGCCAGCACCCAGCTCAATAATGTTAAATGGCTCATCAAAGCCCAGTTTATCATGAATACCGGCAGCCTGTAAAGCTAAAATCTCATATTCGCAATTGCTCAGGTAATAGGATGGCATCTCCATAATCTCCTTAAAAATCCGACTACCTTCATCATTATAAAAATATTTGGAAGGTAAAAATTTCTCTGCCGATGTTAATCCTACTATTACGTCTTGTTCAAAAGTCTTCAACATAAATTAAAAATGCTTTTTTGGTTTAATCAATTAAAATCTATAACCAACGTCGAAAGAAATTAACCTACTTTCTTTAGAGAAACCATAACCTGCTGTAACTAAAAACTTGTTATATAGGTTTATCCAAACACCTGGCCCGTAACCTTGATGCCATTTCTTAGAGTCGGCAAAGCTATTGCCCACCTTGGCCACATCATAAAAACCATAAACCCCAAAATCTCCGGTTAAAATGTAGTTTCTAAAAGAAGTAACCGGAAATCTAACTTCGGAATTGGCATAATAAGCAGACTTTCCGGAGAATCTTTCGTTTCTGAATCCTCTTAGATTTTCGTTGTTACCGATGGAGTTTGCCTGATAAAACTTATAATCTCCAATATTGGTTTGGGCGCCTAAACGCAAGGCCAAAGTTAAAGGTAAGCCAATATTTGGTGTGCCGAAAGCAGACAAATCTGTACTTAACCTTACAAACTTATCTTTATCACCTCCAACTTCGTTAAAGTAGTCGATAGCGTTATGCCATTTTAAACCTGTCTGTGGTTTTAATTTGGTATCCACCAAAGAAATGTCAAAGTAGGATTTAAGCGTTAGAAATCTCCCTGGGTTTTTATAAGCATTAGGTTGTGTTGCTAAAAAATTTATTCCGCTTGGTTGGTTGATTTTTACAAATTGGAAACCCGGTCCAACTCCAAACTTCACCTTTTCAGACATTCTGCGTTGTAAATAAAATTGTACGTCATAAGATTCAGAACGTACTCTGTAATAATCTGACTTGTCATCCAAATTTACTGTGCCATTTCCTATGCCATAAAAATTAAATGAATAAGCTGGTCCTGCGTAATTTGCATTGGCAACCAAATCATACTTATGTGCAAATAATGAATAGAAAGTAGACCTATATTTCCCTACAAGCGCTTTGGTTTGAATAGAATGTAGTAAAGATATTTTCTGTTCAAAACTGTATGGCGATTTTCTGAAACCATAATGTTTTGTTTGGTAAACAATACCTAAGAAAATACCGTCTTTTGCATTTTTATAATCGGCATTGGGCAAAAACGATCCTTTGTCATAACTAAAATTATCTGGCAAAAATTCGTTAACCCAAGCACCATCAGACTTATAAACTCTTGTGTTGTTTCCCTTTACAAATTTATTTTTTTGCGTGTCGTAAAAAACCGTTCTACCATTCTCGGCACTGTCAGCCAAAAAATCGTTTTGTGAGCCACCAACCACTTTCAATTTTATTGGTCGGTCTGATTTTCCTTTAACAACTAGGCTGTCTTTTTCATCTAACAGGTAAAAATTTATTTGGCGGGTTAGGTTATTATCAAAAACGCGAGCGTAAATTGTTTTATCGATTTTACCGTCTTTTTTTGTTTTGTACATGGTAACTCCAGTACTATCTTTTTCGCGGTTAATCACCACGTATTCGTACTTTTCTGAACCTGTAATGGTTACTTCTTCATTTAATATTTTATAATATTTTGCAGCTACTTCTTCCAATTGATTTCTACGAGATTTCAACTTGGCAATCAGCTCTTCTCCGGTTAGTGCAAATGCGGGCGCCGGCATCTGGCGCACTGATTTTTCTATCACTGCATCGGTAAGTCTATTCTTCATAAACGTGGCAGTTTCCATCCAATCTGAATACGTTAATTTGGTAAGCAGATTTCTGTCTAAATTCCGGGCCGCAATAGATAATTTCGCAGGGTCTTCAATTTTCATTTCAAAAGACTGTACATCTGGAATTGCTTTACTGGCTATCCGAGGTAGAACACCATCAAACTTGGTAAAAACCTGATCTCTATCCCGTGGTATTGGTTTGTAAATATCGCCTTTACCTTTCTTTTTAAATTCTGCCCAACGCCATTGATCCTCATGTCGGTCCCAATCGCCAATTAAGATATCAAATAAGCGAGCTTTTAAAAATCCTTGTTGATCAACCTCATTGTCATTATCCTCTCTAATCTTCTCGTACATTGTACGGGTACTTACTGCATTTTTGGTATAGCCAAAGTCTTTAAATTTCGACAAATCTTCATCTGGGCGAACCTCAATAATACCTACTCTACCGCCAACTTCCTGAATGTACGGACCTAAAAGATTTGAATATGGCATGTAAACCACTTTTGGATTTGCATGAAAAACACCAATGGCATCCGCTAAGCCAGGCACTACTAAAGCGCCATACGGATGAGCTGAAGATATCTGATCCTGAACAAAATCACCCGCGAAGGTTGGTCTAAATCCTTCTGGCAACAATTCTGCTGGATTTTTATCTATCGTTCTAAACTGATATTGAATTTTGTCTTTTCCTTCTAATCTTAAAGATGTAGTCTGTTTTCCACCACCTAATTGCAAAGGCGTTAAACCACCAGCAAATTTTGTTAAATCAAGGTAAGGTATCTCTATCGGGGTTGCCCAAACAGAGCGGTAATGTTCTCCAAAAAGCCATTGTTTAAATTTGGAAGCTTTGTACTGCTCCCCTACAGCCATTGTTTTTGTTGAATCGCTGTAATTGGTAAGGGCTTCAATTTTTACTTTTTGTTTGGTTGAAGGTAACGCATACAGCGGTGAACGGTAAACCAACTTACCCTTGCTTCCATCGTCTATTGGTTCCCAAAATTCTATCCAACATTGTCCGTTTTTATAATAGTTTAGCCTTGCAAAACCTTTAGTACCATGACCGAAAAGCGCACCGTTGCCTTTAAAAAGTGCACTATTTTTACTTCCTGCACCGCTGGTTACAAAATTCTGGCTTTTGTATTTGGTGAGCATTAAAGCATGCTCATGCCCAGATGCCATAACGATATTCGGTTTATCCTCAATAAGTGCCAATAACTTGTTACGTAAATCTTGGTATTTCTTGTTCGATATATCTTGACGAGAAAGACCGTACTGCCTCATTAACGGATAAATTGAACCAATTACGGGTAAAGGAATGTAAGCATTAGGTCGAACTAGGGTTAGTGGAAAAATATAATCTAATAAAGTAAAATAGCCACCATGCTTTCCGTTTGAAAATAACGGATGATGCATTGTAAAAACAATGTTTTTACCCTTATTTCTTAAAATAATATCTTTGATTTGAACAATCAACTGGTCTTCGGTTGTAACCGTACATCCTTGTTGGTACCGATCCGATCGGGCATTTGTAGTTAACCACCATTCGCTATCAATAGCAATAATAACCAGGTTACCATTCATCTGCACCTCTACTGGCCCAGCACATCCGTTACTAGGTAAAAAGACATCTGTGCTATCTAGGTAATTTTCTACAAATGCTTCTTGCCTTTTTACAGCTTCTAAGCCTCCATAAGCGCTTCTATTCCAGTCATGATTACCAGGTATAAAAATCCGTTTACCTTTAAAATCCTTTACTACTTTTAACTGCTCTGTAATAAGTTGCTCCTTTTCTTTACGGTCAACAGCGTCCGCTTCTGGCATGCCGTGTTCGTAAATATTATCACCCATAAAAATCACTGCGTCCTTATTGCTCGATGTTTTATTGATCACCGTGTCCTGTAAGTTTTTAATAATGGTGTCTATCTTATACATCTGACTTTCCATCAGCTTTAACGTAGGTTCCTGCACATCTAAAGATGGTTTCCCTACATCTCCGATTAGAAAAACAGTATAATCTAAAGTTAAGGAATCCGGATTATTTGCTTTTTGCCAGTCTTTCTGACTTTTTGCATAAAACGGTTTATAAGTTGTGCAAGATGTATAACCCAAACAGGCAATTAGGCATGTTAGAATTGGGAGGTAGGTATTTCTCATTTATGGCTTAAGTTTTACGATGTTTCCTTTTTTGTTTTTTCCTTCGTTTGATATAAACATCTCCCCTTTAGAGTTAAAATCAAGCCCTTCTGGTTGTATAAATTCTTTTCCACTAAAGCGGATGATTTTTGAAAAACTACCATCAGCGTTAAGCTCTAAAACAAAGTTATTAATCGCAGAAAGCACATAAAGCTTCCCGTTTGTAGGGTGATAAGTCATTGCAGAAGGTTTCATCACATCATTTAAGTTTTTATTGCCTGCCGCCTTTAAAAAATGCTTAGATGCTTCCATTAATTCATCGCCTTTAAATTGTTCCCCAATGTCTTTTAGAAAAATACGCATCGCAGGTTCATTATGAAATTTTTTATCCTTCAGTGTAAACTGATAAATATTTTTAACCTCATTTTCATTCTCCGCTTTGTTAAGGTTTTTTTCTTTTACAGATAATAACAGTCTATTATTTACCACATCGTAAGCTAAACCTTCGATATCATGCTTAGATTTTAGTGCAGTTTTATAATAAGTTACCTGCGGGTTTTCGCTTACAAAATTTGCTATTTCGTAAATAACACCGTCCGCTCTTACTACATATATATCATCGCCATTTCGGGCTAAATCCTCATAATCGCCGTCTTCTGCGAACGGGAATTCCCTAACTATTTTCTGTTTATTCAAATCAAAAAAATACAATACACCTTTTTCATCCTCCACAATAGCTACTAAGCTGTCGTTAATAAAAGATATCGCAGATATTTCTTTTAGTTTTTTAGGAACCTCAATTATATTGACGGTAGAATCAAGCGCAGGCTTATTGTGCGGTTTTTTTTTATTATTGCCACACGACATCAATGAAACTACAAGCAAGGCTAGTAAAGTTTTATTCATTTTGGATTTAAATTTGATAAAGATTGTTAGACGGATATTTAATCAAATCCTATACCATTAAATATTTTCACAAATGATCAAAGAACCAATGAGTAAGCTATACGTTGAAAAAGAAATAGAACAGTTTATTTTTGAGCTTTTTAAAAAAGAGCTTTCCAACCACTTTTTATATCACAATTTTGCCCATACCAACAAGGTTGTTAAAACGGCAGAAGAGATTGCTGTAGACTATAAATTGCCCGAAAAAGAAATCGAAAATCTTGCTATCGCTTCCTGGTTTCACGACACAGGTTATGCTCGTGATTATGAGAACCACGAAGAAGAAAGTGTTAAAATAATGAAAGAATATTTTGGCAAACGACTTAGTGAACCGAGATTTAAAGAAATTGAAGAACTTATTTTAAGCACCAAATTTGGTCATGAACCCGCTAACTTAAATGAAGAAATCATTCACGATGCCGACTATGTAAGTATCGGAAAAAAATCTTTCAGCAAACGAGCAGAGCTATTACGTTGCGAGTGGGAAAAGCTGAATAATAAAACCTACGATGATTTAGAGTGGGCGGAGTTACAACTAGAGTTTTTGATATCCAAAAAGTTTAAAACCAGCGTTGCCACACATAAATTTGGAGAAGAACGTGAAAAAAACATCGAAAAACAACGTAAGGCTATTGAAAAACATAAAAGCGACCAATATAAAGTACAACTAAAAAAAGATAGCACAGATGCAAAAGTGAGTAAAGAAGGGCGGGGAATTGAAACGCTATTCCGTTCTGTTTATGGCTACCACATGAATCTGAGTTCAATGGCCGATCAAAAAGCTAATATTATGATCAGTATAAACACCATTGTGGTTTCGGTAATTATAACGCTTTTTGGTTCGGGATATACCTTTGCAGATTCGGAAGATTTTAAACATATGCGTTTTGTTTTCCCGATGCTTTTATTGGTTATCAGCAGTTTAGTTTCAGTTACGTTTGCCATTTTATCGGCAAGGCCCAACGTAACCTCTAAAGAAAAGTACCAGCTAGAAAATAAGGGAAGCAGTATTTTGTTCTTTGGAAATTTTACCCAATTGAAATTGCAAGATTTTGTGGAACAGATTAAATCTTTAAAAGGAGAAAAAAATGAATTGTACGATAGTATGTCGGTAGATATTTACCACTTAGGTGGTGTGCTGTTAAAGAAATACAAACTTTTAACTTGGTCGTACAATATTTTTATGGTTGGATTAATTCTTTGTGCGGTAGGCTTTGTAGGTATAATTATTTACTCTTACTAATTGTTTTGCAATCAATTAAAGAAATATACGAGTAGTTTGTAATACCAAAATGCTCGTATCTATCTTTTCCTTTTTTAAGACTTTCCCAGTGAAACCAACTTTTAACAACCTTTTTATCCTTTAATTTAGCTAAGTATTGGTTAGTTAGCAAAATATAACAGGGATCCAAAATAGAGTTCTTCAGTAATTTATGAACCAATATTACATCCTCGCCCATTAACTTGGTTCTACCGTTAATTTTCATCAGACTAACATGTCCGTGGTGAACAATGAGTTTAATCCCTAATTGATTTTTTGAAAGATATTTTGCGTAGAGCTCAGGGTCTGACTGTTCGAAACTACTTATTGCCTCTTGAAATGTGCTATAAATTAATTGGCATTGTTTAGCTACTTTTTTTACAGCGGGCAACCTTCCTGTTTTATAAAAGAAAACGGCATCGCCTTCAATCTCTGCAATGCTCATTTCCAAAATATTTGCACTTGCCACCTTGTTAAGAGCCTTGCTAATTACACGGTGTGCAAATTCGGTATCATCTGTGGAGGTAATAAATTTTGTAAAGCCGGTAATATCTGGAATACAGAAAAAAACAGGAATCACAGATTTACTTTTCATTTTTATTTAATGTAATTGATTAGATCACCACACAACAAGTGTTGCAATAATTGAGCAAATATAATATTTATTGATTCTGTGATGAGCTAAAAATCTCAAATTAAACTTAACAGCCTAACTTACGATAAAACAAACAGCATAGATGTAAGCCCTAACGCTAAGTGCAAAATAACATCCTATTATTTTGCACTTACATTAAACGGTGACATTTATTTTGCTTTCTCCCTTTAAAACATGTGCTAAAAGCGTGTGGAACTCAGTCTAAAATCACAAGGTCCAAATGCAATCAACTCTTGATGATTAAAAGCAAAAGGCACTCGTTTTAAAAAACTGCTTTCCAAACTTGCTTAATACTACGACTATTACAGTTTACCAAAGAAATATTGCTATTGTGGGGTATTTGAACTATTTTTAAGATTTATTAGCTATTAACATTTTTACTATAAATTACTAGATAACAATACCCTACTATTTGATAAAATTTAATAACTTAACAATCAATTTATTACAACTATTTTGCAAAAATGTGTTCGCACACAATATTTTTTTATACATTTGCTTATAGTTCAATCTCAGAGTTATAAACCAACAAAGCTTAAAACAGATTATGACAACCACAAGACTAAATCTTCTAGAAGAAACCCGATTTGAGAAGTTACCTGTAAGTATTTATGCAGATGACACCATAGCATCAAAAAATGTTGCTAAAAGAATAGCAGATTTAATTATTAAAAAAGACGCCGCAGGAGAAAAAACAGTATTGGGCTTAGCCACAGGTGCTACTCCAGTAAAGGTTTATGCTGAACTAATCCGTTTACATAAAGAAGAAGGATTAAGCTTTAAAAACGTTGTAACTTTTAACTTGGATGAGTATTATCCAATGAAACCTACCGCAGAACAAAGCTATGTTGGCTTTATGAAAGCTAAACTTTTTGACCATGTGGATATCAACATGAACAATGTGCATATTCCAGACGGTACTTTAGCAGAAAACGAGATTGTTGCTTATTGTACAGAATACGAAAAGAAAATCACTGCTTACGGAGGTTTAGATATTCAGATTTTAGGTATTGGACGTACAGGACACATCGGTTTTAACGAACCCGGTTCTGCACCAAACTCTGGTACACGCTTGGTAACGCTTGATGACCTTACACGTCGAGATGCTTCTCGCGATTTTGGAGGGAAAGAGAACGTACCTACCAAAGCAATAACAATGGGTGTTGGTACAATTTTTAAAGCTGATCAAATTATTTTGATGGCTTGGAACCAAAAGAAAGCTTCCATTATAAAAAGAGCAGTTGAAGGAGAAATCTCTTCAGATGTACCAGCTACTTACCTACAACTTTCTGATAATGTTGAGTTTATATTAGACCAAGATGCAGCATCAGATCTTACTCGTTTTGCTACCCCTTGGTTAGTACAAGATTGTGATTGGACACCACAACAAATTAAAAAAGCAGTAATTTGGTTAGCTAAAACACTTAAAAAACCTGTGTTGAAGCTTACTGAAGAAGATTACAACAATAACGGTATGGCACAATTGGCTACCGAAAAAGGGCCAGTTTACAATATCAACATCGATATTTTCAATAAAATACAGCACACCATTACAGGTTGGCCAGGTGGCAAGCCAAACTCAGACGATTCTCAACGTCCGGAGCGAGCAGAACCAGCTAAAAAACGTTCAATCGTGTTTTCTCCGCACCCAGATGATGATGTAATATCTATGGGAGGTACTTTCATCCGTTTGGCAGACCAAGGACATGAAGTGCATGTAGCTTACCAAACTTCTGGAAACACTGCAGTTTGGGACGAGGACGCATTGCGTTTTATGGAATTCAACATTGATTTTGCCAAATCACAAAACCAACCGGCTGAAAAACTTGAAGAGGTTTATAACAATACCAGAACCTTTTTAGGAGAAAAACTACCTAATCAACCAGATACTTTAGAATTGCGAACAGTAAAAGGTCTGATAAGAAAAGGAGAAGCTATTGCAGGCGCAAGATTTGCTGGCTTACCAGATGCGAACATCCACTTTATGGATTTACCTTTCTATGATAGAGGAAAAGTTTCCAAAAAAGTTGACTATGAAGATGATATTCAACAAACTATGGCGCTTTTGCAAAAAATAAAACCACAGCAAATTTTTGCAGCGGGAGATTTTGCAGATCCACACGGAACACATAAAGTATGTTTCAATATTATTTTAGATGCATTAACCCGCTTAAGAAAAACAGAATCATGGACAGAAGATTGCTGGTTGTGGTTATACCGTGGCGCATGGCATGAATTTGAAATTGACGAAATTGAAATGGCTGTTCCGCTATCCCCACAAGAAGTATTGCGTAAAAGACAGGCAATTTTCAAACACCAATCACAAAAAGATATCCCAGTTTTCCCTGGAGACGACGCCCGCGAATTTTGGGTACGAGCAGAAGACCGTACTACAGAAACAGCAAAAGCCTACAATGATTTAGGTTTGGCAGAGTACGAAGCTATCGAAGCTTTTGTTAGATGGAAATTTTAGTTGCTTAGTTAACAACCCATATTAGATCGTTAACGCAAAATTGCTTTTTATTTTGCGTTAACGATTATTCCAAAAGCATTCTTTGGATAAGCGGACACCGGATTTTCGACATCGCCAGGTACCGTACCAACAAAAAGCATATCAACGCACCAATTACTAAAAAAGAATCGGCATTTTATAACCCTATAAAAATGACACTTATTAAATCAATCTCTGGAATAAGAGGAACTATTGGTGGAAAAGCTGGCTATGGCTTAACCCCTGCAGATATTGTGAAATTCACAGCAGCCTACGGCAAATGGATTTTCGCAAAAACTGGGAACAATAAAATTGTTTTAGGTAGAGATGCCAGAATTTCGGGCGAAATGGTACGTAATTTAGTAGTTGGCACTTTGCAAAGTATTGGTTTAAATGTTATTGATTTAGGTTTATCAACCACACCGACCGTAGAAATTGCCGTTCCCCAAGAAAAAGCTGGTGGTGGTATTATTTTAACTGCAAGCCATAACCCTAAAGAGTGGAACGCCCTAAAGCTTCTAAATGAGAAAGGCGAATTTATTAGCGATTCTGATGGTAAAGAGCTGTTAGAAATAGCAGATAACTTTGAGATTTCATTTTCTGGAGTTGATGACTTAGGAAAAGTAACTTATGATGATACATATCTTCAAAAGCATATAGATCAGGTTTTAGCACTTCCTTTGGTAGATGTTGAAGCAATCAAAAACGCCAATTTTAAAATTGCAATTGATTGTGTAAACTCTTCTGGAGGAATTTTTATTCCTGCCCTGCTAAGAGCTTTAGGTGTAGAAACAATTTACGAATTATTTTGCGAGCCAAACGGCCATTTCCCGCACAACCCCGAACCTTTGCCCGAGCATTTAACAGAAATTTCTGCAATGGTTGTTAAAAATAAAGCCGATTTAGGTATTGTGGTTGACCCAGATGTTGACAGACTTTGTTTTGTAAATGAAGACGGAAGCATGTTTGGCGAAGAGTACACTTTGGTAGCTGTAGCCGATTATGTTTTGCAACATACTCCTGGCAGTACGGTATCCAATCTTTCTTCAACCAGAGCATTAAGAGATGTTACCGAAAATGCAGGACAAAAATACCAAGCATCTGCCGTTGGCGAAGTAAATGTGGTAAACTTGATGAAATCTTGCGATGCCGTAATTGGCGGTGAAGGTAATGGAGGAATTATTTATCCAGAACTGCACTACGGGCGTGATGCTCTAGTTGGCGTTGCGCTGTTTTTGACTCATTTAGCAAAAAGCGGAAAAACAATTTCTCAGCTAAAAGCAAGTTATCCTACTTATCATATCTCAAAAAACAAAATTACTTTAGAAGAAGGAATGGATGTTGACGGGATTTTGAAAAAAGTAGAAGCTAAATACAGACTACAGCCCTTGAGTACTATTGATGGTTTAAAAATAGAATTTGGAAAAGAATGGGTGCACCTAAGAAAGTCAAATACAGAACCAATCATCAGAATTTATTCTGAGTCAGAAAACGAACAAAAAGCAAACAAATTGGCTAAGCAGATTATTGCCGATATAAAATCATTTTTATAACAATAGTTATTTTTTAGCCATGAGCACTTCTAATTTATCAACCGAAACCATCAAACATATTGTAGCTAATTTTGCAATTGAAGGAGCTATTAAAGCAACAAAACCATTCGGTTCGGGGCACATAAACGACACTTTTTTAATCAGTAATACTGACGTTACTTGTCCAGATTATCTGTTACAGCGTATTAATCATCATATTTTTAAAGATGTGGAAGGTGTTGTTGTAAATATTGCTCGAGTTTCGAACCATTTGAGCACAAAGCTTCAAAGCGAGTTCAAATCAGAAAAATCGGTTGAACAAGTCCTTACCTTGATTCCAACTATAGAAGGCAGTTTATTTTTGAAAGATGAAAACGGCAACTTCTGGCGGATGTACCAGTTTATAAAAGACTCCGTCAGTTATGATTTGGTATCCTCAACAAAACAGGCTTACGAAGGTGGCGAGGCATTTGGTCGCTTCCAACTGATGCTGGCAGATATGGATCCAAGTTTATTAACAGAAACTTTGGTTGATTTCCATAATATTAAGTTCAGACTTACTCAATTTAACACTGCGCTTGCTGAAGATAAATTGGGAAGAGCAAAAGAAGTTGAAGAAGAAATTGCACTAATTAGAGAACATGAAGATTTTATGTGCAGTCTTTACCAAATGGGTGAAGATGGTTTATTGCCTAAACGTATCACACATAACGACACCAAATTTAACAATATTTTATTCGACAAAGATGACAACGTAATCTGTATCATTGATTTAGACACTGTAATGCCCGGTTATATTGCTTACGATTTTGGTGATGCTATACGTTCTTTGGTAAATACAGGCGAAGAAGATGAACCAGACATTAGTAAGATTGACGTAAATATGCCTTTGTTCAACTCTTATACAAAAGGCTATTTAAAAGAAGCAATGAACTTTTTAACCCCAGCCGAAGTAGAATCTTTGTACCTCGCAGTTTTTCTTTTCCCTTATATGCAGGCTATCCGTTTTCTAACGGATTATATACAGGGAGATACTTATTACAAAATTGCATACCCAACCCATAACTTGGTAAGAACCCGCTCACAGTTTCAGTTATTTAAAAAGCTTTGGGCACAAAAAACAGTTATCAAACAAATAATAGAGGAGAACAAACGCTTGGCAAGCAGATAACAAATTGGTATGTTAGATAGATTAGCATTTTTAAAACTGTTTCCGGCAGGAGCTTTACTGTTGCAGACACCCAATTGGCAAGCTAAATCTAGCCTACATAACCATATACCTTTAAAAGAGACCTTAATCTATGAAAACCCTTTGGCTTCAACCGAAGATCTAAAGAATTTTCATTTAGAGGGCGAAGCAGCACTTAGTTTTGAAAACGGGAAATTAAGAATGCAAAACAAGCTAGACCCAGCCTTAGGGCAGAAAAGTAATTTTGTGCTTTGGTGTCCAAAAAAGTTTCCTGCTGATATAGTTATCCGATGGAAATTTCGTCCGTTGAGCGAGCCCGGTTTAGCTATGATGTTTTTCGCAGCAAACGGAAAAGACGGTCAAGATCTTTTTGATAAACGCTTAGCTATCCGTAAAGGTGAATACAATCAATACCACCACGGTGATATGAATGCGTTTCACTTAGCCTATTTTAGACGACGCTACGACACAGAACGAGCGTTCCATCTTTGCAATCTGCGAAAAAGCTACGGAGCAAATATAGTAGCGCAAGGCGCCGATCCAATTCCTTCTGTTTCCGATATCTTATATCCGATGGAAATGAAAATTGTAAAATCTAAAGCTACAATCACTTTTTATATTAACGATTTGCTGGTTTTGACTTATGCAGACGATGGACAAAAATTTGGTAGCCTATTAAAAGGTGGTTACCTAGGTTTTCGCCAAATGGCTCCACTTATTGCAGAATATTGGGACTTAAAAATTCATAGTCTTAGCTTATAGGTTCAATCGTAATTGTAACAACCTTATTCGGATAACAGGGCTTATATTGCTCCCCATTTATCAAACTTTTCACCCATCTTCAATATAATTGGCATTTTACTTGCTTTTAATTGAAGAAAAGATTCTTTCTCGCTATTCTTAAATTAGCGTAGCAATAAACTCCAAAAAACAGGATATCGCTATTAGCTGCTATCTTCTGCCAAAAAATAAATTTATGAACAAACGCATAAGTCCCATTTCCTTTACTTTACTGATCCTTTTTATTGTTAATCTTCTTTCGCTTAAGGCGAAGGCACAGACGGACTCTATAACTAAGGGTAAAGAGATTAGTGTTGGTTTAGCGGGCGGAGCACCATTTGTAGTGGTAGAACAAGGAAAGAAAACTGCTGGAATTGCTGTCGAAATTTGGGAGGATATCGCAAATAAGAATAAATGGAAGTATAAATACACAGAATTCCAATCTGTAAGAGACGCAATTGCCGCATTAGATAACCACCAAATTGATATGGTCGTAGGTCCGCTAAGTATCACCGCAGAGAGGGTTTCGCATATTCGGTTTTCTCAACCTTATTATCAATCCAGTTTAGGACTGGTATCCAGAGTTGATAAGCCATCCCTTTGGGATAGGGTAAAACCATTTTTTAGCTTCAAACTATTAATAGCCGTAGTAATTTTTCTTTTTATACTAAGCTTGGTGGGTACGCTGTTGTGGCTTGCTGAACGTAAAGAATCACCAGATCAGTTTCCGAGTGAGCCAACAAGTGGAATTGCAAACGGAATGTGGTTAGCAATAGTAACCATGTCAACCACAGGTTACGGAGACAAAGCACCAATTACAGTATGGGGACGCATTATTGCAGGAACATGGATGGTAGTTTCTATTATTTTTGCCACTTCGATGGTTGCTGGTATTGCCAGTACACTTACCCTATCTGGGTTTGGAGACGACACCATCAACAACGTTGAACAACTGGAAGGAAAATCTGCAACAACTATTAGTGGCTCTCCTACCGAAGAGTTCTTAGAAGAACATAATGTAAAAGAAACCTCATCCGACAACCTAAAAGAAGCTTTTGATAAGCTAAAAAACAAAGAAGTTGATGCGGTAATTTACGATAGGCCCCAATTGCTGTACTATTTGAAGAACAATAAGGACAGCAAATTATTTGTATCTAAAGCCGAGTACTATAAACAAGGTTACGGATTCGCTTTCCCACTAGACACTAAGCTTTCTCATGCCGTAAACATCAAGCTTTTAGAATTAGCAGAAGATGAAAAAACATACAAGATCATCAAGCATTGGCTAGGAAACGATAATCTATAAGTATTAAATTCATAATCTACAATCTTTGAATCCCCGCGTTTTTAATTGTGGGGATTTTTTTTAGTGATAAAAAATCGTTAAAAGCATTAGTTATAAAAAAGCAAATCTTATAACCTTACTATAGTTTACCAAGCTACATTGCGTTGCTGTTGTCAGCTATCTTCTACCGCAATTTTTACTTACAAACAACAATGTTAACGAACACATTGCTTTAAAAAGTTGCAATACCACATTTTTGTGGTTAAGTTTGGCAACCAATTAAAACGTACCAGATTATATAAACATCATTAAAAATCAAATAGATTGAGCTAAATAAAGCTACTATTTAGACAGCAAACTCTGGAGTGAGATAGATGATTGCCTTTTCAAGATTATTTAAATATTAATTCTATAATTATCACAAAATGACAACTTGTTTTAACCAATCTCGCGGCCTGTATACGGTTGCAAAAAGTTTTTTATTCGCAGGTCTTCTTGCTTTTACAGCCGGTTGCGAAAACACCAAGAAAGTTGCTGAGTCAGCAAACACGCCTACTATCGACTTGCAAAAACAAATTGATGACACTGATCAACAACTAGAAATTGCTGTACCAAAATTAACTGATTTAACTAAACACCCCCGTTTAATAGAAACTAACGGCACAGAATGGGTAGAAGTGAACAACGGAAAACTAGTATGGACATCTGGTTTTTATCCTGGAATATTATGGTACGCTTATGATGTTACGGGGAAAAACAAATGGAAGCAGGAAGCCATCAAACGTACCGAGGTTTTTGAGGATTTTAAAAACATTACAGAGCATCATGACATCGGCTTTATGATGTTCCCAGCTTATGGCCTCGGTTATGAAATTGGTGGCAAAAAAGAATATAAGGATATCCTTTTAACCTCAGCAAATTCGCTAGCATCCAGATTTAACCCAAAAGTGGGCACTATACGTTCTTGGTCAAATCAAATGCATCCACGCTGGCAACAGCACATTACGATTATAGATAATATGCTCAACTTAGAACTATTGTTCTGGGCAGCAAAACATGGTGGCGATAAAAGATTCTACGATATCGCTGTTACACATGCTGAAACTACAATGAAAAACCATTTCAGGGACGATTTAACCTCTTGGCATGTTTTAGAGTACGACACCCTCTCGGGAGCAATTTTGAACAGACATACCAAACAAGGCTATGCTGACGACAGTAGATGGTCAAGAGGGCAAGCGTGGGGCGTTTATGGCTACACCATGGTTTACAAAGAAACTAAAGACAAAAAGTTTTTAGACTTTGCTCAAAAAATCACCGATAAATATCTTTCGTTATTACCAGAAGATATGGTGCCTTGTTGGGATTTTGATGTTGCTGATAATCCTAAAGAAGAAAAGGACGCGTCCGCTGCAGCTATAGTTGCATCCGCATTGTTAGATTTAAGTACAATGGTTGAAAACAAAGAAGACCAAAAAAGATATTATAACGCCGCTATAAAAATGTTAAAATCTTTAGGATCTGAGCAATATTCTGGTGTTGGCAAAGCCGATTCTTTTCTATTGCATTCAACCGGGGCAAAATCTTTAGGTAAAGAAATAGATGTAGCATTAATTTACGCAGACTATTACTACATCGAAGCATTATCGAGGTTAAAGAAAATGCAAGAGAAAAGTTAAGTTGAAAAGACCCAAACCGCTTTTATAAAAACGTTTAGCAATTACACAACGAGCAATAAAATATGATATCCTCAGTTTTAAAATCAAAATTTCGGTTTACATTTCTAATGTTTTCCTGTTTGATTGCAACTAATTCATTCTCACAAGAGGTTTACAAACCTGCTGTAGAATCTTTTGAATCTGATAACGCACTCAGTTTTTATAAAGCGGTTAACGGAAAACTGTCAATTACGCAAACCCATAAAAGATTCGGAAAATCATCTTTGCAGTGGGACTGGAAAGGAGCGAGTAATTTCGGGACTGCTGATTTTAAAATTCTATCTAGCAAAGAGAGTCCTTTAAAATATGGAGACCATTTTCCGGCAAGTCCAACACTTCAGATGTCTATCTATAATGAAACACCGAAGCAACAAAAAATAACCATTTCTTTTGAGAAAGACGGCGTTAAACAGGTCTGGTTTGATGTTGACTTAACGTTTACAGGCTGGCGACGTATTTGGGTTCCGTTTTTTGAGATGCAAGGCAATCCCCCAAAAAAAGGGAGGCAGGTTGATTACGATTATTTCAGAATATCTACAGCAACCGGTAGCGGAAAACTTTTTTTCGACGATATTACTTTCTCCCAATATCAAGACGATCGATACCCCTACCCTGATGAAATTGTACCATTCTTAAAAGCAGACAAAAATCTCGGTGATGATCACTGGATGCCTTTGATTAGTAATTACAATCGTATAAAAGACCTAAAAGCTCAGCCTATTTCGGCTAATGTTAAATCTGATCTAAAAAATATAGAGCAACTTATTACGCAAGATTTAACAAGTGATAAAAAAAGCACTGCAGACATCAGCGAACTAAGGGAAATGTACCAAAGCCTGAACTTAAAAGATGATGGTAGAACTGTACTAGGTCCGCCTATGGCTTTTAACATACATGAAGAATATTTCGATAAAAAACAGCAAGGCCCTAACACCAATAATGACATTAAAGAGTTTGGGAAAATCCTAAAAAGAATGTCCGTTTTTTACAATCGAGAAAACCTAGCGGAACGGAAAGAGATTGAGCAAATGTTTTTCACGAGTACCCGATACTTTTTAGATCAGGGATGGCAAGCTGGCACTAACGGAGGCACTCGGCACCATATCGGTTACAACGTTAGAGACATCACCGAGGCTTTTTTTACGATGCGCCAGGTATTAGCTGATCACAATTTGCTAGGTCCGGTTGGGAACAGTTTACATTGGTTGTTTAATCTGGGGGTCCTTTTGGATGATGAAAGCAATTTTCATGTAAATATCGACTACCTAAATACCCAGTCTTATTATCATTTAATGCTTATCTATCTGTTTGAAAAACCAGAAATGCAAGCAGCATTGTTAAGCGCTTATTCCAACTATTTATCCATCACTTTGGCGCAACAAAATCAAGAATGGGGATTTAAAGTTGACGGTACGGCATGGCATCATAATGGGCATTACCCGGCATACGCATTCGGGGCATTTAAGGAAGTACCGAGGTTGATCAAAATGCTTTCTGGAACCCAGTTCCGTATAAAACCTGAAGGCCATAAAAATTTTAAAAATGCTTTTTTGGCAGCCAGAACATATAGTCAGCTTTACGATTGGGGCTTCGGGAATGCTGGTCGCCACCCATTATCGGGCGGAAGCATTGAATCGCTAAGACAACAATATTTAGACATGGCGAATGCTGGAAACCCAGAAGGAACCGAAAAAATAGATAAAGACATTGCATCCGCATATTTAAGACTTTGGGGAAACGAGGATGCGTTGAATACATCCGTTTTTACGAATTTAAATGGTATACAGCAAGAAGATCTTTCTGGGTATTATACATTTCCGTACGCAGCCACCGCCGTACACCGCCGTAACGACTGGGCTGCTATTATAAAAGGTTACAGCAAATATGTTTGGGCATCAGAAATTTACGTAAGTGAAAACCGATATGGAAGATACCCTGCCAACGGCACAGTACAGTTGTTAAATAGCAAAAGCGAGGAAGGAAGTGGTTTTTTACAGAAAGGATGGGACTGGAACCGTTATCCAGGCGCTACCGTTATTTATTTGCCATTGAAAGAACTTGAAGCTAAAATGCCGCTCATTATGTTCCGTTCTAACGAAAGCTTTGCAGGATCTACAACACTTAACGGTAACGGAGTTTTTGGAATGATATTAAACGAGAACAAAGGGTCCAACGCTGATGGTCCAGAGAGTAAGGTAGGATATCCAGGAAAATTATACGCTAAAAAGTCTGTATTTTCTTTTGGTGATAAATTAATTTACCTCGGCACAGACATTTCTAGTATCGATGAAAAAAATCCTACACAGACCAATCTTTTCCAATCTTTTTTGACCGATATTAAATCTCCTTTATACACGTCATCAGAAACCATTAAATCATTTCCCTACGCAACAACATTAGCACATAGTAAAAAATCGGCCACTTGGTTAATTGATCCTTACGGAAATGGCTACCATATTCTTTCTGACAACCCTGTTCAAATTAAGAGCGAAAAACAGCAATCTTACCATAATACCTATTCTATAAACTCAGGTTCAAAGGGCAAAAAAGGTAAGGGAGTTCAAGAAACAGAAGGTGATTTTGCTAGTGCTTGGATCAACCACGGTTTAGCACCCAAAAAAGCATCTTATCAATACGTTGTTTATCCTTTTCTTGATATAAAAAGCCAGCAGAATTTTGGAGCTATAATCAAAAACGACGAATCCTTTACTATTGTTAGGGCAGATAGTATAGCACATATTGTAATAGATAAAGAAACCAGTACAACAGGTTATGTAATATTTGAAGCAAACCAAAACTTGGAAAAAGGTTTCTTAAAGCAAGTTTCAGCACCGGCTTTACTAATGGTTAATCACAAAAACCAAAGCTCCCTTACGGTAAGCGTGGTGCAACCAGATTTAAATTTTCCGGTGAACGATAATGGCAAATTTAAAAACTACAGTACGCCGGTGGAACTCAAAATAACATTTAAAGGAGAGTGGGCTGTTTCTTCTGCTGATTTTATTACTAAGATTGACAGTTCTGGCAACGATACAGTCATCATACTAAACTGTATAAACGGATTGCCAAGAGAGTTTAAGCTTAATAAATAACTTGTATCCTCATTAATTTTTTTTTAATAATCAAAGCCTGCTAAAATCAAAATAGCAGGCTTTTTATTTTCCCGAAAATACTCAGAACTTATCGTCTCTACCTGCTATTCCTCACTATTGCATCTATAATATCCCATTCAGCCGCGAAATCAAATTCTAGAACCGCAGCAGTTTTGTAATTTGATTCTGATAACGCTGACCAAAATACTTCACTTTGCATAGGAAATCAATATCGGGTACGATTATAAAAGTAAATTTTTAATTCGTAACTTAACTAAGTTGCAGACAGTCGGACGTCTGCATTATCCGTTATTAAGAACCAAAGTTTTATTTTATTAAAAAAGAAATAATTTCTATTCAATTGGATTTCACTATTTAGTACCTAAACCAAAATGTATTCCGTATCAAAAAACACGTTTACGTAATATAGACGGTTATCCTGTGTTTTCGTACTAAAAAAATTACATTGTGTGCTCGACAACACTAGCTCACAATCAATATGTTGTCGAACACATTTTTTTGCTATAAAATTTGTGAGACGTCTTATTTATCGCTACTTTTGATAACCAATCATTTATTCTAAATTAAAATCAAATGAAAAAAAACTACAAGTCAAGGGTTATTTCCTGCCTCAGTGTATTTTTAATGTTGTTTTTCTTTGTTTCATCATCAGTGATGGCAACAAATTCTGCAGCGGCAATTTTAGTAAAAGGAAGAATTTTAGATGACGAAGGCTTACCGCTACCGGGCGTAAGTGTGAAAGCTAAAAACGAAAAGGCGGCAACAGTTACTGATGTGAACGGTAATTATTCTATTTCAGTAGAAAAGAAAACCTCGGTAATTCAGTTCTCTTTTCTAGGTTTTGAATCTCAGGAAACAACAGTCGGTGATCGTACTACAATCAATATTTCGCTTAAAGTTATAGCAAGTAGATTAAACGAAGTTGTAGTTGTTGGTTACGGCACAGTCCAAAAGCGAGATTTAACAGGAGCTGTTGGTCAGGTAAGTATGAAGGACCTACAAAAAGCGCCTGTCAAATCTTTTGATGAGGCTTTAGCAGGCAGAGTAGCGGGGGTTCAAGTGAATTCAGATGATGGTCAACCAGGCTCCAATTTCAACATCGTAATTAGAGGGCAAAATTCTATTACGCAAGACAACTCGCCTTTATACGTTATTGATGGCTTCCCTATAGAAGCAGCAAATAACAACGCACTTAACACTAGTGATATAGAATCGATAGAGGTCTTGAAAGATGCATCTGCAACAGCAATTTATGGATCTAGAGGTGCCAACGGAGTGATTTTAATCACTACGAAATCGGGCAAGAAAGGTGCCCCGGTAATTGAGTATAGTGGAAACTTTGGTACTCAAGAAAACGTAAAAACAATGGATTTATTAAGTCCATATGAATTTGTTAAGCTTCAACTTGAGTTGAATCAACCTGCTGCTTCTGCATTGTATTTATCTAATGGAAATACGCTGGATACCTATAAATCCGTAAAAGGCATAGACTGGCAAAATGAGTTGTTTAGATCTTCATTTACACAACAACATAATATCTCATTAAGCGGAGGTACCGATAATACCCAATACGTTATTAGTGGTTCTATTAACAATCAAGACGGAGTTATTATCAATTCTGGTTTTAAAAGAAACCAAGGTAAAATAAGTCTTACCCAAAAAGTGAATGACAAATTAAAGATTTACACAAATTTAAATTATGCTAATATCATTTCTGACGGCGTAGTTCCAACTTCAGGAAGCAACTCAGCGACTAATAATCTATTATATAGTACTTGGGGTTACAGGCCAATTTCTTCCTCATTAGTAGATTTAACTAATGTGCTTTTTGATCCAGATATTGACGGATCAAATGATTATAGAATCAATCCTATTATATCATCAAATAATGAATTGCGCAAAGCCACTAATAATAATTTAATTGTTAATACTTACGCACAATATGCTTTTAGTAAAAAATTAACATTAAAAGTATCTGGAGCAGTAACTAATAACCTCCGTAGAAACGATTTATTTTATAACAGCTTAACGTATTATGGCAATCCCAACACTGCTGGCGGTGTAAATGGCGTCAATGGATCTGTTATTTTTACACAAAACAGTAGCTGGGCAAATGAGAATATCCTAACTTATAAAGAGAAATTCAATAAAAATCACGAATTAACTGTTTTGGGAGGGGTATCTTTCCAAGAAGATAAATATTCTCGTTATGGAAGTAAAGCAATCCAAGTGCCTAATGAATCTCTAGGGTTAGACGGATTAGATGAAGGTGTGCCACAAACTATTAACGCTGAAAGTTCAAACGCTACATTAGAGTCATTTCTTTCACGTGTAATGTATAATTATAAATCAAAATATTTAGCTACGGCTTCTTTTAGAGCAGATGGTTCGTCGAAATTTGCACCTGGTAAAAGATGGAGTTATTTCCCGTCCGTTTCTGTAGCGTGGAGAATGAGTAGCGAGAGCTTTATGAAAAACCTTGATTTTATTTACGATGCGAAGCTTAGGGTTGGATATGGTGTAACTGGAAATAATAGAGTTGGAGATTTCTCCTATCTATCTGTATTAGGGCAACCGACTGGTTCTCCTTATGCGTTTAACAATTCGATTAATTTAGGTGCAATTCCTGTAGCCTTAGGTAATAAGGACTTGAAATGGGAAAGTACTGCTCAAGCAAACATTGGATATGATTTAAGCTTGTTTAAAGACAAACTCTCTTTAACCGCAGATGTGTACAGAAAAACAACTTATGATTTATTATTAGATGCAGATTTACCGTATAGTACTGGCTATACTACTGCATTTATGAATATCGGAAAAGTAAGAAATGAAGGTTTAGAGTTGAGCTTAAATACTACAAATATTTCAAAACGTGATTTTAAATGGTCTAGCAGTATAAATATAAGCTTCAATAAATCTAAAGTACTAGGACTAAGCGAAGGTCAGCAATTTAGAACTACCCCAGTATCGTGGGAGAATTCCTATAATTCTACCCCTTTATACATAGCCAAAGTGAACGAGCCTATTGCTAGTTTCTATGGCTATGTATGGGATGGTGTTTATCAAGTTTCTGATTTTGATTTGATAGGTGGTGCTTATGTTTTAAAAGCAGATGTTCCAAATAATGGTAACGCTAGGAATGTAATCCAACCTGGAGATATAAAATACAAAGACATTGCGGGAAATGATAACATAGTAAATTCTGACGACAGAACTGTTATAGGAAGAGGTCAACCAATTCATACAGGTGGTTTCAATAATAATTTTAGCTACAAAAACTTTGACTTAAATGTTTTTTTCCAATGGTCTTACGGCAATGACATTTACAATGCCAATAGGATGATTTTTGACGGAAACATGTTAGCTAAACAAAACTTAAATCAATTTGCAAGCTATGCAGATAGATGGACTCCGGAAAATCCAAGTAATACCTTATACAGAGTGAATGGACAGGGACCTAGAGTTTATTCATCCCGCTTAATTGAAGATGGATCTTTTCTAAGATTAAAAACAGTGTCGTTAGGCTATGCATTTAAACCTCAATTGATAAAACCAATAGGATTAAAAACGCTAAGACTTTCAGTTTCTGGACAAAACCTGCTTACTTGGACAAACTATTCTGGTATGGATCCTGAGGTTTCTATACGTAATTCAGCTTTAACTCCAGGGTTCGATTATTCAGCTTATCCAAGAGCCAGAACTATTGTATTTGGACTTAGTACTTCATTATAAACTATTAAAAAAATATTATGAAAAGTTTAAAATATTTTATCGCACTTGCTTTTTTCGGATGTTTAGTTACGTCTTGCGAGAGCTTTTTAGACACCCAACCTTCTGACTCTCTTTCTCCGGAGTTTTACTACAATACAGAGAAAGAAATGAATAGTGCGCTTGCCGGAGTATATGATATTCTTGGCAGTCAGGATATATACGGGAATTCTTTTTTTACAACATTAAACGCTGCTTCTGACTTAAGCTACTATAGAAGAAGTGCTATCACTACAGGCACACAAGTGTTAAATTATGATGCAGCAGCTACAGATATAGAGAAAATGTGGGCAGCATTGTATGACGGAATTAATAGAGCCAACTTGTTGTTAGCTAATATTGATAAACCTACTATGGAAGATGCTAAAAGGAATGCTATAAAAGGCGAAGCAAAGTTTCTAAGAGGCTACTATTACTTTTTATTGGTAAGCAATTGGGGTGATGTTCCACTTGTTTTAGATGCAAAGGTAACGTTGGGTAATACCAATATAGCTCGCAGTCCGGCTAAGGCGGTTTATACTCAAGTCCTTAAAGATATGGAAGAAGCGGAGCCTCTTGTAATGGATATCACAGCTATTGGATATGGAGGTAGAGTAAATAAATCGGCCGTTAGAGGGATTTTGACTCGTGTTAATTTATATATGGCTGGTATGCCATTGAACGAGGGTATCCCAAGATATACTGAAGCGCTTAAATGGGCTAAAAAAGTTGTAGAGGATCCATCAGCAGGTCATATGTTAAATCCATCCTATAGTGATATATTTATTAGGTACGCAAAAGATCAGTACGATATCAAGGAGAGTATTTGGGAAGTTGAGTTATGGGGAAATAGAATTGGTAACGCTTACCAAGAAGCGGGCAGAGTAGGCAATACTAATGGAATACAGTGCAGTGATTTAGCTGAAGGATATGCTTACGGTTTTATTGGAGCAACAGGCACTTTATACAAATTGTATAATGATGTAAATGACACAAGAAAAGACTGGGCGGTTGGCCCTTATCAATACCAAGGAGCAACTGCAACTAAAGTAAATTGGAAAGTTACAGACCTTTATCAAAGAATGTGTGGTAAATTTAGAAGACCCTATGAAATTATAGAGAAGCAAAAGAATTTTACTCCACAAAACTTTCCTTTATTACGCTACGCGGACGTATTGTTGATGTACGCAGAGGCTGAGTTTGCTGTTAATGGACCAACGGATTTAGCTCACGAAAAGTTAAATTTAGTAAGAGCTAGAGCAGGCGCTAAACAATACACTACGCTTAATCTTAATAAACTAACGTCAGCAACTTTCTTAAAAGCAATTCAAGACGAAAGAGCAAGAGAATTATGTTTCGAAGGCTTAAGGGTTAATGATTTAAAAAGATGGGGGATATACCTTACAAATTTAAAAGCTGCTGCTGATGATATCACAGCAAATGCCCCCGCCTTATTTAAATACAGTGCGTTAGCAGGAAATAATGCAGCAACTAGGCATTTGCTATACCCAATCCCTCTTAGAGAAAGAGCGGTTAACACCTCACTTACTCAGAATTTAGATTGGTAGATGTAAAAAGAAGAGTAATGATTGCTAGATTTTTAACTAAGTGAACTAATTCCTAAATTAAAATATTCTCTAGCTGAAGTATTCACAAAAATCAGCTACCTATTGGGTAGCTGATTGTATTATAGTTTGTCAGTATACATTTGATTTAAAATCTGATTACAAAAATAGAATGATGAAGAAAATAATTTTTGGCGTGTTCGCTTTTTGCACATTAGGTAATCTACAAGTATTTTCTCAGGATAAACCAAACGTAGTATTTATCTATGCCGATGACTTAGGTTATGGAGACCTAAGCTGTTACGGTGCAACTAAAATATCCACTCCCAATATTGATGCACTTGCAAAAAAAGGAACCCTTTTTACAAACGCTCACACTACCTCTGCAACTTGTACCCCTTCCAGGTACTCGTTGTTGACTGGTAGGTATGCTTGGAGGAGAGACGACACGGGCATTGCTCCTGGTGACTCTCCTCTTTTGATAGACACATCCAACACCACCTTGCCAAAGATTTTTAAGCAGGCGGGATATAACACCGCAGCAATTGGGAAGTGGCATTTAGGTTTAGGAAACAATAAAAAACAAGATTGGAACGGTGATATTAAACCCGGTCCAGTAGAAGTTGGCTTCAACTACTCGTACATTATGGCCGCTACGCTAGACCGTGTACCTACCGTTTTTATTGAGCAGTATAAAATCCGGGATTTGGATAAAAAAGACCCAATTCAGGTAAATTATCAAAAGAAAATCGGAACCGACCCAACAGGCAAAGAAAACCCAGAATTAATGAGAATGGGCCTTTCAAAAGGCCACAACAATACCATCGTAAATGGCATTAGTCGCATTGGTTGGATGGCCGGCGGACACAGCGCTAGGTGGACAGACCAAAACATTGCTGATACTATCACCAATCGAGCTACAGCTTACATTAGAAAAAATAAAGACAATCCGTTTTTCTTATACTTTGCTTCCGGAGATCCTCACGTTCCGCGTGACCCACATCCCCGTTTTGTAGGCAAAAGCGGAATGGGTCCTCGTGGCGATGCAATTCTGCAATTAGATTGGAGCGTTGGCGAAATTGTAAAAACCATTGAAGAACAAGGATTAACCAAAAACACCATCATTATTTTTAGCAGTGACAATGGACCTGTTTTGGATGATGGCTATGCAGATGGTGCTGTAGCGATGGCAAAAGGGCACAAAGCCGCTGGCATTTATAGCGGTGGTAAATACAGTATTTACGAAGCTGGAACTCGTGTACCTTTCATCGTATCATGGCCCGGAAAAGTGGCGGGGGGTAAAACCTCAAAAGCAGTATTATCACAAATAGATTTTACAGCGTCTTTTGCTGCTTACCTAAACGTAGCGATTGCAGCAGATCAAGCCATTGATAGCGAGAATCAAATTAAAGCCTATTTAGGTAAGGATAAAAAAGGCCGTAAAGTTTTAGTAGAAGATGCCGGAACATTAGCTATTGTTAAAAAAGACTGGAAATATATTGTACCGAGTGGCGGACCATCTTATGATACTTTCGTAGATATCGCACTAGGAAATTCTGTAAAACCACAATTGTATAATTTAAAGAAAGACCCTTCAGAGAAAAATAACCTGGCAGAAAAATACCCGAACAAAGTGGCTATGCTTTCCGCGGATCTAGAATCGATTAAAAAACGTAAATAAAATATATGCTGTGCAAATTGCCATTTATCTTAAACAGGAGCCTCGCCTTAGCGGGGCTATTGTTTCTTACAATAAACCTTTCTGCACAAAGCAAAATCAGCGAGAAACCAAATCTCCTCATCATTATCAACGACCAATGGCGAGGCGAAGCAGTTGGTTATGAAGGTAAAGAACCTGTGAAAACACCAAACCTAGATGCATTTGCAAAAGAAAGCTTTGTATCTAAACAGATGGTTACTAACTACCCATTGTGTTCGCCAAGCAGAGCGATGCTTTTTAGTGGACGTTATCCACTTAAAAACAAAGTTTTTAGCAACGTAAATTCAAGAGGAACACCTTTCGGGATTGAGCTTCCTACAGATATGACTTGCATTTCTGATGTTTTAAAATCATCAGGCTATTTCAACGGTTATATTGGTAAATGGCACTTAGACGCACCGCATGAACCCTACATCAATACCTCAAATAACAAAGAAGTTGCTTGGAATGAGTGGACGCCACCAAACCGTCGTCACGGTTATGATTATTGGTATGCTTACGGAACCTATGATGAGCATGATAAACCCATGTATTGGAATACCAACGATCCGCGGGATAGTTTCCATTACGTAAACGAATGGGGACCAAAACATGAAGCAGATAAGGCCATCGCTTTTTTTAAAAACGAAGGAAACGTAAGACCGGCCGACAAACCTTTTTCTTTGGTTGTTTCTATGAATCCTCCACATACAGGCTATAAATCAGTACCTAAAAAATATTACAACTTATATAAAGATGTTTCTTTAGAAACGTTGATAAAAGACCCAGATATACCCGCTGCAGATACTAAAATGGGTAAACTTTATCGTGATAACATTAAATACTATTACGCCAATATTACCGGAGCCGATGAACAGATTGGTAGAATTTTAGATTACCTAAAACAAAGTGGTCTACAAAAAAACACATTGATCATTTTCATGGCCGACCACGGAAATAGTTTGGGTAAGCATGAAGAGGTTTCAAAAAATCATTTCTATGAAGAATCCGTTCGTATTCCCTTCATCATGCACTGGGACGGCAAAATACTAGCTCGCTTTGACAACCAAATGTTAATGAGCGAACCTGATATTTTCCCAACGGTTTTAAACATTATGGGCGTGAAAACTCCACTCCCAACAGATATTGATGGTAGGGATTTTTCTAAATATATCACCAGCGGAAAAGGAGATTATCCAAATTTACAATACATTATGGGGTCGGTTACGGCAGGCAAAAGCAATACCGGTTTTAGAGGAGTTAGAACTACGCAATACAAGCTGGTTTACGATTTAAAAGGAAAAAATTTAAACAAGTATTTGTTTGATATACAAAAAGACCCTTTTGAACTAAGCAACCTTTATAATAGTAATACGGAAGTAGTTAAAACCCTAAAAAAAGATTTAAAAGCTTGGTTAAAGCAAACTGGAGATAATTTTGATATAGAGAAATAATGAGAAAAGTATTAGCTGTTTTAGCCTTATCCACTGCTTTTGTTGGCAACTCTTTTGCCCAGCAAGAAGCCAAAATTTTTACCGAATATAAAGCAGACCCTAAGCGTTCTATTCTTCCAGATTTTTCATACGTAGGTTATAAAAACGGCGAAAAATTGATGAATTATAAAGCTTCGGGTTTCCCTACTTATGATATTACTGCTTTTGGAGCGGTTGCAAATGATGATAAATCTGATAAAGATGCAATTATTGACGCCATTACCGCAGCCAATAAAACAGGTGGTGGAATCATCTATTTTCCAAAAGGAAGGTTTATTATTCAGGATATATATGATGATTTAAACAGCATTTGGGTAAGCAATAGCAATGTTGTTTTTAAAGGAAGTGGTAGTGGAAAAGACGGCACAGAGCTTTTTATGAAAGTACCATTGCAACCGCAAGACACTACAAAAATGTGGAGTAGCCCGCCAATGTTTGTTTTCGGGAGCAAATCTGGTGAAAAAAATATAGGAAAAATTAGCGCTCACGCAAAAGTAGGAGACTTTGATATCCAGCTTGACCAAACCACTGATTTAACAAAAGGCGACTGGGTTATACTAACCATGCGAAGCAAAGACGAGGCATCCATTAAATTAGATCTGGGCGATTACCCAGTAAATCCAGACTGGAAAGCTTTGGCAAATGGCGGTGTAGATTTATCCGTTGTCCATCAAATCGCAAAAATAAAAGGAAATACCATTACACTTGGTCAACCTTTGGCTTATCCAATAAATGCAGATTTAGATTGGAAAGTGGCCAAATACAGCCAAATTGAGGAAGTGGGTATTGAGGACATTGCTTTTGTAGGGAATTGGAAAACACCCTTTGTACATCACCGCTCTTGGTTACATGACAGTGGCTATACCATGATTAATATGCGAAGAATTACAAATTCTTGGATCAATAATTGTCGCTTTACGGACGTGTCTGTAGGAGCCGTTGTTAACAACGGAGCCAATATCACTATCTCCAACTGCGAAATCACTGGAAACGGCGGACATGAAGCCATCACCAATGGAGGAGGAACAAATGTCCTTTTGTCTAATATTACAGATAAAGCTTCGCAATGGCATTCTGTTGGCAGTTCAAAAACAGCAATGAATACTGTTTTATATAAAGTTACTTATCCAGCAACTACCTGTTTTGAAAGCCATGCATCGCAACCGCGAAATACGCTTTTAGATAATGTTACTGGCGGTTTAATGATGAACAGGGGTGGCGGAGATATTGTAAACATGCCAAACCACATGCGTAACTTAGTGTTTTGGAACTATACTAAAACCAATACAGAATATCCTGAATTCAATTTTTGGCCAAACCAGCGCTATTGGAAAATCCCCTACCCTATTATGGTAGGTTTTAACGGAACATCAACAAAGTTTATCGAAAGTCAGTTGAAATATGAAGAATCAAATGGACAAAAAGTATTGCCACAATCTTTATACGAAGGCCAATTAAAAAATAGATTAGGTAAATTGCCATCTTGGTTCAAATAATTAAATATTAAACTCAATTATCGTGAAAACTAGATTAACTCATTTTTTAAAGCTAAGCTTCTTTTTATTTTTTGCAAGCACTTACAGCATCACTTTTGCGCAAAGCAATTTACAACCCGACAGCATTATCCACATCATGAAAAAAACTGCTGATTGGCAGTGGAAAGATTTAGCCGAAAATGGTTGGAAAACACCAAAAACCGATTGGACAAACGGCGCACTTTATACCGGGATGATGGCTTGGGGTAAAATTGCAAATGATAATACCTACTATAAAAAACTGATTGAGGTAGGTAATGACAATAAATGGGGATTAGGCCCAGAGCGGTATTTCGCCGATGATTACTGTGTGGGACAAACCTACTCACAACTCTATCAGATTTACAAAGACCCAAAATACATTGCAAAGTTTAAAAACAGGGCAGATACCATTGTTACTTTACCACACACAGAGTCTTTACTTTGGGTAAACGAAATTTACAATAGAGAATGGGCTTGGTGCGATGCCTTATTTATGGGTCCACCAGCCTTGGGATACCTAACACAGGCTACCGGAGACTCAAAATATTTAGATACCGCTTCTAAACTTTGGTGGAAAAGCAGTGATTATTTATATGATAATGCAGAACATCTTTTCTATCGCGATAGCAGATATTTCGATAAAAAAGAAAACAACGGCGCCAAGGTTTTTTGGGGAAGAGGAAATGGTTGGGTAATGGGAGGCTTAGTCCGAATTTTAGAAGTAATGCCACAAAATCATCCCGCTAGGAAAAAATTTGAGAAGCAGTTTAAAGAAATGTCTAAAAGAATTGCATCGCTACAACAACCAGATGGCTCGTGGCATGCTAGTTTGTTAGATCCAGCTAGTTTTCCTGCTAAAGAAACAAGTGGTACTGGCTTTTTTGCATACGCTTTGGCTTGGGGAATCAACAACGGTTTGCTGAATTATAACGATTACAAAGAAGTAGTTAAAAACGCCTGGACAGCATTGGTAACATCTGTGCACCCGAACGGAAAATTAGGCTACGTACAAGCACAAGGTCGCGACCCACAAGGCGTAACTTATGATGATACCGACGTTTACGGTGTTGGTGCCTTTTTATTAGCAGGTAGCGAAATCTATAAGATGGAACTAAACTTAGCTGGCGGCCTTTTGGTAAACGTAAAAAACACAATGGGAATACAGCGTATGGCACAAACCGTTGAAGTTTCTTGGAGCGCTATTACCAAGCGTAACAAAAAGGTTAATGCAGATAACGTTGTTGTTATAGACGTAATCAGCGGAAAGCAAATTCCATCGCAACTATTGTTTAACGGAAAAAAGAGACCTCAAACCTTAATTTTCCAAACAGATATTTCAGCAGGAACAGAATTGTTTTTTACCATTAAAGAAGGCAAAAGAGAAAACTATACTTCAAAAGTTTATGGTCGTCAAGTACCAGAACGTTTTGATGATTTTGCTTGGGAGAATGATAAGGTAGCTTTTAGAATGTACGGCGCTGCTTTAGAAACACAGTCTGACAATGCTAAAGGATTAGATGTGTGGTCTAAAAACACATCCGAATTATTATTAAACAAATGGTATAAAAATGGGGATTACCACACCAACCACGGACAGGGAATGGACGGCTACAAAGTTGGTATGTCATTAGGTTCTGGAGATTCGGCGCCGTTTATAGACGGTAAGTTTATTTTTCCAAAAAATTACTCGTCTTACAAAATTATTGACAACGGTCCTATTCGTTTAACTTTTGAACTATACTTTGTTGCGTGGAACGTTAACGGTCAGCAAGTTACCCAAACAAAACATATTTCGTTGGATGCGGGCTCAAACCTTAATAAAATTGTGAGTCACTATTATTTCAAAGGTGCTTCTTTACCCATTGCTGCCGGCGTTACCAAACATGCCAATGACGGAAGCATCAAGATAGACCATATCAACAATTACGTAAGCTATTGGGACAAAACCGACGGTAAAGTTGACAACGGAATGATTGGTGTAGGTGTGATTTTCCCTGCAGATGAAAAGTTTAAACTTGTTGATGAAGCGAATCATCTTTTAGGTTTGAAAACTATTTCTAAAAACCAAGCTTTTACATATTACCAAGGTAATGCTTGGAGCAGAAATCCAAGTTTCCCAAAAGAAATTGACTGGATTAAATACTTAGAGGTGTATAGCAAAAGTTTAGCTACTCCCTTAATTGTAACTTATTAAAACAATTTGAAATATGAAGGGTAGATTTCTCTTTAAGGGTATTGTTTTACTGTCTGTTTTACAGCTGGCGGCACAAGCGCAAACTGTACAGCAACAACCTAATATTGTCTTATTTTTAGTGGATGATATGGGCTGGCAGGATACATCCTTACCTTTTTGGGAGAAATCTACTCCTAGTAACCAGCTTTACCACACGCCAAATATGGAAAAACTGGCGGCTAGGGGCACAAAATTCACGAATGCTTATGCTACTCCCGTGTGTACGCCAACGCGAGTAAGCTTGATGTCGGGGATGAATGCATCGCATCACCGTGTAACCAACTGGACAGCAATACAAAAAAACATCAGTTCTGATTATCCTGATAGCGTTTACGAACCCGTAGATTGGAATATAGATGGCATGAGTCCAGTAGCAAACATTAAAAACACTGTACATGTTACTGCTCTTCCACAGCTGTTAAAAAATGCTGGTTATTATACCATACACTGTGGGAAAGCGCATTATGCATCTAAAAACACACCCGGAGATAATCCGATCAACTTTGGTTTTGACGTAAATATTGCTGGCAATCAGATCGGTAGCCCCGCTAGTTACCTCAGTGAAACCGAATTTGGGAATAAACCTATAAACGGAAAAGTAAGCCTACAGGCCGTTCCTGGTTTAGAAAAGTACTACAACACAAACACTTTTTTAACAGAAGCACTTACTAAAGAAGCGATCATCGCATTAGAAAAAGCCAAAACAACACAACAACCATTTTTTTTGTACATGTCGCAATATGCGATACATATACCATTAGAAGCTGATGTCCGATTTGCTGAGAAATACAAGAATAAAGGTTTAAGCAAAGGAGAAATCGCTTATGCCACCCTAATTGAAGGGATGGACAAAAGTTTGGGCGATTTAATGAATTGGCTAGATAAAAACAAACTCACCGATAATACGGTGATTATTTTCATGTCGGACAACGGAGGACTCTCCCGAGTTCCGCCACGATCTGGTATTGCACATACACAAAACTATCCGCTAAAAGCTGGAAAAGGTTCTGTTTATGAAGGAGGAGTCAGAGAGCCCATGATTGTGAGTTGGCCCGGTGTTACCAAACCTAAAACAATTGCCAAGCGTTACCTATTAATTGAGGATTTTTTCCCTACCATCTTAGATATTGCTGGTGTTAAAGACCGGACCACGGTGCAACAACCAGACGGACTAAGTTTCTTGGGCAGTATTAAAAACCCCGATCTTATAGATAACAAAAGAGTGTTGGTTTGGCACTACCCTAACAGATGGATTCCAGAAGATGCTCCAGGAATTTCTTGGTTTAGTGCTTTACGTCAAGGAGATTGGAAGTTAGTTTACGATTACAAAAAACAAAACGCAGAACTTTACAATCTATCGGCTGATATTGGCGAGCAACATAATCTGGCAAAAAAATACCCAAAGAAAGCCATTGCGTTAACAGCACTTTTAACTCAATATTTAAAAAACTACAAAGCGCAGTTACCAGTAAGCAAAACAACAGGCGAACATATTCCTTGGCCTGATGGCTCCAGAACAAATGATACACAGATTAAGCTAACATCCATAAAATGAGAAAAACACTACTACTCCTTCTACTCCTATTTTTCTCGGTATTTGTAAATGCCCAAACGCGGTTTACAGATTTTGAAAGCGGTGTGCCCAGTTATTTCAGCACAGACGCTTCTATAAGTCTTACTACAAGTGGAGAACATGTTAAAAGCGGAACCAAAGCTATTAAATGGGTTGCCACAGATAATAAAAAAATAATGGCAAGTAGCCTAAATATACCGTCTGGCGAGGTGGGAAGTGCAACAGCCAGTTCGGCACAACTATACGTTTACAGCTCAGAAGCAAATAACGACCAACTAATATTCGAATTTTTAGATAATAGTGGCGTAGTGCAACGTACAGGCACCATGCTATTAAATTTTGTAGGCTGGCGAGATTACCACCGCAGTTACCGTTACGATTATAACAATGGCAACGAGAAGGCTAGTTTCAACCTAAACCAATGTAGAATCACTTATAAAAAGGTAGCTCCCGCTGGAACTACCAGAACACTATTTTTTGATAATTTTACGTTTATTGGGAATACAGAGATTAGACAGCCTGGGCCCCACATGGCGCTGGATTATCAGCATTTCAAGATAGAATCTCCACAAGACCCATTAGGTGCTTATCTCAAGAAATCGAACGTAAGCATTCTACCGGCATCCATTGCTGAACTTAGTAGTTTAGCTATTGTAAAGTCCAATTATACAAGAAATATCGGAAGCGTAACCCCAACTGCTGTTACTGCTGCTAAAACTTACGTAACCAACTGTGGAATTACCCGCAACCCTGATAATTCTATCAAAGGTAAAGGGATTTTAGAGACCAATGACCCTACCCTTTTGGTGTTAGTCTCCACTCATATCCAATCTTTGGCAAGAGCTTTTTTGAAAAATAACGATACAGATGCAAAAGATAAATTATTACTGTTTACCGAATATATTATAGACCAAGGCATTTCAGAAGGAGGAAGAAACGATTTAGCTACTAACTCTTACGACAATGCAAGAAAATTTCCCTTAGGTTTTTTAGAAGCTTTATCAATCTATCCCGAACCTTTAAGAACAGATGTAATTAATTTATTGAAATGGTCTCATGAATATAATAAAATTTACGAACTAAATCCAACACCAGGGCAAAACACAGATTTTGTACATATTAAATTGACTTTCTTATTTGAGACGGCTTGCGCTTTAACTTCAAATAATGAAGCTGTAAGCGATTTAAAATACCTCAAAAACTTTTTAGAGCGGAACACGGATATCAGCCAAGGGTTTAGAGATGGTATTAAACCAGACGGCACAGGTTTTCATCATCAATCTCATCAAATGAGTTACATGTATGCCTTTGCAACTTGGGTTGATAGAGCTTATGCATTAAAAGGCACAGCTTTCAAAATCAGTCAGGGCGCTTATGATAACATGGCCTTTGCTTATAAAAGCATCTTTTTAGAGTCTTCTAAAGGTGGGGTTTATGCAAACTCAGAATCTGGAAGAACGCCGTTTCCTACCAAGATTCCGATAAATGATGTACAGTTTAGAAGGTTAGTTGAAATTGGAGGCGATATTATTGGTGAACCTTTTGAACCAGAAATGGCTGCTTTATATAATTATACTTACAGTGTAAGCACCTACGCAACTCCAGCAAAAGATTATGATGGATTTTATGCTTATAACTATGCGAATTTAGGAGTAAAGAAGAGTGGCAACTGGACTGCTGTTATGAAAGGTCTAACGTCATATTTGTTTGGCACAGAAATCTACCCTACACAAAATAGATATGGTAGATACCAAAGCTACGGCTCTTTAGAGATTTTGTATAACGGAACTTTGGAAGATTCTGGCTACATCTTAAATGGTGCCGGCTGGGACTGGAATTATATGCCTGGTGCAACCACTGTAGTTTTACCGTTTAATAAGTTACAAGCGCAACAATCTAGAGCTGATGAATATCAAGTAAACGATTTTGCCGGCGCACTCTCTTTAGGTAAAAACGGCATTTTTGGGATAGATTTTCAGCAAAGAAATACAAATTACTACACCACCAGTAATCTAAAATTTAAAAAATCTGTTTTTGCTTTTGATAACATATTGATTTGTTTGGGTAGCGATATCAGCGTAAGCAACAACCAAGGCAGTGTAGTGTCAAATCTTTTTCAAACGGTAAGTACTACTGCTGCACCTACCATGAATAATAATTCTACAAATCCTGAAGTACGTAATCCATTTGCTAGTAGTTACAGTTTAGCTACCAATTACAAATGGCTAACCAGTTCGCAAGGCACAGGCTTTTACCTTCCGGCAGGAAATGATAGTTACAAGGTTGAACTAGGAACGCAAACTACGCCAGATTACACCTCATTAACCGGAGCAGAAACCAATACCGCAAACTTTACAAGAGCCTATCTAATCCATGGCAATCAGCCGCTTGCAAGTGCGCCAGCGAAATATGAATATGTAGTTGCCCCGGGAGTTACGCCAACAGAAATGAAAGATTTAGCCACAACGTTGGAAACCGGCAATGTTTATACGGTACTAAACCAAACTGCGGATTTTCACGCAATTAAATATATTCCAGAGAACACTACGGCTTATGTGTTTTTCAAATATAAAATGGGTGTAAATGTAGGTTTGGTAACCAGTGTTTCTGAGCAAGCTTTAATTAACGTTAAAGAATACGATACTGATAAAGTTTTGGTTACCATTAACAATCCAAATTTAAATGCGATAACAAATTCGGTCAGTGATTTTGTATCTAGTCCGCAAACAATTAATTTGGGCTTAACAGGCAATTACACAGTAATAACGAACCCAAACAGTGCGAGTGTAAACCAAACAGCAAATACACTATACGTTGGTTTTACAGTTAAAGACGGTTTTGCTTCCAGTATATTGCTTCAAAAATCAAATGTTACACCCATAAAACTACTCGATTTTATTGGCACCTATCAGTCTACGGGCATTAAGTTGAACTGGACAAGTGTTGAAGAAAAGAATGTTAAAAAATTTGTGCTTTACCGTAGTGATGATGGGTTAAGTTTCGAAGAGATTGCAACAGTTAATGCAAGCGGTAATTCGTCCATAAAAACAACTTATAACCATACCGACGCAAACTTTGCAAAAACAAACCAAACGCTTTATTACAAACTGCAAACTGTTGACGCTGATGGTACCATTAGTGATGAACGGACAACCACAGTTAAGCTTCCATTTATAAATTCTCAAATCCAATGCTATCCCAACCCCGTTTCTTCATTCATAAACGTAAGTTTTAGATCTGAGAAAGAAGAGAAGGGAACTATAACTGTGTATGCTTTAAACGGGCAACTCCGGTTCAAAAAAGATATAAATATTAAAATGGGGCTTAACCTTTTTCCGGTGTTTCTGGAAGAGTTAAATACTGGAGAATATATTATTAAAGTAACAACAGAGAAAATAAAGCATAGCCAAAAATTTATAAAACTTTAAAATCAATTAATTATACACTTAAAAATTAAAATCATGAAAAAAATCGTACAAAGTTTTTTAATGCTAATGTTGGTAGCGGGAGCTGCCCAAGCACAGTTTACTCCTTATAATCGAGTGATAAATGTAGATTGGAATAGAGGTGCGTCACCCGCAAATGACACGACTGCTGCAGGTGTTGCCTCACCAAGCTTTTATGAAGCTCCAAATAGTGGAGACAATAACCGCTTTTTTCCTTTTCCATCAAAAGGAGATTATAGATTGAGAGCACTTTCCTACATTACAGATGCAGAATTCAAACTTTCTGGATCAGTTTTGTCAATCAAAAATGGCACATCTGGAAATGCTAAAGTGGCTGTTCACAGTATTGGAAATTCAAATGCTATTGCTAAATTCTCTTTTACATTAGATTTAACTAATTTTTCGGGAGCTAACGCAAACCCAATCGTAATAGCCCTTGGTAATTACAATGCCGGAGATGGTAGCAGTGCGCTAACAAATTCTAGTAGTCCTTTCTCCAATGCAGACGCAACCATTTTCGGCTCATTTAGGTTAATACTGAGTACAACTTTTAAAACGCAATACAAACCGGCTAACGGATCAGGCCAAACTGATGCGCCAGACAATGTAAATTTAATTAAACCAAACGTTTCACAAAATATTGAAATATTTGCAAACAATACTGCAAGTAGCATTAATTATAAATACAATCCCGCTGATCTCAATAGTGTTGCGCTTACAGCTGGAAAGTATCACATTTACGTGAACGGCACCAGATTCACCTTTGAATTTCCAAAATCTGACGCTTATGTTAGTGCTACAAAACCTGCACTTAATACGCTATCAATCGCAGTTGCGGGAAATGCCACTCAAGAAACAATAAAACTATCAAATTTACAAGTTACTTATCAAGCAGCAACAGACCCCCTTCCAGTTTCTCTAACTTCTTTTACAGGAGAAAAAGCCAACAACGGCATCCGTTTAAACTGGAAAACAGCTTCAGAACTAAACAACGATCATTTCGATGTTTTACGTTCTACAGAAGGCCAAACTTTTACTACCCTAACCAGCATTGCAGGTAAAGGAACGTCTAACCAAGTTAATACTTACAGCTATTTAGATAACGCTCCACAAGCAGGTACCAATTACTACAAATTAAAACAAGTTGACAAAGACGGTACTGCAACTGTTTCTGATATCGTTGTGGCGGTTGACGGTGGCTTATCAGCAGCAAATGCTTTTTCTGCAAACCTTAGCAATAATACTTTAAATGCTTCTTTTGATGCAACGGCAACAGGTACTGCAAGCTTAAGCTTAACAGACTTATCTGGAAGAAAAGTGTTTTCTAAATCTTTTTCGGCTACTAAAGGATTAAATAATATCAGTTTAGCAGCACCATCGCTAAACGCTGGTATTTATGTAGCTACGCTTTTGCAAAACGGAAATAGCAAGAGCATAAAAATTGTAAAATAACGAATCCATACATTCCCCAGCCTTAAATGTTCAACAGTTTGAATATTTAAGGCTGGTTTTTCTACATCAACAATGCTTAGCTAAGGACTCTACCCCTCTAACTGTATTTTGAAAAGGGAATAACTGTATCAATATCCATATAGATTGATCATGAAAAAGATAGTAATAGCATATGCATTGTCCCTACTAAGTGTAGGAGATTTATTTGCCCAATCAGAAGCGCAGATATTTACAGATTATAAATCAAATCCCAAACAATCCATACTGCCCGATTTTTCTTATGCAGGTTATCAAAATGGCGAAAAGGCAATTGATTACAGCGCAAAAAACTTGCCCGTATACGATGTTACAGCCTATGGCGCTATTGCAAACGACAATACCTCTGATAAAACAGCCATAAAGGCAGCAATTGCAGCTGCACTTACTGGTAATAACGGTGGCATTATATATTTCCCTCCCGGAAGGTTTATAATACAAGATGCTACCGATGATCAAACAGTTTTTAACATCAATAAAAGCAACATTATTTTAAAAGGTAGTGGAAGCGGAGCAGGTGGAACCGAGTTATTTATGAAAACACCTATGGACCCAACGGATCCAGCTAAGCTTTATTCTTGCCCATCTATTTTTCTTATTGGTAGCGGATCGGCTGCAATTAATCCAACCGGAATGAGTGCTGATGCAGCTATTGGAGATTTTAACATCACGGCAACAAGTACAACCGGATTAGTAGCTGGCGATTGGTTGCTTTTTGAAATGCAAAGTACGGATGCAAATTCGCTAAAATTAGATATTGGTAATTATCCCGTAAACTCCACTTGGACCAGTTTAAAAAACGGCGGGGTTGATCTATCTTTTGTGCTACAGATCAGTAAAATTACCGGAAACACCATCACCCTAAAACAACCCTTACCTTACCCTGTTAATTCATCTCTAAATTGGGTATTGTCCAAATATAAATATATTGAAGAAATGGGTGTAGAGGATATTGCTTTTGTAGGCAATTTCCAGAAAGCCTTTGATCACCATGGTTCTGCTTTAGATGATAGTGGTTATTCATTGATACAGTTTAAAAGATTAGTAAACTCATGGATGAGGAGATGTCGTTTTACTGATGTTTCTGTAGGCGCATCAATTGGTGTAAATGGCGCAAATATTACTATTGACAATTGTAAAATCACCGGAAACGGAGGTCATGAAGCAATCAATAATGCAGGAGCAACCAATGTTTTAATCAGTAATATCGACGATCAAGCAGGACAATGGCATTCTGTAGGTGTTTCAAAAACATCTATGAACACGGTGCTATATAATGTTACCTACCCGGCAACTACTTGCTTTGAAAGTCATTCATCGCAGCCCCGAAACACTTTATTAGATAACGTAACTGGTGGCTTACAAACCGGAAGAGCTGGGGGTGATGTTGCAGAAATGCCCAACCACATGCGTAATTTGGTTTTCTGGAACTATAAAAAAACCAATACAGACCTCTCTAACTTCGATTTTTGGCCAAGTAGTAATATCTATTTTAAAATCCCATATCCAATAATTGTTGGGTTTCATGGTTCGGCAACTACATTTATACCAAACCAACTTAAATACGAAGAATCAAACGGCACAGCAGTATTGCCTGCCTCATTATATGATGCACAGCTACAAATCAGATTAGCAAATAAGACTTCCGGCTACGGCATCTGGAGCGCTCAACAAAATACTTACGACTATAACTTAGGTAGCAATACCGGAACTGGAGGAAATTTCACCACCGGTTCTTCAGAAACTTCTTTTGGTCCACCTGCAGTTGCTGGTTTTTTGCCAACTCCACCATCAGGAATAAGTAAAGTCCAAGTTAACGGAACTGGCACAGGTGGCAATGGGTTCTCTGTCAATAATCCAACTAATCCAGAAACAGCAAGTGTAACGATTACCGCCAATTCAACCTCAGCACAGAATAAGCTTTCTGCATACAATATTGATAACTCAACAGAAATAGCAAGTGCGTTCTTTACTATCAGTTTTAATGCGGTTGCTACAAATGGCACATTTGTTTGGGCCTTGGGAAATAAAAATGCAGCGAGTTCCTTATTTACAAGTTCAAGTGCTATTTACTTAGCAAACCAAGAATTATTTACTGCTTTTGAGTGGGTAATAGGAGCAAATAGTATCGATTTCAATTTTAGGGAAGCTGCTAACGGAACCGCCCCAACCAATAGATTGGTTAGTAATACGGCATTTTCTCGAGGGGGAAGCCAGGCAGTAGAAGTTTACGCTAATAATGCGCTGGTAGCCAAAACGTATGTACGTAACGAAACTACTTATACCGTAGCAAGCGGGAAGTTCCACGTTTGGGTAAATGGAAATCAACTTTCTTATAACAGTTCTGTAGATTTTTCTAAATCGCTAAATACAGTTACTTCTTCTTCTGAACTCGCGAATGAGTTACCTTTGAACGCTTATGTTTTTCAGGCCAACAATAGCACACAACCTAATAATAATGCAGCAACAGCAACAATCAGTAAAATAAAAGTAAATTACAATAGCAGTACGTTACCAATCATAGCTGGAAAATGGCTTGATGAAGTGCCTGCTAATGCATGGACTTATAATTTCAGCAGTGGCACATCTGGCACTTTAAGCACCGACGGGGAAAGCCTTTCAACTGCAAGCATACCGTTTTTACCTGCTCCATCTTCTGGTACAGCAAGAGCATTTATTCCGACCTCTTCTGGCGCAACTTTTATTTTAGATGCTACCGCAAATACCTTGGCAATCCGCCCAAATGGAACAAGTGGAATTGCAAAGTTTTCTACGTATACCATCGCAAATGCTAGCGAAATTGCAGCTCAATCTTTTACAATGACTTTTGCAAAAACAGGTGCAAATGCTATTAAAGATAAAACACTATTTATTTGGTCTATGGGTAATCGCGGTGCGTCAAGTAATCTATACAGTAATACTAATAGTGTTTTTACTGCTGCAAATTCATCTGCTAATGGAGTGGGGACACTGTTCAACGCAATCAGTTTTACGTATAACTCACTCAACGACGATTATATAATAAGCAACAGAATACTGGGAAATACAGCCGCTAACAATGAAGATTTAGCTGGCGGTAATTTGAGTTTAAATATTCCCTATCTGTTTGAGATTTACTGTAATAATTCTTCTGTTGGTAAATTCTATCAACGAGGTGGCGGTACTTATACCGTAGCACCAGCTTGTTATCATTTATGGATTTCTAATTTAACCAGCAACAGTTCAGTAAGGTATTCAAAACAAGCATCACTTAACTACGATATTCCAAGATCTGTAGAAACGAGTACAGGTGGCACTACAGGCGATTATAGTATTCCCGTAAACACACCGCTAAATGCTTTCTTATTTCAGGGAAGTAAATCTGATGGCAATGCTAAACTTACTATTAACGGTGGAATGAATATAGCTTACAGCGCAAGCACCTTACCTATTTCTTTAATTTCCTTCACCGGGAAAAAAGAAACCAACGGTATCCGTTTAAACTGGAAAACTGCTTCAGAACTAAACAATGATTATTTTGAGCTTTTACGCTCTGCAGAAGGTTTAAATTTCTTCAGCTTAACAAAAGTTGCGGGTCAAGGGACTTCAAACAAAATTAACAATTATAGCTATTTAGATAACGGTGCTGCACAAGGCACCAACTATTACAAACTAAAACAGGTAGATCAAGACGGCGAATCAAGCATAGCTGATGTTGTGGTTGCGGTAAACAATGGTTTAACTGATGAGGAGACCTTTGTAGCCAGTTTCATAAGTGAAACCCAATTAAAAGTACAGTTTAGCGCAGAACTTGGCGGAAACGCAAACATCCATATCACTGAACTTTCTGGTAAAACAGTTGCCAACCATAGTTTTGTGGCTCAGAAAGGATTAAACAGCATTAGCTTACAAACACCGTCGCTAGCTAAAGGCATTTATATCGTTACTTTAGTGCAGAACGGAAAAACTAGCAGCATAAAAATTATAAAATAGCATGGTTATAAAATCTCTTTTATTGAAAGTTACTGGTATTGCCTTTATAGGTCTGTTGATGCTACTTACTCCTGTAAAAGCGCAGGTAAAAGACATCATCGAAACCACTATTCCTAGTGGTTGGAAAGCAAAATCAGGAAAATTAAGTTTAACTGAAAAACATTTTAAAACCGGGAAACAGTCTTTGCAGTGGGACTGGAAAAAAGCGAACGCTACAATCACAGTAACCGATACTGCTTTCCGATCTGTAGCCAAAGATGATAGAAGTACTTTTGTAATTTGGGTTTATAACGAAAGACCAAATACCGACCATTTGCTTTTCGAGTTTAAAAAAGATAATGAAACAGCGAGCAGTTTTAAATTTAACCTCAATTTTAGTGGCTGGCGTACTGCTTGGGTAATGTACCACAGAGATATGAATGGCAAACCTGTCGACGGTATGGATAAAATGGTTATTCACGCACCATCTTCGGTAAAAAAAGGCAACCTTTATTTCGACCAAATATTATATAATGTAAATATAAACCCTCGCTCGCCGATGCGAGATGAGCAGGTACCTTTTGTTAACATAAGTTCGGATAAAGCCGCCAATGCACACTGGACTGCACTTTATTCATTCACACGAACGCCACATTACCTTCCTTTACAAGCTCAAATTAGCGAAAAGGATAAACAAGATTTTAAAACGATTGAAAGCCGCTTTTCTGAACTTATTCTGCCAAGAGCTAAATACAAAAACATAAAACTTGCAGACCTTGAACAGGAATTTGCTTACTGGAATATTAAAAGAGACGGAAATAATATCACTGGGCGACCGGTTTATGAGTTAAACGACACCGAACTCTACGCAGACAAAGCCGACCGCGAAGAAAGAAATAATTTTAAGAAGGTGAGTATAGAAGCCTACACCAGCTTAATAATGAATGTTGCTGCTGCGTATAGCGTTACCGAAAACGAAACGCAAAAATCTCGTTTGGCAACTATATTTATAGACATGCTTGACCACGCAAACGACCAAGGCTGGGCAAATGGAAGTGGAATGGGTGCTGTACATCATTTGGGATATTCTTTCGCAGATTTTTACAGCGCTTGCTTTTTAATGAAACCGGTGATTAAAGCCAATAACAAATTAGAAAGAACACAGCAGATGATGGCTTGGTTCAGCGGTTTAGGTCGTTCACAGGCCAAGCCAGAAGACATTCACGATGGAAATATCGATGTATTTAACACCCTTTTAAGTGGCATGTTGAGTTCGGTTTTAATCATGGATGATTCCCCAGAAAAAGTTCGTCAGTTACACGAATTCTCTAATTGGCTTTCAAAATCAATTATGCCAAATTCGGCTATCGATGGAACATTTAAACCAGATGGTGCGGTTTTTCATCATGGCACTTTATATCCTGCTTATGCTGTTGGAGGTTTTCAGGGAATTACGCCGATAGTTTATACCTTAAGTAAAACTGCTTTTCATGTAAAACCGGAAGCACAGACCTACTTAAAAAAAGCCCTAACATTGATGTCGTACTATACCAACCCTATCAAATGGCCGATAAGTATTTCGGGAAGGCATCCAACAGGAACCTGGAAAATTGCTTCAGATGCTTATGCATACATGGCTTTGGCCGGTTCGCCAAATGGAAAAGAAAACATAGATCAGGATATGGCTTCCATTTATCTGAAAATTATCGGGAGCAAAAAAGACAAATGGGAGAAAATTTTTGAAAACGCCAATGTAAAGCCTGCCGAATTTGCCCAAGGGCACTGGAATTTAAACTTCGGGTTATTAGACATTCACCGACGGGCAGATTGGTTGTTGACCGTAAAAGGACACAGCCGATACATCGTTTCTCACGAGTCGTATCCGGGAGCAAATATTTTTGGACGATACTTCGGCTACGGACAAATGGAAATTACGCTCCCGCAAACAGCCCACGATGATGGTAGCAGTTTTAAAGATACTGGCTGGGACTGGAACAATATGCCAGGAACAACCACACTCCACGTACCTATTGATAAATTACGAGCAAACATTATTAACGCCGATGATTTTAGCGGAGTTGAGGAAATGCTTTTAAGCGACGAAGTTTTTGCAGGAGGAACAAACTTAAACAACTGGCAAGGTTTGTTTGCGATGAAACTACATGGAAGTGATAAATACGATATGGGTAGCTTTAGGGCAATAAAATCATGGTTTATGTTTGATGATTTAACAGTGGCTTTGGGTTCAAACATAACCAATAGCATTACAGATTACAGCACTCAAACTACGCTATTCCAAAATGTATTGAGCAATAAAAATGCATCGTTTAGTTTTAATAGCATGAACACCTCAGCATTCCCATTAGATAAAAAATGGGATGATAAAAAGGCGTTGACCGTTTTGGATAATCGTGGAATTGGTTATTATATCCCGAATAGTGTGGAGTTAGAATTCACCAAAATGGAGCAAATTTCCAGAGATCAAAAAGATAAAACAGCTACCAAAGGCGATATAGCCAAGCTTATTTTCAACCATGGCAATGCGCCAAAACATGATGCTTACCAATACGCTATGCTGATTAAATCAGACACAGAACAATTAGAAAGCTTTAAAACGAAAATGAGCTCTAAAGCACCTGTTTACAAAGTTTTACAACAGGATAGTTTAGCGCATAAAGTTTGGTACGCACCAAAAAACATTACTGCACAAGCTATTTTTAAAGCAAATGAAAGCTTAAAAGATTCTTTATTGATCACTACTGATAAAGCCGTTTTGGTGATGTATAAAAAAGATAATACAGCAATTGAAATGTCTGTTACCGACCCGGATTTAGCATTTTACAGTGGACCAGACGACACCAAAATTTTAGCAGACGGAAAAAGGAAGGAAGAAAGCATTTACTCTAAATCCTGGTACGGAAAACCATCGCAACCATCGGTAGTTTGCGTTGTTGTGAAAGGGATTTGGCAAGTAAAGTCTGATTTAAACGATATTAAATCGGTAATTATAAACGGAAATACAGAATTGAGTGTTCCATGTAAATATGGAATTGCTACGCAGTTTAAATTAGTTATTAATTAAAAGATGTTGGCGAGATTAGATTTCGCGTCATGTCGAGATAACGAATTTGATTAAGTTGAATTTGCGTTAACGATAGCAACGGCATCCTTTTTTGTAACCCAGAGAATTATCACTCTGAGCGGAGCCGAAGATGAAGTCGAAGGGTGCAAAAAAAGATACAGTGAATAGCGTGTTAAAACGCCCAAATAATTAAAACAATAAAAGTAATATTATGAAAAGGATCAATTTTCTATTTTTCTTCATTTTTTCAGTGATTATCGCTACGGGTTGTAGTCAACAGAACAAAAACACCGCGGGAAACAAAAAACCGAATGTTATCATTATTTTAACTGATGATGCTGGTTATGCGGACTTTGGTGCCTACGGAGGAACCGAAATTCCGACCCCAAACATCGATTCTTTATTGGCATCGGGTGTAAAATTCACTAATGCTTACGTAACTGCTTCGGTTTGTGCACCGTCACGAGCGGGTTTGTTAACCGGGCGCTACCAACAGCGTTTTGGGTTTGAGAACAATATGTCGGGCGAACCTGCCGAAGGATTCACCAAACAAGACATGGGTATGGATCCTGAAGAAAACACTTTCGCCGACGAAATGCGAGCCAATGGTTACCGCACTTTGGCAATTGGTAAATGGCATTTGGGTGATGAGGAAAAGCATTTTCCGCTAAACCGCGGCTTCGATGAGTTTTACGGATTTGTTGGTGGCCACCGTAGCTTTTTTCCGATAAAAGGAAAAGTTCCTGCAGACCAAGTAATTCATAACAATAAAAGCATTGTTTCAGAAGATAGCGTGACTTACTTAACAGATATGTGGACAGATAAGGCCATCTCGTTTATGACACAGAAAGCAGAAAAACCATTTTTCGTTTATCTAGCATACAATGCGGTTCACACTCCGGTGGATGCTAAAAAAGAATATTGGGATAAATTTTCATCTATTGCAGATAGTGGACGAAGATCTTATGCGGCATTAATGGCATCGCTTGATGATAACGTTGGTCGCTTAAGACAATCATTAAAGGAAAATAATTTAGACGAAAACACGCTTATACTTTTCTTGAACGACAATGGTGGCGCAACAACAAACTCTTCAGATAATGGACCGTTACGCGGAATGAAGGGTTCTGTTTGGGAAGGCGGTACGCGTGTAGCGATGTCGATGATCTGGAAAAACAAACTCCCACACAACGTTACTTTTGATTATCCGGTAAATTCTTTGGATTTTTTACCAACCTCTTTAGCTGCCGCTAATGGGAAGCAAGTGGGCAAAAAAACACTGGACGGTAAAAATCTTCTCCCATACATTAAAGGAGAAACCAAAGAAGCCCCACATGAAGCCTTATTTTGGCGTAGAGGTGTAGCAGCAGCAGTAAGAGAAGGCAATTGGAAACTAATTCGCGTAGAAACAGACCCCATTTTACTGTTTGATCTAAGCAAAGACTTATCAGAAACCAAGAATTTGGCAAAGGAAAATCCGGAAAAGGTAAAACACCTATTAGCTAAACTTGCCGAATGGGAAAAAGGACTATCAAAACCACATTGGTCAAGTTCTTATGGCCCAGAAAACTTGATTATCAAACACAGAATGGAAACTGTAGGGAGAGATATGGAAAGAATGTATCCTTAATAAGGGAAAAGGCAAACGTCGAAATACTTATCACAAAAATATAGACCGAATGAATAAGATCACGCTTATGGTTTTGTTTCTGATGACAGTGATGTCATGCAAAGCAAAAACGCCCACTATTGAAACCCAAGCTTCGTATTTGGTTAAAAATAACGAAGAAGTTTACGCCACCTTGCCTAAGCTAAAGCCGGGAGACAAATTGATTTTTGAGGATGGCGATTACAAAGATCTTAAACTGGTGGTAAATGAGTCTGGTATTGCCGAAAAGATGATTACGATAATGGCAAAAAACCCTGGAAAAGTATTTATAACTGGCGACGCAAAAGTGGAACTGAGGGGCGAGTATATTTTATTTAAAGGATTTTACTTTAAAAACGGCAACCGTAATTTTAATGAATGGGCTTCACATGGTCCCGGGATTATAGCCCTTTACGGAAGCCATAATCGAGTAACAGAATGTGTGTTTAATGATTTCGATCAAGTAAATTCTGCTTATATCACTACATCACTAAATACCGATAAAACTGTACCTAAACATTGTAGGATAGACCATTGCGTTTTTGTAGGCAAAAAAACTCTGGACCAAGTTATCAATCTTAATAACCGTTTAAAGGAAACAAATGACGGCTCTAACATTGGTCCGGCAATGTACCATAGAATAGACCATTGTTTTTTCTCTAACCCACCAAAAGTGGGTAACGCTGGTGGCGGCATTCGTATAGGATATTCGCGATATGATGTGGGCCGTTGCTTGGTTGACTCCAATTTATTTCAGCGTCAGGATTCTGAAGCAGAGATTGTAACCAGCAAATCACAAGAAAACGTATATTATGCAAATACTATTATTAACAGCCAGGGTACATTAAACTTCAGACATGGCGATAAACAAGTAGCCTTAAATAATTTCTATATATCTACCGATGATAAATTTGGTTACGGTGGAATGTTTATCTGGGGCAGCAAACATATTATTGCCAACAACTACTTTAGTTTACAGAAAACCATTGCTTCCAGAGGAAACGCGGCATTATATTTTAACCCTGGAATTAAAGATTCTGAACATGCTTTAGCCTTTGATATATTGGCAGTAAACAACATTTTTAAAAACAATAATGGTTACGCTATCAATTTTGAACCTTTATTTGAAAGACGGACAGAAGGCGTTAGCAATAGCGAATTACCTAATTATAGACCCTATAATATCACGCTTAATGGAAATCTTTTTATAACTACAGAAAAAACAAGCTTTGATTTATTTTTAGGAGATATCGCTAAGCAATCTTTCGAAAATAATTATAGCTACGGAATCTCTAAAAATAACCCCACCAATATCCAACCTCTTGCAATTAACAATACCGGTAGTCCCGATTTTTATCAGCCACAAAGCATTGCAGGTTACTCCCAAAGTAAAGTTGCGAAGATTGATAACATTGAAGGTATAAACCTAAATATTCAAGATATAATAAATGGCGGTATCAAAGGAAAACCATTAACCTGGGATGATGTGAGACCAAAATGGCTTGCAGATATACCTAATGATTATTGGCGAACAGGTGAGTAAACTACTAGCAATTAATTAACATGATTTTAACCAACATCAAATTGAAAAACATCAAATACCTAATCCTATTTTTTAGTTTATTGCTGACTCAATATGGTTATGCCCAGCAGAAACCACAATCTAAACCCAATATTTTAATGATTGCGGTAGATGATTTAAACGATTTTATCGGCGCAATGGGCAATCCAGATGCAATAACCCCAAATATGGATAAGCTTGCAAAACGCGGCGTATTATTTACCAATGCACATTGTCAAGCCCCATTATGCGGACCATCAAGGGCTTCAATTTTAACCGGTTTACGTCCTTCTTCTACCGGAATTTACGGTATGATTGCCGACAATGATATTAAACAAGTTAATTCTTTAACGGCAAACACTAAAAATCTGCCTCAGTATTTTAAAGATGCTGGATATCGTATTTTGGGAGTTGGCAAAGTTTTTCATCAGCATTTTCCGGATGGATTGTTAGATGAAGATGGTGGCGCTTCAGAATACGGACCTAATCCAGCAACAAAATTTAAATGGGATAAAAAAGGCACTGCAACAGATTGGGGCGCATTTCCACAAACAGATCAAGAAATGCCAGATGACCACGCTACAGAATGGACCGTAAGCCAGTTGGCAAAACGCCATGATGATCCTTTCTTTTTAAGCGTGGGTTTTATTAGGCCACATGTGCCTTGGTATGTGCCACAAAAATGGTTCGACTTATATGACCCTGCTAAACTCCATCTTCCACCCTATTTGGCTAATGACAGAGATGATTTACCAGCGATTACCAAAAAAATTGACGACTGGCCAATGATGCCAACTGCCGAATGGGCAATTAAAAACAATGAATGGCGTAATATTTTACAAGCTTATTTAGCCTGCGTTACCTATACCGACCATAACATTGGTCGGGTTTTGGATGCTTTGGAAAAAAGCGACTATGCAAACAATACCATCATTGTTTTATGGTCTGATCACGGATACCGCTTAGGCGAAAAAAACACATTCGCAAAGGTTAGCTTATGGGACAGAGCAACCAGAGCACCTTTAATGTTTGCGGGTGCAGGAATTTCGTCGTCAAAAAAAATCGATAAACCAGTAGAACTCATTGACATTTACCCTACAATTATTGATTTGGCGGGCTTAAATCCATACAAAGCAAACGAAGGTTTTAGCCTTAAACCTTTAATTATAAACGAAAATGCTAAATGGAAACATCCGGCAATTACCACTTGGGGAAAAAACAACCACAGTATCAAAACCGCCGATTTCAGATTTATACAATATGAAGATGGTTCACAGGAATTATACGATATCCTTAAAGACCCCAACGAATGGCATAATTTAGCTCCGGAACAGCGCTATAGTAGAACTATAAATAAACTCAAAAAACAACTTCCTAAAACTAATAAAGATTGGGCTAAGGAGTCTTTTTACAATGCAAATGAATATTTCAAAAATAAAGGCTTGCTAAAAGATACTGTAATGCCATAAACATCTAAAAATCAGTCAAACTATTTATAATTTTTTAATTTCGTCAAATAAAATAGCTTAAGGGCTTAACAATGAAAGACAAAATAATTACCATTAAGGACATTGCAACCAAAGCACAGGTTTCTACAGGAACTGTTGATCGGGTTTTGCACAAAAGAGGTAGAGTTGCAGCAAAAGTGGAAGAAAAAATTCTCCGCATTATTAAAGAATTGGACTACCAGCCAAATATTATTGCTAGGGCTTTAAGTTCGAAAAAGCAATATGTGGTTGCTGTATTAATTCCTGCAGAATCTTATGATAGCTATTGGCTTGCTCCAAAAACGGGTATTAAAAATGCTTTAAAGGACTTAAAAAAATACGGCCTCTCTGTTAAGTATTATCATTTTGACCCATACAGCTCGCAATCTTTTGTAACGCAAGCCAATGAGTTAAATAAAGAGCGCCATGATGCCATTATTGTAACCCCGATATTCCACCGCGAAGTATTGCCTTTTCTACAAGAATGGAAAAATGCTAACATTCCGTTTGTTTTTTTTAACACAGAAATTTCTGATTATGAGCCACTAAGCTACATAGGACAAGATAGTTACCAAAGTGGCTATTTAGCCGCCAAACTTATCCATTATGGGCAGTGCTCGCCATCTTCTGTTTTAATTGCGCATTTTGATGAGGAGACTTCAAACGCTGCCCACTTAGAAAAAAAGGAGCTTGGCTTTAAAAACTATTTTATCCAAAACAACCTACAACAGTTTGATGTGATAAGAGCAGATATCGCCCGCCCAAACCATTCGGCGTTTGTAAAACAAATGGACGGTATTCTACAAGCTAACCCAAATATCAAAGCTATTTTTGTAACTACATCAAAAGCATTTGAAGTAGCCGAATACCTTACACAAAAACACCTTAAAGACATTAAAATTATTGGTTATGATTTGTTGCCTAAAAATATCCATTATCTAAAACAAAACGTGATTAGTTTTTTAATCAATCAGAACCCCAAAGGACAAGGTTTTTGGGCATTGCAGATATTGGCCGACAAACTTATTTTTGAAAAACCAGTACCACAGCTAAAATATTTACCGCTGGATATTGTAACCAAAGAAAACGCAAATTACTTTATACAAGACGAGGAAGTAACACCTATTTAATCAATCACTTAACTAACTGTGTGCTGCTTAAACCCACAGTTAGTTGCTTAAAACCTTGCTTTCTTTACTTAAAGCCTAAGTTGGATTGTTAATAATGAGTGTCACAATAATTGGGGCGTTTTAACACGCTGTCCGCTATATATTTTTTGTCTTCTTCTACTCCGCTATCATTGACGTCTTTTGTAACTACTTGTTTAAAGCAGAGCCATTTGTCTTGCTGAGCGGAGTCGAAGCATAAAACCCAACCCTCTCCTTCGACTCCGCTCAGGGTGACAACCCTTATATTGGCAACAAATTGATTTTGAACGTCATTTTATTTTGATTTATATGAAACATATTACGCCTCAGCGTGACAATTCTCAGAGTGATAATTAAAAGGATGTCGCTTCCATCGCTAACACATCCCCCGGACAGGCGAGGCCGACTTTCCATTGATTCCAAGAAGTTCCTCTGGAACAAGCCCAAACACAACCTCTTTCTAAATTCAAAAAACAAAACTTATTAATAGCAATTGATTTCCAAATGAACTAAAGTAGACTTTCCGGATTTCACTTCAGGTTGTTGAATCAGCAGAGAATCTGTTTTGCATTAAAATGATGATGATTAAATCATTAATCATTTCTTCTTTTACAAAAAGCACAGCTTTAAAAAGTTTACACAAAGAAACCGAGACTCAACCATAGCAAATATTCAATAATTTGCCACTTGTTTGTTGCAGAGGTAGAAGATTATCTATATTATTGGCAAAACGATTAAAGAATCAATAAACCATGTTTTTTAGTCACTAAAAAACCCGATTGAAAAGCGAACTTAAAATAAGCCGTGAAAGAAACAAATAAACCAGTCACCATTACAGATATCGCTGCGAAAGCGAAAGTTTCTATAGGAACGGTAGATCGGGTATTACATAAAAGAGGTAGAGTAGCTACCGACGTAGAAAAAAACATACTCCGCATTATTAAAGAAACAGATTACCAACCCAACATTATTGCCCGAGCCTTAGTTTCAAAAAAGCACTACACTATTGCGGTACTTATTCCCGACCCAAGTTTCGGTAGCTATTGGTTTGATGCAAAACAAGGCATAGAAAAAGTTGCTAAAACGCTTAAAAAGTACGGACTTACCGTTAAATACTACCTTTTCAACCCTGATAAATCCGAAAGTTTTACTGAGCAAGCAAATGTATTAAGTAAAAACAACTACGACGCAATTATTTTAACACCCATTTTCCATAACGAGGTTAGTCCTTTTTCTGAATTATGGAAAAAAGCAGAAATCCCGCATGTTTTCTTCAATAATGAGATTCCAGATTATCAACCCCTAAGCTACATTGGTCAAGACAACTATCAAAGTGGCCATTTGGCGGGCAAGTTAATCCATTACGGGCTAACAAGCCCCTGTAGTATTTTAATGGTACACTTTAACCCAAAAATAACCAACGCAGCCCACCTCGAAATAAAAGAAAAAGGCTTCAGAAACTATTTTACACAAAACAACCTCCAGCAGTTCGACCTCTTAAAATTAGAAATTTCAGACGAGTACAAACCTACCTTTATTAAACAAATGGATAATGTTTTCCAGACCAACCCAAATATCAAAGCCGTTTTTGTGACCAATGGAAAAGTGTACAACGTTGCGGAATACCTTAGCCAAAAGTACCTGTCTGATGTTAAAGTTGTCGGTTACGATCTGTTACCCCAAAACCTGCATTACCTTAAACAAAATAGCATTAGCTTTTTAATCAACCAAAATCCAAAAGGCCAAGGATCTGCAGCATTACAGCTATTAGCAGACCGGCTTATCTTTCAAAAACCAATACCACAGCTAAAATACCTGCCCTTAGATATCATTACCAAAGAAAACGCAAATTACTTTGTGCACTCAGATGCCCCCGTAATTTAGCATCTTATAAGATGTTCGGAAATTTGCAATAAATGACGGTTAAGTTTTCTATCCCCAAGTTAGCCTTTGAGAAAAGACAGACAGGGGATATACTCAATAGCGAGGATAATAATTAACACAAGTCATTTTCTTAACCCTATTAATCGGCGAGTTAAAAAACAAATAACGAGCATAATAAAATTTTTCATCCGCCAATAAAAATAAATAGCCGTAAATTCCTATTACACATTTACATTTTTTTACTACATTTACTTTTGTGTTAACGAACACACAACCCAATTATAATTCTTCGTTTAACAGCCTTAAGGTCATGTCAGCTTTCTCATTACAATTAAATGGGTTTAGCCTGTCGAATTTTCAAGTAGATGAATATTTATTCAAAAATTTCGGATAATGAACTATTGAACCTCTTTAAACAGGGAGATAGCCACGCATATGATGAAATTTATTATAGATATTGGGCAATACTATTCCGCCACGCCAGAAAAATGTTGCAGAATAGCGAAGAGGCTAAAGATTTAATACAAGATGTGTTTTCTGCCTTTTGGATATCTGGTCAAGAGTTAGTTTTAAAAACTACATTATCTGCTTATTTATATGGTGCTTTACGCTATAAGATATTTGACCTCATTGATAAAGAGAAAGTAAAGGTGAATTACCTAGCCTCTTTAAACTCCTTGAACACTACTAATGAAAATTATACCGATTATTTGATCAGAGAAAAACAACTGAGTAGCATCATTGAAAAGGAAGTTTCTGCCTTACCAGAAAAAATGAGGATAATATTTGAACTGAGCAGAAGTTCAAATATGTCTTATAAAGCTATCTCTCAAAAATTGAATATCTCCGATCATACTGTTAAAAAGCAGATAAGCAATGCCCTCCGGATTTTACGAACCAAGGTGGGTTCTATCGGCTCACTATTCTTTTTTTAATCTTTTTTTGTTTTCGCATTACACCAATGGTTTAGCAAACCTACTTACCTATAATTGAACGCCAATTAACCTAAATCTCGGCTGTACCAAGCTGGATTTTAAAATTTTTAATGTGAATACGGAAAATCAAAATCAATTGATTAAAAAATACTTAGCCAATGAGTGCTCTGATCAGGAACGAAGCTTATTGGAAAACTGGTATATGAACGAAGCGGATAAGGCTCCAGATCTTTTAGATATACCGGACTACTTTCTGGTACAAAAGGAAATCTTAAATAATCTAAAATCAAGGCAAGGTAGAAACAAGATAGCCTTATGGAAAAAACTATCAGTTGCAGCCACAGTTTTTATTGGGCTTACCGCTGGTATTTATTTTTACACCAACATTAATCAAATCGCCCAATTAAAAACTCCTAAAAAAGTAGTAGCGGAAAAGATTGCCCCTGGCACCAATAAAGCCTACCTCACACTTGCCGACGGTAAACGCATTGAGTTAACGGATACTTCAAATGGAGAACTGGCTGCACAAGCGGGTGTTAAAATCACTAAAACCAAAGATGGGCAATTGATTTATTCCAGCTCTGCTGATAGTAAAAACGATACCCAAGCTAATCTTTTCAATAAAATTGAAGCTCCTGTTGGCGGGCAATACCAGTTAATTTTACCAGATGGAACTAAAATCTGGCTTAACGCTTCAACCTCTTTAAAATATCCAGTAAGTTTTACCGGTTTAAATGAGCGGAAAGTTGAATTGGAGGGTGAAGCCTACTTTGAAGTTGCGCATATGACTAACAAGCCCTTTAAAGTAGTCACCAACAAACAAACGATAGAGGTTTTGGGCACCCATTTTAACGTCAATTGTTATGCAGATGAGCCGAGCACCAAAACTTCGCTATTAGAAGGATCGGTTAAAGTTTTTACACAAAAAACAGCTCAGCCCGTATTTATAAAACCTGGGCAACAAGCTTTGCTTGTAGCAAACCAGTTTAAAATTACGGATGAGGATGTAGAACAAGCGGTAGCCTGGAAAAATGGAGATTTTGTATTCAATGGCGAAAACTTACAAAGCCTGATGAGGCAGATTGCAAGATGGTACAATGTTGATGTTGTTTACGAGCATGAGGCTGTGAACAATACAGGCTTTATTGGTACCATATCCCGAAAGAAAAAAATTACAGAAATCTTGAACGCCATTGAATTAAATTATAATGTGAAGTTTAAAATTGAAGGAAGGAGGGTTTTAGTGACGCCATAAACCTTAAATCACGGCTCAAAAAAACCGAAGGTGTTCGTTGCACCCCCGGTTAAAATTTAGTTAGCCATTGAATCATGTGAGTAAACATAATTTTCAACCATAATCTGCAAAAATTTATTGTCCATTATTGGAAATAAATCAGCGCAACCTAACCAAAACAACAAATGTATACATTTTACGAAACAAAAGGTCATAAAATAACCGCTTATGCCCGCAACAAAGCCATAGGTATATGGCGGAGTGAAACAACAAAACTGACTATAAAAAGATCTCTCATGAGGATAAAACTTATTTGTCTCACCTGTCTGATTGCTTTTTTACAGGTATCTTTTGCTGCGAATGCACAGAAAATCTCCTTGGTAAAAAAGAATGCTTCCATTACCGATGTACTTAGGGCGCTAAGAGAACAAAGTGGTTATGATTTTATGATTAACCAAAACCAGATCAATATCGCAAATCCTGTATCTTTAAATGTAACTAACAAAGCCTTAATAGAGGTTTTAGATCAGTGCTTCAAAAATCAGCCTATTACCTATTTTATAGAAAACAATATGATTATTGTAGCTTCTAAAAAGAAAGTAGCACAGGCGGAAGATGCTGTTTTTATAGATTTGAAAGGAAAAATAGTGGACGAAAAGAGTCTGCCATTAATTGGAGCTTCTATTAAAGTAAAAGGAAGTACCCAAGCAACTGTTGCTGATGTAAATGGCAATTTTTTACTCAAAAACATTGAACCCAATGCCGTTTTAGTGATTTCTTTTATAGGCTATACCACGCAAGAGGTTAGTGTTGGCGGAAAATCCAGTATCGACATTAAGTTAATGCCAGATGCCAGTAGCCTGAATGAAGTGGTGGTAACGGCTTTAGGTTTAAAAAGATCAGAAAAATCACTGAGCTACGCTGCCCAAACAGTAAACGGAGATGAGGTAACCCGAGTAAAAACCGATAATATGATGAACTCTTTAAACGGAAAAGTAGCTGGATTAAACATTTCATCTAATGCTTCTGGCGTTGGTGGTTCTGTAAAAGTAATCATGAGAGGAAATAAATCTGCAGCCGGTAGCAACCAACCTTTATATGTTATTGACGGTGTTCCACTTGTTAATAGTTCTAATGCTAACGGTCAGCCGAATGTTGCGGCAGGTATAGGCGGAGCTGTTCCGGATGGAGGAGACGGAATTTCTAATCTTAATCCTGATGATATTGAAAGTATCAGCGTTTTAAGAGGAGCTTCTGCAAGTGCCCTATATGGTAGCCAAGCAGCAAACGGGGTAATATTAATTACTACCAAAAAAGGTAAGGCGGGGACAACCCAAATTAATTACTCGTCTTCCGCAACTACAAGCAAGGCAGTGTATTTACCAGAATTCCAAAACGATTATGGACAGACCCCTACTGGTGCCATTACCCAAAGTTGGGGACCAAAAATAACCAACGCAACCGATAATTTGCCGTTGTTTTTTAAAAACGGAAACAATTATACCAATTCATTGAATTTATCAGCAGGTTCTGAAATTGCTCAATCATACTTTTCTTACTCCAATACAAATGCATCGGGTATTCAAGAAGGGAATAGCATGAAGAGGCATAACTTAAACTTTAGAGAAACTGCAAAACTTTTAAAAGGTAAGCTAAATGTTGATGGCAGTGCAAACTATATTTCTCAAAAAATAGACAATAGTCCTGTTACAATTTCAGCATTAAATGCACTTCCCGGATTGTACATGTTTCCAAGAGGCTTAGATATCAAACAATATAAAGATAATTTTGAGCTACCTGATGCTTCAAGGAATGGCTTAAAAGTTCAAAATTGGCCATTTAGCGAGGCTCAACAACAAAATCCTTGGTGGGTGGTAAATAGAAACAACAACTATTCGAAGCGAAATAGAATTATTTTGAATGCAAGTGCGAAATATGATATAAATAGTTGGTTTGGGTTACAGATCAGAGGAAATTTAGACAGAAATACTGATGATTATAACCAACGCTCTTATGCGGGAACCAATACAGCTTTAGTAGTGTCGCCTAATGGACAGTTTGAAGCCAACAATCAAACCGTTCAACAAATTTACGGAGACTTACTTGCTACATTCACATTACCTTCTAAGTCTGATTTTAAGTTGGGAGGAGTAGCAGGCGTTAGTATCAAAGATCAACAGACAGATGGTTTTGGGTTTGGTCCAGGTTTGGGATTATTTATTCCGAACGTTTTTTTACTTCAAAATGTTGTGTTGCAAAATGCTTCTCAACAAACGCTACCGCCTTCTTCATCAGCTACAAGTGTGGCATTTCCAGCAGTTAGCAGTAATGGATACACACTGGCCCCAAGACGGAACCAGATGCAATCCGTTTTCGCAAGTGCCGATTTATCTTATAAAGATTACCTGTTCTTAACACTTACAGGAAGAAACGATTGGTCTTCTAGCTTATCTTTCACCCCAAATGGCTCTTATTTTTATCCCTCTGCCGGGCTTTCGGTATTGGTAAGTCAGATGCTAACCATGCCAGATTTTATTAATTACACAAAAATAAGAGGTTCGTTTGCACAGGTAGGTAATAGTGTAGCTACTTACGCAACAAATCCCCAAAATTATTTGGGTGCCGGTGGTGCTGTTATTTCAAACGGTGTTGCTCCGCTGCCTTTATTAAAACCAGAAAAAACAAATTCATATGAGTTTGGAGCCGATTTTAAGCTTTTAGACAATAAACTATCATTCAATATCACCTATTATAAGACCAATACATTTAACCAATTTTTCCAGATTACACCTTCCGTAACTACCGGTTTTACAAAAGGATATGTTAATGCAGGTGATATACAGAATTCGGGAATTGAGGCTTTATTAGGATTTAATGCAATCAAAGGAAAAAGCTTAAACTGGACCACCAGTATCAATTTCTCAACGAATAAGAATATAATTAAAGACGTAAATTCAAAAGATGGGATTGACCAATTTTTATTGACTGTTCCATCTCAAAATTACGAGTCTGTAATTACTAAAGGAGGTTCTTACGGCGATATTTATGGTTATAAATTAGCAACAGATAATCAAGGACGAGTGATTATAGGAAGTAGCGGTCTTCCATCTTTGGCAAACAATCCAACCTATGGCCAATTTTTTTATAATGGCAATCCTAACCCTAAATTTCTCTTAGGATGGAATAATAGCTTCGATTATAAGAAAGTAAGCTTAAGTTTTTTAGTTGATGGAAGGTTTGGTGGCGAAATATTCTCGTCTACTCAAGCATTCTTAGATCGATACGGTGTTTCTAAAGCGAGCGGAGACGCGAGAAATGCAGGAGGAGTTGCGATAAATGGAGTAGATGGAAGCGGAAACCCGGTTTCCAAAATAGATGCCGACAAATGGTATTCTGTAGCTAGCCAATCTGTTAGCGAATACATTTATAGTGCAACAGTAGTAAGGCTACGTGAAGTTTCTTTAGGTTATCAAATTCCTGTAAAAAGTGGTTTTGTAAAAAAAGCAAACCTATCTCTAATTGGAAGAAATCTTCTTTACTTCTACAAAAAAGCACCATCTGATTCCGAAATTACCATTTCATCCGCGAACGGATTGTCAGGGCTTGACTCTTTTAATCCTCCTGCACTACGTAGTTTAGGTATCAGCCTTAATCTAACTCTTTAATATTCATTCTAAAATATCTAAAAATGAAGTCTAAAAATATAAATAATACTTTCCGCATCGGTCAGATGTGGCTGTATTTATTGCTTGCAAGTTTAACTATTGCCAGCTCCAGCTGTACAAAAGATTTTGAGGATTACAATACAGATCCTACAGGTATAAACGGTGCACAGCTGTTACCAGACAATAACATAGGAGCCTTTTTCCCTAACTTACAAGTTTCTATTTTCAATAGTACAAGACAGCAGTATCAAATTATGCAAAATCTAAACGCAGATTGTTACTCTGGTTATATGATGTCTAACAATCCGTTTAATCCGGATGTAAACAACATGAATTACTTTTTAACAGATCGATGGAATTCTAGGGTATTTACTCGAATTTATGGAGACGTAATGGGCGGGGTTAGTAATTTGGCAAAACAAGGTTTAAAAACTTCTAAACCCGATTTTTGGGCAATTGCTTTGATTTTAAAAGTTGAAGCAATGCATCGGGTAACAGATAAATTTGGGCCAATTCCTTATAGCAAAGTGGGAGATTTTGTTTTGAACACGCCATATGATAGCCAAAAAGATGTATACGGCTTATTTTTCAAGCAATTAGATACCGCCGTTACTACGTTACAGACTTTTGTAGCCGCCACACCAACTGCAAAACCTTTTCAAAAGTTTGACCTAGTTTATAGCGGAGATTATAACAGATGGATTAAACTGGCTAATTCTCTCAGATTACGCCTGGCGATTCATATCGCAAAGGTTGACCCAGCAATGGCGAAAATTGAAGGAGAAAAAGCCTTAAGTAATACTGGACAGTTATTATCTGCCTCTGGAGATATAGCTCAAGTTGCCGGAACAGGTGCTTACCAAAATCCTTTATATGGGATTGCAATCAGTTATAACGATATACGGATGGGTGCCGCTGCCGAATCCTATTTAGTTGGATATAATGACCCTCGTTTACCTAAGTATTTTTTACCAGCAACAGACCCGCTTATGGTTGGTACTTATAAAGGAATTAGAATTGGTTCAAAAATCCCGGCAAAACCTGGCTATAATGGTTTCTCTGGCTTAAATACGACAGCCTCCTTTACAGCATCAGCACCCATGATTATGATGACGCCGGCAGAAGTATATTTTCTGAAGGCAGAAGCTGCACTTAGGAACTGGACCGGCGCTGGCGATGCAAAAACTAATTACGAAAGTGGTATTACAACTTCTTTTTCACAGTGGGGAGTTTCAAACGCTGCCTATGTTAATGATGCAATTAGCTTACCAACGGGCTATGCAGATCCAAAAAGTGCTTTAAATAATTCGGCAAGGGTGTCTACCGTTACCATTAAATGGGACCCACTTGCAAGCAACGAGCTCATGCTCGAAAAAATTATTACCCAGAAGTGGATTGCCATGTTTCCAGAAGGCCAAGAAGCTTGGACTGAATTTAGACGAACTGGCTACCCTAAACTGTTTACTGTGGTAACCAATAACAGCAACGGAACAATTAATACCGATATTCAAATTAGAAGATTGGCTTACCCAAGTACAGAGTATAGCACCAACGGAAAGGAACTACAGATAGGATTAAACTTATTAGGAGGACCAGACGATGGAGGCACACGTGTTTGGTGGGATGTAAATAAACCAAATTTTTAACCTCATTACAAAGATGGTTAGCTTATGCTAATCATCTTTGTTTTCTAAAAACAGTACTACTCAACTGTTAGTTACTTTCTAATGACCCCCAAAAAATCTATGATTTTGTTAAACAATCTCAAGAAAATAATTTTCTAAATCAACAATCTGTAATTTAATTAATTAAAGGTTTTCTGTGTCAACACACTTCTTGGATTTATAAATAATTAATCATCAAGGATAATAAATTTATTATTTCAAATAAAGTGTGTTCGTATAACATTTTTTACGCTACATTTATCTATACCAAATTATACGGTAACTGTTTACGAACACAACCTTACCATTATAAACCAAAAAATAAACTTTTTAAAAATTAAACTTACAATGAAAAAAAACCAATTTATCCCATTAGTAGGCCTCTTTATTATGGTAGCTACTATAAGCTCGTCCTGCAAAAAATCTGAAACACTTGCAGAAGAATCAAGCGCAAAACAAACAACTATCAAAACTAATTCTGTAGCAAATCACATTATAGAAACAGGAATGACACTGGCACAAATTAATGCAGTAATTGCAGGTGCAAGTTCTGGACAAACTGTATATGTACAGCCAGGCACCTATAATATTACGGGTAAAATAGTAATGAAAGCGGGTGTAACAGTAGCTAAGCAGTCCACTAGTCCTATTTTTAGCGCAACGGGCTCTTCCAGTATTTTACAGTTTACTTATTCTACAGAGCTGAATAGCTGTAAATTTGATGGAATTACATTTTGGAACATTAGAATGTTGATCAATAATGCAAGCAACGTAACGTTTCAAAACTGCACATTCGACTATGGAAAAAGAGCACCAGGAACCAACAAAACCAACAACTTAAAAGATAGCTATGTAGATTTTGTAGGAACAAGCAATTCTTTAGTTTCTGGTTGCACTTTTAGTCATAGATCAACAGATGCAGGTAGGGGCGTATGGATGAAGAGCAGCACTAACGCCCAAGTACTTAATAACACTTTTGGAAACGGGGGTACCACTGGTTATTTTGTATGCGCTATAAATAATAATGCCGAGGGTACAATCATCAGTGGTAATACGATTAATAGAAATACTGCTTTAAATTCAAATGCAGATTTAACAGACCATGGAATTTATACGCACAGCTTTACAGGGTTAACCATATCTAATAACACCATTTCTGGCTGGCCAACAAATGCAGGTGGAGGATCTATCAAAGCTCGTAATGGTTCAGATCTAACAATTTCTGGCAATACTTTAAATGGTTCAGGTATTCTTTTATACGAATATATAACTAACACAGCTTTTCCTTACTTAAATAATGTAGTGGTATCAAACAACAACATCACTGGAATTAGCCCCGCAAATGATCTTTACCATGGTATCGGCTATTACCGAGATAATCCTGACCACTCAGAATACTCTATACGTATTGCGAATAATTCCCTACCTAACGGTTGCATCTATGCTATGAGTGCAAATATCGTTGTAGCAGATTTCAATGCGGCAGGCGGTGGAGTCTTCAATAACGATACCGCAACAGGATACGTGAAATTATTAAGTGGCATTACCAATTCCGGTAATTACTAATTATTTATCAATAAGGTTGTGCTAAAAAGGTTTGGATTTAGGTTCAAACCTTTTTAATGAAATATGCTTTAGCTCAAAAACGGACGTTTCCTTTCCGCTTTAATTTTTTAAAATTGAAAATCCGTTGATGTTTTCGAGCACACATTTATATATATTTGTTTTCAATAAAATAACCAAAATTTAAACCTCTTCTACCACAGCTATGAAGTACTTTATTTGTCTCTTTTTCGCATTATCTATTTGTCTTACTTATTCATTCAAGCCTATCATCTCCATTTATAAAAAAGGCTGGATTGATTTAAATAAAAATGGAAAGAAAGATACGTACGAAGACCCGAAACAGTCTTTAGATGCTAGAGTCCAGGATTTATTGTCGCAAATGACTTTGGAAGAAAAGACAAATCAGATGGCAACGCTATATGGTTGGCGCCGTATACTTAAAGATTCTTTGCCTACACCGCAGTGGAAAAATGAGATTTGGAAAGATGGTATTGCGAACATAGATGAACACTTAAATGGTTTCGTGAACTGGGGTCATACAGATAGTACTACCTCCATTATAACCGATATTAAAAAACACGTTTGGGCAATGAATGAAACCCAACGCTTTTTTATCGAACAAACCCGTTTAGGAATTCCTGTTGATTTCACAAACGAAGGTATCCGAGGAATTGAAGCACATACTGCGACTGGTTTCCCCACACAATTAAACATGGGAATGACTTGGAATAAAGATTTAGTAAGGGCAATGGGCCGCATTACAGGTTCAGAGGCAAGGGCTTTGGGTTATACAAACGTATACGCACCAATTTTGGACGTTGCCAGAGACCAGCGTTTTGGACGTTTAGAAGAAGTTTATGGAGAATCTCCTTACTTAACGGCCCGTTTAGGCGTAGAAATGGCTTTGGGTATTCAAGAAATGGGTGCCGCTTCTACACCAAAACATTTTGCAGTTTACAGTGCTAACAAAGGCGCCCGAGAAGGTTTAGCCCGCACAGACCCCCAAGTTTCACCCAGAGAGGTTGAAGATGTTTTACTTTACCCATTTAAAAAAGTAATTAAAGAAGCCAATATTATGGGCGTAATGAGCTCTTATAATGATTATGATGGCGTTCCTATTTCTGGAAGTTCTTATTGGCTAACCGAACGTTTAAGAAAAGATTTTGGTTTCAAAGGTTACGTAGTAAGCGATAGTGACGCTTTAGAATATTTATACAACAAGCACCATGTAGCAGCAAATCTAAAAGAAGCCGTTTATCAAGCATTTATGGCTGGTATGAATGTGAGAACAACCTTTAGAGCACCAGATAGCATCATTTATTACCTCAGAGATTTAGTAAGAGAAGGTCGGATCCCGATAGACACCATTAACCACCGGGTAGCCGATGTTTTAAGTGTAAAATTTAGATTAGGATTATTTGACGAACCTTATGTTAAAGATGCAAACGCAAGTGCAAAAACCGTAAACAGCATCGCTAACCAACAGGTTGCGCTACAAGCATCAAAAGAAAGTATTGTTTTACTAAAAAACCAAGATGGCATCCTCCCATTAGGATCAAAATACACTAAAATTGCAGTGGTTGGGCCTAACGCAACAGATGCCGACTATGCACATACACATTATGGACCTTTACGCTCACCAAGTGTTAATGTTTTAGAAGGAATTAAAAATCAGTTTGGCGCAAATAACATTTCTTATGCTAAAGGATGCGATTTAGTAGATAAAAACTGGCCAGAAAGTGAAATTTTCCCCCAGCCATTAAATGCTAAAGAAACAGCGGCAATTAACGAGGCTGTTGCTATTGCTACCAAAGCAGACCTTACCGTTGTAGTTTTAGGAGGTAACACGGCAACTGCAGGCGAAAATAAAAGTCGTACCACTTTAGATTTGCCAGGTCATCAGTTAGATTTGGTGCAAGCCATTGCTAAAACAGGCAAACCCTATATTGTAGTTTTAATTGGTTCGCAACCCATGAGCATCAATTGGATAGACCGTTACGCTCCTGCCATTGTTTATGCTGGCTATCCTGGCGTAAAAGGAGGAACAGCAATTGCCGATGTATTGGCAGGAAATTACAATCCGGGAGGTAAACTAACGCTTACTTTTCCAAAATCTGTAGGACAGATACCGCTTAACTTCCCAACCAAACCTAATGCACAAACAGATGAAGGCGAAACCGCTAAAATCAAAGGTTTGCTCTATCCGTTCGGTTTTGGTTTAAGCTATACCTCTTTCAAATACGACAACCTAAAAATCAACAATAAAATGAATAGCCAAAGCGGAGAAGTTTTGGTTTCCATAAACATCACAAACACAGGTAAAGTAGCTGGCGATGAAGTGGTGCAATTATATATCAGAGATTTACTGAGTACAGTAACCACCTATGAAAAAATATTGAGAGGGTTCCAAAGGGTTAAATTACAGCCTAATGAAACCAAGACCCTTAGTTTTTCTATTGTACCGGATGATGTAAAGCTATGGAACAGAAAAATGCAACACGTGGTAGAGCCTGGAGATTTTAAGGTGATGGTAGGCTCCTCATCAGAAGACATTAGACAAACCGGCATTTTCACTATTGTAGATTAAACCTAAAATCAATTCCTCATAGATGAAAAATTTAAAGAAATTAACTCCAAAAAAGCATTTTCAGAAAGTATGCTTTTTTTTGGTGATCAATTTATTGTTTTTAGTGCCTGATCAATTGCAAGCACAAATGCCCTCCCCTATTATTCCACAGCCAAAATCATGGCAAAAAGGTTCCGGGGTTTTCAACCTCAACACGTCCACGCCTTTAATTGTGGCTAAAAACACAAATCCGCAGGCAGCCCATTACCTGCAACAGGAATTATTGAAATTCCACCACCTTCCCTTAGGCATTGTAAGCCAAGCCAAGTCATCTGCTATTAGCTTTGAAACAGTTACTGAAAAAGAGCTTGATGGCGACTTATACCGATTACAGATGAACGCTTCAGGCATTAAAATCATAGCCAATTCTGATGAAGGTTTATTTGAAGGAGCGGTGAGTTTATTACAGATTATCAAACAGGTCGAATTAAAAAATAATGCTTTAAAATTAGCTTGTTGGAATATTAGCGATGCACCTTTTTACAAATGGAGAGGTTTAATGTTAGACGAATCACGCCATTTTTTTGGAAAAGCAAAGGTGAAACAGATTTTAGATTGGATGGCTTTTTATAAGCTCAATAAATTTCATTGGCACCTTACCGATCAAACTGGCTGGCGAATTGAAATAAAAAAATATCCGAAGTTAACTTTGATTGGGGGAATTGGAAACTATTCAGACTCGTTAGCAACCGCACAATTTTACACGCAGGAAGACATCAAAGAAATTGTGAGCTATGCCTCGGCAAGATATATTGAGGTAATTCCTGAGATAGATATGCCGGGCCACGCAGGCGCTGCAAACAAAGCCTATCCTGAGTTTAATGGAGGGGGTTCAGAGCAACACCCAAATTTCACATTCAATCCTGGAAAGGAAGAAACTTACACTTACCTAACCAATATTCTACGTGAAATAAATGCGCTGTTTCCGGCCCGTAAAATCCATATGGGCGGAGATGAAGTTGACTTTGGAATTGCTGGCTGGGAAACCGACACTCACGTAAAGCAGTTGATGAAAAACCAAAATCTAAGCACACTTAAGGAAGTAGAAAGGTACTTTGTTAAACGCATGGCCGACTCATTAATTAAGCTAGACAACGAGGTTTTGGGCTGGGATGAAGTTATTGCTTCAAACCTACCAACAGCTAAAACCACCGTTTTTTGGTGGCGACATGACAAAAACCAAGAGCTTTTTAACGCACTTGACAAAGGTTACAAAACCGTTTTATGCCCTCGTATTCCTTTATATTTTGATTTTGTGCAAGACAGTTCACATACTATCGGTAGAAAATGGGATGGAAATTTTGTGCCTTTAGCAAGTGTTTATAATTTCCCTACCCCAGCTATTTTAAATTATCCCAATGCTAGCCAAAAAGTCATAGGTCTACAGGCAAACTTATGGACAGAGCATGTGAGTACTTGGCAACAGTTAGATTATATGCTTTTCCCCCGTATTGCAGCGCTCGCAGAATCGGCTTGGACCTATCCAAAAAATAAAAATATAGAAAGTTTTTACCAGCGCTTAGCAAAACAGATTCCCCTTTTTGCAAAAGCTGGTTTGTACTATTTTGACCCATTTCAACCTTCAAAATTTCCCGAATATTTTGACAGCGTTCAAAGAAATAAACAGGCTGTAGATACAGAAAAACTCACCAAACAAGAACAAATCAAATAAGTAATCAATAGAAAGCCAAACGATTATCACTTTTTGAGAAAAAATGTGTGCGTTGACACACTATAATTTATATATTTGAACAACCATTATGCAACAAGAAATTAATATCCCTTATTACGCAACAGGCTTAAAAACCGTTGATATATTCACCAACAAGCTAGATCAGAACATCAAATACAATATCGACTGTAACCCTTGGAATTATGAGTTCTCTGGAGAAGCAGATGTAGCAATAGCTTACACTGACGGTGGAATCTTGTTGAAATTCAACGTTATCGAGGAGAATGTTTTAGCAAGGTTTACGAAAATCAATGATCCTGTTTATAAAGATTCTTGCGTAGAGTTTTTTATCGCTTTAAACAATGAAGACGCTTATTATAATTTCGAATTTAATTGCACCGGAACCTGTTTGGCCGGCTATGGTACTTCGGCCGAAGACAGAAAATTATTATCAGTAGAAAAAATCAAACAAATTGAAGTAACCTCTAGTTTTAAATCTCTTATATTTAACGAAAAAGAGATGGTAAACTGGCAGCTCACCATGTTAATTCCTAACGAGGTTTTCGAGTTCCATCAAATTGAGAATTTTAACGGTAAACATGCAAAAATGAACTTTTATAAATGTGGAGACGATTTGCCAAAGCCTCACTATTTATGCTGGAGCCCAATTACAAACACGGCCCAACCTAACTTTCATTTACCTAATTATTTCGGAAAAGCTGTATTTTTAAAAAACTAACCAAAATTATATGTCAACAGTAACACCAATGTCGTCCAAGAAAGGACTCAATCCGGTGATCATCATCGGGGCTTTATTCTTTGTATTCGGGTTTGTAACCTGGTTAAACGGAACATTAATTCCATTTTTGCAGTTAGCCTGTGAGCTAACCACCTCACAAGCATTACTAGTTACGTTTGCTTTTTATATGGCTTACTTCTTTCTAGCAATTCCATCTTCTTATATTTTAAAAGTCACTGGCTTTAAAAAAGGTATGGCAATGGGTTTAATCGTAATGGCAGTAGGCGCATTAGTTTTTGTACCAGCAGCCAATATGCGTAGCTATCCATTATTCTTGATTGGTTTATTTGTACAGGGAATGGGCTTGGCATTATTGCAAACGGCATCAAATCCATACATTACCATTGTTGGCCCAATAGAAAGTGCAGCAAAAAGAATCAGTATTATGGGGATCTGTAATAAAGTTGCAGGTGCTTTAAGTCCACTTATTCTTAGCGCACTGGTTTTAAACGGCGCACAAGCTATTGAAGACAAGGCTAAAACCATTACTGACCATGTGCAGAGAAATGTGCTATTATCAGAACTGGCACAAAGGGTAATTACACCATACATTATTATTGCAATTGTTCTTTTTGTATTGGCATTATTAATTATTTATTCTTCTTTACCAGAGATAAACACAGACGAGGACGAGGTAGGTGATGATGGAAACGTGGTAGCACCAAAGGCGAGTGTTTTCAGTTACAGAAACTTAAACCTTGGGGTTATCTGTCTGTTTTTATATGTAGGTGTTGAGGTAATGGCGGGTGATGTTATTGGAACATACGGCAAGTCTTTAGGGATGAGCTTAGACCAAACCAAAATCTTTACTTCCTACACACTAATTTCTATGGTGGTAGGTTACATTATTGGTATCATCTGTATCCCAAAATATATTAAGCAAGAAAAAGCTTTAATGGTATCTGCAATTGTAGGTGTGTTGTTTACCGTAGGTGCTTATTTAACCACAGGTTATACCAGTATTGTGTTTATTGCATTACTAGGTTTGGCAAACTCTTTAATGTGGCCAGCAATTTTCCCATTAGCAATTAAGGGATTAGGTAGGTATACAAAAATAGGTTCTGCATTATTGGTAATGGGTATCTCTGGTGGAGCTATTATACCACAGGTTTACGCACTGTTAGAGCACAATATGGGCTCGCAACCAGCCTTATTATTAAGTATGGCGCCATGTTACCTTTACATCTTATGGTACGGGCTTAGCGGTCATAAAACTGCAAGCACCAAATAATATAAATTTCACAGCATTTCAAAAGGGGTAGATTTTTTCTACCCCTTTTTTATTATCGAATATTTTGAGAGAAAGCTGAGTTTTTTGAGGCCATCGATAAATTTTCGGGCTTAAAGGATTTTAAAACAACAAAAAATAGAGCTAATCAGCAGAAGGATTGATTTTTAATAATGGTTATGATAATAATTTGTGCGTTTTAACACGCTGTATCTTTTTTTGCCATATGCGTTTGAAGAAGAGTGCAAAAAAAGGACGCTTCTACCATTGCTAACGCACCTTATAAGGTCAATAAAATACGCTTTACGTTAATGGTTAAGATTAATCAAACTCAGGTTAATCCTCAAGATTTAGCACCATAAGCCAATATAAATGCTAAGTTTGTATCGTGAAAGAAAAAATAAGGCTAAAAAACTTAAGTACTTTGTTCCCAATCATGGGGCTAGCACTTTTGTTGCTGCTTTCACCCTGTAAGGTTAAAAACTTTATCCACGCCGAACTAGGGATCCCTAAAACAGAGGTTTCAAAAACAGGTAAAAACCAGATTAGCGGTTCCAGCTGTACTACTGCGGAACTAGCCGAAAGTGCTTTAACTTTTTCAAAGCAAGTTACCCAACATGCACCCGCTATTAAAGCTGGCAACAACACTTTTAACTTTAAAACAGTTGAGGTTGGCACCCCGTTAGTTGCTCCTTTCCAAAAAAGAAATGTTTCCGTTTCTTTAACACCCTATTACATTTTATACCAAAACTTTAAAATTTACACGGCTTAGGTTTCCTGTAAAACCATCAAGATCTGGTGCCTTACAGAAATTTATATGCTAAGAAAGCATCGTTAAACGTAAAAAAACCGTGGAAGATTAAGCGCCTTTCCACGTAAGATTTTGCCGTTCTTCTTACGCTACGCTAAAGTAAATCTCAATCAATTTATAGTATACAACTATTGCAAAAACAGCGTACATAGCGCTTGATTCGCTATGAAAAAACTATTTTTAAAAATGGAATTTCAATAAAAAAACAAATGAACAATAACAATATAAAAAGCGATGCCGGTCTTTTAACGCTCGCCCTAAGATTAGTGATAGGTTGGACCTATTTTTCTGCATTTTTCCGACGCATTATTTTAGAGAACAAACTAGATCCGGATGCACCAGGATATATCGGTGAAAAGTTCAACCACTTTTTACCAAATGCTTTAGGCATAAAACCACTCATCCTCTACTTGGTAGAAAACCCCGATGCCTTATGGGTAAATATGGTTGCATTTACCATCATTGAAGGTATTGTTGGCCTATTACTCATGTTTGGCCTGTTTACCCGACTAATGAGCGTTGCTGTATTTGGTTTAGCAATGGGCATTTTGCTAAGCTCTGGCTGGATAGGCACCACCTGTTTAGATGAATGGCAAATTGGCGTGTTAGGCATTGCAACAGGTTTTATGCTTTTCCTTAGCGGAAGTAGTAAATACTCGGTAGATAATTACCTTATGAAAAACAATTTTGCCATTACCAAACATAAATGGTTTGCTTGGGTAGGTTCTGGTGTGTTGCCAATTAAAATCAATATTTTTCCAAAATTTGTATTGATTGGCTCGCTGTTTATTTTTGGGATGACTTTAATGACCAACCAGGTTTTCCACGGCGGATTGTGGGGTACGCTCCATAATAAATCTGTAAAACCAAAACTTGAAATAACCGAAGGCAAACTTGATGGCGATAAACTTTCTTTCGATGTATTTAGAACAGAAGGGGTTGATGTTTATGGTTCGTGGGTAATTGCTATTGAACTGTTTGATGAGCAAGGAATCCCTATTGCGCAATACACACAGAACGACTTAGCCTTATTAAACAAAGCGCATATTTCTAACTATTATGTAGCCAAAATTAAACCTGGAAAACACAGTTTAGTAATTCCACTAGGTGCCAAAGCAAAAATGACTTTACCTAACGCTGGTTTAGCCAACTTAGCGAAAGGGATTTACACCCTAAAAATCACGGATATCGGCGGTGCTTATTGGGAGCATCAAATCAACAAATAAACCCTTAGCGACTTTGGCATCTTGCTAAAGTCGCTATTTTAAATCTAGATTTTCAAAAGCGCTTCTATTTTCTCTAACAGAATAAAAAAATACATATTCTTTCAGTTTTATACTATAGAATTGATAATTATAGATTTTTTAATAAATAAATTTTCTAATTTAGAAAAAGATATGTGATGTGAAAAACCACTCATATACATCCATATTTGGGCATGTTTCGGTGGTTTTATTTCACATATATGTAAGTTATGTGAAAACAAATCGGACTAAATGAAGAATTCTTTAATATCAATTCTTTCTTTCCTTTCAATAGGACTCTTTGCTCAAGACAAAACTGTTTCATTTACTGACTTTAAGATAAATGGGATGAACTTTGAGGCAAAGAAGAATGACATAATTAAGGTTTTCGGAAATCCAAAAAGGATATTTGAACCTAAATATGAAGGTGGTTTTTATCCGAATATGAACAAGGAAAAAAGTTTTATTCTTTGGTTTATAGCTTTTTCGTATTTACAGGTCATCACACAGAAAACTATCAACTTGAAAAGGTAAATTTCTCCAGTAAAGCGAATTGTAAGATTACTTATAAAGGAAAATCCATATCATCAAGAACCACGAAAAAAGACATTCAATCTATTTTTGGAATTAAAGTCATCCGCGACGAAATATCCTTTTCTGAACCAAAAAGGGAATCTAAACTAATTTTTAGATTTAAAAATGGGTTGCTTTCTAATCTAGAATATTGGACATCGTGTTAAAACTTGGCTTCACATAACCACAGGTTTGCAAAATTGCGGGCGAAGTGCTCTTATTTCCTTCATCAATTTTTACTAAATTGGAGCGGGATGATAGAGGTTCTGCAAGTAATTTCTCAGACCCACCAATCGTTGTGCTATATATATTAAAACCGAAACTTATAAAAATATAATTATGAAAAAAGCATCAATACTACTAATATTTTCAATAATTATCATTTCTTGCACAAATGATAGTAAAAACAGTACGAAAGAAGAAAATGAAATAATAAGAACTATTGATGGAACATCTAAAGTTAAATCCGATTCAACAAATCTAAATTGGGATGAAATTCCTGATTTAAAAAATATTGGTAATTTTCCATTCTTTACAGCCCCTACTGGATTGCAAATTAAATACGCAAAAAATGGAGCATCTGACATTTCTGACTACGAAAAAATGGAAAACTACCTAGGAAATGGAGTTTACACAACCGAAGGAAAGTTAGCGATTTTAGGATTCGAAGGTTCAGAAGAAAAAGATTTTAATCAACGATTATTTGATAAAAGTGTTTTTGATTACATTGAAAATATTGGTGCAAAAAAAATGTACAAAGGAGATTTTCCCAAAAATGAAACCGATCGAAAAAAAATTGGAGAAAATATGTACAGCGTAAAACACGGTACGTATGGTTTGTTGGATGAAAGTGAAGCACCATTTTCAGTTTATGCGTTTAAAAATAATGGCAAAAAATATATTTTAAATATTCAATCAAACTCTGCTCAGGGAACAATCTTCATAATGGAATTAAAAGATTTCGAACAAACTATAAAAAAATATACAGCAACTACAATGTTAACCGAAATTGAGCAAAACGGAAAGGCTATTTTAAATATTAATTTTGACACCGACAAGTCAACATTAAAACCTGATGGACAAGAGATTGTTGAAGAAATTTTAAAATTATTAAATACAAATTCAGATCTTAAACTATCAATTGAAGGCCATACGGATAATACTGGAAATGTTAATAAAAACAAACAGTTATCAACCGAAAGAGCAAATACTGTAATGTATTCATTAGCAAGTAAAGGTATAGATATTAAACGTTTAAAATCTACAGGATTTGGTTCAGAAAAACCTATAAAGCCAAATGATACCGACATAAATAAAGCAATAAATCGGCGAGTAGAATTAGTAAAATTTTAAGAAACTTAATAATGAAAAAGCAGATATTTCTTATTCTATTATTTTTAAATACATTTTCATACGCTCAAATCAATGGTGATTGTGATGAAATAAGTTTATGTTGTCCTGCGGGAAATGTTGTAGATTTAAAAATCACACCATTAGAGGAATTAGATTGCGCTAGAAAAGATGCTACTTTATATGAAATTTTCCCCAAAGTAGTTGAATATAAAGGGTTACTTTTTAATCAAATTAATAAATGTAAAAACGGTGATTTAGGTAGCGAATTGCAATTTGAATACTGCATTTCTAACAAAACGTACAAAATGCAAGTTTTAATTGTAGATGTAAAAGACCCATTTTATGAAACTGTTTTGGGAAAAGCCATAAAAAATAGTTTTTTAATCCATTTTACATCAGGATTAGCAGGAAGCGCAATGTTTAAAAGTTATAAAAGTAAAAATAAAAAACTTGACAATTCTTATATTGATATGTCAAATGCAGAAGATAAAACTCCATACGTAAGTTATGATGCGTTACATAAAGGTAAATATTATATTCATATTGTAATTGATGGCAAAAATCTGAAAAATCCAGACGAAGTTGATGTTTTCATAAAAGAATACATTGAAGCCTTTACATTTAAAGAAAAATAACACATCGCACAATAGCCGTTTGGCAAGATTGCGAATTTTGTGTTAAGCTTACAAGCTCACGTGTACGTTTCGCAAGAAATTTATCTCAGCTGAAAGTTCTCGGTTACAAAGTTCGCAAAGTCGCAAAGCCACGAAACGACCGTCACCATCAAATGAAAAAAAGTACCCCAGCAAATACAAAGTATTTAAAAAAGGTACTTTAGAAAACGGCTGAAATTTCAAATTGCTACACCTCTAGAAGTCAAAAGATTAGGTTAACAACAAACAATCGTAAACAACAATAAAATGGGAACATACATCAACAATAATTTAATAAAAGATGAACACGTTGAATTAGAAACTACATACCATTGGATCATCTTCTGCAATTTAAGAGCAGTGTTGACATTATTTATTGCGCCACTGATCGACAAATACACCGACGAGTTTGCAATCACCAACAAACGGGTAATTATTAAAACAGGTTTAATCAGTCGAAAGACCTTTGAGATGAACCATACAAAAATTGAAAGCGTAAATGTTGACCAAGGAATTTTAGGTCGAATATTGGGTTACGGCACAATTAGAATTGTAGGTTCGGGCGGAACAAAAGAAGTTTTTCCTAAAATTAAAAGTCCGTTGGCGTTCAGAAAAAAATTCCAAGAATTGTCAAATTAATACCGAAAACAAATATTCTTATTGAACAATTAAAAACCAACCGAAAACTAAAAACTAACTAACTAACTAACTAACTAACTAACTAACTAACTAACTAACTAAAAACCGACTACTCTTTTTTTGGAGGTTCATACGCCGGGGCTGCTTTTTTAACCCGATCGTTGTATGCTGGGCTTTCCTCGGTTGGAAGCTTATCTGCGTCAGCTGTCTTTGTCTCCTCTCCTGGTTTTGCAACAGGCTTTTTTACTTCCGCCTTTTTTACGGTTTTGGCCACTAAACTTGGTAAAATATCCAATTTAGACATTGGTCTTTCTTTTGGTTTCCAGTTAAAGTTTGGCAACGTTTTTAGCTCTTCTGTGATTTTATCTAGGGGATAATAAGTATGCTCTGGCTTGCGGATAAACGTTACGCTCATCACGCTGTCATCATCAAAGTTAATCCGCATTCTAGAGGCAATAGAGCGCATCATCCCATCGCTACTTGCACTGTCTTTCGGGAAATAAATACTCTCCGCATTTCCGTTTATAAAAACAACATCAAGCTTTTCATTTTTAAAGTAACCTTTCATCAATTTACCCGCAATCTGGTTAAACTTTACAGAATCCTTATCCGTGTTTACAATAATGGAATTCCTAATCATATCTAGGTTATCCATTTTTTTGTTTTTCATCTGGATATACATGGTATCGGCAGAAAGCTGACTGCCTTGCGCCCAAATGATAGGTTTTTGGTAAATACGCATGGTAGAATCGCCGTAGCTAAAAAATGCAGAATCTGCCTTCGCTTGCAAATCAGATTTGAAAATCTTCACTTTTCTATAGGCAGAAACTATCCTTATTTTTGTGGTATCGCCTGCATCCGGATCTAATGGCACAAAATTAGGATTAAGCTTTATCGCCTTCATTGATTCGGGCACCAGTCCCACTTTGTTTCCGTTTTCTTTCAACGCCGGCCAAAGCATTGGTCTTGCTGGCGCTCTGGTTACTACCGGGATATTTAAAAACTTTGGTCGTTTATTTTCTTCACGCAGGCGTTCGTTCTCCTTTTTCTGCAGCTCTTTAACATTTAAAACGCTGTCCTTCAAAAACTTTTGCCGTGTAAGCAAGCTATCCTTTAAAAAAGCAGTCCTTGTACTATCGACCGTGGCGCTATCCGCACTTAAGCCTTCTGTTTTAAGTGGCGGCTGCTCAACTTTAATCTCTTCCTCCTCGGTAGCTACATTTTTTAAGCTATCTGCTTTTTCCGTTTTCTGAAGCAAGGCCAACCGTATATTTTCACGAAGCTGGTACAGGTCCATTTTTCTTAAAACCTTGCTTTGCAAAGTATCAGCGGTAAGCCAAATACTATCCTGAGTTACTGAGTCTTTTTCGGTCAGGAAAATCACGTAAGCATTTTTAGTTACCGTAATGCTTTCGTCTTTCTTTTTATACAAGCCCAAATCGCCACGCAATTCTATTTTTTGCGCCGTATCCATAAAAACAATATTCTTAACCGCCCTACCGTAGCCCTGCTTTCCATCGTAAAACAAGCTGTCACCTTTTAAACTTTTAGAATTTTGGGTGTACAAATTCTTTTTCCCGAAAGATGCTTGATCTGTGTTGGTGTTGTATTGCCCGTTTTCGGTATATAATGTATCGGTTTTACCGTAAATATTTGTCGGCCCAAAAAAATAGGCAATCTTAGAAATGGTGTTATACTTTAAAGTATCGGATTTGATGAGCACTTCCGGAGATTTAACCTCTACATTGTACCTAAAAAAAGCATCTTTATTTTGGGTGAAATAATATCCGTTTTGGCTGGTTAAGGTATTGGCACCGTTCACAATTTTACCTCCGTTTTGGTACTGCCCAATTTTAGTCCCGAGGTTATATACCAAATTGTTGGTGGTTAGCACTGCCTGGTTATCGGTAAGTTTAACGTTATTGGTTAAAACTGCCGTTTTTGTATTTCCGTCGTAATTTAAATTGTCAGAATAAATATTAACGGTATCCGCTTGGTTAATGTGTACATTTCCGAAAGCTTCGAAACTGTTTTTTGTGAGATAAAAATAAGCGCTATCACAGGTTAGTGTGGCGTTATCCTGCTTAAAAACGGGTTTTATTACTTTATTGGTGTTTTCTCCATTTCGTTTTAAACCGATAAAAGATTCGGATTGTAAAAGCTCAACACGGGTAACTTGTTGCGCTAGGGAAACCAAAGAACAGCTAACAATTAGTAAAAACAGCAAATATTTTCTCACGCAACAAAATTAGTTTTTTACTAACGATTTTAAACGGTTAATTTTGATTGATGTTATCAGCAAAAAAGCAATTTACAGATTTCATAAGTAGCAACAAGCTTTTTAAACCTAGCGACTCCATTTTGCTAACCGTAAGTGGTGGTAAAGACTCTGTATTAATGGCTACGTTATTTGCCGAATGCGGTTATAATTTTGCGATTGCTCATTGCAATTTTAATTTGCGTGGCGATGAATCTTTACGCGATGAACACTTTGTTAAAGCACTAGCGGAGCGCTTGAAAGTCCCTTTCTACCTTAAGTCATTTGACACCACTCACTTTGCTGCTACACAAAAAATAAGTATACAGATGGCTGCTCGCGAGTTACGCTATGCTTTTTTTAAGGAGCTACAAATCAAGGAAAACTTTGCGAAAATCGCCGTTGCACACCACCAAAATGATGCTATTGAAACGCTTCTGATTAACCTAGTACGCGGTACTGGTATTGCAGGTTTGCATGGCATAAAAACCGATAGAGATCAAATTATTAGGCCATTGTTGTGTTTTACCGCTGATGAAGTGGAAGCGATTGTTCAAAAAAACAACATTAAATATGTGGAGGATAGCTCAAACGCATCTAATAAATACATGCGCAATAAATTACGTTTAGATATTATCCCACAGCTGGAGCAGTTAAACCCATCTTTAGCGCAAACTTTTAAGGAAAATATCGCCTATTTTTCACAGCTAGAAGATTTATTGAATAATCGTGTTGCGGATTTAAAATCGAGATTGATCACAACTAAAAATGGCAATATCCAAATTAAAATTCCGGATATTTTAGCCTTAAATCCGCCACAGCTTTTATTATTTGAGCTTTTAAAACCTTATGGATTTAACGCAACACAAATAGATAACCTACTGCACTGCTTAAACGGCGGTTCGGGGAAACAGTTTTTTTCCGAAAAATATGTGTTAAACCTCGACCGTGATTATATAGAAATTTCGATTTTCCAAAAACCAGAAACAGTTGCGGAAGCGTTTATATCCACATTAGGAAATTACGATTTTAATGCACATCAACTATCTGTAAAAAATGTTAGTAATTTCCCAAAACACCTAACAACTACAAACAGCATTTACGTGGATGCCGAAAAACTGATTTTTCCGTTAAAACTACGCTATTGGCAACAGGGAGACTTTTTTAAGCCTTTCGGCATGAGGGGTTTTAAAAAACTGAGCGACTTTTTTATCAATCAAAAAATTCCGCTTCAGCAGAAAACACAAATACCTATTTTAGTAAACGGAAATGAAGAAATTATCTGGATTTGCGGTTTTAGAAGCGATGAACGATATAAAGTAGATTTAAACAGTAAAAAAATAATTACCTTCGGGCTACACAAATAAAAAAATGACAGACCGCTATCCTTTTCACGAAAAGCAATATTTGGGCAGAGACTATAACTTCATCAGTATAAGAATGGTTATGGCTGTTTTTTGCTTAATTGCCTATTGGGTTACAGAAAACCGGGAGCGGAATGGTGAATTGCTACTTTTAGTTGGTTGTGCCATTTTGTTGGTGAGCGTTTTCATGCTTTTTTTATTGCATTACAGAACCATCGTTAATAATAAATCAATTATTTTAGATGGTTTATGGACTACCCGTTTAGTTAAGATCGATTTAAACAGCATTGTAAAGGTTGAGAAAGTTCCTTACAGCAAGTATTTTTTAAACAATCCGGTTTATAATTTGCATCGGAATGGTACTATAAAATTTTATGCAGGTGGTAAGGATGCTGTTAAACTTACGGATAGAGACGGCCTAACCTATATCATCGGCACACAAAAACAAACCGAACTTTACAGCGCCATTGTAGAAGCACAAGCTAAATAATAGGCTTGTTGAATAGTAAATGATGAATGGCCGATAAAAATCTGTAAAACGTTTGATTGTTTTTCATAAATATTCCCTCAAATTTCATTTATTATAAGTCAGCTTTAAGCTTTGCGCTTTTTGCTTTCGGCCGCTAGGCTTTATATACATTTGTGGGTTGTTTTTATAGCAACATTCCTTATATTTGCGTTCCGTAATATATAGACATCATAATGAGAGAAATTCAGTATAGAGAAGCACTTCGTGAAGCAATGAACGAGGAAATGCGTAAAGACGATAAGATTTACCTTATGGGTGAGGAAGTTGCCGAGTACAATGGAGCGTATAAGGTTAGTCAAGGTATGTTGGCCGAGTTTGGAGAAAAACGTATTATTGACACTCCTATTGCCGAGCTTGGCTTTGCTGGTATCGCCATAGGTTCTGCAATGAACGGCTTACGCCCGATTGTTGAGTTTATGACTTTCAATTTCTCATTAGTTGCCATTGACCAAATTATTAACGCCGCTGCGAAAGTTCTTTCTATGTCTGGCGGACAGTTTAACTGCCCGATTGTGTTTAGAGGTCCAACCGGAAATGCTGGACAGTTAGGTGCACAGCACTCTCAAAATTTTGAGAACTGGTTTGCAAACTGCCCAGGCTTAAAAGTGGTAATCCCATCAAATCCTTATGATGCAAAAGGATTGTTAAAAGCTTCTATCCGCGATAATGATCCAATCATTTTTATGGAATCTGAGTTGATGTATGGCGATAAAGGCGAAGTGCCAGAAGAAGAATACATTATTGAAATAGGAAAAGCCAAAGTAACCAAAGAAGGTACAGATGTAACCATCGTTTCTTTTGGTAAAATGATGTCGAGAGTAATTGCTCCGGCTATTGAAGCTTTAAATAAAGAAGGAATTAACGCTGAGGTAATTGACCTAAGAACCGTTAGACCTATCGATTTTGAAACTATTTTAACATCTGTTAGAAAAACAAATAGATTGGTAATTGTTGAAGAAGCTTGGCCATTGGCTTCAATTTCTTCTGAGATTGCTTTCCACGTTCAAAAGAATGCTTTTGATTACTTAGATGCACCAGTTTTACGTATTACTTGTGCGGATGTGCCTTTGCCTTATGCACCAACTTTAATTGCAGCTAGCTTACCAAACGCAGAACGCGTTGTTAAAGCGGTTAAAGAAGTAATGTACGTGAGTAAATAAGTTATTTTCTTCCGATTGATATCGGCTGATATTTTAGAAATCCCTGATCTGAAAAGATCGGGGATTTTTTTTTTGGCGATTTTTTAAAATGTAGCCATTGGCTCAGTGTATAAGCAGTAACGGATTTTAATGTCATAAATTCATTAACATCAAAAATCACTAAAATTAAAAATTGTTGAGTCAACAATTTTTAAGCTATTTCTTATACACAATATTGGCAGCTCAGCTTTACTGTCCACCTTTTTCTTTACAGATTGTTGTCGAACAAACCCATTTCTATTTTCAGAATTCAACTTCTTAAACGTTGTAAAAACATCGTTCTTTTCATCCCATTAACGTTATATTTTCATTATCTACCCATTCCAGTTTTTATAACTAAGTTATTGAACCTTATTCCTTAGGATCTTTTGCAAAAAGAGCCGCTTTATTTTTGGTTGTTTCTTGTTGTGCTTCAGATGCATATTCAAACATTTTGTTTTCATAGTCTTGAATAGCTGATTGAATATCTTTAAAATTTGCGTTGGTTAAATTTTCAGATAAATACAATGCGTCCATTAAGCCTGTGTTTAGTCCTACACCGGCATAAGGTGGCATTCCGTGAGCCGAATCGCCAATCAATGTAATATTTTTATGTGGTCGCCAATTTTCTAATGGTACTTGCCGAAGTGGAAGTAATGTAAACTCATCTGTTAGGGCAAAAATTTCTTTGTATGCGCTATCCCAGTCGGCAAGTAAATCATCCAAGTAACCACTTATTTGTTTATTGTCTCTGAAGTTTAAACCGTTTCCCTTTATCCAACTTTCAGGTTTCGGAAAACAGATGTAATAATACAATTCGCTTTGTGCTTTGGGCTGAGAAAGAAAAAAGCAGTATTCATACTTTACAATTATTTTATCATCATCGCACAACCTTTTGAAATTCGGGCAACGTATTTTATAGTCTAAAACTTCTCCTGCAATGGCTACAATTCCTGTATAAAAAGGCGATGTGCCGGTTATGTATTGTTGCCTTACATTACTCATTATACCGTTTGCACCCACAACCAAGTCGGCTGTTTCAGTAATGCCATTTTCAAATTGCAGCAAAAATTTATCGTCCTGTTCTTTAAGTGAAACGAATCTTCTATCCCATACCACTGTATTGGGTCGCAAACTTTGCAGAAGTATTTTTCGCAAATCGTTTCGGTCAATTTCGGGATTGTTAAATGCGGGAAAACGTTCTTTAATGTTGCCGTGAATATCAGCAAACCTGCGGGCTGTTGGTCTTGCGTTGTTAAAATAGTCTTCTAACAGTCCTGCTTTTCCAAACACTTTTTGTCCCATATTTTGGAGCAAATCAAGTGTTCCACCTTTAATTCGAGCAAACTCACTTACGTCCCATTCGTAAACATTTACATGAACACCTGCTTGCTGTAATAATGTGGCAAACGTTAAACCAACAGGTCCGCCGCCAATAACTGCAACTTTTTTATTTTGTAGCAACATAGTTCTTACAATCAAATTTAAGCTGTAAAGTTATTTTGGTATTGGCACTAAAAATTGTAAAAATCGGCTGTTTTCATTTTTTAATAACTCTTTGGGCGAAGCTCCCGAAAGTTTTTTGATTTCTTTGATGAAATGTGATTGGTCGTAATAGTTTAATTGTGGGGAAAGTTTTCCGTCTTTGATATGCGAAAGTGAAGCTTGAAAACGAATGATATTACAATACGCTTTTAACGAAAGGCCAAATTGTTGATTAAAATAGGCGTTGATTTGTCTTGTGCTGTAAAATACGTTTTCGGAAAGTTCTTTTACGCTCATTTCTCCATTGGTAATAAAAATCAATTCAAACAATTTGCGCTTCCTACTGTCAATCTCTTTTGGCAAGAGCGAGTGGATTTTTTGTGAAACTTTTTTGCAAAAAAAATCAAAATCGTTCAGATCACAAATGTTGAAATCCCAAAAATTATTCGGTAATTCTGTTTTAGTGTTCAATAGATTGGCAATAGAATATTTGAAAATATACTCTGCCGCAAGCGGATTAAAACTAACTGCAAAAAGCGGTAAGTTTTCTTGTTTTGGAAATAATTTCGGGCTTGGCTGTGTTTCTATGCCTAAAAGCGAAATTTGTAATTCATTGTCCTCCGTTTTAGAAAACTGCAAGTCAATTTTTCCGTTTGGAATAACGACAGCTTCGTCTGTATCTGACAGATTTTGTAAAGATGAAAACGTATCAACAAAGTCGGCAAGCAGTTTGTCGGGTTTTGCAAGTTGGCAATGTAACGGTTTGTTCATCGTGTCTGTCAATTTTTACTTATTACTTGTACGAATGTGCCTTTGCCTTATGCACCAACTCTAATTGCTGCTAGCTTAACGCGTAGTAAAAGCAGTTAAAGAAGTAATGTACGTGAGTAAATAAGTTATTTTATTCCGATTGATATCGGCTGATGTTTTAGAAATCCCTGATCCGAAAAAATTGGAGATTTTTTCGCCTCATACTCTGGTTTTAATTCCAGATTTCATTCTTATCCGTCAGGATAATGGGCATCCCATCAGTAACTACAATCGTATGCTCATGCTGTGCCATATAACCACCCTTATCACCTACCATGGTCCAGCCATCATTTAAGGTAATGGCGTAATTTGAATTTGTTGAAATAAACGTTTCCACTGCAACAACAGAATTCTTTTTAAACCTCTCTAAATTATATCTATCTCTAAAATTCGCAATCTCTGACGGCTCTTCGTGTAAACTTCTGCCCACGCCATGTCCCGTTAGATTTTTTATAACCTTAAAGCCACGTCTTTTCGCCTCAGTTTCTATCAAATGTCCAATCTCAGAAATTCTTACACCCCCTTTTATATTACTTATGGCTTTTTGTAAAATAGCTTTTGAAGCATCCACAAGTTTTTGATGGCCAAATCTATCTTCCCCAATTACAAACGAAGCGCCGTTATCCGACCAAAAACCACCCAACTCTGCTGAAACATCAATGTTAATCAAATCACCTTCTTTCAATATCCTTTTTGTTGATGGAATTCCATGACAAAATTCTTGATCAGTGCTGATGCATGTCCACCCTGGAAACTTATAAGTCATAAACGGTGCAGAGTTTGCCCCAAAACCTTTTAAAATGTTTGCTCCATACTCATCAAGTTCTTTGGTTGACATTCCTACACTTGCAAAATCTCTCATTTTTTTAAGTGTATAAGCAACAGCATCACTTACTTTTTGCATTCCATTTAATTCTGACTCTGATGATATTGACATACTATTTTCATTAACTATTTAGCTTAAAGTAGCGTGTTTGCTTTTTTAATACTTTTACTCAAATTTACAGCTTTTCAAGCTAATCTTCTCTGTTTAGTAAATTCCATATATCTCATTTATCTTTACCGCTAAAATCTTTACACCAATATGGATTTATTCAGCACAGATAGCAACCCAAACCTACTCCCAATAGATGGCGATGTAAATTACTACGGGCAAATCATGTCGGTGCAAAAAGCACAGGAATATCTTCGATACCTATTGTCAGAAATTACGTGGAAAAACGATGAAGCTATTATTTACGGAAAGCACATCATTACCAAAAGAAAAGTAGCTTGGTATGCCGACAGTAACTTTTCCTATACCTATTCCAACATCACAAGAAAAGCTTTAACTTGGACGACGGAGCTTTTAGAATTGAAGAAACTGGTTGAAAATATTACAGGGATACAATTCAATTCTTGTTTACTGAACTTGTACCATAATGGCGATGAAGGGATGGCCTGGCATAGTGATGATGAAAAAAGCTTAGGAAAAAATACCGCTATTGCGTCATTAAGTTTTGGCGCAGAACGCAAATTTGCGTTCAAACATAAAAAAACAAAGCAAAAAGTTGAGCTTGTATTACAGAATGGCAGTCTGTTGTTAATGCATGGTTCCACCCAGAGTAACTGGCTCCATCGTTTACCACCAACAAAAAAAATAAACTCGCCACGGGTAAACCTAACTTTCAGAACAATTGTTTTATAATTGTGGTAACTTTTGGCAACAACACATCGTCTTATTATAAATCAGCTTGCTAAAATCAAAACCTACCGACATGAAAACTAACATTACTCAACTATTTTTAATTGGATTAACGATAGTTTTAATCAACGCCTGTAGTAGTGGTAAAAAAGCACTTCAAAGTGGAGATTACGACCAAGCAGTTTATACCGCCATCAATCGCTTAAAAAGTAAGCCCAATAAAGCTAAGGCCATTGAAACTTTAAAAAAAGGCTATGATCTTGCGCTTGACCGGCACATGAGTAGGATTACCGATATTAAGCTGAAGGATGATATCTTTAAATGGGAAAAAATTGTAACCGAATACCAGTCTATAAACAATTTGGCTTATGCCATAGGAGACTGCCCTGCTTGCCTCACTGTGATTTCTGATGCACCCAAATATGTTTCTGAAGCTAGTGACGCCAAATACTTTGCTGCCGAAGCAAGGTACAAAGCAGGCTTGAAACTGCTAGAAACAAAGACCCGAAACGACGCCAGAGACGCGTATTACAATTTTGAAAAAGCAGAACAATTTTACCCCGATTTTAAAGATGCCAAAAGCAAAATGGATGATGCGTATTGGGCTGCAGTAATTAGGGTTAGGGTTGAGCCGGTACAGGTAAACTCCCGCTTGTACAAATTAAGCAATGATTTTTTTCAGGATAAGATAAACGAATATTTAGAAAACTACGAGCGCAAAAGCTTTGTTAAGTTTTACAGTCCAAAAGAAGCAATGCTGGCAAAAGTAAAGTTCGACCAGGTTTTACAGTTGGATTTCGATGATTTTGTAGTGGGACAAACCTATATTAAAGAACGGGTTGAGGATATTAAAAGAGAAAACGTTAAGATCGGACAAACTAGAGATTCGGTTCCAAAAGCAATTTACGGGACTGTACAAGGTAAACTAACTACGTTTGAGAAAACCATTACATCCAGCGGTTTATTAGATTTCAAAATCATTGACCTAGCAACCAACAAAATTATTAACCGTGAAAAAATGCCTGGAACTTACATTTGGGTTGATACTTGGGGCGCTTATCGAGGAGATGAAAGAGCGTTAACGGATAATGACAGAGCACTGCTAAACAGAAGAGAAAGTCGCCCACCTGCACCACAGGATTTATTTTTAGCTTTTACCAAACCTATTTATGATCAGTTGACGCAAAGGGTTAGTAGTTTTTATAATAGGTATAATTAAGTTAAAAGTAGAAAGTTAAAAGTAAAAAGACCTGCGTTATTCTTTTAGGCGATTGCGCTCTAGGTTTGCCTGCCCTTTTGCCGGGCAATGGTAAATACTTTTTCATTTCTTATTGTTTTTCTGTTTAGCATTCAAGAGTGCTTCGCAATTTTTTCCGCAAAAAAATATTCAAAACCCGAGCGAAGCGAACTCATGAAAACCTATAAAAATCAATAAACAAATTGAATAAACTCTCGGCTGCGCCCTTTGCTACAATGGAAGTGAGTTTACTTGGGTCATTTTTTACCGCAAAGACCAAGGCCGAATTTATCGGTTTACTTTGGCAAATTCTTTTGCTGTGTGGGCAGTTCAATTTTTCTCGCATTCTTTTTTTTTTCTCATTGTCATTCTGAGCGGAGTCGAAGAACTTTTCTTCTTTCTACCTTTCGATATGAATGACCCAAATTAACCGCCTACTTTGGTTTGTTCTTCGCCTCGATAGAACGAGTAATTTTAGCGTAAAGAGTTTATTGAACGTAAATCTATAACCAATATTTAAATTATCACCCTTAAATTTGAATAGCTTTCCTATTTTTGCGCCATGCCAGCACAATTATACCATCCGTTTAAAAAAATGCGTTTTGATAATTCGCACTGTTTCTTAAGTGGCGAAGCTTTACCAAAAGACCAACCTTTTTTACCTGTTTTCGCGAATTGGCTTACCGACAGCTATGATTTAAAAGACATGCCCTTCAAAATGCTGGATGAAAGTATGTTGAGCTATGCTGATCTTGTTTTGCCCTGTAGCGACAACGTCCGCGAAAAACTAGTTGTTTTAGAACAAACAATTCAAGAAGCTTTTGAAAAAGGTTATAACGCCGTTAAGGCTTTAGATGAAGACTTACTTTTTTTATGGGTTGCTAAAACTGTTTATGGCGTAATTTTTAAGGAAATTCAGGTTGCCATTAAACAACAAAACACGTATGCCGATGGTTTTAACATGTCGCAGGGATTAATCCATAAGTTTGGGATGTTGCACAGCATGTTGCAAAAAATAAACCAACCCGTAGTTTTTGAGGATTTTAAACCTTACAGCTTGTTTGTTTGTCCGGTTAAAAACGCAGAATACGAATTTGCTTACCGCGATGAGATCAATACCTTAAGTTTTTCTTTACGCCTTAAAGATTTTGGGATTTTAATCAGCTTGCAGGATAACGGCGCCAATAAAAAATATCATCAAGAGATTTGGGAGAAAATAGAAGGTAAAACCCTTCATCCTATCCAATTTGAGGAGCTTTGTGCTAAACTATTTTATTCGGCTTATTTGTTCAACCGTTTGCCCGAGTATCATATTATCCCAACTGATGAGCAGATTTTTGTGGAAGCAATGCCTTTACAGGGGATGAATGCAAAACCAATTTTTGACGATTGGCAGTTCAAAATTTATGGGCAGGTGTTAGAAAACTTCTGGAAACGTTGGGGATTTTTATTGCTAGAGATCATCAAAGATCCCGAAAAACCAATAAGTTATCTTTTAGATGATTCTGGAGATTTTAGTCCGGCGGGAAGTATTGATTTGGCTTTGAGTTAGAATCTATTTTCTTTTCAAATGAAGAATCCGGCCATCTCACTGGCTTTCCTACCCTTGTGCCGGGCATTGGCAGTTCCTTTTTTACAGAAAAAAGGAACCAAAAACCGTCGCCTGCGCCCTTTGCTATGAAAGGAGTTGCTTTTACTTTCTTCAACTGTACCGCAAAGGCCAAGGGCGAATTAACGGTTTACCTTGGTCAGTGATTGGGCTTGATACAGCGGATTGAATGAACATCACTTCAATTTCTCATTGTTTTTATGCCTTGTTGCATCTCTGATAGATTTTTTATCCAAGTTTTTATTGAGGGCATCTGTTAAATCAATTCCGGTTTGGTTGGCCAAACAAATCAGTACAAAAAGCACATCCGCCATTTCATCTGCAAGGTTTACATCCTCATCAGATTTTTTGAAAGATTGCTCACCGTATTTCCTCGCCATAATGCGAGCTACCTCTCCTACTTCTTCCATCAAAATGGCCGTGTTGGTTAACTCGCTAAAATAACGAACACCTGTGGTCTTTATCCACCGGTCTACCAGTTCCTGTGCTTCTTTAATCTGCATGGTTTATGCTCTGTTTTTTGTATCAATTGTTATCGTAACGGGTCCGTCGTTTATTAAATGAATTTTCATATCCGCACCAAAAATACCCGTTTGGGTTTTCTTTCCGGTCAGCTCCGTTAGCTCTACAATCATTCTTTCATATAGGGGAATTGCAATATCCGGTTTTGCAGCGGTAATAAAAGACGGACGGTTGCCTTTTTTAGTCTGCGCAAATAAAGTGAACTGCGAAATCAGCAAGATACTCCCATCAATATCCTTTAAAGATTTGTTCATCAGTCCGGCATCATCATTAAAAATACGGAGGTTGACAATTTTTTGAGCGAGCCACTTTAAATCTTCAGTGGTGTCTTCTGCGCATATGCCCAAAAGCACCACATAGCCGTTTGCAATTTCTCCGGTTTTATCTCCTTCCACCACGCACTTTGCTTCACTTACCCGTTGTATAACTGCTCTCATTTAATAAATTTTTCCACTTCTATTTTTTTTGGGATATCTTAAACTAATGCCAAAATACCATTTTTATGCAAATCGTCTATCCCTATAGGGCATAAAAATTTTTAGAAAAAGCAATATTTAACGTGAAAGCAAGCGGTACAAACGAGGAAACAGAAATATAGAAAGTTTACAAAATAAGGAAATAACAACCAAGCCACTACCTATTGAAATCCCTCACTTAATGCGAAAATATTAGGTTTTATGCAATAATGAATATTTGACTAGAAATTCAACGATAAATTTTTATAAAAAAATTATGTATGATTTAATTATTTTTATTTAACTTCAACTAACATCTAATAAAACAACCGGTTATGAAAAAAATAATAGTTTTAGCGGGGTGTATTTTCGCCCTAAGCTCATGTGAAAAGGGTATATCTACTCAAGATTTAAAGCAGTGCAATTTGATTGGCAATCTAATCAGTCTTGAAAACAACGAAGGTACGCTGTTTTACACCGATAGCTTACCAGGTTTTAAATTATCTGTTTCTGCTTTCTATATTAAGCCTTCGAATATGGAAAATAACTATCTCCCCTTGCGCATCTGTAATGTTCCCGAAAGTTTTAAACTTATTTCGCTAAATGATAGTGTGAAAGTGACGTTCAGTGGAAATATCCAACTACTTCCTCCAGAGGTAGATGCTACTTCTTTAGAGTTAGAGTTAACTAAAGTAGCATTGCTAAAATCAACTGAAATCAAAGAAAACTGAAACTAAACTAATCCTTGGGAAAGACACGTTATCACGAGCACTGATACAGGTTACACCATGGCTGGTGCTACCTAGGACAGTACAAATTTTGGAGTATTGGCGAAAACAACGGATAGCGGGTTGACTTGGAAAATATTGCCGGAACAATTTGCCAACATATCAGATGTATTTTTCCTTAGTGATAGGATAGGCTATGTGTTCACTTTCACCTTCTATGGTGAACTTTTTAAAACTATTGATGGAGGAGATACCTGGAAACTAGTAAGTAACCGTGTTCCGGATAATCATTTGTCAAGTTATATTCTTTCCGAGAAGGAAGCTTATCTGGGAGGAACTAGTGGAGTTTTCCATACTTCGGACGGAGGAATAACTTGGAAACAGGAATATGAGGAGCAAGGTTTAATTGTGAACAGAATTGCTTACAACGGTAAATCTTTATTTGCCGTAACCAATAACGGAAAAATGCTAACAAAAAAAATTAACCCATAAAAACTAAAATCCAATTATCATGAAAAAACAAAAATTAAACCGCCAAACATTATTCCTTTTGCTTTTAGCCTTAAGCTTTACCCTTTTTACAGGTATGAAATGTAAAAAAGAAAACAACTCCGTAAACAACCAATTACCCCCCATTACTCAAGAGGGTAAAAACACTTTTGGTTTTTTATTGAACGGAGAGGTTTGGCTACCCAAAGCCCCCATTTTAAAATCAAAATTAGATTTATCTTATGATCCGACTTATAATGGAGGCGCATTAGGTATATCTGCAAAAAGAATTTTATCTGAAAATAATCAAATGTATTTGTCAATTGGAGGAATTAATATAAATAAACCAGGTACATATAACTTTGAGCCACCATTTAAAAATGTAAGCTATAGTGATGATGTGTGTTATTATACTGACGGGGCAAAAATTTCCGGTTCAATTACCATTACTAAGCTCGATTTAAAGGGTAATGGAATTATCTCTGGAACATTCAATTTTAAATTGGAAAAAGAGGGTTGCCCCACTATCAATGCCACAGAAGGTAGGTTTGATCTATCAATTCAGTAAATAAAACTTTATTAATCATTTAAACTTCATAAAAATGAAAAAAATCTACTTATTAATGGCTTTGCTTTTGGTTTTACTAAAGGTAAATGCCCAAATAGACACTACCAATTTGGCTGGTAAATATGAATATATTTTTCAGCAATTAGATCGTAATCAGATTCCAACTGGGTTTATTGATGAAAGAGCTTTCCCTCTTTTTTCACTTGCTCCTTTTGACGGTATATTAACCGATAGCAATAAAGTGAATATCGACACTTGGCGAGGATTATATTTTACCCTTAGCACAGCCTGTTTGCTTAATCAGAATCCATTTGTTCCTATTACTTCGGTAAACGATAGTATTGCCACTCACAATTCGCCAACAGCTACCAGTATCCCTATAGCGGTTTTATTTGGTAAATATAACAGCGTGAAATCTTATGCTTTTTCGGCCAATTTACTGAGCATTGTAAACGATCAGGTACTGGATGTGCCTAACCGAACCGAAAACCCCTACTTAACTAAGTTTATTTTTGCTGCCAGTCCGGCAAAAGCACAATATCCAGACGAAAATTTTTCTCTCATTTTTCCATCAGACCTATTTTACAGCAATAGTGGTTTAACAGTTAGTGCTTTGTATATCGATTTTTCGGATGGCTACGGTTACCGTTCGGTATCATGGGACACAGCAATTTCGCCAACATATACATCATCAGGAGATAAAACCTTAAAATTTAAATTGGTAGTTAGTGAGAGCGTTTACGAATGCTATTCAGAAATTCATGTTGACCAGATCAATAACATTGAACCTCAAAGATATAGTGCTACTATAACAAATTCTGTCCAACATTTTGATGCTACCTCTAGCCATTCGGGCGGAAATGCAATTATACGCCTAAGCTCAAACAATTCATCAGGGCATATTAAAAAACCTTTAATTGTAGTAGAGGGGTATGATGCTTTTTCCGCTGCCCCAACTTTATCAATTACAAATTATAACTATAGAAGCTTAATTAATGATTTTGATGAAACTAATTCTCAAGGCTACGACTTCAATCAAGCATTAGACGATACAGCCAGTTACGATTTGGTGTTTTTAGATTATGCCAATGGCACAGATAATATTGTGAGAAATGCCGCTTTATTACAAGAAGTAATCACTTGGGTAAATAATCAAAAAGGAAGCAGTACAGAACAAAACGTAGTAATGGGTGTAAGTATGGGCGGTTTGGTAGCCCGTTATGCTTTAGCTAATATGACCAAGAATAATATAGTCACGCAAACCCGTTTACTAATTACGCATGATAGCCCACACCAGGGTGCAAATGTGCCCATAGGTATGCAAAAATTAGCTTTTGCACTTGGCAGTGTAGATGTATTTGGATATAAAATAAGAGATGTTTTTCCAAGCTATCAGGAAGCTGTCGATTTGTTAAATGCGCCTGCAACAACAGAGTTGTTAAAATATAGGGTAACCAGTGAGTTCAGCAGTATTGCTAACAACACTTTCTTATCAAGTTTTTATAAGCCTATGGTAACATTTTCATCTTCAAACCCTCAACCAACATATCGTTTTATAGCTACTAGCCAAGGTTCGGAATGCGGGACACCTTTATTTGCTCCTGGTTCCAATATCTTAAATATACAGGGCAGTGCAGGTGCTTTAATTCCCCTTGCATTAACAACTGTTAAGGCAAGTTTAGAAATCAACGCCAACGCATTGCCAAATATTGGTTCGTCGGCTACAATTGCAAAAGTAAGGTTTATGGCTAAAGTAAAGCTTTTTGGGTTTATAACTATTGCTAAAGATTTTTATAATTACACCAGCAATATTAACTCATCAACGTTTTTACCAATAGATGGGGCTACTGGTGGTACATCTCCGATTGGTTCTTTAGATGCTTCGGGTACCAGTGCCAGCGGATATTTCCCATTACTATATAATTACAGTGCAAATTTGAATACAGCAACAATCAGTAATTTCTGTTTCGTTCCTACTGCTAGTGCTTTAGATGTACAAAACTTTAATAACGCCAGCTTATCTGGGGTTTATGTGAATGGATGGAGTCCGATAAACCCATCTTCAGCAGAAACATTCATAGCACAAGAACCATTATCGGGTGGGGGTGCAGGAACATTCAATGAAAGCCACATCCGTTTTACTGCAAGAAATGCCGAATGGATATTTAAAGAAATGCAAAACTCTACAAGTAATAATCTAATTTGTTCAAATAATTGTTCTCCATCGGTTAATAGCGATTTAATCTCTGGCGCTTCCAGTCTCTGTACCACTCCAGAAACCTATTCTGTAACTAATCTACCCACAGGCACCTCCATTTCATGGTCAACTAGTCCAACTAACATTGTTACATCAACGGTTAATGGAAGTAGCATAACACTAACGCCGATACACGGGGGTTATGTTACTTTAACGGCATCTTTAATTACTGCTTGTGGCACCGTTGCCATAAATAAACCCATCAAGGTTTCTCAGCCTGAGCCATACCAAATCACTAATAGTGGAAATACTACTTCTGGTGGTATCCATGCAGAACTATTTAGTCATGATGGTTATACTCCAAAAAGTTACGAAATTGACAGTCGTACTAGATATTTTGAAATTGAAAGCACAGACGGCACCCCGTTACAACCTTATAGACCTTTCGACGAGCAAATTAGCTCCACTCAGATTCTCGGTGGTGGAATTGTTATTGAAAATTTCAATCAGTCTGTCTATTTAGTAGCTCGTTATACAAACGAATGCGGAACTAGCGATTGGAAATACATTTATATTCCCTATAGTTCGTATTATACTTATACCATTTATCCTAACCCTACAAACCAGACGCTTACTGTTTCCAGAGATAAACAGGGAAAAGAAAACAAAACCACTTCAACTCCCCCGAACAACGGAAACGCAAATAAAAGTTTTTCTGTTAGCTTGTATAATGATAAAGCAACATCAATGTATCAACAAAAAAGCACAAAAGGAGATGACATTAGTTTTGATACCCATAACATTCCTAATGGCACTTACTATTTGCACATACAGGAAGGAAAAACAATCATCAAAAAACAAATTATTATTGAACATTAACTCAAACCCCTCAGTACTGAAAATATACTGAGGGGGTTTCTATAGTAAGGCCCTCGTACGAGTAAAGTTTGCGCTAACGATTGTCCAAAGGACTCCTTCGGAGAAACGGCATCCTTTTTTTGTTCTTCGACCCCCCCCTCTTCTGCTTCGCTCAGAGTGACAATTCAGGAGGACAAAAAAAAATAAAGTGGAAAGCGCTTTAAAGCGCCCAAATAACCACCAGAAATTTAGCTTAGTGTATCTAAAAATATACGTGAGATGTCTGCTAGCGTCGACATGACGGGGTTTAAAACAAAAATAGGCCACTCTTTTTACAAGAGCAGCCTATTTAGCTTTCAACGCTTTTGTTAAAACGTTTTAGAAAATGCTAAGATGCGGTTAACAATATCTTCGGATGGGCTTTTTACCAAATTATTTAAAGCGGGCTTTAAGTTTTCGTAAAATTCAACATCTTCAGTACTAAGCATGTTAATAGCTCTTTGTGACATTTCTTCGTCGTTAACAATCGAATTTAAAGTAGGAGTAAGGGTTTCCATCATAAGCTGTTTAAAGTTTAATTAAAATAGAAACGCAAACTCTTTTGTAATAGTATTCAATTGTGTAATTAAAACACTAGCTCGCCTTTAAAATCAATTCTTTGTTCGTCATCATTTTACGAAGGTTGTTTAAAGCGTAACGCATACGGCCCAAAGCTGTATTGATACTTACACTGGTGAGATCGGCAATTTCTTTAAAACTTAAATCGCCGTAGTGTCGCATAATCAAAACTTCTTTTTGTTCTGATGGTAAATAATGAATCAGTTTTTTTAAATCATCATGCGTTTGCTGCTTAATCATTTTTTCCTCCATACTTTCATCGTGTATGCCTAAAACATCAAAAATGTCGAAGCCATCTGAGTTGGTGATGGTTGGGTTACGTTTCTCTTTTCTAAAATGGTCAATAACCAAGTTATGCCCAATCCGGAGCACCCAAGGTAAAAACTTACCTTCTTCGTTATACTTTCCGGCTTTAAGGGTTTTAATCACCTTAATAAAAGTATCCTGAAAAATATCTTCGGCCAAAAATTCATCTTTAACCAAAAGGTAAATGGAAGTATATATGCGTGATTTGTGTCTGGTAACCAACTCAGAAAGAGCAGATTCATTCCCCTTAATATAAAGGTGCACCAGTTCTTGGTCTGTTTTTTCGTGAAAGCTCATAATAGATCCTACTTTAAATTGTGAGTTTATTAATTATTTAAGTAGTGTTTTTTCTATATGTTTTCTCCTTTTTTACTGATGAACTTTATCAAATGAAATGATAATTTTATTAAAATCAAAATAATTAACGCGTTTTAACGTAGTCTGGATTTTTTGGTCCAAACAAAACAAGGTTAATTCACTATGTTTTTCTTTGTTTATAATCACTGACCATATACTACAATATACGAAAATAAATCTCAACATGATACATTAGCAACGATTTTATTATCCCTGTAATAAAACAGCAAAGGTTATAGACCGCAAAAGAAGCAGGCTTGCAGTTATTTTATCTAAACCCATTCTGATTTTTAAAAATTGGAAATTAGCGTTTTAAAACAAGGATAAGAACAATTTCCTTAAACGCGGAAAACTGTTACAAAGAAAAAGCTAGATGAAACACCCAGCTTTTCTTCAAAACTCGCGACCGTAAAAACGTAGTGAATTTGTTTCTTTAACTTCTGAACGGGCAGCTATTTTAGCGGCGACCTGAATAAACCAAATTCTGAGATAGTAGGGTTTAAACGTGATTGTTCAATTTTCAATCTGACTTTTGTAGTAGAAATTGGTTTAAAAGTGATTAATCGCTTATATCCAACCGTTGTACCTTGAGCAGCTTGCTCCCAAGTTTTTCCACTCCAGTATTCCAATACAAATTTCTCAATCCTTTGTCCAACAGTAATATTCTCCTGTAATAACAGAACATCAAATGTTTTCAGTTCTTTTAAATTTAACTCGATAAGGGCAGTGCTGTCTTTTCCTTTTGTTGTCCAGCTTGTGCTGTAATTATCATCCAGCAGTGCCTTGATGTTTTTTCCGTTAGAAGATGTGATAACAGCGCCTTTAGCGAGGTTCACGCCAAACGTTGCTTGTCTGATTTTTGTCCAGCCTTCTAGTGCTTCGACATCCTTTTGGTTGATTAAACCTTCTTTGTCTGGAGGTATATTTAACAGCAAAACTCCGTTGCGTCCCACAGAACTATAATAAATATCCATCAATTTCTCTGTTGCTTGGTAAGTTGCCTGTACTGTGTTTTAAAAGAAAATATGGATTTTCTCCATCCGTATTTAAATAAGCATCGCTACTTAAAGACTTGAGCATGGCAACTGCTGCATTGTAATATTTCTGCTTTTTAGATCCTTTTACAAAAGTACTCAACTCTAACAAAGCAGAACGGGTGATTGCAGCAGCAGAAGCATCTCTTGGCGTATCTTTAAATTGGGCGGGTTCAAAATTCCAATCCGGATTAAAGCCTTTTTGCCCCACATTAAAATCCCAATAAGGTATTTTATCTGTTGGCAGATTTGGATGATCTAAATAAAAATCGGCCATTTTTATAGCGGTGTTTAAAAAGCGTTTTTGCTTGGTTTCTCTAAAAACAGTGGTAAATCCATAAATTCCCCAAGCCTGTCCGCGAGCCCAAGTTGACTGGTCTGAAAAACCCTGAAGGGTTTGTTGATGAAGAACTTTTCCTGTTTTTGGATCGTAGTTAACGACATGGTACGAGCTGTAATCTTTTCTCAAATGGTTTTGCATGGTTTTTTCAGCATGCTTAATGGCAATACCTTTATAAAGTGGATCTCCAGTAACTTTTGAAGCGTAAAAAAGCAGTTCCAAGTTCATCATATTATCCATAATCACGGCGTATTCCCACAGATTAATATCGCCTTTTGATTTTCTGGTATTCCACGATTGTATACTGCCAACGATTGGCGAATAACGCTGTGTTAGTGATTTTGCCGATTGTACAAGAATCTGCTGGTATTTTGGATTATTATCAAACTTTAACGCATTGCCGTAACTGCAATACATCATAAAACCAATATCATGATGCTTGGTATTATATTGGTTAGCTTCTAATGAATTTGTCCATTTTAAAGCAGCATCTTTCCATTGAGGGTCTTTTGTATAAGCATACATATTCCACAAACTGCCAGGCCAAAAACCTCCAGTCCATTCATCTATCTGATAATATCTAAGTTTGCCATTGCTTAACAGCGAATGTGGATAATTTTTGAAATCATCACCGGTAGTTTCTAGCATGTTTTTATACAAAGGGGTTGCGGTGTTAAAGGCTTTCTTTACAAAATCATCGTCTTTATTAATCCAAGAAACGCTCAGTAAAAGCGTTAACACAACTAGAGAGGGATACTTTAAAAAATTCGGCTTCTGCACTTTCATACTTATCGTCTTTATATTTTATACGGTTTATAGTAAGAGCCTGAAAAGCCAAAAAGTCCCATCGATTAAATAAAAGATATATTTTTTTGTAGAACGCGAAATTTTATGAAACAGATTTGGCACACGATTTTTTCCGCGTTAGGGATAGCAGTGAAAATCCTTTTTTGCCATCCTAAGAACTGTCACTCTGAGCGGAGTCGAAGAGGGAGTCGAAGAACAACAAAAAAGATTGTAACGAATAGCCCGACCCTTGCGAAGCTTGGGGAACGCCCAAATGTGCTCTCAAATTAATATGAATATCATTTTTTGTTCCCTGTTGCCAACAATTGCTTTCATTTTGGCAAACGCTTATTTATTGTGGATTAATAGCTTTATTTTTGCAAACAAAATTTAGAAGCTGTTGGTTTAGCAGGAGATTTGCAGAGAGAATTGATAATGAAAGAAGAATTAGATCCACAACATAATATACTTATTAAAGGCGCCAGAGTCCATAACCTCAAAAATATTGATGTCGCCATCCCAAAAAACAAACTGGTTGTAATTACCGGAATGTCGGGATCTGGAAAGTCTTCCATTGCTTTTGATACGCTTTACGCGGAAGGACAAAGACGTTATGTGGAGAGTTTATCATCATACGCCCGCCAGTTTATGGGGCGGATGAACAAGCCTGATGTTGATTATATTAAAGGGATTGCGCCTGCCATTGCGATTGAGCAAAAGGTAATTACCTCTAACCCGCGTTCTACAGTTGGAACTTCTACGGAAATTTACGATTACCTAAAACTGCTTTTCAGCCGAATTGGGAAAACTATTTCTCCGATTTCGGGCAAAATGGTTAAAAAAGATTCGGTGACGGATGTGGTGAATTACCTATCGGAATTACCCGAAGAAAGTGTGACCACTATTTTATGTCCGCTGTACCCGCACAACAACCGTACGTTGAAAGAAGAATTGGCGGTTTTGCTACAAAAAGGTTTTTCAAGAATTGTGTTGAACGAGGAGATACGCAAAGTTGAGGATGTTTTGGAGGATGCGAGTGTTGCAAACGAAGAGATTAAAGATGAGCATAAACTGCTGATTTTAATTGATAGGATTGTGACCAACCAGGAAGATGAAACCATCAGTAGAATGGCGGATTCTGTACAAACTGCTTTTTTTGAAGGAAAAGGTGACTGTTATGTAGATTTTGACGGGGAAAGAAAACACTTTTCTGATCGGTTTGAGCTTGACGGAATCAAGTTTGAAGAGCCCACACCTAACTTTTTTAGTTTCAATAATCCTTACGGGGCTTGCCCAAAATGTGAAGGTTTTGGTCGTGTTTTAGGGATTGATGAAGATTTGGTCATTCCGGATAAGTCAAAATCTGTTTACGATGGGGCAATTGCGCCTTGGCGTGGAGAAAAAATGAAGGAATGGCTGGATGAGCTGGTAAAACATTCTGCAAAATTCGATTTTCCAATTCACCGTTCGGTTAGTCAATTGACCAATGCAGAACGTAAATTACTTTGGAAAGGAAACAAATATTTTAAAGGTTTAGATGCTTTTTTTGTTTTTTTAGAAGAGCAAACCTATAAGATTCAATATCGCGTAATGCTGTCAAGGTATCGCGGAAAAACCAATTGCCCGGATTGTATGGGCAGTCGTTTACGTTCAGACGCTACTTATGTGAAAGTAGTGGACCATTCCATTACAGATTTGGTTTTGATGCCTTTGAAGGAGTTGCTTCCATTTTTTGAAACGCTGAAACTGGATGAGCGTGATACAAAAATTGCGAAACGTTTATTGTTAGAAATCACTAACCGTATTTTGTTTTTGAACGAGGTTGGTTTAGGTTATTTAACGCTGAACAGATTGTCAAATACTTTATCAGGTGGGGAATCGCAGCGTATCAACTTGGCGACTTCTTTAGGAAGTTCTTTAGTGGGTTCTGTGTATGTTTTGGATGAACCAAGTATTGGCTTACACCCGAAAGATACCAACCGTTTAATTGGAGTTTTAAAATCTTTACGCGATGTAGGCAACACGGTTCTGGTAGTTGAACACGAAGAAGAAATGATGCAGGCGGCCGATCATTTGATTGATATTGGCCCAGAGGCGGGAACCTTAGGTGGCGAACTTATTTTTGCAGGAACTTATAATGAGATTTTAACAGATAAAAATAGCTTAACCGGTAAATATTTAAGTGGCAGAGAAAGTATAGCTGTCCCTAAAAACAGAAGAAAACCCATTGAGTTTATTGAGGTTAAAGGTGCTAGAGAAAACAACCTCCAAAATATTGATGTAAAGTTTCCTTTAAATGTGCTTTGTGCTGTAACAGGTGTTTCCGGTTCTGGAAAAACATCTTTGGTAAAAAGGATTTTATTGCCCGCTTTACAGAAAACTTTAGGTAATTATTCGGGTGAGCAAACAGGTTCTTACGATGGCATTGAAGGTGCAATAAACGAAATCACCGGTGTAGAAATGGTCGATCAAAATCCTATCGGAAGATCTTCACGTTCAAACCCGGTAACTTATGTAAAAGCCTGGGATGAAATCCGTTCTTTATATTCTTCACAAGCATCGGCGAAAGCTGGCGGTTTGAAACCTGCAGCGTTTTCTTTTAACGTAGAAGGTGGCAGATGCGATGTTTGCCAAGGCGAGGGCGAAGTAAAAATTGAAATGCAGTTTATGGCGGATATTTACTTGCCTTGCGAAGCTTGTAACGGAAAACGCTTTAAACAACATGTGTTAGACGTAACGTATAAAGACAAAAACGTATCAGAAGTTTTGGAAATGACCATTGACGAAGCTTTGGATTTCTTTAAGGATGAGCACAAAATCACGGCTAAACTACAGCCTTTGGTTGATGTTGGTTTAGGATATGTCCATTTAGGGCAGTCTTCAAATACGCTATCAGGAGGGGAAGCGCAACGAATAAAACTTGCGTCTTTTTTAATAAAAGGAAACAATAGCTCTAAAACATTATTTATTTTTGACGAGCCAACAACTGGTCTGCACTTCCATGATATTAAAAAGCTTTTAAAATCTTTTGAAGCTCTTATCAATCAAGGAAATACAATCATTGTAATTGAGCATAATATGGACGTTGTGAAATGTGCCGATTGGGTAATTGACATCGGTCCGGAAGGGGGAAATGACGGCGGAAAGTTGGTTTTTGAAGGAACGCCGGAGGAACTGGCGAAGGACAAAAGCTCGTTTACTGGGCACTATTTAAAGGAGAGATTGAAATAAAAAAGTCCATGGTCCACGGTCGGTAGTCCATAGTCTGTGAGTATAACTTATAAGGTGGCTAATGTCTCCATATCGTTTGACATGACGAGCTGTCAAAATACTCTGCATATGGGATGTTTCAAATCGTTCAACATGACGGAGTAAAAAACAAGTGATTTATTGGACAAGCCTAACAACCTAACCAACTAATCACTAACCAACTAAAAAACAATGAAAGAAGAATCCAAATTAATACGCACACAAGCAAAAAGAACTGAAAACAGAGAACATTCTGTGCCTTTGTACTTAACATCAAGTTTTATTTTTGATGATGCTGAGCAAGGCAGAGCAGTTTTTGCAGGCGAAGAAGAAGGGAATATTTATTCTCGTTATTCAAACCCAAATACCACGGAGCTGATTGACAAAATTTGTATGATGGAAGGTGCAGAAGCTGGTTTGGTGTTTTCATCAGGGATGGCAGCTGTGTTTGCTTCTTTTGCTGCATTGTTGAAATCTGGAGATCATATTGTTTCTTTCCGCTCTATATTTGGCTCTACGCATCAGTTGTTGACAGAACTTTTTCCACGATGGGGCATTACTTCAACTTATGTGGATGCTTCTAAACCAGAAGATTTAGAAAAAGCGATTCAGCCGAACACCAAAATGATTTTTTTAGAAACACCATCAAACCCAGGTTTGGAGTTGGTGGATTTAGAGTGGTTGTGCAAAATCAAAGAAAAACATCCGCAAATTATCATCAATGTTGATAATTGTTTTGCAACTCCTTACCTACAAAAACCAATTGCGTACGGTGTGGATTTGGTAAGTCACTCCGCAACAAAATACATGGACGGACAAGGCCGTGTTTTGGGTGGTGCAGTTTGTGGCAGAGCAGATTTAATTAAAGAAATGATGTTCTTTATTCGCCACACTGGACCAGCAATGTCGGCATTTAACGCTTGGTTAATCTCCAAAAGTTTAGAAACAATGCCAATCCGTTTGGACAGGCATTGTAGCAGTGCATTAAAGATTGCGGAAGTTCTGGAAAGAAGTATCGAGGTGGAAGAAGTGCGTTATCCGCATTTGAAATCGCATCCGCAATATGAGCTTGCTAAAAAACAAATGAAGCAGGGTGGCGGAATTGTTACTTTTATAATTAAAGGTGGCTTTGAACGAGCAAAACGCTTTTTAGATTGTTTAGAAATGCTTTTAATTACTTCCAATTTGGGAGACAGCAGAAGCATCGCTACACATCCATCATCTACAACGCATTCTAAATTAACTGAACAAGAAAGAGAGAAAATAGGGATTTACCCAGGTTCAATCCGTCTTTCTATTGGTTTAGAAAATATTGACGATATTGTAGAGGATGTGATTAGCGCTTTGGAGAAATCTAAGTAGTGGTTAGGTTTTTCGGTGGTTAGTTTTTTAGGCTTGTTGAGCTAAAATTACAAAGCAATTTGCACAGTTCTCGATACTAGTTACTTAATACCTATCACTTAAAACTTATTACTTTAAAAACATGAAAATAGAATTAAATAGATTAAACGACGCTGTACATTTTGAAGCAAAAGGTAGTGGCGAAGTAAAAGTACATATTGATGGTTCGGAAGCAATTGGTGGACAAGGTTTAGGTGTCCGTCCGATGGAGCTGGTTTTAATGGCACTGGGGTCATGCAGTTCTTTGGATTTAATCAGCATCCTCAAAAAACAAAGACAAGAAATTACTGATTTTTCTGTGGATGTAACCGGCGACCGACGCGAAGAGATTCCAACTATATTCACAAAAATTCATATCTTATTCAAATTAAAAGGAAAGCTTGATCAAGCTAAAGCCGAAAAAGCAGCGGAATTAGCCGTAAAAAAATATTGCTCAGTACATGATATGCTGGTAGCTGGCGGTGTGGAAGTGACTTATTCTTTTGAAATAAACTAAGGCGTAAGGCTTAGGGTATGAGGTTTAAGGACTTAGAAAACACTCAATCCTTCAAAATTATTAAACAATTTGCCAAGCATTATTCTATCATTCAAAACTCAGTCATTCAAAATTAAATAATTGTTATCTAAAAAAACGAAATATGCCATTAGGGCGCTCATGGTGCTAGCAAAGGAATTTGGGGGCGAGCCTTTGAACATCCTTTCTATTTCCCAACGAGAAAAAATTCCGAAAAAGTTTTTAGAACAGATTCTTTTGGAGATGCGCAACGCTGGCTTTTTGTACAGTAAAAAAGGTGCTGGTGGTGGTTATTCTTTATTAAAGAATCCAGCAGAAATCAATCTGGTGCATGTGATGCGCTTAACTGGCGGACCTATTGCGATGCTGTCTTGCGTAAGCTTAAACTTTTACCAGCGCTGTGATGAGTGTAGAGACGAAGAAACCTGTGGTATTAGAGATGCTTTTCAGAGCGTAAGAGATGCAACTTTGAAAATCCTATCAGAAACTAGCATAGCAGATTTAATTATTAAAGAACAGGTACTTGGCGATAAGTTTAAGATTTAGCGCTGTTTAAAAAACATAGATTTCTCTAGCTCAAAGATTGCCTGCACAAAATAATATCTCAAAAAATCCCTTAACTTCTTCAGCTAAGGGATTTTTATTTTCAACGAGTTTTATTAACTCATTTTAAGTTTTTTCTGGATATCCTGTACGTAAGCTTTAAATTTCTTATCAGTATCTATTAAATCTTCTACGGTTTGGCAAGCGTAAATTACGGTTGAGTGATCTCTGCCACCAAAAAATGCGCCTATCGATTTCAATGAAGTTTTTGTATGGCTTTTTGCTAAATACATAGAAATCTGACGGGCCTGTACAATTTCGCGTTTACGCGTTTTAGACTTCACCATTTCTACCGGAACTTCAAAATATTCGCAAACCAACTTCTGGATATACTCCATAGAAATCTCTTTGCTTGTGTTTTTGATAAAGTTCTTTAACATCTGCTTAGCTAACGCTAAATCGATCTCTTTCTTATTAAGTGTTGATTGCGCCAATAAAGAAACCATTGCGCCTTCAAGCTCTCTAACGTTATTGTCAATATTATTGGCTACGTATTCAATTACATCGTTAGGTAACTCTATACCGTCTTGGTACATTTTCTTTTTAAGAATTGCCATGCGGGTTTCAATATCAGGAACAGATAAATCTGCTGATAAACCCCATTTAAATCTTGAAAGTAATCTTTCTTCTAAACCTGCCAAATCTTTTGGTGGTTTATCAGAAGTGATGATCAACTGCTTTCCAGATTGGTGCAGGTGATTAAAAATATGGAAGAAAATGTCCTGTGTTTTTTCTTTACCTGCAAAATTATGCACATCATCCATAATGATGATATCCATTGCTTGGTAAAAATTAACAAAGTCGTTAATGGTATTATTCTTTAGGGAATCAACAAACTGCTGACAAAATTTTTCGCAAGAAACGTAAATCACCAATTTGTCTGGCATGGTACGTTTTACTTCGTTACCAATTGCTTGCGCCAAATGCGTTTTACCTAAGCCCACTCCGCCATAAATCATTAAGGGATTAAAAGAAGTTCCGCCTGGTTTTGCACTTACCGCATAACCTGCTGAACGGGCTAAACGGTTGCAGTCTCCTTCAATAAAATTTTCGAAAGTATAGTTAGGATTTAGCTGTGGATCTACCTGTAATTTTTTAAGCCCTGGAATTACAAATGGATTCTTAATATCCTTGTTCAAAGCTACCGGCATTGGGATAGATTGGTTCTTCCCTTCTGCTCCGTTTCCACTTGATGGTAAGTTGGTTGTATATGGCTTTTGTGACGATGATTTTTCGACTACGATGTTATATTCTAAACGACCGGAATCTCCAAGATGCTTCTTTACAGTTTTGCGTAAAAGCCCTACGTAATGCTCTTCTAACCATTCGTAAAAGAATAAACTAGGCACTTGTATGGTTAACACGCTAGCCTCTAACCGTAGTGGAATGATTGGCTCAAACCAGGTTTTGAAACTTTGAGTCGGAATGTTATCTTTTATGATTTGCAGACAGTTTTCCCATACACTTGTACAAGTTTTTTCCATTTGAATTTTCTAATATGTTGATTTAAAATGCGATGGAAGTTTGGCGGGGATGCTTACTTCCGAGCATCGAAGATTCAAAAAAAAATCGGTTAAAAAAACTATATTTTGAAATTATTTTCAATCACCTCTAATGCAGAAGTATAAGTCACTTTCTTTGAATTTTTACTTGAAAACACATAATCTATCCTTCCCAAATTTATTCCGGCAAAGCCAACTTGGTTAACCAAAGTTTCATTTCCACTTTTGTTTCTGATGCTTGTTGGAACGCTTAAAAATGTATGCGTATGCCCGCCAATAATTAAATCTGTATGGTAAAGGTTTGAAGCTAAAACAACATCAGAAATTTTTTGCTCTTTATATTTATAGCCTAAATGAGAAAGACAGATTACCAAATCACATTTGTATTCCCTTTTTAGCTCCTGTTCATATTTTAATGCTTTTTCAAGCGGATCAAGGTATTTTGTATTGCCATACTGAACTGGGTTTACCAAACCGTCTAATGCGATCCCTAATCCGTAAACACCTATTTTTATTCCTTGCTTGTTAAAGATTTTATAGGGGATTGATTGCCCTTCCATTAAGGTATCTCTGAAATCGTAATTTGAATTAATAATTGGAAAGTTTGCATTGGGCAATTGTTTCACAAAGCCTTCTACGCCGTTATCAAAATCATGGTTACCCATAATTGCAGCATCGTAGCCCATCATGCTCATCATCTTTATTTCCAGCTCACCACCCCATAAATTAAAATAAGGTGTCCCTTGGAAAATATCACCGGCATCTAATAACAAAACATTGGGCTCTTCTGCCCTTATTTTATTGATCAGCGTAGCTCTAGGCGCTACACCTCCCCTACCAGCATTCCTGCTTCCGTCTTGTGGGAAAGGATCAATGCGGCTATGCACATCATTGGTGTGCAAGATGGTCAGTTTCTTAAAATCATCTTTTGCAAAAACGCTCTCACAATTTAAACCTAAAGCTAAAAGAGCCGCACCAGAAAAGCCAGTTTTTAAAAACTTTCTTCTATTTAATTTTGATTCTTCCATCGTTAATAGGATTTAGTTTTTCGCCAGCTTTTTGTTTCTTATCGAGGTACAACAACAAGGCATCTCTTAATTTGTGGGTTGAGTCTATACGGCCAATACCTTTGTTAAAAATTACACCACCGTCTCCACCATTCGCCATATAATCTGAAGTTAAAACGGTATAGTTTTTACTTCGGTCGAAAGGTTCACCATTGATTTTAATCTCTACCGCTTTTTTTCCATCAATCACAAAACTTGCACCCGAGATAGGGTCGCCTCCGCCAGCAGCTATAAAGTCAAAAAATGCCTGTACGTCATCACCTTTAAAAGTCACTAATGTAACGGCGTTTTCAAAAGGCATTAATTCAAAAATCTTATATCTATAAATATTGCCTTTAGGCAATGGAATCCTCAGCCCACCATAATTGGTATAAGCAAAATCAAATTTTAGGTTCCAATCTTTTCCACTTTGGTACATGGCATCTGCAAAGAAATTATTCAGCAAGCCTTCTGGTCTACCTTTCGGAATCTCTTTTGCTGAAACAGCTACTACATCATTCATGATTGAATCTAGCTTTTGCCGATATGGAGATACAAAAGCTTCCATGCTGGAATCAGATTTTAGCTCGACTGTAATTGGATAAAGCTGTTTTTCTGTTTTGTTTACATGTAATTGCTGACTACATGCACCTAAAAACAAGGATGCGATTAAGCAAAGATTCAGGACCGATTTTTGCATTTTATTTACTTTGTGATATTGTCTTTTATTAAAATAACGAACAGCCAAAAAACAATTTCAGCAGTTAGAATTTAATAAGAGATAATTTATATTCAAAATTGCAGATTCTTTTACGCACACTCGCATAATCAATATCAAATTTCTGTTACGCTTTAATTAAAAACAAAAATACACTTTGAGGATTGCGAAAGGGTTTAAAATCTACTGTTATAAATCCTGCAGATCATTTCTCATCACTAAAAGCGCTAAATCATAAGGGTTCTCTTCTAGCTCATCCAATTTAACAAAAATGAGCTTACTCAACTCTACAGCGCTAGCATCAGGATTTAGATTCCCTACAGCCTGATTCAACAATCCAATGGTATCATCTTTTACTCGCTTAATAATATTCCACGCGTCAGCGCTAATGTATAGCTGTTGCGAGATATTATGTTGAAACTCAGCTTTTACTTCGGTAAGTACCAAGCTCTGCATCTCTTTAGCCGTCATTCCGGGCTGATGTAAACGCAACATCAGATTAGACGGATTAATGCGTTCTACAAAAAGCGTCATTCTTTCATAAGCCTGCAATTTTAGTGGCAACATATCTTTTGCAACCAAAATCTTATAATCCAAAGCTTTAAGATTATAGTAGGTATCGAAATGGCTTTTGAGCACAAAGTAGGCGGTAAAAAACACAAAAAGACCAGCAAGGGTATATTTTAAAAGATCAAAAAAGAAAACAGAAATATCCATGTTGTAATGTAAATTGGCGGTAAAATAAGCTTATTAAAAAACAAAAATCTACATTTTCCTGTATATTTGGATATTAAATAATTTTTATGAGCAACACAATAGAAGCTGTGGCACCAGTAACCTTAACAGAAGGTGCTAAAAAGGAAATCAAAAAATTGATGTCGCAACAAGAACTCGATGAATCATTTGGTTTACGTTTAGGCGTTGAAGGTGGTGGTTGTTCTGGAATGAGCTACGTTTTAGGCTTTGACCAAACAAAAGAGGGCGATAGCGAATATAGCATTGATGGAATAAAAGTATTTATGCACAAAGCACACGGACTTTATCTTGCAGGCATGCAAGTTGATTTTCAACAAGGCTTAAATGCCCGTGGTTTTGTTTTTAATAACCCAAACGCAAACAGTACTTGTGGTTGCGGAACAAGCTTTTCTGTTTAGTTTTTATTTTTTTGATTGATTATATAAAGCCAGTCTTTTTAAAGGCTGGCTTTTTTATACCTAAAAACCAGGTATTTATAAATTATTTTCAACCCATTTATATTTCGGCACAATTTTTATTTTAAAAGAACAGACACCACCTTTTAAAATAATTGATGATACCAGCAATTTTAGAAACTATCCTTACAAAACTAACTCCCTGGGTAATGGGAGTTGTTTACCAGATCAATTATTTGGTGAGGATGTTTTATAATGTTTAGGTCTCCAGTCCTAAATAGATGCTAACTTTTTCTATCATCCTATTTTCTTTTCTGAGGGTTTAACAGGTGCATAAATCCTAGATTCTTACGAGCTAACTCGATAGCAGGCTCATCCAAAATCATATTTATATGATTTAAAAGCATATTTTACATAATTTTAAATCATATTTATCGCGAATGAAGAAAACGCATTATTATTTCGCATCGGATTTTCACTTAGGCGCTCCAAACTACGAAAGTAGCAGAGTTAGAGAGGCTAAGTTAGTTGCATGGTTAGATTTTATTAAAGAAGATGCAACTGCTGTTTTTTTAATGGGCGATATATTTGATTTTTGGTTTGAGTACGCCACCGTTGTACCAAAGGGCTATATCCGCCTTTTAGGAAAACTGGCAGAACTGAGTGATGCTGGAATTAAATTATACTTTTTTAAAGGCAACCACGATATGTGGGTTTTCGATTATTTTGAAAAAGAGCTAAACGCAACTATTGTCAGCGATGAATTAATTGTAGATTTAAATGGTAAACGTTTCTTTTTACACCATGGCGATGGCTTAGGAAAAGGTGATAATGCTTATAAACTTTTGAAAAACTTTTTTAGAAGCAAATTTTGCCAATGGCTTTTTGCTAGGTTGCATCCAAATTTTGGGGTGGGGATAGCAAATTATTGGAGCCAGAAAAGCAGAATTGCTGGCAATAAAAAGCAAGAATACTTACAAAAAGACTTTGAACAAAAATGGCTAACGTCATATTATAAAGAATTGAAGCAAAAATTTGGAGCGGTTGATTATTTGATCATGGGACATCGGCATTTCCCAATTGAGTTGGAAATTGAAAAGGCTAAATATTTTAATTTAGGCGAATGGGTAAACTTTACAAGTTACGCTGTTTTTAATGGAAAAGAAGTGCAGTTGAAAAACTTTGAACCTAACCCAACCCAATGCAAAAGTTGAATTCCACGATTTTAAAAGTATTTATTGGTTTACTTCTATTTTTTTGGAACGTAAATATTTACGCCCAAGAATACACTTTGATTGCCAAGATAGATACCGTGGCAAAAATAGCCACCGTAGATAATTTGGGGAATTTATTTGTGGTTACACCTCAAAATGAATTGTTAAAGTTTAACCCTAATGGTAAGTTTTTATGGAATTACACCAATAAGTCATACGGAGAAATCACACAGCTTGACGTAACTGATCCCTTAAGGGTTGTTTTATATTATCCCGCTTATCAACAGGTTGTGGTGCTTAACAATAATCTTGGCGAAATTAGCAAATACACTTTCAACCAAAACCCAAATCTCCAAATCTCCTTAATGGCGTCTGCCAATAATAATGGTTTTTGGGCTTACGATGAAATTAACCGCGAGTTGCGCAAACTCACTAATTACTTTGTGGATGATTTAAAAAGTGGAAATATTTACCAACGCAACGGTTTTGATATGCAAGCGAATTTTATGCTTACAGATGACCAACAGGTTTATATTAATGATACTACGGCGGGTATACGCATTTTTGATAAGTATGGAAATTTTGTTAAAACCGCAGTGATTTACCCCAAAGCTGATTTTGATGTGGATGACAACGACATCTATTTCACCCAAAACAACGAGCTATTGAGTTATAACTACCAAACTTTTGATTTAAAGCAAATCCCACTACCAGATTCTTTGGCGTTTAAAAAAGCAACGTTAAGATTTAACCGGCTTATCATTTTAAGGGAAAAAGATTTAACTTTGTGGTCGGTTAAAAAAAACTGAGTTTTTTGTAGTGACCTGCGTATCTAAACCTGATGGAAGCGGATACCGGCCACCGCGGTTAAGGCCTTTGAGGTGTATAAGCGTACAGCGGGACTGCATTAACCCAACAACACAGAACCTGCCGGTTTTTTTACCGGCTCATTTTCAGAAAATAATATGTTAGAGAAATTAGAAGCTATAAAGCAACGTAGAGACGATGTAGAGATTCAGCTGAGTAGCCCGGAAGTAACGCAGGATATGAAGCGTTTTGCCCAGTTAAGTAAAGAATATAAGGACTTGGGATTGATTGTGGACCAATATTTTATTTACAGGGATGTGGTGAGCAATATTGATTCGAACAAGGATATTTTAGCGATTGAGAAGGATCAGGAGTTTAGAGAGATGGCGAAAGAGGAATTGGATGCTTTGTTACCGCAGAAAGAAGAACTAGAGGCAAAAATCCGTTTAATGCTGATTCCGAAAGAGGAAGGTGACGAAAAAGATTCGATTGTAGAAATTAGAGGTGGTACAGGCGGTGATGAAGCTGCAATTTTTGCTGGCGACTTATACCGCATGTATGTGCGCTATTGTGAGAACAGAGGCTGGCGTTGCGAAACTTTAGAAGTCACAGAAGGCACCAATGGAGGCTACAAGGAAGTTATTTTTAAAGTTTCGGGAGAGGACGTTTACGGTGTATTAAAATACGAATCGGGCGTTCACCGAGTGCAGCGTGTACCAGAAACTGAAACGCAGGGACGTGTGCATACTTCGGCAGCTTCGGTAGCGGTTTTACCTGAGGCGGAAGAGGTGGATGTTTACATTAACCCGGCTGATGTTGACTTACAGACTTCGCGTTCTGGTGGTGCTGGTGGGCAAAACGTAAATAAGGTAGAAACTAAAGTTCAATTAACGCACAGGCCATCTGGAATTGTGGTGGTTTGTCAAATTGAGCGCTCACAATTAGGAAACCGTGAGCGGGCAATGGAGATGTTGCGTAGCCGTTTATACGAACGTGAGCTTGCAAAACACAACGAAGCAATTGCCAGCAAAAGAAAAACAATGGTTTCTACTGGCGACCGTTCGGCAAAGATCAGAACCTATAATTATCCGCAGGGAAGGGTAACCGAACACCGCATTGGACTGACTACCTACAACTTACCAGCAGTTATGAATGGCGATTTAACTGAGATTTTGGAAGCTTTACAGTTTGCTGAAAATGCCGAAAAAATGAAAGAAGGTAATGGAGAATAATTTATTTTAAAATAAATTTTGGAGTTAATCTATTTTGTCTATATTTGCACTCCCTAACGCAATGTAAGGGGAATAAAATTGAAAATTTAATACAAGTTTTTAACCAAACGGAGTGGTAGTTCAGCTGGTTAGAATGCCTGCCTGTCACGCAGGAGGTCGCGGGTTCGAGTCCCGTCCATTCCGCAGAAATCCTCAGATTTAATTATCTGGGGATTTTTTGGTTAACATCTATTTTAATAGTTTAGGTGGAAGCACTGAGCCAGCTATTTTCAAATCATTTTTATCGCAGCAAACGAAATTATTGGGGCCGTAGCTTTTGGTAGTCTAAAAAGAAAAAAAATTGGGCTATACAAATAGTTTGACCAAACCGACCTAACTATCCTTCTGAAGAAAATCTTTCATGTAGAAAAAGAGGTCGTAAAAACACCCTGTACTTCCTAAATACTTAGGTTACCAACAACTTATAACCCCTACCATGAACGTTAATAATTTCTACACGGGGGTCTTCTTTTAAATACTTCCGCAACTTGCTCAGAAACACATCCATGCTTCTGCCGTTAAAGTAGTTGTCATCATGCCAGATTTGCAAAAGTGCTTCTTCTCTGGTGAGCACATTGTTCATTTTTAAGCATAGAAGGCGCAACAGTTCTGCTTCTTTGGTACTTACTTTTTGTTGTTGCCCATCTCTAGAAATTATTTGCGACTGGAAATCAAAAGTGTAGGTGCTTATTTCAAAAACTGTAGGTTTTGGCTCTTCATTTTGGGTATGTTGGCTACTTCTTTTTAGTAATGCGTTGATACGCAACAGCAGTTCCTCAATTCTAAAAGGTTTGGTAATGTAATCATCGCCACCTAAATTAAAAGCCTCTGTTTTATCTTCCATCATTCCTTTTGCAGTGGCAAAAATAATTGGAATGTTGGCGTTTATTTTACGGATATCCTTAGCCAAGCTAAAGCCATCCTTCTTTGGCATCATCACATCTAAAATACAGATATCAAAACTGCCGTCTACAAAAGCTTTAAGTCCTTCTTCACCATCTGTACGCAAAACCACCTCAAACTTGCCCTTTAAAGTCAGGTAATCTTCTAACAACATCCCCAAATTCGGATCATCTTCTACTAAAAGTACTCTTTGCTTATCCATTTCTGTAGCGTTTATTTTGTTGGCTGTTTTTTTAACGTAAACTTAGGCTAAAGGAAGCCTAACTTCAAATTCGGAACCTTTATCTTTTTCACTTTTTACATGGATGGTTCCCTTCATCTTTTTTACAATCGTATTTACGTAGCTTAAACCTAAGCCAAATCCTTTTACATCGTGTAGGTTTCCGGTTGGGATACGGTAAAACTGTTCAAAAATTTTCTTCAACTGTTCTTTGTTCATCCCTATACCGTTATCTTTTATAGTAATAACAAGGCTACGGTTTTCATTTGCTGTACTGATAGAGATTTTTGAAGAATCTTGACTGTATTTATTTGCATTATCAACCAAATTATAAATCACATTAGATAAATGCAGTTCATCACCAATTACTGTTGAATCTTTAGCCTCTAGATTTAAAGTTACTTCCGTATGTTTTTTTTGCAACTGTAGTTCCATACTATCAACAACTGCACTTATTAAATCATTGGCTTGTTGCGGAAAACGTTCTAGCTTTAAATCTTCTTTATCAATTTTGGCAATGTTAAGCACCCTTTCAATGTGGTTACCTAACCGCACATTTTCATCGTAAATAATACCTGCTAACTTATTTACCCGAGCAATATTATCATTGATTTCTGGGTCTTTAAGTGCCTCACTCGCAATCATGATGGTAGCAACTGGCGTTTTAAACTCATGCGTCATGTTGTTGATGAAATCTGTTTTCATCTCCGATATTTTCTTTTGCTTTAAAATAGACGAAATTGTATAAATAAAACTCGCGGCTAAAATCAACAGCAAACCGGCAGAAGAAAACAAAATAGAGCCCATATTGCTCAAGATTACACTGTTTTTCTGTGGGAAGTTAACCATTAAATAGCCACCGTCCCGAACCATATCTTTACTAAAAAGCGGTGTTTTATAAGTGTTCTGAGGCAAAAATTGTGTGGATTGTTGAGACGCTGTAGAAAAAATAATAGAATCTGCCTGTACCGAACCAATTCTATAGGTGTAATTTAAGTGTATGCCACTATTAAGAAGCTCTACCGCAAGTAGTGAATCAATATTCTGTGCCTGCACTCGTTCTTTTAAGGGCACATTAACTTGTTGCATCTCCGATGCGATATCTTCAAAAAGACTGCTTTTATCTTTTACCCGTTCTACAGAGTCCAAATAGCTTGTAACCTTTTTAGCCTGCTTTTCCGTCAGCCGTTTTTGCGATGCCAAACGGAGTTCTTTTTCTGAAATTCCGGTCAGGAAATTAGGTTTAGGGATTGTTTTTAAAACTGTTCCTAAAACGGGATCTTGCACCATGTAACGCCTTACCGTATCAACTACTGCAACTCCCCTTTTCACTATCCGTAAACTAGGTTTTGTAGGTGTTGCCTCTACCAAAGACTGCCTTTGTACGGTTTGCACATTTCCGTATTCGTCCACAAATTCATCAACATCCACCCGTAAATTAAAACTCAATGATTGATTTTCGGGCTGTACCGGACCATTATAAACCAATTTATACGGATATCTACTTCTAATTAAGCTATCGCGAATCCTAAAGATACTATCCGATTTTGCTTGGTTAGCTTTCATCTGCTGCACAAAAGCAATGGTAGATTTTTCAATTTTATCTTCCTTTGTTTCTGTACGTTTATCTCTTCTACGCTCTCTTCTACGCTGGTGCTCCAAAGCAATCTCCACATTTCTTTTATGCGCCAGATCTGCTTTTTGCGCTAAAAAGACCAAGGCCTCTTTTTTCTCTAATTTTGCCGATACATTTTTTAAAGCCTCATTAACCGATTGGTCAAAAAGCTGGGTTTTAAGCTCGTAAGATTCTCTGATAAAATAAAACTGCATAGCCATAACCCCTACCAAAGCAAAGCTCATAAAGGTCATAATCAATATAATACTCTTCCTATTCATCTCTTAACAAAGGTAATGTTGTTGTTTTTAAGGTATTGTTGTTTAACACTATTTAACATTCCTTAACAAAACGTTAAGACTTTCTGATTGCTTATTGTGTAAATTTGATACAGACAAAAAGATACGTATAACATCGCGGTTTAAGTAGATATTTTGTGATTAGTTTAGTTTGGTTAAAAAAAGGTGTTGAGCAATCGACACCTTTTTTTTGCTTCTGGTTTGTAAGCTTTGCCTATCTTTACTGGCTACAAAAACATGAGGTATTTTTTCCATATCGGTTACAGAGGCGCCAATTACCACGGTTGGCAGAGAAACGCAGCAGTAATTAGCCTGCAACAGGTTATTGAAGAAAAAATTAGTCAGGTTTTAAAAATTGCGGTTACGATTAACGGTTGTGGACGTACCGATGCACACGTAAATGCCAGTCAGTATTTTTTTCATGCAGATTTTAAAACCAAACTCAATGAAAATTTCTTTTTCCTATTAAACCAGAATTTGCCTGATGACATCGCAGTTTTCGATATTATACCCATGGATGCTTTGCCACATGCAAGGTTTGATGCGATCCAAAGACGCTACGACTATTTTATCCATACCTACAAAGACCCATTTTTAAGCATTTGCAGTTCGCAATTTTTAGATTTGGATTTAGATTTTGATAAATTACGACAGGCGACTTTATTACTTACAAAATATAGTGATTATCGCTCTTTTTGTACCTCGCCCGATAAAAATACGCATACCATTTGTGATGTCGCTGAAGCCAGATGGCTGATAAAAACTAATGGGAAGCAAATGCGTTTTCAGATCTCTTCCAATCGGTTTTTGAGAAAAATGATTCGGATTATTATAGGTCAGCTAATAAAAGTAGGAACTGGAAAATTAAGTGTAGCTGACTTTGAAAATCATTTGATTAATAAAGAAACGCCGAAAGTATTAAGTGCAGCTCCACCACAAGGGCTATATCTTTCAAAAGTTACTTATCCTTATTTAGATTTAGAACCAAAAACTCAGTTTATGGGCTTGGATTTTGGGGATGACGGATGGGAAAGGTTATAAACGCAACAGTTCAGGCAGTTGTTAATTGCATTGCCACCTACTTGTGTGATATCTAGTTTCCTCGACGAACGAATAAACAAATCGTCATTCACCAATTACATGTAATGCTCTCAAAAGTATCCTATAAAAACAAATCTTCCGTGATTTTTGGGATAATTTTCTTTTTAACGGCTTCCGAAAACAATGTCTCAATAGCTTTTTTACCATCTGCACCTAAATCAACAGAATACTGGTTTACGTACAAGTCGATGTGTTTGTACATTACAGCTTCATCCATTTCTTGCGCATGTGATTTGATAAAGGTTAACGCTGATTTAGGATTAGCAAAAGCATATTCTACAGATTTTCTGATCAGTCGGTTTACCTTTTGTTTAATATCATTAGGCAAACTCCTTTTAATCACAATTCCGCCTAAAGGAATTGCACAATTGGTGGTTTCTTCCCAATATTCGCCTAAGTCTTTTACTTTTTGCAAGCCTTTATCTTGGTAGGTAAACCTATTTTCGTGGATAATTAAGCCTAAATCAATTTCACCGTTCAATAGTTTCTGCTCAATATCATAGAAAACCATTTCCACCTTATTTTGCAAATGCGGATAAGCCAGGCTCAACAAGAAATTAGCGGTAGTGTATTTACCCGGAATGCCGACTTTTAAATTTGGATTGCTTAAATCTTGCTCACTTCTGCAGATCAACATCGGTCCCACGCCAAAACCTAAAGCACTGCCAGCATCTAACATAACATAATCTTTTACCGCATAAGCGTAAGCGTGGTAGCTAAGCTTTGTGATGTCTAAATCCTGATTGAAAGCTTTTTGATTCAGCGTTTCTACATCATCAAAAAATACTTCAAAATCTAAACCTTCGGTATCTATTTTATGGTGGATGAGTGCATCAAAAATAAAAGTATCATTTGGGCAGGGCGAAAAGCCTAAAGTTAATTTCATGTTGTTTCAAGTAAAAAGTTAAGAGTGGAAAGTTAAAAGTAGAAGTTCAAAATAGTTACAGCTGGTATATAGCCTATAAATATCAAAACTCTTTAATCCCTGCAATTAGCCAGTCATTTAGGTTACTAACGGCTAAAGGCAAATTCCAATTGTGGCGGTTACGTTTTTCTACATAATTTGAAATGGAGCGCACCTGTAAAGCTTCGGTTTCTGCTTCCTCACAGGCATAAAAAAATGCTGCACCTTCCATAGATTCTATGGTTGGGTTTACGCGTTCGCGGATATCGGCGATGCTTTCCTCGTTGCCGTGTACCGTGTTTACAGTTATTGCAGTTACTTTTCTAAAGCCCTCGCGGATAAGTATTTTATCGGAAGCGGTGAACTCTACTTCGCCCATTTCCATTTGTTCTAAAGAAATAAATTCTTCATCGTCTTGGGCACCAAGTTCTGATAAAATATCTTCCCGGACTTCAACCAGTTGCCCCATCTTTATGTTGCGATAAAAACTGCCTGCAATACCCACATTTAACGCTAAGTCGAACTTTTCATGAGCAAAAGCTTTCCCTAAAGCATAAGCTGTGGCAACCATGCCCACGCCGGTTATCAGAATTTTAACTTCGTTTGTACCGATTTTCAAAAATTCATCTGCATTAAATTTTGGCGCATAGTGTTTAATAAAAGGTTCAATTTCTTGATAGGTAGCGGCAACTAATAGTATTTTCATTTTATTTTTTATTTAACTATGGGGTTCACAAACTTTGCACAGCGGAGACAACGTTAGTACTTTAAAGACGGATTAGCATGACATGTAAGTTTTGCGCTAACGATAGCAGTGGATACCGGCCTTGTGGCTAATGCCTGAAGCAGTATGAACGGATAGCGTGTATAAGCGCCCAAATAATACCCTAAAAATAATCCTGTTTTAACCCAAACCGTCATCTATCCACAAAAATACATAAATCCGTTCACTAGCGGGTTTTCGTTGTAAATCCTTTACGTATATTTGCAATTATTTTTTAAAAATGATTTATATTACAAGGAAAGAGCATTTTAATGCTGCGCATAAACTTTACCGAGAAGATTGGAGCAACGAGAAAAACGAAGCGGTTTTTGGGAGATGTGCTAATACAAATTGGCATGGCCACAACTACGATTTATTTGTTACTATAAAAGGTGAAGTAAACGAAGAAACTGGCTTTGTTATAGATTTAAAAGAGCTTAAAGATATTATTTTAGAGAGCGTTGTAGATAAGCTTGACCATAAAAATTTAAACTTAGATGTTGATTTTATGCGAGGTAAAATGGCATCAACAGAGGTTTTAGCAATGGAGATCTGGAAGCAGCTTGCGGGTAAAATAACCGAACGAGGTGCCACTTTACATTGTATTAAACTTTACGAAACTGCAAACAATTACGTAGAGTATTTTGGAGAATAGATGATGAACGACAACGAAGATACGGGTTACCAAAAGATTGAGCGATATAATGATGAGGTAATTGGAAATATTGCCAGTCATTATAAAGAAATTTTAGGCGCCATTGGCGAAGACCCCAAAAGAGAAGGCATTTTAAAAACTCCGGAAAGAGCGGCTAAAGCTTTACAATACCTTACACATGGCTATGATTTGGATGCTGCCGAGATTTTAAGATCGGCGATGTTTAAAGAAGATTATAGCCAAATGGTGATTGTAAAGGATATTGAGGTTTACTCGTTATGCGAGCACCATCTGTTGCCGTTTTTTGGCAAGGCACATATTGCTTACATACCCAACGGGCATATTGTAGGCTTAAGCAAAATTCCGCGTGTAGTTGATGTTTTTGCTCGGAGACTGCAAGTGCAAGAACGTTTGACCAACGAAATTAGAGACTGTATACAGGATACATTAAACCCTGCGGGAGTTGCTGTTGTTATTGAATGTAAACACATGTGCATGAGCATGCGTGGTATTCAAAAACAAAATTCGGTAACTACTACTTCGGCTTTTACAGGTGCTTTTAGCAATGACAAAACCCGATCTGAATTTTTGAAACTAATTACTGCTGACCTTTCATAAGGCAAAAGACCAAAAGCTTAAAGCACAAGATTGAATAATTTTTGAACCAAATATAAAAATATGAAAGCATACGTATTTCCAGGACAAGGCGCTCAATTTGTGGGTATGGGTAAAGATTTATACGACAACTCTGACTTGGCAAAAGAACTTTTTGAAAAAGCAAACGATATTTTAGGCTTCAGAATTACCGACATTATGTTTAACGGTACTGATGAGGATTTAAAACAGACCAACGTTACCCAACCTGCTATATTTTTACATTCGGTGATTTTAGCCAAAGTACTAGGAAGCGATTTTAAACCAGACATGGTCGCTGGTCATTCTTTAGGCGAGTTTTCGGCTTTAACGGCAACAGGTGCGCTTTCTTTTGAAGACGGGCTAACCTTGGTTTCCAAAAGAGCAAACGCCATGCAAAAAGCTTGTGAGATTCAGCCTTCAACAATGGCTGCTGTTTTAGGTTTAGATGATTTTACAGTTGAAGACATCTGCAAACGTGTTAGCGATGTAGTTGTGCCTGCAAATTATAACTGCCCCGGTCAATTGGTAATTTCTGGAAGTATTGCTGGTATTGATAAAGCTTGCGAGTTATTATTGGCGGCTGGCGCTAAAAGAGCATTAAAGTTAAATGTTGGTGGTGCTTTCCATTCGCCTTTGATGGAAGTTGCTAAAATGGAATTAGAAACCGCTATTGTTGCCACAGAAATTAAAGAGCCTAGTTGCCCTGTTTACCAAAATATTGATGCAAAACCTTATAAAGATGTTGACAGCATTAAGCATAATTTAATTGCACAGCTAACTGGTTCTGTAAAATGGACACAAACGATGCAACGTATGCTAGAAGACGGTGCAACTTCCTTTACGGAGGTTGGTCCGGGTAATGTTTTACAAGGACTTGTTAAAAAGGTTGACCGCTCTATCCCAACAGAAAGCGCAGGTATTTAAATTATTTTGAATTAAAAGCAGGAACCTACGTTCCTGCTTTTTTTTGGCTTGGTTTTAGGCTACAGTTTAGAACACTATATTTATAGTGTTTTTAAAAATGCAGAACCCATAATCTTTGAGAACTTCTACAAAAATACGTTGGCTTTTATTTTTAGTAACGATTGGCTTGTTCGCTACATCTTTAACAGCAAGATGGGCATCTACTCAGCTGGTTAAACTATATGATGTTGCCGATGATATTAATGAACGTTTAGGTAAAAAGGAGAAAGATATTTATGGATTTTTAGCTGTTAGCGCTAACGTTAACGACCTTAAAACCTTACCCAACAACGCCAAGATTGCCACAAACGTTCTCGAATACTTTACAGAAAAGAACATTTTTTTTCAGGTTTATCAAAAAAACCAACTCGTTTTTTGGTCTGATGCTGTAATTGCCTCCAATAACGCAACAAGCGCAAAAGAAGGAACCAGTTTTATAACTTACAGTAACGGAAGCTACGAGCTTATCAAAAAAACGGATGGCGATTTTACTGTGTTGTTTTTTATACCCGTACAATCGCATCTGCCGTTTAAAAATCAATATCTAAATAACGACGGCTCTAAAGATTACATCATCAGAGACAGGAATATCAAACTAGCTGATATAACAGACATCAATGTAATTGACATTAAAAACATTACCGGAAAATATCTTTTCTCGATAAAAAAATCGGCAAAAAAAATCGACATTCCCTATAGCAATATTGAGATATTTCTATGGTGTTTTGGTTTATTTACGCTCCTGTTGCTAATAAACAGTACCTGTAAATACTATGCTGACTCGGGTTACCAAGTTTTAGCTTTAATTAGCTTGGCCGTTACGCTATACTTGCTTCGCTACTTAGGTCTTAAATACCACTTTCCAGAAGCCGTGTACAGCCTAAAACTATTTGATCCAACGCTGTTTGCCTCTAACTTCTACTTCCCTTCTTTTGCCGATTTTATTTTGAACACCATTAGCTTTCTATGGGTTACGGTTTTCGCATTCTCGTACAAAAAACAGCTATTTAAACCTATAAAAAATAGGTTTGTAGGTTTTAGTATTATTATTTATGGTGTGTTATTCATTGCAACGCTATCTTATATTTATACAGATATTTTTTTTGGTTTAATATTTAATTCTAACATTAACCTAAAAGTTTCAAATATTGTAAACTTAAGCTTCCTTAGCTTTTTAAGCATTTTTATGATTATGCTAGCCTTATTGGCGTATTATTTAATCATAGATATTATAGTTTACCTCACCACTTATATACAGATAAGCATCAAAAGCAAACAGATAACGCTAATAGTTATTTTTGTAATTGCTTTTATAACAGCGCTCTTTCTTCGGCAAAACCCAGTATTTTTTATACTAACTTTCTCTATTCTTTTTATAACCATTAAACTCAACTACCAACCAAATGATAGAGCTGTTTTTCCCTCGCTACTACTCATTTCGTTTGTATTTGCTACCATCGTATCGTTAAAGCTAAACGCCTACGAAAGTTTTAAACAACAAGAAATAAAGAAAACGCTACTAATCAAACTCTCTACTGTAGAAGACCCCAACGCAATTATTGCTTTCAACGAGATTGAAAAAGACATTGTTAACGACCCTTATTTTGCTACACTTTTAAAAACTACCGAACCTAATAATATTAAGCTTAATGCCAGGGTAAGTAATAATTATTTAACAAATTACCTCAACAAATTTGATTATAAAGCTTATTTATTTAACAAATCAGACTCATTAGTAAGCTATGGCAGAAATATAAAGATTGATCGATTCAAAAATCAGGTAGAAAATTCTTCTTTAAAAATCAGCAATTACTTTTACCGGTTAAATAACACTTTTGGCTATCAAAGCTATTTTGCGATAATACCTATTAAAGAAGCCGATACCACCGTAGGGACACTGGTTCTAGAATTAGACTCTAAACAGGTAAATATTAACGGTACCTTTCCGCAACTTTTGCAAAATGGCAATATTAGCCAAAACTCCGAGCTTATTAATTATTCCTATGCTTTTTATCAGAACAAAAAATTAGTAAACCAATATGGCGTTTTTGTTTACGATTTAGTAAACACCTTTTTAAATGGGAACGTTAAGGAGTTTTCGCTACTTAACAGAAATGGTTTTGAACATTTAATTTATAAACCATCTGCAAATACTACCGTTGTAGTTACCAGCGAAACAAATACTTTTTGGAGAGAGCTAGCCTCATTATCATTCTTCTTTATCCTATTTTTATTATTTGCTTTAGTTGTAACTTCTTATAAATGGATAATTACGGGGTTTGGAAAATATAGCTTTAGTTACCAATACTTTAAGCAACGGTTTTTAGAAATAAACAACCGCCTGCTTTACAAAACCCGTATCCAAATTGCGTTGGTATTGGCCGTTGTGAGTTCATCTTTAATTATCGGTATCATTACGTTTTCTTATATTTCTATACAATATAAAGAGCAGCAACAAGATCTTATTAAGAGTAAAATACGAACCATAACAGAATCTTTTGAACAAAGCTTGTTTGACGATTCACGCCTTTTTAGTGAAAACTCGGGGAGCATCACTTTTGATGAATTCTCTAAACTCTATAACTCAGATTTAAATTTATTTGATGTAAACGGAAGATTAATTTTTTCTACCCAATACAAAATGTACGCGATAGGTCTAATAGCCGATCGGATGAATGCAGAAGCTTTTTTAAATCTTAAAATCAAGAAAAAATCGGAATTCATCCAAGACGAGTCTATTAATCTTTTGCAATTTACATCGGCATATATGCCAATAAAAAACAAAAAAAATAATGTTATTGCTTACTTACAGCTCCCGTATTTTGCCAACCAAGATGATTATAACCAAAAAATAGGAACATTTTTAAACCTGCTTATTAATATCTACGTATTAGTTTTCGTTGTAATTGGCTTCTTCGCCTTTGTAGTAGCTAATCAAATTACCAGTCCATTAAGTTTAATACAGGAAGGTTTTTCTAAAACCAGAATTGGGACTAAAAACCACACCATATCGTGGAAACGGAGCGATGAGATAGGCAGTTTGATTACTGAGTACAACGATATGGTTGAAGCCTTGGAAGAAAACGCCAATAAATTAGCCCAGTCTGAAAGAGAAACGGCTTGGCGAGAAATGGCAAAACAGGTAGCTCATGAAATTAAAAATCCACTCACGCCTTTGCGCCTCGGCATCCAGATGCTGGATAGGGCTTGGCGAGAAAAAGATGAGCGGTTTGATGAAAAATTCCAAAAATTCAGCAAATCATTTTTAGAACAAATTGATAGCCTAAGTCATATTGCATCTGAGTTTTCCAACTTTGCAAAAATGCCAGAGCTAAAGCTTGAAAGGATAAACTTACTGGAGACGATACATAAAGCGACTGAAATTTTTAGTCAGATGGCACATATTAAAATCAATTGTAACGAGGAAGTACTTAAAAACTGTTTTGTAAAAGCAGATAAAGACCAACTTTTAAGATCTTTCAATAATTTGCTTAAAAATGCAATTGAAGCAATCCCTGATGGCAAAGAGGGGATTATTAATATTTCTGCTACCCAAGCGAACAACAAGGTTGAAATTAAGATTTCGGATAATGGAAGTGGCATTTCGCTTAACTCAAGGAGCAGTATTTTTACACCTAATTTCACCACCAAAAGCTCTGGAACAGGCTTAGGTTTGGCTTTTGTTAAACAAGCTATACAAAATGTAAACGGAAATATTTATTTTACCACAGAAACGGATGTGGGCACAACTTTCCACATCACTTTACCAGTGGTTAGTTGATGATAAGAAAATGTATAATCGGATTTGTGTTGTTTTTTGCTTCGCTAACCGCTTATGCACAAATTACCCCATCTTTAACTTTAAAAAAAATTGCGGTAAAAGATTCTCTTGCTCTTGATACGCTAAGTATTTTACCCAATAGCTTTAAGGTTTTATCAGGCACAACTATTATAAATGCCAATCAGTATCAAATTAATTATGCTTCGGCCGAGTTAAAATGGCTACAGAAACCAGCCGTAGACTCTGTATTGGTGAGTTATAAAACCTTACCGCTGTTACTTGCCAAAAAAGTTTTTTATAAAGACCCTAAATTAATTGAGGAGGAAATTGTTAGCAAGCAACCTTACATTTATCAGGTAAAAAAAGAAGATAATGCAATCTTTAATTTTGAGGGTTTTAATAAAAGTGGGAGCATATCTAGAGGGATTGGTTTTGGCAATAACCAGGATTTAGCGGTTAACTCCAACTTGGTACTCCAGCTTTCCGGAAAAATAAATAACGAGATCGAAATTTTAGCAGCCATATCAGACGATAATATTCCGATACAACCAGAAGGTAACACACAACAGATCAACGACTTTGATAAGGTATTTATACAGCTGAAAAGAAAAGACGCCACGCTTATTGCGGGAGATTATGAACTTCGCCGACCCGACAGCTATTTTGCAAATTATTTTAAGCGGACGCAGGGAATTACAGCAACCAATATTTTTAAAGACAAAAAAAACCGATCGTATGAAACAGGTTTTTCCTTGGCGGTTGCTAAAGGAAGATCGGCCCGTAATAGCTTTGAAGGGATTGAGGGAAACCAAGGCCCGTACAGGTTGCAGGGAAATAATGGAGAACAGTTTGTGATTGTTTTATCGGGTACTGAACGGGTTTTTATTGATGGAATTTTACTTTTACGAGGACAGGACAACGATTATGTGGTTGATTACAATACCGCCGAATTAACTTTTACCACCAAACGCTTAATTACCAGAAACTCTCGAATTGTAGTGGAATTTGAATATTCTGATAAAACTTATGCCCGTAGTCTTTACCAGCTTAACCAAGGTTACCAATCAGAGAAACTAAAGCTAAATTTTAATTATTACAGCGAGCAAGACAATCCGTCGAAACCGATTCTGCAGGATTTGAACGATGATCAGAAACAATTCTTAGAAGGCATCGGGAATAACATCAACCAAGCTGTTTATCCAAATGTTGATAGCGTTGCCTTTAATGAAAATGAAATATTATACAAAAAATTAGATTCTTTAGGTATTGCTGATGTTTATATTTACAGTGCTAATCCGCTGGAAGCTAAATACCGGGTTGGTTTTTCGTACGTTGGTCCGAATGCAGGTAATTACCAAATTGATGTTAATTCGGTAGCAAACGGGCGGGTTTATGTATTTGTAGCACCAAAAAGTGGCGTTCCGCAAGGCGAGTATTCGCCAGTTACCTTGCTGGTTACACCTAAAAAACAACAGTTAATTACGCTTAACGCCGATTATAAAATTGCAAAGCGAACACAGGTTTTTACAGAAATTGGTTTCAGTGATAATGATGTAAATCTTTTTTCTGATTTACAGAACAAACAAAATAAAGGGCTGGCTTACAAAATTATCGGAAAAGACACCCGCTTGCTTAACGGAAACGACACCACGGGTTTACGTTTAAAAACCAGCCTGAGCTACGAATATGTGAACGAACAATTTAAACCTTTAGAACGTTACCGACCTGTAGAGTTTGATCGCGATTTCAATTTTAGGGCAAACCCGCTTTTACCAGCAGATGAGCATTGGAGCACTTTGAATTTACAGCTCATCAAATCGCCACAGAAAAATATCGCTTACGGGATATCCAATTTCAATAGGGGCGATTATTATAATGGGCTACAGCAAAATGTAAGCGGGGTTTATCAACTAAAAAATTACACCGCAAGGTACGCTGGAAGCTTACTAAATAGCCGAACCGAGATTGATAAAGGCACATTCTTTCGCCAAAACATCGCGTTAAGCAAAGCTTTTAAATACATTGAAACAGGTTTTAACTTTAATCAGGAAAATAACCAAACCCTCAATTTATTAACAGATACTTTAAGTCTGCAATCGTTCAGTTTTAGGGCGTTTGAGTATTTTATAAAATCTGCAGATAGTGCAAAAAGAGAGTTTCTGTTACTTTACAACCAAAGGTTTGACGAATTACCAGACGGGAAAAACCTAAAGTCTTTTTCGAAGGCAAACACCTTTACAGGGAAGTTGGTTTTAAGTAAAAACGCGAATTCTAATCTGGCTTTAAATGCCACTTATCGCTCTATCAATTATTTAAGTACAGATACCGTTAACCAAAATGAAGAAACGTTATTGGCAAGGGTTGATTATAATTTTACAGGATTGAAAGGTTTTGTAAGCCTGCAATCTTTTTATGAGTTAGGTACCGGGCAAGAGCCTAAACGGGAGTTTGTTTATTTAGAAGTAACCGCATCGCAAGGGATTTATGCCTGGAATGATTATAACAATAACGGCATTAAGGAACTCAACGAATTTGAGGTTTCCAAATATCCAGACCAAGCCAAATATATTAAGGTTTTTAGACCAAATAACGAGTTTGTGAAATCAAACTTCACCAATATCAATCAAACTTTGAGTTTAAATCCGGTCCGGCTTTTACGAGATTCTAAATCCAAATATGCGCAGTTCTTAGCCAGATTTTCTAATATTACTTCTTTACGTATCAATAAAAAGCTGTTAAGTGGCAATGGGATTCTATTTAATCCTTACCAAACTAGCATCAGCGAAAGCAACCTAATTTCTCAGAACTCTTTTATACGTAACACCTTATTTTACAACCGTACCAACCCCATTTTTGGTATTGATTTAAGTGCGCAAAAACTAGCGAGCAAACTATTATTAACCAATGGTTTTGATAGCAGAGCTAACGAAGAACAAGGTTTAAGGGTGAGGTGGAACTTTATTAGGAAAAGCAATTTCATCCTGAGCATTAACCAGGGGAATAAAAACTTCGCTTCACAACTGTTTATAGAAAGAAATTACAGCATCACTTATTATGAGTTTGCACCGGAATTTGGTTATCAGTTTACAACCGATTTAAAAACCACGCTAAAAGCAAACCTAAAACAACAAAAGAATTTACCAGTTTTTGGTGGCGAAAAAACGTTTAACAGTAGTTTGGGTGCCGAGCTGAGGTATAACCTTTTAAAACGCGGCACATTAAGCAGCCAGTTCAATTTAATCAACAATAAATTTGAAGGAGCAAACAATACATCTGTTGCTTATGAGCTGTTAGAAGGCCTGCAACCTGGCAAAAACCTAACCTGGTCTTTAGGTTTTCAACGCACCATTTCAAATGGTATTCAGCTAAATTTCACCTACGAGGGAAGAAAATCAAATGAAGTTAAAGCGATACACACTGGTGGCGTACAAGTAAGGGCTTACTTCTAATCTGTATAATAGTGTAAGCGTTTCTTATCAAAAAAAATAATCCTTAAAGCCTGTTGTTCTCGATATTTAGCAAGCCTTTTTTAAGTGTAAAAACAACATACTCCCTTTTGCGTCTTAAGCGCAATTGCAGATGATTAATCAACTGTTCCTCTTGCCCTGCTTCAAAAGCTAAATCCTCATCGCTTAAGTGGTTGTACTTACGCTTAAGCTTGATCTTTAATCTGTCCCAGTCTGTATTGCTGATGCTAAGTTCTGCCATGATATGTGTTTGACACAAAAATAGCAATTGATTGGGAATTAGAAAATTTAACTGCTTAGTTTTAAGCCAATATTTAGCATATCGGCTGGAAATTAAAAAATCAGGAAATTAGTTTACCTTTTTTACGTTAAATCTAAAAATCAAACAATTATGAAAAAACTATTGATCATTACCTGTTTAGTGCTTCTAAGTTCTGTTGGAGCATTTGCACAGTTTAATCTAGGATTAAAAGCAGGTTTAAATTACACCACCATTAAAGCGCAAAATCACGAATTTGACGAGAACGGCGTTTTGGGCTATCAAGCTGGTGTATGGGCAAGAATTGGAAAAAGCTTTTACCTACAACCAGAAATCTATATCGGTACTAAAGGTTCTAAACTTGAATTCACAAGTGGTGGTAATACCGTAGATGTAAAACAAAAGTTCACCACTTTGGATGTTCCACTTTTATTAGGAACAAAATTTGGCACAGATAAACTAAACTTCAGAATTATGGCAGGTCCATCTTTTCAGTTTAATTTAGATGAAAGCAATAATGCCTTTAGCCAAGCTGTTGACCCTGATTTTTATAAATACAGAGATTATATAACCAATGCGCAAATTGGCGCTGGTGTAGATTTGGGCGATTTATCTGTTGACTTGCGTTATGAAACCAGCTTACAGGACATCAATAAAAACAACGGACAAAAACAAAACTTACTGCACTTAAGCGTTGGTTTTAAACTGTTTTAAACACTTATAGTTTATGACTTAAGGACTTATAACTCAATAAAAGAGGATGCTTTTGGCATCCTCTTTTATTTTTCACTGCTTTTAGTTCTAAAACCAATGGGGACTCTAGCGCATCTTCTTTTTCAATAAATTTACTCAAATAATTGAAAAGCAATTCTATCTTCTCATCCTGTTTACTCTTTAACACGCTCGAAAGCATCCGTAAAGCTTTTGGCAACTTTCTACGACCTCCTCAACTTTAATAGTATCAGAATTCCAAAAGTAGAGATTAACAGTAGCGACGATAAGGAAATAGTTTAAACAAAAAAAAGGATGCGAAACACATCCTTTTTACGAAACTCATTTAAGAGATTCTTTGTAAATCAGCATTCAGCTTTACGCCTTCTGCTTTTAGCGTTAATTAGGTGCCAACCAATATTTCGGATCTTGCTCGTCCTTAGATTTATAAATATGGAATTCTATTTCTGCTTGCCCATCTGCAGTACCAATCGACTGTTTTGTGCTTACTTTTTGTCCTTTCGACACACTTACAGAATTTAAATTTTTATACGCTGTAAAGTACTCACCATGCTGTATAATTACTACTGTTGAACCAACAATCTCGATAACCGTCGTTACTTTTCCTTCAAAAATAGATCTTACACTAGAACCGGGATTGGTTTTAATAGTCCAACCAGAAACATCCACTGTAACGTTTCCAATTTTCTTTGTACCCATGTACTCTGTAACAACACCATTTGCGACTGGCCAAGGCAATCTGCCACGATTACTTACAAAATCTGCAGATAATTTCGCAGCTTCTGGCGTGGAGTTTAAAATAGAACCCGTATTTGCTTTTGCTGTTGGCGCTTCGGTACCTGCGGCTTTGGCTCTAGCGGCCGCTGCTCTTGCCTCTTCTTCAGCTTTTTTCTTAGCTAAAGCAATTTCTCGATCAATAGCTTGCTTAATGGCTCTTTCTAATTGCTGGGCATCTCTTTTTTTCTTAGCTAAATCCTTTTTCAGTTGCTTTTCTTGTGATGTAAGTGAGCTTACAACCTTAGCTTGTTTATCCTGTGCAGTGCCTAAAGTGCTTTTCTCTTTTTGTTGATCGCCCAAAAGGTTATCTTTTTCCCTTTTATTTTTATTAAGTACAGCAATTTTATTTTGTAGCGATGACTGGGTGTCCTCGATATATTTCGCTTGTTTCTGGCGATATTCTCCAAATTGCTGTAGATACTTTAACCGCTTATAGGCTTGGTTAAAATCTTTAGCGGCAAAAATATACATCAGCTTACTGTATGAACCTTGGTTCTTTTGTGCGAAGCGAATCATAGCAGCATAATCTGATTTTAATTGCTTTAACTGCGATTGTAGCGACCTAACCTGTCCAACATTCTCGTTGATTTGTCCGTCTAGCAACCTTATTTCTGAATTGATGGTGTTTATTTTCTCTTCTCGTAACCTAATCTGAGTACGCAGTGCGTTCAACTGTTTCAGCGTACCTTTTTTCTCTGATGCAGTTTTGGATAAAGTAACATTGATCATCTCAATATCCTTGTTCAGCTGGGCTTTTCTTCTTTCCAGCTCAGACCGTGTTTGAGCAAACAGCTGAACACCAGAAAACAAAAACAGAATAAATAAGACAAATTTAAGATACTTCATTGCGGCAAAGGTATTTAATTTAGTCAATCACAGAAAATCTTTTAGAAACATTAAACGGAAAATCCACAGGTTCGTTCAATACCGTTTTATTATAATCCATATTTAGTTTGATGGACTGAGCACCCGCAACAGACTGGATATTGAGCTTTTTAGGAATTAAAACTGAACCAATGCTTTCAAATAAATCCACATTAACCATCAGGTTTTTTAATTCATCGGTAGTTTTTAAAGTTGTATAAGCCGGTTTCAAATCACTATTAAAATCAACGTGGTAAACAATTTCATCACTGTTACCATTAATTACCAAGCCTGTTTTCTCAACTGATAGCTCTCTTTTATTATTTAACGTAAAAGGAATACAGTTACCAACTAAAATTGCCTCCAACGTAGCGTAATCAATCTTTTCGTTACTATACTTCTGAACAAAACTAAAAGGTTTCTTTAGGTATTCGTTGTTGATTTTATCCATTACTTTAACGCTATCAGGCGTAATTAAAGCTCTGGCAACTTCTATTCCGGCAAAGTAAGTTACTGAAACCCAAATGCCCTCGCCTTTTTTAATTCTGATATTCATGGTAACATCATAAGATTTCCCTTTGATGCTTAAAGCGGTTGCCGCCCTTGTACTTAAGGTTTTAAAATCTGCTTGTTGCGCAATAACTTTTTTAAGATTAGCGCTGGCTTTTTCTTCCAGCTCAATCCCAGTATCTTTTGGGCTCGATGCTGTTAGTTTTTGTTTGCTTTTGCAGGATATCATCCCCAAGCAAAACATCAACACGTATAATTTAGTCAAAATACTTTTTCTCATTTATTTTTTTCTTTAACAACGGATTGTCGGTATCTATCTTTAACGATTTATTCCAGTTTTCTAACGCTTGGCCAGTATCGCCCAACTTATAAAAAATATCGCCCAGATGCTCAAACTGAACTGCACTGTTTGGGTTGTTTAAAATCGCTTTTTGCATCCAATCTCTAGCTTCTTTGTACTTTTCAAGCTTAAACAATATCCAAGCATACGTATCCTGAAATGAGGCGTTTTCCTTTTCTAGCTGATTAGATTTAACAGACATTTTTTCTGCTTTCTGTAAATCCTCATCTCTTAACGACAGGTAATACGCATAATTGTTTAACGTATAGCTATTATTTGGATCTAAAGCCAATGCCTGCTCATACGCCACTACAGATTCTTTATACTTTTTCTCCCCTTGATAGGCATCACCAAGGCTACTATAAATCTGTGTCTTCAGCTCTTTATTATCAATATCATAAGCTAAAGTATTGTTTAAATAAGTAATGGCTTTTGCGTAGTTTTTCTCTATCAGGTAACCCATTCCCACATAAAAATAAAGGCTAAACTGGTTAGGGAAAAGTGTTAAAGCTTCTTCACCATCTTTAATCAGCGCTTTTGTATCGTTATCAAAAAGCTCAATCCGCAACAGTTGGTCCCAAATTACAAATACATTTTTATTGAGCGATAATGCTTTCTGATAAGCTAATTTAGCTCCTTTAAAATCCTGTTTCTGGTAAAGCACATCTCCGTAAAGGGAAAAAGGTTTTGGATCTGTTGGGTGCGCAATGGTAATGATCTGCGAAAGTTCTTCGGCCTTTGCAACTGCGGTTACATCTGGAAAAGCATCAAAATACTTGATGATAATTTTAACCTTTTGATCAATATTAAAACTTGGTTGCGCAAAGGCTACTTTAACCTCTTCGTAAGCTTCTGCTGGTCTTTTTTGTGAGTCTAAAATCTGCGCAATGGCCATCCTCGTAAACGGATTACTATCATCCAGTTGCTTTGCTTGTTGATATACTTTCAGGGCCTCTACAAGCATCTTATTTGCATAAAATAAATCACCTAAAAACAGGTAATACCTTACATCAGAAGGATTATTTTTGATCAGCTGTTCTAAATCGGCAACAGCCTTTTTAACATCTCCTTTTTTTAGGTAAATTCTTTGCCTACCCTGCAACACCGCATCAGTTAAACCTACCTTAAGCTCCAAATTATTGTACAGCGCCAAAGATTCATCCAAACTGCCCATCATAAAAAGTGCGTTTGCCTTATCAAAACCGTATTCTACTTTATCTGGCGCAATCTTGATCAGCTCGTTCAAAGCATAATCTAAAAGGTTATAATTTTGCTGTTGCTGATAGATATTGGCGATCAAAAGCCAGTACCATTCATTGTGGGTTTCTATGGTAACCGCTTTTTCGGCATAAATACGGGCGTTGGATAAATCGCCTTTTTTAAAATAAATCTGCCCTAATTCATAGTATGATGGGTGGTGTAGTGGATCTATTTTTACAGCTTGGTTAAAGCTCTCGATTGCTAAAACTTGGTTCTCTACCACTTTTTCTCGCAGACCGGAGTAATAAAGGTCTATTACTTTGTTGCTATCGGCCAAACTTAAATTGCTCCCCGATAAAATAATTAGCGGTTGATTTTTATTTTTTTTAGGTTGAGCGGAAACACCAATGCAAAACAGAGCCAATAACGCAGTAAAAATGCTTCGCAAGTTCATAGATTTTTATTTTACACCTGTATGTCCGTAGCCACCTGCGCCTCGCTGCGTATCAGAAAGTACTTCAACTTGTTGCCACTCGGCTTTCTCATGTTTGGCAATTACCATTTGTGCAATGCGGTCGCCATCGTTAATCGCAAAAATATCGTTAGACAAATTAACCAGCAAAACCTTTATTTCTCCACGGTAATCTGCATCAATTGTACCTGGAGAATTTACAATGCTAATCCCAAATTTATAGGCCAAACCACTTCTTGGTCGTATCTGCGCTTCGTAACCAATAGGTAACTCAATAAAAATTCCTGTGGCAATCAACTTGCGCTCCAAAGGTTTCAAGGTAATTTCTGCTGTAAGATCTGCTCTTAAATCCATTCCGGCAGAAGCCTCAGTCTCGTATCCAGGTAACTGATGTTTTGATTTATTGATGATATTTATTTTCATTGATTTTTTTCGATTTGATGTAACCGTTAAGCTTTACTCCCTTTGTATTACATTGATAAATTATCAAAAACTAGAAAGCATTTTTCTGAGTTGCAAACGTTCACGGTATAAAATTAACAATCCGTAGCTTATAAATAGTAAGTTACCTATGATTAAATCGCGTTTAAAATAAACAAAAGATAACCAAACTACCACAACGGATAACAGTAAGTAAAATACATTTTGTTTTAAATGATAGGGAATTGCATAATTTTTTTGACCGAGAATGTACGATAAAATCATCATACTGGTATAAGCAGTTAGCGAAACCCAAGCAGATGCCATGTAACCGTAATGAGGAATAAAAATGAGGTTTAAAACAATGGTTAAAGCCGCACCTACGCCAGAAATATACAAACCATACCTTGTTTGGTCTGATAGTTTATACCAGATGGAAAGGTTCATATAAATTCCTAAACTCACGTAGCCGAACAACAATACAGGCACCACATCTAACCCAACCCAATAAGCTTCATTCCTGATAAAATACTTTAAAATCTCAATATTGGCAACCAAACCCACAAAAATTAAGGTAATTACCAGCACAAAATAATTCATGATGGTAGCATAGGTTTGCTTGGCATTTGCATTTTTTGCGTGAGAGAAAAAGAAAGGTTCGGCACCTAGCCTAAACGCATTGATAAAAATACTTAGAAATATAGCCAGCTTACAACAAGCACCATAAATACCTACCTGCGCTTGACTAATAGAGGCAGGAAGCAACCGCCCTAAAAAAATCTTATCCAAGTTTTCGTTGACGATGAATGATAAATTGGCCACAAAAATGGGCAAACTATACAGCATCATTTCTGCTAAAAGTTTTTTATCTAGTTTAAACTGAAGTTTTGCCAATTCGGGGATAAGCATAACCAATGTGATTATACTGGCCACCAAATTGGATATAAAAACATAGCCCACCCATTTTTCTTTGTACCAACTTGCAAAAAAATCAGCACCAAAAAGTTGGTTGCTGATAATGTAAGGGATAACAAAAATGAAGATGAGGTTTAAGGAAATAAAAGTGAGGATGTTAACGAGTTTTAATAAGGAATATCTGCCAGGTTTACCATCGGCTCGTAACCTTGCAAAAGGCACCACACTTAAGGCATCGGTTACTAAAATCAAACTAAAAAGCTTAACGTATAAAACGTAATCTGCCAGTGGCGTGGTAGTAGCGTCTTTTAACCAAACCGCAATGGGCTGAACAAACAACAACGCGGTAAAAAGAAAAAGTGAACTGATAAAAGCAATCATCATAAATGTGTTGCTGTAGATCAATTCTTTTTGGCCTTCTCTTTTATTCAGGTACCTAAAAAAAGTAGTCTCCATCCCGAATGATAACAGCGCATTCAAAATAGATGCATAGCTGTACATCTCCGTAAAAATACCGTAAACCTTAACGGGATAAACTTTGGTGTAAATGGGTGTTAAAAAGAAGTTTAAAATGCGGGACGCAATGGTGCTAATTCCGTAGATAGCTGTTTGTCCGGCAAATTTTTTTATCGTTGACAAATTATTTTTTTAAGACTTCAAAATTACGATAGTTTTTTACTTCTATATCTTCAATCTTGGCGTCGGTAACGTTGGCATCATCGGGTCCAAACTTGCACCAGTCAATAAAATCATCCATAAAAAGCTGATTTCCTTCTGCATGGATTAAAACAGTTCCGTCTGCCTGATTTTTCACAAAGCCTTTCATTCCCAGCTGATCGGCCACGGCTTTGGTTGAAGCTCTAAAAAAAACACCTTGCACTCTTCCCGAAACGGTTATCTGTATTGCTTTCATTTTGTTATTCATTTAAAAGTGGAAGAACCAAAGTTTAAAAAAACATTAAGTTTTAAAAACAGAATCCTTTTAGCCCTAAAAATTTAAAGAAGCTATTCTTTGTTGTTCCACTAAGAATTCGTTCCAAATTTCCGTTAAAATTTCTGAAGCAGGTAAAATTTTATTAAAATTCGCTGCCACCTGCCCAATTTCTAGTTCGCCGTTCTGTAAATCACCTTCAAACATTCCAGCTTTCGCCCTACCCTTTCCCAATAATTTCAAAAGTTCTTCTTTGGTAGCGCCGTTTAAATCGGCCTGATGAATACCCTCGGCAAATTCGTTTTTCAGCAACCTAACCGGCATTAATTTTTTCATACTAAGCTTGGTATCGCCTTCTTGCGCATTTATAATTGCATTTTTAAAGGTTTGATGCGCCGATGATTCTAAAGAAGCAGCAAACCTACTCCCAATTTGCACCGCATCTGCCCCCAAGGCAAAAGCCGCCAACATGCTTTTGCCTGATGATATTCCACCTGCCGCAATTACAGGAATTTTAACCGAGTCTACAATTTTAGGAATTAAACATAGCGTGGTGGTCTCTTCTTTTCCGTTGTGCCCTCCTGCTTCAAAACCTTCTGCAACAATAGCATCTACGCCTGCTCCTACCGCTTTTAAAGCAAATTTGGTGTTTGCAATTACATGCACCACTTTAATTCCTGCAGCTTTTAATTTGCTGGTCCAAAGTGCTGGATTCCCAGCAGAGGTAAAAACAATCGGCACCTTTTCTTCCAGAATAATTTGGATATGATCTTCGATTGCTGGGTACATTAAGGGTAAGTTTACCGCGAATGGCTGTTGTGTGGCTTTTTTCAGTTTTTGAATATGCTGACGAAGAACATCAGGATACATAGAACCCGCACCTATAATTCCTAACCCGCCCGCGTTTGAAACTGCACTTGCCAGCTCCCAACCGCTACACCAAACCATCCCGGCCTGGATAATCGGATATCTTATTCCAAAAAGTGAGCAAATTCGGTTCATATCAGTTTTGTAATTTTTGTGTTCTCTCCAATCAAACCGTGGTCCAAATCAGTCAATAAATTTAAACCCGGTTTTTTGCCCACAGCAATGCTTCCCAAATCAGCATCAAAACCCAAAAATTTTGCACCATTTATACAGGCCCATTTCAAAAGTTCGTTGAGTGGCAAGTTTAGGATGTTTTTCTGCAATATTTTCATCTCATCCAAAATCGACAAAGTGTGGTTGGATGCCAAACTATCTGTACCAATGGTAATTGGCAATTCGGAATGCTTAAAAAACTCATACGCTGGCAACTTATCTTCAATGTAAAGGTTCGCATTGGGACAAAAACACCAATAAATATTTTTCTCAAACCTTTTAGTGAAATACACATCTTTTAAGCAAGTGTAGGTATTATGCACCAGCAGAATATTCTGATTCTTGGGCATAAACGGCAAAATGGCCTGCAAAGAACTTTTTGACTGTGAGGTAAAAGTCTCTGTATTGATATTTAAATCTTTATAGAACTGCAAAAACGGACCCGATCGGGTTTTGTAAAGCTCATCTTCCTCATCACATTCTTGGTTATGTATCGTAATTTTATTATCGAAACCTTTGCAATAGTCTTTCAGCTGCTTCACCAATTCCTTAGAGATGGAATACGGAGCATGAACGGTTATAGAAACAGGTGTTTGAAAAGCGTCTTTTTTAATGATGGCATCCGCTAAAATCTCTTTGGCTTTGTTGGCATCAAAACCTAGCATTTCTATAAATGTATGGTAGCGGATTTCACTTTTTGATTTGAGATCAGCAGAAATAGTTTGGTTTGAAATATCGCCCACAGCTACAATACCAGCATCCCACATGGCTTGGTCTTGCTTTTCCATAGCTGCTATAATTTCTTTTTCAGATGAATTTCTTGTAAAAATTACTTCTTTAATGAAATTAATTAAACCGGTTTTCTGTTTGATTTTTTGATGTAGATGCGAAAGCTCTAAATGGCAATGTGCATTTATAAAACCAGGAACGATTACGCCTTTATACCGCTCGATATTTGGATCAAAAGCTACTTTTTCTTCCGTAACATTAAGTATTCTCCCATTGTCATCTGTAATTAAAATGCCACGTGGAATGGCTTTGCCTTCTAGGGTATATATTAAATCCGCACTAAACTTTCGCATAAATAATTCGATTTTCAATTAAATTATTAATCGATTTTCAATGTAAGTGGAAATTATTGGAAATTCAAATTTTTGATAAGATTGGTCACTATACTGTTCTCACTATATTGATGGGAATTTGGGATGTAGATAATAACTTCCCGCCCCTAGATCTTAACCAGGCAAAGACGTATATAAATGCTCTTAAAACGCAAACTAACTGCATCCGCAAAATAACTGTTCAAAATCACTCACGTCTTTATCAAAACGGAGTGATTTTAAAAGTGTACTCGTAATTTTTAGCCGGCAATAAATAAGATTTTAAAGGTAATTCGCCCCAACTGTTTGTGCCTGCTAAACCCATTTGCTTAAAGTCAATGTTCAGCTGAGTTTGCTTGCGTGGTTTTATATCGCCGGCATGGCGTTGATCTTTTTCATCTCCATCATCCAAATCTTCTTGAAAATAATGCAGCGCACTCATACTTAAAAACTCGTTGGATTCAACACGTATCCCTTTCCCTTTTTTGTTAAAAACAGTAAACCAACGAATATCCGTTTTATTACCAGTTTCTTGTGGACGTATGTAAGGATAATACTGTTGTGCTACTGACTGTTTGTAAATACCAACGGGAGCACTATAGTTTCTGTCTGAATAGTTTTCATTTGGGCCTCTACCAAAGTAGTGGATATCATCAAAACCTTGCCGAAGAATAAGTTTCATCCCGAATCTGGGTAACATAGCTACAGTTTGCGTTGTATCTAAGAGTAATTTTTGATTGACAATTAGTTCGCCTGCACTATTCACTTTATAAGTAACTGCTAATTTTGCAGAGGTTTCTTTCAAATCGTAAAGCACATTTACGATAATAATGTCGCTTCCAAGTTTAGCGCTGATGGTAGGTTTTGCAAATTTCTCAGAAACCGTTTTCCAAGCTTTAAGTTTTATCTGGAGATTAGCGCCCATATCATTATCGGTTGGTGCTCTCCAAAAGTTCGGGCGTAGGCTAAATCCTTCCTCAATAATATTTGTTCCGTTTACCTGATATTTCTCTAACAAACCACTGTTCTTGTTAAAACTGAGATTAGCGTTTTTGGAGTTGATTTGATAGCTATTTTCATCTTCACTAAGCGAAACTTTTGCAATCGAATTTATAGCTATCGCGTTTGTGTAAATCCCTTTGATTAGCAATTGCTCTTCTGCTACAACGTGATTAACGGCAAGCATTTCCGTCGATTTTTTTTGCTGAAAAACCACATTTAGATGGATTTCCCCATCTTTTGGTAAAGCCTTAATTGGTAATTTAAGCTGAGTTTTTTGTTGCGAACCAACATTTAAATTTTCGACACTCCCTTTCTGTACTGGCTTTCCGTTTTGTAAAACTTCCCAAATTAATTTCACATCATCTAGGTTTTTGAAAAAGTTTTCGTTGTAAATTTCAATGGTATTGTTGCCTTTCCAAGTAGTATGGATATTCTGATAAACTTTCTTCACCTCCCAAGTATGTGGGTTTGGTGTTCTATCCGGATAAAACAAACCGTTACTTAAAAAGTTATTATCGGTAGGGAGGTTTTTTGGTCCATAATCGCCTCCGTAAGTGTAAATCGAATCTCCCTCATTAGTAATCTTCAAAAGATTTTGATCCATAAAATCCCAAATAAAACCGCCCTGAAAAGCATGCTGGTTCTCTCTGATCAAATCCCAATATTCCTTAAAATTACCTAAAGAATTTCCCATGGCATGCGCATACTCGCACATGATAAAAGGGTGTTCAGGATTTTTATTTTTCGCGTAATTAGCCATATTTTCAATGGTTGGATACATGGGTGCGATAATATCCGTATTCCATTGTGATGCAAATGTTCTATGGTTTGCTACCGCCTGCTCGTACTGGATGGGTCTTGTTTTATCCCGGTCTTTTAACCATAAGTAGCACTCGTACATATTATATCCGTTACCAGCCTCGTTTCCCAAACTCCAGGTAATTATCGAAGTCACGTTTTTGTCCCGCTCGTACATTCGCTTTAATCTTAGCAAATGGGCGTCTTTCCAAGATGGCTTGTTAGCCAATGTTCGGGTAATATCATAACCGAGTCCGTGTGATTCGATATTTGCTTCATCAACTACGTAAATCCCATATTCATCACACAGCTGATACCAATATTCGTCATTTGGGTAGTGCGAAGTTCTTACTGCGTTGATGTTAAATTCTTTCATCAATTTGATATCTGCTAGCATGGCTTCTTTTGAAACAGCCTGACCGGTTATCCGATCGGTTTCATGGCGGTTTACTCCTTTAACTAAGATTGCTTGACCGTTTACATAGAATTTGCCGTTCTTGATCTCTACCTTTTTAAAACCGATGCGATAGGGAATAACTTCTAAAATTTTTCCATTTATGTCTTCAAGTTTGATGATTACATTGTACAAGTTTGGTGTCTCGGCCGACCAAAGCTTAGGGCTTTTAACTTTTAGGTCGAGCTGTTTAAAATTTACTCTTCCAAATGTGGTTTCTCCTTTTGCCAATACTTGCTTTCCATCGTTTAGTTCGATAGTAGCTTTTACGCCGGAAGAAGCTTTATTCAGGTTGATTTTTGCGCTGAGCACCGCATCTTTGTAAAATAAATCTAGTTTAGGATTTAACTCTAAGTCCACGATATGTGTGGCGTTTCTGGCAACCAAATAGCAATCGCGGGTTATTCCGCTCAATCGCCAAAAATCCTGACCTTCTAAATAAGTGGCATCACTCCAACGCATTACTTTTAAAGCGATTAAGTTTGTCCCAGTTTTCACAAACGATGTTAAGTCAAACTCCGAAGGCAATTTGCTATCTTCTCCATAACCCACATATTTACCGTTTACCCAAACCTGTACATTAGACTTTACCGCACCCAAATGCAGTATAATTTGTTTGCCATCCCACTTACTATCGATGGTAATTTGTTTCCTGTAAATTGCCGTTGGATTATTTTGCATCGGCACTATTGGCGGAGTAAGGTTGGTTTTTTCCTCATTCTCAAACTCGTAACCTCTATTCACATAAATAGGGTAGCCGTAGCCATTTAATTCCCAATTACTGGGCACTTTAATCACGTCCCAGTTTTTATCGTCAAGAGCTGTTTGCATAAAATCTTTAGGTAAACTCGCAGGGTTCTCGGACCAATTGAATTTCCAGTCGCCATTTAAGCTTTTATAGTTAGCTGATGTTTTCCAATCATTTTCGATTGCTTTTTCTAGATTTTCAAAAACGTAAAACGATGCATGCATCGGCAATCTGTTCTCCTCACTCTTACCCTCATCTAACCAAAAAGGTTGTTGTGCGCTTATTGGATCAACAAATAACAATAGTATAACGACTGTGAAAAGAGTTCTCATTTAAAAAATTTTATTAGAATATTAATTGTGTTTCTCGAGAATATGCTAGTTCCCTGAATTAACAATTGCCCGATATTTATTTACGGAAGAATCCATTCCTTTTTCATCATGATACGTTGGCGGGTTGTAACGCCAAGCATAAGGTTTGTACAATGTTGCACTTGATGGATTTTCATCTTTTAACAATCGATAGTTTTTCCATGCTTGATCATACTTTGCAATTGATTTTTTGATTTTTTGTGTGTCGTATTTTCCGGTTTGGTCGCCGATGTAACCTAAAGCCATCACTTTCCAGCCTTCAGCTACAATTTCTTGCAAAAGGAAACCATATTTTGAAGAAACCCTGATGTAGTTCTGGTCGTCTTTGTTTTCCATCTTAACCTTTTTGCTCAGCTTTAGCATCCGCTTACTCAAGTCTAAAGCCTGATATTTTTCTTCCACGGCACTCATCAAATTCCCTTCATCGTACCATTTTTTGAAGGCGCTCTTTAACATTCCTTCTTGTTCAAACTTTCCATCTTCTTTTTTTTCTGAAGGATAAATTCCATCTAAAAACTCATCTCTTTTCCAGCCTACCCAAGCTTTTTCAAAAGGAAGTTTTGCGCTGTAATAGCCACGTAAAACCGCTTTCGGACTTAACAGACAAAGTTCCCGGAAAGCTTTACGCGAAGACTTTTTTATTTTTTGTTCATCCATAAAAGCATTAAAGATTTCCTCTTCGCTTAAGTCAGTATTTTGTGCCCAATGACTAACCACATAAGTATTTAGTTTAATCCAAAATTCATTGCTAATATACGGACCAACCCAGCCACCGCCTCTGCTCCAAGTCCAAACACCTTTAAACTGAGGTAAGTTTTTAATATCGTTAAGTGATTGATAGCCTTTCTGCGGTTTAATAGTTTTGTATTCTTCAAAACCGTTGATTACACTTTCTGCAACGTAATTTGGGAAAGCTCCTTTGCCTTCATATTCTCGTTGGCACTGCACTTCTATAATTTGAGGATGTTGCCCTAAACCGATGGTAGGATTAAAATCAAACGTTCTAAAATAATCGCCAAGCGTATGTTTGATGCTGAAAATTAAGTTTGGATGCTTTTCAATATTTTTGGCAACTTCCTCATAATAATCTGGGTTATCATGCAATCCGCCGAAAGACCACGTTCTGTAAAAAACTTTTTTGTTGTACTTTTCGCACACTACCTCTTTTAATAAATTCAAGAGTTTAATGTGACTTTGCGCTGCGTTTGTTATCGGGTTATTGCCCGTGTGATAAGGAACATTATTCAAATAAGTTTCGCCTGTACGGATAACCAAGCCATCCAAATCCGGAAATTCTTCGAAAATTGCATTCAGCATTGCTCGATGGATTTCTATCGTTTTTGGACGTTCAAAAGATATCCGTCCCTTTTCGTCACAAATCTCATCGCGGTATAGCTCCACCAGCTTTTTTGGTAAAACAATAATATCCGTGAAATAATAGACCTTAATTCCAGCATCGTGACCTTCTTTAATACGTTGATGGATATTTTTTGCCGCATCTAATACCCACTTTCTTTCCACTGAACCTCCAGGAAAAATTCTTTTATCAAAACTATCATAAGTAATAGCTGCGTGTACAAACGTAAAATCGTTAACTACCATGCCGTCAAAGCCTTGTTTTTCCAAGTAGGTTGGGTCATTATAAACGGTTTTGGTTAAAGGTTCTCCGGGATTATTGTGAACCATGTCCAAAATAAAATCTGCCCGATTTTGCGAAAACGTAGCATCGCAGAAAAAGAAAATGACTGCTATTATTAAACTTAAACTCTTACTGAACTTCATTAAAACATGTTTAGTTTGTGAAATTTATCTCGTGATTTTGAACTTATAAACGCCAGCCTCCAAATTGATTTCATTGGCTTTTTGCGACTTGCCATTTAAATATATTTTTTGGTTTTTAACGGCATCAAAACTTACGGTAGCAGTGCTGTTTGGCGGAATAGTTAAGTTGTAACTAATTGCCTTTTTTGATTTTTCCCACGAAGAAATGATCGTTCCGTAAGGCGATTCATGACTTGCTGAAAATTTATTCAATCCTTCCACGAAATGCGGATTTATCAATACATTTTTAAAACCTGGAGATTGCGGATCTACCTTTATTCCGCCTAGTGCTTTATAAACCCATGCACCAATTTCGCCAAACATGATATGGTTCAAGGAAATATCTCTAGGTGCATCAATGTTCCAGTTTTCGTATAAAGTAGTTGCGCCATTTACAATCCACCATCCCCAAGAAGGGTAAGTTTCCTGAGAAGCGATTTTGTAAGCGGCATCCGCATAGCCGTTTTCGCTTAACGCATTTAAAATAGTTTTGGTTCCTAATAAACCCACGTCTAATTTGAAACCATCTGCTTCTACTTTTTTAAATAGATTTTCGGCAACCTTAGTTTGATACTCGGTTGGCACTAAACCCCAAAATAAAGGAGCGCTCAATTCTGTTTGTGTTCCACTGGCGTACATTCCAGTAGTTTTATTCAGATATCTTTTGTTAATAGCATCCTTGATTTTAGAAGCTAGCGCCGTATATTTTTGATAATCCGCATCTTTATTCAGCAGTTTTGCAGTTTTGGCCAAAATGGTGGCATCAACAAAAAAGTAAATAGACGAAGTAAGTTCTACCGAAGATTTTGTTTTAACAGGAACCCAATCGCCCAAACCCCAAGTCGTTAAACCGTTCGGACTAATTTCATCGAGATGATCTACGTAAAGTTTAATGTTTTTGTAGTTGTCTGAAAGTATGGTGGTATCGCCGTAAAACAAATAAATATTCCACGGAATAATGGCGATGGTGCTTGTCCAATCTGGTCCGTTTGCCCACTCATAACCCCAACCGCCCGTAGGAATGATAGCTGGCAAAACTCCATTTGGCTGTTGCTCATCGCGATGGTCGGCCAACCATTTTTCGTAAATGGTAATTCCGTCAAAATTGTAAAGGCCAGTTTCTATCGCAATATGTGCATCTCCTGTCCAACCGTTTTTTTCACGCTGAGGGCAATCTGTTGGATAGCCAAATAAGTTTGCCAAGTAAGAACTATTGGTGGCTTCCCAAATTTTATCAAGGGTTTGGTTTGACGAACTCACTTTTCCACTAGCGGGCACATCACTATGCATAAAATAAGCGGTTAAGCTTTGTTCGGTCAAGGTAATTGGCTGGCTACTAGTAACTTCCACATACTGAAATCCTTTGTAGTTGAAACGGGGCATAAAAGTTTCTTCGCCATTGCCACTTAATATAAAAATATCCGTTTGAAATGGGTCTTTATCATCCGTTGGGCGGAAGTGATAATCGATATTGGATAAATCTACCTTCCCATTTTTTAGTAACCGTTCGCCATGTTTCAAACGAATAACGGTCCCTCTTTCGCCTTTAACTTTTAGTTTAGAAACTCCTGAAATATTTTTAGCCAGACTGAAAACATAAGTGCTATCGTTAAATTTTCGAACCTTGGCTTTAAGCTCTTCTACCTGGCGAATAGGATGGAGCATTTGCGAAACAATATTTTGTGACGGAGCCGAGCGAAATATGGCGCTTTTCCATTTTTTATCATCAAAACCAGGTTTATCCCAATTGGCTTGTTCTAACCTTGCATCGTAATGTTCTGCAGTGTAAATGCTGTTGAAAATAACCGGACTTAATGCTGTTTTCCAATTTCTATCGGTAGAAATTACTTCAACCGAACCATCTTCATAAGTGATTCTGGTATCCATACAAAACGTCGGGCGATTCCTCCATGGCGCTTTTTCAAAAAACCAGACCGCTGTAGATTGGTGGTTGTACCAGCCATTTCCTAAAAGGACGCCTAAAACATTTTCTCCGTTTTTAAGATGCTTGGTAACATCGTAAGAAACATAAAGATTTCTTCTATCGAATCGGGTATAAATTGGGTCTAAGCTATGGTCACTAACTTTCTCGCCGTTAATGGTTAATTCGTACAAACCAGCGACAGCAATATAAGCTCTGGCCGATTTTATTTTTTTCGCTTCCGCTGATTTAAATGCTTTTCTGAAATAAGGAGCAGGTTTTAGGTTAACATCGTGAACATCAGAAATCCAAGTGCCTTGCCAGTTAGACATGCTTTTCATTCCAGTTTCAAACTTGCTGATGGCGACGTCTTCTAGTTTATTTCCATCTTTATCCCAAATATCAACTCTCCAAAAATAAACTGTAAATGGAGCGAGCTCTTTGCCGTTATATTTTATCAATTGATGATCCGAGTTAATTTTAGAGCTGTTCCAATGTGTGCCTTTTCCGTTTGCAACTTCGGTAGAATCGGTGCCAACAAAAATTTGATAGGCGGTTTGTTTAGCGCCAATTCGGTCATCACTCATTTGCCAGGTTAACCTCGGATGCGATACATCAACACCTATCGGATTAACTAAATACTCACACCTCATTTTAACAATGGTCGCGTTTGGTTTTGCCAATACCGCGACAGGTAAAATGAAGTAAACTAAACCCAATAAATAAACTATTGATTTGATTTTTATAGAACCCATTAATTTTATTTTTTGATTGCTTTTATATCCCATTTCCCCTCCGTTACCTTAAATTTTAAATCGCTTTCTGTTTCTTGATTGTTTTGTGTCGTGTATTTGCCGTCCTCAAAAACTGTTTCACCATTGATGATTACCTTTTTATAATCGTTAGGAAGAACAATCGTTGCTGACGAAGAAGCTGGCACTAAAGCATGTAACTTAAGTTTTCTCTTTTTATTGACAAAAGAGGTTTCAATGTTGCCGATTACCGATGGTACTGTTGCAGAAGCAGATTTCACAGTACCGAATTGTGGTTTAATTTGAAATTGCTTATAACCTGGCGTCAATGGCGAAACCCCACACAAATATTGAGAAAGTACGACTAATCCACCACCACTCCACGAATGGTTTATGGTTCCTCCGCCGTATTTTGGGTCGTTGAAATTCCAGCCTTCCCAAAGTGTGGTAAAATATTTATTGTTTACCATTTTGCCGAAACGCTTTTTCTGTCGTTCCAAAGCAAAATCAGGTTCGTCCATCAAAAAAAGCGCTTCCATCACATACTTTTCCATATACGGACTGGCGTGTTCTTCCTCTTTCAGAACTTCTAAAATAGCACTGAATTTATCTTTGTCTGCTATGCCAGCAACTACCGCTAAAGCTTGCACACGGTCGTCTGTTTTGCCTTTATAATCTAGGCCTCGGTAAGAAACTCCGTTCCAAAATTTTTGATTAAAAGCTTTTTTAAAAGTTTCCATTTGCGTGGAATATTGTTCTACATCTGATATTTTCCCTAAAGCTTCTGCGGAGTTTTGCATTCCTTTTAAAGCTAGGTAATAGAACGAATGGAAAATCAGCTGGATGTCTTTTTCATCACCCCAATCGCCCCAAGTCCAATCGCCAGCTCTAAATTTCACTAAGCCCTTGCCGTCCGACTCCCATAAATTGAGATATTTTTTTGCGGGTTCGTAAGCATGTTTTAGGGTTTCGATATCACCTGTATATAGGTAATAATTCCAAAGTCCGTAATAGCCTATGGTAGCTAAACATTGGTCTGGCAGTTCTTTATTCCAGTTTCCTGCGGGTACAGGAGAAAATAACGCTCCATTTGGTTTTTGCCAATCTACCATTTCGTACAGCCATTTTTTTGATAGCTGATAGCTGGAAGGCGATAAAGAGTAAAATGCTTGCGCAGATTGATTTACCGCATCGCCTGTCCATTGCGCCCTTTCTCTGTCCGGACAATCCATATAGGTGTCTCTCATGTTGAGGTACAAAGTTCTGCGGGCTTTCTTCCAAAACTCATTTAAAAAATCATCACTGCTATGGAAAGCACCTGCAAATTCGGTATCGTAACTGGTCTCTCGGTAATAAAGGTCGAGTACTTTTACTCCTTTTGGAACGACGTAATAAACTTGATGTCCATTCAACCAGCCCAAACTTTCATATTCTTGAACACCTTTTTTTGTGATGTACTCCGATTTTAAATAAGTATCGCCACCGTTATAAGTGAGGTAATTATCCGTAAAAACGGTTAAAAGCATTCCTGCTTCTGGGGCATCTATTTTTAATAGAGGAGTGATTTGCGCATTATAAGGTAATTTACAAATGATGGTGTCCACCGAATTACCTAATTTTATTATTCGTTTACCGATGTATTTTTTAAAGCCGTGGTCTTTAAACAAAGGAATAGGTCGCAAAACTAAATTGTTCCAAGGTTTGGTGGTAGCTTCTCCTAGTTGTATGGCTTTCTCCATTTTCACAGAGGAATCTGAGTACCAATCAGCCAGTTCCTTTCTAGCATCATATAAAATACTCGATTCGGGCAATCGGTAATTTGGAAAAGGTTTAGAAGCTGTAGCATACGCTTTTAAAACTTCAACATCCCAATTGCTATCACTGTAAAGAGTCAAGGCATCAATTTTAGCATCAAAAAACAATCCCGCTTTTCCACTACTGTTATGCGAAAAACCTTGTTTGCCGAAGTACCAAACTTTTAAAGCGATAATATTTTCGCCTGCTTTAAGCCATTTGGTAATGTCAACTTCATCATAATAGGTGTCGGTTGGGTTCGGACCTCTTTTTAACCCTCCTTCAAAAACAGCCATTTCTCCGTTAATGAACAACCAATATTTACTGTCGACTGCAATCTTCGCAATAGCTTTAATTGGTTTCTTTTTGAGCTGTACCACTTTTCTAAAAGCAAGCCAAGTATGGGCGCTTTCCGCCACTTCGGGACTGCTTATCCACTGCGCTCTCTCGCTTTGCGAAAAAGTAGATTCAGCGGAAAATATCCACACAGAAAACAGAAGAAAAATAAGTTTTTTCATTTGGTAAATTTAACCTAAGAGGTGATTATTGCTTAGGCAATGTTGGCAATTCTAAAACCTGCTTTTGTGCTTTCAATCGTTTCGCCAAATTGGAATAATCTAAACTTTGAACCGCTTTATTCTCTTCTATGGCCATTGATGCGGCAATACCAGCACTCTGTCCTAACACAATCCAAGTGGGTTCTACCCTTATTGAACTGAAAGCGACATGACTTGCAGACAAACTAACTGGAACGAGTAGATTGGTACATTCGTCAATTTTCGGTGTAATTGCTCTGTAAGGAATTTGGTGTGGTTGCCCAATATAACGTCCTTTAACGTGAGCAGGAAATATGGTTCCTTCGTTGATAAAACCGCCATCCGCTGTCGCTATTCTTTGGCAATCGTGTGAATCTATCGGGAAAGAACTGATCCCTATTGGATCATTTTTTTCAACAGTTTCTAAAATATCTTTTTGGGTTAAAAAGTAAGCCCCTTTCATTCTTCTGCCTTCTCTAACATATAACACTGGTGGAAAATGGTTAGAGTTTGCAAACTCATCTTTAGCATAACCTAAAGTTGCCATTTGTTTTTGGATAGCTTCCGGCAAGCTTTTATCAGTTTGCAAAAAGTATAATAAACCTTCGGTGAAGTTTCTGTGTGCATCCCAAATTTTCTGACGCTCTTTTGGTTTTGCTTCTGGGTATTTATAATTTTCGCCAACTAAACCAGAGGAAAGCTGTAAAGAAATTCCGTTGTTGCCATCGAATTTTTTATTTGGAAGAGGGTAGAAGTCGATAGGTGTTCTTACAGTAGGATTTGCTTTATAGTAGTCTTTGAAAATTTTAAAATCTTCTGGATTGTAATTCACCGGTTTAGTAAATGGAACTTGATTTTCAGGATCAGAAGACAAGCATAAACGGTAACTATAAGTCATAATTCTTTTATCTCCGCTTCCTTCTGGACTTAAATTTTTACTGTTCATAAAAGGTAAAAGCTTGCCTTTGCTATCGGTTGCTTTTAGGTTTACTTTATCTTTTGGATAGCGAGCACCACCCAAAGATTCGTTAAATTCACTCCTTGCTTCCCTCCCAACAACGTAGCTAACGCCTGCCGCATCTAACAAATCACCCTCATAACTTGCATCTATAAAAACTTTGGCAGTGAATTTTCTACCTGAGTACATTTTAATAGACTCAATTTTGGAATCTTTCTTCTTTGCAGATTTTATAGTTTCATTTAGAATATATGAAACACCTTCTTCTCTTAGCATATCCAAAAAAACCTGCTCTGCCACATGAGGCTCGTACATCCATTTTCGGTTGTCTTTTACAGATACATCGTAAGGCAATTTAATTCCTTTATTTTTATATATTTTTTCAATACGTAAGTGGATTTCTTCAAAAATCCCTCCCAATGATTCTCTGGCAGTTTGGTTAGAATCACTAAAAGAAAGTCCACCGCTCATCATTCCGCCAACAATGTTCAAAGGCTCAATAATAACAACTTTTTTACCCTCACGAGCTGCAGCAACAGCTGCCGCTATTCCGGACGGTGTAGCACCGTAAACTATAATTTCATAATCATTGGTATCGGCTTTAATTATCGTTGTCGCAAAAAGGAGGATAATAGTCAGGATGTTTCTTGCTACTTTCATTTGTATAACGTTTATGATTTTGAGGCTTTGCTAACAGAATTTAGCATTGATGCTTCAATTAGAGAATTCGTTTTTTAAGGCTTGTGGTTTTAACAAAGATCTCATGTTTTAAATCGCTCTTCATTAAAAGAGCGATTTAAAACATGAAACTTTGTTGAGTATTAATATCCGGGATTTTGGTCTGTAGCCGGATCTAAAGCATCGTTATAGTCAATTTCCCCTGTTGGGATTGGCCATAAAAGGTGCTTTGGAGCTACTGTTTTACCTTTATTTGCTAAAACAAGTTGGTCAACCTTGCCAGTTCTTTTCAACTCTAACCAGCGCTTTCCTTCAAAAGCAAATTCATATACCCGTTCTTTCATCACCAAATCGAGAAACGGCGTGGTGGCGTAATCTGCAGCAGTGTAATCTACAACAGAAGGTAAAGCCGGATCATAACCATATCCTCTTCTTTTTACTTTGTTAAGTGCTTCTAAAGCTGCTGGACTTACCAAAGTTTCTGCTCTGCTCGCAGCTTCTGCATAAATCAATAAAACCTCGGCGTAACGGTAAATTGGATTATCATTACCTGCAGTCCGGTTGGTTGTAGCCAATTTATCACTAAACTTAGCACATACCAATGTATTTGCGCCTAAACCGAAATCAATGTTATCATACAATGATTTTCTGATATCGCTTGCATTCCAATTCATGAAAATAGGATTAGTTTTGTTACCGTGAACCGCATAAGCGCCAGGGAAACCAAATAACCCTGACTTGGTATGGTTTACAATAAATAAGAAATAATTGCCCTCATTAGCTATCCTTGAATATTTGAAGTAGAAAATTTCCTCTGAACTTTTATTAACGGTTGGGCCGTAAATGTTATTCTGAAAATCTGCCTTGTTTGCTACTTTAATTAACGAATACTTATTGGAAAGAATTACCTCGTTAGCTTTTGCTGCCGCTTCTGGATATTTTGCCATTTGCAAATAAACATCTGCTAAAACCGATTTCGCCGACCAAATAGTGGGCCTTCCTGAAATTGTTGAAGCTCCCTTGTCTTTTAAATTTGCTTCAGCAAAAATCAAATCATCAACAATAAATGTGTAAATATCTGCAGTACTGCTTTTTTCCAAGTCTCTCTGCTCCATATTCAATTCAGTACGCAACGGTACAGATCCCCAGTTTCTAACCAATTGGAAATAAGCGAAAGCTCTTAAAAATCTAGCCTCTCCTTTATAAACATCAAATTCGGGTCCATCGGGAGAATTAGCTAAAACTAGGTTAGCATTTCTTATGGCTTCGTAAAAGCCATTCCAAAATGGAACAACTCTATTGATGTTTGTATCGTTAAATCCTTGGTATAAACTGAGGTTTTCCCAACTACCTCTACCATATAGAAAATCGGAATTACACTCCAATGTGGCCACATATTCTGCCATTTGCTTCCTTATTGGTGGGTAAATGCCATTAACCGCCGATTCAACTTCTTGAGGCGTATTGTAGAATACTTCTACCGCTATCGATTTTGGCTTTTCTTCTAGCAGATCATTACATGATGTGCAAAACACTGCTAAAACTAACATGCAAATAGCTGTTAGTTTAGGATGTATATTTATTCTTAGCTTTCTCATTTTTTAATTTTTTTTAGATTAAAATCCGGCCCTAAGCCCAAAAGTTATCGATTTAGCGTTTGGATAACTGTTGTAGTCTATCCTGAAATTAGTTTCTGGATCCCACCAAGAATAGTTGGTACTTGTGAAAAGATTTTGCCCGCTTGCATAAATCGTCAAATTTGAAATCCAATTCGCTTTCAAGATAGTTTTAGGGATGTTGTACGCCAGCATCACGTTCTTTAACCTTAAGTAAGATCCATCTTCAATCAAACGATCTGAAATTCTTAGCGCCGTAGCATTACTTGGTTTGGGATATTTTGCATTGGCCGCATTTTGGGGCGTCCATCTGTTATTGTAAACATCTTTAGTCATGTTCAATCCGAAGCCATAATCAAGCGTGTTGGTAATTGCACTCGCATTGAAGACATCATTGCCCTGCAAACCTTGGAAAAACAAGTTTAATTCAAAATTTTTAAACTTCATTGTGGAGTTTAATCCATAAATGAAATCTGGATTTGCATTACCGATATAAGTTTTATCTTTTTCGTTAATGATACCGTCCGGCTCCAAATCTTTAAAGATTATTTGCCCGTTTGCATCATAACCGTCTTCTACATAACCCCAAAAAGTGCCCACTGGTTTACCTTCCGTTAAGATAGTTGTAGCGCCACTGAGAACAACCAAATTAATGTTGTCTCTTAATAAATCATCACCTTTAGATAATTTGATTACTTTATTTTTATTAAAGGCAATATTTGCATTTAAATCCCAATTGAAATCACCTTTCAGAATAGTTGAAGTTAAACCTAATTCAAGACCTGTGTTTTTGATTTGTCCGACGTTTTGTATCGTATTTTGATAGCCCAAGGAAGAAGGTAATAATACCCTGCTCAATAAATCTCTAGTGTTTTTAATATAGTAATCGGCTGTAAATAAAAATCTATTGTTGATTAATCCTAAATCAAAACCAAAATCTATTTGTTCTGTAGTTTCCCATTTTAAATCTCCGGCCAATTCGGTTCCTGGAGCAAAAGTAGTAAAAGAAGCATCGTCAAAAATGGTTTTACCAGATGAAAGTTGGTTGAGCGTAGCGTATGGATTGATAGCTTGGCTACCTGTAACACCAAAACTGGTACGTACTTTTAAATCAGAAATTATTTCGTTTCCTTTTAAGAATTCCTCATTTGATGCTCTCCAAGCTAAAGCACCTGATGGGAAATATCCCCATTTAGAGCCTTCACTGTAACGAGAAGAACCATCTCTTCTTAAACTAACTGTTGCCAGATATTTATCGTCATAATTATAATTTACACGACCTAGGTATGACAGCAAAACAGATTTGATATAACTAGATCCTGGAACGTTTGCAACCGAGCCCGCACTTAAATCATAGGTCTCAAAAATATCACTTAAAAAACCACTACTTCCGGCGCTAAGACCGGTATTCAAAAAATCTTGATAGGTAAAACCGACTACTGCACTAATTTTGTGCTTATTAAACTGCTTGTTGTAGCTCAACGTGTTTTCGTTTAACAAACTAGTAAACTGCCCTGCAAATACGTTTGCAGAACCTGCGGATCCAAAAAACTTAGTTGTGGTGTAAGTATCTGTTCGCTCATCTCTATTCTCTATTCCTCCAGCTATTTTTAGTTGTAAGTCTGGTGTAATTTTGTAGCTGATTGCAGCGTTTGCCAGTACAACATTTGCTTTAATCTCGCTTTGTTGCTCATTAATAAAATTGATAGGGTTTCTTATATCTGTAGCAATAAAAGGATAAGCCGATGATAATACGCGGTAAGATCCATCAGCATTATATGGAGTTAATGTTGGTGGAGCAGAAACTGCTGCGGAAATCATTGAGTTCCCCCTGTTACCGCCTCCGCTGTCTTTACGTTCGGTAGCTAGCTTTGACAACGTAGTGGAAAAACTAACATTGAATTTATCGCTAATGTTATGATCTATACTTGAAACTAAAGAGTATCTATTATAATCACTCCCTTTAACAATACCTTCTTGTCCAAAAACACTCCCGGAAATTGAGAACTGTGTTTTTTCGTTACCACCGTTGATATTAAGTGCTGTGGTTGTAATTGGCGCTTTCTGGAAAACAAAATCTTGCCAGTCAAAGCCTTCCCCAAAACCATCTACGTCTGCTTGAGAAAAATAGACGGGCTTACCCGAGTTTGTATTATACTCATTATAGAAAGTGGCGTATTCTTTGGCATTCATCAAATCTAATTTTTTTATTAGACTTTGTGTTCCATAACTGGTTTCAAAGTTTACGCTAGTTTTTCCGGCTTTTCCTTTTTTGGTTGTAATTAATACCACACCATTTGCACCACGAGAACCGTAAATCGCTGTAGCTGATGCATCCTTTAAAACCTCAACGCTTTCGATGTCTGAGTTGTTGATTTGCGTAGGATTTCCGTTTAAAGGGAAACCATCAATTACGTAAAGTGGTTCGTTACTGCCTAAGATTGAGTTTCCGCCACGGATTCTAACTGTAGCACCTGAGCCTGGCGCACCAGAACCTTGTCTAATTTGCACACCTGCAGCTCTACCAGACAATGCCTGTAAAACGTTTGCGTTAGGGATAGCATTAATTTCTTTTGCTTTAACCTGAGATACAGATCCCGTTAAGTCTCGTTTGGTGGTAGTTCCATAACCTATTACTACGATCTCGTCTAACGCAGAAAGTTCTGCTTTTAAGTTTACATTGATAGCAGTTTGCATACCTACGGCTACTTCTTGTTCCGCAAATCCCAGAAAAGAAAACACTAAAGTTGCATTGTTATCGGGAACAGAGATTGCATATTCTCCGTTTGTATTGGTAATTGCACCTTTATTTGTCCCTTTTAATTTAACGGTTACACCAGGTAAAGGCAAACCTTGGTTATCCAAAACTTTACCAGTTACGGTAATATCTTGTCCGAAATCTTTTACAGATATCGGTTTAACAACAATAGTTTTTTTATTCAAAACATAAGTTAAGGGCTGGCCTTCAAAACAGATATCTAAAGCAGTTTTTAAAGATGCGTTAGAAACTGAAATGTCAAACGTTTTTGTGTTTTCTAACATTTCTTGTGAGTAGAAAAAACTATATCCAGTTTGCTTTTGGATCTCAATCAAAGCCTTGTCTAAAGTTACGCTGTTTTTGACAAGGCTAACTTTTTGACCAAAAGTATTGGCATTAACAAACTGGATTGAAGTTGCTACTAATAAAACAATGGTTAGTTTCATGATGAGCCATATTTTTTTTTGGATGCAATAAATGCTATTGCACACGAATTCGTTATGTATTTTATACATTTGAAGAATGATTAGTTTATAATTGGTTTATAACAGACTAAAAAGCTTATCAGTATTGTCTGGGAGTGGTTACAACACTTCCAGATTTTTTTCTAATTGAGCTTTAGGTTGGTAGCGATTAATTCATGACGATAATCCTCCTTCCTTCCGTTTTAAAGTGAATCACACCAGTTAACGACATACTCTCAAGCATATCTGATAACTCCCCAGATCTTGAAAACGTTCCCCCGAACCTTTGATCAAGTATCTTTTTATCTTTAAATTCCACGTCAACATCGTACCACCTACTTATTTTTTTCATGATGGATTGAACATCTTCATTTCTAAAAATGAACAGTCCATTTTTCCATGCTACAATTTCATCGGTATTGACGCGTGAAATATTTATTTTTTGACTTTTGTGGCTTATCTGAGCTTGTTGTCCTGGTAAAAGTATATTATGGTTTACATCTACAGAACCTTCTAACAGTGTGGTTCTAACCGTAGGCTCATCTGCGTACGCAGTTACATTAAAATGAGTACCAATTACCCTTATCTCTACATCGTTAGCAATTACCTTAAAAGGCATTAATTTGTTTTTGGTTACTTCAAAGTAAGCCTCACCATGTACTTCAACTACTCTTTCTTTCCCGGCAAAATATACCGGATAGCGTAATGATGAATGTGCATTAAGCCAAGCTTTAGTTCCATCAGGGAGGATAACCATATACTGGCCACCTCTCGGCGTACTTATAGTGTTAAACTGTAACGCTTGCTCTGTTTGGTTTTCATTTACAGAGTAGCGCAACTCACCATCACTAAGCTTACTTACTACAACTCCCGCTTCTGTTGCTAACTCACCATTGTTTTGCTCGTTCAAATTAATGGTTTGCCCATTAGATAAGGTTAAAACTGCTTTATTTTGACCAGGAGTTATTATAGTGACCTGTGACTCTATCTTCTCAGTATCAAATTTTTTAGATTTTTGTGAACTGATAAACTTAAATGAAATAGCGATGGATACGAGAACAGCTATACTCGCCGCTATACCAAACCATTTACGGTTGTTCTTTTTAACATTTTTAGCAGCTGTAATTGACAGGAAAATTGCATTCGCTTTTTCTTCAGATACGCCCGATTTAAACTCTTCATCCCAAACTGAATCAAGCATTTTAATAACTTCATCATCATGCTCAAGCTCAAGCAAAGCTTTTTTTAGCCTAGCTAAATCTGCTTCTGGCAAAATACCATCGACATGATTTTGAAATAAAATCTTTATTTGTTGTAGGGTCATAATTGGTTTTGAAAGGATTTACGAGCTGCAGAACAGCTACCTTTCATATAGTAACCCGCGAAAACTACTTTCGGAGTAGTCGATTTTAAAATTTATTTGATAATTTCTATAAAAACCCTGAAGATCAACAAACTAGTTACTACATCTGTATGCTTTGTAAGGTAATTTCTCAAAAAACGAAGGGATTGTTGCATGTGTGTTTTAACGGTAAGCGGAGAAATAGACAACACTTTGGCTGCAGCTTCGTACTTCAGCCCTTCGTGTTTACATAACTTATAAACAAGCTTCTGCCTAGGTGGCAATTGCTCAATAGCTTGGTTAATAATTAGTTGAGAATCGTTTAACAGAAGCGATTCCTCAGTTTCGTTGTGCGCTTCAGTCCACCTAATCTTTAATTGGTTGTCACTAGCGAACTTCAAATTCTGTCGACGCAAAACTTTAAATACATGATTTCTAGTCATCGTTTTTAAGTAGCCCTCAAAGTTCTCTAGCTCCTCAACTCTGCCATGCAACCAAAGCTTTAGAAAAACATCTTGTAAAACGTCTTCAGCATCCGTCTCGGATTTAAGAATTTTGAAGGCATAACCATATACTTTCCCTCTGTAAGAGTTAAACAATTCACGAAAATCCTTTTCATTTCCGCAGGAAACGTCTTTTAGCAGTGCTTTTTCGTTATCCATGATTGTGAATGTTTGAGCCTAAATAGGCTAATAGCCTTAAAAAGAAAAAGGCTGAAATAATTGGTTATAATTTAAATTTAACAAATTTTACTTTAAGACCTATTTTAATCTTTAAACTAGTCTTAAAGATCAATTACTTGTGGTGGTGCATTAAACGCATCAGTTATCAATTTAAGCTTTTCATTTTTATTAACAGTTACTTCTATTACAACCTCCTTACGCTCGCCCGGTAGTAAATTGAAAAAATTATCCGAGTAAAACGCGGGGGCGATATTTTCTCCATTAGTATTTTGCAATTTCAATTGAGTAAAAAACGCCAATGAACTTGATGTATTATTTACGTTAACTGTAACAAAAGACCTGCCATCGCTCTCTTTTTTAGACGTTTTAACTTCTAATTTGGCATTAGGCAGGTTATTGATGTCTTTAAACCCCGAAACTGCAGGTCCAGTGATTGTCCAAGCTCCCTTGTATTTATCTTTAGATCTCCAGTAAAATGAAGATGAAACTTCTTTTCCTTGATTATCTTTTAAGCTCAGTTTAATGAAGTGAACTTGAGTTAAATTGTCAGGGAAATTTAGCTTTATCGCATCATTAACCACACCATCTGCTGGTATGTTAATCTTAACAGATTTTTCTAAAACTTTTTTAGAGTTGAAATCATAAACCGTTGCCTCTACTGTATAGTTGCTAAAAGCTGTTCTAAAATCATTGTAAACGGAGACCGTGTTTTTTAAATAATCAAACTGAGGATGTAATGGTTGCAACCCGTTTTGCGAATAATATAGCGCCGCAGTGGGTTCTAAATACCAGTCGTATAAACGGGATGCCGTTTGCGGCACCGGACTGTTATGGTACCAAAACAAAAAACCCGATGCAAAACGGTCGCCATAATTAAACTTATTATAGTTCCAAACTTCCCAAATTGCCCTGTAATTTATAGCCCCTACACACTGTGCTTTTTTTGCGTATTCTTCTATTGATGATGACTTACCAAACTCATTTACAGCTTCTCGATATTTGGTATTTACTTGATGAAAACCATTACCATCCAGATAAGTCCAAACTGAGTCGACAATTGGCCAGAGGTCTTTCTTAGGCATCATTTTCCGTAGCGACTCCACTATTGGGAGGTTTAAAGTGCCATATTCGGGATTAAATCCATCTACCCTGCTTCCCCTTACAGAAGCTGTGTTTTCAAAATATTGCATTGGGTTTTCATAACGATATGGGCTTCCGTCATGCACTCCGCAACACTCTGATTGGAACTGATAACCCACTGTATTGTCGAGACTTTTGATAATATCACCAGCACCTTCAATCTCGGTAGATTCATTTGCAGAAACATAATAAGCGGAAGACGCATGACTTCTGATTCTTTTTACAGTTTGTTTTAGATTTTTAAAATAGAGTGCCGTATCTGTAGGGAAGTGGGTGTCGCCAGTGATCCAAAACTCGGACCAAACCAAAATCCCAAATTCATCACATAGTTGATAAAAGTAATCAGACTCCGCAATTCCACCTGCCCATAACCTAATTAGGTTGATTCCGGCTTGTTTAGTGTAACGCAATTCTGCATAGGTGCGTTCTTCAGTATTACGCAACATTGCTTCAGGAACCCAATTAGTTCCTCTGATAAATACAGGATGCCCGTTTACCAAAAATCTTCTCGATTTATCTGGTGTGTTTTGGTCAGATGTGATTTCTCTGATTCCAAATTTGATAGCCGTTTGACTTTTTGTTTTCTTTTTTGAAGCACCGAATTTTAGCTCAAGTGTGTATAAATTTTGATTTCCCTTATTGATGGGCCACCATAATTTTGGATTTTTCAATCTTAAACTTGCAAACTCCGTAGGAGTAAAAGTGATTATTTTTGTTTCATTTGGAGCTAGTGATACATCTTTGCTGAACTCACTACCGCTTTCTAAAATCTTACCGAACAAAATTCCTTTTTGCATTTCATTACTGGTGTTTGTTACCTCCACAGAAACCGTTTGTTCAGACGAAGTGGTATCGGGCAAATTAAGTTTACTCTTTACAAAGGCATGTTCAAGTACCACATCATTTGTTGCATAAAGTTCAACATCCCGCCAAATACCTGTGTTTCTATCTCTTATGCCGTCTGGAACGGTAAAATCCCAACCTGCACTCATTAACATGGTTACGTTTTGTCCAATCTCTCCGTTACCTCCGTTATGGTTTTCGCCAACTGCGCCGGTACGCTTTTGCCCGGGTTTAAAATTAGAACCTGGTACATCAACCGGGGCTATTCTTGCTGCTAATGTGTTTTTCTCTTTTCTATTTATTAAATCTGTAACATCAAAACTTTCGGCATTAAACATCCCAGCCATTTTATCAAGGTTTTTTCCGTTGAACCAAATTTCAGATCGATAATTTATACCGTGAAATTTAATCCAAACACGCTTCCCTTTAAAAGATTTTGGAATGCTAAACTCGGTACGAAACCAGTAATTATAAAAGTCATTTCCTACATCTGCTATATCAGGAATTAACTTTCTGGATTTTCTGTTGTTATCGCCATAGTAGGGTTCTGGGTACTTATCATTAGCAACCAAGCTATTTAGTACCGTACCTGGAATAATCGCTTTTTGCCAATTGGACGCTTTTGGGTAATTAGCACTTGATATTTCTTTTCCGCTTTGATTTATGTCTCCAGATTTGATCATTTCCCAAGCATAATTGCCCCCGTAAACTTCTGTAGATCTTAAAAAAACATAATCCGTTGAACTGGGATTGGTTAGGTGTTCTTTGGTTTGAGCGTAAGCAAAACAGGTGGTTGTCAATATCAAACTAAGCGTCAATAGTTTGTTCGCTATCATTTTCTTCATAATTCGGTATTTTATCGTTTCAAAAATCTTAATCTATTTATTTGTGCTGAGTGAAGGAGGCAAAACCTTATCCCAACTTATTGGTTTATTGGTCATTTCAATTTCCATTACTCCGCCATTTTCTATTTCTTCATGCCTAAACCACGCTCTATCTAAAAATTTTCCGTTCAGCTTTATTGATTTGATATACAGGTTTTTAGCTGAGAGTTTGTTTGCTACAATTTTGAATGTTTTTCCATTACCTAAGTTTAAACTTACCTCATTAAACATTGGAGCGGTAATTATATAAACATCCTGACCTGCAACTGGGAAAAAGCCTATGGTATTAAAAATGTACCAAGCCGACATACTCCCAGCGTCATCATTTCCAGGTAACCCATCAGGTTTTGAAGTGTAATTTTTGATGATGATGTTTCTAACGGTTTCATTGGTTTTATAAGACTTGCCGGCATAGGTGTAGAGGGTTGGTGTTAAAAAGCCTGGTTCGTTATTCACATTATAATAATCGTTTAACCAAGGATGGAAGGATTGTGTGTTTTTTGTGAAAAAAGTATCTAATCGGCTCACAAATGCATCTTTTCCTCCGGCTTTTGCTACAACGCTTGCTACGTCATGTGGCACATATAATGAGTATTCCCATGAATTACCTTCATAAAGCCAACCACTCCAGCCTTCACTTTTGTGTACATTCCACTTGTTAGACCATGTCCCATCTTTCCGCTTTGGCCATATAAAGCCCTTTGCGCCATCGCTTTCAATGTCTTTGTTCCAGATATTTTCCCAGTTTTTAGATCGATTGATATATTTTTCATACAGCGCATCTTTACCCAACCCCTTAGCCACAATGGCAATGCAATAATCGTTGTAGGCATACTCCATAGTCCTGCTTCCTGCTCTTTCATAATCTGTAGAAACGTAGCCTAAATTGTTGTAATCATTAATCCCACCCCTTCCCATTAAACGCTCGTCTCCGCCGGGCGGAACTTCCGCGTTTTTAATCATTGAATTTAATGCCTCTTCGTAGTTGATGCCTTTTAGTCCTTTGACAAAGGCATCTGCAATTAACACGTCAGAATTGCTACCTCCCTGCGTTCTTCCCGTAGAGTTTCCGCTTCTGGCATCTGGTGCATAGCCTTCTTGTTTGTAGATATCAATCAAAGAGTTAATCATTTCAACCTGCTCATCCTGCTGTATTAATGTTAGCAAAGGGTGGGTTGCTCTAAACGTGTCCCAAATACAGTAAAAATCATCATAGTAAGGAGCGTCTGATTTCCATTTTGGATTCTCTCCAGTGCGGTTAACCGGCATCAACATCGTTCTATAAACAGCGGAATAAAAGATTTTCTTTTGATCTTCGTTTTTAGTTTTAACTACGACTTTATTCAGTTTTTCATTCCAAATATCAGAAGCATCTTTTTTTACTTTTTCAAAATCCCATGCTGGTAATTCGTTTTTTATATTCTGTTTTGCCTTACCTATGCTTAGAAATGATATTCCAACCTTCATCTTAACTTCCCCAGAGCTGTTACTCCCGAAAGTGAGATATGCCCCAACAGGTTCGTGAGAATCAAATTGCGATTTTTTGTTTTTGTCTAATTTACCCGATTTCCAAGTGCCGGTTTGTTGAGCGGGTTTATCGGTAACGGCATAAAAATAAACGGTATAGGCGTCTCCCACATTCCATCCCCATCTTATGCGGGTATAGCCTTCTATTTCTGTATCTGATATAACCCTAACCTCTGAGCCGACTAATTCTTGGCTGTATTCGCCTGATTTTTTATTATCGCCTCCTGCTAAAAAACTACCCAAATCAAACATTAAATTGAGCTTTTGATTTTTAGCGAAAGTGTATTTGTGAAAGCCTACACTGTGTGTTACCGTGTATTCCGATTCTATATTATGTTCCTTTGAACGATAAGCATAATATCCAGGCGCTGCACTTTCGTTTGTTCTATGCGAACCATAATTTATGATATCAACCGGCCCTGAAGTAGCAGCGACCAAAACATTTCCATATTTTGGCGGACCACCTGTACCACTAACATGTACGTGACTAACTCCTTTGATTTCCCCATCACCGTCATAACCAGAATTAGCGTTTAATTTGCCACAATCTGGTCCTATTTTCACCATCCCATAAGGTAATGAAGCGCCAGAAAAAGTATGGCCCTCACCGGTAGCACCTATAAATGGGTCAACGTATTTTGTAAGAACCTGCTCCTGTGCATTTAGTTCTGTAAATGCAACAAAACATATGGTTAAAAGTAAAACTAACTTCAGCTTAAAACTTTTCATGAAAAACGGATTTTTATTTTTTACCAATATTTCTTTTTAATAAAAAAGCTTGTTATAAAAGCTAATTATCAATCTTAAAAAGATTTAACTTAAAAAAATGTGGGGGGAACATTTAATTGGTACTCTGCAATGTACGGATTGATTTATGCTTAACCATCATGCACTGTCATGATAGCTTCAAAAAACTGGCGGTCTTGCTAGCTGAATTTTTCAGAAATAATTAGTTCTGTTAGTTCTCCATCATGATTTTCTTGAAAAAAATTCAACTGCTGATGTATCTACGTTCGTAGCTTATTTTGATTGAATGTAAAATAAATTCATCTTTCCCAATTCCCCTTATAAAATGTTAATTTTGAGCCGATAATGGAAAAGCTGCAAAAGAAAGATATCAGGGCGTTTACACTCCCACAACTTAAAGTACTTTTTACCGAAATGGGCGAGAAAGCTTTCCGAGCCAATCAGGTTTACGAATGGCTTTGGAAAAAATCAGCAAGAAGCTTTGAGGAGATGAGCAATCTTTCTAAAAATTTACGTGAGCAACTCGATTTAAACTTTGTGATCAATGCGGTTAAAATCAACAGCTCGCAGATCAGTGCAGATAGAACCATTAAAAACACATTTAAGCTACATGATACGCATCTGATTGAAGGTGTTTTAATTCCTACTTCAGAAAGAATGACGGCCTGTGTTTCTTCGCAAGTTGGCTGCAGTTTAACCTGTAAATTTTGTGCAACGGGTTATATGGAGCGCAAACGTAACGTTACTGCCGATGAAATTTACGACCAAGTGGTTTTAATTAACCAACAGGCTATCGAAAAATATGGCATTCCGCTTTCCAATATCGTTTATATGGGTATGGGCGAACCTTTATTAAATTACGCTCATGTACTAAGATCTATAGATCGGATTACGGCCGAAGATGGTTTAAACATGTCGTATAAAAGGATCACCGTTTCTACCGCCGGTATTGCCAAAATGATTAAAAAACTGGGAGATGACGAAGTGAAGTTTAACCTCGCCCTATCATTACATGCTGCCGATGACACCAAGCGGAACGAGATTATGCCCATTAACGAGCAGAATACTTTAGAAGCCTTGGCAGAAGCTTTAAAATATTATTACTCCAAAACGAAAAACCCGGTTACCTACGAATACATTGTTTTTAACGATTTAAACGATGGTTTACAGGATGCGATGGACTTGGCAAAGTTTTGTAAACACGTTCCCTGCAAAGTAAACATCATTGAATACAATCCCATTTCTTTCGCAGATTACACCAACGCAACGGAAGATAAACTGGATATTTTTGCCAATTACTTAAAAAAACAAGGAATCAACACCGTAATTAGAAGAAGTAGAGGGAAAGATATTGATGCCGCTTGCGGGCAATTAGCCGTTAAAGAAGGAGCATAATTGAGCTTAATAGGCAAATACCTCAACGATTTTGGTTCTCTGTTTTTTCCGGAGGTTTGCCAAGCTTGTGGCACTACCCTATCTCAACAGGAAAACCACTTCTGCAACACCTGCCTACACCATTTTCCTTATACTAACTTTCATTTAGATGCGGATAATCGATTGGCAAAGCAATTTTGGGGAAGGATAAATATCAGTTCTGCCGCTGCCTTTTTGTATTTCAACAAAGGTGGAACGGTACAAAACGCCATGCATCAGCTAAAATATAACAAACAGCCACAGGTTGGAGTTGCACTTGGAAACTTATACGCCCAAGAACTGAAACAACTGGCACAATATCAGGAAGCTGAAGCCATTATTCCTGTACCATTGCATCTACATAAATTACAGACCCGCGGATACAACCAGAGTGAAGCTTTTGCAAACGGTTTATCGGAAATATTAAATATCCCGGTTTATACCGATATTTTGAGCAGAAATACCGAACGGGAAAGCCAAGCCAAACAAAGCCGAAGCAACAGATTTGAGAATATGCAAAAGGTGTTTTCCGCTTCATCAAACGGGGTTAATTTAGACACGGTTTTATTGGTAGATGACACGATAACTACGGGAGCAACTTTAGAAGCTTGCGTAATTGCTTTGCAGGATATCGGCATAAAAAACATCCATATTGTAGGCATTGCCTTCACAGAATAATAAGCATCTTTGTAAAAATGGTTAAACAATTAGCTCTTGCCCTACTCTTAATCACCGTACTTTTCTCCTGTAGAAAAGAAGATGATATTGATACAAACGCCGATACAAAGCTTCAATTTTCTACAGATTCTTTACTTTTTGACACCGTATTTACCAGTACGGGCACCACCAATAGAACCTTAAAAATATTCAATTACAATAAAAACAGTGTAATTATCTCCAATATCCAGTTACTAGGCGGTCCATCTTCTCCGTTTAAAATCAATATTAATGGAACGCCTGCAAGCGCCATCAATAATTTAAAAATAAGAGGAAATGATTCTATCTACGTTTTTGTAAAGGCTTTTATAGACCCTACTTCGGTTGATCAACCGTTTTTGGTTGAAGATGAAATTCAGATCAATTTAAACGGAAATCAGCAAAAAATCCCTTTAGCTGCTTACGGGCAAAACGCCATTTACTTAAATAACGAAACCATTAGTGCCAACACAACCTTTACCAAAGGCAAACCTTATATTATTTACAATAACGCAACTGTTGCCAAAAACACGATTTTAACGTTAGAAGCGGGCGCCAGACTATACTTCCATAAAAGCGCTAGTTTAGCCATTGCTGGCACTTTAAAAGCACACGGCACACTAACAGATAGCATTACGTTTACCAGCGATAGGCAGGAACGCATCTACAATGATGAACCAGGCCAATGGGACGGGGTTCAGTTCTTAGCATCAAGCATTAACAATGCTTTAAATTACTGCACTATAAAAAATGCCTTGGTGGGGCTAACCGTTGATTCTTTAAGTAGTAACACCAACCCAAAACTTCTGTTAACCAACTCCATCATTAAAAATCATCAAGTTGCCGGAGTGTTGGGTTATAACGCAAGCGTAACTGCAATCAATAATTTAATCTACAACTGTGGACAATATTTGGTGGCAGGTTTTTATGGTGGAGATTTTAATTTCTATCAAAATACCTTAGCAAATTATAATTTCAACTTTCCACGCAAAACGCCATCTGTTTATTTTACAGATTATTTAAATACCGATTTATCTAAAATTCGCGAATTAAAAACACAGTTTATTAACAATATCATATTCGGCAGTTTAACGCGAGAGTTAGGTTTCGATAAAAAAGGAAGTTTAGCCTTTGTGCAGGATTTTCAAAACAACAGCATCAGAACAGATAAACAAGAACTTGGCGCAAGCAACTTTTATAACGATGACCCTTTCTTTATCAATACCCGAAAAGAAAACTATCAACTTGTAAGCAACAGTCCGGCAAATGACAAGGGTAAAGATTTAAGTGCTCACACTTATTTTACAACGTATTTAAACAAAGATATTTTGCAAAAAGCAAGAGTTTTCCCATCAACATTAGGTTGTTACGAAAAATAAAAAAAACATTTTGTAACCTTTTAAAATACGCTACCGTATAATTATCTGAGAGCGTTAATTTAGATTAGTAAAAGCGGAGTTTTTAATTAAACTTCGCTTTTATCTTTTTATAAGTTTAGCAAACATCCCCAGAAAAACCAAATTCCTAAAACCCTCAGCCCTTTTTATTGTTATTAGTATATGAAAATACTGCTAACCGGTGCAAACGGATATATTGGAGCAAGATTATTACCTATTTTAGAAGCAGCAGGTCATGAAGTTTACTGTTTGGTACGTGATGAGCGCCGAACAAAACAAAGTTTAAAAGCGAACAAAAACACTCATTTAATTGTGGGCGATTTATTAATAGATGACTCGCTAAATGGAATCCCAAAAGATATAGACGCCGCTTTCTACTTAGTGCATTCTATGGGCAACAGCCGTTCTGATTTTAAAAGTCTTGAGGTTCTATCAGCTACAAATTTTGTTAAGGTCTTAGAGCAAACAAATTGTCGACAGGTTATTTACCTTACCGGGATTGTTAATGATGAGCAACTTTCTGAGCATCTAAAATCAAGGTTAGCGGTGGAAGAGATTATTAAAAAAAGCAGCATACCCCATACTTTTCTTAGAGCTGCAATTATTATAGGTTCCGGTAGTGCATCTTTTGAAATTATACGCGATTTAACAGAAAAACTACCTGTAATGGTTGCGCCAAAGTGGCTACACACAAAATGTCAACCGATAGCCATCCGAGATGTTCTCTTTTATTTGGAAAAGGTTTTAGTTAACGAAAAAACTTTTAACCAAACTTTTGATATCGGTGGACCTGATATTCTGACCTATAAAAACATGCTTCTGGGCTACGCAAAAGCTCGAAAGCTTAAACGTTATATCCTAACCATCCCCGTATTAACGCCCCGACTTTCATCTTATTGGCTAAATATTGTCACATCGGTCAATTATAATATTGCAAGTAGTTTAGTGGAAAGCATGAAAAATGAGGTCGTATGCCACGACCATAAAATCCTCGATGTTATCCCACATCAGTGTGCTACTTACCAACAGGCACTCGGCTATGCTTTTTTAAAAATAGAACAGAACTCTATCGTATCTAGCTGGCGAGATGCTTTAAACAAAGGTTATTTGGATACTGATTTTATGGATCAAATTGAAGTTCCACAAAAAGGTACGGTCCACTATCAGGTAAAACTAAATTTTGAAAAAGACAGCAATGAAGTGCTGAAAAATATTTGGGCCATTGGCGGTAAAAGAGGCTGGTATTACTTAGACTGGCTTTGGGGTTTGCGAGGTTTAGTAGATCAATTTGTAGGTGGCGTAGGACTTAGAAGGGGAAGAAGAAGTGGAAGCGAAATTATAGCAGGTGATGCACTCGATTTTTGGAGAGTGCTTTTGGCCGATAAACAAACGAAAAGACTGTTGCTTTATGCAGAAATGCGCCTTCCGGGCGAAGCCTGGCTAGAATTTAAGGTTATTGAGCGGGGCAGTCACCAATACCTAAAACAAACGGCAACTTTTAGGCCTAACGGACTTTGGGGCAGGGCTTACTGGTGGCTCATGGGGCCTTTCCACCTTTTTATTTTTAACGGAATGGCTAAAAGGATTGTGAACTTTAACGGGGTTTAATAGCGATCGGTTTTTTAAAAATTACCAGCTATAAATCGACAGGTAAAAAAACTTACACTAAAAGCTTCCAATTTCTTTAACAACTCGCGATACGTACAAATGTAAAAGGGCATTATTTGAATGTAATTTTTTTTCGTTACTTTTAGTAACACCAAAAATCAACCTTTTATGAGCACAGTGCATCAAATTTTAAGCAATAAGGAAATACAGGTTATATCCATAGCGCCTTCTTCCATGGTTTATGAAGCGTTGGAAATCATGAATAGTAAAAACATCAGCGCTATCTTAATCACAGAAAACGACAATTTAATAGGTATTTTTACTGAAAGAGATTACGCCAGAAAGGTAGTTTTAAAAGGTAAATCGTCAAGAGAGGTGCGTATTGATAGCGTAATGACCCCTTCCCCTATTACAATTAATTCAAAACAAACGTTAGAACATTGCATGCAAGTAATGACAGATAAACACATCCGTCACTTACCAGTTGTGGAAAACGGAAAGTTAACTGCAATGGTATCTATTGGTGATGTGGTTAAGTTTATTATCGAAGACCAAAAGGCTACCATCCAAAATCTGGAAAATTACATCAACAGTTAGTCCTTAAAGGATTTATTGGGCATGATTTTTTACGCCTTTAAAACCAAATGAACATTCTTTGGTTATTCAACTATGGGCAAAAAGATTTTAATTACTGGCGGAACTGGAACTGTTGGCAAAGATTTGAGCAAAGCGCTTATCCAAAACGGGCATGAAGTCGTTTTGCTGAGCAGAAATCCATCTCATCATTCTCCCTATAATACTTTTAAATGGGACGTTAAAAAGCAGGAGATTGACCCTAATTGCATTCAAGGGGTTGATACAATTGTACATTTAGCTGGTGCCGGCATCGCCGACGAACGCTGGACGGATAAAAGAAAAAAAGAACTCATTGACAGTCGAACAGAATCTATCGCACTGATTTATAAATTACTCCAACAAGAAAATCATCAAGTAAAATCTATCGTTTCTGCATCTGCCGCAGGCTACTACAGCGATCGAGATGATCAACTGATGTTTGAAGAATCCACACCAGCGAATGACTTTTTAGGAGATTGCTGCATCAAGTGGGAACAAGCTGTAGATGAAGGAAACAAATTAGGGTTAAGAATAGTTAAGTTTAGAACAGGTGTAATTTTAGACAAATACAGCGGTGCATTACAAAAAATTGCACAACCTATAAAATATGGCTTTGGAGCTCCACTCGGTAACGGTAAACAATGGATTTCTTGGATCCACCTAAAAGATGTAACAGATATGTACCTTTTTGGTATTGAACACGAATTTATAACTGGTGCTTTTAATATGTGTAGCCCACATCCTTTAACAAATGCCGAACTTACAAAAGCTATCGCAAAGCAATTAAAAAAACCTTTATGGCTACCTAATGTCCCTGCTTTTGCGCTAAAATTAGCTTTAGGAGAAATGAGTGCCGTGGTTTTGGGAAGCACTAAAATGAGTACCCAGAAAATTGAGGAAATTGGATTCGGATTCGCTTACCCAACTATAGATAAAGCATTGCAGGAAATTTATGGGTAGAGAAAAAATTGTAATTTTTTGGTTCAGACGAGATTTAAGATTAGCAGATAACGCAGGCTTATACCACGCATTAAAAAGTGGCTTTAAAGTTTTACCGATTTTTATTTTTGATACTGACATTCTAGACAAATTAAATGATAAGGCCGATGCTAGGATTACTTTTATCTATAAAGAATTAGTTGCTATCAAAAAAGAACTGGAAGAAAAACACAGCACAAGTCTTTTGGTTTTGCATGGCAAACCCGACCAAGTTTGGGAGAATTTAATAAAGGATTATTCAGTTACAGAAGTTTACACTAACCACGATTATGAACCTTATGCCATTAAAAGAGACAGCGATTTAAAATGCTTTTTTGAGAAAAATCAAATCAAATTTAAAACTTTTAAAGACCAGTGCATTTTTGAGAAAGATGAAGTTTTAAAAGATGATGGAAAACCCTACGTTGTTTTTACTCCGTTTAAAAACAAATATTTGGCTAAACTAAGGCCTTTTCACTACAAGGCTTATCCTACAGAAAAGTACAGTGAAAACTTTTTAAAGATTGAGCCGTGTATATTGCCAGGCCTCAACAATCTTGGCTTTCAAGAGAGCAAAATTCCTTTTCCCAATAAAGAATACAAATCAATTTTGAAGGATTACGGTCATGATCGGGATTTCCCTGCTATGGATGCAACTTCGCACATCAGCGTTCATTTACGATTTGGCACTGTAAGTATTCGTGAATTAGTTGCTACTGCCCTAGCACAAAAAAGCAGCGTTTGGCTCAGCGAATTAATTTGGCGTGACTTCTACTTTACCATTCTTTACCATTTCCCGCATTCGGCCACAGCATCTTTTAGAAAAGAGTATGCCCAAATTAAGTGGCGAAATAACGAAACAGAATTTAAAGCCTGGTGCGAGGGAAAAACGGGTTACCCCATGGTTGATGCTGGAATGCGACAATTAAACCAAACCGGGTTTATGCACAACCGCGTACGTATGGTGGTGGCTAGCTTTTTAACCAAACATCTACTGGTTGACTGGCGCTGGGGCGAGCATTACTTTGCAGAGAAACTATTGGATTATGAACTTTCAAGCAATGTTGGTGGATGGCAATGGGCGGCGGGAAGCGGTGTTGATGCTGCTCCTTATTTCCGAATTTTTAATCCGCATGAGCAGTTAAAAAAGTTTGATAAGGATTTGAAATATATTAAAAAATGGATTCCAGAATTTGATGATGTATTTAAATATCCTAAACCCATTGTTGACCATAAAATGGCTCGTGAGCGATGCTTAAAAACTTACCGGGAAGCACTTAAAAAATAAAAGCAACCCTTTTTGGATTGCTTTTATTTTAACGTAAATATTGTTTGTTTTAGTTGGTAACTTCAATCAATTCAATTTCGAACTCCAGAATCGCGTTAGCGGGTAAACCATTACTTGGTGTAGCACCGTAACCATATCTTGATGGAATGTAAAGCTTAATCTTTCCGCCAGCTTTAATTAAAGGCACCGCTATTCTCCAGCCCTCTATGGTTGAAGCAATGTTGATTGTTAAAGGAGAGCTATTTGTTGCGCTATCAAAAACACTACCTGTCAACAAATTACCTGTATAAGCAACTTTAACACTCGCCGCAGTAGAAGTAATAGCCGTTCCAGTTCCCGGTGTTATAATATTATAATAAATACCATTTGCATCTTTAGTAGCAGTTAGATTTTTCTCAACCAAATATTCTTGAATCAACTTATCTTCATAAGCTACTCTGTCAACATCGTTAACTAAGCTAAGTTTAGTATCCAAAATAGCATTACCTGGCAAGCTTGAACCTGAACCAGTTTTTCCATACGCTAAATAAGATGGTGTAATTACTCTTACTTCGCCACCTTTTTTTATTTTCAAAAGACTCTCTCTCCAAGATGTAGGCGTAATATAGCCTAAGTAATTATATTGAGGGCTGTATTTTGAAAACTCAAACTTTACACTTTTATTAATAGAGGTAGTAGTTTGTGACACTCCAACATAACTTGGATAACCAACTTCTTCCCCAGTTCCAGGATTTATTACTTTATAATAATAAAACGCTGTATCAACACTACTTCCGTTAGTGTACGTAGCTTTTTCTTTTTTAAAGTCCGTCAAATTATTTGACTTTAAATAAGCCTCTATATTTTGCTCCTCTATTTCCTGTAAAGATCTAGTTTCTTTTTTACATGCTCCTAAAGCCAGAATCGCTATGATAGATAAGCTTAAAATTTTCTTTATCATCTATTGTATTTCTTTTAATTCGATTTCGAAATCTAATATGGAGTTTGCCGGAATTTTGCCGGAAGCAGAACCACCGTAACCAAAACCGCTAGGAATAATTAAGCGGATTTTGCCGCCTTTTCTGATCTTAGGCACTCCTAAACGCCATCCGGCTATTAAAGATCCAAGCTGAAATTTCGCGGCAGTACCTTGATCAAACGTTGTTCCGTTTAATAATTTTCCCGTATAATCTATGGTAATCATGGAGTAATCATTAGGAACTACATCTCCCGTCCCCGGTTCAATAATCTGGTAATAGATATCCATAGTCGAGTCTTTAACTGCTGGAATATCATTATCAACAATATATTTATTGATAATTACGGTATCTTTTCCATATTGTTCCAGCGCTATTGCCTGATAGTCAACATATGGTTCCTTTTTACAAGCACCAATTGCTAATATGGCAATTAGCAAAATGTATATATAATTCTTCATTTTCATTTCAATTTGCAAATTTATCTTTCTTTTGCGCAAAACCTAAACATTAACGTTATTTAACATGAGATAGTTTATATTGCTATCAGCTTCAATATTTCTAGATAACTCCATTTACTTACTCATCTACGTGTTTCTAGGCATCTATCAAAACATTTCACGCAGTAATTTTACATCATGAAATGTTTTGACAAAATCTAGGTATTAATAAATATAGGTAAGGCAACTATTAAGAAGCAATGCTGTTTAAGTTTGCTTCTCTTTTATGTCAACTATTTAAAACTTTACGTTAACATCTTTTAACAATCTTCATCAAACAATATGATTGTACAAAGGTTTAATCTGTATAAAAATGATAAATATGAAACAGATAACTTTTGCGGCTTTACTATTCTTTTTAACAAGTTTCGCCTTCTCACAAGAAAAAACCTATCAACTCTCTAGTCACATTTTAGACATCAGCAAAGGTGCGCCAGCTTCGGGTGTTACAATTAAATTGGAAAAGCAAAACCCAGATACTAAAAAATGGTTTTTTATAGATGAAAAAACAACTGATGTAAATGGTCGTATAGGTGATTTCCTCAACTCAGCAAATGACAATTTAGGGATCTATAAACTAACCTATTTAGTTAGCGACTATTTTAAGAAGAGTAATACAGAAACTTTTTACCCATTTATTGAGGTAGTTTTCGAAATTAAGGACAAAAAACAGCACTATCATGTGCCCATTACCCTTTCTGCGTTTGGATACTCAACGTATAGAGGCAATTAAAAAACTATTTTACACCAATGAAAAAAGAGCATTTAGTTAAACCAACCGCTCTTTTTTATGTAGCCAGTTATAAATTTATTTAAGGTTTGCTAAGACTAATGGCGCTAAAAGCTTAACCCATTCTTGATACATTGTGGCCGACGGATGCAATCCATCTGTTGAAATCAAATTCCTATTGTTTTTAGCTTCTCTAGAAATAGACGTAATATCCAAATAATTAACCTTGAGTTTTTCTGTCTCTTCTTTATTAATCTGATTGTATGCATCAATCTCTGTTGCGATACGGGAGGTTATATTGGGATTGTTTCCTGCAAAAGGGGTTACGCTATAATCGGGTATCGATAAAACCACCACACTAGAGGCATTACCGCCAGCATATTGAATACTTGTTTGCAATAATTCTCCAAATTCTTTCCGGTAATTATTGACATCACCACCTTGATACTGGTTGTTAACGCCAATTAGCAAAGTTACAAAATCGTATTTTGGAGCTAAGGTTGCGGATGCAATTGCGCCTTTTAAATTAGTGGTAGTCCAACCGGTTTGGGCAATAATTTTGGGTGTTATATTTAAACCAGCCCTCTTCAACTGATCAACCAATTGGTTCGGGAAATTTTGGCTGGTTTCTACAGACTGGCCGATAGTATAAGAATCGCCTAAAGCCAAATAAGTTAGGTCTCTAGCAATTGGGCCAACCACTAAAACTGGTGGCTCTGTTTTGGTTATAATTGTAGCATCGCTTTTTTTACTGCATCCACCAAAAAATAAACAGCTTCCTAATCCTAAAAAAAATAAAATTTTCATACATCATACCATTTGCATATCAAAAAGTACGGCAATATGTTGTTTTAGGTTTTCTTTAACTTCATTTATAGCTACGGGGTGCCCCAGTTCGCGTTGCATAGAGGTAACGTCTTTATCATCGATACCACAAGGCACTATATTTTTAAAATAATCCAGGTTGGCATTTACATTAAAAGCAAAACCATGCATGGTTACCCAACGACTACAACGTACACCCATTGCACAAATTTTTCGAGCTTTCTCATTATCGGCATCAATCCAAACACCGGTAAAACCGGGATACCTACCCGCTGTTATGCCATAATCTTTAAGTGTAAGAATCACGGCCTCCTCTAAAGTTCGGAGGTATAAATGAATATCGGTAAAAAAATTATCGAGGTCTAAAATGGGATAACCTACCAATTGCCCTGGCCCATGATAGGTAATATCACCACCACGGTTAATCTTATAATAAGTGGCTTCTTTCTCTTTCAACTGGCTCTCATCCAACAACAGATTTTCTGGCTTACCACTTTTCCCTAAAGTATATACGTGTGGATGCTCTACAAAAACAAGCGTATTGGTAGTCTGTTTTTCTTCATCGGGATGAGTTCTGTTGAACGATTTGATAGCTACCGCTTCAGAAAAAACTTGTTCCTGCCTATCCCAAGCTTCCTGATAATCAAGCAGACCCCAATCTTCAAAAATTACTTTTTTATTCTTTATCATTCGCAAACGTAGCCTAACATGTAATCTTCAATCCTTTTAAAATTAACAACGTAATTTTTAAAGCGATTGTTTTTCTCAATTTTCGCTTTTAGCATCCCTTCATCAGCGTAAGTAAAATCATTTAATTTGATGTGATCTTTAAACGAAGTTTCTTTTTTTCCGTTGAGTTTGTACAAAGCTTCTTTGGCACACCAGCATACGTAAAGTTTCTCAATCCTATCGGTTTTGCCTATAAACTCCAGTTCTTTATCAGCCAAAAATTTTTGCTGTACCCTTTCTATCTTCGATTTTATAACTTCTATATCTATCCCAACTTTTCTGGTTTTACTTACCATTACCGCCGCATAATCATAAGAATGGCTTAAAGAAATATGGTGAGGATGGTTTGCAAGGTAAGGTTTCCCGCTTTCGTCGACCTGAAAATCAATGTATTCGTTGGTATTAATCATTTTGCGCAAAAGCACACGTGTTGCCAGCCAATGCAAATTTCTTTTTTCTTTCCCTAACGATTTTAAAAGAACAATCTCATGCTCTTTAAGTTGCAATTGTGCCTCCAATTCTGCAGGAGTCTCCGTAATTTTCCATAAACCGATAGCAGTATCCGAGTTAATATCTTGATAAAAAGTTATAGGCATTTCTAAAATTATAATTTATTATCGAAAGTATTTTAAATTAATTATAATTTAGGGTTTATCAAAAATAAACCATGATACTTTCTGACCAACTTATACTAAAAGAAATTGAAGCCGGTACAATTGTAATAGAACCCTTTAATAGAGACTGTTTAGGCACTAATTCTTACGATGTGCATTTAGGAAAACATTTGGCTTGCTATAAAGACAGAGAACTTGACGCTAAAAAACACAACACTATTGAGCATTTTGAGATTCCGAAAGAAGGTTTTGTGCTACAACCCAACACTTTATACCTTGGTGTTACATTAGAATATACCGAAACACACAAACATGTTCCGTTTTTAGAAGGCAAATCTAGCACCGGAAGATTGGGGATTGACATACACGCCACAGCAGGAAAAGGAGACGTTGGTTTTTGCAATACTTGGACCTTAGAAATATCTGCTACACAGCCTGTACGGATTTACGCGGGAATGCCGATTGGACAATTAATTTATTTTGTAGTTGAAGGTGATATAGAAACCATGTACAACACCAAAGGAAACGCAAAATACAACAACAAAACCACCAAACCTGTAGAAAGCATGATGTGGAAAAATCAGTTCTAAAACGAAAATTAATACTTATACCTAAAGCCTCTAACAGAGGCTTTTTTAAATTTTAAACCTTGTTGTAAAAAAATCATCCTAAGTAAATGAAAACAAAAAAAACTTCCGGCATTTTATTGCTATTCGCTAGCGCCTATTTTTTATTAAGCTTTACAGCCGATGATGACCCACTGACAAAGTTTTTAAAAAGTTTTCAGCAATACTTTACAACTCACACACAAGAAAAAATATACCTCCATACAGACAAACCTTACTACGCTGTTGGGGATCAAATTTGGTTTAAAGCTTATGTTGTTGATGCACAAAATTTAAAATCAACACCAAACAGCAATATACTTTATGTTGATTTAATTGACGCTAAAGACTCGGTACAAAAAACCTTGCGTTTACCTTTGGTTGCTGGTTTAGGTTGGGGCAATTTTGAATTAAAAGATTCGATAAAAGAAGGAAATTACCGCTTGCGGGCATATACCACATGGATGCGTAATTACGACGAGGCTTTCTTTTACGATAAAACATTTAAGGTTGGAAACGCATGGGCTAACCAATTGATTACTAAAGCAACATATAGTTTTACGCAGGAAGAAAAATCGGAAAAAATAAATTCAAAAATCAACTTCAGCAATTTAGATGGCTACCCTTACGCTAACAAAGAAGTAACCTACAATGTTGTTATAGAAGGTAAAACAATTACAAAAGGCAAAATTAAGACCGATGAAAAAGGAAATATTGAGTTAGGATTTAATAATACCAAAGCATCTTTTGGAAATAGCGGGCGTATCAATGCGGCAATTAAAATCGGCGAAAACACAACGATAGACAAAATTATACCAATAAAAAGCACCTCTAACTCGGTTGATGTTCAGTTTTTTCCAGAAGGCGGCAATTTAGTACAGGATGTAAGAAGCAAGGTTGCATTTAAAGCTTTAGGCGCAGATGGATTGGGAAAAGCAATAGCTGGATATGTGCAGGATAACAATGGCGAAAAACTAGCTTTGATTAACACACGCAATTTAGGAATGGGCATTTTTAGCTTAACCCCTAAAGCAGGAAAAACTTACGAAGCCGTAGTAAAGTTCGAAGATGGATCGGAAAGGAACATCAAACTACCCACCGTGTTGGCAGAAGGTGCTACATTAAGTATAATGAGTTCACAAGCTGATAGTATTACCGTTAAAGTTGCTGTTAATAATGGTTTTTTACAGCAGAACTTAAATAAATTTTTCACTGTAGTTGCGCAAAACAGTGGCAATATACTGTATACCGCCAGCTCAAAAATTACGTCCTTAGCGTTTTCGGCAAAGCTTGATAGATCACGGTTTATTTCTGGCATTAACCAATTTACACTATTTGATGAAAACATGCAGCCTATAGCAGAAAGGCTGATTTTTATTCCGCCAACAGATACTATTGGGTTAGCTATCAACACCGATAAAACAACATACACCCAAAGAAGCAAAGCTACTTTATCCATAAAATCGACAGGCTCCAATGGTCTGCCTGTAATGGGTGCGTTCTCTATAGCGGTAGTTGATGCTGGCAAAGTAAACATACCTAATGATGAGGAAGAAAGCATTTTTACCAACTTATTGCTTACTTCCGACATTAAGGGCTATGTTGAAAAACCCAACTATTACTTAAGCAACATTACCGAGAGTAAAACAATAGATACTGATGTATTGATGCTTACCCAAGGCTGGCGCCGTTTCAACTGGAAAAATTTAAACGTTCCGCAAAAGGATACTTTTAAACCAGAAAAAACTTTGAGCATTAGCGGGCGGGTAACCCGAGGAAAAGATAAACCGGTAGTAGACGGTACCGTAACCATATTTTCGTCTGGCAAGAAACCGTTTTTAGTGCAGACTAAAACAAATGCATTAGGCGAGTTTATGGTCGATAGTCTTTACTTTCCGGACAGTACCCGATTTATGGTGCAGGCAAGAAACGTAAAAGACCGAAAATTTGTGGAGATTGAGCTTTACAACAGCACCTTTCCGGTTGTATTAAAAAATAAAAACCAGGCAGATTTAACGGTCAATATCAACGATTCTATGACGGCCTATCTAAAAAATAGCAAATCACAATATGAAGAATGGCTCAAAAACGGAATTGTAAACCGTTCTATTTTATTAGGCGAGGTGGTTGTGGTTGATAAAAAACCCGAAGTTCAAGAAACATCAAATTTAAACGGCTCTGGAAATGCGGACAAAGTGTTAACAGAAAAAGATTTCGGAAACGCTTTTTCTATTGAACAAGCATTGCAAGGGCGAATTGCTGGCTTAACAATTAATGATGGGATTGCTTATATCAGAGGTAGAGAAGCGCAGATTATAGTTGACGGAATGAATATGGAGCCAGAGTCTTTAAGCGACATCCCCATTCAAGATGTTGAATCTATCGAAATTTTAAAAAGTATAGCCTATACTGCAATATACGGAGGCGGAGGTGCTGGCGGTGTGATTATTATCAATACCAAAAGAGGCAAACCAGGCTTCGTGAGCAAAGTATTTGTACCGGGCGTAGTTACTTACCAGCCTATTGGTTTTTTAAAAACTAAAGAATTTTATGTCCCAAATTATGCCGACCCAAAATTAAACGCTAGCGTTGCCGATTTAAGAACTACTATTTACTGGAACCCGAATATTATTACAGACAAGTTAGGCAACGCAAACGTGAGCTTTTATAACGGAGATAATACAGGAAAATACAGAGTTATACTTGAAGGAACAGATTTAAATGGTCATCTTGCTAGAAAAGTAATCAACTATAATGTGATTCCAAAAAAATAAAACAAAATGGAGACTCTTAAAATAACCATACAGGATAGCATAGCAATTATTGCTTTAGACCGCGGAAAGTCTAACGCCATGAATGAGAAAATGCTGGACGAGTTGAAAAAAATAATTACCAGTATTGAACAAGACGCCAACATTTTTGGTGTGATATTGACCGGTAAGCATGGTTTTTTTACGGCTGGTTTAGACTTAATTGAACTTTATGGTTATGATGAGTTGCAGATGAAAGTTTTTTGGGCCAAGTTTTTAGACTTAGTTAAAGCGCTAACCAGTTTTAAAAAGCCTTTAATTACTGCCATAAGTGGCCATAGCCCCGCAGGTGGTTGTGTTTTAGCAATTTGTTCTGATTACCGCGTAATGGCGGAAGGCGAGTTTATCATCGGGTTAAATGAAGTGCCAGTTGGCATTATTGTACCCGATAGTATTTTTGAACTTTATGCTTTTTGGATTGGTAAAGGCAATGCTTACCGCAATTTATTAGAGGGTAAACTAATGGGTTCGGCCGAAGCAAAAACTATAGGTTTGGTTGATGTGGTTAAACCCATAGACTCTTTGATGACGGCAGCTTTAAAGCAGATGAAGGTTTACCTACAATTGGAGCAAAACACTTGGCAACAAAGTAAGCTGAACATACGCAAAGCCTTGATCGAAAAAATGAACGAGGACCAAACCGAGACGTTAGACAAAATGTTAGCGCAATGGTGGTCACCAAGTACGCGTTCTATTTTAAAAACCATTATTGAGAATTTGCAGGGAAAAAAGGCTGGGTAATCGCTTTTAAAGCATATTCACATCTTCTAATATGTCATTTTGCATATCAGAAGAGGCTTTTTATTTATTGGGTTTTGCGTAAGGGATTGCAGTGAAAATCCTTTTTTGTGATCCTGAGCACTGTCACTCTGAGCGGAGCCGAAGAGGGAGTTGAAGGATGAACAAAAAAGATTGCAACGGAAAGCCCGACCCGCCCTTTAGCGGGTTACGCCCATATATTTGTTACTTCCCTTAAATATCTACACCCGTTTTAGCTTGCTATTTTACCAAAATCACTATCTTACATAAAACACATTAAATTTAAAGACCATGTACAACCAACCCATGTTAAGAGACGATGCTTTAAAAGGTAAAACCTATGTAGTAACCGGTGGAGGAACGGGCTTGGGAAAGGCAATGAGTACTTATTTATTGCAATTAGGGGCAAATGTGGTCATCACATCGCGAAAGTTAGAGGTATTGCAAAAAACAGCCGAAGAGTTGGAAGCAAAAACTGGCGGTAAAGTTTTGGCAGTTGCCTGCGATGTTAGAGATGCTGAGCAGGTAGAAAACGTTTTGAATGCTTCTTTAGAAAAGTTTAAAACCGTTGATGGTTTGTTGAACAACGCAGCGGGAAATTTCATTTCGCCGACGGAAAGATTGTCTGCAAATGCTTTTAGCACCATTATAGATATTGTTTTGAAGGGAACCGTAAACTGCACTTTGGCTTTTGGCAAACACTGGATCAAAGAAAAACAGCCGGCAAGTATTTTAAATATTGTGACTACTTATGCATTTACAGGCTCGGGCTACGTGGTTCCGTCGGCATGCGCAAAAGGTGGCGTTTTAGCAATGACAAAATCTTTAGCGGCGGAATGGGGGCATTACCAAATTAGGTGTAATGCTATTGCGCCAGGCCCCTTCCCTACAAAAGGCGCTTGGGATAGATTATTGCCCGGAGAAATGGCTAAAAAATTTGATTTTAAAAATCGCGTTCCATTAAAAAGAGTGGGCGATCATCAAGAACTGGCAAACTTAGCCGCTTATCTATTGTCGGATTTTTCGGGATATATTAACGGGGAAATCATTACAATTGATGGGGGCGAATGGTTACAGGGAGCTGGACAATTTAATGGTTTGGAGATTGTAACGGACGAAATGTGGGATGGTTTAGAGCAGATGATAAGGGGAACGAAGGGGAGTTAGGTTTGAATGGTGAATGGTGAATGGTGAATGGTGAATGGTGAATGGTGAATGGTGAATGGTGAAAATTTAATTTTTTGAAAATTATTAAAATAAATATTTCCGGATAAAAAATCTGGATCGGATGTATGCAAGATAAAATACAACTCACCCTAAGTTTTGTAAAAAAAGAACTCGAAAACGCAGAGGCAGGTCATGATTGGTGGCATATTGAACGCGTCTGGAAAACGGCGAAGGAAATTGCCAAGCATGAACATGTAAATTTGGATGTGGTTGAATTTGCAGCGCTTTTACATGATATTGCCGACTCTAAATTCCATAACGGAGATGAAGAAATTGGTCCGCAAAAAGCTGGCGATTTTTTAAAATCTATCAATATAGCTGATGAAATTGTTATACATGTACAGCAAATCATCAGAAACATGTCGTTTAAAGCTAGTTTGGGTGTGCTTAATTTTTCGTCGCCAGAAATGTTGGTAGTACAAGATGCAGACAGGTTAGATGCAATTGGTGCAATTGGCATCGCCCGGGCTTTTACTTATGGTGGTTTTAAAAACCGAGAACTTTACAACCCAGCTATTCCGCCACAGATCAACCAAAGTAAAGAAGCTTATAAAAACACAACAGCTCCTACCATCAATCATTTTTACGAAAAACTATTGTTGCTGAAAGATAAAATGAATACCGTAACTGGGAAGCAGGTTGCACAACAACGCCATGCTTTTATGCTACAATACTTAGAACAGTTTTATGGCGAGTGGGAAGGAAAACGTTGAAATGATGTATTTTTGGATCTATTGACATTATCCAGCCCAAACAAGGTCTGCACACAACATTCCATTGATGTTAAAATTTATAAAAAGGCATTTCCACACAGCCTTTCCGGCCTCTTGAGCGGCCAACTCAAGTTCTTTTTTCCTTGATGAAAAAAGAACCAAAAAAATCAAGGCTTCCGAATCTTTGTTCATTACACCGTAATAAATCTTTTAGCGCAATCCAAGCCGTGAGAACGGTATTGCTTTAACAAAGTTTCTACAACACTTCTGCAGATTGCTGATGCCTGTAGATAAACAAAGTTTCTGCAAAAGATTTATCGGGTTCCAATCCAAACATTCTAAGGCCAGACTTGCTAAGTGGCTCTGCTATTTCTATTATAAAGGTTACCATAATAAGTTTTCACAATACAAGGAGCGGTGGAAGTGCTGGAAAATCAGAAAATCAGCAGCAGTAGACTTAATAACAGCACTGCCAAGCATATAGCGAAAGCGGTTTTACGTCGGGTTTGCAATGCACTTTGTTAACGTAGTTCCTAGTAAAAATAAGCGCACTTGATTTTCTGATGTGCGGTGGCTTTGCGCCAAAAGCACCTGTGCGACAAAAAAAGAGTTTTGTTTCTTTTTATCTAAAAAGAAATAGCCTTTCCGGCGGCAATGAGCCGGGAGGATTTTATACCTTAATCTGAAATATAATAAATAAACGCAGGGTTCTCGAAAAGAAAAATCCCGCTTAGACTGAATACTTGGAGCAATTTTACGGTGAGTGGGAAGGAAAACGTTGAAATGATTTTTAACGAACAGATTATTTAACCCGCTTTACATTATCTTTAGCAAAAGCTTCCCAACCACTGTAAGATTTACCGGTACCGCTAGTTGAGATTTTCTGGAACGAATGACAAACCGCAACACCCAAACCATCCGTGGCATCTAAAAACTCTGGCGTTTCCTTAAAATTCAGCAATTGCTTTAACATAGCCGCAAGCTGTTCTTTAGTGGCATTTCCGTTTCCAGTAACAGATTGCTTTATCTTTTTTGGTGAATATTCAAAAATTGGCAATCCTTTAGCCAAACCTGCAGCCATTGCAACTCCTTGTGCCCTACCCAACTTTAGCATTACCTGAATGTTTTTACCGTAGAAAGGTGCTTCCAAAGCAATACAATCGGGATGGTATTGCTCAATTAAGTTCGTTGTTTTTTCAAAAATACGTTGCAGTTTCAAAAAATGATCGTCCAAATGGGTCATTTTTACCACCCCCAAACTAATCAGTTCAATCTTACTTCCGGTTTCTTTTATCAAACCATAACCCATCACCGCAGTACCTGGATCAATCCCTAGGATAATACGTTCTTTGGATTTTTCTTTCAACATGGCTGCAATATTAGCGTAAATTCTTAACATTGTATAAAATCACATACCCGTTGACGGCAAAGCAGAAAAAAATAATCAGTTACAGCTTAAAAATAATTATCGTTGTTTTAGCTGGTTATTTTATTTACCAAAAACTCAGCAACCACCAAAATCTTAGTCAGTTTAACCAACTCATAAAAGACTTATCTCCTGTTAAGGTTTACAGCACAATAACTTTGGTTTTTTTACTGATGCTGGCCAATTGGCTAATTGAAAGCGCAAAATGGAAATTCCTGATTTCAAAAGTTGAACGCATTAGTTATTATAAAGCCGTAGAATCTGTTTTTTGTGGCTTAACCTGGGCCATTTTTACTCCCAACAGAATTGGAGAATATGGCGGTAGGGTATTTTTTCTTTCGCCAAGGCGGCGGATACAAGGAGCCGTTGCCATGAGCGTTGGGCAAATTGCGCAAATGGTGATTACTAATGTGGTTGGCGCAATTGCTTTACTATGGTTTATCTATAATTTTAAACCCTTAGACCAATGGTTATTTATAGCCATCTGCTTTTTGGTAATGGGTTTCTGCTTTTTTTTCATCGTGTTTTATTTTAACATCCGTTGGATAGAAAAATCTTTAAACAGCATCAATTTCTTAAAAAAGTTCAAACGATTTTTTTCGGTCCTCAATCGTTATCACCACAAAGAACTTACTAAAGTAATGTTGTACAGCATCGCCAGGTTTTCGGTATTTACGATCCAATATATTGTAATTATTTATCTGTTGCTACCAGAAATCCATTTTTATCAGTCAGCTTTAATGGTTTTTATCCTGTTCTTTATCCAATCTGCATTGCCATCGTTAGATTTATTGGATGTTGGCGTACGCAGTTTAACGGCAACTTACTTTTTTGGTTTTATCACCACACATGATGTGGCAATAATGGCCGCAATTGCGTTAATTTGGTTTGTGAATTTAATTATTCCTGCCATCATTGGTTCTTACTTTGTTTTTAAACTGAAATTTTTTGATAGTCGTAATAATTAGCTGCTTATCCTTAGCTCTCACTTTTTTATATGCTTTTTTAGTGTTCTTTTTGAGAACAGGTTGGCAAAAAATCCCTTTCTATACGCCATTGGTTGTTTTGCCAAAAACTAAAGTTTCGGTTTTAATTGCAGCCAGAAATGAGGCCGAAAGTATCCATTTAACCATTGAAGATATATTACAACAGAATTACCCAAAAGAACTTTTTGAACTCATTATTGTAGATGATCATTCTACAGATAACACTTCTGGCATTATCGCCAGCTATGCGGATCGCGGTGTTAAATTAATCCAGCTTAATGAAAGCGAACCCCTAAATTCTTATAAAAAGAAAGCAATTGCCGAAGCTATAAAAGTTACCTCTGGCGAGTTGATTGTGGCTACAGACGCCGATTGTAGAATGGGAAAAAACTGGCTGTTGAGTGTAGTGGGGCTTTATCAGGAGAAAAACTTTAATTTAATAAGCTCGCCGGTTGTTTATCATCAAGAAAAATCTCTTTTTGAACGCTTACAAACCCTAGAGTTTTTATACCTTATTGGATTAGGTGCGGCAGGCATTGGGAACAAAATGCCCTCAACCTGTAACGGGGCTAACTTGGCTTATAAAAAAGAGGTGTTTTTAAAATTGGGCGGTTTTAAAGGTATTGATGATTTGGCATCTGGCGACGATGAACTCTTTTTACATAAAGTAGCGAAAGCTTATCCGGGCACCATTGGTTTCTGCAAATCGTATGATGCGCTGGTTTATACCCATGCCAAATCAACCGTAAAAGAATTTATCCAACAAAGAAGACGCTGGGCTAGCAAAAGCGTAAAATACAAAGACAAAAAAATAATTGCGTTAGCCGTTTGTATGTGGCTCTTTAACCTTTCTTTAGCACTAAACTTTGTACTTGCCTTTTTTTATCCCGATTTTTTAAAATTAGTAGCCATTCAGTTTGTGATAAAATTTAGTGCCGAACTATTTTTCTTAGAACCGCTTACTAACTTTGTTAAACGTAAAGGCTTGCTCATTAACCTCACCTTTCTAACATTTTTACATGTGGTGTATTTCATTTATATTGGGATAATGGGCAACGCCGGTAAATACAATTGGAAAGGCCGTATGGTAAAATAAGTCGTTAATATCGTGGAAAGCAACTCAAACAAATCATGGCGTACTTTTGCTAAAAACAAACTCTCTTTAATCGGCTTGTTTTTTATTACGCTAGTTACCGTTTTAGCTTTTTTAGGTTATTGGCTTACGCCCGATGATAGTCCAATGGCAAATGAAATGCATCTGGAACTCAATATCGAAAAACCTGGTTCTAGTTTCACTTTTATCAAAACACCAAAAAATCCCGAGCCACCAAAAGTTAATCTGTTTACAAAACTTTTGCATGGGCAAACCAATGCATTTGATTTAACACCCGTTACCACGTATCGATTTAATTCGCAGTACTTATGGTATAAAGAATATTTAGGTGCCGGCGAAAGCAGCGAATGGAAGAAAATTGGGCTTAACACTTTTAAAGGTAAAACTCAATATCAAATCAAAAAAGAAAACATTATTAACAAAACTTTTTGGCTAGGTACCGATATTTACGGCAGGGATTTACTGAGCAGAATCATCATCGGAGCTCGCGTTTCTTTAACCGTGGGTTTTATGGCAGTTCTCATCAGTTTAGTTTTGGGCATCAGTTTAGGCGCAGCCGCCGGATTTTTTGGTGGCAGAATCGACGCTATTATCAGTTGGTTAATGAATGTTTTATGGTCTTTACCGGCCTTATTATTAGTCATTGCTATTTCTTTTGCTTTAGGAAAAGGCTTTTGGCAGGTTTTTATTGCCGTTGGCTTATCCATGTGGGTAGAAGTTGCCCGCTTGGTACGCGGACAGGTTTTATCTTTAAAAAACACCGAATTTGTGGAAGCTGCCCGTTCTCTGGGTTTTTCAAATCTACGCATCATCTATATCCATATTCTACCCAATATTATGGGCGCCATTTTAGTGATGGCGGCATCTAACTTTGCATCAGCAATTTTATTAGAAGCTGGTTTAAGCTTTTTAGGTTTTGGTGCACAACCGCCAATGCCAACTTGGGGCGGAATGATTAAGGAACATTACGGTTATATTGTGATGGATGGCGCTTACCTAGCCTTGATTCCCGGCTTAATGATTATGCTTACGGTTTACGCGTTCAACTTAATTACCATCGGACTTAGAGATTTGTTTGATTTAAAAGCCGATGTCTCTAATGTTTAACTTTCAGAAAAATTTCTATTTTTCTAAAGCCAAATTGCAATGTCAATTATCCTTTTCTTTCCGGTCATTATACTTTTTTTTCGCTTGAAAACGGAAAAAACAAACCTTTAGTTGACACTTTGTATTGCTTTCTGTACATTTAGTTTTCTAAACCATACACAACAGACAAAAAAATGCAAGAGCATGATTCTTCAGAATCTGATGCCCAGATAGATATAGTAGAACTCTTGTTAAAGCGACAAGCTGAATTAAGTGCACTATTAGAAATTACGAGGGCAATTAATAGCAATGTATCCAGTGAAACCCTAGTTGAAATGCTAGAAACGATCATGAGAAACAACCTACGCGTTAAAAAGTTTAGATTGTTGCTTTTAAACATAGATCAATATTTTTGCGTGTCTAATTTTGGTGATGAACTTGAGGCCCCAGAAGATTTGCAAGTGATTGCTGACGAATTGATGCCACTAAAATACCCCGTGAATATCACTGACCATCAGAATCCGATATTCAATGCATTTGATTATTTTATTCCTGTTCACCACAAAGAAGAGGCTCTAGCTTTTGTGCTTGTAGGGAAGTTTGAAAACGACGAAAAATTACTGGGAAACAGTGTCGATTATATTCAAACACTAATTAATGTAATTGTTGTAGCCTTTGAAAACAAAAAACTTTTTAAAGAGCGCCTACACCGTGAACGTTTACAAAGAGAAGTTGAATTGGCTAGGCAGGTCCAAAACATGCTGATTCCACAAAACCTACCAAAAACCAACCTTTTAGATGTAGAATCTATTTATAGACCACACCAGAGTATTGGTGGCGATTTTTTTGATTTTATACAGATAAACCCCGAAGAATTTCTATGGTGCGTTGCGGATGTATCTGGCAAGGGAATTTCCGCAGCTTTAATTATGGCCAATTTTCAGGCTAGCTTAAGAGCACTGGTTTCCTTAAACACTCCTTTAACTACGCTTATACAGAAGCTAAACGAAATTGTTTACAACAATACCAAAGGCGACCGCTTTATCACCTTATTTTTAGGAGTTTATAACGACAAAACACGATTAGTCAAATATATCAACGCCGGACACAATAGCCCCTTAGTAATTCATGAAAATGAAGTTATAGAACTAAAAAAAGGTACTACTATGATTGGCGTTTTTGATGAGCTACCTTTTGTAAACGAAGGTGAAATCACGCTGGAACATGATGCTATTATATTTAACTATACCGACGGAATTATTGAGTTTGACGGCGAAGAAGAACACTCTATTACCGAAGAGGAATTGATTGAGTTTTTGCGAGAACATAAATCCAAAGATTTAAAACATCTGCATAAAGAGCTGATTAACAAAATGGATGTTTTAAGGAATTACCTAGAAGCCACAGACGATATCACTATTCTATCGCTTAAAATCCATTAATTTTTTCCAAGAACTCCGCTACTCACTCTTAAGGATGTTTTATAGCTAATCAAAAATCCACAGGATTATGGAAACATAGCTCAATTAATGCTAAAACCTACATAAAGTAGCTGAGTTACTGGAAAAAAATACTGCAATTATTCTTTGATAATTGCCTATATTGGATTTGCGAATCCTAAATTATAAACCTAAAAATCAATAAATGCGTATCACAAATAACGCACCTGACAATAAACAGTCAGGAGGCAGGCTGGAGTCTTTGGATGTTCTCCGTGGGTTCGACATGCTTTTTATCTCGGGCGGTGCAACCTTGATTTATTTATTGAAAGGAAAAACAAATTTGCCTTGGGTAGATGTTTTGGCAGATCAATTCAAACATCCCGAATGGCATGGTTTCACGTTTTACGATTTTATTTTTCCGCTATTTCTATTTATGGCCGGCGTATCCATGAGCTACAGCCTAAGTAGTGGTGTGCAAAAAGGAATTCCTAAAATAGAATTATATAAAAAGCTATTTAAAAGAATGTTGGTTCTAATTGCATTAGGCTTAGTTTACAAAAACAATCCGCTTAAAATATTTGAGCCAGAAACTATTCGGTTTGGAAGCGTATTGGGTCGCATTGGATTTGCCACTTTTGTTAGCGGTATTTTGTATGTAAACTTTCCAAAAAAGCAATTGTACTGGATATCGGGTATTGTTTTGGGCTATTACGCAGCGCTTTTTCTTATTCCTGCTCCTGGCTATTTAGCTGGCGATCTATCTTTTGAGGGCAACTTACCGGGGTGGATAGACCGCCACATAATGCCTGGACGGTTGCTACAAAAAACCTATGATGAGCTTGCTTTTTCCACCCAACTGCCGTCCCTTTGCTTAACACTATTTGGGACTATTGCCGGAGATATATTGAGGAAAAACTCATCGCTATGGCAAGAAAAATTACAAAGACTTATTATTTTTGGAGTGGTAAGCATTGGTATCGGACTTATTTGGAGCTTACATTTCCCAATCAACAAACACCTATGGTCTAGCTCTTTTGTGCTATTGACCGCAGGGATGTCTTTTCTGTTTTTAGCACTCTTTTATTGGGTGATAGACATTAAAAAGTACAAACGGATAGGTTTCTTTTTCAAGGTTATTGGTATGAACTCTCTGTTGATTTACCTAGCAAACGGCCTATTTAATATGAAGTACACTTCCACAAGACTATTTAAAGGAATTTACCAATATGCGCCAGAGCAGTGGCATGATTTCTACATCGCTTTAGGCGCCTTGGGTGTCACTTGGTTTATTTTGTATTTCTTATACAAAAACAAGGTTTTCCTCAAAATATAAATATTTTTTATCGCAAGAATCTAAAAAATGATGTTAAACCTGAACTGGATGATGAATGATTAATTGTTTCTGATTAGAAAACCTAGAAAGGCTTTGCATTACTACAATTTCAAAGGAACGTCTTCCAACCTATAGAAAGTTCAGCCCCGTATATTCCTAGCCACAGTAATCGAGAACGCTTAAATATTAAGAATCAGCTTACAAAGCTTGCTTCAGCTGTTCGAAACGTTTTACACTCAGTCTGGAACTGATAAACGAAGCAATAAAAGAAATTACCAAAACGGTAACAAAAACCAACACAAAATCTCCAGCTTTTAAAGCCATTGGATAAGCATTTACCACCAAGTTACCCTGCGACATGGTAATAAAACCCCATTTCATTTGGGCATAACCAAACAGCCCTCCTAAAACCAACCCTAAAACACAGCCCACAAAAGAAATCATCAATCCTTCTAACAGAAAAATCTGTCTGATCATACTTTTATCAGCGCCCAAGCTGTTCAACACGGCAATATCTTTTTGCTTATCAATTACCAACATCGTTAAAGACCCAACAATATTGAAAGTCGCGATTACCAGTACAAAAGTTAAAATGAGGTAAACAGCCCATTTCTCCGAGTTCAAAATCTTATATAAAAGCGCATTTTGTTGGATACGGTCTTTAACTATAAACCGCTCGCCAAGCGCTTTTTGTAGCGTATTCATTATCGTGTTAGAACGACTGCCATCTTTCAAAATAACTTCGGCAGCTGAAATATTCTTTGGTTCTGCAAGTAACTCCCTTGCTGTAGCTATCGGGATAATGATGGCGTTATCTGATTCTTGATTAGACTCAAATACACCAACCGGAGTAAGGTAACGGCTTACAAACTCATCTGTTGGGCTAAATGCATTTGAGGTGTTTTTGTTTGGCGAGTAAACCTCTAAAACGGTTAGGGGATTATTGATGTTTATACCCAAAGTATATTGAACGGTAGAACCAACAACCGCCAAAGGCTGTTCTTGATTACCAAGCGCAAGTTCGCCCTGTACAATACTGGATTTTAGCTTTTTGTTGAACAAAAAAGAATTACTTACTCCTTTTATTTGCCCTATAAACTGTTGATTGCTGTACCTAAAAAGTGCTTTCTCTTCTAATACTTCTGTATAAAGTGCAATATCCTTATCCTTCTGAAAATCTAAAAGCACCGTATTGTTGGGGTCAAAAGTTTTCCCGCTGGTGGGTTCAATTCGTAAATCTGGCGTTACCGTATTTGATAGCGATATCACCAAATCCTCCAAACCATTAAATGCAGATAAAATAACAACCAAAGCAGCGCTCCCAACAAAAACCCCCAACATGGAAATACCTGAAATGATATTTATAGCATGGGTAGATTTTTTTGAAAAGAGATATCTCTTGGCAATATAATATGCTGTATTCAAGCTTTAACGGTTAAAAAATGGATTGTTTGATTTTTCGAAACCTATGGTAGTATGTGGTCCGTGTCCGGGATAAACTTCTACATCATCTGGCAAGGTAAATAAGCGTTCTTCAATGCTTTTTAATAGCAGGGCGTGATTTCCTCCGGGCAAATCTGTACGCCCAATGCTTCCTCTAAAAAGCGCATCTCCGCCCACTACAAATTTATCTACTTTGCTGTAAAAACATAAATGTGCCGGCGAATGGCCTGGTACAAAAAGCAGTTCCAACACCTCTCCTCCTAAAGTTATTTCGCCTACTTCGGGCAAAAAAATTTCCGGTTCTGGCGAAAGCTCATAATTAAAACCTTGCTGTGGTGCATAAGATGGCACTGATTGCAAAAGCATTAATTCACCTTTATTAAATTGTGGTTTTAAACCGTACTGATCAAAAATAAATTTATTGCCTAAAACATGATCAATATGGCAATGCGTATTTAACAAGGTCGTAGGCTTCAAACTATTTTCCTTAATGAAGTTTACGACCGAATTTTGCTCTACCGAAGTGTACATTCCGGGATCAACAATAGCACAATCGCCATTTGCGGCATAAAGTATATAGGTGTTTTCCTGGTAAGGATTGTTTACAAAAGCTTTTAATTTCATTATTTCTGGTTTATCCAACTCGCTAAATCATCAATCAGCGTTTGATCAACATTAGCTGGCGTTGCATATTGTCTGCTGTCTCCTTTTTCACTTACAAATACAAATAGGTGATTGAGCATTGGGTACATTTTTAGATCTACATTACGCTTACCTTTCAATCCTTTTTCCCAAATATCAAAATCCTGCTTACTCACCTGAAAATCATTGCCACCTTGAATAATCAGCATGCGCTGGTTTAACTTTTTTGCCATGGCAACTTGGTCCATCGCATTTAAATCTGCCCAATAAGAAACAGGTAAACCTAAATAAGAGGAATCTTGTTTCGCTGTTTTCTCGTTAAATGCTTTTGTCTCATTCAGTTCTTTGATACTCTGCGCAAGTATTGTTTTACTCGCTGCTTTCACACTATCAGGCTGCAAAGTATTAAAATAGTTGTTCTGTTCAATGGCAATATCCTGCAACTTTCGGGCTGGCGCCGCTGCCAAAACAACTCCTTTGATTATAGGTTCTAAAGTTGCAATTCGGGGAGCTAACATTCCGCCCAAACTGTGCCCAAAAACGTAAATTTTATTCGGATCAATCTGCGGAACTGTTTTGGCATAATTAATTACCGATAAAGCATCATCCAATACTTCCTCTTTTACCGTAAAAGCTCCTTTAAATTCGTTTTGATAAATTAATGTACGTTTTACGTACCTAATTGATGCAATTCCTTTGCTTGCCAAACCTAATGCAATATCTTGAAATGGCTTGTTTGGGCCAATCGTTTCGTCCATATCTGACGGTCCGCTTCCGTGTACCAAAATTACCATTGGGCAGTTTAAACTGTCTTTTGGTAAGGTTAGCATAGCTGGTAACTCAAACTTCCCAGATTTTATGGTAATCAGTTTCTGTGTGTAAGAAGCAGTATCGGCATAGCTAGGTAATCTGTAAGCATTTTCCATACTTTTTGGCAGCATAAAAATGCCCACTATCTTATTGGCTTTATTAAACGCCAATTGAAAAGGTTGGTTATCATTAGCAAACTTTAGGTTAACAATAACCAACTGAAAATCGTCTTTAATTTTATTCTGTACGCCATCAATTGCTTTAAATTCACCTATTCTAGCTTGTGTTTGTTGCCAAAGAGCCTTTAGGTTATCGGGTTTTAGTTTTTCTTGAACGGTAGCATCAAAAAAAGAATATGCTTTTTCGTAATGGCCAGAATCCAAAGCTGCAAAAAACGTTTCCGCGAGGTTTATATTTTCAAAAATTGATTGTGCTTTAGCGCCAATTGTTGACACTGCAAATAAAAGGATTAATAATAATTTTTTCATTTCTTAGGTTATGGTTTTTTCCATCTAAAAGTTTTGATCATACGGTCAATATCTTTTTTAATGAAATTTACTACTGGTTGTATAGAATCTGGTTGTGGCTTCTCGTTAAAATATAAAGCGGCCCGCATATAATTACGGTTACTGTCTGTTAAAAAAAATTGTGTTGAAGATGCTGTGTTGCCATCAATAGCGTAAAAAACGCCGTAAACGTTGTGGTCTTTTTCTTCAATTAAGCCCTCATCAATTCCGGTTGCCTTAACCGTATGTTTAAATGCTAATTTACGGGAGTCCTCTACCAATTCATTAAATTTTTTTTTTGAACTGATTGGATAATAACTGATGTGTAAACGGGCGTTGAATTGTGGAAAAGCAAGATTGTACCAATTGGGTTGGTTGCCATCTAAACTATCTAAATACATGTTGGCGTATTTAGGATATTCGAAACTGTAATATGGGTTGCTATCGAAAGTCTGATATTCTTTGTTGGGGAACTCCAGTCTAAAGTAGCCTCGAGGTTTTGGAGCATAGTCTGCAGTTTGACTACAGCCTTGCAATAGTAGGAAGCTAAAATAGACTAAGAAAAAATATTTCATTGGCTCAAGTTATTAATTTTTAACCATTTTTTAGCTTAAAAAAGTCTAAACCAAATTGTATCTCATAGTCCGCGAAGTTTTTCAGTTCCGCTAAAAATTGCTCACTATCAACCGTTTAGGACTGCCAAATCTCCCACGATTTCTCTGCCTGCAATTCTAACATTTGGTAACCATTTTTAATGCTAGCTCCCTGCTCTCTACCTTTCCGTAAAAAAATAGTTTCTTCGGGATTATACACCAAATCATACAAAAGATGTTTATCTGTTAAAAATTGGTAAGGAATATCTGGAAAATTATCTGCGTTTGGATAAGTACCAACCGGGCTGGTGTTAATAATAATCTGGTATTCGCTTAATACGCTTTCGTTCAAATCTGCATAGCTAAACATATCCTTATCAGGATTACGGCTCACAAACTTAAAAGCTATTTTACGTTGCTTTAGCACATATTTAATTGCCCTAGCTGCGCCGCCATTACCCAAAATCAGTGCTTTTTTATGGTGGCTTTTCAGAAAAGGTTCAATAGATTTTTCGAAACCGTAAGCATCGGTATTATAACCAACCAGTTTATATTTCTTTGGGTTTAGCGTACAGAGTTCTCCAGAAAACAACGACTTAACCGTATCCCCGTGTAAAATTTTAATACAGTTAACAGCTCCTATTTCCTTTGCTGCCGAATCTACCTCGTCCAAAAATTGAAGAACTTCGATCTTATGCGGAATGGTAACATTAATCCCATACAAATCGCGGTCGCTCGCCAAAAGTTTAGGAAAATCCTGAATATTTTCTAACGGAAAAAGCGAATACTGATAGTTTTTGAGATTGCCTTTTTCAAATTTTTCTGTGAAGTACTTCTCTGAGAAAGAATGCCCAAGGGGGAATCCTATTAATCCATATTTTTTCATTACACAAACCCAAAAGGAGTTATAAAACTCCCTTATTTTTCTTTAATCTGATTCAAAAAATGGTTAAAAGTATCGCCGCGCAAACCTAACCGAATAGTTTCTAATGGAATAACTTCTGCAGGCGCAATATTTCCTAAATTAACATTAGAGCCTATTAATTCTATAAACCATACTTGTTGTGGCTTTTGAGGTGCTTCCCAAATAATGGTTTCTGATGGTATCTGCGTTAAAATTTCGTCAACCAAACCCTGGCGAACCTCTCCAGAATCTCTATAGATACCTACGTTACCGCTTTCTCTTGCTTCAGCAATCACCTTCCAAGATCCTGCTTCAATTTCGGCTCTCATCAAATTAATCCACTTATAAGGCGCAAAAATCTTCTTTTCGTCCTTAGAGCCAACTTCTGATATTACGGTAACCTGCGAGCTTAATTTACGAATGTATTCACATTTTTCATCGTGAGGAATCTCGATAGACCCATCAGATACTTCTGCAAATTTCATATCAAATTCATCTAAAACTTTGCGGTAGTCATCAAACTGATTTCTGATTACAAAAGCTTCAAATAAAGTTCCACCAAAATAAACAGGGATACCTGCATCTCGGTATATTTTTAATTTTTCTTTAAGATTAGGAGTTACAAAGGAAGTTGCCCACCCAAGTTTTACAATATCGGTATGTTCTCCAGCAACTTCGATAAAATCTTCAACCTGTCTAAGGCTCAGACCTTTATCCATCACCATTGTTAATCCATTTTGACGAGGCTTAACGGTACGTTCTGGAAGATTATTTAATGTATAATTCATATTCGGATGCAAAAATCCAAAAAAAATATCAAATAACAGCAAATAGTAGGTTTTAAAACCACATTTTTACAGAAGCTATTTGGTAAATCCATTGATAATATCAATAATTACTTTGTTTGTCTGTAACTGAGGAAGGTATTCGAACAACAAATAATGCTTTTCCAAATCTGCATTCAAAGCCGTCTGTAGCTGATTTAAAGCTTCATTATACTGCCCGTCGGCAAATAAATAAGCTACAAAACGATAGTATAAATCCGCAGAATCTGGGTTGTTTTTAATTCCCTCAGCAATAATTTCCACACATTTTTTAATGTTGTCTTGTTCAAAAACAATAGACGAATAATCTAACCAAGCTTCAACATCTAAAGGGTTTACTTCTACCACTTTTTCATAAGCCAGCTCAGATTCCTCTAAATTCCCTAATTTATAATGTGCATCTGCAATCGCAAACCAGTAATCCGGGTTTTGATCATCGATATTTAAAGCCTTTTTATAAAAATGTAACGATTCAAAGTAACGCTCCTCAAAATCTAGCGTTACGCCAATGCCATACCAAGCATCAGACATTTTCGTGTCCATTTTAACCGCTTTTTTGTAGAAAGAACGAGCTTCGTCCATCTTCTCCAATTTCTCATAACACTCGCCCATTGCGCAATAAGTATCTGCGTTTGGTGGTTCGTACTCAAAGGTTTCATGGTAAACATCAATAGCGTCTTGGTAACGGTCTAACTGAACCAAAGCATTTCCCTTGTTAAAGTATGCAGAAGCGAAATTCTCTTTGATCAAAATTGCATAATCGTAGGCGTCGATTGATTTCTCAAACAGACCTAGCTTATGATATGCGTTGCCGAGGTTATACCAAGCTGCAAAAGAATAAGGTTCACTATCAATATATTGCTGATAAAACTGGATGCTCTCATCTTGCTTATCCAAAACATCGTAACAGAACGCAAGCTCGTAGAGGGCATCCTGGTTTTCCATGTTGTTTTCCAAACAAAGTTTAAGATAGCTTACAGCTTCTTCATAATTACCCATATTTTGATAAACAAAAGATAGCTGCATCAGCACTTCATCTTTAGTTTCTGCCATCTCTAACGCTATCTTCAAATTCTCTATCGCATCATCATGGCGCTCTAAACTTTCGTAGATATTACCTTTGATCATGTAGATATCTGCTTCAGAAGGCTCTAGCATTTCTGCTTTTTCTAAAGACTCAAAAGCTTTATCAAGCTCGTTTGTAAAAACATATAATTGTGCTTTTTTGATGTGGAAAACGGCCGCAAAAGGATGTTGGGAAACCGCATATTCAATCACCTGTAAAGCTTTAATAGGATCGCCTTTGTCAGTATAATAGTCGGTAATATTTTCAAAAGCCAATGCATCAAAAAAGTATTGGTCATGATTGCGAATCATCTCCTCGTAACGCTCAACCGATAATTTTGGATCTTCGCCAAATTCAAACTCGAAATCTTCTTCCATTGGACACAAATTTTAATTCAACGTTTGCGAACTTCTTTCTGCTAATAATCTTGAAATTATTATTAATATAACAATTTATGATGAGATATTTACTAACAATTAGACAGCCAACTTATAAAAGGTTGAGTTCTAGAAATTAATATTCAAACAAAAATATTTTTTGAAAATATAGCTTTTGAAACTTATGGGTTGTCAAGGATAACGCTCACTTCGATTCTTAAAATGGGCAAGTGCCTAATAATTATACTCCAGATTTGCACAATTTCGATTTCATCGTAACCATGCGTAAGCTTATTTCTTGCATCTACAATTCTTCTTGCGTTAGTAATATCAATTGATGAATTAATCTTCAGCAAAGCGCTCATAGCCTCACCTATGGTGATATTCGTTCAACTGCATCTTGCAAGAGGGGATTACTTACATAAGCTTCATAAGTTTTTTTATCACCTATATAATCTTCTATCCGATCAACACAGTCTAATATATCCTTAAGCAACTTAAGTTCCCTAATATCCATAAATAGGCAACTTACTATTATTAACTTCCTGGATGAAATAAGGGTTTTTTAGCGACCGCTCGGTAAGAATATCAACTTCTCTGTTCAACAAGTCTCTTAGTCCATCGTATAAATCCCAGAGGTGTATACCCGCTTCTACAGGCTCTACACCTTCCTCCAAATTAACTATAAAATCTACGTCGCTTTCTTTTCCAAAATCTGCAGTTAAAACTGAGCCAAAGACACATGCATTTTTCACCTTATGTGCCTTTAATAGCTCAATAACTTTCGGTAAGTGCACCTTAAAACTTGGATGTAGCATTGATGGAAATTAAATTTAACTGCAATTAATTAGTTTTAAATTATTTTCGAAAAAAGCCATTATTAAAAGACATTCTATTTGTAAATATACCAATTAAACACTACAATGTATATATTCGGCACTGTGGTGGGATTATTTTGATTAATTATGGAAAACTCAATAAACGTTACGCTTAAGAAGCTAGGGCTCTTAGCTCAAAATAAAGCAACAAGCACTGGAGAAAACTGGTTTGGTGCTGAAAAAAATCTACAGGCTATAATTTCTCCGGTCAACGGCAATCTAATTGCTGAAGTAGATATGGCTACAGCCGATGATTATGATGCCGTAGTACAAAAATCAAAAGAGGCTTTTTCAACATGGAAAAACGTACCCGCACCACAACGCGGTGAAATAGTACGCCAGTTAGGTCAAGAATTAAGAAACCATAAAGAAGATTTAGGGAAACTGGTTTCTTATGAAATGGGGAAAAGTTTGCAAGAAGGCTGGGGCGAAGTGCAGGAAATGATCGATATCTGTGATTTTGCAGTTGGTTTATCTCGTCAGTTGTATGGCTTAACGATGCATTCTGAGCGCCCTCAGCATCGCATGTACGAGCAATGGCATCCCTTGGGTGTTGTAGGAATTATTTCGGCTTTTAACTTCCCGGTTGCGGTTTGGAGCTGGAATGCCGCATTAGCCTGGGTTTGTGGAAATGTTAGTATTTGGAAACCCTCAGAAAAAACACCTTTAACCGCTATTGCCTGCCAAAAAATCATGGCAAAGGTTTTAAAAGCGAATAATTTACCCGAAGGAATTTCATGTTTGGTTTTGGGCGATAAAAATATTGGTGAGTTAATGGCGAAAGACCCTAATATTGCTTTACTTTCTGCAACTGGTTCTACCAAAATGGGTAAATCTGTGGCTACCAATGTTGGTGCAAGATTAGGAAAACATATTTTAGAATTAGGTGGCAACAACGCCATCATTATTACAGAAAATGCTGATTTAGACATGACTTTAATTGGTGCTGTGTTTGGAGCGGTGGGCACTGCTGGTCAACGTTGCACTTCTACCCGCCGGTTAATTATCCATGAAAGCATTTACAACGTTTTCAAAGCGAAACTGGTTAAAGCTTATGCTCAGTTAAAAATTGGAAACCCCTTAGATACAGTAAACCATGTTGGACCTTTGATAGATAAAACTGCGGTAAAGAATTATTTAGATGCTATTGACCAATGTAAATTACAAGGTGGAAACTTTATTGTGGAAGGTGGCGTTTTAGAAGGTGAAGATTTTAAATCGGGATGTTACGTAAAACCTTGCATTGCTGAAGCAAAAAACGAAATGGAGATTGTACAGCATGAAACTTTTGCCCCTATTCTTTATTTGATGAAGTATAAAACGCTGGACGAAGCTATTGAGATGCAGAATGCTGTTCCGCAAGGTTTATCATCCGCAATTATGACAACCAATATGCGTGAGGCAGAACATTTTTTATCTGTTAATGGTTCTGATTGTGGGATAGCTAATGTTAACATTGGCACATCTGGAGCAGAAATTGGCGGTGCTTTTGGGGGCGAAAAAGAAACTGGAGGTGGCAGAGAGTCGGGTTCTGATGCTTGGAAAGCTTACATGAGAAGACAAACAAATACCATTAATTATTCTACAGCATTACCTTTGGCGCAGGGTATAAAATTTGACTTATAATACTCGTTTTTTAACCATAGTTATTTTCACAGCTTTCTGCGGAGTTAGTTTTTCGATGATGTTAAAGCAAATATCAAGTAGTCTGTTAAAACTTAATTTGTACATTTAAACTAATTCTTCGGTTAATATTTTATGAAAAAATATATTTCAATTTCTTTAGGCTTACTGCTCATCGCCAGCATCAGCTTCTCTTTTAAGGAAGATCTTTTCCAGATTTCTAAAAACTTAGACATTTTTGCTTCCGTATATAAAGAACTAAACATCAGCTATGTAGATGAGGTAAACACCTCTAAATTAATGCGTACGGGAATTGACGCCATGTTGGAAAACTTAGATCCTTATACCGAGTTTGTGCCAGAATCTGAGATTGAAGATTATAAAATGAAATACGTGAGTACACAATATGGCGGTATTGGTGCTGGTGTAATTCATCGGGATGGTCGGGTTTTTATTTCCGCTCCGTTTGAAGGTTATCCGGCGCAAAAAGCAGACATCAGAGCTGGAGACGAAGTAATTAGCATCGACAATGAGAAAATTGCCGGTAAAACCAACGATCAAATTAGTCAGCTATTAAAAGGTCCGAAAGAAACTCCTATTAAAATAATTATTTCGAGAGACGGCAAAAACATCGAAAAACAGATTAATAGAGCAGAAATTAATCAGCCGAATGTAAGTTACCATACCATGCTTGATAACGGTATTGGCTATATTAAGCTGGATAAATTTTTAGAAAATGCTGGTCAGGAAGTTAAGGATGCTTTAGTGGAGATTCAGAAAAACAACCCGAAAGGCTTAATTTTAGATTTACGTTATAACGGTGGTGGTATTTTGCAGGAAGCGGTTAAAATTGTGAATCTTTTTGTAAACCGTGATGTGGAAATTGTGGTGCAAAAAGGCAAGAACCCAGAAAAAACCATCAGTTATAAAACCTACAATAACCCAATTGCTGCAGATTTACCTATTGTGGTTTTAGTTAACAACCGTTCGGCTTCGGCATCAGAAATTGTAGCGGGTTCTTTACAGGATTTAGACCGAGCGGTAGTTGTTGGTCAACGTAGTTTTGGAAAAGGTTTGGTGCAACAAACGTTTAATTTGCCTTATAATAGCTTGGTTAAAATTACGGTTGCCAAATATTATACGCCTTCCGGCAGATGTATCCAATCTTTAGATTACACGCACCGCCACGATGATGGATCGGTAGATAAACTGCCAGATTCTTTATTATCTGTTTTTAAAACAAAAGGAGGAAGATCTGTTTATAACGGAAGTGGGATTTACCCCGATTTCAACATTAAACCTGCTGAATTTCATCAAATTACCCAAGTTTTGGTGAGTAAATATTTAATTTTCGACTATGCAACAGCATTTTTCAATAAGCACCCAAACATTGCTTCGGCAGAAAAATTTGTATTGAGCGATGCTGAATATCAAAACTTTGTGACCTTTTTGGAGGGTAAAGATTACAATTATCAAACAGCCACAGAAAAATCTTTATCAGAACTAAAAGATGATGCAGAAGATGAAAAAAAATGGGGTGCAATAAAAGGCGATTTCGAGAATTTAAAACAAAAAATAGCAACGAGCAAAGAAGCTGATTTGGTTACTTATAAAGCAGAAATCAAACAAGTTTTAGAAAGTGAAATTGCACAACGCTACTACTTTGAGAAAGGTAGAACTATCAATAGTTTTCAATATGATACAGAACTGAAAAAGGCCGTTGAATTACTTGAAAACGGCAGTTTAATGGCGAAAGTACTAAATGGAGAAGGCGTGTACAAAACCATCGGAGGACCTAAAGTAGTGAGTGCGCAAACGAAGTAGATTGTTATTGGTGACCGTTCAGTCCGTTAATTATTAGCGTAAAAACGTTCAATAATCATACATGAAGATTATCCTCAAAACAACATGCAACCAAGTCTTGTATCAGAGATAACGAGAGCCCGGACCATTTCTGACAGTCAGTTGAACTACTACCCCCAACATCCCACAATAATTTTCCTAAATTTGAAAACATATTAACAGTAGAAAACATGAAAGAATTAAGTGTAACAGAACTAAAACAGTGGAAAGAAGAAGGCAAAGAATTTCAGTTGATTGATGTTCGTGAGCCTTTTGAGTACGAAATGTCTAACATTGAAGGAGAAAATATTCCTTTAGCGGGTGTAGTGATTGAAGCTGATAAAATTAGAAAAGATATTCCGGTAGTTATGCAGTGCAGAAGCGGTGCAAGAAGCGCAAATGCTTGTGCGCAATTAGAGCAAAACCTAGGTTACACCAATGTGTACAACTTAAAGGGTGGCATTATGGCTTGGGCTGCTGAATTTGACAATGATATGCAAGTTTATTAATAATGGTGAAACACATCATTTTTAGCGTTATTCTTAACGTTATGATCATTGCATCCGTAGCTATTGGTTACTATGGGTACAAAGCCGGCAATTATTATTTTATCCCACTTGTATGCGCAGCTGCATTTGGCCTAAGTGTGTATTACAAAATCAAACACATTAAATTTGTGCGAGAAGAAATGAGACAGAAAGCTGAAGATAACCTTAAGGCTAGTTCTAAAAAGAAAACAAAGCTTAATAAATAAAATATGATTTTAATTGTAGTAGGAATTTTTGCTTTTCTGGCAGCTTTTGTTTTGTCAAGGCAACCCAATAGTCAGTCAGTACAAACATCAAAAGTACTCTATGTAATAGCTCCAATCGTTATTTTATTAGGTGTATTTACGTCTTGTTTTAAAACAATTGAAGCTGGAGACGTTGGTGTAAAAACTCTTTTTGGAAAAGTGGATGATAACGTTTTGTATAGTGGGTTAAACTTTGTAAACCCCTTGGCAGAAGTTATCCCTTTTGATGTTAAAACGCAAAATTACACCATGGCTTCTGCCCAAACGGAAGGTGCGGTGCAAGGAGACGATGCCATAAGAGTTTTAACGGCAGATGGATTAGAGGTGGTAATGGATTTATCGGTACTTTTTAGTGTAAATAGCGCAGATGCGCCTAGGATATTAAAAGAAATTGGAACCGACTATTTAGACAAAATAGTTCGCCCAGTTTCAAGTACAATCATCAGAGATAATGCAGTTTCTTACGATGCTGTAGCGCTCTATTCGTCTAAACGGGAAGAATTTCAGACTGCAATTTCTAAAGGCATCAAAAAGAGCTTTGAAAAAAGAGGTTTAACATTACAACAATTATTAGTTAGAAACATCACTTTGCCAGCGTCTGTAAAAGCGAGTATCGAATCTAAAATTAATGCAGAACAGGATGCTCAAAAAATGACTTTTGTGCTTCAAAAAGAAAGGCAAGAAGCCGAGCGTAAACGAGTAGAAGCGCAGGGTATTTCTGATTATCAAAGGATCATATCTTCTGGTTTATCCGATAAACAATTGCAGTACGAAAGTATTAAGGCACAATTAGAGCTTGCAAAATCGCCAAATACCAAAGTGATGATTATGGGAAGCGGAAAAAACCCAGTAATTATCGGAGGTAATTAACCCCAACTTTAATGAGCGATATTAACCCTTGGCAAACGCTAAGCAGCGAAAAGATTTACGATAATCCTTGGATTGGCGTAACAGAGCATCAGGTAATCAATCCTTCTGGCGGAAAAGGGATTTATGGAGAAATCCATTTTAAAAACTTTGCGATTGGCATTATTGCAATTGATACCGACGATCAAATTTTTATGGTCGGTCAATATCGCTTTCCGCTGAAACAGTACAGCTGGGAACTGCCAGAAGGTGGTGGTCCGCTAGCTGAAAGCCCTTTAGATTCTGCCAAACGAGAACTTTTGGAGGAAACAGGTTTGGTTGCGAAAGAATGGGATGAAGTATTGCGAATGCACCTGTCAAACTCGGTGAGCGATGAATTAGGGATTTTATATTTAGCCAAGGAGTTTGAACAATTTGCAGCCCAACCAGAAGAAACCGAACAATTAGAAGTAAAAAAACTCCCCTTTGAAGAGGTTTATCAAATGGTAATAACTGGCAAAATCACGGATTCTTTAACGGTTGCCGGCATTTTGAGGGTTAAATTATTACGCGAAGGATTTTAAAATTTATATTTGCTGAATGAGGAGATTTTTCGGTTTTATTTTAAGCCCCTTACACCATTTTGCCTTCTTTTTGATCTTGGTTGTTTTTCAACCCATACAATGGTTGAGCTATAAACTAGGTGGTTATAAAGCGCATAAGTCGGTGGTAGATATCATGAACTTTTTCTTAACGAGCGCTTATTACGTTTTAGGTGGCAGCATAAGGTTTATCAACCATCAAAACCTACCAACAGATAGACCGATCATTTTCACGGCAAATCATCAAAGTATGTATGATATTCCGCCGATGATTTGGTTTTTACGGAAATACCACGCTAAATTTATTTCCAAGATAGAGCTCACCAAAAACATCCCTTCTATTTCCTTCAATTTAAAATATGGAGGTGGTGCAAACATCGACCGCAAGGATCGCAAACAGTCTTTAGGTGAAATCATGAAGCTTGGAGAGCGAATGAAAAACAACAATTGGTCGACCGTGATTTTTCCGGAAGGTACCCGTTCAAAAGATGGGAAAATGAAAGATTTCCAGCTAGGTGGAATTGCTACCATTTTGAAAAAAGCTCCGAATGCGCTAATTGTTCCCGTTGCGATAGAAAATTCTTATAAAGTTGTAAAAAACGGAACACTTTGGCTACATGCTTTTGTACCCATTAAATTCACCGTATTAACTCCGATTGAGCCAGCTGGGAAAGATGTAGAACTGGTAGTTAAAGAAGCGGAAATGGCGGTAAGAACTATTGTGGAAAAAAACTAAACTTTGGTCACAATTGCTTTTCAAAACAAATTCAACAATTTGATTATAAGCAAACTATCTTTATAAAGATGATTTCTTGAATTTAGCAGTATTTAGCGTTAGGGATTGCAGTGAAAATCCTTTTTGCGCTTCTGAACGGAGTCCGATAGCTATCGGACGAAGAACAGCGCAAAAAGATTGTAAAGAAAAGCCCGCCCGAACGCCCAAATGAATACATTAAAAAGCTAGAAAACACGCTAAAAAACTTTCCAGAACAATAATCTAAAGCTTAAATCAACCCCATTCAACGCTCCATCAAATTTATTCCAACGGTTCGTCTGGCGCTGTTTTATTATCTGCCACAGCATTTTCTTTAATATACAGATTCACATCGCGTTTTGGGAAAGGAATTTCAATGCCGATTTTATAAAACTCTTCAAAAACACTGCTCATTAAAACACTTCTGATCAGCGACCAATTATCAATGTCTCTTATCCAGCAGAGCACTTTAAAATTAACAGAACTATCGCCAAACTTATCCAACAAAATGAGTGGAGCCGGCGTTTCCATTACCTCTTTATTTGCTATTAGAATGCGTTTAAATATATCTTTAACCTTTTCAATATCTGTCCCATAACCCACGCCAACCTCTAACGAAATACGTTTATGCGTATTACTCAAAGTCCAGTTAATCAAATTCTGCGATAGTAAATCGCCGTTTGGCACAATAACTTCGGAGCCTTCAAATGTTAAAATTTTACTGGCTCTAATCCCCATAGAGGTCACCGTTCCTGTTTTATCGCCAACCTCAATCAAATCACCAACTTGTATGGGTTTTTCAAAAACCATAACAATACCCGACACCACGTTGTTTACCAAGCTTTGCAAACCAAAACCTATACCTACGCCCAAGGCACCTAAAATAATTGTTAACTTATCTATTGGAACGCCCGAGGCTGCAATGGCAATTACAAAACCTACAACCCATATTGCTAATCGCACCAATAAAATAGTGGAGCTATACTTTCCTTTTCGGGAGGTAGCTGGCGCATGCTGATCGGCAAATTCTAAAAAGTAACTAACTATTTGCGCAATAACAGTGGCCAAGTAAATGATAATGATAAAAAGCGAGAAACCACCGAAAGTGAATTTTGTACTCCCAATTTCACGCTGTTGCATAAAAAACTCTTTTGAACGCTCAAATATTTCATCAAAAATATTTAGGTTTTGAGCAAAGAAAATCAGTAATAAAACTACCGCTAGCACTTTTAAAAGTTTACCGATTTTGTTTTTAAGGTTTTTAAAATCCAGGTAGGATGAAATTCTATTGACCTCAATTTTTCCCAGTTCCATCTGCAAATAAATTCCTTCTGTAATAATTTGCACAAAAAGTATTAGGCAAACAGCTTCTACTAAAGTAAAAGTTGCCGCTATTGTGGTGGTTTTAGACAGGCTGTAACGCCCGAAAAGGTTGGCAATAATTCCTACAGCCAAAAACGCAAAATAGATATAAATTAGATAATTGCGTGTAGATTTACTTTCATCAAAAAAAGCAGGTTTCCTGTTTTTATGTATCCACCGAGAAAACAGCAACAACAAACTACTTATTAAAAAGAAGAGCAAACGCTCAGCTGGAAAAACCTCAAAAAACAAGTTACTGATGCAGAAAATTAATGCAAAACCAATAAATGCCAGCCAGATATAAAAATAAGATGCATAAGCCTGCTTAATTAAAACGGCAACGCACAACATTAAAGCAATTAAATAGAGTTGACTTAAAATAATTGGCGGATGATAGTAAAAAAATGAACCTAAGGTAAGCGTGACCGTTAATGCGCCAAGTACCGGGTATTTGGAGGTTAGCAATGCATGATCGAGCACACTTACTGCATCCTCTCTTTTCGCTAAAATAGCATTCCTGCTTTTAGAGAGCCAGACATACAGTAGCAAAAAAAGCGCAAGGTTAATGATGTGAACTTTGTAACTGTACTTTAGATAATACCACAGAATTTTTAGATTAAAGCCGATTGTTTTGCTTAAGCCGACTTTAAGCTCCGTAAAAAAATTATTGAAATTTATATCCCACAAATAGGGATATTCTTTTTCGAATGTTTTGGAACTTAGCTTTTTTAAACCTTCGTTAATCTGCTCATTAAAATCAATCAACTCTAACTGCGATGCCGAAACACGGCTTTGCAACAGTCCTATTTTTAAGATTGCGAGGTTGCTTGCCGAATCCAAACGATGCCACTTTGGACCCAATGCGTTTAATCTTGAAAAAAAACGATCTCGCAAAGCCGAATCTGCCGGCAAAAATTTAAAAACCGTATCTGTAGTTAAACCGCAGATGGTTTCCTGCATTTTTGTGAGCTTATTATTGTAGGATGTAAGTTGCTGATCCCAATTATTTAGCTGCTTTTGCGAGGTTGCAAAATAATCCTGAAAGGTAGACAAAGACCTTAATGTCAACAACCTATCACTCAAGGAATAAACTTTAGAGTCCTTTAAGCGGGCTTCAATGCTTGGTAGTAGCTCTGCAACTTCTACGGTATCAAAACCTTTATTTAATTGGTTGCTAAAATCATTGAATTTTTCTGCGTAAAAATCTACCCGTTTTAAAAGTCCGTTAAAACTGGTATCTGTTAATTCTGTAGCTTTCTTATTTGGTGATGCAATCAGCTTTAAAACCGAATCTTGCAGATTTTGCGCAATAGATTGAAATGGTAAAATGCAAAAAACAAGGCATAGGGCCTTTAAAAAAACAGAATATTTACGCATCACAATTTACTCTTAGGAAACGTAATTTACAGAAAAATAGGTAAATCAGGTTTTTATTTATTGGTATTCAGAAATAGATTGTGTGCTTTAACACGTTATCACTAACGTTTCGTAATTATTTATTAAGTATAATGTTAAAAGCAAATCGCCCCATTATCTGCCACCTGGCGGGCAGTTTTCCTGTAAAAACTTGGTATAGGTTAGCGCTAAGTGGCGGCTGGTACCGGCTCCTTCTCTGATACTATGGGTACGATTTGGATAGCTCATCATCTGAAAAACTTTTCCGTGTTTGATCAGCTCGTTAATCATCTGTTCGGCATTGTTATAATGCACATTGTCATCGCCAGTTCCATGTATTAATAAAAGATTTCCCTGCAAACTTTTAGCGTGGGCCAAAGGTGAATTATCTACAAAATAGTGTCGGTCTTCGGGTAATAAACCCATATAACGCTCTTGGTAAACATTGTCGTAATTCAATTGGTTATCTACTGCTGCAATAGAAATTCCTGTTTTATAAATCTCCGGATATTGCATCATCAAATTTAGTGTCGACGAACCTCCCCCACTCCAACCCCAAACTGCAATTCTTTCAGCATCTACAAAATCCCATTTTAAAATTTCTTTAGCCGCCAAGGCTTGGTCACGGATGTTGATATCTCCAATTCTATGATAAATTGATTTGCGCCATTCCCTGCCTTTTGGGGTTGGAGCACCACGACCTTCAACAGATATATATATATAACCATCATCTGCCATATTACCTGCATAAAGTCTATTAAAACTTATTCCGAAACGATCAGCCACGGTTTGACTTGCTGGTTCGCCGTAAACATAAAAAACCACGGGATACTTTTTTGTTGCATCAAAGTTTTTTGGCTTCACCATCCAACCGTCCATCTCAATTCCGTCCTGCGTTTTCACCTTAAAAAACTCCACGTTTGGAACGTTAGCATTTTTAGTCTGTTGCCCAAGTTTATCTCCACTTATCCATTTATGCGTTGGTAATGCCACAACATTCTGAGAGGTTGGCATTGTAGCGTTGGAATAATTATGAAATGCCAGTTTTCCATTTGGTGAGATATCATAATCATGTGTTCCACTTTCGTTTGATGGTGTAACGCGGATGGCTTTACCTCCTGCAATACTCACTTTATACAGGTAACTTTGAGTAGCATTATCTGGCGACGCCATAAAATAAATTAAGCCGTTTTTTTCGTCGATCAAATTCAGAGAAATTACATCAAAATTATCTGGTGTAAGTAAAGTCTGCTTCCCGTTTAAATCAATGGTGTAAATATGTCGCCAACCACTCTTTTCGCTTAACCAAACAAACTTGTTCCCTTTTTCTATCCAATTCCAACCGGTTGCTTCTGCCTTAACATCTACCCAGGCTTTTTCTATTTCGGTATAAATGGTTTTCGAAGCATTATCAGCTACGTTCAGCATTATAATTTTACTGATGTTTTGTCTGCGATTTAACTGTTGGATAATTAGAGCTTTAGAACTGTTCGCCCATTCCATACGTGGAATATAATGTTGAACCGCATCACCCGGTACGTTCATCCACTGTGTTTTTGCGGTTGCAATAGCTACTACGCCTACTTTGCAGGCACTTGGGTCTTCGCCCACAACCGGATATTCTACAGGTACGGTAAAGGGGTACAGAGAATCTGTGTTATTAATCATCAAATAGTTTTTGATTTTGCGGGCATCAATCTGCCAATAGGCAATAGATTTACTATCTGGCGACCATCTAAAACCATCTCTACAATCAAACTCTTCTTCATAAACCCAATCAAAAGTTCCATTGATCAAACGTAAAGTTCCATCTGTAGTCAGCGCCTTTGTTCCGCCAGAATTCAAATCTTCCACGTAAATATTGTGTCCGCTTACGTAAGCAACTTTTGTAGCATCCGGAGAAAATTTAGCAAACATTAACGACGACTCGGGTTTATCTTTACCAATCTGCTTTAAGCTATGATCTTTAAGATTATAAACCCAAAAATCTCCACGAGTATCATAACGCCAAACCTTTTTTGTATTGGAATTTAACAGCACTTTTTGGTTTCCGTTTGCAAAAGCGAACCTTACTACGTTTAGGTTTTTCCCGTCGGCACCAATTAGATCTTCTTTAGCAACTATAACGGAGGTTTTTGAAGGATCTATCGCATTGCGTTCTACAATGTTTCCGCTTTCTACCGCCATAATCTTATTGCCATCTAAAGACCAATAGGTTTCTTGTCCCCATTGGGCGAAAGCCGAGGAGGAGCATAAAAAAAAGAAAAAAAGAAAGAGCCTCACCCTAAATCCCTCTCCGAAGGAGAGGGACTTGCTTATGTTGTGGTTTGTTTGGGAATTATTGAGTTTGCTGAATTTCATGTGTATTATTTAATGTTTTGCTGCTTTATGAGTACTGTTAAAATGCTAAGTGTATTGGCAATGATTCTTATTTGTTCATTACGAAACAAAAATCTCATCTTATATCCTTCCAGCTCTGTGATCTCCGCGTTCTCCGTGGTTAAAAAAACCTGCACTCTTTGTGTATTTCTTTGTGAGCGTTGTGGTTAAAAACGCCATACCCAAAAATAGCAACTTCCTTTCGCAAAAAACAAAACCTCTAATTACAAAACATAAAATTTTTCGAGGAAAATTAACCTTTAACTTCCTTATTGGTATTGAAAAGCATTTTAATAATAGCCAACACGATAGCAAAAATCATTGCGGAGAAAAAACCCGAAGTATGGAAACTATCCATCCAGCGATCAACCAGCAAAACCATCAACACACTAATGATAAAAGACATTAGGCCCAAGGTTAAAAAATTAATTGGAAAGGTAAGTATCCTTAAAATAAAGCCAATAGTTGCATTGGCTAAGGCTAATAAAATACCCACCAATATTGCACTACCAAAACCGTCGACATGTACGCCCGGAATTAAAAAGGCAGCCAAAAGAACGGCTACACCCATAATCAAAATTTCAATAATCAGTTTCATTTTCTAATTTTATAAAATGTGGAGACTCAATATACTAATTTTGTTGTTTTTATCGATGTCTTGCAATAATTCGGGCAGCAATTTGTTAGCCAATGAAATCAAAATTCGCTCAGTGCCGATTCTTCTTCTATTTTTATCCAAAACATTGATCCATCTATCCTTAAAATTTTAGCTTTAGATAGCTTAAATCAAACCCAATGGCAAAACAGTATTTCGGTTTACAGAAAAACAGCAGATGAAGATTTGCAAGACCTAGAAAAACCCTTGCCGGGAAAATATCGCATTACAGGAAATCATGTAGCGTTTAAACCAACAGCACCTTTTAAAAAAGGGGAACACTATTTGGTACTACTTTATTTACAAAAACCAGATGGCAATTTGTTGAATCAATTAAAATCTTCAAATTCGCCAATAAGTCAAAAACCGATTCAAAAAATTATCAAATTTTAATTTATGGCATTAACAGATCCGTTAGCAGAGCGTATGCGCCCCAACTCATTGGCACAATACACGGGGCAACAACATTTAGTTGGCGAAGGTGCTGTTTTACGAAAAGCCATTGAAAACAACCACATTCCATCGATGATTTTCTGGGGCCCGCCGGGAGTAGGAAAAACCACTTTAGCTTTTATTATTTCACAAAGCTTAGATAGGCCGTTCTTTTCTTTAAGTGCCATTAATTCGGGCGTTAAAGATGTGCGAGAGATGATTGAAAAAGCAGCCCAATATAAAAAAGGTGGGATTGTGCCCGTACTATTTATTGATGAGATCCACCGTTTTTCAAAATCGCAACAAGATTCTTTGTTAGGAGCGGTGGAACGAGGCTTGGTTATTTTAATTGGTGCTACTACAGAAAACCCATCTTTTGAAGTTATCTCGGCTTTGCTTTCGCGATGCCAAGTTTATGTATTGCAGAATTTGAACGAGGAGGAATTGATTAGTCTTTTAAACAATGCGATTACAAACGACGAAGTTTTAAAGAACAAAAAAATAGAACTGAAAGAAACCGAAGCATTAGTTAGGTTATCTGGCGGCGACGGACGTAAGCTTTTAAATATTTTTGAGCTCTTAGTAAATGCAGCCAATGACAAAAAAGTAGTAATTACCAATGATTTTGTTTTGCTGAATGTACAACAGAACATGGCGCTTTACGATAAAACGGGCGAACAACATTATGATATTATTTCGGCGTTTATCAAATCCATCCGAGGAAGCGACCCTAATGCGGCGGTTTATTGGTTGGCCCGGATGATTGAAGGTGGCGAAGACCCTAAGTTTATTGCCAGGAGGTTGCTAATTTTAGCTTCTGAAGATATCGGGAATGCGAACCCAAACGCCCTTTTGTTAGCCAACAACTGTTTTCAAGCGGTAAATGTAATTGGTTGGCCCGAGTCTCGGATTATTCTTTCGCAGGCCGTTACTTATATGGCTTCGTCTGCAAAAAGCAATGCATCTTATGAAGCGATTGGCAAAGCACAAGCCTTGGTGAAGCAAACCGGAGATTTACCAGTGCCTTTACATCTGCGTAATGCCCCAACCAAAATGATGAAGAATATGGATTACGGCAAAGACTATAAATACGCCCATTCCTTTGAAAACAACTTTGCCGAGCAGGAATTCCTTCCCGAAAAATTAAGCGGCACCAAGCTTTACGACCCTCAACCAAACCCAGCCGAACAAAAAACCAGAGCGCATTTAAAAGAGCTTTGGAAAAATAAGTATGGCTATTAGTGTTAAAAAATCTCTCTTTAACTTTCTTCCTAACACTGGCGGTGACTACTCCCATTAACCTTTAAAAACAAAGGGTAATTTTTTAGGATTAACGAAAGCTAAACCATAAAATATATTTATACATAGCATAACAAACATAAATAAAAATTTATGTGTTTGTTTTTTCAGATTTGCGGAGTCAAAAAAATCCAACGATATGAAAATAAATACAGACACTCGCATTATTTCTTCTGGATCACCCTTAAACGGCTCTCCCACAAGTTTACTTGATGAAAAGCTACAGGCAGTTTCCAGTTTTGCAAATGCCATAAACATCTTTTTATGGTTATTTTTTTTAGGAAGCGCAATTTTATTAGTTAGCAGTTTTAGCAACAGCCAAACATGGAACTGGGGAAATATAATCCGCATCAATGGTTTTACATTATTAATCTGGACAACCGTAACATTCTTCAGTGCTATCTTAAGCACTTACAGCATTTATTATCTAGCGGGTTTTAAATATCAGAAAAAGTTTATCTGCTTAAGCCTAGGTTTTACCCTTTCGGTGATGTTATTTATTGCAAGTAACCATGTTGCATTGCTGCTATTATCATGGTTTGCGATGGGTGTTTTTATGGCTAATTTGATAGGTGTAAATAGCCATTGGGGCGAAGCAAGGGAAGCGAAAAAATTTGCCCAAAAATACTTTTTGCTCGGCACTTTATTTTTAACTGCTGGCGTCACCGTACTCGCCATACAAACCAATCAATTTACGTTAGAAGGCATTATTGCAAACCTTCAAAATCTTTCGCAGGTTACCTTAATCACCGCCGCTTTATTAATTATTGTTGCAGCAATTATCCAGTCGGCAATTTACCCTTTTCACAGATGGCTACTTTCTGCGATGACGGCACCAACTCCAGCTTCTGCATTAATGCATGCTGGCTTTGTAAACGGCGCCGGTATTTTACTGACACTATTCTCTACTTTAATATTTGTTTCAAACACCTTTGCCATTCTGTTAATAATCGGCGGATTAACCGCAATTATTGCACAATTTTCCAAACTAATACAGCCCAACGTAAAACAAAAACTCGGTTGCTCTACCATTGCACAAATGGGTTTTATGATTATGCAATGCGGCTTAGGATTTTTTAACGCTGCTGTTGTTCACCTTATCTTACACGGCTTTTATAAAGCTTATTTATTTCTTTCATCCGGCGAAAGCGTAAAACAAACCATCCCAGAAAACAAAGAGAAAATCATCATTAAACCGCTACAGGCAATAGTTGTACTCATCTACGGATTAGTTGGAGCCTTGCTTTTTGCAACCCTTACGGGTAAAGGCACCGAGATGAACAGCGGGATATTTTTAACGCTTATTGTAGCCATTACGGTTGGTCAAATTACTTACAACATCGTTAAACAACAAAACCTAAGTATTTTTCAAAAAGCTTTTGTACCGCCCTTACTGTTTTTTGTAGGAATAGGTTTATACGCTTTAATATACCAAGGTGTAACGGTTTTAATGAGCTCTATGCCAATGGTTGATATTCCGCTAGCATTAAGTCTCACACAAATTATATTCGGGATTATTTTCTTAATCGGTTTCTTCATCATGAAACTGGGTGTTTTTCGAAATTTCTCTTGGCTTTATGTTAAGCTAATGAACGACTCGCAACCTCACCACAAAACTGTATTAATGTTTAAAAGCAAATAAAATATGAACACGCAAAATTTGAACAAACTTATTGAAAAAGCAGCTAACGTGGTTGGTAAAACGTTCCCTTTATATGCTTTTGTAACTTCAAATCCTTTATCAGGATACGAAAACGAATCTTTTTTAAATGCTACCCAGAGTGCAACTAAATATTTTGGAGGCTCGTTATTTCCAGAAGCTTCTGCTTACCAACAAGCTTGGGATACCGGCGAAATAGACGAGGCAGTATTAACCGAAATACTGATGACCTACGGGTTCATGGAGTCGCCTGCTTTTTACCTAAAAGAATTGGAAACTTATAAGCCAAGTGCAGAAGAAAACCCCAACCATCATTTAGATGCGATGATGGTAAAATGGCTGACAGCATTTTTAGATGAGGGAACTACCGAATGGGAAATGCCAAACAGAACAGAAGGCTTTTATCAGGCTTGGCGGAAATTAGCTAAATACGATAAGCAAATCCACATTAAATCAATAGATGAAATCCCTGCATCAGCCAGTGAAGCATTAACAAAAGCGATTAGCGGTTTCGCTACCGAAGATTATCTGCAAATATTTGAATACCACATTGCCGCTTTAGCAGGCTGGACTGGATATATTAAATACAGAGTTGACAACCAAACCGAATGGCAACAAAAATATCCGATTTCGTTGTTGGAATACTTGGCCGTAAGACTTTGGATTGCGCAACAAACCAATGCTCAGATAATTGCTCCGGTTAAAAACAACCAAGAATTATTAGAAACCATTAAGCTACAATATGTTTGGCTAAAAGCTTGGGAGAAAAGTCTGCAAGATAAATTGGTGCTCAAATTAGATAAAAAACAAATTACGGTTGAAGAGGTAATACAAGCCGATGGAGTGCCAGATGCACAATTGGTTTTTTGTATCGATACCAGATCAGAATTAATTAGAAGGCATATTGAAGCGCAGGGTAACTATGAAACATTTGGTTTCGCTGGATTTTTTGGAATAGCAGCAGATTACAAAGATTTAAGTACGGGAATGCTTCGGAAATCTTGCCCGCCAATTGTTCCGTCTTCTTACATTATTTCCGAAGATTGCGATGAAGGAAAAGCTGCAGAAATATCAAGTTTTAAGAAAATAGTTGCTGACCAAAAGTTTAAAGATTATTTCTTCAGAAGATTAAAAAACATGCTTCCCTCTGCTTTTGGCTACGTGGAAGGTGCGGGATTAATTTATGGTGCCTCTTTAGTTGCGAGGTCTCTTTTTCCAGGTAAGCTGTATAAGTCGGAACAAAAAAACACACCCAATCATGAAAGCTTTTGCCATACCAAAATTGCGCATGCTCATCATGAACCAAGTTCTATAGCTGGAATACCTTTGGCAGAAAAAGTAACTATTGTAAAATCTGCTTTTGCAGTAATGGGCTGGCAAAAATTTGCGCCACTGGTAGTTTTTGCTGGTCATGGCAGCCACTCCAAAAACAATCCATTTGGTTCTAGTTTGGATTGTGGCGCTTGTGCTGCAAGTCCAGGTAGAAACAATGCAAGGATGCTGGCAAGCTTAGCCAACCTACCAGAAGTTAGAGAAGTTTTGGCAAAAGATTTTGACTTGGTAATTCCCGAAAACACCGTTTTTATTGGCGCTGAGCATAACACAACTACAGAAGACATTGTTTTATTTGATAGCCACGTACCTACATCTCACCATAAGTTACTCAAGAACTTAAAAGCTGATTTGGCTAAAGTACAATCCAACACCATTAAAGAAAGAAGAGGTTTAACTAAGCAAGAAATAGATTTTGTACATAAAAAAGCTAATAACTGGGCAGAAACAAGACCAGAATGGGGTTTAGCTAAAAACGCCGGTTTTATTATTGGTCCGCGGAGTTTATCTAAAAATGTAGATTTAGAAAGTCGATGTTTTCTACAGTCGTACGACTGGAAAACAGATGACAGTGGAAATCTTTTAGAAGCCATTATGCAAGGACCAATGACGGTTACGCAATGGATTAATAACCACTATTACTTTTCAACAGTTGATACTGATAGATTTGGCGGAGGCTCAAAAACCACACACAATGTAACTGGCCATTTTGGCGTAGTGCAAGGAAACGGAGGCGATTTAAAAATCGGAATTCCTTTGCAATCTGTTAAAGCTGCTGATAACAAGATGCACCATCAACCACTCAGGTTATCGGTAATAATTGAAGCGCCTTTAGAAAGAATAAGTGCCATTTTAGATAAGAATCCGAAACTTCAAAGCTTAATTGCTAACGAGTGGATTTATTTAATGGTAATAGATCCATTAAAAGATGCAAAACCAAAAATGTATGTTTCTGCAAAAGACAGTTGCTCTGCAACAGCAAATACAGATAACTTAGTACAAGAAAAAGTTAAATAACAATAATTTTAAATAGAGAAATCACCAGATAAGATGGTTTCTCTGTTTATCAAAACTGTTAATAGCTTTGCGACCAGTGGAATTTATCTGCAACAATATTATCCTTTTCCTGCTTTAAGTACTTCAGAAAATGCGCCGCAACGGGCGAATGGTTTTTACCTTTTAACCAAATCAAACTCCAAGTTGAAGAGATTGGCAAACCCGTTACCGGTATAATTTGTACGTCTTTATTATTAAGTTCATTTTTAATACCAATCAATGGCATAATAGAATAACCCATACCGGCAATAACCGCTTGCTTAACTGCCTCGTTTGAGGTTAGCTCCATTTTCTTAAGGACAGATAAATTATTTTTATCCATAAAATCTTGCATAGTCTGTCGAGTTCCAGAGCCTTTCTCTCTAAAAATAATAGGCAAGTTATTTAACAAACTTTTATCATAAACCGCTTCTTTATATTCGTTTCTTGAACCGCCAACCAAGTAAAGTTTGTTCTGTAACAGATCCAGTTTTTCTATGTTTAATGTAGTTGGTAAAACCGACACTAAAGCAAAATCAACTTCGTTATTCTCTAAACTGCTTAGTACCCCTTTTTTGTTGGTTACATCAATCTGGAGTTCCACGTTTGCATGTTGCCCCACAAAATCAGTAATAAAATAAGGCATTACATACTGCCCAGTTGAAACCACAGAAATTTTAAGTTTACCAGTGAGTTGACCTTTAAAAGCATGCGTTTTATAATTGATTGCATGCACTTGGTTAAGAATGTTCTCTGCTGCTTCGGCTAATTCTTTTCCAAAATCAGTAATGTAAATTTTGCGCCCAACTACTTCAGTTAAGGGAATATCAAACTGCAATTGCAGGTTGCGTAACTGTATCGAAACAGCAGGTTGCGTTAAATGCAACTCTTCGGCAGCTTTCGTTACGCTTTGTGTCTGCGCAATTTTTAAGAAAATCTGTAACTGATTGAGCGTGTAGTTCATAAATATATTTTATGCTTAGCATTACAAACATAAATAAAAACTAATAAGTTAGAAAGTCCACCTTTGTGTGGCAGTTTAAACCCGAACTTTATAAAACGTTTATCAAAAAAATATGGAAGAGAAATTCAAACTCATTGAAGGTACTTTTAATTCAAAAGATACCAAAGAAATTCTGTTGACTCTTATTGAAGAAAAAATAAAATTTCATGATGTAAAAAGCTTTAGTACTGAAGAAAGAACGGGAAAGAAAAATCAAGAATCTTTGCTAAAAATTCAAGAGTTAAAGGAAACAAGGGCGGAAATTATTTCTTTTATCGACGCAGAAGAAAACGGGTTGAATGTTTTTAAAATTAATGCCTATATTGATATTGAAAGGATTAAAAAATAATATAATTAGACAAAAAACTTAAGATTCCTACTCATCTTTTAATTGACATCGTTAGTAATTGCGATCCTTTTAATTAAATTCGAGAAATAAATTATAACTCAATCTCTTTCTAGTAAACGCACAGTAACAAAATATTGTGCTTTCCGTAAAAGAGTGTAGTCTATGAATACTAAAATCGATTTTAAGCCCCTAATTCCCTTATACTTACAAAATTCAAAAAGACATTCGATAATTATTACGGATTTTGACGAAAAGTATGTTTATACAAACAATGCTTTTTTAAATCGCTTTGGTTTTATCACAAATGATTTTATTGGGAAACAATTTCGCATCGGCATTCACGCTGATGACCACGAAACTTGTAATGAAACTATACAAAGGCTTTTAGAAAACCCTGACGAACTTTACGAGTTGAAAATCAGAAAACCTTTACAGGGAGAGCAGTTTTCTACTTGGACAAGCTGGGAACTTTCGGTACTAAAGGAAAACGATAAAACGTTAGGTATTCTTTGGATTGGAATTGATGTTACACCGGAAGAACGCACTCGTGACGAATTAACGAATACAAATATCAAACTTCAGGCTATTTTAAATAGTACTACCCAAAGTAATGTTCTTATATCTCCAGATTACAAAATTATGTCCTTTAATCATTGGGCAAATTATGTGTCAGAATTAAACTTAAACAAATCTCTAGTTATAAACAGTAGCATTTGGGATTACATTCTAGATCGCGAAGCTTTTTATCAGAACAGTCAAAAAGCTTTTAAAGGCGAAACTATAAGACTAGAGAAACTTAGCAAATTTCCCAATAAAGAGGTATGGCTTAAGACAGGCTACCATCCAGCATATAATCAAGAAAACGAAATAATTGGCGTAACATTTACAACCGTAGATATTACTAAAAAGAAAAAATCTGAAGCGCTTCTATTACAACATCAACTGATGTTAGAAGCTTTGCATAATAGTACTGAAGAAGCTTTAACTTTTTTAGATTGCGAACTAAAAATTCTGTTTTCAAATAACTTTGCTAAAGACGTTTCTCTCGAAATTTCTGGAAAAGAGTCTAAAATTGGAGATTGTGCAATTGACTATGTTGTTCCAGAATTAAGGCGAGAATTTAGTCAACATTATCAAGACGTTTTGTCTGGAAAAACAATTGTGGTTGAAAAACATCTCGACAAATCATGGTGGAGGTTTTCAATGTTTCCCGTACAAGACAATGATGGTAAAATCATAGGCCTTTCAGACAACATAAAAAACATAACCAAAGACAAAGACTACATTGATAAAATAGTTGAACAAAACAAGTTGCTGAATGAAATAGCCTGGGAACAATCACACTTGGTACGCAAACCATTAGCTAACATCCTAGCTTTGGTAAGTTTGATCAAACATACCCACACTTTAGATGAATTAGCAGACCTTAATCAAATGCTCGAAATATCCGCTACCGAGCTAGACAACGTTATACTCCAGATTAATACCAAAAGCAGAAAGGTTAAATAATAGTAATTCTCTGTTATTGAAACCTTATTTGGCGGTGGATTCTGAGAAGAAATCCAAATTCTTTATTCTATAAAACAGCGATTAATATAGCTAAAACACACTTTTCTAAAATAACTTCTTAATTTAGCTTAAAACCTAAATAATGAATAAAAAATTAAGACTTGGAATGGTGGGTGGAGGTAAAGGTGCTTTTATTGGTGCTTTACACCGAATTGCCACCAGACTAGATAATGAATATGATTTAATTTGTGGTGCTTTCAGTAGTGATGCCGAAAAATCTAAGGATAGTGGACAGTTATTAGGCTTGTCGCCCGAGCGCAGTTATCTATCCTACAAAGAACTCTTTGAAAAAGAAAGCGCACTCCCTTTCGAGGAAAGAATGGAGGTAGTAAGTATTGTTACACCCAACCATTTACATTTTGAACCTGCAAAAATGGCTCTGCTAAATGGCTTTCATGTTATTTTAGATAAACCCATCACTTTTTCACTTGCAGAAGCTAAAGAACTGAAACAGATTTTAGCTCAAAGTGGCAAATCGCTGATGCTTACACACACTTATACTGGCTACCCCATGGTGAAAGAAGCTAAGCAGTTAATTGCAAACGGACACATCGGAGAAATCAGAAAAATATACGTAGAATACCCACAAGGTTGGTTAAGCCAGCCTTTAGAAAACAGCGAGAATAAACAGGCCGCTTGGCGAACCGACCCCAGCAAAAGTGGAATTGCCGGCGCTATGGGAGACATTGGCACTCATGCTTTCAACCTTGCAGAATATATAAGTGGCTTAACAACTTCTAAAATTTGCGCCGACATCAACACGGTAGTAGAAAACCGACGCTTAGATGATGATGGCGCCGTATTGTTGAAATTCAATAATGGCGCTAGCGGGGTGCTAATGGCCACCCAGATTGCCACAGGCGAGGAAAACAACGTAAAAATCAGGATATACGGAGCTAAAGGTGGTATTGTTTGGCAACAGGAGGATAATAATTCGCTACAAGTAAAATTACTTGACCAGCCCACTCAAACTTACAGAGCAGGTACAGGGTACTTAAGTGAAATAGCTACACACAATTGCCGCACTCCCGCTGGCCACCCAGAGGGGTATTTGGAAGCTTTTGCAAACCTTTACAGGAATTTTGCGCTATATTTAAGAGCGTCTGACAAGGAAAGAGAACAACAACCAGCGATTAGCGATTTCCCCGGCATTGAGGACGGCTTACGCGGGATGGCTTTTATAGAAAATGTAATCGAATCTGGCAAATCCGATTTAAAATGGACAGAATTTAAAGTTTAAAAAATGGCAACAACAATCAAAGGACCCGCAATTTTTTTAGCACAGTTTATTGGTGATGATGCGCCTTTTAACAACCTAAAAGACATTTGTAAATGGGCCAGCAATTACGGTTATAAAGCGATACAGCTACCGACCAACGATGAGCGATTTATTGATCTAAAAAAAGCAGCGGAAAGCAAAACCTACGCTGATGAAATCAAGGGTTTGGTAAAGGAGTCGGGTTTAGAAATCTCCGAACTTTCCACACATTTACAGGGGCAGTTGGTAGCTGTAAACCCTGCTTTTGATGAACTTTTTGATGGATTTGCCCCAGAAAAACTCCGTAAAAACCCAAAAGACAGAACCGCTTGGGCAATACAGCAGTTAAAATATGGCGCACAGGCTTCTAAAAATTTAGGTTTAAATGCTTCTGTGACATTTAGCGGATCGTTAATGTGGCACACCGTTTATCCGTGGCCACAACGCCCTGCGGGCCTGGTTAATGATGCTTTTACAGAATTGGCAAAACGTTGGAAACCTATTTTAGATATTTATGATGAATGTGGTGTAGACCTTTGTTATGAGACACACGCCGGAGAAGACTTACACGATGGGGTTACTTACGAACGGTTTTTAGACCACGTAAATCAGCACCCTCGGGCTTGTTTACTTTATGATCCTTCCCACTTTATTTTACAATGTTTGGATTATCTGGCCTTTATTGACATTTACCACGAACGCATCAAAATGTTTCATGTTAAGGATGCAGAATTTAATCCAACTGGCAAACAAGGTGTGTACGGCGGATATGAAGACTGGGTTAACCGGGCAGGAAGGTTTCGTTCACTTGGGGATGGGCAGGTAGATTTTAAGGCAATATTCAGCAAAATGGCCCAATACGATTATAAGGGATGGGCAGTTTTGGAATGGGAATGTGCTTTAAAACATCCAGAAGATGGTGCAAGAGAAGGTGCAGAATTCATCAAAAATCATATCATCAGGGTAACCGAAAGAGCCTTCGATGATTTTGTATCAGTTGGAACCGACAAAAATCTGAACAAACGAATTTTGGGATTATAGTTTAAATCTCAGTTTTACTATTTGGGCGTTCGGGCAGGCTTTCCGTTGCAATCTTTTTGTTCTATTCTTCGACTCCGCTCAAAAGAACAAAAAGGATTTTCACTGCAATTCTTAACTCAAAAAAAATAGGCTGCTTCTTTTGAAACAGCCTATTTTTATATTAACAAAACAACAAACTAGTGTCCGCCGGCCGTACTTTCGACATTTACATTCCCAAGTTTTTTTGCGCAATAGAGACCAAAAAATGCAATATACAGGTAGCCAAAGACTGGCACAAAGAACGAGTGCTGTAAACCGTAAGCATCTGCCAGACCACCCTGCACTAATGGCAACAAGGCACCTCCAAGGATAGCCATTACCAACAAAGACGAACCCTGACTGGTGTATTTCCCTAATCCATGGATAGATAATGTAAAGATGTTTGACCACATGATTGAGTTGAATAATCCAACGCTTAAAATAGTCCACATGGCTAAAGAACCGCTACTAAAAATGGTAATCAATATCAACACTACGTTTGCCAAACCAAATAAGTATAAAGTTCTAGCCGGTACAGATTTACCGATAAAAAAGAAGATTAAATTAACGGCAATAAATACCAAGAAAACCATAATCTGCGAAAAACTTAAATCTACCAATGCGAAAATAAGTGCAAATACTGCTAAAGCAGCAAGCAGCATATAAGTTATTTTTTTAGCCTGCGATAATCCTTGACTTAAGGAAATTGACCCCACAAACCGTCCAATCATTGCTCCGCCCCAATACAACGCCAAGTAGTTTTTACTTACTGACTCTGGAATTCCCATAATATCTGGCAGTGCCAAAAAGTTGATAATGAAGCTACCAATACAAACCTCGGCACCCACGTAAAAAAATATTGCTAAAATCCCGAGTTTTAACTGTGGAAACTGCAAAGCGCCCAAACCTTTTGCTAAGGTTTCTGTAGTTTTAAATTCCGGTAATTTTATTTTGTATAAAAGTAGTCCCAACAGTAAAAATATTCCTGTAAATATAATGTAAGGAATTTCTGTTGCAGCTGCGGTAATTTTTCCGTCTACTGCGAAAAATTCAAAAATCAAGTAGCCTCCAATAATAGGCGCAATTGTCGTTCCTAAAGAGTTAAATGCCTGTGCAAGATTTAACCTGCTCGATGCACCATCTGGCGTTCCCAACAAAGAGATATATGGGTTGGCTGCAATCTGAAGCAAAGTAAAGCCTAATCCCAAAATAAATAATGCGCTTAAAAATAGCGGGTACGATGCATAAAGTGCTGCGGGATAAAATAGAAAACAGCCGATTGATGCAATTAGTAAACCTAATAACATCCCGTTTTTGTAACCGATTTTATTGATAGGGTCTCCAGAAAAATGAGAGGTAACAAAATAAACTACCGAACCTATAAAATAGGCACCAAAAAAACAGAATTGCACCAGCATAGACTGTAGATAGCTGAGCTGAAACAGTTCTTTCAAATGCGGTATCAGCACATCGTTCATGCAGGTAATAAATCCCCACATAAAAAAAAGCGTAGTTAAAGTAACAAAGGGGACAGTGTACTTAGGTTTCTCTAAGTTTAATTCGTTTTCCATAATTAGGTGTTATTTTTTGGGTTTAGGTTGCGTGATTGTAATTCTCAAACAACGGGTGCCAAGATAAATAAAAGAACAATTAGTTTATCAGTATTTTATTTATTTCAGTTGCACAATTACCACAATTTAAAAACCTAGTAGACAGCGGAATATGCCATTTGGAACTGCTTCTTATACTCAAACGGTGTTTTATTGGTAATCAGTTTAAAGTGCCTATTAAAATTTGATGCATTCATAAAACCGCTTTCATAAGCTATTACAGCGATACTATAATCAGATTCTGTTAATAATTTGCAGGCATGCCCAATCCTTACCTCCAATAAAAACAACGAATATCTTTTATTAGTTCTGGATTTGAAATACCGGCAGAATGAATGAGGAACCATGTGAACTACATTGGCGATCTCTGCTAGGGTGATTTTACGAGCAAAATTATTTAACGTGTACTGGTAAATTCTGTTTAAACGAGTTTCATCTTGCTTGTTGGCATACAGCTTTAAAGATTTTGTAGCTATAAAATTAGTCTCTGCAGAACTCGCGATTTTATTAAGAATTTCTAGCAGAGAGATTAAACGTTGGGTTTTATACACATAGCTAATCTTTTGCATAAGTGTAGCCACTTCGCTTTTAGTTTCGCCTAAAACAGAAATCCCCACCGATGCTTTTTCCAAAAGCTTTGCAATCAAATCATTTTCGGGGAGCGCCAAAAAAGCCTCAAACAGTTCTGGCAAAAAATGAATGGTGAGTGTTTCGGTAATCTTGTTTTCATCATGGTCAACATCACTCCTAAACATATGTGGTAAATTGGCGCCAATAAGCAAAAGATCTCCACTTCTAATATTCAAAATACCATCTCCAACCAATACTGTTCCTGAACCTGCAACAATAAGCACCAACTCAATTTCGGGATGATAATGCCATTGGTTATAAAACTTCTTCGACATGTCGGTCTTAATCCGAAAAGACTGATCGACTGTTAAAGGAATTTTTAAAAGCTGAGGTTTCATTACTATAATAACATATTTATATCAATAGTACTACTAAATAGGTTAATATAGTATTAATTTTTGTTATTACCATTCTTTTTTAGCCAAACCCTAATATCGACTTTAGCTGAATAAATAATAGGTATGAAAGAAAATAAAATAACGCTTAACCTAAACGAAGTTGGGATTAACGACATCGACGTTGCAGGTGGAAAAAATGCTTCTTTAGGAGAAATGATGAGAAACCTCTCGCATCTAGGAATCAAGATTCCGAACGGCTTTTTAGTTACCGTTGCTGGTTACAACGACTTTATCGCTTTCAACAATTTGGAATCTGTTATCGCAAAAATAATTAGCGATACTAACGTTGACGATCTTAAAGCTTTAAGCAACTGCGGAAGTTTAATCAGAGAAAAAATTAGGAGCGCTAATTTCCCTACTTATTTTACAAACCAGGTCCGCGATGCTTATAGTGCATTATCTGCCCAATATCAACAGAAAAATGTCGCAGTAGCTGTCCGCTCATCTGCAACGGCCGAAGATTTACCAGATGCTTCTTTTGCTGGTCAGCAAGAAACCTTTTTAAATGTTTCTGGTGACGAAGATCTTTTCCTAGCCATCAAAAACTGCTTTGCTTCGCTATTTACAGATCGGGCAATCAGCTATCGAAAAAGTTTTGGTTACAACCATTTTAAAATCGGGCTGTCTGTTTGCATACAAAAAATGGTAAGATCAGACATTGGGGCCTCTGGCGTGGCTTTTTCTTTAGATACCGAAAGTGGCTTTAAAGATGTTGTGGTAATCAATGGAACATTTGGTTTGGGAGAAATGGTGGTACAGGGCGCAGTATCCCCAGATGAATTCATCACCTATAAACCTTTATTAAAAGAACAGTTTCCTGCTATTTTAGAGAAAAAACTAGGGAACAAAGATAAAAAAATGGTGTATAGCACCGCCAAAAATGAGCGTGTCAAAATTGTAGCCACCTCAGCTTTGGAAGCAAAAAGCTTCTGTTTAACAGATGCTCAGATTCTTAAATTATCATACTGGGTTATCGCTATTGAGGATTACTACACATCCCTAAAAAATCATTGGTGCCCCATGGATGTGGAGTGGGCATTGGATGGCAAAAGCAACGAACTTTATATTGTGCAGGCCAGACCAGAAACAATACACTCCCAAAAAATCCATAACAAAATAGTGAGCTACAAGATAGCTGATGCAGAAAATGCTAAAACACGATTAAAAGGGGTTGCAGTTGGCGATAAGATAGGTGCTGGAAAAGTTAAGATTGTTCCGGCTTTAGTTAAAAACCTTAGCGAAATAAACTTTGAACCGGGTAGTATTTTGGTGACGGAAATGACAGATCCTGACTGGGAACCTATTATGAAAATAGCTTCGGCAATTATCACGGAAAAAGGCGGAAGAACCTGCCACGCCGCAATTATAGCCAGAGAATTAGGAATTCCAGCCATTGTAGCATGCGAGAATGCAACACAACTTTTAAAAGACGATGATTTGGTTACCGTATCCTGCGCCGAAGGAGAAGTTGGTTTTATTTATCAGGGAATTTTAAAAGTAGAAAAAACGGAGGTTTTGCTGGATAAGTTACCTAAAGTAAACACTCCATTACTTTTAAACGTAGCGTCGCCAGATAAGGCTTTCCATTTTGCAAATCTTCCGCACCAAGGAATTGGCTTGGTCCGGATGGAATTCATCATCAATAATTACATTAAAGTCCACCCTTTAGCGCTATTAAACCATTCGTCACTAAAAGAACAAAACCTAAAAAGCAAAATTACCGAAACAATAAAGGGTTACGAAAATGGCGAGGCTTATTTCGTTGAAAAACTATCTTTTGGTTTGGCTAAAATTGCAGCTTCATGCTACCCAAAGCCTGCTATTGTAAGATTCTCCGATTTTAAAAGCAACGAGTACGCCAATTTACTGGGTGGCACCTTGTTTGAACCCAATGAAGAAAACCCAATGATTGGCTGGAGAGGTGCGTCTAGATATTATTCTGAGGCTTATAAAGACGCTTTTGGACTAGAGTGCAAGGCGATTAAGCATGTGAGAGAGAACCTTGGATTAACCAACATCATCGTGATGATTCCTTTTTGTAGAACTGTTGAAGAGCTGAAAAGGGTGTATTCAGTAATGGAAGCAAATGGTTTAAAACGAGGCAGAAATGGCCTCCAGGTTTATCTGATGGCAGAATTACCTTCAAACTTTATCATGGCTAAAGAATTTGCAAATTATGTAGATGGTTTCTCCATAGGCTCTAATGACCTTACGCAATTAGTTTTAGGGCTAGATCGCGATTCAGCACAAGTTTCCCACTTGTACGATGAGAGAAACTCGGCAGTAAAAAAACTAATTTCTATGCTGATCAGTTCTGTGAAAGATAAAAATGTAAAAGTGGGAATCTGTGGTCAGGGCCCTTCTGATTTTCCGGATTTCGCCCAATTTTTAGTAGAAAAAGGCATCAATACCATATCAATAACACCTGATGCTTTTTTCAAAACAGCACATGCTATCGTTGAAAGTGAACATATTATCGCTAAAAAAAAATTAAGAGCTAAACAACGTGTTAAAATGTATAGGGTTAGTTAGTGCACAACTAAATGAATATCAATACAGTTAAAAGCAAAAGGGTTGAGAAATCTATTCCAGCTCTTTTGTTTTAAGCCCTCATGCAGTCGTGGTTTTACACTAGTAAAATTTTTATAAAATCAGCTTTTTGCCTCACCAATCATTTCAAGGAGATAAGGCAGCGTAGAGTTGCTATTCAATTTATCCCAAACTGCATATAACTCTGTTTTTTGCACAACATCTTTCAACTCAATAAATTTTATTTTCGGATGCCCATTTGTTGCGAGTGAAGCTGGAATAATAGAAATACCCATTCCGTTTTCAACCAGTTTAAAAATAGTTGGAGCATGTATTGATTTATGCGCAATATTAGGTGTGAACCCTTGATCGGCACATAAATTAACGATTTGCTGGTAATACAGCGGACTTTGATCATTCGGAAACAGAATAAAATTTTCTGTGACCAAATGCGCCACATTTTTAAAGTTTTCGGCTGTGGTAGTGTGGTTTTTGGGCAACACCAATGTGAAATTCTCACGGTAAACACATTTAACCCGCATTTCTGAGCCTACTGCGTTGGAACGCATAAAACCGATATCAATAACACCTTTTTTGATTGCCTCAATCTGTTCCTTATTAGAAAGTTCTTCCAGAGATAAATTAATATTAGGGCAATCTATGTTAAGCTTTTTAAGAATCCCAGGTAGTATAGATTGCATCGCAGATGCAACAAAACCAATTGCCACCTGCCCGGTGCTACCCCTCGCCAGTAAATCTTGTCGTGTTTTTGCTGCTTGTACTTTCTGAATAATTTGCAACGCATCCTGATAAAGCAATTTTCCAGCATCATTCAATATCACCTTTTTATTTACCCGTTCAAAAAGCGGATGCTGTATAATTGTTTCCAATTGTTTGATTTGCTGGCTAAGCGCCGACTGGGATATAAACAGCTTTTCGGCCGCTTTTCTATAGTGAAGTTCTTCTGCAAGCACACGGAAATAATTCAGATGCCGTAGTTCAAGTTGATTAGTAATACTTATCATTATTTAAGTAATCCATATGAATAGCTTATCGTAAATATAAGATATTTGATATTGTATTCTTCAATTAATAAACCAATTTCTTTTAATCAACATTAATTAATAATCATGAATTTTACACAGCAGACTCCTTTAAATATCGTACTAAATACATTGTTTGAGAGCTATCGAAAGTCAGTTCCTGCGGTTGATACTATCACAAAAGCTTTAATCACAAAAAACGTAATTAGCTCGCCTAACGAAATCATCAATGATCATATCGCTTTCCGAACGCTCGGTGTCCCGCATTTAGGCATCGCCTCTTTTGAGCGTATATTCTTGCATTATGGTTATACAAAAAAGGACTATTATTATTTTGAAAGTAAAAATTTGAATGCCTATTGGTATGCGCCACCCAGCCCCGAGTATCCTAGAATATTTATGAGTGAACTGGTAGTTACGGAGCTCTCTGAAAATGTACAGCAGATTATCGCACATTACACCAAAGACATTGTTCATGACCCAGTAGATGACCTTGATTTAGACAATGGAAAAGCAGTGGCAGATTTTTTACAGAAACCACTTTGGCAACTCCCGAGCTTGGCAGATTACAAAGCCTTACTTAGGGAAAGTGAGTATGCCGCCTGGGTTATTTACAACCGCTACTACCTTAACCATTATACCATTAGCGTTCATAGTTTAATGGCAGGATACTCAACCCTTCAGGAGTTTAACAACTTTGTAGAAAGCCTGGGAATTAAACTTAACGATGCAGGCGGAAAAATCAAAGTAAGTAAAGACGGGCTTTTAGCTCAAAGCAGTACCGTTGCCAGCTTACACAACGCTACTTTTGCAAACTCAGATCAAATGTCAATAGCAGGGAGTTACGTTGAATTCGCCGAAAGAAAAATTTTACCTGAGTTTTCAAATCTTCCGGCAAATAAAATTGAAACCACACACCGCAGAGATGGTTTTGAAACAAATAACGCAGATAAGATTTTTGAAAGCACCTATACCAGTCAGATAAAAAACAAATAACAATTGATTATGAAAACTATATTAAGCCAATTAAATATCAAAGCACAAAATAGCGGAACCTCTACCGGAAGCAACTGGCTGGCATCAAACGCAAATTTGTTTGCTTCTTATTCGCCGGTAGATGGAAAGCTGATTGCGGATGTAAAAGAAAGTAGCCTAGAAAATTATGAGGAGGTGATAAAAAAATCGCAGGAGGCTTATGACGTATGGAAGTTTTGGCCTGCGCCGAAAAGAGGGGAAATAGTCAAGCAAATTGGTCAGGAACTCACCGCTCATAAATCAATGTTAGGCAAGTTGATTGCTTATGAAATGGGCAAAAGTTTGCAAGAAGGCTATGGCGAGGTGCAAGAAATGATAGATATCTGTGATTTCGCAGTAGGGCTTTCCAGACAATTACATGGACTAACCATGCATTCTGAACGTCCGGAGCATCGAATGTATGAGCAGTGGCATCCGCTAGGTATTGTTGGAATCATATCTTCATTTAATTTTCCGGCAGCGGTTTGGTCATGGAACACGATGTTGGCTTGGGTTTGCGGAAACGTATGTGTTTGGAAACCTTCTGAAAAAACACCGCTTACCGCCATTGCCTGTCAAAAAATTATTGGAAACGTATTTGCTGCTAATGAAGTTCCGGAAGGGGTCAGCTGCTTGATTACTGGAGGCAGAGAACTTGGAGAATGCTTAAGTAAAGACACTAGAGTACCACTTATTTCGGCAACGGGATCTACCCGTATGGGTAAAGAAGTAGCGGTTAAAGTAGCCGGAAGATTAGGTAAAACTTTGTTAGAACTGGGTGGCAACAATGCAGTTATCGTTTCCAAAGACGCCGATTTAGATATTGCAATTACGGGTGTAGTATTTGGAGCTGTGGGTACAGCGGGGCAACGCTGTACAAGTGTACGCAGATTGATTATTCATGAAAGCATCTACGAAAAATTTACAAGCAGGTTAATTAGTGCTTATGCGCATTTAAAAATTGGCGACCCTTTGCTAGAAAGCAACCACGTAGGCACATTGATTGATCAAGACGCTGTAAAAAATTATTGCAATGCATTGGAGGCCATTGAGCAACAAGGCGGAAAATTTTTGGTTAAGGGTGGCGTTTTGGAAGGCAAAGCGTATCAATCTGGTTGCTATGTTAAACCCTGCATTGTGGCAGTATCAGGCAATTTACCAATTGTAATGCATGAGACCTTTGCACCGATCCTTTATGTGATGAAATATAAAACAATACAGGACGCCATAAGCCTGCAAAATGCAGTTCCGCAAGGTTTATCATCCGCGATTATGTCTTTAAACCTTAGAGAGGTTGAACTTTTCTTATCCTCAAAAGGTTCGGATTGTGGAATTGCGAACGTAAACATAGGTACATCTGGCGCCGAAATAGGTGGTGCATTTGGTGGTGAAAAAGAAACTGGTGGAGGCAGAGAAAGCGGAAGTGATGCTTGGAAAGCGTACATGAGAAGACAAACCTGCACCATCAACTATGGCGAAAAATTGCCCTTAGCTCAGGGCATCAACTTTAATATCTAAAATGAAAAGGAAGCTAAAAGTACTTGCAAAAAGCTTAGAAGGTGATCTTTTTTGGGATCAGAAAACCCTTATACTGTATGCAACTGATGCATCTGCTTACAGGGAAATGCCTTTAGCTGTTGCAATTCCTTTAAATATTGCTGACTTAAAAAAATTAATCACTTTTGTTAACCAAGAAAAAATCTCTTTAATTCCACGTACAGCGGGCACTTCTTTAGCAGGACAAGTAGTGGGGAATGGCATTGTTGTAGATGTAAGCAAGTATTTTAACCAGATTATTGAGGTAAACCCGCAAGAAAAATGGGTGCGTGTACAACCCGGAGTGGTAAGAGATGAACTTAATCTATTTTTAAAACCGTACGGACTTTTTTTCGGTCCAGAAACCTCCACATCAAACAGAGCCATGATTGGCGGAATGGTTGGCAATAACTCCTGCGGATCTAATTCTATTGTTTACGGAAGTACGAGAGACCATTTATTAACCGTAGATGCGCTGTTATCTGATGGCTCGGAAGTGGTTTTTAAAGAACTTTGTTTTGAGGATTTTGTATGCAAATGCTTAGGCGACAGCCTCGAATCAAAAATATATAACCACATTAGGAAAACTTTAAGTGATTACAACAACCAAGAAGAGATTCGGGCAAAATTTCCGAAGCACAACATCCCAAGAAGAAATACCGGTTATGCCATTGATGCGTTGCTAGATAGTTCGCCTTTTACGCCAGTAGAACAGGGATTCAACTTCTGCAAACTGATAGCAGGAAGTGAAGGTACTTTAGCTTTTATTACCGAGGTTAAACTAAACCTAGTTGACATCCCCACTGGTGAAAGCGGGCTTTTATGCATCCACTTCAACAGCATCGAGGAAGCCTTACGAGCCAATCTTATCGCTTTAAAATACAAGCCAAGGGTGAGTGAGCTCATTGACCATTATATTTTGGAGTGTACCAAAGGTCATCGGGAGCATATGAAAAACCGTTTCTTTGTAAAAGGCGACCCTGCTGCTATTTTGATTGTTGAATATTTGGCAGAAGACCGTATAGGTGTGGAGCAAACAGCAGCGCTGGTACAGGAAGAAATGCAATCAGCAGGTTTAGGCTATCACTTTCCTTTACTGCTGGGCACAGATATGAAAAAGGTTTGGGAACTGCGAAAAGCGGGACTTGGTTTATTGAGCAACCTGCCGGGAGATGAAAAAGCGGTGGCAGTAATTGAAGATACTGCAGTAGATGTGGCGGACCTTCCTGAGTACATTAAGGAGTTTAACGAACTGCTAAAAAAACATCAATTAAGCTCAGTGCATTATGCACACGCTGGTTCGGGCGAACTCCACCTTCGTCCAATTATCAACTTAAAAACCGAAGAAGGCAACAGGATGTTTCGTGTAATTGCGGAAGAGGTTGCTACCCTGGTTAAAAAATACCGAGGATCTTTAAGTGGTGAACATGGCGACGGCAGACTTAGAGGAGAGTTTCTTGAAAAAATGGTAGGAACCCACAACTACCAGCTGTTAAAAGAAATCAAACAAACTTGGGATCCACTCCATATTTTTAACCCCGGCAAAATTATTGACACGCCACCCATGAACACCATGTTAAGGTATAACCCTGGACAGGTTAGCGGTACTTTTAACACCCTATTTCGCTATAACGGCCAAAATATTCTGCAACATGCAGAGCAGTGCAACGGCTCTGGCGATTGCAGGAAATCCCACCTTTCTGGTGGGATGATGTGCCCTTCTTATATGGTTACCCGCGATGAAAAAGACACAACCCGAGCTAGAGCGAACATATTAAGGGAAATGTTAACGCGGCAATCGTTTAAAATAAATCCGTTTGAACATAAAGAAATCAAAGACGTGATGGATTTATGTATAAGCTGTAAAGGTTGTAAGTCTGAATGCCCATCTAATGTAGATGTGGCCAAATTAAAAGCCGAGTTTCTGCAACATTATTATGATGCAAACGGTGTTAAGCTCCGCGTATGGTTGATTTCAAAATTCAATATTCTCAATAAATTAGGAACTATCAGTCCGGTGGTTTACAACTGGAGCATCCAAAACAAACTCACTGCGGGACTAATCAAACTGGTTTTTGGGTTTGCCACAGAACGCTCGTTACCATCCTTACCTAAAAACACCTTAACCAATTGGTTTAACAAACGCTCAAAAGCCGATATCAGCATTGAACAACAAATGCACAAGAAAGGAACCGTTTACTTTTACTGCGATGAGTTTATCAATTACCATGATAGCGACATAGGTATTAAAGCAATAACTCTATTAGAAAAGTTGGGCTACCACGTAATACTAACCGAGCCCTTAGAGAGCGGAAGAGTGCTATTTTCTAAAGGTTTGCTACGCCAAGCCAAAAAGATAGCGCAAAAAAATATCCAGCTATTAAGTCCGTTAATTAACGATACTACTCCACTTATCGGGCTAGAACCATCAGCAATTCTTTCATTTAGAGATGAATACCTAGATTTAGTAGACGAGGATATTTTAGCCACAGCAAAAAAACTTAGCACAAATACGTTGTTGATTGATGAGTTTATTTTAAGAGAAGTTGAGAAAGGAAAAATCAATTCATCTCAGTTTAATAAGTTGCCCAAAAGCATCAAATTACATGGGCACTGCCACCAAAAAGTATTGTCGGATTTAACGGCAACACAAAAAATCTTGTCTTTGCCCGAAAACTACCATACAGAGATTATCCCATCTGGTTGTTGCGGAATGGCCGGTTCTTTTGGTTATGAAAAAGAACATTACGAAATTTCCATGAAGATTGGCGAGTTAGTACTGTTGCCAGCGGTACGGCAACAACCAACCGAGGTTATTATTGCTGCAACAGGTACAAGTTGTCGCCATCAGATTAAAGATGGTACAAACAGAACTGCATTGCACCCAGTAGAAATATTGTTGGATGCCCTTTTGTAAAATTGGATTTGTTAGCTATTGAATACTAATCTAAGAACATTAAATTTAAAATGTCAAGAATATAAGGGTGTCACCCTGAGCGGAGTCGAAGGGGAGCGTTGGGTTTTATGCTTCGACTCCGCTCAGCATGACAAACGGCTCTGCCTTTATGTTTCTAATTAACAAACAGTTATAAAAAATGTCAATGGTATCCGCTGGCGGAGAAACATCTCACTCGAAAGACTAGACGCATGGCATGGGGAGCTTAATATGAGATGTATCTTCGATGAACTTACGTTTCTCGTTATCTCGAAATGACGAAAATTCTTAATATATATTATTGAATCGCTTTTAGATAGCTTCTAAGAAACATCCAATCCCTCCTAAACAATTACACCGTAAATACATCCTGTACCTACGGTGTAAATATGAAGATCTTTTAACACATTTTTGAAAAACAGATTATAATAACGATTAACACTGCATTAAACCAGTGTTGATCGTTCATTATAATTCCAACAATGCACTATCTAAATAAAGTAATAACTCATCTGCATTACGTTTATTAAACGGCATCGGTGGTTTTATTTTTAATACATTGTGTAAGGGGCCATCCGTACTTAACAAATAACCTTTGCTTTTCATTTTCTCTATTACAATGTCTATTTCGGGCAAAGCCGGTTCCATTGTTAAACGGTCTTTCACCATTTCTGCACCTATAAATAGGCCATGCCCCCTAACATCGCTTATGATGGTGTGCTTTTTCATCAGTTCTCTCAAACCATCCATTAAGTATTCACCTACTTCTTTTGCATGCTGTTGCATTTCCTCGGTTTCAATCACATCTAAAACGGCCAAACCAGCTACCATTGAAACTGGATTTCCGCCAAAAGTGTTAAAATACTCCATCCCATTATTAAAAGCATCGGCTATTTCACGGCTTACCACCACGGCTGCCAAAGGATGTCCGTTGCCAATTGGCTTACCCATTACTACAATATCAGGTACAACATCTTGTAACTCAAAACCCCAAAATTTATCGCCTACGCGTCCAAATCCAACTTGTACCTCATCGGCAATACATACGCCACCAGCTTTTTTCACATGTTGGTACACCTGTTTTAAGTAATCTGGCGGAAGCGGAATTTGACCACCTACACCAAGTAATGTTTCGCAAATAAAAACCGCAGGAGCTTTCCCTTCATCTTTCAGTGCTACAATAATTCTTTGCACATCATCCGCGTATTTTTTCCCAGCATTTGCATCACCATATTTATACGGTCCACGATACATATCAGGATTAATAGCCTTGTGTATCCACGGCATTTGCCCAAAACCACCTTTACTATCAAATTTATACGGACTCATTTCCATGGCAACTGTAGAAGTGCCGTGGTAAGCATGATCAAGTACAATAATATCTTTTTGTTTGGTAAAGTGTCGGCTCATCCGTATGGCCAAATCATTAGCCTCACTCCCACTATTGGTGAAATAACAAACACTTAGAGAAGGTGGCAATGTTGCGGTTAAACGCTTAGCATATTCAACAATATGATCATTAAGATACCGCGTATTGGTATTTAGCGTGGCAATTTGCTTTTGCATTCGCTTTACCACCACCGGATGGCAGTGCCCTACATGAGATGGATTGTTTACGCAGTCCACAAAAGTTCTTCCTTTATCATCGTACAGATACTGAAGTGCGCCTTTCACAATCTTTAGTTTTTCTTTGTAGGAAATGCTTAGGTTACGGCCAACCAGTTCTTTCCGCTCGTTCAGCAAGCTCGAATAGTCATTTCCATCAATCAGCCTCTCGTATCCACATACTTGCCTAAAACTATCCTGTGCTTTTATAGGATTTATACGTATTAATTTATCCAATAAAGCCCAGGCGGGCTTTTCTGACACAAAATGATGTTCGTTATTGGTTTCAATCCCACCATTATACGCCGACTGCGTTACGCTGATGCATAGCCTTGCAGCAATCAGATAATATAAAACATCTAGTTCTGGCAATGTTAAAGGGTGTGCTTCATGATAACCTTTTACTACCAATGTTGCTGCATAAAGTGGGTTTTCATGATCCATCATTGCGTAAGCGCAAGCCACTGCTACATTATTGATGAGCGCTGTATACACCATATCGCTAAAATCAATAAGTCCGGTAACTTTATCTCCGTCTACTAAAATATTAGTATCGTTGGCGTCATGATGTACGTATGCATGAGGAAGGGAAGAAATTAATGGAAGAACTTCTGTTTCAAATTGCAATAAAAAATAACCCGCAATTCTTCTGTGTTCGTGGTTTTTGATGTAGGATAATTTTTTATTTGCGTCTGCTGCATTACTAATATCCCACAGGTAGTAACGGTGAATCGCTGGATGCGAAAAGTCTTGCAAAGCCTTATCCATTTTACCTAAAAAACTTCCTAAATCAAGGTGTAAAGCATCAGAACGATCTTTTGTAGCTATCCAAAACTCACCGTCTAAAAAGGTCAACAGGCGTAGGTAATAGCACTTGCTACCCACCAGAACCAATGTTATTGCGTTACCATCTGTATTTGGAATATAGGTGAAAAATTTATCGGCTACTGCACTTTTTACAAGGTGCTCAACCATTTTTACTTGTGCATCAAAAAACGCATAGCTGTACTCATCACTGGCAACTTTAAAAATACATTTTGCGCCGTTAGGCGTGGTAAGCAAATAGTTGAACTCGTATTCGCCCGTTAAAATTTTTACTGAAGCATCGATACCGTAGTATTGCTTTACCCATGCTTTAATCTGTTGCTCACTAAAATCCATTCGTTATTTTTTAAAAATTTGAAACCATTTTATAACTCGCCAACAAAAAAGTTAATTTTCAAGCATCATTAACAAATGTGCCGCCGACCAACTAAAATTATAGGCATTTAAACCCTTACCGGTGATGGGATGGTAGGTTTCGTGAATAGGTGCGTCTCCCAACAAACCCTCGGCATTGTTAAATAACTTGTTTAACATTTCATCTGCCAGCTTGTTGTAGCCATATTTTTTTAAGCCAATTATCCCGAAATAAAATTGATCAAGCCACACAGGGCCACGCCAATAACCATTTTGTGGGTCAAATTTAGCATGGTCTGCCGTAAAAGTAGGTAAGGGTACTTTTGTGTTGAATTTATTTTTGTTTTTCATCACATTCATCACTGCCTTTGCTTGGTCGTCTGTTGCAATACCTGCCCAAAGTGGAATCCACCCTTCGGTACCTTCAACTGTAATCCGCTCGTTCTTGTTAAAAAGTTTATCGTAATAATAACCCTTTGTTTCATCAAAAAACTGTTTGTTAATGATGGCTGCTAAACCGTCAGTTTGTTTTTCCCAGACTTCTGCTTCTGCCTTTTTGCCCAAAACCAAAGCCAATTTAGATAGATAACTTTTTTCTGCAAAGAGGTAAGCATTTAAGTCAACACTTTCTTGGTTAAGAGACCAGGCATGATCGTTATTTTTAACCATTACTGCACTATCAAAACGCACTGCATTATCCATCCCGCTTTCCCATGCCGCTGCTATTCTGGTTCCATCAGTAGAGCCATACTCACATAAATTATTTTTGTCATGATCTCTGTTTTCATACCACCATTTATGATATTTTACCAGCTTAGGATACAGCTCTTTTACAAATTCGGCATCCTTTGATTGTTCGTACACTTTCCACACCGCCCATGCGGCTAATGGCGGTTTGGTATCACGCCAGTTGTTCTCGCTTTTATCGGTATAAATACAGTCTACAATCATCCCGTGTTCATCCATATAATCAAACATACAGCGAATGTTATCTTTTGCCAACGAGATATTAAACTGACTTAAACCCACAGCCTGTTTCCAGCTATCCCAGCTCCAAACACCATAAAAGCCTTGGTAATTTACAGAAGGGAATACACCATCATGCAAAATATCTTTAGCCGCACTGCGCCAATTGGTCATTAAAGTTACCATTGCTTTAACAGCAAGCCTTGATTTATCGCTATCTAACGCTTGCGTTTTTGAAAAATAACTTTGCAAATATCCATTCCAACGTAACTCATTTTGCTTTAATGCTGTAGCAAAATCTGTTTTCGAAGCATTGGTTGCCAACTCTTTTGTTTGTAAAAAATAACTTTGTACCTGAACAAAATCTATCGACTTACCCGGTGCAATTTTCACCTTACCAAAATCTGCGTGATAAGATTTTTCTGCAACAGTTATAGTTGCCTTTTGCTGAAATGCCAAGGTAAAATAATTCTCTTTTTGGGTTTGATGAAATACCACTCCACTTGCTGTTTTTTGCAATAAACCATCAAGTAAAATATTTCCATTAAAAGAAACCGACAAGCTTTTTACAAGTTTTGAATGGTTAATTATACGGGTTCGCTGCATTGCTTCTCTACCCGAAACAAAAATCAACTGCTGTTTTACCTCTACACCATTTATTAAAAAACTTTGCTCCAATAAACCCGGGTAGTAATGCTGGGTTGCTTTTGCAGCTGATAAATCTATCAACTTTCCATCCTCCCGAAGTTCTAATTTTGCCAATGTAGCTGCCAGCCATTTACCGTCTAAATCCATCACCATTGGGCCAATAAAAGAGCCATAATCTACCTTCTCTGAGGGCAAAGCGTATGCATGCCATGCACCCATATCGCTAAAAACACTTTTCTCAATATTTCGGATGCCGGTAATGTGCTGTTTTAGATTTAATACATCTGGAAACGACTGTCGTAAAGGTTTTTGAGCGTATAAACTGCCCCAAACCATCCACGCAAATACTATAAGAAATAGCTTTTTATGGTAACCTTTAATAAATTGAGCAGTTAGCTTGTGGTATTTCATCATCTTTCTAAATTAAAACCCATTTTTAAAAGCATAATTATTTTTTTGATTGCTTGCTAAGTTCTAACGCATTTACCATGCGTAAAGTGAAACTGTAGCTATAATTCTGATAAGGTAAGGTGTACTGCTTATGTGTTTTAGCTCCCCAACTATTATCACCCCCTACACCCATCTGCTTATCATCAATATTCCAAGAGATTAAATCTTCATTAGTCATAGAGCCTCCGTGATTATTCTCGGCCGCATAATGGTTAAAGTCTAAGCGGTTCATGTTAAAATGTAACACGCCGGCACTTATTTGAGGTTCGCCAATAGCCATTAAACCAATGCCATTTTTGTTTTGCAAAGCCATCCAACGGATATCTGTTCTGTAGCCACTTTCTTGTGCTCTGGCATAAGGAAAAAACAAGGAATCCGCAGGCATCGTATATAAATCAACATCTGCGGCAAATTTTCTGTCCCAATAATTATCAAAGGGACCACGGCCTAGCCAGCTTACCTTGTCAAATTCTTTGTTTAGAATTACCTGCATACCAAAACGCGGTAACTCTGGAACCAGTTTTTCGCCAGCTATCATTGTTGCTTTTACCTGTACATCTCCATTACCACTAATTTTATACTCAGTGATGTATTTTGCATCAACAGTGGGCAAGCTGTGGGTGGTTTTTACGATAAATTGATTAACGCCAGCGTTAGTTATAGAAACATCGTCTAGCTTTGCGTTAGCCGCAACATTTTGCCAAACTTTACATCGAATCTGCATGCTGTTACCGATATCATTATCCGTAGCTGCTCTCCAAAAATGGGGCTTCAGCGCTTCTTTAATTACCGGCACATTTCCGATGGCATAAGATCTTAACCAACCAGTTTGTTTATCAAATGAAACTGAAAATAAATTGTTATAAACTTTAATCTCGCCGTCATCCGTAGTTTTTTGGAGCGTTGGGTAAGTAGTGTTATCCACTTTTGAAACCATTTTTATAACCGGAAGCGCAAATTGCGCTGTTGCAACTGTAAAACCAGCCGGAATCAATTCTGTTGCAGATTTAGTTTTCAATTGAACAGTTAAGAAATACTCCGTACCGGCCTGCTTGTTAAACGATGGGATATTGAGTTCAATTTCTTTAGATTGGGCCGGCGAAATGTTTAAATCACCTAATTTACCTTCGGCAACTAGCTTACCATCTCCTTTAATAAACCAGCTGAATTGATACTGATCCAAGTTAGTGAAATCGAAACGATTGGTTACCTTCAAGATACTGGCCTTTGTTAACTCAAAACCAACGTTCTGATAAACCCTTTGTAGCTCATAAGCCTGTGGATGAAAAGTACGACCAGCAGACAATAATCCATCTGCACAAAAACTGGTGTCGCTTGTTAAACCTACGTTGCCCATATCGCGTCCGTAGCCCCAAATATTATTTCCCTGTTTATCTTTGATTGCAAAAGTTTGGTCAGAGAAATCCCAGATAAAACCACCTTGCAATTGTGGGTGTTTATATATTAAGTCCCAATCGTCTTTAAGGTTACCGCCACTGTTTCCCATCATATGCGCATATTCGCATTGAATATATGGGCGGCTTCGCCATTCTTCCACATATTTTTCCATCTCGCTAATGGGTTTATACATTGGGCAGTAAATATCAGAATACTCTTCTTCCTTCGCAGCTTCATATTGTACGGGCCTGGTATCATCATGAGCTTTTAACCACCTGTAAGCAGCTTTCAAATTCTCCCCGAAACCGCTTTCATTCCCGGTAGACCAAGTGATAATACTTGTAAAGTTTTTATCCCGTTCCCACATTCGCTGTACCCTATCTAAGTACGCCGCTTTCCATAAGGGATTATCAGATAAAGTATGCTGAGGTGTAAAACTCATGCCATCGCATTCAATATTGGCTTCGTCAATAACGTATAAGCCATACTCATCACACAAGCTATACCAACGCTCAGAATTAGGATAATGACTTGTTCTTACCGCATTCACATTCAGCTCCTTCATTAATCTGATGTCCTGTATCATATCAGCCTCGGTAATTATTCGGGCGGTATGCATGTTATGCTCATGACGGTTTACACCTTTAATTTTGATAGGCGCACCATTTATCAAAAACAAACCTCCTTTAACCTCTGCAGTTCTAAATCCTATTGAATGTTCTATAGTTTCAATCGTTTTACCTTTTGAGTCAAGGTGGCTTAGCTTTAGCTGATACAGGTTTGGATGTTCTGCATTCCAAGTTTTTACATTGGCAATCCGGGTTGAAAATTTGATTTCTTTCAGATTCTTAACTTGTTGTTTCGACTCATACCACACCTTTCCGCTCTTATCACTCAACTGCACTTTTAAAAACTGCGCATCAGTTTTTGATGGTAACTGACTGAACGTAGTTTTCAAATCCATCAAACCATCTTTGTAAGTTCCATCAAGCGTAGCTTTTACATTAAAATCAGCAATATGAGCAAGCGGACGGGCAATCAAATAAACACTTCGTTCGATACCGCTAAGCTTCCACATGTCCTGTCCTTCTAGGTAAGTTGCATCGCTAAAACGGAAAACTTGAAGAGAAACTGTGTTTTTACCGGGTTTTAGAATTTTTGTAAGATCAAACTCTGTTGGGGTTTTGCTGTCTTTACTAAAGCCCATGTACTCCCCATTTACCCACAGGTAAAAAAAAGAATTTACAGCGCCCAAGTGAAGAAACACCTGTTTCCCTTTCCAGGATGGACCGAGAACAAAGTCTTTTTGATACTCTCCCACAGGATTATAGTCTTTAGGCACCAGCGGTGGATTTGGTGGAATTGGATACTCTACATCGGTAAATATGTATTTATCAAAACCTTCTGTTTGCCAATTGGCAGGCACCTTTATCTGTTTCCAATTTTTGGTTTGTTCGATGTTCTTAAAAAAATCAGTAGAGCGCAATGATGGATTCTGAACAATTCTGAACCTCCACATTCCATCTAATGAAAGGTTAGGTGCTTCTTTTGGAACAAAATGGGCATGTGCCGGAACAGTATTAAATGAAGGCTTCTCTGGATTTTCCCAATCATTTTTTTGTGCAGACACCAATACAGGCACCAAAACTAAAGTACTAAAAAAAACGGATCTTAGCTTTTTATAAAAATTCATAAGCATATGGTAAAGAAAAGGGAGCATAAGCTCCCTTTCATAATGATATTCAATGATTGAGTTGTATTATTTTGCCTGAGGATTATTGATTACCTCTTTTGATGGTGTAGGATAAAAAGCCTTGTCGGCTGTAAAGTTTCTTCCGGCAGCCTGCATAGCGGTGGTTAGCATGCCCCAACGTCTAAGATCATAGAAACGGTTACCCTCCAGGGTGAACTCCATCACCCTTTCATGAACGATTTGATCAAAAACAAACTGTCTATTTCCGGCAACTGCAGCAGGAAGATTAGCCCTATGGCGAACTTCTGTAATGTATTTTAAAGCATCGGTACTCCCCTGCTCGTTAAGTACTTCTGCGTACATCAACAACACATCAGCATAACGCATCAACGGAAAATTGATGGCGTTAGACATTCCGATACGGTCTGGTGTTGCTGGTATCCACTTGCGGAAGGCAATGGTTTGTTTACCTGCACCAAAAACATCATTATAGGTGTTTCCATAAACTTTTGGATCTGCATTATTGTTGAAGTAACTATCGTTAAAATAGATACTCGCATACACTCTTGGGTCATAATTACCGCCTACAATTTTCCCCTCTTTTAATAGCTCAGTTAGCAAACGTGGTGTTCCGTAGATTTCTCCATAGCCACCAAGTTCAGAAGCTGCTACCCAATCACTCAGGTACGAACGGTAAACCGCTCCACTGCTTGCATCAGCAGTTTGTTGCAATTCAAATACAGACTCTATACTGTTTTTTGTAACGCCGTTAAACATATTGCCAAAATCGGGATCAAGGTCATATTCTTTAGAATCAACCACCAGTTGTAACCATTTCTTGGCTTCTGTGTAATAGCTGGCAGCACTTGCTTTGTCATCCCCAGCCCTGTACAAGTACACCTTGCCCAAATAAGCTTCTGCAGCACCTTTGGTAATACGACCTAATTCTGTGGCGGGTCTGTTTTTTCTAAGTGGGAGGTTAAGCTCTGCTTCTTTTAAATCGTTAATAATAAACTCATAAACCTCTGCTCTTGTTGAAAAACCTTTAGACAAATCAGCTTCTGATGTTGGCACTTTATCGCGGATAATTACCTGGTTAAAATTGTTCAATAATTTAAAATGGTAATATGCTCTCAAAAACTTAGCTTCTGCAATAATTTGCTTTTTAGCACCGTCTTCGATTGCTTCCGCAGACATGTTACCTACATTTTCAATCACTTGGTTTGAAAAATTTATACCGCGGTAGTTTTCTCTCCATAGTAAATCTATGGCATAATTTCCGGACGTAAAATCAAAATTATAATGCTCTGTCCACCAAGGATAGTTAAAGGCATCTGCTCCTGGAAGCACATAATCCTCGCGGTAAAATTCGCGTACAGATCTTGCTTCCACATAATTGTCCCAGCCTACAAAACCTTCCAGTTGTGAATAAGCAGCGGCCAATCCAGAAAGTGCCCTATCTTTATTTGTCCAATAATTATCTACAGTTAGCTGATCTGTTGCCTGTTGATCGAGCTCACTTTTTTTACAACCTGCCGCCATCAGCAACAGGAATATCCCTATGTATAGTTGTTTAGCTTTCATTTTAGAATAATTAAATACGTTTAAAAGGTTAATTGAAGACCAGCCATAAAACGTTTGTTTTGTGGGTACAGCATTCTATCTATACCAGTGTCAAGGGCATTAAAATTGCCAACCTCTGGGTCTAACCCTGTGTATTTGGTTAAGGTTAACAAGTTTTGTCCGCTTAGGTAAACCCTTAAACGAGAAACCTTAACGTTTTTCAACACACTTTCTGGGAAGGTGTAGCCTAACTGTATTACTTTAAGTCTTAAGTAGGCACCGTTTTCAAGAAACCTGGTCGACTCGCGGGCATTCCCGTTTTCGTCTCCCAATACCGCTCTTGGCATATCCGTATTTGTGTTTTGCGGTGTCCATGCGTTTAAGGTGGTTGCTAAAAAATTTCTTCCCGCTTCCATGCCTTCTAATTCAAAACGGTTACCGTTATAAATTTTGTTCCCGCCTATTCCTTGCCAGAAAAGTGATACATCAAAATTTTTGAAATTAGCTGCCATATTTAAGCCATACTCAAACTTTGCAAAACCAGAACCTTGATAACTTTTATCTTCTTCATCAATAATTCCGTCGCCGGTTACATCTCTAAAACGGATATCTCCTGCTTTTGCGTTTGGTTGTAAACGATCACCGTCTGCATTTTTATAGTTAGCAGCCTCTGCATCTGATTGAAAGATTCCAGCCGTTTCATACAGGTAGAATGCGCCAATTTCTTTACCCACCTTGGTTTGTGTTGGCGTATGGTCTGTTCCAAATCTTAAGCCCGAACCATAAAGCACTTGATCTGCGTTGGCTAATGAGAGTACTTCGTTTTTCAACAAACTAAATGAACCTCCTAAATCGATATTCCATGCCCCTGCAGTTAATTTATAATTCCCCTCTAACTCCACTCCTTTGTTAGCTATTTTTCCAACATTTAAAATGGGATTATTTAATCCTGAAGACGGTGGAACTTCTTTGGTAATCAACAAGCCATCGGTTACGTTTTCATAAATATTTAAGGATCCGGTTACTTTACCAAATAATCCGAAATCAAGACCTAAATTTTTAGATTTGATGGTTTCCCAACGTAAATCTCTGTTCAACAGAGAATAACTGGCAGATCCTGGCCACGGCGTAGCGCCCGACCCTTGTACATAACCTCCAGACCATTTGTTTACTGTTGTAATTAAAGCCTGGTGGTCATAAAAACCTAATGCACCTTCATTACCCAGCTCGCCATAACTTGCTCTTAATTTTAGGTTGTTTAACCATTTTACATCAGTTAAAAACTCCTCTTTATTAATGTTCCAACCTGCCGATACAGAAGGGAAAACGCCATATCTTCTATTTTCCCCAAAAACAGACGAACCATCTCTACGTACAGAAACTTGGAACAGGTATTTGTCATCATAAGAATAATTAAATCTGGCCAGGGTTGATAAACGGACATATTTATTATTGCTGCCTTCTGCTGCAAAAGTTCCACCTAATCCAGCTGTAATTGTATTAAAGTCTGGGTTGCTAAAACCACCTGGGATTTCGGTTTCTACAATTTTGCCGTTTACAATGGTTCTAACAATTGTTTTTCCGTCAACAGTAGCGCTTAAATATCTGTTGGTTTTTTCTTGTGCGGTATAACCGGCCAATAATTTAAAGTTGTGCTTGTTTATAGCTAACTCGTAGTTTAGTAAATGCTCCATTACGCGTTCTTTATAATTTGAAGAACGGTTGTAGACCTTTGGATAAGCGATTAAAGGATCATTTGCATTTGCTCTAAACGGTGGATTATGCGAATAATCTTCTGTTTGCGCATTGATATAACTTAGGTTGCTGGTGTAGCTTAAGCCCTTGTATAACTGTAAATTGATATTCATGCTTCCGGCCAGGTACTTTGTTCTGCTATCAGCATCTAAATAATGATCTGCCCCTATTGGGTTTTCAAATTTTGGAAGCCCATCTACTGTTAAACCATAACCATACTTCTCGTTAGTGTCAAAAACGGGCAATAATGGAGATTGGAAATAAGCATCGTGTAAATTAAATTTAGCATTCTCAGTTACCGTTTCGGTATATATGATGTTGCTTCCAACTTTCAAAATTCCTTTTGTAAAGTCGTTTCTTGATTTGAAAGATTTTTTGTTAAAGTTAGAACCAATAAAAGTTCCCTTATCATCAGTTAAATCACCACTTAATGCATAAGTTAGGTAATCACTTCCGCCACTTAAACCTAAATTGTAGTTCTGAGAAACACCACTTCGGTTGATCAGATCCTGCCAATCCGTATTTACACCAGTATTTTTACTTAAATAAGCAGGGTAACTGGCTGGGTCAACATCTGGATTGTTGACATACATCTGATTGTGTAATTTTTTGTAGCCCTCTGCGTCCAGAAACTTGTACTGTTTAATAGGGTCAACAGTGCTGTAAGTGCTTGAGAAATCAATCAGCGGAGCACCTTTTTTTCCTTTTTTCGTGGTAATTAAAATAACTCCGTTAGCACTGTTAGATCCGTAAATTGATGCCGCAGCACCGTCTTTAAGTACTTCTACAGATGCTACATCATTACTATTTAAGTAATACGGGTCTCCTGGCACTCCATCAATTACATATAATGGCTGGTGCGCACCAAAAGTACCTATTCCGCGTAAACGAACGTCGGAGGTTTGTCCTGGGTTTCCTCCTGGGCTACTTACCGATAATCCAGCAACCCTACCTTGTAATGCGTTTACAGGGTTAGTAGCCGCCACTTGTGAAAGCTTTTCGCCACTAACAGAACTTACGGCACTTGTTAAATTACTTCTTTTTTGCGTTCCGTAACCTACCACCACAATTTCATCAAGGCCTTGTAGGTCCATCAATAATTTAATCTGCATATCCTTTCCGGGAGTTGCGGTCATTTGCTGTGTTTTATAACCTATTGCAGAAAACACAAGAACATCCTTAGCAGATGCCTGAATTGCAAATCGCCCAGAAGCGTCAGATGCCGTACCCAAGGCACTTCCTTTAATGGTGATACTGATACCACTCAATGGCTGATCAACTTCATTCATCACTTGTCCTTTAATAAGGCTTCCCTGAGAAAAACTGGTGCTCGTGTTAAACAATAAGAGCAAGCCGAAAAGGAGATGAACTGGCCATCGTAAATTTCTAATCATAATATTTGGTTTATAAGGTTTATTAATTTCCGGATTTGGTTATCCGGGTTAATTGGTTAGTCAAACCTAAAGATTAAACTACCCAAAAAACGATTATTACTACCCCTACACGGAACACAGACTACCCCTACACGACCTCTACATGTCATTAAAAAAGGCGCTAGAACGGCTTTAGGAAGTCACTTAAGCTGTCATTGGTGGATAGCTCAAAATGTTTCCTTAAACGATATCTGGCCATTTCAACCGACTTAACAGAGATATTATTTAGAGATGCTATCTCTTTTATAGATAAATTTAGTCTGATTTGTGCGCATAATCTTCTCTCATTTTGAGTAAGCGTTGGAAATTTTTGCTGAAGATTATAAAAGAAGTCTTGGTATTTTGTCTCAATCTGCAAATTAAAATCCTCAATGTATTTTTCACTATTCACATCATATCGAAACTTAGCCACCAGTTTATGAAGTCGTTGTAGTGCATCCTCAGGTCCAGATTTTTCAAGTGCCGTTAGCTCTTCAATAAAACTATTAATCAACTCATTTTTATGCGCCATATACATGGAGTAATTTTTGAGCTCCACATGATTAAATTCCAGCTTATTACTTAACATATGTTCTTTAACTTCTGCAAGTTCCGCGTTTTTCCTTTGCCGGTTGCGCATTTTATTATAGAGTAAAAAACCTATAATTATCAATAACACCACAATAATGGCCAAGGTGTTACGCTGGTACGATTTTAAACTTTTTTCGAGGTTCAGTGCCTTAATTTGCCGTTCTTTTTCCTGCGCTTCTCGCTTTATGGTTAAGGTGAGCAAAGCATTAACCTTATTTTTGGATAATAGTTCCTCCCTTACCGTATTATACCTCTGAATGCACTCATAAGCTTGTTTATAATCTCCAGTAAGTTGATGTAGTTGAGAAAATATACGGTAGTAATCCAATAAGTTTTCTTTCTTTGAGTTTGAAGTTGATTTATCAATATAAGAAAGTGCCTGATCTAACGATTTTTTTGCCATAGGATATTGCCCTAGCTTAACTTCAGAAAAAGCCATTTGATTATGAATCTCTGCCAATGCCAATAGTTGCCCAGTCGAATATTTGAGTGATAGCTGGAAATACTCGATAGCTTTTCGAAATTGGCCCATGTTGTTACTGCTTATGCCCAAATTATTATAGGCTGCACTAAGTAGCGTTCTGTTATTATATTTATTGGCCAATACCAATACACGGTTAAAATACTCGGTAGCCCGTTTTGATTGATTTTTTAGTTGATAAATTAATCCAATCGCATTTAAGGAAACGGCTGCCTTTTGCTCATTCTCTGCTTTCTTATATAAATTATAGGCAAGCGTATGGTATTTTAAAGAGAGCTCGGCATTCTCCACATCGTAGTAAGTCCATCCCAATAAGGTATAGGTTTCAGCAATTTGCTCAGGTTCTCCATCATTTTTGTAGATTTCTAGCGCATTAAACCCATATTCAAGCGCCAAATCATAAATATCGTTGTACAGGTAACCTTCTGCCAAAATCACCAATGCTGAGGCCTGCTGTGGTTTTAATTTATTCTCATACGCAAGCAAATAGCTTTTATAAGCATATGCAATAGCCTGGTTGGTAGCATCCCGGTTTAGGCGCTTGGCCATTTTATTCAACTCAGTAATTTTTTCGATAACAGAATCCTGTTCAGTTGCCAAATCGGCCCCCTTTACGGGATACAGTAATCCAATTAAACAAAAAAAGAGGAGGCTAAAGAAGTAACGAAGTACTAGCATTCTTAGGTTAGTTTTTCTCTTAGTGACACAATATAGAAAAAATCTGTAAGGCCTGTAAGTTTTTAATACTCAACATAGGTGTAAAGTAAAAACAGAATTTCAATTGATAAAGTTGTACAGATGCAGGTAGCCTATTATATATGATTCCTAGTAGAATTCCTTTGACTAAAAACGACTGATTCTTCATCAAAAAAACGTATTTTTGCGTTTTCAAAAAAACAAGCATGATTTATTTCTTCATCAATCAATCGCAAGCCATTTTTGTTCTACAAATTGATCAGGCGCTTGCCTCCTCCGATATCCCTAAACTCGAATGGCTGTTTGGCGATGCTAAAATTTCTACTGAAAAAGCTTTAACGGGTTTTTTTATCGGTCCAAGAGCCGCTATGATTACACCTTGGAGCACCAACGCGGTAGAGATTACGCAAAACATGGATATCCATGGCATTATAAGAATTGAAGAATTTAAGAAAGTTGATTCAGATTTTACTGATTTCGACCCTATGCTTTCACAAAAATACAACGATGTAGGTCAGGATGTTTTTACCATCAACATTAAACCCGAGCCTATTTTATCAATAACAGATATCGCAGCTTATAATAAGCAAGAGGGTTTATCTTTAAGCAGCGAAGAAGTTGAATATTTAGAAAATCTTGCAAAAAAACTGGGAAGACCATTAACTGATTCTGAAGTTTTCGGATTCTCACAAGTAAACTCAGAACATTGCCGTCATAAAATATTCAATGGCAAATTTGTGATTGATGGCGAAGAGCAACCGTCATCATTGTTCAAATTAATCAGAAAAACTTCTTCAGAAAACCCGAACGATATTGTTTCTGCTTATAAAGATAACGTAGCTTTTATAAAAGGTCCAAAGGTGCAACAGTTTGCACCTAAAAGAGCGGATGTTCCAGCATATTACGCCACCAGCGATTTTGATTCGGTAATTTCTATCAAGGCCGAAACTCATAACTTCCCAACCACAGTTGAACCATTTAATGGCGCTGCAACAGGTTCTGGCGGTGAGATTAGAGACCGATTAGCGGGCGGACAAGGTTCTTTACCTTTAGCAGGAACAGCGGTTTACATGACTGCACTTTCTCGTTTGGCAGAAGATAGACCATGGGAAAAAGGAGTAAAAGAAAGAGAATGGTTATACCAAACACCAATGGACATTCTGATTAAAGCATCTAACGGTGCAACGGATTTTGGAAATAAATTTGGTCAGCCTTTAATTACAGGTTCTGTTTTAACGTTTGAACACCGGGAAGCCAACAGAACTTTAGGCTTTGACAAAGTGATTATGCTTGCCGGCGGTATTGGTTACGGGAAAGCCAGTCAGGCAAAAAAACAAAAGCCAAAAGAAGGCGACAACATTGTTGTTTTAGGTGGAGAAAACTACCGAATTGGTATGGGAGGTGCAGCGGTTTCGTCTGCTGACACCGGCCAACATGGTAGTGGCATCGAATTAAACGCGATACAACGCTCAAACCCTGAAATGCAAAAAAGAGCAGCCAATGCTGTTCGTGGAATGGTGGAAAGTGAAGAAAATTTTATCGTTTCTATCCACGATCATGGTGCAGGTGGACATTTAAATTGTCTTTCAGAATTGGTAGAAGAAACAGGTGGCTTAATTAACCTGGATAAATTGCCCGTTGGCGATCCAACTTTATCAGCAAAGGAAATCATCGGAAACGAATCTCAGGAACGTTTGGGTTTGGTGATCAGCGATGAACATATTGAAACTTTGCAAAAAATTGCAGACAGAGAACGTTCTCCAATGTACACCGTTGGGAAAGTTACGGGCGATCATCGCTTCACTTTTAAATCGGAGAAAACAGGCGCTAAACCAATGGATTTGGAATTAGAAGCTATGTTTGGAAGTTCTCCAAAAATTGTAATGGATGATAAAACCATCGATTACAAATATGACAGCATTACTTACGATAAAGCTAAACTGAATACTTACCTAGAGCAGGTTTTACAGTTAGAAGCCGTGGCTTGTAAAGATTGGTTAACAAATAAAGTAGACCGTTGCGTAGGCGGCCGAGTTGCTAAACAGCAAAATGCTGGTCCTTTACAATTGCCATTAAATAACTGTGGCGTTATGGCTTTAGATTTCCAAGGTAAAGAAGGAATTGCAACTTCGATAGGTCATTCGCCCTTAACGGCTTTGATTAATCCTGCAGCAGGAAGTAGGAATGCCATCGCAGAATCTTTATCTAACTTGGTTTGGGCACCGCTTAAAGACGGTTTAAAAAGTGTTTCTCTATCTGCAAACTGGATGTGGGCTTGTAAAAACGAAGGTGAAGATGCTCGTTTATATGCCGCAGTAAAAGCTTGTTCAGATTTCGCTATCGATTTAGGAATCAACATCCCAACAGGGAAAGACTCTTTATCGATGAAACAGAAATATAAAGATGGTGATGTAATTGCACCAGGAACGGTTATTATTTCTGCAGGTGGTAATTGTAATGATGTTACCAAAGTAGTTGAGCCTGTTTTACAAAAAGACGGTGGCGCTATTTACTATATTAACTTATCTAACGACAGTTATAAATTAGGTGGTTCTTCTTTCGCTCAGATTTTAAATAAAATTGGCAACGAAGCGCCAGATGTAAAAGATGCTGCTCAACTAAAAAACACTTTTAACGCTATTCAACAATTAGTTAAAACAGGTAAAATTGAAGCAGGTCATGATATTGGCAGTGGCGGTTTAATTACCACTTTATTAGAAATGTGTTTTGCTGATGTTAATTTAGGAGCAAAAATAGATTTATCTGCGCTAGCAGAAAATGACAGCATTAAATTGTTGTTTTCAGAAAATATTGGTCTGGTTTTCCAAGCTGATAGTTCTGTAGAAGCAACGCTAAAAACCGCTGGTATCAATTTCCATAAAATTGGAGAGGTAACTTCATCAGCAAGCTTAGAAATTACAAATGCTACAGAGAACTTTAGTTTCGACATTGCGCACTTACGTGATGTTTGGTTTAAAACTTCTTACTTATTAGATAACAGACAAACCGGAAACGGCTTGGCAAAAGATCGTTACGAGAACTATAAAAACCAGCCTTTAGTTTATAAATTCCCTACTCATTTCAACGGTAAAAAACCGGTTATTGATAGCTCTAAACCTCGCCCTAAGGCAGCAATTATTCGTGAAAAGGGAAGTAACTCTGAACGTGAAGTGGCTAACGCGATGTATTTAGCAGGTTTTGATGTAAAAGATGTACACATGACGGATTTAATATCTGGCAGAGAAACGTTAGAAGACATCCAATTTATTGGTACTGTTGGTGGTTTCTCAAATTCAGACGTTTTAGGTTCGGCAAAAGGTTGGGCAGGTGCATTTATGTACAACGAAAAGGCAAGAGTGGCATTAGAAAAATTCTTTGCTCGTGAAGACACGCTTTCCGTTGGTATCTGTAATGGTTGCCAATTGTTTGTAGAGTTAGGCTTGATCAACAAAAATCATGAAGAAAAACCTAAAATGTTGCATAACAAAAGTGGAAAACACGAAAGTATCTTCACTTCTTTAACGTTGCAAGAGAACAAATCAGTAATGCTTTCTAGCTTAGCAGGAAGTACGCTGGGCGTTTGGGTTTCTCACGGAGAAGGTAGATTTTCGCTTCCTTACGCTGAAGATAAATATCAAATTGTAGCTAAATATGGTTACGATCAATACCCTGCTAGCCCGAACGGTTCTGATTTTAACACGGCAATGATGTGCGATGAAACAGGACGCCATTTAGTGATGATGCCACACATTGAGCGTTCTCTGTTTCAATGGAACTGGGCAAACTATCCAAAAGGCCGTAAAGACGAGGTCTCCCCTTGGATGGAAGCTTTTGTAAACGCCAGAAAATGGGTTGAAGAGAAACAGAAATAATTCTCCAGAACACTAAATTATATAAGTCCAAAAACACCAAATTAGAAACGGTGTTTTTGGACTTTCTTTTTGCGCTAATCTTCAGCTTAAAGATTTCCCCTGTCCCAACACACAACGAACATCATCTTCCTTTTAAAAATTTATCCAATTTATAAGTATCGGACTACCGAAAATTTTTAGTGCATAACAATTAGATTTATTTGATTAGTCGATACTACTATTCCCCTTTACTCCCGTCATCACATTAATCAATAACCAATTAAAATTCTGATTAATGTTTAAGTGTAGCCTTTTGCTATTGCCTTTTCTTTTTTTGTCTTTGTTTTTAGAAGCAGGTGAAAACCCAAGAGTTAACAACCCAATTAAACCCAAATGGCAAATTGTTTTTAAAGATAATTTTAGAAGGAACGGTAAACCGAATGAAAAATATTGGACTTTTTCTGATCGCAACAATGCAGCATGGGCAAGATTTTTAACTCCAAATCCAGAAAACGCAAAAGTTAAAAAAGGTTTACTAAATCTAAAAATGATTAACGGAGGTGCAGGAACCGATGGATCAAAATATCAGTCGGCTGGGATTAGCACCAAAGACAAATTTGCTTTCAAATACGGAAAAGTAGAAGTTAAAGCCAAATTTAAACAAGCAACAGGCTCATGGCCTGCCATTTGGCTGATGCCAGCGAATGCTAAAAAATGGCCAGAGACTGGTGAAATTGACATTATGGAACATCTAAACAGAGATGATCAGGTATTCCAAACCATACACAATTTGGCGGTAACTTCTACAGGTGGCTCAAGCAAAGCGTTTGTCAAAACTCCCTTTAAAGTAAATGAATTCAACATTTACGGAATAGAATGGACAGAAAACCACATCAGCTTTTTTGTTAACAAAAAACTCACTTACACCTATCAAAAACCCAAAAATACAACGGAAAGGGAATGGCCTTTTGACCATCCTTTTTATCTGATACTAAATCAATCTGGGGGTGCTGGCTGGCCCGGGAAAGCAATAGCCGAAGATTTTCCCTTTGAAATGAAAGTGGACTGGGTAAAAATTTATCAACAGAAATAATCAACCAATTAAATAAACAAACAATTATGCGTAAACTTTTTACAATTTTATTTCTCCTTGCAGGCGCTTTTGCTAGCCAAGCTCAAGTGCTTAACAAAGCAGCGAGTTTTACAGGTACAGCTACCAGTAAAGCCTCTTTTGGCAATATCTCCTCACTTAACGGTGTAAATAAATTCACTTTTGAGGCTTGGGTTTATATTGACCAATGGAACCAAGACAGTTACATCTTTAGGCAGATGGACAACGCAAGCAACCGAATTGGTATTCAGTTAAGTACATCGGCCACAAAGAAACTGCTTTTCTTTGTGGGTAATGGTGTAAACAATTATGCTATTGCAGATAATTGCCCAATAAACGCTGGGGAATGGCATCATATTTCCATGTCATATGATGGCTCTCAAACCGCTTACAATATGATTAAAGTATTTATTGATGGCGTGTCAAAATCGTTAACCTACAGTAGCGGAAACGGAACATTATCTACAACTACACCAACTACTACCTCGGCTTTTGAATTAGCAGGAAATAGCTTTGCAGGCAAATTCGATGAGGTTAGGTTATGGAATACCAATTTATCGGAAACGCAAATAGACTTTAAAAACACCATTAACAATAGGCATCCCTTGATTGCTAATTTATTGGCTTACTGGAAAATGGATCAAAACGCCAATGCGGTGGTAGATTATAAAGGTTCACAAAACGGAACACTAACCGATGCTACTTTAGTAACTGTAACAGATAACACTAATTTTGTTTACAGAATGGTAAGCTCTTACATCCGTTCAAGTTTCTACGAAAACAATCAAATTAGTGACGAGGCTTTACTGAACAATAACGATATTATTTATATGGCTGCTAATGTTAAAGCCAACGGAGATTTATTCTACGAATACCCAATTAATGATGGCGTATTAACAAACGCAAGTTACCTAGCATCTTTTGATGGTAGAAATGGAGTTTTAGATTTTAGCGGAACTGGCGCAAAAATGATGGCCGGAAAGGATTTAATGACAAAAGCCGACGCAGGAACCAGTACTTTTACGTTTTCAACTTGGGTTTATGTAGATAGTTGGGTAGAAAACAGTTATATCTTTAGAAAGCTTAAAGACACCCCAAACAGGATTGATATCCAATTAGGCCCTACAGCTACCAATACCTTGTTTTTCCACGTAGCAAATGGAGCAAATACTTATGCCAAAGTAGACAATGGCGGGATAACTCCAGGGGCTTGGCATCACTTAGCAATGAGCTATAATGGAGCGTTAGCTGTAGGGCAACAACTTAAGATTTATATCGATGGCGTATTAAAACCTTATGGCAGCCCGAACGGAATATTGGGGGCTACTACTCCTTTTATTGACGCTAATTTTGAATTAGGATTTAATTTTGACGGAAAATTGGATGAAACAAGCGTAAGTAGCTTAACCATGAGCCAAACAGAAATTCAAGCTGTTATGAACGCCCCAATTGCTATAAACTCATGGAATTCTACCAAAACAACTGCTTACTGGAAATATGATGATTCCGCAAATCCTGGAAAAGACTCAAGAACGTGGGTAGGCGTTTTAAATGGTTTAAAAAATACCTTGAACGGAAAAACAGGTGCAAAACTTAGGTTAGGAATTATTGGTGGAGATTGGAAAACAATGGCAGCATCTCCAACTGCCAGAACCGCTTTTGCCAATAACGTAAATAGCGTATTAAGCACTTATAATTTTGATGGCGTAGATTTAGATTTTGAATGGTGTTACTCCACACAAGAATGGACAGATTATAGCAATACTATTCTTGAACTTAAACCTCAATTACCTACCAATAGTATTTTCTCTGTAACATTACACCCGCTCTACTACAAAATAAGTGCTGCCGCAATAGCAGCAATAGATTTTGCGTCTATCCAATCATATGGTCCAAGTCCAGATAGATACCCGTATAACGAATTTGTAAGTAATGTAAGTACCATATTAAATTATGGATACCCTAAAAACAAAGTAGTTATGGGCTTACCCTTTTATGCAGCAGCAAGTGATAATTCAAAGGTAACCACCACTTACAAAACCATAGTGAGCCAATACCCAAGCTTAAGTCCGGCGTTGGATATAATAGACGTTTCTATTAACAGTGTCCCTGTTTCGATGACTTATAATGGCCAGGAAACAATTGTGAACAAAGCAAAATATATAAGAGACCAAGATTTGTTAGGGGTAATGTACTGGGATTTAGCAACCGATGTTGATGTGAGTAATAACCTATCGCTTTTAAAAAGCTTAAACAGCATATTAAATGCAAACCTTGGCTTAGTAACGGATGCTACAGAAACCCCTTTACCTGTTTCTTTAGAATCTTTTAAATCTTCTATTTACAAAGGGATAACAGAATTAAGATGGGTAACGGCATCAGAACAAAACAATAAAGGTTTCGAAGTTCAGAAATCTTTAGATGGTAAATCGTTTGAAAAACTAGGCTTTGTTAATTCTAAAGTTGCTTCTGGAAATAGTACCCAAAAATTATTTTACACTTTTCAGGATAATGCTGTACCCAGAGGCACCAATTATTACCGCTTAAAGCAATTAGATTTTGACGGTCAGGCAAAATACTCTGAAATATGTTTTGTGACTGCCAACTTAAAACTGGCCGAATTTACAGTTTATCCTAATCCAGCAAAAGAAAGCATCAATCTGCAGTTCCCTGAAAACAAATTTAAAACCGCAAAATTATTGAATGCAACGGGTACCCTATTCTTAGAAAAAGATCTAGAAAACCAAACTACTATTTCTTTAAATACCAGCAAAATTGCTCCCGGAACGTATATTTTAGTTTTAAAAAATTTAAACGGTTCTACACAAAGCAAGAAAGTTATTCTAAACTAAAACCAAAATCAACCCTAAATAAAAGGTTGGTGAAAATAAATTTTCACCAACCTTTTTTATTTAAAAAAATGTGGCTCCAAATTAATTTCATAAATTGCTATACGATTTAAAATATCTCAATAAAACCATAAACCGTGTGTTCGTAAACACGTTTCAATTTGGCAACTTTTTTGATTTGTGAATGTAAACCAATATAACAACCTAGACGATTCAAGCTTACTTACTCTACTTCAACAGGGTAATGAACAAGCTTTTAGTCAAATTTACGAACGCTATAAAGGTGTTCTTTATATCCACGCTGTAAAAATGATAAAAGATAGAGACGAGGCACAAGATGTTGTCCAAGAGCTATTTACTAAACTTTGGAATAAACGAGAAACCATAAGCATAAACACAACGCTTTCCGCTTACTTATATACTGCCGTTAGAAACCGCATTCTTGATATCTTCTCGCATGAAAAAGTAGTCGCTATTCACCAACAGTCTTTACAGATCTTTATTAAACAGGGAGAGTATCAAATTGATAATTACATCAGAGAAAAAGAACTGGCTCTAATCATAGAATCAGAAATAGCAACACTTCCTCCAAAAATGAGAGAGGTATTTGAATTAAGCAGAAAGGCGCACCTTTCCTACCTTCAAATTGCCGATCAATTAAACATTTCTGAAAATACAGTTCGAAAACACATCACAAAAGCCTTGAAAAGGTTACGCTCAAAACTTCAATTGTTGATATTATTAAGCACCATCATAATCAAATATTTAGTGCGGTAACTTTTTCTTAAAGGAAAGTACTACTTCTTAAAAACACAGTCGTCTTAACTATAATTGATGACACATCAATATTTATAATGAAAAAACCAAACGCAGAGAATCTTTTAAATAAATACCGTTTAGGAACCATAAACGATAGTGAAAGAGCAATATTAGAAAGCTGGTATAATACTTATGCAGTTGGCCAACGTGATGCAGATTTATCAGCCAAAGAAATTGAAGAAGATATTTTAAAACTCTCAGAAAGAATCCCTTTTGCTGATTCTAAAATAAAACGCATCAGCAATAATGGTTTAACATTTAAATTATTAGCTGCCGCCGCTGTACTTATAATCATCTCCATAGGTACTTTCTTTTATATTCAACAACCATCTGAAAAAACAAACACCATTGCAAAAGTAGATCAATCGATTACACCTGCACAAAATAAAGCGGTACTTACTCTTGCCAATAATGAAAAAATAGTTTTAGATGACTCTTCTATAGGCGAAATAGCAAATCAAACTGGCATATCAGTAAGTAAAACTTCTGATGGAAAATTAAAGTATAAAGTACTAGAACATGCTAACCAAACAAAAGCAGTACAATACAACACCATTAGCACACCACGTGGTGCCGAATATCAGGTAGAGCTGTCTGATGGCTCTTTAGTGTGGTTAAACGCTTCGTCGTCCATTAAATTTCCGACGCATTTTGAAGGTGATACCCGTACGGTAAACATCACCGGAGAGGTTTATTTTGAGGTTGCCAAAAACAAAGAAATGCCGTTCCAAGTAAATACTGCAAACCAGCTAGTGGAAGTATTAGGTACACATTTTAACATTGATGCCCACCATACAAACTATATAAAAACCACCTTATTAGAAGGTTCTATAAAGGTTTCTTCTGGAAACAAGCAAAATGCCACTATTTTAAGCCCCGGACAGCAATCAATTTGTGACAATACAGGTGCGGCAATACAGATATTAAAAGTAGACCCAGAAAAAGCAGTTGCTTGGAAAAATGGATATTTTTTATTTGCTGATGAAGACCTTAGCGATATTATGGAAGAAATTTCAAGATGGTATGATGTTGATGTTACCTACTTAAGACGTAAAAAAACTAACCAAAAATTCAGCGGCACTATATCCCGCTCCAAATCACTTTCACAGGTTCTAAAAGTTTTGGAAGTGAGCGGAAATGTAAACTTCAAATTAGATGAAAGGAGGATTATCGTAATGTTTTAACGCTACTCTACTGGTTTAAAACAAAAATCCCCAAAATGCTACGAACATTTTAGGGACAAATTGAGTTTAACCCATTCAAATTTCAAAACCAATTACAAACAGATTATAAACCCAACATTTCAAATGTATGAAATTTTATTATTTTAATTTTTTCGGCCTGTCCGTCGCAAAATTCAAAATGTTGATGATCATGAAGTTAACGTTCATCATATTACTGGTATCGCTTTTACAGGTTAAAGCCCGTACTTATGCACAAAATATCAGTATATCAGAAAAAAACAGTTCTATAGCCTCCATTCTTAAAAAAATCAGAGTACAAAGTGGCTATGATTTTTTCTATAATTCAAGTCTGATAAAAAACGCAAAACCAGTTAGCGTAGATATTAAAGACGCAAGCATTAGCGATGCGCTGAATATCATTTTTAGAAACCAACCATTAGGTTTCACCATTGAAGCAAAAACGGTAATTGTTACCTCTGCTCCATTAATTAGTTTTGCCATCGACATAAAGGGGAACATTGTTGATGAAAAAGGAGAACCATTACCTGGAGTAAGTGTTAAGGTAAAAGGAGAGAATCAGGCTACTTCCACAGACATTAATGGTAATTTCATGCTAAAGAATGTGAAAGATAATGCCATTATCCAGTTTTCTTTTATCGGCTTTGAAACCACTGAAGTATCAGCAAAAGCACAATTAGGCACCATTACTTTAAAAGTAAACAGCGCCAAGTTAGATGAAATTGTAGTTGTTGGCTACGGCACCGTACGTAGAGGCGATGTAACTGGCGCAATTTCTTCATTAAAACCTGACGAGATAGAAGCTTCCCAATCTGTTTCTGTAGAAAATATTTTACAGGGAAAGATAGCAGGCGTAACTGTAAATACATCTAACGCCAGCCCAGGTGCTGCATCGTCGGTAACTATTAGAGGGGCGAACTCTTTACGTGGAGACAACCAGCCTTTATATGTGATTGATAATATCCCACAAGCTTCTACAGGAGAAATCCCTTCGAGTGCTTTTGGCGGTGGTGACTATCAGATTGCACAAAATCCGTTAACCAGCTTAAATCCTTCCGATATTGCTGATATTCAAATCTTAAAAGATGCTTCGGCAACGGCTATATACGGTTCTCGTGGAGCTAACGGCGTAATTATCATTACCACCAAAAAAGGAATTGCAGGTAAAGCAAAAGTAAGCGCAAACGCAAATTATTCTGTAGTGCAGGCAACCAATCTACGTGATATGATGAATATTTCACAGTTTGCAACTTACAGAAACGAAAGAACAGGCGTGGCAGGATCTCAATATTTCCAAGTGGGAGATGAAACACGCTATATTTTTTCTGGCAGTACCTATAACGCAAACGACCCTACATCATACTTTGTGCTCGAAGAAAAAAATTGGCAAAAGGAAATCTACCAATCGGCTTTAAGTCAAAATTACGACCTAACTCTTAGCGGTGGTACAGATGCAGTTAAATACTATTTATCTACTGACGTTAAAAATATCAACGGTATGATTAAAGGTACTGGCTTAAACCAGCAAGGGATTCGTTTAAACCTTGACGGAAATATCTCTAAGAAATTGAAATTTACAGTTTTGATGAGCGGTAACTTAAAAAAGAACGACATGATGAGTGGTGGCAACAGTAAAGGTGGTGCAACTGGTTCTATCGCTCGTACTGCTATTGACTCTGCACCTTTCGAATTTCCGAAAAATGACCCATTGTTAAGTAGTAGTGAAGAAGCAAGAACAACTACCCTCTCTTGGTTAAATGATTACGACGATCTTACCTCAGAAAAATCTGCTCGTGTGGCGGGAGAGTTAACTTGGAAAATATCTGATAGTTTTTCCTACAATATACGTTCTGGCGGTAACTTAAGACTACAAGACCGAGCTCGTTGGTATGGCTTAGAATTATTTTTAGGTGCAAACAACAACGGCTATTTAGGCTTAAGCTCTTTAAACAGCAATAACTATACGGTAGAAAACTTAATTAACTATAACCATTCCATTAAAAACATTGTTGACATTACTGCAACTGCTGGTGTTACTTATGATGATTATAATTGGATAAATACTTCAACTACAGCTTCAAATTTTCAATTTAGAGACCTAAGAACAGATGGGTTGCATTTAGCTTCTACCATCAACCAACAACAACCAGAACAAGCAGATTACCAATTACTCGCTTTCTTAGGAAGGGTTAATTTCTCGTTTCTAAATGGTAAATATATAGCTACTTTTACCGGTAGATCTGATGGCTCAAGTAAGTTCAAAAAAGGCAACAGAACCGAGTTTTTCCCTTCTGCAGCATTAGCCTGGAGAGTGGAGCAAGAGGAATTCTTGAAAAACACCACTTGGATTGACCAATTGAAATTAAGAGTAGGTTATGGTAAAACTGGTAGCCAGTCCATATCACCTTACAACAGTTTCTACAATTATGACCAAGTAATTGATTACGCTAATTCTATTGGCGATAAACAATTAGCAATTGCAGTGGCAAACCTACAAAACAGTGACTTAAAATGGGAAACCACTTCTGCTTACAACGGAGGTATAGATTTCTCTTTGTTTAAAGGAAGATTAGGCGGAAGTGTAGACGTTTATTATAAAGAAACTGACGATTTGCTAATCCAAAAAGCCTTACCAACCTCTACCTCATTTAATTCCATTACGTTAAATCAAGGTTCAATGAGCAACAGAGGCTTAGAGCTGGCTTTAAACGGCGATATTTATAAAACCGAAAACTTTAAATGGTCCTTATCCGGAAACATTGGTTTTAACCGTTCAAAAATTAGTGATTTAGGTTATGCTGAAGCACAATATGGCAAGGAAACGTACAGAGCTTATTTAGGTAATTCAATTGGCGACCACTTTGGTGTAGCAAATATCTTTATTGTAGGCAAAGCACCAGGTTTATTTTGGGGTTACCAAACCAATGGAATTATACAAACAGGAGAAACTGGTTTACCTACCTCTACCATATTTACGCAAACTCCTGGAAACATTAAAGTAGTTGACAAAACTGGCAATGGGATAATAGATGCAAATGACAAAACCATAATTGGTAACCCAAATCCAGATTACAGCTATGGTTTTCAAACTGCATTTAGCTATAAGCAATTGAAGTTTTCTGCCACTTTTTATGGTGTGGAAGGTAACGATATTGTTAACGGAAACGTTAGATACGAGCAAACGCCTTCTGGTAATACGGCAAATTTAACAAGCAAAGCTTTTGAAAACCGTTGGACCACAACAAACCCTTCTAACCTTTTCCCTTCTGTGGCCAGTAATTTACAGAATGAGATTTATGACAGATATGTGGAAGATGGAAGTTTCTTGAGATTGAGTGACATCACTTTAAGTTATACCCTTCCTAAAAAAGTATTCAATAAAACTATACAGAACGTAGGCGTATTTGCTTCGGTAAAAAACGCTTTTATAATTACTGATTATAGTGGTTACGACCCAGAAATGAGAACTTTTGCTTTTGACGGGTTAAGACCTGGGATTGATTTAAATTCTTACTCAAACCCGCGTCAGTTTATTTTTGGTCTTAATGTTACATTTTAATTAAAAAAAAATGACAAAATTAAAATATGTAGGATTATTAGCACTTGCAATCCTCACCTCCTCTTGTGAAAAACTATTGCAAGAAGATCCAAAATTCTCTATCAACAGTAAAACCGCTTTTGAAACAGAGTCTACCGCCAATATTGCTTTAAATGGTTGCTATGGTTATTTAACAACAACCGCGGCCTACGGACAGCAAATTACCGAAGTATTAATTGCAACGTCTGGATTAGCGTGGTCACAAACCAATAAAAGCGAAAATGATTTAATGGCATCATTAACTACACCTGCAACAACTGGATTTATAAAAGTTGCTTGGGGATCTTACTATAAAGTAATTGGACAATGTAACTTCTTTATCAGTAGTGTAACAGCTAGTAACCTAAGCGACGATTATAAGAAACAGTCTATTGCTCAAGCTAAATTTTTAAGAGGTTTCGCTTACTTCAATTTGGCAAATATGTTTGGCGATGTTCCTTTAAGACTTGACCCAACATCTACAACTACTATTGCAGCGGGTAGAACAGCTAGAGCAACAATTTACGCTCAAGTAGAAAAAGATTGGCTAGAAGCAGCAGAAGATCTTAAAACAAAAGAGCAATTAGGCATTGGCGGCGTAGGAAAGGCAACTAAATATGCCGCATACGCTTATTTAGCTAAGTTCTACTTTACTTTAGCAAGCCATGATAACGTTTCTTCTTCTCCATACTGGGCAAAAGCTAAAGTTATGGGAGACAAAGTGATTTTAGATGGAAAGTATGATCTGGAACCCCTGTTTTCAAAACTTTTCACTAATTACATCAGCAACTCGCCAGAATCAATATTTCAGCTAAATTTCTCCACCACTTCTGCATCAACGGGCAATAGAACAAGTTGGGTAGTTTCTCCAGCAAACTCAACTACTGGAATTAGTTTCGGAAGAGAAAGATCTTCAAAAGCATTTTACGATTTATTTAAAGGAACATACATCGACGATCCACGAATTAACGTAACTTTTGCTACCACTTGGAAATCTTTAAATAACAATCAGCAACAGTTTTCTTACCCTTATGTAAGATCTGGTAATTTAGGAACCGCATCAGCTCCTATTTTTAAGGCAATTGACTCTATTAAGTATGAAACTTTAAGCAACCCAACAAATCCAAAGGTTTCTGAAGTAAGTGCTCTTTTCGCTACTAATTTTATTAAAAAAGTGGGTGACCATCAAGGTTGGCCATACTTTAAAAAGGCGATGGATGTTACCGCCACCGCTCAGTTTAGTAACAGGAATATCATCCTTTTCCGTTATGCAGATTTTCTTCTGCTAATGGCCGATGTGGAGAACGAGCTAAACAACAAAGACAAAGCTGTGGAATACATCAATAAAGTATTAACCAGAGCCCGCACATCTGCAACCCCAGCCAGTATCAACCCAAAAAATGTACTTGTCACAATTTCTAAAGACGACTTACGAGACAAGGTGTTTTTTGAAAGGTTGTTTGAACTAGGCGGTGAAGTAGAGACATTTTTTGACACCAGACGTAGAGGTGTTGATTACTTCAGTAAAATAGTGGTAGGCGTTCATAATAGCCATAACATTACCAATGCTTTTATTGATTTTGCCACAGCAAACGGTAATGTCACCAACTTTAGAGACCGCTTGTTGCCAGCAACTGCCGATTTATTAAAGAAAAACTTATTATTACCTATACCAACAGATGAGATAAACACCAATGATGAGATTGGTGAAAGCGACCAGAACTTTGGTTACTAATTTCTAATATTTTTTAATAGCTAAAACGGCAAACATCTGAAGAAGGTGTTTGCCGTTTTTAAATTAAGATTAAGTATTTTTAATTATTACGCATTACCAACAACAAAACCCGATGATTAAAACCATTTTTTTAAGACGATCAGTAATATCGTATTGTTATTATCCTGCAAAGCCCAAAGCCCTTAAATCGCCGATGATGGGTTGGAGCAGTTGGAATAATTTTAGAATACACATTGATGAAAAATTAATCCGCGAACAAGCAGATGCCATGATTTCTTCTGGTTTATATGATGCTGGCTATCGCTATGTCAATATCGATGATGGCTATTTTGAAGGCAGAGACAATAACGGAAAGCTTTTTGCTGATGCAGAAAATCTCCTTCGGGAATGAAAGCGCTTGCCGATTACATCCATAGTAAAAACTTGAAAGCGGGCATTTACACCGATGCTGGAACAAACACCTGCGGATCCATCTGGGACAAAGATCCAAAAGGATTTGGAGTGGGCATTTACGGATATATCGAACAGGATTGCAATTTGTTTTTTAAAGATTGGGGCTACAATTTTTTAAAAGTTGACGGGTGCGGTGGCGAAAAACAGAAACTAGATGAACAAACAGAATACCTTAAAATTATAAATACGGTAAAAGCCATTAATGCTGGCAACGTCTTTAACATCTGCCGTTGGAAATTCCCTGACGAATGGGCGATTAAAAAAGAGGACTCCTGGAGAATATCTGGAGACATTAGCGCCGGATTTTCTTCTATCCTATCAATAATCGATTTAAACGCCGACTTATACAAATATTCATCCGTAGGGCATTATAACGATATGGATATGTTACAAGTTGGAAGAGGGATGAGTTTTGATGAGGATAAAACCCATTTTTCAATGGGGGGTATGATGAACTCTCCTCTCCTTGCCGGCAACGATCTCAGAAACATGTCTAAACAAACCATCGATATTTTGACCAATAAAGAGGTGATCGCTTTAAACCAAAACCCTACATATAAACAAGCACAGCGAGTGCTGAGAGAAGGCAAAGTGGAAGTTTGGGTAAAATATAATACAGACGGTAATAAGGCAAAAGCAGTTGCTATCGTGAATCGTGGCGACAAGGAAGTTAATTTTAACTTGAATACAGAACAGCTTCAGCTAAACAAAAAATCTAGGTAAGAGATCTTTGGCTACATAAAAACTTAGGCGAAATTAAAAAGGGAAAAGCATTCGATATACCTGCTCATGGAATAATAGTGTTAAAAGTAACCTAGGTTTTACCTGTATCTAGATAATAATACTTAACTCGAGTTGTTTAAAAATCAGGCGTAATGATAAACTCTGATTCTTTTTGTGCCAAACGCAGTTACATTTAATCTTATAAACACAAAGGCTGTCTCCATAAAGAGACAGCCTTTTATTTCTACATTACCTTTTAAACGTTAAGGTTATTGAAGAGAAAAATCATCGCCATAAGCGGTACCTGTATTTGGTTTGTAAAAATACACGGTAGCCGACGTATTGGTAGATCCGGTTGTAAAAGTTACTGAACCTTGGGTATAACTAGTACTACTCATGATTTGATCTATTGCGCTACCTCCGTAGGCTTTAACACCCATTATAACAGACTGCCCTGATGCTGCTACTTTCGCATATCCAGAGAACGTGTAGGTAGTGTTAGGCGATAACCCTGTGATCACTTGTTCAATGGAGGTTTGACCGCCAGTCTCTTTTATAGCTTTAGTTCCGCTCCTTACATCGGTTGATACAACGGATGCAGTACCAGAAGGTTGCCAAGCGCCCCATGCGCCCAATGAACCGCTCTCAAAACCAGGGTTTGATGGTGCCGAAACTTTGTAAACACGCACATAATCCACCTGCATACTGAACGGAAGATCGGCATTCGTAATCGGTCCTGGCCAGCCTGCACCGCCGGCTTGGTTAAGTATGATGTAAAATGGAACATCAAAAGGCCACTGTTGCCACCCACCTCCATTAGCTCTATTATAGGTGTATTGCGCAGAACCATTTACAAAAAACTTAATAGAATTTGGATCCCATTCAATTGCGTAAGTATTGTAATTGTTCTGGCTAAACGTAGATATGTGTGTAGCTGTACTACCACCATTTGCATTGGTTACCTTGTTATTATGAATGGTTTGATGGATGAAGATTTCATTATTAACATGTTCCATAATATCAATCTCTCCGCAACCAGGCCAGGCAGCATGTTGTGTAGCTGATTCTGGCATCATCCAGATGGCTGGCCAAGAACCTCTTCCGCCTGTAAATTTAGCTCTTACTTCAATTTTCCCATAAGTCAAATTAAACTTTCCACTTGATTCCACACCACCAGAATGGTAAGGTACTGGATCACCAGAGATCGTCGCATTATCCATCTTTAAAACCAGATCAGTCCCGTTTTGAGAAGCATAGGCTGGAAGCTGAGTGATATACTTATTCCATGCAGATGTTTGTCTAGTGCAATGCTGCCATTTACTAGAATTAAAGCTCCCAGTTGAGTTAAACTCATCAGACCAAATGAGCTGATAATCTCCCGAACTTGATCCCATAACAGATCGTTTCATTTCTGTCTTTTGTTCGGTTACTTGAGTTTCAGTGGTTAAACTTTCTTTATTACATGCAGTAAATAAAGTGCAGATAAATAAAAGCTTCATTCCTACTTTTGGTGTTAAAAATCTTCTTTTCATATCAAGTGGTGTTTAATTTATTTCTTTGGTTATCTAACTATTGGAAGTGGTGCCCAATAAGAAGTATGCGTAGCATCATTAGGTACTGCTTTCAGAGGTTCTTCAGAAGCATGACGGTTTAATGTTGCTTTACCAACGGTTTCTGTACGGATTAAATCAAACCATCTTGCAGCGGGCTCACAACCTGCAAATTCCCATCCTCTTTCTTCTATAACGGCATCTCTGAATGCTGTTGGAGATAGCGCTGGCGTTAAAGGACCTAAACCTGCTCTTCCTCTCACGGCATTAACCGCATCGTATGCTGTTATATCAGCTCCTGTAGACATTGCTTTTGCTTCGGCATAAGTCAACAAAACATCAGCATAACGTAAGATGAAAACCGTATGACTTCCCCACCAATCGCTCATGGAGTGGTTTGTTTGGTTATACGAAATATCATCATTGTATTTAGTGAAATAAGGATGCTTGCGCAATAAGCCAGTATAATCAACGGGTTTGCTTACATCGTTACCTAAATAATAGGTTTTTCTGTAGGTGGCGTCTTTTCTCGGACCGGCAGGGAAGTTGTTGTAAAAAGAGATCTCTCCAAAAGCTTCATCCCAACCACCTTCTTCGCCTGGCATAAAGTTAGGGGGACCCATCTGGCTTCCATTCTCCCAAACACCGCCTGGAGCGTTATTGTTGTAGTAACAGCCAAAAACTGCCTCTTTGTTAAATTTGCCTTCCTTGGCAAAAATGTCGGCAAAACTGCCCATCAAGTCTATTTTATATTTCGCCTTGTTGTCGATTACCTCTTTGGCCTTAGTTGCAGCTAGAGCGTACTTATCCGCCTGCTTTAATGGCCATCCAGCCATGGTTAAATAAACACTGGCAAGCATTGCCTTTGCAGATCCTGCAGTTGGGAAGATATTTACACCGTTCTGTATTTTTACTCCCGTCCAACTATCTGGCAACATGGTTTCTGCCTTTTTTAAATCGGCTACGATCAATTCATACACCTTGTCAGGCGTTGAATTTGGGCGGTCCGCTACGATAACAGGCTCTGTGATTAGAGGAACCGATCCCCAAGATCTGGTTAAAAAGAAGTAACAAGTTGCTCTGTAAAACAAAGCCAAACCCGCCGCGTTATCTCTTTCAGCTGCAGTAGCGTCAGTAGCGTTTGGATAGTTGATGATTAAAGCATTTGACGATTTAATGGTCTTATAAAAATTATTCCACCATACGGCCATTCTGTCATTTGATGAGTTCGCTTGGAAAGTATCAAAGTCAGAAAAACTAATTTTATTTCCACCACGGAACGTCGTGATATCGTCAGCTCCAAACGTAATACTCATTCCACCGGTTTGGTTCCAGGCACCATTAAAGGTGAAAGCGATTCCTGTCATTGCTTGGTTAAGGTCGTTGCCGTTTTTGTAAAACGTTTTAGGAAGTATGCTACCCTTAGGGTCCTCTTCAAGGAAGCTTTTCTTACACGAAGTGGCAGCTGTTAACGCTACAATTAGTATTAAGATATATTTTTTCATTTTGTATTTTTTTATATTTTATGATTAAAAATTAACCCCAAGTCCAAGTGTTAATGTTTTTGGAGACGGGTACGCTCCTAAATCGATTCCTGCATCTGCATCACTTGCTGCTGGTGTAGACGTAGCCTCAGGATCAAATCCTTTGTATTTGGTAAAAGTAAGGTAGTTCTGAGCGCTTGCAGTAATCTTAATCGACGATAGTTTTTTGATAAGAGTTTGTGGTACACTATAAGATAAACTCACATTTTTTAATCTCACGTAACTACCATCTTGTAAAAACTGAGTAGATTCTACGTAGTTTCTGTTGGTTTTACTTGCAGGGTTTGCCCATACAGCACCTCTATTTTGTGGCGTCCAGTAATTCACAGTTTCTTGTAGGGTCGGATAAGCCACGTCACTAGTTGGCACTGCTGTGGAAGCATATGTGGCGTTAAATATTTTGTTTCCAAATGAACCTTGGAAGAAAACATTTAGCTCAAAAGCTTTGTACGTAAAGTTGTTATTAAAACCTAGTTGTACTTTAGGTGTTGCAGATCCTGAAATCACTCTATCCTCATAACCAATGCTATTGTTTCCACTTACATCAGTATAGCGATTGTCTCCTGCTTTGTAGCCTAAAGTTGCATCATCCTGGCTGTAGATTCCTTGCCATGGTATTAAATAAAAAGCACCTAAAGGCTCACCTACTTTTACAGTTTGAATTTCAGTGTTAATTAAGCCACTTCCTGTTTTAGCTCTGAAAACCATATTATCTTTTCCTAAACTCACTACTTTATTCTTGTTGAAGGCTATATTAAATCCTGTATTCCAGCTAAAGTTGTCAGCAGTTATGGCTTTTGCATCAATCGCAAATTCAAATCCTTTGTTATTAACCTTACCGATGTTTTTTAGCAATGATCCACCGCCGTCATAGTTGTCTATTTTGGTAAATAACAATAAGTTGTCGGTGTTTTTATTATAATAATCGGCAACAATGGTTATCCGGTTGCCAAACAATCCTAAATCAATACCTAAATCTATTTGTTTAGTAGTTTCCCACTTCACATCTGGCGTTGCCGGGCTTCCTGCGGTGTACCCTTGCGTATGACTTAGCGTACCAAAAGAGTATAGTACCGGATTAAGCAATCCCAAAGTACTATAGGCATTGATACCTTGGTTACCTATCTCTCCCCAACCACCTCTAAGTTTTAATTCTGATATAAATTTTATATCCTTGATGAACTGCTCTTCAGACAATTTCCAACCTAAACTAAACGACGGGAAATTTCCCCACTTATTTGATCCCTGAAATTTGGAGGAACCATCGCGTCTTAAAGAAGCTGTTGCCAAATATTTATTATTGAAACTATAAGCGACTCTTCCCATGAAAGACAACAACGTATTTTTCGAATATCCAGACGAAATACTTTGTGAGCCATTCAAACCTAAATTGTAATATCCGTTACTTGTGCTTGATAGGTTAGAACCGTTTGCTGCAAAATTTGTAAACGTTGAGGATGTGTTTTCAGCCAACGCAGTTGCTGTTAAATCATGCTTTTGATTAAAGTTTTTATGGAAAGTTAACACATTACTATTTTGGAAAGTATAGGCTTCTGATAACCCTTGGCTGGAGCCCATGTTGGTGGGATTCATCCATTTATTTCTTAACGAGGCCGATTTGCTAATTAATGCATCTAAGCCAGCATTCACAGATAAACTCAACCAATCTGTAAAATCATACTTAATTCTCCCGTTAAAAATACCTGCATTACTGAAATTTCTTCCTTCAGATTCTTTTAACGTCATATATGGGTTTAACCAAATTGGCGAAATAGCGTTTCTGTTATAAGCTCCGGTGGCTTCATCATCATACACCTTTTCTGTTGGTGCCCAGGTAATACCGGCCATTACAGGATTACCTTTATATCCCAAATCGCCATTGTTTTTAGAATTGGTACGCTGTGCTACTACATTTAATCCAAAAGAAAGTTTTTCGTTAATTTTAAAATCAAGATTACTTCTAAGTCCATATTTTTCTTGGTTGGTGTTAATTAGCAAACCATTTTGGTCAATATAATTAGCCGAGACAAAATACTTTGCTTTTTCGGCGCCTCCAGATAATGATAACTGGTGACTTTGGGTAGTCGCATTATCAAACAAAAGATTTTGCCAATCAGTACTTTTACCAGCAAACTGTGCCGGATTTGGAAAAACTGAAAGCCCCGTTCTTAAGTTAGCTTGTTCAGCATAAGTAACAGCATCCATCAGATCGTACTTTTCCATTGCTTTGTTTGAACTCACAAAAGCATTATATGATATTTTATTTTTACCCGCTACACCTTTTTTAGTAGTCACGATAATTACTCCGTTTGCTCCACGAGACCCATACACAGCAGTGGCAGAAGCATCTTTCAATAACTCCATAGACTCTATATCATTAACGTTGATATCTTGTAAGTCGAGACTAGTTAGGGCAACCCCATCAACCACATATAAAGGAGAGTTATTATTGTTTACAGAATTAGCTCCTCTAATTCTGATTTTTGTTTGACCGCCTGGCGCTCCAGAATTGTTTGTTACTGATACACCAGCTACACGCCCTTGTAAAGCTGCAGAAACATTTAAAACCGGCTGATCTTTGTAAGCTTTTGAATTAAGTGTAGAAACTGCACCCGTTAGATCAGATTTCTTTTGTACACCGTAGCCTATTACCACTACACTTTCTAAAAGCTTTGTATCCTCTAATAAGGTAACTTCAATTTTTGAATTGCCTTTCACAGACATTGTTTGCACTTTAAAACCTAAATAGCTAAAGTACAAGGTTGCATTGTCTGCAACCGAAATTTTAAATTCACCGTTACCATTAGTCTGTGTAGCGGCACCATTTTTATCGCTCACAGCAACGCCCATAAGTGGCGCTCCATTCTGATCTTTTACGGTTCCGTTTACGACTCGCTGAGCGAATGCATTAATACTCCAAATGGAATAAATAATAAAGAAAAAAGTAAGTTTTTTTAAATTCATAACGAAATAAATTAATTGGTTTAAACGAATGTAAAGACCATGTAAAATAATTACAGGGGGATAAATCATTTAAAATGGGGGTAAAATCCGTAAGATTGTTACATTGAGATTTTGGGAGGGTTATAAAAAAAACTAGAAGCCACTAGCGGACAATGGTACCATCCTGATTAAAATTATTCCGGTATTTGCGGATGTACTCTGAAGGTTTCATCCCAAATAGATTAAAGAAGTGTAGACGAAAATGTTTCACATCGGCAATACCTACCTCAAACGAAGCCTGATTGATGTTATAGTTGCTTTTCAGCATCAACACTGCCGCTTTGCGAAGTCTGATGGACCGGATAAACCCATTTACCGTTAAGCCTGAAATGGTCTTCACCTTTTTGTACAGATTGGAATGACTCATCCCCATTTCCGTAGCCAATTTTTGAACGTTGAAATCACTGTTATCTATGTTTGACTCAATGATAGTGATGCACCTGTCTAAAAAGTACTTGAACTCCGAAGGTACCTTTGAGTTATTGTTCTGCAAAGTAACGGTCTCCAGAAAATACTGCTGGAGCCTATTGCTGTTTTCCAGCAGACTGGTGATTTTGGCTACCAGCAATGCCTTATCGAAAGGTTTTACGATATAATCTACAGCACCGCTTTCTATCCCGTCAAGTTTTGCCTCTTTGGTGTTGTCCCCTGTCAGTAGCACAATAGGAATATGACTGATATTGATATCTTCTTTCACTTTCCTACAGAGTTCAGCACCTGTTAGTCCCGGCATCGCCAAGTCAGAGATAATCAGATCAGGTACCAACTCTTGCGCCATGTCCAGTCCGCTTATCCCATTATCTGCCTCGTAAATGATATTGTTTGCGCTAAAAATATTTTTGATGTACTGCCTGATCTCGGTGTTGTCGTCTATAATGAGAAGAGATTTTTTTTCGGAAACTGCAACGTTTGGACGGATTTTCTTTTCCTCTTTCCTTATAGATGGCTCTATTTCCTCCGGACTTATTATTTCTCCGAGACTGGCTAGACTAAAAGTAGTGTCCGCCACATCAGTGGGTTCGCCTGATAATTTATTGAATAAGGGTAGACTGATATAAAAAACCGTACCCTTTCCCAGTTCGCTCTGGTAGGATATTGTACCATTTTGTTGCTCTATGATTTTCTTTGCCAGATAAAGACCGATACCAAACCCTTTGGATTTTACTTTTTTGTCCCGTTTTATCTGATAAAAGTTATCAAATAGTTTCTCTTCTACTTCTTTGCCTATACCTATACCATTATCTTTCACCTCTATAAGCACCTGCTTCTCATCGGTACGTACCTTTAAACTGATTTTCCCTCCGTCACTGGTAAATTTCACCGCATTTCCTAAAATATTAAACAAAGCTATCTCTGTTTTTTCGCGATCTATTTGCATATCCAGCTTCTCAAAGTCGCACAGAAAGGTATATTCGATATTTTTGCTCTTGGTCTGCTGTGTGAAATAAGAATAGATTTCTTTGCAGAATGAAACAAAATCCAGTTTTGAATATACAGGATCTGCAAATTCGTTCTCCACCTTTCTAAATAGCAATAGTTGATCCACCAAGTTCATCAGCCGCTTGGTGCTTCGGTAGGCAATGTCTAGGTCTGCGGTTGGGTGGTTTTGTCCCATCAGCTCCTGCAAAGGATTCAAAATCAGCGTTAAGGGTGTTCTAAATTCATGAGAGATGTTGGTGAAGAACGTCATTTTCTTTTCGTTGAGGTCCTTTTCCTTTACAACCTGTAACCTAGCGAAATCAACCTCATAAGCGAGTCTAATCTGGCGTGACCTGTACCTGATAAATGTGTAAATCAATAACGCAACAGCTAACACATAAATCAAATAAGCCCACCAAGTGCGGTAAATAGGAGGCAACACAACTATTGTCAATAAAGTCTCTTCGTTTTTCGCGAGATTACCTTGCTCGCTCAATTTCACTTTAAAATGATAAGTACCTTCCGCCAGCCGATTATAAATAACCTCTTGATTCTTACCTTCTACGCTCCACGTTTTATCCCATCCTTCTAAATAATAAGCATAATTTTTACATGTTTTATTTGAATATATTGGTGAGCTAAAATTGAGTAAAATTGTTGCTTCACTAAAAGGAATTTCTAGTTTTAAGATTTTCTGGTCGTTCTGCTTGGTAATATACTTTAGCTTATTTGCGATAGGTTTATGGTCAATTAACAGTCCTGTTAAAAAAATCTTGTGCTTTTTGTAATAGTTTTTAAAGCTCTCTGGGTTTATGATATTAAGTCCCTTAATGCCACCAAACAACATATATCCGTTACTTAGATTTAATGAGGCATTATAAGAAAGTTCATTGCTAAGTAAACCTGATCCTGTATCTATGGTATTAAAGTTTTTACTTTTGAGATTGAATATGGATATTCCGTCCAGCGTATTTAGCCAAAGATTACCCTGTCTATCACTAATAATTTTGAGTACAGAATTGTTGGCCAAACCATTAGCTTCTGATAAGCGAATTATTCTATGGGTTTTGGTATCAAATTGTTGAAGTCCCCCGCCTTCTGTGGCAAGCCAAAGTTTGTTGTCTTTTGCCTTTTTAATATCACGTACCGCCGAACCAATGTGATAAAAACTATGCTTCATATTGACCTTGTCAATTTTAATCAAAGCTTCATACGTTCCTGCCCATAGCTGCTTGCGATCATCTTCAAAAAAGCTCAAAATATTCACTAATTTGGTATCATAGCTTACAAAGGCGTCTTGCTTATTATCGAAAGTGTAGAGTGCGCCATCTAAACAGGTTCCCAACCATATCTTTCCGCTACGATCTTGAAAAAGTTTCCAAGTATTTTTATCTATTTTTTTGCTTTTGGGATTTATGCAGTCGTAATGTTTGAAGGTGTTGCTTTGTTCTTCATAACGCAGTACACCTCCTCCCCAAGTACTTATCCAAATTCTGTTTTCCTTGTCGGTAAGGATAGACGTAATGTAATTGCTAGATAACGATGGTTGTGTTTTTGTAGAATAAGATATAAGCGTTTTAGTCTTTAAATTCAGCTGACCTAAGCCGTAACCATCTGTCCCAATCCAAATATTTTTATTTTTGTCTTCTCCTAAAGAGAGAATCTCTTTATCTAATAAACTCCTGCTATTAATACCCGTTATATTCTTGAGGTCCCATATACCGTTGGCTACGGAATCTATTAAAATACCGCCATGTCTTAAGGTTCCAACCCAAACTCTCCCCTCTCTATCCGGATAGATACAAAATATTGACTTCCCAACATCATCTATTGGGATTTGGAAATCATAATTTTTTGGTGCATCTAAATTTGTAGTCTGCTTTATAAGTACACCGTCACCATCTGAAGAAATCCATAAAGTTCTATTTTTTACTGCAAGATTAACTAATCTATTTCTACTGGTGTAAACCTGATTAAGTTTACCTCTATTGTACTGATATAAACCATCATCGTTAGCTAACCATAACCTCCCTGCATCGTCCAAAGCCAAAGCATTGTTGTTAGTGATTTGTTTATCAACGAAATGAAGCGACTTGGTCTTATAGCTATAAGCCAATAAGCCCACGTTACGTCCAGTAACCCAAATTCCTTCTTTCGCAATTACCATTGCAGAGGCAGGGAAGCTGCTTTGTTCATCAGAAGATAAACCTTCAATGGTCACTTGTCTTAATACGTTTTCTCCATTTTTACACGTTAACAAGCCCCCATTTGTGGTGGTCGCAAATATATTACCTTGAGCGTCTACCTTCACAGCAGTAATGTTAGATTGTAACAGTTCTTTCAGCCCATTTCTAATTAAATAAGGATGGCTGAAAGAATCGGATACAGGATCATAGATGTTTAATCCACGACTTGTACCTACCCATATTTTGCCTTTCTTATCCTCAGCAATACAAGCCACCCAGTTGCCGTCGATGGAATTTGTTTGATTGAATTGGTGACGATAAACCTTAAAATCCTTTCCGTTATACCTATTTAAACCGTCATGTGTTCCTATCCATATAAATCCCCTTTTATCTTGAAACACCGTATTTATCGAGCTGTTTGATAAACCTTGGTCTACATTTATTCGCCTCTCAGACAAAGAGGTTTGAGCTACAAGAGGACTTGAGAATAAAATAGATAAGATTAAAATGTAGCGAAACATGTGTTGGCTATTAGGCTTGGTTGGCTGAATTTACATAAAATAAAAATATATGCAAGAGCGTGGAAACGATTTCGGCTTGTTGTTGCTTCTTTTCCGAATTTGCCCCTAAACAAAACGATTTCCACCACTTTCTGTCCAACACTTTAGCCTTAACCTTGTATCAAGCTAACCTTACCCTTAACCTTTTTTAAAAAATATGCGAACACTAATTATTTCTTTCTGTTTAATGCTAAACACATTTGTTGCTCTTAGCCAATCTACTAAAGTTAAAATGATGACCGACACGGATGGCAACGCTATAAATGCTCATGGCGGAGGTATCTTGTATTATGGAGGAACTTACTATTGGTATGGAGAACTAAAATCCGGCCCCACCTATAAAGTCCCGGACTCTGACTGGGAAAACTACAGAGTGAAGGCAGGTGGGGTTTCCTGTTACTCGTCTAAAGACCTTAAGAATTGGAAATTTGAAGGTGTCGTACTTCCTTCCAACAAGGTAGATAAAAAGCATGACCTACATACCTCAAAAGTGATTGAGCGCCCAAAAGTTATCTATAATAAAAAGACTAAGAAATTTGTAATGTGGATGCACATTGACTCTGAAGATTATTCTTACGCCCGATCTGGTGTTGCAATAAGCGATTCGCCTGTGGGGCCCTTTATTTACAAAGGAAGTGTTAGACCAAACGGCAATATGGCTAGAGATATGACTTTGTTTGTAGATGACGATGGAAAAGCTTACCATTTCTACTCTTCAGAAGAAAACGCAACGATGCACATCAGTTTATTAACCGATGATTATTTAAGCCACACCAAAACAGACATAAGAATACTAATAGGTGATAAACGCGAAGCACCCGCAGTTTTTAAGTACAATTCTAAATACTATTTGGTTAGCTCGGGATGCACTGGCTGGTCACCCAACGAAGCAAGCTACGCAACCGCGGATAGCATTTTAGGCAACTGGACAACACAAACGAATCCCTGTGTAGGAAAAGATGCAGATAAAACATTCTACGCTCAAAGTACATTCGTGTTGCCAGTAATTGGGAAGCCCGGAAAATTCTTTTTCATTGCTGACATGTGGAATAAGCTGGATTTAAAAAGCTCGAAATATCTCTGGTTACCATTACATCTAAATGCCAACGGTGTGCCGATTATTAGTAATACTAAATAAAATAAATGCCCTTTTAACAAATCAGATCCGGTTAAGAAAGCTTGATAGTATGTGATTTCTGCCCACCAAATCGGTCATTTTCCTATTAATATGGAGTATTTATTTACATAAAAATAAAACCAATAATTAAGTAAAATGAAAAATCAGAATTTAAAATCAATCATCACCGGCGGATTTATCTGCCTCGCCGTTTTATCTTGTAAAAAAGAGAAAGCGGAAAACACTGTAAAAGAAGGTGTAAAAGCATGGGAAATCATTTTAGACGGAAGCTCCTTTGCCAATTACACTGCTTTTGACTCAAAATGGAACTATAATTATCCATGGGGAACGGATCATAATGGGACCGCAAGGATGGTTGGCAGTTCATCTAACCATAGTCAGCTTTCTCTTTCGGGAGGTGTGCTAACTATTAAAGCAACCCGCCTTTCTTCCTCTCCGGGAAACAGTACGGCTAATGGCTTTACCAATGTACCCATCTGGTATTACTCGGGAGCCTGCCATGCAAAACAACAAATAACAATCAACGACCAGTTTTCTGCTTACACTGTTCAAGGAGATTTCAAGGTTCCAACAGTAAAAGGTACATGGCCAGCATTTTGGATTACGGGTGTGAGCTCATGGCCTCCAGAAAGTGACATTATGGAGTTCAAAGGAAAATCAATTGTTTGGCAAAACACTTATGATGGCTCCTGGGAAGAAAAGTTAACTGCTGTTTCAAACGCTGGAAATTATCACAATTATAAAGCCTGGTATCACAAGATAAATGCAACAGATGTAGAGTGTCACTATTATATCGATAATGTGTGGGTTGCCGGTCATGTCATGAGCAATGCTGTAAATAAGCCGATGTGGCTTATTATCAATATGCAGATGGAAGGAGCTAGCGGATCTCCGGGTCCTTCTGGCAACACTACGTTTAGCGGAAAAAACATTTCCATTGGACGTGAGCGAAATTGGTAATTAAATATTTAAATTTAAGGGGGTTGTAACTAAACCCCCTTTTTTATACGTTTCAAAATTATATGTTGAATAGTAAAAACCTGATTAAAATTTTATTTATCCTTTTTTATACCACCGTTACAGGTTGTAAAAAAGAGGAGCTACCAGCTGGCGAAAAGCGATCGAAATTAGTGATGCAACAAATAAACATATTGAGAGTTTCGGGGTGTAAATGTGGAGATGAATTTATGCCAGCCGTTTCGCCCCTTTTAATTAACACACAACTGGAAACTGCTGCTAAAAAACATGCTACAGACATGTTCATATCAAAATATTTTGATCATGTGTCGCTTTCAGGAAAAACACCAAGTGACAGAGTTTATGATGCCGGTTATGATGGAGTTTTCATTGGAGAGATTTTAGCGCAGGGATATTTTAACGCTGAAAAAGCAGTAAATGCTTGGCAACAGAGCGTAAGTCACTGTAAATCGATGATGAACCCTGATGCTAAAGAAATAGGTGCGGCCGAAGACCAAGGTTATTACGTAGCAGAATTTGGTAATTAACGCTCTTTCGTTACATTTAACAGTTTTAAAACTAATAAATGTCATAGATAATTAGGAATTGTAAATCCCTGAGACAAGCAAATTATCGAACAATAGTGCTATCCTGATTAAAATTATTCCTGTATTTTCTGATGTATTCTGAAGGCTTCAGCCCAAAGAGTTTAAAGAAATGCAGACGGAAATATTTAACATCGGCGATACCTACCTCAAATGAAGCTTGGTTGATGTTATAATTGCTTTTCAGCATCAAAACAGCTGCTCTACGCAGTCTGATGGACCTGATAAACGCGTTAACCGTTAAGCCTGAAATTGCTTTAACCTTTTTATAAAGATTCGAATGGCTCATCCCCATTTCCGTGGCTAATTTTTGGACGTTAAAATCATTATTATCTATGTTTGACTCAATAATAGTGATGCACCTATCCAAAAAGTACTTGAATTCTGAAGGCACTTTTGAACTACTGTTTTGTAAGGTAATCGCTTCCAAAAAGTACTGTTGAAGCCTATTATTATTATCTAATAAGCTTGTGATTTTAGCGACCAATAGAGCTTTATCAAAAGGCTTTACGATATAATCTACAGCACCGCTCTCGATCCCGTCAAGTTTTGCCTCTTTTGTATTGTTCCCTGTCAGCAATACAATAGGAATATGGCTGATATTGATATCATTCTTTACTTTTTGACAGAGTTCAACCCCGGTTAATCCTGGCATTGCTAAATCAGAAATAATCAAATCTGGTAACAGTTTCTGAGCCATTTCTAATCCAGTTAAGCCGTTATCTGCTTCGTAAATGATGTTGTTCTGGCTAAAAATATCTTTGATGTACTGTCTGATCTCGGTGTTGTCATCAATGATGAGAAGAGATTTCTTTTCAGAAATGGCTACGTTGGGACGTGTCTTCTTATCTTCTTCTCTTATCGCAGGATCTAATGTTTCCGGATTTATTATTTCTCCAAGACTGGTCAAACTAAAAGTATTTTCCAAGTTATCCATCGTGGATATCGACAATTCATTAACTAGCGGAAGGCTGATATAAAAAACGGTTCCTTTGCCTAATTCGCTTTTATAGGATATTGTACCATTTTGTTGCTCAATGATTTTTTTAGCTAGATAAAGGCCAATCCCAAATCCTCTAGATTTTACTTTTTTATCAGGTTTTATCTGATAAAAATTATCAAACAGCTTCTCGCCCACTTCTTTGGCTATTCCTATTCCATTATCTTTAATCTCTACGAACACTTGTTGCTCATTTGTACTTATTTCTACACTAATTTTTCCGCCATCACCCGTGAATTTCATCGCATTTCCTAATATATTAAACAAGGCTATCTCTGTTTTTCCGCGATCTATTTGCAAGTCTAGCTTCTCATAGGCACATAAAAAGCTGTATTCAATATGTTTACTTTCGGCTTGTTGTGTGAAATAAGAATAAATTTCTTTACAAAAGGAAACGAAATCCACTTTTGAATAACTCGGCTCCCCAAACTCATTCTCTACCTTTCTAAAAAGTAGTAGCTGATCAACTAAGTTCATCAATCTTTTTGTACTTCTGTAAGCGATATCCAGTTCTGCCGTCGGATTGTTTTGCACTATTAGCTCTTGTAAAGGATTTAAAATAAGCGTTAACGGTGTTCTAAACTCATGCGAGATATTTGTAAAAAAAGCAAGTCTCTTTTCATTCAGTTCTTTTTCGCGTTCCTTTTCTCGTATAGATTCTAAAATTCTATATTCTGTTTCACGCTTTTCTGCCTTGTACCTATAATATAACACAAATACGCCAACTACCAGACCTACATATACTGCATAAGCCCACCAGGTCAGATACCAAGGTGCTAAAACCCTAATATCAAGCAGGTGTATTGGCGACAGCCAATTTCCCATTCTATCTGTCGACTTTGCATATAGCTTATAGTTACCTATCGGGAGTCTACCATAATTCGCAGCTCTTATATTTTGGCTGTAATTCCAATTCTTCTCCAATCCGCCTAACAAAAACGCGTACTGAATCTTATCCGCTGAAGAGAATTCTGGCATCACAAAGTCAAAAGAAACATTCGCCTGCGAATAAGGAATAGTCAAAACAGTAATTCGATCAGAATTAACTTTAGTGACATAACGGGCGTTTTCTTTGATATCTACGTTGTTGATTCTAATACCATCAAGGCTTATGTTGAAAGGTTTAATATTAAAATGACTCCGGTCTGCATCTAAAGGATTGAAAACATTAAACCCTTTAATTCCACCAAATACAAATTCATGATCAGAAATTGCAAAGGCCGCGTTGTAATTAAACTGATTATTCTGTAATCCATCAGATTTAGTGTAGGTGTTAATTTTTTGCGTACTGATGTTGAAACTACTGATTCCATTATAGGTACTCATCCACAAAAAGCCATTTTTGTCCTCAAGGATATTAAGTATAGAATTATTAGAAAGTCCATTTTCTACGGTAAATCGTTGATAAGTTTTGGTTTGCGGATTAAATTTAAGTAGCCCCCCTCCTTCTGTACCTACCCAGATTTGACTTTTTGCATCTTGGTGAATCGCCCTTATTTGATAACCTATGAAAAATGAGATATGTTTCTTTTTTATTCTATCAACTTTAATTACAGATGTCCGGTTTCCTACCCACAAATCACCGTTTTTATCTTCAGCGAAGCACAATACGCTTTTTAACCCATCGTCAAATAAGTCAAAGTTATCGGTAGAAGGGTTATAGCAATACAATCCGCCGTTAAAACAACTTGCCCATATCGTACCGTTTGTGTCCTCAAATACTCGCCATCCAAATCTGTCAAAAGATTTAGTTTTTGTATTGTATAGCTTATAGTTTTTAAACCCATTCTGCTTCTTAATGTGCCTATTTACACCGCCAGACCAGGTGTTGATCCAAATATCGCCTTTCTTATCTTCGATAATGTCCGTTACTTTGTTGTTACTGATGGACTGGCTATTGTCGGGTTGGTGTTGATAGCTGATAAAGCTTTTCATTTCTTCATCCCATTTTTTTATCCCGTTCCCATCTGTTCCCACCCACAAACTTCCCTCACTATCCTTACATATAGCCAAAACAAAATCAGCATTTAAATTAGTTTTGTTATCCAGTACATGAGAGTAGGTTTGAAAAAACAATTTATTTTCATCAATCAGTACGATCCCGCTTCTTAAACTTGCTATCCATTTTCTATCTTCTTTATCTTCAAAAGTGGTATAAACTACCGGATTTTCTAAAAAGCGGTTCTGATTTTTCGGTTTATAGTTATAAAAATTATTTTTTGGAATGTCCAGTATAAGTACGCCTTCGCCATCTGAAGATATCCACAACTTCTTTTCTTGATCTATACTAAGATGTGTTATTTTTATATTCTTCTTTGAAATGGATAATTCTCCGGTACTGGCATATTTATATAATCCCTTGTCGGTTCCAATCCATATATTTTTGAAATCGTCTGCTAATATAAAGTTACCAGCTTTTAAGGCGCCTTCTCTACGCACCAACCTTTTTGATTTTTCCTCATAAGTATAAAGTCCTAAACCATTTACCAGCACCCAAATCTTTTTATCGGGGCCAACAGTAACTGCCCCCGCGTTATAGTTATATACCGCTTTATTATTTATCCAAATGGGAATGTTTTTAGCAAAGTTGGAGTTTGATTTATAGATTAAAAGACCAGCTGTTTCAGAAGCAATTACTATAGTTCCCGGAGAGCTCTCTTTAATCATATTCACCCTTCCTTTGACACCCTCTACCTTACGGCTCTTTTGATCAAAAAATCTCAGCTGATCGAATTTTGCATTCAGTATATCATACCTGCTCACGCCTCCTTCTGTCCCTATCCATAAATTACGGCTGCTATCTTGTTCGATGCAGAGTACTGTATTATTGATCAGAGAGTTTGAGTTGGATAAACTGTGCCGGAAAGTAATGAATTTGTACCCATCAAATCGGTTAAGCCCATCGTAGGTTCCTATCCATACAAAACCTTTATGATCTTGATATATACTGGTTACCTCGTTGTTTGATAGTCCGTTGCTGGTATCCAAATGCTGAATACTGGCATATGAACAGACACCAAACAATAGCAGGATTACTTGTAAAGTTAGGAAGCGGGTCAATATTGGTTTAAAATAACTTGCCCGAAGTTATAAATATCGATTGCTAAATCAAATACATATATAATAATTTCCAAAAAATTGATGAACCTTAGAATCTGAGGCAAATAGTTTTTTACGATTTAGATTTTAAGCATCTTATCCTTGTCATTTAAGGAGCACTAAATATTTGCTGAAAAACTTCGAATCCAAAAAAGACGAAAAATTTGAGTTTGACTTTGCCTTTCAGATATAAAGATTAAAAAATGCATCTTACGGATTATACCCCCTTTTTTTACGAGAACCACCACCATTGATGCGTATGTAGCTCATTAATTTGCAACAACTTCCAACTGCTCTGTTTACTGAGGTAATTAAAATTTAAATCGATTAGAATATATTAAACAAAACAGCTCTTTTTTAGCTAGTTGTACCCATCAGCGTAACACAACAACCTTTAAAAGACTCCTAATAATCAAAGAAATGATAAAAAGTATTTTTTTACTAATTTTTACATTATTACTAACGCTGAGATTATCCGCACAACAAAAACCTAATATTATTTTCTTTTTAGTAGATGATATGGGCTGGCAAGATACCTCCGTTCCCTTTTGGGATAGCATAACCACCGCAAACCTAAAATTCCATACTCCGAACATGGAAAGATTAGCCCAACAATCGGTAAAGTTTACCAATGCATATGCCACCTCCATATGTACACCTTCAAGGGTAAGTTTAATGTCGGGCTTAAATTCGGCAACACACAATGTAACCAATTGGGTATCTATGAAAGATAGGATGGTTGACCCAAAGGACGATGTATTACAAATACCCGACTGGAACGTTAATGGCTTGTCGCCGATTTCAGGTCAATCAAAAAGTGTTTACGCAACGCCTCTTGCACAGGTATTAAAAGATAACGGCTATTATACCGTTCAATGCGGAAAAGCGCATTTCGGTGCATACCAATCCATCGGCGCTGACCCACTAAAATTAGGTTTTGTAAAAAACATTGGCGGAGGTGCTGCCGGAAATCCAGCTTCCTATTTAGCTGAAGATGATTTTGGCCATAACCCAAACCATTATAATGTAAAAGCAGACCTCCCTCATCTTAAAAAGTATTGGGGAACTTCGACCTTTCTTACAGAAGATTTAACCAAAGAAGCCATATTGGCAATGGATACCGCACAAATGAAGAAACAACCATTTTTTCTTTATATGGCGCATTATGCTGTCCACTTGCCTTACAACGCTGATCAAAAATTTATTAAAAAATACTTGGATAAAGGTTACACCGCACCCGAAGCGGCCTATTGTGCTTTGGTAGAAGGTATGGACCAAAGTTTAGGCGATCTGATGGATTATCTACAGCAGAACAAGCTAGACAAAAACACCATTATTGTGTTTATGTCTGATAATGGAGGTTATTCTCATCCCCCGAGAGAAGGACGCTCAAACACCCAAAATTATCCCTTGCGTGGCGGAAAGGGCTCTTTATACGAAGGAGGTATCCGCGAGCCAATGATGGTTTTTTGGAATGGCGTGAGCAAAGCTGGAAGCGTTGCTAGCCAGCCAGTGATTATGGAAGATTTTTATCCTACTCTTTTAGAAATGGCAGGTATTAAAAACTATGTAATCCAGCAAAAACTAGATGGCAAAAGTATGGTTCCGTTTATTAAGAATCCGCAAAAAATCAGCAATAAGCGATCTTTAATCTGGAATTTCCCTAATAATTGGGGCGGAGGGAATGGGGCTAAGGATAACTCGTTTATGACCGCCATAAGGCAGGGAGACTGGAAGCTGATTTACTTCGAAAAATATGCTCAGCTGGAATTATACAATCTAAAAAACGACATCAAAGAAGAACATGACTTATCCAAACAACTACCAAAGAAAACAAAGGCCTTAGCCCGCTTATTAACCAAACAATTAAAGGCGCAAAAAGCACAAATGCCAACTTTTAAAGCTAGCGGAAAACAGGTTCCATGGCCAGATGAGATAACCATTGAACATTAGACTTTTTTAACAACATATAAGACAATAAAGCGCCATAAAGCGCTCCAAAATTTAAAAAGACGGACTTAGATTAATCGTCAAGCCATCTAATTTAAATACAGCTATTTTTTTAAAATTCATGAAAAACCTTATTCTTTTTACATTATTTTATGCTTTAAGTTCCCAACTGGGATTTTCTCAAGCGCTTAAACAAGATATTTATCATTACATCGAAAACCCAAATGTAATTTCAGAAAATAAGGAGAATACTCACGCTGGCTTTATGTCCTATTCTTCTGAAAAGATGGCAAAACAAGCAGGACTTTCGCCTGAGAATTTCATTTCGCTAGACGGACTATGGAAGTTTAAATGGGTGCCAGCTCCAGCTGAACGTCCAACTGATTTTTACAAAAACAATTTCGATGTAAGTAGCTGGGGAAATATAAAAGTTCCGGCCAATTGGGAATTAGAAGGGTATGGGTTTCTACCGAAAAGCTTTTTGAGGATTATAAAAAACAGTAACTAAATAAAAACAGAGAAAGAGATGAAAAATCTATTATTAATTCTATGCGTAGCTATTCTTTTGATTGGCAAAAAGGCGGAAGCGGTTGCTGCCGATAAGCCGGTTTATGCTATTATCCCTATGCCCGCCCAACTCACTCCCAAAAATGGGATGTTTGTAGTATCAGAAAAGACGAGTCTTATTTTTAGCGATGATTTGCAAAACGAAGGCACTTTTCTAAAAAGTGTGTTACAAAATTATCTCCCTACTGTTGATTTCCCTGTAAACGCAAAATCAAAAAAAAGCACAATTGAGCTTTTGCTTGATCCATCTGTAAAAGCAACAGAAGGTTATGAACTTAGTGTAGATTCTAAAAAAATCACCATCAAAGGTAAAACCTCAACGGGTGTGTTTTACGGCCTGCAAACCTTAGCACAATTACTGCCCGTTGCGTCTAAAGAAGCAAACACCAGTCTTAAAACCGTTTTAATACCTGCAGTAGAAATTGTAGATAGCCCAAGGTATGCTTATCGCGGGATGCACCTAGATGTTGGAAGACATTTTTTTCCAGTTGACTTTATTAAAAAATACATCGATTTAATTGCCATGCACCGAATGAATACTTTCCACTGGCATTTAACAGAAGATCAAGGATGGAGAATTGAGATTAAAAAATATCCTCGATTAACAGAGATTGGTTCTAAGCGTAAAGAAACTATGTTAGAAAAGAATTTCGATCCCTACGTAGGTGATGGCATTCCGGTGGAAGGGTTTTACACGCAAGAACAGATTAAAGATGTTGTGGCTTATGCGGCTACTAAACACGTAACTATTATTCCGGAAATAGAGTTACCAGGGCACTCGCTAGCCGCTTTAGCTGCTTACCCAGAACTTGGTAGTGGCACCGGGCCTTATGAAGTAGGAACCAAGTGGGGTGTATTTGATCAAATTTATTCACCTAAAGAAGAAACCTTTAAATTTTTAGAAGATGTATTAACTGAGGTAATTGCATTATTCCCTGGTAAATACATCCATATCGGTGGCGACGAAGCACCCAAAACAGAATGGAAAAAAAGCGAGTTAGCACAGTCCATTATTCAAAAAGAAGGATTAAAAGATGAACATGGTTTGCAAAGCTATTTTATACATAGAATAGAGAAATTTTTGAACAGCAAAGGAAAAGACATTATTGGTTGGGATGAAATTTTAGAAGGCGGTTTAGCTCCTAACGCCACGGTAATGAGCTGGAGAGGTATTCAAGGAGGTATAGAAGCAGCAAAGCAACATCACGATGTTATAATGACCCCCGGCGAGTTTTGCTATTTTGACCATTATCAATCAAAAAATGTGGATAAGGAACCATTGGCTATAGGCGGTTTTACCTCGGTTGAAAAAGTATATTCTTATGAACCTACTCCCACTGCTTTAACTAAAGAAGAAAGCAAATTTATATTAGGAGCACAAGGAAACGTTTGGACGGAGTACATGAAAACTACTGATTATGTGGAGTACATGGTTTTACCTAGGATGAGCGCTTTGGCTGAAGTATTATGGTCTCCAAAAGAAACCAGAAACTGGGATAATTTTAGAACTCGATTACAGGTACTTGTTAAGCGATTTGATAATATGGACCTAAATTATGCGAAACATTCAATTGATTAATAAATAGAATTTAAGGAGGCTGTTTTCAAAAACAGCCTCTATTAAAAATAGGTTCTCTACATTTACATGAACATTGACAAAATTTATATTGATTATTTAATTCGCGAGTACTACTTTTCATTTAATTAATCGTCCTTTGTATACTGTCATTAAAACCGCAGTCCAATTACTTCTTGAACCTTTAAATTTTAAAACATGAAAATGTTTGACAACTGCATTAACTTTAAACTTATTGGTATCGCTTTTTTATTATCGCTAGGAATAAAAAACGGCTATTCACAAAAAAAACAACCCAATATTGTCATCATCATTTCCGATGATCATTCTTACCAAACCATTGGTGCTTACGGAAGTAAACTGGTAAAAACCCCTAATATTGATAGAATTGCCAACGAAGGCGTAACATTTAAAAAGGCATATGTTACCAATTCTATTTGCGGACCGAGCAGAGCCGTAATTTTAACAGGAAAGTACAGCCATATCAATGGCTTTAAAGATAACGAAACCTCTCATTTTGACCACAGTCAGGATATGTTTGTAAAACACCTAAAGGCCGACGGTTACCAAACCGCATGGATTGGAAAACAGCATTTGGGCAACAGAACCGAAGGTTTTACCTATTATACCATTTTACCAGAACAGGGAGATTATTACAATCCGGAGTTTATTAAAATGGACGGAACCAAAGAGAAAACGGAAGGCTACGTAACCAATATCATCGAAGATAAAGCCGAAGATTGGTTAGACCAACGCGACCAAAGTAAGCCTTTTTGTTTAGTAATTGGGCACAAAGCAACCCACCGCACTTGGATTCCAGACACTGCTGATTTTGCTTTATATGATAACGTAAAGTTTCCTTTGCCCCCTACTTTTTATGATGATTACCAATCACGTAAAGCAGCAGGCCTTCAAGAAATGGAAGTTGGCAGAGATCTTATCATGGGCTATGATTTAAAAATGCTTTCTTATAGCCCTAAAGGCGAATCTATGATTAACAGAATGAATCCTGCCCAAAGAGCAAAATTCGATGCACATTATCAACCTATCGAAGCCGATTTAAAAGCCAGAAACTTAAGCGGAAAAGCATTGGCAGAATGGAAATACGAACGCTATATGCGTGATTATGCCAGTACAGTAGCCTCGTTAGACAGAAACATTGGCAGAACCCTAAACTACTTAGACAAACATAACCTAAATAAAAATACAGTAGTTATTTACCTATCTGATCAGGGGTTTTACATGGGCGAACATGGTTGGTTTGATAAACGTTGGATGTACGAAGAGTCTTTCCGTACGCCAATGGTGATGCGTTATCCTGGCGTAGTAAAACCTAAATCGATAAATGAGAACATGGTTTTAAACTTAGATATCGCTCCTACCATGTTGGATATTGCAGGTCTAGCAATTCCAAAAGCTATGCAGGGAGAATCTTTTCTTCCGTTAATAAATGGGAAAGCAAAAAAAGGCAGAGACGCTATTTTTTACCATTATTACGAAAATGGCGAACATGCTGTTTCTCCACATTTCGGTATACGTACCAAAAAATATAAACTCATTCGTTTTTACAAAAGAGTAGAAGGTTGGGAATTATACGATTTAGAGAAAGACCCTCGCGAACTGCACAATGTTTATGACGATAAAACTTATCAAGCGCTGATACCAAAACTTAAAACCAGATTAGATCAACTCATTGAACAGTATAAAGATACAGACGCAAGAAAAATATTAGACCAAAATAAATGATGAAAAAGCTCTTTTTAATCCTATTTATGGTGTTCACATTCTGTGTGGGCTTTAGCCAAACAAAACCCAACGTAATTTTAATTGTAGCTGATGATTTGGGTTATGGCGATATAGGCTGCTACGGTCAAAAATTGATAGAAACCCCAAATATTGATGCCTTAGCAAAAAATGGAATCAGTTTTACCCAGTTTTATGCAGGTACTTCTGTTTGTGCACCTTCGCGGGCATCTTTAATGACCGGAAAACATACCGGGCACACCAGCGTTCAAGGGAATTTCGAAATAAAGCCAGAGGGCCAATTACCTATAAAAGACAAGGAATTTACCCTTGCAGAACTTTTTAAAAATGAAGGCTACGTTACCGGCGGATTTGGCAAATGGGGCTTAGGTTTTCCAGGTTCAGAAGGAGAACCAAACAACCAAGGTTTTGATAGTTTTTTTGGATACAATTGTCAGCGCCAATCACATAACTATTTCCCCGATCACTTATGGGATAACCAAACCGAGATTAAACTGCCAAATACGCTTCAAAATTTAGAAGTTTATGCACCAGAATTAATCCAACAGAAATCAATCGAATTTTTAGAAAGAAACAAGGAAGCTCCGTTTTTCTTGTATTTACCTTATACGCTGCCTCACGCAGCTTTACAAATCCCTGCTGGTGATACTACTTTTACTTATTACAAAAACAAGTTTAAAGAAGCTCCGGTAGCTATCAAAAACAGCTGGAACGGTGAAAACTATCAGCCACAGGCTTATCCAAAAGCAGCTTACGCCACAATGGTTAGCAAACTAGACTCTTACGTAGGCGAAGTGGTAGCCAAGGTTAAAGCCTTAAATCTTGCCGAAAATACCATCATTATTTTCACCAGCGACAATGGTCCACATTCTGAAGGTGGAAATGATCCTGCTAAATTTAACAGCAGCGCTGGATTTAAAGGTCAAAAAAGAGATTTATACGAAGGGGGGATTAGGGTGCCCTTGATCGTGAGCTGGCCAAATAAAATTCAAGCGAACACATCAACAGGTTTTATGGGTGCATTTTGGGATTTCATGCCAACCTTTGCCGATGTAATCAGTGCTCCTACCCCGTCTGACACAGATGGTTTATCGTTGCTACCACTTTTAACAAATAATGGTAAGCAAGCGCAACATCCATTCTTATACTGGGAATTTCATGAGGATGGTGGAAGGCAGGCAGTCCGTTCGGGGAAATGGAAAGCCGTAAAGCTCAATGTAATCCAACATCCCGAAAACCCTATTAAATTATTCAACCTTGAAAAAGACGCAGCAGAGCAAAATGATGTAGCTAAAAAATATCCTAAGATAGTAGAACGCATGACTAAAATCATGATTGAACAGCACACAGAAAATTCAAACTTTCCTTTTATCACAGCGCAATAGAATAATAAATTCAATAAAGAACTCCAAATGTTATTTAAAACGAAATCCTACTTTTTACTAGCCCTTACGGCGATACTTTTATTGCAGCTCGGCATCGCGAAAGCACAAACAAACATTATCCCAAAACCAGCAAACATTGCGCTTGGCAATGGTTCATTTATCATCAATAAGCAAACATCGTTTAGCTATCCTAAAAAAAACGAGTCGCTAAAAACTTTGGCAGATTACTTCAGCAATCATATCCAAAAAATATCAGGAATGAGTTTGGCTAGCAACCAAAAATCTGCTCAAAAAATCGAATTTAAACTGGTTGATATCGCTGCTTTAGGTAGAGAAGGCTATCGCTTAAACGTTTCTAAAGACTTGATTCTTTTAGAAGCAAATGCCAAAGAAGGACTTTTTTACGGCGTTCAATCTTTAATGCAATGTTTGCCGGCTATCAGAACCAATGAAGCTTTAAAAGTTCCGTTTATGGAAGTTACAGATTATCCGCGTTTTAGCTGGCGTGGAATGATGCTGGATGTAAGCCGTCATTTTTTCTCGGTAGAAACTATTAAAGAAACCATTGATTTATTGGCGAGTTATAAAATGAACGTTTTCCACTGGCATTTGGTAGATAACGAAGGCTGGCGATTAGAAATTAAAAAATATCCAAAATTGACCAGCGTTGGCGCTTGGCGAGATGAGGTTTACGGCAGTCGTTGGTATTCAAAAGATTCTACGCTAAACTTTAACGATACCTACAAATATGGTGGTTATTACACCCAAGAGCAAGCTAAAGATGTGGTTGCTTATGCAAAAGCGAGAAACATTACGGTAATTCCAGAAATTGAAATGCCAGGACATTCTGGCGCAGCATTAGCGGCTTATCCACAGTTTTCTTGTACTGGAATTCCGCAAGCAGTTCCAAACTCTAGCGTGGTTGGTGGTTTTAAGGGGCACCGTGGCATAAACTTCGAATATTGTGCAGGAAACGACAGCACTTTCCTGTTTTTACAGGATGTAATGAAAGAAGTAATGCAGATTTTTCCTTCAGAATACATTCATGTGGGTGGCGATGAAGTAGAGAAATTCCGTTGGGAAGAATGCCCGAAATGCCAGGCCAGGATGAAAGCCGAGCACTTAAAAGACACCCCTGATCTGCAATCCTATTTCATCAAAAGGATGGAAAACTTTTTAATAGCAAACCATAAAAAACTTTTAGGTTGGGATGAGATTTTAGAAGGTGGATTAGCTCCGTCTGCAACAGTAATGAGCTGGAGAGGCGAAAAAGGCGGAATTGAAGCGGCAAAACAAGGTCACGACGTAGTGATGTCGCCAAGCAATCCTTTATATTTTAACCGCTATCAAGCAGATCCAAAAACAGAACCTTTTGCAGCAGGGTTTTCGGTAAATAGTTTAGATAAAGTTTACGGATACGATCCATACTCAAAAGCATTAACAGCTGAGCAACATAAATTCATCAAAGGTGGTCAGTTTGCCATCTGGACAGAAAACATTGCCACTCCTGAATATCTGGAATATATGCTATTGCCAAGATTGCCCGCTATTGCAGAAGCTTTATGGACCCCAGTATCAGAAAAAAATTACGATGATTTTGTAAAACGTTTGAACCAATGGCATTTTAATTCATGGGCCGAGCGTGGAATCAGCTTTTATCAAGGACTTTACAAAAAAAAATATTAAAACACCAATTTCATATTTACAGAAAATCCCTAATTAATTTAAGATGAGACGAATTACATTGATGCTTTGCCTTGTTTGCTTTAGCTTTTTAGCCTTTGCACAAAGAGACACCATTGCACTTAACAAAAGCTGGAAATTTACCACTGATAAAAAAGCCGAAGGCTTAAACCAACAATGGTTTAAAACCAGCCTAAAAAATACCAAAACCGTAACCGCTCCACATACTTGGAACGTAGAAAAAGAGAACCAGAATTTCTACGGCTGGGGCTGGTACCAGAATGAAATCTCTGCTCCTGAAGATTGGAAAAACAAAAATGTAGTGATTGAGTTTGGTGCGATTAACCATACCGCCTACATCTACCTTAACGGAGAAAAAATTCAGGAAAACATTGGCGACGGTTTCGATAAAATTTATGTAAACCTTAACGGGAAACTAAAATACGGTCAAAAAAACGTATTAACCGTAGCGGTAAACAACGACTACGGCCGTAACAAAGTTCCTTTCGGTAATTCTTTTGATTGGCCAAATGATGGTGGATTAATTAGAAAAGTAAAGCTAATTGTATCCGGGAAACCGGCAGCTAGCTACGTAAATGTTGACCCAATTTTAGAACTAAAAGACAGTTCTGCCAAAGTAAAAATCAAATTAGGCTTTGACGATTTAGCTAAAACGGATTTAAAATTCAAAGTCACCATTACCGAGGACAACCAAGCGACCAACAAAGTGGTTTTAAGTAAAATCAGCAAGGCTACGGTAAACAATGGTGTTGCCGTGATTGATTACGACTTGACAAAAGTTAACCCTTGGCATTTTGACCACCCAAATTTATACCGTATTGATGTACAGGTTTTAAAAAACAACAAAGCTGTTGATCATATCTCTACCAGTGTTGGCTTCAGAGATTTCCGTTTTAAGGATGGTAAAACCTATTTAAACGGCGAACATGTAAAGCTGATGGGCATTGAGTGGACTGCTGGTTCAAACCCAAATTTTGGTTTTGCCGAACCAGACGATGAAATTTTGAAACACGGCCGATTGATGAAAGAAGTGAATGCTATTTTCAGTAGGATTCACTTTCAGCAAGATGATTTATTTTACGATTTCTGCGATAGAAAAGGGATTATTTTGCAGGCCGAGGTTCCGCTTTGGGGCTGGGAAACACCATCAAACGATACCATAAAAACCATTGCTACCAGTCAACTCACAAAAATGGTTCAGCAACGTTACAACCACCCATCTATTTATGCTTGGGGCGTTGGTAACGAGTTAAGAGGCAGAGATAAAAACATGAAACAGATGATTGAAGGTCTGTTGCAAAAAGCTCGCGATCTAGACCCAAAGAGAATGGTTTCTTATGTGAGTAATACTTTAAAAGACGGATTCAACAACAACCCTAACTTTGTACCAGATGCAGGTAGTTTAGGTGATTATCTGATGATGAACGAATATTCTGCCAGTTGGTGGGGGATTCCCGAAGCTAAGCTTTCTAATTATTTAGACAGTATCCATACCTCTTACCCAAATAAACCTTTATTTATATCTGAGTTTGGTTTATGCGGGCCAAATTTTAAAGGTGGCGATGAAAGACGCGTACGTGATATGATCTACCACATGGCGGTTTACGAAAGTAAATCCTATGTAGAAGGTGCTATTTATTTTGATTTAACCGATTACCGTACGCACTATCCCGGTACTTTTGACAAGGATAAATTTAGAAGAAGAGTTCACGGTGTTTTTGATATGTACGGTGTTGCAAAACCGTCTGCAAAAATACTTAGAGAACTATCCTCTCCTATCGAAGTTCAAAGACTGGAAGGTGCCAAAGGCAAAATGAGTGTAATGATGTTTGGCAGTTTAGGATTACCCCAACACAGCGTTTCTGGCTATAAACTATACATCTCTGATAAAGAAGATAACTTTAAAAATTATAAAGCTTATGATCTGCCAACCATTAAACCTGGCGAGCAATTATTTTTTCCGGTAGATGATCTGTTCGACGGAAAAGGGATCATCACGGTAGTAAAACCAACGGGTTACATCGCTACACAAAAAGATTTTTACGAGTAAGATTAAAAAGAAAGTACACATAATGGTTATCCTGATTATTTTCGGGATAACCATTCTATTTGTTAAGGTATAGAGAATGTTGTAACTGGACATCCAAAAACAATCCCAATTACACAGTACATAAAACTAAGATTTATTAAAACCAAGTACGCATCTTAAAGAGGTAAATGAAGGTTATTCTAATAAAACAAGCGGTGCAAAATGATAAAATGAAGTTACTACTTTGGGTTTATTTACTCTTAAGTGCACTTAATTTACAGGCGCAGGATAGGGAGGTTGCTTTACCTAACCAGAAACAGCTCGACTATCAACAGGCAGAGCTGGGTGTAGTATTTCACTATGATCTGCATGTTTTTGATACCACTAAATATAGTCAGGGTGTTAATCGTCTAACTCCTGTAGTAGATTATAATATTTTTAACCCTACCCAACTTGATGTTGAACAATGGGTGATAACTGCAAAACAAGCAGGTGTAAAGTTTGCGATTTTAACGGCTACCCACGAAACAGGCTTTGCTTTATTTCAGTCTGATTTCAACCCTTATAGTTTAAAGGCATTAAAATGGGAAGAAGGTAAAGGAGATTTGGTACGGGATTTTGTTGATGCCTGCCGAAAGCATGGTTTAAAACCAGGGATTTATTTGGGGATACGATGGAATTCGTTTTTTGGTGTACATGATTTTGTGGTTGATGGTACTGGAGAAATGCAGAAGAGACGACAAAAGTATTATAATAAAATGGTGGAAGGGATGTTGACAGAGATCTGTACAAATTATGGTCCTTTATTTATGCTCTGGTTTGATGGCGGAGCAGGCAACCCGAAGAATGGTACGCCAGATGTATTGCCTATAGTTCAGAAATATCAACCTAATGCGCTGTTTTACCATAATGATCAATTGGCAGAAATGCGTTGGGCGGGTTCAGAAAGCGGTACAGTTGGGTATCCAAACTGGTCTACATTTCCTTTTAATTTTACAGGTTCTGGCGAATCTGCCCCTCCAATGATTGCAAAGGATAATTTCGCATTACTTAAACATGGTGACATGATGGGTAAATATTGGGTCCCTACCATGGCAGATTCTCCTCTTCGAGGCTATAATGGACGTCACGAATGGTTTTGGGAACCTAATGATGAGCAGCATATTTTCCCGTTAAAAAACCTGATAGATATGTATTATAAATCTGTAGGCAGAAATTCGACACTAATTTTGGGTTTAACACCAGATAATAGAGGTTTAATGCCCAATTCAGATGTGGTTCGATTGAAAGAGTTTGGCGACGAAATAAAAAAGCGTTTTGAAAGTCCGATCGCGTCAACCTCGGGCAAAGTACCTGTTCTTGAGCTTAAGCTCAAAAAGAAGCAGCTCTTGAACCAAATTGTATTACAAGAAAACATTAAAAAAGGACACTCGGTAAAAAAGTTCCATATCGAAATAAACGAAAATAAACAATGGAAAACAGTGCATGCCGGAACTTCTATCGGTCATAAATACATTCATCTATTTGAAAAACCTTTAGAGAGCAATAAAATTCGTGTTGTAGTTGATGAAAGCTTTAACGAACCCGATTTTAAATTATTTTCTGCCTATTATATCAAAAAATGAAAGAAATCATAAAAGTGAGTTGCTTCTGTTTTTTAACATTGTGCTACTTTCCTGTTACTTTGTTTGCCCAGAAACAAAAGCCTAACGTCATTTTCTTTTTGGTAGATGATATGGGTTGGCAAGACACATCGGTTCCATTTTGGGACAGCACCACAAATGCAAATAAAAAGTTTCATACGCCCAATATGGAGAGGTTGGCTAGGCAATCGGTAAAATTTACCAACGCTTATGCAAATTCGATATGCACACCTTCAAGGGTAAGTTTAATGTCAGGCATAAATTCCGCCGCTCACAGAGTTACCAACTGGGTATCTGAGAAAGACATACAGGTAGACCCAAAAGATGAGCTATTGCAAACACCAAATTGGAACGTAAACGGATTATCACCATTTGCCGGGCAATCAAAAAGTGTGTATGCAACTGCTTTGCCCCAACTGCTAACAGACAACGGCTATTATACCATTCATTGCGGAAAAGCCCACTTTGGAGCTACGCAAACCACAGGAGCAAATCCACTCAACTTAGGATTCCAGAAAAACATCGGCGGTGGCGCAGCAGGTAATCCTGCTTCTTATTTTGCTAAGGATAGTTTTGGTTACCGCCCAAATCATTATAATGTAAAGGCAGATCTACCCAATCTTAAAAAATATTGGGGCACTTCTACTTTCCTTACAGAAGACTTGACCACCGAAGCAATGCTGGCGATGGATACCGCCCAAATTCAGAAAAAACCATTTTTTCTGTATATGTCCCATTATGCGGTCCATTTACCCTTTGATGCTGATAGCAGATTTGTTAAGCCGTATCTGGATAAAGGCTACTCCCCGTCAGAAGCCTCTTATTGCGCTTTGATAGAAGGGATGGACCATAGTTTGGGCAAATTGATGGACTACCTAGAACAAAAGGACCTGGCAAAAAACACCATCATTATTTTTATGTCGGATAACGGAGGTTTTTCGCATTCGCCCCGAGTAGGAAAACCTAACACTCAAAACTATCCATTGCGAGGCGGAAAAGGCTCATTGTATGAAGGCGGTATCCGCGAACCGATGATGGTGTTTTGGAATGGCTTTAGTAAGCCCGGCACTACATCCAAACAGAACGTTATTATCGAAGATTTTTATCCTACCATTTTACAAATGGCAGGAGTAAAAAATTATACCACGGTACAAAAATTAGATGGTAAAAGCATTGTTCCTTTTATAACCAACCCAAAACGTATGGATAAAAAACGGCCTTTGATTTGGAACTTCCCAAATAATTGGGGAGGAGGAAACAGCAGTCGAGATAATTCGTTTATGGTTGCCATTAGGCAAGGAGACTGGAAGTTGATCTACTTTGAAAAATATGGAACATTAGAATTGTACAACCTAAATAAAGATATTAAAGAAGAACACAATACATCAAAACAGTTTCCCAATAAAACAAAAGCCTTAGCCCGTTTACTAACCCGAAAATTAAAAAATCGGCAAGCACAGATGCCAACATTCAAAGCAGATGGAAAGCAAGTTCCATGGCCCGATGAAATACGCTTTCGCTGATTAAATATAACTTGCTTTTTGTTATTTATAAAACCGTCTGCTTTTACAAAAATTTTACACCTAAATATTATCTCAAAATCCATGCAAAAATCATGACTAAAATCAGGCTTATAAGAACATTTGCTTTAATTCTGTTAAGCGGGCTGTTGCCTGTTTTACAGCTCCAGGCTCAAACAGCGAAAGCTCCCATTATGGGCTGGAGCAGCTGGAATAACTATCGCATCCATATCAATGAAGACATTATCAAACGCCAGGCAGACGCTATGATTAGTTCTGGGATGTACAAAGCAGGTTATCGCTTTGTTAATATTGACGACGGCTTTTTTGGCGGACGTGATTCAACAGGAAAAATATTTGCTGACTCCACTAAATTCCCTTCCGGAATGAAATATTTAGCGGACTATATCCATAACAAAAACTTAAAAGCAGGCATATATACCGATGCAGGGAAAAACACTTGTGGTTCAATCTACGATCATGATAAAAACGGCATCAACGTAGGGATATACGGCCATATTGAGGAGGATTGTAAGCTATATTTTAAAGAGTGGGGCTATGATTTTCTAAAGGTTGATTGGTGTGGCGGAGAGAAGATGAAACTTGATGAGGAAACTGAATACACAAAAATCATTAATCATATTAAATCTTTAGATAACAACTACTTGGTCAACGTTTGTAGATGGAAGTTCCCCGGAACATGGGTAATTAATAAAGCAGATTCGTGGCGTATATCTGGAGATATCAGTTCAACGTTTTCCTCTATTTTAACCATTATTGACCTTAACAGAGAATTATACAAATATGCTTCTGCAGGGCATTATAATGATATGGATATGTTGCAAGTGGGCCGTGGAATGACGTACGATGAGGATAAATCGCACTTTTCTATGTGGTGTATACTCAACTCTCCTTTACTTGCCGGCAACGATTTAACAAAAATGTCTAAAGAGACCCTAGAGATACTAACAAACAAAGAGTTGATTGCTTTAAACCAAGATAAGGGCTTTCATCAAGCGCAGAGAATTTACCATAAAGGCGAAATAGAGATCTGGCTTAAAAAGTTAGGTATTGATGGAAAAGAAAATGCAATAGCAATTCTTAATCGTGGAAACAGAACCGAAAAATTTGTACTTACACCAGAACTTATTGGTAAAAAGGGAAGAGTTCGTTTAAGAGATTTATGGCTACATAAAGAATTAGGGAAGTTAAAACAAAGTCGTTCTTTTGATATCCCTAAACATGGAGTTGTGGTGATGAAGGTTAAATAACGCAGATTTAAAGCTTGCCAATAATTCTTATTTTTAAAGATGTTCTGGCTTTGTAAAGAATTAGGTAAAACAAACTGTGTCAGGAGCTAAAACGAATAGCTTTAGATACAGTTTGTTCTACACCCTCTCTATATTCAAATCAATCTTCCTTTTCTAAAACAAAAATCTGCAAAAATGCTCCTCCAGAACGATTTACATACTTGTTGTAAACAAGTTTTTTTCCGTCTGGAGACCATACTACTGTACCAGTAAACTTGGTATCGGGTTGGTTGTCTGCTATTTTTGTAGACTCGCCTGTTTCAATATCAGTAATATAAACATCTCTATCAGCGATATATGCTAGTTGCTTCCCGTCTGGGCTAAAGTTAAAGCCGCTTTCGATATCAAACTTATGAAAGCTCAGCTGTTTTACAGCACCTCCGTTTGGAGAAACACCGAATGCATTTATATAACCTGCTTTGTCTTTGGAGAGAAAGGCAATAATACGACCATCAGCACTGGTGCGAAGCCAATGACGCGGACCTTTTACTCCTTCTTTAAGTTTTGTTATTCTCCGCTGCGCCAAGCTTACTGGCACTGCAAGTCTAGCAGAAGCTAGTCCTTGCGTAGTTTCTGCTTTCAATGTATTCAAATCCGCAGGAAGATCTACCACAAATATATCTGTAACAGTTTCCCCTAATTCATTTCTAACATTGCCTTGAAAAGCTATTGCCCGGTGCTGACGATTACCATCATTTTTTAGGTAACCATCATTCCCAATCCAACATTCGTCAAATGCTTTATCTACTTCGTCGCTATTAGGATTTGGGTTTTCTGTTACGTTTGCAATAATAACGGAAAACATTTCGCCGCTGTTATTTTCTAAAGAACCATCATCTGCTACATTAACCTTTCCAGGAAACATAATACCTACGGTTCTTAAATCTTTGATTTTACCGCTTTTCGCAATAACATCGTCATTATAAGTATAACTTATCGCTTGTCCGTCTCCACTCCAGGTGTGTGCATGAGTCCCTCCTCTTAAGGCTCCAATCGTAAACGGAGGATTAACATCTCTGGCATCCATAAAAATGGGTTGTAGTGGCTTGCTTACAGCTATGGCAACACCAGTTCTTCTGGTAAAATCGTAGGGGTTGGTTTTGTTGGAGTTTCTTATTCCATGAATAAAAATCACTTTGTTTTCGGTAGGCGAAAATGTTGCCGCACCAACGCCTGGGCCGTATTCGGTTTGGTTGTTAGTGTGGTAAAGTTCTTTGATAATACCTGTGTTGATATTTATCATTTCGATGGTTTTGGTACTCCCTATTTTGCTATCGTCATTGCGAGTATCATAAACTAACCAATCCCCATCTGGCGAAAAACATTGAGTGGTGTTGAGTAAATGTCCTTTAGCCTCGCTTGTTAGCTTTCTTTCTTTGTAGCTCATGTTTTGTGCATTGCAAGAGTTGTTTAAACACGGAATCACGCACAGTATTATGGCATATAGCACATTTATTTTTCCGTTAATTAGTTTAAAATCTCTCATTAATATAATTTAGGTTTAAGGTGTAGACACGTATTTTGCTGGCTTTTAAGACCGATTAATTAAAAGAATGTATCAGTATGCTTGTTGATATTTACTAGTCCACAATGTTGGTACAAACGTTTATTAAAAAAGAGGGCACTAACTATTCTGATTTAAAAGACTATGAAAGGCACTTTAGTGGTAATTATTTTAAATTCGACATTTAAACGAGCCACCCTGTACTTGAATATCACGCTTTAGGGTAGCTCGTTTAAAATTATATTTAGTTGATGATTTTTGTTGCAAAACTATCTTTTCCATCAATAACACTCACCACATATATTCCATTTGTTAATTGAATTGGAAGTGCGTAGTTTGAGTTAATAGAACTAATTGCAATATTTTTTGATAAAATAGATTTCCCATTGATATCATGCACCGTAACTAACATACTTTTTTGCGCACTTGATGAAAGGTAATTTAGGTTTATTAGTCCATCGTTATAAAACGCTGTGAATTGATTTGCTGTTCCAAGACCACTTTGCACAGCTACAACTTTTGCAAACTCTTCTGCGTTTCCGTTTAGATCATACTGCTTTAATTTATAATAATTAGTACCCTTTAATGGATTGTTATCTACATATTGATATGCAATTGGTGCATTTGAATTACCATTTCCAGAGATGGTAGCAATTGCCGTAAACTCTTTTCCGTCTTGAGATCTTAAAACTTCAAAATGACTGTTGTTTTGTTCTGATGCTGTTTTCCAGTCTAACTTAATCCCATTATTTGCCAATTGACCATTAAATCTAGATAAAGAGATTGGTAATACTGTTGTTTGATCCCAGATTTTAATGTAGTCTATAGAAATATCCACACTTTGCATTTGAGATGGATATACCATTTTAAACATAGTTGGAGCAACAGTACTAGTTGTTGCGTTAACGGTGGCCCTAACACGCCCATTATTTAGCCAAATATCAAATTTTTTCGATGCTAAAGTGTACGTATTCCCGTCCATTCCTGTATAGTCGACAGCTGCCACTCCTGTGTTACAAAAAACGGTAACTATTCCGTAGGAGTTACTAGCGTTAAGTACTGATGACCCCCCCAAACGGTACTGAACGGCTTGAGCGACATCATCCGTTGCCACTACTATATCAAACTTAGCAAACAACTCGGCATCGTCCGGCGCAAGCGTTGAACTTAAGTTGGACCATCCCGTACTTGTGCCGTTTCCAAGAAAAAACGTTGGGTTTCCGGTGGTAACAACTGAATTGTCTCGGTAGTCCATCTTCAATTTAAACTGAAATTTTAGAAAAGTTAATGGATTTGTAGTAATTGGCGTTTTTCTATTTATAATAATAGAAGATGTCGTTTTACCGAAAACAACAGTATTAGAAGCAATCTTTGTTGCTATAGTGCCATAACTAGAAATAAAATTTAATTGATTTTGTGCAGGACTAGGGTCTTTAAAGTAATCCGTCAATGTAGATGACGAAGTAAAATCCTGATTAAAAAGATTTTGAGAGTACCCTTTTATTGTAAAAAGGATATAGACTAGTGTTAAAATGTACAGTTTTTTCATAATTTTAATTTTTATTGTTTATAAATAAAGCTCTGGCGACTTTCGCCAGAGCTTGGTTAATTCTATAGATTCCAATTATCCGTTCTAAATGGAGAAACTGGCAAACCATTGCTGTTAAACAAATTAGGTCTGCTTACATCAGAGAAACCAAACCTAACTGCAACAGGTTTCTTTATCGATTTGCTAAATACAATTAGTTGATTGTTTACAATTTTGTAATCTGCTGGAATAAACTTTTTTGAATCATCCGCAATTAATAAATCAGTGATAAATGCACCATCTACTTTTAGCCTCCCTTTTAGGTCATTAAATTCAATGATAATTTTATCACCTTCAATTTTGTGCCTTTTGTACACTGGTGATTTATAATCGATTTTCTTTTTTCCGTAAACTTCTACCAATGCTAAATCGGCGAGTCTTTTTGCTACCTCAACTTTTCTTGTAGGATGGATGTTTGCCACGTCTGGAACCAAATCAGTAACTACTGCCATCCCAGTTTTTGGAAGACTTAAAGTTTGGACTTGCTGTTCTCTTAGCAGTGCCCCTCTTTGCTCTTCAGGTTTTGATTTGTAGTCATAAGGTGCTATTTGTACATAATAAAATGGGAAATCACTTTTCCACGCAGTTCTCCAACTGTTAATCATGGCAGAAAAAAGTTTATTATAACCAGAGTACGATACGATGTTTGATTCGCCTTGATACCAAAACACGCCAGAAATATTGTAGCCCACAAATGGGTTGATCATAGAATTCCAAAGCGAGCCTGCTTCATATGGCTTTGAAGGAGCGGGTCTTTGCTTTTTTGCATTCGCTGCTAATTCCTCATCTGCATCAATCACCCTAGCTGGTGTCCAAAACTCTGCAGCTGTACCGCCCCAACTCGAATTAATTATCCCTACTGGTACATTTAACTCTTCGCTCATGTGCTTTGCTATAAAATAACCGATGGCGCTAAAACCTGCTACAGTTTCAGGATTAGACTCTTGCCAAGAATCAAAAGTATTATCTTGTGAAGTTAGAGAAGCGATGTTGCTCACATTTAATAGCCTAATTTTAGGGTTAGTGGCGTTTGGTAATTCATCTAACATTTCTTTTAATCGGTTATAAGAATTCCATTGCATATTGGACTGACCAGAACACAACCAAACCTCACCAATTAAAATATTTTTGATTACTTTTTTGTAAATTCCTGTTGTTACAGTTATTTCATATGGACCTCCTGCCTCTGGTGTTTTCAACTTTACATCAAAACGAGCATGCCCAGTTGTTGGTACTTTAATCATTTCGTTAGACCACGACGGGGTAACTGTCACCTCAGCTCCTTTATTCCCCCAGCCCCAGAAACTCACCTCTGCATTTCGCTGCAAAATCATGTTATCTGAAAAGAAGGAAGGAAGATTGATTTGAGCAAAAGAATGCCCAGATATCAGTAGAATTAATATGGTTAATAGTTTCTTCATCTTTTTTTTTAAATTATAATTGTTGCCGATTTTTTAAATTATTAAAATGTTGCAAATCAACATTCGGCAATTGAACTATAAATACATTATAATTACTTAGCCCTGATGCATCTTACTGGCAATCCGCCAGCTCTGCTAAAGGCCGGGTATTCTAAGCCTTTGTTACTTAAATAAACTAAAAAAGCGTTACCAGATGCAGCAGCTGTGCCGGCCCAATACCTTAACATGCTAGTTTGGCTACCTACTTTACCATTATTGGCGTTTTTCATACCGGCAGGAACTAGTTTTAAGTTTGAAGAGTAAGCTGTTAAAAAACTAGTTGCTTTTTCGGCTACTAAAACACTTTTCCACTCTTGTAACGTTGGCATTCTCCACTGGCGGCCAAGTAATTGTTTACATGGGTCGCAACCGTTTATTTCATTAATTCTTGCATTTTCATTGGCTTCCCAAGTATCATATTGGTCACCACCTTTCCACCAAAAACCGGTAGCTTTCTCCGATGCATAAAATGGATTCTTTTCTGTTTTTGATAATCCTCGAGGGTTATTTGGTTTTGCCACTCCAACTTCTACAGCTCCTTCTGCTTTTTCATGCCCATCAATTCCTCTTCCCCATTGAAAATAATTGCCATAAGCATTTTTATCACTAATGTTCGCAGCTACTCTTAACGAACCTAAGTTTTGTTGTAACCAAATTTCACCATCTGCAGCTCTTACGGTTTTATAGGTAACTTTCTCATTGTTAAGTACCGCTTCTACGGTACCAGCAGAACCCACTTCTTTTGTTGGAAGGCTTTCAATATTGCTTACTGCATTGGTAGCTGTTTTTTTAGTACTACATGCTACGTTAAATAATAAAGCACTAGCTAATACATAAATACTGGAATGTTTCATCTTATTTTATTTTTAAATTTTCGGGTAAATAGTTTCTAAAATCGGCTATGTTTCCAAAGGTTATTCTGTTTGAATCATGGTAGTTTCTTGCTCCAGCATAAGCTGTTCTACTTAAATAGATAAGATCATTACCGTTAAAAATCCAGTCGGGATATTGGAAACCAGTTTTCTTAATCGATTCTATTGGAGATAAACCTTGATCATCTTCCATTAAAGTTTTGGCGTGGTACCAGTTGCGTAGGTCTTTAGATGCATATAATGAAAGTACACTTCTTTGCGATGGGAAATTTGTGTCTGTATTGGTATTAGATAACATCCAATAAATAGCCTGTGTTGGATCTTTCCTAATCACAAATTTGCTAATACCGCCTGGCAGTGTAATAAAGTTCTGTGGATCAAAATCAGCTACTTTCCCGTTATCTTTTATCTCAACCATGGCTGCTCTATCAAAAAACGGAGTCGAGTTTACCCTAAGGATATCCCACAACCTACCATCTGGACCTACCACCATATTGCCTTCTATCCACCCCGTGGTATTTCTTGATCCTTCGGGGTCTTTAGAAGTGTCGTAGGCTACTTCGGTACTTTTTGTCCAATTTGCCGCATTTAACAAATCAGCATTTTCATTAGCAGATATTGCAAAGGCTTTATAGCCACGCATGCCAGGCAAAAACTCTGTAAGATTCTCAAAGGCCCGGTATATTCTCCCATTATGATTAACTATAGGCATGGGTGCACAATGGTACTTTGCAGTTCCTCCGTTAACACCTTCTGAAAATAATATTCCATTTTTTGACGTGGTAGGTGTAGACCATGTTTTACCTCCATCCATTGACTTCATAATCACAATATTTCTTACACCAACACCAGCTGAAGTGCCTAAAAGATAAACCGCTCCATTATGCAAAAAAAGATTACCCCAGAACATTCCCTTTAGTTCTGCCAAACGGGTCCAACTTTTCCCATCATCTTTAGACAGATGAATAAAAGTATCATCAGAATTAACATACTTTCCAAAATAATCATGAGAAGCAAGCAAGTTACCATCTGTCAGCTTTACTAAACTTGGGCTCCCTAAATATGTATTGCTTCCTGGGTCCGTCCATGCAACCTGGCTCTTCCACAAATTTGTTTCTACCTTTTCGGCATCCACCTGCGCAAACGTAATTGTTGCGCTAAGTACAGCAGTACAAAGTAGAAGGGTAAATAATAGATGCTTAATTTTCTTGCTCATCGTTCTAATTAATCAATAGTGTTTGCTAACAGTTTTTTAGTCGCATTAATAAGCATAACAATTTCTACGTTCCCTTTGGGTTTTACCATAAACCGCATTTCATCTTCTCTTTTATCGTGTTCATCAAAAGTCATTTTAGATTTTGCAGTTAATTTATTTGATGATTTAAGCATGATATAATCTACCAACTTAACACCCGTAGCCGATAGTTTAGCCAGATTTTCAGATACTGGTTCTATTTCTCTGATAGCTGGTGCAACCTTCATAGTTTCTTTTAATTTAGCATGATTAGCAATCCAAATCTTATACTGCGATTTAATCTTATTTGCTAATTCTTTATTCGGGTTCTGTACAAAATCGTCTACCATCCATGAAAATTCCCTAGCAACCTTACTGTCTGGTCTTGCAGCATCAACAACCATAGTTAAGGGTGTACGGGTGTAATAAGTAATTCCTTGTTTTCTCCTAGAAAGTTCTTTCATTGGCTCTACCGCATCAACAAAAGTTTTGAGAGCGGGAATATCCGCACCGTTGGTCAACCTCTTCAGCATCACCTCATAATTTTTATTATGGGTTAAGCCCAGATATTCTAATTTAGTGCTTACTACATCAAGCCTTCTGTACATATCTTTTACATCTCTTACTTCGCGGGGAGACCATAATCTTTCTGCAATGGCGGCTGTAAAAGGCCAGGTTCTAGAATCTATAGTTTCGGCAGAAACAATTTCGGCCCACATTGCAGATTCTCCACCATAAACGTTTGCAAGTTGACTCGGCGTTAAGTCATCGCTTTCTGCCAACGGTTCATTCAAATAGTAATCTTCGGCTGTGCGTAATAAATCCACATAAAAACCAGAAGAAATAATTACCGGATATCCTTTTTTTGCAGCCTCATTGAGTGAGTTTTTACCTCTCCAAGAATGAATCATGATGTCTTTAGAAATACCGGGTTCCAAAATCTCATCCCAACCCATCATTTTTCTGTTATACTTTGCCAATATTTTCTGCAAACGGCCATTAAAATAGGTTTGCAATGCCATGTTATCGGTCAAATTATGCGTTTTCTTAAACTCTTGGATTTTAGGGTTTGCATCCCATTGCGCTCCTCTATTTTCATCGCCACCGATATGGATATACTCATCCGGAAAAGTACTCGCCATTTCTGCAATAAAGGCATCAATAAATGGGTACAATTTTTCATTGGTTGGATCCATTGTTGGTGCGGGCTCAAAATGGCTATACTTTGTTTCAATTTGATAAGGACCTGGTGCACTTGCATATTCTGGGTAACCAGGAAACCAAGTAGACGCATGCCCTGGCATATCAAACTCGGGCACAACTCTAATTCCTCTATCTGCAGCGTATTTTACAATATCCTTTAGTTGGGCTTGCGTTAAGTATTTCCCGTTTGAACCTTTCTCGTGTAACAACGGATGAACCTTGCTTTCAACTCTAAATCCTTGATCGTCTGTTAAGTGCAAATGCAGTACATTCATTTTTACCCCCAGCATTGCATCAATGTTTCTGATAATAACTTCGTAAGGAATCCAATGTCTAACGACGTCAATCATTAAGCCTCTCCAAGCAAACCTTGGATTGTCTTTTATTGAAACTTGTGGGAAATAAAAACCATTCTCATCGGCCTCTAGAAGCTGTAGTAAGGTTTCCAAAGCATACATGGCTCCAATGTCTGTTGTTGCAGAAATTTTAATATGGTCTTTATCAATATTTAACTGGTAAGATTCGTCTTCTTTTAACTTAACCAAACCCGGTCTTTGTACATGGATTTGCAAAACGGCTTTTGGGCTGTTGTCTGCCTTAGATATTTGATCTTGTACAAACCATAAAATAGTTTGTTCATCTAGCCTACGCAAAAATCTAGTTGTGGCTTTATATAATCTTTCATCTACGTTTCCAGTAATGGCTAAATTAAAATTACTATCAATACGTAATTTACCCTGGTTAACGGTTATGTTACTAGGTACCGGCATTAAATTAAGTGTTTGCGACGATTGCGCAAAGCTGAATTGCACCGCCAATACAAACACTCCTAAAAAGTAATTGATCTTTCTCATTGAATTTTTATAGTATAATTTTCTTACTAACCACTTCTCCGTTATCAAAATAAATTGTAGCTAAATAAACGCCCTTAAATGATGCTGCGTCAATATTTATATTAGCTACGCTTTGATCAAGATTTACCGTTTGCGTGTTTACTAATTTTCCATCTATATTTGAAAATTTAAGTTGAGCCGTTTTACTGGTTGAATGACTTAAACTGAATGTTATTATTGTGCCCTTTTTGGAGACATATACACTCATGTCTTTTATCCCAGCGGATACAGCTATTGTTTTTAAATCTTTGAATGCTCCATCAGTATCTGTCTGTGAAAGCTTGTAGTAATTTTGCCCGCTAAAGGGCTTATAATCTTTATAGTAATATTGCTGATTACTGTCGATGTTTTTAACTTTTGCGATTTCTGAAAAATCACCATCACCAGAGGATCTAGACAGTAAGTAATAATCATTATTTTTTTGACTTGCTACAAACCACGATAACTCAACAAAATTATCCCGAGACTTCGCTCCAAAATCAACCAATTCTACTGGCAGTGTTCTCTGTAATCTTATGCACCTTACAGATAGCCCCCCGCCTCTACTTACCGGCAAAGTAAGTGCTGCTGTATTGGTAAAACTTGCGATATATGCTTGCCCGCCACTAAATGCATCCCTAGTCCAAAACCTTGCAAGTGTACCCGCACTGCCTATTAAACCATTGCTTACGTTTCTTAAACCCGCTGATGGTATTTTCAAATTTGAGCTGTACGCTGTTGTATAATTAGTTATACCTTCTTTGATGACGATGTTTTCCCACTCACTTGATTGTGGTAAACTCCAATTTTCTCCTAATAATTTGGCACAAGGATCGCAACCCGTTGATGCGTTTACTTGGCTTAAGTCACCCGTTAGTTTATCGGTTTGCAAGCCGGCAGACCAAAAATAATTTGACGCAGGCGTTGAATAATAAAAAGGGTTAGTACTCATTTTATTGAGTGCTATTGGGTTATTGGGACTTAATACAGTATTTGACAGTAATTCGTTCGCTCTTGATTGATGCCCATCATCCCACCGGCCCCAAGCAAATAAATCTCCATAAGCGTCGGTTTCGGTACGTGATTCGGCAAGTTTTCCGGCTCCTAAATTTTGTTGCAACCATACGTTACCATCGGTAGCCCTTACCGTTGTATAAATCTCGGGACGGTTATTATAAGTAAGCGTTACCCTACCAATGGAGCCTATAGTTTGTACAGGCTGTACTTCTGCAAGGTATTGTCTAAAATTGATTACTCTCCCAAATGTTATTCTGTTAGAATTGTGAAAGTTATTAGCTCCATCATAGGCTGTTCTTACCAAATAAATAATATCGTCTCCATCAAACTGAAAATCTGGATATTGGAACCCGGTTTTAGCGATAGATTGCTCCTCAGTTAAGCCTAAATTATCCTCCATTAATGTTTTTGCAAAATGCCACTTGCGCAAATCAGAAGAGATGTACATGGATAATACGTTACGTTGTTCGGGGAAAGCAGGGTTAGTATTATTATTGGTAAATAGAACGTACAGTTTAGAAACGGGGTCTCTGCGAATTGCAAATTTGCTCATCCCACCCGGCAGGTTTATAAAGTTTGCTGCCGAAAAAGACGCAGTACTGCCATCATCTTTAATTTCTATCATTGCACCTTTATCCACATAAGGGTTTGAATTCACCCTCATTACATCCCATAGTTTTCCGTCTGGACCTTCTACAATATTTCCTTCAATCCAGCCAGTGTTCCAAACAGAATTTGGCTGATCTGAAGATGTATCATATGAAACTTCAGTACTTTTTCTCCAGTTTGCGGGATTTAACAGGTCGGTTTCATTCTCATCTATAGAAATAGCGAAAGCAGAATAACCTCTAAAACTCTGACTAGCGTTTACTAATCTTTCGAAACCTTTATATAAACGACCATTATAAACGGCAACAGGCGTTGGAGCACAGTGATAGGTAGGATTACTTGCTCCTATTTTATCAAACAGAACACCGTTTTCTGGACTGGTCCAATTTGTTCCCCCGTCAGTTGATTTAATGATAACAATACTACGGTAGGTTACACCTGCAGAGGTACCTAAAACGTAAGCATCTCCTTTATGCAGAAATAATGTACCCCAATAAACTCCATTAATCTTTTTCTTTAAAACCCAAGTTTGTCCATTATCTGTTGATTTAAAAATTGCAGTTTCATCTGATGCTGTTCCACTTCCAAAATAATCATTGGAGGCTAAAATTGACCCATCAGTAAGTTTAACCAAACTGGGGCTACCTAAATATATAGCACCAGCAGTTGGAGATTGAAAATTAACCTGACTAACCCATGGTTGTGTTTGCGAGCTTACAAACTGCACCAACATAAAGTTGCTTAAAAGAAATAGAATAAATTTTCTCAGCATGATTAGTCGCTATTGTGTAATTACGTCAATTGATTTTTTGAACAACTTTTTATAATTCTTGATTTTATGAAAGGTTAAAAAATTGGCGTCGTGGTAATTTTTAGCACTCCTATCTTTAAAATCATAAGCGGTACGAGAAACGTATATGATGTTTTCACCATTAAACTCCCAATCCACATAATTAAAACCATGCTTTTTGATATCAGGGTGTTGTAACAAAATTTCATGTACGTACCAAGTTTTCAAATCTTTAGATGAAACAAATGCTTGCGTATTTCTAACCCTATCTAACTGCACCGTTCCTCTAAATTCTTTAGGTACATAGTTAACTATGGCTAGGTATCGTTGTGTTTTTTCATCAAACCTTATGGAAAACTTTTTGCCTCCTCCGGGGAACTTAATAAAGCCATTTTCTTTGTTGAATGATGATTTTAGCCCGTCAGGAGAGATGTTTACAACAGCTGCCCATTCATTATTTTTGTCTTTAGGATTATGAACTCTTAAAATATTGACAATATTGTTATCATTTGTAAGCACTGCGTTTCCTTCTATCCAAGCTCCAAAATCACCATTTAGATAAGTTGAGTCGTACGGAAGTGTATTTGTATGTCTCCAGTTGGTAGCATTCAGCAAGTCTGCATCGTCTTTAATGGACATCATAAAAGTGCCATATCTAAAACCCCACTTTTTAATTTCGCCATCAGCTCTTTCCATAGCTCGCCACAGATAACCATTGCTAGAAATCACCGGCATAGGGGCACAATGAAATTCCCCTTCCATTAATAAACCGGATTTACCATCTACCGGCTTTGTCCAAGTATAGCCTCCATCTGTAGACTTCTTGATCACCACATTTCCATGGTGTTTATCTGTACCCATAATATACAAATTGTTCCCATGAACAAACGGTTTAGACCAGAACTGGCCATCTAGTACTGCTATCTGTTTCCAACTCTTTCCTTTATTCTTAGAAAGAAAAACTTTTGAAACTGCCGAAGAAAATTCTGTAGAACCCTTCCCGAACAAATCATGGGTTGCTATATAATCTCCGTTTGGTAAAATACAGATACCAGGAGAACCAATGTATTGTTGCGTTTCTACATCTTGATAATTGATTACTACACCGGGTACACCATTATATTTTACCTGTTGTGCAAACACAGAAAAACAGGTCATCGATAAAAATAATATAAAAGAGGTTTTTAACATGATAGTTACTTAGCTTGAATTTTAATATTGATCTGTTTTAAAACTTCACTTCTGCTTTCAACATTGCTATTAAAGGCAATAAGCGTAATGGTGTAGTCTCCGGGTTGTGAGTAGCTTAATTTATAGCTATCCAATCTTTTATCATTTAAACTTTTAATCGATTTACCCCAATCCGGACCAGCGTCTAAAGACTTGGCAAATACCATTTTTTTACTAATTACCCAATCTTCGGTTTCTTGAGAAAGGTTTGCGACAACCGCATTTGCCCTTAATTGAATAACAGTTGGCTGTAATTCTGCTCTGTTGGCCTCTTTATTAGGTGTTGAAAAAAGCTTCCATTCGAATGAACCATGATTAAACAATAGACTTTGATTTACCGCACTTTTTGATTGTATAGCCACTCCTCTTACCCTGTTTAAGCTACCTATATTTTTCTTTGTTGGGTCTATTGTTGCGGGTATAGTTTGGTTTTTGACTTGTTGTTTAACAGCAAAGTAAACTTTTGCAGAATCTTGCTGTAGGTTATTAAAGATAGCCGATGTTATATCGCCGAAACCGCTTGTGGTATATACTCGGTTTTCTTGTGGCAATAACATTCTGAACTTTGAAGTCACATCTGTCCAAGTTGCTCTATGAGCACCATCTATTGAATAATCTTCGTCAAAATTGCTCGACACCAAAATAGAGAGCTGATCTTTTTGCCAGCCGTCTAAAACTTGGGTATCAAAATTCATTAGGTATGATATGTCTAACTGTCGGCTTTCTTTAAAACCATAATCATTTCCTATCTCGCCAGAGTAAAAAGTAATAAAGTTAGGATCGCCTTTAAATAATATTTCCACAGTATCGCCTACGAAATAGGTTTGCTTTGCAAGTTCAGCGCTAAAATCTGGTGTTTTTACGCTTTCTATTTTTTCACATGCTTGCAGTACAATGGTAACTGCAATTAGTAGTTTTAAGAATTTATTCATCTCCTTTAAATTTTATATTACCATCCTGGATTTTGTGTTAACGAAAAGTTTACGCCCAACTCATAGCTAGGAATTGGCCACACAACATCTCTCGCACTTACGTTTGTAAACATGGCTTTCGCAAACCGCAAATCGTAAAACTCAACATGACTATTTGCTTCCTGAAGTCTTTGTTTCATATTGGTCAAGAAATCACCCCAACGTACCAAATCACCTTTTCTTAAACACTCAAAAGCTAATTCTCTGGTTCTTTCATCCTTAATTTTTTCTAAAAATTTATCGTGTGATAACGAGAATGGGGCATAATCTACAGTAGGGTTGTCAACGTTATAATCTAACCCGTAACCTCTTCTTCTTACTTTATTAAGTTGTTTGTAACCCTTTTCAGTTGCGCCCAATTCATTCTCTGCTTCAGCGAACATGAGCATAACGTCAGAAAGTCTAATCAATGGGAAATTTTGTGGTGTTATACTTCTGTTCTTAGGTAAAAGAGTTTCGGAATCTCTTCTAAATTTACCACAGTTTCTAACCATGATTTGATTGGCAGGCCTAAGTACTTCCGAAGCAACACCGTTAGTAAAAGCGTAATAGAATGGTGCTACGGTCCAATCTCTTCTTAAATCTGTTGGCTCATATACATCATAAGTATAAATGGTGGTGGCAATGTAAGAATAGCCAAACCCTTTGTTAATGTCTGTTTGGTTGTAGATACCATTATTTACACCTACATACCCTCCTAAAGTGGCATAAATCCCAATCCCATTTCCATAAAACTCCACTTCAAAAATACTTTCGCCTATATCATACGGGTCGGTTGCTAGTTTTACAAAAACATCTTTAAAGCTTGTATTTAGCTTGTGAACGGGTAAATCTATAACCTTTTCGGCCCAATCTCTGGCGGCCTGATATTTAGTACGATCCTCGATTGGCTTACCTGCCCAGTAGAGGTTGACCCTTGCCAGCATAGCCCATGCAGCCGATTTACTCACTCTTCCGCCTATTCCTACTTCATCAATAGGCTTTACTTGATCAGCTGCTTTTTCCAGATCCTCCACAATCTTAGCATAAACTTGTACTTTTGGTGTTCTCACTACTTGATGAGCCTGAGAAGCGGATGATTTAATTGAAGATAGAACCAGTGGCACATCCCCAAAGTTACTTACCAATAAAAAGTAAAAGTAGCTCCGCAAAAACAACGCTTCCCCTTCAATTACTGCTCTTTCTTGATCGGTTAAGTCTTTTGGTTTATCGATATTCTCTAATAACACATTTGCCCGATCAATACCTTGATAAAGCGTTCTCCAAAACGTAAGAACCTTAACATCCGCTGTTGACACGGCATAATCACCAACAGAATTTGCGTCATTAGAATTTCTATTATACGCTTGATCAGCATCTAAGCCCATCCTTCCAAGCATATTGTTCGCATACAGCGGATGCTGTTTCAATATAGAATATATGCCCGTAAGTGCATCATTCATTTGGGTTTTGTTGTTGTAATACTCGCTAGGTGAGAGAAAATCATAGGGCGTAAGCTCTAGTGACTTTTTACATGAACCTGAAATTATGCTAACGAGTATGATAAGTGTAATAAGCTTTTTCATAGTTTTAAAAATTTGTTTTTATACCAAGAACTATTGTCTTTGCAGTTGGATATACTGAGAAATCGAACCCTGGTGTTAATGTGCTATTCCGTAAAGAAACTTCTGGATCCAGACCGGTGTAATTTGTCCATGTAACAAGATTTTGGGCAGCAAGGTTTACCTCCAAATTGGTCAACTTTAATCGTTTAGTTAATAATCTGGGCAAGGTGTAAGAAAGGTTAACGGTTTTTAACCTAAGAAAGGATCCATCTTCAAGGATTCTGTTACTGTAATAGCCTGCTGGCCCTTGGCCACCAACGCGGTATAAATCGCTATCCGAATTTGTAGGTGTCCATCTGTTTGCATAAGTAGCCAGCTGGTTCATCCCTAAGCTATTATTCACATTTCCTTCCAAGTACATCCTATTTGCATTCATAATGTCGTTTCCGTAAGACCATTGGAAGAAGACATTTAAGCCGAAACTTTTGTACTTGAAGTTGTTGTTAAAACCACCTGAATGTATTGGCAGCCCTCTACCGATAATTGAATTATCGTTGATATTGATAATACCATCGCCGTTAATGTCTTTGTATTTCACATCTCCTGGCTGAATTGCCGTACGAGACAAACCGTTTGTAGGTACATTTAATTTAAGACTATAGGTATTTCCTATCAATTCGAAATCATCATATCCATACACTCCATCCCAAGTTAAGCCATAAAACTGCGACGAAGGTCCGCCAACTTCTGCCATGTAAAGATTAACTGTGTTAAAGTTGGAAGACCAACCTATTGGTGTTAACAACCTATTGGATTCATCTGTTAAGGAAAGGATTTTGTTTTTATTGAAACTTATGTTGAAATCTGTACTCCATTGAAAACTTTTACTTCTAACATTATCTGTAGATAAGCTAAACTCTAAACCTCTATTATTAATGCTACCGATATTCTTATACATGGAAGAATAACCGGTGGTATAAGGTACTGGAGCACTTAAAAGCAAATCTTTGGTTACTTTATCATAAAAATCAACTGTTAAACGGACTCTATTTTTCAATAAAGCTAAATCAAGCCCTAGGTCAAACTGGCGGGTGGTTTCCCATTTCAAATCTTCGTTACCAAAAGTGCTCAACGTAACACCTTTAGACGGCGTGGCATTTCCGAAAGAATAGTAAGAGGAATATGGAAGCGTCATCTGAGAAAACCTTGAAAAATCTCCGATTCTATTATTACCTGTATAACCAAAGCTTGTTCTTAGTTTGGCATCGGTAATTGTTTTAACCCCGTTTAAAAAGTTTTCGTTCTTAATTTTCCAAGCGAAGGCAGCAGAAGGGAAATAGGCGCTTCTATTTTCTTTGGCAAATTTACTAGAGGCATCAGACCTAAAAGTAAGCGTTACCAGATACTTACTTTTGTAGTTATAATCAGCCCTTGCTAAATAAGAAAGCAGGAAATTACGGTTAATGAGCGCCGAGTTAGATCCGGGAATTCCTTGATCTAGACCGCTTAAACCAAGTTCTTCATTTGGCAACAACTCTCCTGTTAAACCAAATCTGCTATAATCGTACTGTTGCGTAGTAAAACCAATTAAACCTGTAAATGAATGATCTCTAACTTTCTTTTTATAGGTTAAAGTGTTTTCATTTAACCAGCTCGTCATTTGTGTAAAATTCACTAAACCGTTTACTCCTTTGGTGTTACCAACCAATACTGATGTACCGCGTGAGGTCAATGAATTATAGAAACCAGACTCTCTATACGTTCTTTTCGATGCTCCTCCCCTAACCTTAAACTCCAAATTTTTAGATAGATTAAAGGTTGCAGAACCATTCAAATAGAGACTCTCTTTACGTGTTTCTCGTTGAATATTATTTAGATCAACTATCGGATTGGTTGTTATTAAAGCCGATTCGGGGTCAACCAAATCCTCAATAAGGAGATTGTCATCTCCGCCCATTGTTGGCCTGTATGCCCACGTTCTAAACAAAGTGTAACTACTGTATGTCGCACTTTCTGGCGAACCAGCAACGTCGCCAAAGTTTTTATCTTGTGCGTAGCTTATCCCTAAATATAGTTTGGCGTTTTTTAAATCATGATTTAAGTTCAACCTGCCTAAAATACGGTCGTATCCGGTTTTTATAATCGGCCCTTGCTGGTTGGCATAGTTAAATGAACTATGGAAACGCGTTTTTCCTCCTCCAGATACGCTTGCAGTTTGGTTCTGGTAAAATCCGTTTCTAAAAAGATAATCTTGCCAGTTTACTCCACTAACATTTTTGTAATCATCAATAGTTTTCCCTTTGCTGGCCAGATAAAAAATATCTGCAACCTGAGAGTTCGCTTCTGCTTGGTATTTTACAAACTCATAGGGATCCATTAATTCCAACCGATTGGCAACCTGTTGAGCTCCAAAACTGGAGGAATAAGAAACATTGGTTTTATTGTCTCCCTCGCTTTGTTTTGTTTCTATAACAATAACACCGTTTGCACCTCTAGATCCATATATTGCTGTTGCAGATGCATCCTTTAAAACGGTTAAAGATTTAATGTCTTCGGGGTTTATATTTAAAAGACTAGGGTCTTCTTGTGGGAAACCATCTATAACATATAAAGGCGCATTGCTTTGTGTTAAAGAATTTCCTCCCCTAATCACGATATTCATTTCTGAACCTGGCTGCCCGTCATTACTACTTACACTAACTCCGGCAATTCTACCCGCTAAAGCTTGGTCTACTGACAGTACAGGTGCTTTATCAACATCCTGGAGTTTAAGTTCTCCAACGGCACCTGTTAAATCACCTCTTTTAACTTCCCCATAACCTATTACTACTACTTGGCTTAAACTCCTTGCTTGCTCTTTTAAAGAGACATTTATAATTGTGTTGTCGCCCACACTTTTTTCTAAAGTTTCAAAGCCTAAATACGAAAAAATTAAAATTGAAGTCTTTGAAGGAACGGTTATCATATAGTTTCCTTCAAAGTTAGAAATAGCACCAATAGAGCTACCTTTTACACGAATACTTACTCCTGGTAAAGATTCGCCCTTATCATCGGTTATTTTTCCTATGATTGAAATTGCCTTTTGTGCTACAGGTTTATTATTTTCTATTTTCTTTTCGGAGATAACAATATTTTTATCAACTACCTTATAGGTTAAATTATATCCGTTCAAGCATTTAGCCATAGCTTCGTCTATGGAGACATTAGACAAATTGATTGCTGAGATTTGCTGGTCTTTTATTGCTTTGGCTGTGAATAAAATGTTATATCCACTTTGCTTTCTAATTTCTTTCAGTACATCTATTAACAAAACATTCTTTTTGTCCATAGATATTTTTTGGGCAAAACTAGTCGCATTCACATGCATGAAACTTGCCAATAAAAGCATAAAGATTAACTTCATAATTAAAAAAAACTTGAACATTAATGCACCGCAGTACCTGCAGAGACTTTCTTTAAATTTTTTGTACATTTGAGTGTTAGGTTTTAAATTTTGTTTTTTTTCGGAACTGGTTTAAATAAATCAACGCAATCAGGGACGTCGCGAGCGTTCCTGATTATTTCAAATTGCTGTTATCTTATTATAATTAAGGTGCTACAATCACCTGTTTTACGTTTGTTTTACTATTGTTTTCTATGTTAAAATGAACCCCTCCAGTCAATTCTATCGTTTTTAGTAACTTCTCTATGCTATCGAATCTAGAGACTGTCCCTACAAACACTTCGTTTTTTATATTGCCCTCATACACCACCTCTATATTGTACCAACGGGCAATAATTTTCATAACCGTTTTAATATCTTCATTGTTGAAAACAAAGTATCCGTTTTTCCAAGCTAATGCCTCTTCAACATCCACTGGCTTTATATTGATATTTGGAAGGTTATTGGAAACAACCGCTTGATAACCTGGTTTTAATATTTTATTATTTTCTCCGCTCTTTATAGCAACTGAACCCTCTACCAGTGTAGTTTTCATAAACGCATCATTGGTGTAAGCACTAATGTTAAAATGTGTTCCAAGTACTTTTACCTCCGCATCTGCTGTTTTTACAATAAATGGTCTGTGCTTAGACTTTGCCACTTCAAAGAATGCTTCTCCAGTTAGCTCCACTAAACGACTGGTTTTATCAAAAGGAACAGGATATTTTAAAGCTGATTCTGTATTTAACCACACTTTAGTACCATCTGGCAAGTTGACTTGATACTGCCCACCTTTTGGAGTAGATATCGTATTATAGCTTGCAGACCCATATTGGCCTGGTGTACTGTTGTTTTTAACAGAATATATGAGCGAACCGTTTGAATCTTTATTAATTGTTACACCCACATCATCAGCTACATATCCATTAGCAACATCTTCGAGTAATAATTTTTTGCCGTTGGCCAATGTAAGAACGGCACTTTTTTCTTTTTCTGGAGCTAGGCTAGTTTTTTTAAAAACTACTTCCTGACTAGTTTTTTTAGAACTATTGGCTTGATAATAAAAATACGTAGCAGCACTCATAGCCAATAAAAGCGATGCGGCCACTAAAGGCCTATAGAGTGTGTATATAATCGAACTTTGCTTTTTGCGAGAATTAATGCTTCGAAGAATATTTGCCTCTAACTCACTCCCCATATCTTTTTTCTCAGCTTCAGAAAAAGATTCCAGCGTCTCTCCTTTCTTTTCGAAATAATTGTAGTAAGAATCCAGGAATTCTTTTTCCTCCACAGATGCTTTTCCTTCATTATACTTACGGATGAGGGCTACTAAATCTGATTTTGTACTATATTTTCCCATTCAATAATTTGTTCGTCTTTATAATCATGTACCAGAACTTCTAAAAAGTCCCAAAAAAATTATTTATTTTATTGGCTATAAACGGAGATGATATACGCACTGGTCCATTAAAAAGCAAATTAATATTGGCTTTCTTAAAGTATGTACCGGAAGTTTAGAGAAAACCCAAAAAAATAAATATTTTTTTGAAGAAGAAATCAATCCTTTCTTATTGTGCAAAAAGGATTAATAGGGAAAGAAATTGTGTTAACCTTAATCTCAAGGCCAAATTGGCTGTATTGAGTTGATTTTGCACCGTTTTTCTGGAAATGTTTAGTTTATTGGCTATCTGGTCTGTTGGTAAACCTTCATTATAATGGAGTAGAAATATTTCTTTTCGCTTCTTAGGCAAAGCCTCGATCCACATTTTAACCAGATTTAACACCTCTTTTTCAAGTACTAAATCATCAGTTGCTACAGGTGATGTAATGATATTTTCAAAGGCCGATAAAAACTCGGAAGTTTTAGGAGCCCTGGCTACCTGCTTAAAAACTTGAAATTTAACTGCGGTATGTAAATACGCAGAAATATTTTGAATTTCTAACTTTTGACGCCTATCCCATAAAGAGGTAAAAACAAGCTGTACAGCATCCTGGCTATGCGCCTTGTTTCCAAGTCTTTTATAAGCGGCATTGTAAAGCACCTGCCAGTATTTACGGTAAATTTGGGTAAAGGCATCCTGGCAACCTAATTTCAGGTCAGCAAGTAAGGTTTGTTCATGTAAAATATCATCTATCATCAACGGAAAATACTATATTTCGAATACTCAGTTAAGCTGCTGTTTTTTCAATAAAATACCGATTTAAAATTCAAGAAGAGCCTATTTAAAAATTCGCTCCTTAAAGGCACTAATCACCATTATTCTTGATTAGCTATCGAAATTAATATCGTAAAACAACAAAATTTTAATATTTCAAAAAATCTAAAAAACAGGTTATAAGTCTTTTCTGGCTATAATTGGTTAATCTAAAATTAAGGTTTTCGAAATTAATGCTACTACCTCTTCTTACCCAAAGTATATGATATATTATCATATACTATTTCTTTCCTACAAAATACACTGACAAAATCGCACAAAAAAACAGGGTCCACACCAAACCCTGTTAAAAGCAACCTATTAATGTTGCCGAAAAAATATTGTATGTTAAACTACTTCAAACTTAATTTCCAATTCGCCTTTTAAAACATCATAGTTATTGATTAAGGCATCAATCTTAGTTTTTACTTCTTGTGTTAACGTTGTAGTTTTTGTACGGGTAAACATAGATATCGGTAATCCTCGTTGCTGTAAACAATATTTAGCAATAACAGGGTAACCAGCATGCATTACATCCATATGATCAATAAAAAACTGTTGAACTTTTGCTACCTGCTCATCATCATTGTTGTAATTGTCACATAACCAAACCACTAGCTCTGGAAAGAAATTTCCTTGGATACAGGAAAGCCCTGCTGAACCTGCCTTTAAAGACTCCACCGCATGAGCCATATAGGCATCATAAAGTCCAAAATTATGTCCCTGCGTAACTGCAATTTTTGCTCTTATCTGCTCAATATCTAAGCAAGTATCCTTGTGGTAAGTTATCCTACCTGTATTTACAAAGCGGCCCAACTGCTCTGGACTAATTATTCTTTTGTAAGGCACTGGGCACTCGTAAAAACCCAATGGAACATTTCCTGTTAAATCTAACAACTGCGCCACATTTTGATCAAAAACCTGTGCACTGTCTTCTTCTTTTGCCAACAAACCCGTTATGGCAATAACTGCTTGTACTCCAGTGTCATAAATCTTGTTTACAAACTCGGCTTTCTGTGGGATGGATTCTCCAAAACTACCGGTTGCAACCACCGGAACTTTCCCATTCACTACTTTAACTACATGTTTTACAAGCTCCAGTCTTTCTTTCTCAGACAGTTCGTACATTTCACTTGACAGGCAGTTTGCGAACAAACCGGATACACCAGCGGATAGGTATAACTCTACCAATTGGGTTAAACCATTATAATCTATTGCTCCATCTTCATTAAACGGCGTAAGCATCACCGGAATGAATCCTTTTTCTGAATTATTCATCTGTATCGTTTTTATGTTATTTTTAAGAGACTGAAAGTCAAGCAGGTATTAACCTACTTTGCTAGGCTTTTGATTTTTGTGAGAATTGTACCTGTTAAAAAGATAGCTAGCGTACCAATTACGATGACCATATTGGCATGAAGAGGATTTCTTAGGTAAGCATAGTCATCTGGAATCATATAGGACAAGGATGCCCATACCACCACCAAAATCCCGATTACGGTGGCAGCAAATGCCTCTAGGTTTCCTGTTTTTCTGCTGATAATACCCAATAAGAAAAGGCCTAACATACCTCCGGCAAATATGCCTGACAGCTCCCACCAAATATCCAATATGCTTTTAACGCCAATCATCGCAATTCCACAACCCATCCCTAACAATCCAAAAACAATAGTTGCCAGGTGTAATAAGCGCATATTCTGCTTCTCATTAATATCTGACTTGTAAAAACGCTTATAAATATCTTCGGAGAAAACCGTTGCAGAGGCATTCATTCCTGAACTTATGGTGCTCATAGCAGCAGACAGAATACCCGACAGTATTAAACCAACAATACCTGCTGGTATCATGGTTACCATAAAATAAGGCATTACTTTGTCACCATAGTCGCTTGGTTTAAGTATAGCCGCCAAACTTGAAATATCAAATGAAGAAGCTCCGGCACCAAGACGTTCTGCTGCAGCCTGCAATTTTACAGGCTCTATCAACTCTGGGTGTACTTGATAGTAGGCGTACAAACAGGTACCAATAATAAAGAAGATAAGAGACGCAGGCGCATAAATCCAAACGCAAAGCCAAACAGATTTTGAAGCTTCTTTTGCAGATGCTGCTGTGTGGTAACGCTGTACATAATTTTGATCCATACCAAAATTATTGAGGTTAATAAAAAACCCATAAAGCAGTATGACCCAGAACGTGGATGTGGTAAAATCTAAGGAGAGACTACCTAAACTAAACTTATTATCGTTATTACCAATCTCAACGATTTTCGAAACGCCACCTGGCATATTCGACACTAATAAATAAACAATAATCAGTGCACCTACTGTAATTAATATACCTTGGAAAACTTCTGTCCATATTACGGCCTCCATACCTCCCATTACTGTATAAACTACAATACATACACCGGTTACCAGCATAATCATTTCCATACTATAACCGGTAAGGGCCTGTAACGTTAAAGATATACCGAAGAATATTGAGCCCATACGAACCAGTTGGGTAAGAAGAAAACACGTCACTGCATAAGTTCTGGCCCAAGTACCAAAACGCTTTTCTAAATTTGTGTATGCAGAAACTTCGCCCGTACTACGGTAAAACGGCACAAAGTATTTAGCTGCCACCCATGCTGCAAAAGGCATGGAAATACTGAAAACAAAAACATTCCAATTACTGCCAAAAGTTTTACCCGGCACACCTAAAAAGGTGTTGCTACTCAAAAACGTAGCATAGAGCGAAATACCTATTGCCCAACCTGGTATTTTACCAGAGGCTTTTGTGTATTGATCCGCACTCTTATTTTTTCTCGAGAAATAAACGCCAACAAGTATCATGGCTAAAAGATAAAGCGCAATGATAGACAAGTCTAATACTGGAAGATTCTTCATATAACTAAAGTATTACGTTTCAGGTTTGGTAGCAAAAACAAATATTAACAGTTTTAACTACTACAAATCTAGATAGATAAACCACCAATAAACTGACAAATTTTCTCCAGCTTATGTATTATTTTATCACAAACTGCTTATTAAATCAAATATTCACTTAATTAATTAGTACCGTATGTTAAAATACAGTAAACAGATAGGTGCTATAAACACTTGGAAATACCACAATACCTAACCTATTGCAGTACGTAATATTTTCAGCAAAACTTTATACCGTGGAATCTTTTAAGAGCCGGTTTAAATTTGTATTGTAAAAATGTTTATAGGTTATTTTTGAGCGAAACAAGGCAAATTTTGTAGTCAAAAAGAGCATAATCAAATTATTAGATAAATTTTAAACAGGCTATAAATTTAATCTGATTAAAATGAAGGTATGAGACAAGTTGTAAACCGTTCAATAGGTGTTCTCGAGAATTGTTTTTTTTGAGGAAATGAAAAGAATAAAATAAATTGTAAGCTTAATCTGGAGCAGGCCGAACGGAATTTCTGTTATTCCGAAAGGATTTCTCTGAAACTATTTTTAACTCGAAAGGTTTTGAACTCAAAAAAATCAATTACCCATAGCAGTTCCAATACCAATTTGCTAAAAAAAATCGAAAATGGGACATATAGAACCATCTGGTAAATCGGCAATCAATAATCCCAGCTTCTCCTATAGGCAAACCAGCTTTAAAATAGTACTGATATAAATCCTAAGTACATTCATCCACTAGTTTCAGTATAGAGAAATAATCTTTCCCGATAGCATCAGAAAGTGCGATTTCGCAGGTTTTGGAAGACGAGTAATAGCCATCATAATCGCCGGCTTTAACCTCCAAGCTCTCGTTGCGTGTAGCCGAATGTGTCAATTCTGGATGCAGAAAACCACGGTCGCCCGCCATTCCGCAACAGCCTGCAAACAACGGCTGAGTGGCCTGCGCTGCAAAATGGCTAGCCAATGCGTTGAACTTTGCTTCCACTCCGTCCATTTTCTTCAACGAACAAACCGGATGCAGAACGATATTGCCTTTTCTTTTTGTCACCTCCACTTTAGGCATTACATAATCATGCAAATAATCTATGCTATCGATGATATTGAGCTTATCAAATTTCCCTCTATTTTCTTGGGTTAAAGCCGGTCGGCAGCCCGTTAAGGTTTGCGTACAGGAACTGATATCTAACACTACAGGATGTACGCCACCAGCTGTGGTTTCCCAAAGTTTTTCTACCGTTGAGTTAACGGTGTAAGTGTAGGCATCTTTAAAACCTTTGGACGAATAAATCTGGCCACAGCACTGCTTTTCAATATTGTGTGGTATAATTACCTGAACGCCCGCTTTCTTAGAAACATCAAAAAACGTTTGCATCACTCCTTTTTCGTTAGCATCCGCATCGCCCATTACCCTGGAGATACAAGCCGGAAAATACACAACCTTAAAGTCCGTTTGGTTCTGTCGGTTTTCTTTTGGGATCGGTTTTGCCAACGCCAATTGGTTTGACCATAACGGGAAAGCAGGAATCACCGTTTTAAGCGAGCTGGTGATTCGATACATGGTGTTTTTGCCTAATAGTTTGTTGATGAGCGCACCAGTTCCCATTGCAAACTTGACAGTATTTACAACAGTTCTAAAGTTTTTAGCTGTTGAAAGCGCTATCTTATTTGCTATTTCAGAATGGCTCTCTCTGCGTAAGCGCTTCACCAGATCTCCAGTGTTGATATCTACAGGACATGCTGTGGCGCAAAGTCCATCTACCGCACAGGTGTCCAAACCATCGTACTGATACTGGTCCAGTAAAGTTTGGTATTGCTTTTTATCTCCTTTATTCTTTAATTTCAGAAGTTCGCGACGTACCACAATCCGTTTTCGTGGTGTTAGTGTAAGGTCGCGGCTTGGGCATTTGGGTTCGCAGAAACCGCATTCGGTACAGCGGTCAACTTCTTCTTCTACTTTTGTAAGTTCTTTAAGGTTTGCGATGTGGGCGGCTTTATCTGCGTTGATGATTACACCCGGATTCAACAGGTTTTTGGGATCGATGATCTCCTTTACCGATTTCATGACCTGGTAAATCTCTGCACCCCATTCGGTTTCTACGAACGGTGCCATATTACGTCCCGTACCATGTTCCGCTTTTAATGCGCCATCGTATTTTTTGATTACAAGTTCAACCACTTCACCTAAGAAACGGTCGTACCTTTCAATCTCTGTTTGGCTATCAAAAGCCTGCGTAACTACAAAATGGATATTGCCATCTTTTGCATGCCCAAAAATAATAGCATTGCTGTAACCGTGTTTTTCAAAAAGCTGGTGCAGATCTATAATAGCGTCTCCGAGCCTTTCTACAGGAAAAGCCACATCTTCTAAAATCACCGTACTTCCACTCGCTCTTACCGCTCCAACAGCAGGGAACATCCCTTTCCGTATTTTCCATAAAAGTGCCTGTTCGTAGCTTTTTGAGGTAAATTGAATATCTCCTATCAAAGAAAGCTGTGCGCTTACCTGTAAAAAACTTGCAATCTGCTCGTTGATCTCTTCTTCTGTGTCTCCCTGATATTCTATTAAAAGTGCAGCCGCTGCAGCGGGAAGTGTTTTTATAACTGCTGGAACGCCTACCATGTTCTCAACAGACCGTAGCGATGCCCTATCCATCAGTTCCACGGCTGCTGCTCCAGAATTTTTTAACGGAACAATGGCTTGGCAGGCCGAATATATATCCTTAAAATAAAGTAGGGCTGTGGACTTTTTCTGAAAATCCGGGATGGTATCCAATACGGCTTCGGAAATAAACCCCAAAGTACCTTCTGCACCGATCAATAGGTGTGCAAGGATATCCAAAGGTGCTGTAAAATCAATAAAAGCATTTGCCGAATAGCCAACAGTATTCTTTGTCAGGTATTTTTTCCTGATTCTATCATAGATTGTTGGATTACCCTTGACCTGCTTCTGCAGATTTTCCAATTCGTTGTAAATAGCGGGGCACTCTTCTTTAAACCGTGTATAATCTGCCGCGTTTTCGGTGCTGTATGTTCTGCCGTTCGGCAATATAAAGCGAATGTATTTTACGGTATGGTAGGAGTTATTGCTCACGCCACAGCACATTCCACTGGCATTGTTGGAGATAATCCCACCCATCATTGCGGAGTTGATACTTGCCGGATCGGGACCTATTTTTTTACGGTATTTTGCCAGATAGGCATTTACGTTGGAACCTATGGCTCCGGGTTTAACCCTTACGTTAGCTCCCTCTTTCTCTATAACTACTTTGTTCCAGTGCTGGCTTAAATCCACCAATATCCCATCGGTAATCGACTGCCCGGATAAGCTTGTACCTGCGGTTCTGAATACTAAGGGTATGTTATGCTGTTGTGAAAACGCAAAAAGCTGCACAATCTCTTCTTCGGAAACTGGCAGTACCACCGCTTTTGGGCGTAGGTAGTAAAATCCAGCATCAGATGCGTAGGCTACCAGATCTATCAGCTTGGTTTTTACTCTTTTTTTATCAAAAATTGATTGTAATCCGATTTCGATACTGTGTTCTTTCATTTCGATTATGGCTTTCACGTACAAACCTACAATTTCTTGTGAACATCCGTAATGATCAATCTATGAAAGATATTTCTTTAGCAGAAAAACGGTAGTAGAAATATACGGAGATATCTCTCAGTTTCTTTCTTCAAAAATAATCGCGGATAGCTAGCCAACAACTGTATAAATAATTATTTATACTCGATTTCAAACCAAACGCAAAATTACACTTTTTGATGTTTTTTAAAAAGATGCTTATCAATTAAAATAATTTTAATACCGAACTTAATATCACCCAATATTCTATTATATTTATGGATGCAACAAACCATACCTAAACAAAGATTACTTTCATTAGATTTTTTCAGAGGATTAACCGTAGCAGCCATGATATTGGTCAACAACTCTGGAGATTGGTCGCACATTTACGCACCTTTTGAACACGCAAGTTGGGAGGGCTGTACACCAACCGATTTAATCTTTCCATTCTTTTTATTTATTGTGGGCGTATCCATTGTTTTTGCTTTAGACAGTGCAAAACAGGACAGCGAAAACCACGGAAAACTGTTGAAATCTATTTTCAGAAGGTCTATTACGCTTTTTTTGTTAGGGATGATTCTTGCGTTGTATCCTGTGTTCAACTTTGCCGAAGTTCGGATTCCGGGCGTCTTACAACGCATCGCTGTTGTGTACCTTGTTTGTTCCATCTTATTTGTAAAAGTAAACCATCGCACTTTATTTAGACTTTTCTTAGGGTTTATTCTGGTTTATTGGTTATTGATGGCGTTTATCCCGGTTCCGGGAGTTGGTGCTGCTAATTTTAATAAAGGCACTAATTTGGCTGCATATATTGATGGAATTGTTTTCAAAAACCACATGTGGAGTGTAACCAAAACTTGGGACCCAGAAGGCTTCTTAAGTACTTTCCCTTCCTTTAGTACTGGCTTATTTGGTGTTTTAATGGGTATTATCCTAAAATCAAAATATAGAACACAAGAAAATAAAGTAATATGGTTATTTACCTACGGCTTTTTAGCAGTAGTCTTAGGTTTATTCTGGGATTTATTTTTCCCAATCAATAAAGCACTGTGGACTAGTTCTTTTGTACTTTATACTGGTGGTATTGCAAGTATGACTTTAGCGCTATGCTATTGGCTTATTGATGTACAGGGTTTCACTAAGTTTACCAAGCCTTTTGTAATTTATGGAGTAAACGCAATTACGGTATATTTCGCTTCAAGCGTTATTGCAAAAACACTAAACCTTATAAAAATCAGTATTGCAAGCGGAACGGAAGTTTCTGCCAAGAACTACATCTATGAGATGTTTTATACTCCGTATATGTCTCCTTATAACGCGTCTCTTGGTTATGCTGCTACTTTCGTTTTAATCTGGTTCTTTATTCTTTGGTTCATGTACAAAAGGAACATAATTATTAAAGTATAAAGATTGCGTTCTAAAAAACAGCAACCTTTTACCAATAGATAAAATCAAATACTATTTCTTTAAACAAAAAGAGCTTCATTTTTCAATGAAGCTCTTTTGATATTATATAAAACCTAGGTTATTTCTGCGTCAATTTACTAACTGCAGCTTCGTCAACGAACCAATCTAACTTACCGTTTGTAGGCTTAATCAATTGAGCTGGATATTTTGCAACATCATGCTCACCTTCCAAAACAGCTTTTATGGCATCTGCCTTGTTAGCTCCAAAAGTTAAAAATGCAATTTGCTTTGCATCATTAATTAAAGGTGCGGTAAAGCTAATTCTGTAAACCTCTTTGTCTTTTAGGTAAACTTCCTTTACTTGTTCCTCATCAATCCAAACCAAATCAGTTCCAGGGAAAATGGAGGCGGTATGTGCATCATCACCCAAACCTAAAAGCACCAAATCGAAAATAGGTTCGTCATCAAAAAAGCCACAGATCCAACGTTGGTAAGCCAAAGCTGCACTAGCTGGATCTAATGTTGTATCTACTTTAAAAACTTGCTTATCGGCAATCTCCAAACTATCTAACATAGCGGTTTTAGCCATCAAATAGTTGCTATCTGGGTGGTCGCTTGCTACATATCGCTCATCTCCAAAAAAGAAATAAACCTTGGTCCAGTCAATTTCATTCTTATATTTTGAAGCTAACAATTCGTAAAGCTTCTTTGGAGAACTACCACCAGATAACGCTACAGAAAACTTATCGTTTTGTGCAATTGCCAGCTTTGCATCCTTGATAAATAATGATGCTAAAGCTTCTATAGCGTCATTACTTTCTTTAAAAACGTTTAAACTCATTTCTTCTTTTCTCCTTTTTTCATAGGTAACGTAAACCAATGGAAACCATCTTTAGCTATTAAAGCCTCCGCAGTTTCTGGCCCCCAACTATCTGATGAATAATTAGGGAAACTGATGCTCTTTTTAGTTTCCCAACTTTCTAAAACAGGCATAATTAAATCCCAAGCTGTTTCAACCTGGTCACCACGCATAAATAAAGTTTGATCACCTTTCATTGCATCTAGCAACAAAGTTTCGTAAGCTTCTGGCGAGTCGTTCTCGTAAGTGCCATCGTAATTAAAAACCATATCAACCGGGTTTAAAGTCATATCTAAACCTGGTCTTTTAGCTTGCACCTGCAAACGGATACTCATTTCTGGCTGGATACTAATGATCAACCTGTTTTGTTGCCAGCTTTCTGACGACTGATTGGGGAAAATCAAATGTGGCACATCCTTAAACTGGATACTGATGATTGAAGATTTTTGGTGCATTCTTTTCCCTGTTCTCACATAAAAAGGGACATTCTGCCATCTCCAGTTATCGATAAAGAACTTTAAGGCTGCAAAAGTTTCTGTGTTCGAGTCTTTGTTCACACCTTCCTCTTGGCGGTAACCCTCTACTTTTTCTCCTTTAACCCAACCTTCGCCATACTGGCCACGAACCGTGTTAAACCTAATTTCATCAGGTCCAAACTGGCGCATTGCTCTTAATACATCAACCTTTCTGTTACGGATTTCTTCCGCATCAAAATTAACCGGTGGTTCCATTGCAACCAAGCAAAGTACCTGCAAAATATGGTTCTGTACCATATCTCGTAAAGCGCCAGAACCGTCGTAATAACCGCCACGGTCTTCAACACCAATATCTTCTGTTACAGAAATCTGTACGTGTTCAATATAGTTACGGTTCCAGATCGGTTCAAACAATGCGTTGGCAAATCTAAAAGCCAACATGTTTTGAACAGTTTCTTTACCTAAATAATGGTCAATTCTATAAATCTGGCTTTCAGCAAAAATATTTTTCAGCAGGATGTTAAGTTCCTTAGCAGTTTCTAAATCTCTACCAAATGGCTTCTCGATAACAATTCTTGTTCTTTCCTCATCTCCAGCAGATTTTAGCTTGGCTAAATTGCTAGCAATAATTGGGAAAAAGTTAGGCGCAACCGCCAAATAATGGATAATAACAGGCAGTTCAGACCATTCGCTTTCATACTTCTGGATAATTTCATCCATCTTCATGTAATCAGCTTCTTTGTTTACGTCGGTTCTTAGGTAGCTAATTCTGCTTGAAAACTCAGCCCATTTCTCCTTCTCTGCTTTCCCACTTCTAGAAAACTTATTTACGCCTCCCAATAAATTTTTGATGAAGCTCTCATTATTGTAATCGGTACGCCCTAAGCCAATAATTGCAAACTCCTTTGGCATGTACCCTTCTAAAAACAGGTTGTATAATGCAGGAATCAGTTTTCTTTCTGCAAGGTCTCCAGTACCACCAAAAATCATGTAAATTGTTGGTTTGGATTTAATGTTAGATTTCATTTAGATTTTTGTTTTAACGATTTGTAAGTATGCAGTTAAAATGGTTGGATTATAATTTATAGCAAAATAAAATACAAATGCCAAAAGGCTATCAATTGATTTCGACCTTTAAGCAATCTACAATAAGTGTTTTTTTTATATGATTTTTAGACCTCATATACATTTTATCTGCTGTTGTGGTTTCAAAAGTATCAATTGTTTTAGTTGATTATGTATTTTAATTGAAAAATCTACGCAATCGGTTTAGGGATTTACAGTTTTAACGCTGTAACTCTCTTTTATCTTCCATAATTTAACACCTCCTTTAATGCCCTCACGGTTATTTTCCACGCTCACATTTGTGCCAAGCTTAAAATTAATATACCTCGTATTTCCGCCACTTAAATAAAGGTGATCGTAATTTACAACTGTATCAAACGTATTTAAAACCTCCTGTAGCTTCTTGTTCCACTTTTTCTCACCATCTTTTTTTAAGGCAGCATCGCCAATAAAATCATCATAATCCTGGCCTTTTACAACAGGTAAATGCGCTAATTCTAAATGTGGCAACAAGTTACCATCCATAAACAAAGCCGTTCCAAAGCCAGTACCTAAAGTAATTACCATTTCTAAACCTTTGCCTTTAATTAAAGCAAAACCTTGTAAATCAGCATCGTTAACTAAACGTACCGGTTTCTTTAGTTCCTTAGCAATTGCTTTACTGAGGTTAAATTTCTTAAACGCTTTGCTATCTAAATTTGGCGCAGTAAACACAACGCCCTGTTTGATAAAGCCAGGAAAACCAACCGCAATTTTATCAAAAGCCGGAAACTTTTTAACCAGCGTTTTAATAGCTGTCATCAGGCTTTTCGGGTTGGCTTTAGCAGGAGTTTCTACCTTTTGGTAATCTTGCACTACTTTGCCTTTATTGGTTAAAATTGTGGCTTTTACATGAGAACCGCCAATATCAATTACTAAAATGTTGTTGCTGCTTTCTTTCATGTTACGTTATTGAAAAAAATAGCCCAACCTAAGTTGAGCTATCTATGAAATGGTAAGTTATATTATCTGTCTAAAAATATCAAAATAATTTAGGTCAAACCCTCATTTTGAGCAAAAACCGTAAAAACGATAGTTGAATGACAATTGAAACCAAACTCAGTTTATCACTAATTTTACTTGATATTTAAAGGTACATATAAACCAAAAGTGATATTTCTGCCCGGATTATATATTCCAAAGTTGGGATTAGTTTCGTCCAACCTACCCGGTTTGTACCTACTTAAATGGTTATAATAACGCTTATCTAACAAATTGTTAGCCGAAATATTGAATCGTACGTTTTGTTTACCAATGGCTATTTGCGTCCCAATACCTGCTTGCAAAAGCGTATAAGCGGCTGTTCTGCTCTCAAAGTTTGCTATTCTATCCTGCGCAAAATTACTTTCGAGCCCAACAGAGAAATAACTACGTTTCAAACCTTTGATATTAGGCTCAATCTGGATTTCGTTTTTCAAACTTGCCGCCGGAATAAAAGGAACGGCTTCTTTTAATCCAAGATTTTGAGCGTACACATAACTAAAAGTGTTTTCGAAATGCAGAAATTCAAAAGGATGGAAAATCAAACTCGCATCTGAACCGTAGAAATTAGCATCATCTTGCTGGTACCTAAATAATGGATAAACATCCATGATTCCGTTATGATCAACAGTAATGGTTTCACCGTTATTTTGCCCCAGATAAATATAATCTTTCATATAATTATTGTAGATGCTCAAGCTAAAATCGAAGTTTGAAACACTGTATTGTAAGCTTAAATCGGCCTGATAGCTTTTTTCGGATTTTAAATTGTTATCGCCTACTTCATACCTAAATGTGCCTTCATGTACCCCGTTAGAAGCTTGTTCGGCAGGGTTTGGCGCTCTAAATCCCGAACTCAAATTGGCTTTAAAATTTAGCTTATCGCTGATTTGATGTGTATAACCCACCGCACCGCTTAGGTTAGAAAAATCTGTTTTAAAAGCCGAGAACTTCTCTACGCCCTCATCAAATAATTGTTTTCCTGTATTCTTGCGGTAGTCATAACGCAAACCAAAATTAAAGCTCGATTTTGCAAAATCCTTCTTCATATAATAGAATACACCTAGGCCTACATTGTTATAATCGGGAACCAAAAATTCTTCTCCTTTGTTCAAACTATTCTGATAATCTGCACTTAAACCAACAACAGGTTGCCAACCATTTGCAGAAGAATTCTGAATGTATTTCGCATCTACACTATAGCTATTTAAATCAAAAAACAAAGCTGGATCTACATCTTCAAACTCTTTACGGATATTGTTCTGGTAGCCTAAATCTAATTTTAAACTCCCTTTACCTAATAAGATATTACTGTTTGATGCCACTTTAAAATGACTGATCTGCTGGTTGGGCAAGGCTAATGTTCTCGATTTTAAATCGCTATTGGTAAACGGATTTCCACCTTCATCAATAAAATTACCATTTCCATCTAGCTCTGGGTCGTAAAAACCAATGTTGTTCTTAAACGATGAGATATTGACGTGGCTATACCCCCAAGATTTATTAAGACCTAACATAGCACTTAACGATGTTTCATTGAATCCAGAATTTGGCAAATAATAATCTGGTGTTTTAAAAGAGTAAGCATTTTTATAGGTTGCTCTTCCCCGCCAAACAAAACCATTTGTATTTCCGGTAAGCATGGCAGAATTACTGCTTAACCCGCCGTTTGTTGAGTAGTTACTTAAAAGCTCTCCTTTGATAACACCATCATTAACAGTTAAGGGTTCTAAAATATTAATTACACCTCCCAAAGCATCAGCACCATAAAGTAAACTGGCAGCACCGCGTAAAACTTCTACCCTGTCCGCAGAAAACTGGTCAATCTCTATTCCGTGTTCATCTCCCCACTGTTGGCCCTGCTGTTTTACACCGTCACTAATAGTTACAATTCTATTAAATGAAAGCCCTCTAATTACGGGTTTTGATATGGCCTGTCCGGTTGAGATTTGGGTAACTCCGGCAACTTTTGAAACAGCATCAATTAAGTTGGTTGCTGGTCTGTTTAGCATCTCATCATGCGACAATACGCCTACAGAAGTGCTATTCTTTTTATTATCGGCACCGGTTACCGTTCCTGTTAATACCACTTCGTTTGCCTCAATTCTGCTTTGTTGTAATTCAAAAACAAAAGATTGTGTAGTGGCAAAATCAATTGTTTTATTGAGGTATTTATAGCCCAAATAAGAAACCTGTACCAAAAACTTTCCGTTCTCAGGAATCCGATTCAACGAAAATTTCCCGTTCATATCGGAAATGGTACTTACTCTTAAATCTTGTATGGTAATGTTTGCGCCGGGCAAAACTTCTTTTGTTTGGGCATCAATAATTTTTCCGCTGAAAGTGATATCAGCTGCATAGGTATTGCTTACGCATAAAAATAGCGCAAGACTGTATAAAATACGGTTCATCGTAAAATTTTAAATTAATGTTGCTGAGCAACCTAAATAATGTACGGGCAAAAGCTTATCGCTAAAAGCCCTATTAATTACATGGTTTTTAGGTAAAAAAATCACCTAAAAAATTTAGGAAAGCAGTGGTGGCGCTTTATTACGAGTGCGGTGAAAAAACTGAAAGTAGTTATCAGTATGATAAACCCTTTCTATAGTTACCGAAGTTAGGTTTACTGCAAAAGAAAATGGCTCTACCGGCAAATCACTAACAAAAACTGCATCTGAAGTAGTACAACAAGGTTTTGTGTAGTTTTTCAAATGCTTTTCGCAGCTGGCTCCACAATTATCCTGATGTACAAAATAATGTTCGTGGATAATGCTATGCAAAGGCACAGCAGCGCTCAGCATGGAAAATGCTAAAAGGTAAAATAAAGATATCTTAAGATAGTTCTTCACAGTTATTTGCAAAGCTAACCTTTCCAACTTAAAAATTAACACTATTATGAGAGTCTTTACAACACCGTATAGTAAAACTTTTGTGGGTAAAGCTATCTTTGCCCATTATGAAACCATCAGAAGTCAACAAAAAGTTTAAAGAACTTCAACAGAAATTAGCTGATGATTTTGACAATGAGGCTCCAGACATCAAAGTAATTTTATTTTTGATAGGTGTACAGGAATTAGGGAAAGGCCCAAAAAAATTCAGCAAGCGCCAAAAAGAAGAATTAATGCACATTGCAAACTGTCGTTTATTCTCGGAGCTTGGATTTTATGAATTAGAAGGCATGGACCAGGACGGCTGGCCACATTGGAAAAAGGTAAAAGCTATACCAGCATATAATTTATTAGAGCAGGAAATGCTGATGAAAACCTTAATTGTAAATTATTTTCAAGAAGTTTTTTAAACCACAAAAGCCGCTTTAGAAGCGGCTTTTGTATTTTTCATAGGTAGATGAAAAATTATTTAGCTGGTCTTTTGAAAGCGTAAGCTAACCTTACGGCTACCATACCATTACTTCCAGCATCGTATTCAAAACCTTCGTAACGTAAAGCGATATCCCATTTATTGTTTGCATAACCTAAACTAGGCGCCCATATAAAAGGTGTTCCATAATCTTTCTTAGTTGAAAAACCTACACCCACTTCTGGCTGTGCATAAAAAGTTTGTCCAAAAAAGAATTTAGCACCCGCTTTCAACGGAATTAAATCTGATCCTATTTTGGTTCCCGCAACTTCAGGCTTTCCAACAAAACCGTAGTAACCTGTTGTTAAAGTTAAAGAAGTACGCTCGCCTAAATCATGTTGTAATCTTAAATCCGGTGCAATAACTACGTCTGCAACGTTAGACTTTGTTGGCACACCAACACCTAAGCCAACGCTTAACCTAGTGGCATGTCCGTTTTCAACATTTTGTGCAAATGCACCTGTTGTGCTTATTAGAGCTATTGCAGCTACTGCAACAATCCCTTTGAAAGTAATTTTTTTCATTTTCTAATTATTTACGGAGGGAATACCAAGAGCTATGCCAATATTTGATTTTTGGTGTAAATTTTGACTAGTTATTGCAGAAATCATTGTTTTACAGGCAATCTCGAAATGATTTTTTATTACCAAAAACATAAACGAGTTTTGCTATCACTAAAAAACCGAAAAATATGTTTGATAAAATATTCGAAGCGCAGCAAAAAGCTGAAGAAGTTAAAAAAAGATTGGAAACTATTACCCTGAGCGAACAAGCTGAAGGTGGCGCTATAAAAGTAACCGCTACTGCTGGCAAAACTGTTAAAAGCATCAGTATAGACGAAAATTTTTTGAAGGAAAATGGCGTTGAAGCTTTGGAAGATGTTTTGGTAGTAGTTATTAACAAAGTTTTGGCACAGGCAGAAAATGTATCACAAGCAGAAATGAGCGCAATGACCAATCAAATGCTAGGCGGCATGGGTGGTTTGGCGAATCTTTTCGGAAAAAAATAAACACCATGATGAAGTTAAATTACTTTGGTCAGTCTTGCTTTTTATTAGAGGTTAATGGAACAAAAATTTTGTTTGACCCATTTATTACACCTAATGAACTAGCAAAAGATATTGACGTTGAACAAATTGATTGCGATTATATTTTAGTAAGCCATGGGCATGAAGACCATGTAGCTGATTTAGTTTCGATTGCAAAACGAACCAAGGCAAAAATCATAAGTTCATTTGAAATTATTGAATGGCTGAAGAAGCAAGGGATAGATAACGGTCATCCTATGAATTTAGGTGGCAACTGGAATTTCGATTTTGGAAAGGTAAAAATGATGTATGCAGCGCATTCCAATTCTCTACCGGATGGTTCTTACGGAGGAACAGCGGCTGGTTTTATAATCCAAACCGGCAAAAAAACACTGTACTACGCTGGAGATACTGCGCTGAATCAGGACATGAAGCTTACGGGTGAACTGTTTGCTATTGATTATGCCTTTTTACCTATCGGCGATAATTTCACAATGGGCATTACAGACGCTATTATCGCTGCCGACTTTATCAAGTGTAAAAATATCATCGCTATGCACTATGATACTTTCGGCTATATCAAAGTTGACCATGAGCAAGCTAAAAAAGCTTTTGCTGATGCGGGTATAGAGTTAAGTATGTTAAAGATTTCAGATAAAGAAGTTGATGCGAAAGTGCTGTGAGATAAAACAACTCAGAGTTTCTGAAAAAAGAGACTCTGCTTGCACACAAAATCTAACTAATCAACTAACAAACTAAAACCTAACTAACTAATAAACCTACTTCTGTATCAGACAAACCGCATAGGCTACTACACCCTCTTCTCTTCCTATAAACCCCATCGTTTCATTGGTGGTGGCTTTAATAGAAATATCTTCCACAGCTATTGACATAGCTAAAGCAAGGTGCTTTTTCATTTCTGGGATGTAAGGGCTAATTTTTGGCGCTTCAATACACAGCATCGCATCAATATTATTGATACTATAGCCTGCTTCTTTAAGCATTTTAACACATTCTTTTAAAAGTATTAAGCTGTTAATGCCTTTCCAACGATCATCTGTGTTTTTAAAATGGTAGCCTATATCTCCTAAATTGGCAGCACCTAAAAGCGCATCGGAAATTGCATGGGCCAAAACATCAGCATCTGAATGCCCAAAAGCACCTTTATGATGTTCTAAATGTACACCACCTAAAACAAATGGATGTCCTTCTTTTAACTGGTGAACATCAAAACCAAATCCAACCTTAATCTTCATTATCTTCCTGGAACTTTCGAAGCTGTTGGTGCAGCAAAATTAAACAATAGCGAAAACCTTAATGTGTTTGCCAAAGGCGATGTTTGCTGATTTGCTAATAGATAAGAAAAATCCAAGTCAACAATATTATAACGCAAACCCAATCCTAAGGTCAAATACTGTCTGTTCCCTTTACTTGGATTTTCGTAGAAGTAACCAGCCCTAATTGCAAACTGGCGATTATACCAATATTCTGCTCCAGCACCTACGCTTACTTCCTGTAGTTCTTCTTTACCTCCGCCTGGTGCATCGGTAAACGAACCGAAAATTCCAGCAGGAACTGATTTACTCGCATCAGCGGTAGAGTTAGATGGAACCAATAACTTGTTCAAATCTAATGAAAATGAAAAATCATTATAATCATCTGCATGTACCGTTGCCGAGCCACCTAATTTCATATTGGTTGGCAAAAAGTATTTTGGTCCTCCGTCCGAGTAGCTCATTTTAGTACCAATGTTTGAGATATCTAAACCTGCTGAAATGGTAGTATTTTTACTGAATAATGTAGATTCGGTAGTGTAAAAAGCAGAGATATCTGCAGCAACTGCTGTTCCAGGCTGGGTTTCCTCGTTACCTAATTGACCAGCACCTAAATTAGACGAGATATAACGTAAAGCGGTACCTAATGAAAAATTTTCGCCAAAGCTACGGGCATAAGAAACGTCGAAAGCAAGTTCATTGGGGCTTGCCTCTCCTTGCTGAATTTGGTTAACATCAACAAACTGAATATTTCCCAAAGAAAAATAACGTAAAGATGCACCTAACGTATTTCTATCATCCAGTCTGTAATAACCGTTTAGATAAGCCAAATTAATATCTGGCACCAGCTTTTGCAACCACGGACTGTATGATAATCCAAAACCGTAGGGGTCTTTTAAAAAAGCCAACTTAGCCGGATTTGAATGAGTAGCATTTACATCTGGCGAAATGGCCACACCCACATCTCCCATCGCTCCTGAACGAGCATCAGGGTTGATTAACAAAAAAGGAACCGCAGTAGTAATGGTAGTGGTTTCTCTTCCTTCGGTTGATTGTGCAAGGGCATTATTAAATAAAGTTGCACTGCAGGTAACCGCAGCAATATATGCGTAAAGCTTTATCTTCATCTCGTAAAAAAGTAATTAATGCGTAATATAGGTGTTTCGGTTAAAGTATTAACAATTTTTCTGTCTTTCGAGCTACAAAACCGCCAGTGGTAGAACGTACTTTTAGCTCATAAACGTATATGCCTCTAGCAACTTTTTCGCCAAAATCGTCTTTTGCATCCCAAAATATATTATCTACACGGTTTCCCGTCGTATAAATACTCTGATTTATCGTTTTAATTAGTCGCCCGGTAATGGTTCTTATATTCACTTGTACCTCTAAACTCTCGTTAGGATAGTTATGCTCAAACTGAAAACTTGTGCGGTTACTAAAAGGGTTTGGGTAATTTAAAACGTGTGACAGCGCAAGTTTTTCTGATGCCTTAACCTCGAAATCGATCAATTGTTCTGCAGAATTGTTAAAAACATCCCAAGCTTTAACTTTTATAGTGTACAAACCCGGCACTAAACCGTTTAATGGATATTTTACCGTTCCGGCCTGGTACGAATCTAAACTTGACTGGTAATATTGATTGAGGATAATACTTTTATCGTTCATCGTTGCCGAACTTAACGTGGCTACGATATCATGGCCTATACCAATTCCCGTAGTATTTATTCCGCTTTCATCGTTCAGGTTAACCAACAAAATAGGATTGGTATTTGTAATTCCGCCAGAAACAAATTTTTCATCATTTAAATAAACCCTCACAGACGGCCCAATTTTATCATTTTGCGTATTTGAAGCAACTGTCCCCACTTTTACGTCCGTACTAAAACCAGTTGCATCTAAGTTTTGGTTGTTTGCATAATAGCTGATTTTGCCCTTCCCTACCTGTAAATTAATATCCCTAGGCACAATAAAATCAAAGCTAAAAGCGCCGTTAGTAACCGTTGCTTTACCTTTGTAAATTATGTTTTTTTGGATGTCAAAGTTTTGTACATAACTGCCATTCAAACCCATATCTTGCCCAAGGGTACTAATGGTGGTGGGCTTATCATAAATAGTTGGATAAATTACTCCGTTAAACTGATTAAGAATTTGCCCATTCGCATTGTTTACAAAACCTTTGATGGTTGCCTTTCCGCCAGCTTTTAAAGTATCGGGTAATGAAGTTGTTGTGATTCCATTAATTGGAATAGGGAATAACGCAGTTGGATCGCCCAAAAGTGTAAAATTCCTTGAATTGATATTTAAACCCCCAACATTGTTGTTTTTTGCTTCTTTAAAAACCTGTCCAAAACTTATACGCTTATTTTGGTTTGTAGGATTAAAAAGCGCTTTTAAAAAGCTTTGATTTAAGTCGAAATTGTAGGATGAAAAAACTATTCGCGTAGTACTAAAAATCGACGCAACTCCATTATCCTTTCTAATCAACGAAAGCTCTCCACCAGAAACCGTTTCGGGATCATCCCAACGGCTAAAAGAGCAGGTCGCAGTAAATATCACCGCTAAATTATCCTTGTTTTCCCACGAGTTGATATCGGCCAAGGTTAAAACCCTTTCCTGCGCCCATCCACTTTCGCCACCATGCCCCGTATAGTTGATGAGCACAGTGCCGGCATTGATTTTTTGGTTGATGGCTTCTTTTGCTTTCGGATACGCTGTTCCTCCGGCTGCACTTTCTTGCTGAAAAGCATCAAAATATATTTTATCGATATTGAAATTCTGGTTGTTCTGTGTTATCAATGCCGCATTGGCTTCTGCCTGATTGAGGTGCAAATTATTATCCTCATCATCTGCAACAATGGTAATTTGATTACGCCAATCTCCAAAACTCAGTGAACCATCATAAGTAATCAACTTGTCAACTACGTTTTTGGCTTCTGCTAAAGTTTTAACCGGAATGCGCCCAATGGCAATATCCAACAAACCCGGATTGGTGGTATAGTCTTCTGTAAACGCTCCTTCGTTATCGTCCAATAAACCAAAATAATCATCAGAAGTATAGCTGGCGGTAGGCGATAACGAATTTTCTGATTGATAAGTGACTACAAAGCTATTGTCTTTAAACTTCAGCATTCGGTTATCAAAAGAACCTTTGCCAAAAAGCAACAAGTATTTGGGCTGTAACGCTGGATTAGCTCCTGCCCTGTCGTAAAACATTTTAACAAAATCCCGAATGGCACTAGCATCTCTTTTGCCCGATGAAAATTCGTTAAAGACTTGGTCTGTGGTAACCACCTGATAGCTTAAACCTTGGGTGGTTTTTCTAAACTCTGCTAATCTTTTTGCTTCGTTAAAAAACGGCGGAGCGGTAACAACCAAAAAATCTGCTTGGGACAAACCATGTAAATTTTGGTTAGGAATTTTTCCGATAGCTTCAGGGATTTTCAAAACCGATGGTTCGAAAGCAACAAACTCTTTTAAGTCTGTTGTGCCCGTAATAAAATTATAATTAGCACCCGCAGCATTTAGTTTTTGCGATTTCGCTTCCGTAAAATTGGTTACATCCCACACTCGGGCATCAGCCGAAAGGTTGTTTAAATTAAACTGGGCTACATTGCCATTAGCCACACTACTTTTATCGCGGAAACGCAAATAGCCGTTGTAAGCACTGTAGTTTCTTTTGTAGTTTAGCTCGATATAATCTAACCAGGCGTTTGAAGTGGAGTTAACTTTGCCATAGTTGATATTTATTTTTGCAACATTTCCACTTATACCGGTAACGCTATTAATTGCCTCAGCGGGTTTTGCAAAGTCCGTTTCAAAATTAAGCGGTAAAGCCGTTGCTGTTAAGTTGTAAAGCGTTTGATTATTAGCGGTCACCTTGGCGCTGGAATTTGCATTAGACCTGATCGCCATTTTTGTTTTTACCGATAGCGGTGCAGACGGAATTAATCCTGCTACATCGAAATTAAAATCACGACTGTTCTCGAATTCAAAATCTTCACCAAACCACTCCCTTCCCGACTTCATTTTAGCGGTGATTAAGCCATACAAGTCTTTTTCGTAAAGCTGGTAATCATCAAAACTACTGCTAGTGTAATTAGTGGGCTGCACTGGGTTTGTTGACTGAGTAACACGCTTACCAGCCCCTTTATCAACGTTTATAAAATAGTACGAACTATCTGCGTACACGTTTTGTTGATGCTCAAAGGTTTGTTGGGCGTTTAATGTCCAGCGGGTATTTCCCGGACTGTAAAACACCACATAATCACCAGCATCAAATTTCGCATCGGCTTCTCCAACAACTTCTATTGCATTTTCTTTTAAATCATCCAGCCTTGCCAAAGCATTCTGTTGAGGCAACATAAAACCGCCGTTACCGTAAAGCCTGATGTTTTTCGGATTAATCTGATCTACATCAATCCCTAATTTCTTTAAAAAGCTATAATCTAGTTTGTAGACACCTTCATCTTTAACAGCTATTTTATACCAATTTCCGCTAGCCAACACCGAATTACCTCCATAAGTTCTTGCCGAATAAATTGGAGCTGTTGCATTGGCTTTCACAGGATTTACCTGTAGCTTAAAGCTGTTTACTTTCCGCAAGCTTCCGTCTGCTTCTTTATACACAGGCAAAAAACTAACTAACATGTAAGTTTGCCTATTTTCTGTGGCGCTGTAATAGTTCAATTGCAAATCGCTGGCAATACTTTTTGCCGATGCCTTATTGTTGCCGATTACCGCTTTTGAACTTTCCTCAATCAATACTTTAACAGCGTTGTTAACCGTATTAACGGGTATTTTTAAAAACACAGACGGTAGGTCTCCAAAAAAATCTGGGCGAAACCTTGGAAAATAATTTTCGCTAATTTTTATGCTAGCCGAATTGAAAATCACGGTATCAGAAGGCCAGTTCAACCGATAAATTTCCGATTGATTTTGCGCAAAACTTTTTGAAAAGCAGATACCGAATAGAAAAACAATCGTAATTTGCTTATATACAGTAATTTTCGAAATCAAATTTTTATTACCTTTATTGTAACTATTATTACGTTTAGCCGTTTCAATATATAAAATTATCGATAAGCATCTTAATTTATATTAATCGCATTTGATTAATCATAATTTTTATTTTTAGCTTTGGAAACACAATAAAGCACAATGAGAAAAAATATTTTACCTGTACTTGCTACATGTATTGCCGTGGTTATGGCAATATCTTCTTGCAAAAACTCTGGTAAGGCTGGTTCTTCTAAAAAGACTGGCGCTGCATATAATGCAAAAAGACCGGGTTCGCTCCAAGTATCAAAAAAAGTAAAACCTTCTCCTGGACCAGGCTTGGTACATATTGAAGGTGGTACATTTGTTATGGGAGGCTCTAGTATTGATGATATTGGATATGATTATGCTGCACCAAAAAGACGTGTGACTGTTCCAACCTTTTACATGGATGAAACGGAAGTTGCAAACGTTGACTGGTTAGAATACTTAAATTGGATTCGCGAAGTACCACAAGACCCAAGGTGGTATTATGAAGCTTTACCAGATACTTTGGTTTGGAGAAGTCCTTTAGCTTACAACGAACCTTACGTTAATAATTATTTAAGACACCCAGCTTATCAGGATTACCCTGTAGTTGGTGTAACTTGGGAACAAGCTGTTGCTTATTGCGATTGGAGAACAAACGTTGTTAACGAAAATCTTTTAAGAAAAGACGGAATTTTAAACGATTGGAAAACTTATGCAGACGCTAAAAACGGAACTGCAAAAAAAGGTGGCTCTGCTAAAGGCGCAACTGCAAATACAGTAAGCACAGAACCTTTCGATTTAGATTTATATTTAAATGGCCAGTACGATGATAAAGGCAAAAAAGCACCAAAAGTTTTAAACCCAACCGCAGCACAACCTGGCGCAAAAGGTAAAAGTGCAGTTCCGCTACGTTTTGCTAAAATTGAAGATGGTGTACTTACTCCAGGCCGATACAGATTACCTACAGAAGCAGAATGGGAATATGCAGCACTTTCATTGATTGGAACTGCAAACAATAACATTGTAAATAATAGTAAAATTTATCCTTGGTATGGTTTAGGAATTAGATCTGCCAAAAAGAGCACCCGTGGTTTAATTTACGCCAACTTTAAAAGAGGCGCAGGTGACAACATGGGTGTAGCTGGCTACTTAAATGACGGTGCAGATATTACCGCACAGGTTAGGGCTTATGTACCAAACGATTTTGGCCTATACAACATGGCAGGCAACGTAAGCGAATGGGTTTTAGATACTTACCGCCAGAGTTCATTTGACAAAATTGAGGATTTTAGTCCGTTTAGAGGTAACGATTTCGAGAATAATAAATATGACAGTAACGGAAAAATAGAAACTTTGGGAAAAAGTAACGTTCCGGTTAAAATAAATGCGGAATCTGGCAAAAAAGATCCTTATGCAGCACATGCCAACAAGTACGGCAATGTTACTACGCTTAGCCCAAGTACGCCAGATCCAATTGACACGACTAAAATGCCGGCTTTAAAGCCAACATTTGAGGCTGACCAACGTGGCTATTTAGATGAACAGAACTTAGACCTATACGGAAAAATCACTTTGGTGAATGACCGTTCTAAAGTTTACAAAGGCGGTTCATGGAATGATAGAGCTTATTGGTTAAATCCAGGCACAAGAAGATATGCTGACCAAGGTTCTGCTAGTGCCGAGATTGGATTTAGATGTGCGATGAGTAGTGTGGGAGATCCTCAATTGAGCAAAAAAAGTACGCCACAGTTTAAGCAACCAAAATCAAGAGTTGGTTTTAAAGGCAAATAAAATATCACTTTATAAAATTGTAAAAGGCTAAACCACGAGGTTTAGCCTTTTTTATTTCAGAGAAAATAGGAGAATGCGATAGTCGAAAATTGCTTAAAAATTCCTTATAGCTGATTCGGTTTTGAGGTATGATCCTGCTCAACTATTAATATTGCCTTTTGTAACATAAGCGAATTTGGAATGGTGATAACCTCTTTGTCTATTGTTCTGATATGAACAAAAAAATACGTTAGATCAGATACCTCTCCTTCATACGGAAACTCCTTATCTAATATTTTAATGGTATCTCCTATTTTCATAGGATGATTAAAAAACAATAAAACACTTGATGTAACATTTGACAGTAAAGACCACTGCGCAAAAAATGCGATACCCAATACAGTTAATATTGTACCTAAAAAAACAGCAATATCATTCTGTTGTACTCCCCAAATTGCCGCCAATAAAACGATTGCAGTAATTAGCGAAAGCAAATGAACTGCCCTTATAATCATCTTTCGTCGACCGCGATTTACATGCGTTTGCTTTAACGAATTGTTTACGAAACCTTTGTTGATATAATAAATTATCAGGTAACCTATTATAACAAGTACGGTTTCAATAAGTTGTATTTTGTATATTTCCATTTTAACGTATTTTTTTATTTGTTTGGTAAAGATTTGACCGCTTAAGTTATGCAATAACCATAATCTATGACCGGATTTTTAAACAAAAATATTAACCAAATTTCTCAAGCTAAGATGCTTTCTTTAAATACTTGTAAATCAATTCGGCAGTCTTTTCAGACGCACCTGCCGAGCCCATTTCTTTCGCCAATATTTCGTATTTATCTAACATTACAGTTCTTTTTGGTGTGTTTAAGATATCGTCCAATTCTTTAGAAATCATGGTGATGTTGCAGTCTTCCTGGATAAGCTCTGTTACCGTTTTGCTATCCATAATTAAATTTACCAAAGAAATAAATCGGATTTTTACCAGCATACGGGCAATACCGATGGATATTGCACTTCCTTTATACAGCACTACTTGTGGTACTTTAAACAAAGCGGTTTCTAACGTAGCTGTACCCGACGCAACCAATGCAGCTTCTGCTATGTTCAGTAAATCGTAAGTAGCGTTAAAAACGATTGGAACAGCCAAATCTTGCGTGTACTGTTTATAAAAATCTGCGTTAAATGAAGGCGCACCTGCTATTACGAACTGGTGGTTTGGGAAAGATGAAATAACGGAAAGCATATCTGGCAAAATATAATTCAGCTCTTGTTTTCTGCTTCCTGGCAATAAGGCAATAATAGGCTTGTCTGATAAATTATTTTCGGCTCTGAAGTTAGGATTTGGTTTAAATGCTTCTTTAGCATCCAACAGCGGATTACCTACATAATCAACTTCCATTCCCCATTTGTGATAAAAATCGACTTCGAATGGTAAAATACAGAACATTTGATCTACATCTCTTTTAATTTTGAGCACCCGCTTTTGGTTCCATGCCCAAACTTTTGGTGAAATGTAATAGTAAACCTTAATGCCCTGCTCCTTAGCAAACTTGGCGATTTTCAAATTAAAACCCGGGAAATCAATCAGCACCAAAACATCCGGACGGTGTGATAGAATATCTTCTTTACATTTTTTAAGATTCTTTAAGATGGTGCGCAAATTCAACGCAACTTCTAAAAACCCCATGAAAGCCATATCCGCATAATGTTTCACCAGGTTACCGCCTTGTGCCTGCATTAAATCGCCACCGTAAAATCTAAACTTTGGTGCTGGATCTACTTTTTTTAAGGTTTTCATCAGGTTGGATCCGTGTAAATCTCCGGATGCCTCGCCGGCTATAATGTAGTATTTCATGTTAGCTTAGTATTGAGTTTGGGTAATGAGTACTGGGTATTAAGTAGTGAGACACTAGAATAAGTAAATTTTATTGTTTGTATAATCGTCGTCAACATCGCTATTTAACAGCTTGCCCTCTCCATCGCGTCATGTCAAAGATACCAGACATCTCACTTACATTGTTGCCATACTGAACGGAAACTTACATGTGAAATGTCTCTCTATCGTTCGACAAGACGAACGGTTTCATTCTAATTTCTATTATAAACGAAAAACTGCGTTAACGATAGCAGTGGCATCCTTTTTTTGTCCTTCGACTCCGCTCAGGATGACCAAAAAAAGATAAAGCGGATAGCGTGTTTAAACGCCCTAACTGAAATCGTATAACAACAAAATATGCAAATGGCTAAAACCCAATTCTACTTATTAAATTTATAAAAGAAAAATATAAAGGCGCAAACAAACGTTGCCGAAATAACGCCTTTAGCGGTTGCTTCCATATCTTTTTTATAAAAATATTTTAACAGCAGCATGTTTAAAGCCACGCAGCCAATATAAAGCAAATCGTCTTTTTGCATAAAAACGAAGTTTTTTTTGATTACTTCTACCACCACAAATGCGATTCCTGGGAACACCAAACCAAGGCCTAAACCCAGCCAAACAGTATCTTTCTTAAACATCAAAATTCCAGCTACTTATATTTGAAATTGCGTGGTGTGCCGTCATATCAAACTGAACGGGAACCACAGACACATAATGGTTATTTAACGCCCAAACGTCGGAATCCTCGCCTTTATCATTGTTTTGGAAAACTCCGGTTAACCAATAATAGCTACGTTTATGCGGGTCTGTTCTTTCGTCAAACTCTTCTGCCCATTTAGCGTTTGCTTGTCGGCATATTTTAATGCCTTTAATTGGCGCCGAATCATTTGGGAAGTTTACATTTAACAAAACACCTTGTTGCAACCCATTTTTAAGCGTCTCTAAACAAATTTGTTTGATATATTTTTTACAAGACTCGAAGTTTGCTTCCCAGCTAAAATCATCTAACGAAAAACCGATAGAGGGAATACTTTCAATAGCGCCTTCAACCGCGGCAGACATGGTACCCGAGTAAATTACATTGATGGAATTGTTAAGTCCGTGGTTGATGCCAGAAATACAAAGGTCTGGTTTTTGACCCTTAAAAATTTTATTGACCGCCAATTTCACACAGTCAACTGGCGTTCCAGAGCATTTATACATCTCCACACCTTCATATAGATTAACCTTATCTAAACGTAAGGGTTTGCCTATTGTAATGGCGTGGCCCATCCCAGATTGTGGGCTATCTGGCGCTACAACCGTAACTTCGCCAATTTCCATTGCTACTTCTATCAATGCTTTTATGCCGGGGGCGGTAATGCCATCATCATTTACCACTAATATCTTTGGTTTTTTGCTCATTGGTATCTATTTTGTATAAATTACGTTATGCCTAAAATCAGCAACCGCTATTCTACAAAGTTAAAAAAGCTACGGATAAAATTGGGGCGTATTGTTGACCAACAAAAAGACCAAAATTTTACAATTATTATACTGAGCGTAATTGTTGGCTTAACGGTAGGCTTGGCTGCCATTTTAATTAAAAAAACCACCTACGCTGTAGAGAATTATGCGGTTAGCTTTTTCCCCGGTTACGTTTTGTTTTTAGTGCCTTTGGTGGGCTTATTACTGGTAAACCTGCTTAACCAAACTGCTTTTAAAACCACAACCTACTTTAAGGGAATGCGAAACGTGATTGACGCGGTAGAAAACCACCAATCGTTCATCAAACTTAAGCTCGTTTATACCAAAGTAATCACTGCAGCTATAACCATTGGCTTTGGCGGAAGCTCTGGAATGGAATCGGCAATTATAACTTCTGGCGCTTCCATAGGCTCAAACTTGGGCAGAAAATTAGGTTTGAGCTATAAAATGAGAACGTTGCTGATTGGCTGTGGAACAGCATCCGGAATTTCGGCAATGTACAATGCACCCATCGGAGGTTTTTTATTTGCCTTAGAAGTAGTTTTACCCAGTTTCAGCCCTGCTTTATTGATTCCTTTACTGATCTCATCTGCCACCGGGAAAATTTTGTTTGAGCTGATTATGGGCGAGAACCTACGGTTTGATGCTCATATTAACGAGTTTTCTTACCAAAGCATGCCTTACGTAATTGTTATCGGCATTGTAGGCATGTTGACAGCTAATTACATGGTGAAGGCCTATAGTTTTTGCTACCGCAAACTAGCCCGCTTGGGTAACCCTTGGACAATTGCTTTGGCAGGAGGCTCTATTTTAGGAGCGCTGATTTATTTTTTTCCAGCGTTGTACGGCGAAGGTTACGTTTCCATCAATAAATTACTACACGGGCAGGAACCCATGTTATGGGAGAATTCATTACTTGCAAACCCTATCTTCCAACCTTTTAATGGCTTAATACTCATTTTTGTTTTGTTACTGTTGAGACCAATTACTACAGGTTTAAGCTTAGCATCTGGCGGCGAAGGCGGTTATTTTGCGCCCTCTTTGGTTGCCGGCGGCTTGATGGGATACCTGGTTTTCAAAACCGTTTTCGTAATCTCGGGAGATTTGGCCGGATTAGCGCCAAACACTTTTGTTTTTTTAGGCATGGCTGCCACTTTTGCCTGTGTAATGCGAGCCCCCGTGACCGCCATTTTCTTAATCGCTGACACTACGGAAAGCTACGCCATTATTGTTCCTTTGATGATTGTGACCGCGGTTGCTTATACCGTTAAAAATTATTTTGAAAAGATAAATCCATTGGTTTCTTCAGGGCATGGTACCATCCAGATGGAGAAATTTATCATTAACCAGATTAACCTGAACGACGCTATTGAACCCGTAAAAGATTTTGTGAACGAGAACGATAAACTGAGAAATATCATCGAACATTTCTCGATTGCGGAGTTTGCGCTAGCACCGGTGATCAATTCCGAAAATAAGATTGTGGGAATTATTGAGGTTAAGGCTTTACGTACGCTTTTGAAAGATTTTGAAACCTACGATGTACGAACCGCAAAAGAAATTATGGATACTGATTTTGAGATTGTAGATTTTACAGCCTTGCGGAAAAAACTATCCAACCAACCGTCTCTTATCAAAGAAGAACATATTTTAGTACGGAAAAACGGACAGGTTGTAGCTTATGTATCGAGGTATAAGTTGCTGATGATTTACAACCAGTATTTGAGCAATCCGGATTTGTTATTTAGTAAATAAGGGTTTGATTTTCAATAACTGGGGGCTGAGCTAAGCTTCAGTATCTATATTCAGCGATCCGTAAAACCCGTTAGGCCTAAATATTGTAAATGCGCAATGATTTTTTGAGAACTTTAAGTTTATTTTTCCTTAAAATAAACTACCTCGGGGCAGAGCCCCAGAGGTATTAGAACATTTCTAACTGTTGACTGTGTATTTTTTTATATTCTTCTGCTTTTCCTTGAGACTTTACATAATTCTGAATTGTACTCTCATCTCCATGTTTCCCAACTGTGTTAACATAAAACCCTTTAGACCAAAATTCTCCGCCCCACAATTTCAGCTTAACCTCAGGATGTCTTTTGAAAATCTCTTTTGCTGTGATACTTTTTACAGTTCTAATTATTTTTGTTGGACTTTCAATAGGTACACTCTGAATCAGAAAATGAACATGGTCTTTATCTGTCCCAATTTCAATGAAAATTATATCATACCGTTTAGAAATCTCAACACAAATTTCTTTTAGACTGATATCAACCGCTTCACTGAATACCACTCGCCTATATTTTGCCGGACATACAAAATGATATAATAAAACTGATACATTATGCTTCTTATGAATATATTCGCTCACATACCGAAATTACAAAAAAATCGAAGCAGAGCTTCGAGGAATCAAACCAAAAGAGATTGAAAAAGGAGACGATGGGCGTCTCCTTTTTACTAAACCTAAACCTAAACGTATGAAATTGTCTCTTCGTCAAAGACAATTAAGTAATATCAAACTAAATGCCAAAATAAAAAAAATCTAAAAACAGGCCTAAAACCCGATATAGGGCAACAGTCTCGTAGTACATTAAAATTACAAAAACGGATTTAAACACAAAAAAGAACACCGATTCCAAAAATAAATACACAAAAAAAATGCCTCGTAACAGTTAAGTCGCGAGGCATTTTTAATGGAAAGAGGATTCTTTATAAACTTTTAATCCAGTCAACTACTTCGTCTCTTGTTTTACCAAGTTTCTGCTGTAGCTTTCCAACCGTTTCATCCGCTTGTCCCTCTTCGTATGTCAAATCATCGTCGGTTAAATCAGCATAAGCTTGTTTCGCTTTCCCTTTGACTTCATTCCATGTTCCTTTAAATTCTAACTTATCCATGATCGTGTTTTTTAGTTTTTTAATAAATAGATTAACTATTTATAATAAACCAACCTTCATGCCAGTCTAAAAAGAAACGCAGGAAAAGTAGAATCAAGAAACAAGAGTCGTTTCAGTCTTGCTTCTTGATTCTTACCTCTTGCATCTTTTCTCTATACTTTTCCTTTAATGATCTCTTCAACCACAGCAGGATCTAATAAAGTTGAAACATCGCCAACATTTTTCATGTCACCCTCTGCTATCTTCCTCAAAATCCTTCTCATAATTTTACCCGATCTTGTTTTGGGCAAACCTGTTACAAACTGAATTTTATCAGGTCTGGCAATGGCGCCAATAATCCGACTAACAGTCATTGCGATATCTTTTTTGGTCAACTCTACATCTTCAGATTCTTTATCTAAGATCACATAAGCATAAATCCCTTGCCCTTTAATCTCATGTGGGTAACCTACCACCGCAGATTCAACCACGTCTGTAAACATATTAATCGCATTCTCAACCTCAGCTGTTCCAATTCTATGTCCAGATACGTTGATTACGTCATCCACCCTACCGGTAATCCGGTAATAACCATCTTCATCTCTCAAACAGCCGTCGCCAGTAAAATACATATCTTCATAAGTAGAGAAATAAGTTAGCTTGCAACGCTCATGATCTCCGTAAGTGGTCCGTAGCATTCCAGGCCATGGAAATTTAATACAAAGGTTACCAGAAACTCCATTTCCTTCAATCACCGCACCGTTCTCATCTACCAAAACAGGCTGAACGCCCGGCAAAGGTAATGTTGCATAACATGGTTTAGTAGGCGTTACGTTCGCAATCGGCGAAATTAAAATTCCGCCATTTTCTGTTTGCCACCAGGTATCAACAATTGGGCATTTTCCTTTACCAATATTATCATTGTACCAATGCCATGCTTCTTCGTTGATGGGCTCACCTACAGAACCAAGCACTTTTAAAGACGACAAATCTTTATCTTTCACATAATCTAACCCAGATTGCATTAAAGAACGGATTGCTGTTGGTGCAGTGTATAAAGTATTTACCTTAAACTTATCTACAATATCCCAAAACCGACCCGCATCTGGGTAAGTTGGCACACCTTCAAACATTAAAGTTGTAGCCCCTTGCGCTAAGGGACCATAGATAATGTATGAGTGACCGGTAATCCAACCGATATCTGCCGTACAGAAATAAACGTCTTGTGGCTGATATTGAAATACGTTTTGGAAGGTATACGCGGTATAAATCATGTAACCGGCGGTAGTATGTACTACCCCTTTAGGTTTTCCGGTTGAACCCGAGGTGTAAAGTATAAACAAAGGATCTTCCGCATCCATTTCCTCCGCAGGGCAATCAATCATACCCAAAGTCTCAACCTTGTGTATTTCATCTTGCCACCATTTATCTCTCCCCTTTATCATTGATATTGGAGTTCTTGTACGTGTTAAAACAATTACCGTTTTCACGGATGGACACTGTACCAAAGCATCATCAATAACATTCTTTAGCGGGATATCTTTAGGTCCTCTAAATCCGCCATCTGCAGTAATTACCATTTCGCATTGTGCATCGTTAATCCTATCAGCGATAGACTGTGCAGAAAAACCTCCAAATACCACAGAGTGGATTGCGCCAATACGAGCGCAGGCCAGAACGGCGATAGCTAGCTCGGGAATCATTGGCATATAAATACATACCCTATCTCCTTTTTTTACATCATTATTTTTTAAAACATTGGCAAAAAGACAAACCTTTTCATGCAATTGTTTGTAAGTTAAAACCCGATGGTGCTCATTAGGATCATTAGCCTCCCAAATAATTGCAGGTTGATCGCCTTTATCAGCAAGATGCCTGTCGATACAGTTTTCGGTGATATTTAACTTGGCACCTTTAAACCACTCAATTTTGGGTTCTTTAAAATTCCAGTCTAAAACTTTATCCCATTTTTTTTTCCATTGAAAATTATCGGCAATGTCTGCCCAAAAAGCCTCTGGCTGCTCAACACTTCTTTGATATGCCTCTTTATACTCGTCGAAAGACGAAATTTTAAAACTCATGAATTTGTAATAATTGGTTTGAAGGACGAAATTTAGAGATTATATCTTAAAAAATCTAATTATCACAAGCTTTGATGAATATCGGATTAGCAAAATCGCTAAAAAAAAGCCACAAAAACATTCCTTAAATCTTTTTAATTTTACGTTAGGAATTAGAGCCACATCTCTTTTTTCCTTAAATCGGCGATACGAACGGTAAAAAAGGCACATGAAAAAACACAACCTGTTCTTGAAATATACGCCTCAGACTAAGGAAACGCCAAAATTTTTAAGTACCCACAATAATTAATATCTTTTTTTACCGTACTGTTGTGATTACAAAAGAATTTTGTGATATTTGCAAACTCTTTGTAAAACTGAGGTTTAAAATAGGAAACAACATATACAGTCATGTCAAGAATTTGTGATTTAACAGGAAAAGCAACAATGGTGGGGAATAGAGTATCACACTCTAATTCAAAAACAAAACGTAAGTTTTATCCAAACTTGCAGATGAAGCGCTTTTACCTTCCAGAAGAAGATCGTTGGATAACTTTAAAAGTTTCAACATCTGCAATCAAAACAATAAATAAAATCGGGATAACCGAGGCTATCAGCAGATTCATATTAAAAGGATCTATTTAATTTAAAGAATTCAATACCGCTTTATAATGGCTAAAAAAGGAAATAGGGTTCAGGTAATTTTAGAATGTACCGAACATAAGGAAAGTGGAATGCCTGGAACTTCTAGATATATCACTACAAAAAATCGTAAAAACACTCCTGAGAGACTGGAAGTTAAGAAATTTAACGCAGTACTTAGAAAAGTTACGGTTCACAAAGAAATCAAGTAATCTACGCTATTCTGTAGCATAAAAAACATTTAACATGGCAAAGAAAGTAGTTGCAACACTAAAAACCGGAACCGGTAAAGAATACTCAAAAGTTATCACTTCAGTAAGATCTCCAAAAACTGGTGCTTACTCATTTAAATCAATGATTGCACATAACGATCACGTTAAGGACGCTATTATCGATTTAAAAGAGAGCGTTTAACTGAGCATCATATTTTGAAAATATTTGAGCCGTCCTAATTTAATGGGATGGCTTTTTTTGTTTAATTTTATCAAATGGGATTATTCGATTTCTTTAAGAAAAAAGAAAAAACAGTTGAGGAGCAACAAGCCTTAGATAAAGGCTTGGAAAAAACAAAAGATACTTTTTTCGCTAAGATAAGTAAAGCAGTTGTTGGTAAATCAACCGTTGACGATGATGTTTTAGATGAGCTGGAAGAAATTCTGGTTACTTCTGACGTTGGCGTTACCACCACGCTTAAAATTGTAAAACGTGTTGAAGAACGTGTTGCCCGTGATAAATACGTAAACACATCTGAACTCAATAATATTTTAAGAGAGGAAGTACAAGCTTTACTGGAAGAGAACAACAGTACCGACTTTGAAAACTTCAACTATAGCAGCCATAAACCTTATGTGATTATGGTAGTTGGCGTAAATGGAGTTGGAAAAACCACAACAATTGGCAAGTTAGCACATCAATTAAAGCAAGCTGGCCAAAAGGTAGTTATTGGCGCTGCCGATACTTTTAGAGCCGCTGCTGTGGAACAAATTCAACTTTGGGGAAAAAGAGCCGATGTTCGTGTGGTTTCCCAAGGAATGAATGCCGACCCTGCTTCGGTAGCTTTCGACACTTTAAAATCGGCGGTAGCAAATAACGAAGACGTTGCAATTATCGATACCGCTGGTCGTTTGCATAATAAAATTGGTTTGATGAACGAGTTGACTAAAATTAAAAACGTGATGCAAAAGGTTGTTCCTGGTGCACCACATGAAATTCTTTTAGTTTTAGATGCTTCCACGGGGCAAAATGCTATTGAACAATGCAAACAGTTTACACAGGCTACGGATGTTAATGCTTTGGCACTTACCAAACTAGATGGGACTGCGAAAGGAGGCGTAGTGATTGGGATTTCAGATCAATTCAAAATCCCCGTTAAGTATATTGGCGTAGGAGAAAAAATGACAGACTTGCAATTGTTTAATAAGAAGGAGTTTGTGGATAGCCTATTTGGTGGGTAAGATTTTTTTTTCAATTTCACAGATTTCAGGATTACACAGATCTGGGTGTTGAGTTTGGTTTTATAGATTTTTATGGAGCGGATTTGTTGATTGAAGTGCTATTTTAATTTTAAAAAGATATAATTCTAATTTTAATCAATGGAAGACGAAGTAGTTTCTGTTAGCGATCCATTAACCTACAAAGTCATCAGTTGTTGTTATGAGGTTCATAAAGAATTAGGCCCACGATATTTAGAAAAGATTTATTCTAGAGCCTTAATGATTCAGCTAAAAAGTGAAGGGTTGAGTTATGAATGCGAACGAGAATTCAACGTTTACTTCAAAGGACAATTTATTGGAAAGTTCAGGTGTGATTTCTACATTGAAGGGAAAGTTATTCTAGAAATAAAAGCAGTAACGGGTATCCAACCAAAGCTATTTCAAACCCAACTACTCTCCTATTTAAAAGCAAGTAAAAGCAAAACCGGTCTATTGGTAAACTTCGGGAATGCCAGCTGTGAAGTCAAACGTCTGTCAAACTAACTCAATAAAAACATAATAATAATCAGCAAAACATTCAAGTCAGCTCCTAAATCATCTCAAAAAAATCTGTGAAATCCTTAAATCTGTGAAATCATCTTAAAAAAACATACAACATCAACGGAATCACAACAAAAAAACAACAAGCATGAAAGTTAAACCATCCAAATCTATAATTACCCCACCAAGAGTAAACGTTATCACACTAGGTTGCTCAAAAAACACCTACGATTCTGAAGTTTTGATGGGTCAATTGAACGGCAATAAAATGGAGGTAGTGCATGAGGCTAATAATGTACGATCAAACGATATTGTGGTGATTAACACTTGCGGTTTCATTGATAATGCAAAGCAAGAATCTATTGATACCATTCTCCAATACAGCGAGTTAAAAGATCAAGGAAAAATAGGAAAAGTAATTGTCACCGGTTGTTTGTCAGAAAGATATACTCCTGAACTCTCATCGGAAATTACAAATATTGATGCTTGGTTTGGCACTAACGATTTACCAAATTTATTGAGTGCTGTAGGCGCAGATTATAAATATGAACTTTTAGGAGAGCGGATGTTGACTACACCGTCTCACTTTGCTTATTTTAAAATTGCAGAAGGCTGTAACCGTCCCTGTTCTTTTTGTGCCATTCCGTTAATGCGTGGCAAACACCTTTCAAAACCTATTGAAGATTTAGTAAAAGAAGCAAAATTTCTAGCTAAAAACGGGACCAAAGAACTGATTTTAATTGCGCAGGATTTAACCTATTACGGCTTAGATTTATACAACGAACGCAAGCTAGCAGATTTAATGCGCCACCTTTCTGATGTTGACGGCATTGAATGGATCCGTTTGCAGTATGCTTATCCATCCGGGTTCCCGATGGAAATTTTAGATGTAATGAACGAACGTTCTAACATTTGTAAGTATTTGGATATGCCTTTGCAACACATCTCCGATCCAATGTTGCAATCTATGCGTCGTGGAACTACTAAACAAAAAACCATTGATTTGGTGAACAAAATCAGAGATAAAGTTCCAAATATCGCTATGCGAACTACTTTAATTTGTGGTTACCCTGGCGAAACGGAAGATGATTTTAACCAGATGAGAGACTGGGTTGAAGGAACTCGTTTTGATAGGTTAGGCTGTTTTACTTATTCTCACGAAGAAAAAACTCACGCTCACGACTTGGTTGATGATGTGTCCCAAGAAGTTAAGGAACAACGTGTAGAAGATGTTATGGAAATTCAGCAAGCAATTTCGTATGACTTAAATCAGCAGAAAGTGGGTAATACCTACAAGGTACTGATTGATAAATTAGAAGGTGATTATTTTGTAGGCCGTACAGAATTTGATTCTCCAGAAGTTGATAATGAAGTACTTATAGATGCAAAAAGTAATTACGTAACTCCCGGGAGTTTTGTAAATGCAAAAATAGACAGAGCGGAAGACTTTGATCTTTATGGGACTATTGTCAAATAAATATTGCTAATAGCCAAAATCTTGAATTTTGGCTATTTTCGCTTTATAGCATGAAAGTACAAACGATCGAATACGCTCAAACCCGATGTTTTTCGTCCACGGTTACCCGACTGTTGAGCCACGATGAGCAGTTCAAACCTTTCATTAATCGATTTCCAGATTTAAAAAGCTTCGAGAAAATTATCGACGAAAGAAATTTCAAAGGAAATAGAGAAACATTAGTTTCAGTCCTGGAAAATCAGTACCAGTCTATCCCAAACCAAAGCGCTTTAGCAAAAGCGAATATTCAATTGCTTAAAGCGGAAAACACTTATACCATCACTACTGGTCACCAGCTCAATATTTTTACCGGTCCTTTATATTTTCTTTTCAAAATAGTTAGCGCTATAAATTTAGCTAAGGAGCTTAAACAGGCTTTTCCTGATAAAAACTTTGTACCCGTTTATTGGATGGCTACAGAGGATCATGATTTTGAGGAAATTAACCATACTTACGTAGATGGTAAAAAAATTAGCTGGAATACTAACGCCAGCGGTGCAACCGGAAGGCTGAGCACCAAAAGCTTCATCAAAACGCTGAACGAATATAAGGGAATCATAGGTCTCTCTGCAAATGCAGAAAAACTGGGTAAAATGGTTTCTCAAGCTTACGCTGAGGGTAAAAGTTTAGCAGAAGCTACTCGTTTTTTAGCAAATGAGCTTTTTGCAGATTATGGTTTAGTGATAATAGATGCAGATGATCATTCACTAAAACAGGAATTTTCCGAGATCATCACTCAGGATATCATCGAACAAAACAGCTTTAAAAATATACTGCAAGCAAGTGAAGCTTTAGCCAAAATTGATATTCATGCGCAAGTAAATCCAAGGGAGATTAATTTCTTTTACCTGATGGATGATTTGCGGGAGCGCATTGTTTTTGAAAACGAAAAGTATCAAGTATTAAACACTGAAATCTCATTTACGTTAGCTGAATTAAAAACTGAAATTACTAATCATCCAGAGCGGTTTAGTCCTAATGTGGTGATGCGTCCCTTGTATCAGGAAGTAATTTTACCTAACCTTGCTTATATAGGAGGTGGTGGAGAATTGGCTTATTGGTTACAGTTAAAATCAAATTTCGATTTCTATAAAATAGATTTTCCTTTATTGGTTCTCAGAAATTCTGCAATGGTAGCCGATGAAAAGGTGATCCATAAGCTGGATAAATTAGGATTAAACCTTACGGACACATTTACTTCTACAGAACAGCTGAAGAAGAATTACGTTGAAAACCATACTACTCATGACTTAACGATCTCGGAGGAATGGAAACAACTACACACCGTTTTTGAAGTTTTAAAAACCCGTGTAGCAAAAATTGACCCTACGTTAAAGCCAAGCACAGAAGCCGTTGAAGTAAGGCTCAAAAACGCAATGGAAAGTTTGGAAAAGAAGTTGATTAGAGCCGATAAACGCAACTATTCTGAGGCGATGACTGATATCGAAAAAGTAAAAAACACACTTTTCCCTGGCGGTGGTTTACAAGAACGAAACGAAAACTTTGCTCTATTTTATGTTAAATATGGCGATACTTTTATTAAAGCGTTGATCGAAAACTTCAAACCTCTAGATTTTAAGTTTAGTATTCTTTTTCAAACTATGGTGGGAAAGCTAAATGCGGAAAGCTAAAATCTCTGCATTAGGTTCAAGTCAATATCTCGCCAAGGTATAAACGTTGCTAGAAAAATTTTTCAACTTTTCTTCACCTCCCAAAAAATCAAGACTAACAATAAAAGAGAAACCAGCAATTACGCCGTTCATTTTTTCAATAAGCCGAGAAGTTGCATCAACGGTACCTCCTGTTGCTAATAAATCATCGTGGATTAAAACCCTTGCGCCTGGTTCAAAAGCATCTTCATGGATTTCTAGAACTGCAGACCCATATTCTAAATCGTACGACTGCTGGATGGTCCTAAAAGGGAGTTTTCCGGCTTTTCTAATGGGAATAAACGGCTTATTTAATCGGCTGGCAAGCATCAATCCAAATAAAAAACCTCTGCTTTCAATCCCTGCTAGGGCGTCAAATTCTAAATCTTTAAGCAACAGCACAAAAGCATCTACAATTTCCGTACACAATTGCTGATCTTTTAAAATAGGTGTAATGTCTTTAAATATAATCCCCGGTTTCGGAAAATCAGGAATGTCTCTGATGGAATTCTTAATTGATGTTTCAATCATTCAAATTTTAGATAAGGCGCTATTTTCTGGATAAGTTCGGGGCTCAATATCGCAATTTTATTCAAATCTCCAATGTTCAAAAAGTTACCATGCTGATTTCTATAAGCAATAATTGCATTAGCTTGTTTGTACTTTAAATATGGGAAAGTTTTCAAATCATCCATACTACATCTATTTATCGAAATTTTTTGAATCCTTTGGCTGTTGATATTTAATTGAGGCTGTAGCTCGTCAAACTTTGCCGAATCAACCCCATATACTTCTCTTAACTGTTCCAAAGTAACAAACCCGCCCAATCTACTTCTATATTTTATAATCCGGGATGCAAAAGATGGACCTATACCTCTAACGGCAACAAGTGTAACAGAGTCAGCACCGTTCACCTCTACGTTAATTGAAGTTTTACCTCCATACTTTTTTTCAAAGGGTTTATTAAATGTTGATTTAAAACTGCTTTCAGTTTCCGGTATTCGGATGTAAGGTTCAATCCGTTGGTACATTGCATCTGTAATAGCATACATTTTTTTCACGTCTGCCAAAGTTCTAAACTCCCCTCCTTTTGCCTCATACTTTTTAATGCTAGCCGCTTGTTTATTCGTTAATCCTAGTTTAACCCAATTCTCAACAGAAAGGTTATTCGGATCAAACTCAAAAAGTTCCCCTTTTACAACTCTCGGATCCTTATCATAAAACTTTTCGCTTTTCTGGTCAAAAGATTCGATCTCCGCTATCTTGGGAGCTAAGGTCTCAACCGTGATTTTGAGTGGATCCCCCATAATCTTTTCGTAAATATATGGAGAGACAAAAACGAAAAGGAGAACACAAATTAGTACAACCATCCCACGAAATTCACGCGGAGAGATCTCTACATACTTTTTTAACTTACGGTACATCTGGTAGAATGTTTTAACCAAATATAAAAAATATACTACATAATATCTTATATAGAAATATATTCCCCGTAAATTTATACTAAAAAGAAAAGCCTGTGAAAAATATCACAGGCTTCCGGAAATTTGATATTAAAACCTATAGTTTAATTTCTTCTTCTTTTGCGCTTAAGAAATGGAACTCCGTTAAATGATAAGATGATACGGAACGTACCTTAATCCACTGGCTATATTTAAAGAACCACTTCATTTGTAAGGAAACCAATCCTTTTGTAATAAAGGCAGCAATGTAAGGATGCACACAAAGTGTAATTCCTTTTTCTGCCTGTTCATTTAAAACGTAATCTAAATTGGCTACAATATCATCTAAAAGAACAATACTTGCCTTAATTTCACCCGTTCCATCACAACTCGGACATTTTTCATTGGTTACAATATTCATCTCTGGGCGAACCCGTTGACGTGTAATCTGTACCAATCCAAATTTACTTGGTGGCAAAATGGTATGCTTTGCTCTATCTAAAAGCATTTCCGATTTTAGATAATCAAACAGATCCTTACGATTTGGCGCTTTGTGCATATCGATAAAATCGACAACCACAATACCACCCATATCTCTTAATCTTAATTGACGAGCAATTTCTTTAGCAGCTTCCTTATTCACCATGAAAGCATTTTCTTCCTGGTTCTCGGGGCTTGCCGTACGGTTACCACTGTTTACATCTATTACATGCAATGCTTCGGTATGTTCTACCACCAAATAAGCACCACCTGCAAGATTTACAGTTCTACCAAAAGAGCCTTTGATCTGCTTCTCTATTCCGAAATGCTCAAAAATCGGTTCTTTACCTTTGTACAGTTTTACAATTTTCTCCAATTCGGGAGAAATCTCGTGTACGTAGGATTTAACTTCTTCGTAAATGGCAGGGTCGTTTACATAAACATTGGAAAACTCATCATTCAAGAGATCTCTTAGAATGGTTGAAGCTCTCCCCATTTCACCTAAAATTCGTTTAGAAGGGTCTGTAGTTGGTAACTTTTTCATTAAAGTTTCCCACTTAGAGATTAGGTCTAATAAATCTTTCTGGATTTCTGCTACGCCTTTATGCTCAGATACGGTTCTAATAATTACGCCAAAGTTTGCAGGTTTAATACCCTCAACAATTTTCTTTAAACGTGTTCTTTCTGTGTTACTTCTAATCTTTTTAGAGATTGAAATCACATCAGAAAACGGCACTAATACCACAAATCTGCCCGCAATAGATAAATCTGAACTTAAACGTGGACCTTTTGTAGAAATAGGTTCCTTAGCAATTTGTACCGGTAATAACTGATTCTTTGTAAGAATAGAAGAAATTTTTCCACCCTTATCAATGTCAGCCTCTTTCTTAAAATTATCTAATAAACGATCTTTATAAGAATTACCTCTAACTTGCTTGTTAAGTTTTAGTAAAGATTGTACTTGCGGTCCGAGGTCTAAATAATGCAGAAAAGCATCTTTCTCGTAACCAACATCAACAAATGCGGCATTTAAACCGGGCATAATCTTTTTGATTCGGCCCATATAAATATCGCCAACAGCATAACTGTTGTCAAGTTGTTCTTTGTTAAGTTCTACGAGTTGCTTGTCTTGCATTAATGCAATCGTAACCCCACTAGAGGTTAGATTGATAATTAACTCCTTTACCAACAGCTACTTTTTTAGAAAAGATTGTTAAAATACAATCTTTTATCAACAAAGAAAAAAAAACACAAACAGAACATTTACGTTTAAAATTTTAAACGCTAATGTTCTGCTAAAAAGTTCAAAGCTTAGCGCTTATTTCTTATTCTTATGTCTGTTTTTTCTTAAGCGTTTTTTACGCTTGTGAGTAGCCATTTTATGTCTCTTTCTTTTTTTACCGCTTGGCATAACTTTGAAATTTAATGTTTTATTTAATTATTTTAATTACTTAATTCTTTGATCTTACGATCTACAAATCCTGTTAAGCTTGGATCTGCCGCAAGTTCTTTGCTTTTTTGATAGGCCAAAATCGCTTCGGGCTTTTGCCCTAAGTTTTCGTAGCTTGTTGCTAGGTAAAACCAAGCTTCTGGCGTTGGCTTAACATCAATCACAGTTTTAAACCTGTCGATAGCTTTCTGAAACTGACCTGATTTCATAGAAAACATTCCAAGGTTCATATTAGCTTTTTCATTTTTAGGATCTTCTTTAACTACACCTAACAGCAGTTGAATTCCCTGCATTGGATTTTGAGTACCACTTACGTAAGCTACACCTAAGCCCGTTTTTGCATCTAGACCGTCTGCATCAAATGCTAACGCTTTATTGTAAGCGTTAATTGCTCTATTTACTAAACCAGCTGTAACTGTACTGTCGGTGTTGTTCTGATAGCCCTCTGTAAATCGGTTTCCAGCAATTAGCCAATTTGCATAATTAGCTTCTGCTTTAGCAACCTCTTCATAAGAAAACGCAGCAGCAGCGGGCTGATTTACATCATCCCATTTTTTTGCAAGTTGCTTTTGAAGCTCAACTTTTTTAGCTCCATCAGCAGATTTCACTTCCTTCTCCAGCTTTTCAATGTCTGCAGCTAAATTAGCACTGATCATCTGTTTTGAAACAGCCGTAACAGTAGCCTCATTTATAGTTGCATCACCTTGTGTGTTTGCAGTAGTAGCCGATTGCATTTCGGCATCCTCTCCTTCACCTTCCTGTTTCACTAAACCTTTGATATCTAAACTGTACAAGCCAACCATTAGTATCGCTACCAATCCTATCACTATATATTGTTTAGATTTCATCATGTCTTTATGCAGTTATAGAAGCTTTATTTCCAGTTTTAACTTTATCAACAAATACTTTTGCTGGTTTAAAACTTGGAACAAAATGTTCAGGAATAATTATTGCAGTATTTTTCGAGATATTTCTTGCAGTTTTCTCGGCTCTTTTCTTAACTACAAAACTACCAAAACCTCTTACATACACATTTTCTCCACCTACCATAGCGTTTTTTACGACTTTAAAAAACGCCTCAACAGTCTCTTGGACATCAACCTTCTCTATTCCGGTTTTGTTAGCAATTTCTGCTATAATTTCTGCCTTTGTCATTTGATATATATTCTTTTAAAATTATTATGTTGTGCAAAGATTTGGGGTTGCAAAAGTATTGCTTTTAGTTGAATTTGGGAAATAAATAACTTAATATTTTATTTCAACGTCTTATTACACAACAATTAAGCATTTTGCACTGCATAATTTTTACAAAAACCGAACAAATGGGATTTAAAAACGAGCTAATAAGCTGGTACAGAAACCATAAAAGAGATCTGCCTTGGCGCAACAGTACTGATGCTTATTTAATCTGGTTATCAGAAATTATTCTGCAACAAACCAGGGTTGAGCAAGGAATGCCTTATTTTTTGCGTTTTTCCGAGGCCTATCCCACCGTAAAAGATTTCGCAACAGCGAGTGAAGATGAAATTTTAAGATTGTGGCAAGGGTTGGGTTACTACTCAAGAGGCAGAAATATGCTAAAAACTGCTAGAAAAGTGATGACTGATTTTGACGGCACTTTCCCTACAGCTTACGCCGATTTAATTACACTTACCGGAGTTGGCGAATACACGGCCTCAGCGATAGCATCTTTCTCCAATAACGAAGCAAAGGCGGTGGTTGACGGAAATGTTTACCGATTGCTGGCAAGATATTTTGGCATCAGCACACCAATAAACTCTACACAGGGTAAAAAAGAGTTTCAGGCTTTGGCCGATGAGCTACTAAACAAAAAAAATGCCGGGGAACACAACCAAGCAATGATTGAGTTTGGTGCTTTACAGTGCAAACCTAAAAACCCTAACTGCGAAGTTTGCCCTTTCATCAGCTCTTGCTTTGCATATAAACATATGCAGATAAACGTATTGCCTGTAAAATTAAAAACGTTAAAAATTAAGGAGCGCTATTTTCAATTTTACATCATCAGTAACAAAAAAAACCAACTGATTATAAAACGTAGAAACAATGCTGATATTTGGGCAGGTTTATATGATTTGCCGAGTATAGAGTTTGAAAACGCAGAATTATCAATACCAAAACCAGACAATTTTACCAATTGGTTTAAACAGACACCTATAATTTCGGCAGTTTCTGATCAAGTCAAACACATTTTAACCCATCAAAGAATATTCGCAAACACAATAGAAATTGACATAAATGCCCATGATGTAATAATGCAAGAAGGTTGGATTTGGGTTGATTTTAATGAACTAAAAAATTACGGAATGCCTAAATTAATTTTTGACTTCCTTAAAAAAATCATAAATTGAATCAAAATTTATCGGTAAGAAAATGTCAGGAATTAACAAAGTTATTTTAGTAGGTCACTTAGGTAAAGACCCTGAAGTGAGGCATTTGGATGGAAACGTTTCTGTTGCAAGTTTTCCCTTAGCCACGTCTGAATCATATAATAAAGACGGGAAGAGAATTGAACAAACCGAATGGCACAACATTGTGATGTGGAGAGGATTAGCAGATGTTGCAGCTAAATACCTACAAAAAGGAAAATTAGTTTATATCGAAGGAAAACTAAGAACTCGCTCTTTTGAAGATAAAGAGGGGCATAAAAAGTATAGCACCGAAATAGTTGCCGAAAACTTTACATTATTAGGCAGAAAAACCGATTTCGAGAGTAATAGCAGCTCCGCTACAACAAATAACACAACAGCCGAAGCTGAGCCAGAAACACCCAAAAACCTTGGAACAGGCGAGTTTGTGAAAGACGATGATGAACGGGATTTGCCATTTTAACAATTGACCCGCCGAAATATCAACATTCCACCTTTATTATCACGATAGCGGGATATAAAATAAAAACTTTGCCACGACGCTAAGCTATTAAAGGGTCTAATCCGTTTTCGTCAGCGATTTACAATCTTTAGTATTTAAAAACCCGTTTAAATACTAAAGTTTTATCTTTGACAAAAAAACAGATTCAACTATGCTTTCTAAAATCAATTTCACGCAGACACAAGCTTACGAATATCTTTCAAATCACTTAGTTGATATGGCAGATACTCACATGAAAGACCTTTTTGCAAAAGACCCGGAACGTTTCAAGAAGTTTTCTCTTCAATTCAACGATATTTTTGTTGATTATTCTAAAAACAGAATCGACGATAAAACCATTGCACTGTTATTACAACTGGCTAAAGAATGTGATTTGGAGAACGCCATTAATGCTATGTTCAACGGCGAGGCAATTAACGAAACTGAAGACAGAGCTGTTTTGCATACCGCTTTACGTAACCGCAGTAATACACCGGTTTTAGTAGATGGCAAAGATATTATGACTGATGTGAATGAGGTTTTAGCTAAAATGAAAAAGTTTTCGGAAGCTATTATTTCAGGTGCGTGGAAAGGTTATACAGGAAAAACCATTACTGATGTAGTAAACATTGGCATTGGCGGGTCTGATTTAGGTCCGGTTATGGTTACTGAAGCGCTAAAAGCTTATAAAAACCATTTAAACCTACATTTTGTTTCTAATGTTGACGGTACACATATTGCCGAAACTCTAAAAAAAGTTGATCCAGAAACCACCTTATTCTTAATCGCATCAAAAACTTTTACTACCCAAGAAACCATGACCAACGGACACAGCGCCCGCGATTGGTTTTTAGAAAGTGGAGCATCTGAAGCAGATGTTGCTAAACATTTCGCAGCACTTTCTACCAATGCAGATGGTGTTGGCAAATTTGGGATAGACACTAAAAACATGTTTGGTTTTTGGGATTGGGTTGGTGGACGTTATTCTTTATGGAGCGCCATCGGAATGCCAATTGCACTTTCAATAGGTTTTGATAAGTTTGAAGAGTTATTAACGGGCGCTCATGAAATGGACAATCATTTTAGAGAAACCCCTTTTGAACAAAATATTCCGGTAATTTTAGCTTTGTTAGGCGTTTGGTACAACAACTTTTTTGAAGCTGAAACTCAGGCTATTTTACCTTACGATCAATATATGCACCGTTTTGCCGCCTATTTCCAACAAGGAGATATGGAAAGCAACGGTAAACATGTAGATAGAGCCGGCAACGAAGTTAACTACCAAACCGGTCCGGTAATTTGGGGCGAGCCAGGTACTAACGGACAACACGCTTTTTACCAACTGATCCACCAAGGCACAAAGTTAATTCCTTGTGATTTTATTGCACCAGCACAATCTCACAATCCGTTGGGCGAGCACCACAACATGCTTTTATCAAACTTTTTTGCACAAACCGAGGCTTTAATGAACGGTAAAACAGAAGAAGAGGTAATTGCAGAATTAAAAGGCAAAAGCCAAGAGGAAATTGATACAATTGCACCTTTCAAAGTGTTTGAAGGTAACCGACCAACAAATTCTATCTTAGTTAAAAAAATCACTCCAAAAGTATTGGGTTCTTTAATTGTAATGTACGAGCATAAGATTTTTGTACAAGGCGTTATCTGGAACATCTTTAGTTTTGACCAGTGGGGAGTTGAATTAGGCAAGCAATTAGCTGGCAAAATTTTACCAGAATTGAAAGATGATGCATCGATTAGTTCTCATGATAGCTCCACCAACGGGTTAATCAATCTGTATAAAACTTGGAGATAGTTTAACTTCTCCGCTTAAATAATTTAGAATGGCTTGTGTTTTCACAGGCCATTTTTTTTCTTTAGAGAATGATCGAATTGCCATTACAGTAAATTTATTAAACCTCCTATACCTCTTAAATCGTTACTCTGGAAATAATAATTACTGGCATCCATCGGTATTCTTCCATTCAATAAACCACCCTGTGGAATAATGTGTTTGTTCGCAATAATCATCTGTAAATCATCTTTAGTAGCGAAACCAACCAGATCTGCAGACCATTTTTCGCTGGCAAAAATCCTTTTTAAGGTAATTCGTTCAGCTTTATCTGCATAATAAAGCTTACTGTCTTTCATCAATTTCTTACCATCGGGCTTTACCCTTATCAATACAAAATAATTATAGCTTGCATTTCCCATTTCCATATTTGGGATATAATCTCCATTATGGTTCCAATCCTGAGTTTCTAAAAGCATTAGGTTGGAAAAATACGCGGCAGATTTAATACTGATTTTTTTACCGTTTACTGTAAAATCCGAATCATCCCACAGCCCTTTTCCCATTAAAGTAACATCTGGCAAACTAGTGGTTATGCCGTGTTTCTTTAGCCAATCGTAAAAAACAAATTCAGCAACTTTCCCTTGAAAAGCATTAACAAAGATCTCCCCGTTTTTCCTTTTTGCACTTCCGCCGGTTCTGTGGTTACGATGGTGACCCGCATTGCCAAAGCTCATGTTAAAAGCAAAATCGAAACTCGGCGCCAAATACTCGGATGCAATAGGCTCTGGAACAAAATCTCTTTTGGATGTAGGCGGGATATTATAAGTTGACGGCGCAACAAAATCAAGCTTCGTTAGCATTAGCGTTTTAAATAAGAAGTCTGGTCAATTGGTCTGAGTGACAAACTTAATTAATTTGTAAGAGATTTATCAGGTATTTCATGACGATTAAAGATACTTTCTGGAATATCTCGCATTCAGATTATTTAAAATTAAACTACAAATTTGAGGTCACAATTTGTGACCTCAAATTTAAAAGCATATCTATATATTTGACTAATAACCTTAAACTTATGCCTGCCCAACAAATCTTATCCATTATTTCTGATGACATCGTCATCAATAAAATTTACGAAATAAGAGGATTAAAAGCAATGTTAGATAGCGATTTAGCAGAGCTTTATGGTGTTGAAACAAGAGTCTTAAACCAAGCAGTACAGAGGAATGGAGATAGATTTCCAAAGGACTTTATGTTTCAGCTAATTGATGAAGAATGGTCAATCTTGAAGTCACAGTTTGTGACATCAAGTTGGGGAGGAAGGAGAAAATTGCCTAATGTATTTACAGAACACGGGGTTTCTTTTTAAAACCACACAACTTACACTCCCTTTCTGTCCTTAGAGTTTAGCGTAGCGCCTCTAAGGATTTGAGAATAGCCAAGAGTCTCTGACTCGTTATTACATTTTGCGTATCGATTCTCTTAATTGTATGAGGTTTTCTTTCTACATAATAAAAGTTAAAATTTCAAAATACTCGAAATTCCCGCGTTAAGGATGGAAGTGGATACCCGCCTGCGCATAATGCCTCGTGGCGTATGAACGTACAGCCTGACCTTTTTTACAATGGGTTTTGTGCTTGGTCAAAAAGGGAACGCCCTGATTATTAACGAGAAGCTAATTTACTGATTTTTAAAGCATCTGCACAGAACCGGATTATTTAACCTACCTTTGCAAAAAAATTATGCCGGTAAGATAAGACCGGGAAAACCCACATTATGAGTAACATATTAGCGATCGTCGGGAGACCGAACGTAGGGAAATCTACCCTATACAACCGTTTAACAGAAACCAGAAAAGCCATTGTTGATGATCAAAGCGGTGTAACCCGCGACAGACATTACGGTATTGCCGAATGGACACACAAAAATTTTACTGTGATTGACACTGGCGGATACGTAGCAAATTCTGAAGATGTTTTTGAAGCTGCCATTAGGGAGCAAGTACACATTGCCATTGAAGAGGCTAACGTTGTTGTGTTTTTGGTTGATGTAACTACAGGCATCACAGATTTAGATGCAGACATTGCACAAATTTTAAGAAAAAGCAAAAAACCAGTTTACGTTGCGGTAAACAAAGTAGATAATTATCAATTACAGTCTGATGCTTCTGAATTTTATAGTTTAGGATTAGGTGAGATCTACTGTATTTCTTCTATGAGCGGTTCTGGTACGGGAGAGCTTTTAGATGCGGTAATCACTAATTTTGATGAGGAAAAAGAGGAAGAGAACAAATTGCCAGTTTACGCAATTGTTGGTCGTCCGAATGTTGGTAAATCATCAATGATTAATGCTTTAATTGGTAAGGATCGAAATATCGTTACGGAAATTGCGGGCACTACCAGAGATTCTATCCATATCCACTACAACCAGTTTGGTCACGAGTTTATGCTGATTGATACCGCTGGTTTACGTAAGAAAACCAAGGTTCATGAGAACTTAGAGTTTTATAGCGTTATGCGTACCATTAAAGCGCTTGAAGAGTGTGATGTGGTAATTATCATGATTGATGCAGTTGATGGCATTGAGTCGCAAGACGTTAATATTTTCCACCTTGCAGAAAAGAATAAAAAAGGCGTTGTAATTGTGGTAAATAAATGGGATCTGGTAGAAAAAGACCACAAAACCATTTTAGAGTTTACAGATAAAATAAAACAGAAATTAGCCCCTTTTACTGATGTGCCAATTGTTTTTACATCTGTAATCGAGAAGCAAAGAATATTTAAAACCATTGAAGCCGCTGCAAAAGTTTATGCCAATAAGATTAAGAAAATTCAGACTTCAAAACTGAACGATATTTTGTTGCCGATTATTGAGAAAACGCCACCACCTTCAATCAAAGGAAAGCACATTAAAATCAAATATATTACTCAAATCAATGCCACATCACCAATGTTTGCATTCTTCTGTAATTTACCACAGTACATTAAGGATCCGTACAAACGTTTTATAGAGAACAAATTGAGAGAGCATTTTGATTTTGAAGGTGTACCTATTCAGATATTTTTTAGACAGAAATAGAATTCTATCCATTGTCTATGGCCGATGGATTTTTAACCATCAAACAATAAAAACAACATGAGAAAATTTATCGCACTTTTTGCAATTGCTGGCTCATTAGCTTTTGCAGCTTGTAACAACCAGACAAAAACAGAGGAACAAATTGATGCTGCAAATCAATCTGCTGCAGATTCGTTATTAAATGAAGCATTGACTGATACTACGGTTAAAAGTAATGGCGTAGCAGATAGTTTAATGGCAGATACTACACATACTCACGTTCATTAGAATATATAATCAAGATTTTAGTATAAAACCTGGCCTAGGCTGGGTTTTATAGTTTTGTGAGGGCTGTATTTACAAAATCATCGTTCTGCGTGTAAATACTATAAAAACCTTCTTCACCAAAATAATACCTAGCGAGTATAGATTTGATCTGGCTAACAATTAAAGGTTTAGAAACCAGGGCCTGCGCTTTGTCTACTTTAACTTTTTTAACTGAACAATAGTTTAAAAAACCATTATAATCTGCATCAGTAAAACGATAACCATTTTTAAATCCATCTATTGTTTTAAACCGACTGGTGTTTACGCTGTTGGTTAATTTACCATAAACGTATTGAGAAACCAATCCGCTCGCATTGATTTGTTGATAGGTGTCTGTAAACTTAGAAGTGTCTAAAGCCACGAAAATATCGGGCATAATCCCACCTCCGCCATAAACGGTACGTCCTTTTAAGGTTTTAAACTTTTTTTGCTGACTTAAAAAAATACTGTCCTTTAATGCGCTATCTAAGGATGAGTAATCACCATGTTCATAACGTTGATTAAGCTCGTCTTTATACGCTTTAATCCCCTTACTGTATGACTTTTGGATAGACCGCCCACTTGGGGTATAATACCTGGCAATTGTTAAATTCATTGCAGAGCCATCACCAAAGCCAAATTGTTCTTGCACCAAGCCTTTACCAAAGGAGCGCCGGCCAATAACCAAACCTCTATCTAAATCTTGTATCGCACCGGCTAATATTTCACTTGCAGAAGCTGTTCCTTCATCAATTAAAATAATCAGCCTTCCTTTTTCAAACATCCCGTCGGATGTAGATTTGTAGTCGGTACGTGGCTCGTGTAAGCCCTGTGTGTAAACAATTAATTGATTATCGCCTAAAAACTGATCTGCCAAAGCAGTTGCAGCACTTAAATAGCCGCCTCCATTACCTCGCAAATCCAAAATAAGGCTTTTCATTCCTTTTTTCTGAAGTGCATTTAGCTCGTTACTAAAATCCTCGGCGGTATTTGCACCAAACCTTGTGATCTTAATAAAACCAATTTCGGGTTTAATTAAGTAAGCAACGTCCACACTGCTCACTACAATTCTTCCTCGCTCAATGTCCAAAGAAATCGGTTTGTTGAATCCAAATCGTAACACAGAAACATTTAACTTACTTCCTTTTTTGCCACGTAATTTGTTTACGATGAAATCTCTATCACTCTTAACAACCATATTCTCGCCATTTACGGCAATAATTCTGTCGCCTTTAAGTAGTCCCGCTTTTTCTGAGGGACCATTTTCACGAACGGATGTTACCAATAGCGTATCATTCAACACATAATACTCTATTCCTATGCCTTCAAAATTACCTTCTAAATTTTCGTTCTGAGACTTGGCCTGTACAGGTGGCAAGTATATTGTATGAGGATCCAGGCCACTTAAAATCTCTTCTATCGCAAGCGATTGTAAAGAATCGGTATTTACAGAATCAACGTAGTTGGTTTTAATTACCTTTAAAATTTTATCTAATTTCTGACTGCTGTTGAATGCAAAAGAAGGGAATGCAGAATTACTGTTGATAGACCTATTTTGCTCATAAGTTGCTCCCAAAATAACCCCAAAAAATGCAGCGATTAAGGCAATGATAAAATACGTAAAATTGCTTTTTGGCGTGGAACTCATCTGTACTGCAAAATAAAACCATTAATGTGGCAATTACAATTATTTCAGTGTTTTTTGATAATAATAATCTCATCTAAAAAATAAAGCTATCAAATAGGCGAACCAGGAATATAACTGGCTTAAATGCCATTGAACCGCATTTTTTTATCAAAAACAACAAAAAGCTTTTTCAGAAAGCACTGGGAGAAATTCCACCATTTTGCAGAAACAGTTTCAAAACCATCTTTAGTACAAAATAACCAAAAAAAACAGAGCAGAATAAACAAAATTTTCCGATTTGTTAAAGACTAAGAATTTCTTTTCACCTATTTTTTTCCGACTTTCGTAAAAAAAAATCAAATGTCGATAGAAGTAACCGAACAGGATTCTCCTTATAATAACTTAGAGCTAAAATCTACTTCAGAAATTTTAACCAACATCAATCAAGAAGATAAAAGTGTAGCAACTGCCGTTGAAAAAGTGATCCCAAAAATTGAAGCGCTTGTTAGTGCTGCTTTAGAAAAAATGAAAGTTGGCGGACGATTGTTTTACATTGGCGCCGGAACTAGCGGACGATTAGGTGTACTTGACGCTTCTGAATGCCCTCCCACTTTTGGCGTTCCCTTTGATTTGGTGATTGGCATTATTGCCGGTGGCGACACCGCAATTAGAAGAGCGGTAGAAAATGCTGAGGATGACGCTGAACAAGCCTGGAGAGATTTGGAAGAGTTCAACATCAACAAAAATGATGTTTTAGTAGGAATTGCCGCATCGGGAAAAACGCCCTACGTTATTGGTGGCTTAAAAAAGGCCAACGAATTGGGCTTAGTAACTGGCTGTGTTGTTTGTAATGCGGGTGGCCCTGTAGCTGCTAACGCGAAATATCCTATTGAAGTTGTTGTAGGACCAGAATACCTAACCGGCTCAACCAGAATGAAAGCTGGAACTGCGCAAAAACTGGTATTGAACATGCTAACTACTACCCTAATGATCAAGTTAGGGAAAGTGAAAGGTAATAAAATGGTGGATATGCAGTTAACCAATAACAAACTGGTAAACCGTGGCGTAAACATGATTATTGCCGAAACTGGCGTAAATAAAGAAATTGCCACGCAGTTATTAAATACCTACGGGAGCGTTAGAAAGGCAGTTGACGCTTATTTGGTTAGTATACACTAAACAACAAGTTTATGCATGAAATAGAGCCTTATTACAGATGGAGAGATGATTATATAGCTGCAGAAGATGAGCGTTCTCCATTTTATGAAACCGAATACAGTGAATTTGAATATGACAAACAAATTTACAACTATCTGCTACATCCACAGTGGGACTATTTCGGGTCTAATACCCTTTATTTAAAAGTACTTTTTGTGGATTACGACCGTCAATATGCTATTATAGAATTTATTGGCGAGTGGAATGATGCAATCGACAACGATATCATGTCGTTAAAGCGAGAGATCTTAGAGTCAATTATGGGGCAGGCGATCAATAAATTCATCCTCATCGGCGAAAATGTTTTAAATTTCCATTCATCTGATGATTGTTACTACGAAGAATGGTTTCAAGAAGTAGAGGACGGTTGGATTGCGGGTGTGAATTTCAGAGACCACGTAATTGACGAATTTAAATCCAACAATATAGATTACTACATCAATTTTGGTGGTGAGCTGGATGAATTAAATTGGCGCCAATTAAAACCTCTACAGTTTTTTAAAAAGGTGGAAGAGCTGATGACCAAACGACTGAATTAAACAGTATTTCGCTTGTAAAAAACAAACTTCATAAAAAAAGCCACCTCGCATAGGTGGCTTCTCCATCAAAAAACTAAATCTTTATAACCAAAACAGACCTTAAAGCCCTGTTATGTGTTTATGACAAAATAGTTAAAAAAAGGTTTAATCTCCATTTAAAAAAATGATATTTCAACTTAGTGATGAGCTTATTTTTCCAGACCCAGAACTGGCTGAGGCTGATGGTTTGCTAGCCGTTGGTGGAGATTTATCTTTAGAACGATTGCTTTTGGCCTATCAAAACGGAATATTTCCGTGGTTTAATGAGGATGACCCAATTTTATGGTACAGTCCGCCAGAAAGGTTTGTGCTGTTTCCCAGGGAAGTGAAGATCAGTAAAAGTATGCGTCAGATTTTAAATTCCAAAAAATTTAAGGTAACATATAATCAGCATTTCGATGCTGTTATTAAAAACTGTGCGGAATGCAACCGAGCAGGGCAAGATGGCACTTGGATAAATTCCTTAATGCTTGATGCTTACGCTCGCCTACATCAAAAAGGTTATGTACACTCTATTGAGGTTTGGGAAGATAAAGAACTCGTAGGTGGGTTATACGGCGTTTTAATCAACGAGGTATTCTGTGGAGAGTCTATGTTCTCTAAAAAAAGTAATGCTTCTAAAACGGCGTTAATATGGCTTTGTGAAAATGCCAATATCAAGCTGATTGACTGCCAGGTTTATACCGAACATTTAGAAAGTATGGGCGCAAAAATGGTAAACAGAGCAAACTTTTTAGCTTTACTGCGCTAGCTATTTCTTTCGGTAAAAAAGGTATTAAACAAAAAATCCCCGGTTAGAAACCGAGGATTAAAATTTCATTGTTTTAAAACTATTGATATTGGATATAAATAGGTTTTGGTGTCAGTTTCAATAATTCCTGCGGTGTCATCAAACGATTTGGAGCTTTCTTCAAATCATTCTTATAAAAAAGTTTGAATCCTACAAACTGAACTGGCTCTCTGTATAAATAATGGCGGTAAGTACCTTTTTTCAATTCAGGCTCTCCCCAACCATCCATGTGCATCACCATTTGAACTTCTTTCTGCTTTTTGATATCCTGGTAGTTCTTCACCATTCCTTGTGTAAAACGGTGTACAACTAGTATTTTTGCAGGCAAATTGTTTTCTTTTACCAATTTAGTTAAATAGGCCGAAGCATAATTGATGTCAGCAGCATCATAGTAACCTATTCTTTTACCTGGTTTATCTCCAGTTTTCATAGAAAATTCAGGATCAATACCTAAATGCACATTAGGCATTTTTAAATACTTTTCTAAACGAGGTAGTTCTTTCTGTAAAGTACTTAAGGCTACTTGTACATCTAAAAAAATGATTGCATTATGCATTTTGGCAATTGCCAAAGCAGAATCTATCTGGCTATCTGGCATGCGGTTGATATACATATTATCCTTACCAGGAGTTCCACTAGCCACTGTTGCAATGTAATGTATAGCAGCAATAGATTTAACAACCGTATCTGCTTTGTTCCACTTGTCAACTTCTGCATGTAGCATTCTCCACATTTCTTTGGGAGCATACTCACCTAAAGCGCCCATTTTTTTAGAATACAGGTTTCCGTAATAAACAATAATCCTATTGAAAGGTAAGATTGCACCATTGATTGGCAAAGGATCAACCTTAACTGGCCATTTACCTGTGGTGTCTCCATTGGCTAAATATTTTTGTATGCTGTAATACTTTGCAGAATCAACAGGTGTATTGGTGTTTTCCCTTACTACTTCTGCAGGGTTCTCTACCTGAGTTGAGTCTTTTACTTTAGCATCTGTTTGAGAAGCTTTACCGTCTGTACTACCAGAGCAAGAGCAAAACAATGCGGCCGCAAACACTAATTGAGGCAAAAGGAACTTATTTTTTTGAGCTGACATTCTAATTAAAATTAAAGCGAAAATTAAGGCTAAGCTTTGGACTTTTACAAAAAAGATACTAACAATTAAACAAACTAAATTTACCGAAAACGCCTAAGGGTAAGTTGATTCCGCTCCGGGCTTTTAGATAGAGTTCACCAATGTCTAAGTTTTTGGCTTGTGGGTAAGCGCCTCTGATTAAATTTTCTACTATAATCGAAGAAAAACCTAATGAATACGTATTTAAAATCAAGAAATGCTCTTGTGGATCTAGCAGTTGCACCACATCCCGCATCATTTCTCTAATCAAATCTTCCAGTTTCCATTTTTCGCCTTTTGGCCCATGACCATACGCTGGGGGATCTAAAATAATTCCGTTATATTTTTTACCTCTTTTTAATTCGCGTTGTACAAATTTCAGCGCATCTTCCACAACCCAACGGATATCTTTTAAATTAGAAACTTCTTGGTTTTCGTTTGCCCAACTTACCACCTGTTTAATAGAATCAACGTGGGTTGTATCTGCACCAGCTGCTTTTGCAATTAATGATGCTCCACCGGTGTAAGCAAATAGGTTTAATATTTTTGGTTCTGGCGTTTTAAATTTTTTGATAGACGAGGAAATAAAATCCCAGTTTACAGATTGCTCTGGAAAAATGCCGACATGTTTGAAAGATGTTAATGCCAAACGGAATTTAATAGCAACATCGTCGTTTTTATATTCGATATGCCAACGGTCTGGCATTTTTGGATTTTTTTTGACCCACTCGCCACTAGTTGCAGATCTTCCTTTAAATTTAATATGATGTATTTTTTGCCACTCACTTTCCGGCAACAACTTATCCCAAACGGCTTGTGGCTCTGGTCTTATTAAGATAACATCACCAAATCGCTCCAGCTTTTCAAAATCCCCACAATCTATCAATTCATAATCTTTCCAATGCTGTGGTGTAAGTGCTTGTATGTTTGGCTCCATGCTTATTTAATTTTGAATGTTTAAAAGCCTCACCCCAGCCCTCTCCGAAGGAGAGGGAGCTACCTGCTAACGGCACCAATTGGTGATGAAACTTTTGATAATAACTTATGATAGTGTCAATTTCTATGAACTAATTCAACTAATGACTAATGAACTTTTTACTAATTAAGCACCCAGCTTTTCCCTAATCACTTAACAAACTAATACCTAACAACCTACTTCTTCTTCAACAAAGTTTCCATCAGTTTAGTGGCAAAAACAAATTCGTTGAGTTCTTTATTGTCTGTCGAGGTTATTTCGTCTTTTGAACCTTCCCACCACTTTTCTCCTTGGTGCAAAAATAGAATATGTTCTCCTATTCCCATAACCGAATTCATATCGTGAGTTACAATTACAGTAGTAATATCATATTCTTCCGTAATTTCCTGTAAAAGTTCATCAATCATAATTGAACTCTTTGGATCAAGTCCGGAGTTGGGTTCATCGCAAAATAGATATTTTGGGCGCATGGCAATTGCTCTTGCTATCCCTACTCTTTTCATCATTCCCCCAGAAAGCTCTGATGGATACAGGTTGTTTTTACCGGCAAGATTAACACGTTCTAGTACAAAGTTAACCCGCTCTAATTTTTCTGCTCTAGATTGATCTGTAAACATATCTAACGGAAAGCGTATGTTTTTTTCTACAGTCATAGAATCAAACAGGGCAGATCCTTGAAAAAGCATACCTATTTCTTTACGGATTTCTATACGCTCTTGGGTGTTCATCTGAGTAAAATCTCTCCCATCATACATTACTTTACCACTATTTGGTTCGTGTAAACCAACCATGTTTTTCATTAAGGTTGTTTTTCCCGAACCCGAGCTTCCGATAATCAACGAGGTTACGCCTGGTTTAAAATCTGCGGTAATGCCCTTAAGCACCTCATTATCTCCAAAACTTTTAAAAATATCTTTAACCTCAATCATAATAAAAGCTGTGCAATAACGTAATCAGAAATTAAAATAGCGATACAACTAATTACTACCGCTTTTGTACTAGAACGACCAACTTCAATAGCGCCACCATTGGTAAAAAAACCTTGATAAGCGGAAACCGTTGTAATTATAAAAGCAAAAATCAATGCTTTAACCATGGCAACAACTAAAGTAAAAGGGATAAAGTCTGTTGTTAAACCTTGAACAAATTCAGCTGCCGTTACTGCGCCAGAAGCTACGCCCGCCAAGTAACCACCGGTAATGCTTAAAGCAATAGCTACAATTACCAAAAGCGGGATCATAATTACGCCCCCTAATAATTTGGGCAAAATTAAATAACCGGGAGCGTTTATTCCCATAATTTCCAAGGCATCAATCTGTTCGGTAACACGCATAGTTCCAATTTGTGATGCAATACTGCTACCAACCTTGCCGGCCAAAACCAAAGAACAAATGGTTGGACTTAGCTCTAATATGGTTGAATCTCGGGTAATTCCCCCGATAATGGACTTTGGAATTAAATCACTGGTAAGTTGAAAAGCAGTTTGTACCGTGGTAACTGCTCCAATAAAAATGGAGATGATGCTGATAATGCCTAAAGAACCTAATCCAATATCTACCATTTCTCTAAAAACCTCATTCTTATAAATGCTCATTTTTTCTGGCCGTCTAAAAACAGCCTTGAGCATTAAAATATATTTCCCAAAATGATAAAACACCATATAATTAAATTTGTGTAAAAATAAGCTTTTTTATCAATTGCAATTATTAAACCTAAATTGCTTAAAAATCAAGAAATCATGAATATTTTAATTACAGGCGCAACAAAAGGCATGGGAAAAGCAATAGCTTTAGAGATGGCCGCTAACAACTACTCGCTTGCTTTATGCGCAAGAAACGAAAAGGAGCTTGATTCATTAAAAAAAGAACTATTAGCTATAAACCCAAAAATAGACTTATTACTAGTAAAAACCGACTGTAGCGTTAAAACAGAGGTTGAGGCTTTTGCTGATCAAACCATTGCACATTTTAAAACGATAGATGTTTTGATTAATAATGCGGGCCTGTTTTCGCCTTCGAAAATCCTCGAAGAGGAGGATAAAATGTTAGTTTCACATTTTAATACAAACGTTCTGGCTCCTTATATCCTCTATAAAAAAATAGCGCCATTAATGCAAAAGAAAGGGAAAGGGCATATTTTCAACATCTGTTCTGTAGCCAGTTTACAAACAATTGTAACCGCAGGTTCTTACTGTGTAACAAAAGCGGCTTTGCTTAGTCTCAACAATATCATGAGAGAAGAAACTAAACCTTTTGGCGTAAAAGTAACCGCTGTTATACCCGGTTCAACACTTACGTCATCTTGGGATGGTTCCGATGTTTCTCCTGATAAATTTGTACTGCCAGAGGATGTGGCAAAATCAATTCATCAGATTATGCAATTGAGCAAAGGTGCAAATGTTGATCAGCTAGTAATTACACCACAAGGTGGGCAGGTTTAGAATTTAAAGAGATGGAAAAGAAATTAACGCGTGACCCTCAAGAAAAAATGATAGCCGGTGTGGCTGCAGGGATTGCCAAATACTTTCAGTTAGATGTTACTTGGGTTAGAATTGCCTTTGCTTTAGCAACGTTTTTTGGTGGCAGTGGCTTATGGATTTATATTATTTTATGGATAGTTGTACCCGAAGATTTTAAATCTCCTTTTTCATATACCGATTACCGAACCGAATCTGAAGGACCTATCAAACCTATCCCCAATGAGAAAAACAGCAGTAAACTGAGTCTGCTTTTAGGCTTTTTGCTGATTGTAATGGGCGCTTACTTTTTAATGGGCGAGTTTGACCTTTTACCTTATTGGTTTAAATTAAGAAAGTTATGGCCTTTAATTTTCATCGTATTCGGTTTGATGATTTTAGCGAAAGCAAAAAAAAACAACGAACCTGTGGACCGTCAGCCAGTGGATGAAAAACCAATTGAAGACGAGGCCACAAACACCGATACAGAGCAACCTAACCAACAATAGAACATGAGAGCAAGTAAAATTTCCTGGGGTATTGTTTTTATTTTTATCGGGGTTGTTTTCTTATTAGAGAATTACGATATCATAGTTTTTAGCTGGAGCTATATCTGGCGGTTTTGGCCATTCATATTAATTGTAACTGGTATAAACATCATTTTCTCTAAATCAAATTCTAGCGCCGCCAAATGGTTAGTGATTTTAACCACGGTTTTTGCTTTGGGATTATTGGTTTACGCAAACGTAAATACTCCTAAAACTTTAAACAAACATTGGTCATATAATTTTGATGAGGATATTGATGAAGAAACAGACACAGCGCTATCTGAAAGAAAGTCTTTTTACCAAGAAGATTATGATGCTCGGTTTAAAACCGCAACCTTAAACATTAATGGAGGTGCAAGTAGTTTTACCATTGTTAAAGGAAATAAAAATCTGTTCGAGTCATCTACACAGAAGAACAACGAACGCTATTATTTAAGAAAAACAGATACTGATAGCACTGTAGTCTTAAACTTTAACTCCAAAAGCAAAAACAATAATTTTGATTTTGATGATACCGATTTGAGCACCGTAGCTATGAAAATTCATATTGCACCTTTGTGGGATGTAAATCTAAATATGGGTGCAGGCACAGCGAATTTCGATTTTAGTAATAACCGCGTTAAGCAGATTAATATTAAAGGTGGCGCTGCAGATTTCAAAGTAAAGATTGGAGAGCTTTATAACGACGTCAATTTATCAGCTGAAACTGGAATTGCAAAAGTCAGTATCCTTATTCCTACCGCATCAGGTTGTAAAATAAATATTAAAACAGGTTTATCTGCTAAAGATTTCCCTGGTTTCGAGAAAGCTGACGACGGAAGCTTTACTTCCCCTAATTACGCATCCGCAACCAACAAAATCATGATTAGGTTAAAAGGCGGTTTAAGCGATTTTGAAGTGAAACGCTATTAATAATGGGCGAAAATTTATACTATTTGGTTGTCGAAGGAAAACCAACAGGACCGTTTACAACTGATGAATTAAAAAGCAAACCGGTTAAGCCAGATTCATTTCTGAAAACCGCAGAAATGGACGATTACAAAGAAGCGCATGAAATTGAAGAGCTAAGAAGCGCTTTAGGTTTTGCCAAAGAATTTACTGCACCACAATATTACGCTGGTTTTGATTTGCGCTTATTAGCCACGGCTATAGACTGGTTTATCGTATTCGGAATTTTCGCTTTTTTTGAACTTTTAGTTGCGCTGTACATTGACGACCAAACTGTTACCCAGCAAAATATTGCCAGCGGATTATTGCTTTTACCTTTTCTAAAACTGTTCTATAACATCTACATGGAAAATTACCAGCAAGCAACAATCGGTAAAAAACTGCTTTCTATTAAAGTGGTTAATATGCAGGGTTTAAACCCATCGCTCAAGCAAAACATCAATAGAAATATTTCTAAAATAATAAGCACATTACCGCTCTTTGCCGGGTATTTTTATTTGTTTCTGAATAAACAGCAACAAACTTTGCATGATAAACTGGCGAATACCTTGGTGGTAAAGGATAGGTTGATTTAAAAATCTTCAACTCCATAACAAAGTCCACTTAAAGGGGAATAATTATTGAGCTAAATTCTTAGAACGATTGCGATTATGCAACAGGCTTCTTGTGTACAATCAAATATGAAAGAAACTAGCAAACTAAAAAAACCGCAGAGCTGGAGAAAATGGGGTCCATACCTATCCGAAAGACAATGGGGAACAGTTAGGGAAGACTACAGCGCAAATGGAGATGCTTGGGATTACATTTCGCATGATATGGCTCGTAGTAAAGCTTACCGCTGGGGCGAAGAAGGAATTGGGGGATTGAGCGATGATCAACAGATTTTATGCCTTGCTACTTCCTACTGGAATGGAAAAGATCCTATTTTAAAAGAACGGCTTTTTGGCTTAACCAACCCCGAAGGCAACCATGGCGAAGACGTTAAGGAACTTTACTATTATTTAGACAACGTTCCTTCGCACAGTTACATGAAGTTTCTGTATAAATATCCGCAAGGCGAGTTCCCTTACCAGCAGCTTTTGGCTGAAAACAGAAAAAGAGGCAAACAAGATCCCGAATTTGAATTGATTGACAGTGGTTTATTTGATAATGATCAATATTTTGATGTTTTCACCGAGTATGCAAAAAACACAGAAAACGACATCCTAATTCAATATACCATCCATAATCGTGGAAACCAAGATGCGCCGTTACACTTTTTACCAACATTATGGTTCAGAAATCCGTTAGAATGGACAGAAAACAACCGACCGGTTATCTCTCCATTAGATTGTAATACTTTAATGCTGCAAACAAAAAAAATGGGCAATTACTACTGTCACTTAGAAGAAAAAGCGCCTTTTCTATTCACCGAAAATGAGACCAACAACCAAAAACTTTATAACGTTGCCAATACAGTACCGCATGTAAAAGATGGCATAAACGATTACGTAGTTTCTGGTAAACAGAACGCAATTAATACACAGCAAAACGGTACTAAAGTCGCTATCCATTATCAAAAAAATATCCCTGCTAAAAGCAGTATTACCATTAAACTGCGCTTAACGGATAAAAAAAATAACGCTCCTTTTAAAGATTTTGATCAGATTTTTAAAACTCAGCTTTCATTAGCTGATGATTTTTATGCGGATAAACAAAAGGGCAAATCCGAAGATCAAAAACTGGTACAAAGGCAGGCTTGGGCCGGAATGTTATGGAGCAAACAATTTTATTACTACTATGTAAAAGACTGGCTAAAGGGCGATAAAAACGAACCCGAACCACCGCTTAGCCACCAATTAGGAAGAAACGAAGATTGGGGTCATTTGATGGCTGCGGATATCATATCCATGCCCGACAATTGGGAATACCCTTGGTTTGCTGCTTGGGATTTAGCTTTTCACTGCATTCCGCTGGCAAGCATTGATATTCAGTTTGCGAAAGATCAAATTCTCTTACTCATTATGGAGCGCTATATGCACCCAAATGGGCAATTCCCCGCCTACGAATGGAATTTTGGCGATGTAAATCCTCCGGTACATTCTTGGGCAGCTTGGAAAATTTACCAAATGGAAAAAGAAAGCACTGGCAAAGGCGACTTGGTTTTTCTGGAAAAAATGTTCCATAAAATGATGCTCAACTTTAACTGGTGGGTCAACAGAAAAGATACAGAAGGCAACAACATTTTTGAAGGTGGTTTTTTAGGTTTGGATAATATCGGTGTTTTTGACCGAAGCAAACCTTTGCCAGGCGGAGGTATTTTAGAACAATCTGATGGTACGAGCTGGATGGCCATGTATGCCCTAAATATGATGCGCATTGCCATGGAGCTTTCATACCATAACCACGTCTATGAAGATATGGCGGTTAAGTTTTCCGAGCATTTTTTCTACATAGCAGGCGCCATGGCCAACATGAACAATGTAGAAGGTGCTGGACTTTGGGACGAAGAAGATGGTTTTTATTATGACATGCTACACAGCGATGATGGCGATTGGAAACGGTTACGCTTAAGAACTTTAGTCGGCTTACTTCCCTTAATTGCCGTAGAAGTTATCGAAGAAAACAATTGGGATAAACTGCCACGTTTGGTTTCGCACATCAAATGGTTTACCAGCCAAAGACCAGATCTAGCTTTATTAGTGAGTAATTGGGATGGCAAAAACGGAAAATCACAACTATTGAGTTTGCTCAGAGGTCACCGAATGAAGTGCTTGTTACGCAGAATGTTAGACGAAAACGAATTCCTTTCTGACTTTGGTGTACGTTCTGTTTCTAAAGTGTATGAGAAAAACCCATTTATATTTGAGCTTGGCGGTGAGATTTTTGAAGTAAAATATACTCCGGCAGAAAGCGATACCGGGATGTTTGGCGGAAACAGCAATTGGCGTGGGCCAATTTGGATGCCTGTAAACTATATGCTGATAGAATCTATGTATCGATTCCATGATTATTATGGTGGGGATTTTAAAATAGAGATGCCAACCGGCTCCGGAAATTACAGTACTTTAAAAGAGGCTGCCAATACTGTTTCTCATCGATTAACCTCGATATTTTTAAAAGACCATAATGGCCGTAGAGCCGTGTTCGGAGACAACAAAAAGCTCCAAGAAGACCCACATTTTAAGGATTATATTCTTTTTCATGAGTATTTCAACGGAGACAACGGCAAAGGTTTGGGCGCAAGCCATCAAACCGGATGGACTGGGTTAGTTGCGATGTTGATTTGAGAAATTAGTTTGACTGGCTAATCAGACTATTGATTTCTTGTTTTAACAAGGGAAGATGTTTTGTTAGTATTGCCCAAATATTTTCATCCGATATGTTATCATAAGCATGGATAACTTGATTTCTCAAACTAATTATTGCTTTTGATTTGGTAATCTGATCTGCAATTTCAGGGTTTTGCTTTAGTATTCGGTTGAGAGCTTCTCCTATAATCTCAAGGTTTCTTTCAACAGCTCTTTTCAACATCAAATTTCCCTTATACTTCAAAAATCCTTTGCGTCACTTTCTATAAATAGATCTATTTCATCTATTGCTATTTTAACATCAAAAATCCATTTTAGAACTCGCTCATCCATAAACGATCTTCTTTGAGTTATTGATAGAATTGATCAGAATAGGATTTTTTACTGTCTGTTCTTCTAATAAATCAACTTTCCTTTTAAAAAGTGATTCTAAATTCTCTTTAAATCCAATATAATTATCAAAATACTCAGAAAGCTCAATAGGTTTAAATTTAACCAGAAAATCTAAGTCGCTTTGCTCATTGAATTTAGAATTCAACGCCGAACCAAACAAATACATTTTCTCAACCTGAAAAGTTCGGCAAAGCTTTGTTAGTGAATCCTTATGTTGCTCAACAACCGTCATAACACGAATATATTAAAAATTTGCCATTACAATCGTTTGTGATTTTAACTTCATAAAAATCACCTAGCCAAAATTCCCGAAGAAACAAACACTAAAACTTACACTCCAATTACCACACAAAATTAATTCTAAAATTAAAGACACTTTTTTTCTTAAATTTGTACCCTATGCAGTCTAAAATCAGTCAATACACTACCGAAATCAATGCTTTTGAACCCAAAACGGCAGAAGAATTAGAGACTTTCCGCATCAAATTTCTGGGAACAAAAGGTATTATCAAAGATTTATTCGACGAGTTTAAAGCGGTATCGCCCGAAGAAAAACGCGTATTGGGAAAAGTACTGAATCAGTTTAAACAATTAGCGGAAGCTAAATTTAACGACCATAAGGATAACTTTACAACCGGAGATGCGCAAAGCAAGAAAGAAGACCTCACTTTACCGGGCGAAGGATTTGAAATTGGCGGTCGTCATCCCTTAAATTTAGTACGTAAAGAAATTGTAGAAATTTTCAAACGTTTAGGTTTTGTTTTAGCCGAAGGGCCAGAGATTGAAGACGATTGGCATAATTTCTCGGCGTTAAACTTCCCCGAGGAACACCCTGCAAGAGACATGCAGGATACTTTCTTTGTGCAAAAACCAACAAATAACTCTGAAAACACAGCAGAAGAAAAAGGGGCTTATGCGCTCCGCACACATACCTCATCAGTGCAAGTTCGTTTAATGGAAGCTGGGAAACCACCTTTTAGAGCTTTAATGCCTGGTCGGGTTTACCGAAATGAAGCTATCTCTGCAAGAGCACACTGTTTTTTCCACCAAGTGGAAGGTTTGTACGTTGATGAAAACGTTTCTTTTGCCGATTTAAAACAAACTTTATACTACTTTGTTCAAGAGCTATACGGCGAAGGTACAAAAGTTCGTTTCCGTCCGTCTTATTTCCCATTCACAGAGCCATCTGCAGAAATGGATATTTCTTGTACCATTTGCAAAGGGGCAGGTTGCCAAATGTGTAAACAAAGTGGTTGGGTAGAAATTTTAGGTTGCGGTATGATTGACCCGAACGTATTAGACAATGTAAACATCGATTCTAAAAAATATACCGGTTTTGCTTTTGGAATGGGTATCGAAAGAATCACCAATTTAAAATATCAGATTAAAGATTTGCGTTTGTTTTCCGAGAACGATGTCCGTTTCTTAAAACAATTCCAAACCGAAGTCATCTAAAATGAAAAAGCTAACACTCTACCTTTCTTTATTTACAATTTTACTGATACAATCTTGTGGTAAAGAAAAGGATTACATTGCAGATGTTCCTGTAGATATACGCATCTCTGTTAATGACCCCAATTTTTCGCAACTTACTGCGGTTGGTGGCTATGTATTGATTAGAGGTGGTGTGTCCGGAATTATTTTATACAAAAAAACCAACGGTCAGGTTGTTGCATATGATAGGTGCAGCACTTTCAATCCCGAAAGCAAATGTGCAGTAAATGTAAACGATCCAAGCATTACAGCTACAGATCCTTGTTCGGGTTCCATATTTACGCTGGAAGATGGTTACTCCATAAAAGCACCTGCAACCAGACCGCTAAAGCAATATTACGTTACTGTAACCAGCTCCCAGATTACAATTTTTAACTAGTTTATGGAAGTAGATAAAATCAAAGAAAGTATAAAAAAATCCGCTCAGGATCTCTTCCGTAAATACGGTTACCATAAAACCAGCGTTAACGAAATTGCTAAGCGAGCTAAGATTGCCAAAGCCACTATTTACAAATATTTCGAAAGTAAAGAACTGGTTCTACATGCCATTTTAATGGATTACCTAAGGGTGAGTATCAACGATTTAGTTCATCAAGACAGTAAGAACATCAATAAAGAAGAACACCTAACCTTATTGATTTTAAGGGTAAGCAAGCTATCTTATACCGTTTGTAACGAGTTTATCGGATGGGATTTCATCAGAGAATCTGCTAATGCGCAAGAATTTTTAAAGAACCTTTCCGACGAGTTGGAACGTTTACTTTATCAGGAGTTTTTAGCAATTGAGGAATTAAACAGCGATGAAACTTACCCAGAACGATTAAGGTTTTTGATTAAAGCGAGCAAGAGCATCATCTTCTCTTTCGCTTTTACCTCTGTGAGTGATGCCGACGTTCGTAAGAACTTTATTTCTTTTCAGAAAGAGATTTTACCTTATTTGGTAAAAGCGGCTTTGTAGGCTCTACGGTTAGTCATGTCGACGATAGGAGGCATCTCACAAGCAAATTTCCAAACTTATAAAGGGACAACATACATGCGAGACTTCTCGTTCCTCGAGGTGGTGTTAAAGACTTACAACTTATTCTTCTCTCTAGATTTTTTATAAAGCTTCACGGCCATCATAATTACAGCTGCAAAAATCACTAAACCGACCAATCCGTACACCCAGTCCACCGCACTTTTCAAAATCACGGTAAATACAATTGCTACTAAAAAGATGGTGGCTAATTCATTCCACAAGCGGAGTTGCGTACTTGTCATCCAAAACCTGCCGTTCCTCAACTGCTTGATAATTCCCGCACACATAAAATGATAAATCAGCAAACCTACCACAAAAGCTAACTTAACCCACATCCAATTGGTATGCAAAAGACCAGAGTTAAGGTAAAGCATGGTTAAGCCAGCCACAACCGATAAAACCATTGCCGGCGTGGTGATGATATTCCACAACTTACTTTCCATTATCTGAAATTGCTTTTGCAAAATCAAACGCTCCTGTTCTGGCCTATCATTGGCCTCGGTATGGTAAATAAATAACCGCACAATGTAAAACAAGCCTGCCATCCAGCTCACTACAAAAATAATATGAATGGAAAGTATGTATCTGTACATCTAAGTTAAAAGTGCAAAGTTAAAAGTCAAAAGTAACAAATAGCTTATAATTCAAAAGTGCGAAGCCGAGAGCTAAAAATGCACAATCAAACGTCTAAAGCTAGCAAGTCAAAGTCCTTCTCCTTTGGAGAAGGATTTAGGATGAGGCTCTCTAGTATCTAAATTCTTTCACCACTTCAACTGCGTATTTCACATGGTCGAAAGGGATGTCTGGCATAATACCATGACCTAAGTTAAAAACAAATCCATCTACACCACGCATACGTTCAAATAAACGATGTATGCGGTCTTTGATCACATGTTTATCGGCATACAAAATATGTGGATCCAAATTCCCTTGAACAGCGATGTTTGCGGGGATAATATCTTTTATATTTCTTAAATCTGCGTTCCAGTCAATAGAAACAACATCTGGTTTTGCTTCAACCATCAATGGTGCAAAAACAGAACTTCCTTTACAGAAAGAAATTACCGGAACATCTTTTCTGTTTAGTTTAGAGATGATATCCACATTATATTGATGCGAAAACTCCTTATAATCATCCCAAGATAAAGAAAGTGCCCAGCTATCAAACAACTGCACCGCATTTACACCCGCTGCAATCTGTAGGTTTAAATAATCAATAGTAACTGTAGCAATCTTGCTCAATAACTTGTGCGCCAATGCTGGATGGTTATGGATAAAAAGCTTGGTAAGCTTAAAATCTTTAGACGAACCGCCTTCTATCAAATAGCTCATCACGGTAAAAGGTGCACCTGCAAAACCAATTAACGGAATAGAACCACTTAACCGTTGTTGAATCACTTTAATGGCATCAGCAACGTATTGCAGGTTATCCATTACATCAACACGTAAATTGTCGATGTCTTTTTCATTTTTGATAGGATTAGCAAACCGTGGACCTATGCCTTGGGTAAAGCTTAAATCCCCTCCCATTGCTTCGCCGGTTACCAAAATATCGCAAAATAAAATAGCGGCATCAATTCCCAATAAATCAACAGGCAACATGGTTACATCTGCAGCAATTTCTGGCGTTTTACACATTTCTAAAAACGAGTATTTGTTTTTAATCTCCCAATACTCGGGCATAAAACGACCTGCCTGACGCATCATCCAAACCGGTGGGCGCTCTGTTTTTCTAGAAAACGCCGAATCTATAAACAAGGAATTCTTCATCTAATCTTCTGTATTTCTTTTTCGATATTACTTAATATGCTCTTATATTTTGCCGTTAAAGGCAAATTCTCTGCTTGCTTAATCCACACCATTCCCTTTTCCTTATCCTTATTCCGCAGGCTGATATTTGCCAAATGCATTAAAGCTACGCCTAAATCACTGGCCCGCAAGCCCAACACTGCAGATTTGCCTAAATACAGTTCTGCAGTATCATAATCTGCATCAGCAACTGCAATACTACCCAACATAAAGTGGTAATATGGCTTTCTGCGCTTATTTAAAAGTTCTGGGTTTTTTACGCTATGCAATAGAACTTTTGCATTGCTATAATTCTTGACTTTAAACTGTTTTGCCGCTAAAATTATTGGGCCTTCCTTAAAATAGCCCCACATTACTAGCGCAATAAACATCCCACTTAAAGCGGAAATCTCGTAAACTTTTAGCCAAGCAGCCAGGCCAGCAACCATTGCCAGCAAAACGCAAACTAAAATCCTCGCCTGGTTGCTAAACATTTTTACGAATGTCCGTCGGTAAATTTATAGCCTACACCACGGATAGAATGGAAATAAATTGGATTTTTTTGATCGGGTTCAAAATACTTTCTGAACGTTAAGATAAAATTATCAATGGTACGGGTTGATGGGTAAACATCGTAATTCCATACTGTTTCCAAAATCTGCTCACGCGACACCGCCTCGTCTTTACGCTCAATTAAAAGCTTCAACAACATGGTTTCCTTTTTGGTTAAAGCAGTAACGGTTCCATCGTCATTCTTAAGTTCAAAAGAATTGAAATAAATGGTTTTGTCGCCAATTTTATAGGAGTTGATTTCTTTTAAATCATCACCTTTCATGCTTCTTTTAATCAGATTATTGACTCTTAAAATCAGTTCTTCTAAATTAAAAGGTTTGGTTAAATAATCGTCGGCTCCTTTTTTTAAACCTGTAATTCTGTCTTCTGATGTATTTTTGGCAGTCAAAAACATGATGGGTACTTCGCTGTTTTCTAAACGAATTGTTTCCGCAACTTGGAAACCATCAATTTCTGGAACCATCACATCTAAAATAATAAGGTTGAATTTCTCCTCCTTATACACTTTAAGTGCTTTTTTACCATCGGTAACGGCTCTTACAAAAAAGCCTTCCATTTCTAAATTCAGTTTGATGGCCTCTAAAAGATGTTCTTCATCTTCCATCAATAAAATTCTTTGTTTTACAGACATGTTCTTTTCTATTTAATTAAAAGAAACTTCAAAAACCGTTCCCTTTGGTTGATTATTCTTAACTTTTATTTGTGCTTGGTGATGATCTAAAACTTGTTTCACAATAAACAAACCTAAACCAGTTCCTTTTGTTTTACGCGTATCTTCGCTTCCTACTCGGTAAAACTTGTCAAATACTTTTGGCTTTTCATCATCAGGGATACCAATCCCTAAATCAGCAACCTTAAAACACACCGTTCCGTTAGCTTTGCGGTGTAAATCGATATGCACAGGCACACAGCTTGGCGAATATTTCACTGCATTTTCAATCAAGTTAGTCACTACAGATGACATTGCAAACTGATCGCCCGTAATAAATACATTTGGATCTATAGAAGTGATGATCGACTCCTTGCTACAAACATGAATTTGCAAACGGGAAACTATTTTTTCTACCAGTTCTGACAGGTTCAACTCCTCTTTTGGGAAGCTGTACGATTTATTTTCGATTTTAGTCGCCAATAGCATGTTCTCTACCAAATCATCCAAGCGTTCGATATCCAGTAAACATTTAGAGATAAAACTGCGTTGCTGCTCTTTATCAAGTTCGCGTTTATTGATTGTCTGGAGGTAAAGTTTGATAGATGCCAAGGGTGATTTAAGCTCATGAGTAACCGAAAGCAAGAAGTTTTTCTGTTGATCAGTCGTCCGTTTTTCGCGGTTAATTGCTTGGTGAAGTTTGTAGATACCAAAGGTCATTAAAGTAATAAAAACAAAACCCTCTCCTATTACCATACCTCTACGAGCGGGTTCCAGTTCAACCAGTAATGCCGCCCACCAGAAAAGCTGTGAGATTACATAAAAAACCAGTGCGTAAAATATGGTGATGGGTTTTAAGCGCATACCTATTTGTTTTTAAATACAATATCTAAACATTCAAAAATTGCTCTTTTAGCTTTTTCCAGATCTATTTTGTTATGCGCTGCAGATACAAAACCAACCTCGTAACCCGAAGGTCCAAAATACATACCACGGTTTAACAATTCGCGATGCATCATTTTAAATTTTTCCATACTCGCTGGATCAATTGCTTCTGAGGTCTGCACCTTTTCTGCATCGGTAAAAGCAAACCAGAAAATGGATCCAATTCGGAAAACTTTAAATTGGTAGCTTTTTGAGCTTGCATAACGTTGTATAGCGTTGGTAAACTCTTCTGTTTTGGAATTCAGCTCCTTATAGAAATTAGATTTCGCCAATTCGCTTAATTGCGCAATACCCGCCGCCATAGCAACCGGATTACCAGAAAGTGTACCTGCTTGGTAAACTGCGCCATCTGGCGAAATATTGCTCATCAACGTTGCAGAAGCACCGTAAGCGCCAACTGGCAAACCACCACCAATAATTTTTCCGTAAGTGATTATATCTGGCTGAATGTTATAATAACCTGCCGCACCTTCAAACCCTACTCTAAAACCAGAAATTACTTCGTCAAAAATTAATAAAGCACCATTGGCTGTACAAATATCTCTAAGAAACTGCAAATATTCAGCATCCTGCAAAAGCAAACCGTTATTGGCTGGAACAGGTTCAATAATTACACAGGCAATTTGGTCTTTAAATTGTTCAAAAGCCGTTTTCACCGCTTCTTTATCATTTAATGAAACTACAACGGTTTCATCAGCGAAAGCTTTTGGAATTCCTGCTGAAGAAGTTTCCCCAAAAGTAACCAAACCAGATCCTGCTTTTACCAGTAAAGAATCGCTATGACCGTGGTAGCAGCCCTCAAATTTGATAATCTTATCGCGTTTGGTTGCTCCTCTTGCCAAACGAATGGCAGACATTACCGCTTCTGTTCCAGAACTGGTAAATCTTATTTTTTCAATGAATTTATTATTTTTGATAATAAGTTCTGCAAGTTCTGTTTCCAATGCCGTTGGCGCACCAAAAGACATTCCGTTCTGCATTACCTCAATTACTTTTTCCCTAACTTTTGGGTGATTATGACCTAAAATAAGTGGTCCCCAAGAACAGCAGAAATCAATAAATTCATTCCCATCGGCATCCCACAAACGGCATCCATCCCCTTTTTCTATAAAAAGTGGCGTTCCATAAACAGATTTAAAAGCCCTTACCGGCGAATTAACACCACCAGGGAAATATTGCTTTGCTTTTTCGTAAAGCTCCGCAGATTTTTCTCTAATAATATCAGGCTTTTCTCCGTACAAAAGCGGCGTTTCCTCGTTATTGTTATTGAAAATATTTTTTATTGAATCGAACATATTTTGAAAGCATAAAACCAAAGGCTTAAAGCCTAAGCCCATTTAAATCCACTTATTTTTTAAAACTTCTTTAGCGTGATAGGTTAAAATCACATCGGCACCGGCCCTTTTAATTCCCATTAACGTTTCTACCGTTGCTTTTTCTTCATTTAACCAACCGCGTTGCGATGCAGCTTTAATCATGGCATACTCACCACTTACATTATACGCTGCAATTGGTAAATCAAAATTATCTTTTAGCAACTTAATAACATCTAAATAAGCTAAAGCTGGCTTTACCATTAAAAAATCGGCACCTTCTTGTGTATCCAATGCCCCTTCTATCAATGCTTCTCGCTGGTTTGCCGGATTCATTTGGTAAGATTTTTTATCTCCGAATTTTGGTGCAGATTCTAAAGCATCCCTAAAAGGTCCGTAAAATGCGCTTGCATATTTTGCCGTATAAGACATGATTGATACATTGCTAAAACCTTCTGCGTCTAAGGCTTCGCGGATATATTGCACCCTACCATCCATCATATCAGATGGTGCCACAATATCAGCACCCGCTCTTGCATGAGCAACCGACATATCCGCTAAAATTTTTAACGTTTTATCGTTAACAACTTCTCCGTTCTCTACCAAACCATCATGCCCATCACTACTGTATGGATCCATAGCCACATCTGTAACTACGCAGGCTTCTGGAAAACGAGCTTTAACTTCTCTAATTGTCCGCAGATATAAACCTTTTTCGTTTACACTTTCGCTGGCTGTTTTATCTTTTAATGCTTCCTCAATATTAGGAAATAAATCAAAAGCTTTTAAACCCAATTCCATGCAACTTTCTACTTCATGAAGTAAATTATCAATAGAATACCTAAAAATCCCAGGCATGGAAGCTACTTCTGTTTTTTGTTGATTTCCCTCAACAATAAACAATGGAAAAATAAAATTCGACGCCTGAAGGTGGTTTTCTTGCACCATATCTCTAATCACCTGCGATTTCCTATTTCTTCTTGGTCTGTTTAACATCTTTGTTATTTTTATTCTAAATATTAGGGCGTTTTAACACGCTATCCGTTATATCTTTTTTGCCTAGGCTTCGACTCCGCTCAGACCGACAAAAAAGGATGTCACTCCTATCGTTAACGCGAAATCTAGTTCTTATAAACCTCTCTTATCCTTGCTCAATTCTTTTTTCCTTTTCATAATAAAAACAACACCAGAAGTTCCGCCAGAACCCTCGGATAACCGATTCAATCCAAGGGTATTTACAAGTTCAAACTGCTTTCCAACCATATAGTTTAATACTGCAGCGTATGATTTTTTGTCTGTTAGGTATTCTGAAAAGTCTTGGCTAGCAATTATCTGTTCAGGTGTGTCGCCAAAATCCACTTCTACTTTAAGTTTTTTAGAAAACACTTTTCCAGCTACTGAAATATACGCATATGAATATGTGCTATCGGGAGCATTCTGAATATCTTGACTTTGTGCAAAACAAAAATTTGCGACTAGAATCATTACCGTAGTTATTAAACATGCCTTTTTCATCTTCTCTGTTTCAATAATTTACAACTAAAATCTAAATTTATTTAAACATCAATCCCAAAAACCACTTCGGCCAAACCAATCTCATCGGGCGAAGCCGGCAAAATATATTTTACACCCATTTCATCAAACTTTAACCCTGTTGATTTACCAATGGAAACAACTTGCTGACCAGGTTGCAATAAATTATCAGCAAAGTAAGCATCCACGTTTGAAGGACTGGTAAAAACCAATACATCCGCATAAGTTGGCTCAACCTCTTCTTCTAAAATGGTTTCGTAAATCACCATTTCTACAATCTTGGTATCTGCCGAAAGGCTTTGTTTAATGCTCCGCAATGAATCTTTTGCCAATGGAAACAAAACCGTAGTGCCGTTTGCAACTGCTGCAAATTCTTTTGAAATTTCTGCGGTATCGCTGCTTTCCCCGATAAAGGAAACTGTTTTGCCTAATGCTCTTAAAGCATCTTCGGACCCACGACCAACAACGCCGAACTTTATATCTTTTGGTAACAAAGGATCTAATGAAAAAAAGTACTCAATTCCGTTTTTGCTGCTAAAGAATATCCAGTCTATCTGTTTAAAAACGTACGAGTCTAATTTATGTATAGTTGGTACAGTTCTAATTAACGACTTAGCCTCAATTTCGATATTGTGCTTGCGTAAAGATTTACCAAAATAACTCTGCTCGCTTAGCTCTCTTGATATAAATACTTTTTTAGGCAGTTTGCGATTTAGAATATCGAACTTCTTTAATATAGTTTCTGCTAAACCTTCGGTACTGTTTGATGTAATGTAAAGTCGGTCTGGAAACTCATCCTGATCTATTGATTTTGTTGTCCAAACATGGAACAAGCCATCTTCATCTTTTTCGCAATAACAACCTAATGGCATATGGCAACCGCCGTCAAAAAGGTTTAATACTTTACGTTCTACACCAATTCTTTCGGCAACATCTTTATCATTAATCTGCTGTAGAATATCAAAAAGTTCTTTATCCTCTTCTCTAATTTGAACAGCCAAAACACCTTGCGATGGTGCTGGAACTAATTCTGCGGTTGGCTCAATCACTTCCATATAAAACTCAGATAAGTCTAATTTCAAACGACTTATGCCAGCTTTTGCCATAATAATGGCATCGTATTTTTCGTCTCTTAGTTTTTGGATACGCGTATTTACGTTTCCCCTAAGGTTTTCGAACTCTAAATCAGGGCGAACAGCTAATAATTGTGATTGCCTGCGGTTAGATGATGTACCTACCGTTCCGTTATGTTTTACAGATAATTTTTTGGAAGAATCTACACAATCTTTCAAAATTAAAATCACTTCTGATGGATCTTCTCTTTCTGAAACTGCGGCGATGATTAAACCTGGAGGATTTACAGTAGGTAAGTCTTTATGCGAATGTACAGCTAAGTCTACAGATTTTTCAATGAGGTGTTCTTCCAGCTCTTTGGTAAAAAAGCCTTTACCCTCTAACTTATCTAATCTTAAGTTTAGGATGTTATCGCCTTGAGTTTTAATAATTTTCAACTCGGCTTGGATATTGATTGCCGCGAGTCTATCTTTTATATAGTTTGCTTGCCATAGCGCAAGGTCGCTACCACGAGTTCCTATAGTGATTATTCTGTCCAAAATGTATGATTATATTGCAAAAATAGAATTAACAACTAGCATTGCACACTGATTACCAGAAAATTAATGATTTGTGTTGATTATGACTTAATCGTTATTAACTAAAATATTTTTAGCCATAACCATTGGAACGCTAATGTATTTTTTTTCCATATAGCTCATTACTTTTTCCAATACCAACCTTGAATTTTCGTCTAAACTGTTCACTTCATCGGCAAACACAGCATTTAACGCTCTTTCTTTAATCTCTTTTATTTTAACAGGCACTTCACGCATTGCAAGTTCTACTCGGCGTTGCTTTAAAAGTGGCTTAAATTCTTTAATATTCTGCTCAATAATAGCTTCACCATTGATCAATTCATGGTAACGCTCTTGTAAGTTTTTTTCCGCAATTTCTTTTAACGATTCAACCGCAATATATTGCACATTATGATCTAACAAAACCTGTGGATCAACATCATTAGGAACAGCCAAATCCACAACAACTTTAATCCCTGTATCACCATTTAAAAGCTTGGCGTATAGCTCTGAAGTGATGATAGGCTCTTTAGAAGATGTGCAGGTAATAATCACATCAAAACCTTTATCAAAATCACAAAGCGCACTCAAATCAAAACCCTGGCCACCTAACTGTTTTGCTAAGTCTTGCGCTTTACTGAAAGTTCTATTAAAAACCGAGAAATTGGTGTAGGTATGTTTTTTTAGATATTTAGCTATATTTTGGTTGGTTTCGCCGGCACCAATAATTAAAATCCTTGATTTAGAGCAAACATTTAGTTCTCTTAATCGTCGGTAAGCCAAAGAAACTACCGAGATTGGATTTTTAGAGATATTTGTAAAAGTGTAAACCTCTTTTGCAGTTTTCACCACACGGCTCATAATTAATCGAAGGTAATCGCCCGTGAACCCTTTTACCCTACAGTCTTCGTAACTTTTTCTTACTTGTGCTAAAATTTCTTTTTCGCCAACCACTAGGCTTTCCAAAGAACTAGAAACACGCATTAAATGATTAAGTGCGCTTTCTCGCTCAAAAAGCAAAGCATTATCCACTATTAAATCTAATTGGGGCGTAAGTAATTTGTCGTTGTGTAGTGCCTGCAAAAAAGAGCGCACAAAGTCTCTGTTTAAATCTTGACTAGCAGTAAAAACAAACTCTACCCTGTTACAGGTTGCCAAATAGAAAATCTCTGGAATATCAAATTTAGATTTCACAAATTGAAGCCTTTCTTCGCTGGCCTCGTTACACAAAACCAAACAGCCCAACTCTTTCAAATCAATTTGTTTGTGTGTAAAAGCTATAACCTTTAAATCCTTCAATTACGTTGTTTTTAGACAGCTACAAAAGTAACCTAGCAAGCCATACAATATGTCAATCATTTGTCAATAGAAGCAATTTAGAAGTAGTATAAATAGCCTTTTTATGCTTTAAATCATTTTTAAAGCCAATAATTAACTAATCTGCACAAAAAAAACTCGTTTTTAAGCTAGAAATTATCCAAAAACAAAACTTACTTGATGAGGTTATAGAGTTCGTCCAGCTTTGGAGAAAGTACAATCTCAATTCTACGGTTTTTGCTTCTAGCCTCGCCAGTATTCCCCAACTCAATCGGTTGGTATTGCCCTTTACCCGTAGCAGTTAACCGTTCTGGCGAAATAGCCTGTAATTCTGTTAGATACCTCACCACAGAAGTTGCTCTTAACACGCTTAAATCCCAATTATCTTTAATCTGTCCAAGGTTTCCAACTTTCTGATTGTCAGTATGTCCTTCAACAGCGATGTTAATTTCGGGCTGGGTATTTAATACTTTAGCTAATTCTTGTAAGGCTTGCTTTCCTTTATCGTCGATAACAATTGAGCCAGTGTTAAAAAGCAATTTATCAGTTAAAGAAACATAAACTTTACCGTTTTTAATCTCTACGGTTAAACCGTTTTCCTGAAAACCTAACAATGCTTTCTGTAGCTTTTCTTTCAAAGAATTGGTTGCTTCGTCTCGTTTTCTCAAAATTTCTTCAACCTCTTTCAATCTTGCTTCACGCTTTTGTAAATCGGTAGAAAGCTTATTGATTTCTGAGGAACTTTTAGAACTTAGCGCAGTGTAATTTGTATTTAAACCCTCTAGCTGGCTGTGTAAATCGCTTATTTTCGCATTCAAGGTTGCGGTATCTTTTTTTAGATTGGCAATTACTTCTTCCAATGACTGAATCTTCACAACTGCATTGTCCCAACCAACGTTTAAAGAATCTTTTTGAGCAAGTAATGCCTCGTATTTCTTTTTTGAAAGCACCACACATGAACTTAAAAATAGTAGTACACAAATTGCGGATAGGATATATTGCTTATTCATTATATAATCGTTTAGTTTACAACTTTAATATATAAATCTTTATTGGTTTGTAATGGCTTCCTGTAGAAAATTATTTAGGGGCATAATTTCCTGCAAACCATTCACTATTTTATTTACTACGCCTTCGGTTTGCAGTTGCTTATCGGTAAAACTGCTACTTACTGTAAAACTTTTAAGTTTCAACAGTTCAATATTTGGATGATCTGCGTCGTAGTTTTTCGGAGAAGTTTTCAATTTATCGGTCTGCTGTAGGCCGTCGCTAAAAAAAGATTTGAAATTTTTAGCCTCTAAAATATCCAAAAGCTGATTGCCGTTGTAATCAATCTCTTGTCTTATTAACTTAAGGTTTGGAGCATCTGGCATCCACATTCCGCCTGCTATAAAACTTTGATTTGGCTGTAATTGTATAAAGTATCCCGGACCGTGTATACCTTTAGGACTGGTTGAAATACTGATACCGAAATTTGATTTATAAGGCGATTTATTTTTGCTGAACCGTACATCACGGTAAATTCGCATCACGCTTTTTTTGCCCGTCAGCTCTGGTGAAACCTGGGGATTAAGCTTTCTAAATTCAACTATAATAGCTTCGGAAAAATTTTCAACTTCTTCTTTTGCAGCGAGATAAAGTGATTTATTTTCCTGAAACCACACCCTATCATTGTTAAGTTGTAACTGATGAAGAAACTCGAATGTTTTTGCACTAATCGTGGTCATAATGTGACAGGTATTTAATTCTTGAAGACATCAAATGCAGCAAAATAACCCTAGAATACCTAAAATTGAATGGCGCTAACACTAAACTAAATAAAAATATTGTACCTACATAAATCCAAGGAGATTCCGTTTCGCCACTAATTATGTAGGTTAAAACGCCTACTATTACCGCAACTGCCACATTGATACTATAGCTGATATACATTGCAGCATAAAAGTAACCTGGTTCTAGTTCGTATTTTAGATTGCATTTTGGACAGTTAACATGCATTTTTTGCGATGATAAACCATACATAGTATTCATAAACAAATCTCCTCTTCTACACCGAGGACACTTTGCGTTTACTATTGCTTGTAATCTTGGTGTTTCTGCCATAATGAGGGTTTGCTAAAAGCTAAAATTGGTTAATTCAAGTTGATTTTTTCGGCTTTCATATCTATGGCAATGTTCTTTTTACGATATTTTTTATACCATAAAAGCCCAACTCCTGCCACCACCAAATAAGGTGCGGCCAATAAATACATAATACCGCTGTTTAATCCGCTACCTGTTTTGCCACCGGCCTTCAAATTAGATTCGATTGTGGCCTGGCACATTGAGCATTGTGCAAAAGTGGTATTGGCTACTAAAATGAAAGCAACTACAAATAAAAGCGCTAAAAGAGTTTTTGAATGCTTCATAAATACAAATTTAAAAATTATAATAAGGAGCTATCATTAAATATACAACTACGCCAGAAGTGGTTACATAAAGCCATATCGGGTAGCTCCATCTCACCAATTTCCTATGCCTTTCTACCTGCATTTTTAGCCCTCGAAGAAAGCTAATGAGGATTAAAGGTAATACGGCAGCGGCAAGTACAATATGTGTTGCTAGAACAACGTAATAAACATAGCGAAGATTGCCCGCAAGCAATTTTTCTTGCTCACTTACAGTGCTGTCTCCATTTAAATCTCCAAACTTAGTTTCTGGTGCGAAATAGTGGAACACTACATAAGAGATCAAAAAAACTGCAGATAATCCAAAGGTTAAAATATTAATCCGCTTGTGCATCTGAATGTTCTTTTGCTTGATAAAATACAAAGACAGCAACAACAATACGGTACAAGTACCATTAATAATTGCATTCAGTTTTGGGAAAAAATAAATATACGAAGGTGTTGGTATGGTTACCGGAATAATCTTGCGGTTTAAAATAAGCACCAACACAAAAACTGTAATAGAAACAGCCGTGATTATTCTCAATATTACTTTATCACTCATGATATAAATTTCAATGCTCTTTGTTAAAACTCTGCTTTTACTTTACGGAGTTCCTCTGTAATCAAAACTTTAAGCTCGTCGCTTATCCGTCTAATCTCATCATCAGAAGTACCCGTATAATACCCTCTAATTCTATTCTCTGCATCTAACAGAATTAACTTGTCGCTAAACACAAATTCACCTTCTTTAGGTTGAAAAGCATTTACAAAAAACTGATCCCGAGCTAATGGATAAGTGATTGCCGTATCTGCAGTTAAAATAGTCCACTTTTGTGGGATAGCACCTATTTTACCAGCATACTGTTTAAGTTGATCTATTGTGTCGTTTTTTGGATCTACATCGATAGAAATAAACCTAATGCGCTTATTATCCTTAAACTGTTCTTGCAAAGTTGTGATTCCTTTATTAAGTGCGGGCACAACATTCTTATTATTGATGTAAAAAAAATTCACAACTGTTAGGTGCTGTCCTTCAGTATCTAACTTAACAGTATTGCCTCCACTATTGTAAAGTTGCGGAAAAGTGATTTTGTGATAAACAGTATCAGGAATCTTAACTCCACGTTTGGTACGGAAAGTTGATGCAACTACTTTAGGACCAAAAACTGGCAGAGGTTTATACCTGTTTTTCCCTTTTGCCTGTAGTAAATAATACAAAAATCCTGGTAACGCTAATATGGTTACCAGGATTAATATTTTACCTAAAGGAAATTTCTTACCCGTCATACCGACAAGTGACTATGCAAATAGTCCCCTTCAATTAACATTAGTACAATAAAGTACACAATAAAAATAAATGAAAGTATAAGCCCTGCTTTAAGTGCATACTTCTCAAACTTTAAGTGCATGAAATAGGCTACGATATAATATCCTTTATAAAGCGTTAAAATTACGTAGATGGCGTTTCTTATTCCGTTTGGAAGTACTGTATGTGGAACTCCTAAAGCTATAATAAACTCTACAACAGTAATTCCTAAAAGTATAAAGAATACTTTCCAGATTTTACTCTTTGTCATTGATACATGCTCTTCGTCATGCGCTACACTCGTATTTTCTAAAGACATCTTCTTGTTTTTTTAAAATTATACCAAATAAAAGAAAGTAAATACAAACACCCACACCAAATCAACAAAGTGCCAGTATAAACCAACTTTTTCTACCATTAAATAATGTCCTCTGCGTTCAAAAACGCCGGTCATTGTCATCACCAAAATAATAATATTGATTACAACTCCAGTAAGTACGTGAAAACCGTGAAATCCAGTGATGGTAAAAAACAGATTGGCAAATTGTTGCGTACTCAAGGCATCGGACCCCAGTCCTTTTATAACTTCTGCACTTGGCACTCTTCCCCACCAGAAACCTTCGTGGTGTAAATGCGTCCATTCTAAAGCTTGACAGCCTAAAAACATCAAACCACCAATAACGGTAGCAATCATCCACCAGGTTACTTCTTTTTTGCTATTACGATGACCTGCTTCTACAGCTAAAACCATAGTAACAGAACTCATGATCAAAATAAAGGTCATGATACCTACGAAAACCAATGGCGCTCCAGAATCTGTTATTCCTGGAATAGATTGGAAAACGATATCAGGGTCTGGCCAAGTCATTTTACTAAAGCGTTGCGCTCCGTAATAAACTAGAAACGCAGAGAAAGTAAATGCATCTGATAAAAGAAAAAACCACATCATCAGTTTACCATACTCTACCGAGAAGGGTGATCTTCCTCCACTCCAAGGGGTGGTTTTAACTTCGTCTAATTGTGCTGTTGTATCCATCAAGTATTAATTTGCAATTTCTGAGTAAAAATTTTATTGATTCAAAAGTAAGAAAAGGTATAAATAAATCCATACAATATCTACAAAATGCCAAAAAATAGAAGTGATTTCCATTCTAAAGGTATTCGTAACATTAGGTACTGTACCGTAACTGCTTTTTATAGCGGTCAAAATCATTACTAAACCAGCTACAATATGCAACACGTGGAATAATGTAAATGCATATACAAAGCTGATTGTAGCGTTTGAGTTAACGAAGAATATACCCAAGTTAGTCCAAACTGTCCACCCGTAAACTTGTAAGCTGATAAATACTACGCCTAAAAATAGCGTAAGCCACAGCCATAGTTTTTGTTGTGCAAACTGTAGTTTTTTTGAACTTAAAAATGCTTTATGCATGGTTAAACTGCTCAATACAATTACTACAGTGCTGTAAATAAATGCTTTTGGTAAATCAACATTCAATGATTTTCCTGCACCATCACCAGCGTAAACAATAAATCCACTAGTTAAACCAGCAAAAAAGATAATAGACGAAACTATAAAAAGCCACAACACAAACTTCTTTGGTTGTAGGTTATGCCTGTCAAAATCGTTATTAAGCACCATATTCTTTAAGTTAAATTAAACAAAAGTACCAGTTGTACTACTGGCAAATAAATAAAACTGCCAAACATTAATTTTCTGGCAGATTTAACATCCAAATTCTTAGCAAGCATAAAAGCTTGATAAGTAAATATTAACCCCATTATTAACGAAACGATGGCAATCAAATAGCCACCGAAGCCAAAAAAGGTAGGCAACAAACTTACGGGAATTAAAATCACGGTTGAGGCTAAAGTAACGATAGCACTTGTTCTATCTCTTCGGGTTGTTGGCAATAAACGAAACCCTGCTTTTTTATAATCATCATCTAACACCCAAGCAATTGCCCAAAAGTGCGGAAACTGCCACATAAACTGAATCCCAAACAGCACCAATGCAATGGTATCAATTTGCCCATGTGAAGCCACATAGCCAATTAAAGGTGGCAAAGCTCCTGGAATTGCACCAACAAAAACCGCTATTGGCGATTTACGTTTCATTGGTGTATAAACAAAAGCGTAAAGGAATATAGAAAAAACAGAGAGTACACCTGTCAATAAATTTAAACTTCCCAGCAAATACGTACCTGCTATCCCCATGATTAAACTTAAAACCAATGCCTGACCGGTAGTCATCTTTTCTGATGGCAAAGGCCTATCGGCTGTGCGGGTCATTAACTTGTCTAAATCTTTCTCTATGATCTCATTAAAACCATTTGCAGCAGAAGTCACCAAAAAACCTCCAATAATTAGCTTAATCCAATTTACCCAATGGATTGAGCCTTCGTAATGCTCCCCTATTAAAAAGCAGATAGAGGCCGAAAACACCACCAAAAGTGTTAACCGTAATTTTACCAACTTCTTAAAATCCTGTATAAACTCCCTCACTATACGCTAATTAATTCTGATTTCTTGGTGTAAAAAATGAATAAAATATAAGCTTGAACTCCAAATAAAACTGTTGCCAAAAGTACATGTGCGGCTTGTGCCCATGGTGCCATCGCAAAATAGGCTAATGCAATACCCGTTATAACCTGAAGCCCAAAAACAACTAACATTGCAATAGCTAGTTTATTTACAAATCCGCTAATTTTAAATTTGAACATAAGTGCATATAAAACTATGCTAACCACCAAATACAACCATACCAGTTGCTTGTGCTCCGTAAATATTCTTCCGGTTTCAGCGAGCCATTCGCTACGTACCAACTCCGGAAAGTAACTTTTTACCGCATCTACCTCTTCCCGTACTTCCGTTCCAATAGTAATTTGCCAAACCGACACTACAATTGTAAGCAAAGAAGCAAGGCGCAGGTAAACAAGTTGCTTGTTGTTTATACTTAACACTTGTTTAGGTTGCCTAATTAAAAAGTAAGTGTAAATTGAAATTGCAAAAATTAAAACAGCTACTAACATGTGCACTGTAATCATCCAAGCTAAAAGGTTAGTAGATACAACGATGGAACCTAACCAACCTTGAAAACCAACCAAAAACAGATTTAAAGCGCTCAGCCAAAAAACAACTGCTTTGGTTTTAATTAATGGAATTGCCAGTGCAAAACAGATCAACAACAGCAAACCCGTGGTTGCCCCAATTAACCTGTTGATGTATTCTGTATAGGTTTTACCGGGATTAAATTCTTCTGGTACTTTTATGCTTTCGTCATGGCGGATTTTTATTGCCAAATCTCCGTAACCCATTTTATCTAAAAGCTTTGCAAATCGTTCGTTCTTCTCTATCCTCTTTAGTACATACTTCTCTTTATAGTTGGCAGGTAACTGAGACAATTCCGTTGGCGGGATATACTGATCGAAACATTTTGGCCAATCGGGACAGCCCATTCCAGAGCCAGAACTACGTACAATGCCACCAGCTAGTATCAATAAGAAAAGAGCTATCAGCGAAATAAAATTCGCAGATAAAAAACGACTTTCAGCCTTTGAATACATTTCAATTTTATAAAATTGGGGTATCCGTAAAGTTACTGAATACCCCAATTATCATTTTCTCAAATAACAATATTATTTGACTTCTTCAGAACTATCTATTCTGTTATGTTCTAAATTCCATTTCTCCTGAATTTTCTCAGCAGCCTCATTTCCTTCAAAATCGTGAAGTAAGTTTGAGCTCATAGTTTGGGAGTGTGGGGTGGTTTGCATAATAAAATCAGTATCATGCCCTGGCTTACTATAATCATAAGACCAACGGTAAACTGTAGGGATTTCTCCAGGCCAGTTTCCATGTATACGCTCTACCGGTGTAGTCCACTCTAACGTGTTCGCCTCCCAAGGATTCTCTGTTGATTTCTCGCCAAAGAAAATTGAGTAAACAAAATTAAATAAGAAAGCGATCTGCGCTACTGCGCCTAATATTGCCGACCAAGTAATAAATACGTTAACAGACAACCACTTGTCCATAGATTCAAACTCTGTAAAAGCATAATATCTACGTGGAACACCGTCTAATCCCATAAAGTGCATTGGGAAAAACACTAAATATGCAGCTGCAAATGTTAACCAGAAATGTAGATATCCTAATTTAACGTTCATTAAACGACCAAACATTTTGGGAAACCAATGATAAACACCGGCTATCATTCCAAATATTGCCGCAGAACCCATTACCAAGTGAAAATGCGCTACTACAAAATAAGTATCGTGTAAGTTGATATCTAAAGCAGCGTTACCTAACCAGATTCCGGTTAAACCTCCAGAAATAAAGAAAGAAACTAAACCGATAGCAAATAACATGGCAGGTGTAAACCTAATGTTGCCTCTCCACAAAGTAGCTAACCAGTTGAATGTTTTTACTGCTGATGGTACCGCAATAATCAAGGTTGTGATCATAAACACACCGCCTAAGAAAGGGTTCATACCGGTAACAAACATATGGTGTCCCCAAACTATGAAAGACAATGTTGTAATACCGATTAATGAATAAACCATGGCATGGTAACCAAAAATAGGCTTTCTCGAATTTACAGACATCACTTCAGAAGCGATACCCATTGCAGGCATAATTACTATATAAACCTCTGGGTGACCTAAGAACCAGAATAAGTGCTGCCATAAAATTGGGCTACCACCTTCGTGTGCTAAAGCTTGTCCTCCAATAAAGATATCAGACAAGTAGAATGATGTACCAAAGCTTCTATCGAAAATCAATAAAACCACACCTGCTACCAATACCGGGAAAGATAAAATACCCAACATAGCTGTTAATAAGAACGACCATATTGTTAAAGGCATTTTCCAAAGATCCATACCTTTGGTACGCATGTTTAAAATTGTTGATACATAGTTGATACCGCCCATTAAAGAAGATGCGATAAACAAAATCATAGAAATCAACCATAAAGTCATACCGAAACCAGAACCTGGCATTGCTTTAGGTACAGCAGACAAAGGAGGATAAATTGTCCAACCACCACCGGCAGGTCCTGACTCTACAAAGAAAGTTGAAAGCATAATTACCGATGCAGTAAAGAACAACCAGTAAGATAGCATGTTCATGAAAGGAGATGCCATATCACGGGCTCCAATCTGTAACGGTATTAATAAGTTTGAGAATGTTCCACTTAATCCGGCTGTTAATACAAAGAATACCATAATGGTTCCGTGTATGGTTACCAAAGAAAGGTAGAAATTGGGATCTAATCGTCCTTCAGGTGCAAATCTTCCCAATAAAACTTCCAATAATGGGAAGCTATGGTCTGGATAAGCTAACTGAATTCTAAAAAGAATAGACAATATCATTGCAATTACACCCATTATGATACCCGTAATGAGGAATTGCTTTGCGATCATCTTGTGATCTTGACTAAAAACATATTTAGTCAAAAATGTTTCCTGATGATGTGCATGATCATCATGGTGAATTGCTGATGGGTTATTAATTGCAATTGTCGACATAATATCCTTCTGTGTTTTTAATCTTAGTTGTTTAACGCAATTTTGTTATTAGATTCAGTTGCACTGTCTTTCATTGCCAATTGATATGCTTTTTTCATATCATCAGTAACAATCAGCTTCTGTTGTTTAATCCATTCTTGATATTCTCTGTTTGATACCACACGAACTTTAAACTGCATGTTGTAGTGAGAACCACCACAAATTTTAGCGCAAAGTAAGTTGTAATCAAATTTCGGATTATCCGTATCCTGACGCATTTCCTGCGTAGTTTTAGTTGGTGTAAACTGGAAGTAGGTTGACATACCTGGAACACAGTTCATTTGCACTCTAAAGTGAGGCATGTAAAAACTATGGATCACATCCTGAGAACTTAAAGTAAAACGTACTGACTTATTAACGGGCAATACAATCTCAGTTACTTTTAAATCATCAAAGTTTGCTTTATCGGACAAATCTAAACCCAAATTGTTTAAACCACCAAGACCACCGATTAGCTTATAGTTTTTTCTCCCGTTTACATTATCTTTTCCTGCATATCTAACATCCCAAGCAAACTGGTGCGCAGTAACGTCAATTTGAATAGCTGCTTTCATTTCCTTTTCTGGGATATTGGTAATTCCTCTCCAGGTAAAAAAGCCCATCAATACCAAAATTGTTAATACAATTGCTGGAATAACTGTCCAGTATTTTTCTAAGGTATTATTGTGAGGATAGTAGTAAGCTTTTCTCTTTTTGCTGCTGTTATATAAGTAAGCAAAAGAAAACAACGCAATATGTGTTAAAACTAACACGATGGTGGTAAGAATCATGGTGATGCTGAACATCGAATCAATCTTAGCACCATGTTCTGAACCGGCTGCAGGTAAAATCTGTGCTCCTTGAACGCTGTAGCTCCAATAAACACCGTACATACCCACAATCAGCGTTATCCCAAAAAGTATCCCGTTGATTTTATCCCATTTGATACCGTTTCTTCTACCTTGAATTTTACGGGTTAAATCGTAAACGCTTAGTATTTTACCAATTATACCAATGAAGATACAAACCAATAAAAACAAAAGGATGTAATAGCCAACCGTTTTTCCTAGTCCTTCGTGTTTAGACACTGTCTCAGTTGCTGTTGCAACTGCATCTTGTGCCATCACTTGCGAAAATGTAAGCGATAAAAGCGCTCCAATTGCAAATAAACTCTTCAAATTAAAAAATCTCTTAATATTCATTATCATTTAATTGAGTCCTATTTTATATCTGATGATTCAAGCTTTCTTCCAAGAAAGGGTGATTTTTAGGTGCCAATGGCGCTTTGCTTAATGAGCTTAGTACAGCAAATGTAAACAAACCTGCAAAACCTAATATTGTCCCTATCTCTACAATACCAAAACCTGCCGCGTCACCAATTGTTCCTGGCATAATCATCATGTAATAATCTAACCAGTGTCCGAATAACAATAAAATACAAACCGACAATAAGATGTTAGTTTTCCTTTTAGCGTCTCTAGACATTAAGATTAATACTGGAGAAAGGAAATTGATGATCAAGTTTATCCAAAATAATGGTAAATAAAAGCCTTCCCATCTTTTAAAGAAATACACTGTTTCTTCTGGGATGTTTGCGTAATAGATTAATAAAAACTGCGCAAACCAGATATAAGTCCAGAAAATAGAGAATGCAAAAACAAACAAACCTAGGTTATGGATATGACTATCTTTTATCCATGGCATATGACCTGCTTTTGTAAGCAAAATTACCACAATACTGATCGCTGCCATTCCAGAAACCCACATTGCTGCGAAGTTATACCAGCCAAACATGGTAGAGAACCAATGAGCTTCTAAAGACATAATGGTATCAAAAGCCCAAAGTGGCGTTGTAAAACCAAAAATCACTAAGAAGATGGTCGAATATTTAATACTTTTTTCGTAGCTTTTCAAGCCGCCATGTACATCCTCGTTTACAGAAAGCTTTGACAACAACAATCCGAAAATACTATAAGCGCCTAAGAAAAGGATCAATCTTCCGATGAAGAATAAAGGGCTTAAATAAAATGCTTTACTATCGCTAAAGTGATGTCCTGCACCTTCGCCCGGCGCATGGTTCCAACTACCGTATAAATTGTGTGAAAACAAACCAGCAGCTACCACAATTACCAACACTACGCTTGCAAAAGGTAAAACTTTTGAAAACGCCTGCGGTACTCTTAGTAAACTTGCCGACCAACCTGCTTGTGCTACAAATTGAATAGCACAAAAGAACAAACCAGCTGCACATACACACGTAAAATAATAACTCATTAATAACAAGTTAAGGAAAGTACGCTCTGCATGCCCTGTTAAAAAGCCATAAGCTATGGCCAATACGCCTAAAACGATGCCTATTAAGCTAATTGTTTTGGCTTTGCCACCAAAACTAAATTGCTCTGAAAAATTATATGAATGATGATGAGCTCCCATATTTTTATTAATCGATTATTGTCCTTTTTGTAATTCGTGAACATACATTACAACTTTCCATCTCTCTTCTGGAGAAAGCTGTGATGCATAAGATCCCATTAAGTTTAAGCCGTATTGGATGGTATGATAAATTTTCCCATCGGTCAAATCTTTCATGGTTCCACCTCTTGAAGAGTTACCAGTAGCATAAGCTGGTGGCGCTGGGTACTTACCTAATTCAACGATGTGTCCATCGCCTGCACCATTTGGTCCATGGCAAGGTCCGCACATCGCAACATAAAGTTGCTTACCTTCTGCAAGGTTTTCTTTATTAACCGGAAGTGGATTTATTACCGATGCACTTGCTGCTTCATAACCTTCAGTTGTATTTGGGAATTCATCAAACCTAGTGAAGCCTATTGGCGTTGTACCCGCCGGTGGTACCTGAGCTGTAATGCCGTTTTCAAAGTTTTTATTCTTTTGATCTGGGTTATAAGCTATTGGGTAATACATGTTTGGTGCATACTCCAAGCCTCTACTCCTTTTATCATGGCATGAGCTGAATATCGTAGCAACGGAGATTGCTATAAGTGCTAATCCAAAAATACTTGTCTTATTCATAACTTATATATTTTCTATCGTTGTGCTTAATTTCTACCGCACCAGCTTCTTTTAATAAACTATCTACTTGTGTGCTATCAGTAACTGTGCTCGCATCAATTGCGATAACAAATCGATCATCAGATGCTCTTAATTCCATTACTCTTGGTGCTCTTCCTGGAAATAAATGAGTTGCATAAAAAAATGCTGCAACCATCCCAAGTGCACAAAAAAGTACTGTTAACTCAAAAGTAATTGGAATAAAGTTAGCCACTGCAAAATTTGGCTTTCCTCCAATATTCATTGGCCAGTCATAAGACATCGTGAAATACATTAAACCTAAAGCGGTAGCTGTACCGGTAATTCCGCAACAGAATGCTACAAACCCAAGTCTACTTCTTTTAATGCCTAATTTATCGTCGATTCCGTGTATTGGCATCGGTGTGTAAACATCGTATATGCCAATTTTATTTTCCTGCAGCTTATCAATCCCATGCATCATCTGATCGGGATCGTCAAATAAACCTAAAATATATTTTATTTTGCTCATGTTTAAAGTTTTACGTAGTCAGCTTGTTCAACACTATCGTATGCGCTTAAAGAATCAACGTAGTAATCTGCTTCTTCTTTCTTCACTTTACCTTCTTCAATTAATTTCTTCTTCGCTTGTTCAGAAGAGGTTTTAACCAATAACCTTACTTCTGCCATGGCTACCGAAGGTAATACCCTGATGAACAATAAGAATAATGTAAAAAACAGTCCGATAGAACCAATGAATACTGAAATATCAATCCATGTTGGATAAAACATTGCCCAACTTGATGGTAAATAATCTCTGTGTAATGAGTTTACAATAATTACAAAACGCTCAAACCACATACCGATGTTTACCACAATTGATAAACACCAAGAAATTGCAATGTTAGTTCTGATTTTTTTGAACCAAAGCAACTGAGGCATCAATACGTTACACCCGTACATCATACAACCTGCCCACCAATATGGACCAATAAAACGACTGATGAAAGTGTATTGTTCGTACTCAACGCCAGAGTACCAAGCGATGAAGAATTCTGATAAATAAGCTACACCTACAATAGAGCCTGTAAGTACAATGATTTTATTCATTGACTCAATGTGGAACATGGTTATGTAATTCTCTAAACCCAATACTTTTCTGGTTACCAACAATAAGGTTTGTACCATTGCAAATCCAGAGAAAATTGCTCCTGCAACGAAGTATGGAGGAAAAATAGTAGTGTGCCATCCTGGAATCAAGGATGTTGCAAAGTCCATGGATACAATTGTATGTACAGAAAGTACTAATGGCGTTGCAATACCTGCTAAGATTAAACATACAGTTTCAAAACGTTGCCAGCTCTTAACAGAACCTGTCCACCCGAAAGAAAGGATAGAGTAAATTCTTCTGGTTGTTCCCGTTGCTCTATCTCTAATAGAGGCAATATCTGGCAATAGACCTACGTACCAGAACACCAATGAAACGGTAAAGTATGTAGAGATTGCAAAAACGTCCCAAACCAATGGAGAGTTAAAGTTAACCCATAAAGAACCGAATTGATTTGGTAATGGTAATGGCCAATAAGCTAACCAAGGACGGCCCATGTGAGAAACCACATAAGTTGCCGCACAGATTACCGCGAAAATTGTCATCGCCTCGGCTGATCTGTTAATGGAGTTTCTCCAGTTTTGACGGAAGAGCAATAATACCGCAGAAATCAACGTTCCGGCGTGACCAATACCTACCCACCAAACGAAACCGGTGATATCCCAAGCCCAACCAACGGTCTTGTTTAATCCCCAAGCTCCAATTCCGTTCCAGAATGTATAACTAACCGCAAATACCCAAAGGCAGGCGCCAAGAGCGGAAACGATAAACCCTATCCACCAAGCCTTATTGGCTTTGTTTTCTACTGGTCTTAAAACTTCATCCGTAATTCTTCTATACGTAATGTCTTTACCGGTAATTAAGGGTTCTCTTAATATTGATTCGTTATGAGATGACATATCTTAAATTATATTTTTAAATATTAAGCTTCTTGAGATCCTGTATTAGTAATTTTAGTCATATAACCAACTCCTGGCTGTACGTTTAATTCTTCTAATACGTAGTAAGTTCTTTCGTTCTTTAACGCTTTTGACACCTCAGAATTAGGATCATTTGCATCTCCGAATACGATTGCATTAGCTGGACAAGTTTGCTGACAGGCAACTTTTACATCTCCGTCTGCTAATACTCGCTTATCCATCTTAGCTTCTAACTTACCTGCTTGAATACGTTGTATACACATTGAGCACTTCTCCATTACACCACGAGAACGTGTAGTAACGTCTGGATTTAATACCAACTGTGTAAACTCATTATTTAAGTAATTATCGAAACGTGAATCATTCCAGTAATTGAACCAGTTGAAACGACGTACTTTGTATGGACAGTTATTTGCACAATATCTTGTACCTACACAACGGTTATAAGCCATGTGGTTTAAGCCTTCGTTTGAGTGTACAGTTGCTAAAACCGGACAAACTGTTTCGCAAGGTGCATGCTCACAGTGCTGGCACATCATTGGTTGGTGAACAACAGAAACATTTTCCATGCTTCCCTGCATATCAACAATCTCGTGTTCTTCGGTCAAATTCTTTCCGTCTTCTTGGAAAGTATAATACCTATCGATACGGATCCAATGCATCTCTCTACGACGGCGAACTTCATCTTTACCTACAACAGGAACATTATTCTCTGTGTTACAAGCAACGATACAGGCACCACAACCTGTACAAGCGTTAAGGTCAATCGCCATTACCCAGTTGTGTCCTGGCTGATCGTATTTACCCCAAAGATCGTAAGTTGGATGTTTCTCGTCGTTATTACCGCTTCCGTGTGCAGGATCCTTTTTGTATTCTGCAAAAGTTGCTTCGCGGATGATGTTTCTACCTTCGATTGTTTGGTGGGTTTGCGTTAAAGCTAACTCATCTCTTCTACCGGTGTTACTAACCGTTACTGTACTTACAAAATTCGCAGTACCTTGGTTATAAGTAATAAATGGATAAACGTTTTGTCCAACACCATCACCTACTTTACCGGCTTTTGTTCTACCATAACCAACCGCAACAGAAACTGTTCCTTGCGCTTGTCCTGGTTGGTGAATTACTGGTAAGTCAACACTGTATTTATCTGTTTTTACAGTTACAATATCAAATTGTCTAATTCCTAAAGACTCAGCAAATTTTGGGTTAATGGCTGCGTAATTGTCCCAAGTTACTTTAGATACCGGATCTGGCATTTCTTGTAACAATGGGTTATTAGCTTGCGCTCCAGAACCTACTGCAACCGACTCATAAATATGTAATTCAATATCTTTAGCTAATGCTTTACCTTGTTTTAATACTTCGTTAGCATCAATTGCGCCGTTGAAAGAATAAGTTCCGGCTGCTTTAGCGGGTAAAGCTACAAAGCCAGCCTGTAAAACATCATCCCACTTTTTACCTGTCAATCCTAAAACTGACTTTTCCCAGTTGCTTCTAACAAAAGCGTAGTAATCTTGGTTTGGATAGTTAGCCCAAACTAATAAGCTTAACTCCGCCTGGCGGGTATTGTAAATTGGGTTAATAGTTGGCTGTACTAAAGTGTAGTAACCTTCTATTGCGTTTTCATCGCCCCAAGCTTCTAAGAAATTATGGTTTGGTGCAATTACGTTACATAAAGAAGCTGTTTCATCTGCCCTATCAGCGAAAGAAACAGTTAAATCAACTTTCTTAAGTGCCTCTGCAAAATCTTTAGCTGACGGATGATTGTAAACTGGGTTTGCATCTAAAAATAGAACCGCTCCTACTCTTCCAGCTTTCATATCTGCTAAAAGCATCGTTAGGTCTTCGTCTTTACCAGCAAACTGATAAGATGGGTTATCTAAATCGATTGTTGTTCCGTAGCTTCCTAAGAAACTGTTGATTGCATTTACTACACTTTGTGTAGCTATACTGTTTGAACCAGAGATTACTAAAGCCGAACCTTTTGCTGCTAGTAATTCCTTTGCTGTTAATTTGATGGCTGCTGAAGCAGGATTATTGTTGCTTAAACTTGCACCATTTACCGCTGTTCCAGTTAATTCTGCATATAAACTTAAAATTGCAGCGCCCTCTTCTGATGGCTTAATAGCAATTCTTGAATCTGCATTTGTTCCCGTCATGCTTAATCCAGTTTCAAACTGGATATGTCTGGACATTTTCTTTTGGTTAAGAGATGCCATGCTACGGTTACTTACGTATTGTTTAGTGAACTGTGTTGGAGAAATCCAAGTTCCTAAGAAATCTGCACCGAAACTTACAATTACACTTGCTTTATCAAAACGATATTGTGGCAAAACTGCTTTACCAAAATTTGCTTCGTTTGCTTTGATGATACCTGAGTAAGATACCGCATCAACTGTTACCTGCTTAGTAGCTGGATATTGTGAAGAGAATTCGGCAATTACTGCTTTAGTTGACGGGCTGTTAACTGTTGAAGAAACCAGAGCGATTACTTTACCAGAAGCCTGTACTTTTGAAAGCTGACGTTTTACATATGTATCAACATCATCCCAAGAATATTCCGCACCGCCTTTTAAAGGTCCTTTTAATTTAGATATATCATAAAGGTCTAAAACCGCCGCTTGCGCCTGGCCATTTAAACCACCTTGATTAATTAAGCAAGATGGGTTTCCTTCTATTTTGATTGGGCGACCTTCTCTGGTCTTTACCAAGATGCTACCACCTTTATAACTCGAAGAATAGTAGTTAGGAATACCTGGAGTTACTTCTTCTGGCTTAATTAAGTAAGGGATAGATTTTTGAACTGGTGCAACATTACACGCTGCTAAACTTACCGCTCCTAATCCAAAACCCATGGCCTTTAAAAAATCTCTACGAGGAGCCACAGAATTTAATCCGCTACCTTCTAATAGTTCTTCTACAGGAATCGGCTCGGCAAATTCGTTTTTACTGTGTTCAGCGAATTCAGGAGTATTATTTACTTCCTCTAAACCTTTCCAATATTTCTTTGTGCTTTCCATTTAAGCTATATAAGACTGTAATTGTTTATTGCTAATTATTAATAATGACACTTTCCGCACTCTAAACCACCCAACACCGCTGCTGTCACTTTTTCTCCTTTTTTGATCTGATCGTGTGCCGCAATTACTTTATCGTAATAAGCGTTACCTTTTGAATTAACCTCTGTTTCTTTATGGCAGTTGATACACCACTTCATGGTTAAAGGAGAATATTGATAAACTTCTGCCATTTCCTGAATAGGGCCGTGACATTTTTGACAGTCAATACCTGCAACTTTTACGTGTTGCGAGTGGTTGAAATAAGCCAAATCTGGAAGGTTATGAATTCTAACCCATTCAATAGGACGCGTATTTGTTCCGTATTTCTGAGTCTCTGGATTGTAATCTAAAGCAGTATAAATCTTTTGGATTTCTGGAGAAATTTCACCGTTATATTTATCTGTTGCCTGTACATACTTATGACAGTTCATACAAACGTTTAAAGACGGAATTGTTGCGTTTTTAGACTTCCAAGCACCCGAGTGGCAGTACTGACATTCAATCTGATTTGTACCTGCGTGTAACTGGTGAGAGAATTTAATTGGCTGTACTGGCTGGTAACCTGTTTGAACACCGGTATTCCATAAATCCATGTAACCAAAAGAACCTAAGGTAATCAGCAATGCTAGTACAACGAAGAAAACAAATTTCTTGTTTTTAGCGAGTTTCTTAACAACGGCTAATCTGTCTTTCCCTTCACCTTCTTCATCGTCATTTGCATCAATTTCGTCTTCTTTTTTAACCAACAGACGCTCTAACGTACCAATCACTCTGTTTAAAACCACAATCACTAAGAATGCGATTAAAACAACGGCAATCAGCCCGATAATCATGAAACTACTTACGCCGGTATCTGCTGGAGCTGCTCCTTCTGCCACACCTGCAACAGGCGCCGCTTTTTTAGCACCAGCATCTTTGATGTAGGTTAAAATATCGTCAACGTCTGTATCGCTAAGCTGAGGAAAACCTGGCATCGCTACCTTGTTGTACTCTTCAAAAATCGCAACAGCGTCCTTATCACCAGAAGCGATTAGATCTGAAGAGTTTTTAATCCACTTGTGCAACCATTCGTTACTTTGCTTTTCGTTAATTCCTGCTAAAGCTGGACCTAAAACACGTTTGTCTATTGCGTGACAAGCACCACAATTTGACTTAAACAATGCTTCACCCGCAGTGGCATCTCCCGACGGACCTCCACCAGCTGCACCAGCCGGAGCAGCAGTTGCAGCAGAATCTGCAGGAGCTTCCTGAGCAAAAGTTAAATTAATAGCACTTATTGCGATGACAGTCGCCAGGGCTAAAGGCTTTAAAAAGCTTCTAAAATGAGATGAGAAGTTTCTCATATTGAGTTTGTTATACAAAAATTAAATTATTAATACTGTTCAAATGTTGACGATTAAACACAACCGTCCCATTTTGGAATCACAAAAGTATAATTATTTACCGTGTGGCTGACAATTTGATGACTGTTTTTACTAATTTAGAAATATTCTAAATAATTGACGATGTACTGCCTCAGTATGTTTAAGACCATATTTGCAGTGTACAAATGAGTTACATGAAATCAGTCATATAAAACCGAGGCTATTCATCATTGTGTAAAATAATTTTATTGACTATAGCTCCAAAATATCTTATGCCAATAGGTCTTTTATTGCCTTTTCTACCTCGTTAAAACCAAACTCGCTGATCACTTTTTCCATCATTTGGCTAACTTCTTCTAAATTTAAGCTACCAATACTTCCTTCATGGGTATGGTTGATCTCGTAATGCCCTCCAAAATTACCGGCTTCTATATCCATACCTACCTTTTTGTAAGCCTCTCTAAACGGAGATCCCGCCAAAACCAGTTTATTAACTTCTTCTACAGAAAACAGGTATTGATATTTAGGATCGTCAAGAATATTGTCTTTAATACGAATGTTTCTCAGCATCAGCTTAGTCATATCTAAACATGCCATTAAGCTTTGAAAAGCAGGAAACAATGTCTCTTTTTGCAATTGCATATCGCGGTGATAGCCCGATGGCAAATTGGTAGTTAGCAACATAATCTGATTTGGCAAGGCTTGCAATTGATTGGTACGCCCGCGGATTAGCTCCCAAACATCTGGGTTCTTTTTATGTGGCATAATGCTACTGCCTGTAGTTAGCTCATCCGGAAAGGAGATAAAACCGAAGTTTTGATTCATGAATAAGCAAGCATCCATAGCCATTTTGTTAAGCGTTGCTGCTATAGAAGACATGGCCTGCGATAGAATCCGCTCTGTTTTCCCGCGTCCCATTTGTGCGTATACTACATTATAGTTTAAGGTTTTAAAACCTAATAATTCGGTAGTCATGGTGCGGTTTAAAGGGAAGGACGAACCGTAACCCGCAGCCGAACCCAATGGGTTTTTATTGCAGATTTTATAGGTTGCAAGCATCAGTTCTAAATCATCTACCAAACTTTCGGCGTAAGCACCAAACCATAACCCAAAAGATGAAGGCATGGCGATTTGCAAATGCGTATAACCAGGCATCAATTTCTCTTTATGTTGTTCTGCTAGTTCCTTTAAGAGGCTAAAAAGTTCTTGTACAGAAACCACCATTTCTTGAATCTGACTACGGAAAAACAGCTTTAGATCTACTAAAACCTGATCGTTACGGGAACGGCCACTGTGAATTTTTTTACCAGCTTCTCCAAGTTTTTGAGTAAGCAGCATTTCCACTTGCGAGTGCACATCTTCTACACCATCCTCAATCTTAAAGTCACCGTCCTGAATCTGTTTGTAGATATTCTTTAGTTCCTTTTGAATTTCCTTTAAATCATCGGCACTCATTAAACCTATACTTTCTAACATTTGCGTATGTGCCAAAGAGCCCAAAACATCAAAGCCTGCTAAAAACAAGTCCATCTCTCTATCTTGTCCTACCGTAAAAGTATCTACTTGTTGATTTGTGGATGTTTCTTTTTGCCAAAGTTTCATATTGCTATTTGCTTTTTAAGATTTGCCTGCAAATATAACTTTTTATAAAGCTTGGTATAATTGAATTATTGATTTGTGGTGTCACCAAAGATTTTCTGCTTGCGGCTTCTTTTTCAAGGAGAATTTGAAGTTTAAAACTAAGTTTTATTGAAACTAAAAAATCGTTACTGCGCCAGTGCTTTTGAATCTACAAAGATTTTGCGGTTAGGGATTGCAGTGAAAATCCTTTTTGTTTTTCACAAAAAGATTGCAACGAAAAGCCCGCTCGAACGCCCAAGTTATTATTCTTAAACTACCTAAAAACAAAACAACAGGCTCTCCATGTAAAGAAAACCTGTCGCTCAATAATTTGGAATGGTAATTAGCAAAAGCTTTTAATTACCCATATTGCCACCTTGCCCACCACTTTCGCCTTGCTTTAAGTCATCATTTTTAACACCTCTTTTTGGCTTATTGCTTACTTTCAATGATCCAAACCTCCAGCTAAAATTAACCCCTACAGAACGGAAGGGAATAGAGAAGTTGCTACGTTGGGTAAAATCTGCTGTGTTAATCTCTGTTTTAAAGTTTTTACGTTCATTAAATGGATCGATGATACTGATACCCACGCTGCCTTTTTTGTTGAATAGTTCTTTTTTAACGCCTAAACTCCACATATTGAATGACGGGTTTTTCCCCTGAAAAGTACGGCGTGGTGAATTGGTAATCAAAAAGGTTTCTAAGGTAAATCCTTTGGGGAATAAATACGTGGCGCTAGCGAAAGCGTTGTACATGAAATAAGTTTTATCGCTCTGCCCGGCAATACCTGCATTCTGACTATTCAACTTAATATCATACGAGTTAACATTTAAATTGGCTCTTAAAGTAAGTGGTTTTACCGGATTAACGGAACCAAAAAAGTTAAAACCAAATGAGTTATTTGCACCCACGTTTTGGTAAGTAGTTAATGAGCCTGGTTTTCCGCTTTCTGTGGTATAGTTACTCACCACACTCTCAATAACATCGTTAGTTTTACGGTAGTAAACCGAAGCATTAATAATGGTAGTTTTAATAAACGTAGAATAATTCAGTTCAAAATTATCAGAAATTTCTGGCGACAATTGTGGGTTACCTTCGGTTGCGTTTAATGGGTCAGAGCTATTTCTAAAAGGATTCAAATAGAACAAACTTGGTCTTTGAATACGTTGGTTATAGCTAAACTTTACAGTTTGAAAGTTTTTAAAACTTCTGGAAACCACAAAACTTGGCGTAACATTATGGTAATCATTATCAATTGGCTGAATAACACTTGCGCTGTTTGCACTTCCGTTGATACTTGTACCTTCAAACCTTACACCAGCCTTAACGCCATACTTTTTCGCCAACGTGAATCCAAAAGTGGAGTAACCGGCATATACATCCTGATTATAGTTATAAATATAATTCCTGTTGGGATTACTGGTGGTGGTATTGGTTGACGGGTAGTAAACATCTACGCCAGAATCATTGGTGATATCTCTTAATATAGATTTCACACCCACTTCCCAAATAACCTTTTTAAATGGATGGGTATAATCAATCTGAAACGTTTTCTCTTTGTTTACCGCGTCGCTGACGCCTAATTCCGTAGAATCCCGTACACCGCTACCGCTTGGAAAAAGAAAATCAGAATTATAATTATTATCTAGGTTACTGTTGGTAAACTGAAAGGCAAAAGAAATTTCTTGACCCTCCTTTTTAAACTTGTGGGTATAATCGTTATTCCAGTCATAACCAATAACTTTAGTTTTATTATCCGTATTTCTATTAAACTGAGAAAGGATGTTTGCAAATTTATTACTGTTAAAATTAGTCCCGTCTATAGAAAACTCGAACCAATTCAGCTTTAAGCTAGAGCTGATAGAGTTATAGTTGTTAATGTCATAATCGGCACCTAAAGAACCATTTGTAGCAAGCCGTTCTGTAGTGCTTTCACCTTTTTGTGTTAAAATAACAGACTGATCTGTGCTGGTTTTATTAAAATCGAGTTTTGATGTTTGTGGCCAAGAATAGTACCCACCTGCATTCCCCGACAAGGTTAAACGTCCCTTTTTAACATTCAGATTGGCGTTTCCACTGTTCTGTCTGGTGCCCACTCCGGCGTTTACAGACCCACTGATCCCTTCTAAATTTGTTTTTTTTGTGATGATGTTAACAATTCCTGATGTTCCTTCAGCGTCATACTTGGCAGAGGGAGAAGTGATAACTTCTACACTTTTAATCTGATCTGCAGGAATAGCTTTTAAAGCATCTGCCATGTTGCCAGCCATGGTACCTGATGGTTTTCCGTTGATTAAAACCTTTACATTATTGCTTCCTCTTAATGAAAGGTTACCATCATAATCAACCGAAAGCAAAGGAACTTTGCGCAACACGTCTGTAGAGTTCCCTCCGGCTATTGCCACGTCTTTTTCGGCATTATAAACTATTTTGTCAATCTTGTTTTCGATGAGATTCGCCTGTCCAGTTACCGTAACTTCGTTCAGCATTTTGTTGCTTGGTGATAAAATAATCTCTCCTAAATTTAAATCTGGCTTAGATAACGTTGTTTCTACTGGATCAATAATTTTAGTATTATAACCAATAAAGGAAACCGTTAAACGATATTTCCCAGCTTTAACATTTTCGATTTTAAAAAATCCTTTTCCATCGGCTAAAGATCCATTTGTGGATTTTGTTTGGCCAGTTTTTCCCAAAGCTATCGTAGCATATTCTACTGGTTTTTTGGTTACCGAATCAATTACCGTTGCCGTGATTTTTCCGACAAGTGTATTCTGCGAGTTGGCTCCCGGAAACTGTGCAAAAAGATTAGCATTGAAAATAAGGCTAATGATAAAAATGTATAGGTATTTCATGTGTTATTTTTTATTCTGACGGGTAATTGGGTACAATGTTACGTAAAACGCTAGTTTTTTATTTGGTTTTTGTTAACTGTTGTAGTTCAATTTAGCTGAAATTAGGTTGGAGGGGATTCATTTTGTGGGGCACAGCTTCTGAAAAGACAAACTCTTAGTTTATTTTAGCGGTATTTACTATTACAGAGAAAGCAATTAAAAAACTAATTATCGGTAAGCTTTCGGCCAGAGGGCTTTCGGTTATCAACCTAATCTTTGATACTTAGAAATATTTTCTGAAAATCGCTTTTGAACAGCTTTTTATCGTCCAAAGAACTAGAACAAATTACTTTGTAAAAGCAATTCTTAGTTTCTACAATCCCTATAAAATAATAGTAATAAATCATTGTTTCATCGTCTAGATAGGTAAAATCTACGTTCATAAACTTCGCAGTTCCGTTAGTGCTCTGGTTTGGAGAAGCTATTTTCCTTTCCTTTTTATCAGTTAAAAAGTTTTTAAGACACTGGTAATAAACCTGATTGATATCTGGGTTTGTAGAATCGTCCATTGCTTTCACACTCTTTTCCTCTTTAATTACATAACCAGAAACATCCTTCACCATGTTTCTGAACTGTATTGCGGCATCGTTATTTAAACCTCCAGTTTTACTCATATAAAAGGGCAAACTGACTGTAAACCCGTCTACATTATATTTGTCCATCAAGGTTTGGGCACTATTCGTTTTGCAAAAAACAACCAGTAGTATTAATGTAAAGTAGCTTTTCATTTCCTCTAAAAAATCAATAAGTAGTTATAACATGTTGAAATTAAGTATTCTGTGACGAATTCTAGAATTTGGATAAAAATATTATTCGCTATAAAGCTCTAATAAAAATCATAAACCACTAAATCCCACGCTCAACTTGTTTTTCACCTTCAAATTTTACAAATTTGGAGATGTACAAAGCGCTAATCCTTTTTTTATCCCTTGCTTTTGTCTCTTGCGCACCAAAAATCACCCAGAAGGGAAAAGCTTCTTACTATGCCGATAAATTCAACGGACGAAAAACAGCTTCGGGCGAAAGATTTAGAAACTCTAAATTAACCGCCGCACACAAAACTTTGCCTTTTGGCACTAAAGTAAAAGTTACCAATTTACGAACTGGAGAATCGGTTAAAGTCCGGATTAATGACCGCGGACCTTTTGTTGCAGGCAGAATCATTGACCTTAGCAAAAAAGCCGCTAGACGAATTGGGATCAAAGATGAAGGCGTAGGAAATGTAGAAATCCGTTATAAAAAAGCGAAGTAGTTTCGAAAAATCAGTTCAAGCGATACCATAAACTGATTTTTCAAATTAATTAAATAGCAAGAAAAACAGCCTAAACACAATTCCATAAAAAAACCGGCGCTTGGCCGGTTTCATATATATTTACTTTGCTTTTGGTTTAAAGTAAGTGTGCGATTTTCCGCTCCCGCCGGCTGGCTTCTCTTTCGAATCTGCTCTTCTTGAATTTCCTGACGACGGTTTGTTGGCGCCAGATCTGTTTCCTCCTTGCGAAAAACCTCTTCCACCACGCGGACGATCATCATCCGATTTTTCTGGTCTAGCTCCAGTAAATGGGAAAGGATGATCCTCAATAACTGGAATGTTTTTATTGATCAGCTTGTGGATGTCTTTTAAGTATGCTTTTTCTTCGGCCTCGCAAAATGAAAGTGCTGTTCCATTTGCACCTGCCCTACCTGTACGGCCAATTCGGTGTACATAGGTTTCTGCAATATTAGGAATCTCGTAATTGATTACATAAGCAAGCTCATCAATATCAATTCCGCGGGCAGCAATATCAGTAGCAACTAAAACACGTAAAGTTTGATCTTTAAACTGCGACAATGCATTTTGCCTAGCATTTTGGGATTTGTTTCCGTGAATTGCCGCTGCTTTAATACCTTTTGCATTCAATACTTTAACAACCTTATCTGCACCATGCTTGGTACGCGTAAAAACTAAAGCCGTTTTTATGTTCTTATCCTCTAAAATATGTAGTAAAAGCGCATTCTTATTTCCTTTATCTACATAATATAAAAACTGATTGATGGTATCAGCAGTTGAAGAAACTGGTGTAACCTCTACCCTTACCGGATTATTTAAAATGGTATTGGCTAATTTGGTAATCGCAGGTGGCATTGTTGCCGAGAAAAACAATGATTGTCTTTTAGCCGGTAATAATGCAATCAGTTTTTTTACATCATGGATAAAACCCATGTCTAGCATCCTATCGGCTTCGTCTAACACAAAAAAGTTAATATCGCGTAAGCTGATGAAACGTTGGTTGATTAGATCCAATAAACGTCCCGGAGTTGCTATTAAAATATCAACGCCTCGCTGTAATATATCAGTTTGTGCTTTTTGACCAACGCCACCAAAAACTACAGTTTGGTTAAGGTGTAGGTTTTTACCATAATCGGCAAAGCTTTCGCCAATTTGTATAGCCAATTCACGCGTAGGCGTAACAATTAAAGCTTTTATCTTTCTTGAACCTTTCTGTTGTGGTCCTTGTTTATGCAATAACTGTAAAATAGGAATAGCAAAAGCTGCTGTTTTACCAGTACCTGTTTGTGCGCAACCTAGTAAATCTCTCTCTTGTAAAAGTAATGGGATTGCTTGTGCTTGGATTGGTGTAGGATTAGTGTATCCCTGTGTTGCGAGCGCTTTTTGAATAGGCTCAATTAATTCTAATTCTGAAAATGTCATATATCTTTTTTTAAGGAAAAGCACATATCAACATTTTGAAAAGGCAAACCTTATTTTTTTGCGAAGTTACGGCTAATAATCGGAAAATATGTTAAACGCTATAGCTGGGCTATTTCAAGTTCTCTCCAATAGCGTTCAGAACCTTATTAATAAAAAAATCAATCACTATAATCTGTTTTAACTATTCCTTTTGGTTTAAATGGTGCCGAACCCCGCTCGCCAACTATTAAGAAACTAACATTAGAACAAAATAGTATCGAATGTCACTTTTATAAGGTCGTATCATCACTCTTTAGTGCAATACGGCGATATACCTTTGACAGTACAAACAGTCAGTAAAACATTAAAAAGAAAAGTTATGAAAACTTTAAATAAGATCAGCACATTCAAAACAGCATTCACTCGCATCAGTGCCATTGTACTTTTTATTATGGTAGGCTTAAGTGCCCAGCAAGTTAAAGCGCAATATACGCTTGCAGCTGGTTCTCAAATTATGGTAGCTGGAACATCAAACCTACACGATTGGACAATGGATGCCAGCAAGTTTTCTTGTGACGCTAAAATGGTTGTTACCAGCGGACAATTAAAAGACATCACTTCTTTAGTTTTTACTTTACCTGTAAAAAACTTAAAAAGCAAAGAAAGCCTAATGGATACCAGAGCTTACAAGGCATTAAATGCAGACTCTCATGACAAAATGACTTTTAAGCTAACAGATGCAACCGTTGTAGAAGCACAAAAGTTAGTAAAAGTAACCGGAAACCTTACCATTTCTGGTGTTACCAAAACCATAACGATACAATCAAACTACGTGGTTAATGCCGACGAAAGCGTAAGTTTTAAAGGCTCAAGAGCAATTAAAATGAGTGATTTTAACATCAAAGCTCCTTCTTTTATGATGGGCGCACTTAAAACTGGTGATGATTTAACCATCAACATTGTGCTAAAACTAAAAAAATAATTAAGAAACCTTATATAATCACATAATACACAAGAACATGAAAACTAAACACATTCTAAGCACAGTAGCATTCCTGATGATAGGATTCGGTGCACAGCTAGCAAACGCACAAACAGAAGTTGCAAATGTTAGACCATACGATCAAGACGGTATAAACGTTTTTGAAGCTCCAAAAGAGTCAGATAAACCGTTTGATAAAATCAAAGTTAAGTTTGGTGCTGGCTTTACCCAGTCTTTCCAAGGGTTAAAGCATTCAAATACAAGTAACCCAGCTAGCCCGCTTTATAAAATGACTCCTGGTTTTAACACAGCCAACGCCAACCTTTTTATGGACGTACAATTGGCTGATGGTATTTTGTTAAACTTAACCAGCTACCTTTCTTCTCGTCACCATAACGAAACTTGGGTAAAAGGTGGTTACATCCAATTTGACAAACTACCGTTCAAAGGTGAAGTTTGGGACAATATTATGAAGTATGCTACTTTAAAAGTAGGACACATGGAAATCAACTACGGTGATCAACACTTTAGAAGATCAGATGGTGGAAATACCATATACAATCCATTTGCAGAAAACTATATTTTAGATGCCTTTAGCACAGAAATTGGTGGAGAGCTGTTACTTAGAAAAGACATGTTCTTTGGTGTAATTGGTGCATCTAATGGTATGATCAAAGGTAACATTGACGAATTAGTCCCAACTCCCCAGGATGACAACATCCACAAAAGTCCTTCTATTTACTTTAAAGCAGGTGTAGATAAACAAGTGAATACAGATTTGAGATTGAGAGTAGCTGCATCTTACTATATGAACAACAGCTCTGGTGGACAAACACTTTACGGAGGTGACCGTACAGGATCTAATTACTTTATGGCAATGGAAAAAGCAGGAGCCGGAGTTACTTATGCGGCTAATGCATTCTCTGGACGTTTAAACCCAGGTTTCAGTAAAAAAGTTGAAGCAATCCAATTGAATGCTTTCGCAAAATACCAAGGCTTAGAGTTCTTTGGAACTTACGAAACAGCTAGCGGTAGAAGTAAAGCTGAAACTACAGAAAGAGATGTTAACCAATACGCAATTGATGGTGTATACAGAATAGGAAAAGCAGAAAAGGTATTCATTGGCGCTCGTTACAACGTTGTAAAAGCAGAATTAGCTGGCATTGCTAACGAAGTAGAAGTAAACAGAGTAGCAGTTGGTGCAGGTTGGTTTTTAACTAAAAGCATCTTGCTAAAAGGTGAGTACGTTAATCAACAATACAAAGATTTCCCTAACGCAGATTACAGAGCTGGAGGTGAATTTAAAGGCTACGTAATTCAAGCAGTAGTAGGATTCTAAATAAAAAAACCTTAAAATCGGGATGAGTATAAACCCTCATCCCGATTTTTTATTTAATCAAAAATAAGCATGAGTGCGAGATCAACTCTTTTATTACTTTGCTTTGTTGCCTATTTTGGTTATAGCTTTCAACCGCCTAAACCCACAAAATGGGTAATCAGCAAAAGCTGTTCGTTAAAAGTTGCTGGCAGCACCAATATCAACAAGTTTAATTGTGCCATTGCGAACTATTACAAGCCCGATACCTTAACTTTTTATAAAAACACACATAACGAAAACGTAAAAATAACTGGAAAAATGGAATTGGATGTCAACAATTTCGATTGCCACAACCCAGTAATGACCGCCGATTTAAGAAAAACCTTAAAAGCCAAAGCATATCCCAAGCTCACCATTAACTTTATAAATTTAGATAAGTATCCGGATTTTAAGGAGAAAAATGGCGAAGTAAAAGGAAAGGTGAATATAGAACTGGCCGGCGTAACAAAAACTTTTGATGTAAACTATAAGTTTATCGTAAACGGCACAAATACATTAATTTTGGTAGGCACAAGACGCGTTAATTTCTCCGATTTTAAAATCATCCCACCAAGGAAATTAGGTGGAATGATTGAAACCAATGATGAGCTGGATATTGAGTTCAATCTCAATTTAAAAATGATGAATTAGCATTTTAAACTATACCAAGCCAACAAAAATTAGCGCACACACAAACCGCCAAATAATAAAAAGATGAAAAAAATAGCAATCTCCGGACTAATCGCTGGTCTTATCCTCTTTGCAATCAGCTACGGTGGCCTTTACCTTGCGGTAAGGTTTTTCCCAAACTTGTTTATAGAATACAACAGCCCGCTGTTTAATTCTGATGGCAGCAGAGACCTCATGTTTTACATGCACCCATTCATCATCAGCTTTGCGCTATCCTGGTTTTGGGCCCGCTGTAAAAGTGTATTTAAAGGGCACATGCTGTTTAGAGGTTTAGAGTTTGGCTTTGTGTACGCCCTGGTAGCTTTATTACCCGTAATGTGGATCACTTTTAGCTCTTTGGACATCACCATCACCATCGTATTAAGCTGGTTCTTTTACGGCTTGATGCAGGCTATTCTTGCTGGACTTATTTTTGCAAAGATTAATCCTTAATTACAGGAAACTCTTTTCTGTTTTGAAAAATTGCTTATCAACACTACTACCTGGGCGTTCGAGCGGGCTTTTTGTTGCAATCTTTTTGGCTTGTTCTTCGACTCCGCTCAGAAGCCCAAAAAGGATTTTCACTACAATCCCTAACCGCAAAAGCTTTCTTAACTAAAAAACTCGTTTCTATACCATTCGTTATTCATAATCGAGACAAGATTTAAAACTCATCGAACTTTTGTTAAATTTTTAATCCTTTTTAGGGTAATTCTGATTAAAATATTCGCCTATGATTATGATTTTCCATTACTTTGTAGAGAATCAAATCACAACGATCAAATGTTATTACGCTCTCTCTTTCTTGTAGTTATCGCCTTTTTGGCAAGCTGCTCGCCTAAACCTTATGACAAAGCCCGAAAAATTCAGGAAGAGAAAGTTAAAGAGGTCATCACAAAAATTGACATGCACCAAGCTCCTGAGCTATTTGACACCTCAGGAACTGCGCTAAAAACATCATTTATACCTACGGTAAATTTCGGAAGCAGAAAACCCGATTTCGTAATCATTCACCATACCGCACAAGATTCTATCCAACAAACAATCAAAACCTTTACCCTAGAACACACCCAAGCGAGTGCACATTATATTGTGGGCAGAAACGGGGAGGTGGTACAAATGCTAAGCGACGATTTGCGGGCATGGCATGCTGGAGCCAGTAAATGGGGAAATAATTATGACATGAATTCCTGCTCTATTGGTATCGAATTAGACAATAACGGAGTAGAACCTTTTAGCGAAAGTCAGATCAACAGCTTATTGATTTTGTTGCAAAAACTAAAAACAACCTACAATATCCCCAATGCAAACTTTATTGGACATGGGGATGTTGCGCCAAAAAGAAAAGTAGATCCCAGCATTCTTTTCCCATGGAAAAAACTAGCAGATGCCGGTTTTGGCTTATGGTACAATGTGCCCAACTTAATGCCTCCAGCAAATTTCGATATAGAAAATGCTTTACGCAGAATTGGTTATGATACCCGCGATTTACCCGCAGCCATTGTTGCTTTTAAAAGGCATTTTGTACAATTAGATTTAAACCCAGTGATGAACGATTGGGATAAATGCGTACTCTATAACCTTTACTGGAAGTACTAAAGCTATATCGTATCTAAGCTTCGTTAGCGAATCGTCATAAAACAACAAATTTCCAGACATAAATCTCTAAAATTCAAACAGCTATCTATTTAAAAAAATTTATACGTAAACTTGCTTTCGTAAAGACAGATAGATTCTGTCTTTTTTTTATAGATTAAATACACATTGTCCACACAATTACGTTAATATTACCTGTGAATATAGAGTTCGAAAAAGTAAAACGCATGTTGAAAAGAGTTTTTTTAGGTTTATTTATTGCCGCCACCGTTGCTTGTACTGCAGCACCACGAATTATTGACATTGATGTTCCAGGTTCAAACAACTTAAAACCAGATCCCCGTCAACAAAAAGTTGCCAAAGAAATTGCCGAACTGGTAACTACGCTCAGCTATAAAAAAATTGTACTTAATGATTCTATAAGCAGTGTGATTTTTGAGAATTATCTAAAAGAGATGGACGGCAACCGTAGTTACTTTTTAACCTCAGACATTAAAAATTTTGAGCAATACCGATACACTTTTGATAACGATTTAAAAAACGGAGACTTAAGTGCCGCTTTTTTTATGTTTAATACTTACCAAAAGCGCTATAACGAAAAAATCACCTTCTCTATCAAACAGCTAGATAACAAATTCGATTTCACAAAAAACGACGCTTACGTTTATGACAGGGAGAAATTACCATGGTTTACAAACCAAAAAGAAAGTGACGAATCTTGGAGCAACAAGGTAAAGTATGATTATCTGAACCTAAAGCTTACGGCCCAAAAAGACTCCGCAATTAAAGCATCTTTAAAGAAAAGATATGATAACTTATTATCACAATCCAACAAAATCAACAATCAGGATGCTTTTCAGGTATTTATGACTGCGTTTACCGATGCCGTAGACCCACATACCAGCTATTTTAACCCTGCAAATGCCGCCAATTTCAATATTGATATGGCAAGGTCTTTAGAAGGTATTGGTGCCACATTGTCTTCAGAAAATGAATTTGTGACGATTAAAAGCGTAGTTACAGGTGGTCCCGCAGACAAAAGCAAGCAGTTTAAAATAGACGACAAAATTATAGGTGTAGCACAAGGAAACGAAGAATTTGTAGATGTTGTTGGCTGGCGCTTAGACAATGCAATTGAGTTAATTAGAGGGAAGAAAGGCACAACAGTACGTTTAAAAATACTTTCTAAAGACCAGGATTTATCTGCACAACCAAAGATCATAAGCTTGGTGCGTGAAAAAATTATTTTAGAAGATCAGTCGGTACAAAAGAAAGTAAAAACCTACATAAAAAACGGCAAAACCTATAAATACGGTATCATAGAAATCCCAGCATTTTATGCTGATTGGGCAGAAATGCAAAAAGGGAATCCAAATTATAAATCAACCACCAGAGATGTTAAAATAGTATTGGACTCTTTAAAACAAGAAAAAGTTGATGGAATAATAATTGATTTACGCGGAAACGGTGGCGGTTCTTTAAGCGAGGCTATTGATTTAACTGGCTTGTTTATTAAAACTGGGCCTGTTGTACAAACTAAAAATTACAGAGGAAAAGTTGATATAGACAAAGATGAAGACCCGACTATTTTCTGGGATGGTCCTTTAACAGTAATGATTGATCGTTTTAGTGCATCAGCCTCAGAGATTTTTGCTGGAGCCATCCAAGATTATGGCAGAGGCGTAATTGTGGGGAACACCACTTACGGAAAAGGAACCGTACAATCCGCTATTGCGATGAAACGGATTGACTCTTCTTTTGCAGACAAGGAAGACCAAATTAACCTAACTATGGCCAAGTTTTACCGTATTACCGGTAGCTCTACGCAACATAAAGGTGTTACGCCCGACGTTGAGTTTCCAACGGTTTTCCCTGCAGATGTTTATGGGGAAAGCGCTAAAAAATCTGCACTTCCGTGGGATGAGATTCCGAGCAGTAAATATGTAAAAGTAGCTGAATTAGGAAAAACCATTAGCGAGTTAAAGGCACAACACGATGCTCGTATGAAAACCAGCAAAGAATACGCTTACCTTTTACAGGATATTTCTGAGTTTAAAAAGAGAGATAAAGACGTTTCTTTACCGTTGAACGAAGTGGCACTTAAAAAACAACGCGACGACTTAGAGGCCAAAAACTTAAAACGCGAAAACGAACGCAGGGTAAGCCGTGGTTTAGCACCAATCACCAACAAAAGTGAAAAAGTAAAAGAAGATAACTTTGATTTTGTACAAGACGAAACGCTTAAAATCACTACCGATTATATCTTAGATACCAAATCGGACAAAAGATAATAGCCTCAAAAAGGTTTAAAAATGGCTTACGGATAAAAACTGTAAGCCATTTTTTGTTTTAAACAACTCCATTAAAACAATGGAGCATACTAGCGATTCGGTGAGTTGTATTGACTATAAGATGTTTGGTAAAATACAATTACAACACATCAAAAACGGCAGCCTTTCCTCATAACATCTTTTTATAAACCCAATTCGGCATCGGAAAAAGCAAAATCTCAACCGAAAATATTAACATTAATTAACAACCATTTTTCCAATCATTTAACGTCATTTGCTTAGTTCTTTTATACAAAGAAAATGCACTCGAAACAGATTTTTCAAACCCCATCAAGTAACAGATGGAAGCGGTTTAAATGGATAAGCAGGTTGTTGTTCTTTAGCATCTTCATCTCCATAATATGTGTAATCATCACCATAGCCTCTAAAAAATATCCCGCCCTCCCCGATTTAAGCAAAGCCTACAATTCTTACAGTATAAAAAATGTAGCACAGCTAAAAAAATCAACAAAATACAAAGAGTTTAGCATTGCCAAAAGCAAACTTATCCAACTCAAAAAAGACCGCGAACTTTACAAAAAACTACATCCAAACAACGCCAACAGGATAAATGTTGGCTTTTTTGTTGACTGGGATGCGCAGTCTTACACCTCGCTAAATGACCATATCAATAAAATCGATTGGGTTATCCCCGAATTTTTCTTCGTAAAAAAAGACTCCGACCAACTCACTACTAAAATTGATTATGATGTTATTAAAATTGTAAAAAAGCATCATAAAAAGGTGGTTGCCTCTGTCAAAAACTTCATCGATGGCGATTGGGACGGTGCCGCAGTCCGTAGAATAATCCACTCCTCTACGCACACTACACATTTCATCAATAATCTGGTCTATCAGTTAAAGAAATACAGATTAGACGGTATAAACATCGATTTTGAAGAGTTGAACGAATCTACTGATGAATACCTAATTGCTTTCCAAAAGCAACTTTATGAAACCATGCATAAAAACGGGCTATTGGTTACGCAAGATATTTCTCCGGATAACGACGATTATAACGTAAAAGAGCTGGTAAAGTACAACGATTATATCTTTTTAATGGCTTATGATCAGCATACCGAACTGAGCAATCCTGGAGACATATCTCACCAAGATTGGGTAGAGGAAAAGTTAGACAAAATATGCAATGAAATTCCAAGCGCTAAAGTAATTTTGGCAATTGCAGGCTACGGATTTGACTGGCCAGAGAACAGTGTAGGCATAAACATGACCTACCAAACCGCTATTTCCAACGCACAGCAATACAATGCAAAAGTTTTATTCGATCCAAAATCGGGAAACCTCCATTATAACTATACCGATAACCGTAAGGTAAAACACCAAGTTTATTTTACCGATGCAGCTACAAATTTCAACATCATGCGCAAAGCCGACGATTGGGGTATTGGTGGTATTGCGCTGTGGCGCTTAGGTTCTGAAGACCCTCGCCTTTGGAAATTTTTTAGGCGAGATTTAACCATTGAGGCATTAAATAAACAGAACTATAAAGGTAAGGAACTTACAAAAGTTGAACTTAACGATCGTATAAATTATACGGGAGACGGGGAAATATTAGATTTAGTTACCACACCAAAAGAAGGAAAGCTTACGCTAAAAGTAGACTCGGCAAGCAAAACCATTATTGATCAGCAGTACGTTTCTTTACCCACAAAATACGTAATTAACAAATTTGGGAAAGCTGATAAAAAGGTGATTTTAACATTTGACGATGGTCCAGATCCAACTTACACTCCACAGATATTAGCAATTTTAAAAAGAGAGAAAGTGCCTGCCACCTTTTTTATGGTGGGCATAATGGCCGAAAACAATATCCCTCTGGTTAAAGATGTTTATGACGCTGGTTACGAAATTGGGAACCATACTTTTTTTCATCCCGATCTTTCAAAAGTTAGCCAAGCAAGGGTGGTTTTTGAATTAAACGCCACCCGCAAATTAATTGAATGCATTACCGGCAGAAGCACCATTTTATTTAGAGCCCCTTACAATGCCGATGCAGAACCGCAGGTAAGAGCAGAAGTTTTACCAGTTGCGCAAAGCCGGGCAGAAAACTATATCAACGTTGGCGAATCTATTGATCCACAAGATTGGAAACCGGGGGTTACCGCCGATGAAATTGTTAAAGGCGTAATTGCGCAACACGATAAAGGCAGTGTGATTTTATTACACGATGCAGGCGGCGACCGTACCCAAACCATAAATGCATTGCCTCGCATTATAGATTACTACCGTAAGCTGGGTTACAAATTTACTACGGTTGCCGATATTTTAGGTAAAACAAAAGCCGAGGTAATGCCGCTCATAGCAGATGATGCAGATAGTGGCTTAATTGGGCAAGCCGACAAGCTATTTGTAAGCTCGTTCTTCTACACCAATAAATTTCTTTATTATGTATTTATTTTATCCATAGTTTTAGCATTAGTCCGGCTGTTTATCATTACCGTATTAGCGTTAAAAAAACGGCACATAGAGAAGAAAATAGTCTGTTCCATACAATTGCACTATCCGCCGGTAAGCATTTTAATACCTGCTTACAATGAAGAAATTACGGTAGTAAAAACAATAGAAAGCTTACTCGCATTAGATTACTCAACCTTAGAACTGCTTTTTATAGATGATGGATCAAAAGACAATACTTTAGCATTAGTAACCGAAGCCTTTAAAGGCAACGATAAGGTAAAAATTATCACCAAACCTAACGGCGGAAAAGCCTCTGCATTAAATTATGGTATTTCTTTAAGTAATTACGAGTTTATTGTTTGTATTGATGCAGATACGCAACTGAATAAAGACGCCATTAAAAACCTAATGCAGGGTTTCGAGCATAAAGATATTGCAGCAATAGCCGGAACTGTTAAAGTAGGGAATGAAAACAATTTTTTAACCAAATGGCAGTCTATAGAATACATCACCAGCCAAAACATGGACCGCAGAGCTTTTGAGGTATTGAATAGCATTACCGTAATTCCGGGTGCAATTGGTGCTTTTAGAAAAGACGTGGTTAAAAGTGTTGGAGGCTTTACCAGCGATACTTTGGCAGAAGATTGCGACTTAACCATGCGTATTTTAAAAGCCGGTTACATTGTTAAAAACTGCACCAATGCAATAGCTTATACCGAAGCCCCAGAAACATTTGATATGTTTTTAAAACAACGTTTTAGGTGGAGTTATGGCGTAATGCAAAGCTTTTGGAAAAACAGGGATGCTTTATTTAATAAAAAATACCGTTATTTCGGGATGATCGGTATGCCTAATATCCTCATTTTCCAGATTATATTGCCCTTGTTTGCACCGCTTGCCGATTTATTTATGTTTGGCGCTTTAATCAGCGGAATTTGGAATTTAATTGATTTAGGTGCGTTTAACCTTGCGGCGATAGAAAGTACTTTCTCTTTAAAAACCAGCTTTGGACTGATGGTGTTTTACTATGCAATTTTTGTGGTAGTTGACCTGATTTTTGCCTGCTTTGCGTTTAAAATAGAAAAAGAACCACTTAAGAAACTGCTTTATATTATACCCCAACGTTTTGTATGGCGACAATTGATGTACTATGTATTGTTTAAAGCAATTAGGAAAGCGCTAAAAGGTGAAATGAGTGGATGGGGCGTTTTAACAAGGACTGGAAATGTAAAAACAAGTGGTTAATCGCAGTTAGCGTGTTTCTTTATGATTGCTAGTTATTCTGTAAAGAAGCGGATTGCAAATCCGCATTATTCGAAGTTCGAGATGCGCTGCGTTAACATCCCGAACAGCCTAAATTTATACATGTTTAACCAAAACACTTTCCACAGAAAAGAATTTCCATCATGCTTAACTCAGCAATACTCCCTTTTCTTTAATCTCGCTCAACGCAACAAATAGCTTATCTAAATCAGCCTGCGAGTTAAAAGCATTTATCGAATAACGAACAAATAGGTCGCTTTCATTTTTTGAAATAAGAACTTCGATATTATATTTTTGAAATAAATGTTGTTGCAAAACATCTGGCTGGCTACACTTTATTTTGGTACTGAACATTTGCCCCATAAATTCATCATTTATAGGCGCTAGTGGTTTTGTATCAAACAATTCGCAAAAACGACTGGCATTGGCATGTGTAATCTCGCGACAGTTTTTTGCCACCTGAGTCCATTTATTTTCTTGCATAAATTCAATCGCTTTTGGAATGGTGAGAAATGCGGAAAAATCTCTTGTACCCTGTAACTGATGATAATCAATAAACTGAGAATGAGAAGGCGTCGTACTTTTATAGCCCCAGCTAATCACCAAGGGATCAAATAAATGCTGTAAATCCTTTCTTACATACAAAAAAGAGCTCCCTTTTGCGGTCATCATCCATTTATGGCAGGCTCCAGTATAAATATCCGCTTGTAAATCTATAAGATCTAAAGGAATATGCCCCGGTGCGTGGGCGCCATCAATAATGGTTATTAACCCTTTGCTTCTTGCAATGGCACAAATTTCTTTTATTGGTAGTATTAAAGCAGTGGCGCTGGTGATATGAGAAAGGTAAACAAACTTGGTTTTATCCGTGAGACCCTCAAAAAAGTTTTCTACAAAATCTGCTTTGCTGTAAAAAGGTAAGGTAATTTGTTGCCTAACGTATTTTGCACCCACTTTTTGGGTATAATACTCCCAAACCCGGTCACAGGCGCCGTATTCTAAATTTGTAGCTAAAATTTCATCGCCAGCTTTTAAAGCTAAACTTTTAACAACCATGTTAATTGCATAACTAGGATTGGTAACAATGACCAAATCATCATGATGACAGTTAACATACTCAGATAAAGCTATTCGAGCGGTTTCAATAAGCTTTGGAGCATTGTTCACCAGAAACTGTACAGGTTCTTTTTCCAGCTCGTAAGCCCATCGCAAATATTCTTCGAAAATAGGTTTAGGGCAAGCGCCAAAAGATCCGAAATTTAAAAAGCAGATGTTTTTATCCAATAAAAACAGTTCTTTCAGCTTTTCCTGGTCATTCATAAATTTTAAACGTTTGGATGGTTAATCTCAATACCGGCTGTTTGAGTACTTTTGTGCGCAATCAATCACTATAATTAAACCCCAGTAAAACAGCGATTTAAAACATACAAAAGGTGAACTCGAAAAACAAGAAACTTTATTTTTCTTTTACCTCTTCATAATCCACAAACTCACCAGCATCATCCAGTTTAACTTGTTTGTGAGGTTTTACAGGCGGAACGTAATCTACAGAAACAGTGCCTTCTGGCTTTTGATAAGTCCCTTGATATTTTTGATATGCTTCTTGCTGGTTATTCATCTTCTGGTGCATATTATTCACTACCTTTTTAAATAAAAACGGTAAAAATATACGAGCCAGAATCCTAATCAGATAAAGTACACAGATTGCTATGAATAAAAACTTTAGTAAGCCCATGGTTTTGCAAATATAATTCTTTAACGCAATTTGACTACAATTCTTGCGTAATGTTACGCTCCAAATTTCTCTAACATCATTTTTTCTAACGCATACATCTCATCACGTAGCTTTGCCGCCAATAAAAAGTTGAGTTCTTTTGCTGCAGTCTGCATATCTTTTTTAGTATTCTCCAGAGATTTCTTTAACTGAGGTTTAGTCATGTATTGCACAATTGGATCTGCTGCCAAGGTAACCTCAGCATTGTCTTCAGTGTAAATTTGCTGTACGCCACCTTTAAAATCCATTACAGAAGTTTGCTCAATAATAGCTTCTCTGGATTTGCCCACAGTTTTTGGTACAATACCATGTTTCTCATTATAAAGAATCTGTTTTTCTCTGCGGCGGTCTGTCTCCTCCATTGTTACCCGCATGGAATCTGTAATTTTATCCGCATACATAATTACCCGACCTCGATCATTCCTTGCTGCTCTACCAATGGTTTGAATCAATGATCGCTCTGAGCGTAAAAAACCTTCTTTATCAGCATCTAAAATAGCCACCAAAGAAACCTCTGGTAAATCCAACCCTTCACGTAAAAGGTTAATCCCAATCAACACATCAAACTCGCCCAAACGTAACCCACGTAAAATCTCTACACGTTCTAAGGTTTTAACCTCAGAGTGGATGTACCGGGCTTTGATGTTGAGCCTGTCCATGTATTTTGCCAACTCTTCCGCCATCCTTTTGGTAAGCGTAGTAACCAAAATACGGTCGCCCATTTTTATGGTTTTGTCAATCTCATCCAACAAATCATCCACTTGGTTGCCCACTGGCCTAATTTCAATTAATGGATCCAACAAACCAGTTGGGCGAATTACCTGCTCAATAAAAACACCTTCGGTTTTCTCTAACTCATAATCTCCAGGTGTGGCACTTACATAAATAGTTTGTGGCGCTAAATTTTCAAACTCCTGAAAGTTTAAAGGCCGATTGTCCAAAGCGGCAGGTAAACGGAAACCATATTCAACCAAGGAAAGTTTACGAGATCTGTCTCCGCCGTACATCGCTCTAATCTGCGGAACCGTCACATGGCTTTCGTCAATCACCATAAGATAATCATCCGGAAAATAATCTAACAAACAGAAAGGCCTTGCACCCGGTTGGCGGTTATCAAAATAACGCGAATAGTTTTCAATTCCAGAACAATAACCCAATTCCCGCATCATTTCCATATCGTAATTGGTACGCTCTTCCAAACGTTTAGCTTCTAAAAAACGTCCGTCTCTTTCCAGTTGAGCCTTTCGGTCTACCATATCTTCACCAATTTGATGTAAAACACTGGTAAATCTATCGCGTGGTGTAACAAAAAGATTGGCCGGAAATATCGCCACCTGATCCATTTTTTCAATGGTCTTTCCACTGCCTGGATCAATTACCGTCATCTCTTCAATATCATCACCAAAAAAAGAAATACGGTAAGCCAAGTCCAGATATGCTGGGTAAATATCAACCGTATCGCCTTTTACCCTAAACGTTCCGCGTTTAAAATCTGCAGTGGTACGCGAATATAAAATCTCGACTAAACGGTGCAAAAAAGCATTTCTGCTGATACGGGTTCCCACACCAAACCTAAAAACCGAAGCAGAAAAGTCTTCGGGATTCCCCATACCATAAATACAGGAAATGGACGAAACAACAATCACATCTCGCCTGCCACTCATCAAGGACGACGTTGTGCGCAAACGTAATTTTTCTATCTCTTCGTTAATCTGAAGATCTTTTTCTATGTAAGTGTTGGTGGTTGGCAAAAATGCCTCTGGCTGGTAATAGTCGTAATAAGAAACAAAATAGTTGACCGCATTATCGGGAAAAAACTGTTTAAACTCCCCGTAAAGCTGTGCAGCCAAGGTTTTGTTATGGCTTAAAATAAGGGTGGGCTTTTGCGTTTGCTGAATTACGTTAGCAACGGTAAAGGTTTTGCCCGAACCCGTAACACCCAATAAAGTCTGATAATTTTCCCCAGAGTCAACCCCAGAAACTAACTGTTTAATAGCTGTAGGTTGATCGCCGGCTGGCTTATAGTGGGAGTTGATTTTAAAATCCATTTTTCAAAGATAAATATTAACACGTAAAAAGGGATTTACCTTTTCAGATAAATCCCTCATCATCAAACCTTATAAGAACATCGACTGTTCATGTATATAAACTAATTTTTATGCGTTTTGGTTTGCAGTTGTTCAGTTTATAATCGCATTTTTACTTTCTTATGGCTTTACTCATTTGTACTGAGAAAATAAACCCAAGGATTAGCTATGTTTTTCAGCATATTTTTGGAAATATATTAGGTGTAGATTTTTCTTTTTGTCACGATTTGAACTACTTCAAAAGTTACAACGGTCCGAAAATTATCTACAGCAAAAGGCTAATTACAGGTTGTTTAAATTTTAAAAAAAATTCATTTACTGACGAAACAGCAATAACAGAACAAAATTTAGCTTTCGCCGATTATAACGGATTAAAAATACCTTTTGCTGTAAACAATTCTGCATTTGGCTTTGATGTATTTGCAGCTACTTTTTTTCTTTTATCCAGATATGAGGAGTACACATTTTTAGAAAAAGATGAACACCAACGATTCGAAGGAAAAGCTTCCGTAGCTTATAAAAACGGCTTTTTAAAACGACCATTAATAGATGAATGGGCTTATGAAATTGCGAATATCATTACAAAAGCTTTTCCTAAATTTGAAGTTAAGAAACGAGAATTTAAATACATCCCAACCTTAGATATTGACCGTCCATTCTATTTTAAAAACGATGGATTTGTTAAACGATTAGCAAAATTTACTTTAGGCAGATTTAAAAAAGACCCTTTTGATGTTTACCAACAGGTAGCTAATTGGGATAAACGTTTTAACCTAAATACCATTTACTTTTTCTTAGTCGGTACAAAACACGCGAATGATGGTTCACCGGGTTCGGCAAATAAGTTATACCAATCCGTAATTCAGCAAGCAGTAAAAACACATCAAATCGGAATTCATCCATCTTATTTCGCAGCTTTAAATCCCGATGAGGTAAAAGAAGAAAAACGACAGCTGGAAAAAGCTTCAGATTCGGAAATCACAATCAGCAGGCAGCATTACCTCATGTTACGCTTTCCCGAAACCTACCGAGCTTTAGTTGATGCTGGAATAAAAGCAGATTATACTTTGGCTTTCGCCGATGTTGCAGGATTTAGAGCAAGCACCTGTACGCCATTTTTTTGGTATGATTTAAAGGCAGAACAATGCACAACATTAACACTTTACCCAACTGCGGTGATGGACCAAACCCTACGTAGGTATATGAACTTAACACCCGATGATGCTTTGGCGTTTATTACAGAGTTGGTGCGAAATGTAAAAACTGTAAACGGCACCTTTATAAGTTTATGGCATAATGAATCTGTAAACGATTTTGGAGTTTGGAAAGGCTGGAAAACCGTTTATGAACAAATGTTGGCTTTGAGCAGGGAGCGGTAAATCTTTGTGCAACAAATAAATTTCTTAGTTAAAAAGCCCTATCTTTAAGTACCATGTTTATACTCAGCAACCATAATACGATTGCCAACCATTTTATGGCAGAAATCCGTGATGCGGATGTACAAAAAGATTCGATGCGTTTCCGTAGAAATATGGAGCGACTGGGTGAAGTTTTTGCTTACGAAATTAGCAAAGTACTGCCTTACGAGGAATTTGAGGTACAAACGCCATTGGGCTTGTCTAATGTAAAAATGATTAAAGAGCTACCTGTTTTGGTTACTATTTTAAGAGCTGGTTTACCACTACACCAAGGTATGTTAAATATTTTTGATCATGCGGACTCGGCCTTTATTTCCGCCTATCGAAAACACAAAAAGTCGGGAGACTTTATAATTCAAATGGAATATGTCTCTACACCAGACCTAAACGGTAAAACGGTAATTATCTGTGACCCGATGTTGGCTACAGGCAGAAGTATGGTTTTGTGCTGTAAAGAGATTTTAGCGAACTACAAAATCAAGGAATTACATATTGTTTCGGTAATTGCCAGCCAAGAAGGGATTGCACACGTTAAAGCAAACGTTCCAAACGCGAGATTCTGGTTAGGCGCTATAGACGAGGAGATGACGACCAAAGCTTATATTGTTCCGGGTTTAGGTGATGCTGGCGATTTAGCTTTTGGACAAAAGGTTTAACCACAGAGAACACGGAGATCACAGAGCTATATCAAAAAGCAAGACCTCATTCTTCATATCGAGCGATAGTTCTCTCCTAATATTACGGTCATTACGGAATAGAAATCTTACTATTTATATCAAAACATTTATTGATAAATTTACCCAACAGCATTTTTTAACAACTGAATAAAATTGAAACAATACCAACACATTTTTTTTGATTTAGACCATACACTTTGGGATTTCGACAAGAACGCAGAGGAAACGTTAAACGAGTTATACCACCGCTATAAACTTTGTAATTTAGGTTTAAATTCCTGCGATATTTTTATTGAAACTTATACCGCAAACAACCACCAACTTTGGGCAGATTATCATTTAGGAAAAATCAGTAAAACTGTTTTACGGGAAACCCGATTTAAAAAGACTTTTATAGATTTAGGCTTAAGTGAGGAAGTAATTCCAGCTCAGTTTGAGGACGATTATATCAATATCTGCCCCACCAAAATGAATCTTTTTCCGCATACGCATGAAACTTTGAGCTACCTACAAGAAAAGTATCATTTACATTTGATTTCTAACGGATTTAAAGAAGCCACCCAACACAAAGTAAAAAACACGGGTTTAACGCCTTATTTCAAAAACGTTTTTATATCCGAAGTTATCGGCATCAACAAGCCCGATAAAGCTATTTTCCAACATGCTATTGATACTGCAAATGCCGAAACTTTAACCAGTTTAATGATTGGAGACAGTTTGGAAGCAGATATACGGGGCGCTTTGAATTTCGGAATGGATGCAATCTATTTTAATCCGCACCACGCAGAAAAACCGCATGACATCAATTGGCAAATCAACCATTTAAAAGAACTTATTGATTTATTATGAGTGTAAAATCGGAAAGTGCAAAAGTTTTAGAAAGCCTGAAGTTCTACGGGGAATTTTTAAAAACTTTAAACAACGATATCTTTCTAACTACTCCTCAACAAGGTGGTTGGTCTTTCTCTGAAGTTTATGCGCATATTTTAAGCGCCAATTTGTTATCGGTGATTGCTATTGAAAAGTGTTTAAATAGAAGTGCTGAAATAAAAACTCGTAAACCAGACTGGCGAGCCGGACTAATTTTATTCTTTGGCCGTTTTCCGCCTGGAAAATTTAAAGTTCCGCAGGTTTTAGAAGCGAGTGTTAAGAAAATAAGCAAAGAGGAAGCATCAAATGAACTTATACGCTTAGTAAAGAAGATTACAGAGCTAGAAAAAGGTTTTTCTAAATTCAATCCTAATTACAAAGTCAAACACCCACGGTTAGGTTATTTAGATGCCAAATCTTGGTTGCGCTTTATCTATGTACATAGTAAACACCATCAAAAGCAAATCAAAAGGATTGGGGAGATGCTGAGTAATTCCATAAACTAATACTGTAGTAACAGCCCTTTTGTCATAAGGTAAAGAACAAAAAAAAGACTTTGTCCGCCTATTTAACTAAGAAAAAAACAAAAAAAAGCCCAATGAATTTCTCCATTGAGCTGTAAATTATTTAAATTTTACTAAAAAACGTAGTGCGTTATAAAAAACGCTATGGCAGCTAAAGTAGCAGAAACCGGGATGGTTAATACCCAAGCCCATATTAAGCTGTAGGTAACTCCCCACTTTACTGCAGAAATTCTTTTTGTTAAGCCAACTCCGATAATGGAACCAGTAATGGTATGCGTAGTGGAAACTGGGATACCAAAATGTTCGGTAATTCCTAAAGTTACCGCACCGGCTGCTTCCGCACTTACACCTTCCAAAGAAGTTACTTTGGTGATTTTTGTGCCCATCGTTTTAACAATTTTCCAGCCGCCACTCATGGTACCTAGTGCAATTGCTGCATAACAGCTCAGCGGAATCCACTCTGGCATAGGCTGCCCGGGCTCTACTAAATTATTAGCCAATAAAGCTGCAAAAATAATTCCCATTACCTTCTGTGCATCATTACCTCCGTGGGTAAAACTTAAAGCGGCAGAAGAAACTAATTGTAATCTTTTAAACCACTTTTCTGCAGTTGATGGCCGAGCATTTTTGGAAATATTTATAATGATGAGGTTGATTATAATTGCGATCACCATACCTATGATTGGTGCTAGCACAATGAAGGCAACTACTTTTATAATTGGATCAAAGTTTACAGCAACCAAAGCATTTTCGCCTAAAGACAGGGCTTTTGCCATACCTGCACCGGCAAAACCACCAATTAAGGTATGTGATGAACTAGATGGAATGCCATAATACCAAGTTAGTAAGTTCCAAAGAATAGCCGCAACCAAACCAGAAAGCACAACTTCTAAAGTAACATATTGTGCAAACACAGTTTTGGCAACAGTATCTGCAACTTTATGATCTGTAAAATAAAAGTACGCAGCAAAGTTAAAAGTGGCAGCCCATAACACTGCTTGGAAAGGCGTTAAAACTTTTGTAGAAACAATGGTTGCTATAGAATTTGCCGCATCATGAAAACCATTGATAAAGTCAAAAACGATAGCTAGAATGATAACAATAACAAGAAGGGTAGTAATCATTTTTGTTTTTTTAGGATTTAGAATTAAGCATTTTTAACCAAAATGGTTTCCAATACATTAGCAACATCTTCACATCTGTCTGTTGCGGTTTCTAATCCGTTAAGAACTTCTTTATATTTCATAATTACCTTGGCATCATCTTCAAAATCAAACAAATCACCAACTGCCTTATCAAAAACGTAATCTGCCTGGTTTTCTATGCTATTGATTCTTATGCATGAATCAGCAATCAGCCTTATATTTTTCAGATTTTTCAACTCCTTAATGGCCTTATCGACATCTACACAAGCTTGGCCGACTAGCTCTGCCAATTTTTTAATAGGCTCGGTTGACTCATGTACGTTATATAGTAAAATCCGGTTAGAACTTCCGTGGATATAATCAGCTACATCATCTAAAGCAGTCGCTAAAGTATGGATATCTTCCCTATCAAAAGGAGTAATAAAGGTTTTGCTTAACTCTAGGTAAATCTGATGCGTAATGCTATCACCTAAGTGTTCAAGCTCCTCAATCTCTTTATGAAGAGGTTCTCTTACCTTTAGATCATCTGTGTTTACTAATTTTTTAATCAGTACAGACATGTTCACTAAGTTTGCACTTGCACTTTCGAAAAGCGGAAAAAACTTTTTGTCTTTTGGAATGAAATAAGAAAAAATATTATTCATTGTTAAGCTTTATATTTAGGCTACAAATTTACCATCTCAATGTTAAGATAATGTTAAGCTTTACTATTCATCTGTATTAATCATAGGGATATTGATCACATTATCTTTGAACTTCTCTATTGTAAAGCCAAAAGTAGAGCCTAACTTTTGTGTGCTTCTTACATTAATAGTTTGGTGATGAGCCTCTACAATATGCTTTACAATGGCCAATCCTAAGCCCGAGCCACCAATCTGTCTGGATCTGCTGCTATCTGTACGGTAAAAACGCTCGAATAAACGAGGCAGGTGCTCTTCATTTACACCCATTCCATCATCGGTAATTTCGATAAGATATTGGTCATGTAGGGGGAAAATTGTTACAAAAGTAGAACCGTTCTCTTTACCATATTTAAAGGAATTATCAATCAGATTTACTAGAACCTGCCTTATTTTCTCTTTATCGGCTTTTACCCAAGTTGGTATATCGTACTTTTCTTTAAAAATCAGCTTTATTTTATACTTCTCGGCTTTTAGCTCTAAAGATTCCATTACCTCTTTGATTAAAGCAGTAATCTCAAATTTTTGGTAATTAATAGGGATTTCGCCTGTTTCCAACCTTGATATTTCATTTAAATCTTTAATAAGCACACTTAAACGATCAACGTTAGAAGAAACTTTGTTTAAAAAGCTTTGAGCCAATTCAGGCTCGTTTATGGCACCGTCCTGCAAAGCCTCAACATATCCCTCTATTGCAAAAATCGGGGTTTTAAATTCGTGGGAGATGTTAGAAAGAAACTCGCGACGGAACTGTTCCTGCTTTTTTAAATCGTCAATTTCAAGCTTTTTATCCCTGGCCCATTCTTTCACTTCTTGTTCTACATCGTTAATCGGGTCTGGACTTACGTACTCACCCAAAGCATCCTTTAAATCTTTACCCAGTTTAAGGCTATGGATCATTTTATAAATAACCTTAATTTTTGAGTAAACGTATTTCTCTATTAGATAGTAAAAAACAAAATAGCTCACAATGGTGGCAATAACTAAAGAGATAGCGAAATAAAACCATTTATGTTGGAAATAAAGGTTTACTGCAGCAATAGAAATGCCCACTGCAAAGGCATTTAAGAAAACAAGCGTCCGTAACTTCATAAAACTAATATAGCTAATATTTCAGAACGATTTACCATGCGTTTGTCCCACTATTTTTTTGGTAAGCGAAGGAGAATTTTTTAGAGCGGACACAGCCAATTCTGTCAGTAAATTATTCCCGAAAAGCCGTTGAATCCCTCTGCCGATTTTTAATCGTAAGGCAAATTTGTTGTTCCAAGTGTCCAAATATGACCATTCAAGTTGAAGTCGCTTTTTTGAATTTAGCCCCGTTGAGCATTTAACCACAATTTGTTCAGCCAATATTTTTCCGGAGTGTATGGCAATAGCCATTCCGTTTCCGCAAAGTGGCGCAATCATTCCGGCGGTATCGCCACACATTAAAATGTGGTTTTCTACCAATGATTTTTTACGGAAAGAAATCTCGTTAATGGTTTCCGGCTGTTGCCAGACAAATTCAGAATTGCCAAAAAGGTTTTTTAAATGTGGATTTTGGTGTAGGATGTTTTCCTCCATTTCTGCGATACCACCAAATTTTTTGAGGTATCTGTTTTCTACCAAATAGCATAGACAGTATAAATCACTTTCTATTTTGCTGATACCACAATATCCACCTTTAAAATTATCCAGCTGAATGGTGTCTTTCGCAAAATCTGTTTTGATGTGATATTTAACACCAATGTACGGACTGCGGTGGTAAAAAGAACTACGATTTAGCTTTTGGTCGAGGTTGGAGCGTTTACCAAAAGCACCAATGACCAAGTCTGCTGTTAGCGTTTTTCCACCTGTTTGTACAGTAAACTTTTCGTCGGCAAATTGAACGTCGTTTACTTTGGTTTGCAATAAAAAATCAACTCCTGCTTTTTTAGCGATTTCAAACAAAGCATTATCCAAGGTAAAACGGCTAATTCCAAAAGCCCCCAAATCTAGATCAGCTTTTAGTGCATTTCCTTTCGGCGAGGTCACGATTAATTTACCGATTCGGGAGGCACCATAATCATCAGGCTTAAAGCCGATGCTTTGCAAAAACGGTAAAACTTCATTGCTTACATATTCTCCACAAACTCGGTTAAAAGGATATTTTTTTCTTTCGATGAGCGTAACTTCAAAGCCATTTTTTGCGAGTAGAATGGAACTGGTTAAACCCGCCAATCCACCGCCGATAACAATAACTGTTGGTTTTTTTAAAGTCATCTGTATTTATTAATTCGTCACATCAGCTTTAAGCTTTAAGCCCTAAAAATCCTATTTATGGATAACAACCTGCCACCTAAAAGCCCACATCCATTTAATGCTGTAATCTTTTGCGCCAACTTTTTGTAAAAGCGTTTTTAATTCCTGTCTTTTAAAACTTCGTAAAACAGATAACTTACTGTCATGCTTTACCATTGGCGATTTGGAAAACAATTGCGTTAACCAGCCAATAGAATGATAAGCCAGCGGATGGCGGTGCAAATCATTAATAATCACTGCTTTTTTTGAAGCATGTAGCATTTTTTTAACCAGAGCTACCCATGCTTCATCGTCAAAATGATGTGTAAAAAGAGAGCTGATGACTACATCAAACTCATTTTCTTTAAATGGTTCTTTTAAAACATCAGCCAAACGAAAACTTAAACCCGGGTAATTTTTACTTGCTCGAACTGCATATTGTACTGCGGATTCGGTTGCATCTACGCCTACAAAATTGAGTTTTATATTTTGTTCTCTAAAATATTTATCCAATACTTTAAGGCTATCGCCACCACCACAGCCCCAGTCACAAATCACGTCTCCGTTTCTGATATTGAGCTTTTTAAAAGCATCGTAAAAAACAGAAAAACCGCCTAACAGTTTATTGATGGTCTCTAACTCTGCCAAAACAGGGTCAATCTCCGCTGATGGCAGTGCGAAATTGTCCATTATTTCTTCCTCGGTACTTCTGTGGCTAAAATCAGGCATATTTTAAAATCATACTTTCAAACGTTAATCCCGGACCAAATGCAAAACTTAAAATATTTTTACCGGATTCTTGTGGCGATGCCTTTCTGCTCAGCTCCTCCAATACGAATATAATGGTGGTGGACGACATGTTGCCGTAGTTTTTGAGCACCTCATAACTCGCTTCACTTTGATTTGCATCCAAATCAAAAACTTCATCACAAACTTCCAAAATTTTTCTCCCGCCAGGGTGAATGGCGTAGGCCTCAATATCATCAAATGTCAATTGCGCTTTTTCTAGCAATTTTTCGGCAACACCTTTAATGCCCGATTTTATCTGTTTAGAAACCTTATTAGTCAGTTGCATTTGGTAACCATGGTTCCCAATTTTCCAGGCCATTTCGTTTCTGGCTTCAGTGACTACTTCGGTATAAAAGGTATCGATTTCAAACAATTTTTCCTCAGCATAGGTTTCATTTTGTACTAACATAGCAGATGCGCCATCGGCAAAAAGCGAATTTGCCAACCAATTATCCAAAGTGTTTTCTTTTTGGAAATGCAAAGTACAAAGCTCCACATCTACAATTAAAACCTTCGCTTTCGGTTCTGCTTTGCAAATATAATCTGCAACTTTCAGCGCATTAAAAGCGCCATAACATCCCATAAAGTTAATGCAGGTACGTTCAACATTCGGCTTTAAGCCTAAATTTTCTACTATTTCAATATCTAAACCCGGGGCGTACATTCCAGTACAACTTACCGTGATAAGGTGGGTAATTTGTTTAACATCAAAGCTTTTTATTTTGGCAAAGCAATGATCAATCGCCGAAAGGCATAAATTTAATGCTGTTTTTTGGAAAATATCACCACGTTGGGCTGTGGTTGGGAAAGGCTCCAGACCAGCTTCGTTTCCAAAAAATTCGTAATTCCCTTTACCAGCGCCAAAATCATTTAAAACAGAATAACGATGCTCAATTCCAGAAACCTGATACAGTTTATGCAGTCTGCGAGCATTTTCGCCGTCCAGTTGATGCGCTTCTTTCATGAACTCAAAAATCTGTTCTTGAGAAAATTTATTGGAAGGGTTACTGGTGCCAATTGCCGAAATAATGCTCCTCATCTAATCTATTTTTCTAATTTTATTAAATATTAATTTTTGATGAATAAAAATTTTAGGAGCGTTTTATTACACCTACGCTTACCCTTTTCTTTACTATTACTCCCCGTTTTTTTGTTTGCATTGGCTACCGTACCCATTGTTAACAATACTAATGCCGTACTGGTTTTTTTTATTCTTCATTTTTTAGTTTACCCAGCAAGTAATGGTTATAATAGCTATTTTGATAAAGACGAAGGAAGTATAGCTCTTATAAAAACACCTCCAAAAGTAAACCGTACATTATATATTACGTCAATTTGCTTGGAATGGATTGCGGTGTTGCTTGCTTTGCTGGTAAATATAAAATTCTGTGTTTGTATTTTGATTTATAATCTTCTATCAAAAGCTTACAGTCATCCGTCTGTGCGGTTGAAAAAATATCCTATTGTTAGCTTTTTAGTGGTATTTATTTTCCAGGGGGGCTTTGTTTATTATATGTGTTTTACCGCAATCACCTCGCCAATTGTAGGTTTTTATTCGGAAGATTTTATAGCCTGTTTGATTTCTTCCTGCTTAATTGGTGCATCGTATCCGCTAACACAAATTTATCAGCATGAGGAGGACGGCAAAAGAGGCGACCATACTTTGAGTTTATTGTTGGGTTATAAAGGCTCTTTTATTTTTTCTGCCACGGTATTTTTCATCGGCTTAAGCTTGATGTTTTATTATTGGATGTTAGCCGGTAAATTATTGAATTTTTACGTTTTTGCAATTTGTTCCTTGCCTATTCTGGCTTACTTTATTTGGTGGTTTTTACAAGTTTTGAAGGATACGAAAAATGCAAATTTTGTCAACGCAATGCGGATGACGTTGATTAGTGGCGTGATGATGTTGGTTTATTTTGGATGGTTGGTGTTTTTGGGGACCTAGATTTATAATACTCGTTATTAGTTATCGAGTTACTATCCTCAAAAAATTGTAAAGTAGCTGATAAATAAAGCACAAATGGAAAGGCTAAAGGTATTTATTCCTGATATTTATAAACTTTGTAAGTTACACAAGTTAAGACATTACATGCATTTGGTTCTGTGTTAACCGAAAACTACAATTCGGAAAGCGATATTGATTTGATTGTTGATTTTGCCAACATTCCAGTTGAAGATTATGCTGACAATTATTTTGACTTCAAATTTTCTCTTCAAGAACTACTTAAAAAGCCAATCGATTTATTGGAAGAGAAAGCTATTAAAAACCCATATTTTAAAAAATCAGTAAATCAGCAGAAGCAATTGGTATATGGATAATAATAATAATATACAGATTTGGCTTTTCGATATCCTAGATGCTATTTTAGAAGTAGAAAGTTTCTTTAAAAGCTGAGATTCAAGAGCTTTTAAAAGATTAAATATGCTATAGGTGTTTAATCTCCGTATCACCTATATCTTCACCACACTTTCCTTTGTAACCGCATAAGCCTGCTCTTCTTTTTTAGGTTTGATGTTATACAAGCCTGTGAAAACGCTAAATGCCGGCATTACTGCATAATCTTTTCCGAAATAAAAACAAGGGAATTTTAACCGTTGCTTGGCCCTGCCAACAATCGTTACGCCAGGATGAATATGTCCGCTGATGGGATACAGTTCTTCTTCGGTGCATTTTGGTGCATCGTGGATAAAACAGAACGGACCTACACAAAAGCTGGGTTCGTGAATTTCAATATCCATGGAAGCATAATCTGCGTTTGCTAATCTGTCGTGATTTCCCTTAACCAATAAAAAATTAGTTTGTTGATACTTCCTTCGCCACTGATGAAATTCATCGATATCCGTGTTTAAGCCATGATGGAACATATCGCCGTTAATTAGCAAAGTGTTGGGTTTATATTTTTGTAGAATTGCATCCAACCTGCTTAAATCTTGTTGAGCAACCGTTGCAGGAACGGGAACACCCGCCTGCCTAAAATGTGCCGACTTTCCTAAATGCAAATCAGAGATCGCCAAGAGCTTGTTTTTTGGTAAATAGATTGCTCGTTCCTGATCTAAAATCAATTCTTCTCCGTGGCTGTTGATGGTCATTCTTAAAAAGTGGAAAGTTTAAAGTAGAAAGTTTAAATTGCTTTTCTGGTTTACTTATGAGTTTTATTAGTGCGCTAAAATTATGTAGGATTTCATTAGGTTGTGCCGATGTTTAAAGTGTCACTTCGTAATTTGGCACTTCAATCAGCCGTTCAGGACTTTTAACGCTTAACTTTACACTTTTAACTCCCCTCTAACTTCCTATCCGAATCTGCTTTCATCCTAGCGATGCGCTCTTCCAAAGCTTCGGAGCTCATGCTTTCTCTTAAACTATCCACTTTAATCGGAAAAGATAGCGGTGTAAAACTGTTTGGATGTGTAATGATGATGTTTGATTTCTGAATTCGCTCTAATGCCGCAACCAGTCTAGGTTCTTCCAATTGTTGGTAAAACACCTCGTCATAAGCCTGCCGTAAAAGTAAATTATGTTTGTCGAAATCGCTAAAAACATTGAAAAACAAACCTGCAGATGACTGCAAATGTTTATTCGCGACGTATTTCCCGGGGTAGCCTTGAAAAACCAATCCCGAAATGCAAGCGATATCTCTAAATTTACGCCTCGCCATTTCCGTAGAATTTATACTTAAAGTGATATCCTGCGTTAAATTTTTTGGAGAAAAAACGTCGTAAGCAATCGAATCATCCATCGGGATTTCGATATCACTCAAAAGCTCAAAACCATAATCATTCATCGCAATGGAAAAAGTAATCGGTAATAATTTACTTAAGCGGTAAGCGACCAACGCCGCCAGAACCTCGTGAACCAAACGCCCTTCAAATGGATAAGCGAACAAATGAAATCCTTCTCGGTTATTGATGAGCTCAATCAAAAGTTCGTCGTTTTTTGGGACGTGAGAACGTTTTTCTTGCAATTGAAACAATGGACGCATGATTTTTAATTCTTCATCTTGCTGATTTTCGTCTAACGCTTCGTTATATTTTTTACGTAAAACCGCTCCAAGGTTTGATGATAACGGCAAACGCCCGCCTAACCAACTTGGCGAAATGGCATTCTTCTTTTTGCTCAATCGAACAATTACGGTCATGTCTTTTACCTGCACAAACTCCAAAACCCTTCCCGCCAAACGGAAATTATCTCCGGGTTTTAACCGACTTAAAAAATATTCTTCAACCATGCCAATGTATCCGCCAGATAAAAATTTGACCTTTAACATGGCATCGCTCACAATAGTTCCAATATGCAAACGGTGACGCATGGCCAGTTGCCGGCTTTTAACTTTCCACAAACCATCTTCTTCGTCTTTTTCTACTTTTTTAAACTCGGGGTATGCAGTCAAACTTTCTCCGCCGTAAGTAATAAATCGCATAACCCAATCCCACTCTTCGGGTAAAATCATGTTGAAAGCGTGGGTGTTTTTGATTTCTTCGTAAATGATTTTATCGTCGAAACCATCGCCTATGGCCAAAGTAACCAAGTATTGAATCAACGTATCAAAAACCATAATTACTGGTTCTCTACTTTCAATATCCAGGTTTTTCGCCGCTTCTTTTATCGCCGCAGCTTCCACTAATTCTAAAGCGTGAGTAGGTAAAAAATAGATTTTGGAGGTTTCGTATGGCGAATGTCCGGACCGACCCGCTCGTTGTAAAAATCGGGCAACGCCTTTTGGCGAACCGACTTGCACCACCGTGTCTACGGGTTTAAAATCCACCCCCAAATCCAAAGAGGAAGTGGCGATTACCGCTTTCAGCTGACCAGTGTGCAAAGCGTCTTCAATCCAGTTCCTCAACTCAAAATCGATAGAGCCATGATGAATAGCGAGTTGACCTGCCAATTCTGGTTCCAGATTCAGTAAATGCTGATACCACATTTCCGTTTGCCCACGGGTATTGATAAAAATTAAAGTGGTTTTACTTTTTTCGATAATGGGCAAGAGTTTGTAAGCCAGCTTTAAGCCGAGGTGCCCCGACCAAGGCAAAGTTTCAATATCATCCGGAAGGATAGATTTAATCTCAATTTTCTTTTCTAAATCTGCTTTAATGATGATGCGTTTACTTTCTGCATTTGGAGTTAAAACCTGCATGGCTTCTTCAATATTCCCGATAGTTGCTGAAATTCCCCAGACCCGCAAAACCTCATTATTTGCCTGCTTTTGTAAACCTTTAATCCGCGATAAAGCGAGCTCAACCAAAACGCCACGTTTGCTGCCCAAAAGCTCATGCCATTCATCGGCAACTATGCATTTCAGATTTTTAAAAAGTGTGGAAGAGTTTTTTTGCGCCAACAATAAATGAATACTTTCTGGAGTAATCAGCAAAATTTCGGGCATTGATTTTTTTTGCTGGAGCTTTTCTGCCTGCGATGTATCGCCGTTTCTAACGCCCACCATCCAATCCAACTCTAATTCCAGCAAGGTTTGTCGCATGGCCCTAGCCAAATCCTTAGCTAAAGAACGAAGCGGTGTAATCCAAATCAACTGCAATCGGTCTTTTTCTTTTTTTCCTTTCGCTTTGGGCTGATTTAAAGCATCAATAACCACCGCCAAAAACAGCGAATAGGTTTTACCGAATCCTGTTGGCGCATTAACCAAACCGCTGTATCCATCTGCATAATGTTGCCAGGCATCTTCTTGAAACTTGAATGGCTTTTTTTTATCGGCTTTAAGCCAAGCCTTCACTTTTTTATAGCCTTTGGTTTTTGTTAGCTCCATAGATTATTTAAAACTTGAATTAAATAGGGCAATGTCATTAAGTTAGGAGATTTCATTTACATTTCGTCATGTTGAACGATAGTGAAACATCTCACAAATAGGTATTACATGCTGTATGCAGACTCAACTTGTGAGATTTCTCCTAGCGTCGAAATGACGAACGCCTTTGTCCAAGCAGAGTCTCCTTTTTCAGGGACTCTGCTTTATTTTTAACGCAGGGTTCTCTATCGAGAAACCCTGCTGGGACTAAATAAATCTATTTTCTTCCCGTTTCATATTAAAAAAGCTTTGCATCTCGTCCATAAAAACCTATGTGGTTAAAGAATCTCTTTACTATAACGTTGATTGTAAAAGCTGTTGTAAATCTTGCAACGTATTAATTTCCGAAGCGTTTTTGTCTTTACGCCAACGTAAAATACGAGGAAATCGTAAAGCTAAGCCAGCTTTATGTCGCTTGCTTTCCGCGATGCCTTCAAAAGCGATTTCGAAAACTAATTCGGGTTTTACGGTACGCACAGGACCAAATTTTTCGATTGCGTTTTTGTTGACAAATGAGTTGACTTCCTTAATTTCTTTATCGGTTAAACCAGAATAAGCCTTAGCAATCGTTACTAAATTTTCTCCATCACGAACGGCAAAAGTATAATCCGTGAAAAAATTTGCCCGCCGACCGCTTCCTTTTTGCGCATAAATCATCACGGCATCAACAGTGTACGGATTCACTTTCCACTTCCACCAGTCGCCACGTTTACGACCAGCGTGGTAATGCGAATCACGCTTTTTCAGCATGATGCCTTCGCTGTTTAACTCCCGTGATTTTTGTCTTTCTGTCGCCAGTTGTTCCCAAGAATCACATTCTACCACCTCGGATAGTAGTACATTATCTGCATCTAATTTCCCGATGATGTTTTCTAAAATTTTCCTCCGTTCGCTTAAAGGATGTTCGCGGAAATCAATGCCTTCAAACTCCAACAAATCGTAAACGAAGAAACCAATGGGTGCGCTTTCCAACTCTTTCTTTGTTATATTTTTACGGTTTAACCGCTGTTGCAAAGTACTGAAAGACAATACCGCTTTGTCTTTAACTGCCAAAATCTCTCCATCGATGACTACACCATCTGGCAAAACATCCACTAAAAAATGAAGTTCCGGAAACTGTTCGGTCACTAATTCTTCGCCCCTGCTCCAAATAAACAACTCGCCGTTGCGTTTCACAATTTGTCCGCGGATACCATCCCATTTCCATTCTGCCTGCCAATTAGAGATTTCTCCCAAATTTTCTGGTTCCGTGTCTAAAGCATAAGCCAAGCAAAAGGGATAAGGCCAGGAATTATCGGTATTCACATGTTCGCCGTTGATTAAATCGGAGAAAGTCATGACATATGGATCCCATTTCCCCATAATGCTGTGGGTAATTTGAACGCTTTCCAAACCACTCTGCTTCGCCAACGCATTAACCAGATTTTTCGAGGAGATTCCGATTCTAAAATTGCCAGAAATAAGCTTATTAAAAATGAACCGCTCGTTGGTTTCTAAACTGTTCCACGCCGTTAAAATAAAATCTTTTTTAGTTTCATCATCTTTGCCTTCTAAATTTTGGAGATTTTCAATCCACTCGTACAAATGCAAATCAGATTGATGTTCCGCTGGAGGTAAAAGCAGAGCGATGGTTTCGCTTAAATCGCCAACGTTCGAATAGCTTTCTGTAAAAAGCCACTCAGGTATATCTGCAATATCAATAGCCCAATATTTTAACAAGGAAGATTTAATAGGGCGCTTTGGCTTTTTACCAGTAAACAAAGCGATTACCCAAATTTTATCTTTGTCATCGGCTTCGTTAAAGTAGTCGACTAAAGCGCTAATTTTATCGTTGGTTTTATTGCTAAGTTCCAGCTGTTGGATGAGTTGGGCGAAACGTTTCATTTGACAACCTCCGTTTTAGCTTCAGTTTTTTTCTCAACGGTTTCGGCTAAATCAGCTTTGTTTTCCTCATCGTCTTCTTGTCCGAAATGCGTAGTTACCACATCAGAAGAAATGCCGTTTTCATTTAAATACCTAGAAAAAGCCGAAGTAAATCCATGCGTGACATAAACTTTTTCGGCCTCCGTTGCTTTAATGGCTTCCATTAAACCTGTGAAATCGGCATGGTCGCTCAAGGCAAAACCTGCATCAGCACTTTGCCATCTTCGATGTGAACGAACTTGCATCCAGCCAGAACAAATTCCTGTAACGGGATGATTCAAACTTTTCATCCACTTGCTATCCCGCATGGCGGGCGGAACAATTACAATTCCTTTTTGCAATTGGTCTTTTGTGATTTCCTGCGTTATTCTGGTAGTTTCTGGAAGTGGAACGCCGGCTTCAATAATGACTTCATTTAAATTAGCGATGCTGCTATGAACGTAAATTGGCACATCGCCAGCAAGGTTTTTTATTAGCCTTTGCGCTTTGCCTAGGCTGTATGCAATTAAAATACTTGTTTTTTGATATTCGATGTTGTTATTGATCCAGCTTTTAATCCCATCAAAAACTGCCTGTTGTTTCTGCCATTTGTAAATCGGCAAACCAAATGTACTTTCAGACACGAAAGAATGGCATCTTACAGGTTCAAAAGGCGTACTAATACCATCATCCTCAATTTTATAATCTCCAGAAATTACGCAAATTTCTCCTTTATACTCCAACCGAACCTGAGCAGAACCAATGATATGGCCAGCAGGAAAAAAGGAAATATTCACACCGTTTCTAACCAAACTTTCTCCGTAGCCCAAAGTCTGCACATCCAAATCCGGACTAATTCTCCTTTTGATAATGGGACTTGTTAAGGTATGACACAAGTAATGTTTATTCCCGAAACGAACATGGTCGGCATGGCCGTGAGTAGTTACCGCATAATCCACGGGCCACCATGGATCAACGTAAAAGTCGCCTTGCTTGCAATAAATTCCTCTTTTGGTAAATGTGATGAGCGCCATGTTTTTGAATAACAGATGAAACTGTATTTTGTTGAATAAAAACTATGCCGAGGATGTTCAGTTATAGCAACCAATCTCGATGAAACTACTGATAAACTCGCTGAAAGCAAACCATCAAAAGCAAAAAGTAGAATCTGCTTTCTTGTCTTTCTTATTTTATATAACATTTTTGTTACTATTTTAGCTGGCGCAAACTCTTACATCTAAGAAACTCTATGTCGTTATGTTGCGGTTAATAAAAGGAGTTTAAAAATTGGAGTCAATAACAAACCACGTAAAGCCGAATGAAATTTAAGTTATTATTTTGTCTGTTGTTGATTTTATACGTAAGCGGCTTTGCGCAAAATGCTGACAGCTTAAAAAAGCAAATACAACAAGTAACTACTGATACAGCAAAAATTACGCTTTTAAATAAACTGGCAACCGTTTATGCGCAACAAGGAAGAGGTAAAGAGGCAATTGAAGCGTATGGCAAAGTTGTTTTTTTGGCAAAAAGAAATAGGGCTTTACTAGCAAAAACTTATAATGGGATTGGAAGTGTTGAGGCAGATTTAGGTAGAAACGCCGAGGCTTTAAAAGCTTACCAAAGCGGATTAAAATTTACATCAGAAAATGATTTTTCGTTAAAGGCTGACATTAACAAAAATATAGGAGCACTATACTTGAGCTGGAAAAAGCTCGATGACGCTTTAAAATATGACAATATAGCCGAATACTTTGCGATTAAAGGAAAAGACGAGCGCACAGTAGCCGATTTAGCTAATAATAAAGGTGCTGTTTATGAGCAAAAACAGCAGTTTGATAAAGCGCAGAACAACTATCAAAAAGCTTTACGATTCTATTTAAAAGAGAAAATAAATGATAGGATCTGCCTCACTTACAATAACCTCGCAATTCTAGCAAAGGTTCAGAAACAGTTTAAACTTGCGACTGATTACTATGTGCTCGCCGTTACTTTTGCAACTAAAGCGGATAACAAATGGCTAACCGCGGCAATTGGTAATAACTTAGGGAATTTACTAAGCGAAACGGGGGAATACGAACGAGCCGACATTGAGCTAAACAATGCATTGAAACTTGAAAATGAGATCAAAGCAGGCGAATTGATTCCCGAAACTTTAGAGAACATCGCTGATAACGAGAAACGTCGCGGAAATTTCAAAAAAGCTTTTGAATACATGAAACTCACTGCGGCAGAGAAAAGCAAGTTTATCAACTTAGAAAACACCAAAGAATTGACACAGTTACAGGAAGAATTTGACGCGGTCAATCGCCAAAAGAAAATAGAGTTGTTAAGTAAAGAGAGCAAAATCCACCAGCTTACGTTGAGTAAGAAAAACACTACAATTTTGTTGATCAGCGGTGCCTTTTTAGCAATAGGTTTTATAAGTTTTCTTGCATTTAGCAGGTATAAACTACGACATGAGAGTAAAATTAAATTAGCAACCGCTGATGCAAAGAGTCAAGTTCAAGAGGAAAAACTTCGTATCTCCAGAGAATTGCATGATAATATTGGCGCACAGCTTAGTTTTATCAACGGTTCTATCCAAAGTTTAGCATCCGCGGATATTGGAAATCAACAACTGCAACAAACCCAACAAGTTACGCAAAACACCATCAAAGAATTGCGGAGCACCGTTTGGTTAATTAACCAGCAAGAGTTTGATTTAGATGCGTTTGTTGTTAAACTCAGGGAATATTTAAAACCTTATTACGGTAGCAAACCTGAAATTAAAATTGACAATCAAAGCGATAAAGATTATGTTCTTGAGCCGATTATCGCTACTAATCTGTTTAGGATTATACAAGAATTGGTAAATAATGCCCTTAAGTATTCTGAAGCAAACGAGCTAGTGGTAAATTTTAATGCGGTAGAAGGGAGCCTAAAAGTAACGGTTGTGGATGATGGAATTGGTTATGATTCAAGCACTAAATCTTCGGGTTATGGGTTAAGAAATATTGAGGAAAGGATAAAGACGATAGGCGGAAATCATAAAGTAACTACTTCACTTGGCGACGGAACAAGATTTGTTCTAAATATCCCGATTTAAAAATCTACTCGGATTATAGTACTTAAAGCAAAAAAATTGAGCGGTCTTATCAGAAAATAAAATTACTAATAACCAATTACGAGGTTTGATGTTGACCACTTTTGATGATGAGACTATTTTTTTTTTCGGTTAATTACGGCAGAGGACCAGTAGTCATTTATTAAGAATAAGAAACTGATTCTATTGTTTTTCTTAGGTTTGTATCCAAACATTTTGAGTTAATTCGTCTTTAGCTTATCAGTGTAAACGGCAAGGCAGAATAAATAAAAAGTTCGGAAAAAAAAGGAATGTCAAAATTACCAAAGCAGTATCAATTTATCGATTTATCAGATTATGGTCGTATACCTGGACGATGGCTTGCTATATCTTTAAAAAACACAAGTTTTACACCTGTTGGCGTTACCACACTATTTATCATTACTGGTCTGTTGGCAATCGTTGCGATAATGTTTGGTTATCTAGCATTAGCAGCGTTTTTATTGATTTTAAAATCAACCATTGATGCGGCTGACGGAGAACTTTCTCGTTTAAAAAATACGCCTTCTTATACCGGTAGGTATTACGATTCTATTGCAGATATCATTTTGAATTTTTTATTTCTGCTTACATTTATGTATCTCACAAACGCATCGTTTTTATATACATTTTTGGCATTTGTTGGCATTCAACTACAGGGTACAATTTACAACTACTATTATGTTATTTTGAGACATAGTGTAGAGGGCGATTCCACCAGTCGTATCTTTGAAATTGAGGCACCCATAGCTTTAAAAGGAGAAAAACAAACTACGGTAAACCTATTTTACAAGATTTATTATTTTTTATACGGCACCTTTGACAAGGTTGTGTATCTATTGGATAAAGACGCCGTACACAGCAAACCTTTCCCAAAGTGGTTTATGACTATGCTTTCTATGTACGGCTTGGGCTTTCAGTTGCTTATTATGGCAGCGATGTTGGTTTTCGGATTACAGGTGTACATCATCCCATTTTTCATCTTTTACTCGGTGTTTATTTTTGTTTTCATCGGAATAAGGAAATATTATTTGGGAAACAAGTGAGCTTAAACAATCACCTGTTGTGCCTTAAAAGCTACATCAGCCAAAAAATTATCTACCCAAGAAATCACCTTAGCTTTACTGTTTTTTGTGTTCAATATTTGGCAAAAAGCTTGTGATCACACCAATCAATGGTAAAAAAGCGCAGATTTTAAACACATATTCAATAGTAGTACGATCGGCCAGCCAACCTAAAAATGCAGAGCCGATGCCCCCCATCCCAAATGCGAAACCAAAAAACAGGCCTGCAATCATTCCAACCTTTCCTGGAACTAAGTCAGTAGCGTAAACCAAAATCGCCGAAAAGGCCGAGGACAAAATTAAGCCAATAATTACAGCGAGCGCACCTGTCCAAAATAGGTTTGCATAAGGCAACATTAAAGTAAAAGGCGCTACCCCTAAAATGGATATCCAAATAATATACTTTCGTCCAAATCGATCACCTAATGGCCCACCAATAATTGTTCCTGCGGCAACAGCGGCCAAAAACGCAAACAGGTATAATTGCGATTGCTGTACCGTTACCTGAAACTTATCAATCATAAAGAAAGTGAAATAACTGGTCATACTGGCCATGTAAAAGTATTTGGAGAAGATAAGTACCAACAAAATACCTAAGGATATCATAATTCTTTTCCGTGATAAAGCTGGAATTTCTCTCACGGCAACGTTTACCGGTTTTGCTTGTTTTAAGTAAAGGTGGTTTTTGTACCATTTCCCAATTCCTATCAAAATAACAGCACCTATTACCGCTGCCAAAGCAAAGCAGATAATATAGAGCTGCCCATAAGGAACTATAATTAACGCCGCAAGTAAGGGACCAATAGCACTACCGGCGTTTCCGCCTACTTGAAATATAGATTGTGCCAAGCCTTTTTTTCCGCCCGAGGCCATATGGGCAACACGTGAAGATTCTGGATGAAAAATAGAAGAACCCATTCCAATTAAACTTACAGAAACCAATAACCAAACAAAACTTGTTGCAAAAGAAAGCATAACCAGTCCGCACAGCGTAAACATCATCCCTATTGCTAAGGAATACGGACGTGGATTTTTATCGGTATATAAACCAATAAAAGGTTGAAGCAATGATGCGGTTAGTTGAAAAGTAAATGTTATTAATCCAATTTGGGTAAAAGATAAATCGAAGTTGGTTTTTATCATCGGGTAAATCGAAGGAATTACCGACTGCATCATATCATTTAATAAATGTGTGATGCTGATTGCAAATAAAATAGAATAAACAGTATTATTTACTTGTTTAGTTGTTGCCGCTTCTGTTGTTGCCATTTATAATTGCCGTGTTTAGCGATATTGATTAAGTGAGTGGCAAATTTAAAACGACTTTCTATAGCTACCAACTTTTAGCTGAAAATAAAGTGTGCTATGCTTAACGAGGATGGGATAAAGTGAGCTGGGGTTATTTGGAAAGCTTAATTTTAAACAAAAAAAGCCGTGAGCATTTTTTTCATGAAATAAAAAACCCCTATATCTTGCTAAGATATTAGGGGTTAAACAAATGACTCAATCGTATTAATGTTTTATTACTATTTGTTTTTTGATGGTTTCTTTACCTTCAGTAATATGAAGGTAATAAATGCCATTAGGGAAGCGTGTGGTATTAATAGTTAGCTTTTTTTCCTTATTTTGGTTATTCCTCTCCATTAAAACTTCTCCTTTGTGGTTAAAAAACTTCACATTAAACTTCTTATTAAAGGCGTCAGTTTTAATTCCTTTAGCTTGTACATCATCATTTAACACATATTCAACTGTTGTTTCAGTATTGGAAGGATTGGGATAAACTGTAATACGATAATTGGGATATGCGTATACGGTAATGGTCTTATATAATGTTCTGGTACCACAATTACTAATAGCATCTACCCAAAGGGTATAATCACCCGGTTGATCAAAAATTTCTCCAGATGTATTTGGTACATTATCATAAAAAATAGTTGCATTAGGTGTACTAATATGCCATGCATAAATAGATGCATCCCGATATTGATTTTCTAGCGTGAGGAAGGCATAGAAAGTTTCGCCTTGCGCAACGATGTCATCTCCTGATATAACAGCATCCCATTGTGGCAAACCAATACTAATGACCTTAGATATAGGTGTAGGTATTGGGCAGGAAGGATTATTTATGGTTGCTGTTAGCGTCACTTCGCCATCACCTACTCGAGTTAGTGTTACTATATTGTTATTAGAAGTAATAGTGGCAATACCACTTGTGGGGCTTATACTCCAGTTTATGCTTGCATTAGTTGGCAAGCCAATTAAACTATAACTTTCTTGATTACATACAGAAGAGGAACCATCAATAACATAAGCTGCCAGATAATTAACAGATGGTGGCTGAGGATTCCCATTGATTTCTGCCGTTATCCAATCTACAGCTCCTGACCATAGCTCCACATGCTCACTATTTTTGCTGAATGAACCAAAGTAACTATCAAAAGGCGTTTCACCGGAACAAACTAAGTTTCTTGTGCTTACATTTTCTGATAGATTTTGATTGGTACCTGAAAAAGCCAATGCACTTTTGGTATTGATAAAGCTATGATCTCTTACAACCGAGTAAAATCTTGCTTCAAAATCGAGTATAAAATTCAAAGCAAGACTGGAAACAGACCTATTGCCCTCATCATACAAAATGCCTTGAGTATCATAAGTACCACCGGGAGCTACATCATAACCTGATGAATTAATAGGATTAGAAGCTTTGTAATTACTAGATGAACCCATAAATGATGATTCCAAAACAGTTTTACTCGTATTCCCATAACTTGGAGTAAAATACATCTTGGCAGAACCCGCAGTCCAAGTTCTCCATCTTATACCTAAGAAGCCTATTGATTTCCGCCTTCGTATATCAAAAGTAAAGGCCTTTTGTTCTGGCGAATTTGTTTCTGTTCCACCTAAACTTCCATCTATCAAAGCTATTTTTCTAAAGGGAGAGCCGGGGTCACCTTGAGGAAACCCTAAATTATTTAAAACAGTTAAAAAGTTGTCCCTAAAATTTGGAGCACCACTGGGTATTTCTGAATTCGAAAGAAAGTGATGAACCAACATTTGCTTTGCAGCGATAGAACTAATTTTATTGTCACGATTTGCTATTAATTTCTCGCTGTCCGTTTTTCTTGCATAATAATCTAAAAACCATTGATCTCCAATTGGAATATTTGCCCCATTATGAGGAGAATCAAAAGAAACCCAAAGACGGGTTTTATGAGGCATATTATGCTGTTCCATATACGTTAAAGCATATCTACTAATTAAGCCTCCCATACTTGGACCAATAATAACCAACTTTTCGTCCCCCTCCTTCAAAGTATTAATTTTATCAATTAATGTCATCAATACTCTTGCATTTCTTTCAATATAATCTGCACCGCCATCACGCATAATGGGTAATTGCGCACCAAAAAAATTCCTTGTTCCAATCTTATATCCTGGAAAATTTAATACTATGATGTCATAACCTTGACTTCTTAAATTCTCTCCTAGTGTTCCTCTATTTGCATTATTTAAATAATCGTCATACAAAACTTCAGCACTTTGTTTATCACCTGGATCAAAGCCATCAACCACAATAATTGGTTTTCTAATGACACTATCGCAGCTACCATTTTTTGCATAAAAGATGGTAGCTTCACCATATCCTTTTGTTGGCGTAGTTTCATCGTATCCTTGAAAAGTTAAATCGCTCCAAAATTTTAGCTGAGTATTTGGGCTACTACATAAGGTTGTAGGTACGCTATTGGATTTAAGATATTCAGACGTTTCTCCTATTATTTTAACTCTCCCATAAGTTACTATAGAAGAATTATCACTAAAACCTGCAGTAAATTTCAAATATTTGTATCCAGATGAAGTATAATTGACGGAAACACTATCATTTAATCCAACATTCACTGCTCCATTTCCATCGCCAAAATCTACCTGTAGAGAAGTTAGAGTGATATTTCCTATATTAATAGCATAAATAGAAGAAAAATCATACTTGACACTTAGTGTTGTAACACTGTCTACCAATGGACTTGCAACAAAAGAATGGATAGTGAGAAACGGATGAGTGGGTCTTCCCGGCACATCATAATACATACTGTCAACCATTTGGATTAATCCATTTGAGATTGCATTTGAATCTATCACATTAAATTGATAATTACCTAAACCAACCGGAATTTTTCCTTCAATTTTTGCAGATAGTGCTAAATCTTTTAAATCATTAACTGTTAGCCATGTGCTGGATGGCGTATAAGCTGCTCTGATGATTTCGCTGTAAGATTGTATAAAATGCCAATGAGAACTGGTATCAGGAGTAGAAAAATTGAAATCTTGCAGGCTCGCAATTGGAAAGACTCGATCATAAAGTACCCCAGTACCAGCTTCGGTTTTGTCCAAATGTTGAAAAAGACTATCTGCCATTTCTGTGTAACTTAAATTAGAATTGTTTTGTATAGGTATTGCTATGCTAGTGGTAATATTCCCCGAGTTATAGCCATAGCCTTCTGAAACCACATAATAAGTTCCGGCTTGCAATGATATGGAAATCGAAGACTGTAGCCCGGCACATAAGGGGCCATTGTCATCGTTAGAAGTTATCAAATTTCCATTAGCATCCAGTAAATGTACATAGGTATCAATACTGGAAGAACAATGTGAAATGTTAATCTGAGTAGGGGTGGTGACCGAAAATTTATAAAAAATATCATCACTCGGTTGCCCATAATTATTACCAAAACCATAAGAAGTCCCATTATTTTTAGTATCGTTAAAAGTACTATTGCTACTACTCAAAACACCAATGTTGATTGGATTGTTGATATCTGTACCGGCCAGCAGCACATTGATAGCGGTAGTAATATTACCTGAATTTGTACCATATCCTTCTGATACCACAAAATAGGTCCCGGCAGCAAGGGAAATGGATATGGAAGATTTTAGTCCGCTACATAGCGGGCCGTTATCATCATTAGATACTATGGTATTTCCGTTAACATCCAACAGGTGCATATAGGTATCAAAGCTGGAAGCACAAAGTGACAAATTTACTTTTGAGGCTACAGGAATAGTGAATTTATAAAAAATATCGTCAGATGCTTGCCCTATATCATTGCCGAAACCATTGGCAGTTGAATTGTTTTTGGTATTGGTATAAGTGTTACCTACATTGAGTACCCCAACGTTGACAGGATTATACATATTTGAACCAACCGGCTGTGCATAGCTTTTAAATTTAAGGCATAGCAGTAACAAGAGGATTACGTAAATCCTCAAACTTTTTTTAGTTTTCATACTGTTTTTTTAGTTATATATTACATCAAATCTTCCATCGGCTACGGTAATTATATCATTTGGGTCGTCTTCATTCTCTGCTTTAAAGCTGAATGTGCCACTTATTATTTTTTTACTTCTGTCTATTTTAGTAATATTAACGATGCCGTTCGTCTTCGGAGTAGTTTTGTAGTATTCGTCGGTATTGTAGTCTCTAAACTCGAAAGAGTTAAACCCACTATTCGATTGATATTGGGAAGGCCTGTCAACAAAAAGAAGTAATTCAATAGTACTATTTGAACTTCCCTGCCCCACAATATTTAAAATATTGTTTGAATAATTTGCTCTTAACCCGCTACCACCGTTAATACAACTCCAGCAAGCCGTTTGTATCCAAGTTTTGCCATTTACTTTGGCTGCCATAATATTTTTGCCCTCCTGTGTGGCTTTTGGCAAATCATCTTTTTTACAGGAGGCAGTTAGTAATAAAATAATTGAAGCAAGGATTATTTTTTTGAATGTTTTCATGATTTTATAGGTTATTTATAGGTTATATCAAATCTTCCATCGGTTACGGTAATTATATCATTTGGGTCGTCTTCGTTCTCTGCTTTAAAGCTAAATGTTCCACTAATTATTTTTCTGACTGTATCAATTTTAGTTATGTTTACCATTCCAGTAGAGCTAGAATTAGTTTTGAAATAATTATTATTACCGTAATCATTAAATTCTGGCGATATTGTTATCCCGTTTATTGAATTCTCTCCCAATTTTAGGTTTTTTATTAATATTACAATTACAGTATTGTCAGATTTATTATTGAATTGCTGACCACTCACTCTGAAAAGACCGTTTTCATACAATGCATTAATCCCGCCTCCACCACCTATACAACTCCAACATGCCGTCTTTACCCAAACCTTTCCATTAACCATAGCCGCCATGATATTTTTCCCTTCTTGCGTGGCTTTGGGTAAATCGTCTTTTTTGCAAGAGGTAGTTAGTAAAAGAATAATTGAAGCGAGGATTATTTTTTTGAATGTTTTCATGATTTTAAGTTTTAGTTATAGGTTACATCAAACCTACCATCGGTTACCGTAATTATATCATTAGGGTTGTCTTTGTTTTCTGCTGTGAAACTGAATGTTCCACTTATTATTTTATTAGTTTTATCTATTTTGGTTATATTGATCTCACCGATTGTGTTAGCAGTTGTCTCATAGTACCCCGCTTTTGACAAATAATTTATTTCATTAAAGCCGCTTGTAGATAAATATCTACCTGGGCTATCGACTGAAAACAGAAACTCAATGGAGCTTTTTGCACTATCTTTTTCTTGCTGTGCAACAATATTTAAAATATTGTTAGCATAATTTGCTCTTAATCCACTACCTCCTTCAATACAGCTCCAACAAGCAGTTTTTACCCATGTTTTACCATTAACCTTCGCCGCCATGATATTTTTCCCTTCTTGCGTGGCTTTTGGTAAATCATCTTTTTTACAAGAAACCGTAAGCAGAATAACTGCTCCATATATTATTTTTGTTAATGTTTCCATATTAATTTAAGTTTAATTATATTTAATATCGAACCATCCATTAGTTACAGTTATGATATCAGAGGGATTATTTTCGTTTTCTGCTTTAAATTCAAAAGTTCCTGCAATTATCTTATTAGTGGTGTCCAATTTTGTGATTGTGATTTTTCCTTTAAGATTCTCCGTAGTGTAATAGTTAATATGATTAGAGAGATCTGAAGAAACTTTAGCGTAATTTGGAGCCTTATTATTTCCGCTTCCATTGCCTAGAGTATATGTGGTTTTATTTTTTAAATTTTCTATTATTAACGTTAGTGTGTACTTTAAGTCTCTATTTTGTGCTGAAATTCCAAAAAAAGTTCGGTCGTCATAATTAATGCTAATACCGCTACCCCCACCTATACAACCAAAACAGCCTTTTCTCTGCCAAACCTTTCCATTAATTTTCGCCGCCATATTATTAGAGCCAGTTTGGGTGGCTTTTGGTAAATCATCTTTTTTACAGGAGGTAGCTAGTAATAGAATAATTGAAGCCAGGATTATTTTTTTTAATGTTTTCATAGTTTTTAGGATTAGTAAAAATTACTGCTTTGTTCTTTCTGTGGTTGGCAATAGCTTATTTAATTGCTCTTGAGTTAGCAATTTTTTCAGTTTGTTGTTTTTTTCCTCTATCAGCACATCAATTTTTGTTCTCATTTCTTGAGGAGCCAACTTTTTACTTTCCGCTACTTTGCTAGCGTTGGTCTTATAATCCGCCATAATGGCTTCTACCTGTATGGCAACCGCATTAGTAATATTGAGCTGTTTGCTTAGCTCGAGTTTTTGAGATTGCTTGGGGCCTTCAGTTTGCGCTTTGGCAAATAAGCCGGTTAGCATAATTGTTAATGTAGTGATTAAAATCTTTTTCATTTTTCTGGGTTTAGGTCTATTTATTAAATTTAAGCACTTGATTTACAGTTATCTAATTATTTATAAAAAATAAATTTTTCATCTCTATTTATACAATTAAATATCTTATTAGTACATTCATATTTCAAATAAAAAACTTTAAGTTAAATAATGTTCAAATATTTCACTAAATGTAGTGATTCAGAAATTTTTTATCTATAAAGATCCTATTTTTTTAAGGAGATGGATATTACAATAGATTGTAAGTAAACATTTCAACTTTTGCTTAAAATTTACCATATCAGCGATATATTAAGGCTATATTCTGGTGCAGATTGGTTAAAAACACAATCGCGGATATATGAAGAACATAGAATGGAATTTCTATTAAAAAAATCCTCCTTAACCAAAAAAAGCCGTGAGCATTACACCCACGACTTCTCAATCAAACGCCGACTCATCAATTAATGATAACTTGTTTGGAAACTAACGATCCGTCCAAAAGAATCGCGTTTATAATATAAATTCCCTGCTTAATCTTTGACGGGATTTTAAGAGTAGAAACCGTAGTTTTTTGCTCGTAAACCTTTGCTCCGCTTATGCTGTAAATCTCTACCGATTTAATCGCTTCGCTAAAGTTGATTACTTCCGTAGCAGGGTTCGGATAAATACTAAAAACGACCTCTTTTAAATCAAATTTCACTGCTCTGGTTTCACTATATTCAAAACTGCCGTTTAAATCTACTTGCTTCAATCTGTAATAATTAACCCCGTTTGAAGGAGCTAAATCTTTAAAATTATAAACGTTCAGCTTTTGAGACGTTCCGTTTCCTTTTACTTCTCCAATTTTAATAAAACCGATTCCGTTGGTGCTGCGTTCAATTTCAAACTTATCATTGTTAAGTTCACTTACTGTTTCCCAATACAGTTTAGCAAATTTAGCATCCGCGGAAGCTAAAAATTTAACCATTTTAACTGGCAAAACTCCAACACCTTCACCAATTCCAAATTGCGAGAAGCTAGTTAAGCCAGATGCGAACGCTGTAACTATGCCTGCCGTTATAGAAGAGCCTACGTTCGTTCCAACATTTGTCCAGTCATAAAAACTATAATTATCTTCTCTCTTTAATAAATAAAAATTAGTAGCTGTTGATGAACCTATTGGCGCAGATAAAGTTGCCGAGTAAGTACCGCCAGTTGGTTGTGCGTTTGGTGTGATAAACCAGCTGCCAGTCGCTAGCACATTAGTTACTGTTTGTGTACCAATGGTTAAATTTGGCTGACCGCTAATTGCTGCTGTTGAAAAATTTGCAGTGATGTAGCTTGTGCCAGTTAAGCCGTTTAACTCTAGTGAGGTTGGCGCATAAACGCTTGCTAAACCTACCGGGAAATTGTAAGTGCCAGTTGGGTTTACGCTACGTTGTAATTTCCCATCGATATAACTTGTTGTAGATGAGGTAATGGTTGCATTTGGATTGGTCATGTTAAAAGTTTGACCAGCACCTACAGTAATCTTTCCTTTAACCAAATTTACATCGCCGGTGAAAGCAGTGGTTCTGTACAAAGCAACTCCGCCGGTTCTATTAAATTCTACACTGTTATTTAGTGTTGAAGACATGTAGCCCGAATCAAAAGTTGCTGGAGCGCTATCTCCAAAAATTAATTTACCAGTTCCTGATAAAGTGCTAAATGGTTCACCAGTACCAAATCCAAAAAATGTTCCGCTTCCAGTTACGTTAATTGTTCCATTATTAACAATACCATTTGGTGTGTAAAAAGACGACGGCAAAGTTAAGACAGATCCAGAAGCAATTTCTATCGCGGCCGCTGCGCTTCCACTTGTCGGTGCATTATTGGGATATTTTAACGCATTACCAATTACCGCTTTTACTGTTGCGCTTGGTATGCCGTTACTCCAGTTGCCAGCCGTATTCCAATCTGTTGTTCCAGCTCCACTGGTCCAAGTTGTGGTGCCGGCTTTTATACCAATACAAAACATGGTATTTATAGAGAAAGGTGCAATAGAAGTTGCATTAACTGTAATTACCCCGGTAGTTTCTGTAATTATTGCACCACTTACAATAACCCAAGCTTCAGTGACACCAGTAGTTGTTGATGCCCTTCTTAACAATACATAATCATTTGTGCTTGCTCTTCCATTGGTATAGTTTGATGTTTTTAAAGTAAGATCGATTGTTCCTTTTGTAGAAAAAACAGTGGGTTCAATAAACCATTGCCCAGAATTGATAAAGGATGTATACACATCAGAACCACTGGTAAAAGATACAGGAACAACACCATGAGAATCAAATTTAACATTGTAAACAGACGGAGCAGCGATGCTATTATTTGTGATACTTACTTCTCCATATTTTCTAACGCCTATTCTATGATATTGAAAATCTCCTAACGGTAAAGTATAAGTACCGCTTGTACCGACACTTTTTGATAGCTTTTCGGCAGCAATAGCGTTAATAGGTGCTGTAATTTGTATAGTTGAATTAGGGTTAGTTTGTTCTAAATAGTTAGAACCGAATTTCCAGGCATTTACCAAGCCCGAAATTATATTAATGTTTCCACCTAGTTTACCTAAAATATTAATGGAGTTGGCGTTTCCGATATTAACCTCAACATCATTGTTTACCACCCCTGCTACAACCTTTATAAGACTACTGTTTGCTTCAAATCTTATTTTTCCGCTTCCGCTGATACCGCCTCCATAACCTGAGAACTGAGTTTCTGAGCCAATCAATCTCGCAATTTCTATACTGCTATTGTTGATTAATCCGTTTGTTAACTTCAGTCCAGCATGGAGTTTTAATCCAGTAACTCCGGTATTAATAGTTAACAATCGAGCATTACTTTCTGCGGTATAAATTGCTGGATAATTTGCTAATCCTGCGGGAATGGTAGCATCAATAGTTCCGGTTGGAACGCCGTTGTTCCAATTGGCTGCGTTGTTCCATTCGGTATTGGTACTGCCAGTCCATGTTGAAGCTGTTAAAGATGTATTGTTGGGTACCGCAGTCGAGTTTACCCCAATTGTAAAATCCGAAAAAGAAGTTAAACCTGTTAAACCCGCAGTTACTGTTGCATCGCTTATGTTTTGTCCGCTAGTTGTACCACCAGTTTGTGTGGAAGCCGTCTTTGTCCCTTCAAAACTCCACGGACTATCCTTATCTTTTCGCTTTAACACCACATACCTTTCCGCATCGGTTACGCCGTTTGTAAATTCTGATTTTTGGAAACTCACATCGTAAGTACCGCTAGTTGGTGCAACGTCTGGAGTAATACTCCAATTGTAATCCCCTAATTGTGCAGTAGTTTTACCTGAGGCAAAACTTACATCAGGGGCCGTCGATTTGTAGTCATTTCCTACCGTTATTTTACTAGTTCCTGTTAAATTGTTAAGCGTTATAGTTGTTGGCTCATAAGGAGAATAGTTATCCGTTGGGAAAGTATACACGCCATTCGGACTAACTGCCCGTGTGATTTTCCCTCGAACATGTTTAGTTGGTCCGTAGCCAGTTATTGCATTTGGATCAGTACTAGTAACTTCTACAATCCCCGTAAGCAGTGCTGCCGTTCCTAAAAAGTTAAGATTTTTTACTTTGCCACCAAACTGAATATTATGGTTTAAAGAAATACTATTGTTTGTAGTTGGAAATGCTAAAGAGGCGTAAGTAATTGCACCAGCAGCGGTACCATTAAAGAAAATATCTCCATCTCCCTCTACTGCTTTCGCTCCGTACGCAGTAAAACTGTAATAACTTAAAGCGTTGTTTACCGATAAAATTCCGTTATTTATTATTTTCTCTGTTATTACCAAAGCAGTTGGCAAACTAGCCGTAACTCCAGCATTTATCACAACTACTCCCGCTTTCGGCGTTGTAGCAACAATTGGCATGTTAGCAACATTGGCATCAAACACTATTTTTGATTCTGCTGTTGGTACACCGTTAGACCAATTTGCTACGTCATTCCAATTTGTGGAACTTCCTAACCATTTTGTACTCACTAACTCTGTAGGGATATTGTCGAGATTTCCTTCAGCAATTAATACATCTGCTTTTATACTCGCCCAATTGGGAAAACGCGTATTAAAATCGGTATCAATAAAGTATGGGGTAAGCGTTGTATTGCCTACAGTTACCGCAGTTTTAAAAGACCCTCCAAAAGCAAATTTATTATTGTCAAGCGCTACAGCTGAACCTGCCGGCAATTTAAAAACCGTTAGGGGATTAAAATCGGCGTCAACTTCCATGGCAGCGTATCCGCTTCCGTCAAAGGTGATAAAGTTATTACCAGCCTTAAAAACATTCCCGTTTGCAGTAGCCGTGTACAACAAAATTCTACCGTTATCTGCCATTTGCATTTGCGTAGGGAAAGCAGCCGTCGCATTTGCATAATTACTTTTCGTTTTTACAATACCACCCGAAGTATTTAGTGTGATAATTCCACTCCAAGAGTACATTGCTGGAATGTAATCAAAAGGTGGTGGCGGAGCTAAATTTGGTAAGGATGAAAATGGAGCTATAGAAGCTGCAACCGCAGGGTTTTGCCGACCATAAGAATAATTAATATAAATTTCTCCATTTGTTGGATTTACTCCAAAAAACGTTGGATCTACGTAAGTACTAGTACTCCATTTTTTTTGCCCTGTATTATCTAACGAAACTACCCAAGTTCTCAGCGTACTTTGCCCACCATAGGTATATGGTACCTCGTAAGGCAAAGTTTCGCCATTAAATAAAATATCGCTACCAGATGAAGCTTTAAACGTTACATTTCCATTATCATCAACAAATTGACGAGGCATACTATTAGAAATGATACCTGCCAAAGAAGTACCCGCAAAAGCACTGGTCATCTCATAATGCCAAATTTCATTTCCAGTAGCATCCAATTTAATAACCCGTGTTGGATAAACTGAACCTCTAAGCGTATTGGATTTAAATATGGCGTAGATATCACCGTTATCTTTTACTTGCATGCCATAAAAATTAGGATTTGCTACACCTGTTGTCCCAAATTCGGTGTCGGAAAAAGTCGTTACTTTTTTAACGAACTCAAATTGCCCGCTTGCGCTTACTTTAAGCAGTTGTAAACCGTAGGCTGGAGCGGTTAAACTTCCAAAAGTTTTTTCAGCACCAAACCCCAGTCTGAAAATATATAGACTTCCATCAATACTAATTCTCGAGGAGAAAGTCACTGCAGATAAATCCACAGATTTGAATCTTTGAATAAGGACCTGAGTACCCGATGCTGTTATTTTTCCAAATAAAACGTCTAAGCTTGGATAATTTCCCAAAGCACCTGAATCATAATTAACACCAGCAAACTGATACTTGCCCATCATTCTGGCAACGAAGTACAAATCGCCGTTTACATAACGCATTTCTTCAATGTCTGCACCAGCACCGCCAAAATTCATGGCTTTATCCCAGCCGGCATTGTATTGTGCTTGTGTTGCTAACGTACCAATAAGCAACAATAGAAAGAGTAATAATTTTTTCATGATCTCTGTTTAGATGATTGGTGAAATTCGGTTAAAGATTAATTTGAAACCATACGACGAACTGCGTATTTACACAAATGACCCCTTAGAGGGCGAAAATCGGATTAAATTTTAGTGGAGTCAATTAAACGTTGTCCTGTTGAAAGGTAGTAGGACATTAAAAAAATAAATAATCTGAGTTCGATTATTAATGAGTGTTTTTACTATTGATAGCGTTTATTTTTAGAGTCATAAAGGTTTCGCAGTAGGGATTATCCCGAAAAGCAATGTCGTTAAGTTAAACGTTCATGATGTTGAACGATAGTGAAACATCCCACAAATAGTTATTAAAATTTATGAGCTGACTTTGCGAGTGAGACGTTTCGTACCTCAACGTGACGGGAGATTTTTAAGACAATATGACTGGTCCACTTAGCAACCATGGGAAATTCGTAGACTTCTTTATTACTTTTCTAGGTATTCCGCGGGGGTTTTGCCAGTTACTTTTTTAAACGCTCGATAAAATGCTGAACGACTATTGAATCCAGATTCGATTGCTATAGCTTCGATGGTGTAATTGCTACGCTCTTTTAATAGTAGAATAGATTTATCTATCCTTTTTCCGTTTATGTAATCGTAAAAGTTTTTGTCAAGAAGTTTATTAATGCTTAGTGAAAGTTTCTTTACAGGAATTTTTAGATTGCTCGCAAGCGATGAAAGCGTTAAGTTAGGATCCAAAAACAGTTCATTTTGTTTTAAACTTTCTTCAAGTAATTCCAAAACTTCTTGTAAGCCAGAAGCATCTTGCACTTCTAAAACGTTAGGGCTATTAAATTTGGTTGTTTGCTCAACATTGGTGTTAACCTCTTGTAAAACACTGTAAGATACGGTCGTAAAAACTGAATTATAATGGAAACTAAAATATAGAATAAGAGAGTAGATTATAGTAACAATTAAGGGCAAATAAACATATTCCACATCAGTGGTTGGTAATAAACCATACATCACTATCGCCGCCAAATTTAATGCCCAAAGCAGTGTGATGAGTATAGTGATAAAACGGAACCGGGTTTGTTCCAAATTAGAAAAAGTTGCAGTAATGTTATTACGATAGCGATAAACTTGAATAGCAGCCAGGGTAAAATAAATTTGTTGCATTCCAACAAAAAAGGCGCTTAAAACTAACATTCCTTCTGGATAGGGGCCATTTAAAACGCCTGAAAGATAAATTGCTTGTTGCTGAGTGGTGAGATTATAGAAATCATACCCTAGATACAATCCGAATATTACACAGGCAGCCGTTAATAAATATGCAGGATGCCAGCGTGGTAGGCGCTGGCCTGTCATTAATAACACATAAATATAAACTAGTGGAGAAAACGCAAAGCCCATCGCCTGAGCTGTAAAATACAAATACGGATAATCTGGAAGATGACCGGTAAGCGTACTTATATTACTTATAAAATTAATGGCTGGATTTAATAGGATGAGTGCTAAAACTTTGTTGGGCAGCACATTTTTTTTCCTGAAAAACAATAAACTGAAGAATATGATTAAATTAATAGCAATGATAATATTTAACTCAACCATGTTTCTTCAGTATAAAATTGTCTATATATAATAGACGTCTTCAGTTAGCTTCCGGTTCCATTATTTGCGAAAGCTAATATTAGGATTTTTAATCAAATTTCAATATTATGAAGTTGTTCCTGATTAAATTTGGTTAGTTAATTATTCTTACCTAATAATTGCGATTTAAATCTGCACAAAAAAAGCCGTGAGCATTACACCCACGACTTTCAATCAAACCTTATCATATAATTTAAAACGTCCTAACCCTCAAAAGGAACAATTTATATGACAGGGATTTATAGATCTATAGTAGTTTTTAAAATTTAAAAGCTGCTCCAATTGTTAAGTTGGCTACACCGTAACCTACCTCGGCAAAACCTCCAATTTTTTCAGTAAAGTAGTAGCGAGCACCTGCGTGTCCGCTGTACGCAACACCACTTGCAGATCCGGTATAACCGCTGTCGTAACTCACTTTATTGTACCCTAACATTGCACCTAAATAGGGGTCTAATTTTTCAACTCCAAAATCAAAATGATACGAAGCTCTTACTCCAGCAATGATGTACTTTAATTTATAACCACCAATATCTTGGCTAGAGTAAGTAGCCATAACACCACCACTAATTTTGTCGGTAAAACCGTGTTCAAAAGATGCACCGATTGGGGTACCAAAACCACCGCCTAGTCCAATTCCTACATTTAGAAGGTTATCCCCTTTTTGGTAAACTTGCGCTGAAGCTGAGGTTAAGCCCAGCGTTGCAATGGCGAACATCGCTAAAAAGAATTTTTGTGTAAATTTTTTCATTTGTCTTTGTTTTAGTTTGATTAATTTTTAAGAAATTTATTTGTAAAGGATTGAGGTTCTTAATTCAATATTGTATTCAACGAAATCTAAAAAAAGTTTGCACTACAGACATTTCTGCCAAATTGAATACCGTATCTATTCAATAAACAAACATCAAAATACAGACACTCCAGTTTCATAATTATTGCTTTTTTAATTTCTGGGTTAAAATTGTGGCTTTAAAAACAATAAAAAAATACGTATAAATACGTATTTTTTAACTTACCGTCTGAAAAACTAGAGGAAATACTGGCTTTGAAACTTGTCTTGAATCAAAAAAAACACTGGTAAACAAAAAAGAGGATACCCGCAATGGCTATCCTCACTAAAAAATTTATTAACACTAATAATTTACACCGCTTAATGTAAAACGTTTTTTAACCGCGTTATTTAGTCTGTAAAAGGTCTATAAATATCATCGCCCATAAATTTCCAGCTCTGTACTACCTTTCCATTGCTAGTATCTATCAACTCGCAATACGTATAATCATTTGCCGAGCCTTTAGGCGAGGTAAACTTTCCGTAACTCACCAAAATATTTTTAGAGCCATTAACGAAAGTGAGCCCAGGCGTTCCGTCGTTAGCTTCCGTATTAATGTTTACCGTATATAAAACTGTTGCCACTGGTGCGTCCTTTTTAACATCTTTAATCCTAACCTCATACTTTCTATCCACACCAGTAGTTTGAATAAACGCCGCTTTGCTAGCGTCTCTTGCCATGGTTAAATTTCTTATTTTAGTTTGGTCTTTATCTTCATTAAGCAATAGGTTAAAGCTGTTTCGCTCATCAAAAACACCATTAACCATTAATGCAAAATATCCTTGTTCGCTTAAAACACCTTTTCCGTCCGCACTTATCAGCTCAGGATTGGAAATGCCGGCATAAAACGGTACAATGACCTCGGTTTCTCCAGTGCCATCAACATTCATTGAAAAAACTTTAGATGCCGTTTGGTTCGGATAAGCCTGGCCGGGTAAAGTATAAATGATTTTACCTTCAGCGGTGGCTTTTATGATACCCACATTTGTATAAGCCGCAAATGTTTTTATTGTCTTTTTATCTGTTCCGTCTAAATTGCAGGTACGCAAAAAAAATGGTTTGTTATAAGCTTCGGTGTATAGGTAAGCCATTTTTTTAGACTTGGCTACATAGGCTGTTCCCCTAAAATAATTGTTTCCAGTATATGGACCTTCGCTCACAACCAACTTCCTATTTCCACCTTTTAAATCGGTGCTGTAAATATTAAATGTATCGGTATAAAATACGGTAGTACTTACATCTGTTGATGATGATGGACCGTTATCATCACTTTTAGAGCATGCTAAAAATGAGAGACTGGCAATAGCCAAGTAGAATAATGCTTTTTTCATAATATCTATAATTTAAATTGTTGCTGTAAAATTGCAGCAATGAATAAGGCCATACCATACGTATAACTGCGTATTTTGCACCCTCTTCAATTTTATTATGGCACCGTTTAAAGCAAGCAAAGGATAGCCGTGTTGGCCATCCTTCCTATTTTTCTCTATTAACTTTATGGTATGCTTTATCAAGCTACTTGGTCATCGCTTTCCACTCAATTTCATAATCTGATGTTTGCGCCTCTTTCGCCTGTAGTTCTTGAATCGCTTTCCTAAACGAATTTAACATGGCTGCTTTTTGTAGGTAAGTGTCTTCTAGAATTTGCTGATTAACTCCTTTTTTATTGCTAAGCCCTGTTCCACTACCCGTAATAACGCCACCAAAATATTTTGTATTAACAATATCTGCCAAAATTTCTCCGCTTAAATCAAAACTTAAGCTTGGCACCATTACAGCGTTCATTTTGCCATCCGGAACCATGGTTAAGCCAAGGTTTAACCGCATGGTGGCGTTCGCACCAGTTTCTTCCATAATTTTGTATTCGCCACTTCTTTTTCCCATCATTAATGTAAGTGGTCTTATGCCGGAAAGTAACTTGGTGTTTTTGTAAGTTTGTACATACTCCGTTTTTGAATTTTGCTCTTCTTTTGAGAAGGGGGCAATTATTTTATATCCATTAGAGCTAGTAACCTTGTCTATTGGTACAATCTCTACATTAAGTTCTTCCTTAATAATTTTTGTTAAACCCTCGTACATGTTGCTTAACACTGAAGCCCAAACCTCTTCCGGAAAAACCGGAAATTTTATTGATACCGTGGATATAGTTCTGCTACCGTCCATATTATCCGTAGTTTTAGAATTATAGAACGTTGTTTTTCCTTGTATAGATAACGAGGTTATAGCAACTTTTTTCAGCCTCGAAGTATTCGGGCTTGTTAATGCTAACGGTTTTTGAATAGTAAAAGGAAGCTCAATACCACCTTTACCCTTTCCAACAATCTCTATCTCCTTATTAAAAACAGGCTTATTGGTCACCTTAATAAACCTGCCATCTGTAGTTCCTGGAGAATAAATGACTTCGGACAAATCGCCTTTTAAATCACTAACTGACTCTTCAGCCATTCTGCTTACTTGAATGTAAGGGTTGTCTGTGAAATTGGCATTTGAACCATCCATATTTCTAAAAAATGCTGCTGGGATAGTGATCTTGGATGAAGGTTGAAAGTAGCCCACCGTGTAAAAGGTTTTAATTCCAAGTGTACTTCCCGTAAGTTGAACCGATATCATCGATTTATCGTTTTTATCCAAATCACCTAAGTCAATAGTCATATCTTTTGTAAGATCAACCGAAATATTGTCTTTTTGCCCGTTAATTGCCAGAACTTTCACTTTTTGCTTTGGCGGATTAACCGTGAATGACGTGTATTGGCCTGACGAAGTTTTAGCTTCCACTAACCTTGGTTTATCATTGTCTTTAAAATACGCCGAATAAATCCCCATGGAAACGTAGTTTGCCGGTTTACCATCAACAGTTACCGTACCACCAACTTTAGTGAATTTTAAATCCTCTTTTGAAGAGAACATCAGAAACAAAACGTTTCCGCCTGGTTCGTAGCCTTCAAAAAAAGTCTGGTCAATGCTATTAACTTCTGCAGGGTGTAAATTCGTTAGATACCCGGCAGTTAGCGCTATCCCATTAAAATCTGGGATGGTCTTAATCATCCCCATCATTCCTCCACCTACGGCTCCGGCTACCTTAGCCATTTTACCTACCACTTTATTCATAAAACCACCGCTGGTTTTGCCACCACTTTCTTTCGGAGATTCTGTTTTTGTGGTATCTTTTTTAGGCAACATTCCTTTCAATTTGCCAAATTGAGCAGATGAGTTTAAGCTAAAGCCGATAACAGCTAGTGCCAAAACAATAATTTTCTTTTTCATATTTTTTCTGTTTGATTGAAGTATCAAATTGAAAGAAATGGAATGTTAAAAAACATACGACGAAATGCGTATATTTTGCTGGAAGAATTTAGGAAAGTGCAAATTAAGAATAGCAGTGCCGGCTATCCGCTAAATCTTTTTTGACCCCAAACGCAGGCTACAAAAAAAGGATATCGCTACTATCCGGCTTAGGTACTATAACCTGTGCAAAAAACCACCGATTATTACCGTTTATACGTCTTCTTAAATTAGTTTATTTTTACTGGCAATATCAACAGCACTCATTTTACTGTTCACTTTTAGTTTGCGGTATATATTCTCTATGTGCTTACGAACAGTTCCGTAGCTAATAAACAAACTCGTTGCAATCTGATCATAACTTAAGCCATTTTTCATTAGTGCAAGCAGTTCAACCTCGCGTTTGGTTAATCCGTAATTCTGCATGTCATCGGCTTTAGGTTGCAGAGGATTCCTTAATAAATCTAAAACCCTTGTCGCTATCCCCGCCGACATAGATGCTCCGCCAGCAAGCGTTTCTACTATAGAATTCCTAAGGTTTTCTGCAGTCTCTTCTTTCAGCAAATAGCCGTCTGCACCCGCCATAATTGCCTTAAAAATATTCTCATCGTCATCAAAATTGGTCAGCATAAGCACTTTGATCTGTGGATGTTGCCGTTTAATGAGCACCGTTGTTTCAATTCCGTTCATTCCTGGCATTTGGATATCCATTAAAATTAAATCAATCTGTTTTTTCGAGATTTGAGCCAATAACTCTTGTCCGTTAAAAGCGGTCATGCTGATCACTAAATCACTATAAAAAGACAGCTTACTCAAACAGGCTTTTAGTGCAAAGCGGTTATCTTCAGCTATGGCGATAGTAATTGGTGTTTTATGCATCTCACCAAACATCCAGAAATTTAACTGATTCGGAAATACGAATATTTACGTATTTATAAGCTGAACTTGAGATCAAACTGAGAACCTTCGCCAATCTTTGTGTTGATCTCTAAACTCCCATTAATATCGGCCACCCTGGCTTTGATATTTTTTAATCCATAACCTTCAGACTGAGCATCTGAATTAAAGCCAACACCATCATCACTTATAAAAACAAACAAACCGTTTCCCTGCTGTTTAACATCAATTATAATCTTTGAAGCTGATGCATATTTCATCGCATTGTTAAGTATTTCCTGCACAATCCGAAATATATTGACTGCTTGCTTAGAGCTTAAAATAATGGGATCACTGATATCAAAAGCCGAATTAAAAATTAAATCCTTCTTAACCGACGCGGCTTTGTTAATAAAATTTAGGACTTTCACTTTTAAGTCTTCCAGGTAAATCACTTCTGAATTTAGCACCCATAAAGTATTTCGCAGTTCCGAAATTGAATCATTACAACAATTAGAAAGATCTTCAATTTTATGATCTACCGTTTTCCCTAAAGGATCCACGGAAGTGGTAAGCTCATCTAAAATAGAACGGATGAAGGTGAGCTGGGCACCTATATTATCATGTACGTCTCTGGATATCTCTAACCGTTGCTCTTGTATTCTTTTTGCATTCTCTGTGATGCCAACCACGTACTGAACTTCAAACTCTGTGTGCATCATCATTGTTCTAACTGCAATTAACAGATATACAAAAAGCATAAATATCGGCATTGCTATAAGATCCATATTCATTGGTGCTACGTCGAACAGCTTTATTAATACCAACATCAGAACTATAAAAACAAATACGTTGGCAAAAATGTAGAACACAAACTCCTTTGCCCAAGCTTTTTTAAGTTGGGTTTGAACGTGTAACCTGTCCGACTCATTTGTTTTTAAACTTCCTACAAAAAGCCATGCTTTAATGCAGTAAATAATTGTTAAAACAACCGTTAATAAGTTAGTGATTTCATAAAATAAGTGAGTACCTGCTGATACCTCAGCAAAAACTTTTTGTGCTTTCGAATCACTCACGAATAAGAGATATATACCATAACCAAATGATATAATACCCGGTATTAAGCTGAAAACAATCGACTTTTTTACCGGATAACCTAAAAGGCTTTTCACGTAATACCAAATGGCAGGGCCAAACAATAGCGGAATAAAAAAGATTATAAAAAGCCAGGAAACCAGTTTGTAATTATCTGCGTGGATAACAAAAAGGTTGATGATACAGGTAAGAATTACAACAAAGAAAATGGTGAAATATGCTAGCCTAACTTTCAATTTCTCTCTTTTATTCAGTAGCGTAGGTAGCGCTAAAAGAAACAGAATAAGGCAAACAGATACATTAAGGTATAAAACAAAGGATTCTTTATAAAGCATTGGAGTGTATAATTTTAACCATATTGAATAACATTATCTTTCTATATTTCAAATTGGAATAGGCCGTTTTTAAAACTGATTTATGCTTCCCTTATTGAATAAGCAATAACTCCAGCTATTTTAAATTCATATAATTCTGTTTTTATTGGCTACATCAACAGCACTTACCTTGTTGTTTACTTGTAGTTTACGGTAAATATTTTCGATGTGCTTACGTACGGTACCATAACTGATAAAAAGGTTGGTAGCAATCTGCTCATAACTCAAGCCGTTTTTCAATTGGGTAAGTAGCTCAACCTCGCGTTTTGTTAGTCCGTAATCCTGCATTTCATCAGCTTTAACGGGCAAAGGGTTTCTTATCAAATTTAAAACCCTCAACGCTACCCCTGCCGACATGGGCGCACCTCCAGATAAAGTTTCTATAATAGACTGACGTAGATTTTCCGAATTTTCTTCTTTTAAAAGATAACCGTTGGCTCCTGCCATAATAGCCCTAAAAATATTCTCATCATCATCAAAAGTAGTAAGCATCAGTACTTTCAATTCTGGATGTTGCTTTTTGATCAGCTCTGTGGCTTCAATCCCGTTCATTCCTGGCATTTGTATATCCATTAGCACTAAATCCACTTGGTGTTTGTTTATATTCTCTATAAGTTCATGCCCATTGAATGCACTCATTACTACTTTAAACTCCCGATGTTGCGCAAGTTTATCCGTACAAGCTTTTAAAGCAAAGCTATTGTCCTCAGCTATGGCAATAGTGATTGGCAATTTTATTTTTTCATCAAACCTCTCCATTTTTTCTTTCGTCTTAAATACGACAATCTGCGTATATTTTTAAATCGGGATGCTTAAGTGAAATTTTGTTCCGGAGCCAATTGAAGTGTCTACCTTATAATTCCCACTTATAGCCTTTACTCTTGTTTCAATATTTTTTAAGCCGTAACCCGTGGGTTTGGCATTTGAATCATAACCGATTCCGTCATCCTGCACAGTAACGTTTAGCATATTTTGTTCTGCATTAACATTCACCAGCAACTCATTTGCTTCCGAATACTTTAGGGCATTATTTACCAATTCTTGCATAATTCTAAATAAATTAGTTGCCATAATGGGTTCAAGAATATAGTCTTTATCGCTTTGGTTCTGAATGTCAATCAGAGGTTTGCTACCATAGTAAGGCTTTAAATATTCCCTTAATTTAACCACAAACGTATCTAAATCAAACTCTTGCTGGTTAATTAACCAAACGGTGCTCCGCAGTTCTTTAATGGTATTTCGTGTAACCTGTTGGGTTTGTTGCAACTGTTGATTTTCGCTATCTGCGGATGCTAAACTTTGAATAGATCCGTTGATAAAACTGAGCTGTGCACCGATATTATCGTGTAGCTCTCTCGAGATACGGAGTTTTTCTTCTTGAATCTGATTTTTAGTTTGTTCCTGAGCGATAGTAACCTTATATACAGCTTCCTCTTTTAATTTCTGTTGCTTTAAAATTGAGTTCCTATAGATTAAAAAGGCTCCAAAAGCTAATAGCAAAACGCTTACAGAAGCGATAATCAGCCAATAATTGCGCTTTTCGATCTTTGCATCTGCTACCAATAATTGCGTACGGTTTTTTAAGATTTCTCGCTCTTTTTCTGCAGTTCGATATTTAACTTCCAAATCCGCAATTTGCCTATTGCTCTCCACATTATAATTCTTGTTCTGTAACTGATAGGCAGAATCTTGTTTTATGTAAGCATCGGTAAACTCACCTTTTAGTTTACTTACCTCCGCCATTGATTCAAAAACACTTTGTTTTATATCCACAAAGTTGTTTTTATTGGCAATCTGCATCGCCTTTTTTAAAGCTATGTCGGCTTCATTTATTTTTTTTGTCTCAGCCAATAGCTGTGCGTAATTTACCAAATTCGACGCTATACCTTCCTTATTACCTATGGATTGGTATTCCTTATCAGACAGCTTAATACTTTCCTCTGCTTCCTCGTAACGCTTTAGATTGATTAATGAAGTTGCAATGTTTCCGTATGCAATACCTTTTGCCTCTGCATCGTCGGATTTTAGCGCTAAAGGCAAACTCAGTTTGTAATAATACAGCGCTTTTTGATACTGCTTGGTATTCAGATAAACGTTTCCTAAATTGTTGTAGGCATCTCGCAAACTCTTTGTTAACTGGTATTTTTTAGCTAACGGAATAACTTTTTTAAAATACTTGGTTGCTTGGTCATGGCTTTTTAAATCCTCAAACACCAAACCTATATTCAAAAATGTATTTAGCTTTTTGGGTTCTGCATCGTCTCCCAACTCATCAATAATTGATAAAGTTTTTTGGTAATATTTTATGGCCTCTAAATTTTTATTCAGTTTCCAATAACAAGTTCCAATATTATTGAGCTGATTTGCCATGTCTGCCTTGCGGTTCAATTGTACAAATATGGTATAAGCAGAATCTGCGTAAGTAATTGCGGTAGAAAATTCACTTTTGGCCGAATAAATAAAATACATATATGAATATGCCAAAGCCAACTGTTTCCTTAAATTATTCTTCTTTCCAAATTGTACTGCTTGATGGTAAAAAAATTTTGCTTTTGGAAGATCTTGAGTAACCTCCGCCAAATATCCTATTTCTGTTAAACTCACTATAATGCCTCTTTTAAAATCTATTTTTTTAGATAGATTGAGGGCTTTAAAATAATTGTCGGCGGATTGGGACGAGTCTCTTTCACTCTTATAAAGACTGCCCAAGTTTAAATAAGCGCTAACCGTTCCCGAGTCTAACAGATTTGACTTAACAACTTTTAAAAGACTGTCTTTTCTGAAATTTTGGGAATATAAATTTGCTGTGGCTAAGAGAAAAAGTAGCCACAAGCAACCAGAAAATTTTAAGCTCATAAATTTTGGTTTAGCGCATTAAAGATATTCTATTTTCTGGTTTTTTTAAGAAGAATGTAAATTCTGAGTAGAGATATTAATTTTTAAGAAATTATCCTAAATAGAGATTTGAATTTTTATTTGTATGCCTTCTCTTGGTTTAGAAAACAATTGATGCGTTCCTTTGATATTATTCATACGCGAAGCCATATTTTTTTAACCCATAGTCCACAAATTGCTAAGCTAAATCAAAACCTTCTGCATTTTCACCTAAATCTGCCACAACATTTCCAATCTCATTGTAAGTTTTTGCCATCAGGGTATTATTCTTCTTCGCAAAAAAAAACTTTATAAAAAAACATTAAAACAAAAGAGCCCGATAAAATATCGAGCTCTTTTACAAATTACCCGTTTAAAGCAACGGAATTCAGAAAATTTCTTTTTCTACAAAGAAAGTATATCAACAATCTTAAACAAATCTTTGTTAATCTCTACGTTGTGTTTGATGGCATGATCAAAAGATGTAAAAGCTATTTTTCCGTTTAACAAACCCACCATTTCGTTGCGTCTGCCCGTTATCAAGTTCTCAACTGCCGCCACGCCTAATCTACTCGCTAAAACCCGATCCATACAAGTTGGTTTCCCACCTCTTTGGATATGCCCAAGTATCGAAACTCGCGTATCATACTGAGGAAAGCGCTGTTTAACCCTTTCGGCTAACTCAACTGCCCCGCCAGAATCTCCTTCACCTTCAGCAACAATCAGTATTTTCGACATTTTGTCTTTTCTACTGATTTCCAAACGATGCATCATCGCTTCCATATCGGTTTTTGTTTCTGGAATAAAAATAGATTCCGCACCAACACCAATACCACTTCTTAACGCAATTAAACCACAATCACGCCCCATAACCTCCACAATAAACAGACGAGAGTGCGATTCGGCGGTATCTCTAATTCTATCAACTGCGTCCACAACATTATTTATTGCGGTATCATAACCTATGGTAAAATCGGTTCCGAAAAGGTCGTTATCAATTGTTCCGGGTAAACCCAAAATCGGAAAATCGAATTCTTCACCAAAAACTTTGGCCCCTGTAAAAGTTCCATCGCCACCAATAGCCACCAATGCATCAACATTTCTAGATTTAAGCTGTTGATATGCCTGCTCCCTACCTGCTTTGGTTTTAAAGTCTGCACTTCTGGCAGTCCGTAATATGGTTCCTCCTCGTTGGATAATATTGGCTACAGATTTTCTGTCCATATCCTCAAATTCTCCCAATATCATTCCTTCGTAGCCACGTTTTATCCCAACAACTTCTAAGTTATAGTACAGTGCTGATCTAACCACAGCTCTAATTGCTGCATTCATCCCGGGAGAGTCACCTCCGGACGTAAAGACTCCAATTTTTTTTATTCCGCTCATTATTTCATTTTTTGAAACCTAGCAAGCCCATTGTCCAAAAATTCAATATAATTTTTAACATCCAGATTAAAAGCCTCAGGCGCTACCAAAACCTTTTCATCACTATTTAACAACACATAATAAGGTTGCGAATTAGTTTTAAAAGTTGATGCTTGCAAATCGCTCCACTTGTTGCCAATTGTTTTGATGTTTTTACCAGAAAAAGAAGATACATACTGCTCGTTAAAAGGTAGTTCTGTTTTATCGTCCACATACAAAGAGATCAACACGTAATCGTTTTGTAGCCTTTTTAAAACCTCCCTATCGCTCCATACAGAAGCTTCCATTTTACGACAGTTTACGCAACTATGCCCGGTAAAATCAACCAACACAGGTTTGCTTTGTTGTTTTGCATAAGCTAAACCTTGCTCATAATCAAAAAAAGCGTTTAAATTATAAGGTGCTTTAAATAAGCCCCCGTATTTTTTTTCAACAGCATTTTGCTCTATTACTGGCGAAGATAAGCTATTAGAATATAAATCAAAATCTTGGGTAGTTTGCGGAGGCAACCAGGCACTTATCCCTTTCAAAGGTGCTCCCCATAAGCCTGGAACCATATAAATGGTAAAAGAAAATGTTACAATCGCCAAAAACAAGCGTGGAACACTTACAAACTTGAGGTCGCTATCATGTGAAAATTTAATTTTCCCGATCAAGTAAAAACCTAGCATCGCAAAAATCACAATCCACAACACTAAAAACAGTTCACGGTCAAACAGCTCCCAATGGTAAGCCAAATCAACGTTCGACAAAAACTTGAGCGCTAAGGCCAGCTCTATAAAACCTAAAGAAACTTTCACGCTATTTAACCAGCCTCCAGATTTGGGCAAGGATTTAAGTAGCGACGGAAACGCTGCAAATAATGCAAAAGGGATTGCCAAAGCTAAAGAGAACCCAAACATTCCTATTGCTGGCCCCATGTATTGCCCCATGGTTGCTGCCTGAACTAACAAAGTGCCTATAATTGGTCCTGTGCAAGAGAAAGACACCAAAGCAAGTGCAAATGCCATAAAAAACAGCCCTACAGTTCCCTTACTGTCAGACTTCTGGTCTATTTTGTTTGCCCATGAATTTGGCAAAGTAATTTCAAAAGCACCAAAGAATGATATTGCAAAAACCACCAACAGCACAAAAAATATAAAGTTGAAAAAGCCATTACTAGCCATTTCATTTAGCGCATCCGACCCAAAAAGCAAGGTAATACCCATCCCTAAAAGCACATAAATCACAATGATAAAAAAGCCATACAAACTTGCTTTACGGATAGCTACGGCTCTACTGGTCGCCTTTTTAGTAAAAAAACTTACGGTAAGTGGCAACATCGGGAAAATACAGGGCATCAACAGCGCCAGAATTCCACCAATAAAGCCTGCTATAAAAATCGCCCATAAAGATTGTTGTTTTGCATCATGATCAACTGTGCTCAAAACAGTATCTGTAGAATCTCCACTTGCCGTAAGAACTGTGTTAGAAGCTATTGCGGCGATATCCGTAACTGAGGAATCGGCATGAGCATTATTTTCCGATATTATTGGCTCCTTAACGTTTGTTATTGTTGGAGCATGACTTTGAGTAGCTTTCGCCACACTCCCGCCTACTATTTTTACATCAAACTCCACTTCTTCTGGAGGTAAACACTGTTTATCGTTACAAACCATAAATTCCAGTGTTCCTTTAACAGTAACCTCTGGCTTTTTGAGTTTGATTTTTTGCTTAAAAACAGCAATATGCTCATGCCAGGAGATTTGCATGGCAAAATTACTATCGTAAGCAGATACTGCTTTAGGACTTTCTAATGGCTTCCCTAACAGCTCATAATCAGCACTTTTTACAAATGTGAAAGAAGTGGGAATTGGTCCACCTTCTTCAATATATTGTGAGTAAACATGCCAGCCCTTATCAATTTTTGCGGTAATCACAATATTTGCTTCCTTTTCACCAATTGCTTCCGAAGAATAGCTCCAGGTTACCGGTTTTAAAATCTGTGCAAAAGCACAAATATTCAAAATCATAAGTGCCGAAATGGCAATAATTCTCTTCATCAAATTTTTATTTTATTCCGAATCGAAAATAAACGTCACTTGCTTTAAATCAAGCTGTTTTACCTCATCATCAATTTGCAACATAAGGTAGCCTTTTTCGCTAACTCCCTTAATAATTCCACTAACTTTTTCGTCTCCTATTTGGTAACGGAAAACTTCGTTTAAACGATACACCCTACCCAGATAATCTTCATCCAAACAAAAATACAGACCTGCTTTTAACTGTAAATACCTGTTTTCAATACTTTTACAAAGTTGCGCTAATAAATCGTTAAGCTCATAATCCTCATGTAAGATTTTCGATAAAGAGGTAGCTCTCTCAACGCCTTCTCCAAAATGCTGTTGATTTACATTAAGACCTATACCAACAACACTCGTTTTCAAATACTGTCCAGCGCTGGTGTTCTCAATTAGCACCCCGCCAAGTTTATGGCTTTTATGGTAAATATCATTGGGCCATTTAATTTTACAGTCGTCGCCAATAATTGCCCGTAAGCAATCGTTAATACCCAAAGAAATAGCTTTATTAAGGTAAAACTGCTGACCAAGGCTCAGAAACGATGGCTTAAATAAAATACTGATGGTCAGGTTTTTTCCTTTTTCGGATTTCCAAACATTACTTTGCTGTCCTCTGCCAGCAAACTGATGGTCTGCCATAATAACAGTACCTTCTGGCAATGGCTTAGTATTTGAAAGCCCTTTCTTTAGATAATCGTTGGTAGAGTCAATCTCAGATAATTTTACCAAACTTTGTCCAACAAATAGTGTTAAAAATGTGTTATTTTGCAATGTTTAATATGTTTCATTATAATAATACCCAAAACTAATTTTTTTTGATGGTAAAAAACAAAATTGCTAATCAATCTACAAGCTTATCCGAAGCTATAGTGCATGGAATACAAGAAAAAAAAGGAAATGAAATAGTAAGACTAGATCTTAGAAACATACATAGTTCCGTTGCTGATTTTTTTGTGGTATGCCATGCAGATTCATCTACACAAGTTAAAGCCATTGCAGATAGCGTTGAAAAAGAAGTTTTTAATTCCACCGGTCAAAATCCTTTTAGAAAAGAAGGGCTTCAGAACGCCGAATGGGTTCTTTTAGATTACCTAGATGTGGTGGTTCACGTATTCAAAACAGACAAAAGAGAGTTTTACAGAATAGAGGATTTGTGGGGTGATGCCGAATTGGAATCCTATAAAAGTGCTTAACCAAAGCATAATTTTTACAAAAACAGCGATGATAGAAAATAAAGATAATAAGAAGCCTTTAAAAAAGATTCCAACAAAAAAAATGTTGCCTAAACCACCCAAGTTTAACATTATGTGGGTTTATGGCGTTATCATATTGGCCATACTTGGTGTTCAGTTTTTCATGAGCAGTAACAACGCCCGTTTGATAACTTATCAAAAGTTTGAAACGGAAATGTTAAAACCTGGCGATGTAGACAAAGTAGTTGCTTACAAGCAAGAGGATTTAGTTATTGCCGAAATCTATATTAAAAAAGACAAGCTTAACGAAGCAAAATACAAAGATTTAAAAGACCGTAACAACTTTTCAATGACCGGTACTACGCCACAGTATTATTTTACTGATGGTTCTTTCGAATCTTTACAAGCGAGGTTAAACAAATCACAAGAGGAAACTCCCGAGCAGTCTAGGGTATCTTTAAGTTATGAGTCTAGGTCAAATCCTTTTTCGTCACTGTTTTGGTCTTTCATTGTTCCAATCGTAATTTTTGCTTTGATTTGGATATTTATCATGCGTCGTATGGGCGGTGGTGCAGGTGGAGGTGGCGGAGGTCAAATCTTCAATATCGGTAAATCTAAAGCCACTTTATTTGATAAAGAATCTCAAGTTAGCATTACTTTTAGTGACGTTGCCGGTTTAGAAGAAGCCAAACAAGAAGTAATGGAAATTGTCGATTTCCTAAAAAATCCAAAGAAATACACCAACCTAGGAGGTAAAATCCCGAAGGGTGCATTATTGGTAGGTTCGCCAGGTACAGGTAAAACTTTAATGGCAAAAGCTGTTGCAGGTGAAGCACAAGTACCATTTTTCTCTTTATCAGGATCCGATTTTGTGGAAATGTTCGTAGGTGTTGGAGCTTCTCGTGTAAGAGATTTGTTTAAACAAGCCAAAGAAAAAGCACCATGTATCATCTTTATTGATGAGATTGATGCTATTGGTAGAGCCAGAGGTAAAAACAGCATGGTTGGCGGAAACGATGAGCGTGAAAATACCTTGAACCAACTGCTTGTTGAAATGGACGGCTTTGGTACCGATTCAGGGATCATCATTATGGCGGCAACTAACCGCCCAGATGTATTAGATTCAGCATTACTGAGACCAGGTCGTTTTGATAGACAAATTTCTATCGATAAACCAGATTTAGTTGGTCGTGAGCAGATTTTTAAAGTTCATTTGCAACCGCTAAAGTTAGCAGAAGGTGTTGATCCTAAAAAACTATCTGCTCAAACACCAGGTTTTGCAGGTGCAGAAATTGCTAACGTTTGTAACGAAGCAGCTTTAATTGCAGCCCGTAGAAATAAAGAAGCAGTTGATATGCAAGATTTCCAAGACGCTGTGGACAGGGTAATTGGTGGTTTAGAAAAGAAAAACAAAATTATCTCTCCAGAAGAAAAGAAAATCGTTGCTTATCACGAAGCTGGTCACGCTATTGCAGGCTGGTTCCTAGAACACGCAGATCCATTGGTAAAAGTTTCCATCGTTCCACGTGGTGTTGCAGCCTTAGGATATGCACAGTATCTCCCTAAAGAGCAATTTTTATATACTACAGAACAACTTTCTGACGGAATGTGTATGACAATGGGAGGGCGAGTTGCAGAAGACATCACCTTTGGTAAAATATCAACCGGTGCACAAAACGATTTAGAACGTATCACCAAATTAGCTTACGCCATGGTAACCTTGTACGGGATGAGCGAAAAAGTGGGTAACGTGTCTTTTAATGATCAAGGTGGTGAATATAATTTCAGCAAACCATACTCTGATAAAACTGCTGAATTGATTGATTCTGAAGTTAGAGAACTAATCAGTGGTGTTTATCAAAAAACCAAAGATTTGTTGATTGAGAAACGAGATGGTTTGGAAGCTCTAGCAGTAAAACTTTTAGAAAAAGAAATTCTTTTCCAAAGTGATTTAGAAGAAATATTAGGTAAGCGGCCATTCGACAACCGCACAACCTATGACGAATTCGTAAACGGTAAAGAAGGAGGCGATCAAACAATCATCGCAGAAAACATCCATCCAGAACCGGTAGGAGATTCTACAGAACCGCTAAAGGTTGAATCAACCGAATTATAAATTATTTAAACCAAGCGCTGATTTCACAAAGTCGGCGCTTGGCTTTTTAACACAAATCCTTTAATATAATGAAGGACACCACCACTCCCAAAGAGCAACTTCTTAAAAAAATCAGAAAGGCATTATTAGAGAAACACGATAATCCCTATCCAAATTTAGAAGATTTGCCACTGTACCCCGCAACAGATGAAATGTTAGAGGTTATCTTCGCCGAAGAGCTAACCAAAGTGAGTGGCTCATTCGTTTACTGCGAAAATGAAATCCATTTTATCGAAAATATCCTGCAACTGGCAGAAGAAAAAAAATGGAGGAAAATTTATTGCTGGGAACCTAAGTTGCAAGAATTATTAAACACCTACGAATACCCATTTTACGCTACAGATAAAGACTTTGAATTAGCTGAAGTAGGACTAACATTGTGTGAAGCTTTAATTGCAAGAAACGGCTCTATTTTACTCAGCAATGCAAACGCAGCCGGAAGAAGATTAAGCATCTACCCACACCAGCATATTGTCGTAGCCTACGCTTCACAATTGGTGTTAGACATAAAAGATGCATTCAAACTAATTAAATTAAAATACGGGAATAACCTTCCAACCATGCTTTCTGTAACAACAGGGCCTAGCCGAACTGCAGACATTGAAAAAACTTTAGTTCTCGGCGCTCACGGACCGAAAGAACTATTTGTCTTCCTTTTAGATGATTTGAATTAGAGCTATAAAGTCAAATTTCAAAGCCAGTAATCACTATACTGGCTTTTTTTATTGTCCATATT